>NZ_VWWJ01000009.1 GCF_011753055.1 Burkholderia sp. Ax-1719 | reverse complement strand
TGCGACACCCACGCCACGGCGACCACCGTGAACACCGCGGCCAGCCAGCCGTTATGCCCGAAGCCCTCCAGCGTGCCGTTCGCGCCGTTGGTCAGCAACAAACCGCCCACCCACGCGCCGATGCTCATGCCGAGCGCCTGCACTGCGTTGTTCGCGCTCAGGAACGCGCCACGACGGGCGGGTTCGGGAATCGTGGTGATGAGCGCCTGCATCGGCACCATGCGGCCCGAGAGCGCGATCATGAACACCGCGAAGAATGCGACCAGCCCCACGAAGGGCAGCGTGGGCAGATGCGTGACGAACAGCACCGGCACGATCGACAGCAAGGCCATCACGCGGAAGATGCGGCGCTTGCCGTAACGATCGGCGAGACGGCCGACCGCACGCGAGGTCACGAAAGTCGACGCACCGCCTGCCATATAGAGCCACGAGAGCTTTTCAGGCACGACGCCATGATTGGCGACCAGCATCGGCGAGATGAACGGAATCACCAGCATGTGCGCCGTCATCATCGTGAAGGTGAGCGTGAACGCCTTCAGATGACGCGGCAGCGTGAGCAGTTGCCACAGGCGCGGCAGGATCGCGCTGAGCGGCGTTTCGCGGTCCACGTGCTCCGTGAGCGAGGGCACGACGCGCGACCCGGCAATCCAGATCACCGCCGAGAGCACCACCAGCAGCATGAACGGCGCGCTCCAGCCGAAGTGCGCGCCCAGCACGATGCCGGCCGGCACGCCCGCGATGGCGGCAATCGAGAACGCCGTCATGATCACGCCGGTGGCCGCACCGCGGCGCGCGATGGGAATCACGTCGCTGACGATGGCCATCACGATCGAGCCGAGAATACCGCCCGTGAGGCCCGCGAATGCGCGCGCGGCCAGCAGCAAATGGAAGTTCGGCGCGAGCGCACAGGCGAGATTCGAGAGCGCGAACAGCGCGTAAGTCACCTGCAGCAGGCGACGCCGGTCGAAGCGGTCGATATAGGTGGCCGCGAACAGGCCCGACAGACCCGAACACAGCGAATACGCCGACACCGCCGTGGCAAACGCCGCCGGCGTGATGGCGAACGCGTGCATGATCTGCGGCCCGAGCGGCATCATCACCATGAAATCCATGATGACGGTGAACTGCGTGAGCGCGAGCAGCCAGAGCAGCGTGCGCTCGCGCAGCGGATTGAGGATCAATGTCATCCAGGATGACCCGCGAGGCGAGTCCCTTTTTCATGCGCGCGCTGCTGCTTTGGAAAAACGTAGCGGCGCGCGCGGGTTGTTTAATCGTCGATGGTTTCGTGCGCCGCCTGCGCGCCACGACGCCAGTACGCCGACGCGCGGATGCGCTTCTTGTCGACGCCGCGATCGTTGCACAAATAGGCGCGCACTGCGCGGATCGCCGAAGCTTCGCCCGCTGCCCACACGTAACCCTCGCCCGGCGGCAGCCAGACTTCGCCGAGTGCATCGACGAGCGGTTGTGCCGATTCGAGTTCGTCGCGATAGACCCACGTCGCGTAGAGATCGGCTTCGGTCGGCAGTTCGATACGCGCCGAGCGGTCCGCCACTTCCACGACCACGGCCACGCGCGTGTCCGCCGGCAGTTCGGCCAGACGGCGCTGGATCGCGGGCAGCGCGGTTTCGTCGCCGACCAGCAGATGCCAGTCGAAACCGGTGGGGATCACCATCGAGCCGCGCGGGCCGCCCACGCCGATGTACTGGCCGGCCTTTGCCTGCGCCGCCCATGCGGTTGCCGGGCCGGCTTCGTGCAGTGCGAATTCGATATCGAGTTCGTTGGCTTCAAGGTCGAAGCGGCGCGGCGTGTAATCGCGTGCGGCGGGGCGCTCGACGCCATCGGGGAAGGCGATGCCGTCCGGACCGAGCGTCGGCAGCGTGGGCTTGTCCTCGCCCGGGGCCGGGAAAAACACCTTCACGTGATCGTCGAACGACGCCGAGACGAAATCGCTCAGATCGCCGGTCAGCGTGACGCGCACCAGCGCGGACGAGAGCGTTTCGACGCGCGTGACCTGCAGCAGGCGGAACTTCAGCGGATGACGCACGCGGACGACTTCGAGATGGGACGGGTTCTGAATCTGATTCTGCATCTATGACTCCGATAAATGGGCGGCTGACGATCGACGGTGAAGGGCGTGTTTTTATTCGCCGGAATTCGCGCTGTCGTCCGTCTTGACGGGTTCGCCGCCGTTTTCAATTTCCTGGGTGGCGCGCACGAGGATCGCGGCGATACGGCGTTGTTCCTCGGGTGACGCGTCCGTGCGGCGCAGCAGTGCGCGCTTGAGGGCGCGGCGCGCCTCGATCAGCTCGCGGGTCCAGCCGCTGCCGTCGGCGGGATCCTCGCCCGCGAACGCGCGGCGCATCAGATCCATCTTGCGGCCGAAATGCGTGAGCTTGGCGAGGATCAGGTCGGCACGCTCGCGGTTGTCGTCCAGATGGGCGCGGCCTTCGTCGGACAGCTCGTAACGCTTGCGATTGCCTTCGAGCGTCACGCTCACATAGCCCAGTTCTTCGAGATACGTGAGGGCCGGATAGACCATGCCGGGGCTCGGGCTGTAGAAACCGTTCGAGCGCGAATCGAGCGCCTTGATCAGCTCGTAGCCGTGGCTCGGGCGTTCGGCGAGCAACGCGAGCAGCATCAACTGCAGGTCTTCCGAGGTGAATTTGCGGCCACGGCCGAAACCGTCGCCGTCGCCGAAACCGCCGGGACCGCCGAAGCCACGGCCAAAGCCGTCGCCGAAACGATCGCCGAAGTCGCCGTGGCCTTCACCGCCGCGACGGCCCATGGCGTGGCGCAGGGCGTGAAGCGCGTGCAGGGGGTGACGCATGGCGAAGCGGGCGTTGAGGAAATCGGCGCATTCGCTGCGATCGGCGCGATCACCACGCGTGGTGCCTTCGAAGAAGTCGCGCGCGTCGCGACCGCCGTGGCCGTGACGGCCATGATGTCCGGAATGATGATGGTGGCGCATGAGGCCTCCTGTCTCTGAGTGTCTTAAGATGTGTCTTAAGATATATATCTTAAGAGTGTTTGTCAAAGTTATTTTTCTGGGGTTATCGGGAGACAACAAAGTGTGCGGAAACGCTAAAATTGCGTTTCAGAGACATCAAAGTGTGCGGGAATCGCGAAATTTGGTGTGCGTCGCACAATTTTTCGCTGCTTTTGCTATCGAGAGCTGATTTTGATAGCACAGCAATGACGCGCAGATTGATTTTGCTGCGGAGAATGAATGCACATCTCCGACTTCGGAAATATGGGGTCGTATCGAAGTGCGCCGTCTACCGCGTCTGGAGCGCAGTTTTTCGGCTTTCGGCTTCGGTGGCGGCTCGCCACTTGGAGCCTTGGCGCCGTGCTTTCAAGCAAAGCATCTATTAGGCTAGAACATTCGTTCGTCCAACCGACTCGCCTACGCGGTGCCGGCGCGCAATCGAGCGCCTATCGCTCAAGCTGCCCTGACTCCATCTACATCTCAGCGGCTTGGCCCAAGGTCATGCTTTTCGACGGCAAGGCCGTGTTCACTGGGTAGTTCAACTTCACTGAGGCGGCGCAGCAGCGAAACGCCGAGAACAGCATGATGGTTCCCGGTGACGATGCGCTGACGAAGGCATATCTTGCGAATTGGGATAAGCGATACAGCGTCTCCAGCCGATACTAAGTCGCGACCTGGCACCACGTTAGTTGGGCGTGAGAGCTGTGGTGATGTCCCGGTAGCTTGCAGCCTTCCGAACGTCGCCGAGGAGTTCTCCCAGAATCGGTACCTTCTGCTTCGCTCGTCGGACGCTCTCCAGCGTGCGCTTATCAACGAACATCTTGTCTGCGTATGGCGCGAGACAGAGCAGTGAAGTATCGTTGACGTCGCTCCCTTTTCTCTCGGGCTGGTCATGCCCGTACGTGCGCAAGGCCTCAGAAATGATGGCAGAGGGAATTCGGTCACGTGTCACCGCTTCCTTCACCTTTGGCCACGGCAACTGCTCTACTTCAGCAGCCAACTTCAGGCGCCGCCTGAAGACGACCTCCTGCATTGCTTCGCGAAATGTTGTCTGCGGCTGAATGTCATCGGGTTCGAGGCCGGCTTTGAGGAGTATGCGCAAGGGCAACGGGATGGCCGCGTTGTCTGTGAGCGCTTCTTCAACATTCGCGGCGACATCCGACATAAACTCATCTGCCATATCGGCCGCGCTCTCAATGCGCTTGTCACCACGCGTTCTAATCTCTGCCTCAAGATATTCTCGAACTTCTGAAAGCCGCGCGCCGATGCTTTCAGCGGACCGGAGCGGCTTATCGAGCCAGTCGGCGAGAGGCGTAGAGTCGATTTCCAATGCGCGCCACGGAGAGATAGCTGCGACCTTTTGCGAATGTTTCTGTTGCTCGTCGATAAGGGCGCGAAGGTGACGCCAATCGCTCAGAACCCCAGGCGCCGCGTCAACGCCTCTTCCATACGACAGCAACGAGTCGCGAGCAGCGTCACGAACGCCAATAGCGTCGAGGTCTGGCTTGGTGAAGGCAACTCGAACTTCCGCAGAGAAAATATTGAGAACTGAGCCTGGAATCACGTTCGGCTGTCCTCCGTTCACCCATGCAGCCATGGGCCAGCTTCGTACGTAGCGCACGCGCATATCGACCAAGCGCTCGTTGCCGTGCTGTAGCAGTTCGACAACCTGGTGCCACGATAATAGCGGTATCCAACCGAATTGAACGAGTCGCGGGATAAAGCGCTCGGCTGAACGCTTGTTTACGTAGTTGCTTGATGCCCAATCGGTAACGAGCCGCGAGATATGGGATGAGTCTAGTACGACGAACGAATGCCTACTGAGCATAACTATTGGGTTTATGAGGAGCGGACAATTATGCGCCGTTCTGGACAATATCCGGTAGACAATCGTAGTATCGAACACTGATTTTCGGTTGTCGGCGTGTGTGCGTGCGACGGCAGATTTAAAAGCCGTTATCGGGCTGACAATAAAAAATTGAGGATATATGCGTTATTTCGCCGTCTTAGAAACGCTGGATGATGAGGGGGACACTTCTCAGCATGTCTATCTTGATTGCATCGCCGAACAAACCTTCAAGGTGATGCGTCAGGCAGGTGGGATAAGTCAGATGCCAGACACAATGGCTGACGAATATATGGGTGCTGTGCTTCAGGTGCAGCGTGATGAGTTGGAGCGCCAGCTACTAGAGAGAATCAACGCGCAGCCGGGAAGACTCTGGTTGCAGTTCACCGTTTCCGATGTGGCTAACGAGGATGGCGCCAACATCTCAGCAACGTTTGTTTCGCTTGCACCAACGGCTGATGGACTTGAGGTCCCGCCGCTCTACATATCATCTCCAACACCAGTCAATGGTGAAATTTAGAATGATGCTGAGCGCATCTTCAGCCCACCACGCCTGGAACCTCGGTCGTTTGAGAGTTTTACAAGTCGGTTGGAAGCATTGTTTTCCCGCGACGCGCAACGCCATGTTGTCGCTTATCACGTTGGTCAAGGAAACTGCAACGCGATAGTTGACCGTTTCGAACATCCCGTTTTGTTCTTCGATTTGGGCTGGCCCATCCAGACAAATATTGCTGGTGCGCCTACTTCGGCACCTAGGCTTTTTGATGTCTAGGCAGAAGAAGAGGCAGCTCCACCAGTCGTACTTTCGCATTGGGATTGGGACCATTGGGCATACGCTCTTGAAAGTTGGCGCTACGACCGTAATCGAAGAGCGGCTTGCGCCACATGGAAAGCAAGCGCCCTCGAGCGTCCATGGCTGGTACCGGCACCAGATAGAGCGATGAAACTAGGACCAAGCCACTATCTTCTTATCATGAAGCTTTTCCATCAGCGGTGTATGGGGAAGAGGGCGCTGCACTATTGGCCGCAAAAAAGAAGGGCGTGGGAATCACGTAATCTCCTCATAATCAAGTGTCGGACGACTAAAAAGGACGTTTCGCATCGAAACAATTCAGGACTGGCGATGGTTGTCCGGGTTGACGATGGCTGGGAGAGGGGGCTTGTTTTGCTTCCCGGTGACTCAGAATTCGACAGCATGCGCTTAGCCACTGACCTGTCTTTAGACGTGCGTCGAATTGTAGGGATGATGGCCAGTCACCATGGTGGCAAACTCAATGTGTTTAGCATTCCTGAGACCAAAGCTCCTGGCGCCCGGCTTGTGATTTCCACAGGCAAGAATGGGTATGGGCATCCAAATTTGCATATGCTCGAAAACTACAAATTCCAAGGATGGAACGACCAACGTCGTACGACCGATGGCAAGACGGGACATCACCATGCATCGTACGGAATTGGCGCAACTCTTGTTCAGCCGGAACGCTTCGGCAAGCCCAAATGTGAATGTGAACGCGTCGTCAAGGCACGAATGTCGAGCGACGTAACAGAGACCTCGGTTTGCATGTTTGGACTGCCAGCTGACTTCTGTATTTAAACGCTGACCGTTGCACAGGCGCTACTCATGTCGCCTGTGCATAGGTGGCACACCTTCAGCGAATCGACTCGTTCGCTGCGCGTAACTATCGGACCTATTTCTATATCTGCATTGCATAAAATGCTATTCATCGCATTTTTGTCAAAACCAATATCGAGATTCTTCGCCGAATTTTGACATCGCTATGGAAGTGCGCACCGAGACTTCAGGTTAGCAACGCCACATATTTTCGGCTTGCACGCCCGTGTGGTAGCCTTGAAGCATCACAACTGCAATCCATTTCTCGATGGCCGGCCCTTCTCCAAAGCTTCGCGCGTTTCTTCGGCGGTTTTCATTTCTCTTCCGCCTCAAACCGAAGGGGCAGCGCTTCAGGTGGCGTCAGAGTGATTTTTCGCAACCAAGCTCCGGTTCAATCAGTCCGCATCGCCACATACCGGGGCCGAAGAATCAGTGGGGCTCAGTCAATCGCCCTGGTTGGTAATCACACCCGATGCTTTTGGGGCCGCCTAGCTCAATGCTTGGCGTGTCTGCTATGAGCCGAACATGACCGAAATGAATCGTTTCGCTTCGTCGATGCTCACATGCTTGACCGGAGCGGTGTGGATTATATCGACTACGTGGTCAACTCGCACTCCGACAACGACCACGCCGGCGGTCTTCTCTATGTCCTGGAGAATCTGAAGGTTGGCGAACTTTGGATGCACCAGCCGTGGAACTACAGCAGCGACATCCGCCAATACTTCCGGGATAATCGCATCACCGACGACAGTCTCGCGGAACGTCTGCAAAAGAAGATGGCTGCAGCATTCGCGCTTGAGGAAATGGCCGAAAGCAAGGGAATCACGGTGCGCGAGCCGTTTGCCGGTTCCAAAATCGGCATTTTCACGGTGCTGTCGCCGGAGCGCGACCGCTACGTCCACAAGCTGACTCCTGCGTTTGAGAAGTCTCCGGAATTGCTGAAGGCCGCGACCTTGTTGGATTCGATTGCTGATGCGTTTAAGGGCGCAGTTGGGTATCTCGCTGACGCCTGAGACAAGGAGTATCTGCCCGACACGGTCACGACGTCCGCAGAAAATGAGAGCAGCGCTGTGCTGTTTGCTGCGTTCGGTGGACGTGGCGACTTGCTTACCGGAGACGCCGGAATCAAAACTCTTCGCGAGTCGGCCGACTATGCGACGCGTCTGGGAATTGACTTGCCTTCTCAGGTCACGTTCGCCCAGATTCCCCATCACGGAGGACGCCACCACGTATCCTCCGAGACCCTCAACCTTGTGTTCGGTAAGCCGCTGGCCCTGCGTCCGGAGAATCCGGGCCGTGTCGCCTTTGTATCCGCTTCTGCGAAAGCTCCGACCCATCCCAAAAGGGTTGTTACGAATGCGTTCAATCGTCGTAGTTTCAGGGTTGCCCAAACCAAAGGAAATAGCATTTGGCGCCACAGCAATATGCCTGCGCGTGAGGGGTGTGGACCGCTCACCTACGTACCGTTTTATGACGAGGTTGAGCAATGAAAAACTCGGCTGCGTTTGTTGAGGTCCTTACGAATATGGTGAGCGCATTCGGCGACAAGTACGACCGCAATGCTCGCCTAAAGCCGGCGCTGCTTATGCTTTTGCCCGCTCTTGTGGCAATTGTCATGCTCTATCATGATGCGCATTGGGATGCTGGGCACTATCGTCACTCTAGTCGGCGGCTGCGGATTGCCGCTTCTTCTCGCGGATTTCGCTCGAATCCGCGGAGGCGCTCGTGAGCAGAAACTCTGGGAAAGCGCTTCGACCTCGCGCAGCATTTCAACCAGGGTGTCAGTGCTCACTTGCATGTGCAGGTCCTTAACGTCGGGTCGAGAGACTTTTTCACGCTAATGGCTTCCTCGCCAGCTGTCCAGTGGACAAACGAGCCGGTTGTGTGAACGCGACGCGCAACGGGGAGTGCGGCCTGAGCATATCTTTTACTAGGTAACTTTCCTCTCGGTACACCTCTTATTCACGCAGAGTAGGGCAGAGACGGTCCTTATGCAGTTTTTGATTCTTGATTTTATGTAATTTTATTGTTGAATGTTCTCGTTAATTGGGAGGCTGTTCGCGCTAAAATCTTCGACTGAGTATGGCGAGTCGCATTGACTATTCAAAATTTTTATCAGTTAGATGAGGAGTTGGCGCTATTCATATATCATCACGCAACCGACATAGACTGGAATCGTGATGCCGCATGAATACCCCGCAATCGCCCAGGACGATGGTGATGCACTGACATACACCGGTCCATACCCGGTTAATCAACAGCATAAACTAGACAGTCTGCTGGAAAAGGCTTTGAAGGAGTTCGAGAGTGCGGCGCAATACATCGCTGTCTCGTACATTCAAGATTCTTCCACGCGCAAAGAATATATGCGTCAAATTGGAGAAATTCCAAAAATGGTCAGGGAGGAGATTTCTGCTGGCCATGTTGGAGTGGAAGAGGGTGTCCGGTTTGCGCAAATGATGCGTAACCAGATAATGAAAGAGACTCGCGCCGCGACGTCGGCGACGGGTTTGGCGGTTGCCGAGCGCTACAAGAAGGAAGGGCTCACAAAGCGCTTTTTGCTGGAGCGCTACAGTTGCGTGCAGAATGTTGAGGGATTTACGAAGCTGAAGCAAGCCGAACAGAAGGCATATGTCAATGAGATCGTCGCTGGTACACGGCCAAGCGTGTATGACACGCTAAGCGCAGAGCAGAGAGCAAAGGTGTTTTACGGCATTATTGACGCAAGTGGGCGGGACAGCGTCGAAATGACGACCAAAGTTCGACGGTGGGCTGTGCGCGGAAAGGTGTTCCTCCTAATGACGTCGGTTCTCGCGATTTATAGCGTCGCCACGGCAACGGACAAGGTTTCCGAGGTCAACCGGCAAGGGGCGATAATCGGCGGCTCACTGCTTGGTGGTGTGCTTGCGGACGCGGCCGTTGCAAGCTTGTGTGGTCCGGGCGCGCCGGTGTGTGCGTACGCGCTTGTAGTGCTGGGAAGTATGGCGGGCGCTATTGCAGCGGAGAGCGCGAATGACCTGTATCAGGAAGAGCTTCAGGAATTCATGAAATGGCAGATACGGTAAGCCAGGAAATGCGTCGGGAGTGTTGGTGCACCTTGGCACTGATGTTCGTAGATAACGTAGTTGATTACCACTACGTGGCTGAACAGCTGGTCCGACATTGCTCGAGCATGTCGATGTCCATGCTCAAGGAAGTCCTTTTCAATGAGGTCGCCCCTGCATTGAGCGGCGCCGTGATGACACCGGCTCCCGAAGTATGGCTAATGTGGGACCCTGATGAGGTCGTCGCGCTGGTAAGCCGCATGTTGGCGCGTCGAAACGCATCTTTCTTCTATCGAGTCGGTAACAATATCTCGCGATGGCAGTGCAGGAGCCTGGCGCAAGATTTTTGGCGCGCACTCGAACCCGAACTGCTGGCCGTCCAGAGAGTCGGCCTGGGCAGTTGACCGGAGACATGAAATGCGCAGAAAGATGATTGTCCAAGGCGACAAGACTACGAAGAACGGTGTAGTGGTGACCGGTGACCCAACGACGACTAGTGGCGGGTTGCCACTTGCCTACGTGGGTGCAGAGGTCCATTGTCCGGCCTGCAACTCGACGGGCAAGATTGCAAACGTTATGCCCTACATGCCAATGACGTTTTGTAGTGGCAAGCAGGTCGCGCTAGAAGATGACGTGTGCCTATGCAAATGCGAACCTCCTCCTAAGCTAATTGCATCCCAGTCGGACATGGTCATGACGATGGAGTCAGGTGCGCTTGCCAGGATGGGTTATAGCGAAAGTGGGCAAAAGCTCCCGCCCGACCAGCAACCCAAATTCATCGAATTCAACGTGGCTGACCAAGGTCGGCTCTACGGTATGCGTTGTGTTGCTCACTTCGACGACGGTTCGACTGCCAGTAGCTACTTCGACCACGAGAACACGGTGCGCTTCGATAACCCGTCGGGCTCCTCATGCAAGCGTCTTAGTTTTGAGTCTGATGATGCGGGCAACACAACGTTTGCCTATGAGTTGCTGAAAAGTGTGGCCGCGTGAGCGAGCATCGTAAATTCCCCCACCCCCTGTTTGTGATGAGGCGGTCGTTTGCTGTTGGGCAGGCCGATGCCCCGAGCATGTTTTTATACACGCTACGCAAAACTATGTGGCTGCGAAGTGGATCAGTCCGCAGCCGGTTACTACGTCGCTATGTCCGGTTCAGGTCGCATTCGCAACGTTTGTACAGCGCTTCGAGCCCGGCGTGATGGTGAGGTGTTTCGCCATTGCGGAGGACTGACCGCATACGTCTGTGATGCGAACCTTCGAAAAGTCGAACACGAAGGACTTGCCTTCTTTTGTCACGGTCACATTACCGGAGTCGGTTATATATCTCTGCACGCCGGCCGTTGAGCCAGACTCTTTGCCGTCCGTTGAGTCGAGGGAACAGGTCAAGGAAGAGTCACCTGCTGGCGTAGCGGCGAAATAGCTCCAGTCGCTCACCTTGTCGCCGTCCACGCTAATGTCTAGAGAGTGTTCGACAGTATTCTTCGTCGCAGAACAACTGTAGGTCACCGGTTTAGCCTGCGCGATGGTGCTCACGCACGATGCAAGGACTGCGATGGCAACGATTTTTCTCATGGTCCGTTCGCTCATTTCAAAAGTGCTTCGATTTTTTCCATCGGAAGTGGTTCATCAATTTTACTTGGGTCGCAAGCAAAATACTTTGCGTTAATTTTCTTGTCGACGTAATCGTAAATCCACTTTATGTAAGCTTCGGCGCCGTGCACGTTGTGGTCAGCCATGTACGCGTTGGCCTCTGCAGTGCCATCGGACCCTGACGACTTCAACTGCGTGCGGAGAAGTTTAAGGGCTCTTGTTGCCGTCAGCGTACGACGGATGATTTCGCGTCCACCTCTTGTACCCTCATGGTGGAGAAAGTATCCGAGCTTTGCACGACTCGGGCCGGTAACGGAGTCCACTTGAAAGCCGTCGTCAGCGAACACTTTAATATTTGACGCGGCGTAATCAGCAGCAGTCAGGATGGAAAGCTCCGCGTCAAGCCGCAGGTGCAGTATCTGCGATTGCGTGAGATGGTGAACACCCTGCTGAGCTGCCAGTTCGGTACAGCGTTGATGTAATGCCGAGTCGGGCAAGTCTGCGACCTGCAGCCACGCGGTCGGAAGGAACTGCGTAAGCCCAGCAGCGCCAATGGAGTTGACGACTGACGGGTCCCACTCAGGGTTCGGTTTCCGGATTGTTTTCATCAAGGGCTTCCCTTTGATGACAACCGGCTTGTGCGTTTTCTTCGAAATTACCGGTACTTGTTCATGGATGGAGGGCATCTTTCCCGCTTCTGCCTCGATGAGTGCCGCAACCCCCTGCGGAATAATCCCGCTGCGCTCGGATGCTTTGACGATGTAGTCGCGATACTTCATGTTCGCACCGAGGCGCAGGTTGTGGCTGTTCGGACACTCGACGCCAACGTTCACCACTGGATTGCCCGCGATGTCGCGATTGTGCTGGACTTCCGCCGGTGCCAAAGGCACCGGCGCACTCGGTTGATGGTCCGCCCCGCCTTCGTGTACACGCAGCGGGATGCTGACCTTCGCCTTCGGGCTGCGCACAATGGGTTGATGTGTGCCCGGAGGGGGCTTCAGCTCGGCGACCTTCTTTTTGCCGCCTTCTAGTTTGAAGACGTAGACATGCACTTTTTCATCCGGCGTGAGCGTGCGAACCGCCGGGATGTCGCCGTTCTTGTCTGTGACGTGCTCATGCTCACCAGAAGAGGTGACGACTGTCGTCTTCAGGTTGGGTATCGGCTTGTCGTTCGCATCCGTTACGCGAATCCACAGTTCGCTGAAAAACTTTTCTGCATCGTCGACTTGTGCAGGTGTGTCGGACGCCTTCAGCTTCAGTTTTTGCCCCGGGTAAATGAGCCGGGGATTGTCAATATTGTTGAGCGTGACTAGTTGACTTACGGTCGTATTGTTCTTCGCAGCAATGGCGCTGAGCGTATCGCCGGGCTGAATGGTGTAATCGGCTTGGTCGGTCATGTTCAAACGAGTTCGGATGCTTCGTCATGCACGACGCTAGCGGGTGGTACGTCGTCGTCGCGGTCAATGTTGAGGTTCCAGGCGGTTTCCCATTCGCCTTGGCCAAAGAGTGCAGTCAGATGCTCGGTTTCTTCCGGGTTCAGGTGTCGAGCGGACCCGTCTGATGCCGAAGTGCCCGAGATGACTTTTTGCGCGTTGCCGTCCGGCTCGTCTTGATGTGGGTAAAGCGCGTACTTGACGTCGCTCGCGGCGGCTCCGTCTTCAGAGGAGCGGAAGACAAGCTTCTGGCTGAATGGAACTGGAGACGAGGTTGGCAGGTCCGGCAGGGGATAACTGGTGCTTGCAGGGCCAGCGAAGACTTTGTCGGCGCCTTTCACGGAGACCGAATTCGGCGCATGAATCTCGATGTTCCCGTTGGTGATGCGCAGGTATGCGCCTCCGCTCGTCAGCAGGATTTCTTTGGCCGATGCCACTTCGACTTTCGCTGTGGTCGATAGAATCTTGACGGTCTGCTGCGCGGTCAACTCAATATTGTCGGAGTGCGACTGCAATTCCAGCTTTCCCTTCGCCGCAAAGAGCTTCATTCCAGCATTCTGCGCAAAGAGGCTCAGTTTCTCCTTGACGCTCGCTATGAACGACTTACCCGTTGCGATATGTGTGCTCTGACCACTCACGAGATTCAGTTGCTCGTCCGGAGACAGGTGCACCGATTTTTCGCTTGACAGTGCAATACCAGCCGGACTTGAAAACAGCATGACGGGGTCTTTGAAGCCCTTTGCGCTGCCAATACCTCCACCATCTGTCTGGCCGCTTGTACCAATACCGTCGAGGTCGTGCTCGGTCGCCGCAGTGAAATTCTTCAGGGCGTTTTTTCCCTCGAGCAGGGACTCAGCCCTATGCTGGCCGCTCACCTCGGAGAGTGCATCCATGACGCTTTCGGAACCAAGCAACTGCTGATTGGCTTCGCGGGCATCAAGGGGCTGTGTCGCAAGGCCGGTGCGCGAGTTTGTCGACACGAAGAGTCCCTGCGCAGCGCGCACGGCGCCGAACGAATCCGCCGTCAGGTCAAAACCGCTTCCTAGATAGTCGCCTCGCAGATTGCCTGTGTGGTCGACGAGATATCCCAGATGCAGTGCGGCGTTCGCGCTAGTGGTGTAGAGCTGGACACGGCTCTGGCCGCTGGAATCGTCCATTACGAGCTGGTTGTAGCCTGTGCCGCCATATTCCTTTGACTTGTATCCCGACAGTAGCCCGTTCGAATGCCAGTGTGGATTCGTGGCCCCGTTATAGAGCCTCCCGGCCACAAGCGGGCGGTCGCAATCACCGTCAAGCCAGGCGATAACCACTTCTTCGCCCACGCGAGGTACGTGCACGCCGCCGTAGCCGCTACCGGAGTCGGAAAAAAGCACACGCACCCAGCACGAAGAGTTCGCATCCCCACGATTTCTTCGGTCCCAATGCATATGGACTTTGATGCGATTGAGCGAATCGGTATAGACCTCTTCGTTCGGCGGCCCGACCACGGTTGCCGTTTGTATTTGCATCTGCGGCTTGCGATGTTCAAAGGGGCTGCGATACTGGACGCTCCGGCGCTGCACTTCTGCTTCGACGAGAAAGAATCCTTCGCTACCGTCCGATGCTCTGCTTGTCAGTGAGGAGTTGATGGCCTCATAGTCTGCGCGGACTCCTGCAATGCGGCGCTGCAGGCCTTGTGGAAAAGGATGGGTGTTTCCGGCAGGTAGGTTGTTCTCGATGTACCAATCAGCGGCAATGACGACGAATTCACGGTCCTGAGATGCATCATGGTCATGCTCGGGATGGCCCGCGAGCGTGAAATACTGGCCAACGTCGACGCGACGCACGCCGCCAACTCCGACGAATCGCTTTGCTCTCGATTCCCATTCCTCGAGGTGCAGCTTCGTGAGCTGGTCGCCTCGGTCGCTCTCAAGATAGCTGTATGCGCCTGTGTACTCGTAAACTTCCGCTTGCTCGGGAAGTGAGCCTTGATTGCCGATGGTTGGAAAACTCGTGCCCTTCTGCGCGAGCGGGTTCTTATAGTCGAACGTGCTGGTTGTGTAAGTCGCGCTCTGCAGCGTGCGTGTGCCAGTCCATTGTAGGAATGCATCTGTTTCGCTATTTACACCAATCCGCGCGAAATCAATCACTTTCGGCGACATTGGAGCAAGCGCGTAAACGTCGTCAGTGACGACATAAGTGTGCGACTTACCGTCGAGAGACTGCTCAAAATATCCAAACAAGCCTTCTGCTTCCATTAGACGATGAACAAAATTCCAATCGTCTTCGTACTGGATACAAAAGGAACGCACGGGCGTGGGGCGGCGGACTGCGATGCGATAGGCACCGCGCGCCTGCGGGTGCTCGTTAAAAATCGCGGTGAGGATGTCTTCGGTGCTCAATTCCTGGAAGATTCTTGCATCCTTCCGGAATTTGAGGAAATGAAGCCACGAGGAAAACGTTAGCTGAAAGCAGGTCGCTTGGCCATCTGAACCGAGTCTGCGCACCGTATGAATGTAACCGTGATGCGGGTGATAAGACTTGTCGTTTTGCTGAATCCAAAGTGTTACAGGTTGTGCGATGAGTGTCTTCAACTCGAGCGTGTCTTTGAGAGACAAGACATCAACCGTGAATTCGTAATTTCGACCAATGCGAGAGTGCCCAATCGCACGTTGCGGCAACAGGACATTAGGCCCGAGAGGTGTGTCCAGTTTCAGCAGGCGGTCCTGCTGGCTAATCCCCGACGATACGAGCGAGAATAGGTCTTGTACGCCTATAACCATTTCTTTCCCTAAATTTTCGCTTTTTCTTTCGTTTCGAATAATATGATGATTCGGAGATTGCAGCAATGCTTTGAATTGATAGGTTATTTGAAAAGATGGATGGTGGTTTGGTGGTAAATAAAATGAAATTAAAATGAATGAAAAATGTAAATTGTGGGCGGGTAAATTATTGTTGGTACGTTGATTAATTATGCAATTTGAGTATATTTTCTTGCCGAGTGTCAGGGCACGATAGAGCTTCAATCCTCCCTCATAACGCCAACTGGCGCTCTGATGTCACAAGCGGCGCCAGCGTTCTGCGGAGTTTCCGGCACTGGATGACAATGGAAGAATTCCAGCGGACAAACTAAATCCAATATGTACGCGCGCCGCAACTGGCGAGCAACGAGCGCCGCGCGCGGAATCTGATTGCTACGGTGCCGATGCACCGTAACTATCCGTGCTGGTCGACCCAGGCAAGAGCCCACTCCAAACCGGCGCTCTGGGCTTCGTCTTCTGAGCCAAACGTACCTATTACCCCAGAAGACTCAACGAGCCGGTTGCCTCGGGTGATAGGGCGGTCCGGGGCAAGAAGTTCGTCTTGTCGTGCGATTGCATGTCCACATGTCCTGTCGAATCGCCGCGTTCTAATAGCGATTGATGACCAGCTTGGTCAACGACGAGAAGCGACGGTGGATGTCTATGGAAATTAAGTGGATTGAGGACTTTGTTGCTCTGGCCCAATACCAGAGTTTTTCGCGCGCGGCCAAGTTCCGCAACGTAACTCAATCGGGCTTCAGCCGCAGAATCCAGTCGCTAGAGCAGTGGGTCGGAGCAGCTTTGATTGACCGGAGCAGTTTCCCGCCGGTACACGCCCGCAGGGCAGCTCTTTCGCGAAGAAGCAGATGACGTGTTGGCTCGCCTTTACGACACTCGAGCGGTCATTCGCACCGAGCAGCGAATTGGCGGAAAGAGTCTGCAGATTGCAGCCGGACACACAATCGCCCTGAATTTTCTGCCCAGCCTGGCTGAAGGCGATCGAACCCCAGTTCGGCGACCTGTAGCGAGTCGGCAGCTTCACGCGCAGCCTGCGCCCTGAGAGATGTAGGCGACGCTCTGCGCGTGAAGCTGCTGGACCACAGGTTTCTGGTAGTCGAGGAATCAGCCACTGTTAAGGTTGAAGAGCCGCACGAGGTCTGACTCAGTCTGCGGGAATGGTAATCGAGTGCGTGAATAAGAGCGCGCGACAAGCGTCGATGAGCTGCGCACGCTGGCAATGCGAGGGGGAGGTCCGCCAACTTGTTACCCAACGGCTCGTTGACCGCTAGCACCTGCCTGGTGGCTTGACAGCAATCAGTAGGAACTTCTGCTGCTTTGAATGTTGCTCTCGCCTGCGCAGAACGGCGCCAAGGCGGGATTCCCGACCGACCCTATAAGCTGGATGGTGCCTTGGCGGTCTTTCTGGGCCATCGCTCGATTTCGGATTCGGGTAGAATCCCGCCAAAACATACCAAACGTTATGTTTGTTTTAGAGGCGACGGGCGAAAAACTTGGCAAGGCCGAGCGATGCAGTCGTCATTCAAGTTAAAGGCAGCGTTATGAAACCCCCACGATTGTCCCGACGACCGTCGTTCGCTCCATCCCGGCGTCATTTCCTGTTTGGCGTGAGTTCGTTCGCCGTGGCTGGCGTCACGGCCTGGCTTCCCAGCGTGGTCATACCGGCCGCGATGGCTTCGCCGTTGCCCGATTCGGCGACTGAGCGTTCTTTTAATGCCTTCATTTTGCTTTCAAAATATCTGACGGCGAAGGCGCAACTCGATGAAAGTATCGGCCGGGCGATTTTTGCGGGGTTGAGCGAGCAGGATGCCGATTTCGCCAGCCAGGTGGCCGCACTCGACACGCTCGTGTCGTCTACAAAAACGCCTGCCGGTGCCTTGCAAGCTCTGCTCGATGCGCAGCAGTCTGCCCTGGCGGCGCTGCCCCGGCGGGTAGTGACGGGCTGGTATCTCGGTGTCGTCGGCAGCGGGGCGAAAGCACGCACCGTGGCCTACGAACAGGCGCTGATGTATCCACCCATCGCCGATGTCATTGTGATGCCGAGCTTCGCGCGCGGCGTGCCCGGTTACTGGGCCAAAGCGCCCGTGCTGTCTCGCTAATCTTTTACCCTACCCATGACAACGAATATTTCCGCCGACGTCGTGATTGTCGGCGCCGGCATCGCGGCCGGACAGATTGCGCAGAAGCTTGCCAAGGCCGGTATCGACGTCCTGATGCTCGAAGCGGGCCCGCGCATCGACCGCTGGCGCATCGTCGAGAACTATCGTAACAGTCCGTTCAAATCGGATTTCCAGTCGCCGTATCCGCCGACAGCGCATGCGCCGCATCCGCAGTATTCGCCAAACAACGACTATCTCGTTCAGCGTGGCCCCGAGCCCTACAAGGCCGGCTATTTGCGCATGGTCGGCGGCACCACCTGGCACTGGTCGGCGCAGTCGTGGCGCCTGCTGCCGAACGACATGAAGTTGAAGACGAAATATGGTGTGGGGCGCGACTGGCCGATTAGCTATGACGACCTCGAACCGTACTACTACGAGGCGGAAGTCGAGATGGGCGTTGGCGGCCCCGACGACCTCGGCTCCCCGCGCTCGAAGCCCTATCCGCAGCCGGCGCTGGCGTTGTCTGATTTCGACCAGAAGTTCAAGGAAGTGGTCGAGCGGGCGGGCTATCACCATGTGACGGAGCCCGCCGCGCGCAATTCAGCACCGTTCGACGGACGCCCTGCATGCTGCGGCAACAGCAACTGCATGCCTATCTGCCCAATCGAGGCGCAATACACCGGTGAAACGGCAATCCGCAAGGCCGAGGCAGCCAAAGCACGGCTACTGCCGAACGCGGTGGTGTATCGCATCGAGCACGATGCGAATGACCGCATTGTGGCTGTGCATTACTTCGACCCGAACGGCACGACGCATCGTGTAACGGGAAAGCTCTTCGTGCTCGCCTCGAACGCAATCGAAACACCGAAGCTGATGCTGAACTCGAAGAGCGACCGCTTCGCGAACGGCATTGGCAACCGCTCGGACCAGGTGGGCCGCAATCTGATGGACCATCCTGGCACGACCGTGACGTTCCTGTCGGCTGAGCCGATGTGGCCGGGCCGCGGACCCATGCGCCTGTCGTGCATCAACAATCTGCGCGACGGCGACTTCCGCTCGGATTACTCGGCGATGAAGCTGAACGTCGGTAACTATTCGCCGATGCGGGCCGTGACCGACTACCTGATTTCAAAGGGTGTGTACGGCGCTGAACTGGACGAAAAAATCCGCGAATACAGCTCGCGCTGGGTGGTCGTCAACAGCTTCTTCGACATCCTTCCGGACCCGGAGAACCGCATCACCGCGAGTTCCGAATTCAAGGACAAGCTGGGCATTCCGCGCCCGGAAGTGCATTACCGCATCGACGACTACATCAACCGTGCGGCGAAGGTCGCGCGCGGCCACTATGCGCGGATTGCCGATTTGTTCGGCGGCACCGAGGTGCGTTTCGACGACAAATACTTCAACAACAATCACATTATGGGCACGCTCATTATGGGCGACGACCCGCGCGATTCAGTCGTCGACAAGGACCTGCGTTCGCACGACCATCCGAATATGTTCATCGCGTCGAGCGGCACCATGGCCAGTGCAGGCACGGTGAATTGCACGTTGACGCTCGCTGCATTGTCGATGCGCCTGGCTGACAAACTGATTGCGGAGATGAAGCATGCGTAAGTTCTCCGTCCAGCGGCGTGCGGCGAACGCGGCTCAAAGCTGGCGCCGTGCCGGGGCAGCCGTGCTCGCATCGAGCGTCGCTGCAGGCCTGCTTGCCTTTGCCGGTACCGCGCGAGCCGACGACGCGGCGCAAATCAAGCACGGCGAATATCTGGCCCGTGCCGCCGACTGCATCGCCTGCCACACGTCGAACAAAGCCCAGCCTTATGCAGGCGGGGTGCCATTCGCGCTGCCGTTTGGCACAATCTATTCGACCAACATCACGCCCGACCCGGTGCACGGCATCGGCAAACTTAGCGACGCTGATTTCATCAGTGCGGTGCGCGAAGGCAAATCGAAGGACGGCAAGCGGCTGTATCCGGCCATGCCCTACACCTCGTACACGCAATTGACGGATTCGGACATCCTCGCAATTCGCGCCTATCTGAGGACCGTCAAACCAGTCGCACAGCCCGCGCCTACAAACACGCTGGCCTTCCCGTTCAACCAGCGCTGGGCGATGGTGTTCTGGAATCTCTTCAACTTCAAGTCGCAGCGCTTCCAGCCCGACGCGACGAAGAGTGTCGAATGGAATCGGGGTGCCTACCTGGTCGGCGCGTTGGCGCATTGCCAGGAATGCCACACGCCGCGCAATTTTATGCAAGGTCTGTCTGACAAGGCCCTGGCCGGTGCGCAGCTTGGTAACTGGACGGCCTATAACATCACGTCCGACAAGATTTCCGGCATTGGCGGCTGGAGCGATGCCGAACTGATGGCTTACCTGCGCAGTGGTGCGGCAAACGGCAAGGCGAATGCCGCAGGGCCGATGGCAGAGGTGGTGGAGAACAGTACGCGGTTCCTCAGTGACGGCGACCTGAAGGCGATGGTCACATTCCTGCGCGATGTACCGGCCCAGCGTGATGGCGAGACGCAGCCACGTTTCGCATGGGGTTCGCCCATTCAGACGGTCGTCGCCATCCGAAATCAGCCCTTGCAAATGCTAGGCGCCACGTTGCCTGCCGACGGTCGAACGCTCTACAACGGCAATTGCGCGAGCTGCCACGGTTGGCAGGGTACCGGGGTGGGCGGTCAAGCAGCAGGTGCGTACCCTTCGTTGATGCATAACACGGCGGTGGGCGCGTCGGGCGCGGATAACCTTGCGATGGTTGTCATGCATGGTGTGAGCCGGCAAACCAACGACGCATATATCGCAATGCCCGCATTCGCCGACCAGCTGACCGATCAGGAAGCGGCCACGCTCGTCAATTATGTGACCACGCAGTTCGGGAATCCCGCGGCGACCATCTCGGCAGACAAGGTCGCGAAGCTCCGCTAACAGTGTGAACGAACGGCACCGTCGAGGCCGCCGTTCGTTTGTCCACGGGCGGCCGTTTCACCGCGTCAATCTTCCGTATTTCTTAAAGGGGCTAAAATCTCGCCCTGCCGCCGCAATCCTGTGCGACCGGCGTGCTTTTGAGAATGCGGAAGAAACGAATGGCGAAGGATACAGAGAGCGCGCCGGCTGCTCGGTCGCGCGCGAAGACCAGCAAGCGGACGAACGACCCGGAACGCACGACTGCGGCAATCCTCGCCGCCGCAACACACGAGTTTGCCGCAAAGGGACTGGCCGGTGCACGCATCGAAGCAATCGCCGATGCGACGCACACGCGCAAGTTCATGATTTACTACTACTTCCAGAACAAGGAAGCGCTGTATCTTGCGGTGCTCGAAAACGCATATCGTGACATCCGCACAGCCGAAGCCTCACTGAATCTGCTCGACATGGACCCTCTCGACGCGCTGCGTACGATGGTCACATTCTCATTCGACTACCACGAAAGCCACCCCGAATTCGTACGGCTGGTCATGGCGGAGAATATGAACAATGGCGAGTATCTGCGCCAGTCAAAAGTCATCCGCGAACTGAATGCCTCGGTGATGAAGGACGTGAAGACCGTCTACCAGCGTGGCGTGGAAATGGGCTTGTTTCGGCCAGGCATCGACCCGGTGGACATACACACAACCATCAGCGCACTCTCGTTCCACCACGTGTCGAACCGACCGACCTTTGCGCTGATTTTCGGAGCATCGGCGTCGAGTAAGCGAATCGCCACCCGGCGTAAGAGCGTGCTCGAGACAGTGATGCGTTATGTCACTGCACCTGGCTCAAGCGCAGACGCATGATGAGCGATTCCGCACATTGCGGAAGCCGATAATTGCAATGACACAGTCCCATCCCGCACTACATTTGGACGACTGCTCGCTTGCCGTTGATTCGGCAACACTGGCCGCGCGCTATCACCACAGAGCTGGAAATCGCTGATTGCGCGGGTGGCCATCACGTGGTTCGGACATCATGGCGTCGTACGAACTGATAGTTCAAGCAGAACCGCGCTTACCGTATCGTTGTATTTAATGCGTACGGTCCGTCCCGTAAATGCTTCATGATGAATTCGGTACAGGCGCGTAGCTTAGGGGAAGTTTGTAGCTTCGCAGCGGTGACTGCCCAGACATTGGCTTCCTGACGATATTCAGGGAGCACACGCACGAGCTGTCCGGAATTCAACGCATCGGCGACGTCCCAGCCTGCGAGCAAAATAATGCCACGGCCCTGGACTGCCCAGTTGAACACAATGTCGCTGTGATTCGAGCCCATGGGGCCAGTAACCTTGATGGTCTCGGTTCCCTGCGGCCCTTGCAGTCGCCAGACTCCGAACGTTTGATGTCGCTCGCGATAGAGCAGGCAACTGTGATGCGCGAGCTCCGCTGCCGTTTTCGGGGCTCCGAACTTCTCAATGTATTCAGGTGCTGCGCAAACGACTCGGGAATCCTCGGCAACCAGATGGGTGACCAGGTGTGGCTCGACGACTTCACCCATCCGTACGTCAATATCAAAACCCTCAGCGAGCAAGTCAACACGGCGGTCCATCAGCTCGAGCCATATATCGAGGCCGGGATGTGCGCGGTTCAGTTCCGCGAGGATTGGCGAGAGATGACTGCGTCCGAGACGCAGACTCGAACTGATGCGCAGTTGACCCGTGAGCGTCGTATCTGGCCTCGCAACGCTGTCGTTTAGACCGTCGACCGCCTCAAGCACCTTGCGGGCCCAAAGGTAGGTCGCTTCGCCCACATCACTGATTCGCACTCTTCTGGTGGTGCGGTGGAACAGAGTGACGCCAAGTATTCGTTCCAAATCGGCGACTCTCTTGCTGACATATGCAGGGGAAATCCCCAGGTCGGTTGCTGCAGCGACGAAGCTCGACCGCCGCGCAACCTGACAGAAGACGCGAAGGTCGATAAGGTCCCATGCATTATTCACGATTTGGAAGCATTGAAGTGAAAGATGCACGCATTGTAAGCGCAGTAGTTGATTTTATCCTTGTGTCCAGACGAAGCCGCACGTCGAACAAGCGGCGACAAAAATGGAGACGAGACGATGGGACAGGAGAGCTGCCATGGGCCGGATAGGCTGCATCAGACCCGCCAGACGCGCCGAGCGGCAGCAAGCGGCTGGATAGGTTCAGCGCTTGAATACTACGATTTCTTTATCTACGCGACCGCAGCGTCGCTGATTTTTCCCCAAATTTTCTTTCCGAAGGGCAACCCTACCGTTGCCATTGTGGCGTCGCTGGCGACATACGGCGTCGGCTATGTAGCGCGGCCTGTGGGAGCGTTTTTCCTTGGCCACATTGGAGATACGCACGGGCGTAAGAAGGTCCTCGTCACCTGCATGTTCTTGATGGGCTTTTCTACCATGGCAGTTGGGCTCTTGCCTACGTACCAACAGGTCGGAATCTTCGCGCCCGCCTTGCTGATGGTCATGCGCCTTATCCAAGGTTTCGCCGTTGCCGGAGAGATTTCGGGCGCTGCATCGATGATTCTGGAGCACGCGCCGTTCGGGCGCCGAGGGTACTACGCGAGCTTTACGCTTCAGGGTGTCCAGGCTGGCCAGATTCTGGCGGCCGCGGTATTCCTTCCACTCGCCCACTACATGCCCGAGGACGCGTTTATTTCGTGGGGCTGGCGAGTGCCTTTCCTGATGAGCTTCGTGGTCGTCATCGCCGGCTACATCATCAGAAGGAAAGTCGAGGAAACGCCAGCTTTCAAGGCGGAAGACGGCAATCATGCAGTGCCACGTTCGCCGATTTCCGAAGCGTTCCAATACAGCTGGCGAGACATGCTTCGTGTAGTCGGCATTGCATTGATGAACGTGATTCCGGTTGTGACGACGGTCTTTGGCGCTGCCTATGCCGTCCAGCCGGGCTACGGCATTGGCTTCGGTAAGGACGTTTTTCTGTGGATACCCGTTGTCGGCAACATTGTTGCGGTATTGGTGATTCCATTTGTCGGCAATCTCTCGGACAGGATAGGACGACGGCCGCCCGTCATTGTCGGGGCAATTGCGTCCGGACTGCTTTCGTTTGCATATCTGTACGCCATCAGCATTAAGAGCGTTCCGCTTGCAATCGCGATATCACTCCTGATGTGGGGCGTGCTTTATCAAGGCTACAACGCAGTCTTCCCGAGTCTCTTTCCAGAACTATTCCCCACGCGCACACGAGTGACGGCAGTTGCAATCGCTCAGAGCGTTGGCATCGCTATCACCGCGCTCCTTCCAGCACTCTTCGCAGCAGTGGCACCGCCCGGAGCCACGGGAATTCCGACCACCATTGGAGCAATGACATTCGTCATCACGCTTGTGGCAGCAGTAGCGGCGTGGAGTGCTCGCGAAACGTGTCGTACTCCTCTTGATGACTTGGGGAAACCCGACTCAAGCCCGATTGGGAACCCGGAGTATCAGGAAATGCGCCAGCAGGCTCTTAAGCAATCACGCGCATAGGCGCAACCCTCAAGGAGTAGCACAGCATGAACAAGCCCCGAATTGCCGTCGCTGGCGCCGGCTATATTGGACAGGCGCACATTGGTGCAGCAATCAGTAGCGGGACGTGTACGCTTTCGGCAATCGTCGACCCGTCGCCCGCAGCAAAAGTGCTCGCTGAGCAGGTCAACGTGCCGTTGTTCGCGACGCTTGACGAACTGTTTGCAAAGGACAAACCCGATGGGGTTGTGCTAGCGACGCCCAATCAGTTGCATGTCGCTCACTCACTGCAGTGTCTTGACGCGCAAGTTCCGATGCTGCTTGAGAAGCCCATCGCACCCACGGTCGCGGAGGCGCAGGCGCTTGTGCGTGCGGCGGAAGAGGTTGGTGTGCCGATTTTGATTGGTCACCACCGCGCGCACAGTCCCATCATGGCAAAGGCCCGCCAGGTAGTCGACTCTGGTGTCCTTGGGCGTCTCGTGGCAGTCACTGGTGCTGCAATGTTCGTGAAGCCCGACCACTACTTTGTCGATGCCCCGTGGCGCCGGGAGATTGGCGCGGGTCCCATCCTGTTAAACATGATTCACGAGGTGCATAACCTGCGCATGTTGTGCGGCGACATCGTTGCGGTGCAGGCGTTCAAGTCGCATACGGCTCGGGACTTCGCCGTCGAAGATACGGTTGCAATCAATCTCCGGTTCGCAAGCGGCGCACTCGGCACCTTCATGCTTTCGGACACTGCGGCGAGCGCGCGCAGTTGGGAACAGACTTCGCAAGAAAACAAGTCATATCCGACGTATGAAGATGAAGACTGCTATCTCGTAGCTGGTACGAATGGAAGTCTGGCCGTTCCCACGATGAGATTGAAAACCTACGCGCGAAGTGAGGACCGCTCCTGGTGGAAGCCTTTCGAAGTTGGTGTTGTCGGGATGGTCCGCGATGACCCCATCAAGCATCAGATGGAGCATTTTGCCGCTGTTGCCCGTGGCGAAACGGCGCCGTTGGTGTCGGCGCGCGATGGACTGAAAAACCTGCGAATTACAGAGGCTATCGTAGCTGCAGCAACCTCAGGCACTGTTGTCGAACTGCCAGTCGACTGAGACTTACCGAGAACGAGATACTGAAATGAAAGTCCTCATGCTTCATGGCATCAACCACAATATGTTCGGCAAGCGTGACCCAGTCCAGTCCAGTACAGGACGGTAGACACAATGCCAATTTCAGCGGGCTCGTTGCTGCACATAAGGCGAGGCTGGGGCAGCCGATCTATAGCGTTGCGAAACCCCCAGGCGTGTCGACGATGGAGTGCTGGAAGTATGTGAAAATCGGGCTGCTGGCTTCGGGCATGGTCGATTCGTATCCGGCGCAGGTCGAAGCCAAGGACGCTGGCATCGATCTTCAGGCGGCCGGATTCAGAAACGTCCTTGCCGATCCATCCTTGCATATCAAGAGTCCCTACGACGCGCCCGAGGGGGCGGTGATCGTGTACGGTACGACGGACGGATCAACGCATGGTCATGCCGAGGTCGTATTGCCAGGGCCTTTGTTCGCAAGCGATTACATCAGCCCGAATAGCCGGGTCATGCGTAAGGGCGAACCGCCCACGCTTATTGGAAAGGGTCGAAGAGTGACGGGAGTCTGGGTTAAATGAAATGGAAGGCCTGGTTTTTGGTGTGCGGCACGGTATTTTCGTGCTGGTCGGCAACCGCTCACGCGGATCAGGGCGGCGCCGACCCCTTCACCGCGTTTCAGCAACGCTTCGGCGGCAATCAGGCATTTGTCTGCGCGGCTCCGGGCGGAAAGAAGCTTTCCGTGAGCGTGAACGTACCTCAGGCTGACGAGGACCTGATGAAGTCGGTCCCTCGCCAGCAGTGGGGCAGTGCGCTGTCGATCTATCTCTCCAGAGCGGAGGGCAAGCCAATCGATGTCTCGTGGGGAACGCCGAAATTCGACCCGTCGATGAAATTCATGTCAATACGACTTCAGAACGGAAAGACGCTTGTTTTCGAGCGGTTTCGAAATATCCCCGATCCTGATGCGGACGAACAGCATTTCGATCACAAGCCGTATTTCGATCTGACGATCGATGGCGGAGAAAAGCTGCATTGCAGTCAGGTCTTCAACTCGCCGTGACGGTGGAAATTTCGTTAATCCCTTTGGGGCCTGCGGCGATCGCCAGGCGAAGGAGACGTCATGATTAATCTGATTCGACTCGGCGATTCCACTGACCATGGAGGTGAGGTGATTACCGCCTCGGAGACCATGCGCTACGGTGGGCGCCGTGTCGCGCGCAAAGGGGACCTCGTGAAGTGTCCGCAGCATCCGGACGTAAATCCGAATGTGATTCTGGAAGGCGATGCCAGGATAGCTGACCGTGGCGTTTGGGTCGCTCGACAGGGACACCGTACGACATGTGGGTGTACGCTGATTTCGAGCATCGCGTAAGTGGCTGCTTTGCTGCGAGCCACGCAGATGATGTCGCCGCTACCGGTCAATGCGCGGATTGCTGGAATATCCATGGGTGTTTCGCAGCGAATCCGTACCATCGTCGGCGAATCCTCAGAAAATCGATCGCCCGATTCGGGTAATCGACCATTCCAGCGCCAGCGGCTTCAATCGACGTTGAAATGGACGCGAATGTCCTGTTCGCTTTCGACTGGGCGTCCATTCTTCATCGCCGGAAAAAACCGCCAGTTGCGCAGCGTTGCCAGCAACAACTGATTTAGTCGCGGATTTTGTGTGGGCTTTGTCAGGACGACATCGACCGACCCATCGGCATGAATGGTGAAGCGCGCCAGCGCGATGGCTTGATACGCATATTCGCGCAGATCGTCGGGCAAGACGGGCAGCGGTTGAAGGAGCGGACGCGCGGCGCCTTCCTCGCTTGCGGTGGCTGTACGCTCAGCTTGTGGCTCGCTGGCCGATGTTGCATTCGATGATATGGAATCCGTATTAAATTTTGATGGCGGCGACGAAATGGCAGGAGCGGGCGTTGCTCCAGAATCAACCCGATGAACGACCGCCGCAGTGCGCAGTGGAGCGGTCCGCGTCGGTGCCGAGTGAGGGTGCGACGGAAGTTGCGACTGAGAGACAACACGAGGCTGCGACGACGCGGCGGGTTTTGGCGCAGGCGCAGGCATCTCGACGAAGCGAGCATCCAGCGCGACGGGTGGCATTGGCGCGGCAGGCGGTTCAAGCAGGCGCAGCAAAGCGGAGGCCAGCGCCGACCACAGCGCAGCCGCAAGCAGCAGCTCCAGCATCGCAACCGCCGTCAATCGCATCCTGGGCTGATCCCGCTTTCGCGCCACCTCCGGACTCTTAGCTGCCACGCTGAACCGCGATCAGAAAGTGGCTGGCGCCGCCTTGGCGCGCCTGCAACATGGCCTGCGTCACCAGCCCGTGCGACGCACCGGAATCGGCGGCAATGACAACATCGCCGTCCGCGTGCAACCTGCGCCGCACCGTGGACGCAATATCGCGAAGCGCGACAGCCTGACGGTCGATCTGGATTTGCCCGTCCTGGCTGATGCTTAGCGTGAGGGCTTGCTGTGTGGCGAGCGGTTGCGCTTCGCCTTGCGGTAGATCGAGCTTCACCGCGTCAAGACGCTGCATCGTCAGCGATGTGAGCATGAACGTAGCGAGCAGAAAGAACATCACATCGATCATCGGAATGATTTCGATGCGCCCGCGTTTCGTGCGCCGAGTGCGCCGCAGCTTCACGATGCCCGCTCCGTACGCTCGCGCGCGAGCCGCATCTCGCCGAGCCAGACGTTGGCAAGCGTTTCGAGGTCTTCGAGCAGCGTTTCAATGCGGCGCGAGAAATAGTTGAACGCGAATAGCGCAACCAGCGCAATCACCAGACCGATGGCCGTGGCGACGAGCGCCTGCGCCACGCCGCCAGTCACGCCCGCCGGATTGACGAGGCCGTGATTGCCGATCAACCTGAACGCCTGCATCATGCCGACGATCGTGCCCAGCAGTCCCAGCAGCGGCGCAGCTGTCACGATGGTCTCCAGCACCCACAAGCCGCGCGATACGTCGCGTTGCACGTCGGTGGCCAGCGCTTGCGCGCGTGCTTCGATCCACCAATCGGGTTTCGCCGCGTGGCCAATGAGCGGTTCGAGCAGGCGTCGCGCGGCATGCCGCGGAGGCAGCTTCAAAAGCAGCGGTAAAAGCTGCGCTTCGCGCGCTTGCGATGCAACGGGATCGCCCACGAACATCTGCATGTCGCGCCACGACGCGACGCGCCAGAACACCCACGCACGATCGAGAACGATGGCGAGCGCGACGATCGCGAGCAGGCTAAGCGGATAAACCATCCATCCGCCAATACGCGCCGCCTGCACGATTCCCAGCCAGTCTTGCATGATGCTTTTCCTGTTTAACCGTGGTCAGAAGTATTTCGTGACGCCTGCATAAAAGGCGCGGTACGGCCCATATTGCGGAGCAAACACGCCGATGCCCGAACCATCTCTAAGCTCATAAGTTCTGCCAAACGCATTGACGACGACAAAACGCCCGTCGACCTTGCCGAGCATCGGCAAGTTGAAGTGCTGGATCACAGCTAGATTGACCTGCGCATAGAGCGGCAGTTTGCCTGTGTTGGCAAAGCCGCTGCGCAGGCCGCTGCCGACTGTGCCGTCCGCTGTGAAGGTGGTCTGATGCCATGCGTAGCTGCCGCCAAACGAGGCAGTCACGCGCTGGTCGTGGTCGAGAAAGACCCAGTGATTGGCGATAAAGGCAAGTTCGTCCGCGCCGAAATTGAATTGCGCCGAATCGACATCCTTGCCTTGCGCACGGCTAAAGGCGAGATTCAGGTAAGCGGAAACATTATCGTGCTTGTAGTTGGCCGTGAATTCCACGCCATAGACGCGGCCATATCGGTAATTGAACGGCGTATAAATCAGCGCCGCGCCAAACTGGCCGAGGTCGAGCAGGTTGTGCGCTTTCTTGTAGTACGCATCGAGCCCGAGGGTGAGGTCCGCGCCAATCTGCTGCGTCACGCCCAGATCGAAATAATCGTCGCGCTCGGGTTGCACGGGATCGTTCTGGGTGACTGCGCTCTGATTCGTCGTGCCGTTATAGCGGCTGAGCGTCGAGCTCGATACCAGTTCGAAAGAGGGCGGTGTGAAATAGCGCGCGTAACCCGCGTGAAACGTGGTCGTTGGCGTGAGTTTGAATACAAGGCCGATGCGCGGACTCAGCTGGTTGGCCTGGACATACTCGTCCATGCCGTCGTAGCGCAGGCCATAGTTCAGCGTCAGGCGACTATTGATCTTCCACTCGTCCTGCAGATAGGCGCTGTAAAGATAGCCCGTTTTGCTGCTTGAATCGGCCAGCGTGAAGGGAATGTCGGAGATCTGGTTGCCGTCGGCGTCGGCGGGAAACACGGTGACGCTGTCATTGAACTGCGCATGTTCCTGCTGGAACAGTAGGCCCGCGCGCAGCGTGTGGCTATCGTTCAGGCGATACGTCGTATCGGCTTGCAGGCCGTTTGCGGTGTCGTTGTGAAAATCTTTCGAAGCAACGCCATTGAAGATCAGGTCGCCCACCGGATCGGGATTGAACTGCGTGCGGGTGTAACGCGTAAACAGCGCGACCTGATAATCGAGTGCCGCGCCATTCGTGCCCTGCAGCGCAATCACGGCGAAGTTGTTGAGTTCCGATTGCGTTTCATTGAGATTCGCGGAATCGAACGTCGATGTGCCCGCCAGACTATAAGCAGGCGTGAGGCCTGGCGTGTTGGGAATTTCGAACTGATTCGCCGAGGTGCCGAACATCACGCTCACACGCGTGAGCGGATTGATCAGATACGACATATAGCCAAACGCATTGCCTTGCCGTGTGTGATCGTGAATCGGGTTTGGCGAAGCGGTGGGCGATTCGATGCCCAGATTGTTCTCGCCCAGCGAACCGCTAAAGAAATAGCTGAAATCGCCTTTGCTACCGTACACGTCGGCGCTGGTCTGAAGCGTCTGGTGGCTGCCGCCATAGACGTCGATCGAACCGCCATTGCCAAAATCGCCCGATTTCGTGCGGATATCGACGATACCCGCAGTGCGGTAGCCATATTCCGCCGGCAGCGCGCCGGTGAGCAGATTCACCTGGTCGATGATGCGCGTGTCGAGCGACTGACCGAAGCCGCTGATCGGCTCCGGAATCATGATGCCGTTGATGCGGTATTGCAGATCGGCGTGATCGCCGCGTACATGCAACTGGCCATACGAATCGTCGGCGACGCCAGGCGCTTGCAGCAGCACCTGATTGAGTGGCGTGTTCGAGCCTTGCGGCATGGCCTGAATGTCGGCCTGGGTGATGCGGTAGATGCTGCTGCCCGTTTCCGGCAGCAGTCCATTGCGCGCCTCGTCAAGACGTTTGGCCTTGACCTGGACATCGAGCGTGGTGTCCTTGTCGAGCACGATGGCCACTGAGATGGGCGTGCTGGATGCTGCCGTCGCAATCTGGGTAGTCTTTGCGAAACCTGCCGCGGTCACGCCGATCGCGTAGGTGCCCGGCGCAATATTCTGGAGTTCGAAATGTCCGCGCGAATCGGTCGTGGTGTGCCCGGCGCTCGATCCGTTCGCGCCAGTCAGCGCAATATCGGCCCTGGCGATGGGCTTGCCGCCTGCATCGTGCACCGTGCCGCCGATGGTGCTGATTTCCGTGGCCCATACGTGCGGAGTCGTGACGGCTGAAGCAAACAAAAGGGCTGCCTGCGCGGCAAGTGTGCGGTGGTTCATGGTCCCGATGCTGGTCGATGTTTCTGGCGGCGACGTGTCGTCCTTTATTGGAGTGAAATGATATAACGTAACATTCAGAGTTGCCGAGGGGATTTTTATTTCAAAATCCTTACCGGATGCGCGGATATGCTTTTGAAATTGAAATGAAATTCAATTAAAAGGAATCGGGACAGGAAGAGGTCCGCAGATCTGCGCGGATTTGAACGGTGACGGCCGGGGTACGAGAAGCCCACGCAGCGGCGGGAAAGCATCCAGCCGATACGCAGCGTTGCACTGCGCATCGGCACTAACGTCGGCGCGATATCAGAAAATCGACTGCCCGGTTCGGGTAGTCAACCACTCCAGCGCCAGCGAGCCCACCTGCGAGTTGCCATTCGCATCGAGCCCCGGCGACCACACGCACACCGCGAATTCACCCGGCAGCACCGCGACGATCCCGCCGCCCACACCGCTTTTCGCAGGCAGTCCAACGCGATACACAAAATCGCCGGCCGCGTCATAGGTGCCGCAAGTCAGCATCAGCGCCGAAAGCCGCTTGGCCGAACTGGCATCGAGCACCTGCTCGCCGCTCGCGGGCGAGACGCCGCCATTGGCGAGAAATAGCGCCGCGCGCGCCAGTTCCACGCAGCTCATCGAGATCGCGCACTGACGGCAATACGCGTCGATCACCGCATCGGCGGCCATTTCCAGGTTGCCGAAACTGGCGATGAAATGCGCCATCGCGCGATTGCGCTCGGCGTGTGCGAGTTCCGATTGCGCGACCTTGAGGTCGTAGCCAATGCTGACTTCGCCCGACAGCCGCCGCACGAAATCCACCAGTGCCGTTTCCGCCTGCACGAAGCGGCGGCACAGCACGTCAGTGACGACCAGCGCGCCCGCGTTGATGAACGGATTGCGCGGCTTGCCGCCTTCGAATTCGAGTTGCACCAGCGAATTGAACGCGGTGCCCGACGGCTCGCGGCCCACGCGGTCCCACAGTGCATCGCCCATCAGCTGAAAGGCCAGCGTGCAGGCGAACAGCTTCGAAATACTCTGGATCGAAAAGCGTGTGTCGGCGTCGCCGGTGCGATGAACCTGGCCGTCGACAGTGACGATCGCCATGCCGAAGTGATTGGGGCTGACCGTGGCGAGTTCGGGGATGTAATCGGCGACGCGGCCGCGGCCGATGTGCGGTTGCAGATCGCGATGGATCGCGTCGAGGATGGGCGTGTAGTTCATGGACGTCGCGAGAAGGGCGGCGCGGCCGGGCGCGCGCCGCAGTCCGGCGATTGTAGCGATTCACCCGCTGCGGCGCGACTCCATCGCGGCCAGGGCGATCAATCGTCGATCAACGGCCATTCAGCCCGCATCGCCCTTCATCTCGCGCAGATGCTTGTAGACCGTGGCGCGCCCCATGCCCAGCACCTTCGCCACGTAGTTCGCCGAACTCTTGCCCTTGAACGCGCCTTCGGCATGAAGCGCCTCGACGAGTTCGCGCCGGTGCTCGCGCGTGAGCGCGTTGAGCGCCACCTGGCGCTCGCGCAGCCAGCCGTGCAGAAACGTGTTGATGCGCTCCTGCCAGTCGTCCTTGAACAGTTCTTCCGGCTGCGCGATCACACCCGCACCGCGCAGGAACAGATCGAGCGTCGACTGCATGTCGTCGAAGGCGGCAATGTTGAAGTTGATGCACATGACGCCCGCCGCGCGGCCTTCATCATCAAACAGCGCCGTGCTGACGCAGCGCATGCGCCGGCCGTCCCAGTTCACCTTCTCGTACGGCCCGAGCAGCTTGTTGCGCGTGGTTTCCTCGACATCCTCAAGCGCGGAATCGTCGCCGATCTCGCGCTTCGAGAGATTGTTCGAAAGATACGCCACGGTCTGATCGGCGAGATCGTGGATCACCACTTCGGCGAACGGGAAGAACAGCGTCGTGATGCTGTCCGCGACGTGCGCGTAGCGTTCGAGCAGGCGCGCACGCGACGCGGAATGCGGCGGCGCTTTCTTGCTGGCGGATTTCGTTTTCTGCATCGGACGGGGACCGTGGCTGTCGCATCGAAGAGGACGACGATGATACTGCTTATTGTGCGCGACTCATGGCGCGCGATGTTGCTGTTCGCGCAGATGCGTGTAAAGCGCGTAGGCCACCGCCATGTCTTCGAGGCCCAGCCCGATCGAGCGGAAGAACACATGACGCGTGTAGCCGGGGCGCGGGCAGGCGTCGTTGGCGAGTTCGCCCAGATCTCCGACGATCGCATCCGGCGACCAGCCGTGCTCGCGCGCGGCAATCGTCATTTCACCGGCGCTGTGCGGCGTCGTACGACGGTAGTCGCAATACACGTCGAGCGTGGGCAGCGCGGCCGGATCGATTTCATGCGCCTGGGCGACGTTGGTGCTGATGGAGGTGATGAGCGCCGGTTTCGTGAGCGCATCGAGCGCGATCACCGGCTTGCCCGACGAGGTGCAGAGCATGACGACATCGGCGTCGGCGATGCAGGCCACGGCACTTTCGGCGACGCTCACGCGCGCGTCCACGGCGCGGAGCTGATCGGCACGCTGCGCATCGCCCGCGAGCGAAGGCGACCACACGGCGATGCTGTCCCACGCGCGCAGCGGCGCGACGTGGCGGATATGCGCGAGCGCCACGTCGCCCGCGCCGATCACGGCAAGGCGACGCGCTTCGCGCGGCGCGAGCTGGTCGACGGCCAGCGCGGTGGTGCCCGCGGTGCGTTCGGTCGTGAGCAGTGCGGCGTCGCACCACATCAGCGGCTGGCCGGTCTGGGTCGACATCAGCGCCGTCCAGGCCGTGATGATGGGCTTTGCGCCGTCCACGCCCGCAATGTAGGGCGAGAGTTTCGCGCCGAACACACCGGCCTCGGCCAGCACGCCCAGATAGGTGATGTAGTCGCCCGCCTGTTGCGGAAAGAGGGAGAGCGTCTGCGGCGGCTGGACCGCGTTGCCGCGTCCGAGCGAGCCGAACATGTCGGCGAGCGCGCCGCGCACGTCGAGGGCGGGCAGCGCGGCGCGAACCTGCGCGGCATCGGCGATAAACGGCGCGACGCTCGCGCCCGGAAGGATCGTTGCGTTCATGGTGCGGCTCCTGAGTGGACTTTTTTGTCCATTCTAGACTTTATTTTTATTTTTCGTCTATATTCGGCGTGTGGCTGCGGCCCGCCGCCCGACCTCATGACGACCTTCAAGACCTCATTTCGATATGGTGACGACGATGAACACAAAGACGATTCGCTATGCGCGCCGTGCGCGGCTCGCGGGACTGGCTGCGCTGCTGGGCGCGGGACTCGGCATGATGACGGCGGCGCACGCGCAGGACCCGCAGACCTTGCGTTTCGGCGTGGAGGCGTCGTATCCGCCGTTCGAGAGCAAGGCGCCGTCGGGCCAGTTGCAGGGCTTCGATATCGACATCGGCAATGCCGTATGCCAGCGCATGCAGGTCAAATGCGTGTGGGTCGAGAACAGCTTCGATGGTCTGATCGCGGCACTGGAAGCGCGCAAGTTCGACGTCATCAATTCGGCGATGAACATCACGGACAAGCGCCGTCAGCAGATCGATTTCACGCCGGCTGTCTACGTCATGCCGATCCAGATGGTGGCGAAGCGCGGTGCGGGCCTGCAGCCGACGCCGGCGAGCCTCAAGGGCAAGCAGATCGGCGTGCTGCAAGGCTCGACGCAGGAAGACTATGTGCGCAAGCATTGGGCGTCGCAGGGCGTGTCGATCGTCACCTATGAGAACCAGGACCAGATTTTTGCGGACCTCGCGGCGGGGCGTCTGGACGGGGCCGTGCAGGAAGTGCAGACTGCCACCGACGGCTTTCTGTCGAAGCCGCAGGGCAAGGGCTTCGATTTCGCGGGCGCGCCGCTCAAGGACCCCGCCACGCTCGGCGAGGGCACCGGCTTCGGCCTGCGCAAGAACGACGCGGCGTTGCGGGCCAAGGTGGTCGCGGCGCTCGATTCGCTGCGTCAGGACGGCACGCTCGCAAAACTGTCGATGAAATATTTTGGCCGCGACATCGTCGCGAAGTGACGGGGTATCGATGGTAACTTCACGAACTGCTATGGACTCCAGAGGAATGGCATGAGCAAGGACGCGATCGTGCTCGGCGCGGGCATCGTCGGCGTGAGCGTGGCGCTGCATCTGCAGGCGCGGGGCGTGCGCGTCACGCTGGTGGATCGGCGCGCGCCCGGCGAGGAGACCAGTTTCGGCAACGCCGGGCTGATCGAGGCGTCGTCGGTGGTGCCGTATGGCTTCCCGCGCGACTGGCGCACGCTGCTGCGCCTCGCGCGCAACGATTCGACGATGCTGCGCTACGACGTGCGCTCGCTGCCTGCCTACGCGCGCTGGCTTGCCACGTTCTGGCGCGAGTCCGCGCCGCAGCGGCTGGCGGGCGCGGCGCGCGATATGCTGCCGCTCATTTCGCGTTGCGTCGCGGAGCACGAGGCGCTGATCGCGCGCACTGACTTGCAGGCGCTCGTGCGTCCGGTCGGCTGGCTGGAGGCGTATCGTTCGGCGGAGCAATTCGAGCGCGAGCGTGAGGCGGCCACGCATCTTGCCGCGGAGCATGGTCTGCGCACGGAGACTTTCGACGCCGCAGGCTTGCGCGCCGCCGAGGCCTCGCTCAGCGAAGGGTATGCGGGCGCGATCCACTGGATCGATCCGGCGAGCGTGGCCGATCCCGGCGCGCTCGTGAAGGGCTACGCGGACTTGTTCGTGCGCGAGGGCGGGCGGTTCGTGAAAGGCGACGCGCAGACCTTGCGCGCGCAAGGCAGCGGCTGGCAGGTGCAGACTGATGAGGGCCCGCTCGGTGCGGAACTCGCCGTGGTGGCGATGGGCCCGTGGTCGGATCAGGTGACGGCGTCGCTGGGTTACCGCGTGCCGCTGATGGCCAAGCGCGGCTATCACATGCACTACGCGAGCGCGGCAGGCGCACCGTTATTGCGACCCGTGGTGGATATCGAAGGCGGTTATGTGGTGGCGCCGATGCGGCGCGGCCTGCGTCTGACGACCGGCGTGGAACTGACCACGCGCAACCGGCCGCCCAACTATGCGCAGCTCGACGCCGCCGAGCGCGCCGCGCGGCCGGTGTTCGGGCTAGGCGGGCGACTCGATGACAAACCGTGGATGGGCATGCGTCCCTGCACGCCGGACATGCGCCCGGTGCTCGGTCCTGCGCCGCGCCACGCGGGGCTGTGGTTCGCGTTCGGCCACAACCATCATGGCCTGACGCTCGGGCCGGTGACGGGGCGTCTGGTCGCGGAAATGATGACGGGCGAAACGCCGTTCACCGATCCCGCGCCGTATTCGCCGCAACGCTTCGCCGGAGACTGGCGTTTCAGTGCGCCCCGGCTGCGCCGCCGCCACCGCCGCGCGTTGACTTCGTGATCCAGATCAGCGGAATGATGGCGAGAAAGATGATCGCCGAGATATAGAAGATGTCGTTCAGGCCCATCATCGCGGCCTGCGTCGTTAGCTGGAAGTCGAACAGCGCGCGCGCCGATGGCTCGCTGATATGCAGGAGCGTCTGCGTGTTTTCGATCGACTGGCGAAACACGGGATTGTCGATCGAAGCCTGTTCTGTAAGACGTTCGTGGTGCAGCACCGTGCGGTTGTTCCAGGCGTTCGTCGAGATCGATGTGCCCACCGCGCCGCAGAACACGCGCACGAAGTTCGACAGACCCGCCGCCGCCGGTATCCTGCCTGGCGGCTGCCCCGCCAGAATGATTGCGGTAAGCGGCACGAAGAACAGCGCCATCGGAATGCCCTGCAGCAGCGTGGGCAGCACGAGATGGAACGTGTCGATCTCGATCACGTATCTTGAGCGCATGAAGAACACCACGGCGAACAGCACGAACGCGCAGGTGGCGATAATGCGCGCATCCGAGCGCGGCAGGATGCGCCCCACGACCGGCGCGAGAATCACGGCGAAAATCCCGAGCGGCGCGGTCACCAGCCCCGCATCGACGGAGCGGTAGTTCAGGTATTCCTGCATCCACTGCGGCAGTAGCACGAGATTGCCGAAGAACACGCCATACGCCACCGAAATCGCAATCGTGCCGCCCAGGAAGTTGCGCTGCCCGAATAGCCTCAAATCGACGATGGGATGCGCTTCGGTCAATTCCCACACGAGGAAGAACGCGAAGCTGATCAGCGCCACCACGCCCAGCCCCACGATCAGGGGCGAGTTGAACCAGTCGAGGTCCTTGCCTTTGTCGAGCAGGATTTGCAGCGACGCGACCCAGGCGATCAAAAGACCCAGGCCCACGATGTCGATGGGCGGCTTGCGCGTGGGCGATTCGCGGTTGCGGTAGATGCTCCATGTCACGAAGCCCGCGAACAGCCCCACCGGAATGTTGATGTAGAAGATCCACGACCAGTTGTAGCTGTCGGTGATCCAGCCGCCGAGCGCGGGGCCGGCAATCGGGCCGACCGTCGTGGTCATGGCCCAGAAGGCGAGCGCCGTCGACGATTTGTCCTTCGGCCAGGAGCCTAAGAGGATCGCTTGCGAGAGCGGAATCAGCGGGCCGGCCACCGCGCCCTGCAATACGCGGGCGATCAGCAGAAAGGGCAGGCTGGGCGCGATGCCGCAAAGCCAGGAGGCGAGTACGAAGGAAAGAATCGACGCCACGAACAGGCGCACCTGGCCAAAGCGCTGCGTAAGCCAGCCGGTCAGCGGAATCGACACGGCATTGGCTGCCGCGAACACCGTGATGACCCAGGTGCCTTCGTCCACCGACACGCCCAGGTCGCCCGAAATCGTCGGAATGGCGACGTTGGCGATCGAGGTGTCCAGCACGTTCATGAAGGTCGCCAGCGCCACGGCGACGGTTGCGAGAATCAGCCGGCCGCCTTCGAGCGGCGGCGGCGCGGGTGGGGCCGGCGGGGCGGGAGGCGTGGCTGAGGCAGCTGGCTGGTTCAAGCTTCTTCTCCGCGTGATCCGGTGATGCAAAACCGGTGCTGCAAAGCTGGAAAAGCCCGCGCGAGGCAGGCTGGAGTTGCGGCAAGCATAACCGCAATCGCCAAAGGCCATCCAGGCAGGTGTCAGCAGCCACACGTGGGAAAGGGGCTTGGCAGCGGCCCGTGCGCGCGTGCGTCGTGCTGACTATGGCCTTTCGCCTGGCGGTCGCGCCGACGCAATCTGCAAGCCCGGCGTATCCTTGCGGCTGGCGCGGGGGAGCGCAAGCGCGCTGCCCGGCGTTTCAACATCGACCCTCGCGCGCAGGGTCCGCATTTGTCAGAAACACGCCCACAGGGGATCTCCAGAATGAGCTGGGAACAATTCGATGGTGGCTGGCGTCTCGCGCCGGCCGAAGGCGCGCCACGCGCGCTGGTCGTGCTGCTGCACGGCGTGGGCAGCAATGCCCGCGATCTGATGCCGCTCGCCGATGCGTGGCGCGATGCGCTGCCCGGCGTCGCGTTCGCCTCGCTCGACGGCAGCGAGCCGTTCGACGGTGGCTTTGGCGGGCGTCAGTGGTTCAGTCTGCGCGACGTGAACGAAGCGAATCGCGGTGCACGCGTGGCCGCAGCCGCGCCGGTGCTGCAAAAACGTCTCGCCGATGAACTCGCGCACTGGGGCCTGGGCGCCGATAAGCTTGCGCTGGTGGGCTTCTCGCAAGGCTCGATCATGTCGCTCTATCTGGTAGCGACGCAGCCCGCCGGTTTCGCGGGCGTGGTCGCTTACGCGGGACGTCTTTCGGCGCCGGTGTCCGCGCAGAACCGCACGCCGCTCACGCTCGTGCACGGCGAAGACGACAACGTGATCCCCGTGCAGGAACTTGAACGTGCGGCGACCGCGTTCAGCGACGCGGGCTATGCAGTGGCCGCTTACGCGCTGCCAGGCGTCGGTCACACGATCACGGCGCAAGGCGCGATGCTGGGCCGCGATGCGCTGGTGCGCGTGCTGGGCTAACTACACGCCAGAAAACCCCTCCACGCGCGACGCCCGTCCCGCCGTGTCAATCAGCTCAGGCCGCACAACATGGCGGCCTGACGCATTTTTTCCACACTTCGCGTTTACGCTGTCGGGTTATTTCTGTTGCGGTTAAAGTCTCGCCCGGCTGATGCCGTAAACAGAGCCAGTGGGCCGTCATGGCTCCATGCGCCCGGCGCGCGTTGCATCATTCGCCAAGAGTTAATCGTCAGCAGAATCGTTCAATCGGGGATTGAATAGTTCAGCTGATTGTTTCTTATCGTTACGATTTGTTCAGACGATTGCACTAACGATTGTTTCGACGACGAAGCGCCGGGTTCGGATTCCGGGAGCGTGCCGCCGGCGCGCGCGCTCCTCATACACAACGACGACATGGCCCGAGCCACGCGGCAATCATCATTTCTGCACACACTGTCCCGCCACGCCGACCGCAACTCGGTGGCGGTCGACCTCGGCACGGCCAATACGCTGATCTACACGGCGGAGGGCGGCATCGTGCTCGACCAGCCTTCCGTAGTCTGCTTCGAGCGCAACGGTTACAAGAGCCGCAAGATCAAAGGCAAGGGCGCTGATGCGAGCGTCGCCGCCGTCGGCACGGAAGCCAAGGCGCTCGTCGGGCGCGCGCCGCAGAATCTCGAAACCGTGAAGCCGTTGTCGCACGGCGTGATCGCCGATTTCCTCGCGGCCGAGCACATGATGCGCCGCTTCGTGGCGATGGCGAAGCCACGTCGCCTGCTCAGCCGCCGTTCGGCGTTCACGGTCTGCGTGCCGGGCGACGCCACGCGCGTCGAGCGCCGCGCGATCCGCGAAGCGGCTTTCGCATCGGGCGCGGCCAGCGTGAACTTGATCGACGAATCGCTGGCGTCCGCGCTGGGCGCCGGGCTGCCGGTGAGCGCGGCGACCGGATCGATGGTCGTCGATATCGGCGGCGGCACGACGGAAGTGGGCGTGATCGCGCTGGGCAGCGTGGCGTGCGGCGGTTCGCTGCGGGTGGGCGGCGACCAGTTCGACCGCGCCATCATCGAGCACGTGCGCAATCTCTACGGCGTGATTCTGGGCGAGCAGACCGCCGAGCACCTCAAAGTGACGATCGGCAGCGCGCTGCGCGGCGAGCCCGTCGAGCGCCTGCGCGCAACGGGCCGCAGCCTCGAAGACGGCCTGCCGCGCACCATCGAAATCACCAGCGAAGATATCGCCGATGCGCTGGCCTTCCCGCTGCGTCAGGTGATCGGCGTGGTGCGCCAGGTGTTTGAGAGCGCGCCGCCCGAACTCGTGACCGATATCGCCGATAGCGGCATCGTGCTGACTGGCGGCGGCGCGCTGCTGGGGCGCCTCGACCAGTGTCTGGCGGCCGAACTGGGCGTGCCGGTGCGGGTGGCCGATGCGCCCTTGACCTGCGCCGTGCGCGGCGCGGGCGCGGCGGCTGCGGGCGCCGTGGCGGCAGACCAGCCGGCCTTCAGCGCCTACGACTGATCCCTGCGGGAACCCGCGCGCAGGGGCCGCTCAAAGCGAGGCCCGGCGGCCCGGGCGCGCTCGTGCGACAATACGCGCCTTTCGCTTTTCTTGTTACCCTGAATTACGTCGGGCGCCGCAGCGTTTGCAGGTTGTCTGCGCCGTTCCTTCGTCAGCTTTCGTCAGTCATCATCCAGCCGTGAATCAAGCCGTATTTCCCGCTCCCGGGTCGTTCGTCGAACTGCCCGGCGGGCAGCCCATGCCATATGTCGAAACCGGTAAGGGCGAATTGCTCCTTTTCATCCACGGGTCGCTTTGTGACTATCGCTACTGGCAGCCGCAGCTTGCGGGCCTGGGCGAGCACTACCGTTGCGTCTCCGTGAGTCTCACGCATTATTGGCCCGCGCCCGACAGCGCGGGCGCCGAGCCGTTCAGCTGGAGCCGTCACGCCGACGAAGTCGCACAGTTCATCGACGCCTTCGGCGCGGGACCGGCGCACGTGATCGGTCATTCGCGCGGCGGTTCGGTGGCGTACCACTTTGCACGCCGCTATCCGCAGCATCTGCAGTCGCTTACGCTCGCCGATCCGGGCGGCCCGGTGCAGCAGCCAGGCCAGAGCCTCGCGAAGCTGCCCGAGACGATCAACGCATTGCGCGCCCGCGCGGTGCAACTGATCGAGTCCGGCGAAGTGGATGCAGGACTGGAACTGTTCGTCGATTCGGTGAGCCGTCCCGGTTTCTGGGCCAAGAGCACGCGTTCGTTCCGCCAGATGGCGATCGACAATGCGCACACGCTCGGGCCGCAGTTTCTCGACCCGCTCGCGCCGTACACGCGCGAGGAAGCCGCCGAGGTCGGCTGCCCGGTGTTGCTGATCGACGGGGAACTGAGCCCGGTGATGTTCCAGCGCGCCGCAGCTGCGCTGGAAGAATGGATGCCTGACGCGCGCCGCGCGACGGTGGAGGGCGCTTCGCACGGCATGAACTTGGCGCGCCCCGGTGCGTTCAATGATCTGATCGATCATTTCGCGAGCGGCCACGGGCGCTGAGACGTCACCAGCCCACGATGTCCACGAGACGGCCGCGCAATGCGGCCGTTTTCATTCGAACTCTAAAGCATGGCACTCCGAATTAATCTGCGCGCAAAAAAGCGGCGCAATCCGCGCGAAAAACGGTAAAGATAGGCAACCGGCTCGGCTGACCGAAACGCCGCTGCAATCGCGGCGCGGTCAGCCGGGCAAAAACCGGGCAAGCGTGCTGAACGCTTAGTCGCGGCCGTGCGCGTGCGCGTCGAGCTTGTTCTCGGCGGCTTCGCCAACGAGGCCTGCGTAGTACAGGTGCACGCCGATAGCGAGCGAGTCGTTGCGGATTTCGTGGAAGGCCTTCCATGCCTTCACCGGGTCCTTGAACACGAGGTAGTGCGCTTCCTGCGCGACGAGGCGCGCAACCTGGTGCAGGCCGTGGCCGCGCAGCTTGTCGACGAGGTGGTCGAGGCTGCTGTGCGTGCGAGCGTCCGTGCGCGGGTAGAGCATGTGGAGCACCGCCACGCGTTCCGAGGCGAGGGCCGCCGAAAGCGCAACAACGATGTCCTGGTGATTGAGAGCCGTAACGACGGCGCCCTCTGCAAGTTCGTCTTCAGCGAACAGGGTGTCGATCGAGATGTTCATCTGTTCTTTCCTTACGTTTTGCGTACAGCGCGTGTGGCCTAAGTAAAAAAGGCCCGCCAAAAAGTAAGGCGGGCCGAAAGATGCATGCAAGACAGGGGAAGTCAATGCATGTCAACCAGTATCGCAGATACCGCGCGTTGATGTTGCGCTGCACAGGCAAAATATTGTTGCATAAATCGGGATTAAGCAAGCTGCAAGCATTCAATGTTGTAGATCTGAAGAGGCATTGTTGCTGGTCTCGATATCAATCGATGATGCAACGCGGCGTAGAATGCGGCAAGTGGTCGCAGTGAAGCCGCGCCGGAAATCTAAGACATGGTGCCGTGCTGCGCTGCGTCTTGCGAAGTAACGGCACTTGAGGGCCACTTGAGTGCGCTTGAGTGCAATTGAATGCAAGGACAAGACATGATCGACTCGAAGACCCACGCCACACTCACGATTCCCGGCCACGCTGAAGGCGTCGAACTGCCGGTTTACAAGGGCACGCAAGGCCCGGACGTGATCGACATCCGCAAGCTGTACGGCCAGACCGGCATGTTCACGTACGATCCGGGCTTCATGTCCACGGCGGCGTGCAACTCGGCGATCACGTATATCGATGGCGACAAGGGCGAACTGCTGTATCGCGGCTACCCGATCGACAACCTCGCGCAGAACGCCGACTTCCTCGAAAGCTGCTATCTGCTGCTCAAGGGCGAACTGCCCACGCAAAAGCAGAAGGACGAGTTCGTTGCGACCGTCACGAACCACACGATGGTTCACGAGCAGATGCACTTCTTCTTCCGCGGCTTCCGTCGCGACGCGCACCCGATGGCGATTCTGGTCGCGGCCGTGGGCGCACTGTCGGCGTTCTATCACGACTCGCTCGACATCAACGATCCGCAGCATCGTGAAGTGTCGGCGGTGCGCATGATCGCCAAGCTGCCGACGCTGGTGGCGATGGCGTACAAGTACACGGTCGGCCAGCCGTTCGTGTATCCGCGCAACGACCTGTCGTACAGCGCGAACTTCATGCAGATGATGTTCTCGAACCCGGCCGAGGAATACAAGGTCAACGACGTGCTGGTGCGCGCGCTCGACCGTATCCTGATCCTGCACGCCGACCACGAACAGAACGCCTCGACTTCGACCGTGCGTCTGGCTGGCTCGTCGGGTGCGAATCCGTTCGCGTGTATCGCCGCGGGCATCGCCTGTCTCTGGGGCCCGGCGCACGGCGGTGCGAACGAAGCCGCGCTGAACATGCTGGAAGAAATCGGCTCGGTCGATAACATCCCGAAGTTCATCGAGCAGGTGAAGGACAAGAACTCGGGCGTGAAGCTGATGGGCTTCGGTCACCGCGTGTACAAGAACTACGACCCGCGTGCGAAGCTGATGCGCGAAACGTGCCACGAAGTGCTCAACGAACTGGGCCTGCACGACGATCCGCTGTTCAAGCTCGCCATGGCGCTCGAAAAGATCGCGCTGGAAGACGAATACTTTGTTTCGCGCAAGCTGTACCCGAACGTCGACTTCTACTCGGGTATCGTGCAGCGCGCGCTGGGTATCCCGACCGCCATGTTCACCTGCATCTTCGCGATGGCGCGTACGGTGGGCTGGATCGCGCAATGGAACGAAATGATCGGCGATCCGGAACAGAAGATCGGCCGTCCGCGTCAGCTCTTCATCGGCAATGCGCCGCGTGAAGCCAAGCCGATCGCGCAACGCTAATGCTTTTTCATGATCGCCACGCCACGCATCGACGCATAACGTTGTGACGAGCGCGCACGGGCCACAAGCCCGCGCGCAGCGATCGACGGGCGCCCGCACGTTTTACCGTGCCGGCGCCCGTCTTCATTTCTGGCGAAGCACAGGCAATGCCTGCTACGTGCTTGCCACCGATTCGCGCTAACCGCTCCATAGCCACTACAATCGTTCGGACGAAGCACCTTGAAGCACTGATCAGGCAATGGTTGAGAGTTAGAGAGGAGGCAGGCAATGCAGGATCCTGAAACACTCGGCGGCGTCACGCGTTCCAGCGGCGTGGATCATCCCGACCCATCTCCCGATGGCGCGTTCATCGCGCCGGAAACCCCCGAAGTCGCCAGCGCCGACCAGCATGTGCTGAAGTCGGGCGATACCTTTATCGTCAACGACCCGCTCGGCGATATCACCGGCATCGACGACGGCTTGTTCGTCAACGACACCCGCGTGCTGTCGTCGCTGCGCCTCACCTTTGGCGGGCGCGTGCCTTCGCTGCTGTCCGGCAGCGTGAGCAGCGACAACACGGCGTTCACCGCTCACCTCACCAATCGTCCCTTGCCGCCGCTGGGCGGCACGAGTACGCCCGAAGGCGTGATTCACGTCGAACGCGAGCGCGTGCTCTCGGGGACCATGATGACCGAGGCCATCGAGCTCACGAACTACGGCACCCAGGACGCGTTGGTGCCGCTTTCCGTGTCGTTCGCCAGCGACTTCCGCGATATGTTCGAAGTGCGCGGCCTCAAGCGCGAAGTACGCGGCGAACTCAAAGCCCCGCGTATCGAAGGCAATGCGGTGCGGCTTGAATACATCGGCCTCGACAAGGTCGCGCGGCGCGTGCGCATCGAATTCTCGCCGAAGCCGGACAAACTGCTGGCGGACCGCGCGGACTTTTCCGTCGAATTGCCCGCGCAGGCCTGCGTATCGCTTTATCTCACCGTATCGATCGAAGTCGAGCCGCTCGAAGGTGTCGCGCCCGATGCGCCGAGCGCCGGCATCATCAAGCCGCGCCATTGCCTGGCCGATTCGAACGGGCAGAGCGTGGGCCGCGCGGCCGTGCGCGCGGCGCTGGTCGATGCGCACATCGTCATGCGCGAGCGGCGTCGCCAGACTGCACGCGTGCGTTCGAGCAATCCGCTCTTCAACGCGTGGATCAACCGCTCGATCGCCGATCTGGGCCTCCTGACCACCGATCTGCCGACCGGCCCGTATCCCTACGCGGGCATTCCGTGGTTCTCCACGCCGTTTGGCCGCGACGCGATCATTACCTCGCTGCAGACGCTCTGGCTGCAACCGGCGCTGGCGCGCGGCGTGCTGCGCTTTCTCGCGGCGCATCAGGCGCGTGAGGATTCGGCGTTCCGCGATGCCGCGGTCGGCAAGATCATGCACGAGATGCGCAAGAGCGAAATGGCCGCCACCGGCGAAGTGCCGTTCGCGCTCTATTACGGCGGAGTGGATTCCACGCCGCTGTTCGTGGTGCTGGCGGGCGCTTACGCGGAGCGCACCGGCGACATGGCGCTGATCGACGAACTCTGGCCCGCGCTCGAACGCGCCGCCGCGTGGGTGGCAGGTGTGTGCGAGCGCAACAAATTGGGTCTGCTCGATTATCGGCGCGAATCGGAAGGCGGTCTTGCGAATCAAGGCTGGAAAGACAGCCACGATTCCGTCTTCCACGCCGACGGACGCTTCCCCGATGGCCCGATCGCATTGGTCGAAGTGCAGGCCTATGCGAGCTCGGCGTTCGAAACGATGTCGAAGTTCGCCACGCATCGCGGCCTCGTCGAGGAAGCGGCGCGATATGCGGCGCGCGCCGCGAAGATTCGCCGTTGCGTCGAGGATAAATACTGGATGCCGGAGTCGGAGTTCTACGGCATCGCGCTCGACGGTCACGGCGAACTGTGCCGCGTGCTCGCTTCGAATGCGGGGCATCTGCTGGCGTTCGGCTTGCCGGAATACGAGCGCGGCCGTGCGGTAGCGGAGATTCTTGAATCGGCGCTGTTCCACACGGGCTGGGGCGTGCGCACGCTGGCGGCGGGCCAGGCGCGCTTCAATCCCATGGCGTATCACAACGGCTCGGTCTGGCCGCACGACAACGCGCTTTGCGCGCGCGGTCTGGCGCGCTACGGGCGCAAGGAAGCGGCGGTCCGGTTGTTGCAGGCCTTGTTCGAAGCCGCAGTGACCTTCGATATGCGCCTGCCGGAACTGTTCTGCGGCTTCCCGCGCCGCCGTGGCGAGCCGCCCACGGCGTACCCGGTTGCGTGTCTGCCGCAGGCCTGGGCGGCGGGCTCGCCGTTCATGATGCTGGAGGCCTGTCTGGGCGTGAGCATCGACGCCGTGCGTCACGAAGTGCGCGTCGAGCAGCCGATGCTGCCCGAAGGCATCGACTGGCTCGAAGTGGGGCACCTGCGTGTGGGCAATGCATCGGTCACGCTCACGTTCCGCCGCGTGGACGGCAAGGTCGTGGCGTCGGCGGATCGCAGCGATGTGAAGGTCGTAGCGGTGCTGTAAGCGCTCGCGGCGCGGCGATCAACGCTTGAGCAGATCGCCGCGCACTTCCAGATAACCGGTTTCGACGCCCATTGTGTTGCGGATGGGCGGCCGGTCGAATGCGCGCAGCGCAGCCAGTTGCTCCGTCGTGCCAATGCCCAGTTCGCGCAAAACCGCCGCCACGACCGCGTAAAGCGCGCCCAGATTCCCGTCTTCCACTTTCACGGCGATGCCGATGGCTTCATCGGCGCTGCTAGCGCCGCTGGCTTCGCTCTTGCGCACGCCAATCGCATAACTGCCGTCCGCGCCCACCTTGCCCACCAGATCGCCGCCAAACGCGCGCATCAGCGTCGTGCAGAAGCGCTGTTCGCCCGCAACCAGTTCTGGATGGGTCGTCATCGCCCGATAGATACGCGCGAGCGCCTCAGCGCGCGCGTCATTCGCGTCGCCGTCTGCCGCCTGCGCAAGCTTCGCATACAGACGCGCGAGGCGATCGAGCGGGAAGGCCGGCGTGGGCAGATTGCAGCCGTCGATACCCCATTGCACGCCGTCGTCGGGCAGGTCGCAGATTTCGGCGACGGTATGCTTCACGCGCTGCTGCAAGGGATGGCCGGCGGCATGGTAATCGTCAATCGGCGCGCCCATCATGCGCGCGGCGGCAAGCATGCCAACGTGCTTGCCGGAGCAATTGCTGCATGCAGGCGTCGGCTCGAAGCCGCGTTTGATCCAGTCGCGCCAGACCGCATCCGAGAGCGGCGCGTGGCCGCCGCAGCGCATCGCCGATTCATCCGCGCCCACCTTCGCGAGCATGCTGCGCGCCCGCTCGATATGACGCGCTTCGCTGCTGTTCGAGCCGCACATGAGCGCAAGATCGCCATCGTCGAAACCGAAGTGTTCGAGCGCGCCGGTTTCGATCACGGCCAGCGCCTGCGCGGGCTTGGCCGCCGAGCGCACGAGCGTGAGCCGCTGCGGATCGTTGAAGCCATAGAGCAGGCGCCCGCTGGCGTTCACCACGGCGATATGCGCGCGATGCGTGCTTTCGACAATGCCATTGCGATAAACGACGGCGGCAGTCTGCGATGAATCGAAGGTCATGACGTGTCTCCTTGAACCTTGTGGCTCGTTTGTCGGTAGCCTGAGCGGCTTTTCTGATACCGCGCATTCTAACTTCAACGTGCGCGCGCATTCATCATTCGAATTCCGCCTGAATTTCCATCACGGGTTTGCGATGTTCACAACCATTGAAATCGATGCGAGACAGATGAGAAAGCGATGGCTTTGATTAAAACATTTCATTTTCTTTACGACGCCGTCTTATTCGCCGATTTATTGTGTTTCATGCGCATTTTTGGGGCGCAATTGCACTGCATAAGCGCTACGCCATCGATGTCATGCACCTTCATTTACCCCTTGATTTCCAGCGTGTATTGCGAGGTGTTCTTTTGGCGCAACGCCGATTCAATTTCAACGCAATTTTTATTTTCGAGGCCTTATGATGCGCGTGATCGTATTTTCTTCCACGCGGCACGACGTCACGAGCGTATCTGCCGGCAGGCCTGCCTTGTCAGTGAATGCAAGCGCAGGCGGACATTGCATTGTCCGCAATAATCGCTCGTCATTATCGGGGTATTGCGCAATTGAAGTGCTTTACGCACGTTTCGCATCGATCTGCGAATGGTGCGCGCGCAGCGGCAAGTGTCACGTGGAAAGCGTATTCGATTCAATGAATTAACGCCCAAACTCGGAGCCATAAAACATGAAAAAATCGCTAATCGCCCTCGCACTCACCGGCGCGTTCGCAGTATCCGCTCACGCGCAGAGCAGTGTGACGCTGTACGGCCTCATCGATACCGGTCTCACCTTCACGAACAACTCGATGGGCCACAGCCAGTGGCAACTGAATAGCAGCTCCACGCAGAACACGGTGTTCGGCCTCAAGGGCACGGAAGACCTCGGCGGCGGCCTGAAGGCAATCTTCAAGCTTGAGCAGGGCTTCGTCCTCAACAATGGCGCACAGGCGTTCTCGGGCGACATGTTTGGCTCGCAGGCATGGGTCGGTCTGCAAACGGATCAATACGGCACGGTTACGTTCGGCCGCCAGTTCGACGTGATGAACGACCTCGTTGGCCCGCTCACGGCTGAATTCAACACGTGGGGCGGCAGCCTCGCGGCGCACCCGTTCGAGAACGACAACCTCGCGGCTAACTCGGTTGTCATCAACAACTCGGTCAAGTACGCCAGCCCGACGTGGTACGGCGTCACGTTCGAGACGATGTACTCGTTCAGCAACCAGACCAGCTTCGCGAACAACCGCTCGTACGGCTTCGCGGTTTCGTACGCACAAGGTCCGGTCAACCTCGCAGCGGGCTACCTGCAACTGAACGGCGCCGGCAACGGCAGCGGTGCAGTCACGACGGGCGATACCAGCGCGAACTTCGTCGCGCAACGTCAGCGCGTCTGGTCGCTGGGCGGCAACTACACGTACGGCCCGGTCACGGCCGGCCTCGTGTGGAGCCACTCGCAGATCGACAACGCGTCGGGCGTGTTCTCGTTCGGCACGGGCACGTACCTGGGCAGCGGCGACTCGTCGGCAGGCTCGCTCTCGGGCTCGCTGCGTCTGGATAACTACGAAGCGAACGTGAAGTACGCGATCACGCCGGCATGGTCGGTGTCGGGCGCCTACACGTACACGCACGGCGCGTACAACGGCTCGAACCCGGGCTGGAACACGGGCATGATCCAGACGGACTACGCGATCAGCAAGCGTACGGACTTCTACCTCGAAGGCGTGTACCAGAACGTCCACGGCGCGCCGCAAGGCTCGGTGCTCTCGCATGCGATGATCAACACGCTGTCGCCGTCGTCGACGGATACGCAGGTGGCGGTCACGGTTGGCATGCGTCACGCGTTCTGATCGACGTTCGGGCGGCCTGGCCGCCTGAATGTGGTCTGATTGCCTGACAAACGGGCTCGCTGTTGTTCGGCGAGCCCGTTTTGCTTTTGTTGTGTGCTCAACTATGCTTCACGCGCATCGGCGAGCAGTTTGACGGCCACTGCCGCGACCAGCGCGAACCCTCCGCTAAGCAGCAACGCCCACGAAAACCCTCGCGCAAAAGCCAGCGGAGCGGCGTGCGAGAGCACCTGCACGACCGATGTGTCCAGTGTTCGCATGGCATCGGTGAGATCGCCCGCGAGCAGGCTGGCCATGAAGTGCGAATCGACGGCTTGAGCAGCGCGGGGCGACGCAGCGACGAGTTGAGCCAGCGCGGTATGCGTACGCATGGCAAGCACCGCGCCGAGCACACCCACCGATGTGACGATGGCCGCAAAACGCGTCGTCGTGCTGATGCCCGAGGCCATGCCGGTGCGCTGCGGCGGCACGCAGGCCATGATGGCCTTTTGCGTATCGCCGTTCATGATGCCCGCGCCGGTGCCGGTCACGAGCATCGCCAGCGCGACGTACACATAGTGGCCGCTTGCGGCGCACGCGGCGGTTGCGAGATTGCCCACGCCGATCAACGCAAGACCCGCGCTCAGCACACCGCCGGTTGCGACGCGCCGCGAAAGCGCCGCGCCCAGTTGCGGTCCCACGATCATCGCGACCGCGAACGGCAGCATGCCCAATCCCGCTGCGAGCGCGGAGAAACCGAAGGCGATCTGCAGATAGAGCGGCAGGAAGGTCATCATCACCTGCGCGCAGGCCGCATAGCCGAACATCGCGAGCAGCGCGCCCACGAAGCGCGCCCGGCCAAACAGTGCGAGGTCGATCATTGGGCGCGCCTGCCAGCGCTCGGCGCAGACGAAGGCAGCCATCAGCGCGGCGCTCGCGGCAACACGACCCAGCGTCGCCGCCGAGTCCCAGCCGTGTACAGGAATGCCGATCAAGGCCCACACGCCGCAGGCCAGCGCCGCGGCAAACAGCAGGCTGCCCGGCGCGTCGATGCGCTTGGCGTGCGGATCGCGCGACTCGTCGATGGCGATCCACGCGCCAATGCCGAGCGCGAGGCAGATCGGCGGATTCATCAGAAAAATCCAGCGCCAGCCGGCCCATTGGGTGATTGCGCCCCCGATCCACGGCGCGAGCGTGGTGGCGATGCCCATGCACATGCCCCAGATCGCCCACGCGCGCTCGCGCGCCGGGCCTTGCGCAAAGCGGTGCGCGATCACGGACAGCGCCGCGGTGAGCAGCAGCGACGCGCCCACGCCCTTGACGGCGCGCGCCGCGATCAACGATGCCGCCGACGGCGCGGCGCCGCAGGCGAACGAGGCCAGCGCGAACAGCACGAGACCGCCAAGCAGCGTGCGGCGGCGGCCGAACCGGTCGGCGAGGCCGCCTGCAGGCAGGAGGCAGGCCGCGAAGGCGGTCATATAGGCGCTCACGACCCATTCGATCTGCGCGAAGCTGGCGTGGAACGAATGCGCGATCGAGGGCAGCGAAACGGCGACGACATTGGTGTCGAGCACGATCACGGCGCAGGTCGCGGAGGCGACCGTCAACGTGATGTTCGGATGGCGCTGCGAAAAACTGGCGTCGGGCAAAGCGCCGTCGACGGGGGCGGCGGTATCGACGGGCGCGCTGGAAACAGAGGGTTCGGACATGGGAGCGGGAGACAGTCGGGCAGCGTGGAAATCAAGCCCGCATCGTCGCATCATCGACGCTTCTCAGTCATTGCCATAAAATAGCGATTTGCTTCGCAAAAATATCAATCATGAGCCGTATCGAACTGCGTCATCTGCGGGCCTTTCTGAGCGTGGCGCGCCACCTGCATTTCGCGCGCGCCGCCGAGGAACTGGACATGGCGCCGCCCGCGCTCACGCGGCATATCCAGGAGGCGGAGCGTCATCTCGGGGCGCGACTGTTTCATCGCTCGCGCAGCGCTGTATCGCTGACGGCGGCGGGCGAAGCCTATCTGCCCGAAGCCGCGGCGGCGCTCGAACATCTGCAACGCGGCGAAGAACTGGCCGCGCTGGCCGCGCGCGGCGAAGCGGGGCGGATCGTGGCGGGTTATGTTTCGTCGGCGGTGTACTCGGGCGCGTTGCAGCGCTCGATCGGCGAATTCCGCGCTGCCTGGCCGCGCGTGGAAGTGAGCGTGACGGAGGTGGCAATGGACGATGTGGGCCGGCGTCTGGAGACCGGTTTGCTCGACATCGCCTATGTGCGCCCGCCGCTCGCGTTGCCGGATTCCCTGCGGCTTGCGACGCTGCAACGCGATGCTTTCGTGGCCGCCGTGCCGGCCGACTCAACGTTTGCCGCGTGCGAAACACTGCGCGCAGCCGATCTTGCGGAAGCAAGCTTCGCCGTGCCGGAGCAGGAATTCGGCACGCTCGAACTGGCGCGGCGCGGCCGCTTCGTGCCACGGATCGCGGCGCGGCCCGGCGGGTTGCTGGCGGTGCTCGCGTGTGTATCGGTGAACGGCTGGGTGGCTGTGATCCCCGATGCGCTGGCGGGATGCGTAACGCTGCCAGGCATCGTGTATCGGCCCATTGCGGGTAAGCCGATTACCTCCGAACTGGCGCTTGTCTATCGCAAGCACGAGAAGGCGCCAGCTGTGCGGGCGTTTTTGCGGTCGGTGGCGCGAGCGAAGTAAGGAGCGCCTGTTGCCGGTTTTGCCCCAGGCGCTCCCGGCGACCGTTCAAGACGCCTTGACCATCGCCACAACCGATTGATCGTAAGGCACCGCCGTAGGCGCACGAAAGCGCCAATGCTGACCCGGCGCGATCCCCGCGCCGTTCACCGACGTCGTTCCCAGGATTTCGCCCTGGGCGTTGAGCAGATTGATCGTGATGGTCGCGTTGTCGATGCGTGCGCCGGAGGTGTTGGTCGCGGTCCCGCTGATATAGCCGGTCATGCCGCCCGGATTGACTACGCCGCGCAGATCGCTCAACTCCAGCGCGTTTTGTGCGTAGGCGCTGAACGAAATCATCGAAGCGATCGACACGATCGCCGTGACGCAGACGCGTGTTTTCCTCATGACATTTTTCTCCCGTTCGGTTGATGAGCGCTCCATTGAAGCGTACGACCGAACCCGGGCATATGAGGAAATTCCGAGAATGCAGAGCCGCGTTGCCGATCAGCGTCGCCGTCCCAGCAGCCACATCAGATACGGCGCGCCGATCAGCGTGGCGACGAGTCCCGCGGGCAGCTCGCGCGGCATCAGCAGGGTGCGGCCCAGCCAGTCGGCGAGCACCATCGTCAGCGCGCCCACGGGCGCGGCTAGCGCGAGTTGCTGCGACGCCCGACGCGCGCCAAAGAGCCGCGCCACATGCGGCGCGACCAGGCCCGCGAACGAGAGCGGACCGACGATCAGCGTGGCCGCCGCCGTCAACAGCGCGATCAAGCCGAGCAGCGCGAGACGCGCACCGCGCATTGGCACGCCGAGCGCGCGCGCCGGTGCGTCGCCCAGCGGCAGGATCTGCAGCCAGCGCCGCGTGAAGGGCAGCAGCGCGCACAGCACGACGCAGAGCGCCAGCGCGAAGCCGGCATCGGCGGGCGTGATGGTGTAGGTGGAGCCCGATAGCCATTGCAGCAGCATGGCGGCCTGCTCGCCGCCGCTCGCGATCGCCACGGCCACCACGGCCTGAAACAGCGCGCCGATCGCCACGCCCGCGAGCATCACGCGCTCCGGCGCGTAGCGCGAGCGATGCGAGAACGCGAGGATCGCGAGCAGGGCCACCAGCGCGCCGAAGCTGGTCGCGGCAAGCCGTGCCACGTGGCTCGCGCCGCCGGGACCGCCCATGCCTGCCGCGCCAATCACCAGCGCGATCAACCCGAGCGCCGCGCCGGCGCTCACGCCGAGCAGTTCGGGGCTGGCGAGCGGATTGCCGGTCAGTCTTTGCATCAGCGTGCCCGCGACCGCGAGCATCGCGCCGGCTGCGAGGGCGGCGAACGCGCGCGGCGCGCGCCAGATCGTGACGTGCGACAGCTCGACCAGACCGCTCACGTGCCAGCCCTGCGGGCCGCGCGCGAGCAAAAGGCTCAGTGCGAGAGCGGCGAGCAGCGCCAGCGTCAGCGCGGCGAAGCGCCAGCGCAACGCAGCCGCAGTACAGCGCTTGCTGTGCGCTCCCAGCGGTTCCGGCGACGCCGCGCCCAGGCTTGCGCCGCGCTGCATGCGCGCAAGCAGGATCAGCATGACGGGCGCACCGTAGAGCGCGGTCGCCGCGCCGGTGGGCAGCAGGTCGCCCATCACGCCCGAGAAGCGCTGCACGGCCTGGTCCGCCACCCAGAGGATCAGCGCGCCGCACAACGGCGCCGCCACGAGGCGCTGGCCAAGCCGCCGTGCGCCCGCCATCCGTGCGAGCGGCGGCGCGGCCAGACCGATAAAGCCGATCACACCCACCGCGCTCACCACGGCTGCGCTCAGCATCACGGCCAGCGCGAGCGCCAGCAGACGCATGCGGCGCAGCGACAGGCCGAGACTGTGCGCATTGGCGTCGGCGAGGCCGAACAGGATCATCGGGCGCAGCAGCAGAAACGTCACGGCCATGCCGATCGCGAGCCGCCCGGCAAGCATGGCCGCCGCGCTCCAGTCCTGCTGCACCAGCGAGCCGCCGCCCCAGATGAAGAGGCCGCGCAGATAGGGCGCGTAGAACATCTGCAGCGCCACGCCGATCGAGCCGCAATAGAGCGTCACGACCATGCCCGCGACAGCCACCGGCACCGGCGCGAGCGCGCTGCGCCACGCCAGCCCGAATACCAGCATGGCGGCCGCGAGTGCGCCGCCGAGCGCGATCCATTGACCGGCCGCTCCGGCAAGCGCGGGGGCGGCGAGCGTCGCGATGGTCAGCGCGAGTTGCGCTCCCGCCGATACGCCCAGCGTCATCGGCTCGGCCAGCGGATTGCGCAGGACCTGCTGGAAGATCGTGCCGGCGAGGCCGAGTATCGCGCCGCACAGCCAGCTCACGACGAGGCGCGGCAGCCAGCTGTCGTGCACGATGATCTGCTGGATATCGCGTGGCGCGCGAAGCGCCTGCTCCCACTGCGAAGCGGGCAGCAGCGCGCCCAGATTGCTGAAGCTGAGCGCGAGCGCCGCAGCCAGCAGCGCAACCGTCAGCAAGGTGGGCAGACGACCTCGCGGGAACAGGCGTAGCGGGACGGGACGAGCGGTATTCATGAGTGTTGCGGGCTTCCCGTCATGGCATGGCCGGGCGAGGTGGGGCCGCCTGTGAGTGCATCGGCGAGTGCGTCGGCAAAACGGGCCGCCGAAGGCAGCATGCCGAAGCCCCAGAAGGGCGGCAGCGCCGCCACGCGGCCTGCGGCGACGGGCGGCAGCGCATGCCACAGGCGATTGCCTGCAAGTTGACGGTCCACGCCCGCTGGGAGCGGGTTGAAGTAAAGCATCATGGCATCGGGGCTCGAAGCAAGCTGTTCGAGACCGGCGACGCCGATGCCCCAATAGTCGGTCGCGCCATGCCACGCATTGCGCAGTGTCAGCGCATCCAGCACGTCCTGAAACAGGCTGCGCGCGCCATAAACGCCCACATGGCGCGCGTCGAAGAAACGAATCAGATAAAGCGGCGCGACGGCGCCGGGCGCGCCCGGCCGCGCTGCGTGCGCATCGGCGAGCCGTGCTCGCGCTGTGTCCAGCGCGTGTTGCGTACGCTCGACCAGCGCCTGCGCCGCGGCTTCGCGGCCGCACAGCTTGCCCAGTTGCAGCGTCACTTCGCACGAGCGTTGGTAGGGCGAGCCCGCATCGGTGTAGATCGCGAATGCGCGCACGGGGGCGATGCGTTCGAGCATCTCGCGCTGCGACTCCTGGCTCGAATTGATGAGGATGAGGTCGGGCGCGATCTGCTGGAGCAGTTCCAGACTGGGCGCGAGCCGCAGCCCGACGTCCGGCACGCCGGCCGGAACGGCGGGCGTGACCACGCTCGCGTTATAGCTGTCGGTCTCGCTCACGCCCGCGGGTGTGAAGCCCATCGCGAGCAAGGTCTCGACGAGCCCCCAGTCCAGCACGACGAGGCGTGGCGCGCGCGCGGACGACGCCCACGCGCGTGGGACGTCCAGACACGCAAACGGTAACAGCGGCGTCAGCGGAAGCAGCGCCGCCCGCTTGAGCAACGTACGTCGCTGCATATTCGCTTGGCTCCGGTCTGGCAAGGTGCTGACTTACCAGCGATAGCGCGCGGTCGCGAGCACTTCCGCACCGTCGGCGTAAGTACAGGTGGCCGCGCTGTAGCACGAGGCGATGTACTGACGGTTGAGCAGGTTCTTCGCGTTCACCGAGAACAGCCAGTGACGGCCCGTGTCGTAGTGAACCGCGGCATCGAGCAACGTGACCGCGCCGACGTGGATCGAGTTCGACTGGTCATACGAGCCGCCGATATAACGCACGCCGCCGCCGAAGCCCAGCCCGCGCAGCGGTCCGCCATGCAGCGTGTAATCGAGCCACGCCGATGCCGTATGGCGCGGAATGCCCCACACGCTCTTGCCTTGCAGCGAGGTGCTGGTGCCGTCGATGGTGGTTGCCGTGTCGTTGGATTCCGTCGTCACGTCGTTCAGATAGGTGTACGAAAGAACCATGTTCAGGTTGTCGCTGAGGCTCGCGTGGCCTTCGAGTTCGATGCCGCGCGCGCGCACTTCGCCAGCCTGCGAGTAATAGCCCGAGTGGTCCAGATCCGCAGTCAGCACGTTGTGCTCGGTGAGGTTGAACAGCGACGCCGTGACGAAGCTGTTGTAACCCGGCGGTTGATACTTCACGCCCACTTCATATTGCTGCGCGGTGGTCGGCTTGGCCGCGCCGCCGCCGTAGAGTTCGCCCACCTGCGGATCGAACGACTTCGCGAAGCTCGCATACGGCGCGATGCCGTTGTCGAACAGATAAACGAGGCCGGTGCGCCAGGTGAATGCGCGCGCCGATTGTGCCTGGTAGCTGGCGGTGACGGGATTGTTGTCGTCCGCGTCGACCCAGTCTTCGCGTGCGCCAATCAGGAAGCGCCATTTGCCGAACGCCATCTGGTCCTGCGCGTAGACGCCAAGCTGCTTCTGGCGGATGTGGTCGTAGGAGGTCTCGGCGGGCATCGAATTGTTGCCGTAGACCGGCGCGAACACGTCGAGCGCAGGCGCGCTGAAGTTCGAGCCCACGTCCTCGCCGTAAATCACGCGCTGGAAATCGAAACCGGCCAGCACGGTATGCGCGACCGGGCCGGTGGCGAATTTCGCCTGCGCCTGGTTGTCGATATTGAAGACGTTGACGCTTTCGTGGTTGTAGAACGAGTAGCGGTTCAGCGTGGTGTTCGAGCCCGACGCATAGGCGTACGGGAACACGTTCGCGAAGTCGTCCTTCACGTAGGTGTAGTGCGTGTTCTGGCGGAAGGTCCAGACCTGATTGAAACGATGCTCGAACTCATAGCCCACGGACAGCTGTGTGCGCGAGTGATGATCGAAATCCGGATCGCCCATGTTCGTATGCGACGAGATCTTGCCGGCCGGATTGAACAGCACCGTGCCGACGGCGGGCACGAAGTTGTAATAGCCCACGTCCGGATCGCGCTGATACTTCGCCAGGATCGTGAGCGTGGTGTTTTCGTCGGGCTTCCAGGTCACGGCGGGGGCGATATAAATGCGCTTCTGGCGCGTGCCGCTCACTTGCGTGGCCGAATCGAGACCGGTGCCGGTCAGGCGATAGGAGAGCTTGCCGTCCGCGGTCAGTGCGCCGCCCAGGTCGAAGCCCGCCTGCACGAGGTTGTGGCTGCCGGTCGTGAAGAACACTTCGTGAATCGGCGTGGTGGTCGGCTGCTTGCTGACGAGGTTGGCGACGCCGCCGGGATTGGCCTGACCATAGAGCACCGAAGCCGGGCCGTGCAGCACGTCGATGCGCTCCAGACCGTACGGGTCGAAGTTGGGAATCGCGTAGCCAAAGCTCACGTCGCTGGGAATGCGCGCGCCGTCCAGAAACTGTTCCAGATAGAAGCCGCGGCTGAACAGATAGGGCGCGCCCGATGCCGACGCGCCGCGAATCTCCGAGGTCACGCTGGCGGTATAGCGCAGCGCTTCCGCCACGGTCTGCGCGCCCTGCGCGATCATCTGGTCGCTCGTGACCACCGACACCGACTGCGGCGTCTCGATCAGCGGCGTATCGGTTTTCGTCGCCGATACCGACGTGACGGGCACGTAGCCATCGGCCGTGCCCGTCGCGTGGTTGTCGCGGCTGCCCGACACCTTGACCGTGGGCAACTGCTCGCCCGTGCCGCTGGTCGTGCTGGTGGTGTTGCCCGTCGTCGATGCGGTTTGTGCCTGAGCGGCGTGGAAGCTGCTCAGCAGGCAAAACAGCAAGGCATTGCTCAATGCGCTCGAAACGCGTACCCCGGTCTTCATGTTTGATCTACCCACTACTTTTGATAAATGTTAATGAGAATGATTCGTTATCACAACGTAAAAGAAACCAGCGCCTGTTCTTTTTTGGCTTTGAATGGGCAAAGCGGTGGGGGAGTACGACAGGTCAAGGCTGCGCGAATGCGCGTCACGAGGCACTATAATCGGAGACACTGACTTCCGTCAGGACAACTTTGACGCCAGAAAGGACATTTATGGCGTTATTGGTGTACCACAACACTCATTTGTCATCGATCAAGACATGGCCGTCCCCCGGCTCCAGACCTTCGGGCAGAGCGCCGCTGCCAAAAAAGTGATTGCGCAGGCCATCCACTACGCCGACGGCGCGCACGAAATCGCCCACATCCATCATCGCGCGCAGCTTATCTACGTGGCGGGCGGCATCGTTCGCGTCATCACGCCGCGCGGGTTGTGGGCGCTCAAGCCCGGCATGGCGTTGCTGATCGGAACGCAAATCGAGCACGAGTTGCATATGACCGGTCAGACGTCGATGCGCACGCTCTATATCGATCCGGACGCCTTGCCGCCACTGGCTGGCGACTGCCGGGTGATTGCGCTGGACGATCTGCTGCGGGCGGGCATCCTCGGCATGTACGACGCGGGCGGCGCCGAAGCGGATGAGCGCCGCACGGCGGTGCTGGTGCCGCTGATTCTCCATTTGCTCCACGAAGCGCTCGCGGCGAACGACTCCGACGGGACACACCAGGGCGAGACCTCGCTGCGCTTGCCGTTGCCCGAGCATCCGCGTCTGCGTGCGATCTGCGACAGCCTGATCGCCGATGCTGCGAACGCCGACACTCTTGAGCAATGGGCCGAGCGCTCCGGCGCGAGTGTACGCACGATCGCGCGGCTGTTTCGCCAGCAGACCGGCATGACGTTCGCGCAATGGCGCGAGCGTCTGCGGCTCGAAGACGCCCTGGCGAAGCTCTCGGTCGGCCACGCGCCGGGCGACGTGGCGCAGGCGCTCGGTTATGCCGACGTGCGCACTTTCACAGTGATGTTCCGGCGTGCGTTCGGCAGCACGCCGCAGCAGTTTCTGCACAGCCAGCAGCGGCTGAATGCGCCGCGTGCGTGATGCTACGCGCCCGCTGCGGCTGAAGACACCATCGACTGATACTTCAGCGGCGAGATGTGCAGCACGCGCTTGAACATCGCGGCGAAGGAATTGGCGTCGGCGTAACCCAGATGGCTGGCGACCTTGTCGATCGGCGTCTGGGTGGAGAGCAGGCACATCGCTTCGGACACGCGCATCTGCTCGCGCCACTTCGCGAATGGCATGCCGGTTTCGCGCTGGAAATGCCGCGCGAGCGTGCGCGAACTCGCGCCGAAGCGGTCGCCCCAATGATCGAGCGAATCGCTATTGGCCGGTTGTTCGATCAGCGCCTGGCAGATGCGGTGCAAACGCGGATGCTGCGGCAGCGGCAGACGGCCCGGCTGATCCGCGACCGGCACGGCAGCGGCGAGCAGATTGACGATCAACTGGGTGAGCAGTTCGCCGAGCTTGCCGGGTTTGCCGGGTTTGTCTTGCGTATCGGACGCATCGGACGTATCGGCGTTGTCCGGCGGCTGGGTGATGGCGAGGATGGCCTCGCGCAGCAGACCGCTCACGGGGATCAGACGCCCCGCGTCATCGGCGGGCAGCGGGCACGGATCGACATAAAGCGTGCGGAACGAGACCTTGCCGACCATCTCCAGTTCATGCTCGACGCGCGGCGGCACGAGCATCGCGCAATCGGGCGTCACGACCCAGCTGGCGGCGGGCGTGCGCACGCGGATCAGGCCGCTGGTGGCGTAGAGCAGTTGCGCGCGCGTATGCGTATGCGCGATCTCGCGCGCCCCCGACTCGTATTCGATGGCTTCGCCATAGACGACCGGCAGTGCCACCGACGGCGTGGCGTCGCGCGCAAGCGACGCCGCGAGACGGGATTCGACGTGTGGATTGTCCGTTTGATTATAAAAAGCTTCCATAACGTTCCATCTGGACAAGGTGTGCCCAAGCGACCGACGGAAGTATAGCCTTAATGAATGTAATGCGACTCATTATCATTCAATGAAATGAGTGAACGGGACGATAGCCCGTAAGCGGGAACCGGTGCGTCGAAAAGTGGTGGACTTCGAGCGGTTTCGGCAGGACGCGCGGTTAGGCGAACCGGCCGCTGCGAATCGAGCGGATGCAGCGGCTGAGCAGAATCCAGGCGGGATTTTCCTTCTGCATGAAGCCGAACAGAAAGATGAGGCAGCCGATCAACGCGGTGGCGCTGGTGTCGAACAGCGACGATCCGGCCAGCATGCCCGTCACGCCGATGGCGGCGATGCAGGACGAAACCGAATCGGCGACCGTATGGCGCGCGCTGGCGCGCAGCACGCCCGCGTAGTTCGCGTGGCCATGCTGCTCGGCGTGGGTGGCGGTCCACTTCAGGTAGCCGTACAGGCCGGCCTTGGCGAGGCAGCTTGCTATCGCCACCATCAGCGGGAACAGCGTGATATGGCGTTGCGCGTCGTCGCCCTGAGCGGCGGGCGCGAACACGCTCATGAGCAGGAATTCCGCGCCCACGGCCATCACCATCAGGCTCGCAAACGACGACACGACCGGCAGCAGGTGCTTCCTGCGGCCGTTGGGATTGCTGTGCACCCAGAAGATCGCGGCGGCCACCAGCCCATCGGTGGCGACGTCCATCAGGCTGTGTGCCCCGTCCGCCAACATCGCGTGCGAACCCGACGTCCAGCCGGCGGACATCTGGAATGTCATCAGGACGAGATTGACGAGCAGGGTGACGAGCGACGCTCTCTTGAGCGTATTCATGGTGTGCACGCGAGCGACGTTTTATCGTGAGTGGGGAGGGCAATGAGCCGACACGATATCGACGTCAGATTGCACGCCAGTGACAATCAGCGTGCTTAATAACAGGCGCTGGTCTTGCGGCACGCGCCGGGCGCGCTGAAAGCGCGAGGGATCAACTCATATTTCCACGCGCGAACCCAGTTCGATCACCCGGTTGGCGGTGAGCTTGAAGTACGCCGCCAGATTGCCGATGTTGTGCGCCATCACGCTGAAGAGCCGTTCGCGCCACACCGGCATGCCCTTGCCTCCGGTCGCCACCACGGTCGCGTGACTGAGGAACCAGGACACCTGCGCGGGATCGATGAGCAGCCCCTTCGGTTCGCAATCGCGCAGCGCCTGGGGCAGATTGGCCTCGTCCTTGAAGCCATAAGCGACCACGATGCAGTGGCAGTTGTGACCCAGCGGCGTGATGGCCACGCGTTGGTCGCGCGGCACATAGGGCACGTCGAGGTTTTTCACATGCACGAACAACGCGCGTTCGTGCAGCACATGGTTGTGTTCGAGATTATTGACGAGCGCATGCGGCACGGCGTTGGCGTCGATGTTCAGGAACACGGCGGTGCCGGGCACGCGGATCGTTTCGCCCGCAAACAGTCCTTCGAGATAGCGTTCCAGGGGCAGCGAGCCCGCATGGCTGCGCGCTTCTTCCACCATCAGCGCGCGGCCGCGATGCCAGGTAGACATGATGATGAACATGATCGCGCCGAGCATCAGCGGGAACCACCCGCCATCGACGAACTTGAGCAGATTGGCCGAGAAGAACGCGAAGTCGATGATGAAAAAGAACCCGGTGGCGAACACGCACAGCGCCCAGTTGTAGTGCCACGCGTAGCGCACCACATAGAACGTGAGGAAGGTGGTGATCATCATGGTGCCGGTCACGGCGATACCGTAGGCCGAACCCAGCGCCGTGGAGGAGCCGAAACCCAGCACCGCGGCCACCACGGCGATCAGCAGCAGCCAGTTGATGGCGGGCACGTAGATCTGCCCGACCTCGCGCTCCGAGGTGTAGACGATGCCCATGCGCGGCATGAAGCCCAGTTGCATGGCCTGCTTGGTCATCGAGAACGCGCCGCTGATGACGGCTTGCGAAGCGATGACCGTCGCCACCGTGGCCAGCACGACCATCGGGAACAAGGCCATCGACGGGAACAGGTGGAAGAACGGATTGTCCACGGCTTTGGCGTCGGACAACAACAGCGCGCCCTGGCCCAGATAGTTGAGCGCCAGCGCGGGCAGCACCAGCGCGAACCACGACAGGCGGATCGGCGGCGCGCCGAAGTGGCCCATGTCGGCGTAGAGCGCTTCCGCGCCGGTCAGGGCGAGCACCACCGCGCCCAGCGAGACGAAAGCCACCCAACCGTTGCGGATCAGGAAGCCAAGGCCCACGAAGGGGTTGAAGGCGTCCAGGATGGCCGGCGCACGGCCGATATTGAGCACGCCCGCCACGGCGATCACGCCGAACCACAGCACCATCACCGGCCCGAACACCGCGCCGATGCCCGCCGTGCCGCGCCGCTGCATCAGAAACAGCACCACCAGCACGGCCAGCGCGATCGGCACCACATAGGGTTTGAGAAGCGGTTCGGCGACTTCCAGCCCTTCCACGGCGCTCAGCACCGAAATGGCCGGCGTGATGACGCCGTCGCCGTAGAACAGCGCCGCGCCAAACACGCCGATGAGCAGCAGGGCATTGCGCAGGCGCGGCCGGTCCATCACCGAACTGGAGGCCAGCGCGAGCAGCGCCATGATGCCGCCTTCGCCGTGATTGTGAGCGCGCATGATGAGCGTGACGTATTTGAGCGTCACCACGATCATCAGCGACCAGATGATGAGCGACACCACGCCCAGCACGTTGGCGCGGGAGAGCGCCAGTCCGTGATTCGGCTCGAATACGGTGCTCATCGTATAGAGCGGACTGGTGCCGATATCGCCGAATACGATGCCGATGGCGGCCAGCGCCAGTCGGGCCATCGATCCGTCGAGGTGGCCAGCGTGCTCGCCCGGCTGCGGGCCTGAAGACGGTTCCATGAATGGCTCCTTCTCAGTGGATGGCGCCTTGCCAGCCGTTCCACTACAGCGTACAGAATAAAGCGCGCACCTTAAAGCCGTACTGATACGGAGGCGCACGGGGAAAACTCGAACAGGATAGTGAAGCACTCCTTAAGCTGTAAGAGCGCGGGCGTGACAATTTCATTCCAATTGCCTTACCGGTTTCGACGGTCTTATTCGCTCGCCTGTCTGGCTGAATGCCAAAAGTAAGGCGGCGGTTTTCCTGTTGTTCCCTTTGCCGCGTCGATCCTCCGCTTGCCCGTATCGAGAATTTCGATATAATGGAATCGCGTTCGAAATACTGAACGCAACGGTAAAACGTACATGCATCCAGAGTCGGACAGTCCGACGCCAACCTGCCTGCCCGGGCAAGGTGGAAGCCAATGTGGCGATGCGGCCGATTCACGGCAACGAAGCGGGAGCAGCATGGCTGGCACCGGTTCGATCAACCCTCAAACCGGAGCGACTATGCGTCAAGACACCCTCACATCCTCCCCGGCAGTCTGCGAAGACTGGTCCCATGCCCTTGGTGGCGTCAAACTCACGCACACCGTCCACCTCGTATCGAGTTCGAGCGCGGGCGTCGAATCGCGCGCGGCTGCGTTGATCGAAGACGAAAACGCTGCCGTCGATCGTTGGGCGGTCTCGCGCTGTCGCGGTGTGGTCGAGCAAACCATCGTGCTGGCAGGCATTACCGAAAGGCGCGCAGTGAAACTGCGCGAACAGCTTGCCGCGCTCGACGGCGTGCTGCGCACGCGGGTCGAGCATCAATTCGTGCGAAGCCGCTAGGCCGCTTCATCGAGCGAGCTTTTTCCTTGCCAGCGACCACAAAAAACATCATTTCGCGATTTTTTTGTGCTGAAGAAAATCCGGCATACAGCGACGGCCGACTCCGGCTGCGCGGTTCAACAGAGGAAAGAGCATGCCGGATGAAAAGACTTCAATCGATAAAGCGAGCGCCTTCGACTATGTGATCGTGGGGGCGGGCTCGTCGGGCTGTGTGCTGGCGAACCGCCTGAGCCAGGACCCCAACGTGACCGTCTGCCTGATCGAGGCCGGTAGTCACGACCGGAACGTGCGTATCCAGACGCCTGCTGGAACCATCACGCTCTACAAGAGCAAAAAATACAGCTGGAACTTTCTGTCCGCACCCCAGCAGCACCTGAATGGCCGCAGCCTGCATACGCCGCGCGGCAAGGCGCTCGGCGGATCGAGTTCGATGAACAGCATGATCTATATTCGCGGCCACGCGAGCGACTACGACAAGTGGGCAGCGGCGGGCTGTGCCGGCTGGGGCTGGAAGGACGTATTGCCGTATTTCCGCAGGTCGGAGAATAACCGGCTGGGCCAGGATCCTGGCCTGCATGGCGTGAGCGGCGAACTTTACGTTGACGCGCCGCGCGACCCCAATCCGGTTTCGGAGCTGTTCGTTAAGGCCGCCGGGCGCGTTGGCATCAAGCGCAATAGCGACTTCAACGGCAGGCAATTCGAAGGCTGCGGCATCTATAACGTGACGCAGAAGGACGCGAGGCGTCTGTCCAGCTATCGCGCATTCGTGGCGCCGGTTCGCCATCGCGCGAATCTCACTGTCGTGACGGATTGTGCAGTGCAAACACTCGTGCTCGAAGACAAGGTCGCGAAGGGCGTGAATGTGGTCGTCGATGGCGCAGCGAAGTGCATCGTCGCGCGAAAGGAGGTCATCCTGAGCGCAGGCGCACTCGGCACGCCACAACTGTTGCTGGCTTCAGGCATCGGCCCCAGGGAATCGCTCGAACAGGCGGGCGTGACGGTTCGTCATGATCTGCCGGGCGTGGGCAAGAATCTGCAGGACCATCTCGACGGGCTCGTGACGGTGCGCTCGAAAAGCGCAAAGACGCTGGGCTTTTCGCTCGCGTCGCTGCCGAGCGTGATTGCCGCGCCGCTGCGCTACGTGTTCGGACAAAAAGGCTGGCTCACGACCAACTATGTAGAGGCGGGCGGCTTTGCGCGCACGCCTCTGTCGCCCGAGCTGCCCGACGTGCAGTTTCACTTCGTGCCAGGCTACCGCAGCCATCGCGGCCGTCTCTTCGAATGGGGGCATGGATATGCGGTTCATACCTGCGTGCTGCGCCCGAAAAGCATCGGCGAGCTCAAGCTGAACGCCCAGGGGCAACTCGTTATCGACTTCAATTTCCTCTCGAATCCCGAAGACGGGCGCGTGCTGGTGGAAGGTCTGAAGCTCGCGCGCAAGATCCTCGCCGATCCCGCTTTCGACGCGATTCGCGGCAAGGAGATGCTGCCGGGTGAAGCCGTGCAGACCGACGAGCAACTCTGGGCTTATATCCGCGAATATGCGGCCACCGTGTTCCATCCGGTCGGCACCTGCAAAATGGGCGTGGATGCGCTGAGCGTCGTCAGTCCCACCACCTTGAAAGTGCAGGGGATAGAACGTTTGCGCATTGCCGACGCGTCCATCATGCCCATTCTCATCAGCGGCAATACCAACGCGCCGTGCATCATGATTGGCGAACGGGCCGCCGACATGATTCTGAACGGCGAGCGCGCGCGTAGTGACGCAAAGGCCGTCAACGTAGACTAAACCGGTTTGCGCCGTCATGGTGCATGAGGGATCGGTGCGTTTGACGCTCTGGCGAATGCCAGCGTCAAACGCGCCGATCAACGCTTGTTTTGCGGTGAAATCCCCGTGAAACCGCTGGATTCGATGCCCCCTCGCGGTGCGGCTATGCACCATATTCATTAGCCAGAAAAAAGCTATGCAAGGGCAAGCTATTTCGTTCTTTCGTCGTCCTTTTTGTTGCTGAACAGTGTCGGTGTTATCGAACGACGCCACTCAGAAGGAGACCCCATGGCCGAAGATACCCTGGCTCGTCTTGAGCAAAGTACCATCCAGCGCATACCGCGCTCCGAGCGCCACGGCAAGGCCAGCGACCTGTTCACCATCTGGTTCGGCTCGAACATCATGATGCTGACGATCGTGACCGGTGCGCTGGCCGTCACTGTATTCAAGCAACCATTCTGGTGGGGCGTGCTGGGCATCGTGATCGGCACGCTGATTGGCGCCATATTCATGGCGCTGCATTCTGCTCAAGGCCCGCAATTGGGCGTGCCGCAGATGGTGCAGACGCGCGGCCAGTTCGGCTCGATCGGGTCGCTGCTGGTGGTGGCGCTGGTCGTGATCATGTATTTAGGCTTTTTCGCGTCGAACCTGGTGCTTGGCGGCCAGGCGCTCGCCAGCTTGACGCCGGCGGTCACGGTCAACAACGGCGTGCTGCTGGTGGGCGCCTTGAGCCTTGTTGCCACGATCTTTGGCTATAACCTCATTCACGCCTATACGCGCCTCATGACGTGGCTTTCGGGCGTCGTGCTCGTGCTGACGTTTGCCTGGATCATCTTCGTGCATGGGCTGCCTGCCGACTTTTTCTCGAAGAACAGCGCCAATCTCACGGGCTTTCTCGGCACGATTTCAGTGGCTGCGTTGTGGCAGATTGCTTACGCGCCGTATGTCTCCGACTACTCGCGTTATATGCCTGAAGAGACCGGCGCACGCACCGCGTTCTGGTCGAGCTACTGGGGCTGCTCGCTGGGATCCATTTTCCCGATGATTCTGGGCGCGATGGTGGGCCTGCTGGTTAGCGACGGCGATGTCGTCAATGGCCTCACCAAGGTCACGCACGGCATTGCGCCGCTCGTCGTGATCGTGCTTTCCGTGGGCATTGCCGCGACCAACGCGATGAATCTCTATTGCGGCACGCTCTCTACCATCACGATCTTCCAGACGCTGTTTCCGAACTGGCAGGCAAAGGCGAGGGCGCGCGCGATTACCGCCGTGATTCTCTTCAGCATTTCACTGCTGATTGCGTTGTTCGGCCAGAGCAATTTCCTGGTTGAATACACCAACTTTATTCTGCTGTTGCTCTATGTGCTGGTCCCCTGGACGGCCGTTAATCTGATTGATTACTACCTGGTCTGCCACGGCGAATATGACGTCGATTCGTTCTTCCGCGCCGATGGCGGCGTGTACGGCCGGTTCAACGGCACGGCGATTTTTGCCTATGTTTTCGGCATCGCGGTTCAATTGCCGTTCGTTTCGACCGATATGTACACTGGCCCGGTTGCGAAAATGCTCAATGGTGCGGATCTTTCGTGGATCGTGGGACTGGTGCTGACGTCACTGGTTTATTACGTGACTAGCAAATTCTTTGGCGCATCGACGCAAATACGCCGCGCCAAGGCCGTATAAGCGGTGATATGGGCAAACCGTCTCCCTCACTGGGAGACGGTTTTTTTCGCTTCAACGCAAAGCGTTCTGGCGGAAGAAACGCGCGGCCAGAACGCCGCCTATTGCACCGCCCAGGTGACTTTGCCATGACACGCCGGGCGTAATCGGCAGCACGCCGTAGAACAGGCTGATGCCGTAGCTGCATGCCACGAAGAGCGCAACCAGCACCGGGATGAACTTACGGCTGTAGAAGCCATACGCGACGAGATAGCCCGCGTAGCCAAAGACCAGCCCGCTCGCGCCGATATGAACCGACCAGGGCGCGCCGAGGCACCACGCGCACAGCCCCGCACCGAGCATCCCGCCGATGGTGGCCTGCCAGAAGTTGGCGATGCGCGGCCACATGCAAAGCCAGCCGAGCACCAGCAGCCCCGGCGTATTCGACATGATGTGAATAAAGCTCGCGTGCAGCCACGGAGCGAACAGGATGCCCTGAAGGCCGCCAAGCGTGCGCGGCACGACGCCATGCCGGTTGAGTTGCAGGAAGGGCAACGCGGCCGACACCAGAAAAACGACCCACATCGACCCAACGAACAGACCGAGCAGGACGACGCGCGCCTTCAATTGTTCAAAAAGCGACGCACGCGTGGCGCGAGAGGGCGGGTTAAGGGCGGACATGCGTTCCTTGGCGAAGGATGGATTCGGGCAGGGATTAAACAGCGATTCAGGCATGCACTATAAACCGGGTCGCAGCGTGCCCGGCATCTTTGCGCATGGAGCTTGAGCCACAGTCAAGCCCAGAATCTTTGGCGAAAACCCAACAGTCGTTTCACAGACCGACGCGCACGGTGCGTCGCGCAAGCCCCGTGCACCAACGCTTTGCAGCCGGTCAGCGGGCACTTTCGATTTCTTGAATTGAGAATTTCAGTCCCTGATTTCTAGCGACTTTTGATTAAACCTAGACTGCCCTATCTGCTGGCGTCCATAGCGCCAGCAGCACCGTGAAAGGCCGCAACGACGGCGCAACGGCTATTACACCAACTCATCCAGCACGTTTCGAAGGGTATCGATGAAGATCCGAAAGACCGCAATCTCGGCAGCGGTGATGGCGCCGCTTTTTCTCCTCGCCAGCGCCGCGCACGCGCAAAGCAGTATCACGCTTTACGGCCTTCTCGACGAAGGGCTCAATTTCACCAGCAACGCAGGGGGCCATTCGGCGTGGGCGATGGCAAGCGGAGACACGGCCGGCAGCCGTTGGGGCATCAAAGGCAGCGAAGACCTGGGCAGCGGTTATAAGGCGATTTTCAAGCTAGAAAATGGCTTTAACATCAATACGGGCAAACTTGGTCAGGACTCCAGCATGTTCGGGCGTCAGGCCTATGTGGGGATATCGTCGGATCGCTACGGTACGATCACGTTGGGGCGCCAGTACGATACGAGCGTCGACGACTACGGTTTTGCCGGTCTGACCGCCGCCGGCAACTGGGCTGGCGACATCGCCACCCATCCCTTCGACAGCGATAACGCGGACTGGGATTTCCGCGTCAATAACGCCGTCAAATACGTGACGCCGACGTGGCGCGGCCTCACTGGCGAAGCCATGTACGGTTTCAGCAATGAGGCTGGCGGCTTTGCGAACAACCGTCTGTGGGGCGCAACGCTCAATTATCAGAACGGTAACTTCACGGCAGCCGCTTCGTATCTGAAGATGAACAACCCGGGTCTCACGACGAGCGGCGCCATTACGTCCGGCGATCTGTTCGATGCGGGCTCGCAGCAGACGATCGGCGTGTCGGCGAGCTATCGCTTCCCGAAGGTAGCGGTTGCCGCCGCATGGTCACATGTCGACGTCTATGATCCGACCAGCAACGTGTGGCTCGAAAACACCAGCCTGGCGAATGGTGCAAGCTGGAATTCGTGGAAGTTTGACAACTTCGAGGTCAACGCGCAGTACTTCTTCACGCCGGCGCTCTGGCTCGGCTCGACCTATACCTTCACGATGGCGCATCTGTCGTCGACGGCGGGCAGCTATGTGCCCAAGTGGCATCAGATCAGCCTGATGCTCGACTATGACCTGAGCAAGCGGACTTCGCTCTATATGCAGGGCGCGTGGCAGCACGTCGTCAGCGCGCACACCGGCACGGACTTCGACGAAGCGCAGATTGTCGATGCTTCGGCGGGCGCGTCGTCGGGCGTGAACCAGATGGTCTATCGCGTCGGCATCATGCATCGCTTCTAGGCGTGTGATGCAATGCAGTCGCTCCCCAGGCAGGGGCGACTGCGCTTGCTTCATGCGTGCTTCACGCGTGCGTCACGCCGTCGCCGTCGCGCGAGGGCGGCTGACGATCTGATTGTCCTTGCCCTGAATCCGCGGCGTCAGCGTGACATTGAACTCGATGTCCTTGTACGCATCGTCCTTGAGACCGAGCGCCGCGCCGCCCGTTTTCTCCACCACTGATGGAATCAGCTCCTCGCGCGTTGCATAGGCGAAGTCGTCCCAGATGAGCGGATCGCCTTCGATATTGAACTGCGTGGTGAGCTTGCGGTGCGCCCCGCTCGTGACAAAAAAGTGCACATGCGCCGGGCGGTTGCCGTGGCGGCCCAGGCCGTTCAACAACTGCTGGGTGGCCCCTTGCGGCGGACAGCCGTAACCCACCGGCATGAGCGTGCGGAATTCATAATCGCCGTTTGCCCCGGATTTGACCGCGCCGCGCAGATTGAAGCCGCTTTGCGCGCCGGTTGGGTCGAAGTGCGAATAAAAGCCTTTCGAATTGGCGTGCCAGCATTCGACGATGGCGTTGGCGACGGGCTTGCCGTCGGTATCGGTGACCTTGCCGTGAATCACGAGCGGGCCGGCATCGGCGTCTTCGTTGATATCGATCTTCGACACGCCCTCGCGCAGCGGCGCACCGGCGACGTAGAGCGGCCCTTCGATGGTGCGCGGCGTGCCGCCGTCCATGCCGGCAGCCTGATCGGCGGCGTCCAGGCGAATGTCCAGGTATTTCTCCAGACCGATCCCGGCCGCGAGCAGCGCTGCTTCTCCGTCCTGACCCAGCTTGTTCAGATAGTTGACGCCCGCCCACACTTCGTCGGGCGTGATGTCGAGATCGTCGATGGCCCTGAACAGATCGCCCAGCAGGCGATGAACGATCTGCTGGAAGCGCGCATTGCCGCCCTCCGCGCCGAGATTGGCGGCCGCTTTCAGCAGGTCCTGGACTTCCTGGGTGTCGAATACCTTCACGCTCATGATTGCTGTCTCCGTTTGATTGTCGCCTGCCGACCCGTATTGACGTCCGTAGTGCGTGAACAGGATTGAATACCCACCGCGGCTCGCGCGCTATCCATCTACTCGACGCTCGCTATCCGCTTTTTTTGACGTAATCCGCGATCGGGCAGGCATCCCGGCCGTGCGGCAAAAAAAGTGGATAGCGAAAGGCCACCAGGTGGATAGCGCGCGAAATTGGCGCGGTATCCAATGCAGTTCAACAAGGACCTGGTCGCAAGACCGTTGAACGGCACGAGGAGAACCCATCATGGGCGCGGAGAAAAGTACGTCGCAATGGCAGGAATTCGTTGGCGGATGCCTGGATTTCCGCCCGGCGGAGGGCGTGTATCGCATTGCACGCGAGATGTTCACGGAGCCTGAGCTTTTCGAACTGGAGATGGAATTCATCTTCGAGAAGAACTGGATCTACGCGTGCCACGAAAGCGAGATTCCGACGCCGAACGACTTCATCACGATGCGCGCCGGCCGTCAGCCGATGATCATTTCGCGCGACGGCAACGGCCAGCTCAACGCGATGATCAACGCGTGCCAGCATCGCGGCGCGACGCTTACGCGTATGAGCAAGGGCAATCAGTCCACCTTTACCTGTCCGTTCCACGCGTGGTGTTACAAGAGCGATGGCCGTCTCGTGAAGGTCAAGGCGCCCGGCGAGTATTGCGAGGACTTCGACAAGTCCACGCGGGGCCTGAAAAAAGCCCGTATCGCCAGCTATAAGGGCTTCGTGTTCATCAGCCTCGACGTGGAAGGCACGGACACGCTCGAAGACTACCTTGGCGATGCACGCATTTTCTTCGATATGGTGGTGGCGCAATCGCCCACTGGTGAACTCGAAGTGCTGCCGGGTAAATCGGCCTATACCTACGAAGGCAACTGGAAGCTGCAGAACGAAAACGGCCTTGACGGGTATCACGTGAGTACCGTGCACTTCAACTATGTGAGCACGGTGCAGCGTCGTCAGGAGGCGAATGCTCAAGCGAATGCACAGGCAGGCGGACAAGCCGCAGGCACGCTCGATTACAGCAAGCTCGGCGCAGGCGATGCTGAAACCGACGACGGCTGGTTCGCATTCCGCAATGGCCATAGCGTCCTGTTCAGCGATATGCCGAATCCCGGCGTGCGGCCCGGCTATGCCAGCGTGATGCCGCGTCTCGTGGAAGCCTACGGCCAGCAGAAGGCCGAGTGGATGATGCACCGCCTGCGCAACCTGAACATCTATCCGAGCATGTTCTTCATGGATCAGATCAGCTCGCAACTGCGTATCGTGCGCCCGGTCGCCTGGAACAAGACCGAGGTGATCAGCCAGTGCATCGGTGTGAAGGGTGAGTCGGATCAGGATCGCGAGAGCCGGATTCGCCAGTTCGAGGATTTTTTCAACGTCTCCGGCATGGGCACGCCCGACGATCTCGTCGAATTCCGCGAGCAGCAGCGTGGCTTCCAGGCGCGCCTCGAACGCTGGAGCGATATTTCGCGCGGCCATCACAAATGGGTGGTGGGCGAGACCGCCCATTCGCGCCTGCTGGACATCGACCCGGCGATGTGCGGCACGGAACTCACGCACGAGGGCCTTTATGTCAACCAGCACGGTGCGTGGCAATCGTATCTGCTCAAAGGCCTGGCGCTGAAATCGAACGAAAATAAGGAGGCCTGAATCATGTCCGTCACCCCCACCCTGCAACACTCGGTCGAGCAGTTTTTGTTTCGCAAGGCCGAGCTTTGCGACGCCCAGAGCTGGGACGAATACCTCGATCTGTTCGACGCGAATAGCGTGTTTCATGTGCCCCAATGGGACTCTGAGCATGTGTATACGACTGACCCGAAGCGCGGCATGTCGCTGATCTATTACGCGAATCGCACGGGGCTGGAAGATCGCGTGTTTCGTTTGCGTACGGGAAAATCGGCGGCATCGACGCCATTGCCGCGCACGCTGCACCAGATCACCAATGTGCGTATCGAAACGCGCGAAGACGGCACGCTGGAAGTGAAAGGCAACTGGGCCACGTTTTACGCGCGGCAGGGCATCGGCGAGCATTTCTTTGGACGCGTGACCTATGGTCTGCGCCCGGATGGCGAGAGCTGGAAGATCACCCGCAAGCATGTGCTGCTGCTGAACGACACCATCAATGCCGTGCTCGATTTTTACCATCTGTGAGCGGTAGGGACACCATCATGAGCCACAAGGTCGCCTTCAGTTTTGCAGACGGCAAAACGTTGTTCTTTGATGTGCGCGCCAACGAGCTGCTGCTGGACGCGGCGCTGCGCAACGGCGTGAACATTCCGCTGGATTGCCGCGAGGGCGTGTGCGGAACCTGCCAGGGACGTTGCGAATCGGGCAGCTATACGCAGGACTATGTCGACGAGGAAGCACTGTCCGCCGACGATCTCGCGGCGCGCAGGATGCTGTCCTGCCAGACGCGTGTGCAGTCCGATGCTTCGTTTTACTTCGACTACGATTCGAGCCTGTGCAGCGCGGGCGGCACGACTTTGCTCAGTGGACAGGTCACGGCCGTGAAGCAGGTTTCGGAAAGCACGGCAATCCTGCATCTGGATGCGAGCGCCTGCCCGGGACGCCTCGACTTTCTGCCGGGACAATACGCGCGGCTCAAAGTACCCGGCGCGAATGTATGGCGATCGTATTCGTTTGCAAACCGGCCGAACGATAGCAATCAGATTCAGTTCCTGATTCGCCTGCTGCCGGATGGCGCGATGAGCAACTATATGCGCGAGCGCTGCCAGCCGGGCCAGACCATCGAATTCGAAGCGCCGCTCGGCACCTTCTATCTGCGCGAAGTGGAGCGGCCGCTGGTGATGGTCGCGGGCGGCACGGGCTTGTCTGCGTTCCTCGGCATGCTGGACGATCTAGCGAACAAGGGCGGCTGCGGCCAGCCGGTGCGGCTCTACTACGGTGTCACGAACGCCCGCGATCTGTGCGAACTGGAACGCCTGAAGGACTACGAGGCGCGCATCGCGAACTTCGCCAGCGAGATTGTCGTGATGAATCCCGCTGATGAATGGTTGGGCAAAACCGGGCTGATTCCCGAGCATTTCGACCGCGCGTTTCTGGAAGCGAGTCCCTTCGACATGTATGTGTGCGGGCCGCCGCCGATGGTGGAGGCGATCAAGACCTGGCTGGCGAACGAGCGTATCGACGGGCACCGGCTCTTTTACGAGAAATTCGGGGACAGCAACAGCGGCATAAGCAGCAACGCCAGCGCAGCGGAAATCGCCTGAAAGCCGACTGAAACCGCTGCGTCGCAACGTAATTCATGATGTGCCGGGTATTTTGGCGACGCGCGGTGTGGATTACCATGGGGGCATTCGTCAAATAAACCGTCCCCTCGCCATGCCAACTCCCGCCGCCAAGGAAAGCCGTGGCATCGACGCGCTGCGCAACGACCTTGAAGGTGCGCGCGAATGGATGGCGACCATTTGCGGGCCACATGGCTTGCAGGTGCGCAGTCCGCAGCAATTGCACTTTCGTCACAGCGGCACCGTGATGCGCTCGATGGCGAGTACCCTGGGCTACGTCGAATACGGCACCGACGTTACCGTCTCCATCGACGATGAAGCGCCGCTCAACTGCTACAGCGTGAGCCTGCCGCTCACTGGTCAGCAGGAACTCGCGGCGCGCGGGCGGTTGTGGTTGTCGGATCAGGATCGCGGCCTGATTCTGTCGCCGCACGAGACGCAGGATCTGGCGATCACCGGCAACTGCCGCAAAATCATCGTGTCGATTCCGCGTCAGGCCTTGCGTCAGGTGCTCGAAGGACTGCTGCAACGTCCGCTCGATGCCGCCGTGACCTTCGATCCGCCTATGGACGCCGCCAACGGCGATCAGGCGGCGTGGTGGCGCATGGTCAGGTTCCTGCTGACGGAGATGGAGCAGGGCGGCCCGCTATTCGGCCATCAGCACATGGCGGGCGATCTCGAACAGGCCTTGCTCAAAGGGCTATTGCTGTCACAGCCGCACAATTTCTCGCAGGAGCTGGCCGACGCGATGCGGCCTTCCTGTCCGCAATATTTGTTGCGTGCGAAACAATTCATCCACGACAACGCGCGCGAGGATATCGCGCTGGAAGACATCGAGCGTGCGGCGGGCGTGTCGCGCTACAAGCTGTTCGATGGCTTCAAACAACACTTCGGTCATGCGCCGATGGCCTATCTGAAGAAGCACCGCCTGGAAGCCGTGCGGCGCGATTTGCTGGCCGACCGGTCGGAGCGCAACGTTTCTTCTATCGCCATGAATTGGGGCTTTTCGCATTTGAGCCGGTTTGCCAGCGATTACAAGGAACTGTTCGGCGAGACGCCCTCGCAAACCTTGAAGCGGGTGGGGCGCTAAAACGCGTTATCGGGTTTTCCCGGATCAATCACGAAATTCAATAGTTCACGCGCGAAAATTATCATTTTTCAATACCGCGACGATGACCAAATAATCCGTCACCAGCTCACACAATGACGGAGACAACATGTCATCACCCGCCCAGATCAAGCGCGGCATCAGCCTTTACAGCTACCAGGAAGAGTTTTTCCTGCGCAAGCTCGATCTCGAAGGCTGCCTCGCGGAAGCCGCAAAAATCGGTGCGAACGGAATTGAGATCGTCAGCGAGCAGATGATCCCGCGTGCGCCCCACGCCGCCGACGCGTTTTACGCGCAATGGCACGAATGGATGGCGCAATACGGCCTCACGCCCGTTTGCCACGATCTCTTTCTTGATACCAAACGCTTCCCCGGCCGCCTCATGAGCGACGATGAATGCGTGGCGTCGATCGAAGCCGATCTGCGCCATGCGCATCGTCTGGGCTGCCGCTTCGTACGCGTGCTCGTGAGCGTTTCGCCGCATATCCTCGCGCGCTGCGTGAGCGCTGCCGAGCGTTACGACGTGAAAATGCTGCTCGAAGTCCATTCGCCGCTGCACTTCGACCATCCGTGGATCATGCGCCACGCGGAATCGATGGAGCGGCTGGGCACGCAACACATCGGCTTCATGCCCGATATGGGCATCTTCGTGAAGCGCTATCCGCGCGTGATGCGCGACCGGTTCGTGCGCATGGGTGCGCGCGCAACGATTGCCGATTTCATCTGCGCAGCCTACGACGACCGCATTCTCTCCGAATACCTCTTGCAGGACGTCCGCCAGATGGGCGGTACAGGAATTGAGCTTGCGATGGCGGAGACGGTTCGCCACACGATCTGGTCGAACCCGAAACGCCTGCTCGAATTCATGCCGCGCATCCATCATATTCATGCGAAGTTCTACGAGATGACCGCCGAAGGGATCGAGCCGAGCATTCCCTACGACGAAATCCTGCCGGTGCTGATCGAGGGCGGCTACAACGGCTATCTGTCAAGCGAATACGAAGGCAACCGCCACGTACAGGATGCTTTCGAGGTGGACAGCGTCGAGCAGGTGCGACGGCAGCATCGCATGTTTGAAGGCCTGCTCGACCAGCACGCCGCGCTCGCGGCCTGATCGCCTTGAATCACCTGAAATCGCTTTGATCTACTGGCAAGGAACCGAATCATCATGTTCGACAAATACATCATCTGCGAAAACAGCTTGCGTCAGCGTTCCGGTAACGGTGCAGGCAACGGATTCTCGGTGGAACTGCGTCTACCGTATTACCGCGCGCTGGGTCTTTCGATGGTGGAGAAGATTGCTTTGACCATCGACGGCGCGCCCGTGCCGCAGGAGCGCATGACGCTCGTCGTCGCCGACGGCGCGTTCGCGGTCTCCGACCTGGGCGAGGTGCAGGACGCGCGTTGGGGCTTCGGCGAAGTCGCGCGCCTCGATGTGGACGGCGTGGCGCTTGCCGCGACGCCAGCGGGCGGCCACGACGTGCAGGTCGAACAGCATCTGCGTATTTCCTATCTGCCGTTCATGCTCGTCGGTAAGGATCGGAAACAACTTGGATTGTCGGCCGCAGTGGCGTGAGCGGCCGTGACACGCCGGGCTGGTAGCATGCGAGCGCGCGTGTCATCAAGACGGCCAGTGAAATAGTCGTTAAGCGAAGTACAGCAGCGGGCAAGGGTGCACAGAACACCCGCCCGTCCGGTCGACGGATCGACCCAGAAAAGACAAAGGCCGCCAGATGGCCTCAAGGAGACGCGTATGACGATCAGTACCGAGCGCAGGACGGCACGCGAGGCCGGGACGGCCCAGGGGCTCGTGCTCAGCGTGGCATCGACGATGTCGGTGATGGGCGCGGTGGTGATGGCCCCCTTGCTGCCGAGCCTTCACGCCGAATTCGCCACGACGCCGGGCGTCGATTTTCTGGTGCCGATGGCGCTGACCGCGCCGTCGCTCTGCGTGGCCTTGCTTGCGCCGGTGATCGGCGTGGCGGCGGACCGCATCGGGCGTCGCCGGGCGTATCTCTTTGCGCTGCTGCTCTACGTGCTGTTCGGCACCGCGCCGCTGTATCTCCAGACGCTGCCGCAGATTCTCCTGAGCCGCGTGGGCGTGGGCTTCGCGGAAGCCGTCATCATGGTCTGCAGCACCACGCTGCTGGGCGATTACTTCACAGGCCCGGAGCGCGTCAAATGGCTGTCGGCGCAATCGGGGATCGCATCGGTGTCGGGCATCGCCTTCATCATGCTTGGCGGAGTGCTCGGTCGCGACAACTGGCGCATTCCGTTTGCGATGTACGCGCTGAGCCTCGTGCTGTTCGCGTTCACGCTGCTGCTCACCTGGGAACCCGCGCCGCGCGAACGCGAAGCGGCCCATGCGCAGCGCTTTCCGTGGGGCAATCTGCTTGGCAATGGGGTGCTCACGGTCGTCGGTTCGCTGCTGTTCTATCTGATTCCGGTGCAGATGGGCGCGGTGCTCGCCGGGCATGGCGTGACGTCGCCCGCCACCATCGGCGTTCTGATCTCGATCGCCAGCATCCTGATCCCGATCGGCGCATTCCTGTTTCGCCGCGCGGCATTACGTATCCGTCTCGATGCGATCGTCTGTCTGCCGTTCCTGTTGATGGGCGCGGGCCTGATTGCGCTCGGCCGCACAGGTGACGCGACGATGGACGTGGTGGCCGCTTCGGTGCATCAGCTAGGCGGGGGTTTCGTGCTGCCGGTGCTGCTGACGATGGCGTTGCAACGGCTGCCGTTCGAATTGCGCGGGCGTGGCACGGGCATCTGGATGTGCGCGTTTTTCCTCGGCCAGTTCATTAGCGCGCCGGTGGCGATTGGCGCGATGAAGGCTGCGGGCAGCATCGGCGTGTCGCTGGACTGGCTGGGTGCGATGAGCCTCGTGGTGTGCGTATTGCTGGTGGTGGCAGCGGTGCCGCGTGCACGTCGCGAAGGATGGGGTGTTTTGCCGAATACGACGACGGGGCAGTGAATACCGCATCGGCGCGCTTGATAAGCCGATCCATCAACGCCATGCCGCTTGCTACGGCACGGCGTTTCGTTTTGTATCGGCAGTTCAGGGCGCAATGTCCGGCGTGATCTCGCTCGCGCAGTCGATCAGCAGGTCGCGAAACCACGCATAGGCGGGATCGTTCTCGCGCGTCGGCTGCCATTGCACGACCTCGGTGAGCGGCGGCAGCGCGATCGGACAATCGACGACACGCAATTCGCTCTCGCGGGCCGCGAAGCGTTCGGCCACGAACGACGGCAAGGTGGCGACCAGCTCTGTGCTCACAATGGCGGCGGGAATAGCCAGCAGATGCTCGGTGCGCACCACGCGTTCGCGCTGGGCGCGATGCACGAGCGCATCGTCGGATTCGATAGTCGCCACGCTGCCGTCCAGCAGCGTCGGCACGATATGCGGCGACGCGTAGAACGCGGCTTCGTCGAGCGCGCCGTGTCGGGTGCGTGCACCGAACACGGTGCGATTGCCGCGCCACACCAGACACCGATACGGCGCGCTCAACAACGGCCGGCGCGGATGATCCGCCGATATAAAACTGCCCGGCAGCACCACGAAGTCGAGTCCTTGCCGCTCAAGCGCTTCGACAGCAGGCGTGCGCGCCGCGCGAAACGCGCTGAAGGTGCGCACGGTGATGCTGATGCCGGGCGCTTCCCGGGTAAGCCGCGCGCTCACGAGCGGCAGCAGGAAGCCGGCCACGATCTCCGAACAGGCAATCGCGAAACGCCGTTCGGCGCGCGACGGATCGAAGCCTGGCTTGGCCGACGTCAGCACGCGCGCGCGTTCGAGCCACGCCTGCACGGCGGGCTTCAATTCCAGCGCGACCGGGCTCAAGACCAGCTTGCGCCCCTCCTGAATCAGGAGCGGATCGCCAAAGTGCTCACGCAGACGCGCCAGCATCGCGCTGATGGCCGGCTGCCCCACATTGAGCCTGTCGGCCACGCGCGTGACGCTGGGGTCGTCGAGCAGCGCGTCGAGCACCACGAGCAGGTTCAGATCAATCGAGCGATAGCGCATTACGGTGTGTCCATCAAAAGTTGCGCGCGCAATCGACGATCACGTGCGCGAGCCATTCGACCGCCGGATCGCCCGCGTGCGCCGCGCTCACTTGCAGCGTTTCCCAGACATCGATGGCGGCGAACGGCGCAGGCACGACGCGCAGCGGCATGGATCGCGCCGCCGCCTGGGCGAGTCGCGCGGGCACGGTGCCGATCCGTTCGGTGCCCACCACGAATTCCGGCACGAGCAGGAAGTTCGGCACGATCACTTCGACTTTGCGTGCCACGCCCGCGCGATCGAGACGTCGCCCCTCGACGGTATTGGCCGCCGAGTCCATGAAGGTGGCAATCACGTGCGGCAGCGACGAATAGAGCCGGGTGCTCAGACGTTCGCCCACGTGGGGATTGTCGTTCGCGACGATGCAGGTGAAGGTCTCGTGAAACAGGTCGACCGACGGTTGATCGGCCGAGGTGAATTCCTTGGGCGCAATCGCGAGATGCGCGCCGCGCCGCTCCAGTTCGTCGCCCATGAGATTGCGCGAGCGCGGCAACAGGCTGATGAGCGGGCGCATCGAAAGCGACACACGCGGCGCTTCGTGCATGAGCCGCGCGATCACGCGCGGCATGAACGCCTGCGCCACGTAGTCCGAGCACAGCACGACGAACTCCTGCTGCGCTTCCTGCGGCACGAACGCGTGATTGGCGTTGGCGATGACATCGGCGCGTTGAAGCAGGGCGCGCAGAACGGGCTGCAACTCATAGCCGAGTGTCGTTGGCGTCATCTGGCGATTGCGCCATTCGAGCAGCACATCGTCGAAATGCTCGCGCAAGCGCCCGAGCGCCGAGCTGACCGCCGACTGCTTGAGACCGATGCGCAGCGCCGCGCGCGAGACGCTGCGCTCGGTGAGCAGGGCGTCCAGTACGACGAGCAGATTCAGATCCAGACCTTTGAGGCGCATGCGCGGCGTTCCTGAGGACGTAAAAGCGCCTGCGTCGCGGCACAGCGCAGGCGGGCGTGAGGGATTGTCCGAAACAATACTTCGTCAGCGCTCTTGGTGATTTCCCCAGGCGGCCAGTGCGTAAAGACACGCGCAAAGCCCGTGATCCAGCGCCTCGCAACCATCTTGCCTCCCATCACGAAAATCAATACATCGCAGGCGATATTTTTCATTTTTCGGCATGACTGCGCCTGGAAATAATCCAATTCACGCGCCGCAGACAGCGCGAACAAAAAAGACGCAACACCAAAACGAAGCCGAAAGACTGGTCAGGAGACGACAACGATGAATCGCCAAAGCGAGGGGCGCGGATGCGACGCGGCCGGCAAACAGCGCCGCTGGCGCGTGGTGAGCCGCGCGGTGAGTTGCATGGGTGTCCCGCTCGGGCTGTGCCTTGCCAGCACTGCCGCGAGCGCGCAACAGGTCACGCTGTACGGCACGATGGACACCGGCCTGACCTACATCTCGAACAGCGGCGGCAGCAAGCTGATCGAAATGCAGCCGAACATCATGTGGAAAAGCGCCTTCGGCCTGCGTGGCAGCGAAGATCTGGGCGGCGGCACCAAGGCGTTCTTCGACGTGAGCAAGACGTTCAACACGTCGACGGGAGCCGATTACGGCTTTGGCCCGTCGATGGGCCTGAGCAACGACCGTTGGGGCACGCTCACGATGGGCCAGCTCAACGACTTCATGTTCCTCTCGCTCACGGTCCAGCGCTGGGGCCCGGAACTGTATTCGATGCCGCCGTACAACACCTCGGCGGGGCCGTTCACGTCGCTCGGCCTGACTTCCGGATCGACTGATTTCAACGGTACGGCGGGCTGGTACGTGTTCAACAACGCGGTGAGCTATCGCTCGCCGACCATCAACGGTCTCACGGTCGGCGCGATGTATGCGTTCGGCAACGTGGCCGGACATGTGGGGCGCGGGTCGACGCAGAGCTATGGCGCCGACTACAGCCTCGGTCCGTTGCAACTGGACGCGGCCTATACGCTCTCGCGCTCGACCGACATGGTCGAAGACGGCGGTGCGCTGCGCAACTGGGGCTTCGGCGGGCGGCTTGCCGTGGGCAGCGCGTGGCTCGACGCGCTTTACACGAACACGCGCAACACGGGGCTCGGGACGGGCGTGCAGGTGGTGAGCGCGGGTGGCCAGTTTCCTGTGACGCGCAATACCGTGATGTCGCTGAACTATCACTACGACTGGGCCAACGCGGCGGCGGACAGTTACCACGCGCACCAGATTTCGGCGGGGCTTTTCTACGGCTTCTCGCGGCGTACCGACGTCTACGCGACGCTCACCTGGCAACGCGCGAGCGGCAACGGCGCGACGGCGATGGTCGACTACACGATGGCGCGCTCGTCCACGGCTTCGCAGACAGTTGCGCGCGTCGGTATCACGCATCGCTTCTAGGTTCGCGCCTGAGTGCTCCCCACTACACGCCAACGAGGAAAGACCATGTTCACACGCATTCTGATCGCCATGCTGTTGATCGCGGCGACGATGGGCCGCGCGGGCGCGGCCGAGGAAGTCAAGCGCGTCTGTCGCGATGTCTGGAAGCACGACCATTACGAACAGAAGTGCCATACGGTGCGCCGCGCGCCGCCGCCCGCGCCGCGCATCGACGAACCGCCTGGGCCGCCGAACTCGAAGAAAGACGGCCCGCAAAGCGGCCCGCTCAAGCATCCCCATCCTCAGAAAGACGCGAAAGCCGCCAGGGCGGTTCAGCCGGTCAGCCTGAAGCGGCCGCAGTCCGATTGAGCCAGCAGAAAAGGAGTCCATACGCCATGAAAACGATACTCGGCCCCGCCATTTTTCTCGCGCAGTTCGTGAGCGACGAAGCGCCGTTCAATTCGCTCGATACGATTGCGCGCTGGGCCGCCGGTCTGGGCTATCGCGGCGTGCAGATTCCGGCATGGGACGCGCGCCTGATCGACCTCGATCGGCTCGCGGCGAGTCAGACCTATGCGGACGAAGTGCGCGGCACGCTTGCGGAGCACGGTATCGCTGTGACGGAGTTGTCCACCCATCTGCAAGGGCAACTGGTGGCCGTTCATCCCGCCTACGACGCGGCGTTCGATGGCTTCTGTCCGCCCGCCTTGCGCGGCCAGCCGCAGGCGCGCCAGCAGTGGGCGGCCGCGCAACTCATGCTGGCCGCGCAGGCAAGCAAACGGCTGGGATTGCGCGCGCACGCGACGTTTTCCGGCGCGCTTGCGTGGCCGTTCCTGTATCCGTGGCCGCAGCGCCCGGCCGGTCTTGTGGAGATGGCGTTCGAAGAACTGGCGCGCCGCTGGCGACCCATTCTCGATGCCTTCGACGAAGCGGGCGTGGATGTGTGCTTCGAGATTCACCCTGGCGAAGACCTGCACGACGGCGCGAGCTTCGAGCGATTTCTCGATGCAGTTGGCGGGCACGCGCGCGCCAACATCCTGTATGACCCGAGCCATCTTCATCTGCAGCAGATGGACTACCTGGCGTTCATCGACCTATATCGCGAGCGCATCAAGGCCGTGCATATCAAGGACGCCGAGTTTCGTCCCAACGGACGCAGCGGCGTTTATGGCGGCTACGGCGCGTGGCTCGAACGCGCGGGCCGTTTTCGTTCGCTGGGCGACGGGCAGATTGACTTCCGCGCGATCTTTTCGAAGCTCGCGCAATACGATTTCGAAGGCTGGGCCGTACTCGAATGGGAGTGCGCGCTCAAGGACGCGGCCGTGGGTGCGCGCGAAGGCGCACGCTTTATCGCCGATCACATCATCGATGTCACGGCGCGCGCATTCGACGATTTCGCGGCGTCGGGCGTGGATGAAGCCGCCAATCGGCGGCTGCTCGGTATCGGTTGACGGGTTTTACCAAGGACCACGAAGCATGAAGGAATTGATCAGGATCGGGATGGTGGGCGGCGGCGAGGGGGCATTCATCGGCGCGGTTCATCGCATGGCGGCGCGGCTCGATGGCGAATACCGGCTGCTGGCCGGTGCATTTTCCGCCGATGCGCAGCGCTCGCGCGCATCGGGCACGGCGTTGGGCATTGATTCCGCCCGCGCCTATGCGAGCTGGCAGGCGATGCTCGATGGCGAGAGCCAGCGCGATGACGGCATCGAGGCGGTCGTCATCGTAACGCCCAATCATTTGCATGCGCGCGTCGCGCGCGACTGCCTCGCCGCGGGTCTGCATGTGCTCTGCGACAAGCCGCTGGCGACGACGCTCGACGAGGCGAACGAACTTGCGCGCCTCGCGCGCGCAGCGGGGCGTCTGTTCGGCGTGACATACACGTATAGCGGCTATCCGCTCGTTCGGCACGCGCGCGAACGGGTGGCCGCCGGCGAAATTGGCGAGATCCGCTCGGTGCAGGTGCGTTATGCGCAGGACTGGCTGAGCGAACCCGTCGAGGCGTCCGGCAACAAGCAGGCCGCGTGGCGCAGCGATCCGGCCCAGGCGGGCGAGGGCGGTGCCATCGCCGATATCGGTACGCATGCTTATCACCTCGCGCGCTATGTGAGCGGACTCGACGCCCACGCGCTGCTGGCCGATCTCACGAGCGCCGTCACGGGGCGCAAGGTGGACGACAACGCGCACGTGCTGCTGCGCTACGCCAACGGCGCGCGCGGCATGTTGTGGGCGAGTCAGACCGCGCCCGGCAACGCGAACAACCTGGAACTGTCGATCTACGGCTCGCGCGGCGGCTTGAGCTGGCGGCAGGAAACCCCCGATGAACTCCACTTCGCGCCGTTAGGCGACAGCGCGCGCGTGATCCGGCGCGGCGACGCCCGGCTTGGCGCTACCGCCGCCAGGGCGACGCGCGTGCCGATGGGGCATCCGGAAGGTTATCTGGAAGCGTTCGCGAACCTTTACGCCGACTTTGCAGGGGCGGTTCACGCGCATCGCGCAGGTGAGCGCGGACCCGATGAAAGTGCGTTTCCGACCATCGAGGACGGCCTCGACGGCATGCGGTTTGTCCGGACGGCGCTGGCCTCGTCACGTGCAGGCGGCGTGTGGCTGCCGCTTTGCTGACAGGGCGTGCCCGATGGCCAATATTCGAAAGACACATTGCAGGAGTATCGATGAGTAATGTAGATGATGCGTACGACTACGTCATTGTGGGCGCAGGGTCGTCGGGCAGTGTGCTCGCCGACCGGCTCACCCGCGACGGCAAAAGCCGGGTGCTGCTGCTCGAAGCGGGCGGCGACAACGAATCCGAACTCGTGCGCATGCCGCGCGCATTCATGAAAATGTGGGGCAATCCGCAATACTTCTGGCAGTTCCCCGTGAAGGCGCAGAAGGATCGTCCCGCGAATGAAACATGGGTCTATGGGCGCGGTCTGGGCGGATCGAGTTCGACCAACGGCACCTGGTATCTGCGCGGCATGCCCGCGGATTACGACGCCTGGCGCGACATGGGCCTGCGCGAATGGTCGTGGAGCGAAGTCGAGCGCTGCTTCAACGAAATGGAAAGCTATCGATATCGCCACGGGCATCGTTCGCGCGGCCGCAACGGGCCGCTGCAGATAACGGAGTTGCCGTTCCGCTCGCCGGTGATCCGCGCGGCGCGCGAAGCCGGCCGGCAGATGGGCCTGCCGGTGCTCGACGATATCAATACGCCGGATACGCAGGGCATCGGCTATACGCAGGCAACGGTGGATCGGCGCGGCCGCCGCGCTTCGGCGTATCGCGCGTTTCTCAAACCCGCGATGGGCCGCAGCAATCTCGTCGTGAAGACTGGCGCGCTGGCGCAGCGCATCGCGTTCGAGGGCGAGCGCGCGGCGGGCGTGCACTACCGCGTGGGCGAGGTGGCATATTTCGCACGGGCGCGGCGTGAGGTGATTCTGTGCGCCGGCGTGCTGCAAAGCCCGAAGCTGTTGCAGCTCTCGGGCGTCGGTCCCGCCGATGTGCTGGCGAAAGCGGGCGTCGCACTGGTGAAGGATCTGCCCGCCGTGGGCCGCCATCTCGCCGATCATGCGATGTTCTCGATCTCGTTTCGCATGCGCAACGATGCGGGTTTCAATCGCGAATTCCACGGCTGGCGGCTGATGCGCCATGTGCTTCAGTACTACACGACGCGCACCGGGTTGATGGCGTACACCTCGCCGGAATTGACGGCGCTGGTTTCGATGCGCTCCGCGCCGCATTGGCCCGATGTGCAGTTCGGCGTTGGACCGTTTTCGATGCGTTCGAGCGAGGAAATCAAGGCCGATCCGGGGCGCGGCGCGCTGGAAGATCAACCGGGTCTCACGCTCAACGGCTACTACCTGCGGCCCAAAAGTCGTGGCAGCGTGGCGATCCAGTCTGCCGACGTCACGCAGCCGGTGCTGGTCGATGCCAACTGGTGGGGCGATCCCGAGGACCGCACGCTGCTGGTGGAGATGTTGCGGCTCATGCGCGAGTTCGCGGCGCAGCCCGCGCTTGCCCCCTATATCGTTCGCGAGGTGGTGCCCGGCGCGCAACATCAGAGCGACGACGAAATCTTCGAGGCACTGAAATGGCTGGTGAGTCCGGGCGTGCACGCGACCGGAACATGCCGGATGGGCGCGCCCGGCGACGCCGTGCTCGACTCGCGCCTGCGCGTGCATGGGCTGGCGGGATTGCGCGTGGTGGATTGTTCGTCGATGCCGACGCTGCCGTCGGGCAATACGAACGGTCCGGCGATGATGCTCGGTTATCGCGCCGCCGAGCTGATTCTCGAAGATCGCGACAGCGGTGGTGACCCGCCATACCCGACGACAAAGCGCACGCGCGAAGTGTCGGCGCAATCGCTCGTCTAGCGCGCGGGAAGAGGCCGGCGGGCTGGGCGCTAACGCCCACCCCGCCGGTCCTGTCCTGTCTTTGCAAACTAGAACGCGCTCTTCACCACGCCCCCATCGGCGCGCAACGCGGCTCCCGTGGTGGCCGAAGCCAGCGGGCTGGCGATATAGGCCACCAGCGAGGCAATTTCCTGCGGCGTGCCGAATCGCTTGATCAGCGACGTGGGCCGAACCTTCTCGAAGAACTCCTTTTCGAATGCTTCGAACGACTTGCCGTCGGCCTTTGCCAGCGTCTCGACGAATTCGCCTACGCCACGCGACTTCGTCGGGCCCGGCAGCACGCTGTTGACGGTGATGCCGGTTCCGGCAACGGCTTCGGCCAGCCCGCGCGAGACTGCGAGCTGCGCGGTCTTGGTCATGCCGTAGTGGATCATTTCGGCAGGAATCTGCACGCCGCTTTCGCTCGAAATGAAGATGATGCGCCCCCAGTCGGCCTCGCGCATGGCAGGCAGATACAGGCGGGCAAGACGCACGCCGCTCAGGACGTTGACATCGAAGAAACGCAGCCAGTCTTCATCGGGAATCGCTTCGAACGGTTTGGGCTCGAAGATGCCCAGGTTATTGACCAGGATTTCCACATTCGGGAAGCGGCGCGCCACTTCTTCGGCTGCGGCGGCCACACTCAGATCGCCTGCGAATCCGGCCACTTCGCCGCCGGTTTCGGCTTTGAGCTGCTTCACCACGGCATCCACCGACGATTGCGAACGGCCGTTGACGATTACGCGCGCGCCTTCCTGCGCCAGGGTGGTGGCGATGGCAAGGCCAATGCCGGCCGTGCTGCCGCTGACCAGCGCGAGTTTGCCTTTCAGATGCAAGTCCATGAACGTTTCCTTTCCTTGATTGACATTGAGGTGAGGGATTTACGTACGCGTAATCGAAGCGCCGCCATCGACGAGCGACGCCGTGCCGGTCACGAACGACGAATCGTCCGAAGCCAGATAAAGCACCGAGCGCGCGAGTTCTTCCGGCTTCGCGACGCGCTTGAGCGCATGCAGTCCTGTCACGAAGGCCTGAGACTCGCTGCTGTCGTTCATGTCGCGATACATCTCCGTATCCACCGCGCCCGGCAGCACCGCGTTCACGCGCACGCCCTGCGGGCCGTATTCGGCGGCCAGCGCCTGAGTCAGGCCGATGAGACCGGCCTTGCTCGCCGCGTAGGCGGCCGTGCCCGGAAAGGCAAACGAGTAACCCACGAAGGTCGATGTGAAGATGATCGATCCGCCGCCGTGCTTGAGCATTTCGGGGATCTGATGTTTCGCGCCGAGGAAGGCGCTGGTCAGATTGGTGGCCAGCGCGGCGTTCCAGCCCGCTTCTGAAATCCCGGTGCTCGGGCCCATCTCGCCCAGCGTGCCGGCGTTGTTGTAGGCGATATCCAGCCGGCCAAAACGGCTCACGGCAAGTTCGACCAGCGCCTGAGCGAACGCTTCCGATTGCACGTCGCCCGCCAGATACGCAACTTCTCCGCCTTCGCTGGCGATCTCGGCGGCCAGCTTTTCTAGCTCTTGCTCGCGGCGCGCCGCGATCACCACCTTGGCGCCTTCCCGCGCGAACAGCTTTGCGGTGGCACGGCCAATTCCAGCGCTGGCGCCCGTCACGATGGCCACTTTCCCAGTCAAACGTTCCATGTTGAATCTCCTGAGGTATTGCTTCGGCCATTGCCCTGTGCGCTGGCCCGTGACAGCAATATAGGATTCAGTCTTGATAGTGGAAAGGACGAAAAGATGGTCCTATCATTAAGTTTTTATGAATGATCGGAGAGGGGCATGGACCGCTTGCGCGCTTTCGAGGTTTTTGTGACGGTGGTGAACCGCGGCGGCTTTGCGCGCGCGGCGGAACTGCTGGGCACCTCGCCGGCCAATGTCACCCGCTATGTGCATGAACTGGAGGCGCACCTCGGCACGCGGCTGCTCAATCGCACCTCGCGCACGTTGTCGCTGACCGAGGGCGGCGAGACGCTTTACGCGCGTTGCAAATCCATCCTCGACGATGTCGCGGAAACCGAAGGGCTGGTGTCGTCGGCCACGGTCGAGCCACGGGGACGCTTGCGCATCAACGCGCCCGTCAGCTTCGGCATCCAGTATCTCGCGCCGCTCTGGCCCGGGTTCATGCGCAAGTACCCGGGCATCGAACTCGACGTCGCGCTGATTGACCGCGTCGTCGATATCGTCGACGAAGGCTACGATCTCGCCATCCGCATTTCACGCGCGGGTTCGACCAGTCACGCCGCGCGCAAGCTGGCCACTTCGCAGAACATCCTGTGCGCGTCGCCGGACTATCTGACGCGCTGCGGATTGCCTGCCGTGCCGGCGGACCTGATGGATCATCGCTGCATCGGCTATACCTACGCGGCTACCGGCGATGAGTGGGAACTGATCGACCGCGGCGGCAAGGCTCACCCGGTGAAGGTGGACTGCCACATGCACACCAATAACGGCGATACGGCGCGCGCCGCCGCGCTGGCCGGAGAAGGCCTGATCTGGCAGCCGACCTTTCTGATCGGCGACGATCTGCGCGCGGGCAGGCTGGTTCGCGTGTTACCCGAATATCGCCTGCCCGAGATCGATATCCTCGCGATCTACCCGAGCCGTCGACATCTGAGCGCCCGCGTACGCGTCATGATCGATTTCCTGGTGGAAGCGTTCGGTGGCGTGGCGCCGTGGGACGGCGCACGCGCGGGTTGATTCGACGATGGGCAATCGCAACAGGATCAGATAGCGTTGTTGCTGATGGGTTTGCCGGAATGGATGGCCGGGCTTTCACCATCTTTTGCGATGTCGCTATAGGTCCAGTCGAATTTCAGGACTGACGTAGCGATCGAACGGGGGACGGCAATACCGTATTCGGTTAGATAGGTTCGCCGCGACTTGTCCTGAACGATGCCGTCTTTCGTGTCTTCGCACTCGAAATCAATCGCCTTGCCACTCAGCGCTGCGTTGACTTGGGAAGCGGAATAAAAACGGCCTGTGTGACAGCTCGTCACCGAGGAACGGAAGTTGACGAGCTGAACCGTCGTACCGCTTTCGAACGTCGTGGTGTACGTAGTGTCTTCCTTGGGCGCATCGAACACGAACTGGTTATTGCCGACGTCGTGCACCACAACCGGAAGCATGGCAATCGTTTTCGAGTACGAAGCGGTTTCGGATTTCAGATCGATCAGATTGAGATACGAAATGCTGAAGGTTGCGCTAGCCGGTACGTCGTTGGCGGATAGCTCCATGATCTGCTGGACCAGACCGGTATCCTGCGCGTTGATCAGCGTGGTTTTGAAGTCACTCTTCGTACCCACGGTGCCGACGTGCCCCGAGACCGTACCGGACAGCGTCAGTATCTTGAAGGGAAGAGGGTGATTGCCGGCAGCGGGAAATTTGTCGCGCACGGAGTTCGGCAACGCATTAATGCCGAAGTGCGTTGCGAGGTACGCCGGTTTGTCGCTGGCAATGTCTTTGACGGAGACGAACTGCACACATCCCGACAACAGCCCCACGGACGCCAATGACGCGGCAGTCAACGCACGAATCTTCCTGGTCTGCATTCCATCAATCCTTGATTTACTAAAAAATCGGTTTTTACGGTGTTCTTTTCACCCATAAAAGCACGGAGAAAAACACCCCTGATCCACCTATCGGCGATCGACACGGATTCTTTAGGGTCTGGCTGGCGCGCACCAGGGTATTCAGCGATCTGAAAGATTGAATCGGCAACGACACCGTTGTCGCGCCAGAGCGCTGCGCGTCATCCTAATTTCTTGCGAATTTGATTTGCATAATCCCGCAATCGGGCGTGGACCGCGCTCATGGTATTGAGGCCAACACTATGCAAATCCGGCATTTCGCGCGTCGACGCACAGGCGTTCTGCTCCTGACCTGTGCGCTGGCGGCGTGTTCACATGAGCAAAAAACCGCGCAGAAAAAGGTGCAGACGGTGATCGTTGAAACGGTCAAGATGGTGCCGTTTGCGCAGTCGGCGTCCATGCCGGGACGCGCAACGTCGTTCCTGACGTCGCCGGTCACGCCCCAGGTGACCGGCGTGATCCAGAAGCGCCTGTTTGCCGAAGGCAGCGTGGTGCACGAAGGACAGGTGTTGTATCAGATCGACCCGGCGCCCTATCAGGCGACCTGGGACGCCGACAAGGCCGAGCTCGAAAAAGCCCAGGCCGCCTTGCTCTCTGCCCAGCCGATCGCCGAACGCGACCGCTCGCTTGCCGCCATCGACGCAATCAGCAAGGAAACGCTGGAAGAAGCCGAGGCCACGCTCAAGCAGGACGAAGCGACCATCGACGCCGACAAGGCCGCGCTGGAAAGCGCGCGCATCAATCTGGGCTACACGCGCGTGACCGCGCCGGTGACGGGCACGATCAGCGCATCGGCGTATACGCCCGGCGCGCTGGTGACGGCGGATCAGACCACGGCGCTGGCGACCATTTACGCCTACGACCCGATGTACCTGGACGTCACCGAATCCAGCACGGACGTGCTCGCGCTGCGCAAGAAGCTGGCGAGCGGCGCGTACAAGACCGATGCGAACGGCAATGCCAAGGTGAAGATCACGCTGGAAGACGGCTCGACCTACGCGCACGAAGGCACGCTGCAATTCGCGGGCGTCGGCGTCGACCAGACCACGGGGACGATTACGCTGCGGGTGATCGTGCCAAATCCGGACAAGCTCTTGCTGCCCGGCGAATATCTGCATGCCGTGATCGATCAGGGCATCAACGAAAGCGCGATTCTCGTGCCGCAGCAGGCGGTCGTGCACGATCAGCGCGGCAACGCCACGGCGTTGATCGTCGACGCGCAGGACAAGATCGAGCAACGCACCTTGATGCTCGCCGGGACGGCGAACAATAACGAATGGGTCGTGACGGGCGGCCTTGCCGCGGGCGAGCGTATCGTCGTGGCGGGATCGCAGTTCGTGAGCGTCGGCGATACGGTGAAAGCGACAGAAGCGCCGGGCGGCGATCAGGTAGCCAATACCGCCGCTGCGTCGCCTTCGGCGGATTGAGGGCTGTCGCATGCGCATCGCTCATTTCTTTATCGATCGCCCGGTTTTTGCGTGGGTGCTCGCGATTCTCGTTTCCCTGATGGGTGCATTCGCGATCACCCAACTGCCGCTCGACCAGTATCCCGACATCGCGCCGCCCACCATCCAGATCACGGCGACCTATAACGGCGCGTCCGCGCAGACCAACCAGGACGCGGTCGTGCAGGTGATCGAGCAGCAGATGGTTGGCCTCGACAATCTGATGTACATGTCGTCCTCGGCGAATTCCGAGGGCAATATCTCGATCAAGCTGACGTTCTCGGCGGGCACGAATCCGGACACGGCGCAGGTGCAGGTCCAGGACCAGTTGCAATCGGCCAATGCGCTGCTGCCGACCGAAGTGCAGGAAAGCGGCGTGACCGTGCGCAAGGCCTCGCCCGATACCTTCCTCGTCTTCAACCTCGTATCCGAAGACGGCAAGATGAGCAAGTCGGCCATCGCCGATTATCTCTACAGCAATCTCGAAGAGCAGATCGAGCGCCTGCCGGGCGTGGGTCAGGCGCAGCAGTTCGGCTATGAATACGCCATGCGGATCTGGCTGGATCCGAACAAGCTGCAAAAGTACGCGCTGATGCCCTCCGATGTGGTGACCGCCATCGACGCGCAGAACAACGACGTGGCGGCGGGCGAAGTCGGCAATACGCCGGCCGTGAAGGGCCAGGAACTCGACGCCACCATCACGGCGCGCAGCCGCCTGACGACCGCGCAGCAGTTCCGCGACATCGTGCTCAAGACCGAGACCAACGGCGCGCAGGTGCTGCTGGGCGACGTCGCGCGCGTCTCGCTCGGCCCGCAAGCCTATACGGTCGAAACCAACTTCAATAACAAGCCCGCGTCGGGGCTGGGCCTGCAACTCGCGCCGGGCGCGAACGAAGTGCAGGTCGACAAGGAAGTGCACGACTTCCTCAACAAGCGCGCGGCGAGCTTTCCGGACGGGCTGAAGGTCGAATATCCCTACGAGATGGTGCCGTTCATCAAGACGTCCATCGAAGAAGTGGTGAAGACGCTCGCGGAAGCCATCGTGCTGGTGGTCGCGATCATGTTCCTGTTCCTGCAGAACCTGCGCACCACGCTGATTCCGGCGATTGCGGTGCCGGTGGTGCTGCTGGGCACCTTCGGCATCCTCGACGTGTTCGGCTATTCGATCAACATGCTCACCATGTTCGGCGTGGTGCTGGCGATCGGGCTGCTGGTGGACGATGCGATCGTGGTGGTCGAAAACGTCGAGCGGCTGATGACCGAGGAGCATCTGTCACCGCGCGACGCCACCAAAAAGTCGATGACGGAAATCAGCAGTGCGCTGGTCGCGATTGCGATGGTGTTGTCTGCCGTGCTGTTGCCGATGGCGTTTTTCGGCGGCTCGACCGGCATCATCTATCGGCAGTTCTCGGTGTCGGTTGTATCGGCGATGGCGCTTTCGGTGGTGGTGGCGCTGACATTTACGCCCGCGCTGTGCGCGACGATCCTCAAGGACGGTCACGAGAAACCCAAGGGGCGCTTTTTCAGCGGCTTCAATCGCGGCTTCGATGCGTCGACCGGCAAATACCGGCGCGCCATCGACAAAATGCTCCATCACCGCAAGCCCGCGATCCTTATCTACGCCCTGCTGGTGGTGGGCGCGGGGCTGCTGTTCGTGCGCCTGCCCACATCGTTCCTGCCCACGGAAGACCAGGGCGTGCTGATGGTGACGGTGACCGCGCCGGTGGGCGCGACGCGCGAGCGCACCGAAGCGACCATGGCCAGGGTCGAGGACTATCTGCTCAAGCAGCCTGCCGTGTCCGAAGTGTTCAACGTCGCCGGTTACGCGGTGGGCAGCAATGGCCAGAACGTCGGCATGATGTGGGTGAAGCTCAAGGACTGGAGCCAGCGCACGGCCGTCAGTGACACGGCGCAGGGCTTTGTCGCCAGGGCTTCGCGCGATCTTTCGCAGCAGATTCGCGATGCGAAAGTGTTCGTGCTGCAACCGCCGACCGTGCGCGGCCTGGGTATTAGCTCGGGCTTCGACATGGAACTGGTCGATGAGGGCAATCTGGGCCACACGGCGCTGGCCGCCGCGCGCGACAAGCTGATCAAGATGGCGAACGCCAGCGGCATCGTGCGTCAGGTGCGCTTCAACGGTCTGGCCGATACGCCGCAACTCTCACTCGATATCGACGACCGCAAGGCGAACGCAATGGGCCTCGCGCCGGGCGATATCAATACGACGGTCGAAGATGCGCTGGGCGGCGAATACGTCGACGAATTTCTCGACAATCAGCGCATCAAGAAAGTCTATGTGCAGGGCGATGCACCGTTCCGCATGACGCCCGAGGCACTGGAGAACTGGTATGTGCGCAATAGCGTCGGGACGATGGTGCCGTTTTCCGCATTCTCGACTTCGCACTGGACCTTCGGTCCGCCCGAGCTGGACCGCTATAACGCGCAATCGTCGTTCGAGATCGTCGGTGATCCTGCGCCGGGCGTGAGTTCGGGGCAGGCGATGCAGACCATGGCGCAACTGGTCGCACAGCTGCCCAAGGGCATCACCTATGCGTGGACGGGACTCTCGTATCAGGAACAGTTGTCGGGCGGACAGGCGCCGTATCTCTACGCCGTTTCCGTGCTGTTCGTGTTCCTGTGCCTGGCGGCGCTCTATGAAAGCTGGTCGGTGCCGCTGGCGGTGCTGCTGATCGTGCCGCTGGGCGTGTTTGGCGCGGCGCTGGGGACCACGCTGCGCGGCCTGTCGAACGACGTCTATTTCCAGGTGGGACTGCTGGTGACGGTCGGGCTGTCGTCGAAGAACGCGATTCTGATCGTCGAGTTCGCGACGATGCTGGAAAAGCAGGGCGCAACGACGCTCAAGGCCATCGAGCAGGCGGTGGCGTTGCGGATTCGCCCGATCGTGATGACCTCGCTGGCGTTCCTGCTGGGCGTCGCGCCGCTGGTGGTGGCGAGCGGCGCGGGCGCGGCGGCGCGCCAGTCGATTGGCACGGGCGTGTTTGGCGGCACGCTGGTGGGGACGGTGCTGGCAATTTTCTTTACGCCGCTCTCGTATTTCATGGTCCGCAAACTGAGCGGCAAGGATGCCGCGCCGGGCGGCCCGCGCGGTCCGGGCGGAGCCAATGCGCCCGCCGATGGTTCCGGTTCGACCGGCGCGCAGGCGAGCGAGCACGAACACGAACACGAACACGCTGCGCAGGAGGCCGCATGAAGCGCGTAATCAACTGGATGGTGGCCGGTACGGCCGTCGCGGCGCTGAGCGCGTGTATCGACCTCTCGCCGAAGTATCAGCGGCCCGCGGCGCCGGTGCCCGCGTCGTGGCCCGATGCGGCCTCGGCTCCGGCGGCGGTCGAGCACACGGCGGACACGCTCGCCGCCGATATCGGCTGGCGCACGTTTTTCGTCGATCCGCGTCTGCAACGCACGATTGCGCTCGCGCTGTCGAACAGCCGCGATCTGCGCATCGCGATTCTCGATATCGAAAAGGAGCGCGCGGAATACCGCATCGAACGCGCCTCGCTGTTCCCCGAAATCGACCTGGGCGGCTCCGACGAAGCCGAGCGCACGCCAAACTCCGTGCGCAGTGCGGATTCTGGCGCCTCCACCGCCACGAGTGGCGCGAGCGGCTCGACTACCCACCTCTACAGCGCCAATCTGGGCTTCACCTCCTACGAACTCGATCTGTTCGGGCGCGTGCGCAACCTGAGCCAGGCGGCGCTGGAGACGTATCTGTCGACCATCGAGACGCGCCGCAGCACGCAGATCAGTCTGGTCTCCGATGTGGCGAGCGACTGGCTCACGCTCGCGTCTGACAAACGCCTGCTGGTGATCGCACAGGAAACTGAAGCGAGCCAGCAGCGCACCTTCGATCTGGTCGATCGCGAGCACGCGCTGGGCGCAGCGAGCGCGCTCGATATCGAGCAGGCGCAGGCGAGCCTGCAATCCGCGCGCAATGCCGTGGCGCAGGCGCAGACCACGGTGGCGCAGGCGCGCAATGCGCTCGACCTGGTGGTGGGCGCGCCTGTGCCGGTCGCCGATCTGCCCGATGCGCAGGTCGACCCCGTCGCCAGCATCACGACGATTCCGGCCGGCATTCCGTCGACGGTGCTGCAACGCCGCCCCGATGTGCTCGCCGCCGAACACACGCTGAAGGCCGATAACGCCGATATCGGCGCGGCGCGAGCGAACTTCTTCCCGACCATCAGCCTGACTGCCGCGCTGGGTTTCGAAAGTCCCGCGCTGGCTCAGCTTTTCACGGGCGGCAATCGCAGCTGGTCGTTCGAACCGTCCGCCGTGATCCCGATCTTCAACGCGGGCGAGAACCGCGCGACGCTCGACGCCGCCAAGGTCACGCTGAAAATCGACGTGGCGACGTATGAAAAGACCATCCAGACCGCCTTCGAGGAAGTCGCGAACGCGCTGGCGACGCGGGCCACCATCGACGCGCAGCTCGACGCCCAGACCCGCACGGTGAAGGCCGATCAGCACGCCTACGATCTGACCATGGCGCTGTACCAGCAGGGCAGCGACAGCCTGATCGACGCCTTGACCGAGCAGCGTTTGCTGTACACCGCGCAGCAATCGCTGGTGGCGACGCAACTGACGGCGCAGACCAGTCTGATTACGCTTTACGCGGCGCTGGGCGGCGGCGTGGATGCGGGCGACAGCAAGGGCACGGCGGCCAGCCGATGACGATGACGAAGAAGATGAGTGTTAATGCGGCGGGTATCATGACCGGACGTTTTCCCTAAAGAAGGAAGGTAGGCCACGCCATGCCAGACGTGCTGACCCGCGCGATCCGCGCCATCCGGCGCTCCAGCCTCACCGGCAAGCTGTTTGCTGCGATGCTGGTCGTCAACGTGCTGGTGATCGGCGCGATGGCGGTGGGCGCGCAGATCAGCTTCGAGCGCGGTTTTCTCGGCTATCTGGAGCATCAGGAAATCAAGCGGCTCGAATCGAGCGTCGGGCCGCTCGGCATGGCGTATCGCGATCACGGCAGCTGGGATTTTCTGCTGCAGAATCGCAGCCTCTGGCATGAAATCATGCGGCCTTACGCGCCCGCGTCGTATCCCGTTACGGGCCATGCGCCGCTGCCGCGTCTGCCGGTGTCGTCGCTGATCGGCACCAACACGCGCTTCACGTTGCTCGACGCGCAGGGGCACTACGTGTTCGGCAATCCGACGTTCGCGGATTCCTCGCCCCGCAGGCCGATCGTGGTGAGCGGCAAGACGGTTGGCTGGCTGCTGATGGTGCCGTTCGAGCGCGCCACCGAGGCGGGCGATCTGCGTTTCCAGCGCACGCAACGCGAATCGAGCTGGATCATCGCCATCGCGGCCACGTTGCTGGCGGTGCTCACGACCTTGTGGATGGCGCGCGCGCTGGCTTCGCCGCTGCGGCGCATCGCCAGCGCAACGCACACGCTCGCGGGCGGCGATCTGAGCGCACGCGTGCCGACAGTGTCGAGCGGCGATATCGGCCAGCTCGAACGCGATTTCAATCACCTTGCCCAGGCGCTGGAAAGCACCGAACGTATGCGTTCCGCGCTGGTCGCCGATATCTCGCACGAACTGCGCACGCCGCTTGCCGTGATGAGCGGCGAGATCGAGGCGATCGAAGTGGGCGTGCGGCCCGTGAGCGTCGAGGCGGTGCGCTCGCTGGGCGGCGAGGTGAAGCGGCTGAGCCGGCTGGTGGACGATCTCTACGATCTCTCGCTCGCCGATGTTGGCGCGCTGCGCTATCACCACGAACAGATCGACGTGTGCGAGACCTTGCGCTCGGCGCTGCGTCGCGGTGCGCGACGCCTGAGCGATGCCGGCCTCACGCTGCAGGTCGATCTGCCCGACGCGCCGCTCTGGGTGCGCGGCGACGAGCGGCGCCTGCAGCAGGTCTTCACGAATATCCTTGAAAATGCGGTGCGCTATGTCGACGCGGGCGGCGCGGTGTTCGTGAGTGCGCGCGAAGACGCCAGCACGGTGCGGATCGATTTCGACGATAACGGCGCGGGTGTGCCCGACGCCTACCTGCCGTCGTTATTCGAGCGTTTCTATCGCGTCGAGGCGTCGCGCAGCCGTGCGACCGGCGGCGCGGGTCTGGGCCTGCCGATCTGTCGCGGCATCGTCGAAGCGCATGACGGTCGTATCGAGGCGGCGCGCGCGCCACAAGGCGGCTTGCGCATCGCCATTGCATTGCCGCTTTTCAAGGACAACGTACCATCGCATCAGCTGGCCAGAACCTGAAGTGACCATGACGAACGAAACACCTATCGACATCCTGATCGTCGAGGACGAGCCGAAGCTGGCGAGCCTGATGGCGGATTTTCTGCAGGCGGCCGGCTACACGACGCGTTGCGTGGGCGACGGGCTCGCCGTGGCGGCGGAAGTCGAGCGCCAGATGCCGGGTCTGATCGTACTCGATCTGATGCTGCCGGGCCGTGACGGACGCGACATCTGCCGCGATTTACGCACCTGGAGCGATGTGCCGGTCATCATGGTGACGGCGCAGGTGGAGGAGGTGGATCGCCTGATCGGCCTTGAACTGGGCGCGGACGATTACATCTGCAAGCCGTTCAGCCTGCTGGAACTGGTTGCGCGCGTGAAAGCGATCCTGCGCCGCACGCGCTTCGAGCGCTTTCCTGAAAGCGCGCCGCTCAGCCTCGACGAAGAATGCTTCCAGGCGACCTTTCGCGGCGTGACGATCGAATTCACGCCGATCGAATTCCGGCTGCTCAAGACGCTGGCGACGCGGCCGGGCCGCGTGTTTTCGCGCGACGTGCTGATGGACCGGTTGTACCCGGATGGGCGCATCGTCGAGGATCGCACCATCGACAGCCACGTGAAAAAGATCCGCCGTAAATTCGAATCGATTGCCCCGGACGAGGATGTGATCCAGTCGGTGTATGGCGCGGGCTTCCGGCTGGCTTTATAGGCGTTGACCTTCGGCCCGCGCGCGCCTGTGATTACGCTTCGAGCGCTGCCTCGGAGAAGGCCGGATAGTCGCTGTAGCCGCGCGCGTCGCCGCCGAACAGTGTGGCAGGGTCCATTTCTGCGAGCGGCCAGTTGTTAGCGAGGCGCGCCGGCAGATCGGGATTTGCCACGAACGGACGGCCGAACGCGACCATATCGGCATAACCTGCGCCGATCACCCAGTTCGCGCGCTCCAGATCGTATTTGCCCGCGACGATAATCGGCTGCGCAAAACGCGCGCGAATATCGCGGCGAAACGCTTCGGTGAATTCGGGCGCGTCATCCCAATCCGCTTCGACCAGATGCAGATACGCGATCCCGCGCGATTGCAGGAAGGTTGCGGCTTCAAGCATCGTCGGCAGGATGTCCGGGCAAGCCATGCCGCGCGCGGTCAGAAACGGCGCGAGGCGGATCGCGGTGCGCTCGGCGCCAATCTCGCCCACGATCGCGTCGATCACTTCACGCAGGAAGCGCAGGCGGTTTTCACGCGAGCCGCCGTATTCGTCGTCGCGCTGGTTCGAGGTCGTGCGCAGGAATTGATCGATCAGATAGCCATTCGCACCGTGCACTTCCACGCCGTCAAAACCCGCTTCGCGTGCGCGTCGCGCGGCCAGGCGGAAATCTTCGACGATCTGGCGCACCTCGGCGGTGCTGAGCGCACGCGGCGTCGGGCAATCGACCATCGCGCCCTGACCGGTGGCGGGATCGACCTTCCAGATCTGTCCGTCGAACGGGATAGCCGATGGCGCGACGGGCAGCGCGCCGTCGTGGAAATCGGGGTGTGACATGCGGCCCACATGCCAGAGCTGCAGAAAGATCGTGCCGCCCTCTGCGTGCACGGCGTCGGTCACGAGACGCCAGCCCGCCACCTGCGCGTCGTTGTGAATCCCGGGCGTGAATGAATAGCCTTTACCTTGCGGCGAAATCTGCGACGCCTCGGTGACGATCAGCGCGGCGCTCGCGCGTTGCGCGTAGTAGGCGGCGTTTGTTGCGTTGGGCACGTCGCCGGGTTGCGTGCTGCGGGCGCGTGTCATCGGGGCCATCGCGACGCGATGTGCCAGCGTGCGGCCATTGAAATCGATCGGCGTGAACAGGTTGCGGGTGGACATGACAGGTACTCGAAGGGTTGAATTGTCGCCGATTGTCGGGCAGGAAAGCGGGCCTGCGAATGCGGCCCGGCGTTGAAAGATTATTCGGTGGGATTTGAAAATCGCGGGTGGGGGCGTTCGTGCTTATTGCGCGGCGGCTGTAATCGGCATGAAACACGTTGCAACGCACTGTAATCTTCCAATCTGTAAATGAGAATGCTTCTCATGTATATTTGGCCTCCTTTACAAATCTGTCGGCCTGCGCGGGGTCGACTCGCATAGTTATCGATAGGGGAAGAAGGTGTTTCAACGAAGAATTCTGGCGATCCTGGTGCCCATGGCGCTGGCGGAGTTGTGCGGCGCGCAGGCCGCTTTTGCTCAAACGGCAGCACAAGCGGCTGTCCAGGCGTCCGCGCCCGTTAGCGCATCGAGTGTTGCGGCCAGCAAGGCGACCACGGCCGGCGCCGCGTCGCGCGTCGACAGTCAGTTGAACGTGGTGTCGGTGACGGCCAGCCGCATCGGCACGACCGATCCCACGCGTTCCGCGGCGACGGTCTCGGTGATCACCTCGGACGACATGGAAGAGAACAACGCGAAGGACATCAAGGATGCGTTGAAATACGAACCGGGCGTGGCCGTGAATCGCCAGGCCTATCGCCCGAGCGGTATCGGCAGCGCGACCGGCCGCGGCGGTAACGACGGCATCAATATTCGCGGCCTGGAAGGCAACCAGGTGCTGCTGCTCGAGGACGGCATTCCGCTGCCGCAGACCTTTTCGTTTGGTTCGGGCTCGGCGGGTCGCGGCGACTATCTGAATACGGATCTGTACGAGCGCGTCGAGGTGCTGCGCGGGCCCGCATCGGTGCTGTACGGCAGCGACGGTCTGACCGGCGCGGTCAACTTCGTGACGAAGGATCCTTCCGATCTGCTCGGTATTTACGGCAAGAAAACGTATTTCTCGGTGCGCTCGGACTATGACTCGAGCGATCGCAGCTGGGGTGGCACTGCCACCACGGCGTTTAGCACTGCGAATGGCGCAGTGCAGGGCATGTTGATGCTGTCGGGTCGTCATGGCCACGAACTCGACAATCATGGCAGCACCGGCGGCACGGGCGCGAGCCGCGACGAGGCGGACCCGGCAACGTATAACAACCGCTCGGCGCTCGCGAAACTGGTATTCAGGCTTTCCGCTACCGACAAGCTCAAGCTGACCGCTGAGACGCTCAATAACACCAGCTCTGTCGACAGCCTGTACGAGATCGGCAATTACACGGCCAATACCACCTCGTACAACACCACCAACGACGTCACCAGCAATCGCGTCAAGCTCGAATGGGATCACGACGACGAAACCAATCGCTGGGTGCAGCACGTCAAAAGCTCGGTTTTCTATCGCAACGCGGCGACCGATCAGAATCTGCTGATCGGTGAAACGACTAGCGACGTGACGCGCTACAACCACTACGGCGAGAGCATTGTCGGCGGCAATACGGTGGCGGAAAGCTCGTTCAAGACCGGGCCGCTTTCGCACAAACTCGTCTACGGTCTGGACGTAAGCGTTTCGCAATTCAATACCGATTCCAATGGCAATACGGCGGACGCGACCTCCGGCTATCTGGAGAATTTCCCGAAGACGCAAACGCTCAATCTGGGCGCGTATATGCAGGACAGCATCAGCTGGAACAAGCTGACTTTCGTGCCGGGCCTGCGCTTCGACTATTACCACATGACGCCTGATGCCGACAGCACGTACACGTCGGCAGCAAGCGCATCGACCCAGCCTCTGTCCAATTCGAGCGGTAATGCTTTGTCGCCACGCCTGGCATTCCTATATGAAATCAGCCCGGCGATGGTGCCGTACGTGCAATATGCGCGTGGTTTCCGTGCGCCTTCCGCCAACCAGGTCAACAGTTTTTACGGCGGCGGCGTGGCTGCCTCGATGTACCACACGTATTACGAGCAGGTCGGCAATCCCAATCTGAAGCCGGAAACCAGCAATTCATTCGAAGCCGGCATGCGCGGCAAGCTGGCGTTCGGTACGAACCGCGTGTCGTATAGCGCTTCGGCATTTTATGGCCGCTACAAGAACTTTATCGATTCCGAAGTCGTGGGCGGCAGCCTGACTTCGGCGACCGATCCGGAGAAGTTCCAGTACATCAACTTCAGCAATGCAACGATCAAGGGCGTTGAAGCCAAATTCGACTGGTTCGCAGGCGATTCGCTCGAACTGAAGGGCGGCGTCGCCTATACCGATGGCAGCGAACAGAACACGGACGGCACCACGAGCGGAATCATGTCCATCCCGCCGCTGGCAGCGGTGCTCGGCATCAAATACCGTGGTGACGATCGCTGGTTCGTGGGCGCAGACGTGACGTACAACTCGCGCCGCAATACGAGCGACGTGAATACCGCGTCGACGAAGTACTTCTCCACGCCTTCGTACACGATTGTCGATCTGCACGCCGGCTACAAGATCACGCAGCACGTGAGCATTACCGCTGGCATCAACAATCTGTTCAACCGCAAATACTGGCGCTGGAGCGATGTGCGCGACCTCTCGGGCAGTTCGAGCTACGCGACCCTCAACGCTTACACCGCGCCGGGACGCAATTTCAATGTCGGCATGAAAGTCGACTTCTAATAACCGATCCCCATAGGAACACAATGAATCCCGTCGATTTTTCCGATGCCAAGGCGCTCGCGCAATGGCGCGCGACGTATCTTGCTCAAAAGAGCGCGCAAAAACTGCGGCAGCGTGAGGCGGCTGCGGCGATGCAGGTGAGCGAAGCGCAGGCCGTGGCGGCTTTCGTCGGCGTGAACGTGGTGCGTTTGAAGCCGGATTTCATGGGCCTGATCGCGCAGATGCCGAGGCTCGGCGAGGTCATGACGCTCACGCGCAACGAGGCGGCCGTGCACGAAAAGGACGGCATTTTCGAAAAGGTCAGCGCGGAAGGCCATGTCGGTCTCGTGCTCGGTGCGGACATCGATCTGCGCGCGTTTCATCGGGGTTGGGCCTTCGCGTTTGCGGTTCGCGAAGCATCTGCCAGCGGTGAAATGAAGAGCTTCCAGTTTTACGACGCGCAGGGCGCCGCGGTTTTCAAGGTATTTTTGCGCGCGCATAGCGATCATGGCGCGTTTGACGCGCTGGTGACGGAGTGGACCGATCCAGAGCAATCGTCGGTGCTGGCGCTGAAGGCGGCGTCACCTGTGCCGCCGGTGCGCGACGATGCGGATATCGACGTCTCCGGTTTTCATGCTGCCTGGCAGGGCATGCAGGATACCCATGACTTTTTCCCGCTGCTGCGCAAGTTTGGCTTGACGCGCACCCAGGCCCTGCGCCTGGCCGAGCCTCACTATGTGACGCGTCTGGCCGACGATGTGATCGAAGCGTTGCTGGTCGACGCCGCTCGCGCCGGTTTGCCCATCATGGTCTTTGTCGGCAATCCCGGCATGATCCAGATCCACACGGGCAAGGTGACGAATATTCGCTGCATGGGACCTTGGGTCAACGTGCTGGACGAGCGCTTCAATCTTCACCTGCGCGCCGATCTAGTGGCGAGCGCATGGCTCGTGCGCAAGCCGACCAGCGACGGCATCGTCACGTCGGTCGAACTGTTCGATGCGCAAGGCGAAAACATCGCCATGTTGTTTGGCGCGCGCAAACCCGGTTCGCCGGAGCTTGCCGGGTGGCGAGAGCTGGTCGGGGCGCTGCAACCGCATCAGGAAGCCGTTGCGGCTTGACGCGAGCGATTTCTGAACTTTCAGTCGGAGGTTGAGAAGACGGGGAAGTCGTCGTTCGCACGATCTGACTTTCCCGCTGATCGTCATATGGAAAAGATCGAACCGCATGGTCCAAAGGATGCTGCCTGGCGTGATTTTGTCATCCGGCACATGAATGACATTGGGATTCGCGTCACGCCCACGCGGGTCGCCGTACTCGTTTCCTTGTTTGAAATGAAGCAGGGCGTGAAGGCCGATGAGATCTATAAATTCGCCAGCAGGAAAGGGATCAGTTTGAGCCAGGCGTCGATCTACCGGAATCTGGTGGACTTCGAACGCGTGCGGATTGTTTCCAGACAGTGGACGCCGGGCGACGCCGGGGCAAGAGCGACGTTCTTTCTGCAGTGCCCGCGGCAGCCTGAAAAGATGCATATGATCTCGTGCAGAAAATGCGGGCGCCGGGTTAAATTCAGGAATCCGGAGTTTACCGACATGGTGAAAGCGGCTTCGCAGACTTCCATGTTTGGGTCTTCGGAGCAGGCGATCAACATCAGTATTGTCTGCGGGGATTGCGAGTAAGGCGGGTGGTGGTGAAGGGCGAATTGTTGCAACACACCGCAACACCAGTGGTAACATTTGTTGTCGCTCACCGTCCGGCCCGATCGGCCTCTCGACATGCCTGAAAGTTTCGACCAGCTTGCCGCGCTGATCCGCGCACGATTCGCCGAACTCAGCCCGCAATTCCAGACCGGCGCTGCCTTCCTGCTCGACCATCCCGACGAAGTCGCCGTGTCGTCGATGCGCAAGGTGGCCGAGCGCGCGCAGGTGCAGCCCGCGTCCCTCGTGCGGCTGTCGCAACAGCTTGGCTTTCCGGGCTGGAACGAATTGCGCGATCTGTTCGTCGCACGCGTACGCACGCGGCCCGAGCCGCTGTCGAGCCGCGCGCGCTCGCTGGTCGCCGGCAGCGCCAAGGATGCGCTCGCCCGCGATCTGCTCACCGCGCAGCAACACAATCTCGACGCCAGTTCCGCGCACAACGCGCGCGCCATGGTGGAAGCCGCGCGCGTGCTGAAAAAGGCCCGCCATGTCCATGTGGCGGGTTTCCGTTCGTGTTATGCGGTGGCGTTTGGCCTCGTGTATGGATACCGCCTGTTCAGGCCAGCGGTGTCGCTGCTCGGCGGCGAGGCCGGTACGCTCGAAATGCAGTTGCTCGGCATCGAACGCGATAGCGCGACCATCGTGGTGAGCTTCGCGCCGTATTCGGTCGAGGCGGTACGTGTGGCCGAAGCCGCGCTCGAAAAAGGCAGCAAGCTGATTGCGATCACGGATAGCGCTGTGTCGCCCATCGCGCTCAACGCCGAGAAAGTGCTGATCTTCACGCACGAAAGCCCGTCGTTCTTCCCGTCGCTCGTCGCGGCGACGGCGCAGGCCGAATCTCTGGTCGCGCATCTGCTGGCGCTCGAAGGCTCGGGCGCGGTGGCGCAACTGGAAGAGGCCGAGCGCTCGCTCAACGCGCGCGGCGCGTACGTGCCGTAATCTTCCGCTTGTTCGGCCCTGAAAAAAACGGGACGTGGCTTCGATGCCGCGTCCCGTTTTCACATGGAAGCCGTGAAGTTCGTCAGTTCTTCAGCCGATAGCCGGTCTTGAAGATCCATGCGGTAATCCCGAGGAACAGCGCGAGAAACGCCGCCGTCATGCCGAGACTCACGCCCACGGCCACATCCGCGAGGCCATAGAAGCTCCAGCGGAATCCGCTGATGAGATAGACGATCGGGTTGAACAACGTAATCACCTTCCACGCGGGCGGCAGCATGTCGACCGAGTAGAAGCTGCCGCCGAGGAAGGTCAGCGGCGTAATCACGAGCAGCGGCACGATCTGCAGCTTTTCGAAGTTATCGGCCCAGATGCCGATGATGAAACCCAGCAGGCTGAAGGTGATGGCCGTCAGCAGCAGGAACAGGATCATCCAGAACGGATGCTGGATCTGGATCGGCACGAACAGCGCGGCGGTGGCCAGAATAATCAGCCCGAGCAGCACCGACTTGGTGGCCGCCGCGCCCACGTAGCTGATGACGATTTCGAAATACGACACGGGCGCGGACAGCAACTCGTAAATCGTGCCGGTGAAGCGCGGGAAGTAAATGCCGAACGACGCGTTCGAAATGCTCTGCGACAGCAGCGACAACATGATCAGCCCCGGCACGATGAACGCGCCGTAGCTCACGCCGTTCACTTCCTTGATGCGCGAGCCAATCGCCGAACCGAACACGATGAAGTAAAGCGACGTCGAAATCACCGGCGCGACGATGCTCTGCATCAGCGTGCGTCGGGTGCGCGCCATTTCGAAGCGGTAGATTGCGCGGATTGCGTGGATATTCATTGGGCGCTCACCTGTCCTTTGTTGTTTTCGGCGAGCGCCGCGTCCTTGCCGACGAGGCTCACGAAAATGTCCTCCAGCGAACTCTGGCTCGTTTTCAGGTCCGTGAAACCGATGCCCGCATCGCCCAGGCTCTTGAGCAGCGCGATGATGTCGTTGCGCTCGTTTTCGGCGTCGTAGGTGTAGGTGAGTTCGCTGCCGCTATCGGCCAGTTCCAGATTCCACGCGGCGAGCGCGGGCGGAATGGCGGCGAGCGGCGCGTCGAGCTGCAGCGTCAACTGCTTGCGGCCGAGCTTGCGCATCAGCACGTCCTTGCGCTCGACCAGCATGATCTCGCCCGCATTGATGACGCCGATGCGGTCGGCCATCTCTTCGGCTTCGTCGATGTAATGGGTCGTGAGGATGATGGTCACGCCGCTGGCCTTGAGGCCGCGCACGAGTTCCCACATGTCGCGGCGCAGTTCCACGTCCACGCCGGCAGTCGGCTCATCCAGAAACAGCACTTGCGGCTCGTGCGCCAGCGCCTTGGCGATCAGCACGCGGCGCTTCATGCCGCCCGAAAGCGTCAGGATCTTGTTGTTGCGCTTTTCCCATAGCGAGAGGTCGCGCAGCACGCGCTCGACATAGGCGGGGTTGGGCGGTTTGCCGAACAGGCCACGGCTGAACGAGACCGTGGCCCAGACGGTTTCGAAGGCGTCGGTCGTCAGTTCCTGCGGCACGAGGCCGATCAGCGAGCGCGCGGCGCGGTAGTCGGTGACGATATCGTGACCGGCTACGCGGACGTGGCCTTCGCTCGCGTTGACGATGCCGCAGATGATGCTGATGAGCGTGGTCTTGCCGGCGCCGTTCGGGCCGAGGAGCGCGAAAATTTCGCCGCGGTCGATGTCCAGGTTGACGCGCGAAAGCGCGCGGAAGCCCGATGCATAGACTTTCGAGAGATTCTCGATGGAGAGGATCGTTTGCATGTGCGTGACATTACCAGAATCGGGGGCAGGGCATCGAACCTCGCACCGGCCCTCTACGCTACGCACGCACGTGCGCGCCCCCTGATTTTTCGCACACGCCATTCATTCGTTGTAAGCATCGATTAATTTGACAACATTTGTTGCGAGGCGTATAAATCCAGCATCGACTATTTCAGGCTAAAAGGCTGTAAAGCTGACGGGCCTACAGGGCTACATGCCTACAAGCAGGCGGATCAAACGATGCAGGCACTCAACACTCTCCAGATGGGCGGCACGCCCGAAGCGATCGGGCAGCGGCTCGGCGAACTCGCTAGACCCATTTTCGCCACCTATATGGCGCAAAGCAGCGCCTGGGCCGCAGTGAGCCGCTGGCGCGGCCACGCCTTCGTGCAGCAGCTGCGCGCGGCGGCCGAGCGGCATTTCCCCGCCTATGTGGCGGAACTGGACGCAATGGCGGCGGCGCTTGGCTGGCCGGCGCATGACCTGTTTCTCTGGAACTGCCGTGGCGAGCTGATCCACAATGCGCCCGACGGCTGCACGACGCTCGCCGTGCGCCGCGATGCGGCTCGCGGCCTGATCGCGCATAACGAAGACGGCGATCCGTATCTGCGCGGCCGCTGCGCGGTGGTCGAGGTCGCGCCCGACGGCAAGCCCGGCTTCGTGAGCTTCTACTATCCGGGCTCGCTGCCGGGACATACCTTCGCGGCGTCCCGCGCGGGTGTGGCGCAGGCGATCAACAACGTGCGTATTCGCGAGCCGCGCGCCGGTGTGCCGCGCATGATTCTGGCGCGCGCCGTGCTCGACGCCGCGACGCTCGACGACGCGCTTGCCCTGCTGCGCGACACGCCGCGTGCGAGCGGCTTTCACCATACGGTCGGCGGTATCGATGCTGCGGGCGCGGTGCGCGTCTACAGCGTGGAAGCCACGGCGCAGCGCGCCTCGATCGTGGAAGTGGGGGCGCCTGCGGGCCACGCGAATCACCTGATTCACGCCGGCCATGACCGTGAGGCGCAGATCATCACCGATTCGTCGCGCGATCGTCAGGCGCGGCTGGCCGATCTCCTGCCCACGCTCGGCGCGCAGCCCGACGGCCCGGACTTCGTGCGCACGCTGCAGGACCGGGGCGGCGCCGGCCTGCCGATTTTCCGCGACGATCCGCACGATCCTGACGACGAAAACACCCTGGCCACCGCCTGCATGCAGATCGCGCCGGAAGGCGTGGGCTTCGACGTCTGGCAGGACGGCGCGCGCACGCTGACGATGCAGCTCCCGCGTACGGCTTGAGCGCGCCAGACCCAGCGCACTTTCACCGAATTTCGACACAGATATCCGCTTTCAGCGAGAACCACCATGTCCAGCAAAGTTTTCCATCGCATGCCCAAGCAAACGCTGCCCGTCGCGGTGGCGGGCGAGGGCATCGAGATCATCGATTCCACCGGCAAGCGCTATATCGACGCCAGCGGCGGCGCGGCCGTCTCGTGCCTGGGCCACAGCAACCAGCGCGTAATCGACGCGATCAAGCAGCAAGCCCAGGCGCTGCCTTACGCGCACACCTCATTCTTCACGACCGAGGCGTCGGAACAACTCGCCGATTACCTGATCGCGCGCGCGCCGGCAGGCCTCGACCACGTCTACTTCGTCTCGGGCGGTTCCGAGGCGATCGAGGCGGCACTCAAGCTCGCGCGTCAGTATTTCGTCGAGAAGGGCGAGACGTCGCGCCGCCATTTCATCGCGCGCCGCCAGAGCTATCACGGCAACACGCTGGGCGCGCTGGCGATAGGCGGCAACGCGTGGCGTCGTGAGCCGTTCCTGCCGATCCTGATCGAATCGCATCACGTGAGCCCGTGCTTCGCGTACCGCGAGCGCGTCGAAGGCGAAACCGACGAAGCCTACGCCCAGCGTCTGGCCGATGAACTTGAGCAGAAGATCCTCGAACTCGGCGCGGAAAACGTCGCGGCCTTCGTGGCGGAAACCGTGGTGGGCGCGACGGCAGGCGCGGTGCCGCCGGTGCGCGAGTACTTCCGCAAGATCCGCGCGGTGTGCGACCGCTACGGCGTGCTGCTGATCCTCGACGAAATCATGTCGGGCATGGGCCGCACCGGCTATCTGTTCGCGTGCGAGGAAGACGGCGTGGCGCCGGACCTGCTGACGATCGCGAAGGGATTGGGCGCGGGCTATCAGCCGATCGGCGCGACGCTGGTGAGCCAGCGCATTTATGAAACCATCGTGGGCGGCAGCGGCTACTTCCAGCACGGCCACACCTATATTGGCCACGCGACGGCCTGTGCGGCAGCGCTTGCCGTGCAGCACGTGATCGCCGAGGACAAGTTGCTCGACAACGTGCAGGCGCGCGGCGAGCAACTGCGTGCGCGTCTGCGCGAGCGCTACGCGGAGCATCCGTATGTGGGCGACGTGCGCGGGCGCGGCCTGTTCGTGGGCGTCGAGCTGGTCAAGGACCGCGCGACCAAGGCGAGCTTCGATCCGTCGCTCAAGCTTCACGCGGCGATCAAGCGCGAGGCCTTTGCGCGCGGCCTGATGTGCTATCCGATGGGCGGCACCGTGGATGGCCAGAACGGCGACCACATCCTGCTCGCGCCGCCGTTCATCTGTACCGCGGAACAGATCGATACGATCGAGGCCCGCCTTGCCGATGCGGTTGGCGCGGCGCTGCAGGCAAGCGGCGTGATGAAGAGCACCGCCTGAGTCTTTACCTGATTTCACCCGAATTCTCCGGAGCGAATCGATGACGCAATCCCAGAATCCGCGCCTGCCGGCCTTCGACGCCGCCAGCGCGACGCCCGAGCAGAAGGCCGTGCTCGATGAAATTCTCTCTGGCCCGCGCGGCAACCTGAACGGCCCGTTCCTCGGCTGGATCCATAGCCCCGAGCTTGCCCAGCACGCCCAGCGCCTGGGCGCGTTCTGCCGCTACAGCACGGGCCTGTCGCTGCGCCTGTCCGAACTGGCGATTCTCGTGACGGCGCAACGCTGGCAGGCGCAGGCGGAGTGGTTTATCCACTATCCGATCGCCATCAAGGCGGGCGTGCCCGAAGCGCTCGCCGAGCAGATCCGCATGGGCGCCCAGCCGGTTTTCGAGGAAGCCGACGACGCGCTGATCTACGCCTTCGCCACCGAGCTTTACGACACGAGGCGCGTCTCGGACGCCACTTATGCGCTTGCCGTGGAGCGTTTCGGGCATGAGACGACCATCAACCTGGTCGGTCTGCTGGGCTACTACGCGCTGGTGGCGATGACGCTCAACGTCTTCGGCATGCGCGCGGAAGGCCAGACGACTCTGCCATTCCCCGAATAAGCGCATCTGCCCCCAATCTGGCGCCTGGCGCTGGATACGCTGAACACGTTGTACGAAAGCCCCATCCGGTGACGGCCAGATGGGGCGTTTTTGTTTTTGGCGTGACGATCATATTTCAGCGCATTGATTTACCCATCGGTCGGTTAATCGCATTGAATGGCTGGAAATCAATATATGATCGCCGGGCGAGTGAAAAATAAAACGTGTGAACGTTTTTTTGCAGTAAACGTTTTCACGCATATCGTTCGAAGCTAGCAGAATTTGAACTATATGGTTAATGCTATTTTTGACGGCCGGTATGGATCTGCTGGCGACGATTGAGTGTTGCCGGAATGTTGCGGCATTTTGCCATCGATATTTCAAATAATAAGACTGTTTCGGCGCGGTGAGGCGGACGCTGATGCGCTAAAGCGTAGATAGCGGCGGTTGAGTAGGACAATTAGCCAAATCGATTTTTACACCTGAAATGTGGCTTTCCCGTAGTCGGGATAAAATCGCTTGCGTGATTTAATTCGCATTGTTAGTCTTGCCGGACTTATTCGAAGCCGCCGCAATAACATTATCGAAATGGCGGCTAATTGTGGCTAAAGGCGGGTTCCAGATCCGCTCCGGGGACTATTCGAGGCACGAGCTTTTTACTCGGGGAATTCCATGCTTGATACGACCGAAGAGGTCGCCGAAAGCCCGCACAGCGCCGAAGCGGGTATTGGCGACGTGGTCACGCTCAAATCGGGTGGACCGCGCATGACAGTGATGTACGCGGGGCCGGTGGGCTTCGCGAGCGGCCATTGGCTGATCTGCCAGTGGTTCGACGAAACCGGCGAACTGCGCCAGGACATGTTCGCGCAGGATATGGTGAAGATGGAGCCGCGCCTGATTTCGGCGGGTCTCGTCAGGATGCGCATGCCCTTGCGGGGCGTGTGAGCGGGCGCCTGCGCGGCGCCCGTCCTGCGCGTTCAGCGGCCCGAATGCTCAGGGCCGCCAGATCGATCTGGCCGAACTAGCGCTGTCCTTCGGCGGCAATGCGCACCGCGAGGCCGGCCAGCACCGTACCCATCAGATAACGCTGAAACGCGAGCCACTTCGGACGGCCCGCGAGAAACGACGCGATCGTGCCGGCCGTGATCGCCGCGGTGGCGTTGACCGTGATCGACAACAGAATCTGCACCGTGCCCAGTTCGATGGACTGCGCGAGCACGCTGCCCTGGCTTGGGTCGATGAATTGCGGCAGCAGCGAGAGATAGAGAATCGCAACCTTCGGGTTCAGCAGGTTGGTGACGAAGCCCATCAGGAACAGCTTGCCGGGACGGTCGGGCGTCAGTTCGCGCACCTGGAACGGCGAGCGACCACCCGGCTTGAGCGTCTGCCATGCGAGCCACGCGAGATAAAGCGCGCCGCCCAGACGCAGCGCATCGTAGGCGAACGGCACGGCCATCAACAGCGCGGTAATGCCGAACGCCGCGCACAGCATATAGAAGATGAAACCCAGTGCGACGCCGCCTAAGGAAATCAGTCCGGCCTTGCGCCCCTGGCAGATCGAGCGCGAGATCAGATAGATCATGTTGGGTCCGGGCGTGAGCGCCATTCCGAGGGAGACAGCGGCAAAGGCGAACAGCGGGGCGACATGGGGCATGGCGGGCTCCGTGGTGCTGCGGGTCAGACGACAGGAGGAAATGCGCTACGCGCGGCAGAGAGAGCGGAGCAGCGGCGGTTTTCGCAATTCGGCGGTGTTTGTCTTAATTATTTCACGGCTGGCGGGTCTGCGCCCGGCCGTTTGCGTGTCGTTGGCCATTCGGCCAGGGGTTATCCGTTGCCAACGTCGGCTGGCATTAGCGCGAGGAGCCTTCGCGGTCGGCGTTGCGCGACTGGCGAGCCTGGGCGCGAGCGTCGAGGCGGCGCGAAAACAACTGCATGCCGATGATCTTTTTCTTCTTCTGCACGTTGTCGCCGATGTCCCTGGGCGGATTCGGCTGCAAGGACCAGAACAGCGCCAGAAACCAGCCAAGCACCGTCCAGCCGACCACCGCATTGAACAAGGCGATGATCAGCAGGTCGTGACGCTTGCGGCGATCGGCGATCATTGCGGGCAGGAAATACAGCATGACTGCTGCCAGCAGGACCACGATCTCGAATATGGAATGGCTCGCCATGATGAATCCTCCGCGACAGGGCGTCGCCCCCGAAGGTTCATTGTCGCGCGTATCGCGTCCGGCGTTAAGAATAGCCTTTCAAGTGAATGGCAAAAGTCTGACGAGAGCCTGAAACTCACCTGGCCGGATGGCCAACGTGAGCGCCAACGCTTTGGGTGAACGGGCGTTCGGGTCTATGATCGGGGTTTTTCCGGCAAAGACTCCCCACACCATGAGCTCAGACACGACAGAGGTCACCCGCCAACTCGATCACGACGAACTGCGCGCGTTCGTGGAGCGCAAATGGAACGACGAAATCGTTCCCGCGCTCACGGACTACATCGCGGTGCCCGCGAAGAGTCCTGCCTTCGACGCCAACTGGGCGCAGCACGGCTATCTGGAGCGCGTGGTGCTGGAAGCCGCAAAATGGGCCGAGACCCAGCCCGTACGCGGCCTGAAGCTCGAAGTGGTGCGGTTGCCCGGCCGCACGCCGGTGATCTTCTTCGAAGCGCCGGCCACGCGCTCGGGCAGCAGCGAAACCGTCCTGCTCTACGGTCACCTCGACAAGCAGCCCGAGTTCGACGGTTGGCGCAACGACCTCGGCCCGTGGACGCCCAAGTTCGAAGACGGCCGTCTGTACGGTCGCGGCGGGGCGGACGACGGTTACGCGATCTACGCCAGCGTGACGGCGCTGGCGGCGTTGGACGCCCAGGGCGTCGAGCGTCCGCGCTGCGTGGGCCTGATTGAAACCTGTGAGGAGTCGGGCAGCTACGATCTGCTGCCCTATGTCGATGCACTGCGTGACCGCCTCGGTAGCGTCGGTCTGGTCGTCTGCCTCGATTCGGGCGCGGGCAACTACGATCAGCTCTGGCTCACCACGTCGCTGCGCGGCCTGGTGACCGGCGATCTGGAAGTGGAAGTGCTCGAAGAGGGCATCCACTCGGGTTCGTACGGCGGTATCGCGCCGTCGAGCTTCCGCGTGATGCGTCAGCTGTTCGAACGACTCGAAGACGCGCGCACCGGCACGCTGCTGCCGGAAGGCTTCCATATTCCGATTCCGTCCAAACGTCTGGCCGAAGCGGAAGTCACCGCAAAGATCCTTGGCGAGAACGTCTGGAAGAGCATGCCGTGGGCGTGTGGTCTGGATGGCCGCCGCGTGCTGCCGACGACTACCGATCCGCAACAGGCGCTGCTCGATTCCACGTGGCGGCCGTCGCTGTCCGTGACGGGCGCGGCGGGTTTGCCCGCGCTGGAGAATGCGGGCAACGTGCTGCGTCCGCGCACGGCGTTCAAGCTCTCGCTGCGTCTGCCGCCGCTGCTGGATGCGGCCAAGGCCGTGGCGGATCTGAAAGCGCTGCTCGAAGTCGATCCGCCTTATAACGCGCGCGTCACGTTCAAACCCGATGTTGGCGCGGCCAATGGCTGGAGCGCGCCGGATCTCGCGCCGTGGCTCTCGCAGGCGCTCGATACGGCCTCGCGCAATCACTTTGGCGCAGACTGCGCGTATCTCGGCCAGGGCGGCACGATCCCGCTGATGAACGTGCTGCAGGCCGGCTTCCCGAAGTCGCAGTTCATGGTGTGCGGCGTGCTCGGCCCGAAGTCGAATGCACACGGCCCGAACGAGTTCCTGCATGTGCCTTACGCGAAGAAGCTCACGGCCACGGTCGCCGAAGTGATTGCTTCGGCGCCTTGAGTTGAAGCGCTAGCGGTTTGAATTCGCCGCGACGCGGGCCGCGCCTTGCGTGTGCCCGCGCGTGTCTCATCTAGCGATGGGCGGGCTCGCGCCCTTCGCGCGGCGAATCTTCCGCGACCGGATCATGGCCATCGCCGTGATCCGCATGGTCTGCATGCACGGCATCCGCATGACAGGAGCAGTTTTCCTCGTCGACGGGCTGCTCCAGATTCTTCATGATCCCGCACTCCGCGCTGCTATGGCGCGCATTGCAGCTGTCGCGCAGCGTGCGTAGCTGCTGCTCTAGCACGCGCATCGTTTCGATCTGTTCGTGGATGCGCGCGATCTGGCAGTCGATCAGCGCGTTCACTTCGTCGCAGGGCTGATCCGGATCGGCCTGATAACGCCTCAGCATGCGGATGTCCGACAGGCCGATGCCGAGCGAGCGGCAGTGGCGGATGAAATTGAGCTGCGCGGCGTGCGCGACCGTGTAGCTGCGGTATCCGTTGGTTTCGCGCGCGGGTTCGTCCAGCAAACCTTCGCGCTCGTAGAAGCGCACCGTTTCGACGTCGCAATGCGCGTGACGCGCCAGTTCTCCGATTCTCATCGTCGCGATTCCCAGATTTCCCAGATTCCCAAAAAAGGCTTGACCCTGTAGCGGCTACAGGCTGTCCAATGATTCTGTCACTTTTGGGAGAAATCGGCCATGGTCCAGATTTTCTTGTCGCGGGGCGCACAGGGCGTTTTCGCGCAGCGCTTGCGGGCGCGTGCCGACGAGCGGAGCACGGCAGGCGGCGGCACGGCGGTAACAGCGCGGGATGAGATTGAAACGGGGCACGACCATGAGGGTCACGATCATGGACATGCACACGATCACGCCCACGATCACGATCACGGCGGACATGGCCACGCGTATGGCCACGACCACGGCCACACCGACGATCACGCGCACGAGCATAAGCACGAGCATAAGCACGAGCATAAGCACGCCGACGCTCACAGCGGCCACGAACACGACCACGCCAGCCACGCGGGCGCATCGTGCTGCCACGGCGCTGCGCCGCAGAGTGGGCGCAACCGACCGGTCGCACCTGCGCCCGAAGGCACCCAGCGCGCGCGCTACCGCATCGAGAACATGGATTGCCCGACCGAAGAGCGGTTGATCCGCAACCGCCTCGAACCGATGCAGGGCGTCGCGCGCCTCGACTTCGACCTGCTGGCGCGCGAACTGACCGTTTATCACACGCTGGCCGATGCGCAGCCGCTCGAAACCGCGTTGCGTGCGCTCGATATGGCGCCGCGCGTGCTGGCCGATGGCGATGATGCGAGCGCGGGCGACTCCGCGCCCGCGCCGGGCCTCGCAATGCGCCAGAAGCTGCTGCTTGCGGCGAGCGGCGTTGCCGCCGCGGGCGCGGAAGTGCTGGCCTGGACGACCGGCAAGGAAGCAGGCATCGCGGTACTGATCTGCGCTGCCGTCTCGCTGCTGTGCGCGGGTCTGCCGACGCTGAAGAAAGGCTGGATCGCGCTCAAGAACTTCACCATCAACATCTATTTTCTGATGTCGCTGGCGGTGGCCGGGGCGATTGCGATCGGCAAGTGGCCGGAAGCGGCGATGGTCGTGTTCCTGTTCGCGCTGGCGGAAGAAATCGAGGCGCTGTCGCTGGAGCGCGCGCGTCACGCGATTCGCTCGCTCACGGCGCTCGCGCCTGAAACCGCCGAAGTCTGGTTCGCCGATGCATCGGCGGTCGGTGCTCAAGGCGAATGGCGTACCAGCGCGGTCGGCGAAGTTGCGGTCGGCGCGCGCATCCGCGTGCGCACCGGCGAGCGCGTGCCGGTCGATGCCGAGGTGAGCACAGGCCGCGCGGCGCTCGATCAGGCGCCCATCACCGGCGAAAGCCTGCCCGTCGACAAGACCGAAGGCGATGCGCTCTACGCGGGCAGCATTGTCGTCGACGGCGTAGTCGAAGCGATCGTCACCGCGACCGCGCGCGACAGCACGCTCGCGCGTATCGCTTCGGCGGTGCAGGACGCGCAGGCGCAGCGCGCGCCGACACAGCGTTTCGTTGATCAGTTCGCCCGCTATTACACGCCTGCGGTGGTGGCGTTCGCGGTGCTGATCGCCGTGGGCGGCCCGCTCGCGTTGGGCGGCGCCTGGAGCGCGTGGCTCTACAAGGCGCTCGTGCTGCTCGTGATCGCCTGCCCGTGCGCGCTGGTGGTCGCAACGCCGGTCACGGTCGTGAGCGGTCTCGCGGCAGCGGCCCGCAACGGCATTCTGGTGAAGGGCGGCGTGTGGCTCGAACGCGGCCGTCTGCTTAAGGCCGTGGCGCTCGACAAGACCGGCACGCTCACGCGCGGCAAGCCGCAACTGACCGACGTGCTGGCGCTGGGCGCCCTGTCCAGGCCTGAGGTGCTGCGCCTGGCCGCCAGTCTCGACGATGCGAGCACGCACCCGGTCGCCCGCGCGATCGTGGCGGGCTGGCGCGATCTGGACGAAGGCGCGTCGCTGGAAAAAGTCGACGACTTCACGGTGCTCAATGGCCAGGGCGTGACGGGGCGTATTGGCGGCGAAGCCTGGCACCTGGGCAACCATCGGCTGGTGGAATCGCTGGGCCTGTGTTCGCCCGAACTCGAAACGCAGTTGGCCCGTCTCGAAGCCGCAGGCAAGACGGCGATCGTGCTGTGTTCCTCGCGCGAAGCGGTGGCGCTGTTCGCGGTCGCCGATGCGGTGCGGCCCGAGAGTGCGTCCGCGATGCGCGCGCTCAAGCGCCTGGGCGTCACGCCCGTGATGCTGACCGGCGACAACCCGACCACGGCGCGCGCCATCGCCGGGCCGCTTGGCATCGACGATGCGCGTGGCAACCTGCTGCCGCAGGACAAGCAGGACGCGATCGCCGAACTCTCGGCGCAGCGCGGCATGACGGCGATGGTCGGCGATGGCGTGAACGACGCGCCCGCGCTGGCGCGCGCCGACATCGGTTTCGCGATGGGTGCGGCGGGCACGGCGACGGCGCTCGAGACCGCCGACGTCGCGATCATGGACGACGATCCGCGCAAGATCGCGGCGTTCATCGGCCTAAGCCGCAAGGTCTCGGCGGTGCTGATGCAGAACATCGCGCTCGCGCTGCTGATCAAGGTGGTGTTCCTCGCGCTGGCGCTGGCGGGCGAGGCAACGCTCTGGATGGCGGTGTTCGCGGATGTCGGGGCGAGTCTGCTGGTGGTGGCTAACGGGCTGCGGGTGCGGCGGCATTTTGCCGATCGTCCGGCTGTCGCGCTGGCGGGCTGAGAGAACAGCGGGCCTTTTCGGCCCGCTGTTTTTAAGGCACCTAATGCAACTAACAGCCAGTCTCGCTTTCACCCAACAATCCCCGATTTCCGTGGCACGAAACCAGACCCTGCCTAAACCAATGTCCGCCGCGCGCCGTAGGTCAGCCTAAGCGCATCAAGGCCGCGCGCACCTTCGCCTGGATCGCAGCATCTAGATCCACGCGAAATTCCACGCGTCCTGCAATGAGCGTGGCAACCGGCAAACCCTCCAGAAATGCGATGCGATTCCCGGCAACGGCAGGCACCTTGTCGCCGGGCAGTACGGTGCCAGGCAGATTGAGCGGGTCGGACGCGGCAATGCAGACCGGCGTCGCTTCACCCGCGACAGCCAGCGCACCGCGCCTGCGCACCTCGCGCAAAACCGGAATCGCTTCAGGCAACGCAAACTGCTCGCCGGAAAGACCCGTCACGAAGCGCCCGCCGCGCACATGGCCGCGCGCTTCCATGCGATGCAGCACGCGCAGCAGATCGCGCCACGGCGGCAGCCAGGGCGCTTCACGAGCAAGCAATTGCCAGCAGATCACGCCGTAACGACGCAGTAGAACGTTGGCGACATGTTCGAGCAGATCGGCATCGGCGGGTGAGCGGCGCGTCGGCGCGACGGGCCTGGCCGCATCGACCGCATCGTCATTGCCCGATGGAAGCGTCACGCGCCGCAACACCGCCCAGCGTCCCGCATCGGCCATGGAGCCCACCAGCGGCCCGAAGCCGCGCGGCCTTCGCTTGCCGTGATACGCCGCACGCTTCGCGGCTGGCCGCACCAGCGCACGCAGGCCCGCAAAACTATCGGCGTTCACGAGCCCCGCGGCCACCAGTTCGCCAAGCGCGCTTTCCAGTTCGACGCCCAGCAGATGCGCGTCGGCGGCCAGTTCGTCGAAGAACATCGCGCCGTGGCGCAGCAGCGCATCATAGACCCGCTGCGCGCGTGCCGCGGGCTGAGCCTCGGGCGTATCGAGCAAGGCGGTCCAGCGCGTCAGTTCGCGGCGCGGCAACAGAACCACCGGCGTGCTGCGCACGGTCGTCGACGCGCTAGCGTGAGCCGGCAGCCGCGCCCAGGTGACATGGCCCGAGCGGCACAGTTCGTCGAGCAGCATCGGCGAATAATCGTCGATACGCGCGGGCAGGATCTCGTCCTCCCATTCGAGCGCCGACGCCTCCCAGCCTTCGAGCTGATCGAGCATGGCCGCCAGCGCTGCGCGTCCCGAGCCGCGCGAATCCGGCGCGACATGCTGCCATTCGAACAGGAAGCGCATGAAATCGTGGCGCTCGACCGGCTCGATTTCACGGCGCAGCTTGCGCACCGTATAGCGATGGATGCGTGCGAGCAGATGGCGCTCGCACCATTCCTCGTCATCCGCGCCCGGCGTGAAGCGTCCGCGCATGACCGTGCCCTCGGCTTCGAGGGCGGTGAGGGCGAGCGCGGCCACGCTCGCTTCCAGCGCAAGCGGCCGCGCCACCTGCGCGAGCGTGAGCGGGCCGAAGCCCGACAGCCGCGCCCGCACCAGTTCGACCAGCGCGGTTTCTTCGGTCCACGGTTCGGCGCGCGGGCTGGCGCGGCGTTCGTCGGGCATGGCAAGCGGCGGCTCGCTGCGCGCCTGCGGGTAAATCGCCTGCACGCAGGCCAGGCGTTCGATGCTAACCCACAGCGCTTCGTGATCGGCGACGGGCAGGCGCGTCGCGCGGCCACTTTTCGCCAGTTCCGCGAGCCAGTGTTCCCAGCCGTTTGCCTGGACTTCGCTGTGGGCGAGGGCGCCGAGCGTATTGAGCGCGTCGTGCATTTCGTCGGCGTCGCGCACCTGCGGCCAGGCTTCCTCGCGCACGCTGGCAATGGCTTCGGCATCGAGCGCGCCCAGATCGTCGGCGGATTCGGGGTCGCTCCAGCGTCGTGACAGCACGGCCTGGGTGCGGCGCTCCTCGATGGGCGCATCGTCGAGAAAGGCGTAAGGGCGCGCGGTGAGGATTTCGGCCGCGAGCGGCGAGGGCGCGGGCAGCTCGCGCGTCACCAGACGCACCGCGCCGGACTCCATGCGCCGCAGCAGCGCGAGCCAGGTTTCGGTGTCCATCGCCTCGTGCAGGCAGTCGTCGAGCGTCTGAGCGACGAGCGGATGTGGCGGAATTTCGCGCTCGCCCGCGAGGTTTTCGACGCAGGCCACCTGGTCGGGAAATACGGCGGCGAGCAGATCTTCGCTGCGCATTCGCTGGATCTGCGGCGGCGTCTTGCGGCCGCCCGACTGGCGCGGCAGCGCGAGCGCGGCGGTGGCGTTCCAGCGCCAGCGCACGCCAAAGAGCGGCGCGTCCAGCAGCGCCTGCACAAGCAGATGCTGCGCCGAATTCGAATGCAGATACCGCCAGACTTCGTCGAGTGCGAAGCTGTGCGCGCCCGTCAGCGAGAGGATGATGGCGTCTTCGGTGGCGGCGGCCTGCAACTCGAAATTGAATTGACGGCAAAAGCGCTTGCGCAGCGCCAGGCCCCATGCGCGGTTCATGCGGCTGCCGTAGGGCGAGTGGATGACCAGCTGGGTGCCGCCGGATTCGTCGAAGAAGCGCTCCATGACGAGCGTGTCGTGCGTGGGCAGCACCGTGAGCGCCTGACGCGCACGCGCCAGATAATCGACGATCTGACGCGCGGCGGCATCGTCCAGACCCAGCGCATCGCCAAGCCAGGCGGTTGCGCGTTCGATAGCCTCTGCATTGGCGGATGACGATCCGGTTTCCGAAGTATTGGCGTGCTCGCCCAGTTTCTCGTCGATCTGCGCGCGCAGACGCGAAATCGCGAACGAAAGCTCGTCGCTGCGTCCCGGCGCTTCGCCGAGCCAGAATGGAATATTGGGCGGTTGCCCTTGCGCATCTTCCACGCGGACGCGGCCCGCTTCGATGCGCAGAATCCGGTACGACGCGTTGCCCAGCTGGAATACATCGCCGGCCAGGCTTTCGACCGCGAAGTCCTCGTTCACCGTGCCGATCTGCACGCTCTGCGGTTCGAGCAGCACGGCGTAATCGGCATTGTCGGGGATCGTGCCGCCCGAGGTCAGCGCAACCAGCCGCGCGCCGCGCCGCGCACGCAGCGTCTGGCTCACGACATCGCGATGCAGATACGCGGCGCGTGGGCCGTGACGGCTCGTGAAGCCATCGGCGAGCATGCGCAGCACCGCGTCGAAGCGCGCGCGTTCGAGCTGCGCATACGGCGCGCTGCGGCGCACGAGCGCATAGAGAGCGTCCTCGCTCCATTCCTGGCAAGCGACTTCGGCGACGATCTGCTGCGCCAGCACGTCGATTGGCGCGTGCGGCAGCGTGATGCGGTCGAGTTCGCCGCGCCGCACGCAGTCGAGCAGCGCGCTGCATTCGATCAGATCGTCGCGCGAGGTGGGGAACAGCCGACCCTTGGGCGTGCCGCCGACCTGGTGCCCGGAGCGCCCGACGCGCTGCAAAAACGCCGCAATCGAGCGCGGCGAGCCGATCTGCACGACCAGATCCACATCGCCGATATCGATACCCAGTTCGAGCGATGCCGTCGCCACCAGCACGCGCAGATCGCCGCGCTTCAGGCGCTGCTCGGCCTCGAAACGATGCTCGCGCGCGAGGCTGCCGTGATGTGCGGCCACGGCCTCTTTGCCCAGACGATCGGTGAGATGGCGGGCGACGCGCTCGGCCATGCGCCGCGTGTTGACGAATACGAGCGTGGTGCGATGCATCGCGACGAGTTCCGCGATGCGGTCATAGACGCGCTCCCAGACGTCGTTGGCCATGATCGCTTCGAGCGGCACGGGCGGCACTTCGAGTGCAAGATCGCGCGCGCGCACGTGACCGGCATCGACGATTTCGCAGGCGGGCGGCGCAGCGGGATCGTCGCCCATGCCCACCAGAAAGCGCGCGACGGTTTCAATCGGCTTTTGCGTGGCGGACAGGCCGATGCGCAACGGCGGCGCGGCGCACAGCGCATCGAGCCGTTCGAGACTCAAGGCAAGATGCACGCCGCGCTTGTTGCCCGCCACGGCATGGATTTCATCGACGATCACGGTGCGCGCGCTCGACAACATGCGGCGGCCAGATTCCGAACCGAGCAGCACATAGAGCGATTCAGGCGTGGTCACGAGAATGTGCGGCGGCCGACGGCGCAGCGCGGCGCGCTCGGGCTGCGGCGTGTCGCCGGTGCGCACGGCGGCGCGGATCTCGACGCCCGGCAAGCCCAGCCGCGCGAGTTCTGCGCCGATGCCTTCGAGCGGCCGTTCGAGGTTCAGGCGGATATCGTTCGAGAGCGCCTTGAGCGGCGAGACGTAGACCACGAGCGTTTCGTCGGGCAATGCGCCGCCGTTGGCGAGTCCTTCGCGCACCAGCGCGTCGATGGCGGTGAGAAAGGCGGTGAGCGTCTTGCCCGAGCCCGTCGGCGCGGCCACCAGGGTGGCGCGGCGGCTTTCGATCAGCGGCCAGGCGGCGCGCTGCGCGGGCGTTGGCGCATCGAAGCTGCGCCGGAACCAGGCCGCCACGGCGGGATGGAACAGGGCGAGCGGATCGTCGGGCGTGGAGGGGAGCGAGGCCATAGGCGCAGTCTCGCAAATTTCGCGCACGCCTGCCGAACGACACCCGGGCCGCCCGGCCAGGGTTACTTTCCAGAATACGGAGGCCCGGCGCGGGTCTCAAGCAAGCCTCGTCCGAACGCAGTATCCTCGCCCCGCTGGATGTCCCTTCGATGTTCCCACGGTCTTCGACGGAGTTACCCCATGCGATACCACCCACTCGGCCGCACCGGCCTGTTCGTTTCCGAGCTTTGCCTTGGCACCATGACGTTCGGCGGCGGCGCCGGGATCTGGAACCAGATCGGCGATCTGCAGCAGGCCGATGCCGAGCGGCTCGTCGGCCGCGCGCTCGACGCCGGCATCAATTTCATCGATACCGCCGACGTTTATTCTCAAGGCGTGTCCGAACAGATTACCGGCCAGGCGCTCAAGAATCTCAAGATCGCGCGCGACCAGGTGGTGGTCGCGACCAAGGTGCTGGGCGAAATGGGCCCATCGCCGAACCAGCGCGGCGCGACGCGCTATCACATCATGGAGGGCGTGAAAGCGAGCCTCAAACGCCTGCAACTCGACCATATCGACCTCTATCAGATCCACGGCTTCGACCCGGCCACGCCGATCGAGGAAACCGTGCGCGCGTTCGACACGCTGGTGCAGCACGGGCATGTGCGCTATGTGGGCGTGTCCAACTGGGCCGCGTGGCAGATCGTGAAAGCGCTCGGCATCGCGCATCATCATGGGCTCGCGCGTTTCGAGTCGCTACAGGCCTACTACACGATCGCGGGCCGCGATCTGGAGCGCGAGATCGTGCCGATGCTGGGCAGTGAAGGGCTCGGGCTGATGGTGTGGAGCCCGCTTGCGGGCGGCTTGCTGAGCGGCAAGTATGGCCGCGACCAGCAGGGCGAGGCGGGCAGCCGCCGTACGACCTTCGACTTCCCGCCGGTTGAGCGCGAACGCGCGTGGGACTGCATCGACGCGATGCGGCCGATCGCGGCGCAAAAAGGTGTGTCGGTCGCGCAGATCGCGCTGGCCTGGCTGCTGCATCAGCGCGCGGTGACGACGGTGATCGTCGGCGCGAAGCGTGTCGATCAACTCGATGACAATATCGCCGCCACCCAGGTCAAACTCTCAACCGAGGAACTGGCGATGCTCGACGATGTGAGCGGCTTGCCGGCGGAATATCCTGGCTGGATGCTCGCGCGTCAGGGCGATGCACGACGGGAACAGTTGCGCCAGGCGGAGCGCTGATCGATCGGCAGCACAAAAAAGGAAGCACAAAAAAACGCGCGGCTTGAATGGCCGCGCGTTTCTGCTGCGATAAGTGAGGTATCGTCTCTGGCGCTTACTGCGCAGCCACCACCTTCAGGTGATTCTTCACCGAATCCACGCCCGACACGCCTTCCACCACCTGCTTGGCGTTATCGCGGTCCTCGGCGCTCGGGACCGTACCGGTCAGCGAGACGATGCCCTTACGGGTCTTCACATGGATATGCTCGGACTTCACGTTCTTCGCGCCGAGCAATTCAGCCTTCACCTTGGTGGTGATGGTTGCGTCGTCAACGTGTTGACCCACGCTTTCGGAACTGCCCGTGGACGGAGCCGCAGAGTTGGTCTGTGCGCCGGCCATCAGCGCGAAGGTCATGCAGGCCACGCCTGCGGCGGTCTTGAGCATCAGAGTGCGCTTCATGAGAGTTCTCCTGTGTGAGTTGATGATCTCGTGGCCTGATACCGCAAGGTCCGTGCCGCGGTTGGTCGGTTGAGCGGCGGAGGCCCGTCGGCGCGGCGTTTGAGCGCGGACTATCCACGAAAAGCGCAGGAAAAACGTAGGGAAATTGACCGCGGACGAGGCGTTCACTATGTCTCTCATCGGGCACGCAATTTTTCCGCGCGATTGTAAAAACGTCTGTCGATTGTTCGGGCGGCGGGAGTGAATTTGCGCCCTCGCAAGGCGCGATCCCGTTACAAAACAAGCGTTTGTAAAAACTGGCATGGGTGTTGCATAGAAGGTCCCATTCACTCCACATTCTCAAGAACGGGACTGCCATGCCTTCCATCGCGTTACAAGCCCGCCAGCATCTGGCGCTGACACCGCGCCTTCAGCAGGCCGTGCGCCTGTTGCAGCTCTCGTCGCTCGAATTCCAGCAGGAACTGCGCGAAGCGCTCGACACCAATCCGTTCCTTGAATATGTCCCGCCCGCCTCCGAGACCGGCGAAGCGGCCGAAGCCGCCGAAGGCGCGGCCGGCATTGGCGCGGCGGCCAATGAAGCGCCCGCCGCGCTGGCCGACGTGCCGGGCGGCGGCCTCGAAAGCGGCATGGATGGCGGCGTGGCTCAGGAAGCGTCGAACTATGGCGATGAATCGGGCAATTACGCTGACGACAATTCCGGCTATCAGGACGATGGCGGCGGTTACACGGCCGATCTGCCGTCGTCGGGCACGCTGCGTTCGTCGACGTTTCGCGGCTCCGAAGACGGCGACTCCGAAGCCTCGGACTGGGTGCGCGTTCCGGTTTCCCTGCGTGATCAACTGCACGAAGCGCTGCGCCTCTCGCCGCTTGCCGAACTCGATCGCGCAGCGGCGCAGATCGTGATCGAAGCGCTCGATGACGACGGCTACCTGCGTCAGGAGCTGGCCGATCTGGTCGAGCTCGAAGGCGTCGCCGATATCCTCGACGAAGACCACCTGCGCGTGGCGTTGCGCGTGGTGCAGATGCTCGATCGTCCGGGCATTGGCGCGCGTTCGCTGTCCGAATGCCTCGCGCTGCAACTCGAAGCGATGCCTGCCGACACGCCGCATCGCGATCTTGCGCTGCAGATCGTCACGCATCATCTCGAACGCCTCGCGCGCCGCGAAAACGGCGAACTGCAACGCCAGCTTGGCTGCGATGCGGCCTCGCTGCAGGCAGCGACCGCGCTGGTGCGCCGTCTCGATCCGAAGCCCGGCAACCACTATGGCCGCGCCGACGGCGGCTACGTGATCCCCGACGTGATCGTGCGTCAGGTGCGCGGCAAGTGGGTCGTGAGCGTGAATCCCGCCATCGAGCCTCGCGCGCGCATTCACAAGCTTTACGCCGAAATGTTCGCGCGCTCGGATCAAACCAGCCGCTCGCCGCTGGCTCAACAGCTTCAGGAAGCGCGCTGGCTGATTCGCAACGCGCACAAGCGCTGCGAAACGATTCTGCGCGTGGGCGAATGTATCGTTGCGCGTCAGAAGGCCTTCTTCCAGTACGGCGAAATCGCGCTGCGCCCGATGCTGCTGCGCGATGTCGCCGACGAACTCGGCCTGCACGAATCGACGGTTTCGCGTGCGACGGGCAACAAGTACATGGCCACGCCGCGCGGCATCTTCGAATTCAAGCGCTTCTTCCCGCGCGAGCTGGAAACGCGCACGGGCGGCACGTGTTCGGCGGCGGCGGTGCGCGCGCTCATCAAGGAAATGATCGACGCCGAAAATCCGCGCGATCCGCTCTCTGACGTGGTGCTGACCCAGGAACTGGAAAAGCAGGGCGTGCGCGTGGCGCGCCGCACCGTCACCAAGTATCGGCAGATGATGAAGCTTCCGGCGGCGGAAATGCGTCGGCAGATTTAACGCTGCCTGTCAGACGTTGAATCGAAAAACGCGCACGGGTTGATGCCCGTGCGCGTTTTTTTGTGATCGTTCGGAGGCGTCTGTTTAAAGGTGATTCGCCTCGACGCCCGGCAAAATCTCGACGATCTGAAAATACCGGTCCCAGAACGGTGTGTCGCGCAGTGCTTCGATCAATGCTTCGTAAGCCTGATGATTATCGGCTTCCCACATCCAGACATCGGTGACGCGCGCGACGTAAAACTCCACGTCGAACAGACGCAGTCGAACCTGCTCCCGGTGGCGTTCGAGCAAGGGCACAACATGCTCTTGCAAAGCGCGTTGGCGTGCGTCGGACGGCAGTTCGAGCCACGCCGGCAGGCTTTTCACCAGCATGAAGACGGTCAGCGCCGATTGGGTGGAGGTATTCACGGAGATTTCCTGATCGATTGAATGAGTGGTTAGAATACGAGCGTTTGCTCACATTCGATACTCGCATTCCGACCATGACGCCCACACCTCGCGGCCGTCGCCGCCCAGCGCCGCTAGACGCGCGCAAACAGCCAGTGCAGCGCCGCTCGACGGCCACCGTCGACGCCATTCTCGAAGCCGCGGCTCGCATTCTGGAGCACGGCGGCTTTACCGGCTACACCACCAATGCGATCGCCGAGCGGGCGGGGGTGAGCGTCGGCTCGCTTTATCAATATTTTCCGAACCGCGATGCCCTCACGGCTGCGCTGATCGAGCGCGAAAGCGCGCCGCTGCTCGCCGCGCTGGAACAGGCGGCCGCGGCCGGAAGTTGTGAGGCGGCCTTGCAAGGCTTGATTCGCGCGTCGGTCGCGCATCAGATGCAGCGGCCCGTGCTGGCGCGTCTGCTCGATTTCGAGGAGGAGCGTTTGCCGCTTGGCGAACGCGACGCGCGTATCGGCGACCGGATTCACGCCACGCTGATGCGGGCGTTCGGACTGCCCGATGCGCCGCGCCTCGACGATCCGTCGACGGCGGCTTTCGACGTGTTCGCGATGGTGCGCGGCATGGTGGATGCAGCGGGCGCGCGCGGCGAAACAGATGCCGCCGCACTCGAAGCGCGCGCGACGCGCGCTGTGGTCGGCTATCTGTGGCACAGCGTCTGGAGCGGCCAGGCGCAGCGCTGAGCGACTTTTTGAAGCCTCAGTGCGCGCCGCGTTTGCGCAGGCGTTCGATCAGCGCCATCGCCGCCGCCGGGTTGTGCGCCTTGTGGCCGCTGATGACGTAGAGATAGACGTCGCGGCCGCCTTTGGCCGCGAGCGGCTTGCCGAAAGTGTCGAGATCGTCGGGAGTGCCGCCTTGCGCCCACGTGATCGCGCGCTCGACCCAGCGGTCCAGGTCGGCGGGACCGTAGCCGGTCTTGCGGTTGGCGGCCGTGCCCATGATGCGGGCGTAGACGAAGGGCGCGGCGGCGTCCGCGATCTGTGGATAGTCCGAATCGCCCGATACCACGATGGCAGCTTTGCGCTTGCGCGCCATCGCCACGAACTCCGGCGAACAGAAGCTTTCGTGGCGCACTTCCAGCGCGTGACGCAGCTTGCGGCCATTCACTTCATCGGGCAACAGGTCGAGAAATCGTGCGTAGTCCTCGGGATCGAAGTGTTTGCCTGGCGTCAGTTGCCAGTTGATCGGGCCGAGTTTGTCGCCCAGATTCAGCAGCCCGCCGGTGAGAAAGCGTTCGATCGACGCGCCGGCCTCCGCCAGGACCCGGCGGTTCATCGCGAAGCGCGGGGCTTTCAGGGAAAACACGAAATGTTCTGGCGTTTCGTCGTGCCAGCGCTGAAAACTCGCGGGTTTCTGCGCGCCGTAGTAGGTGCTGTTGATTTCCAGCGTGCTCAAGTGGCGGCTCGCGTAATCGAGTTCGAGACGCTGGGCCAGGCCCTCGGGATAGAAGGTGCCGCGCCAGGGCGCGTAGATCCAGCCGCCGATGCCGACGCGGATGCGGCCGGTCTTGATGGGCGCAGCGGGGGAACGTGTCATGGGTCAGGCACCGTCGAAGCGCAGATGCGGCAGTTTAACGCGGTCCGCATGGCGAGGGCTTTTTGAGAGCGTTTTAGGCATAGTCCGATATTTTTCGCGCAGTCGTGAGGCTAATTTAGTCACTGTGTCAGACAACCTCACTTGGAATATCAGATGCAGTCTCGTCCCTCTCGCGAGCTGAACGACGCACAGTGGCGCAGCGTCGAGCCGCTCTTTAACGACAGCCGCGCCAGCGGCCCCCGTCGCGGTCGTCCGGCCCATTGCCCCCGCGCCGTGTTCGAAGCCATCCTGTGGGTGCTTTCAACCGGTTCGGTCTGGGCCAGGCTGCCTGAGCGCTATCCCGACTTCCGCACCTGCCATCGCCGCTTCAAGGTCTGGTTCGATGCGGGTCTCGTGCAACAGGCCATGGAGCGTCTGTACGGCGACGAAGGCGTGGCGATGTGCGCGGCCATGAATGCGCGTATGCAGCCGTGGCGTGCGCCTGCCGGTCGCCGCGCACCGCGTTTCCCGGTCGCGTTCTCGTTGCGCTGGCCGCTCGCGCGCACCTGAGCGCGCCAGCAAACTAGCAGAACCGTCTGACACAACGAACGGGCAGTGGACTCAACGTCCGCTGCCCGTTTTGCATTGTCTTTGCACTTTTCCCCCTGTGTTTGCAGTCTGAAAACGCGGCGCGGTCATCTGCCCTTTGTGGGAATGGCCCCCGGTGCGCGATACTGTTGGGCTCAACGCAACGGAACCCAGAGGACATGGCGCATTTCGACGTATTCAATGGCGACGCGGACGGCATCTGCGCGCTCCACCAGCTCCGCCTGGCGCGCCCGCGCGAGGCCACGTTGATCACGGGGGCGAAGCGCGACATCGCGCTCGTCGAACGCGTGCAGGCGCAGCCCGGCGACTCGCTCACGGTGCTCGACATTTCCTTCGACACCAATCGCGCGGCGGTCTGCGCATTGCTCGAACAGGACGTTCACGTCGAATATTTCGATCATCATCATGCCGGCGATCTGCCGATGAACGTCAACCTCATGGCGCACATCGACACCACGGCGCAGGTCTGCACCAGCGTGCTGGTCGATCGCCATCTGCAAGGCCAGTACCGTCTTTGGGCCATCGCGGCGGCGTTCGGCGACAACCTGCCCAGAACTGCGCGCGACCTCGCGGAAAAAGAAGGCCTGTCCGAGGAGCAGATCGAGCAGTTGTGCGAGCTGGGCGAGTCGATCAACTACAACGCCTATGGCGATAGCGTCGACGACCTGTTTATCGCGCCAACGGCCCTGTACGAAGCGATCAAACCCTACGCCGACCCGTTCGAGTTCATCGCCAGCGAGCCCTTGCTGGAGCGCATCGCGTCCTGCCGCGACGACGATCTGGTGCGTGCCCAGCAAATCACGCCGCTGATCGCCCTGCAATACGGCAGCGTCTGCGTGCTGCCCGACGAACCGTGGGCGCGCCGGGTGCGCGGCGTCTTTGCCAACGCGCTGGCGATTGGCGAGCCGGCTCACGCCCATGCGGTGCTGAGCGTCAACGCCGACGGCAACTACGCCGTCAGCGTGCGCGCGCCGCTCCAGGATCCGCACGGCGCGGACGAACTCTGTCGCGCCTTCCCAGGCGGCAACGGCCGCGTGGGTGCGGCAGGCATCGATTGTCTCGATTCGAAGCAGCTCGACAAGTTCATCAGTGCATTTGCACGCGTGTTCAACCGCCCGATGCACAGCTGATCGAGCATGGATGCCGTCGGCGGGTTGATTGCCCAACCCGCTGCGCCGCGTCAGCCGACCGCGTAACATAAAAAATGCCCATGCGCGGAAGCCGGCCATCGCCGACATTTCGGCCATGGTCGATACCTGGGAGGCCGGTATGTACAAGCACATTCTGGTAGCGATCGACGGCAGTCGCGGCGCACGACGCGCGCTCGACGAGGCCATGAAGATCGCCAGAGCGACGGGCGGGACGGTGCAGGCGCTCTACGTGGTCCAGCATCCGGCGCGGCTGGTGGATATCAGCACAGGTTTCGCCGAAGAGCAGATTCGTCAATCCGCCGAAGCCGATGTGGCGACCGAAGCACTCGAAGAAGCGAAGAGCGTGTTCGCGCAAGCGGGCATCACCGGCACGACGCGCGCCGCCGATTCGAACGGCGAAGAGGTCGCCGCCGTCATTCACCGCATCGCGGCGGAGGATGAAGTGGATCTCGTGGTGCTGGGCACGCGCGGTTTATCCGGCGTCAAACGGCTGTTGATCGGCAGCGTCGCGGAGTCGTACCTGCGCATGGCCGACCGTCCCCTCATGATGGTGCGCGAAGAAGAAACGAAATCGGCCTGACCCGCTTTCAATCGCGCGGCGTCCAATCGGAAAAATGCGGCATCGGGACATTCAACGCGCATTTTGTGCCGATCTAATATCTCGATATTAGATTTTGATCAAACACGCCGGTGCGTTCTGCGCGCACAGGTCGTCCATCGTGCCTATGATGTGACTTGGCTTCGCGACCATAAATTGCGCCGGAGTCCGAAAGGTTCGCGCAATCTGTCGTGATTTGCTGCGCTGCAATGTGCACGTTGCATCATCGTCCAGCGCTGTTGAAATCCAGCATCCCTATTGCCATTCATCCGCCTGATGCCGTCGCGCTTGTCGCTTCGGTTTGTCGCCTCGTCCGGCAGCGCGGCGGCCCGCGCCACGCATCAGTCGCCTGTTAAAGCATCGTCGAAAAGGAAATCCGCCATGGCCAACGTTTCTCATCCTTCGTTCAATGCGTACCGCAGCGGCACGTCGGCGGCGCTGCAATGGCTGGTCCATCAACAGCAATGGCGCGAGCAGGCGGCGAATCTGTTGCAGCGCCGCATTGCGCGGGACCGCGCTGCACTGGAATCGATGCTTGAGTCCTTGCGTCGCGCTCAAAGCTGGAGCGATTTCGGCGCTGCGAGTCAGACGGTCTGGCGCGACTATCTGCTCGCGAGTGCGGCGCTCTGGCAGGAGAGCACTGCAGCGAGCGTACAGGTCACGGGCGTCTGGGCCAATGCCGCGCGCGATGTCATGCAGCAATGGCAGGACTCGCTCGCCCAGTTGCAACCGGTTACCGCCGCAGCGGCTACGCCCGCCGCCGCGATCGACGCGGCCCAGCCAATCCGCGAATGGATGGCGGCGTTCGAACGCGCGATGTCGGCGGCAAGCAGCGCATTCGGCACCGAAGTTCACACGCAAGGAGGCCAACATGGGCGCTGAACGGATCGCGTTTATCACGGGCGGCATGGGCGGACTGGGGGCGGCGATCAGCCGCCGTCTCGCCGATGCGGGCATGACTGTCGTGCTGTCCTGTTCGAAGGGCAACGATCGCATGGCCGCGTGGCTCGACGCCGAGCGCGCCGCGGGGCGGCATTTCCATGCGTATTCGATGGACGTGGCCGATTTCGACGCTTGCCAGGAAGTCGCCGCGCGTGTGCTGGCCGATCTTGGCCGAGTCGATATGCTGGTGAACAACGCGGGCATCACCTGTGATCGCAGCTTCGCCAAAATGTCCAAGGCCGATTGGGACAGCGTGATGCGCACCAATCTCGACTCGATTTTCAACGTGACCAAGCCTTTTCTCGCGGGCATGATCGAGCGCGGCTTTGGCCGCGTCGTCAATATCGGCTCAGTCAATGGGTCGCGCGGTGCTTATGGGCAGGCGAATTATTCGGCGGCCAAGGCAGGGCTGCACGGCTTTACGAAGGCACTTGCGCTGGAAGTGGCGAAAAAAGGCGTGACGGTGAACACGGTTTCACCGGGTTATCTTGCGACCCAGATGGTCGAGGCCGTACCCGCCGATGTCATGCAACAGCGCATCCTGCCGCAGATTCCCGTCGGGCGTCTTGGCAAACCCGAGGAAGTCGCGGCGCTGGTTGCGTTTCTTTGCTCGGACGACGCGGGATTCATCACGGGAGCAGATATCGCGATCAATGGCGGCATGCACATGCATTAAGCAATGCGGGCATGGAGCGCAGCGCACGTGCATCGCCGCTATTTAATCAGGAATGCGATATTTGCCTAAGCGCACAATAATCACACGCGCACGACATAATCCGGACATCGCAACGACACGAAATCAGCGTACCAATTAACAACTTTTTCACGCAATGCATTATTCCTTCCGGCGCAACAACGCTGTCGTAACGCGATGAAACACGACTGTAGCGAAACTGTACGTTTTGCCCGCTATGCTGGTCGGTACGGTGAGATCTGAACAGGAGGAAAACGATGCTCAGTCATCACGAACTGGCGGCGCTGCTGCTGATTCGCGACGCCAACGCGCCGCTCCAGACACTCGATGCCGACTTCATGGCGCTTGCGCGCTACCAGCTGGTCGAAATGGACGACGACAATAGCGGTCGCGCCGCACGCCTCACGACGCGCGGACAGGAGTTGTTGCGGCGGCTCACGCATGACCAGCCGTACGGGCGGTCGGGGCAGGGCGCGAACTGAGCGGCGTTTCCTGTCAAGTACCCGACATCCCGCGCTACGCTCGTTACAAACCTGTAACTAATTGCTGCGCACTCTGCGATAAAGTTCCGGCTCTCATTTCAATCCACTGTTTTACTGTCTGAGAGTCTGTCCATGAAAGCCGTTGTCAAGCCGTTCGCCCGTCTGTCCGCCATGATGCTTTGCGCCGCTCTGGCCGCGCCGCTGGTTGCTGTTGCCGCGCCGTACCATCATCAGGTGTGTCACGTCGAGCATCACCATCATCACGCTGTGCGCGTTTGCCATCGCGTGCGCTAACAGGCGTGGTCGGCTTGAATAGCCGGAATGCCGCACTGTGGTGCGGCATTTTTTTAACACAACTAGTTAGCAATCCAAATTTAAAGGCGTGCGTTTCGATGCGCATGCTACTGTGAATAAAAACCAGAAAAAACAGAAGGGAGAGGGGCCACTCGTTTCCATTTATTGACTACGGGCGCGTGCGAATATGAGGAAAAGAGGCTATTTCATTATCGCTGCGATGGCATGGGCGGCTTCGGCAGATAGCGCGTTTGCACAGGAATTCACGCTCTTTGCAGGACGACTGTGGAGTGGGGCAGACCAGTCGTACTCGTGGGAAATGAGCTATCTGGAGGGATTCGGGCCGTATTTCGCCGGTAGTATCTCCTGGCTCAACGAAGGCCATATCACCGACCATCATCGCGATGGACAGACTTTCCAGGCCTGGGCGCGTCTGCCGCTGGCGCAGCGGCGGCTGGTGTTTTCGCTGGGCGTGGGTCCCTATCGTTATTTCGATACCGAAGCCGCCAAGCAAGGCGAGGGCTATTCCAATACGCACGGCTGGGGCGTGGTCTATAGCGCCCGCGCCACATGGTATGCCACGCACCGCTGGACCGCGAATCTGCAGCTCGATCGCGTGCAGGTCACGCATGGGCCGTCCACCACGGCGGTGATGCTCGGCATCGGCTATCAGCTCGACGCGCCGGATTCACCAGGCCCGCGCGATTTCGCCTTGCCGCGCACGCATGACGTGACGAATAACGAAATCACCTTGATGGCCGGCGAGACGATTCTCAACAGCTTCAAATCGCAGACTTCCGCGGCCGAAGCCATCGAATACCGGCGTGGGTTGACGCACTGGCTCGACGGCACCATCGGCTATCTGCATGAGGGCAATGGGATTACCGCGCGCCGCGACGGCGCGACCGCGCAGCTCTGGCTGACGCGCGCGTTTCTCGACGAACGGCTGACGCTGGGCTTTGGCGCGGGCCTCTACGCCGCGATCCATCACGGCAAGAATGGCGACGATCGCGATACCGGCGACGGCATACTTTCTGGCCTTGTGTCGGTCTCGGCGTCGTATCGGGTCACGCAGCACTGGTCGGCGCGCGTGACGTGGAACCGCGTCGTCACGCGCTATAGCCGCGATACGGATGTGATCCTTGGCGGCGTAGGCTACCGTTTCTAGTCATTTCGCCGCCTTCTCGCTGCCTGCGTTTAGTTGCCAGGACGATTTCCGCCGCCACCGCCTCCGCCACCACCAGGGCGATTTCCGCCACCGCCGCCACCTCCGCCGCCAGGCGGCCTGCCGCCACCCTGACCGGGCGGCCGTGCGCCGCTATTGCCCGGCGGTCTCGCTCCGCCTTGTCCCGGAGGCCGCGCATTGCCGTTGCCGGGCGGACGCGCACCGTTATTCGGCGGTCGATTCTGGTTGCCATTGCCCGCGCCCGGCCGGTTGCCGTGATGGCCGCCGGGCGGCCGCGCGCCATGCGAAGGCGGGCGAACCGAGGGCGGCGGTCCGGGACGCGGGCCCGGATGCCGGTTCCAGCGGCTCTGGTTGCCATACCAGGGACGGTCGCGATAATAGTTGCCCCAGTACGCGCCCAGCGAGAACGTCAGAATCGGCAGGCCGATGGTCGCCCCGTAGTTCATCACCGGCACGCGCGCGCCTTGCCAGGGATACGAGAGATAGCCGCCATAGACCCAGCCGCGCAGGCCGGGCAGGCTTACATCGCACCAGCTATAGCCGGCCACGCAGCCCATCACGGCGAGCGAGACGCCGCCCGGCACCTGGGCCACGACGGGATAATCGCCCGCCGGCCCGGCATAGAGATTGACGGTCGTGCTGGTGAATGCCTGGCTCTGTGCCAATGCTGGCGCGGGTGCCGCGAGGATCGCGGCCAGACCGGCGAACATCGCACCGACGAGCTGCTTGCGCATTGCTGCTCCTCCGTGGTTGAACTGCCTCGTGACTTTTATTGCGATATCAACCAGTAAGGTAGCAGATAAGTCTTTTTCGACGCGGCTGCGCATATTACGGCTGATTTCGTCGGGTCACGATGGCACACGGAATATTTCGGGATTTGAATGCGGTCCGGCGCGGTGAGGCGTGTCACACGCAAAAAAGCGCGATGTGCAAGAATCGCGGCTCGGCACATAGGCGTCCCCGGGACGCCTGAAGCCGGATTCAAAGCAGAAATATCAGAAAGACAGAAAGACCAGGAGCAGACAAGTGATTCAACGCATTGCGGGATTCTTCACGGGCGTGGTGCACCGGTTTTTGCCGGACCCGCTCATTTTCGCCATTCTTTTGACTGTCGTGACCTTCGTGCTGGCGTTCGCGCTGACGCCGCAGCCGCCCGAAGCGCTCATCATGATGTGGGGCTCGGGCTTCTGGAACCTGCTCGCTTTCGCGATGCAGATGGTCCTGATTCTCGTCACCGGACACGCGCTGGCCAGTTCCGCACCGGTCAAACGCCTGCTGGTTGCGCTCGCAAGCTGTGCACGCACGCCGGGCCAGGGTGTGATGCTGGTGGCCTTCGTGGGCGCGGTGGCCTGCGCGATCAACTGGGGCTTCGGCCTCGTGCTCGGCGCGATGTTTTCGCGCGAAGTGGCGCGCCGCGTGCGCGGCACGGATTACCGGCTGCTGGTCGCGGCCGCGTACATGGGTTTTCTGACGTGGCACGGCGGCCTTTCCGGTTCGGTGCCGCTGGTGGCGGCCACCAAGGGCAATCCGATGGAAAAGACCATCGGCCTGATTCCCGTCTCGCAGACCATTTTCACGGGCTATAACGCCTTCATCACGATCGCCCTGATCGTGCTGCTGCCGATCCTCGTGCGCCTGATGATGCCGAAGCCCGAAGACGTCGTCTCGGTCGATCCTGCGCTGCTCGAAGACCCGCCCACGGTCGAGCGCAAGCTCGGTCCGGACGCGACATTCGCCGAACGCATCGAAGAAAGCCGTTTCCTCTCGCTGCTGGTCGCGGCGCTGTGCGCGGTGTTCCTCGGCGTCCGCTTCCACACCAAGGGCTTCGCGCTCGATATCGACACCGTGAATCTGGTGTTCCTTGCCGCCGGTCTGGTGCTGCACAAGACGCCGATGGCCTATGCGCGTGCGGTCGCGGGCGCGGCCAGGGGCGCGTCGGGCATCATGATCCAGTTCCCGTTCTACGCGGGGATTCAGGCGCTGATGGACCATTCGGGCCTTGCGGGCGTCATCACCAAATGGTTCGTCGATATCGCCAATGTGCACACGTTCCCGCTGCTCGCGTTCCTGAGTTCGGCGGTGATCAACTTCGCGGTGCCTTCGGGCGGCGGCCACTGGGTCGTGCAGGGGCCGTTCGTGATGCCCGCGGCGCAGGCGCTGGGCGCGGATCTCGGCAAATCAGCGATGGCGATTGCTTACGGCGAGGCGTGGACCAATATGGCGCAGCCGTTCTGGGCGCTGCCCGCACTCGCGATTGCGGGCCTGGGCGTGCGCGACATCATGGGCTATTGCGTGACCACGCTGCTGTTCTCGGGCGTGGTGTTTATCGCCGGGCTTTATCTGTTCTGATGCGTCTGTGAAGCGGCGCTACCGCAGCTTGACTTGTGGCGCCGCTTTTTCAGCAGGTAATCGCGCAACACGATGGCGTGATTGTGTTCGGCGTCGTGCGAGCCGTAGAGCAGCACGATCGGGCCTGCGTGGCTCGCTTCGACGAGCGGTGTCCACGCAGCAGGGTTCGCATCCAGTTCTTCCAGATAGCGCCGCTCGAATGTGTCCCACTGCGCCGGATCGTGTTCGCTCGCATGAAACCACTGCCGCAACGCCGTGCTGGGCGCCACATCCTTGGCCCACGTAACGCCGGCGAGCCGTTCCTTACGCATGCCGCGCGGCCACAGACGATCGACCAGAAAGCAGGTTTCTCCGTTTTCCGGTAGCGGCTCGTAGACGCGCTGGATCGCGATCTTCGCTGTGCTCATCGCTTATTTCTCCTTGTCGTTTGCATACAGCGCTCTGGCGACGCGTTCGCGCAGCACCGGCAGCACGTCCTGATCGAACCACGGATGACGCTTGACCCACGCCTGATTGCGCGGCGAGGGATGCGGCAGCGGCACGATGCCAGGCCCGTATTCGCGCCACGCCTCGACGGTTTCGGTCAGCGTGGCCCTGCGTCGCTCGCCCAGCACATAGCGCTGTGCATACTGGCCGACCAGCAGCGTCAGCCACACGTCGGGCAAGCTCGCAAAAAGACGTTCGTGCCACAGCGCCGCGCATTCGGGACGCGGCGGGTTGTCGCCGCCGCTGCCACGGCCGGGATAGCAGAAGCCCATCGGCACGAGGGCGACCCGTGCAGCGTCGTAAAACACATCGGGTTCGATGCCCAGCCATGCGCGCAGCCGCTTGCCGCTGGCGTCGTCCCACGGAATACCGGACGCATGCACCTTCGCGCCCGGCGCCTGGCCGACGATCAACAGACGCGAACTCGCACTGGCTTGCAGCACCGGACGCGCGCCGAGCGGCAGCGCGTGCGCGCACGCCTGGCAGGCGCGGATTTCGGTCAATAAAGCGGGAAGGGAGAGGGCGTTCGACACAGCAGCGGACATTCCAGCGCAATGACGGCGAGACAAAGAACGGAAAGCCCAGTCTATCAAACGCAATCTGCGTGCACCTGCGGCACTCGCGCGTGCCGTATTCGGGTTTTCCTGTAATCTCGCGGCTGGTCGATGACCCCTGTCACCACGGAGCCGCCATGCCCGCCGTACGCGACACGACGTCTAGCGCAATCCGCATTGCATCGCCCTGGTGTGCAACCCGCGAGGTGAACCGATGAGCGGGGGCACGTTGGCGCTCGGCCTCATGGGGATGCTCGCGAGCCTCGCGTTGCTCATCTGGCTCGCGTACCGCGGCTGGAGCGTGCTGTTGCTCGCACCGCTATGCGCAATGTTGGCCGCGCTGATCTCCGGCGAGCCGACGCTCGCGCACTGGACGCAGACCTTCATGCCCGCCACGGGCCGCTTTCTCGCGCAGTTCTTTCCGCTGTTTCTGCTGGGCTCGCTGTTCGGCAAGCTGATGGAAGACAGCGGCTCGGTGGACGCTGTTGCGCAGTTCATGATCGATCGCCTGGGCACGCGCCACGCGCTTGCAGCAGTGGTGCTGGGCGGCGCGCTCGTGACCTACGGTGGCGTCAGCCTGTTCGTGGCCTTCTTCGTACTCGCGCCGATGGCGCAGGCGTTGTTCCGTTCCGCCAATATCCCACGCCGCCTGATGCCCGCTGCGATCATGCTCGGCACCGCCACGTTCACGATGTCGGCGTTGCCCGGCACGCCTGCGCTGCAAAACGCCATCCCCATGCCGTTTTTCGGCACGACGCCGTTTGCCGCGCCGGGTCTGGGCATCGTCGCGACGATCGTGATGGCGGGTTTCGGACTGTGGTGGCTGGGCCGCGCCGCAGCGGCGGCGCGACGCAACGGCGAAGGTTTTGTCGAACCGGCGGGCGGCGGCGCCGACGACGATACGCGCGGCAAGTCTGCGCTCGTACGCGAACGCGCGAGTGTCGCTCAAACCTTCGATCCCGCCGAAATCGACAGCGGCGCCGACGCTTCCGACTACGCTGGCGCGCCGCCGCCGTGGGTCGCGCTTGCACCGCTCGCGGTCGTGGTGGCGATGAACTTCGTGATGAATGTGGTGGTGTTTCCGCGCATCGACGCCACGTATCTCGCCGAGCCGCGCTGGGGCGCGACGACGCTGCACGCGGTTTCGGGCGTGTGGGGCGTTTCGGTGGCGCTGGCGCTGGGCATCATCGTGCTCGTCGCGCTGAATCGGGGACGCCTGGGCGCGCTGCGCGAAAGCGTCGATGCCGGTGCGAACGCCGCGGTGCTGCCGGTGTTGAGCGTTGGCAGTCTCGTGGGCTACGGCGCGGTGATTGCCGCGCTGCCCGCGTTCGAGGTCGTGCGCGACTGGGTGCTCGGCATGGGTGGCGGCCCGCTGGTGTCGCTCGCGGTGGCGACCAATCTGCTTGCGGGACTCACGGGGTCGGCGTCGGGCGGTCTTACCATCGCGCTCGATGCGCTTGGCGGCACCTATATGCAACTGGCCGCGCAGCACCATATCGATCCGGCGCTGCTGCATCGCGTTGCCGTGATGTCGTCGGGCACGCTCGACAGCCTGCCACACAACGGCGCGGTGGTGACGTTGCTGGCCGTGTGCGGCTCGACGCATCGCGAAAGCTATCGCGACCTCGTGGTCGTGAGCATTCTGGGCGCGATTCTCGCGCTTGCCGTGGTCATCGTGCTCGGCTCGCTATTCGGCAGTTTCTGACGGCGCCTGCGCCATTCGGCTGATAGACGCGTGCAACTTTCCGGTTCACACTGCGCGCATCGAATCAAGACGAAATACATATGGAACTGCGCCAGCTACGTTACTTTCTTGCCGTTGCGGAGCATCTGCATTTCAGCGAGGCCGCGCGCGTGCTCGGCATTGCGCAGCCGCCCTTGAGCCAACAGATTCTCAAGCTCGAAAAGGAAGTCGGCACCCGGCTGTTCGTGCGCCACTCGCGCCACGTCGAACTGACCGAGACGGGACGGCTTTTTCGCGAGCGCGCGCTGCGCATCGTCGAGGACGCCGATCTGGCGCTGGCCGAAGCGCAGAACGCCGGGCGCGGCGAAACCGGGCGGCTCAATCTGGGTTTTGCGGGTTCGACGGTGTTCCATCCGCTCGTGGCCACGCTGCTGCAGCGTTATCGCACGGCGTATCCCGGCGTGGCGATTGGCTGCGAGGAGAGCAATAGTTCGGTGCTGCTCGAACGCGTGAGCGAAGCGCGCGTGGACGCCGCATTCGTGCGATTGCCGCTCGATTGCCGGGGGCTGGAAACGCAGCCGCTGGTCGAAGAGGATGTGCTGGCCGTGCTGCCGCCGCGCCATCGGCTCGCGCGCCGCCGCAGCCTGGATCTGGCCGATCTTGTGGGCGATCCGCTGATCCTGTTTCCGCGCCCGATTGGCCCCGATCTCTACGATTCGATCATCAGCGCGTGCCGGGCGTCCGGCTTCAATCCCGTCATCAGCATGGAGTCGCCGCAGATTTCCTCGACCGTCAACATGGCGGCGGCGGGCTTCGGCGTCACGCTGATTCCCTCTTCAATGCGGCAGATTCAGGCTAAAGGCGTGACGTATCACGCGCTCAAGGGCGGCTCGCTGCACACGACCATCGCATTGGTGCACCGGCCACGCGAACGCGCGCCAACCGTGCAGAACTTCGTGCGTATCCTGCGCGATACCGCGCGGCATGCGGCGGCCGGGTGAGTTGGCCGTTGCAGTTCGATTGATATCTTTTTCGTCTTGATCGACGCAAACACGGTATTGGACTTGGGCGGGTGCGACAAATTATCCTAGCTGTATTCGCATCTGCTTTCCCCTGGAGCCGTTCGTATGTCCACCGTCCCCCAACGCCCCGCATCGTCCAGCGCAACCGGGCGCAATGGGCACGAAGGGCGAGCCTCGCTCGTCGCCTCGCTGCAATCCATCGTCGGTCAACGCTATGTGCTCACCGGCGACGAAGCCACGCGCCGTTACCGCAAGGGTTTCCGCTTCGGCGAAGGTAAGGTGGCGGCGGTTGTGCGCCCTGGCTCGCTGGTCGAGCAATGGAAGGTGTTGCAGGCCTGCGTGGCCGCGAACGCCGTCGTCATTTCTCAGGCCTCGAATACGGGCCTGACCGGCGGCTCGACGCCCGATGGCGACGACTACGATCGCGATGTCGTGATCGTGAGCATGACGCGCATGCGCACCGTTTATGTCATCGACGAAGGCAAACAGGTGGTGTGCCTGCCGGGCGCGACGCTCGATCAACTGGAGCAGACGCTCAAGCCGCTGGGCCGCGAACCGCATTCGGTGATCGGCTCATCGTGTATTGGCGCGTCGGTGGTGGGCGGCATCTGCAATAACTCGGGCGGCGCGTTGGTGCGGCGCGGGCCGGCTTATACGGAAATGACCGTCTACGCACAGGTCAATGCGCAAGGCGAACTCAGCCTCGTCAATCATCTGGGAATCCAGCTAGGCGAAACGCCCGAGCAGATTCTCGCGCGCCTCGATCGCGGCGAGTTGCCCGCCGCCGATATCCGCCACGATGCGGGCGCGGCTTCCGACCGCCATTACGCCGAACACGTGCGCGACGTGGACGCCGCCACGCCCGCACGCTACAACGCCGATCCACTGCGTCTGCACGAGGCTTCTGGGTCGGCGGGCAAGGTGATGGTGTTCGCGGTGCGGCTCGACACCTTCCCGATCGAGCAGGGCGCGAAGGTGTTCTATATCGGCACCAACGCCACGTCCGAACTCACCGACGTGCGCCGCTTTCTGTTGAGCGAACTGTCGAGCCTGCCGATTGCGGGCGAATATCTGCATCGAGACGCTTTTGATATCGCCGAGCGCTATGGCAAGGATATGTTCCTGCTGATCCAGCATCTGGGTACGCAGCGTCTGCCAGGGCTCTTTGCGCTCAAGAGCCGTTTCGATGCTTTTTTCGAGCGCTTTTCATTTCTGCCCGCGCATCTGACCGACCGGGTGATGCAGGCGGTGAGTCATCTGTTTCCGGGCCATCTGCCCGCGCGGCTCAAAGATTACCGCGAGCGTTACGAGCATCATTTGATGCTCAAGGTCTCCGCCGATACCGTGGACGAAACGCGCAACTATCTCAAACGCTATTTCGCTCAGGCGAGCGGCGACTTCTTCGAATGCACCGCAGAAGAGGGCACGAAAGCGTTTCTGCACCGCTTCGCGGCAGCGGGCGCTGCCGTGCGTTACCGCGCCGTGCATGGCGACGAAGTGGAGGATATCGTTGCGCTCGATATTGCCTTGCGGCGCAACGACCGCGAATGGTTCGAGACATTGCCCGAAGCCGTCGAGCGTCCCATCGCCATCAAGCTTTATTACGGGCATTTCCTGTGTCACGTGTTCCATCAGGACTACATCGTGCGCAAGGGCAACGATTGCCTCGCGCTGGAGCATGAAATGTGGAAACTGCTGGACGCACGCGGCGCTGAATACCCCGCCGAACACAACGTCGGCCATCTGTATCACGCGAAGCCTGCGCTGAAACAGTTTTACGAACAACTCGATCCGTGCAATTGCTTTAATCCTGGCATTGGGCAGACGTCGAAGTTCGCGCACTATCGCGAGACGGCGCAGTAAAGGCCGCGCTAAAAGCCAAAGCGGCGATGCATCGAAAGGCATCGCCGCTGTGCTTTTTGACGCGCCTGGCGCCGCAATTATCCCGCCTTGCTGACCGGCACCCAGCCGTTCTGCGTTGCCGCTTGCGCAAGCTGTTTGGCAATCGATTTCGCGAGCTTGCCCGCATCGGAGGAAATCGTGTCGTTCCTGGCTTCCGACGCGCCATGCACGCCTGCACCCGCTGCGGCCGACATCGCCACATGACCCGCGGCCGCGCCCACACCGGCTGTTTCGGCGACGCCAGGCATATGGCCGCTATCGGCATTCGCCTGGAAGGTGACGAGTGCTTGCGGCGCGCCGTTGGCGGGCACGTAGGTCACGGCGATGGTCGCGCCCACTTCGCTCTTGCCCGCGCCCAGGCCAATCAGCAAGCGGCGGCGACGGCTGCCCGCGTCGATCGTATCGATGCGGCCTTCCACCACGATAGCGGCGCGCCCGGCAGGGACAGGACCATCGACGCGCACGGCAGGCAAGCCCTGTTTTTTAAGCTGCGCAACGATGTCGTCGGCGAGTTTTTCGCGGGCGGCTAGCGCGGCCTGCTGCTGTTGTTGCGCAGACGATTCGCCGCTTGTCATTGCTTTGAGCTTCTGGGCCATACCGCTGTCGAGCTTTACGATATCGGGTGAAATTTCGAAGGCCGACACATAAATCACCTCTGCCTGCACTTGCGGAAGCGGCCCCGCGGCCTGCAGCGAATTTGCCGCCGATGCGCAACCGGAAGTGAGCAGCGATCCCGCCAGCAGCACAGCGCCTGCGAAGCGTTTGGACTTGTTGATGAGAGCGTGGAAAAGCGTGGTCATGGTGTATCGCCTGACTGTCTTCGACACGTTCGCATCGATCAGGATGCCGAAATATCGAAGTGGGTTCATGAAAGCTGGCAGGTCGCTGCGCCTGGTCTTTTTGGCGGCTCGCGTCCCTCAGCACAGGCGCAAGTATGAGATCAGGCGCGTGCTTATGCCACACCCAAAGTATGTCGATCTATGTCACGTGCGCGGGGCCGCGCCGGGAAACGGGGGAGGGTTCAGCGACAGTTTCACCACGGCTTCGATACCGCCGCCTTCGCGGTCCAGGAAGGTTAGCGAACCTCCTTGCTGACGCGCGATTCTGTCGACGATTGCGAGGCCGAGTCCCGTGCCGCCCGAATGCCCGCGCGCGTTATTGCCCCGGCTGAACGGCAATTTGAGGCGTTCCAGTTCTTCGGCGCGAATGCCGTTGCCGCGATCGCGCACGGCCACACAGGCACAGCCGTCCTCTTGCCATGTACGGATCGACAGATCGGTGCGCCCGTACACCACGGCGTTCTGCATCAGGTTCATCAGCAGACGCATCACGGCAACGGGCCGGAACGCGAACACCGGCAGCGTGTTTTCCTCGAAATCAAATTCGTGCCCGAGTCCCGCAAAATCGGCGACAAGCTGCCCCGCTAGCGCATTGAGGTCGCCGGGTTGCGGCGCTTCGCGCTCACCGCTGCCCGCATAGTCCATGAACTGCTGAAGAATCGTGTCGATGGTGTCGAGATAGCTCTCGGTCGAAGCGACGAGGCCGTCGTTGGTGCCGCGCGGCAAAGCCATCGCAATCGCCAGACGCAGCTTGGTGAGCGGCGTGCGGATATCGTGCGAAACGCCTGCGAGCATGAGTGCGCGCGTGGCTTCGGCCTGACGCAGCGCATCGGTCATCTGGTTGAAGGCACGGCTGACTTCGGCAATTTCGGTGGGGCCGTCGGTAGGCAGCGCAGCGGGCGTTTCGCCCGCGCTCACTCCGCGCGCCGCGTGCGCAAGCTCGGCCAGCGGGCGGTTCAGATGCAGCTGGATCAGCCAGCCGGTCAACGCCGCGAGCAGCGCCAGCCCGAGCGATAGCACGATGGCGGTGGTGATGCCGCTCGCCTGGGCGTCGGCGGTCATCGGCAGAGCAATCCAGATGGGTTCGCCCGCCGCGTGCACGCGGATCCACAGGCGCGCTTCGTCATCCTGATCGTTGTCCGCGATTTCCCAGCGCACCGGCATGTCGGCGGGGAGATGGCGGCGCAGCGCGTCCAGAAAGACATCGCGTTGCCAGGTGCGGAAGAAGCGCAGCGGATTCATTGGCGGCGCGATCACGCTCGACGCCGGTACGTCGCGCTGCGCGTTCAGGCGCTCGGCGGCGGCGCGGCTCTCGGCGGGCGGCATCGCCACGAGCATGTTGTCGAGCACCTTGACGTAGTCGGAAAAGATGATCGAAGCACGGTCGATGCGCGGGCGTTGCACGAAATGCAGCAACGCGCTCAAAGAGCAGATCTGAGTGAGGGCAACCAGCGCCACCAGCAGCGCGATATTGCGCGAAAGCAGCGAACGCGGCAGCCAGTGACGCGCCGCGCGAGGGGGCGAATCGGCAGAGGTGGCCATCAGGAATCGACGCCCGCGACCAGCATATAGCCAATGCCCCAGACGGTCTTGATGAAGCGCGGTTTGGCCGGATCGTCTTCGACGATCTGGCGCAGCCGCAGGATCTGTACGTCGACGCTGCGATCGAGCGCGTTGTGGTCACGTCCACGGGCGCGCGCGAGCAGGTTTTCGCGGCTCACGGCGCGATTGGGCGAGGAGCCGAGCGCATGCAGCAATAGCATCTGCGCCGAATGCACGTCGATGGCCACGCCGTCGCGCATCAACGTTTGCTGGCCGACATCGAACACGAAGTCGCCGAAACGCAGCCGCTGCGAGGTCACAGTCGGATCGCCCGCCGCCATTTTCTGGCGGCGCAGCAGCGCCTTGACGCGCGCCACCAGTTCGTCGGGCAGGAAGGGTTTGGCGAGGTAGTCGTCGGCGCCGGTTTCGAGGCCGATCACCTTGTCCGCCGCATCGCCCTTCGCGGTGAGCATGAGGATCGGCAAGGTATGGCCTTCGGCGCGCAGGCGGCGGCACACGCTCAGGCCGTCTTCGGGCTCCATCATCAGGTCGAGCACCAGCAGATCGTAGGGCTCGCGCTGCAGCATGCGGTCGAGCCGCTTGCCGTCCGCGACGGCGCGCACCTCGAAGCCGTGACCGCTCAGGAAGCGTTGCAGCATGTTGCGCAGCTCGGCTTCGTCGTCCAGAACGATGATGCGGTTCGCCTGCTCCATGGCCGCCTCCGGCGGTGGTCGATGCGGATGGAGCGTACTCCATCCGGGGCAGTGATGACTCATGCCGGTCGCGATGCCGCGATCATCGGCTCGCGGCCGCGCGTTCGCGCATGAAGTCCTCGATCTGCGCGAGCGTGACGTAACCCGCGCGCTGGCTGTCGATGGCGTCGAAGTGCTGCGCCACCATCGGCATGCCCGCTTGCGCCTGTTCGCGGGTGAGCTTGCCGTCGTGCGTCGTATTCGCCTGGGCGAAACGCGACTGCAATTGCGCGAGGGCGCGCGTCATGCGTTCGTTCGCGGCGGGCGAGGCAGACAGCGTGGGCGCGCCGTTGGGCGCAGCCGGCAAGCCTTGCGCCGAAGCCGCTGCTGAAACGATACACAAAATCAGGGGGACGATCATCTTCTTCATGGTGTGCTCCGTGGGGTGGCGTATAAAACTGGCCGTCATAGGGATTCGGCCGGGTAGGGAAATCAATTCAGCGACTGCGTTTTCGGGGGCAATCCGTTGCGGGTGTCAGGCCCAATGCGCGGGCACCCAGACGCCGCCCATCCAGTGGCCGGGCACCCAGACGGCAGGGCGCGGCGCGACATACACCGGACGCGGTGCGATATAGATCGCACGCGGCAGCGGACGCGCGACATACACGACCTTGGGCGCGGGCGGGGCCACGTAGACGACCTTCGGTGCGGGCGCGACATACACCGTCTTTGGCGGCGGGGGCGCCACGTAGACGGCCTTGGGCGCAGGCGCGACATAAACAGCGGCATTGGCGGGCGGCGGCGGGGGCGGCGCGATCACCACGGGGGCGGGCGCTGGAGCGGGAACCGGCGCGACCGCGACCGTCGCGCCCACGGCGACGGTGCTGCCGCCGGTCACCACCGTCGTCCCGCCCGTCGTGCCGCCTGCAACGACCGTCGTGCCATGCACGACCGTGCTGCCGCCGGAAGTCGTCACGACGCCCGGCGCAACGCGCGTGGCGCTGCCCGAATGCGTGTACGTCCCGCCATCCGTCCCCGTGACCGTGCCGGAGCGCGAGCAGGTCGAACCGGCGCAGCTCGTCGAGGCGTTGTGGCTCACGCTGTTGCCGTTCGCCGCCGTGACCGTGCCCGTCGAGCTGTACTGGCCCGGTGCGGTGCGCGTCACGCTGCCGGAGGAAGAGGCGCTGCGGCCGTCTTCGCCCGTCATGGTGCCGGTGTGCGAGCAGGTGCCGCCCGCGCAATTCGTGTCGCCCGAGTGCTGGACCGAGCGCCCGTTCGGGCCGACCGCCGTGCCGCTATTCGAGAACTGTCCCGGTGCGGTGCGGGTGACGGTGCCCGTGTTGGTGGCGACGCCGCCCCACGGCCCCACCACGCCGCCGGCATGCGTGCAGCTGCCGCCGCCGCAGGAACCTGCATGCGCGCCGTTGTAGGTGCCATGCGGCGTATAGGCGGTGCCGTGGCCAGACCAGCCTGCGAAAGCAGGCGCGCTGGCGAGTGCGATGAGCGTGGCGGCGGCGAGATGGAGCGGTTTCATCAGAGATCCTTGCGATTCGAGCGAGTGAGCAGAGCGGGGCGCTTCGGTGCAGTTCGGTTCGGGACACCTGTGCGGCGTGTCAGCGGAACGAACTATAGGGCGGCCTCCGGCGCGAGTCGCGTGCAAAACCATGTCGCGGTGTTACATGTGGGCCGGTGTTTCCGGCCTTTGCCTCTTCAGCAAAGGGCTCGCCGCGCGCAGGCTCCCCATGTCGCAAGCTCGCATGACACACCTCGACATACTTTGCGCGTGGTGTTTCGCGTGGCGCGCCTCTACAGTTCGCTTCATCCGACGCGACGCCAGCTTTATCCCCTCGATACGAACGACGCGTCCTCCCACAGCGCTGTTATCAGGATCTCTAACGCTCATCGCCATCATGCTGACCACCGGAAAACTTGCGTACTACGTCACGCTCTTTATCGTCGCCGCTTCGCTGATCGAAGCGGCCTGGCTCACCTTCAAGCAGCGCCGCGCAGGCGAAAACCCATTCGACTGGTACGAAGTCTGGCTCTCGATCGCCGACCTCGCCGGACGAAAACTGTTAGCGTTCCTGCCGATTTCGCTGGCCGCGCCGATCTTTCATTTCGCGTGGGAACATCGCCTTTTCACGCTTTCGATCGACAACCTCACGCTGGCGTTCTTTGTCTTTATCGGCCAGGAGTTCTGCTACTACTGGTATCACCGCGCCTCGCATCGCATGCGCTTTTTCTGGGCGACGCACGCGGTTCATCACTCGCCGAATCAACTGACGCTTTCGTCCGCGTACCGGCTGGGCTGGACCGGCAAGATCGCTGGCCCGGCGTTCTTCTTTGCGCCGCTGGTCTGGCTGGGCGTGCGTCCGGAAATCGTGCTGGCCGTGCTGTCATTCAACCTGCTCTATCAGTTCTGGCTGCACAACACGTGGATTCCGAAGCTCGGCTGGCTTGAGTACGTGTTCAATACGCCGTCCGCGCATCGCGTGCATCATGCGTCGAATCTCGACTACCTCGATGCGAACTACGGCGGCGTGCTGGTCGTGTTCGACCGGCTGTTCGGCACCTACGTGGCGGAACGCGCCGACGAACCGTGCCGCTACGGCCTCGTCACACCGACGCGCTCGCACAATCCGCTCGTGGTCGAATTCGAGCACTGGGTGAGCCTTGCCCGCGATATCGCGGCGGCGCCCAACGTCTGGACCGCCGTGCGCCACGTGATCCTGCCGCCGGGCTGGACCGCGGACGGCAAGGGTGACACCACCGAGGATCTGCGCAAACGCAGCCTCGCAGCGGTGCGCACGAATGTTCAGGAACGTCGGGCTCATTGAGGCCGCGGTTGCCGTAACCCGCAAGCTCCGCTAACGTGGCGGCCTGCGGCGGCCACGAGCCGCTACGGTTTTTTCGAATTGATTTCGGATTCCCCGTCCGAACCCGGACGACTCTTTTGCACAAAGCAGGCAAAAACGATGGATAACTCAGTGAACGGCAAGACGGTGGCAATCACCGGCGGCTTTGGCAGTCTTGGTTTGGCGACGGCGCAGTTTCTGGTGTCGCGCGGCGCGCGCGTGGCGCTGATTGGCCGTGGCGCAGCGCCTGCCAGCGACGCCTTGCCCGCCGCGCTCAAGGATGCGGTGTTGCTCGGCGGCGTCGATCTGGTGGATGCGGATGCGGCGCACGCCGGGCTGCAAAAGGCCGCCCAGGCGCTGGGCGGCCTCGACGCGCTCGTCAATATCGCGGGCGCATTCCGCTGGGAAACCATTGCGGACGGCGACGCACGCACGTGGGAGCTGATGTTCGATCTGAATGTGAAGACAGCGCTGAACGCCTCGAAAGCCGCGCTCCCCGCGCTGATCGCGCGCGGCGCGGGTCGTATCGTCAACATCGGCGCGGGCGCGGGGCAGAAGGCCGGGCTGGGGATGGGGGCTTATTCGGCGTCGAAGGCGGGCGTGGCGCGCCTGACCGAAGCATTGGCCGAAGAACTCAAGGACAAAGGCGTAACAGTCAACGCGATTCTCCCGAGCATTATCGATACGCCGCAAAATCGCGCTGATATGCCCGACGCCGATTTCACGCGCTGGGTTCAGTCCGATGAAATTGCCGCGGTGATCGCGTTCCTGATTTCATCTGACGCGCGTGCCGTAACGGGCGCAGCCATTGCGGTGAACGGGCGCGTTTAACCGCTGCGCTGCGGCGGCAACACGGGTTCAATGCCCGTGGCCGCCGCTGCCGTGAGCGCCGGCGCTTTGCCACGTACCGCCGCCACCGTGCCAGCCGCCGTGGCCGCCGTGCCATCCACCGCCATGCCAGCCGCGGTAGCAGCATCCGCCGCCGCCCCAGTACGCGAAGCCGAAACTCGGCCCGTAATAATAATCAGGGTAATAGCCATAGCCGTACGGATAGCCGTACGCATATGGGTAGCCATAACTGGCGTCGTAATAACCCGGATAGCCGGGGTAGGGAGCAACGGCGCAGCCCGCAAGCGCGGCGGCCGCTCCCAATGCGCAGACGAAACGGAACACGATAGTCTCCCCTCGATACTCCTTTGGCAACGCAAGGCGGGGTCGGGTTCACGAGGAATTGTGTCTGCGAATTACTGTCGTGCTCGCCCAGATTGTCAGGAAGCCGAAAGATTTTGTCGGCCACCGAAAAACAGCCAATCCAGCAACAGAACAGCGACGATGGTCGCGCCCATCAGCGGGAAAATGACGGCGAGAATCGCCAGCCCGGCTTTCCATGCGCGCATTGGCGGGGCCGCGCGTTCGCGTGACGGCGCGCCTACGGTGCGCGTGGGACGGCGCAACCACCACATCACGAAGCCGGTGACGGCAAGCGCCGCCAGGCCCAGTGAAATCGCCGTGCAGATTAGCTGGTTCGCCAGCCCAAAATAGCGGCCCATATGCAGCGACGTGCCATACGAAATGACCTGCGAGACCGCGCCGTAATCCGCATAACGGATGTCCTTGAGCACTTTGCCGCTGTATTGGTCGATATAGACGGTGCGTTCCTGCTGCGGATCGGACGGGAAATAGGACGCCGTGTAGACGCCGGTCGCCGTGGCGGGCAACGCGATGTCATAACCGCTTTCCACGCCGAGCGCATGCATGCGCCCGACTACCTGATCGAGCGTGAAGCGCGCGTTTTCATGGGTGGCCGCATCGGGCGAGCGCGGCACGTGCATCGCGCCCACTGCCCACGGCACGTTGGGCAAAGGGAGATCGTCCATCACCATGCCGGGCATCGACGACATATCGTGGCCTGCATGTTCCGCGTGCTCCGAATGGTCCGTCTGAGCACCCGGCAACGAGGATTTCAGCGGCAGGCCGCCACCCCAGGCGCCGCGCGGCGCGCCCGCATTGACACGCGTCGCCAGCGCCTTGAACTGCTTGCCCCACGATCCCGTCCACGGCAGGCCGCTGACGACGAAGGCGAGCGCGCCCACCGCAAGCCAGATGCCGATCACGCTATGCAGACTCTTCCAGAATGGCCGGCCCTTTGTTCCCAGACGCGGCCATAGCGCTGCACGCAGCGTCGATCCCTTCCGATCAGAAGAAGAGGAAGCAGAAGCAGAAGCGGAGGCACGCCGTGGCCACCAGAGCGCCACGCCCGTGCCGATCATCACCAGCGTCCAGCAGGCGGCCAGTTCCATCAGCAACTCGCCCGGCTTGCCGAGCAGCAACTTGCGATGGAGCATGCGATCGACCTGCATAAAGCGGCTGTCGACGTCGAGCGTGCCGAGCACCTCGCCGCTATAGGGATTCAGATAAACGCTTTCCTTGCGGCCGTTCGCGAGTGCGAAAATGAATTCGGCGCTACGCGCGGGATTGGCTTCGATATGCGCGCGGATCGGCTTCGCATCGGGCGGCAGCGAGGCTTGCGCACGCGCAAGCAGCGTATCGGCAGGCAAACGCGGTGTATCTTGCGGCGTCACCACGAGACGATGCGGATAGAGCAGCGGCTCGATTTGCGGCTGGAAACAATAGATCGTGCCGGTGATCGCCAGCACGATCAGAAACGGCATGACGAAAAGGCCGGCGTAGAAATGCCAGCGCCATAGCGTGCGATAGCCGGGATGGACGACGCCGGCAGCGCGCGCGGTGCGCGTGCCGGAAGCGGGCAGCGTAGCGGACATCGGAGGCTCCTGTTATTTCGGTTGATTCAATGCGGCGAAGGCGAGCGATCGCTCATATGCCGATCTTCGCTTCGACATAAAACGTGCGGCCCGGATAGGGGTGGTAAACGAAGTAGCGCGCATCGAACAGGTTGTCGATACCCACGCCAATCTCGCTCTTTTTCGTCGGCCGATACGTGTACTTCACGTCGGCGACCGTATAGGTGCTGGTGCCGCCGAATACATTCGGATTCGTGTCGGTATTGGTGAGCGTGTTGTACTGACGCCCCGAATAGCGGGCCGCGAGCGTGAGCGCGCTATGCGCATCGAAGCGGTACGTCGCCACTGCATTCACGCGCCACAGCGGAATGCGATAGAAGTATTTGCCGACGCTCGCCGGGTTCTGCGCGTTCTCCAGAATCTTCGACTGCGTATAGGCCACGCTCGCCGAAAAATCGAGGCCGCGCAGCACCACATCCTCGCCCTGATAGCTGGTTTCCACGCCGCGCGAGCGCACCTTGCCGATATTCTGGAAGTTGGTGACGTTCGGGATCACCGTGGTATCGGTCTGGCTGAAGATGGTGTTCTTCACGTCGTCCTGAAACAGCGTAAAGCGGAACACCCCGTTCCAGTGCGCCCATTCCGCCGTGAGTTCTTTCGAAAGATCGTCTTCGGCCTTCAGATTGGGGTTGTTGTTCACGATCGACGAACCATTGATCTGCCCCTGGAACAATTCGCCCACGGTGGGGAAACGATACGCACGCGCCACGGAGGCGCGCAGCGTGAGATCGTCGGTGACGTCGAAGGAAAGCGAAGCCTTCGGCGAGAAGTGCCGGTCGCCCACGCCCGCATAAGGCACGGTCGAAGCGCCTAGAGACTGATAACCGTCGTAGGCGTGCCAGTCTTCGTAACGCACGCCATAGACGAGCTTCCAGCGCGGCAGGAAGCGCCACGCATCCTGCGCGTAGACGGCCTGCGTTTCGGTCTTGCCAGCGAAGGCGTTGGCAAAGCTGCCCGCCGGGCCGTCGCGCCACGCGAGCGTGTTGTAGGTGCGGTTATCGACGGTGTAGTTGTCGTAGTGATAGCCGAAGGTCAGCCAGTGCGCGCCCAGTCCTGCGTCGGGCCGTGGAGGCGTCCACGTGGTCTTGAGATCGAGCGTCTTCCAGCCCGTGCCATCGCCCAGCGTCATGGTGCCCGCGCCGTTGCCTGGGCCGCCCGAACTGGCGGTGCGCGCGACGCTGTTGCTTACGTCGTAGTACGAAGCAATGGCTTCGCCGTTCCAGCCGGTCGCCTGATGCGTACGCAGATTCACGCCGTAGAGCCAGTTCTCGCTCCAGCCGCGGCTTGGGGCCATCGCAGCGGCGGGAATGGTGTATTCGTAGCCGCCGATATTGACCTTGCCGCTATAGACCGGGTTACCGCTATCGTCGTACAGGAAAGTTGACGTCTGGCTGTTGTAGGTCTGATGCCAGTAGCCGAGCGTGAAGCCGCCCTGCACCGTGGGCGTGAAATCGTACTGCGTGCGCAGTTTGAATTGATCCTGCACCGTGTGCTCGATGCCTTCGCCGTTCACTCCCAGCACGACCGTCCGCGCATTGGTCTGGTTATTGTAGAAATACGCACCGTGCACGGGCGTATCGCCGGCTTTCGCGAGAGTGGTCGATTGTGCGAGCGTTGCGAATTGCAGCGGCTGACTGGTGTTTTCCAGGTGATTGACGCCCAGCAACCAGGAGAATTTGCCGATGCGGTCGCCAATCGACGCGCTCATTTCGCTGCCGTTGAAATTCTGGTTCACGCCATAGAGGCTGAAATGCTGCGTGAACGCTTTCACGTCGGCGTTGGCTTCGAATTTCGACGGCATGCGCGTCGTGATGAGCACCGTCGCGCCAAGCGAGTTGCCCGGATAGAGCGCCGAATACGGCCCGTAGATCACATCGACCTTCTGGATCTGATCGGGGAACACCATCGACCAGCGCGGCGGAAATGAATAGCTGTTGCCCAGCAGGTTCGACAGCAGCAAACCGTCGGAATACACCAGGCCGCGCGCGCTTTGCGTATTGCTCGTGCCGCGCACTGCGATGATCGAATTCAGATCGCCGACGAAGCGCTTGCGCACCGCCAGATTCGGCAGGTACTTGAGGACGTCTTCGGTATTGACGACGTTCCAGTTGTTGAATTGCGCGGGTGTCACCGTTTCGACCGTGGCCGGCAGATTCGGATCGACGGCCGGCGTGGGCGCGCTTTTCGTCCCCGCGTTCGAGGCGCTCACGGTAACCGTGGGCAGTGTCGTGGTGGCGGTGCTGGCCGTGTCTGCATCGGCGGCATGGGCCGTTGCGGCGGCGAATGTGGCAAACGCTGCGACTGCAATGGGCGCCAGCAGGGACAGCGGAGCGAGACAGTGACGGACGTGCGGATACAACTGCGAGGACGAGCGCAGGCGCGCGCCGCGCGAGGCGGGCGTGAACATGTAAAGGTTTCCCCAGAGCGATAGACGTGCGGCCGCACGCACCCGCGCAGCAGGCATGTGCGAGTGCGGCGTGCTTCTTGATCTTCATGACGCCGACGGGCTGATGAATCCGCTGGATTCAGCCTTCGATCAAGCGGTCGTGCACGCGCGCCATCAAAGGCACAGGCGAGCGCGAACGCAGGCAATCATGCGAAAAAGACGCAAACGGGCGGCCGGTGAGAGCTGCTATCAGGCGAGGACGGGTGGGGCGCGTGGACGGCCCGAGGGGAACGCCCCGAAGGGCGTATGACGCGTGGAAAGCGGCGCGACGCGATCGACGGCAGCCACGAGCGCGCGTTGCGGTTCGGGCACCGCAATGCTGGGCATCGCGACGTGATGTTCGAGGAGATGGCAATAGCCGCAGGCGCCGAACGCATCGTCGTGCGAAAGATGCTGGGCCGAAGAAGCGGGCTGAAGCGCCGAACACAGTTCGGCGGTAGGTTCGTGCGCGTGATGCGCGGCAATCAGCTGACTCGCGAGCGGCGCAAACACGATGAGCCACATGGCGACGAGGCCAAGCCATGCGGTCAGCAGAATGTGCTTGCGTAGTTTCATATTGGTGTGAGCGATTGCGCGGCGCAGTCTACCATGATGCGCCCCATTTGCGCACGCGTCCCCGCAGCCTGAGGGCGGTCATAAGCAGTCCCATATTGCCCGCGACGCGACACGCCGGAACGCGATAAAGCAGCCTGAATCAAGGGCTTTCGAACTATTCCGATGGTCTGACGGGAATACGTGCGCGATCATGATCGGCGTGTGCAATCAAGCAATCATGAGGGCCGCGTTCGCCGCGGCACACAATCATGTCCGTTTTCCCTCTACGCCCTTCGCCCAGCCTGCGCTGGCTGGCCCGCACGGCCGAACCCTGTGGCCAACGCATCGATCATCGCGCCTGTGACAGCACGCCGCAGGGGCATGCGCCGCTTGCGCGCGGCAGCGGCATCGATACGACGCGTTGCGGTCTGGAATTGCCGGTGGAGTTCGCGCTCAAGCTCGGTGCGCGCACGCATGCCACACCGCGCAATCCCGTGCTCTGCCCTTTGGCCGACAGCGCGCTGCGTCAGTGGTGCGTGCGCCTCCAAAGCGGTGCGTGCCCCGACTGCGCTCAAGACGGCGAAGAATCGTAAGCGGTTCAGGCGGAAAGCTGGCTCGCGGCCTGCTCGCGCAGCGCTTCCAGTTCCTGCGCGAGCGCATGTGATAACGCTTCGACATCCTCGGTCCAGTCATCGCTTTCGCGCAGCGTCGCGCGCAGTTCGAGGCTCGTTTCATAGAGCATCGAAGACCCGAGCACGGCGAGGCCGCCCGAGACGCGATGCGCCCAGGCGCGCAGATGTTCGAGATCGTGCGTGGACTGGATGCGCGCGTAGTCAGCGATGTCATGATCGGCCTGCTCGATGAAGAGCGGCGCAATGGGAGGCGCTAGCGCTGGAAAACGCGGTACGTCGGCTTCTTCGTCGGCGTGGTCCGTTGCTTCTGGTGGTGAGGATGCCTGCGTTTGCGCGGCCACGTCGGCCAGAACGCGCGCGAGCGCGGCGAGCGGCACCGGCTTGCTCAGATAATCGGTAAATCCCGACTGGCGTCCCTGGGCGATTTGCTCCGGCAAGGCGTTGCCGCTGATCGCGTAAACCGGCAGCGTTGCACGTTTTGCGCGCGCCGCATGCAGCAATTGCAGGCCATTCATGCGCGGCATGTTGAGATCGGTGAGTATGGCGTCGATATGCGCTTCGTCCAGCCGCGCAAGCGCTTCTTCGCCATCCCTGGCTTCGATCACATTCGCGCCGAGCGTACGCAACTGGTCGCGCAGCAGGCTGCGATTGAGCAGGTTGTCTTCGGCGATCAACACATTGAGGCGCTGGAAATCGCTGGCTTGCTGCGCTTCGTGCGCGGTCGGTAGAGCGGGGGGCGGAGCTTCGACGACATCGCGCCCGGGCTGGGCGCGCAACATCTGCGTGGCGGTGCGGATGCCCGCGAGACTATAGAGGCTCACTTCCACGCTGCCGTCCGCGCGCACGAGCGGCACAAGCGGGCCATCCTGACGCAACCAGACGACGTTCGCCGTGCCGTTCCACAGTCGGCTCACTTCGTCGACGCTGTATTCGCCCGTCACCAGCAGGAAATCCAGCGCACTATGGGCAGGCGATAGCTGCGCCGAAGCGAGATCCGTCGGCGTGCTGGATTGCGGATCGAACAGGTTCGTGAGCCATTCGCGATTCTCCGGCGCACGACACAGAATCGCAGCGCGCGCATCGGGCAGCGCCCATTCTTCGCCCGCCGTCGTGCTCGTGTCGCTCTGCAATGGCAAGGTGACGATAACGCGTGTGCCGACCCCTGGCGTGCTTTCCACCTCACAGCGTCCGTGCATCAACTTGGCCAGACGCCCACAGATCGATAAGCCCAGGCCGGTGCCGCGCGCTTCGGTCAGCCGGTGAGCGTCGCCTTGCGTGAAGGGCTGGAAAAGCCGCGCCTTGAGCGATTCCGGCATGCCCACGCCCGAATCGGCCACGCTGATTTCAAGCGCGTCGTCATGCCAGCCGGCACGCAGCACGATCTTGCCCGAGTGCGTGAACTTGAACGCATTGCTCAGGATGTTATTGACGATCTGCGCGAGGCGCACCGGATCGACATGCAGCCGTGCGGGAATGGCGCGATCGATCACCAGATAGAAAGGCAATTGCTGTCGCACGGCCAGTGGCGCATGTGCGAGCGCGATCCGGACCATCAGCGCGGCGATTGATTCGGATTCCTCTGAAAGCGTCATCGCTCCGACATCGATCTTCGAAAAATCGAGCACGTCGCTCACGATCTGTAGCAGTTCAGAGGCCGAAATCTGCATCGCCTCCACGCGCGCTTCCTGTTCCGGCGCGAGCGCGCCGCGCGCCAGCAGCTCGATATTGCCGGTGAGCGAGGCGAGCGGCGTGCGGATCTCGTGGCTCATCGCCGCGAAGAAACTGACCTTGCTGCGCGCCGCTTCGTCGCTGGTGCGCTTGGCTTCGCGCAGCAGGCGCTCCGCTTCGTAGTGCTTCGACATATCCGCGAAGGCGCAGAACATCACGTCTTCGCGGCGCATGGTGGCGGGCGCGAACGTGATATCCAGATGCACGCTCTGGCCGTCCTCGCGCGTGAGCGAGAAAGGCAGGTCGTAAATCGGCATCTCGCCGTCGGTGGCCGGCGCGTAGGGCATGCGCTTTTCGAATTCGACGCATAGCGCGCTGGGCAGGCGGGTGGCCGCAGCGTCGAGTCCCAGCACGTTGCGCACGATCTGGTTCGCCACCACGATCTCGAAGTTGCGCTGGCGCACGATGCACAGCCCCACGGGCGTGGCGTGCACGAGCAGATGATTGAGCAGTTCGCCTTCGAGTGCGCGCGTCGCTTCCGCGTACGTGCGTTCGAGCACGTGGCGGTTCCAGTAGCGCGCGAGCGCGGCGAGCAGCGCCAGCAAGGCCAGCGTCATCAAGGCGATGATCGCGAGCGGCGTGCGGATCAGCGCGAGTTGGGTGCGCCAGGAAATCGCCAGCGTGTAATGGCCGAACTCGGATTCGAGCGGCTGGCCGCGCATCACCCAGCCAAAACGCGGCAGAAGATGGAAGTGATCGGGCGGCAGACCGGCAACTTCGCGATCGACAAATTGCGCGACGGCGGCGGGCAACGGACCGGCGAGCAGCGCGCCGTCGCGATCGAACAGGATGGGTGCGGCATCGGCTTGCGTGACGTCCGCGGCTGGTGCGCGCTGCAATTGGTTGATATCGACTGCCGTGAGGACGATGGCGATGGGCTTTTCGTCCTTCAATACCGTCGCTGCAGCCAGCACGAGCGACGGCGGGAAGCCAAGACCGGCCGGTGGCTTGAACCACGTGATTTTCTTCCAGCGGCCCGCCCCCAGCGGATCGATCCCGCGCGTGTTCATGCGCAGCAGCACCGCGTCCGCCAGTATGCGGGCCTGCTCGGGGCCGCTTTGCGATGCCGTGCCGCCCGGCGTGCGCACGTTGGGGGCGAGATGGTGGCTCCACGCGGCGCTGCCATCCAGGAGCACGAACAGCATCGGCGCGTCCACGCCGACCTTTGCCACCAGTTGCACCGCGCGTTCGCACAACGCGCGAAGTTCGGGCGAGCCGGTCACCCCATCGAAGCCCGGCGTACAGTCCGGCGTTGGCTCGGGTTTGATGGCCTGCGCCAATGGAAGAAGATCGAGTTCGTGCAGGCCCAGCAACAAACGCATGCTTTCGAGCATGTTGAAGCGCCGCAGCAGTAGTTCGTTGGTCTGCGCCGTGACCTCGCTCATGCGCGTGGTCTGGTTCGCCAGAGACGCCGCGCCGATGCTCAAGGCCGCCACGCACGCCGCGCACAGCCCCGCAAAGCCCAGCAGCGCGATCAGCATGCCGAACACGCGTCGCTCGCGCTTCAGATTGCGCTCAAGCGTCCGAAGCGCACTGAGCGGCGAAGCGAGAGAGGCGATACGCCGTTCCATTATGCGAATCCGTGCTCGCTCGCGTAGCGGATCAGATCGGCATTGGAATCGAGATGGAGCTTGCGCATGGCGGCGCGCTTTTGCGTGGCGACGGTCGTCACCGAGCGGTTCAGCCGCTTCGAGATTTCCGTGACGCTCAAGCCGTTGGCGAACAGGCGGACGACTTCGAGTTCGCGGGGAGAGAGCGGATTGCTGCGGCGGAAATCTTCGGCGGTCGAGCCTTCTTTGGCGAGTCGTTCGGCGATGCGCGCGGAGAGCGTCGTGCCTGGCTCAACCAGCGCGCGCTGACAGACCTGGGCGAGCGTCGGAATCGGCTCGTCCTTGCCGACCAGACCCGCCACGCCGAGTTCCGCCAGTTCATGCAGGATGCCGCCGTTGGTGAGCATGGTGAACACCACCACGGGCAGATCGGGATAGAGCCGCCGCACGCGGCTGATGAGACGCAGGCCGTCCTCGTCCTCCAGTTCGCCCTGCATCGAAAAGTCCGTCACCAGCAGGTCGCAGGGCATCTTGCGCAGGATATCGACGAGATCCGCGCCCGAGCCCGCCGTTGCCACCACGCGGTGGCCCGGCAACTGGTCGAGATAGTCGGTAATGGCGGTCAGGACGACAGGATGATCGTCGGCCACTACGATCCGCAGGTCTTGCGTGGCATGTGTCATGGGCGTGAGCGTGTTGCCAGGCATTCGCAATCCGATGGTCGGCGTCAGGCGCCGGGGCGCAGACCTTCAGTGTTTTCTGAAGGTTATCCCATTTTCCGCCGACAGTATGTAGGCCTTGCCTGTGGGACTTTGGGGCGATCCGGTAGTCCGATCAGTAGCCCGATCAGCGGGCTTCCGGTTGGCGGGGCATCGTGGCGGGCGCGCACGCCGCTGCGCGCCGCAGACTGGCCAGACAGAACACGAGCGCCCAGAGCGCCATCGTCCAGCCCAGCACGCTGGCTGTAGCGATAAGCCAGAAGTCGGTTTGCGGTTCGCGCCACAGCAGAAACAGCGCAGCGAAAAAAGCCAGATAGAACAGCGGCAGCAGATAGATGCCGACCCGGCTGGCCCATTCACAGGCGCTCAGCAGCCACGAAAGCGGCGTGGAGAGAGTCGGACGGAGGGGGGCGGCGGCGGACATGGCAGGGCTCGGTCAGGTGGTTAGGAAACGTGGCCGCCTACGTCTTGCAGGCCACAATCCCACTTTATCGATCAGCGCTGACAGGGAAAATCGGATGATTCTGAGAAATAACGGAGATGCAATGTCGGAATTCAAGCGGGGGAAGCGACGCGCACTGACAGACGGGGTTTCCCCCAAGACAGCGAACTCCATCCGTCAGCGCAGGTCCTAACCGGCCAGAGGAGCGGGCGAGAAGCACATTTGTTACGTTTGTTGCGCCTGCGATTCACGGCAGGACGATGCGGCCGCCGACCACACGCGCTATCCTGTTGCGCCGCGCCATTGCGCCATTGCGTTATTGCGTCATTACGCCGTCGCGTCTTGCGCAGGCCCAAGGCGCGGGGATCATCGAAGAACCGCTTACAAAGGAAATTTCCATGCGCCGACGTCAATTCCTTCTCAGCTCCAGCGCCGCGGTCGCCGCGAGCGGTCTCGCTCTCGCCGGCTGCACGACGACCCCGCTGGGATCGAGCAACAGCGCCGCCCAGAACGCAGCCAAGCGCAATTCGATCGACGCCAGCGTGGACGCCACGCTCACGCGCCTGTTCAACACGGTGACTGGCTCGCAGGAACTCATCTCGAAGGCGAGCGGCGTGCTCGTGTTCCCCAACGTGATCTCGGCGGGCTTCTGGATCGGCGGCCAGTACGGCACCGGCGCGCTGCGCATCAATGGCCGCACCGACGGCTACTACAGCACGGTCGCGGGCTCGTTTGGCCTGCAGATCGGCGCGCAGTCCAAGGCCATTATTTTCGCGTTCATGAACCAGGGCGCGCTCGACGACTTCCTCAAGAGCCAGGGCTGGGCGGCCGGCGCGGATGCAACGGTCGCGGTCGTCACCGTGGGCGCGAACGGCAATGTCGATACGTCGACGGCCACCAGTCCCGTCGAGGCGTTCGTGCTGACCAACGCCGGTCTGATGGCGGGCGTTTCGCTCGAAGGCGTGAAGGTTTCGCGTCTCGTGATCTGAGCGGGCGCTTCCTGCATGAGCGAGAGGAACAAGACACCCGACGGCGCGCCCGCTTTCAGCCGCCCGCACAAGATCCACTTTTCGGAATGCGATCCGGCCGGGATCGTGTTCTATCCGCAGTATTTCGTGCTGTTCAACGATCTGATCGAGGCGTGGATCGACACGCTGATGCCCGAGGGCTATCACGGCATCCTCGGCGCGCGGCGCGTGGGGATGCCCACGGTGCATCTCGACGTGGATTTCAAGGCGGTCAGCAAGATGGGCGACGCTGTCACGCTCGCGCTTTACGTGCAGCGTGTGGGGCAGGCTTCGCTGACGCTCGGCTGGGCCTGCACGGGCGCGGACGGCGTGTTGCGCATGAGCGCGACGCAAACCATCGTCACTACCTCGCTCGACACGCACAAGGCCATCGCCATCCCCGATGACCTGCGCGAGGCGATTGCCGCCTCGGCTGCCCGCGCAGGCGTCTGAAGCGAAACTAGCGCGCCGCGCCCGGCGTGTTTTGCAGCGCGCTTTGCAGCGTAGCGAAGGTGCGCTCGTCGGTGCGGTCGAACTGCAGCGGCGTCACCGCAACGCGGCCCGAATTGACCACGGCCGTTTCCGAATCCGGGCCGTTTTCGCGCGGCCCGCGATGAAAGCGCAGCCAGTGATAGTCGATGCCGCGCGGGTCGATCTGCGGCACCACGTCGATGCCTTGCACGAGGCCCACGCCCTGGCGCGTGACGGTGAGCGGACCGGCCGCGCTCGCCTCCACATCGGGGAAATTCACGTTCAGGCACACCGGCGCGTCGTGCGAAATGGCCGCGAGACGGCGGATCACATCGGGCGCGAGGGCGCGAGCGGTGTCCCAGCGCACGTGTTCGCGGTCGCGGAAGGTCTGGCTGAGCGCGATCGACGGCAGGCCGAGCAGCAGGCCCGTCATGGCCGCGCCCACCGTGCCCGAGAACATCGTTTCCACGCCCAGGTTCGCGCCGCGATTGATGCCGGACAGCACCAGCGACGGCGTCACGTCGCCCATCAGGTGGCGCACGGCCATCACCACGCAGTCGCCGGGCGTGCCCAGCACGCCGAAGCGGCGCTCGCCGCGGCGGCTCACGCGCAGCGGCGAATGCAGGCTGATCGAGTGGGACGTGCCGCTCTGATCGTGCTCCGGCGCGACGACCCACACTTCATGGGCCAGTTCGGCAGCGACGGCTTCGAGCACGGCGAGGCCGGGCGCGTCGATGCCGTCGTCGTTGGTCAGGAGCACGCAGGGGAGTTTCGCTTCGGATGCGGACATGGCAAGTCTCTTTCAGGGGTTGAAGGCAGACAGAATGCGGCAGCGGCCATTATGGGAGAAGGCGCGCTATTTCGCGACGGATCACGCCACATTGGAGATAGACTAACGCGCAGCAGTGGCGGCCTGCCGGTTCGCGCGCAGGCCGCGCCCTTCGTTTTATGCACCTGTTGCGTTGTTGCGGCGCCTGCCGCGAGGAGACTCCGTGAAGCCGCAAGAACTGCCAGATATCGCTCGCGCGCTGTTCGTCATCGCGATCCTCTGCGCACTGACGGTCGGTTCCCTCTACGTCATGCGTCCTTTCATTCCGGGCCTGATCTGGGCGACCATGATCGTGGTCGCCACCTGGCCCGCCATGCTCGCCGTCGAGCGGCGCTGCGGCAAACGGCGCGGCATCGCCACGCTGATCATGCTGCTGATCCTGCTGGTCGTGATCGTCCTGCCGCTCTATTCGGCGATCTCCACGCTGGCCGAGCACGGCGGCGAGATCATGGGCCTGATCCGCAGCCTGCCCAGCTACACGCTGCCCCCGCCGCCGATGTGGATTCACGACATTCCGATGATCGGCTCGCGCATCGCCGGCGAATGGCAGACGCTTTCCGACGCCGGTCCCGGCGGCCTGCTCGCGCGTCTGGAGCCTTACGTGTCGATCGCGGCGCACTGGCTCATCGGCCATGCGGCTTCGGTGGGCGTGTTCGTGATGCATATGGTGATTACCGTCATCATCACCGGCATCCTCTATATGCAGGGCGAAAAAGCCGCTGCGTTCGTGGTGCGCTTCGCGCAGCGCGTCGGCCCGCGCTATGGCGAGGAAGCGGTGCGCCTGGCGGGCGCGGCCATCCGCGCGGTGGCGCTGGGCATCGTCGTGACGGCGGTGCTGCAATCGGCGCTGGGCGGCATTGGTCTTGCGGTTGCGGGCGTGCCGGGCGCGGGCGTGTTGACCGCACTCATGCTGATGCTGTGCCTCGCGCAGATCGGCCCTGGCCTGCCGCTGTTCGGCGGCGCGATCTGGCTGTTCGTGCACGACTCGCACGTGGCGGCCATCCTGCTCGCCGTGTGGTCGGTGATGGTCGTCATGCTCGACAATTTCGTGCGCCCGGTGCTGATCCGCCGCGGCGTGAATCTTTCGATGCTGCTGATTCTCTCGGGCGTGCTGGGCGGCATGTTCGCCTTCGGCATCGTGGGGCTGTTCATCGGCCCGGTGATTCTGGCAGTCTCTTCCACGCTCTTGACCGCCTGGATCAACACCTCCGCCACGCCCGCCGCCGACGCCTGACCAGGCGCACAGCGCCGCCCATCGGGACGAAGATCGGGACGAAGCCGTCCCGATCTTCATCTCGATGGGCGATTCATCAGACCGTTCCGCACCCACGCTTTCTTGCTCCCCGGCGATCAGGCAGCTTAACGACACGCCCGCTCATTCGACGTTAGGATGACGGCTGGACTTCGCTTGGCTCTCGCGTTTTTCGCACTCACTCGCGCTCATCCGCGCCTGACTCGCTGCACACGTCGTCCCGTTTCCCCGGAGCGCTCGCGTGTCCGCGCGCGGCGCTGCGCTTTCAGGAGGGGAAATGGCTCAGTTCAACTGCGACATATGCGGCGTGCGTCCCGCGACCGTGCGGGTGGCCGTGTTGCAGGACGGCAGGCGGCGCTTTCTCGACGTCTGCGATTATCACTACGCCCAGCTCACGCGCCATCAGCGCACGCTGAGCCCGCTCGAATCGCTGTTTCGCGCCGCGCAGCAGCAGGCCGAAACCGCCCCCGGGCAGACGCCCACGCATACGATGGAAGCCGGCGACGGGGCCATCGTCGAGCGTCATTTCAGCGACGTCGCGCGCGAACTGCTGCAACGGGCCGCCGAGCGCGCGTTGCAGTTCGGCCGTCGCGAAGTCGATACCGAGCACCTGCTTTACGAACTCGCGGGCAATGAAGCGGGCGCGGCCATGCTCACGCGCCTGGGCATCGAACCCGCCGACGTGCGCGCCTTTATCGGCGCCAATGCGCAGAAGCGCGACCCCATCGCCGCCGGCGACGAAGGCCGCGTGGCCGTGTCGCCGCGCTTGAAGGGCGCGCTCGATCGCGCCTTCCTGATCTCGCGCGAACTCGGCCATAGCTCCGTTGCGCCCGAGCATTTGCTGCTCGGCCTTGCGCAGGTGCCGGACAGCTTCGCGGGGCATCTGCTGGCGCGCTACGGCGTGACGCCGCAGAAGGTGCTGCAGCGCCTCGTGGAAGCGCAGGGCGACCCGCGCGAGCGGGCCGCCGCGAAGGCGCCCAGCCCCACGCCGCAACTCGATCAATACAGCCGCGATCTCACCGCGCTGGCGAGCGAGGGCAAGCTCGATCCCGTGATCGGACGGTCGAGCGAAATCGAAACCGTCGTGGAAGTGCTCGCGCGGCGGCGCAAGAACAATCCGGTGCTGATCGGCGAGCCGGGCGTGGGCAAGACCGCGATCGCCGAAGGACTGGCCCAGCGCATGCTCAACGGCGATGTGCCCGAATCGCTGCGCGGGCGGCGCCTGGTCGAGCTGAACGTCAACGGCCTGATTGCCGGGGCGAAATATCGCGGCGAGTTCGAAGAGCGCGTGAAGGGCGTGATGGAGGAAATCTCGGCGCAGCGCGAGAATCTCGTGCTCTTTATCGACGAAGTGCACATGATCGTTGGCGCGGGACAGGGCGGTAGCGAAGGCGGACTCGATATCGCCAACGTTTTCAAGCCGGCGATGGCGCGCGGCGAGCTGAATCTGATCGGCGCGACCACCCTTTCCGAATACCAGAAGTACATCGAAAAAGACGCGGCGCTCGAACGGCGCTTCCAGCCCGTATTCGTCGCCGAACCGAGCGTCGATCAGACCATCAACATTCTGCGCGGGCTGCGCGACAAGCTTGAGGTGCATCATCACGTGACGATTCGCGACGACGCGCTCGTCGCCGCCGCCGAGCTTTCCGACCGCTATATCACCGGCCGTTTCCTGCCCGACAAGGCAATCGACCTGATCGATCAGGCGGCGGCGCGCGTGCATCTATCGGCCACTTCCCGGCCCGCCGCGATTCTCGAACTCGAAGCCGAACTCGCCCAGCTCAAGCGCGAACAGGACTACGCGGCCACGCGCAAGAACTTCGAGCGCGCCCACGCGCTCGACGAACCGATCGCGGACAAGGAAAAGTCGCTCGTGGAGGCGACCGGCGAATGGAAAGGGCGGCTGGGTTCGGTGACGTCCGACGTGACCACCGAACAGGTCGCCGAGATCGTCTCGAAACTCACCGGCGTGCCCGTCACGCAACTCACCGCCGAAGAGCGCACGCGTCTGCTCGAAATGGAAAAACGCCTGCACCAGCGCGTGATCGGCCAGGAGCAGGCGATTGTCGCGGTGAGCGATGCGGTGCGCCGTTCGCGCGCCGGTCTGCGGCGCGGCCGGCGGCCCACGGCGGTGTTCCTGTTCCTCGGGCCCACGGGCGTGGGCAAGACCGAACTGGCGAAGGCGCTGGCCGAAGTGGTGTTCGGCGATGAAGACGCGATCGTGCGCATCGACATGAGCGAATACATGGAACGCCACGCCGTGTCGCGTCTGATCGGCTCGCCGCCAGGTTATGTCGGCCATGATGAAGGCGGCCAGTTGACCGAGCGCGTGCGCCGTCGACCGTATTGCGTGATCCTGCTCGATGAAATCGAAAAGGCGCATCCGGACGTCTATAACGTGCTGCTGCAGGTTTTCGACGATGGCCGCCTCACCGACGGCAAGGGACGTGTGGTCGATTTCAGCAATACCGTGGTGATCGCCACGAGCAATCTGGGCTCGGAGTCGGTGTCGGGGCAGAAGCGCTCGGGGCCGGGCTTTCTCGCCAGCGCCGATGCCTCGATGCAAAGCGCGGTGCTGGGCGAGTTGCGCCAGCATTTCCGCCCCGAATTCCTGAACCGCATCGACGACATCATCATCTTCAAACCGCTCACCGACGACGAACTGCGCTCGATCGTGCGCCTGCAACTGGAGCAGGTGCAGCGCATGGCGCGCAGCCAGGATATCGAGCTGACGTTCGACGAAAGCGTGGTGGATTTCCTGGCCGCGGATGGCTATCGGCCCGAATATGGCGCACGCGAGCTGAAGCGGCAGATCCAGCAGAGCGTGGAAAACGAACTGGCCAAGGAAATGCTCAAAGGCGAGGTGAAGGAGGGCGCGAAGGTCGTGTGCCGGTATGACGCTGCGCAGAAGCAGTTGTCGTTTGCGGCGCAGAGCTGAGGGCGAAAGAGGCCTTTTTATCAGATTTTGAGACGGCAGACGCGGCGGCGAGATCAAATATCTCGTCGCCGCGTTTTTTTGCGCCCCTAATTTTGAATACACACATTATATGAATAATGTCTAAATAATTAACATGTGTAGTTGGATATTTGACGGTTTACGTTGTATTACCTACGGATGTGCGTACTTTCGCAACGGAAATTGCAGCGGATTCCGCTCACGTCACAGGGTTTTCAGCACCGAACGCTTGAGCTTGCCGGTCTCGGTGCGCGGCAGGGCGTCGAGAAAAGCGACCAGTCGCGGGTATTTGTACGCAGCCACCGCGCGCTTCACGAACTCCTGCAAGTCCGCGACCATCGCCGCGTCGCCCTTGAACCCCGGCCGCAGCACAACGAAAGCCTTGACCACCTGACCGCGCACGTCGTCCGGCACGCCCGTTACGCCGCATTCGGCTACGGCAGGGTGCTGCATCAGGACGGTTTCCACTTCCGGCCCGGCGATGTTGTAGCCGGACGAAACGATCATGTCGTCGGCGCGCGCCTGATAGAACACGTAGCCGTCTGCGTCGATCGACACGGCATCGCCCGGCAGATTCCAGCCTTCGCGCACGAACTTGAGTTGGCGCTCGTCGGCCAGATAGCGGCAGCCCGTGGGGCCGCGCACGGCCAGGTTGCCCGTTACGCCCGGGGGCACCGGTTGCAGCGCGTCGTCGAGCGCTTGCACGACATAGCCCGGCACCGCACGCCCAATCGAGCCGGGCCGCACGTCCGCGCCCGCCGAAGACACGAAAATATGGATCATTTCCGTGCCGCCGATGCCGTCGATCATCTCGATACCGGTGGCCTCGCGCCAGAGATCGCGCGTGCCCTGCGGCAGCGCCTCACCCGCAGACACCGTTTTGCGCAGGCTGCTGATGTCGACGTCCTGCACCAGCGGCGCCATCTGCCGGTAGAACGTGGGCGCGGTAAAGACGACGCTGGCGCGAAACCGCTCGATGGTTTGCAGCAGCAGCGCGGGCGTGAGCTTTTCGATCAGTACCGTCGAGGCGCCCACGCGCAGCGGAAAGCAGAGCAGGCCGCCCAGCCCGAACGTGAACGCCAGTGGCGGCGTGCCGCAAAACACGTCGTCGGGCGTGGGTTTGAGCACGTGACGCGGGAACAGATCGCACATCGCCAGCACGTCGCGATGAAAATGCATGCAGCCTTTGGGCGTACCCGTCGTGCCGCTCGTGAACGCGATCAGGCAGACATCGTCGGCGGCCGTATCGCAGGCGTGGAATTCCGCGGGTTTCGCGGCGCCCAGGGTTTCAAGGCTGCCGGGTGCATCGTCGTGGAAATAGCAGATCTGTTTGAGATCCGCGCAGAAGAATTCGTCGTCCGGGTTCGTGCAACGCGCCAGTTCTTCCGTGAGCCGGACGTCGCAAAGCGCTGCGCCGACGTGCGCCTTGTCGATGATCTGCTTCAACTCCTTGGCGCGCAAAAGCGGCATGGTCGGCACCGCCACCAGACCCGCTTTCAAGGTCGCCAGCAGCGCCACGGCCATTTGCAGCGTATTCGGGCCGCGCAGCAGAACGCGGTTGCCCGGCTGCAGTCCCATGTCTTCGATGAGCACGTGGGCGCTGCGATCGACCATCTCGCGCAACTGCAAATAACGGGTTGCGTGAATCGCTCCATCGACTTCGGACCAGATCGCGGTGCGATCGCCATGCCCGCTGGCAATCGCCTCGTCGAGCAATTGCGCCGCGCAGTTCAGGCGCTCCGGATAGGCAACATCGGCGTTGTCGAGCAGCAGCACGGGCCATTGCGACTCGGGCGGCAAGTGATCGCGGGCGAAAGTGTCCACGTGAGCGGTCGGTTGCATGGTGTCTCCGGCGGGCGGGTCGAACAGTTCTTTTGTGTAGTACTGCTGCGCTTTTCGCGGGCTAACCTGGCTTGATCGGCTGGGCCTCACCTAAGAGGCGGACAGGCGCGCATCGTCGGGAATCACGGCGGTTGCCTCGATTTCCACTTTCGCCTCGTCTTCCACGAGCGCGACCACCTGAACGGCGCTCATGGCGATGTCGTAATCGCCGATCAATTCCCGAAACGCCGCGCCAATTTCCTTGAGCGACGCCAGATACTCGCGTTTGTCGACGACATACCAGGTCAGGCGCACGAGGTGTTCGGGCCTGCCACCCGCCGCGGCAAGCACGGCCACGATATTGCGTAGCGCCTGCACCGCCTGCATGCCGAATTCCTGGCTCGTAAAGCGCGCGTTCTCGTCCCAGCCGATCTGGCCAGCGATATACACCTGGGTCCCGCGCGCAGCAACACCATTGGCATAGCCGCGCGGTTTGACCCAGCCAGCAGGAAGAAGGGCTTGTTTCATAGGGGTTTCCGCCTTGACTCAGTGTCCTGTGCCGCCTGGAATTCCTTCAAGAGATCGCGTCCGACGATCAGTTGCTGCACTTCGGTCGCGCCTTCATAGATGCGCAGCGAGCGGATCTCGCGATAAAGCGATTCAACTATCTGGCCGCTTTGCACGCCCATACCACCCCACAGTTGCACGGCCGCGTCGATCACCTGTTGAGCGCCTTCGCTCGCGTGCCATTTCGCCATTGCTGCTTCGCGCGTCACGTTCACGCCCTGATCGCGCAGCCACGCGGCGCGATAAACGAGCAGGGCGCTGCTGTCGATCGTGAGCGCCATCTGCGCGAGCTTCGCCTGCGTCAACTGAAAATCGCCCAGCGTCTGGTTGAACATCTTGCGCGAAGACGCGCGGGCGAGTCCTTCGGCCAGCGCGCGGCGCGCAAATCCCAGCGACGCCGCCGCCACCGAGGTGCGAAAGATATCGAGCGTGCGCATTGCGATCTTGAAGCCTTCTCCCGGCGTACCCAGCAGTTGCTGCTTGCTCACGCGCGCGTTCGTGAAGCGCAAGCGGGCGAGCGGATGCGGCGCGATCACATCGATGCGCTCGGCGATTTCAAGCCCCGGCGTATCGGCATCGACGATCAATGCGCTGATGCCGCGCGCGCCGGGCGCCTCGCCGGTGCGGGCGAAAACCACGTAGAAGTCCGCGATGCCGCCGTTCGAGATCCACGTTTTTTCGCCGTCGAGCACGTAATGGTCGCCGTCGTCGCGCGCGGCCAGCGCCATCGCCGCGACGTCGGAGCCTGCGTCTGGCTCGGAGAGCGCAAACGCAGCGATTGCTTCGCCCTGGGCGACGCGCGGCAGATAGCGCGCTTTCTGCGCATCGTTGCCCGCGAGCGAAATCGCGCCCGATCCCAGCCCCTGCATCGCCAGCGCAAAATCGGCGAGACCCGAATGTTTTGCCAGCGTTTCGCGCAGCAGACACACGGCGCGTGTGTCGATGGTGTCGCCATGGCCGCCATAAGCGGTGCCGCCTACGCCGTAGCGTAACCAGCCCGCCGCGCCCAGGTTGTGCACGAGCGCGCGGCAGGTGTTGTCGACGTCGTCGTGCGGGACGTGCGGCAGATGCTCACGCGCCCACGTTTCCACCTCAGTCGCGAGCACGCGATGCCGGTCTTCAAAAAACGGCCAGGCCAGCGCGTCGTGCGGATTCTGTTCAGCCAAAGCGTTCAAGGGATTCACGTGCTCAGTCTCCCTTGAAAACCGGACGCGATTTCGCAGCGAAGGCTTCATACGCACGTCCGAAATCGCGCGTCGCCATGCAGATCGCCTGGGCCTGCGCCTCGGCTTCGATGGCTTCGTCGATGCTCATGGTCCATTCCTGATGCAGCATCTTTTTGGTGATGCCATGCGCGAAGGTCGGCCCCGAAGCGAGATCGGCGGCGAGTTTCTGCGCGTCGGCCAGCAGGTTGGCGGGGTCGCACAGGCGGTTGTAAAAGCCCCAGGCGTGGGCCTCCTCGCCGCTCGCGGAGCGTCCCGTATAGAGCAGTTCGGCGGCGCGCCCCTGACCGATGATGCGCGGCAGGATCGCGCATGCGCCCATATCGCAGCCCGCGAGGCCGACACGCGTGAACAGGAAGGCGAGCTTGCTGCGCGCCGTGGCGTAACGCATATCGGAGGCCATTGCGAGAATCGCGCCTGCGCCCGCGCAAATGCCATCCACGGCGGCGATGATCGGCTGCGGGCAATGACGCATCGCTTTCACGAGATCGCCGGTCATGCGCGTGAACATCAGCAGTTCAGGCATCGGCAGATCGACGAGCGGGCCGATGATGTCGTGCACGTCGCCGCCCGAGCAGAAATTATCGCCCGCGCCGTGCAGGACGACCGCTTTCACATCGGTCGCGTAGGCGAGCTGGCGAAACAGGTCGCGCAACTCCGCATACGATTCGAAGGTCAGCGGATTCTTGCGCTCGGGGCGGTTGAGCGTAATCGTCGCGACACCCGCGTCAACCGACCAGCCAAAATGGCTCGCCTGGTAGCCCGCAAGCGTGGTGCGGTTGCCCGCGAAAAGCGCATCCGCACGGGAGCGTTCTGTCGTCAAGATATGTCTCCTTCCTGTCTTTTGGCACAAGCAGGCGCTCAGTCTTCGAGGCCTTTACGCAAATGCTGTTTGAGCTTGCCCAGGCGGTCGTGCATTTTCGCTTTCTCGTCGAGTGAAAGGCCGCCGAACATTTCCACCACCCATTGCTCGTGCGCCGCCGCCATGCGGTCGAACGCGGCGCGGCCTTCGGGCGTCAGGCGCACGGCCGTCGAGCGGCGATCGTCGGGATCGGTGTCGCGCGTGACGAGGCCTTCTTTTTCCAGTTGATCGGTAATGCCCGTGACATTGCCGCCCGTCACCATCAATCGACGCGACAGCTCAGTCATACGGAGTCCTTCAGGATGGCGTTCGAGCTGCGCCATCAGGTCGAAGCGCGGCAGCGTCGTGTCGAATTCCGTGCGCAGGCGGCGGCGCAATTCGGTTTGCACGAGGTTCGTCGTGGTGAGCATGCGCAGCCACAGGCGCAAGCCCATATGGCTATCGGCGCCGGTGCTCATTTCCATATCGACCACGTTGTCTGCGGGCTTTTCGACGCCCTTGCGCGTGGCTTTAGTGGCCGCGTGCTTGCGGGCGGGCAGGGGCGAGGTCATGTGATTTCTCCACCGGAAACGGATATCGACTGCCCGGTGATCGCCGCCGATCCGGGCGCGCAGAGCCACAGCACCGCATTGGCGACTTCATCGGGCTGCACGAAGCGCTGCTGCGGATTGTGGCGCACGAGGAGGCTACGCGCCTCGGCTTCGCTGCGCGAGGTCTTGCGGGTGATCTGGTCGAGCGAAGCCTGCAACAGCTCCGTTTCCGTGTAGCCGGGGCAAACGGCATTGACGGTGACGCCTTGCGTGGCCACTTCGAGCGCAAGTGCGCGCGTCATGCCGATTACCCCATGTTTTGAGGCGCAATACGCGGCCACATACGGATAGCCGACCTGACCCGCGGTGCTCGCCACGTTTACGATGCGGCCGCTCTTGTTCGCGAGCATTGCGGGCAGCACGGCGCGCGTGCAAAGGAAAGCGCCCGTGAGATTGACGTCGAGCATGCGCTTCCAGAGCGCCAGATCGGTTTGCACGAACGGCGCGGCCGTGGCTTGTCCAGCATTGTTCACGAGAATATCAACCGCGCCCAGGCGTTCGGCGGCTTGGGCAAACGCAGCGTTCACGGCGTCTTCATCGGCGACGTCGACGCTAACGCAAGCGATCATTTCACCGCCGCCCAACGCCGCGCGCCGGGCTTCGAGCTTCACCGCATCGCGACCCATCAGCGTGACGCGTGCGCCCGCGCGCAGCAGCGCGGCGGCCGTGGCCGCGCCGATCCCAGTGCCGCCGCCAGTTACGACGGCATGCCGTTCTTTCAAGGGTTCGTTCAAATTCGTCTCACTCATGTTCAGACCGTTCCTTCCGCGCGCTGCGCGCGTTCGAGCGGCGAGAGGCCCGCCGCCGCCGCGGCAGCGGCGCGTTCGCGCTCGATATTGCGTTCGAGCTGCGTCTTCGCAGCCGTGTATTGATGTGGCCACATCACATCGAAATAGCCTATTTTTGCGGCCTCGTTGAGTGTCCACGCCGGATTCGCCAGATGCGGGCGCGCCACGGCGCAAAGGTCCGCACGGCCCGCCGCGATGATGCCGTTGACGTGATCGGCTTCGGAAATCGCACCCACCGCAATCGTGGCAATGCCGGCTTCGTTGCGGATGCGGTCCGCGAACGGCGTCTGGAACATGCGGCCAAACACCGGCTTTTCGTCCTTGCTGACCTGGCCCGACGACACGTCGATCATGTCCGCGCCCGCAGCCTTGAATGCTCGCGCGATTTCCACGGCGTCGTCGGGCGTGATGCCGCCTTCGACCCAGTCGTGCGCGGAAATCCGCACGGAAATGGGCTTATCCTGCGGCCACACCGCGCGAATCGCCTCGAACACCTGCAACGGATAGCGCAAGCGGTTAGCGAGCGAACCACCATATTCATCGTTGCGTTGATTCGTGAGCGGAGAAAGAAAACTCGATAGCAGATAGCCGTGCGCGCAATGCAGTTCGAGCCAGTCGAAGCCGGCATCGGCGGCCATCAGCGTCGAGCGCACGAATTGCGCTTCGATTTCACGCAGTTCGTCCGCGCTCGCTTCGTGCGACCACTGGCTCACGCCGCGCAGATATTGCTGCGGCGAAGCGGATACTAACGGCCAGTTGCCATCGTCGAGCGGCTGATCGATGCCTTCCCACGCCACGCGCGTCGATCCCTTCGCGCCCGAGTGTCCCAGCTGGATGCCGATCTTTGCATCCGACTGCGCGTGCACGAAATCGACGATGCGTTTCCACGCGCTCAAATGTTCCGGTGCATACATGCCGGGGCAGGCGGGCGTGATGCGCGCTTCGGGCGACACGCAGGTCATTTCGGTCATGACGAGGCCCGCGCCACCCATCGCGCGAGCGCCCAGATGCATCAGGTGATAGTCGCCGGCCACGCCGTTTTGCGCGGAATACTGCGCCATCGGTGAGACCACCACGCGGTTTTTGAGCGTCACGCCACGCAGCGTATAAGGCGTGAACATCGGCGGCACAGGGCGGGCGCCCGCACCCGCGCGCTGTGCCAGCCATGCTTCGAAACCGCCCAGATACCGGGCATCGCGCTCACGCAGATTCTCGTGTGAAATGCGTTGCGAGCGTGTGAGCAGCGAATACGCAAACTGCTCTGGCTCGAACTTCGCGTAGCGATCGACATGCTCGAACCATTCGGTGGAATTGCGCGCGGCATTCTGGATGCGCAAAACGTCGACGCTTCGCACGCTGGTGTAGTGATGCAGCGCGGCGCGCAGGTCGCCGGGATGCGTATCCATGCTGTTCGCCAGTTCGATGGCGTCTTCGAGCGCGAGTTTGGTGCCGGAGCCAATCGAGAAATGCGCCGTGTGCGCCGCATCGCCCATCAGCACCACGGGAACCGCCTGGCCGTCGGCATTCGTTTTCCAGTGAACCCATTCGCGATTCACGACGCGCGGAAAGCGGATCCATTGCGACGAGCCGCGCAGATGCGAAGCATTCGAGCGCAGCGAATGCCCGTCGAGATAGCGCGCAAACAGCTTTTCGCAGAATGCGATGCTGTCTTCCTTGCTCATATCCTCAAGGCCCGCAGCGCGCCACACATGCTCAGGCGTTTCGACGATAAAAGTGGAGGTGTTGTCGTCAAAGCGATATGCGTGTGCCTGAAACCAGCCGAATTCGGTTTCTTCGAATGCAAACGTAAAAGCGTCGAATAGCTTCGACGTGCCGAGCCACACGAACCGGCAATCACGCAGATCGATATCGGGCTGATACGTGTGCGCGTATTTCTGCCGCGTGGCGCTGTTCAGGCCGTCGCTGGCGATGATGAGATCGGCGTTGTGGATATCGTCGTCGCTGATCTGCGATTCGAATACGAGCTTCACGCCGAGCTGTTCGCAGCGCGCCTGCAGGATATTGAGCAGGCGCTTGCGTCCTATGCCGCAAAAGCCATGTCCGGACGAACGTACCGAATGGCCGCGAAAATGGATTTCGATGTCGTCCCAGTGATTGAACGCATCCAGGATTTCGCCCGCGCTTTCCGGATCGGCGGCGCGCAGATTGCCGAGTGTCTGATCCGAGAACACCACGCCCCAGCCGAAGGTGTCATAGGGGCGATTGCGCTCGATGACCGTGATCTCGTAACCGGGATGACGCCGCTTCATCAACAGCCCGAAGTACAGTCCGGCCGGCCCGCCACCGATGCAAACGATACGCATGCTCGCTTCCTCGCTCAATCTGTAAGCTCAGAGTAGGCGTCAATACTTTAGGTGTCAAGCAATTTGCCGGAAGGGCGGGTAAGTCCTGGCGGATGGGGAAACTTACGGCTGTCTTGCGATCCGGGCAGAAACTGCAGTCGCTCCCGCGACTATGCGATGCTGCACACCTGTCGATCAGCACGCTTTAAAGCAGCGAGCGTTTAATCGATGGGACGCCTGGCTGGCATTGAATTCGCGTGCGCAATCGGGCCGCGTCATTTGCAGACCGCCAGGTTATACGGCTTTCAAACGCATTCCGCCATACGCAGTTTTCTGTTTATCGATCAGCCATCCTTACGAATGAATTCGCGCGTGAAGTCCGCGTGGATGCTTCGAGCAGTCGCAGTCCGGCCTTTCTCGTTTCTCAACCCTACGATCCGAATTGAGCGGGAGCCTTCATTGATGAGCCACACAGCGCAGCGATCGATCGAAATCGACTTCTTTCGCGGTTTCGCCTTGATTGCGATTGCACTCGACCATATTCCTTCCAGCGTGCTTTCGCATGGCATGCTGCACACTTTCGCGTACTGCGATTCGGCAGAGGTGTTTGTCTTCGTGAGCGGTTATGTATCGGCGGCAAGCTGGCTCGCAATTGCCGCGCGCAAGGGCGTCGATGCTGCAAACTGGCGCTTTTTCCGGCGCAGCCGGGAGATCTATGCCGCCTATCTGTGCGCGGCGGTGTTGATGCTGCTTTCTGGTGCGGCAGCCATGGCCTTGCATGTGGATTCGCCGCTCGTGGAGGTATCGGGCTTTACGCGTTTTGCGGCGCATCCGTTGTCTATGCTCGGCAATATTGCGATCTTTCGCGATCAACCTTATCTAGCGGGAGTCTTGCCGCTTTATGTCCTGCTCGTGCTCGCATTGCCGCTCGTGATGCCGCTCGCTCGGCGCGCACCGGCGGTCGCGCTGCTCGGCAGCTTCATGCTCTGGTTCGCGAGCAGTTGGCTCGGGCGCTATCTGCCTTCCGTGCCCGGTTCAATCTGGCCGTTCAATCCGTTTGCGTGGCAGGCGATGTTCATGCTCGGCCTGTTGTGTCGGCTCTATCCCGTCTCCAACGCGTTTCAGATCTCGCGCGTCGGCCGCAGCTTGACGTTGCTTGCATGCGTGCTGGTCGCCACCTTTGCGTTCGTGCGTCTTTTTGTCGAAGTCGATCCGCAGCCTGGCTATATGAAGCAGAACCTCGCGAGCGTGCGCATCGTCAGCTTCGCCGCTGTGGCCTGGCTTGCGGCGCAGGCCACGCGGCTCGGTTGGGTCGGCTGGCTTGCGCAACGTGTGCCGGGCATCGTCACCGTGGGGCAGCAGGGGCTCGTGTGCTTCGTGGGCGGCGCGCTGGCGTCCAATACGATCGATACGCTGCTGCGTGCGACGCATTCGAACATGCTGTTGCCCGCGCGCCTCGCGGGCGATGCGCTCGCTATCGGCGCGTTGATGATGCTGGCCGGTGGCGCGCGACGCTGGAAAGCCGTGCGGCCACGCGTTGCGCTGACGTAGCGTCTGTTACGACTGCGCGAGTTCGCGCACGTCGGTGACGGGCGATGCGCCGAAGTCGTCGCTCAACGCATAAGCGACCAACTGGCGTGCGGAATCTTCGGGCGTCGCGAGCTTGCCCGTCTGCTTGAGTTCTTCGAAACGTCCGCGCAACGGAAAGTGTTCGACAGACGTGGCGCGGATAGTCGCCTGCATGCCGGTGTCCACCACGCCAGGCGCTACGCTGCTGATACGCACGCCTTGGGGCGCGTCGAGTGCCACCGCCCGCGCATGATGATCGAGCGCGGCCTTGGTCGCGCAGTACACGCTCCAGCCCGCGTAGGCATTGCGCGCCGCGCCGCTGGAGATATGCACGATGCGGCGCTCGTGGGCCTGCGTAGCGGCAAGGGCGTTGGCCAGCATCAGCGGTGCGGCCACATTGAGCGTGACCGCGCGGGCAATCGCGATCGCACCCTGGGCGCCGAGCGGCGCGATCGGATCGACCATGCCCGCGTTGTTGAACAGCAGCACGCACTGCGCGCCTTGTGCGAAACGCTGGAGCGCACCGCTGGCGAGCCAGTTTTCGACGGCGTCGGGATCGGCGAGATCGAGGGAGGCCTCTACAAATTGGGGCGCCGATGCCGGGCGCTCAGATTGCGCGAGCGTTGGATGTGCGCTACGTCCCACGCCCAGCACATCGATCTGGCGCTCAAGCAGCAATTCGGCCAGCGCGGCGCCCAGACCACGCGAATGGCCGGTCACGATTGCGCGTACCGGGGAGGAGGAAATACTGGATTGGGTCATGATTTATAGGGGAAAAACAAAAAATCAGGAGCACGATGCGCTGCCTCGCCGGGCGAGCGCATTGTCGGAAGCTAAGGGGAATCGAGGGTCCGACGCGACGTGATTCAGACACGCGCAAAGCGGTTTTTTGCGCTGCACACGCATGAAATCAAGAGAATCAGGCAAATCGTCGGGCGTCGTTTTTCACGTTTTTTGCCTTCGAACAGGCATCAAAAGCCGCGCCAGAACTGGCGAATCGCGGACATAAAGCGCGACGAGACAGAAATGCGCCGCGCGATTCGGTATCATAGCGTCCGATCCAATAAGGAAGAGAGCTGGACGTGAAAGCCGCATCGCAACAACGCCGACCCCTGAGCCTCAAAGACGGGCTGCTTGAACTCAAGAAGAGCATGGGGCTGCCCACGGGTCAGCCGCCCGAAGAACAGGCGCAGTCGCCGCAAGGCAAGCACACGCCCAAGGGCGCACCGAAAGGCGCACAGGGCCAGCGTCGCGCGCAAGGCGCGCCGGGCCACAAAGGGCCGAAGGGTCCTCGTCCGGCAGGCGCTGACGAGGCGCGCAATCGCGCACGTCCCCAGCACGCAAAGGGTCAAGGCCAGGGCCAGGCTCAGGCCAAGCCCGCCGGCGAAGGCGGCAAGCCGCCGCGCCAGTCGCGCGGTCCGCGTGACGGCGAACGCAATGACCGCGGCGAACGCGGTGAGCGCAGCAACAACCGCCAGCGTCCGGCCCGCGCACCGCAACAGATGGCCAATCTGAGCGAAGCCGAAAAGGCGCGCATCGAACGCAACCGCCAGCTGAACACGGTCTGGAACGTTTTTGCGAAGCTGTACCCGGCGTTCCGCGACCGTCTGCCGCTGAAGATCGGCGTCGCGGAAGATCTGGTCACGCGCCATCCCGACTACGAGCGCACGCTGATCGTCGCCGTGCTCAAGCGTCACGTGAATCATCCGCGCTATCACGAGCGCGTCGCCGCAGGCGGCTCGCGCTTCGAACTGGACGGCAGCGCCTCGGAAGGTCCGGGCATCGACCCGTCGCACGTTGGCCGTGCCAATGCAGCGCTCGCTCGCCAGAAAGCCAAGGCCGAAGCGCAAGCCAAGGCTCAGGAAGCCGCGAAAACGGCGCAACCTGTCGCCGCCGATGCTACGGTTGCACCGGCGCAACCGGAAGCGGCTGCGGAAGCTCCCGCAGCGCCCGTGGCCAACGAAGCCGTTGAAGCCGCGCCGCAACCGGTCGAACCTGCCGCAGGCAACGACGCAGCAGCCCAAGGCACGGAAGGCAACGAAGGCGCAACGCCTGCCGCCGACGCCTGAGCGTCAAGCGCCCTCCCGGCGCTACGATAGGACGACAGCAAACCGCCCGGCACGATTCACTTGCCGGGCGGTTTGCATTTCTGCGTTCGGTTTTAAGCGGAGCGAGCTTTAGCGTTCACGCGAGCGGGAATAGCTGCGCACAGCGAGTGGATCGGTTCCCGATGCCGCAGTCGTAGCTTGCGCGGATGTTGAAGAGGACGAGGCGGACGAGGCCGATGCGCCTTGCGCGGCCGCTACGTCGCTTGCCGCAATATTCGCGGAGAACGCGTCGCTGAAGTTGGGCGCGGCATCGTCGCCGGGTGCACCGCCAGCCGGCGTGGCGCTGGCGCTATCCAGCACGCGGCTGAACTCCGCGGCGCGCGTGCGGATCTTTTCCGCATAAGCCTTCGATCCGCCGTAGTTCTTCATCGCCGCATCTAGATCGCCGCCCGCCGCGCGCTTGTAGCCGTAGAGAATTGATGAGCCCACATCGATATTGACGTCGGGATCGGTCAAATCTTTGACGTTGCGCAACAAATTGCGGTGCGCCGAAGGCACGACCTGCATCAGGCCGGTCGCGTTGTTGCCGCCGTGCGCCTTCTCGTGGAAACGCGATTCGACCGAAATGATCGCAAGCAGCACAGCCGGCGGCAGCGAATATTTCGCGGCAGCCGTGGTGACCGCCTGCGAAATCTGCGCAGCCTTTTCCTTCGCCAGCCCGAACTTCTGGGTCAGATAGGTGGGGAGCTTCTTGTCGTCCCCTTGCGGGGGAGCCTGCTGCGCCGCTGCGTGTTGCACGAGGCCGGGCAGCAAGGCGAGCAGGCAGAGTAGGCGCCTCATGGCCAGTGCGCGTCGTGAGCTATGGAAGCCGCACAGTATAACCGGCCATGAAAAAGGACAGCCGGGATTTGACCCTAGCTGTCCTTCGAGCAAATTACCGCAACTTCAGGCGACGCGATCTCTTGATCGCGCACAAATCCCTCAGTTTTTCTGCACCGATGCCTGATAGATTTCGTCGATGCTCGCCGCCAGCGTGGCGTCGAAATCGGCGTCGCTCATCTGCTTCGTGAGGTCGTTGATAAGCGCGCGCGAGAAACTCGCGATCATGCCGTGGTTGTGCGTGAGGCGCTCGCAGGCGTCGCTGCGCGAATAGCCGCCCGACAGCGCGACCACGCGCACCACGCGCGGGTGATCGATCAGCGGCTTGTAGAAGTCGGCGACATCGGGAATCGTCAGCTTGATCATGACGTTCTGCGAGGCGGGCAGGGCGTCCAGACCCTTGAGCAGGGCGTCGCGCAGCAGTGCTTCGGCTTCGGCCTTGTCGGGCGCCTTGATCGAGACTTCGGGTTCGAGGATCGGCACGAGGCCCTTCGCGCTGATCTGCGCGCCCACTTCGAACTGCTGTTGCGCGATGGCCGCGATACCCGACGCCGACGCACGCTCGACCACCGAACGCATCTTGGTGCCAAAAATGCCGGCCTTCACGGCACGATCAAGCAGGGCGTCGAGGCCGGGATTCGGCTTCATCAGACGCACGCCGTCGGCTTCACTTTCCAGTCCCTTGTCGACCTTGAGAAAGGGCACCACGCCGCGGTCTTCCCAAAGGAACGTTGGCACCGGCTTGCCGTGCGCCTGACCATCCATGGTCTGCTCGAACAGAATGGCGCCGATCACTTTCTCGCCCGTGAACGCCGGCGCGCTGATGATGCGCACGCGCATTTCGTGCATCAGACGGAACATATCGGCGTCGCTGCTGTACTCGCTTTCGGGGATGCCGTATTGCTTGAGCGCGCCCGGCGTCGAGCCGCCGCTCTGATCGAGCGCCGCGATAAAGCCAGGCTTGTCGCGCATCTGCTGCAACATCTTGTCGTTGGCCATCTTCCAATCTCCCGAAAAATAAGCGCCTGCGGCGCGATCCAGAAATCCGATTCGTCGAGTGTACCGGCGCTGCGTGACAGCGTCTGCGCCAAAGTGCCGGCCACGCTCGCGCATCGGTGCGCAAAGGTGCGTTTAGGTCAATCGACCAAAGGAAGCAAACGCAATGCCAAGGGTCCCCATTTTTTCAGACAATGACCTGCGCCTGGGCAGAGCGATCGTTAGCCAGCAACGCCGACAGACGCCGCAGCGCCGATTGCAGTTGGGCGCGATCAGCCGCCGCGCCCAGCGAAATGCGGATCGCATTGGCTGCATTGGCCGCGCCGCCGCGCTGTTCGAAAGCCGTCGAAGGCGCGACGGCCAGGCCCTCGGTGCTGGCCGCCGCCGCGAGTTCGCGCGCCTGCCAATAACTCGGCAACGCGTACCAGAGGTGGATCCCGGCATTCTCGCCCGCCGCCGGGCCAAGCAATTGCGCCGCGAGACGCTGGCGCGCCTGCGCCTCCGCGCGCACGCCCTGGAAAATCTCGTCGGCGACGCCTTCTTCGATCCACTGCATCGCCAGCGCATTGGTGAGCGGCGCGGCCATCAGCGAAAACGAACGCAGCGCGGCCAATACGCGTGCGTGCGCTGCGCTGTCGGGCAACGTCAGAAAAGCCGTACGCAGCCCCGGCGAGAGCGTCTTGGAAAGCGTCGACAGATAGCAGACCTGCGCGGGCGCCATGCGCGCGAGCGGCGGCGGGGCGTCGACCGCGAAGCGCCAGTACGGATCGTCCTCGACGATGCGCACGCCGTGGCGCTGCGCCACGCGCAGCAGATCGCGGCGGCGCGCTTCCGAAAGCGTGGTGGCGGTGGGATTTTGCAGCGTCGGATTCAGGTAGAGCAGACGTGCGTTGTGCATAAGGCACGCGGCGTCGAGCGCGTCGGGCAGCATGCCTTCGGCATCCGTCGCGACGGTTTCGAGACGGCGGCCGAGCTGCGCCACCGCGTGCGGCAGCCCCGGATACACCAGCGGCTCGCTCAGCACAACTTCGCCGGGTACGCTGAAGGCGAGGATCAATGCGGCCAGCGCCGACTGCGCACCGGAACACACCACCAGCCGCGCCGGATCGACCGCGCCCAGCACAGGTTCGAGCCACTTCGCGCCCGCCGCGCAATCGGCCGCCGCCCCGCCGCCGATGTGATACGTCATCAGCAGATCGGCGTCGCTGCGCAGCAGAAGGCGCGACAGCCCTTCGCGCAGCAGCGCGTCGGCGTCCAGCCCTTGTGGCGGCGGCGGAATGTTCATGCTCAGATCGACGCGCTGCGCCAGTTCCGCGCGCGGCGCGGCGATGAAGGTGCCAAGCGGCCCGCGCGCCTCGATCAGGCCGCGTCGCCGCGCCTCGTTGAAGCCGCGCGTGATGGTGGTCAGATCGACGCCGAGCAGATCGGCCAGCGTGCGCTGCGCAGGCGCGCGCTCGCCCGGCGAGAGCGTGCCGTCGGCCACCGCGCACTCGATGAAATCGACGAGGCGCAGATAGCGCGGCCCGTCGCCGCCTTGCAGCGCCGTGACCCACGCCGATGCGGCGTCTTTCTTGTCCGGATCAATGCGGTCTTTTCGCGTCATTCTGTCGCAGATGTATGTGTCATGTCTTACTCTAGCATGCGGACACGAAGCGCGTAAATCCATACATATAGGCTATGTATGGGTCTTTGCCCGGCGTCCTGACGGCGCATGAGCAAAGTCAAAGTGGGCACGTATGGATGGGTTTGCGCGATCGTCAACCATGGAACCCGACATGCGCAACCTCCACCTCCGAAGAGGACCGGCCGTCGAAGCCGACCCGCCGCTTCCTCAACCACCCACACGCTCGAAATCCCTGTTCCGCCGCGCGGCGCCATTCGCGTCGGCCGGGGCGCTCGCCTTGCTCGGCGGCTGCAGCTCCGTGCTGATGGACCCGAAAGGCGACATCGGCGTGCAGGAGAAAAACCTCATCCTCATCGCGCTCGGCTTGATGCTGCTCGTGGTGATTCCCGTGATCGCGCTCACGCTGTGGTTTGCGTGGCGCTATCGCGCGTCGAACACCAGCGCGACCTACGCGCCGAAGTGGTCGCACTCGACCGCCATCGAAGTGGTGGTCTGGACCATCCCCTGCATCATCGTGGTGACGCTGGCCGCGCTGATCTGGAAAACCACCCATTCGCTCGATCCGTACAAGCCGATCGAATCGCAGGTCAAGCCGGTGCGCGTCGATGTAGTGGCGCTCAACTGGAAGTGGCTGTTCATCTATCCGGATTACGGCGTCGCCTCGGTGAACCAGCTGGCGATTCCGGTCGGCACGCCGGTGTCGTTCCGCATCACGGCGGAATCGCTGATGAACTCGTTCTTCATCCCGCAACTGGGCAGCCAGGTCTATGCGATGTCGGGCATGGAAACGAAGCTGCATCTGATCGCCGATCACCCCGGCACCTATGCGGGCCGTTCCGCGGCCTTCAGCGGCCCGGGTTTCTCGGACATGCATTTCGACACGCTCGCCACCAGCCGCGCCGATTTCGACGCCTGGATCGCACGCGCCAAAGCCTCGCCCGCGATGCTCAGCCGCGGCGCTTACGAGCAGCTCGCGGTGCCGGGAGAAAAGGCCCCGGTCGCGCTGTATTCGAACGTCGCGCCGGGTCTCTTTGAAGGCGTGGTCGACAAATACATGCGCGACGTGCACGGCAACCCGATCTGCGGCACCGGCACGGGCATGAGCGCCAGCGTTCCCGCGCTCACCATGAACAGCAGCGCGGCGCGTGCGCCCGCCACCCTGGCAGCGGAGTAAATCACATCATGTTCGGAAAACTCACGCTCGATGCCGTTCCCTGGCACGAGCCCATCATCATGGGCACCGGCGGCGTCGTGGCGCTCGGTGGCCTGGCCCTGCTCGCGGCGATCACGCTTGCGGGCAAGTGGGGCTATCTGTGGCGCGAATGGCTGACGTCGGTCGATCACAAGCGCATCGGCGTCATGTACATCATTCTCGCTATCGTGATGCTGCTGCGCGGTTTCGCCGACGCCATCATGATGCGCGCGCAACAGGCCATCGCCTATAACGACGCGGCCGGTTATCTGCCGCCGCATCACTACGATCAGATCTTCACGGCGCACGGCGTCATCATGATCTTCTTCGTGGCCACGCCGCTGATCCTCGGCTTGATGAACGTGGTGGTGCCGCTGCAGATCGGCGCGCGCGACGTGGCGTACCCGTTCGTCAACTCGCTGTCGTACTGGCTGTCGGTGGTGGGCGCGGTGCTGGTGATGGTGTCGATGTTCGTCGGCGATTTCGCGGCGACGGGCTGGGTGGCGTATCCGCCGCTCTCAGAACTCGGCTACAGCCCGACCGTCGGCATGGACTACTACATATGGTCCTTGCAGATATCGGGGCTGGGCACGACGCTTTCGGGCATCAACTTTATCGTGACGATCCTGCGCATGCGCGCGCCGGGCATGAAGCTCATGATGATGCCGGTGTTCGTGTGGACGGCGCTCATCACCAACATCCTGATCGTCGCGGTGTTCCCGGTGCTGACCGGCACGCTCGCGCTGCTCACGATGGACCGCTATCTCGACATGCATTTCTTCACGAACGAGCTGGGCGGCAACGCGATGATGTACATCAACCTGATCTGGGTGTGGGGCCACCCCGAGGTGTACATCCTGATCCTGCCCGCGTTTGGCGCGTTTTCGGAAATCATCGCCACGTTTTCGGGCAAGCCCCTGTTTGGCTACAAGTCGATGGTGTACGCAACGTCGTCGATCGGCATTCTGTCGTTCTTCGTGTGGCTGCATCACTTCTTCACGATGGGCTCGGGCGCGAACGTCAACGCCTTCTTCGGCATCATGACGACGATCATCTCGATCCCGACCGGCGTGAAGCTGTTCAACTGGCTCTTTACGATGTATCGCGGCCGCATCCGCTATCACAGCGCGACGTTGTGGACCATCGGCTTCATGGTGACGTTCGCCGTGGGCGGCATGACCGGCGTGCTGCTGGCCGTGCCGGGCGCGGACTTCGTGCTGCACAACTCGCTGTTTCTCGTCGCGCACTTCCACAACGTCATCATCGGCGGCGTGGTGTTTGGCTGCCTCGCGGGCGTGAGCTTCTGGTTCCCGAAGGTATTCGGTTTCACGCTCAACGAGTTCTGGGGCAAGGTGTCGTTCTGGTGCTGGCTGATCGGTTACTGGCTTGCTTTCACGCCGCTGTACATCCTCGGCTTCGAAGGCATGACGCGCCGTATGAACCACTACTCGGAGCCGGGCTGGCATATGTGGCTGGTGGTGGCGCTGGTGGGCGCGGTGTTCGTCGGCCTGGGCATTTTCGCGCTGATCGTGCAGCTCTATGTGAGCGTGCGCGACCGCGATCTGAACCGCGACGTGACGGGCGACCCGTGGGATGGCCGCAGCCTCGAATGGTCGACGGCTTCGCCCGCACCGTTCTACAACTTTGCCGTGATGCCGAAGATCACGTCGATGGAGCAGCACTGGGACAACAAGGAAGCGGGCGTCGCCTACGTGCAGGCGCGCAAGTACGAAGACATCCATATGCCGCGCAACACCGGCGCGGGCTTCATCATCGCCATGTTCAGTTTCGTGTTCGGCTTCGCGGCGGTGTGGCATATGTGGCCGTTCGCGGTGCTGGGTCTGGTCGGCATGATCGGCACGTTTATCGCGCGTACCTATAACCAGGATGTCGATTACTGGGTTCCGGCCGCGGAAGTCGAGCGCATTGAAAACGCGCGCTTCCAGCAGCTCAAGTCAGCGCAAAAAACGCTGGAAATGAAGGAGGTCGCGTAAGTCATGGCTCACGCTGCAACGACACATCACGGCCACGATGATGGCCACAGTCACGGACACGACGACAGCACCAAGACCACGCTCGGGTTCTGGATCTATCTGATGAGCGACTGCCTCATCTTCGCGACGCTCTTCGCCACTTTCGGCGTGCTCGCGAATGCGACGGCAGGCGGTCCCGGTGCGAAGCAACTGTTCGAACTGGATTACGTGCTGGGCGAAACGCTGCTGCTGCTTGCAAGCAGTGTGACGTTCGGTCTTGCGATGCTCGGCCTGCATTCGCAGCGCCGCGGGCAAGTGATTTTCTGGCTCGTGGTCACGTTCCTGTTTGGTGCGGGCTTCGTCGGCATGGAAGTCAACGAGTTCGGCAAGCTGGTTGCCGATGGCGCGGGTCCGCATACGAGCGCGTATCTGTCGGCGTATTTCACGCTGGTCGGCACGCACGGTCTGCACGTAAGCGCAGGTCTGCTGTGGATCGCGATCATGATGCACCAGACCTGGAAGTTCGGACTGACCGGTACGGTGCGCCGACGCCTCGCGTGCCTGAGCCTTTTCTGGCACTTTCTGGATCTCGTGTGGATCTGCGTTTTCACCTTTGTTTATCTGCGAGGCATGCTGTGAGTCATTCCCACGTCTCTCATTCGTCTCACTCCGCCGGTCACGACGACGGACATGGCAGTTTCAAGGGCTACATGATCGGCACGGTGCTGTCGCTCGTGCTCACGCTCGCGTCGTTTGGTGTGGTCATGTTTCATGTGATTCCGCCCGCGCAAGGTCTGACGGCGATTGTCGTGCTGTGCGTAGCGCAGCTCGTCGTGCAGCTGGTGTATTTCCTGCATATTGGCGCGGCGCGTAGTCAGCGGGCGAATACCGGCATTTTCATCTGCACGGCGTTTTTGATTGCGGTGATCGTCGGTTTGTCGCTGTGGGTCATGCACAACGCAAACGTCAACATGATGCCGTCGCAGATCAGCGTCGAGCGCGCCATGGCGCACGATTGATGAATTGATCCGCTAATGCGGATTTCGCCCCGCGTGGGTCGGGTCCTTTGGGATCGGGCTGCGCGGGGTTTTCTGTTTGCAGTTGATCGTCGTTCAAGCTCGCCAGGTAAGAGAAGTGCATGCATGCGCATTGGGTTTCTTTCTGCCCGGGCAGCCCGGTTGTTGCTTGTTCGATACCCGACTTTAAGGTAGCGTGAGCGCTCTTTTTTGCCCGTTCACGATCCATGACCCACATCTACACGTACGGCATCCATACCGGTCTTACTCGAGAGGAATTATTTTTCCTTATTACTATCGATAAGACATGTGAACATCTAGGAATAGATGACGCAGTAGGCGTGGGAATGATTTTGGTTGGCCAACGATTTATACCGACGCGCGGAAAATTCGCCGGAGCAGTCAAAGGCACGTCCATTGCTTCGGTGGTGTCACGTCGCTTGTTACCTTATGAGCTGAAACAGAAGGTTTTGCCAACGGTAACATCGTTCAAAAGCCTGATTCTTCTGCGAATCAAATTCACACGAAGTCTTGGCGTATTCGTGGGGCGCGCTATTCCGGGAGTAGGCTGGATTCTGCTGGCCGCAGACGTGTCGACTATTATTTACAGATCGATTAACGCCTATAACAGCCTGGTGGCACAAGAGGATCGCCTGTAATGACCGATGCCTGGAACAATCTCGTGGAATTCATCGCGAAGGACGCGGGAGATCCATTGGTCGGCAAGCTCAACCTCACGCGCGATACCGATCTCTACCATGATCTCGACATGGAGCCGAAGCGCATCGCGCTGCTCATCGATCAATGGGCGGCGACGTTCGGCGTGAATCTTGCCGATTTCTCTATCGACGATTACTACCCGTCCGCGAAACTCGGTCTTGGATCGTTTTTCATGACTGTAGTGAAATCGCCGTTCAGTGCGCAAGCGCGAGAAACGCTAGGCGGTCAGGCGATAACGCTCGGCATGCTGGAAGAGGCGATGAAGCGGGGCGAGTGGTAACGTTTATTCCACTCCACCGGTTTCCCCAAACAACCCCGTCTCCATACCCGTTTCGCGCAGTTGCTTTAACCGCGCATAGACCGTCGTGCGCGACACGCGCAATTGCCGCGCGACCGCCGCCACGTTGCCGCCATGCTCGCGCATGGCGTTCTGCACTGCGATCAGCGTCTGCTCCTCCAGCGTGGAGCCATTCTGCGCACCGCCCACAGCAACAGCGGCGGACGTCGGCTCATCGTCGGCTACCAGCGGCATATCCATGCGCCGCGCCGTGCTGCGATTGAGCGGCGCGCGCGCGTATTGCACCCACACATGGCTGCCGTCCGCGCGCGCGATACGCAGCGGATTGCGCTGCGGCCGCAACAGGCGGCTCAGTTGCGCGAGCGGCACATCGTCGAACAGATCGCGCAGCGCGAGCGGGGGCAGGGGCGCGCCGTGCGTCAATCCAAACATGCGCCGCGCCATACGGCTCGCGCCGCGCAGCGTGCCGTCCTCTTCCACGGCCAGCACGCCCGCTAGCGGCGTGGCGAGCCAGCGCGGGTCGTGCTGGACGCGCAGCAGATGGCAACCGCGCAAGGTCGCAAAGAGACGTTGTTCGGCGGCCAGCGCCGCGAGCCGGAACTGCTCGCGGATCGGCGAGAGATCGCGCTGCCCCGTACCGGTGAGATCGAGTGCGCCGATCACTTCGCCATGCAGCCCGTAAAGCGGCACGGCGATGCACGACGCGCGCTCGAATTCGTCGAGGTAGTGCTGGCCGTTCGCGACGGTCACTTCGATGCCTTCGTGCAACACGCAACTCGGCGCGGTGGTGCCGATATGCGATTCGAGGATGCGGCGTCCCGCGATGATCGGCAGGATCAATTCGTCGTCGCAGGCGGGGCTGCGGCGCGCGTGGATCACCGTGCCTTGCGGATTGACGCAGAAGATGGTCCAGTCGTCGCCGCCGAAGGCGTCCCACAACTGCTCGATTTCATCGACGACGCAGCTGTATAGCCGCCGGTCTTCGTGCGATTCGCGGGTGCTGCGCGCACTTTTCAACAGCTCGTATTCGGGCGCCTGCCAGGGCCGCACGCCCGCGTCGCGCGAGCGCGCCCACGACCGCGCCACGGAATCGGGCAGCAGGCCAGACGCAAGCGCGTCGGGCAGAAGTTCGCCGCCGCCAAAGCGTTCGCGCACCGAATGCAGTTGAGCCAGCGCGCTGTCCGTCGCGCGCTCCGCCCCAAATTGCGACGCGGATTTGCTCTTCATGCGGGCTCCCGTTCTGGCGATTTCATGCGATGGGTGAGGTGGCTGACGAATCGAAAGCGACAAGCACGGACGGGCGGCACGATGCCGTTTTAAAGGGCACCATGCCGCCCGTCCGGGCGCAGGCCTGAAACGCATAAGTCCGCGCCGGAAACTGCGAGCATACCGCAGCCGGTACGCACGCCGCAGCGCGGGATTACCTTGGGCCAGCCCGCCCAGTGTCGCTTTCCGGCGGCTTGCGGCGGTTTGCGGCGGCTTGCGTCGTGTCAGGCAGCTCAGGCGTGGGTGAAGCGCAGGATCGGCTTGAGCGTGACGCCGCGCGTGCTGTCCTCGGCGGCTTCGTTGATCTGCTCAAGCGGGTAGAACTTCACCAGTTTGTCGAACGGGAAGCGCCCTTGCTGATAAAGCTCGACGAGTTGCGGAATGAAGCGCTGCGGCACGCTATCGCCTTCGACGATGCCGCGAATCGTGCGTCCATTCAGCAGCAGGCTGTTGATGTCGAACTCGCCCTTGGTGCCCAGCGGCGGCGCGCCCACCACGCCAATCGCGCCCAGCGTGCCAAGCGCTTCAATCGCGCCAGCCAGCACCTGTGGATGCCCCGTCGATTCCAGCGCGAAATCCACGCCGCCGCCGGTGATCTCGCGAATCGTCTCAACCATGTCCACTTCGCGGCTGTTGACCGTGTGGGTCGCGCCCAGCTCCTTCGCCAGTTCGAGCCGCGACGGAACGATATCGACCGCGATGATGGTCGACGCGCCCGCCACGCGCGCCGCCATCACGGCGGAAAGACCCACCGCACCCGCGCCGAAGCTCGCGAAACGGCTGCCCGGCGTCACCTTCAGCGAATTGATGACCGCGCCCGCGCCGGTCTGGATGCCGCATCCCAGCGGCCCCAGCAATTCGAGCGGTGCATCCTGCGGCACCTTGATCGCGTTGTTTTCACGCGCAAGCGCATGGCTCGCAAACGACGACTGCGCAAAAAAGTGATCGTGCAGCGGACGGCCTTCCTCGTCCTCGATGGCGGTGCGGCCTTCGAGATCGCCGCCGCCGAAATTCAGCCCGAAGAAGTGGCTGCAATAGGCACCGTGGCCGCCCACGCAGGGCTGGCAATGCCCGCAGGCGCCGTACGTCAGCACCACGTGATCGCCGGGCTTGAGGTTCTTCACGTTCGGGCCGACTTCCTCGACCACACCCGCGCCTTCATGCCCCAGCACGGCGGGCAGTGGCACCGGATAGAACTGGTCGCGCACGATCAGGTCGGTGTGACACAGGCCCGTGGCGACCACGCGCACCAGCACTTCGTCGTCCTGCGGGCCGCGCAGACGCGCCTTCTGGATCGTGAACGGCTCGCCCTTGGCGCGCGCAACGGCGGCTGTGATTGTTGTGCTCATGCGTATCTCCTCAGATCGGGTAGAGCGGGGCTTCGCCCTTGACGGTGAGCCACTGCCATTGCGTGAACTCTTCCCAGTTGGCCGGACCGCCGATGCTCGTGCCGTTGCCCGATGCGCCCACGCCGCCGAACGGGTTGATCACTTCGTCGTTGACGGTCTGATCGTTGATGTGCAGCAGGCCCGTGCGCAGGCGCTCGCCCATGCGCAGTGCGCGGCCCACATTGGCGGTGACGACCGCCATCGACAATCCGTACTCCGTATCGTTGGCGAGCGCGATGGCTTCTTCTTCGGTGTCGAAGGGCACGACGACCGCCACCGGCCCGAAAATTTCCTCGTTGAACGCCGGGTTGTCCTGGGTCACGCCGCTCAGCACGGTCGGTTCGAAAAAGAGGTCGCGATAGCCGCCGCCGGTTTCGACGCGGGCACCGGCCTTCTGCGCATCCGCCAGGACACGGGCGATGTGGTCGCGCTGCGCGGCATTGATGATCGGCCCAAGCGCGACATCGCCGTTAGCCGGATTGCCGACCGTGAGGCCCGCGGCCTTCGCCACCAGTTTTTGCACGAATTGATCGTAAATTTTGCGCTGCACGAGCACCCGGCCCGTCGCCATGCAAATCTGGCCCTGATGCAGATAGGCGCCCCAAGCCGTGTTGGCGACGGCGAGATCGATATCGGCGTCATCGAGCACGATCAGCGAATTCTTGCCGCCCAGTTCCAGCGAAACCTTCTTGAGGTGACGGCCCGCCGCTTCGCCGACCTTGCGGCCCGCGCCGGTCGAGCCCGTGAACTGGATCATGGCGATGTGCGGGTCGCTGGTGAGCGCCGCACCCGCCGCGCCGTCGCCGGGCAGCACGTGCAACAGGCCCGCGGGCAGGCCGGCCAGTTCGAACAGGCGCGCGATAGTGAAGCCGCCGCAGATCGAGGTGCGCGGGTCCGGCTTGAGCACGACGGCGTTGCCGAGCGCAAGCGCCGGAGCCACGGCGCGCATCGCCAGATAGAGCGGGAAATTGAACGGCGAAATCACGCCGACCACGCCCAGCGGGCGGCGACGCGCCAGCGACAGACGGCCCGGCACCGAAGGCAGCACCTCGCCCGCCGAACGCGACGGCAGCGCGCTCGCTTCGTGCAGCGCCTTGATGGTGACGTGTGTTTCGGCAGCGGCCTTGCCGCGCGTCGAGCCACTTTCGCGCACGATCCAGCCGGCGATCTCGTCGGCGGCGTCTTCGGCCAGACGGGCGGCGCGGCGCAGCACGGCGGCGCGCTCGTCGTAGGGCAGCGCGGCCCAGGCCTGCTGCGCATCGAAAGCCGCTTTCGACGAAGCCGCCACGAAAGCCGCGTCCGCCATGCCGATGCGGGCGAGGCGCTCGCCGGTGGCCGGTTCGAGCACATCGGCAGCGGAGGTGCCGTTGCGCCATTCGCCGGTGAAGACGCGGCCATGCCAGCTGTCGTTATCGAGGAGGCGGGTGGAAGATGTAACGCTCATGCTGACTCCTGTTGGTCTCGTGCGAATGCCGGGAAGATGGCGGTAAGGACGCCACAAAGTCGCCACCTTAAGGAATGAGGGCCAGCGTCGCAATCAGGAATAGTTCCCGGCTCTGGATCGCCCGTGCCATGCGGCGGGCGGCATAAAAGCGTTCAGTTGCTGAACACATGGATTTTTTGCGAAGGGCGTGGGCACGCCTCATGCGCTAGCAGAGACGTCGCGACACACCGTCGCTTTTACGTGGAGACGCACCATGAACAAGGACCAGGTGAAGGGCACGGCAGAAAAGATCAAGGGCAAGGTCAACGAAGCCGTCGGCCGCGCCACCGACAATCCGCAACGCGAGCTCAAGGGCGACGTGCAGCAGGCCGCCGGCGAAGCACGCAAGAACTATGGCGACATGAAGGAAGCCGCCAAGGACATGACGAAGCGTCATCACTAAGCGAGGCTGCGGTCTCGACATGGTGTGGGGTGTGGCGCGCCGTTCGCGCGACGCCTCACGCGTCGCAAGCCGGGTTTCCTGCCGGATCTTGTGCCTGTGACGGATTTTGCGCAGCGCCGACCTGTATAGGCCGGCGCTGTTTTTGCGTGTTTTTGAGCTGTTCCGGCCGGGCCTCGTTCAGCCCGGACCTTCCAGAATGCGCGCCTGACGCCGCATGCCAGCGAAGATCGCTTCGGCCACATCGAGCGGGAAATCGTCGGGCAGCTGCGCGCCGACTTCATCGATGACGCGTTCAGTGTGTTGCGCGACCGTCGCCATCATCTCTTCGACTTCCTCGACGGAAAATCCCACGCGCTGTCCTTGCGCGATCCAGTGACGCGGAAAAATCTGCGCGATGCGGTAATGGGCATTGCGCCCGCGCACCGCCATCGCGAGACTCGCGCGCTGTGCCGCAAGCTGGTTGCGCCCGCGCCCGATGATGGGATGCGCCGATAGCACGTCGTAAAGCGGCGTGGCGGCGTAACGGCTGCCGGGCAGATGCGCGATGCTGAAATTCTTGGCGTGTCCATCGGTGGCCGCGAGCAGCCAGAAAACGATCTGCGCGAGAAAAAAATGCCGCCGGTCCTGCCGCGAATGCGATGAGCCGCCCAGCACTGCCATCACGGCATTGATGCCAGGGCCGCCGTCGGCTTCGTATTTGACGATGCCGGGCGTGCCCGTAGCCTGGCACAGATCCTCCTGAGGCAGGCGCACGATCCAGCGGCCGTTGCGCGCCATGCGCCGGTCGAAACGCTCGACCACGAGCGCCTTGGTGTCTTCGAAATGCGCAATTTCGCACGGCGCGATCGGCAGCCCGAATGCGCCGACGATCTTCGCGCAGAGCCATTCATTTTCCACCGACGTCCGCATATCGGCGCGCATATTGCCCACCAGGCCGAGCGGCAGCTTGAGAATGTGCGTGGTAGGCGTGCTGCCCGTGGGCAACAGCCAGCGCCCGTTACGGCGCAGCAGGGCGGTTTTTTCCTGCGCACCGGCAATCGAGAGGCGCAGATCGTCCACCGGCTCGTGCTCGCCGAAATGCGGCGTGGAGGTGGTGTCGCGCAGCAGCCGGGCGATGGCGGCCTCGTCGAGCGGACGGCCTTCAATCGATTCGAGCCCGACCGGCGTTTCGCCCGCCGGCAGCAGTTGCAGCGCGCCCACGCAATCGCGGCCGAGCACCGCAAGCAGTTCGAACGGCGAGATGCCCGCCGTGCGGTAACGCGCGGCGATACGCCGCCGGATGCGTTCGCTATCGGGCAGGAGATTGTCGAAATAATCGGTGACGACGGGCCCGCGCAAGGGCTGATTGCCGGGCGTGAACGGCAGCGAGAGCGAGAGCGGACGGCCTTGTTCATCGTCGAGCCAGCTTTGCAGATACACGAGCCGCTCGACGCCGCGCACGATCTCCCAGTAGCCAACGGGCAGGCCGTTCATCCACAGGTCGAGGCGGTTCGTGAGGCGGGGGCGCGCCATTTACCAGTCCTCGCGCTGGGGCGATCTGGCGGCGGCTTTACGCGGCGCAGCGGTTTTTTTCGACGATTTTTCGGGGGACTTTTTCACCACGGCCTTTTTTGCCGCCACCTTCTTTACGGCGGCTTGCTTCGCGGCCGTCTTCCTGACGGCCGTGGCGCGCCGAACCGGCTCGGCCTGCTTCGCCCCCGCGGCGAGATGCAGATCGACCGCGAGCAGCCGCAATACACGAAAGAGCCGGTCGACGCTTGCGGTCGCGGGATTCGCTTCAAATGCTGCGTAGCTTTGCTGGGAGATGCCAAGCCGCTGCGCGACGGCTTCCTGGGTCAGGCCAGCGTTCTTGCGAAAGCCTAGCAGCATGGGGCGCAACTGGCTGACGGTCTTGAGCGGATAGTCCACGCGAAGCTCCGGCAGAGGGATAGGGCAAAGGAGGATGCTTACAGTCTATAGACTGTAAATGCAAAATACAACCTAAAAGCTGTAAATGCAAAATACAGGCTATAGGCTGTAAGCAACTTCGCCCGCCAGGACTGCGGGCGAAACGATCGGGCCTCAGGTCGGCGTAGCGAAGAAGTAGCGCGTGAGGTGAAAGAAGATCGGCGCGGCGAAGCAGATGGAGTCGATGCGGTCGAGCATGCCGCCATGGCCGGCGATCATCACGCCCCAGTCCTTGGCGCCCATCGAGCGCTTGACGGCCGACAGCACGAGTCCGCCAATAAAGCCGCCAATCACCGTCACCGCCGACATCAGCGCGGCCTGCCACACATTGAACGGGGTGAGACCGTGCAGCAGGGTGCCCAGGCCGATTGCAAGCGCACCACCGCCAATCAGGCCTTCCCACGTCTTCGACGGACTCACGAGCGGCGAAAGCTTGCGCTTGCCCCAAAGCTTGCCGCACACGTACTGGAACACATCGCTCGATTGCACGACCAGCAGGAAGAACAGCAGCAGCGGCCCGTTATTGTCGAAGTAGTGCGGCAGCGGCAACAGCAGCAGGGCGGGCGCATAGCTGAACGAATACACGCAGACCATCAGCGCCCACTGGATCTTGGCATTGCGCTCCAGAAATTCAGCCGTGTCCTGAGAAAAAGCCTCCGATGCCGAGAGCACGAAGAACATGTACACCGGCATGAAAATCGCGAACAGCCCATACCAGTGCAGCGCAACGAGCAGAAACTGGCCGGGCAGCGCAACGTAGTACGCGAGCACGAGTGACCAGTAATCGGCGGGCTTGGTGGGCGTGAGCGTAATGAACTCGCGCAGCGCGAAGAACGAGCAGATAAAGAACAGGAACAGCGTCGCGTAAGGACCCAGCCACAGCGCCGCCGTGACCACGGCAATCATGACCCACCACGCGGCAATGCGCTGGTTCATATTGGCGACGGTCGTGTTGGCCAGACCGAACTTCATGCGCAATACCGCGCCCACCACGGTAAAGAAACAGAGCAGGGCGACCACGCCCACAATCGTGATCCAGAAGACGTGCGGCATCCTTATCCCCGTACCGAATTTTGAAGTTTGATCACGGCGTCGCGCGCCGTGGTGAGGAAGGCTTCCTTATCGAGTTGCGCGGCGCCGGGCACGGCATCGCCGAACGACACGCTGCAATTGATCGGCACCGGCAGCAGTTTGCCTTTGGGCATCGCGCGCATCAGATCGGACAGGTGCACGGGCACGAGCTTCACCTCGGGAAACTCGTGCGAAAGCCAGTAAAGCCCGCTTTTGAACGGGCCGATTTCGCCGGTCTGGCTGCGCGTGCCCTCAGGAAAAATGATGATCGACCAGCCCGATGCCAGCGCCTCGCGCACCAGCTGGAGCGGATCTTCGCCTTCGCCCTTGCGCGTCACATACACCACGCCCAGCACGCGATTCGCGATAAAGCGGCGCATCGGCGAAGCATCCCAGTAATCGCGCGCGGCAGCAGGGCGCACGCTCGTGCGCAGATCGGGCGGCAGCGCCGCCAGGATGGCCAGCGTATCGACGTGACTCGAATGGTTGGCGAAATAGATCGTTTGCTGCGCGGAAGGCGGCGTGCTCGCGTAGCGCCCACGCGCGCCCACCACGAGTCGCACGACACCCAGCAGCCAGCGCTGCATCACGTTACGCATGAGTTTTTTCCTCCGTGATCCGATGAAGATCCTGCACCAGCGCGCGCGTACGCGTGACACAAGTGAGCGCGCTGCCGGCCGCGATGATCGCCAGCGCCGCGGCAAGACAGACCGGATGCCGATGCAGCGCGATTTCGACGATCGTCGCCACGCAGGCAAACGTAAGCAGCGCCATACGATGCTGCTTGGCCATCGGTCCGATGAAGCGCTGCGGCACGCCCACCGAGCCGCCGAATACGCGCACATAAGCAGTGAGCGCTGCGAACAGCGCGGCGGCCCAGCCCAGCGAAGGCAGACCCACGCCATACCCGGCGGCAACCAGCAGGAAGCTGTCCGCGATGCGATCCGGGAATTCGTTGAAGATCGGCCCGACAATGGATTTTTTACCGCCTTCGACGGCCACCAGCCCGTCGATGACGTTGCACAGCAGACGCAACTGGATGCACACGATTGCGATGATCATGTCGATCACGCTGTCGATGCGCAGCAGCGCCACCGCGCCGATTGCCGCAAAAACGGCGCTCGCGCAGGAAATCTGGTTAGGCGTCACGCTCGTGCCGGCCAGAAACCTGGACAGCGCCACGATAACCGTGTTGGAGCGCGATTTGATTGGGCGGCGGTTTTCGTCCATGAGGTTGGGTTACGTCGATGGAATGTGGTTGGCCGTGACGGGCCGGAAGCTCGGCGTTATACAGCGCCGCGAAAGATTGATGGCGCGTTACACGACGGATTCTTGAGCGTCGCCAAAGGCGACATCTCTATTTAGCACAATTCAAAAACTGCGATAATTTGCATTATGTCAAATCAAGCAAGCCCGACAAAAACGGCGGCTACCTGTTGCTGTCGACGCCCGTCGACCGCCGCCCAATTACCTGGCATGCCGAAGGATCGATCAATCCTTCGGCAAACTTCATAACGGCGCAGGCGTACCGGCACGGCTTCAGTGTTCGTTGCTGGCTTTTGCGGCCTGCGGGCACGCCGGGTCTTTGCCCCAATGGCCGTCGCAGACGCGCCAGCGGCACAGTTGATCCTCGAAGAATCCTCGCTCGCTGCAAGCCTTGACCTGTTGCGCCAGCGAAGCGTTCGCGTCAGCCGACTTGGTCGACGTCTTCGAGCCATGCGTGCTGCCACCTTGCTTCGCATCGCCCGGTTTCTCGGCTGGTTTAGTGCGCGCGACCAGCACAGCGAGCAGATCGACGTCAGAGTCGTCACGCTTGCCGCTGGCGTGGGCTTTCTTCGATTGCGCTACGACAGTCTTGCTTTCGCTCTTATGCGCGTTGGCCTTTTCCTGCTTCTCCTGCTTCGCGTCAGCAGCACTCTTGTGCTTTGCAGTGCTTTTTTCAGGCGTCTGGGCCTGCTGCACAGCCTTCGCTTGCGGCGCAACAGGCGCAGCTGGCGCTACGGACGCAGCAGCACCGCTCGCACTACCATCCGCGAGCGCGCGCGAAAGCCGGTCGCCGTCGCCGGCTTTCGCATTTGCCGCATCGTCATCCGCAACGATAGTGGCCGCGTGCGACGCGGAGGCATCATCGGGTTTAGATGCGCCTGCAACGATCGCATGCGACGCGGGCACGGCCGACGCGGCCGCGACGGCAGCCGAACTGGCCGCTGTCGCCGCCACGCTGGACGCATTGGACGCACCGGCCGGCGTACGCGACATCCAGTGCCATGCACCGAATGCACCCGCGCCAATCACGAGCAGCGCCACAAGGCCTGCGGCTTTCGAGGACCGCTGCGGCTTGCCGGCGGGCGGAACGGGCGGCACCACGCGCCCTTCGAGGTTCGCGAGAATGCGCGAGCCATTGGGCGTGCCGCTGGCAGGTGCGCCGGCCGGTCTGGCCGGGGCATCGGCAAGCAGACTGGGAGGAGCTTTGGGTCGGGAATTGTCCGGCACACTCATTACTTTAGAGTCTCATTCGGATCGTGCACATTGAATCGGGCCTGTTTCGCCGTAATAATACGTATCGGCCCGAGTTCGGGCAGGCCTGATTCTAAAATCAAGCATTACAAAAAACAATTGCCTCAGTTCACGGGGTCGCTTTTGGTTGCCATTGCACTCGTAGTCTATTTCGCCATTACCGTGCTGATAGCCGCAATTCTGCTGCTACCGGGCGTCCGGGCGTCTTTTTTCGACGCCGTATTCAACCTGCATAATGTGATCACGCATCGTATTACCGCGAGTTCCAGACATGCGCGCAAGCATATTTCTAAATCGGCAAAATATTCCCAATCGACAATGGTCGATATGCAAAATTTGCTGATTAAGCGGCGCTTGCTGATTTTGTCGACGACAGGTATTCTTGCGACGCCGCCGCTGATCGCTATTGCGCTTCGCGGCCACCAGTTATTCCAATACGATGACACGCCTCGTGTGCCCGATGAAAAAATCGCGGCATTGCTCAATGGCGAGCAGCTTGTTCCGCCGCCGCCATTGCCGCCCGAGGTGTTCGCCACACAGGAAGTCGAACAGATTCGTCCGGCCCTGGTGGACGCGAGCCGCGACTGGAATCTGCTCGATGCTGATTTCCGTACGCGTCTGTTGCTCGTTTATAAAATCATGCGCGAGCAATACGGTTACGAAATGGCTTTGCTGGAAGGTTATCGCAGCCCCGAACGGCAGGACAAGCTGGCAAGAATGGGTGGCAGCGTGACCAATGCCGCTGCGTTTCAGAGCTATCACCAATACGGCCTCGCAGCAGATAACGCATTCCTGCGTGACGGCAAGCTCGTCATTTCAGAAAAAGATCCGTGGGCCATGCGCGGCTATCAGTTATATGGGCAGGTTGCCGAACAGGTCGGCCTCACGTGGGGCGGCCGATGGAAATTGATGGACCTCGGGCACGTTGAATATCACAAGCCCGGATTCGTGCTGGGACGCAAACCAGCAGACGCAAAATGACATGCGTATGTAACAGCGGCAGCAAGAATGGTAAGCCGCAACGGAAAAACGCACACGCGTATATGCAGATTGGGCCGAAGCAAAACGCAAAGCGGACAATAAAGAGGATGGTTATGGGGCGTTCCTTGATTGCTTTGAGCGACATGACGCGGGGACCGTGCAGGCCGTGCAATTCCTTTCCTGATCTCTCACATTTTTCACATCGGCAGCCGATCCTGTACAGCACATGATCGGCTGCACGCGCGCGCCCTCCTCGACGCGCGTCTTTCAACGCCACGCATGAATTACCAGAACAGCACTCAAAGCATCAGGATCTGACCGGCATATGCAACGCTTTCTCAACGTGTTGACTCACAAGCGCACGCTTTCCATCATCGGCTTCATTGCGCTGGCAGCCGTGCTCTATATCGCGGCCGACACGCTGCAGATCGGGCTCATCTGGGTCGCGGTCGTGCTCGGCGTGCTGCTCGCGCTCTGGCTGATCATGTGGATCGTGCGCCGCATCCGCGTGCGCCGCGCCAACAGCAAACTCGGCGATATGCTGGAACAGCAGGCTCAGGCCGAAGCGCCCGCCGCTGTCGCCGCGCGCGGCACCCAGGCCGAACTCGACGCCCTGCGCACGCGCCTGACCGATGCGGTCAAGACCATCAAGACGTCGAAGATCGGCCAGCTTTCCGGCGGTTCGGCGCTCTACGAACTGCCCTGGTATATCGTCATCGGCAATCCGGCCGCGGGCAAAAGCAGCGCCGTGATCAATTCCGGCCTGCAATTTCCTTTCGCCGATAAAAAAGAAGCCATCGTGCATGGCATCGGCGGCACGCGTAATTGCGACTGGTTCTTTACCACCGAAGGCATTCTGCTCGACACCGCGGGCCGTTATTCGATTCACGAAGAAGATCGCGGCGAGTGGCTCGGCTTTCTCGGCCTGCTTAAGCGCTATCGTCCGAAAGCGCCGATCAACGGCATCATCGTCACGGCGAGCATTGCGGAACTGACCGGCAATCGTCCGGAATTCGCCATCAATCTGGCGAAAAACCTGCGCCAGCGCGTGCAGGAACTCACCGAAAAGCTCGAAGTGTTCGCGCCCGTCTACGTGATGTTCACGAAGGTGGACCTGATCACGGGCTTCACCGAATTCTTCAGCGCCAACGATCGCCACGAATACGACCGCGTCTGGGGCGCTACCCTGCCCTATGAGCCGGACGAAAAGCGCGACGTGGTCGCGCAGTTCGATGAGCGTTTCGAAGAACTCTACGAAGGCCTCAAGGAAATCAGCATCGCGCAGATGTCGATCAGCCGCGGCAATGCGCTCACGCCTGGCCAGTTGAGTTTCCCGCTCGAATTCTCGACCATCAAACCGGCGCTGCGCGCGTTCCTCGCCACGCTGTTCGAGAACAACCCGTTCCAGTACAAGCCGATTTTCCGCGGCTTCTATTTCACGAGCGCATTGCAGGAAGGCGAAACCAATAGCGCCGCCGCGCAGCGCATCGCCAACCGCTTCGCCCTTTCCGCTGATGGCCTGCCCAAGGCGCAGCCCGCGTTCTCGAAGAACGGCTTCTTCCTGAAAGACCTGTTTTCCAAGGTGATTTTCGCGGACAAGCAAACCGTTCGCCAGTTCGCGAGCCCGGCTAAAACGCGTCTGCGCTACGCCACGTTCTTCGGCGTGGTGGCGGCGCTTGCGCTCGCGCTGGGCGGCTGGACGTGGTCGGCCGTCAATAACCAGCAACTGGTGGCGAACGTGCAGGCCGATCTGGACAACGTCCAGCGTCTGCAACAGAACCGCAACGATCTTCAATCGCGCCTGCAGGCGATGGATATTCTCGAAGACCGTATCGACCAGCTCGAACAGTTCCGCCGCGACAAACCGCTCGCGGTGTCGCTCGGCCTCTATCAGGGCGACCGCATCGAACAGCATCTGCTCGAAGAGTATTACAACGGCGTGCGCCAGATCATGCTCACGCCGGTTTCGCAGAATCTCGCATCGTTCATGAAGGACGTGGACGCGCACCCTGAGCAACTCGCGCCGATGACGCACACGCCCGATTCGGGCGCCGTGCCGGTTTCCGCGCATGCTGCGATGTCGAACACGAGCCAGGGCGGCCTCTATAGCGACGCGTCGCCGTCGAGCGTGGAAGACGCCTACAACGCGCTCAAGACGTATCTGATGCTGTCGGACAAGCGCCACGTCGAAACCGCTCACCTCACCGACCAGATCGCCCGCTTCTGGCGCGGCTGGCTCGAACAGAATCGCGGCAACATGCCTCGCGACGAGATGATCCGCAGCGCCGAGCGCATGATCACCTTCTATCTCGCGCGCGTGAACGACGACGACTGGCCGATGATCGACGCGAATCTTTCGCTGGTCGATCAAACCCGCGAAAACCTGCGTCACGTGGTGCGCGGCATGCCGGCTCGCCAGCGCGTCTATGAAGAAATCAAGGCGCGCGCCTCCACGCGTTTCGCGCCGATGACGGTCGCGCGCATTGTCGGCGACGGCAATACCGCACTCGTGGCGGGCAGCTATGCGATCCCCGGCACCTTCACGCGCGAAGCGTGGTTCCAGTACGTGCAGCCCGCGATCCGCGACGCCGCCACCAAGGAACTGCAGGCGAAGGACTGGGTGCTCAACACCTCGGCGTCCGACGACCTCACGCTCGAAGGCAGCCCGGAGCAGATCCAGAAGACGCTCGTCGGCATGTACAAGGCCGAATATGCGCAGCACTGGCAGAAGTTCATGCAGGGCATTGCCGTGCAGGATTTCGGCAGCTTCGGTCAGGCCGTGGATGCGATGAACCGCCTGGGCGACCCGCAGGATTCGCCGATCCGCAAGATCCTCGAAACCGCGTACGACCAGACGTCGTGGGATAACCCGTCGCTCGTCAACACCACCATCAAGCAGGCGCAAAGCGGCATCAAGGGCTGGTTCAAGAACCTGTTCTCGCGTGCGACCAGCGGCACGGTGGAAGCGAACATCGATATCAACGGCAATCCGGTCGAAATCCCCATGGGTCCGATCGGTCAGGCGTTCGCGGGTCTCGGCCGCATTGTCGTCACGCACGACAACGGCTCGATGCTCAAGGGCTATATGGATTCGCTCTCGAAGGTGCGTACGCGCTTCAACACCATCAAGAATCAGGGCGATCCGGGACCGGGCGCGCGTCAGCTGATGCAGCAAACGCTCGACGGCAACGGCTCGGAACTCTCGGATTCGCTCAAGTTCGTTGACGAGCAGATGCTCACGGGTCTGACCGACGATCAGCGCAAGGCGCTGCGTCCCCTGCTCGTGCGTCCGCTGATGCAGGCCTACGCGGTAGTGATCCAGCCGGCCAGCGTCGAAGTGAACAAGGTGTGGAATGCGCAGGTGTACCAGCCGTTCCAGGCGTCGCTCGCCAGCAAGTATCCGTTCGCGGGCACGGCGAAGGTCGAAGCCGGCGCCAGCGAAATCGGCCAGATGTTCGGGCCTGATGGCGCGATCTCGAAGTTCGTCAGCACCACGCTCGGGCCGCTCGCGGTTCGTCGCGGCGACACACTGACCGCACGTACCTGGGGCGATATGGGCCTCGCGCTCACGCCGGACTTCACGGGTGGCTTCTCGCGCTGGGTCGCGCCGCTTGGCGGCGGCGCAGCGGGCGCCAGCGGCGGCTCCAGCGAACCGCAGACCGTGTTCCAGATCCTGCCGCAGCCTTCGACCGGCACGACGGAATACACGCTTGCGATCGACGGCCAGCAACTGCGTTATCGCAACACGCCGCCGCAGTGGACCAACTTCGTGTGGCCGAACCCGAATGGCGCGCCGGGCGCGACGCTGTCGGCGACCACCTTCGATGGCCGCACGATCCAGCTCGTCAACGAGCCGGGCCGCTATGGTCTGGAGAAGCTGATCAACTCGGCGCAGCGCAGCCGCCGTCCTGACGGCACCTTCGATCTCATGTGGACGCAAGGCAGCGTGTCAGTGTCGCTGAGCATGCGCATCATCAGCACCTCGCAGCCCACCGCGTCGAGCGGCGATGCGCCGCAACAGCAAGGGCTCAAGGGCGTGCAGCTGCCGTCGTCGATCGCGAGTGTCGGCGCGGCTGGTAGCGCGCAAGTTGCACAGAGCGCACAGAACACGCCGGGCGCCAGCGCGCCCGCCGACGCCCAGGCGGCCACCAGCGCGCCGCAAACCACGGCGCCGGCGACCGTTGCAGGCTCAACCAACTCGCAGGGAGTGGCGCAATGACGCAAACCGTTCAGGCGCAGATCGCCTACTTCGGCAAAATTCCGTCGCGCGGCGACTTCGTGAAGAGCGCGCACAATCCGCAGTTGCTGCAGACGCTGGACAGCTGGATTGCCGAAGCGATGAACATGCTCACCGACGATCCGCGCTGGAAGATCGTCTACGAAGAAGCGCAGCCGATGCACTTCGCGTTCCTCGGTTCGCAAAGCCGCCTGGCGATCGCGGGCCATATGGTGGCGAGCCACGATCAATCATCGCGGCGCTTTCCGTTTCTCGCTGCCACCGCGCTGGAAGTCGAGCAGCCGCTCGCGTTTCTCGCGCGCAGCCCGCTGGCCTTCGCGCGACTCTGGTCGCGCGTCTCTTCGCAAATGCAGCCGCTGCTCGGACCGTCCGAACCCGCAGGCGCGCTGCAGGCGCTCGGCGAAACGCATGTGCCGGTGGATGTGGGCGGCACGGGCAACCCGCACGACGGCACCTTCGCGGATTTCATCGAGCATCAAACGCTGTCGGGCCTCGAACAGATGTTGCTGAACAGCGGCCATCCGGTGCGCCTCAAAGGCGCGATGCTCGCACTCGGCTCGCTGCTGCGCCCGGTGATGCAAAGCGGCACCGCGCACCTCGAACGCGGCCTCACGCTGCCGCTGCCGACGGACCCGTTCTATCGCAGCCTGGTGGGCGCATTCTGGCTCGAACTGATCGCGCCGTTCGTGTCAAAGGCCGATTTCGAACTGGCCATTTTCCTCGGCACCATTGCGCAGCGCGAGCGGCTCATCATCGGCTTCAACGGTGCGTCCGCGAAGACCTTGCATAGCGTGGTCGATCCGCAAACCTACTCAGCACATAACATCGATATCGACGATCCGGAATGGGTCGACGATCATGCACAAAGCGACCATGGCATCAGCAAACTCGTCAGCTATCTCGATCAACCGCAACTCTCGCTGCGCGTCGCCATCGACACGTTCCGCGAAGTGTTCATCGGGGAGCCAGTCAATGGTCGTCGCAGCTAAACGCAGCGGCCTGGCCGCGGCGGCGGCGCTGACTTTCGGCGCGTTCGCTTCGTTCACCACCGCAGCGTGGGCCGATGACAGCCCCGCGCGCGTCTCGCCCATCGTCACCAATGGCGCGACCGTGAGCGGCACGATTCCGCCTGCATCCGGAACGGCGATGGCAGGCGTGCAAACCGCTTCCGCGCCGCGCAGCGCGGTCACTTCGACGCCCGCACCTGTCGATGCCACGCCGGGCCAGGTCGTGGCAGGCGGCAAGGTGCCCGACGAAGCGACGCATGCCGCCGTGCTGCAACGCCTGCGCGATACCTATGGCGCGGCCAACGTGGTCGATCAGATCGAGGTGGGCGACGTGGCGACGCCGCCGAACTGGTCGTCGAACGTGCAGAAGCTGATTGGCGCGCAGCTCAAGCAGATCCACAAAGGACAACTGAAGATCGACGGCACGCAGATCGACGTGCGCGGCGAAGTAGGCAATGAAGCGCAGCGTCAGCAGATCGCCAGCGATATGGCGAATGCACTCAATCCCACCTACACGATCCGCAACGGTCTGCGCGTGAGCGCGTCCGAACAGGGTCTGCTCGACCAGACGCTCGCGAACCGCACGATCGAATTCGAAACCGGCAGCGCGACGCTCGCCCCGGAAGGCCGCGCGATTCTCGACCAGATGGCGGCCGTGCTCGCGAAGATGAACACGCGTACGGTGGAAATCATCGGCCACACCGACAACTCGGGCAATCGCACCTCGAATATCGCGCTTAGTCAGGCGCGTGCGGACGCGGTGAAGGGTTATCTCGTCGCCAAGGGAATTTCGCCGCAGCAGTTGACGACCAACGGCGTGGGCCCGGATCAACCCGTGGCCTCGAACGATACAACGGACGGCCGCGCGCGTAATCGTCGTATTGAATTCCGCGCCGGTCTTTGAGACTCGAAGGCGGAATGCAAAAAGCCCTGCGTTTGCAGGGCTTTTTTGTTTCTGCCTCAGGCGCTTTCGAATCAGTTTTCCGATTTCACACCCAGCATCTCGCGGATATGCGAGAGCGTGCCATCGTCCTTCACGACCGTCGCCAGCCACTCGTGCAGCGGCATGCCAGCCCATTCGGCGGCCTTGTCGGCGAGATAGGCGACGGGACTATGCGGTTCGGTGGCGCGGAAATAATCGGCTACGGCGCGCAGTTGCGACACCGCGTCCGCACGGCTTTGAATGCCGCCATGCGCGCGGCTGGAAACGCGGGTTGGAGTCTGCACGAAATCCTCGTCGGACAAATGCGGGGGCAAAGGCGTCTTGAAGCTCGGCTCGGAACGCTCGTGCGTGGGCGGAGCGCCAATCGGGCTTTCCTGCGGGGCGTGCGGCGCTTCGGGCTGCTTGAGCAAGGCATCCGGGTCGACACCCACGTCGCGCGCAAAGCGCTCCGCAAGCCGATACACCGTTTCAAACGCTTCGCGCGTCTGGCGGAAGCTCGGTGCGGAATCGCCGGCCTTGCGCTCCAGTTCGTCGTCGAGCGCGATGAGCGACTTTTCGAAGGCCTTGAGTTGCGTGAGCAAGGTCTCGTAGAACGCACGCGAGGTCGCACGGCGCGACGCGTCGATCTGTTCGACCGATGGTTTGCCACGCGCGATATCGTGCGCATTCTCGGGATCGCGCTTGACGGCCTGTGCAACGTGTTGCGCCACGTCCCAGTCAAGCGTGCTGAACGCCACATCCGATTGCGTGAGCGGCACCGCACGCAGCAATTCCGCCGAGCGTCCCGCGAGCCACGCCACATTACCCAGCCGTGATTCGACATCGTCGCCTTCGGGCAACGGATGCACCTGGTCCCAGAAGCGCTCGACCAGCCCGGTCAGCACGGCATAGCCCTGCGTGAGGCCTGGCACGCCTTCCTGAATCGCGAGCGCTTCGCTCAACCACACGGCTACGCGCAGGTCCTTGGTTTGCGTGGCGAGTAGCGCCGAACAACGTTCGGCCACGAAGGGCCAATCGGCTTCCTTGATTTCCGTGACCCACTCGCCCTGGTCGAGCGACGGATCATCGAAGCGACGCGCATAGGCGATGGCATCGAAATCGGCGGAAAACAGCATATCCTCGCCACACGGCGAGCTTTCATTGATGGGCGCGAGCAGCGCGGTGATATCGGTCGACATAATCAATTCACGGTGTATTCGAACTCGCCAGCCTCGTTCGCACGCACATTCACGCTTTGCAGCGCGGTGCCTTCCGCCATGCGTTCGAGCACCTGTTGCGCCAGTTCGGGCAGCAGCGTGCCGTTCAGGATGTGATCGACATTGCGTGCGCCAGAATCCACTTCGGTGCAGCGCGCCAGCACGGCTTCGACGAGCGAGTCGTCCCACTCGAATGCCGCGCCGTGATTCGCTTCGATGCGTCGGCGAATGCGTTCGAGCTTGAGTTCGATGATCTCGGCGAGCACGTCGTCGGAGATCGGGTAATACGGCACGACCTTCATGCGCCCAAGGAACGCAGGCTTGAAGGTCTTGTACAGTTGCGGCCGCAACAATTCAGCCAGCGCGTCCGCATCGGGCAATTCTTCGGCGGCCTTGTTCAGGCATGCCTGCATCACCGCCTGCGAACCGACATTCGACGTCAGGATGATCAGCGTATTGCGGAAGTCGATTGCACGGCCCTCGGCGTCGTCCATCGTGCCTTTGTCGAAAATCTGGAAGAACATTTCCAGCACGTCCGGATGGGCCTTTTCGACTTCGTCGAGCAGCACGACCGAATACGGATTGCGGCGCACCGCCTCGGTCAGCACCCCGCCCTCGCCATAACCCACGTAGCCCGGCGGCGAGCCCTTGAGGCCCGACACGCTGTGCGCCTCCTGGTATTCGCTCATATTGATGGTGACGAGCTTGCGTTCGCCGCCGTACAGAATATCGGCAAGTGCAAGCGCCGTTTCGGTCTTGCCAACGCCCGACGGCCCCACGAACATGAACACGCCGCGCGGCTTGTTCGGGTCTTCGAGACTCGCATTGGCGGTACGCACGCGCTGCGCAATGGCGTCGAGTGCATGGTCCTGGCCGATCACGCGCTCGGAAAGCAGCGGGCTTAGATTGAGTACCGTCTTGATCTCGTCCTTTACCATGCGACCCAGCGGAATGCCGGTCCACGACGCCACTACTTCCGCGACAACATGGCCATCCACCTGGAGCGGCACCATCGGGCCATCGCCCTGCAAGGCGTGCAGTTGCGCAACCAGCGCGGGCAATGCTTCACGCGCGGCGTCGGCATCGCGGGCGAGATCGGCCGATGCACCTTCTTCGCGCGCCGCATCGATACGATTGCGCAGCGCCGCGATCTGCGCCACGAGTTCGCGCTCCTGCGCGTAGCGTGCTTCGTCTTCGGCCACTTCGGCAGCGGCTTCGGCGCGTTGCGTGCGCAGATCGGCGAGACGTTCGTCGTGCGCCGCGCCGTTCGCCGCTTCACGTTCGAGCGATGCGATTTCAGCGTCGATGCGTTCGATATGACGCTTGCCATCGTCGATCGCACCCGGCGTCGAACTATGCGCCAGCGCAACCTTCGCACACGCGGTATCGAGCACGCTCACGGCCTTATCCGGCAACTGGCGCGCGCTGATATAGCGATGCGAAAGGCGCACGGCTTCGGTGATCGCCTCGTCGAGAATGCGCACATTGAAGTGGCGTTCCATCAGCGCCGTCATGCCGCGCAGCATGGCAGCCGCGAGCGTTTCACCCGGCTCTTCGATCTTCACCACCTGAAAACGCCGCGCGAGCGCCGCGTCTTTTTCAAAGTACTTCTTGTACTCGCTCCACGTGGTGGCCGCGATCGTGCGCAGCTCGCCGCGCGCGAGCGCCGGTTTGAGCAGATTGGCCGCATCGTTCTGGCCAGCCTGGCCGCCGGCGCCAATGATCGTGTGCGCCTCGTCGATAAACAGCACGATGGGCTGCGGGCTCTTCTTGACTTCGTCGATCACGCTTTTCAGGCGGTTTTCGAACTCGCCCTTCACGCTCGCACCGGCCTGCAGCAGCCCCATATCGAGCACGCGCAGCGCGACGTTGCGCAGCGGCTCGGGCACGTCGCCTTCGGCGATGCGCAGCGCCAGCCCTTCCACCACGGCAGTTTTACCGACGCCCGGCTCGCCCGTGAGAATCGGATTGTTCTGGCGGCGGCGCATCAGAATGTCGATGGTCTGGCGAATTTCGCCTTCGCGGCCAATCACCGGATCGACCTTGCCGTCGCGCGCGCGCTGTGTGAGATCGGTCGTGTAGGTGTCGAGCGCGGGCGTCTTTGACGGGCCAGCAGCAACCGGCTCCTGCGCCTGCTCGTCCTGCGCGCTACCGCGTTCGGCATCGCGCGGCGCGGCTTCAACCGAGCCTTCGGTCAGTTCGTCGAAACGATGTTTGAGTTCGGCCACCGGCACTTCGGCCAGGCGCGACGACATGCGCTGGGCGAACTGCGCGAGATCGGGCGCGCTCAGCAGCGCGAGCAACAGATGTCCCGAACGGATGCGGCCAATCTGCGTGTCGAGCGAAGCAATCAGCCAGGCCTGTTCGAACAGCGCGATCAGATGCGGCGAGAACACCGGCGTGCGCGTGTTGCCGGTTTTCAGGTTCTGCAATTCGCGTTCGAGATCGGCGCGAACGGCATGCGCATCGATACGCGACGCGCGCAGGGCGCACACGAGATCGCTGGCCGGCTCTTCGATCAGCGCGAGAAACAGATGCTCGAGATCGACTTCATAATGCCCGCGCGACAGGCACGAGCTGGCCGCGCGTTCGGCCGCCAGGCGGCAGGTCGTGTTGAGCTTGGTGATCAGGGTCTTGAGAGGCGTGCTCATGTCGTGAAGGCGTTCCGGGCGAGATTCGGTTCAGTCGTCAATGGGTGACATGCAATTCGTAATGCGCGTCGGCGCGGTCGCGATCGGCGGCGTGCGTACAGAGGAAGGCGTCCCAGCCCAGCCGCGAACCGCCGCCAAGCTGGCTCTGCCCCACTTCCGTGCGCCGCAGCACGAGACGCACTTCGTATTCGAGCGTCACGCGTCCGAGCAGCGTCAACATGCGTTCGAGCGCAATGGCGCGCTCGCCGCTGGGCAAAAATGCTTCGTAATCCTTTCTTGACAGCGGCCCGATCACGAGACGCGCGCGCATGTCGCGTTGCCAGACACGCTGCCCCGCAAGCGCGGTCGCGCCGAGTGCGACGTTGCGCTGGCCGAGCATCGAAAGTTGATCGGGCGGCACGTCGTACCATTTGCCGATGAACTGTTCGATACGCACCGGCACGTTGAAATACTCCGACAACGTGTTCTGCAAATAAGCCGCCGAAACGGGCCGGTGACGTGCGGCAATCGCGTGACCCGCGATCGCTTCATCGAACAGCGCGCCGCGTCCTTCGTGCAGACCTTCTCGCGATTCGTCGTTAGCGACACCCGCGAGCGCGAGCAACAAGGGCAGATAGCGCTCGTCGCGGTCGAGTTCGTAATGAAACGGCAGACGATACTTTTTCCACGCGTTGTAGAACAGCGCCGTGGCGCGATTCGAAAACACATCGAAAAATTCTCGCGCGGCGCGATCACGCTTGATCTGCTCGCGCGCAATCAGTTGTTCCGTATAGTGCAGCGGCAGCGCACCCTGCCCGCCCAGCAAGCCAAAAAACGCCGGCGTAATCGATACGTGATCGAGACGGCCCGCCTCGATCGCCGCATCACGCACGTCTTTTTCCGCGAGCGATTCGCCCGCGTCATTGTAGGAAGTGGCCTTTTCGATCTCGCTCGGCGGAAAGCTCAGCGACAGCGTATTGCGGAACGACACGCGCTGCGCGAGCACATCGCGTTGACGGTCTTCGGCCTTGTCGACGAACCAGCGCTCAAGCAGGCGCACCGCCTGGAAAAACTCGAAGCGGTGCGGCTCGTCGAGCAGGCGCTCGATTACACCAGGATCGATTCGCCGCTGCGGGGCTTGCATCGCAGGATCTCCTCGCCGGTGAGTTCGGAAATCACCACCAGTTGAACAAAGCTGTTGATATGAACGTAGAGCCCGAAGAACACGTCGAGCACACGCACGAAAGTCCCGAGGCTGGTGCCGACGAAATGATCTTCGTCGACAGTCACGCGAATCTCCACGCCGCGCACGAAGGTGGCGAACGGTTTGCCGGGCAGCCATTGCACAGCGGAGCGCTGCTCCACGTCGACAATGCCGTCGATATGCCGCGACGACACGGCCGAGCGGCGCATATCGTAGAGCGCCAGCATTTCCTTGAGCGTGCCCGCGCCGCCGCCCGTCAGCGAAACGTGGCTCAACGACAGATGCGAAATCAGGCGCCAGTGCGCAGCCTGGCGGCGTTCGAAGCGCACGCACGGCGTTGGCCGCGCCAGCAGCGAAATCTGGTTCGTGAGCGAGCCGCCTTCCATGAACAGATCGCCGCCTTCCAGACCTACCGCGAGACCCGCCGGCAAATCGCGGTTCGTACACGTGAGTTCGAGGCTGAGCGTATCGGTTTGCTCGGCGGCTGGATCGAAGTCGATATCGACGATCGAAATTTCCGTTTCGTAACCGGGGCTCTTTTGCGCGACCCATTCGTCGCGGCGCGCAAACCAGTAATGACCCGCACGTGTTGCCTCGCCGTGGCGCAGCGAATAAAACGGCCGGAATTCAACCACGGTTTCTTCATTGGCGCGCTGCTGGACGAGATTGACCGAATCGATCGAATACACCTCGTAGGCAAATGCGCGACGTGCTTCAGCAATCACGGGATAGGCGATGGCCTGATGATTGAGGCGGATCGGCTCGCCGTGCTGCTTGAAGAGATTGACCACCGGCGTGCAGAACAGGCGCAGATGATGCGCCGCGAGCGTATCGAGCAGACGCGCCTCGTGCGAATCGCCGCGCACTTCCTTGAGCACGATATGCAGCGTCATGCGATGGCAGCGCCCCGTGGCCGCGCTCATGGCGGCAAGGTCGAAATCGAGGAAATCGAATTTGGCCGGATACGCGAAATATTCAGTCAGCAGGCGATAAGCCGGATGCGATTTTGCGGGGAAATCGATCAGTGCTTCATCTTCGCCAAAGCCGGCCTGCGCAAACGGCAATTCCCGCAGTGCCGTCCAGCGCCCGTTGCGCTCCGGTTCGACCCACGCGCCAATTGCATTGACGAACAGACAATCGCCAAGCGCGGCGATAAACGATTGCTCGCCGCTCAAATGCGCGCGCAATTTGGGCACCTTTAGCGCAGCGATATCGAGTTGCGGAGAAGTCGATTCAAACGTGATGGAAATCACGCCCGTGGCGTCGCCGGGCAGCACGATCGAACTGGGCGCCATTGCCACCGGCATATAGCGCGCTTCGGCGATGCGGATGGGTGCGAGCGTGACGTCATATGCCGTGCGAAAACGACACTGCACGCCGCGCAAGGGCCGCGATTTGAGTTCGGTGCCGCGCGGGATCACGGCAGGCGCAGTCAGATGACTGAACGCCGACGAGGTGCCAAGCTGCGCGACGGAACACGACGGAAAAGGCCGCAAATAATGCGGATAGAGGACTTCGAGCAGCGCCTCGGTGAATTCGGGGTAATCGTCGTCGAGCCGCTTGTTGATGCGCGCACCCAGCAGCGCAAACGATTCGATCATGCGTTCGACGTGCGGATCCTCGCAATGCTCGCCCGTCATCGCGAGCCGGGCCGCGATCTTTGGGTAGCGCTCGGCGAATTCGCGCGAATAGCGTCGCAGGAACGACAATTCGCGCTCGTAATACGGCAACAACTCTTCCATCGCGATTCCCCGCCCCCCAGAAACTGCTTTGCGCCGCACCTCGCCAGAACCGCGTCGTCACGCGGCGGCGGATACAGCCTTGCTTATGTCTTCGCGCGCGAGCGCGAGACCGAATACTGCAGCGTCGATGGCTGCAGCAATGCGTCGAAGTTTACCGGCTCTTCGGCCGGATGAACGACCAATAATGCCTGAATGGCGAAATTCAATACGCTGGTCGAACGCGAATTCAATTCGAGCGAGACGTTGACCCGTTGCAGGCGCGGCTCATGCCGCTCGATAGCCTGCTGGATCGACTTGCAGATAAACGCCCGGTCGTAATGGCTCGCGAGACTCAGACCCGCGAAATCGCTCAGCCCATAGGTAAGCACCGATTTCCGGCACTCCGGCAATTGCGCGAGCATCTCTTCCGTCAACGCGATGCGCGAATTCAAAATCGATTCCAGGTCGCGCGCAACCGTGGCTTTCAGTTCGTCCAGCGACAATTGCCGCATCGCGGCGGGCGCCGGCGAGTGCGGTTCGTCATCGAACAACTTGTCAAAAAAACTAGGCTCGAATCGTTTCATCGATCGATATGACGCCGCAACGCGGCGTCATTCAAGGCAAAAGCCCGCGCGGCGCGCATAAATAAATCACGCGCACCGTGCAGGCTGTCACGACTTAGACCGCGTAGGTCTTGTCGTTCTTCGTCAGGCTCCATGCACCCTGAGCGTTGCCGCCCTGGTTGCCGCCGATCTTCTGCTGCGTGTACTTCCACTGCACGGCAGCATACTTGAGCGAGAACTCTTCGCTCGGCAGGCCTTCGCCCACCACGGACGGCGTGATGCTCGAAATGATCACGTACTTGAGCTTGACTTCGAGGTACTTGATGCGATTGCCTTCACCGTCCGAACGCATGAAGTCGATGGTGACTTCGTCGAACGTCGTGCCGCCCGAAGCGTGCTGATACAGCAGCGGGCTGACAACGTCGATGTCCTTGGTGAAACGCATGTCGGCGTGTTCGCAACGCTCGGACGTGTGGCCGCCGGCCGTCGAAGCCGTTGCCGAACGCGGCTGGAGAATCGAGTGATTCCACGAATCGATTTCGATCCAGTTCGCGTGGTCTTTGTCCTGCGACTCGCCCTTGATCGCAGGATTACCAAATTTTAGGTAGATGTCCTTCATTTCGTATCGCTCCCCATAAAGGTGGTGTGTACGGCGGTGACAGGCGCGATGACTGCCCGCCAGATGGACCGCAACTCAAGTGCCAGGCCCGAATACCGTCGGAGCCCGCACCGGATGCGTCAGGCGGCGTGAGTCACGACGGTTGACCCACGCGGCCTGTCTGTGCAGCTCCAGGGTGTTGCCGTACCACGCAACGCCCCGCTGCAACGAGTTTTTTACGGCGTCATGCCGATGTCTTTACGATCCGGCCTGCTTCGGCAGATCCGCCACGAGACGCAGCGAGATCGACAGTTCGTCGAGCTGGAAGTGCGGGCGCAGGAACGCAACCGAACGGTACGAACCCGGACGACCCGGAATTTCCGCAACCTGAATCGAGGCCTCACGCAGCGGAAACTGCGCTTTCTGTTCCTGGCTCGCGTTATCGTCCAGCAGCACGTATTGCGAGATCCAGCGGTTCAGGAACACCTCGACGTTCTGCGCCGAAGCAAAGCTGCCGATCTTGTCGCGCATCATCGCCTTCAGGTAATGCGCCACGCGCGAAACCGAGAAGATGTACTGCAGTTGCGCGGAAAGCACGGCGTTCGCATTGGCGCTGTCGGTGCTGTATTTCTTGGCCTTTTGCACCGATTGCGCGGCGAAGAACGCGGCGTAGTCGGAATTCTTGCAATGCACGAGCGGAATAAAGCCAAGGTCGCTCAATTCCTTTTCACGCCGATCCGTAATGGCGATTTCGGTCGGGCACTTGAGCGCGATTTCGCCATCGTCGGTCTTGAAGGTGTGCGTCGGCAGATCTTCCACCAGACCACCGCCTTCCACGCCGCGAATCGCTGCGCACCAGCCGAAGTCGTCGAAGGCTGCCGTGAGACGCGCAGCGAAAGCCCATGCAGCATTGCACCAAAGGTACTTGCTGTGATCGGTACCGTCGACGTCTTCGACGAAATTGAAGCTTTCCACCGTCTGGCCGTCTTTCGGATTGAACGGCAGGCGACCGAGGAAGCGCGGCAGCGTGAGGCCCACGTAGCGCGAATCTTCCGAATCGCGGAACGACTTCCACTTCGCGTATTCAACGGTGTCGAACACCTTGCCCAGATCGCGCGGCTTGCCGAGATCGGCGAACGATTCGAGGCCCATCAGTTCCGGCGAAGCCGAAGCGATGAACGGCGCGTGTGCGGCTGCGGCGACATGCGACATCTGTTCGATGAAGTACATGTCTTCGGGCTGACGCGTGATTTCGTAATCGCCGATCAGCGTGCCGAACGGCGCGCCGCCGAAGGTGCCGAATTCTTCTTCATAGACTTTCTTGAAGAGCGCGCTTTGATCAAATTCGACCGCGTTCTTGAAGTCGCGCACGACATCGCGCTTGGGCGCGTGCAGTGCCTTGATCTTGATGGTCTGGCCGGTATTGCTTTCCTTGACCAGATAATCGAGCCCGCGCCAGGTCCCTTCCAGACGCTGGAATTCCGGTGCGTGCATCACCGCGCTGAGCTGGTCCGAGATCAGTCGATCGAGTTCAGCCACACGCGCATCGATGGTGGCGGAAAGATTGTTCGACACGATCACGGTGCCGTCGAGCACCTGATTCACGAGTTCGCCGATCAAATCCTTGGCGCGCGCGTGTTCCGAATCGGATTTCGCGACCTTGCTCTTTTCGACGATATCGTCGAGCAGCGAGGACGAAGCTTCGGTTTGCGTGTCGTCGAACGCCGCGCCGTGCGCGGCTGCAGTTTGCTGGTTCATGTGGTGCCCGCCTCAGTCGCCCTTGGGTTCATCGTCAGACTGATGTGCAGCCGGCGCATCCGCGGACGATTCCGTGCGCGTGCCGCCCGCGAGCGTCTGCAGGTGCTGCGTATTCGACAGCACTTCGCTCAGCAGGTCTTCGAGCTTGTCGTTGCCCGCGAGCTTGTTGCGCAGGTCGGCGAGCTTGGAGCGCGCTTCCAGCAAACGGCGCAGCGGCTCGACCTGAGCCACCACTTCGTCCGGGTTGAAATCGGCCATCGACTTGAAGCGCAGATCGACCGCGAATTTGCCGCCTTCCGGGCTCAGGCGGTTTTCCACCTGAAACGCGGCGCGCGGCTCGATGCCTTTCATCACGTCGTCCAGGTTATCGCGATCGATATTGATGAACTTGCGGTCGCGCAGCTTGGGCTGCTCGATTTCCGATTGACCGGCCAGATCGCCCATCACCCCGACGACGAACGGCAGTTCTTTCACTTCGATCGCATCGCCGCGCTCGACCTCATAGGTCAGCTGGACACGCGGCGGCCGCACTTTCTGCAAGCGCTTCTGGATGCTTTCTTTCTTTGCCATCGTCGGCTCCCTGCTTCTTGTTATCGACTGGTGCTACGTAGCGGTGTGGTTGCTCGCCGCTGTTTAACGCAGCGCGCTGAACGGGTCAGCAGCGTTGCCGGTGGCCTTGCCCGACGTCGCGGTCGCGGTCGATCCCGTCGGCGGCGTAGCCGTGGTCGGCGTCGTTGCCGTGGTTGCTGCGGTATCCGCGGCTTCCTGCGGCTTCGTGGACGACTTCGCGATGCGCTTGATCGGGCGACGCTTGGGCTGCACACGCGCCCTCTGCTCAGGCGGGAACAGCGAATCTTCGCCGAGCGTATCGCGCAGTTGCTTCGCGAGCGTCTGTGCGTCCGACTTGGCATCGCCTTGCAGCGAAGCGTCCTGACGCAGTTCGCCGAGCGATTCCGTCGCTACACGCAGACCCGCCACCGCGAGCACGCTCTTCGCGCCGCGATCGGTCTGGTCGCGCTGCAGCGCTTCCTGCGCTGCGACGATCGCCTGACCATAGTGTTGCTGCTGGAACTGCACCTGCGCGATGCGCGACCACGGTTCTTCACGCGTCGGGTCGGCAGCCGCGAGTTTCTGATAGGCCTCAAGCGCGTCGTTCTGATTACCCGCCTTCGACAGCGCGTCCGCGTCGGCGAGCGCCTTATTGAATGCGTCGGGCGATGCAGCGAGAGGATTGGTCGGGGTCGTGGTACAGCCTGCCATTACGCCGCAAGCGATCGCAGCCCCCGTGAGCATCGAAAAGACCCGCTTTTTCATCGTTCTTTCACCGCCGTTTGATTTTTAATTCAAGGAGAGAAGCCAGAGTTTTACTTATCCCCCAGCGCGCGGGTATAGTACAGGCCAATTTTCTATAATTCAACTGGGTTTGAAAAGACAAAGAAAGAAAAAAGGCGGCTGAGTGGAAGCGTAGAAGCCACAGGCAAGCGTTTGAACGGGAAATAAGGCAATTATTTCCGGAATACCTGATTGAAGCTGCATTCAGAGAAGCAAAGTTTTCCGCATTTTATTAAAGCGAGCTTCACGGGGATAATGCTCACGCAATGCACTTCGCATTACCCGTGACCATGCGTATTTAACAAAGCTGGAGAGTCGGGCTTGAGGCCCGTGATAAAAATGACTGCGCGCATTATTCAAATTGCATCGACCACGGTCACGCTTTGCGTTGCTGCCGTCTTGCTGGGCGGTTGCGCTGCGGCAGTGCCCGCACTCGGCAGCGCGGCATCGGCCGCCCTGCAAGTCGTGGGTATCGGCAAGCCCGATGTACCGGACGCGCAAAAGCCGCCGCGCAATCTGGGCGTCACGCTATACGCCGCACGCAATCTCAACGCCGCCACGGATAACAAGCCGCTCGCATTAGTGGTGCGCCTCTACGCGCTCAAGGACCCAACCTCATTCCAGCAGGCGCCGTTCGACACATTTACGGATCCAGCCAAGGAAAAAACTACGCTGGGTGCAGACCTGCTGAGCGTGCGCGAAATCACCCTGATCCCGGGGCAACGTTATAACGCCACCGAAAAAGTCTCGCGTGAAGCGCAGGCATTCGGTATCGTCGCGCTATTCAGAGACCCGGCAATGCAGCGCTGGAAGTTCGCTTTCGATCCTGCGAAATCGGAGAAATCCGGCATAATGGTTGGGCTGCACAACTGCGCCATGACCGTGACGAGCGGCACGGTGATCCCGGTCGATTCGGCGCAAATGGTACAGCCGCTCAATCTGCTTTCGTCGGTATCGTGCGGGTGAATGGCCCGTCTATGTCCGTGTTCTATCAGGAATATAAAGCGGGCCAGAAGCAACGCAATACAGATGCAATAGAAAGTAAGTAAAGCAGAATCAGGCAGTAAAAAGTCGAAGTAGAAACGGCAGTCAACCGGACCACTTCAACCAACAATCCAGTCCGCCGGCATGCATGGCGAGACACGATCGACGCATAACGCTGAATCATCATGAGCTATTCCTCGAAAGTGCTTTGGGGGGAAGGCCTGTTCCTCAGGCCTCAGCACTTCCAGCGGCAGGACGCCTATCACGAAGCCCGGCTCTTCGAATCGATCCAGGCGATCCAGCCATATAACTGGGGCGTGCGTTCGATCCGCATCGATCACGATTCGCTCGGCAGCAATATCTTGCGCCTGAGCGAACTGTCGCTGGTGTTTCCCGACGGCACGCTCTACTCCGCACCGCAAGCCGACGAACTGCCGCCGCCGGTCGCGCTCGACGCGCTGCCCGAAGGCATCAACGAATTCACGTTCTATCTCGCGCTGCATCAGGTGCGTGAGAGCGGTTCGAATTACGCGGCCGATCGCAACGAAGGCTTCGTTGCGCGCTACGTGAGCGAACAGGCGAGCGTGGCCGACCACTACACGGATGCCGCGCAAGCCGACGTCACGTTCCTCAAGAACAACGTGAAACTGGTGGCGCACACCGAACCGCGCGATCAATTGCTTTCAGTGCCGGTCGTGCGCGTGCGCCGCACCGCGTCCTCGGGTTTCGAGGCCGATGAAAGTTTCGTGCCGCCGAGCCTCGCCATCGAGGCTTCGCCGCTGCTGCACCAGCGCCTGCGCCGCCTGATCGACGCCTTGCAGGCGAAGGTCAACGCGCTCTACGGCTTCCATCGCGAGCCGACCAAGAACATCATCGAATTCCGCTCGGGCGACATCGCCTCGTTCTGGCTGCTGCATACGGCCAGCGGCGCATTCGCAACGCTTGCGCATCTGTATCAGCATTCGGCGCTGCATCCCGAACGCCTCTATCAGGAACTGCTGCGCCTCGCGGGCCAGTTGCTGACGTTCTCGAAGAATCACACGCTCGCCGACCTGCCCGCCTATCGCCATGACGATCCGGGTCCCGGCTTCGCGCGTCTGGACGCCATTCTGCGCGACTTGCTGGAGACGGTGATTTCCACGCAGTACTTCGCGATCGCGCTGGAAGAAGTGCGGGCGTCGTTCCATATTGGCCGGCTCGATTCCGGCAAGATCGACGACAAGACCACCTTCTATCTGGCCGTATCCGCCGACATGCAGGCCGTCGATCTGGTCGAAGCCGTGCCCGCGCGCTTCAAGGTGGGTGCGCCCGACGATGTGGACAAGCTCGTGCTTTCCGCCATGCCGGGCGTGCGCCTCGTCTACACGCCGCAAGTGCCGCCGGCCATTCCGGTGCGTCCTGGCGCGTGCTATTTCGCGCTCGAATCGCGCAGCGCGCTCTACGAGCGCATGATTCAGGCGCAATCGGCGATGGTGTACACGCCCTCGGGCATTAACGATCTCAAACTCGAACTGATTGCGGTGACGTCATGAGCAACGCGCCTTCCCTCTTTGGCGACGCACCGCCGCCTTCCGTCGCGCCGCAGATGCCGGCGAGCGATCCCGCCTATCAGGTGCGTTCGCTGCTCGATCTGCTCTACGACGGCTTCTTCATGCTGTTTTTGTTGAAGAACGGCCGCGAGCCCGGCGAAGCCGCTGAATTCAGCGCACGCGTGCAGCAGTTCCTCGGCGATTTCGAACGCGGCGCGAAGAAGCTCAATGCTTCCGCCGAAGACGTCTATGCGGCGAAGTTCGCGTTTTGCGCGGCGGTGGACGAATCGGTGCTGTCCTCGCAGTTCAAGATCCGCTCGGACTGGGAACGCCGGCCGTTGCAGCTCGCCCTCTTTGGCGAACAACTCGCGGGCGAGAAGTTTTTCCAGTACCTGGAAGATTGCCGCGCACGCGGCGCGGCGCGTCTGCAATCGCTCGAAGTTTTTCACATGTGCCTGTTGCTGGGTTTCCAGGGCAAGTACATGCTCGAAGGACCGGAAAAGCTTGCCTACCTCACGGCGCGCGTGGGCGACGAAATCTCCCATATCAAGGGCAAACGTGCGCCGTTCGCACCGAACTGGCCACTGCCGGATCAGGTCGCACACCGCCTCAAGCGCGAAGTGCCGCTCTGGACCATCGGCGCGGTATTTGCACTGGTGGGCATTCTCGCGTGGACGGGACTCAACGCCTGGCTGCGCGACAGCACGGTGCGCACGCTCGCGCCGTACACGAATATCGTGAAGCTCGGCCCGCAGTCGGCGAACCTCACGATCTCGCTGCCGTAATTGCCGGGCTTGCGCCAATAGTTCGTTAAGCTAATCGATCGGATGAGCGCGTCGTCACGCGTTTTTACTTCGCGCTCATCCTGTCACTACGCGGTCACGCCCCGTCATTTTCGCGCGATACAAACTGGCGTCCGCCAGCTTGAGCCAGGCCGCGTGATCCATCATCGATTCGTCGCATTGCGCTACGCCCACGCTGACCGTGCATGGGCATTGACCGCCCGCTTCCCTGTTTTTCTCCCGCACCGTCGCGACGAAACGCTCCGCAACCGAACGCGCTTCCGCCAGCGTTGCGCCCGGCAGCACGATGCCGAACTCCTCGCCGCCATACCGCCCGATGCAGTCGCTCACGCGAAAATGCTCGCGTAACAGCATTGCAAATGCGCACAGCACGGCGTCGCCTGCCTGGTGGCCGCGCGTATCGTTGACCACCTTGAAGTGATCCAGATCGACCAGCAGCAACGACGACGCATAGCGCGTCGCACGGCAACGCTCGAATTCGTCAGCGAGCAGGATTTCCCATTGGCGGCGGTTGAGCAGTCCCGTGAGGCCGTCGGTGCGGCTCAGGCCTTCGAGCGTACGCGTCTGTTCCGCCAGCTTCTTTGAAATGCGATACGTGCTCCAGCCAAGCGCAATCGGATAAACGATCAGAAACGGCAGACAGGCGACGAGCGTCGCCATGCGCGTCTCGGGCTCGACTACGAAACCGAGTGTGAGCCAGCCAACCGCCAGCCCGAGAAGGTGCGCCGCCACCCCGCGCGAAAACAGTTTGAGGCCGCCCGCCGCGATGTCGTTCATGCTCAGCATCACGAGGATCAGAACGCTGGGCAGCAGATTGAAACGCATCGCGACGACCCAGAAGCCGCCCATTGCCGCGTCGATCATCAGATTGAAGCGCTCGCCGCGATACGGCACCACGCAGGCGTGCGCCGCGCGCCGCGCCACGTGCGGCCAGATAAAGCCATGAAAGACCAGCAGCGCCCACAGGATCGCACCGCGTTGCTGCTGCAGGAACACCGGCGCGACGCAGAAGAAACCCAACGCCAGCCCGACCATGCGCAAACGCCAGATGCGTTCGACAAAACGCCTGCCTTTGCCGGCCATGGGATGCGTGCTCGGTTTCATTACTCGGATCGAATCCTGCCGGGAAGTTGTTCTGATGCGCCGTAAGGCTTCGTAATGTGTAGTCCTGCTCATCCTGCCGCACCCACTGCGCGGGATGAAGGCGGGAAAGCGGCCATTGTGCCATTGCATGCGCCATGCGTAGAGGCGTTTTCAGACGGTTTTTCGCCGCGTATGACATCGCGATGAAATCGCCCGATTCCGCACGCCATGTCCCGCCTTCTTACCAACCGTTACAGAAGCGACGCCGTCGTTGCACCTGTACGCGCGCTGACTTCCTAGAATTCCTCAGACCGTTGCGCGGCAAACCTGCCGAACGGTCGTGCCGTTGTTGAAACATCGATACCAATCGCGTGGAATATCACGCAGAACAGGAGTTCCTATGATTCGCCTCTCGCTTGCAACGCTTGCCAGTGCATCCGCCGTTGGTCTCCTCGCGCTCTCGATGAGCGCCCAGGCACAAACCACCGCACCGGCTGCCGGCGCATCCTCGCCGGAACTGCACGCCGCCGACAAAACCTTCATCTCGGACGGCACGCAAACCGTCGCGACCCAGCGCGACGCCGCCCGCATCGCCGACTCGCGCTCGACCGACCGCGAAGTAAAGGCCTTCGCGGAACAGCTCGTCGCCGATTATTCGAAGCTTTCTGATTCGATGCGCGCCGCCAGCCCGCGCGGCGTCGACGTGCCGCGCAACGATCCCGACACCGCGGTAATCGACGGCATCAAGAACCTGCGCGGCGCCGATTTCGACAAGGCCTATATCGAACAGGTCGCGCTGGGCGGCCAGCAAAAGACGTTGTCGGCGTTCCAGGCGGAAATCGCTTCGGGCCGCGACGCGGACCTCAAGAAGGCCGCCAGCGCCGGCTTGCCGGTGATCCAGGCCGATATCGCCAAGGCAAAGGAACTGGCCCAGCGCAAGCATCTCGCGGGCTGAATCCAGCGCTAGACCATTCGCGACAGGCGCGGTGCTTTCACAGCCCGCGCCTTTTTCGTGCTTACTCCTCGGTATGCTCCCCGCTCGCAGTGACAAGCCGCTCCATGCGGCGGTCCGGAATCAGCCACAGCAGCGCGACCAGCACGAAGAACAGAGCGCCGATATGCGGCCAGTCCAGCGCCGCCAGCACGATCCCCAACAGATATCCGGCCACCGACGCCTTGCCCTTGATATCGCGCCCCAACGCACGCGCCAGCGGACTTTGCAGCCCGTGATAATGAACCAGCGTCGCCTGCAGCACGACGTACGCGATCGCACAGAGCAGCAGGTTGAAGCCGTACAGCATGGTAGGCCAGCGTCCGAAATGGTTTTCGCCCATCCAGCCCGTGGTAAACGGCAGCAGCGAAAGCCAGAACAGCAGGTGCAGATTGGCCCACAGCACCGACCCGTTGACGCTGCGCGCGGCATGCATCATGTGATGATGGTTGTTCCAGTAAATGCCCACGTAGACGAAGCTGAGCACATAGCTCAGGTAAGTCGGCCACAACGGCGCGAGCGCCGTGATGTCGTCGCCGTGCGGCACCTTGAGTTCCAGCACCATGATAGTGATGATGATGGCGAGCACGCCATCGCTGAATGCTTCGAGCCGGTTCTTGTTCATTTGCTTCGCTTGAGGCAGAGGGTGACGTCCTGACGGCGCCAGGTTCGCGCACGCCAGGAAAGGCAGCCGAAAGTATGGCCGAAAGCGCGCGTGCACGCCATTAAGCGCCGAACGCGCGCACAGGAAAAAAGGAATCGCATGGATATCGAACCATCCTCGCCCGCCCGCTCCGGCCCTGCCGGCGAGTGGCGTCGCGTGCGGGTCTGGGATCTGCCTGTGCGGCTGTTTCACTGGCTCGCGGTCGGGCTGGTGGCGCTTGCGTGGCTCTCGCAGCACATGAACTGGATGCAGCTACATGTCCGCGCGGGCGAAACGCTGCTCGCGCTGGTGCTGTTCCGACTGCTATGGGGTTGCTGCGGCAGCGAGACCGCGCGCTTTTCGCGCTTTCTCGCTTCCCCGGCGGCGGCGTGGCGGCATCTGCGCCAACTGGCGCGCCGCGAACCCGACGCCCAGGTGGGGCACAACGCGGCGGGCGGCTGGATGGTGGCGTTGCTGCTCGCGCTGCTTTTCATCGAAACGCTCAGCGGCCTCTACGTCAACAACGATATCGCCGATGAAGGCCCGCTTTCGGAGATCGTGCCCGCCGTCATTGCCAATGCGATATCGGCCATTCACGCGTATGGCTGGGACGTGCTGGCCGCGGCTGTCGTGCTGCATGTCTGCGCCATCGCGCTTTACGCCTTACTGAAGGGGCACAACCTCGTGCGGCCGATGTTGACGGGTGTGAAGCCCCTGCCCGCCACGGTACGCGCGCCGCGCAGAGCCTCGCTCTGGCTTGCCGCGCTGTTGATGGCGTTTTCCGCGCTGGTGACGGCGCTGCTCGCTTTCTATCTCTAGGCGGCTTTAGCCCGCGGGCACCGTCAGGATCGGCGCCTTCTGGTCCTGGTTGGCCTGCGAGAGCGCGATCAGATTCTGCAGCACCGTGAGCGCGTATTTCGAATCGAAATCGTCGTCGTCGATCCAGTAAGTCGCGCCGTGATAATCGATGCTTGCGTAAGCATCCGCAGGGGCTTTCTTGCCCACGTGCACGACGATGGTGGGCCGCGTCTCACCGCCCACGAGATGCACAGTCGGCATGGTCGCGCCGCGCGAGACGTCGTCTTCGGGCACGGCAATCTGCGCGCCCAGATTGCTCAGAATCCCCATCAGCGAGCGCGTGACCATATTGATCGTGTGGCCGTTGCCGCCCGCAGCCGGACCGTAGACCACCTGATATTCGCGCACCACGGGCGACAGATGCAGCAGGCGGCGCACTTCGGCGAGATCGGCGGATGATTCGGGCGGCGCGCCGTCCGCGCCCAGACTCATCGTCACGTGAGCCTGATGATCTTTCTCGTCCTGCTTGTAGCTGATGGTGAGCTGCCCCGCCAGCTGCAGACGGCGCAACGCGCGCAGCAATTCGAAAAACGCGGGATTGCCATCGCTGGTCGGCCCGCCCAGCGGCGCGGCATTCTGCAGGCCGCCCACCGATTGCACCGAAAGCCGCAGCAGCAAATCGACGGGCACGCCGCTATCCGCAAGCGGCAGCACCAGTTCGGGCGGCAAGGGATGGATATAGCCGGTCGCGAGCGCGTCGCCCGTGGTCGGCGTGAAGGTGAAGGTCGGGTGATTCGAATACGACGCGCCCACGCTCGCCTGGCCGTAGCTCGTGCCCGCGTTGCGCGAACCGCCTTCGGCAAGCGCGGCGGCGTTGGCCTCGAAGGTGTACGAGGCGATGATCTGGCTCACCGCCACGAACGAAGGCGAATCACCGTAACGCAGGCCCACGATGGTCGCGAGCATTTCGCGCTTCTTGGCGTCGCCGAGCGCGCGTTCGTAATCGACCTGATCGGTGCGCAACATATGCGGACCAAACCAGGCACAACCAGACATCATGAGGAGCGGACAGAGCGCGGCGACAATCAGGCGACGACGAGGCAGCAGGCGAAATGAAATCATGGGAGGCCGTGAGGAAGAGTGCGCACAGCCGTCGCATGTAGCAAGTGCTATACCCCGCAATGCCCCGCCATCCCTACCACACCACGCGAGCCGCGCCGCATGGCGTAAAATCGGCGGCTCCCCTTCACTCGACTCGACAAGACGCGCAGATGGCTACCTACCTCGAATTGCTCGCCGAAAAACGCGCCCTCGATGCGCGCATCGAAGCGGCGCGTGCCGAGGCGGCTCAGGAAGCGCTTGCCACGGCCCGCGCCGCCATCGCCGAATTCGGCTTCACGCCGGAGGATCTGTTCGGCAAGCCGCGCCAGGCCAAAGCGATAAAAGGCACGCGAGGCAAGCGCAAGACCGCGCAGGACGCCAACGCCAACGCAGGCAACAGCAATTTCGACCTGTTCGGAAACTGAGCGGAAGCACGCCCCAGGCGCAACAGGCCCGCGAGCCATCCCAGCTCGCGGGCCTGTTGCCTTGTTACCTGCCCTGCCTTACTGCGCGCCCAGCTTCTTGATGAGCGCGTCGAGCTGCGCCAGTTCTTCTTCGTTCAGATCGGTCAGCGGCGCACGCACCGGGCCCGCGTCGTGGCCCACCAGCTTCGCGCCCGCCTTGACGATGCTCACCGCGTAACCGGCGCGACGATTGCGGATCGCCAGATACGGCAGGAAGAATTCGTCGATCAGCTTGCCGACCGTTGCGTGGTCATCGGCGGCAATCGCGCGGTAGAAGTCCATCGCCGTCTTCGGAATGAAGTTGAACACCGCCGACGAGTACACCGGCACGCCCAGCGCCTTGTACGCCGCCGCGTAGACTTCCGCCGTGGGCAGACCGCCCAGGTACGAGAAGCGGTCGCCCAGACGACGGCGGATCGTCACCATCGCTTCGATCTCGCCCACGCCATCCTTGAATCCGATCAGGTTCGGGCAACGGTCGGCGAGCTGTTCGAGCATGTCGGCGTTGAGCTTCGAATTGGCGCGATTGTAGATGATCACGCCCATGTTCGGCACGGCCTTGCAGACCTCTTCCGCGTGCTTCGCGATGCCTTCCTGCGACGCTTCGGTCAGGTAGTGCGGCATCAGCAGAATGCCCTGCGCGCCGTTGCGCTCCGCTTCCTGGGCGTACTCGATGGCCACGCGCGTCGCGCCGCCCGCGCCTGCCAGGATCGGCACCTTGCCCTTGCAGGTTTCCGTCGCGGTCTTGATGACCTGCGAGTATTCACTCTTCGTCAGCGAGAAAAATTCGCCCGTGCCGCCCGCCGCGAACAGCGCGCTCGCGCCGTACGGCGCCAGCCATTCGAGGCGCTCGGCGTAGGTGTCGGCGCGGAAGTTGCCCTGCGCGTCGAAGTCGGTGACGGGAAACGAAAGCAGGCCTTCGGAGACGATTTGCTTGAGTTCTTGCGGAGTGGTCATGGTGGTGATCCTTTGAATCTGTCGATTAATCGGTAAATGTGTTTTGTCGCAACGTTCAGCGCGGACTTAGCGCGCGTTCAACGCACCAGGCACGGACGCTTGTTGTCGAATTTCCAGTCGGGAATCAGGTATTGCATGGCGACGGCGTCGTCGCGCGCGCCCAACCCATGCTGCTGATACAGCGCATGCGCCTTTTCCAGTTCGTCGAGATCGATCTCGATGCCGAGTCCTGGCTTCTGCGGCACCTGCACCTTGCCGCCGACGATCTGCAACGGATCGCGCGTGAGGCGCTGGCCGTCCTGCCAGATCCAGTGCGTGTCGATCGCGGTGATCTTGCCGGGCGCGGCGGCGGCCACATGCGTGAACATCGCCAGCGAAATATCGAAGTGATTATTCGAGTGTGAACCCCACGTGAGGCCCCAGTCGTTGCACATCTGCGCGACGCGCACCGATCCCTGCATGGTCCAGAAGTGCGGGTCCGCCAGCGGAATATCGACCGACTGCAACTGGATCGCGTGACCCATCTGACGCCAGTCGGTGGCGATCATGTTGGTGGCCGTCGGCAGGCCAGTCGCACGGCGGAATTCGGCCATCACTTCGCGGCCCGAGTAGCCGTTTTCCGCGCCGCACGGGTCTTCCGCGTAAGCGAGCACATCGTGCTTGTCGCGGCACAGGCGGATTGCTTCCGCCAGCGACCACGCGCCGTTCGGATCGAGCGTCACGCGCGCTTCCGGGAAACGTTCGGCCAGCGCCGTCGCCGCTTCCATTTCCGCGTCGCCCGCCAGCACGCCGCCCTTGAGCTTGAAATCGTTGAAGCCGTAACGCGCCTTCGCGGCTTCGGCCAGACGAACCACGGCTTCCGGCGTCATCGCCACTTCCGTGCGCAGGCGCTCCCAGTCGTCACGGCCATCGGCGCCGCTCGCGTACTCCAGATCCGTTTTGTTGCGATCACCGATAAAGAACAGATAACCGAGCATCTCCACTTCGCTGCGCTGCTGCCCTTCGCCCAGCAGCGCGGCAACCGGCACGCCCAGATGCTGGCCGAGCAGATCGAGCAGCGCGGCTTCAAGCGCCGTCACCGCGTGAATCGTGGTGCGCAGATCGAAGGTCTGCAGGCCGCGGCCGCCCGAATCGCGGTCCGCGAACTGCTTGCGCACCGTGTTGAGCACCGCCTGGAGATTGCCGATCGACTGGCCGACCACGAACGCTCGCGCGTCGTCGAGCGTCTTGCGGATCGCCTCGCCGCCCGGCACTTCGCCGATGCCCGTATTGCCCGCGCTGTCGCGCAGCAGCACGACGTTGCGCGTGAAGAACGGACCGTGCGCACCGGAGAGGTTCATCAGCATGCTGTCGCGGCCCGCGACGGGCACGACGCGCAGTTCGGTCACGACGGGAGTCGCATTCGGCTGGACGTTTTGTGTGGTCATGAAAGCATTACCTGTCTAAAAGCGGCGCGAGCGAAACACCAGCGCCAGTCGATCAATCGAATCAATTCAAGGTGCGGCGACGATTTCCACCCAGTTCGCGCCATGCCCGCCCGCGCAACGCGCAGCGAGCGTGAGCGCGCCGCTTTGTGCATCGACGCGATACAGCGAGACATGCGGAGACTTCTCCCCGCACGCCACCGCGAAGCGGCCCGACGGGTCGAGGCGGAAACCGCGCGGCTGGGTTTCGGTATCGACAAAACCCGCGTAGTCGAGCGAGCCGTCCGGCTGCACGGCGTAGGTCAGCAGACGGCTGGTGGTGCGCTCCGACGCGTAGACAAAGCGGCCATCGGGCGAGACGTGGATGTCGGCGGCCCAGACCAGCTTTGCCAGTTCGGCGGGATCGGGCTGGACCGGGTCCGACGAACTGGGACGCGCAAAGCCGTCGTTCAGATGCGCGAGGTCGGCGGCACGCGGCGAGACATGTCGCAGCGTGAGTTCGCCGCTTTGCGCGTCGCGCGCCAGCACGACCACGGTCGCGCGGAATTCGCTCAGTACGTAAAGCGTGTTGCCATCGGGCGACAGACACAGATGACGCGGCCCGAAGCCCTTGCCCAGATCCACCGTGCCGATCTCGCGTAGACGTCCTTCGTCTTCCAGCGCGAAGCAGAACACGCGGTCGCTACCCAGCGACGAGGCATAGGCGAAGCGGCCATCGGGCGAGACGATCACGGCGTGCGCGTTCTGGATGCCTTCGACGGTTTGCAGCGGCGCGCCCAGACCGTTTTCAAGGTCCTTCACGCGATACAGACAGACGCGATGCTCGCCATACGACGCGCCCAGCACGAAGCGGCCCAGCGGATCGGCGCACAGATAGGCGAAGCTCGAATCGAGCGGCGCGCGCCCGAGCGTGGTCAGCGTGCCGCTCTGCGCGTCAATGGCGTAGCGATACAGATGCAGATCCGTGCCGCGCGTGACGGCGTAGAGATGCTGGCGATCCGGCGTAAGCGCCATCGGCATGACGGTGGGCGCGATAGCCGTGCGCGCATGCGGCGTGAGCCCGGCGGCGTTGGCGTCCAGATGCAGCACGTCGATCTCGCCGTCATTGGCGTTCGAAACGTAGACGAAGTAGCGGTCTTGCATGAGTCGTGTCCTTTTCAGTTCAGTCGTGGGCCAGATGCAGCATAAAGGCATCAGTGTGCGCCACGATGGACCGATTCCGCTTCGTCGGTGAACGCGCGCCGCGACGGTTTGTTGCGCGCAAGGAAGGCGGCCGCGGCGGCAATCAGCGACGTCACGCCCAACCCATACAGCCCGCCCGTAATCGAACCGGTGTGCTGCTGCAGATAACCGAAAGTGGCCGGTGCGAAGAAACCGCCCAGATTGCCCAGCGAATTGATCAGCGCGATCACGCCAGCGGCGACGCGGGCATCCAGATAGCCCTGCGGCAGCGGCCAGAACAGCGACGAAGCCGCCTTGAAACCGATCGCCGAAAAACAGATCGCGACAAACGAGAACACCGGATCCGCCGAGGTCGACGCAAACAGCCCGCACGCGGCGATCACCAGCGTAAGCGCCAGCCAGCGTTGCTGATGGCGATACTTCGCGGAAAGCAGCGCGAAGCAGTACATCGCAACGATGGCGATCATCCACGGAATCGCGTTGTAGAGGCCCACCTGGAAGTCCGTCAGGCCGCCCATCTTGCGGATGATGGTGGGCAGCCAGAAGGTGGCCGCGTAGATCGTCAGCTGGATCGCAAAATAGAGGAAACAGAACAGCACGATCTGCGGATCGCGCAGCAGACGCATGACCGGCACATGGGCGCCCGTGGCGGCTTCACGCTCGGCCTGCTCGCGGGCCATATAGGTTTCGAGCGCGCCCTGCTCGTCGCCCGTGAGCCAGTGAGCGTCACGGATGCGCGACTTGAGGATCAGCCAGCTCGCCGCACACAGCACGATGGAAAACGCGCCTTCGATCAGGAACATCCACTGCCAGCCAGCGAAACCCAGACCGCGCACCGAAAGCAGCGCGCCCGTGACCGGCCCCGACAGCACCGAGGCGAACGCCGATCCCGCGAGGAACACCGCCACGGCCTTGCCGCGCTCCTTCTGCGGCAGCCACTGCGCGAAGTAATAGACCACGCCCGGAAAGAAGCCCGCTTCCGCAATGCCCAGCAGGAAACGCAGCAGATAGAACGAGGTGTCGTTTCGCACGAAGGCCATGGACGCCGCGACGATGCCCCACGTCCCCATGATCCGGGTGAGCCAGGCGCGCGCGCCGAACTTCTGCATCAGCATGTTCGACGGCACTTCGAACAGCGCGTAACCGATGAAAAACAACCCGCTGCCCAGCCCATACGCCGCCGCCGACAGCCCCAGATCGGCTTCCATGTGGGTATTGGCGAAACCGACGTTCACACGGTCGATATAGTTCGCGATGAACATGATCAGAAACAGCGGCAGGACATGCCGCATGACCTTGGCGCTGGCTGAATCCAGCAGCTCGTCATAGCGGGTGGCGTTAGCGGACATCGAGGTTGTCTCCTGTCGGTGTCGAGCACCGTGGTACGTTGTCTGATGACATCATAGCCAAGCCATCCGACAACTCCAACGTGGTGTTTACCCTTTATTTGCTGATTTTATGCGCCGTACGGGGCTTTCAGGCGTCGAGATTGTATCGCGCCATGCTTATGTTGTACGATGACATAACTCAACTCACTGCGTCAGGAGACGACATGCAGATCACCGGCGAAATGCTTATTGGCGGCCGTGCCGTACGCGGTTCGAACGCGCCCCTGCTGGCCTTCAACCCCGCCACTGGCGAAGACATCGCCAAGCCTTCCTTCGGCGCCGGCAACGCCGACGATGTCGCGCTGGCCTGCGAACTGGCCGCCGCGGCGTTCGACCCGTATCGCAAGCTGCCGCTCGCCACGCGCGCGGCCTTCCTCGAACGCATCGCGGACGGCATTGCCGCGCTCGGCGACGCACTCACCGAGCGCGCGCACGCGGAAACCGGCCTGCCCAAAGCGCGCCTCGAAGGCGAGCGCGGCCGCACCGTCGGTCAGCTGAAACTGTTCGCGCAGGAAGTGCGTCAAGGTCTGTGGCTCACGCCGACGCTCGATTCCGCCCTGCCCGATCGCAAGCCGCTGCCGCGCTCCGATCTGCGTCTGCAAAAGATCGCCGTTGGCCCGGTTGCGGTGTTCGGCGCGAGCAATTTCCCGCTGGCGTTTTCCGTGGCGGGCGGCGATACGGCTGCGGCGCTGGCGGCGGGCTGCCCGGTGGTCGTGAAGGCGCACGGCGCGCATCTGGGTACCTCGGAAATGGTGGGGCGCGTGATCCAGCAGGCCGTCAAGGAGATGCGCCTGCCCGAAGGCGTGTTCTCGCTGATCGTCGGCGCGGGCCGCACCGTGGGCGAAGCGCTGGTTGCGCATCCGGCCATCAAGGCGGTGGGCTTCACAGGCTCGCGCGCGGGCGGCACGGCGCTCATGCGCATTGCCGCGCAGCGCCCCGAGCCCATTCCCGTCTACGCGGAGATGAGCAGCATCAACCCGGTGTTCCTGCTGCCGCAGGCGCTCGCGGCGCGCGGTGCGGCCATCGCGCAAGGTTTCGTCGATTCGCTGGTGCTGGGCGCGGGGCAGTTCTGCACGAATCCCGGTCTCGCGATTGCCATCGACAGCCCGGCGCTCGCGCAATTCGTCGACACGGCAACTGGCGCGCTCGGCGGCAAGCCCGCGCAGACCATGCTCACGGCTGGCATCCACGCGGCGTACGAACAAGGCGCCCAGCGCCTCGCGCGAACGCCCGGTGTGAGCGCGATCGCGCAAGGCCAGCCGGAAAGCGGCCCGAACCAGGCATGCGCCGCCCTGTTCGTCACCGATGCGCAGACCTTCCTCGCCCAGCCCGCGCTCGAAGACGAAGTGTTCGGCCCGGCTTCGACGCTGGTGCGCTGCAAGGACGAAGCGGAACTGCTGGCGGTGGCGGAACACTTCGCGGGCCAGTTGACCGCGACGATCCAGATGGACAACGACGACCTGCCCGTTGCACAGCGCCTCGTTACCATCCTGGAGCGCAAGGCGGGCCGACTGCTCGTCAACGGTTTCCCGACCGGCGTCGAGGTCACGCACGCGATGGTGCACGGCGGGCCGTTCCCGGCAACGTCCGATAGCCGCGCGACCTCGGTCGGCACGAGCGCGATCGAGCGCTTCCTGCGTCCGGTGTGCTATCAGGACTTCCCGGCGGGCCTGCTGCCCGAGGCGCTCGCCGATAGCAATCCGCTTGAACTGTGGCGGCGCAAGAACGGCGAACTCGTGCGCGGCTAAGCCGTCACGCGGCGCGCAAACGAAATCGGCGGCCGGATGCTTACCATCCGGCCGCCGATTTTTTATAGGCGCTTGTGCTTTCTACGCGCTTGTACGCTTCAGGCCGTTTCGCCCGCCGCTGCCGCCGCGCGGCGCAGCCGCTCGCGGCTGCTCGACAGATGCATGCGCATCGCGGCGCGCGCGCCTTCAGGATCCTGACGCGCGATCGCTTCGAAAATGCTCTCGTGCTCGCGATTGACGAGTTCGGCGTAGGCCTTCGGATCGCTGTGCGCAATGCCCGCCGAGTCGATGCGATGACGCGGAATCAGCGCCGCGCCCATTTGCGTGAGGATATCGACGAAATATCGGTTGCCGGTGGCGCGCGCCACGGAAACGTGAAACTGCAGATCCGCACCCGCGCTATCACCACCCGCGCGCGTGGCCGACGAAATCGCGTCGAGCGCCGTGCGGATATTCGCGAGATCGCGCTCGCTCGCGCGCTGCGCGGCAAGCCCCGCGCATTCGGTTTCGAGGCTGATGCGCAATTCGAGCACCGAAAGCAGATCGTTGAGCGTGCTCGCGGGCACGACGTCGAGATCGAGCGGTTCGCGGCGCGGCTCCAGCACGAAGCTGCCGATGCCATGACGCGTCTCAATCACCGACATGGCCTGCAGGCGTGAAATGGCTTCGCGCACGACAGTGCGGCTCACGCCCAGCAAGGTCATGAGCGAGCTTTCGGTCGGCAGCTTGTCGCCGGGTTTGAGTGAGCGCGAAGCGATCTGCTCGTTGACGTAGTTGACGACGTGTTCGGCGAGATTGCGATTGCGGGGTGGACGGTTGAGCATGGGCGCGGCGAGCGGATCGGCCATCGTCCTCTCCTTGGTATGCGGGTTTCGCACCATTATACGTCGTCGGACAACTCCGTGAGCGGGGACGCTGCGGCTGGGTCGTTCAAGGCGAAAGACATCGGACAACTTGCGCTGCGGCCTATGCTGCTGCGAGCGCCTCCTCGCCGCGTCGCTTATCCATCACGGTTCGGTCAGATAATTAGGAATCCATGTCAATCGATATCGATCATCTATCACACATTCAACCTTCGCGTTAGCAAACGTCTATTTTCAAGGGCTAAATGTAAAGAATCGCTCAAACGCCCTTGCACACCTTCGTCTCGACAGATCGTCTTTTTGCCCATAATCTGCCACCAGAGGATGCGCGCCAGGTTCCCCACACCCACCGGACGACGCCTCAACTGATACCGAATCGCATTGCGTTTGTGCCCGCCACATTCCGCCACGAGGGAATCATTGAGAAATCGCATCGTCCGCGTTGTCCTCAGCGCCCTCACCCTGGCGACTGTGCTGCCCGGCGTGGCATCCCATGCCGCGCCGCCCGCCGAGCGCGCGCCCGACACCATGCAGGCCCGCGTGATGGGCTGCGCCGCATGCCACGGCGCACATGGCGAAGGCACCGACAACGACTACTTCCCGCGCCTCTCGGGCAAGCCCGCGGGCTATCTCTACAACCAGCTCATCGCGTTCCGTGACGGCGGCCGCAGCTATCCGCCGATGAACTATCTACTCGCGTATCTGCCCGACGCCTACCTCAAGCAGATCGCCGAATTCTTCGCGCAGCAGCATCCGCCCTATCCGCTGCCCGCCACGCCCAAGGTCGACGCCGCCACGCTCGCGCTCGGCAAATCGCTCGTGACCAACGGCGCGCCCGAGCGCAACGTGCCCGCCTGCGCGGCCTGCCACGGCGCGTCGCTGACCGGCATGCAGCCTGCGATTCCAGGCCTGCTGGGGTTGCACGCGGAGTACATCAGCGCGCAACTGGGCGCATTCCGCTACGGCACGCGCCGCGCCGCCAGCCCGGACTGCATGCACGACATCGCCTCGCATCTGGCCGAGCACGACATCACGGCCATCGCCGCCTGGCTTGCCGCGCAGCCCGCGCCCGCAGATCCGACGCCTGCTGCGCCCGCGCCGCTGCCGCTCGCGTGCGGCAGCGTTCCCCACTAGCCGAGGCCTCGTCGTGCGAAAAGTGCGAAAACTTCGATCCCTCATCGTTTCGCTGATTGCGCCGCTGGCCGTGTGCTTTGCCGTAACGCTGAACGCGCATGCACAAACCGCCGCGCCTACGGCCAACGCCGCCGATGCCGCCAGCGCAGCAGCCGCCGCCGCAACCGCCAACGCCAAACCCACAGCGGCGGGCGCCATGCAGATCGCGCGCGGCGAATACCTCGCACGCGCGGGCGATTGCATCGCTTGCCATACGGTGCCGTCGCAGCAGATGTTCGGCGGCGGGCGGCCGATGGAAACGCCGTTCGGCACGCTCTACACGCCGAATATCTCTTCGGACAAGACCTACGGCATCGGCGCATGGAACGCGGACGAGTTCTTCCGCATGCTGCACGAAGGCAAATCGCGCGACGGCACGCTGCTCTATCCCGCGATGCCGTTCGCCTCGTACACCAAAGTCACGCGCGCCGACTCCGATGCGATCTATGCGTATCTGATGTCCACGCAGCCCGTACATCAGCCCAATCGCGCGCATACGCTGCGCTTTCCATATAACCAGCGTTCGCTGCTGATCGGCTGGCGCGCGCTGTTCTTCCGCGCGGGCGAATTCAAGCCTGATCCGAAACAATCGGTCGAATGGAATCGCGGCGCGTATCTGGTCGAAGGCCTCGGACACTGCACGATGTGCCACACGGAAATCAACGCGCTGGGCGGCAATTCCGCCTCGAAGGAATTCCAGGGCGGCCTGATTCCGCTGCAGAACTGGTACGCGCCCTCGCTCACCTCGAACAAGGAAGCGGGTCTGGGCGACTGGAGCATCGACGATATCGTCGATCTGCTGCACGCGGGTGTGTCGAATCGCGGCGCGGTGTACGGCCCGATGGCCGAAGTGGTCTACGACAGCTTCCAGTACCTCACCGAAGACGACGTGCGCGCGGTAGCCGTCTATCTGAAATCGCTGCCGGGCCATTCGAACGAAGTCGATAAATCGCCCAAGAGCCAGTTCGTCAACGAAGAAGCGAACCGGCTCGCGCCGCTCGGCAAGAAAATTTACGAGGCGCAGTGCGCCGTCTGCCACGCGACCGAAGGTCAGGGCAAGCTGCCGCATTTCCCGCCGCTGGCGAACAACCAGTCGATCCAGATGAATTCGGCGGTCAATCCCATTCGCATGGTGCTCAACGGCGGCTATGCGCCAGGCACCAGAAAGAATCCGATGCCCTACGGCATGCCGCCATTCGCGCAATCGCTCTCGGATGAAGAAGTGGCCGCCGTGGTCACCTATATCCGCACGGCGTGGGGCAATCACGGCGCGCCGGTGTCGGTGAAGGAAGTCAATGCGCTGCGCTCCGCGCCGCTGTTCTGATCTGCATTGAAGCGAGGCCGTGATGATCGAAACCCCCGTTCCCGAGCAGCCCGGTGAGCGCCCGCAACACGAGCAGGTCGACGAGATCGTGCGCCAGGGGCCGAGCGGCGCACTCGCGCTTGCCAGCATCGCCACCGCGATCGTGGCGGCGATCTGGTTTGCGTTCTACTTCCTCGTCTTTCTGCCTCGCGGCGTGATCCAGTAAAGCCATGTCCACGCATCCAACCGATCCCCACGGCAGTCATGCCAGCGCCGAAGTCGCCGCGCGCGTGGAGCGCCGCTGGGCCATGTTCATAGTGGCGCTCGTTCTCGTGCTGGTGGCGATGGTGATTTTCACCGGCCTGCACTGGGCGATGATGCCGCCCTCGCGCGTCGAAACCATCAATCCGGAAACGCTGCACGTCTCGGGCGAATTCGTCGAAACCAATCTGGGCAGCGCGCTCGAACCCGACGGCTCCGTCACGGTGCGCGTGCTCGCGCAGCAGTATTCGTTCACGCCGCAATGCATCGTCGTGCCCGCAGGCGTTCCCATCACCTTCCGCGCCACCAGCGCGGACGTCGTGCACGGTTTTCTCGTCACCGACACCAACCTCAATTCGATGGTCGAACCGGGCTATGTCTCCACCTTCCGCACGACCTTCGCCCAGCCCGGCGATCATCTGATGCCCTGCCACGAGTATTGCGGCGCGGGTCATCAGGGCATGTGGGCGCATGTGAAAGTCGTCGAGCGCGACGCTTTCATGCAGATGGCGGCGCTGCCGGAGAACCATTCGGGGAGACTGAGCTGTGTTAAATAACAAGCGACTCGTGCTCGCCCATTTCTGGCTCGCCTTCATTCTGTTTGGCGTGGCGCTATTGCTGGGCGCATGGCAGATGCTCGTGCGCAGCCCGCTGCATCCGTGGCTTAAGGACCCCGAACTTTATTATCGATCCGTCACGGAACACGGCACGGTAATGGGCTACGCGTTTCCCACGCTGATCGCCATGGGCTTCGGTTATGCGGTGAGCGAACTCGCGCTCAAGCGCGCGCTGGTGGGTGTGCGCTTTGCGTGGCTCGGCTTTGTTCTGCTCGCGCTGGGTGCGGTCACGGCTTCGGTGCCGGTTGCGCTCGGACGCGCGTCGGTGCTCTATACGTTTTATCCGCCGATGATCGGCAACGTGTTTTATTACATCGGCGTGGTGCTGGTGGTGGTGGGGTCGTGGGTGTGGGTCGCGCTGATGAGCGTGAATCTCGCTGCCTGGAAGCGCGAGAATCGCGGCAAGCCCGTGCCACTGGCGATGTTCGCCACCACGGCAGGCGCGTACCTGTGGGGCTGGACCGCGGTAGGCGCAGCCATCGAAGTGCTGTTCCAGATCCTGCCGGTAGCGTTCGGCTGGCGCAACACCATCGACGCGGGCCTCGCACGCGTGTTCTTCTCATGGACGCTGCACGCCATCGTCTACTTCTGGCTGATGCCCGCTTATATCGCCTACTACACCATCATTCCGCGTGCGATTGGCGGGCGGCTCTATAGCGATTCGATGGCGCGCATCTCGTTCATCCTGTTTCTGGTGGTGGCGATGCCGATCGGCCTGCATCACCTGTTCACCGATCCTCAGGTGGGCGCGGGCTTCAAATTCCTGCAATCGGTATTCACGGCGCTGGTGGCGGTGCCTACGCTCCTCACTGTGTTCACCATCTGCGCATCGGTCGAAATCGCGGGGCGGCTGCGCGGCGGCAAGGGCACGTTCGGCTGGATCGCGAAGCTGCCGTGGCACAACCCGCAGATGCTCGCGCTGGCGTTTTCGTTCGTGATGCTGGGCTTCGGCGGCGCGGGCGGCCTCATCAACATGAGTTACCAGCTCGACCAGCCGATTCACAATACGCAGTGGATCACGGGCCATTTCCATCTGATTTATGGCGGCGCGATCGTCATCATGTATTTCGCCATCGCCTACGATCTGTGGCCGCAGCTTACCGGCCGCACACTGGCCAACTGGCGGTTGATGCGCTGGCAGTTGTGGCTGTGGTTTATCGGCATGATCGTGACGACGTTTCCGTGGCATCTGGTCGGTCTGATGGGCATGCCGCGCCGCATGGCGTATTTCGATTACAGCGATCCCGCGCTGGCTGCGCAGGCGAGTCTCGTGACGATCTCGGCGATTGGCGGTTTTATTCTCGTGATTTCGGTGGTGCTGTTTTTTGTGGTGCTTTTACAGGGCCATCGCAGCGCCGCGCAACCCGCCGAAGATTATCGCTTCAGCACGCCGGTGCACGAATCGCCCACGCTGCCCGTGGCGCTCAATAGCTTCGCCCTGTGGATCGTGCTGATGATCGCGCTCACGGTCGCGAACTACGGCTACCCAATCGCGCAACTCCTTGCGACGCCGGATACGGCCGTGCCCGCGATCCCGATCGGAGCACCGCGATGAGCGACGAACGCCTGTTCTCGTTAAGCAACGTCTGGTTCCGCGTCAGTGTGGGCGCGACGATACTCGTGCTGGTGGTGTCGGCGCTGATTGGCTTCGTCTGGCTGCCTTCGGCACAGACCGACCCGCAATTTCAGGGCCTCTGGAACGCGATCTGCAGCGCGGCGGGCGTGCCGCGCCAGTGGTATCAGGCGAGCTCGACCGTGTCGCCCGGCTACAAGGTCAGCACGGTCGAACTCGCGCCACATATGCTCGACGATGCGACGGCGCTCTCGGTCGGACGCGGCGCAACGCTCTCCTTGCGCTGCACGATGTGCCACGGCCCACAGGGCATGAGCGACGCGAATTCGCCGAATCTCGCCGGGCAATATGCGAGCGTGGTCTACAAGGAACTGCTCGACTTCCAGAGCGGCGCGCGCCAGAGCGCCGTGATGTCGCCGATGGCGCAACATCTATCCGATCAGGATATGCGCGATCTGGCGGCTTATTACGCATCGCTCGCGCCGTTTGCTCACCTGCGCGGCGACTCGCCCGCGATCGTCGCGCATGGCGCGCCGCTGCGCAATATTCCCGTCTGCGCGGCCTGCCATGGCGGTGTGGACAGCAAAGTCGGCAGTCCGTGGCTCGACGGCCTGCCGGCCGCTTACACGAAAGCGCAACTCGCAGCATTCGCGAACGGCACGCGTCACAACGACATATCCGGGCAGATGCGCAATATCGCGCGCAACATGACCGCCGAGGAAATCGACGCGGCCGCAGCCTGGTATGCGGGCAACGCGAACTCACAGTAATTCACGCTCGATCCGGCAGACAAAACCCTTTCCTCGCGCGGCACGCGGCTTGCGCGCGCTTTCACTCCACCCATCGCGGAGAGACATCATGCAAAAAACGGCAAGCGCCAAATGGCACGGCGGCATCAAGGACGGCCAGGGCAGCATTTCGACCCAGACAGGCGTGCTGCGCGACGCACCGTATGGATTCGCTTCACGCTTCGAAGGCGGCCCCGGCACCAATCCGGAAGAACTGATCGGCGCCGCGCATGCGGGTTGCTTCACGATGGCGTTTTCGCTGTTCCTCACCGAAGCCGGTTTCAAGGCCGACAGCATCGAAACGAAATCGACGGTCACGCTGGAAAAAGTGGGCGAAGGCTTTTCGATCACCGCCTGCCAGCTCGACATGACCGCGAAGATTCCCGGCATCGATCAAGCGACGTTCGAAAAGCTCGCCACGGGCGCGAAAGAAAATTGCCCGGTTTCGAAGCTGTTTGCGAACAACGCCAAAATCACGCTGAATGCGAAGCTGGCGAGTTAGATTGAATGGATTTGCTGCACATTGCTTTGAGTCGTCAAGCGGCGGACTGGCGCCGATCACCCGCGCCAGTCTGGCCGCTCTGGTGAATTGAGTGGAGAAACCGTCATGGCCATTCCTCATGCCGCACCGGGCGAGGTCTTCGACGTCCGCCCGCTTGGCGCCGCGCTCAAGAACGCGAAAACCATCACCCTGATTCGCGCTTCCCATCTGGAAGTCATGCGTATCGTGCTGCCCGCAGGCAAGCACATTCCGGAGCATCGCGCGCCGGGCGAAATCACGGTTTTATGTGTGGAAGGCGTGATCCGTTTCTTCATCAATGGCGAATCCCGCACGATGCATGCGGGCGACATGCTGCTGCTGAACACGGGCGAGGCGCACGCGCTCGAAGCACTCGACGACGCTTCGATTATCGTGACGATTCACCTCACCCGCGAGCATCCCGTGATAAATCACTAGACCTACAAAAACAGGCACCAATCACAGGTATTTGGGATCTTCGCCGTATTTGTTGGGACCATCATCGCCGTCAAAGCAGAGGAACAGCAGATTGACGAGCGGCAAAAGCAACCACCAGCCGCTGCGCCCCGTGTCGTGCATGCGCCGCACGCCCAGGGCAATGCTCGGCACCAGCACGCCCAGACTGTAGAGATCGCTCAAGATACCCATCTCGCCAAGCGCGAAGTCGATAATGGCGAGACTCATTGCAATCAGCGTGCTAAACAGCGTGAAGTACCAATACTCCTTGCGCCGCGCGCGACCGCTAAACGTCGCGTATTTCTTGAGCGGCTCAAGATACCAGTTCTTCGAAGTCTCGACGCCGCCAGCCGCGGACGCGCTGGAAAGCGCGGGCGCACCCTGCTGAAGCGCGCCGCACCCCGGGCAGCTCGACGCCGTTTTATGCACCTGCTTGCCGCAGCCATAGCAAAAAATCATATCCATCGATTCGCTCCTTGATTTGCTTTCGTTATTTAAGCATTCTGAATACGCTGGTCTCGATACAATTCAAATCGTGCGACATGATGCCTTAATTATTCGATTTATCAAAATCGACTCAATTGGCATTTATTTAATCGACGAGACACGAATTTAAAATCAGACCGCGCAGTACAACGAAGGAAATAACTTGAGGAGAGGTGAACGACGGAGTGTCTTGCGACTATGCGGAAATGAATGATGCGGGAGACGATAGCCAAGATGCGTCTCCCGCGTACCTGATTACTGCCCGGCCTGCAACTGCCCCCAGCTTACGAGAATTTTCTGGATGCTTCGCGCGTAAGAATCGCGCTCGCCCGGCGATTCCGAGTGATATGCGCCGATCGCGCGCCACGTATTGCCGTAACGCACCATCTTTTGCTTCAACAGCCACGCGGCCACGAAAATATTGACGCACGGATCGGTGAGCGCGCGATGCGGAATGCCCTGCCGCGCGAGCTCAGGAAAATGAATCGAATTGATCTGCGCCTGGCCGACGTCGATCGAACCGTTGGTATTGCGATTCACCGCAGCGGCATCGCCTTTCGATTCGCGCCACGCGACTGCACGCAACACAAGCGGATTGACGCCTTGATACGCGCCCGCTTTTTCGAAGCAGTCATTTTCCGATGTTGCGGCCTGGGCCGAAGTCGCGCCAAACGCCATTGCAGCGAAAGCCAGCGCAGCGATTGCGCCGATGCCTGCGCGGCGCGCGCCACGTGAGTTGTATTCAACCATCGATCAATCTCCCGGACCGGCGTCAGCGCGCCAATGCGACGTCGAGCTGGTGCTCGATGTCCTTGAGGTAGGTGCGCGATGTATCGGACACCACGAGACGCGCCGTCGGGCCAACCGGACGCACATCATGCGTGTGCAGCTTCTTCTTGCGCGACGACGTGTGCGGCGCGGGCACGTCATCGTCGTCACTGCCCGCGCTACCCGAGGGCGGCAGCATGGCGAGTGAAGGCAACGGCGGATAAACCTTATCCGTGGCAGGCGAGGCGGAAAACCCCGTCGAGGCCTGCAGGCTCGCGCCGGCTGCATCCGCCTGACCTGCCCAGGCCGCCGTGGCGGCAGTGGAAAGGAGCCACGCGGCTCCTGCGAAAGCGATCATGCGCATGACGTCAGCCTCCCGATTGCAGCGGCTCGATCGACACGCTGTACGTCTGGTTCGCGCCGGCCGTGAGGTTTTCCAGCACCGGCTTGTTGGCCTGATGCACCGGCACGCCGCGCCAGATCGCCTCGTTGATATAGCGCAGGTCCGGGCCGAGCGCGGTCACGCGAATCAGCGCCGGACGCTTTTGCGCAGCGGCCAGCGCCCCTGCCTTGGCGAGCACGGCGCTCAGTTGCGGATCGCGCGCACCGAGCGCGTCAGCGGGAATATCGAAGCGCAGGATTGCATTCGACACGGTGGCTTTGCCAGCCTGCGCCGTATCGGCCGGATGCAACTGCGCGCAGCCAGTCATGGCAATGACGGCGAGTACGGTGAGTAAGAAGACAACGCGCTTCACGTCCCAATCTCCAGAGTTGCATGGCTACATGCGCGTTTTCGGCCATTTTTACGTCGACTTGATAGTCGGACGGCAAACGTTTGGCAAAAAGGGAAAACTCGCTCGCGATGCGCGCGGAGGGGGAAATTTGCTGCGTGGAGAAGGCGGTCCGTGCAGAGAACTGCTTCGTCTATCGGCGGGATGTGACTGTCGCGTGTGAGCGACGCCAGCGCTGAGGCGGTAAAAATGACTTGAACCTGGTGAAGCGGCGTGGTGGGCGACCAAGCCATCTCGCCCCGCACTATTTGTCTAATCAAAACACAACGGCCCGCGTTTTTAAAGCGCGGGCCGTTTTATATAGCGTATCAACCTGTACCGCTTAATTCGATGCCGGCGGTTCGTCGTTGAGCGTCTTCAGGAACGCCTCGATATCGCGGATATCGCTGGCAGTCATCGCGGGTTTGTCGCCAAACTTGCGATCGAACGGTGCATCGGTGATGTCGACGTTCTTCTGGAACTGCGCCGGAATATCGTTGTATTTGTCGATCTTGCCGTTAGCGCCGTGCGGATAGAACTTGCCCGGATCGGTATTGCGCTCGTTATAGAACGCCATCACGTCGTCGAGATTGTGATAAATGCCGTTGTGGAAGAACACCGTGCGCGTGGTCGTGTTGCGCAGCGTCGGCGTCAGGAACATGCCGCAATATTGCGTCTGGTCCTTGAAATCCGCACGGAACGGCCCGCACACGCCCATATCGAAGAACTTCGGATCCTGGTTCTGCGCGAGCTTGGTGTTGCGCGGCACACCCAGCGCCTCGTACTGGTAATCGGTAAACATCGGCGGCAGACCGTCCTTGCCCGGCTTGGACAAGTGGCAACCGGCGCAATTCGCCTTGTCCGGATCGTTGAAGAGACGCAGCCCGTGCAGTTCGGCCTGACTCAAATGCGCCTTACCCTCAAGCCAGCGGTCGTACTTGCTGTTATACGGATGGAACGACGGATCTTCCACTTGATAGCGCGAAATCGCAAACATCGCTTCAGAGACGGCCAGCTTGCGATCGTCGAAAATTCGTGATCCGAACAATTCATTGAAACGCTTCGCGTACGGCGCGTTCTTGAGTTTCTCGGCCACCGTATCGATGTTCGTGTTGGCCATTTCCACCGGATTGAGCAGCGGGCCATAAGCCTGTTGCTGCAGCGTATCGGCGCGGCCATCCCAGAACAGGCCGCCCTGCGGCACCATTTCCACCGAAGTCGAAGGACCGCCCGCCGTCTTCTGTGATTTCACCACGTTGGCCGAGGCGCTCGCCTGCTGCGCAACCGTGGGCGCGTCATCGTTCTCGCCCGCATCCGGGCCGATGCTGAAATTCGGCTGGCGATACAGATACATCAGCGAAGGCGGCGGACGATAACCCTGCTGCGTCATCGCCAGACCGCCCTTCTGCACGTCGAGCCCATTGGGCGGCCCGTAAGCGTGGTCGGGGCTATGACACGAGGCGCACGACTGCTTGCCCGAGGCCGAAAGCGACGGGTCGAAAAAGAGTTGCTTGCCGAGCTGCGCCATCGCCGACAGCGGCGCGACGGCCGGACGCTGCAGCACGACCGGATGCGGATTCGCGCCGGTCAGATTCTCGACGACCTCGCCCACTTTCTCGGGCACATCGGCGGGAAACGCGGCGGCATAGGCACAGAAACCCAGCGCGGCGATCACCACGGCAGCGGCGGCGCGCAGCACGAGGCGCGCGGGCTTCGCGCTCGCGCGCGGCGAGGGAGAAGACGGAGTGGGCGATGCGGAAAGCTCGGACATGAAGCGTTCTTCCTGGCGGGACAAAAATGCCGAAAGCCGTGGGCGCCCGGCGTTGACCGGTGGCGCACGACACGGCGTCGGACTCTACCTGTGCCGGTTCGATTTGCCAGAACCGGCCTGAAAAAACGGCGAAAACCCGGCGCGAGAACCGGGTTCGCACACGCAGCGGATCATGTTGATCGATGCGTGCGCAACCAGTCTCGCGCCGGGCAGCGATTAGTTCGCCGGTGCGGAGCTCACTTGCGTGCCGAGCGTTTCGTCGAGGTACAGCGGCGTGGTGACCGGCGTACCCGTCAGGTTCAGCATGCCGCGCAGATCGCCAGCCGTGGCGTCGAACGAGCCGCCACCCAGACGTGCGCCGCCGAGCCAGTTGTCTTCGATGAAGCGAACCACCGAAGCCTGGTCGATGAACGTGTGATCGACGTAGTTCGTCTTGGCGTACGGCGAGATCACCACAAACGGGATACGCGTGCCCGGACCGCAACGGCCGTTGACCGGCGCGCCCGTCACACCCAGCGGCTGCGTGCCCGAACCGCACACGCCGTTACCGCCGAGCTGGTCAGCTGCAGCCGCCGACGAGCGGACCGGCGCCATGTACTGGTGGTCGTACCAGCCGTCCGAATCGTCATAGGTCACGACGACGAGCGTGTTCTTCCAGTCCGGCTGTTGCATCAGGAAGTTCACGACCTTCGTAACGAAAGCCTGTTCGTCGAGCGGGTCAGAGTAGCCAGCGTGCGCATCCTGAGCAGCCGGAGCCTTCAGGAAGTTCACCGACGGATAGTTGCCGGCCTTCACAGCGGCAAAGAAGTCATCCGTGTCGTACTGGTGGTTCGCCGGCTCAGCCGTCTTGCCGTCGGTTTCGAGGCTCGAACCGATTGCAGCCGTCGAGCTCGGACGCGTGTGCTGCGGGTTCGACGTCGACTTGAAGTACTGGAACCAGTTGTGGTGCGGGATGTAGTCGGCCGTTGCAGCGTTGACCGCCGTTGCCGTCGTGCTGCGCTTGCAACCCGTCGTGCCGTTGGCGTTCACGGTCTGCAGGTTGAAGCCGCCCATGAAGCCGCCCCAGGTGATCTTCTGGCCGTTCAGCAGATCGCCGATGTTGAGCGCGTTGATCATGCCCGAATCGGTCGTGCTGGAGCAGGTGTCGTAGCCCGGATCGACGTCGTTGATCATCGTGAGGCCGCCCGCGCCGTCCTGGATGTAGTAGGACGAGGTCGTGGCCGTAGCCGGCTGCTTCGACGTGTTGACGAGTTCGAGACCGTTGGTCTGACCCGACACCACTTCAAGCGCGCCCGGCGTCGACGGACCGTAGGTCGCCGTCCACGCGTTGTCGCTCATGGCGTACTTTTGCGCGTAGTTCCACAGCGCCGTGACGGTGTTGCCGTCGTAGTAGCCCATCACCTGGCCCTTCGTGCCGAAGGCGCCTGCGCCGCCGCTCGTCGCGCTACCCGTGTACTTCGGGAACAGGTCGAGTGCCCCGTTGTCGCCGGCTTGCTGCTCGGCCGTGTAGGCGTGGTTCTGGTCGGCCGTGGCAGCCTGCGAACGGTCCAGACGGAAGGGATTGGCTGCGCCCGTGCCGTTAGCCGTGTTCGTGAAGTTCGGGTTCGACGTCAGCAGCGAACCCGTCAGGCCGTTGACGCTCGGCGTGCCCGAAGCGGCCGAGAATGCCGGCTCGCCCGACGGGTTCGTCGAGTTCGGGTAGGTGGCGAAGTAGTGGTCGAACGAGACGTTCTCACCGTAGATCACCACGAGATGCTTGATCGGCGTGTTGGTCGTGAGAGCGTCTTGCGCGGACACCGCCGCGGTAGCCGACCCAGGGTTCGAGTTGTTGCTGCTACCGCACGCGAACAGTGCGGCGGCAAGGCCAGCGCACGGCACGGCGAGTAATGCTCGGCGATACATGTTGTTGGGCTCCATCGATTCTTCGAGTTGGTTTTAGAGTCCTGGACGCGTCAAAAAGACGTGTGGGCTGCCTTTCGTATTGAGCGCGCTTCAGGTAATGCGCCAGACATCAGGGCGAGCGAATTACAACATCGCAACATGACTACACGGCGACCATTCCATTTCCTTAAGCTTTCGCTACATTTCAGATTCGAAAGAAATGGGAAGGAATAACAACATGTGGGAAGACGCGTTTTGCACTCGCGTTTCGCGCGAGCTATAACTGGAAATGCAGCGTGGACGTTCTCTGCGCGCCCGCTCCATCCCTTCTTTCTTGCGCCGCGCCTCGCTGCGCCGCCTCCCGATCCGGCGGAGGCGCGCCGACTGTGTAAGGCCTTTGGTAAGGCTTTAACTAACACGTTGAGCGCCGGCATTCCGGCCTTCCTCTCGAACTCGCACGGCGCGGCAACGCGCGCCGTGCGTGCGTCGGGGCGCGTCTTTCGACGGCCCTGGCGTTCAAGAAGGAGTGTGGAGATGAAGATCCGATTGGCGTTTATCGCCGCCTTCGTGACGGTCGCAACCGCAACCGCGCCGGGCACCGCCCAGGCGAAAGACGAGCCCATTTCGCAGGAGCGCGCCCATCAGTCGATGACCAACGATGCGAACGCGTCCGCCCAGGCGGGCACCGATATGTCGTACGGCGGCGTGCCCGATACGGGCAGCGCGTCGGGACACCGCATCGGCAAATCCTGCTGGCCGCGTTCGGACTGCGATATTTATTTCGGGCAGTAAGCGCTATGCGATGAAGGTCCGCCGCGAGAACGCGAAAGGCCTTCAAACAAGGGGTTTTCTCGCCGCACGGGCATGCGGCGAAGAGGGTCGCGCCTTGCTCAAGTCAGGCGCGGGTTGAGTGCGCGCCTTTGATTTCATCGTGATCGTTGGCTCGCGCTCATTGCACCGTGTTCTGCAACAACCCGGCCATCCGTTGCAGCGGCGCGAGCAATTCGGGCGCGATGGCGTAGAGCGGCCCGAGCGTCTGCGACACATCGCGATAATCGACGTGGATGTGGCCGGTGTCGTCCTCCCAGACCACCAGACGCAGCGGCAACTCCAGTGCGGAATGCGGATTGGCCGCCATGATCGGCGTGCCCGCCTTCGGATTGCCGAACAGGATCAGGCGCGTGCGCCGCAGATCGAGGCCTGCGAGCCCGGCGGCCTCGCGCTGGTCCACGTCTGCGAACACGATCGCGCCCACGCCATCCAGCGCGGCTTTGATACGGGTGATGGTCGTGTCGAAGTCGTGGGCGCTCTTGAGCGTCACGACGGATGAGGGGTGTTGCCCGTGCCCGATCGTCATGGCTTGTGCTCCGAAATGGATGTCACGCATGCATGCGTGCTCTCGCACTGTAGTCCATAAAGCGGCGCACTGAAGACCGAAACGGCGCTTTGCCATTGACGACGCGAATCGATTCGCGTCGTCACGGGCTTAAACCGCGCCCTGCAGACAGTTGTCCTCGCGCCAGCCGTAAAGCCACTGCAAGGCGTCGTAGAACTGATCCTGCGTGCGTCCCACCCACAGCGAATTGCGCACTAGCCGCTCGACGCCCTTCGCGTGATAGATGCGGCCCATTTCGCGCGCCGAATACAACACGCGCGCCGCACGCGGAATACGCGCCTTTTCGTAGATCGCGAAAGCCTTTTCGAAGTTGCCGTCAGCCGCTTCGAAGGCAGCGCCCAAGGCCACCGCATCTTCGAGCGCCTGGCAAGCGCCCTGGGCGATGTATTGCGTCATCGGATGCGCGGCGTCGCCCAGCAGCGTGGCGCGGCCGAAGCTCCAGCGCTCGACCGGATCGCGGTCGGCCGTCGCCCAGCGCCGCCACGATGTCGGACGATCGAGCATCTGACGCGGCTTCGCATGCACGCCTTCGAAATAGGACAGCACCTCTTCCTTGCTGCCGTCGCGCACGCCCCACTCCTCCTGTTCGCGGCTATGGAACGTCACGACGAGGTTGTACTGCCGCCCGCCGCGCAGCGGATAGTGCACCAGATGGCAATGCGGGCCGGCCCACACCACCGGCGCGTTGATGCGCAGGTCTTCGGGCATGTTGTCGGTTTCCACCACAGCGCGATAGACCACATGGCCCGTCACGCGCGCGGCGTCGCCAATCAGCTTCGCGCGAATCGCCGATTTCACGCCGTCGCAGCCAATCACCGCATCGGCGCGATAACGCTCGCCGTGCTGGTCCGTGAGCGTCACGCCCTTTTCGTCCTGTTCGAGCGTCTGCACCTGTGTGCTGGTGCGAAACTGGATCAGCGGATTGTTCTGCACTGCTTCGAGAATCGACAGGTGAATATCCGCGCGATGGATCACCGCATACGGATTGCCGAATCGCTCGCGAAAGCGCGTGCCGGTTTCAATGCGCGCGACTTCGCTCGCATCGGTGGCGTCCATCAGATTGAGCCAGTCGGTATAGACGGCACGCCCGCGCGCCGCTTCGCCCGCGCCCAGCGCATCGAGCGCATGAAACGCATTGGGGCCGAGCTGGATACCCGCGCCAATTTCGCCGATCTTCTCTGCCTGCTCCAGCAGCAGCACGCGCACGTTGCGGCGCGCCAGCGCAAGCGCCGCCGCCAGACCGCCAATGCCGCCGCCAACCACGATCACGCGCGGTCCGGTTTGATTCGTTGTACTCATGGTGAATGTCTCCTCTGACCGGATCACGCGATATAGTCGGGTTGCCGTTGCGGCTGTGCTTGAATGAAGGCCGGATGCGTCTGCGCATGTTCGTAGATCGCAAGCGACTTCGGATACGCGCTCAACTCGCAGCCCATACGCAAGGCATTGCCGATCTGCGGAATCAGGCAGCAATCCGCCAGCGTGGGCTGCGCGCCGAAGCACCACGGCCCTTCGCTGCGCGCACGCACGAGCAGGCGCTCGACGCCCGCCATGCCTTCGGCGATCCAGTGGCGATACCAGTCGTCCTTCTGCGCGGGCGTGATCTTCAACACGTCCTGCAAATAGCGCAGCACGCGCAGATTGTTGACCGGGTGAATATCGCAGGCGATCAGATTCGCCAGTTCGAGCACGCGAGCGCGCATCAGCGGCTCGGTGGGAATCAGACGCGGCTCGGGATGCCGTGCGTCGAGCCAGTCGATGATCGCCAGCGACTGGCCGAGCGGGCCGCCGGCGCCCAACGCGTCGTCCGCCAGCGCGGGCACGGCCGCCGAGGCATTCACCTCGCTCACATATTGCGTGCCGCGATGCGCGAGCGTGCGGATATTCACCGGCAACGTGGCGTAGTCGAGTCCCTTGAGTGCGAACGCAATACGCACGCGCCAGGACGTCGAGCTATTGAAAAAACTATAAAGCTCCACGATCGATACTCCTGCGGCCTCAGACCACGCGAACGGTGAGTTCACCCAGACGCTCGACGCCCACTTTCATGGTCTCGCCCGCCTTGACCGGCCCCACACCTTCGGGCGTGCCCGTGAAAATCACGTCGCCCGGTTCGAGGCGGAAGAGTTTCGACAGATACGCCACCGTTTCCGCCACCGACCAGATCAGATGCGAGACATCGCTCTTCTGTTTCGTTGCGCCATCAACGCTCAGCCACAAACCGGCTTTTTCGAAGTGGCCCACATCGCTTGCGCGGTGGATCGGGCCCATCGGCGCGGAACGGTCAAAAGCCTTGCCGATTTCCCACGGACGGCCCATCTCGCGCATTTTCATTTGCAGGTCGCGGCGCGTCATATCGAGGCCAACGGCGTAGCCCCAGACGTAGTCGAGCGCATTGTCGACCGCGATATCCGCACCGCTCTTGCCGATCACCGCCACCAGTTCGGCTTCGTAGTGGTAGTTGGCAGTTTGCGTTGGATACGCGAGTTCAAGCGTTTCGCCATCCGCGACGGGCACAATCGAATCGCCGGGCTTGCAGAAGAAGAACGGCGGTTCGCGGTCAGGATCGAAGCCCATTTCGCGTGCATGGGCGGCGTAATTGCGGCCCACGCAATAGACGCGGCGCACCGCGAACTGATCATTGGAACCGGCAACGGGAACGGCAACAGGTGCTTCGGGAGTAAAGACGAAAGCCATGATTCTTTGAATACTCGTTTAAATTGAGGAAGGGCGCGACGGCGCCTGAACAATGCGAATCTGCCCGCAAATCAAACACGCGCTTCGCGCAGCAGATTCAGCGCCGTCATCACCGGGCGATCCGAATAGCTGAACAGCACGCTGTCGTCATCGGCGTCGAGACGCACCGGGACCCACGAAGGCGCGACGAATACATCGTGCGGCGCGAATTCGAACGCCGTGTCGCCGATATGCGCGGTGCCCCGCCCTTCGACCACGCAATAAACCGTGGCGTCGGTGCTGCGGTACGTGCGGCCGCGAAAGCCTTTCGGCAGGAATTGCATGAAGGTGGCGATGGTCGGCATCGGCCAGCCACCCGTGGCGGGGTTCACGTAGCGCAGCTTCACGCCATCCCAGGCGTCGAGATCGCCGTGACGATAAAGCGTGTCTAGCGCTTCGCGGCTGCGTTCATACGGATAACTAAAGATAGGCGAAGTCGGATCACTCACCTGATGGCGCACCGGCAGCATATTGCTGCCGAAACGCGCAAAGCTGTCGCCTTCAGGGCGCGTGACCGGCTGGGTATCTTCGGGGAAATTTTCGGCGAAGCTGGCGTCCAGATGCGCGACCAGCGGAATATCCAGGCCGTCGAGCCAGATCACCGGTTCGCCGCCCTCGTCGAGCGAAGGATTACCGTGGTCATGCCACGTCCATGACGGCGTGATGATGAAATCGCCCGGATGCATGGTGGTGCGCTCGCCATTCACGGCCGTCCATGCGCCCTTGCCTTCCACGATGAAGCGCAGCGCCGATTGCGTGTGCCGATGGCTCGGCGCGATCTCGCCAGGCAGCATCAACTGCAGGCCAGCGTAAAGATTCGGCGTGACAGCCGATTTGCCGGGCAGGCCCGGGTTCTCCATCACCAGCACGCGGCGCACGGCTTCGGCGGCGCTGATCACGCTGCCCGCCTGCATCACCAGTTCGCGGATCTGCGCGTAGCGCCAATGCGCCGGCTGCGCCTTCGGTTGCGGCAACGCCGAAACGAGCGTGTGCAGCGACTCCCACAGCGGCGAGAGTTGCTGGCGAGCAATACGCTCGTAATAGGCAGCGCGGGATTCGTTTTGAACCGTCGACATCGGTGTCTCCATTTTTTTGGCGGCGCGCGTCGTATGCGCGTCAGCTTCTGCGCGCGGCCGGATTCGATCTGCAACGAGTGAATTTATAGTTCCGCAAGGCATACCCTGTAAAATGACAAATTCATCTCATCCATATACTTCTGGATATACCTCGGAACGCGCGACATGACGGACTGGACCCATAGGCTGCGGCTGCGGCACCTGGAATTGCTGCTCAAGGTTGGCGAAACCGGCAACCTGAGCCAGTCGGCGGCGGCGCTCAACACCACGCAGCCGGCGCTGTCAAAATGGCTCAAGGAACTGGAGGAGGACATCGGCCTGCCGCTGTTCGAGCGGCACGCGCGCGGGCTGCGGCCTACTTCGTACGGCGAGGCGCTGATCGCGCACGCGCGGCGGATCGCCGGGCATCTGGACAGCGCGCGCGACGATCTCGCCGCGCAGCGCGACGGCGGCAGCGGGCTGGTGGCGATTGGGACTTCGGGGGTTTCAGCGGCGGATACGGTGCCGATGGCGGTCGCGCGGCTCGTGAAGGAACTGCCGCGCGCGCAAGTGCGTCTGGTCGAAAGCACCATGAATCTGATGATGCCGCAGCTCGCGCGCGGCGAACTCGATATCGTGGTCGGGCGGACTTCCAGCGAAGAAGTCGATCCGTTGCTGGACGGCGAAGTGCTCTACCGCGAGCGCATCAATTTCGTTTCGGGCCTGGAGCACCCGCTCGCCTCACGCCGCTCGGTCGGCTGGGACGATGCGTTCGCGTATGCGTGGATCATCTGGCCCGAGGGCACGCCGGTGCGCAAGGCGCTGGAAACCGCGCTCGCGGCGGCGGGACGCGGCTTGCCGCGGCATTGCGTGGAATCGAATTCGTCGATCCTCAATGTCACGCTGCTCAACCAGACCGAGCTGCTAGGTGTGGCGTCGCATCGCGCGGCCATGCGCTTCGCGCGGCTCAACGCCCTGCACGTGCTGCCGATGAGGCTGACGGGATTTGGATCGGTATCGATGTACTGGCGCGCGGACAGCGTGAATCGCGTCGCCGTGGCGCTTGCGCTGGAGCATTTGCGTGCGTGTGCACGCATCGGCGCGGCGGATCCGGACGGCGATGGGGATATCGATGACGAAGAGGAAGAAGGCGCGCGCATTGCACCGCGCCCGAAGCGAACCCGCCAGCAAACGGCGCAAAAGCCGCCAGCAGGCCGACGCGCGCGACCAGCCGATCAGCGCTGACGCGCTCGCCCTGGCTGCTTAAAGCATCGGCGCGAGTTGCTGGACCTGCTGCGCAAAATGCTGCTTGTCGTCGCCGTCCAGCGCGGTGCGCACGGGCAGATCGACGGTTAGCGGGTCTTGCGGCACGTTGTCCACGTGCACCTCGTAATGCAGGTGCGGGCCGGTCGCCCAGCCGGTCTTGCCGACATAGCCGATCACCTGGCCCTGCTTCACCTGCTGCCCCGCGCGCAGCGACTTCGCGAAACGCGAAAGATGCGCGAAGGTCGTCGAATAGTCGCCGAAATTCTTGATCTTGATCACGCGTCCGTAGCCGATTTCCCAGCCTGCGAACGTGACCGTGCCCTCCGCGCTCGCGTGCACGGGCGTGCCGATCGGCGCGGCCAGATCGACGCCTTCATGCGCCTGCCAGCGATGCGTGACGGGGTCCAGGCGCAGCGGCGAAAACTCCGACGACACGCGCGTGAAGTTCACCGGATAGCGCAGGAAGGTCGGCGCGGCGGGCGTGCCGTCGGCGCTGTAGTAGAAGGCCTTGCCGTCGAGCTTGCGGAACAGGAACAGGTCGTGCGATTCCTTGCCCGTGGAGATGCGCATCGCGACTGGCGTGGCGCTGGCGTCCGGGGCGGCCGCAGACGCCGCCGATGCCGATGCCGCTGTCGTCGCGTTGCCTGCCTTGTCGCGGAACACGAAGCGCACTTCGCTGCCCGGGCGCAGATCGCGGCGGAAATCCAGCCGCCCTTCCAGCGCGTGAGCGAGCTTCGCGGTGATCGCGGCGTCGATACCCAACTGGTCGGCGGCTTCCGAGAAGCTGTGCGTGACCTTCACGGTCTCCACATGGTAGACGGGCGCGGCAGGCACGGGCGCGGGAACAGAAGCGGCTACGGGTGCTGAGGCACGGCGCGCCAGTTGTTCGGGCATGTCGTCGGATGCGTGCAGCGAGACATCGACGGACTGGCTCGGCATCTGGTGCGAAAGCCATGCTGTGCAGGCCGTGCTGAGAGCGGCGACGATGAACGCTTTGCCCGCGACTCCCGAAGATGTCGTCGATACGAGCTTGGGCATCTACTGGGTACGGATTACTTGGCAGAAAGCCGCGCGCGACGCGCCGCTTTCAAAGAGACACCGACGCCATTGCAGCGTCGATGAGCGAAGGCACCGAGACTAAAGGACGATTCTTAAGCGAATCTTAAAAAAACGTCAAAAATGTTGAATCCCTGTTTTTAACAGATCGATCGCCGGAATTTGCAGAGGAATGACCGCTGTTGCAGCAACCCCAGCGATCTCCATTATGCGGGGCGGATCGGCTCGAATGCCAGGCAGCCGAAATAGCCGTCGATTTCCTCGATCCACCGATACTGCAACACCCGCGCGCCTGCGCAACCGTGCGTATCCCTGACCACCTGCGGCGGCGCGGGAAACGCGCCCGGCGTCTGCCCGCGCAGATCGACACGCAGCGCCAGCAAACCTTCGGTGATGCCCAGACCCAGCGTCTTCAACAACGCCTCCTTGGCAGTCCAGCAGCGGAAAAATTGCGCGGGCTGAAGCGGGTGCGGCGCGTCTTCAATCGCCTGCCTTTCCTCGGGAGTGCAAACCAGTCGCGCAAGTCCTCGCCAGTCGATCGATTCGTTGATGCGCTCGATATCGACGCCCACGCCGCGCCGCTGCGATAGCGCGATCAAGGCGTGATCGCCCGAATGCGACACGTTGAAAGACAGCGTATTGCCGAGCGAATCTGCCAGCATCGGCTTGCCCCGCTCCGAAACCACCAGCGGCACGTCGCGCGGATCCATGCCCAACGCCTCGCCCAGCAATGCGCGCAACGCCGAGCGCGTCGAGGCGAAGCGCACCTGATCGGGCAGCCGCATGTAACGCGCCGCTTTCGCCCGTTCGGCGGCGTCGAGAAAAGGCATCTCAGCCGGGCGCGCGTCCTGAAAATCGAAGCGCAGGCGCCATACGTCGACATCATCCGGCCAGCGGCCGTTCGCATTCACGCGCAGTCTTCGCGCAGAGTCATTCAAGGGATCGGTCATCGCAGCAGCATAAATTAATCGGATACGCCATTCAATGAATGAGAATCATTTGCAAATGAGCGAAATTTTCATCATCATAGGAAACGTTTCTCTCATTGGATCGTGCCATGGACATGCCTGTTACATCGACGCCGGAAACGGCCACCACGAACGCCGCAACGCCTGCCCAGGCGGCGTTTTTCGAAACGTTGCTCGCACGACAATCGGCATGGCCGCTGGTCGAACCCGGTCCCGGCGACGCCGAACTCGAACTGATCTTCGACGCCGCCTTGCGCGCCCCCGATCACGGCCGTCTGCGCCCCTGGCGCTTCACCTTCATTCGCGGCGAAGCGCGCGCCGAGCTAGGCGAGATTCTCGTCGATGTCGCCGCCGCGCGCGAACCCGGCACGCCGCGCTCCGCGCATGAACACCGCCGCGACAAAGCCTTCGCCGCGCCGCTCATCATCGCGCTGGGCGCGTCGGTGGCGCGCGACAGCTCGATCCCCGAACTGGAGCAGATTCTAAGCGTAGGCGCGGCCACCATGAACATGCTCAACGCCATTCACGCGCTGGGCTATGGCGGCTTCTGGGCAACTGGCCCCGACGCCTACGACGAAAAGCTCAAGCTCGCACTCGATTTCGAACCGGACGACAAACTGCTCGGCTTCCTGTTCGTTGGCACACCGAAGTCTGCGGAACGCGAAGCGGCCCGGCCGCCGCGCGCGCATTACTTCCGCGAATGGCTGGGCAGCTCGTCCATCTGATCGCTCGCCCACTCTTCACGTCATCGACGGGCGGCGCATGCAGAAGAGGATGCACGCCGCCCGTCAGCCAACGAGACGCCATGGCGCAATCTCACCGACACTCAGTGACCCACACGCCCGATCCCAGCTTTATCCCCTGGAAGTTCGACGACATCGAGCTTCGTCCTCAGCGCTTTCCCCACTCCACTGAATTGACGCTCTGGCGATTTCGCGCCGAGTGGGGTTCGGCCGCGCGCACCGCGCTGCCCTTCCATCTTTCCGCCGACGAGCAGAACCGTGCCGCGCGCAGCCCGAGTTCGGCGATCGCCAAGCGCTATCTGGTGTCGCGCGCGGTGCTGCGCAATATCCTGTCGCCGATGCTGGACTGCCCGCCGGAGCAAATCGATCTGGACGACGATGTGCATGCGCAACCGCAATTGATCGCGCCCGTGCCGCATCAGACGCTGCACATCCGCATGGCCTACGCCGGTATCTGGGTTTTGCTCGGCATGAGCGGACAGCATTTCGGCTTGAGCGTAGCGTTACCGGAGATGCGCTCGACTCAGGGCAACGCAGCGCCTGACGATGCCGGACTCGCTCTTGCGCGCGCGCAGTCGCGTCAGGACAGCGTGCTGGCGCTGACGTCGTCGCTTACGTCGTCGTTCAAGTCATCGGCCGGCGGCTTCGACCTGCAACGCGACGCCCTTCCGCACAGCCGCTGCGAACCCAGCCGCGCCAACATCATCGAACTGCCGATGCCGGGCCAGATTTGCGCCGCCGTCGCCACGCACGAGCCCTTGCATGCCATCAACGCCGTCGGCTGGCGTAGTTACGAACAGATTCTTTAGTGCCCGGTGAACCCTGACTCAAGGTTCATTGCTCAGTACGCCTCTTGCACAAACTCGGCGCCAGACTACCCGACCCGACGCGGCATCGCACCGATGCTCGCCGAGTGGGAATAGAGGTGGGCGGCGTTTGAGCGCGTTCGCCACGAGATCGAGACCCGACTCGCGCATGGGTCGAGCGTGAGGCCGAATACGGCCCGTATCATTTGCGGGCAACTCGCTAGCCGGCAGCGGACACCGAAGACGGCGGAGCATTCACAGACGACGGTCCGCCCGTCTAAAAGAGGAAAGGAGGCCACGCTGAACGGTGGTCGATCCAAGCCGTAGCCGCCACAAACACCTCAAAATCAAACCGTTCAGCCTCGTACCTGGTTAGGCAGCGCCCTACATTGCGGCCAGACAATGGTTGACGCATTTTCAGACTTTGCTCAATAGAATCAGGATGGCTTGCAGGGTAAAAGCCTCTTTCGAGGGCTGTGAACCGGCCCCGCATCGCGGCCTTCCGAACCATGCAGTCCTGTTGCACCGCAGGCCGCCTCTAAAAACAATCAGCAAGGAGGCCAGCCTATGGCGGACCTGCAAGACGTCCTGCGTACCATACCAGGCAGACAGGCGTATCACCTCCACGTGCCCGGTACGGACAGCGCGGCGACACTCTCGGTCGCGTCGTTCGATGCAACCGAGAAGATGGGCGCACCGACCGAGGTGCGTATCGTCCTCACCCATCCGTTACAGCTACCGCGCGCCGACTATCTGAGCCGTGACGCTTCGTTTTCCATCGTTGCAGACGATGGGACCAAGCGCCAGTTTTCCGGGTTCATCGCACGGTTTTCGACCGTACAAACCACGAAGGACTACACGAAATACGAAGCCGTTTTGAAGTCGCACTTCGCACGGCTCGAAGCGGTCACGAATACGGGCATCTATCAGCATCAAAGCACGCCGGACATCATCGCGGCGGTGCTTCGCCGTCACGGCCTGAGGGACCATCAATTCCGGTTCCGTCTGCGCGGACAGTACCCAAAGCACCTGTTCCGCATGCAATACCGCATGACCGATCTGGCGTATTGCCAGATGCTGATGCAGAAGGCGGGCATTTACAGCTATATCGTCGAGAGCGAATACGGCGACGAGGTTGTATTCGGCGACGATATCGACCACTACCTCTACGGCGAGCCGCAACGGATTGTGCCCTACCGAGAAGTGGCAGGACTTGAAGCTGGGGGCATCGAGGCAGTTACGGGGATCCAAACCCATGCCGTGACCGTGCCGCAGTCGTTCATCGTGGCTGACTACAACCCGGCCCAGGCCTGGGAGCGCTTTCGCGACGAGGTCAACATTGCCCCTCAGGACGAAACTACCTACGGGCGGGCGTATGTCTACGGCACGCACCACCTCGACCAGGCTGGTGCGAAATGTGAAGCGCAGCTTCGCCATGAAGCGGCCATCGCCCGCCAGGTCGTCTATGCAGGCGAAAGCAATGTACTCGCGTTGCAGTGCGCGAGCGTGCTTGAGATGGATACCACCCTGCCCGATGCGCCCAAAGGCCAGGTGATTGTCGAGGTGACACACAGCGGCGCGCGCGACGCCGCCTATTCGAACCGCTATACCGCCATCCCCGCCGACCGGCGATTCCGGCTCGAATTGAAGCCCGAGACCTGGGCAAAAGTGCCCGGCACACTTTCGGCACGCGTGACCAGCCCAGACAAATATTCTTACGCGTACATCACCGCAGAAGGCCACTATACGGTGCGCTTCGATGCGGACTTCGCGACGTGGCCGAACGGTGGCGAGAGCGTACCGCTACGTCTTGCGAAGCCGTTCGCGGGCAAGCTGCGAACAGGGATGCACTTCCCGGCGCTGGACGATGCCGAGGCCGTGATTACCTGCCGCGATGGTGATCCAGACAAGCCCGAAATTTCAGCCTTCCACCATCACAGCCAGGCGCGTGACCTGGTGACGAGCGACCGGCGCTGGCTCTCGCGCAACATGATCCGTACGCAGAAGAACAACAAGCTGCGTTTCGAGGACTGGTCCGGCCAGGAGGGGGCCAAACTTAGCACCGAACATTCGGGCAAGTCGCAACTGAGTCTCGGTTACCTGGTGAACAACAAGCTCGAATGCCGGGGCGAAGGCTTGGAGCTTCGGACATCGGGTTACGGGGTGAATCGCGCCGGCAAGGGCATGATGTTCACGGCCTACGACCGCCCCGGCGCGACCGGCAAGCAACTCGACATGCAGGAGACCATCGCGCAGCTTGAAACCGCACTGGCGACCGCGAAGGCGCTCGCCGCGTCCGCCAGCAGCGCCAAGGCCGAACCCGCCGACACCGACGCCCAGCAGCAGATCAAGGACGATCTGGACGGCCTGAAGAAGCCGGGGCTGCTGATGAGCACGCCTGCATCGGTGGCACTTGTCGCGGGCCAAGGCATGCAGTTCTCGGCACAAGAAAACATTAACGCCGTTGCCGGGAAGAATGCCGACTGGAGCGTGCTGAAGCGTTTCACGGTCGCGGCGGGCGAAAAGCTGTCGCTGTTCGCGCAGAAACACGGCATCAAGATATTTGCGGCCAAAGGTCCAGTCGAGTTTCAGGCTCAAAGCGGCCCGATGTCGCTCATTGCCGACAAGGATGTGAACGTCGCCAGCGTCAACGGCAAGGTGAACCTGTCCGCCGCGAAGGAAATCATCCTTGAGTGCGGCGGCGCATTCGTCCAGATCAAGGACGGCAGCATTACGCTCGGCGGCCCTGGCGATCTGTTTTTCAAGACCATCACGGTCCAGAAGAAGAGTAAAGCACAGATGCAACTGGCTGCATCTTCGTTTTCGTCGAAGATGGTGCCGTTCACATTTGCGTGCGACTCGTGGCGCCGTCCGATGACTTCTACTGGGACAGCATCACCACCATCAGCGCCCCAAGCCTCCGATTGGAATCAATTTGCCAATTCTGCGAGCGCCGAAGGCGAGCCCCCTGCACCGGCCGTGAAGCGTCCGTCAGCAAAAGCGCAGACTGCCGGAGCCAATACGCGGAACACTGGGTCTCCGACAGATGCATCCGGAGCTACGCCACAAGCTGCCAAATCTACGCCGCTGGCGACGACGCCTGATCTGTCAGCCGCTGATAGTGATCCGGCACACGAGCCGAAGCAGCTGCTCGCAGATGATCCAAGCACACCTATGAAGCTGACTGCGCCTGTCGCATGTGATTGGCACACTCCAGCGTTTACGACGGAGTGCAACGATACAACCGAAACGGGATCCTATTATGGATGGATAGATGAGGACACTCCGTGGCCTACTCCTGACATGCGCGGAACGCGATCGCTAAGCGGAAATCAATTCGATACAGCGTTCGAACTGTCATACGACGAAAAGAGCACCACACTCTACGCAACGGTCAGAGTCGTGCTCGCGCCCGTTGACATTGTCCGGTGCGATTCCTCAGGCAAGCCATTGTCCGGAAGTGATGGAAAGCCGCAATCCATACCGTACGATCATGATGCGCACTGGCAAGTGGCCGGCAACGGAGTCAACAATCCGCTGAATGGACTCGTTCTTCAATATCGCGATGGGGCCGGCGCAGATTTCAATGTAGCAGGGAGAAAGGCGCACATTGAAGCCGTATTGAACGGACATAGGAGCAAATTGATCCTGAATGGTTGTTCGAAAAATGCCGCTTGTGGATGCCGCGTGTCTGTTGTATTCAAGGTGGAAATCCTTTTAAGTATCAAGAACGCATCCGTCGGCAACAGAAAGAAAATTCACAAAAAAATTAATCTTTTCCCGCAAACTCAACGCGCCGATGGAGGCTCGTGGGGTGAAAACAATATGTATTGCGAGAAACAGCCGGACGACAGTGTCGTTTGGAAAGATATGCCATATGAGACCAACGTGATTGCGCACGAATGCGGTCATTTATTCAATTTCCCCGATGAATATTGGTCATACGGCGGCTGGGTACATCAGCAGTATATTGAAAATAAGCAGCTGAATTTCCCACTGGGAAACGTCAACAAGGATAAAGCGACGTGGCAGCTCCTTTCGCAGAGCAATCTGATGGGATACGGTGCGAATCAGCAGGTGCAGAACAGCGATAAAGCTAGTCCAAGTGCCACTGTGCACCCCTACTATCTAGAGTATGTCAGGCGACATTTCTGTGAATTGACTGGTGAACTCCCACAATACCTGAATAACGATAGAACCAAGCCTGTATGGCGAAAATGGAGAATTGGCTATGAAACATGAGTCAGACGAAATAAAAAATTTCTCCATTGTTAAATTATTAATAATAATTGGCTTTATTTTTGGAATATTCACAATGACGAAAATTTTGCTTGCAGACGAAACAGACACTCACGACAAATCGTTCGCAATCACTGCACGAGGCGATCACCACGCAGGCGCTAACGGCATTGGCGTCTGGCCGTTGACCGGTCAAATCCGCATCGGAATATCGAACGCGCTTTCAAGCACACTGAACAATAGCTATGATGGCGTGGGCCTCCTGGACGCGAACCTGTCTTCGGACGAGATTAGAATAGCGAAGGATATTCACGATCAGTTATGCCATGTATCTGAAGAGAAGCCAACTACAGATCTCCAGATAGACCCGATGATAGACTACTCAGTAGGCTGCGTTCGGGATGGAAAAGCAGTAAATTATCAAGGTCGCCTTGGTGATTTACCTAAAAAATTGGCTTTTCTTGTAGATGATTTCTACAAAAATTCAATAAGAAAATATACTCCCGATGGTCGAGCAATCGTCAAATTCGATGTAATCATTTCTGATGTTCAGCGACAGACGAATGGCTTTCTCGTCTCGGTAAAGTTTTTCAACAGTGGAAACTATTCAATAAAAATGAGAACGCCTGACCAATGGACAAAACTTGGTGGCGATCGACTTGATGTCAGCGGATTCCGCACAGACGGATATGGCGAATGGCGCGCCGATCTTGCTGGCGCTCCTGTAGTGAACAAGGGCGAGTATTCCGTTGATACCATCACACAACCGACGGGCGAATCGGGGACGTTTGTCACGATACCGGCGGGCGACTCCGTTACGTATAAGTTCCTGTCCGCGCCAGCAGCTAAAGTGCCCCAAGGAGCCTACGACTTTGGTGCTATTGTATTCGCGAGTATCAACGTCAAAGGCATCTTCGGTATAGGGGGGCGAGTCAACTTCGTTTCCGATCGGACAAAGCAGGCGCACGTAATGATTAACACTGACTATCCATCGACGCCGAAGGAATGGAAGGACTACGAAGCGCGCCAGCGGGAGAAAATGTCTTCTCATAGATTTCCCCCCGGTGCAGTGGTTGTCGAATCCGGTCACTACCGTAAAGTGGCGGTCAGCGGCGAACGAGGCCAATTTGTAGTGAGCTTGATGAGAGGTGAGCGAACGCCAGCACTCGACCAACCATTTAGCTATTGGGTATGGGACGCTGACTTGACGCTACCGGCAAGATGCAAGCCAGGTGAACCTTGTCCCCGCGACGGTCGCTGGATAGCACGAACCATGAGGATAGGGTCGACAGACGGAGATGTAGTACATCCAGAATTCGAGCGCGACATGGACACGGGCGAGATTGCTCCGGACCTTAGCAGTTTGGGTGGTATGGTGCCGTACCACTACTGGCAGTGGTACGGTGCTTGATCGGCGAATTACCCTGTGATAGATGAAGTGCTCCATGCAACAACCAGCCACTCGTCGAGGTAGCGAGCGATATCGAAAATCGCCTTGCCAATCGATGCCTTTTGCGGCCTCGTCGATTATCGCAAACCTGCGCCGCTCATGCTTCCATCATTGGTCATCGGTGTTCCATAAGATCAGTCCGATGATAGGTCGCTTCAACCTTGTTCGCGACCGTATGTACGAGCGCCCGCTCGGCGAGGATCCGGCAAAGCGCAGAACGAATTCAGGCTCCCCTCAAGCCGCCGAAGCCCGCATCTCCTCAACCGCCCCGCCCTGCTTGCCGTCCGTGATCGACACGATGTGCCCGTCGCTCACCCGCACGACGCGATCCGCCGCGTCGAAGAAGCGATCGTCGTGCGAAATCGCAATCACAGTGCGCCCCATGCGCTTCAATTCCGGCAGCAGCTCGCGATAGAACACGCGGCGGAAGGTCGGGTCCTGATCGGCGGCCCACTCGTCAAGCATGATGACGGGCCGCGCCTCCAGCATCGCCTGCACCAGCGCAAGGCGCTTGCGCTGTCCCGTCGAGAGATCGGTGGTCGTGAACGCGCCGTTTTCCACGCTGACCTTATGCGCGATTTCCAGCCGCGCCAGCGCGTCGCGCGCAAGCTGCATATTGGCGGCATCGTCGGAAACGAAGTCGTCGAACAGGAAGTAATCGGCGAATACCGCCGAAAACAGTTGCCGATACGCATCCGCGCCTTCATGCGTGACAGGCTGGCCGTTGAGCAGCAACTCGCCTTCCTGCGGCGCGTAGAGGCCGAGCAACAGCTTGATGAGCGTGGTCTTGCCGCAGCCGTTCTCGCCGACGATAAACACGATCTCGCCGCGCTTGACCTCCAGATCGACCGGCCCGAGCGCAAAGCCGCGCGCGCCCGACGGCGCCGGAAACGCGTACGAAGCGTGCCGCAGCGCGAGCGATTCGAACGCGGGCAACGGCGCATCGGGCGCGTCGATCAGCAGGTCAGGCTCATTGTTGCGGAATTCGGCGGACAGCTCGGCGATCCGCTTGAACGACACCTGCGCCTGGCCGAGCGCGGGCAACGCGCTCGACAGCTGCTGCACCGGCCCCTTCACGTACAGCAACGTGATGACGAAGCCGCTCACCACCGACGACGCCACGCCCAGCCGATGCTGCAACACCACCATCAGCCCGATCACCACGAAGAACAGCACCGACGACGTGCTCTCGTGCACCCAGAACAGACTCATCGCGCGCGTCTTGAGGCTGGCGATCAGATCGACCGCGCCGCCCAGTTGCGCCGCAAACACACGACGACGGCGACCGCGATTCATGCGCAGTTCCTTCGCGCCTTCCGTGATCGAGCGATATTGCTTCTGCAGATCGTCCTGCGCGTCGCGCACCTTGTCGTAGTAGCGGTTCCAGCCGCGCCGCGCCCAGCGCGCCATCAGCAGGCCCGCAAAAATCGCAAACGCCGCCAGCCCGAACAGCACCGGCGAAAGCACCAGCAGATAAACGATACAGCCCAGCGTCAAAGCGAGCGCAATCGCGTAGCTCGAAAAATTGAAGGTGAAGGCGCTGATGGTGTCGATGTCGCCATTGAGCGTGGCAAGCAGCCGATGTACGCGATAGTTTTCGATTGCCGCCAGCGGCGCGCACACGATGCGCGAAGAAATATCCTTGCGCAGCGCCGCAATCACCTTCTGGCCCACCACGCTATTGGCCAGCCCCGCCACCAGATTGCCGCCGACCGTCAGCACGCACAGCCCGACGAACGACCAGGCGGTGCGCTCGCTGACGCCGCCCGCCTCGTGCAGACCATCGTTGACGGCGGCCAGCAGCCAGGCCGTCGAAAAGCCGCCGATGCAACCCATCACCGTCGCGAACAGGGTGAGCGGCCAGAAGCGGCCGATCAGGCGCAGCGCATCGCGCATGACGTGCAGCGCGGGCGACGCCTGAGCGGCGCGCGCCGCGCCGTCGTGTTTCGTGTCACTCATTGGATTGCTCCTTATTGCGTGTAGTGCTCGTGATGCCTGTATTGCCTGTGCTGCGCATTCAGCGGCCCAGCGACCACATCAGATACAGACCGCCTGCGATCATCGCCAGCAGACCCGCGGGCATTTGCTGCGGAAACAGCACGTTGCGACTCAGCCAGTCCGACACCACCATCAGCAGCGCGCCCAGCAGCGCCGAAGCCAGCAGCTCGGTCGCCGCGCGCCGCAGGCCCATGCGGCGCACCACATGCGGCGCCATCAAGCCGATGAACGAAAGCGGCCCGACGATCATCGCCGCCGCCGCGCTCAAGAGCGCCGCCAGCAGCAGGATCAGAAAGCGTGCGCGGCGCACCGGCACGCCCAGCGTCGCCGCCACCGGCGCACCGAGCGGGAAGATGTCGAGCCAGCGCGTGCACAGCAGCGCCAGCACCAGCAGCACGACCGCCACGACCAGCGCGAGCGCGGCGAGCGGCGCGTCGATCATATAGGTCGAACCCATCAGCAGATTGCGCAGCATCGGCGCATAGGGACCGCTGCCCGCGATCACCAGCCCGAACACGGCCTGCGACAACGCCCCGACCGCAATGCCCGCGAGCAGCAACTGCTCGGTGGCGAAGCCGCTGCGGCGCGCCAGCGCCAGCATCGCCAGCAAGGTCGCGAACGCGCCTGCGCCGCAGGCCGCGAACATCAACGGCGCGCCGGGCGCATGCACCGCGAACAGCAGCACGATCATGCCGAGCATCCCGCCACCGCTGATGCCCAGCACCTCGGGACTCGCCATCGGATTGCCGGAGAGCCGTTGCAGCAGCGTGCCCGCCAGCGCGAGCAGCGCGCCGACCGCGAGCGCACTCTCGATGCGCGGCGCGCGCCAGTGCCACAGGCCGCGCCACTCATCGGCGGCAGCCCAGTGCCAGCCTTCGATGCCGCGCCCGAAACCCGCCGCGAGGATCACCGCCGCCAGCAACGCCAGGCCGCCGCCAATCAGCACGCGCCGCGCCGCATGAGGCGAACACGGCGTCTGTGCGCGGCCCAGCTCCGCATGCGGCGGCGCGGCGCGCGCCTTCAGGCGCGGCACCAGCCACAGCAGCAAGGGCCCGCCGAACAGCGCCGTGGCCGCGCCCGTGGGCAGCAGTTCGCCCGCGAGACCGCCCAGCTGCTGGATCGCCTGATCGGTGACCCAGAGCAGCAGCGCGCCGATCACGGGCGCCCACGTGAGCTGATCGCGCAGACGCCGTGCGCCGCAGGCGCGCGCAATGGCCGGCGCGGCAAGACCAATGAAGCCGATCACACCGACCGCCGCCACCACGAACGCCGTCAACGCCACCGCCGCGGCCAGCGCCAGAAAGCGCGTGCGCGTGAGCGAAAGACCCAGACTGCGCGCGCCCGCATCGTCGAGACCGGCCAGCGTGAGCGGGCGCACCAGCGCGCCGCACACCAGCGCGCAGACCAGCACGCGCGGCAACAGCCACAGCGTGGTGTGCCAGTCCTGCTGCGCAAGCGCGCCGCCGCCCCAGATGAACATCGCCGTGAGCGAGCGCTCGTAGATGATCGACAACGCCAGGCTGATCGCGCCGCAATACAGGTTGACGATCATGCCGCCCAGCACCAGCGTGACCGGCGCAAACGCACGCCGCCATGCCAGCGCGAACACGAACAGCATCGCCAGCGCACCGCCCGCGAGCGCCACGCCTTCGCGCCAGGCCGCGAGCCACGCGGGCGCCCAGAGCGTCGCGAGCAGCAGCGCCAGATAGGAGCCGGCGGACACGCCCACCGTCATCGGTTCGGCGAGCGGATTGCGCAGTACCTGCTGGAACACCACGCCTGCCAGCGCGAGCGCCGCGCCGCACAGCAGCGAAATCGCCAGTCGCGGCAACCAGCTGTAATGCACCACCATTTCGCGGATATCGCTGACATCGGGTGCGAATAGCGCATGCGTCCAGTCGGCGGCGGGCACATGCGCGGCCAGCCCGCGCATGGTGAATAGCACCGCGACGACCAGCAATCCGAACAATCCGAGCAGCGGCCGCCGTGCATGCCAGCTACCGCCGCCGCGCGTCATCGAAAGGTCATGCATGATGCGCCTCCTGCGAGAGCACCACATCCGCGAGTTGCCCCGCGAAACGCGCGCCGCTGTAGAGCGCGCCGCCCTGCGAAACCTTCGGCATGCTGGCCACGCGGCCCGCGCGCGCGAACGGCAGGCTGCGCCAGAGCACGCCTTGCGCGAGCGTGTCGCGCGCGGCGTCGGGCAGTGGATCGATATAGACGAGCCGCGCATCGGCCGCATCTTTTACATCGGCGAGGCGGGTGAAATCGGTCACGGCATAGCCGCGGGCGTTGTTCGGGCCGGTCCACGCGTTGCGCAGTCCCAGCCGTGTCATGACGTCGCCGAACAGGCTGCCCGGGCCGTAAGCCAGCAGATGGCGGTCATCGACGAATTCCACCACGAAGATCGGCGCAGTCGCCTTGTTGGCGACGGCCGCGGTGGCAATACGCGCACGCGCGGCGGCGAGCTTCGCATCGGCGTCGGCGATCGCGGCATTGGCCTGCGGTTCGCGTTCCAGCACGCGCGCGAGGCGCTGCGTCTCCTGCGCGATCTGCCGCCACGGTTCGACACCGGGCGCGGAGAGCGCCAGCGTGATGGTCGGCGCAATGCGTTCGAGTTGCGCGCGCATGGGCGCGTGGGCAGGTGTGAGCACCAGCAGATCGGGCCTCAGTTGTTCGAGCAGTTCGAAATTGGGCTGATACAGCAAGCCGATATCGATCACGCCCTCGGGCAGCGGCGGCGCGACATTGGTGCGCCGATACCAGTCGGGCACCGAGGTCGCGAGCGGCGTCACGCCCAGCATGAGCAACATTTCGGTGAGCCCGAAGTCCATCACGACAATGCGGTGCGGCACAGCGGAAGGCGCTTGCGCAAAAGACATGAGCGGCGCACACGCGAAGCCCGCGGCGGCCAGCCCGAGCAGACGGCGTCGATGCATGGCGGGCCCCTTCAACGCGGATAGCAGACCGGCACCCCGCCCTGCGGATGCGCCAGCGTATCCATCGGCACGCCGTAGATCGATTCGAGCACGTCGGAGCGGCAGATCTCGGCGGGCGTGCCGCGCACCAGCAGGCGGCCGCTGTGCAGCGCCACCAATTCGTCGCAAAAGCGTGCCGCCATATTGATGTCGTGCAGCACCACGATCACGCCCAGACCGCGCGTCGAGCTCAAACGCTGCACGAGACCGAGCACGTCGAGTTGATGCGAAATGTCGAGCGCGGAGATCGGCTCGTCGAGCAGCAGGCAGTTGCTGTCCTGCGCGACCAGCATGGCGAGCCAGACGCGCTGGCGCTCGCCGCCCGAAAGCTGATCGACGTAACGGTCCGCGAAACGCTGCACGTCGGTCAGTTCCATCGCATCGGCCACTTTCTGCGCGTCGTTCGCGGTAAAGCGCCCCAGCGCGCCATGCCACGGATAGCGGCCAAGCGCCACCAGTTCGCGCACCGTCATGCCATCGGCGGGCGGCGGCGTCTGCGGCAGATACGCAACCTTGCGGGCGAACGCGCGCGCGTCCCAGCTTTCGAGCGCCTCGCCTTCGAAGCGCACCGTGCCGCGCGTGACCGCCTGCTGGCGCGCGAGCACGCGCAGCAGCGTGGTCTTGCCCGAGCCGTTATGGCCGATCAGCCCGCACACGCGGCCCGGCGCGAGGCGCAGGCCCACATCGGCGAGCAAGGCACGCGAACCCACCTGCACGCCCAGACCTTCGACCGCGTAAAGCGGCGCCTCATCGCGCGGCGCATTCACGCGCGCGGCTTCCATCACTGGCGTTGCCAAAACCGTGTACTCCTACAGTTGCGCGGCGCATTCCCTGCGAACGTCCGCGCGCGATTCATGCGGATTATGTCTGCTTCAAGCACAATCAAGCGAAAAGCCGCGCGCCGCCAGATGCGACGCGCGGCCAGAGCAGCACGGCTCAACCACTCGCCGTGCGGCTGTTCCTCGCACTTACCACTGATACTTCGCCGTCCCCAGCACGCCGATCTTCGAACCGTAGTAACACGCGCCGCCCGAGCAGTACGCCACATACGTGCGGTTGGTCAGATTGGTCGCGTTGACCTGGAACTTCCAGTTGCGCCAGTCGTAATGCACGGCCGCATCGAGCAGCACCACGCTGCCGACATCGAAGGTATTGGCCGTATCGCCCGCCGACATGCCGATGTAGCGCACGCCGCCGCCGAAGCCCAGACCGCGCAGCGGGCCGGCGTGCAGCGTGTAGTCGGCCCACAGGTTCGCCATGTTGCGCGGCGCCATGGTCGGACGCTTGCCCACCTGGCTCGCCGTGTTCGACTCCAGCACCACCTGGTTCAGATAGGTGTACGAACCGAGCACGGACAGATCGTCGGTGAGCTGGATATGGCCTTCGAGTTCCAGGCCACGCGAACGCACTTCGCCGGTCTGCACCGAATAGCCCGGGTGATTCAGGTCGGTCGTCGCCACGTTGTGCTGCGTGAGATCGAAGATCGCCGCCGAGTAGAGCGCGTTATAGCTCTTCGGCTGATACTTCACGCCCACCTCGTATTCCTGGCCGGTCGTCGGCACCAGCGCCTGGCCCGCGAAATTCACGCCCGTGGTCGGCTGGAACGACTTTGCGTACGAGAAGTACGGCGCAATGCCGTTGTCGAACAGATACGACAGGCCGCCGCGCCACGTGAACGCATGCGGCGTCTGATTCTGCAGACCCGTGGACGAACCGCTCGTCTGGATGTTGGTCGAGGTCCAGTCGTTGCGGATGCCCAGCGTGAGCAGCCAGTGACGATATTCGACCTGATCCTGCAAATACACGCCGAGCTGGTCGGTGGCGGTATCGACGCGCTTGGTCGTGGTGGTGAGCGTGCCGAGCGAGCCGAAGTCCGGCGCGAACGGATTGAGCGTGCCGATCGAACCGGTGCCCGAATTCGTGCCGCTGAGCATGCGCAGATAATCGACGCCGAACAGCACCGTCTGCTTGACTTCGCCGGTCGAGAATTTCGCTTCGACCGAGTTGTCCATCGCGAACTGGCTCAGATGCTCGCGGTCGAGGAACGCGCCCATGGTCAGCACGGACTGATTCGTGCCCGCCTTCCAGGTGTTGAAGTACGACTGACGATAGTCGATATCGTCATGCATGTAGCGCGCGCTCGAATGGAACGTGAAGACGTTGTTGATCTTCTCTTCGAACTTGTAGCCAAACGCGTACTGCGTGCGATGGAAGTAATCGGTATTCGGATTGCCGATGTAGGTGCCGGGGCTGATCTGGCCGTTCGGGTTATAGGTCGCCGTGCCCTGCACCGGCAACGAATCGAACAGGCCGCCGGCCGGATCGCGCTGATACTGCGCGTAGACCGTCAGGCGCGTGTCGGCGTTCGGCTTGATCGTGACGCTGGGCGCGAAGGCAATGCGCTGATCCTTGACGCCGTCCACCTGGGTGTCGGCATCGCGCCCAAGGCCGACGATGCGCCACAGCACCGTGCCGTCCTTGTCGACCTTGCCGCCCACGTCGAAGGCCGCTTCATAGCGATCGTGATTGCCGATCTGCAACTGGACTTCGTTGACCTGGTCTTCCGTGGCGACCTTCGACACCAGGTTGACGATACCGGCCGGGCTGCCCGCGCCGTAGAGCACCGAAGCCGGACCGCGCAGCACGTCGATGCGCTCCAGCAGATACGGGTCGATACGCGGATTGGCGTAGTACTGGTTCTGCTGCAGCGCGAGGCCGTCGAGGTATTCCGAATAGTCGAAACCGCGCCCGCGCAGCTGATCGAAACGGAAATCGGTCGAGTCCTGCGAGTACACGCCCGGCGTGTAACGCAGCGCCTGGTCGACCGTGGTGGCGCCCTGCTGATCCATCTGCTCGCGCGTCACCACCGACACCGACTGCGGCACGCGCAGCAGCGGCGTGTCCGTCTTGGTGCCGGTCGCCGTGCGTTTGGCGACGATGCCCGCAGTCGGGCCGGTCGGCGACTCGCGCTGCGACTCCACGCTCACGGCGGGGAGTGTGCTGGACTGCGTGCTGGACTGCGTGCTCGATTGCGTCGCCCGCGTCGTCTGTCCGTTTTGCACGCCAGTGGTGCTGTCCGTGCTCGATTGCGCATGCGCGACCGCCGACATGGCCAGCGGCACGCCCAGCAAGGCCAGCCGCACGGGCGAGAGTTTGAAGTTGAGTCCGCGCTGCCCCGTCATCTTGTTTTTCTTACGTCCCTTCATCGGTGCTCTACCAGGTGAATGTTAATGATAATGAGTCTTATTACTTTTACAAAGGCTAAAACGCCCTGCGTCGATAAACGTCGCGGGCACAATGCGATTGTGCAGACAGGGGGACACTGTTTTTTGGCACGCAGGCGCTTCAGGATCGAACAGCGTTCGAGCGCGCGCCTGGCGAGTTCAGATGATACAAGCTACTCCACCGCAGAGGCGGACGACTTTGTCCGCCAGACGGACAATTTTTGTCCATTTTGAGCGTCATGATAGACTTTACGGCTAAAACAGACATCGACATCGTGAAGCCTTCTTCCACCGCCTCCCCCGCGCCGAAAAGCGAATTGCCGCCCGTCTTCGGCCAGGCCATCGAGTACGAATCGGGCGCGCGCGAGGTCGCGCACACGCACCCGCGTGCGCAACTGCTCTACGCCACCAGCGGCCTGATCCGCGTGCGCACGCCCGCCGCCAGCTGGGTCGTGACGCCCGATTGCGCGATGCTCGTGCCGCCGCGCGTCGAGCATGAACTGGAGATGGTCGGCAAGGTCGGCTTTCGCACGCTCTACGTCGATCCCTGTCCCGATTGCGGCGACGAAGGGCGTCTGTTGCCCGTCAACGGCCTGCTGCGCGAAGCGATTCTCGTGATGGTCCGCGAACCGGCGCGCCCGCGCGAACCGGGCAGTCTCGCCGACGTCCTCACCCAGCTGATCGTCAACCTGCTCGCCACGTCCGCGCCGGTGGACGAAATGCCGGGCCGCCTGCCCTTGCCGCAGCATCCGCGTCTGCAACGCATCTGCCAGGCGCTGATCGAGCAACCCGCCAACAGCGACTCGCTCGAACATTGGGCCGACCGCTTCGGCGCAAGCTCGCGCACGCTGGCGCGGCACTTCCAGCGCGAGACCGGCATGCCGTTCGCGAAATGGCGCGAGCAGATGCGCGTGTCCGAAGCCATGTGCCTGCTGTCGACCAATACGCCCATCGACGCGGTCGCCGCCTGGCTCGGTTACGCCGATACCAACTCCTTCGCGGTGATGTTCAAGCGCGTGCTGCATATGACTCCGCTGAAATACCAGTCGATGATGTGCGCCGCCACGCTCGTCGCGTAGCGGCGCGGTCTTACCTCAATCTGCGGCAGGCAAGGCCGCCAGCAACACGCTGCGCACTTCGTGGAGCACCTGCGGATGCCACGCGATCGCATCGTGCGCCGCTGCGACCTCGCGCGAATCGCGCAGCTGCGCGCCGGTTTCGCGCCAGCGCGCCGCGTCCTCAACGGCCGGACGG
>NZ_VWWJ01000008.1 GCF_011753055.1 Burkholderia sp. Ax-1719 | reverse complement strand
GGGCCGCACCGCGCCAGGGACGAACCCAGCCGCAGCGGCAGCCGCCGCGGCGGCGGCCGCCCGACCGCGCACCGCAGGGCCGGGACGCAGGCCAGGCTAGCCTTCCAGGTTCGCCGCGCCGCCCTTCCGGCTTCTGCTTCCGTTCGAGCGCACGCCGTAACGCGTGCTGCCCCAAGCCACGCCCAGCAAAGCCGGCGCGCTGGCTTTAAAATCGACCTGATTTCAATTGAGCTGAACCGGGCCGCCCCGTCGGGCTGAGCGCAAGATCGCCAGCCACGCTCCGGGCACGCCACATCGCATCACGACAGAGACCATGGATATCGACCAGTACATGACCGACCTCGGCCAGCGCGCCCGCAAGGCTTCGCGCGCGATGGCCCGGGCCTCGACGGCCGCGAAGAACGCCGCGCTCGAAGCGGTGGCGCAGGCCATCGAGCGCGAGACGCAGCAGCTCAAGGACGCAAACGCCCGCGACCTCGCACGCGCGAAGGAAAAGGGCCACGACGCGGCTTTCATCGACCGCCTGACGCTCTCGGACAAGGCGCTCAAGACGATGGTGGAAGGGCTGCGCCAGGTCGCCGGGCTGGCCGATCCGATCGGCGAGATCAGCAACATGAAGTTCCGCCCGAGCGGCATTCAGGTGGGGCAGATGCGCGTGCCGCTGGGCGTGATCGGCATCATCTACGAATCGCGCCCGAACGTGACGATCGACGCGGCGGCGCTGTGCCTGAAGTCGGGCAACGCCACGATCCTGCGCGGCGGCTCCGAAGCGCTCGAATGCAACACGGCGCTGGCGAAGCTGATCGGCGAAGGTCTGGCGGCGGCGGGTCTGCCGCAGGACGCCGTGCAGGTGGTCGGGACGGCCGATCGCGCAGCGGTGGGCAAGCTCATCACCATGGCGGAATTCGTCGATGTGATCGTGCCGCGCGGGGGCAAGAGCCTGATCGAGCGCCTGATGGCCGAAGCGCGCGTGCCGATGATCAAGCACCTCGACGGCATCTGCCATGTGTATGTGGATGACCGCGCGGACCTCGCCAAGGCGCTGAACGTGTGCGACAACGCCAAGACGCATCGCTACGGCACCTGCAATACGATGGAGACGTTGCTGGTTGCGCGCGGCATCGCCCATGACGTGCTGCCGCCGCTGGGCCGCCTCTATCGCGACAAGGACGTGGAACTGCGTGTGGACGCCGCGGCGCGTTCGATTCTCGCGGACGCCAATGTCGGCCCACTCGTGGACGCCACCGAAGAAGACTGGCGCACCGAATACCTCGCGCCCGTGCTGGCGATCAAGATCGTGGACAACCTCGATCAGGCCGTCGAGCACATCAACCACTACGGCTCGCATCACACGGACGCTATCGTCACCGAAGACCACGACCGCGCCATGCGCTTCCTGCGCGAAGTGGATTCGGCGAGCGTGATGGTGAATGCGTCGACGCGCTTCGCCGACGGCTTCGAATTTGGTCTTGGCGCGGAAATCGGCATTTCGAACGACAAGCTGCATGCGCGCGGCCCGGTCGGCCTCGAAGGGCTGACCTCGCTCAAGTACGTCGTGCTGGGTCACGGCGAAGGCCGCCAGTAAGTCCTGCGAGCGGTGCGCCGCATGTTGCTGTGCTGCGCGCCGTCACTTCGCTCAACAATCGAAGAAGAAAAATATGTCGATGCTCTGGGTCAAGACGTTTCACATCGTGCTGATCGCTTCGTGGTTCGCGGGCCTGTTCTATCTGCCGCGTATCTTCGTCAATCTCGCGATGGAAACCGAACCCGCGGCAACGCAGCGCCTGCTCATCATGGCGCGCAAGCTCTACCGTTTCATGACGATGATCGCCGTGCCGGCGCTGCTATGCGGACTGTGGCTGTGGCTCGTGGTGGGGATCGGGCGCGGCCAGGGCTGGATTCACGCCAAGGTGGGCGTGGTCGTGCTGCTGATCATCTATCACGCGTACTGCGGGCGTTTGCTCAAGACGTTCGAGCGCGGCGAAAACCGCCGCTCGGACAAGTGGTATCGCATGTTCAACGAACTGCCTGTGCTCGGCATGCTGGCGGCTGTGGCGCTCGCTGTTATCAAGCCGTTCTGATCGTTGCGCTTCTCTTTCCTCTGACGGGCAGCCTTAGATGCTGCCCGTTTCCTTTCTGCGCATGCGCGACGCCGCCACGCGCCAGCCGTCTTCGCGCTTCACGAATACATCGGTGAAGCGATACTCGATCGCCTTGTAGCCCGCTGCCGGCGTGTAGCGGTTGATGCCGGTCGCGACCGCGACGTTGTCGAGCACCTGCACGCGCACGTCTTCAAGCACCTGTGAACTGCTGGGCGGCGTTCCGGCTGCGGCTAGCAGATCCCGTTTCGTGCGGCGAATGTCGCCGGGAAAGACTTCGAAAAATTTATCGTCGAGCAGATCGTTGAGAACCGGACGGTCGCCTTCGGAGGCGGCTTGCGTCCATTGATGCTCAAGCAACTGCACCTGAAGCGCGTCGGAAATGGGACCGACGTGCGGTGACGGCGCGACATCGGCGAAAGCGGTGATGGCCAGCACACTGGCGGCGACAAAGATAAACAGACGTTTCATGGCGTTTCCCTGGATGGATCGACGAGCCGCGGCGGTGTGCAGCGACTGGCTATGGGAAACGGCACAAGCGACGTGGTGTTAGTGATTGCCTCGATCGAGTCAGTGTTTCCCGACAAATTGATTCTATTTATCCGACGTTCTATCAGGAATAGGACAAATCTCAAAAGCCGGAAGAGGCGTGAGCGCCTTGGGTCCGGGAGATAGTGGCTTTGTTTTTTTTGATTATTTGATTGCGATTTATGTTGGCTTGATTGTTATTTTATTTTTGTTTGTGAGTTATTTTTTTAAAAGAAATTCTCATTTGAATTTTATTGTAATGAGATTGTTCTTATTTTCTTGATTCGATAATGAGACTCCAATTTGATGGCGAGTTTGTCGCTGTTTTGATTGGGAGTTTTCTTATGTTGTATGGATTTGCTTATCCATAGAGTCGCGGATGTCGTTGCAATTTGTCTGATTAATTTTGTAGGCCGAAATCCAGTGTGCTTGACGGATCTCTATCGCTTCTCTTGAGGTGGCAAGCGAAGCGATGAGATGAGTGGGCGGTGGATTTTGCGGTCACGGTTAATTCAGCTGGATTGATTCACGAATCTGGTCGTCGTGCGTGTGCAGACGTATGCAGGTACGAACCGGGAATTCCGTCTCTCATCAGGGTAAGCAACAATGAATAAGACATATAGATCCGTTTGGAATGAAACCACGGGGACGTGGGTCGCGGTGCAGGAAAATGCGTCGGCAAGAAGTAAAAGCGGAGGCGGGAAGGCTTCACGCAAGTTCCTACCCGCTAACGCGGTAATGGTTGCGGCGGGCATTGGCAGTTTTGCTTTCGCTCAGCATGCAATGGCCGGATCTATTGAGAATTGCGGGAATGGCCAAAGCTCCTACGCCAGCTTCACGAACTGGACTGGGACTTGGGGAACTGTCGCTACAACGGGCCTCCTTCCCCAAGACTGTACCTATATGCCTAGTGGCGCAGCGATGCCTGGCAGTGGGGTAATTATTTCGGAAGACCCCAACTACTTTAATCCGAGCAGCAAGTACGCGACGATATTGATCGGTCAGACCGGTTCGAACGGCGCCGCCGCAGGGGTAGTTTCCATTTATGGGCCCAGCGGTATCAACCTGATGAACCAGACCAGCCTGAACAACAATAAGATTGTTTCCCTGGCAAGCGGGACGGTTTCGAACGCCAGTCTGGACGCTGTGAATGGCTCGCAGCTTTACGGCGTTGCATCGAGCGTTGCTGCGGATCTCGGCGGTGGATCGAAAGTCGCTTCGGACGGTTCCGTTAAGGTCCCCTCGTATGTTTTGTCTGGAAAGACATACAACGACGTAGGTAGTGCTCTTGCCGCAGTTTCTTCGAGCAGTAGTAGCACGGACCCGCTGGCGGTGCACTACGACAAGGCGGCGATGACCAAGGTCACGCTGGGCGGCTCCAGTACGGCCCCGGCAGTGACGCTGACGAACGTGGCGAACGGCACGTTGAGCGCCTCAAGTTCGGATGCGGTAAGCGTCTGATGGCAAACCGGTAGCGGCGCGGGTGGCCGCCGCCGGTAGGTCATCTTTTACATCGCGCTTCGGCCGGCCGGCATGCTTCGCTAGCCAGGGCCGAAACACAAAGCGGACTCCTTCAGGAGTCCGCTTTTTTTATTGAGCCCGTTTTGCGAAGGCTTTAGCCATTCGGATCCAGTCGACGCTTCGCGATGATGTCCTTGGCGTCGGCCAATTTCTCGGCGAGTTCGGGGCCGCGCTGCAGCGCCACACCCACGGCCAGAATGTCGCCGATCGCAAGATGGGAAGTGCGCGACGTCATCGGCGAAAAGACGTCGGTGTCTTCGTCGACGTTCGCATGCAGGCCCACGCTCGCGAGTCGCGCGAGCGGCGAGGTGCCGTGCGTGATCGCGATGACTTTTGCGCCGCGGTCGAGCGCGGTACGTGCCGCATCCACCACGTCGCGCGTGCGGCCGGTGTTCGAGATGGCAACGACGACGTCGCCCGGTCCCAGCAACGCCGCAGACATCAGGAAGGTGTGCGGGTCCGAGTAGGCCACGCTCGGCATCCCCAGCCGGAAGAACTTGTGCTGCATGTCCTGTGCGGCGATGCCTGAGCCGCCCGCGCCATAGAACTCGATGCGCGCTGCTTTCGCCAGCAGCGCGATGGCAGCGCCCAGCGCATCGGTGGAGAGATTGTTGCGTACCTGCACGAGCGCGCCGATGGTGCGCTCGAGCACTTTGGCTGCGACGCCGGGAACGGGTTCGTCCGGGCTCACATCGCGGTAGACGGCCGGCAGTTCAGTCGGCAGATCGCCGGCCACGGCCTGCGCCAGCCGGATCTTGAACTCGCGAAAGCCCGAGAACCCGAGCGCATGACAGAAGCGCGCAATCGTCGGCTGGCTGACGCCTGCGCGCTGCGCGACTTCGGTCATCGACAGGTCAAGCATCTCGCGCGGAGCCTGGACGATGTAATCAGCGAGCTTGCGCTCGGAGGGGCGCAATTGCTCGCGTATGGCTTTCACCTGGGACAGCAGCATCAGGAAACTCGCACTATGCTGAAAGATCCGTGGACTATAGCGGATCGTGACTCATGTACAAAAACTACAAGAAATGGTTGCGCGAATCAATTGAGGTTTTGCCCGATCGCCATCCAGTAAGGGTGACGCAGATGTTTTCAGTGTTTGCAGCATTCCTTACCAGGGCAAAACCGGGATTGCGAGCGTGTAGTTTTTCTACTAACATCGCGCCATCGCTGCCTGGACCGCGTGATGCGTCCCCGAGCGTCCCCGCGAGATAAAAAGGAAGGAGATTCGATGGTTTCCCCGCATTCTCAATTGATGAAGGTCACGCGGCGCGTGATCGAGCGCAGCAAGCCCACGCGTGAGGCTTATCTCGCGCGCATCGTGGCGGCGCAGGACCGTTTCCCGGTACGCGGCGCGCTCTCGTGCGCGAATCTCGCTCACGGTTTCGCCGGTCTCGAAGGGCGCGACAAGATCGCGATCAAGTCGATCAAGGAACCGAACATCGGCATCGTCTCGTCGTATAACGAGATGCTCTCCGCGCACGCGCCCTACAAGGATTTCCCCGAGATCATCAAGAAGGCGGCGCGCGAGGGCGGCGGCGTCGCGCAATTCGCGGGCGGCGTTCCGGCCATGTGCGACGGCGTCACGCAGGGCAATGCGGGCATGGAACTGTCGCTGTTCTCGCGCGAAGTGATCGCGATGAGCACGGCCGTGGCGCTCACGCACAACATGTTCGACGCGGCGCTGTGCCTGGGCGTGTGCGACAAGATCGTGCCTGGCCTGCTGATCGGCGCGCTGCAATTCGGTCATCTGCCGACCATCTTCGTACCCGCCGGTCCCATGACCACGGGCATCTCGAACGACGACAAGGCCAAGGTGCGCCAGCAGTTCGCCACCGGCCAGTGCGGCCGCGAGGCGCTGCTCGAATCCGAAGCCGCCGCCTACCACGGCCACGGCACCTGCACCTTCTACGGCACGGCTAACAGCAATCAGATGTTGATGGAAGTCATGGGCCTGCATCTGCCGGGCTCGGCGTTCATCCATCCGCATACGCCGCTGCGTGACGAACTCACCGCAGCCGCCGCGCGTCGCGTGCTCGAACTGACGGTCGAGCGCGGCAATTACACGCCGATTGGCCATGTGGTCGACGAAAAGGCCGTGATCAACGGCATCGTCGCGCTGATGGCGACGGGCGGTTCGACCAACCACACGCTGCACCTCGTGGCGATGGCCCGCGCGGCCGGCATCCTGATCGACTGGAACGACTTCGACGAGCTGTCGGCGTCGGTGCCGCTGCTCGCGCGCGTCTATCCGAACGGCAAGGCCGACGTGAATCACTTCCACGCGGCGGGCGGCATCGCCTTCCTCGTGCGCGAACTGCTCGATGGCGGTTTGCTGCACGAAGACGTCAAGACCGTGGCGGGCGACGGTCTGCGCCACTACGCGCAGGAACCGAAACTGCTCGACGGCAAGCTCACGTGGGTGCCCGCGGTGGAAAAGAGCGCCGATCCCGCCGTGCTGCGTCCGCTGCCCGAGCCGTTCCAGCCGGACGGCGGTCTGCGTCTGATGCAAGGGCGTCTGGGTCGTGGCGTGATCAAGATTTCGGCGGTCGCGCCGAATCACCGCACCGTGCGCGCACCGGCGATCGTGTTCGATTCGCAGGAAGCCGTGCAGGAAGCTTTCGATCGCGGCGAACTTGAGCGCGATTTCGTGGCGGTCGTGCGCTTCCAGGGCGCGCGCGCCAACGGCATGCCGGAGCTGCATCGACTCACGCCGCTGCTCGGCGTGTTGCAGGACAAGGGCTTTCACGTTGCGCTGGTGACGGATGGCCGTATGTCGGGTGCGTCGGGCAAGGTGCCCGCCGTGATCCACGTGTCGCCGGAAACGCTGCTGCATGGTCCGATCGGCAAGGTGCGCGATGGCGATACGATCGTGATCGACGCGGTGGCGGGTGTGCTCGATATCGAAATCGACGACGCCGAGTGGGACGCTCGCCCGGTCGCGCTGCCCGCGCATCAGGAAAGCAACGAAGTGGGTTTTGGCCGCGAGCTGTTCGGTGTGTTCCGCGCCGCGGCCGCGCCGGCCGAGCTGGGCGCGACGGTGTTCGGCCCGCTGGTCGGCGAGACGCCTGCGCATGCGGCCTCGATTCCGGCTGCCGCCCATCTGGCGCACTGATCGACGCAAAAAGCGGCGAAGCAAGCGGCAAAGCACGCCACGAACTGAATTCATCATCAAGGAGCCTGAACATGGCAACAAACACGGTAGCCGACATCGTCCGTCTCGGTCCGGTGATCCCGGTGCTGGCATTCGATACGCCGGAGCAGGGCGAGCACGTGTCGCGCGCGCTGCACGCAGGCGGCGTCAAGGTGCTGGAAATCACGCTGCGCACCAAGGCCGGTCTCGAAGCGATCGAGCGCGCCGCGCAGATCGCGCCGGATATCGCCGTTGGCGTGGGCACGATCACCAAGCCCGAGCATTGCGAGCTGGCGAAGAAGGCCGGCGCGACGTTTGGCGTTTCGCCGGGCCTCACGCGCGAGATCCATCAGGCGTCGCTCGACGCGGGCCTGCCGCTGCTGCCGGGCGTCATGACGCCGACCGACATCATCGTGGCGATGGAACTCGGCTACGAGATCGTCAAGTTCTTCCCGGCGGTGCCGGCGGGCGGCCTGAACATGCTGCAGGCGTTTCACGGCCCGTTCCCGACGCTCAAGTTCTGCCCGACCGGCGGCATCAGCGCCGAAACCGCGCCGAACTTCCTCGCGCTGCCGAACGTGGTCTGCGTGGGCGGTTCTTGGCTCACGCCGAAGGCCGCGCTCGCCAATCAGGATTGGGCCGAAGTGACGCGCCTCGCGCGCGCCGCGAGCGAACTGTCGCGCCCGGTGCGCTGAGTTCGATGCGCGTCGCGCACGGCAGACGGGTTCGAAGAGTGTTCGAGCCCCGAATTTAACGCCGTCAGCGCCGACAAAAATCACGAGCCGCGCAGGCCGCGCCCACTGGGCGTCGCGCCTGCGCGGCTCGCTCGTCTTTCGCGCAGACAACCGCGAAAGCCGTTATAACCTCTACAATCTCGGCCCGGCGACGGCCGACCCCTTCCGCCTGGAGCGCATTGTGCGTCGCCGCGCGACCGCGGAAGGGAATGAACAACTACCTGGAGAGGAGCCTCATGGGAGTGGCCCACGGCAGTTCGCTGCTGATTTACGCGCTCGTCGCGATTGCTGCGCTGATCTTCATGATCACGCGCTTAAAGGTGTATCCGTTTCTCGTCCTGATCATCGTATCGCTGCTGCTGGGTCTCGCCAGCGGCATGCCGATGGATCAGATCGTCAAGTCGTTCGAGACCGGCAACGGCAACACGCTCGGCCACATCGCGATCGTGGTGGGTCTGGGCACGATGCTCGGCAAGATGATGGCCGAATCGGGCGGCGCCGAGCGCATCGCCACCACGCTGATCCGCTGGTTCGGCGAGAAGAACATTCACTGGGCGATGATGTGCGTCGCCGTGATCGTCGGCTTGCCGGTGTTCTTCGAAGTGGGCTTCGTGCTGTTGATTCCGATTGCGTTCAACGTTGCGAAGCGCACCGGCAAGTCGCTGCTGCTGATCGGCCTGCCGATGGTCGCGGGTCTGTCGGTGGTGCACGGCCTGATTCCGCCGCACCCGGCCGCGCTGCTCGCCGTGCAGGCGTATCACGCCGATATCGGCCGCACGATTGCCTACGGTCTGATCGTCGGCATTCCGACGGCGATTGTCGCCGGTCCGCTGTTCGCGCTCTTTATTCACCGCCACATCAAGCTGCCGGAGAACAATCCGCTCGCCGCGCAGTTCGTCAGCAAGGCCGAGCCGAAGCCCGACAGCGAATTGCCGAGCTTTGGCGTCACGCTCTTCACGATCCTGCTGCCGGTGCTGCTGATGCTGATCGGCTCGTGGGCGGACCTCGTGTTCGCGCCGAAGACGCTGCCGAACAGACTGTTGCATTTCGTCGGTACGTCGGATGTCGCGCTGCTGATCGCGGTGCTGGTAAGCTTCTGGACCTTCGGTGCGTCGCGCGGTTTCAATCGCGAGCAGATCCAGAAGTTCTGCGGCGATTGCCTCGCGCCGATCGCGGGTATCACGCTGATCGTTGGTGCGGGTGGTGGTTTTGGCCGCGTGCTGATGGACAGCGGCGTGTCGAAGGAGATCGTCGATCTCGCGCAGACGGCGCATCTGTCCCCGCTGCTGCTGGGCTGGCTGGTCGCTGCGCTGATCCGTCTCGCGACGGGCTCGGCCACGGTGGCGATGACGACGGCCTGCGGCATCGTCGCGCCGATCGCCACGGCGGCCGGTGTGAGCGTGCAGCCGGAACTGCTCGTGCTGGCCACGGGTTCGGGCTCGCTGATCTTCTCGCACGTCAACGATGGCGGTTTCTGGCTGATCAAGGAATATTTCGGCATGACCGTGGGTCAGACGTTCAAGACCTGGTCGCTGCTGGAGACGATCATTTCGCTGCTGGGCCTCGGACTGACGTTCGCGCTTTCGGTCGTGGTGTAACGGGTAACTAATGTGTGGGGTCGGAGCACGTGCTCCGACTCATGAGGAGCAGTACATGATTCTGATAGCAATGGGCGTGTCGGGCGCCGGCAAGACGCGCATCGGCGAAATGCTGGCCGAGCGCCTCGAATGCACTTTCACCGACGGCGACGCTTTCCACAGCGAAGCCAACAAGAAGAAGATGCACGACGGCATTCCGCTGACCGACGATGACCGCTGGCCCTGGCTGCGCACGATTCGCGAGGCGATCGAAGAGAAGCAGCGCGCGCACGAGACGGCCGTGTTCACGTGCTCGTCGCTCAAGCGCTCGTACCGCGACATCCTGCGCGGCGGCGACCACGACGTGTGTTTCGTCTATCTGAAGGGTTCGTTCGAAGTGCTGCACGACCGTCTCGCGACGCGCACCGGTCACTTCTTCGATCCGTCGCTGCTGCAAAGCCAGCTCGATACGCTCGAAGCGCCGGGCACGGACGAAGCGATCATCGTGAGCATCGAACTCACGCCCGAGCAGATCGTCGACGATGTGCTCAAGCAACTGGAAACGCGCCGCGCGGGTTGATCCGCGAGCGCTGGCAAAACTGTTTGCCGCAGACGTAAAAAAGCCCCGGTTTCAAACCGGGGCTTTTTGTTTCCAGCGGCGCGCGCCAGAAAAGGCTTAAGCGATGCGCTTGGCCAGTTCCGCTGCCTTGCCGATATACGAGGCCGGCGTCATCTCCATCAGACGCTGCTTAGCGTCTTCAGGAATCGCGAGGCCCGAAACGAAGGTCTGCAGCGCTTCGCGCGTGATGCCCTTGCCGCGCGTGAGTTCCTTCAACTGCTCGTACGGGTTTTCGATGCCGTAACGGCGCATGACGGTCTGCACCGGCTCGGCCAGCACTTCCCACGTTGCGTCGAGGTCTTCGTTCAGGCGCTGCGGATTCACTTCAAGCTTGTCCAGACCGCGGATCAGCGCGTCGTACGAGAGGAGCGAGTAGCCGAACGCGACGCCGATATTGCGCAGCACCGTCGAGTCGGTCAGGTCGCGCTGCCAGCGCGAAACCGGTAGCTTGTCGGCGAGGTGGCGCAGCGTCGCATTGGCGAGGCCCAGATTGCCTTCCGAGTTTTCGAAGTCGATCGGGTTGACCTTGTGCGGCATGGTCGACGAACCGATTTCGCCGGCCTTCAGCTTCTGCTTGAAGTAGCCCAGCGAGATGTAGCCCCACACGTCGCGGTCCAGATCCAGCAGGATCGTGTTCGCGCGCGCGACGGCGTCGAACAGCTCGGCCATGTAGTCGTGCGGTTCGATCTGGATCGTGTACGGGTTGAACACGAGCTTCAGACGTTGCTCGACGACTTCCTTCGAGAACGCTTCCCAGTCGAATTCCGGATACGCCGACAGATGCGCGTTGAAGTTGCCGACCGCGCCGTTCATCTTGCCGAGCAGTTCGACCTTCTCGATACGCGTGATCGCGCGCGCCAGACGCGCCGCGACGTTGGCGATTTCCTTGCCGAGCGTGGTCGGGCTGGCGGGCTGACCGTGCGTGCGCGAGAGCATCGGCTGGTCGGCCTGCGCGTGCGCGAGCTTCACGAGGCGCTCATACACCGAGCGCAGCGCCGGCAGGATCACGTGTTCGCGCGCACCGGCGAGCATCAGGCCGTGCGAGGTGTTGTTGATGTCTTCCGACGTGCAGGCGAAGTGGATGAACTCGCTGGCGCGCTCCAGTTCCGGCTGGCCCTTCACCGATTCCTTGAGCCAGTATTCGACGGCCTTCACGTCATGGTTCGTCACGCGCTCGATGTCCTTGATGCGCGCGGCGTCGTGCGCCGTGAAGTTCTCGGCGAGCTTGAGCAGGAACTGCTCCGACGCTTCCGAGAAGCGCGGTACTTCCGCAAAGCCTGCCTGCGACAGTGCGATCAGCCAGTGGATTTCCACGGTCACGCGGTTGCGCATGAAGGCGGCTTCCGAGAGCCAGTCGCGCAGGGCTTCGGTTTTCGACGCGTAGCGGCCGTCGAGCGGGGAGAGCGCGTTGAGCGCGAAGAGGGTATCGGGACGAGTGTCGGACATGATGGGGACGTAACGGTTGACGTTACGATCAGAAAGGAACCGGGGGGAGCCGCATATTTTATCACCACGCTGACAGCGCCCGGGCGGCAATCCGGGCGGCGCGGCTGGACACGCTCTGGGCGCTTTTCGGACTCATCTGACAGACCTCGGAGGCGTGCGGCGATACCTTGGCAGGATCGGCAGCGTTGGCTGCTTCCCGCCTGGCGATCCGCATGAACCACGATTCCGCTTCATCCCTCTCCCATTCTGTTGCCGATGCCGCGCATTTCATCGAGGCCGGTCTCGCCGAGCATCGCGCGGGCCGTCCCGACGCGGCCCACGTGTTCTACGAACGCGCGCTTGCGCAAGATCCCGGCTGTGCTGCCGCACTGCACTATCTCGGCGTGCTCGCCATGGGCCGCGACGACTGCTCGTCGGCTGTTCTATTGATGGATCGCGCGCTGGCGTTGGCGCCTCATGATGCTCACTGCCTGAGCAACCGCGGCGTCGCGGCCGCACGCCTGAACGATCAGTCCGGTGCGGCCATGTTCCAGCGCAAGGCCATCGGGCAGGCGCCCGATTTCGCCAACGCGCACAACAATCTGGGCAATGCGCTGATGGAGCTAGGCGAAACGGCGGATGCGCAACACCATTACCGCCGCGCTCGCGCGCTGGAGCCGCAATCGGCGCAGTTCGCCTTCAATCTGGGGCGCGCGCTGGAAAAGGCAGGGCATACCGACGAGGCGCTTGAACAATTTCGCGAGGCGCAGGCGCTTGGCGCGAACGACACGCCGACACTCATGTGCCTGGGAAGGCTCCTGCGCGCCACGAAGCAGCATGAGCAGGCGGCGGTCTGCTTCGAGTCCGTGGTCGCTCGCGAACCGGACAACGCGAGCGCGCACTTCGAGCTGGGCTATGTCTACGACGCGGTGCACCGCTATGAAGAGGCCATTCCGCTCTATCAGCAAGCCATCATGTTGAAACCGGACGCGGCAGGCGCGGTCAACAACCTCGCCTTCGCCTACACGGCGCTTGCGCGCTACGACGAGGCGGAAGCCCACTACCGGCGCGCGCTGGAAATGAACCCCGGCTTGCCCGAGTCGCAATTCCAGCTCGGCATGTTGCTGTTGCGGCGCGGTGAGTACGACACCGGCTGGCCGCTGTTCGAAAACCGCAAGTTCACCGCCACTGCCAAAGCCAATTACCGCAAGCTCCCCTGCGCCGAATGGCACGGCGAATCGCTCGCGGGCAAACGCCTGTTGATCGCGCGCGAGCAGGGCGTGGGCGACCAGATCCAGTTCGTGCGTTACGCGGGAGCGATGGCGGCGATGGGCGCGCAAGTCGACGCCTGGGTCGCGCCGGAACTGGCCTCGCTCGTGGCGACGGTGCCAGGCGTGGCGCGCGTGCTCGACGCCGCGCCCAGCGACGAGGCCATCGCCGCGAATTACGATTACTGGTGCGACGTGATGAGCCTGCCGCTGAAGTTTCCCGGCCAGCCGATCTACGCCACCACGCCCTATATGTACGCCGATGCCGCGCAAAGCGCCGCCTGGCGCGCGCGCGTGGCCACGCTTTCGGGCGGCGCGCGCAGGCGCATCGGCCTCGTCTGGGCGGGCAATCCGCGCCATCACTTCGACGCCTTCCGTTCTGTGCCGCTGACGACCTTGTTGCCGCTCGCGGCACTCGAAGGCAACGCCTGGTTCGCCATCCAGAAAGGTCCGGGCGCGACACAGCTTCCCGATGTGGCGGGCCGCTGGCCGCTGCACGCAGTCGGCGATGAGCTGCACGACTTCGCCGGCACGGCCGCGCTGATCGAGAATCTCGATCTGGTGATAACCGTCGATACTTCGGTTGCGCACCTTGTCGGCGCGCTGGGCAAGCCGGTCTGGGTGCTGTTGGCCGCGCAGCCAGACTGGCGCTGGGGCGCGGGCCGCGAGGATTCCGTCTGGTATCCGTCGGCGCGTGTGTTCCGGCAGACCACGCTCGGTGACTGGAGCGGCGTGGTGGCGGCCTTGCAGGCGGCGCTGGCCGAATCGCCGCGCTAGCTAGCCACCTGCACCGGCAGAAATTCGCCACGGCCTGGCGCGCTCGGGCCTAGAATGCGGACTTCTCATCCGAACGCCGGTCCCGCATGGAACTCAAATGGCTCGAAGACTTCGTTTCGCTCGCGGAAACGCATAGTTTCAGCCGCTCAGCCGAGCTGCGCCACGTCACCCAGCCGGCGTTCTCGCGCCGCATCCAGGCGCTTGAAGCGTGGCTCGGCACCGAACTGATCGATCGTTCGGTTTATCCCACGCGGCTGACATCGGCGGGGCAGGTGTTCTACGAGCAGGCGCTGGCGATGCTGTCGCAGTTCCATGAGGCGCGCACGGTGCTGCGAGGCCACACGGCCACGCCCGCGGCGACCATCGAATTCGCGGTGCCGCACACGCTCTCGCTCACGTATTTCCCGCGCTGGCTGCAGCGTATCGAGGCGAAACTCGGCCGCATTCACACGCGCTTGCGCGCGCTCAACGTGCATGACGCCGTGCTCTCGCTGGTCGAAGGCGGTTGCGATCTGGTGATGGGCTATCACCATCCGAGCCATCCGGTGACGCTCGATCCGGCGCGCTACGACACGCTCACGCTCGGCATCGAATCGATCAGCCCGTACTCCGCGCCGCAACGCGCGGGCCGCGCGCGCTACACGCTGCCGGGCACGCCCGACGCGCCCGCGCCGTATCTCTCCTACACGCCCAACGCGTATCTCGGCCGCATGACCGAGGTGATCGTCGCCAATGCGCCGACGCGGCTTTATCTGGACCGCGTCTACGAAACCGATATGGCCGAAGGCCTCAAGGCGATGACGCAGGCGGGCCACGGCATCGCCTTTCTGCCGCACAGCGCGGTGGAGGATGCGGTGGCGACGGGCAAGCTGATCCGTCTCGACCGAGGCACGCGTGGCGCGCCCGAAGGGCAATTCACGCTCGACATGGAGATCCGTCTCTATCGCGACAAGCTCGCCGCCCAGGGTGACGATGCCCGCGAGGCGCTCGTGCGTGCGCTCTGGGACGCGGTGAGCGAGGAAATCGCGCGCGGCTGAGGCCGCAGCCTCGTCAACGCATACTCACGCACACTCACGAACACGCTCGATGCGAAAGCGGACACGGCGGCGCAAGCCACCGTGTCCGCTTTCGCATTGCTGTTTTGCGCGCCTTGAAACAATCATTGCGTCATGTTGACGCGCCATCGTCGCTCCCGCAAACGCCCGCCGTTACTGGATATCCGCGACACGTTCTTTCGAATTCTCCAAGGTTATGCATGAAAAGCATAACGTGATGAGCAAACGGCATTGGCGCTTGTGAATCGCTTTTCTGACAATGGCGTCACTTGTTCGATCGCTTGGAGCGTTCATGTCTTCCCAATCGCAGTCTGCTGTGTCTTCGGTTCCTTCCTACCTTCACGCCGACGCGCTCGGCCCGTGGGGCAACTATCTCCGTCAGGTGGATCGCGTCGCGCCGTACCTCGGCTCGCTGTCGCGCTGGCTCGAAACGCTCAAGCGTCCGAAGCGCATTCTGATTGTCGATTGCCCGATCGAACTCGATAACGGCACGGTGGCGCACTTCGAAGGCTATCGCGTGCAGCACAACGTTTCGCGCGGTCCCGGCAAGGGCGGCGTGCGTTATCACCAGGACGTTACGTTGTCCGAAGTGATGGCGCTGTCGGCGTGGATGTCGGTGAAGAACGCTGCCGTGAACGTGCCGTACGGCGGTGCGAAAGGCGGTATCCGCGTCGATCCGCGTACGCTGTCGCGTGGTGAACTTGAGCGCCTGACGCGCCGTTACACCAGCGAAATCGGCATCATCATCGGACCGAACACCGACATTCCTGCGCCGGACGTCAACACGAACGAGCAGATCATGGCGTGGATGATGGACACGTACTCCATGAACCAGGGCCAGACGTCGACGGGCGTCGTGACCGGCAAGCCGATCTCGCTGGGCGGCTCGCTCGGCCGTCGCGAAGCTACGGGCCGCGGCGTGTTCGTGGTCGGTTGCGAAGCGGCTCGCCGCAAGGGTCTGTCGATCGAAGGCGCACGCATCGCCGTGCAGGGCTTCGGTAACGTCGGCGGCATCGCTGCGCGTCTGTTCCAGGAAGCGGGCTCGAAGCTCGTTACGGTGCAGGACCACACGGGTTCGATCTACAAGTCGACCGGTATCGACGCTGACGCGCTGCTCGAGCACGTTGCGAAGACGGGCGGCGTGGCGGGCTTCGCCGGCGCCGACATGCTGAGCAACGACGAATTCTGGACCATCGAAACCGACATCCTGATTCCGGCCGCACTGGAAAACCAGATCACGGAAAAGAACGCTGGCAAGATCCGCACGAAGATCATCGTCGAAGGCGCAAACGGCCCGACCACGACGGCAGCGGACGACATCCTGCACGACAAGGGCATCCTCGTGATTCCTGACGTCGTGGCGAACGCGGGCGGCGTGACCGTTTCGTACTTCGAGTGGGTGCAGGACTTCTCCAGCTTCTTCTGGACCGAAGGCGAAATCAACGAGCGTCTTGAGCGCGTGATGCGCGAAGCGTTCACGGCGGTCTGGCAAGTGTCGAGCGAGCAGGGCGTGTCGATGCGTACGGCAGCGTTTATCGTCGCTTGTAAGCGCATCCTGATGGCGCGCGAAATGCGCGGCCTGTACCCCTGATCGAAGCGGTAAAAATTGCATCGCCGGCCATCCGCCGGCGCTGAGTCGTAACCGACGGGCGGCCCCCACAAGGGGCCGCCCGTTTTTGCATTTGCACTGTGAAAAAACGATGAAAAAGCCGTGACGAAGCGGGACTTCATGCGGCGTGCAACCCTGCTTCGAAGCGGGTTTTGAAGCAGGTTGTGCGTGCTTGCAACGCCAGGGTCGGCCTTTATTCTTTCAATAAAATTACTTTGCTACACTGCCCTCGATCCATGCCAAGAAGGAGATCACAGATGAAATTCAAAAAGGCCGCGCTCGTTCTCGCCACCCTCGGACTGGTCGCCGTCGGTGCACACGCGCAGGACTCGGGGACGCTCAAAAAAATCAAGGACACGGGCGTTATCTCGCTGGGTCACCGCGAATCGTCGATTCCGTTTTCGTACTATGACGACAAGCAGAACGTGATCGGCTATTCGCAGGACTACGCGCTCAAGATCGTCGAGGCCGTGAAGCAGAAGCTGAACATGCCGAACCTCAAGGTCAAGATGGTGCCGATCACCTCGCAGAACCGTATTCCGCTCGTGCAGAACGGCACGATCGACATCGAATGCGGCTCGACCACGAATAACGCCGAGCGTCAGCAGCAGGCCGCCTTCACGAACACGATCTTCGTGATCGGCACGCGCCTGATGACGAAGAAAGACTCGGGCATCAAGGATTTCGCGGATCTCAAGGGCAAGACCGTCGTGACAACGGCGGGCACGACCTCCGAGCGTCTGCTGCGCAAGATGAACCAGGACAAGAACCTGGGCATGAACATCATCAGCGCGAAGGATCATGGCGAGTCGTTCATGACGCTGTCCACCGGCCGCGCCGTGGCGTTCATGATGGACGACGCGCTGCTCGCAGGCGAGCGCGCCAAGTCGAACAATCCGGGCGATTTCGTGATCGTCGGCACGCCGCAATCGCGTGAAGCGTACGGCTGCATGCTGCGCAAGAACGACCCCGAGTTCAAGAAGGTCGCCGACGACGCCATCGCCAAGGTCGAAATGTCGAGCGAAGCCGACGCGATCTACAAGAAGTGGTTCGAATCGCCGATTCCGCCGAAGGGTCTCAACCTGAACTTCCCGGAAAGCGACGACATGAAGGCGCTCTACAAGAGCCCGAACGACAAGGCTATCGACTGATTCCGGTCTCAACCCCCTGATCAGCGTGTAACACAGGACGGAAGAAGCGGACGCAAAAGCGGCGCTTCTTCCGTTCTTTTTGTTGGAGTCTCTTCATGTCCTATCACTGGAACTGGGGCATTCTGCTCAGCCCGGTCTCGACGGGCGAACCCACCACGTACCTGGGCTGGCTGATTTCGGGCCTCTGGGTGACGGTGTCGGTGTCGCTGTGCGCGTGGGTGATCGCGCTTGTCGTCGGCTCGTTCTTCGGCGTGCTGCGCACGGTGCCGAACCGTTTCCTCGCGGGCGTCGGCACGGTCTACGTGGCGATTTTCCGCAATATTCCGCTCATCGCGCAGTTCTTCATCTGGTACTTCGTGCTGCCGGAACTCGTGCCGCCTTCGCTTGGCAATGCGTTCAAGCAACTGCCGCCGGGCATCCAGTTCTTCACGGCGTCGGTGATCTGTCTGGGCCTCTTCACGGCCGCGCGCGTGTGCGAGCAGGTGCGCTCGGGCATCAACGCCTTGCCGCGCGGCCAGCGTGCCGCCGGGCTGGCGATGGGCTTCACGCAATGGCAGACGTATCGCTACGTACTCCTGCCGGTTGCGTACCGCATCATCGTGCCGCCGCTGACGTCCGAGTTTCTCAACATCTTCAAGAACTCAGCGGTGGCGTCCACCATCGGTCTGCTCGATCTGTCCGCCCAGGCGCGTCAGCTCGTGGACTACACGGCGCAAACGTATGAGTCGTTCATCTCGGTCACGCTCGCCTATGTGCTCATCAACGTGGTCGTCATGGCGCTGATGCGCTGGGTCGAAGCGAAGACCCGGCTGCCCGGCTATATCGGAGGCAAGTGATGCATCATTTCGACTGGAGCGGTATTCCGGGCGCACTGCCTACCCTGTGGACCGGCGCCATCGTCACCTTCAAGATCACGGTTTGCGCGATCGTCGTCGGAATTGTGTGGGGCACGCTGCTCGCGCTGATGCGGCTGTCGGGCGTGAAGGCGCTGGAGTGGTTCGCCAAGGGCTATGTCACGGTGTTCCGTTCGATCCCGCTGGTGATGGTCCTGCTGTGGTTCTTCCTGATCGTGCCGCAGGTGCTGCAGAATCTGCTGGGCCTGTCGCCCGATATCGACATTCGTCTCGCTTCGGCGATGATCGCGTTCTCGCTGTTCGAGGCCGCGTATTATTCCGAGATTATTCGCGCGGGCATTCAGGCGGTGCCGCGCGGGCAGGTCAACGCGTCGTTCGCGCTGGGCATGCGGTATGGTCAGGCGATGCAGCACGTGGTGCTGCCGCAGGCGTTTCGCGCGATGGTGCCGCTGCTCCTCACGCAGGCCATCGTGCTCTTTCAGGACACGTCGCTCGTGTACGTGATCAGTCTCGCCGACTTCTTCCGCACGGCCACCAACATTGGCGATCGTGACGGAACGATGGTCGAGATGGTACTGTTCGCGGGCGCATGCTATTTCGTGATCTGCGTGATCGCGTCGAGCCTTGTGAAAGGTCTTCAGAAAAAGGTCGCAAGATGATTTCAATTAAGAACGTTTCGAAGTGGTACGGCCAGTTCCAGGTACTGACCGACTGCACGACGGAAGTGAAGAAGGGCGAGGTGGTGGTGGTGTGCGGGCCGTCGGGCTCGGGCAAGTCCACGCTCATCAAGACCGTCAACGGACTCGAGCCGTTCCAGCAGGGCGAGATCCTCGTGAACGGCCAGTCGGTGGGCGACAAGCGCACCAATCTCTCGAAGCTGCGCGCGAAAGTGGGCATGGTGTTTCAGCACTTCGAGCTGTTCCCGCATCTGTCGATCACGGAAAATCTGACGCTCGCGCAGATCAAGGTGCTCGGCCGCAGCAAGGACGAAGCCACGCAAAAGGGCTTGAAGCTGCTCGATCGCGTGGGCCTGCGCGCGCACGCCGACAAATATCCCGGCCAGCTTTCGGGCGGTCAGCAGCAACGCGTGGCGATTGCGCGCGCGCTGTCGATGGACCCGGTGGCGATGCTGTTCGACGAACCGACGTCCGCGCTCGATCCGGAAATGATCAACGAAGTGCTCGACGTGATGGTCGAACTCGCGCAGGAAGGCATGACCATGATGTGCGTGACGCACGAAATGGGCTTTGCGAAGAAGGTTGCGCATCGCGTGATCTTCATGGACAAGGGCGCCATCGTCGAAGACGACCGCAAGGATGACTTCTTCGCCAATCCGAAGTCGGATCGCGCAAAGGACTTCCTCGCGAAGATCCTGCACTGATCGACGCAGCCATAACGCAAAAGCCGCGCAGCCCTTGGGGTTTGCGCGGCTTTTTTCGTTTCTGGCGGCAGTGGGTTTATTCGCCCCAGGTCTGCAGGGTTTCGACGGCTTCCGCGTCGATTTCGCCCGGTTGCACGTTCAACGAAGGGCACGGCGAAATGCGCGGCGCGCTGGCGGACGCGTCCAGCGACGGGTTCTTCAGCTTGTCGAGCACCTTCTGCGGCACCGGCACGCGGGTCTGCGCGATGACCTCGCCGTGCTGGAACATCAGCAGATCGCCGGGCGCGAAGCGGGTCCAGACTTCGTTGTCGGTCAGCGGAGCGGTGGCGATCACCGCGACGCGGTCTTCAGGCGTGGTGTACTTCGCGAAGTCGATGGAGACGTCGGCGTCCACCAGGTGCGCGGTCGAGAACGGCCAGCGGCGCACCAGATAGTGCAGATGGGTCGAGCAGTGCGCGAACAGCGCCTGACCATTCGACATCAGGAAATTGAACACGCCGAACTGCGTGATCTCGCGCGTGAGCGTCTCAAGCGCGGCGAACAGTTCGTCGAGCGGCGGCTGCGAACCCGGAAACGCCTTGCGCAGACCTTGCAGCAGCAGGCAGAACGCGCGCTCGCTGTCGGTCGTGCCCACTGGCTGATAGACGCCCGTCATGACCGGATTGAAGTCCTGCAGATCGCCGTTGTGCGCGAAGATCCAGTGGCGGCCCCAGAGTTCGCGCTGGAATGGGTGGCTATTTTCCAGCGAGCAGCTGCCCTGGGTGGCCTTGCGGATATGCGCGATGGTGTTGCGCGACTTGATCGGATAGCGCTTGACCATCTCGGCGATGGGCGAGCGGGCCGAGGCCTCGTTGTCGATAAAGAGGCGGCAGGCCTTGTCCTCGAAGAACGCGATACCCCAGCCGTCGGCGTGGTGATCGGTGGCGCCGCCGCGCGCCGCGAATCCGGTGAAGGAGAACGTGACGTCCGTCGGCGCGGCGCAGTTCATTCCGAGAAGTTGGCACATGGCGCGTATCTGATGCTGTGTTACTGCCGGCGAAGCTGGGCCGGAATCGGCCTGATGTCCCGGTACAATGATGATTTTCCAAGCATATCACCGGCCTGCGACGCGCCAATACGAAATTTGTCGGATGCTTTCCCGTCCTGCGCGAAAGCGCGCCAGAACGGCGTTTGCGCCGACATCGCGGAAATGCGGCTGTCGTTTGCGCGCGACGCCCGCACGCTGCGTGACGCGGTATCGCCGCGATGCCTGGTTCCCCGGATTCCCTCGATCCACCCGCGTCACCCGTAACAGACACGTACCCGACTAGCCATGAACGCTTCCACCCCCACGACTCTTACGCTCGCCCGCCCCGACGACTGGCACCTGCACGTGCGCGACGGCGCGATGCTCGCAGCGGTCCTGCCGCACACCGCGCGCCAGTTCGGCCGCGCGATCATCATGCCGAACCTGAAGCCGCCGGTCACCACGACCGAAATGGCCTCGGCGTACCGTGACCGCATTCTCGCGGCGCTGCCCGCGGGCATGACGTTCGAGCCGCTGATGACGCTTTATCTGACCGACAACACGCCCGCCGACGAAATCCGCCGCGCCAAGGCGAGCGGCTTCGTGCATGGCGTGAAGCTGTATCCGGCGGGCGCGACCACCAATTCGGACGCGGGCGTGACCGACATCCGCAAGTGCGCGAAGGCACTGGAAGCGATGCAGGAAGTGGGCATGCCGCTGCTCGTGCACGGCGAAGTGACGAGCCCCGACATCGATCTGTTCGACCGCGAAAAGGTCTTCATCGACCGCGTGATGACGCCGCTGCGCCGCGATTTCCCGGGCCTGAAGGTGGTGTTCGAGCACATCACGACCAAGGACGCCGTCGACTACATCCGCGCCGATAACGCCGCTCCCGGCCTGCTGGGCGCAACCATCACGGCGCATCACCTGCTGTACAACCGCAACGCGATCTTCCTCGGCGGGATTCGTCCGCATTACTACTGTCTGCCGGTGCTCAAGCGCGAAACGCACCGCCTCGCACTGGTCGAAGCGGCGACGTCGGGTGATGCGCGCTTCTTCCTCGGCACGGATAGCGCGCCGCACGCAAAGGGCCTGAAGGAACACGCCTGCGGCTGCGCGGGCTGCTACACGGCGCTGCACGCGCTGGAGTTGTACGCCGAGGCGTTCGACAACGCGGGCGCGCTCGACAAGCTCGAAGGCTTCGCCAGCTTCTTTGGCGCAGACTTCTACGGTCTGCCGCGCGCGGCCGATACGGTCACGCTGCGCCGCGAAGACTGGGAACTGCCGACGGAAATCGAAGCGGGCGGCGTGCCGGTCGTGCCGCTGCGCGGCGGCGAAACCATCGGCTGGAAGCTGGTTTGAGCGTTTCGCCGCGGGGCGGGGCGGAGATCGATGCGATTGATGCGATCGATGCGAGCGCATCGATCCTGCAAAAATCGCCCAAGCCGCTGCGCCGCAGCCTGCCCGAAGGCCATTTCGCCGACATCGACTGGGCGCACCCGTGGTTCGCCCAGCACGAAGCACGCGGACGCCGCTGGCAGCAGGCCGCGCTGGCGGGCTACGCGCGCTATCTGGAAGAGCTGAACACCGATGCGCGCGAAGCCGGTCATCGCACCGGTCGAGGCGAGGCGCTGCACTTCATCGCGCAGGACGACCTGCCGGAAGGCGCGTCCTACGAAGGTCACATTGCCGCGACGGGCGGCGTGCCCACGCGCCACAACCTGCACGACTTCTTCAATGCGCTGCACTGGTTCGCGTTCCCGCGCATCAAGGCGGCGCTCAACGCGCGTCAGGCCGATGCCATCGACGTGCTGGGCGTCGGTCCAACGCGCGGCGGCGTGCGCGACGCGCTCACGCTGTTCGACGAAAACGCCGTGCTGTTCGCCAGCGCCGATCCCGCTTTGACGCAAGCGCTGCGCGAGTTCGACTGGCGTGCGCTGTTCGTCGAGGGGCGCGCGCAGTGGGACGTCGCATGCGAAGTGCGCGTGTTCGGCCATGCGCTGCTCGAAAAGCTGATCGCGCCCTATGCGGCGTGTACGGCGCACGCGTGGGTGATCGACGTCCCTGAAGCGTATTTCGCGTGGCCGCGCGCGCAGCGCAACGCGTATCTCGACGAACACGTTAGCGCGACGCTCATTGGCGAGTCGACGCTGAGTGGCCGCAGCTTCGCGCCGCTGCCGGTGCTGGGCATTCCGGGCTGGTGGGCGGCCAACGAAGATCCTGCGTTCTACGACGACACATCGGTGTTCCGGGCCGGGCGGCGTCAGCGCCCGCGCTGAAGGCGTGCTAATATCGCGCCTCGCAAAGCAGGCCAGGCAGTCGCGGCCCCGAGATTTCGGTCGAGGGGGCGAGGAAAGTCCGGACTCCACAGGGCAGGGTGATGGCTAACGGCCATCCGTGGCGACACGCGGAACAGGGCAACAGAGAACAGACCGCCGATGGCCCGATTTCGGTCGGGATCAGGTAAGGGTGAAACGGTGCGGTAAGAGCGCACCGCGTCTGCGGTGACGTAGACGGCACGGTAACCTCCACCCGGAGCAATTCCAAGTAGGCTGGCTAGCATCTTCGAGATGCAGGACGGGGCCCCCGTCACGCCAGCGGGTAGGAAGCTTGAGCGCGTCAGCAATGGCGCGCCTAGAGGAATGGCTGCCACGCGCGGCGCGTCTTCGGACGCGGCGCGTGCACAGAATCCGGCTTATCGGCCTGCTTTGCAGCTCATTCATGCAAAAAGCCGGCGCGGTTCATCGAGAACCGCGCCGGCTTTTTCTTTTCCGATGGCGCTTTTAAACCGCGACGATCTCGAACGAATGCGTGATTTCGGCAGTCTTGCCGATCATGATCGACGCCGAGCAGTACTTGTCGTGCGACAGGTTGATCGCGCGTTCCACTGTGGCCGGGTTGAGGTTCTTGCCCGTCACGGTGAAGTGGAAGTGGATCTTCGTGAAGACCTTGGGATCTTCGCTCGCGCGTTCGGCCTTGAGCGTGACGTTGCAGCCGCTCACTTCCTGACGGCTCTTCTTCAGGATCAGCACCACGTCATACGCCGTGCAGCCGCCGGTGCCGAGCAGCACCATTTCCATCGGGCGCGGCGCGAGGTTGTGACCGCCGCCTTCCGGGGCGCCGTCCATGTTGACCAGATGGCCGCTGCCCGTTTCGGCGGCGAATGCCATGCCATCCTGACCCATCCAGCTTACTTTGACTTCCATGCGTTTGCCCCTGCGCAAATTATCTCGATTCAGCGGGCATTGTAGCCCGCGTCGTACTGGTATGTCCGGGGGGACATGGCGCATGCCGATCATGCGCTCCGCTTGAATGTTGCGACGCGAAAGCGCGATCGCAAGGGAATTTCCCTTCCGCAATTAGGGGTTTCGCTCTAGCGGAGCGAAGCGTGAAAAGCCTGCATTCTCGCTAACACGATGATTTTTAATCATAATTTTCGAATTCGTATCTGGCGCATGAATTTCATATTATGGTTTATGTATTCACAATGCGAATTCTCTTGCGTCGCACAAGGTCGATCGGTATAGTTATCTCCATTGGTTGTCGTGCTTCACGACACCTCAGCATGTCTCCTCCACCCTCCTCCAAAGAGTGGATTAAGCCCGAGCAAACGCGCTTGGGCTTTTTTTCGTCTGTGTGTTTTGCGTCCGTTTTGCCCCGGCCAGCGCCTTCGGCACAGAAACTTTGACGCTCCGCCAAATTTCCCTTTATAATCTTAGGTTTCCCGCATCATGCCCGCGGGGAAGCCGATTGCTTCGCATCACTGCGGGGCAATCCGGACCAGGGAGAGCCTGCGCCGGCGCCAACGAGTGCCATCACACAAGCAGGACCGAATCAGGGCACAAGTTATTTTTTGGATCGATCATGAAGACTTTTTCCGCCAAGGCACATGAAGTGCAGCGCGAATGGTACGTGATTGACGCGACGGATAAGGTTCTCGGCCGTGTCGCCAGCGAAGTGGCGCGCCGTCTTCGCGGCAAGCACAAGCCTGAGTTCACTCCGCACGTCGACACTGGTGATTTCATCGTCATCATTAACGCCGGCAAGCTGAAGGTCACGGGCAATAAAACGACCGACAAGAAGTACTACCGTCACTCGGGCTACCCGGGCGGTATCTACGAAACGACGTTTGGCAAGATGCAAGAACGCTTCCCGGGCCGCGCGCTCGAGAAGGCTGTCAAGGGCATGCTGCCGAAGGGCCCCCTGGGCTACGCGATGATCAAGAAGCTCAAGGTCTACGCAGACGCAACGCATCCGCACTCGGCTCAACAGCCGAAGGCGCTCGAGATCTAAGGGGAGCCCACATGATCGGTAACTGGAATTACGGTACGGGCCGCCGCAAGAGCGCAGTCGCACGTGTCTTCATCAAGGCTGGCAAGGGCGACATCATCGTCAACGGCAAGCCTATCGCCGACTACTTCTCGCGCGAAACGTCGCTGATGATCGTGCGTCAACCGCTGGAACTCACGAACCACGGCGCAACGTTCGACATCAAGGTGAACGTGAACGGCGGCGGCGAAACCGGCCAGGCTGGTGCAGTTCGCCACGGCATCACGCGCGCGCTGATGGACTACGACGCAACGCTGAAGCCGGAACTGTCGAAGGCTGGCTTCGTTACGCGTGACGCACGTGAAGTGGAACGTAAGAAGGTCGGTTTCCACAAGGCACGTCGCCGCAAGCAGTTCTCGAAGCGTTAATTTGCGCTTTGTGGTTCATGTGCTCTTCGCGGAAGCACATGGCTGCTGCAAAACCGCCTCGCGCAGGAATGCGCCAGGCGGTTTTTTCGTTTATGAGAAGCGCCACTTGTTTGACTTATATTTAAGATGTGAGTCAAACAAGTGGCGAGAAACCCTTGATTTCCTGGGCTTAAGCACGATCTCAGGAACAGCCCTACAATAGCGGCTAGAAGCTTTTTTGGAGAGTTCGAATGAACGCTGTCACCGAGACCCCCGTGACTGAAATGCCCGGTCCCTTCGTTTTTACCGACGCAGCGGCTGACAAGGTCAAGCAACTGATCGACGAGGAAGGCAACCCGGAGCTGAAGCTGCGCGTGTTCGTGCAAGGCGGCGGCTGCTCGGGCTTCCAGTACGGTTTTACGTTTGACGAGACCGTCAACGAAGACGACACCGTGATGACCAAGAACGGCGTCGATCTGCTGATCGACTCGATGAGCTACCAGTACCTCGTCGGCGCTGAGATCGACTACAAGGACGATCTAAATGGCGCGCAGTTCGTCATCAAGAACCCGAACGCCTCGACCACCTGCGGTTGCGGCTCGTCGTTCTCGGTCTGATCGAACCGGCAAGCGGTAACAAAAAACGGGGCTTCGGCCCCGTTTTTCATTTGTACTTCGCTTAAATTGAAGCGATTCAGAGTCAGCGCGGATAGATCGCGCCGAGCACGCGTTCGCCCGCCGCGCCCGTGACAGCCGGAAGATTGCCCGGCTCGCGCGCCACGCAGCGCATCGCCAGCCAGGCAAAGGCGAGCGGCTCGACTTGCTGTGGCGGCACGCCCAGCGCCTCGGTCGTCATGACCGGCACGCCTGCCACGCCGCCCGTTTCCAGCGCCTTCTGCAGCGCTTCCATCAGCGCGGGATTGCGCGCACCACCGCCGCACACATAGACCGCGCGGCAGTCACCTGCATGACGCTCGATTTCGCGGGCAACGCTGACCGCCGTCAAGGCGACGAGCGTGGCCTGCACATCGGCCGGCGTGAGCGATTCGAAACCCTTGAGCTTGTCGTCGAGCCATTGCGCGTTGAACAGATCGCGCCCCGTGCTCTTGGGCGGCTGCTGCTCGAAGAACGGTTCGTCGAGCAGTACGTTCAGCAGCGGTTGATGCAGATTGCCGCTCGCGGCGAAATGGCCGTTCTCGTCGTAAGGCTTGCCCAGATGGCGCTCGGCCCAGAGATCGAGCAGGGCGTTGGCTGGGCCGCAATCGAAACCGCGCACCGCGCCAGTGGCGCTCAAAACCGTGATATTGCTGATGCCGCCCAGATTGCAGACCACGCGTGTCTCTTCCTGCGAGCCGAAAATCGTCGCGTGAAACGCCGGCACGAGCGGCGCGCCCTGGCCGCCCGAGGCCACGTCGCGGCTGCGGAAATCGGCGATCACGTCGATGTGTGCGAGTTCGGCGAGCAGCGCGGGATTCTGGATCTGCACCGTGAAGCCCTTTTCGGGCCGATGGCGGATGGTCTGGCCATGCGCGCCAATCGCGCGGACTTCATCGGCGGACAGATTGCCGGCGCGCAGCAACTCGTGGCAGCAGACCGCGTAGCGCGCGGCGAGGGCATTGCCCGCGAGGCAGGCGCGCTCGATTTCGTTTTCGCCGGGTTGCTGCAGCGAGAAGAGCGCCTCGCGCAAGCCCTGCGCAAAGCCGACGAACGCCTCGGCCAGCACGACCGGCCGCTGACCCTGCTCGAAACGCACGGCGATGCCGTCCACGCCATCCATGCTGGTGCCGGACATCAGACCGAAATACACGCCATCGCCCGGGTGTGCGCTCTCATCTTTCTGTGCGTCGCGTGCCGCCACGTTGTGCTCCTGTCGTAAATGCGAGGAAGGGATGTCGAAGGTGATTATCGGGGCAATGGCTGTTCGGCGTAAGCCGAACGGTCAGTTGTGGCGCGCGGTGTGGAATGGGAAGCTGATGAGCATGGCTCGTGGGCATTTCGGGGCGAGACGTTTGAGCGGGATCAATCGATGCACCGGCTGTGATTGACCTGGATTGCGTCGATTTGTATAGTGAGGCGATACGCTATACACACCCGGATGCACTGCGGCCTTTCATCCAACCGCACTATCCGCACCATCCGGGGAACCATGATCAAGTCGTGGAAGCACAAAGGCCTGCGGGATTTCTTCTTCACAGGCAACAAGGCGGGCATTCGGCCCGATCACGTACCGCGCTTGCGGCGTCAATTGGCGCGGCTCGACGAGGCGCAGACGCCGGACGACATGAACGTCGTCGGCTGGCGTTGCCACGCGCTGGAAGGCAGTCTCCACGGCCATCACGCGGTCAGCGTGAACGCCAACTGGCGGCTGACGTTCCTGTTCGAGCGCGGCGATGCGCTGCTGGTCGATTACCACGACTACCACTGAAAAGGGGCGAGGACGATGAAGGAAACCAACGAAACCCGCGGCGTGATCCGTATGCACAATCCGCCGCATCCGGGCGAGACGCTGCGCGAAGACATTCTTCCCGAACTCGGCCTGACGGTGACCGATGCCGCGGCTCAGCTAGGCGTCACGCGTGTGGCGTTGTCGCGCGTGCTCAATGGACGCGCCGGCATTTCGCCGGAAATGGCGCTGCGGCTCGAACAGTGGCTAGGCGCGGAAAACGGCGCGCGAGCCGATCTCTGGCTCGCGCAGCAGGCCGCCTACGACCTCTGGCAGGTGCGCGCTAAAGGCATGCCGCGCGTGGAGCCCGCTGTTCGGCCTTGAGTGTGCCTTGGGTGCGTCCTTGAGCGCGGTAATTAGCACGCATCGGCAACCCCGCGCACGCAAACTCCCCCAAACCTCGGCCCGGCGTGTCGAATCACGTAAAATCCCGGTCTAGACACCGACTTAACGACATCGAACCGATCGAAGCATGAGCACCGACTCCACTCCCAACAGCAGCGGCGCAAAAGACGCCTTTCCGGTCACCGACGAAGTTCGTCACGCGCTTGCCGTCACGAAGCGCGGCGTGGACGAACTGCTGATCGAAGAAGAATTCCAGCAAAAGCTCGCGAAGAGCGCCGCCACTGGCAAGCCGCTGCGCATCAAGCTGGGCCTCGATCCGACCGCGCCCGACATCCATATCGGCCACACGGTCGTGCTCAACAAGATGCGCCAGCTTCAGGATCTCGGCCACAACGTGATCTTCCTGATTGGCGACTTCACCTCGCTGATCGGCGACCCGTCGGGCCGTAACGCCACGCGTCCGCCGCTCACGCGCGAACAGATCGAATCGAACGCCAGGACGTACTTCGAACAAGCCGCACTGGTGCTCGATCGCGAAAAGACCGAAATCCGCTACAACAGCGAATGGTCGATGCCGCTCGGCGCCGACGGCATGATCAAGCTGGCGTCGCGCTACACGGTCGCGCGCATTCTGGAGCGCGAGGATTTCACCAAGCGCTTCCAGGGCGGCGTGCCTATCTCGATCCACGAATTCCTCTATCCGCTGATGCAGGGTTACGACTCGGTCGCGCTCAATGCGGATCTGGAACTCGGCGGCACGGACCAGAAGTTCAACCTGCTGGTCGGGCGCGAACTGCAGAAGCAGTACGGCCAGGAACAGCAGTGCATCTTGACGATGCCGCTGCTCGAAGGCCTCGACGGCGTCGAAAAGATGTCGAAGTCGAAGAACAACTACGTCGGCATCAGCGAAAAGCCCAACGATATGTTCGGCAAGCTGATGTCGATTTCGGACACGCTGATGTGGCGTTATTTCACGCTGCTGTCGTTCCGTCCGCTGGACGAGATCGAAGGCTTCAAGCGTGAGATCGAAGCGGGCCGCAATCCGCGTGATTTCAAGGTGCTGCTCGCGCAGGAAATCGTCGCGCGCTTCCACTCGCAGATCGACGCCGAACGCGCGCTCGAAGACTTCAACCACCGCGCCAAGGGCGGCGTGCCGGACGATATCCCGGCGGTCACGCTGGCGGGCGCGCCGCTCGCGATCGGCCAGTTGCTCAAGCAAGCCGGCCTCGTGCCGTCGACCAGCGAAGCGCTGCGCAATATCGAGCAGGGCGGCGTGAAGATCGACGGCGCCACCGTGTCCGACAAGGGCCTGAAGGTCGAAGCGGGCGAGTTCATCGTGCAGGTTGGCAAGCGTCGCTTCGCGCGCGTCACGCTCACCGCATGATCGCGCTGATCCAGCGCGTGCTGCGCGCCGACGTGCGCGTGCGCGACGGTGATACGCACCGCGTGACGGGCGAGATTGGCCAGGGGCTGCTCGCGCTCGTCTGCGCGGAGCGCGGCGACACCGAAGCGAACGCCGACAAGCTCCTCGCCAAGCTGCTCGGCTATCGCGTGTTCAGCGACGCGGCGGGCAAGATGAATCTGCCGGTGCAGAACATCGACGGCAACGGCACGCCGGGCGGCTTGCTGCTGGTGTCGCAGTTCACGCTGGCGGCCGATACCAACAGCGGCCTGCGCCCGAGCTTCACGCCGGCCGCGCCGCCCGACGAAGGGCGACGCCTGTTCGACTACTTCGTCGCCGCCGCACGGGCGAAGCATCCCACGGTCGGGACCGGTGAATTCGGCGCGGACATGCAGGTGTCGCTCGTCAACGACGGGCCCGTCACGTTCTGGCTGCAAGTGCGTAACTGACCGAGGCGAGCATTCATGACGACGCAGATTCTCTTCATCCGCCACGGCGAAACCGACTGGAACCGCATCAAGCGGATCCAGGGGCATATCGACATTCCGCTCGCAACGAGCGGCGTCGAACAGGCCGCATTGCTGGGGGCGCGTTTCAGGCGTGAAGCGCAGGAAGGCGCACGGCTCGATGCAATCTGGTCGAGCGATCTGATGCGCGCGCAACAAACTGCGCAGCCCATCGCGCAGGCGTTGGGTCTCACGGTTCAACTCACCGAAGGCTTGCGCGAGCGCAACTATGGCGCGTTCCAGGGGCACGACAGCGACCAGATCGCCGAACGCTTTCCCGACGAATACGCGCATTGGCAAACGCGCGATCCTGGCTTTGCGCCGCCCGAAGGCGAATCGCAACGCGAGCTTTATCACCGCGTGCTGCATGCGCTGGAGCCGATTCTCGCGAAGCATCCCGAAGGGCGCATCGCGTGCGTGGCGCACGGCGGCGTGCTCGATTGCATCTACCGCTTCGCCAACGGCATTGATCTTGGCGCACCGCGTGCGTGGCCGCTGCTCAACACGAGCGTGAACGTGGTCGATGTCGAGCGCGATGGTTCGCACATGACAGCGCGCGTGATCTCCTGGGGCGATGTCTCGCATCTGCCTTCCGCAAGCGCCGACGATGGCCTCAAGCGCACGCCCGAACCGGGCCGATAACACGCCGTAGTTTCACCCCCATCTAGCCGCGCGCTGCGTTCCATGCCGGGACCGGCGCGCGCGTCAAGCTCCTTCCTGCTGTTTGCTCACACAACGTTTTCGGCGCCACAACTGCTAGCCGCCAAACGAACCTGCCTGCTACCATTCCTCCGACCTTTGCGCTTTGCCGCGCCGGTGGGGCCTCGCAGCGACTCTCGACGTCTGCGTGCGCCGGCCGCGCGTTGAAGAGGAACGCGCGCGCACCATGCGCTTGCGGTGTGACGAAGCCTCGGGTTGCAGAACGAAAAAGCTGTTTCCAGAACGAGTAACAGAAAAACGCAGGAGATTTTCAATGACGTTCAAGCTTCACAAGCTGTTGCCGGTGAGCGCCGCCGTGCTGGCGTTCGGCGCGATGTGCGCGAATGCGTCCGCGGATCAGGTCGTCAAGATCGGTCATGTCGGTCCGCTCACGGGCGGTTCGGCCCACCTCGGCAAGGACAACGAAAACGGCGCGCGCCTCGCCGTCGAAGAAATCAACGCGAAGGGCCTCACGATCAACGGCCAGAAGGTCACGCTCGCGCTCGACGCGCAGGACGACGCCGCTGACCCGCGCCAGGCGACCCAGGTCGCGCAGAAGCTCGTCGACGACAAGGTCGTGGCGGTGATCGGCCATCTGAATTCGGGCGCGTCGATTCCGGCTTCGAAGATCTATAGCGATGCGGGCATCGTGCAGATTTCGCCGTCGTCGACGAATCCGTCGTACACGCAGCAGAACTTCAAGACGACGTATCGCGTCGTCGCGACCGATGCGCAGCAAGGCCCGGCGCTCGCGAACTACGCGGCAAAGAGCCTGAACGTGAAGACCGTTGCCGTGGTCGACGACTCGACCGCTTACGGTCAGGGCCTCGCGAACGAATTCGAAAAGACCGCGAAGTCGCTCGGCCTGAAGGTCGTCTCGCACGACGCGACCAACGACAAGGCCGTCGATTTCCGCGCGATTCTCACCAAGATCAAGGGCGAAAACCCCGACGCGATCATGTACGGCGGCATGGACGCCACCGGCGGTCCGTTCGCCAAGCAGGCGAAGCAGCTGGGCCTGCGCGCCAAGGTGCTGGCGGGCGACGGCGTCTGCACGGAAAGCCTCGCGCAGCTCGCGGGCACGGCATCGGACAATATCGTCTGCTCGCAGGCTGGCATGGCGCTCGAACGTATGGACGGCGGCGCGGCGTTCTCCGCGAAGTACACGAAGCGCTTTGGCCATCCGGTCGAATTCGATGCGCCGTTCACCTATGACGCCGTGTACATCGTCGTCGATGCGATGAAGCGCGCGAACTCGACCGACCACGCGAAGGTGCTCGCCGAAATCCCGAGCACCGACTACAAGGGCGTGATCGGCGAAACGGTGTTCGATTCGAAGGGCGATCTCAAGCACGGCGTGATCTCGCTCTACAACTACAAGGCGGGCAAGAAGTCGCTGCTCGACGTGGTGAAGATGTAAGCAGCGTCCATCGACGCTGCAAACCAGACGGCCAGCGCGCGCAAGCGGCTGGCCGTTTTTTTATCGCTGCTTCATTTGGAGGGCGGCATGGCGGCGCGGCGGCGTGCGCGTTTCGATACGCCATTGACCAGCGCCCAGCGCAGCACCGGCGCAACCGCGCGCATGCCGGGCTGCACCACACTGCGACGTGCGAGCGCGAAGCGATCGAAGCCGAGCATCGCCTGCGCGAACGGCGGCAACAGGTCGATGCCCGCCTGGCGCATCAGCGCACCGGCGGGGCGCATGGCGGGGCGTGGCGCAGGCGCTTCCATCAGCACGCGCACGACTTCACGGGTGCGGTCGCTGGCGACCAGTTCGGGCTGCATCGCCTGCAGGTAAGCGGCGATTTCGGCGCGCGAGCGCGGCACGCTGGTCGCGCCGAGCAACTGGGCGATCTGCGCGACTTCGGCGTAGTACTGGTCCTGTAACGTGCCCGGCAGCGACGGATTCACGTAGCGCAGATACGCGGCCAGAAAGCTCGACACTTCGGCGACGTGAACCCACGTGAGCAAGGCCGGATCGCTCGCGCGATATGGACGGCCATCGGGCGCGGCGCCCGTCACGCTCTCGTGGATGGTTTTCACGCGCTCGATCAGCGCGAGCGCATCGGCGCGGCTGCCGTAAGTCGTGCCCGCGATGAAGGTCGCGGTGCGGCGCAAGCGGCCGAGAATATCGGTGCGGAAGGTCGAATGGTCCCACACGCCCGCGAGCGCCAGCGGATGCAGCGCCTGGAGCAGCAACGCGCTGATGCCGCCCGCCATCATCCCCGCGAAATCGGCGTGAACTTTCCAGCAGATCGCATCAGGCCCGAACAGGCCCGGGTCGCCCGGCGGATTCGAATAGTCGAGCTTCGGGCCGCTGCCCGTGGTGAGGTGCGTGATGCTTTCGGCGAGCGTCATGCGCAGGCGCTGCGCGAACTGGGCCGCGAAACCTTTCGGCTCGGGCGCGTCGTGGCGGCGGCCTGCGTGATCGGACATGATGGCTGTGCCCGCGCTGCGGCTTACGCCTCGTTCGGGTCCCAGTCGCCGCCCTTGGAGGCGTCGTCGGGGACGGTGAGGCCGAAGTGGCGGTAGGTCATCTGCGTGGCCACGCGGCCGCGCGGCGTGCGCTGCAGGAAGCCCTGCTGGATCAGATACGGCTCCAGCACGTCTTCGATGGTGTCGCGCTCTTCGCCGATCGCGGCGGCGAGGTTATCGACGCCCACCGGGCCGCCGTCGAACTTGTACAGGATCGCTTCGAGCAGCTTGCGGTCCATCAGATCGAAGCCGACCGGATCGACGTCGAGCATGCGCAGCGCGGCATCGGCCACTTGTGCGGTGATGTTGCCGTCGGCTTTCACTTCGGCGTAATCGCGCACGCGGCGCAGCAGGCGGTTGGCGATACGCGGCGTGCCGCGCGAACGACGCGCGATTTCCAGCGCGCCGTGCGGGTCGATCTGCGCGCCCAGCAGCGCCGCGGAGCGTTGCACGATGCGCGAGAGTTCGCCCGCGTTGTAGAACTCCAGCCGCGACACGATGCCGAAGCGGTCGCGCAGCGGGTTGGTGAGCATGCCCGCGCGGGTGGTCGCGCCGACCAGCGTGAACGGCTGCAGATCGAGCTTCACGCTGCGCGCAGCCGGCCCTTCGCCGATCATGATGTCGATCTGATAATCCTCAAGCGCCGGGTACAGGATTTCCTCGACGACCGGCGAAAGCCGATGGATTTCGTCGATGAACAGCACGTCGTTGGCTTCGAGATTGGTGAGCAGCGCGGCGAGATCGCCCGCGCGTTCGAGCACGGGGCCCGACGTCTGCCGCAGGCTGACCCCCATTTCGCGCGCGATGATGTGCGCAAGCGTGGTCTTGCCCAGACCCGGCGGGCCGAACAGCAGCACGTGGTCGAGCGGTTCGGAGCGGCGTTTGGCGGCTTCGATAAAGATTTCGAGCTGGCCGCGCACCTTTTCCTGGCCGACGTATTCGTCGAGCTGGCGCGGCCGCAAGGCGCGCTCGAACGCTTCTTCGCCGGACGAGGCGGGCGTGGGCGCAATGACGCGGCTGGGGGCGGCGTCCGATGCGCGATTCGCGGCGAGTTTGTCGGTTTCGATCATGCAGCGATTGTACCGCGCACCTGGCGCGCAGGACGCCGCGTTTCCAGCCGCGCGAGTGGGGCTGAAAGCCGTTGCAACTAACAGCCAGACAATGCGCGAATGCACCAGGCGCGTAGCGTTCGCGCCCAGTCATTCGCGTACAAATTACGCTTTGGACAGTGCCTTCAGCGCAGCCTTGATGCCATCGGAAACGCCCGTGCCGGCCGGCACGTTCTTGATGGCGGCGAGCGCTTCTTTCTCCGAATAACCCAGCGCGAGCAGCGCATTGAGAATGTCGTTCGCGTGATCCGAAGGCGACGCGGCCGCGGCCATCGCGCCCAGATCCGCCCCGAGCTTGCCCTTGAGTTCGAGCAGCAGACGCTCGGCCGTCTTCTTGCCGATGCCCGGCACGCGCGTGAGGCGCGCCGAATCCTGCATCGTGATGGCCTGCGAGAGATCGCCCACGCTCATGCCCGAGAGGATCGCCAGCGCCATGCGTGCGCCGATGCCGGTGATCTTGAGCAGCTCGCGGAACGTCGCGCGTTCTTCGATGGTGGCGAAACCGAACAGCAGATGCGCGTCCTCGCGCACGATCATCTGCGTGAGCAGCACGACGCGCTCGCCGCAGCCGGGCAGGTTGTAGAACGTGCTCATCGGCACGTCGACTTCGTAACCGACGCCGTTGCAGTCGATGAGCAGGTGCGGCGGGTTCTTTTCCAGCAATACGCCGGCAATGCGACCGATCATGGCAGCTTCAACGAAATGAGAAAGCGGAGAGTGTAGCGCAGCGCGCTGCGCCGGAAGCTGGCCAAACGGCTAACGCGCTGAAACCGCTACTAGCCGATAAGCCGTCCGCGCCGCACGCGCACGCCTTTCTTCGCCAGCGCCGGAGCAAGACCGCCGAGCGTGGCGAGCGTATCGCCGCTATGGGCGTGGCAGATCGCCATGCCGAGCGCGTCGGCGGCGTCGGTGCCGGGCATGCCGGTGAGGCACAGCAGGCGCACGACCATCTGCTGCATCTGTTCCTTGGTCGCGCGTCCATAGCCCACCACGGCCTGCTTCAGTTGCAGCGCGGTGTACTCGGCCACCGGCACGCCGCCCGACACCAGCCCGCAGATAGCTGCGCCGCGCGCCTGGCCGAGCAGCAGCGTCGATTGCGGATTGACGTTGACGAAGACCTTTTCGATCGCGGCCTGATCGGGCGCATGCTGGCGGATCAGCGTGGACACGCCCTCGAAGATGGTGCCCAGACGCGAGGGCAGATCGGCATCGGCGGTACGGATGACGCCGCTTGTGACATACGTGAGCTGATGGCCGTGACGTTCGATCACGCCGAAGCCGGTCACGCGCAAGCCGGGGTCGATGCCGAGAATTCTCATGAAATACGGGGGAAAACCAGTGTGCCTGTGATGGTACAACGAACGGCACACGGTGCGTCAGCGGCTGGCGCCTTGCAGTTTTGAGCGCACCTTCCCGGTATGCAGTTCGCAGAGCTGCGTGTCGACCGTGACCATGGACGTCTGAACCATCATGATGTCCTTATCGGCCGTGATGTCGTCGCGAACGACCTTGCCGCGGAGTTTCTCGACGGTGCGTAGCGTGCCCCCGAAACCGTTGGCACAATCGATCAGCTCGGTCGTGATCATTTCGTCGTAGTGCTCGCCTTGCATACCTTTGAGGGCGGGAGCGCCAGGCGTGCCCTGCATGCGCCAGGTGCCCACCAGAAAGGTGCCGTCGATGCTGGTGCGCGTGTCGGTGATCGATTCGGGCGTCGCGGCGAAGGTACCGCTTTTCTCAGTGAAGCGCGGGCTCAGATAAATCGTGCCCGCGCCGTCGACGGCTGCCTCTGCCTTGATCCATTGCGGTACGGCGTCAGTGCCCGCATGGGCAGTCGCGCCATAGAGGATGGCGAGACCGGTTACAAGCTCAAACGCACGTGTTGTCTTTCGCATTAGTGGCGTACTCAGCAGGAGGCAGCGAACGTCAGTTTAGTGACGGAAGTGGCGGATGCCCGTCATCACCATGGCGATGTTGTGCTCGTCGGCGGCGGCGATCACTTCGTCGTCGCGCATCGAGCCGCCCGGCTGGATCACGCAGGTCGCGCCTGCGTTGACCACCACGTCCAGACCGTCGCGGAACGGGAAGAACGCATCCGACGCCACTGCCGAACCGGCCAGCTTCAGACCCGCGTTCTCAGCCTTGATGCTGGCGATGCGCGCCGAATCCACGCGGCTCATCTGGCCCGCGCCCACGCCCATCGTCATGCCGTCCGCGCAGAACACGATCGCGTTCGACTTCACGAACTTCGCGACGCGCCATGCGAACAGCAGATCGTCCATTTCCTTCGGCGTCGGGTGACGCTTCGTCACGACGCGCAGTTCGTGCGGCTGCACGTTCTTCGAGTCGAGCGATTGCACCAGCAGACCGCCGCCCACGCGCTTCAGATCGAACGCGTTATGGCCTTCGCCCAGCGCGATTTCGAGCAGACGCACGTTCTGCTTCGCCGCGAACACGGCCTTGGCCGCATCCGAGAACGACGGCGCGATCAGCACTTCGACGAACTGCTTCGACACGGCTTGCGCCGCGGCTTCGTCCACTTCGCGGTTGAAGGCGATGATGCCGCCGAACGCCGAGGTCGGGTCGGTCTGGAACGCCTTCGAATACGATTCGAGCGCGTCCTTGCCGACTGCCACGCCGCACGGATTCGCGTGCTTGACGATCACACAGGCCGGCACGTCGAAAGTCTTGACGCATTCCCACGCCGCGTCGGAATCCGCGATGTTGTTGTACGAGAGTTCCTTGCCTTGCAGCTGCTTGTAGTTCGCAAGTGCGCCAGCGGGCGAGGCCAGATCGCGGTAGAACGCAGCGCTCTGGTGCGGGTTTTCGCCGTAACGCAGATCCTGCACCTTGTCGAACGCCAGGTTCAGCGTCGCCGGGAAGGCGTTGCGCGACTTGTGCTCAAGCGCTTCGGTCAGGCTCGTCAGGTAGTTCGTGATCGCGCCGTCGTACTGCGCGGTGTGCGCGAACACCTTGGTGGCCAGGCGGAAGTTGGTCGCGTAGCCGACGTTGTTGCTGTTTGCGCGCATCTCTTCGAGCACCTTCGCGTAGTCGGTCGGGTCGACCACGACCGTCACGTCACGATGGTTCTTCGCTGCCGAGCGCAGCATCGTCGGGCCGCCGATGTCGATGTTCTCGATCGCGTCTTCCAGCGAGCACTCTTCCTTCGAGATCGTCTGGACGAACGGGTAGAGGTTCACGACCAGCAGATCGATCGTCGGGATGTCGTGCTTGTCGAGCGCGGCCATGTGTTCCGGCAGGTCGCGGCGGGCGAGGATGCCGCCGTGAACCTTCGGATGCAGCGTCTTCACGCGCCCATCGAGCATTTCCGGGAAGCCGGTGTAATCGGCCACTTCGGTAACGGGAAGGCCCGCGTCCGCGAGCAGTTTCGCGGTGCCGCCGGTCGAGAGGATCTTGACGCCGAGGTCCGACAGCGATTTCGCGAAGTCGACGATGCCTGACTTGTCGGAAACGGAGATGAGCGCTTGCTTGATCATGATGGGGGAGAGTTGCCGGGAGATCGAGAAGTGAGCGCTGGAAGTCCAGAGGTGCGGCGGGCCGCGACGGCCGTTACAGCAGACCGTGCTGCTGGAGCTTCTTGCGCAGCGTATTGCGGTTGATGCCGAGGTACTCGGCGGCCAGCGACTGATTGCCGCCGGCCTGCTCGAGCACCACCTCGAGCATCGGTTTTTCAACGCACGCCATCACCATTTCATAGACGTCGTGCGGATTGCTGCCGTCGAGATCCTGGAAATAGACTCCCAGGCTATCGCGGACGGATTGTTCGATATTGTGCTTGCTCATGCTGCCAGTCGATCGTTGGGTTCGCGCTCGCCTTGTGCGCCGTTTTCATCGTCTTCGTAGACGAGGCGCTCGGAAACGGCTTTTTGCTCGTCGAAGAACTGATTGACGGCGGCGAGTTGTTCGCGTGTGGTGTCCAGCGTGTTCATGCGATGCCGGAACGCGTTGGCGCCGCAAAGGCCGCGAGTGTACCAGCCGATATGCTTGCGCGCAGTACGCACGCCCGTAAACTCGCCATAAAACGCGTAGTGGTCCTCCAGATGCTCATTCATGATCATCTGGATTTCGTCGACGCGCGGCGGCGGCAACAGCTCGCCGGTAGCGAGAAAATGCTCGATTTCGCGGAACAGCCACGGACGCCCCTGCGCCGCGCGACCGATCATGATGGCGTCCGCACCCGTCACTTCGAGCACGTGTTTGGCTTTTTGCGGCCTGGTGATGTCGCCGTTGGCGACCACCGGAATGCGCGCGGCGGCCTTCACCGCGGCAATCGTTTCGTACTCCGCTTCGCCGTGGTAAAGATCGGCGCGAGTGCGGCCGTGCACGGTCAGCATGGAAATGCCGCAGTCTTCGGCGATGCGCGCGACGGTGAGCGCGTTTTTATTATCGCGGTCCCAGCCGGTGCGGATTTTCAGCGTGACGGGAACGGCATCTGGCCCCACACCCACGGCATCGACAACCGCTTTCACGATGCGCGCAACCAGCGGCTCGTTCTGCAGCAGCGCGGAACCGGCGGCCACATTGCAGACCTTCTTGGCCGGACAGCCCATGTTGATGTCGATGATCTGCGCGCCGTTTGCGACGTTATACCGCGCGGCTTCGGCCATCATTTCGGGGGCGGCGCCCGCGATCTGCACGGAAATCGGCTCGACTTCGCCCGCGTGATTGGCGCGGCGCATGGTCTTTTCGCTCTTCCAGAGCTGCGCGTTGGACGCAACCATTTCCGAGACGGCGTAGCCCGCGCCCAGGCGCTTGCACAACTGACGGAACGGCCTGTCCGTGACGCCCGCCATCGGGGCGACGAACAGGTTATTGCGCAGGGTGTGACGGCCGATTGTGAACATGATGCGCGACAAAAGCGGCAGCGCGCCCGGCAGGCTCCGACGAAAGTCGAAGGCGTTGGCGCGTCTGCGGCTCGAAAAGGGGAAACCGCTATTTTAGCGTTAACGAGATGCGGGGGCTCGGGTCGCGGACCCTGGTGTTGTTTGGAGCGGCGCGCAAGTGCGTGCATAGCGCGCCGGAAAGTGATGCAACCCTATAAATCGTGTTCGCGGAATGCGTATTTTTCGAGCGTTCAGGCGTTGGTTTGCCAGTCTTCAATGAGCAGCCCGCTGACGCGCGCAAATTCGCGCACGTTGTGCGTCACCAGGACGAGTTGGCGAGCGCGTGCCTGTCCGGCAATCAGCGCGTCGTATGGGCCGATTGGCGTGCCGACGGATGCCAGCTTTGCGCGGATGTCGCCGGCGTGCTGGGCGTCTTCAGCGTCGAACGAGACGACCTCGAATTGAAGGGCGCTCACGCGCGCCACATTTTCGATGGAGCGCTGGCTTTTATAGGCACCGAAATACAGTTCATGCGCGACGATCGAAGGCAATCCGAAATCGCTGGGCGAATGCTCTCGAAGACGAGCCAACACGGGCGATTCGCCTTTGAGTATGGCAATCACCGCGTTTGTGTCGAGCAGGAATTTCATTCGAACACGTCCAGACCAGGACGTGACTGCTCATGCGGCTGTGTTGTTGCTCCGGTTTCGAAATCTGAATCAACCGGCCCGATTAACGGTGCCAACCAGGCCCAGTCGCTGGGAACGGGTTCGAGAATCACCGCAGCGCCGTGGCGTCGAATGCGGACTTCAGCGGTTTCGAATCGGAAATCCTTCGGCAACCGAACGGCTTGCGAACCACCATGCTTAAAGATCTTCGCGGTATCCATGCGCGCACCTCATTTGTATCTACAAATTATAGATATATTACAGCAGCTGCCGCACCCGCGCATGTCTCTCGAACCGTTCAATCTGCGTTAAATCAACTCCGCTGCCCAAACATCATCTGCCGCGCCAGCGCGGTCTTCACCGGCGGCACGAATTCCAGCGCCGTCAGCGCCAGCCCGCGCAGCGCGCCGAGCGCGGGGAAATCCACCGTGAACAGACGCGCGAGCGTATCCGTTGCGCCGATCGTCATGCGCCGGTCGAAGGCGCGACGGCCCGCGAAGTCGCCTAGTGCGAGCGGCGTTGCGCCGTGCTGCGCGAGGGCGTCGGCGAGCGCGTGCGCGTCGCGCAGGCCCAGATTCAGCCCTTGGCCCGCAACCGGATGCAGCGTCTGCGCCGCGTTGCCGACCGCCGCGATGCGACCGTGGCCGGACACCAGCGTATCGAGCGCATTCAAACCGAGCGGAAATGCCGCGCGCCCCTGAATCTGCGTGAAGCGGCCCATGCGCGTACCGAACGCGGCGCCGAGTTCGGCGAGGAATTCGGCGTCCGAAAGCGCTGCACGGCGCGCCGCTTCGACGGGCGCGGAACACCACACGAGCGCGAAATCGGCATCGCGCGCGCCGCCCATTGGCAGCAGGGCGATCGGGCCCTCGTCGGTGAAGCGTTCCCACGCCATGTGGGCTTGCGGTGACGACACCGTCACCACGCCGACCAGCGCCGTCTGGCCGTAATCGCGCGTGCGTTTTTGCGCGCGTTGCAGCGCGGCTTGAGGCGTCGCGCTTGCTGCATCGTCTTGTTGCCCGGCATCGGCCGCAGGCGATTGCACGCGATACAAACCGCCTTCGGCATTCACGAGAATACGCGTGCGCAGCGTGCGAGATACGCCCGCAGTTTCCACCTGCAGCGTCACGCCGTCGTGTTCGACCACCGGTTCCTGCGCATGCGTACGGTGCAGCCATTGCACGGACGTACCGCGCACGGCCTGCGCAAGCGACTGGACGATCGACCCATAGCGCACCACGTAACCGAGCGCGGGCAGGTCGTAATCATGGCGATCGATCAGCGTGCGGCCAAAGTGGCCGCGCTGCGAGACGTGAATGCGTTCGATCGACGTGGCGTCCTGCGGCCAGGCGAGTGCCTGCAGCAGCGTGCGGCTGCCTTGCGAAACTGCGATGGCGCGCGGGTCGCCCGCGCTGTCCTCGGGCTCGCGCGCGTCGATCAGCGCAACCGATAGCGACGAGGTCGCGCTGCGCTGCGCGAGCCAGCCCGCAAGCGCGAGCCCGACCGGCCCCGCGCCGACGATGATGACGTCGTGGTCGAAAGGGGCGGGCGTGGTGTGCTCGCTGGCTGCGTTGACTGCGTTCATGTCGCTGGCTTCGTTCTTTGTTGTGTCGATGAGCGTTTAAACGCCCGCGCGCTGCGCGTCCTGCATCAGCGCTTCGATTTCGTCGGCGTTCACGGGCACGCCGCGCGTGATGAGTTCGCAACCGGTCTCGGTGACGATGGCGTCGTCCTCGATACGGATGCCGATGTCCCAATAGCGCTCGGGCACATCTTCCGCCGCGCGAATGTACAGGCCGGGCTCGATGGTGAGCGTCATGCCTGCGCGCAGCGTGCGCCACGGCGGTGTATCGCTCGTGCTCTGCTCACCACGCTCGCGATAATCGCCCACGTCATGCACATCCATGCCGAGCCAGTGGCCCGTGCGATGCATGTAAAAGCGCGCATACGCGCGTTCGGCGATCACATCGTCGACGCTGGCAAAGCGCTGACGATCGAGAATGCCCGTATCGAGCAGACCTTGCGCGAGCACGCGCACGGCCGCGTCGTGCGGCGCCTCGAAATTCACGCCTGCGCGCGTTGCGTCCACCGCGGCTTGCTGCGCGGCGAGCACGATGTCGTAGAGTTCGCGTTGTGCGCTCGTGAAGCGGCCGCTGGCGGGAAAGGTGCGCGTAATGTCCGATGCGTAGCCGTTCAACTCGCAGGCCGCGTCGATCAGGATCAGGTCGCCTTCGCGCGCAACCGCATTGCCCGCCGGATAGTGCAGCACGCACGCGTTCGCGCCGGCCGCCACGATCGATCCGTAAGCGGGCGCCTGTGCGCCGTGCTTGCGGAACGTGTAGAGCAATTCGGCTTCGATTTCGTATTCGCGCATGCCGGTGCGGCACGTCTGCATCGCGCGAATATGCGCGAGCGCCGAAATTTTCGCGGCGCGGCGCATCGTGTCGAGTTCGTGTGCGTCTTTCACGAGACGCATCTCGTCGAGCAGCGGCAGCAGGTCGTAAGCGGCGGCGGGTGCGCTCACACCGCTGCGTGCCTGCGCGCGCACGGCGTCGATCCAGCCGCGCACTTGCGCATCGAAACGTTCAGACGCCGCAAGCGCATAGTGCAATGCCGGGCGGCCTGCGATCAGGCGCGGAATCTGGGTGTCGATATCGTCGATGGGAAATGCGGCGTCGAAACCGAACGCTTCGCGCGCGCCATCGGGACCGAAACGAAAGCCTTCCCACGTTTCGCGTTCGACGTTTTTCGCGCGGCAGAACAGGATCGACGCGGGCTGATTTTCATCGGCGCTGGCGTCGAGCACGAGCAGCGCCTCGGGCTCCGTAAAGCCGGTGAGGTAATAGAAATAGCTGTCGTGCCGATAGGGATAATCGGCGTCGCGATTGCGCATGACTTCGGGCGCGGTGGGCACCAGCGCCACGCCGCCGCCTTGCGCGCGCAGCGCGGCCAGCACGCGCTCGCGGCGCGCGCGATAGAGCGCTGCGCCGCCATCGGGGCCGCGCGGTAAATCGGCGGCTGCGTCGGCTACTGCATCGGCTGCCGTGCGCGAAGCGGCCGAAGCGTCGGGCGCCGAGGCGCTTTGCGTAAGGGTCGTGTCCATCGTGCGATTGTAGCGCCGACCGTCTGGTCAGCGCGCGGCCGCCGCGCAGCGCCATGCATGGCGCAAGTCTCATCGCGACGCGCCCGATGTTGCATCGAGCCTACAGAGTCAACCGCAGCCAGCCGCAGCCAGCAGCCGAATTCACGCCATAGCGCGGGCAACTCGTCAGAATTTGCCGATTACCACGTATACTTCCGCCGAATTCCAGAAAAGGCAGGTGCGATGAAACTTATCGGTTCGCTCGGCAGCCCGTATGTCCGCAAGGCGCGGATCATGCTCGCCGAAAAGAAAATCGACTACAAGCTGGTGCTTGAAAACGTGTGGGCCGCCGAAACGGCGATCCACGATTTCAACCCGCTCGGCAAGGTGCCGTGCCTCGTGATGGAGGATGGCGAAGCCGTATTCGACTCGCGCGTGATCTGCGAATACGTGGACATTCTCTCGCCGGTCGGCAAGCTGATTCCGCAAGGCGGACGTGAGCGCGTGGAAGTGCGGTGCTGGGAAGCGCTCGCCGACGGCATGCTCGACGCCGCCGTGCTGATCCGCAACGAAGGCACGCAGCGCACGCCCGAACAGCAATCGGCCGCATGGATCGAGCGTCAGAACCGCAAGATCCACGAAGGCCTGAAAGCGATGGCCAAGGGACTGGGCGGCAACGCCTGGTGCGCGGGCAACCGCTACACGCTCGCCGATATCGCGGTGGGTTGCGCGCTTGGCTATCTCGACTTCCGTCAGCCGGAACTCGACTGGCGCGATCTGCATCCGAATCTCGCGAAGCACTTCGAGAAGCTGATGCAGCGTCCTTCGTTCGCGGATACGATTCCGCAGGCTTGAAGCTCGACGCCGTTTAAATTCCCCTGTTAAACGGCAATAAAAAAGCGCGCATTTCGATGCGCGCTTTTTTTACGTCTGCGAGTTTGGCGATGATGGTTGCACGCGCAACCATCGACGATAAAACATCAAACGATTTTCTCCACTTCAGGCGCGAACGAATCGCTACGCGCCACCGGCCACCACTTTTCAAACAACTGATAGCGATAGCGCGCTTCGAGCAGATCGCCCGGCTTCAGATACTTCAGCAACTCCGACATCAGCTTCACTTCGTATGAGGAAACGCGGCGCACGATGTGATGCGCGCGCAGATCGGCCGGGCTGTCGAGACCCGCGGCCTGAATGATTTCCTGCAGCGCGTGCAGCGTATTGCGATGGAAGTTGTAGACGCGTTCACCCTTGTCGGGCACGTCGAGCGCGCGCTGGCGCACCGGATCCTGCGTGGCGACGCCCGTTGGGCAGCGGTCCGAATGGCACTTCTGCGCCTGAATGCAGCCGACCGCGAACATGAAGCCGCGCGCCGAGTTCACCCAGTCCGCGCCAATCGCCATCGTCTTGGCGATATCGAATGCGGTGATGATCTTGCCGCTCGCGCCGATCTTGATCTTGTCGCGCAGGCCGATACCGACGAGCGTGTTGTGCACCAGCAGCAGGCCTTCCTGCAGCGGCGTGCCGATGTGATCGGTGAACTCGATGGGCGCGGCGCCCGTGCCGCCTTCCGCGCCGTCCACGACGATGAAGTCGGGCAGGATGCCGGTTTCGAGCATGGCCTTGGCGATGCCGAAAAACTCCCACGGATGGCCGATACACAGCTTGAAGCCGGTCGGCTTGCCGCCCGAGAGCTTGCGCAGACGTTCGACGAATTCGAGCAGGCCGCGCGGTGTCGAAAACTCCGAATGGCGTGCGGGCGAGACGCAATCCTGGCCCATCGCAATACCGCGCGTTTCGGCGATTTCCGGTGTGACCTTGGCCGCGAGCAGCATGCCGCCGTGGCCCGGCTTCGCGCCTTGCGAGAGCTTCACCTCGATCATCTTCACTTGCGGCTCGTTGGCGAGACGCTGGAATTTGTCGGCGCTGAAGGTGCCGTCGTCGTTGCGGCAACCGAAGTAGCCGGAGGCGATTTCCCAGATGATGTCGCCGCCGTGCTCGCGGTGATACTTCGACATCGAGCCTTCGCCGGTGTCGTGCGCAAAGCCGCCCTTTTTCGCGCCCAGATTGAGCGCGCGAATTGCGTTGGCCGACAGCGCGCCGAAGCTCATCGCCGAGATGTTGAAAATCGACATCGAATACGGCTGCGCGCGGCTCGCGCCAACCAGTACGCGGAAGTCGCTGCCGTTCAGTTTGGTGGGCGCGAGCGAATGGCTGATCCATTCGTGGCCGATGGCCTTGACGTCGAGTTCGGTGCCGTAAGGGCGGCTATCGACGACATTCTTCGAGCGCTGATACACCACGCTGCGCTGGACGAGCGAGAAGGGCTTTTCGTCGGTGTCGTCTTCGACGAAGTACTGGCGGATTTCAGGCCGCACGAACTCGAACAGGAAACGCAGATGGCCCCAGAGCGGGTAATTGCGCAGGATGGCGTGGCGCAACTGGGTCATGTCGTAGATGCCGAGCGCGACGAACAGCGCAGGCACGATGGCGCAGAACCACGACAGATGATGGAGCGCCGCTGCGATGACACAGGCCGCGAGTAGCAGCACCGCGCACCACATGGCGAGGTAACGTCGGGAAAACATGGGGGACTCCTCGATCTCTTGATTCGCCGCGCGAACTCCGATCATGGGCCGCGCGAACCCGCCGCGCCGGGGTACGGCGCTGACGTGCCCGAATGATGCCGCAAGTTTGTGAAACTGGCCGGGAAGCGGGCAGGATTTTGCGGGGCCGGAGCCGATGCCGCGCAAAGGCGCGTTGAAAAGCGCAGGAGGATCGAGGAGAGACGCGCGGCACAGAACGCGCCGCGCGGTTTTTGCGTGACTTTGAGCTTACGTCTGGCTTTCCGTCGCAGCGGAAGCCTTGGCCGCGAACTGCGGCGACTTCTTGCGCGGCGAGCGCTTTTTCTTCGGCGCGACCGGCGGCAACACGGCCGGCACGTGCGCCTCCAGCGTCGTCACGGCTTCGATGATGCCGCCGCCCAGGCACACTTCGCCGTCGTACAGCACGGCCGACTGGCCCGGCGTGACGGCCCATTGCGCGTCCGGGAAGCGCAGCGAGAACTGGCCTTCGCCGAATTCGCTTGCCGCTGCGAACGAGCAGGGCGCATCGGCTTGGCGATAGCGCGTTTTCGCACCGCACGCGTGACCTTCGGCAGGCGGCTCGCCCGCCACCCAGCTCACATTGCCTGCGCGCAGATCATGCGCGAGCAGCCACGGATGATCGTGACCCTGCACCACGTAGAGCGTGTTGGTCTCGATGTTCTTGCCCGCCACGAACCACGGATCGCCGCTGCCGTCCTTGCTGCCGCCCAGACCAATGCCCTTGCGCTGCCCGAACGTGTAGAACGCCAGACCGATATGCTCGCCCACCACCTTGCCATCGGGCGTCATCATCGGGCCCGGTTTGGTCGGCAGATAGCGGTTCAGGAAGTCGCGGAACGGCCGTTCGCCGATAAAGCAGATGCCGGTCGAATCCTTCTTCTTCGCGTTCGGCAGGCCGATCTGCTCGGCGATTTCGCGCACCTTCGTCTTGGGGATTTCGCCCAGCGGAAACATCGTCTTCGACAACTGCGCCTGGTTCAGGCGATGTAGGAAGTAGGACTGGTCCTTGGTATGGTCGAGCGCCTTCAGCAGTTCGAAGCGTCCGTTGCCCGCGTTCTGGCGCACGCGGGCGTAATGGCCCGTGGCGATGGTTTCCGCGCCCAGCGACATCGCGTGGTCGAGGAAGGCCTTGAACTTGATTTCGGCGTTGCAGAGCACGTCCGGGTTCGGCGTGCGGCCCGCGGAATACTCGCGCAGGAACTCCGCGAACACGCGGTCCTTGTATTCGGCGGCGAAGTTGACCGCTTCCACGTCGATGCCGATCAGATCCGCGACCGACACCACGTCGATCCAGTCCTGACGCGTCGAGCAGTATTCGCCGTCATCGTCGTCTTCCCAGTTCTTCATGAACAGGCCGACCACGTCGTAACCCTGTTCCTTGAGCAGCCATGCCGTCACCGACGAATCCACGCCGCCCGACATGCCTACCACCACTCTTTGTTTGCTCATCTCTGCTCAGCCTTTGCTGCCTGTCTTGTCTGCCAGCCTGGGACCGACCGCGTGCGTCTGCACGAAATCGAGCGGCACGCGCTTGCCCGCGAGGTAGTCGTCCACGCACTGCATCACGAGCGGCGTGCGATGCCGATCGCTCGCCGCGCGCAGTTCATCGGCGCTCATCCACAGCGTGCGCACGATATCGGGATCGAGCGCGCGATCTTCCGGCTCGGCCGCCACGCTGCCGCAGTACGTGAAGCGCAGATACGTCGTGCCGGATTCGCCCGGTTTGCCGAAATGCGTCATGTACATGCCGACCAGCGCATCGGGCGTGAAAGAGTAGGCGCTCTCCTCGAGCGTCTCGCGCACGACGGCTTCATCAAGCGTCTCGCCCGCTTCCAGATGCCCGGCGGGCTGGTTCAGGCGCAAGCCGAACTGCGTGTGTTCCTCGACGAGCAGAAAACGCCCGTCGCGCTCGATCACGGCGGCCACGGTGACGTGGGGTGCCCAGGTTTCATCGTTCATGGGCCGGTATTTTACCGGTAGGCGCTCAACGCTGCCCGGGGCCGGATCGCGCTCGGACTGTGGCCTGACCGTCCGGTCGGACTGCCCGCTGTGTTGTGTGCAGTGCACAAAAAGGGATAAATCCCGCTTCAAAGCCGTCGCCGCTTTCGGTTAAAGTGGTGCGTCGTTTGCCGTTGCATTGCCCGTTTCAGCCGTACCACGAACGTTGCAATAAAAGCCGGCGAACCTCGTCGGCCATACTCCAGATCAAAAAGAGAAGCAGGCCGAGGAGGAAACAACGATGCATATCGGAGTGCCCGCAGAGACGCGGGCGAACGAAAGCCGCGTGGCCGCGACGCCGGAGACAGTCAAGAAATACGTCGCGCAGGGTCACACGGTCACGATCCAGTCCGGCGCCGGCAACGGCGCCAGCTTCCCGGACGAAGCCTATACGGCCGTCGGCGCGCAGATCACCGATGCGGCGGCCGCTTTTGGCGCGGAACTCGTCCTCAAGGTGCAATCGCCGAATGTCAGCGAACTCGCGTTCATGAAACGCGGGGCGGTGCTGGCCGGCATGCTCGATCCATTCAATGCGGATAACGCGCAAAAACTCGCCGAAGCCGGTCTGACCGCCTTCGCGCTCGAAGCCGCGCCGCGTACGACGCGCGCGCAAAGCCTCGACGTGCTGTCCTCGCAGGCCAATATCGCCGGTTACAAGGCGGTGCTGGTGGCGGCCACGCTGTATCCGCGCTTCATGCCGATGCTGATGACCGCCGCCGGGACCGTGAAGGCCGCTCGCGTGCTGATTCTCGGCGCGGGCGTAGCGGGCTTGCAGGCGATTGCGACGGCCAAGCGGCTGGGCGCGGTGATCGAAGCCTCCGACGTGCGCCCGGCCGTGAAAGAGCAGATCGAATCGCTGGGCGCGAAATTCCTCGACGTGCCTTATGAAACCGATGAGGAGCGCGAAGCAGCGGTCGGCGTAGGCGGTTATGCGCGACCGATGCCGCCTTCCTGGCTGGCGCGGCAATCTGCCCTGGTGCACGAGCGCGCGCGCCAGGCCGACATCGTCATTTCGACCGCGCTGATTCCGGGCCGCGACGCGCCCACGCTGCTGCCCTCGGAAACCGTGCAGGCGATGAAACCGGGTTCGGTGGTCATCGACCTCGCGGCAGGACGCGGCCCGATTGCGGATCAAGCGAGCGGACGGCGCGGCGGCAACTGCCCGCTCACCGTCGCGGACCAGGTGGTGACCCAGCACGGCGTACAGATCTGCGGCTACACGAATCTGGCGTCGATGGTGGCCGCCGACGCGTCCTCGCTTTACGCGCGCAATCTGCTCGACTTCCTCAAGCTCATCGTCACGAAGGAAGGCACGCTCAACATCGATCTCGCGGACGACATCGTCGCGGCCACGCTGCTGGCCCGTGACGGCGTGGTCACGCGCAAGACCTGAGAGGAGACCGGCAATGGAACTGATCAACCATACCGTCATCAACCTGATCATCTTCGTGCTGGCCGTGTACGTGGGCTATCACGTGGTGTGGAATGTCACGCCGGCGCTGCATACGCCGCTCATGGCCGTGACCAATGCGATTTCGGCGATCGTGATCGTCGGCGCGATGCTGGCTACGGGCTTGACCGTGGGCTTCGCGGGGAAATTCTTCGGCACGCTGGCGGTGCTGCTGGCGGCGGTAAACGTGTTCGGCGGGTTTCTCGTCACGCGGCGCATGCTGGAGATGTTCCGCAAGAAGGAGCCTAAAAAGCTTGCTTCGGCCGAAGGTAAGGAGGGCGCACGATGAGCATGAACGTCGTTACGCTGCTCTATCTGGTGGCGTCGGTTTGCTTCATTCAGGCGCTCAAGGGCTTGTCGAATCCGCGCAGTGCGCGCGCCGGCAATCTGTTCGGCATGGTCGGCATGGCCATCGCCATCCTCACGACGATTGCGCTGATCGTGAAGGAGTCCGCACAGTTCGGCTCGAATCTTGGGCTGGGGCTGACGCTGCTGTTCGCGGTGCTGATCGTCGGCGGCGGGCTGGGGGCGTTCGTCGCTGCGCGCGTCGAGATGACCAAGATGCCGGAACTGGTCGCGGCCATGCACTCGCTGATCGGTCTGGCGGCGGTGTGCATCGCGTATGCGGTGGTGTCCGAACCCGCTGCCTTCGGGCTGGTGGCGGAAGACGCGCCGTATCCGGGCTTCCTGCCGTATGGCAACCGCATCGAACTGTTTATCGGCACGTTTGTGGGCGCGATTACGTTCAGCGGGTCGGTGATCGCCTTCGGCAAGCTCTCGGGCAAATACAAGTTCAGGCTGTTTCAGGGCGCGCCCGTGGTCTACGCGGGGCAGCATCTGATCAACCTGATGCTGGCGATCGGCATGATCGGCTTTGGCGTGCTGTTCTTCATCACGCAATCGTGGCTGCCGTTCATCATCATGACGCTGATCGCGTTCGCGCTGGGCGTGCTCATCATCATCCCGATCGGCGGCGCGGATATGCCGGTGGTCGTGTCGATGCTGAACTCGTACTCGGGCTGGGCGGCGGCGGGCATCGGCTTCTCGCTGAACAACGCGATGCTGATTATCGCGGGGTCGCTGGTGGGCTCGTCGGGCGCGATCCTGTCGTACATCATGTGCCACGCGATGAACCGCTCGTTCTTCAACGTGCTGCTGGGCGGCTTTGGCGCCGAAGCGGGCGGGGCGGCGACGGGCGGCGCGCAGGAACAGCGTCCGGTGAAATCGGGTTCGGCGGATGATGCTTCGTTCATGCTCGGCAACGCGGAAAGCGTGGTGATCGTGCCGGGCTACGGTCTGGCCGTGGCGCGCGCGCAGCATGCGCTGAAGGAGTTGACCGATAAGCTCGTCGAAAAGGGTGTGGACGTGCGTTACGCGATCCATCCAGTCGCGGGCCGCATGCCGGGCCACATGAACGTGCTGCTCGCCGAAGCCGAAGTGCCCTACGACATGGTGTTCGAGATGGAGGACATCAACAACGAGTTCGGGCAGACCGATGTGGTGCTGGTGCTCGGCGCGAACGACGTGGTGAATCCGGCCGCGAAGAACGATCCGAAGTCGCCCATCGCCGGCATGCCGATCATCGAGGCCTACAAGGCGCGCACCATCATCGTCAACAAACGGTCGATGGCGGCGGGTTACGCTGGGCTGGATAACGAACTCTTCTACATGGATAAAACCATGATGGTGTTCGGCGATGCGAAGAAGGTGATCGAGGACATGGTGAAGGCGGTGGAGTAAGCGCCTGCCCGCAAGACTTGATGGATGCAGAAAAGCCCGCGAAACAGCGGGCTTTTTTCATCGCGTGGGCGCATGCACATGCCGCAGATAATCCGCGAGCCGTCGTCCGCTCACATCGGGAAACGGCTCCAGCACTTCCACACCATTCATGCGCGCGATGTTGAAATTGCGAAAGCCCTCGCGCATTTCACACCACGCGCCAACCGTCCACTGTGCGCCCCAATAGACCAGCCCGAGCGGCCAGACGCGCCGTTCCGTCTGCGCGCCGATACGGTCGCAATACGCGAAACGCACCACCAGCCGCGCATCGACGGCGCGGTGCAACGCGTCGATCTTCTCCGAGTACGCCGCATCGACGTGATACGACGGCGCGAACACGGCGATGCGTTCGAGCACCGCGCGCTTGTCGGCGGGCATGGCCGCGGCGATCTTGGCGAGCGCACCCCGCGCGCCGCCCGCGAGCGCCGAGCCGCCCCATGATTCGGCCATGCGCGCACCCACGGCCAGCGCGGTGAGTTCATCGGCGGTAAAGGTGAGCGGCGGCAGGCTGGCGGTGCGCGCGAGCCGGTAGCCGATGCCCGCTTCGCCTTCGATCGGCACGCCCGAGAGCTGCAGATCGCGCACATCGCGATAGACCGTGCGCGGCGACACGGCAAGCCATTCGGCCAGCTGTTGCGCCGTCGTGAGGCGGCGGCCGCGCAGCAGCTCGGCGATCTGGAACAGGCGGTCGGCGCGACGGGTCATGAAGTAGCCGCTGAGTGGGTTGATGGGCGCGCGATGCCAACCTGCTGACAGGCCGCGCGCCCTGTGCCGCAGATGATAGCGCCGCGCGCGCCGCACCCGGCCGAACGCGTCAGCCGAGCTTGGCCGCGTGCAGACCGATGCGATTGCCTTCGGTGTCGATGAAAAAGCCGATATAGCCGTAGTTGTTCGGCAGTTCCAGCGCCGGGCCTTGCCGCTTGCCGCCCGCCTTTTCCACGCGATCGAGCACGGCCGTGACCGACGGCTGCGCGTTCAGATACACGAGCACGCCTTTCGGGTCCGGCTTGGCGTCCTGCGGATTGAACACGATGCAGCCGCCGGTTTCGGTTTCGGAATGGCCGAAGATCGCGATCGGCACGCCGCCGACCACTTCGCGTTGCAGCGAGGTATCCAGCGCGGATTCATAGAAGCGCGCCGCCCGATCGAGATCGTGCGCGGGAATTTCGAACCACGAGATGACGCGGGCAGCCTGGGAGGTCGCAGATTGCTGGGGCACGGTCTGCGGCTTTTCAAGCATTTCGGTAGACATGATGCGCTCCTGGAGAGACGGCGTAGATGTTCGGATGTCGGCGGCTGGCGGGATGCCGGAGTGCCGGCCCCGTGCGCGATGCGGCGTGCGGCTTGGGGTAGAGGCAGTGTGCGGGAGTGCTGCTGACAGCGTCCTGTCAGTAGCTGCGCCGTCGCGTTGCGCGCTCGTTCATGAGCGCACAATTCGAACTTTTTCGAGAGAGACGCGCGCGCGACTCTGCTGTAATCGACGTATCCGCTTCAACGACGGCGCACGTGCCGCTTCTACGCCTCTCATGTCTCCAAACGTTTCGATCATCACGCCTACCGCGAACCGCGAGGCGTTTCTTCCCGCCATCGCGCGCTGCGTGGCGCGTCAGCAGGTCGCCTGGGAATGGCTCGTACTCGACGACAGCCCGCAGCCGAGCGCCTTCATGCAGCAACTCGCGCGCAGCGATGCACGCGTGCGCTACTACTGGTCGAAGACGCCGATGTCGATCGGCGCGAAGCGCAACTGGCTCGTGGCCGAATCCAAAGCCGACGTCATCGCCCACTTCGATGACGACGATCACTACGCTGCCCACTATCTTTCCGGCATGACGCGCATGCTGCATGAGAACGACGCCGCGCTCATGAAGCTATCCACCTTCTGGATGTACGCGCCGCATACGCAGTTTCTCGGTTATATGGATCTGAGTGCGCGCGTTGGTTTGCACTACGAACTGCGTGGCCAGTCGGTCAGCACCGTGACATTCCACGAGAAGATGCAGATTGGCGCGGATTTCATTCTGTTTTACGGCTTTGCCTACGTGTATCGCAAGTCGCTGTTCGAGACGGCGCAATACGACGATGTGAATCTGGGCGAAGACGAAAGCTTCATCCGGCGCGTGGTGGAGGCGGGCGGGAAAGTGCTGGCGGCCGAGGATACGCAGGCGAGCTGCCTGCATCTGATTCATCCGGCGTCGACGTCGCGCTGCTTTTCGCGCTACGCCTTGCCGATGTTTCTGCTGCCGAAATTGTTTCCGGAGTACGAAGGGTATCCGCTGCCCGTCGAGGCGGGTGGCGGACAGGTCGGGCCTGCGCGCGTCTGATACGCGCGCGGCGGCCCGACGCGAGCGCTTTAGCCCGGCTTGCTTTCGTTGCTGTCGCCTTCTGCTGCGTCCTTCGCCGGACGCTGGCGCACGCTGCCCGCGATCAGGTCGAAGCGGAACAGACGGCATTCGAGCGCACCGTTGAAGAGCGGCGTTTTGGCGGCTTCGCGCAGGCGCAACTGGCCCGGCAGCTTGCGGTCCGAAGTGAGGAAGAACGCGCGCCAGCCCGTGAAGCGCTGCTTGAGCGCATCGCCGAGCGCCTGGAAGAACTCGGCGTCGGGCGCATCGGTGTGGGCGCGGCGGAACGAGTCGAGCGCGTCGTAGCCGTCGTCGTCACGCGGATTGCGCTCGCGCAACTCGCCACGCGCGTTGCGGCCGCGCACTTCGATACGCTCGCCGTACGGCGGATTGGCCACCAGGATGCCGTTGCCCGCGGCGGGCGGCGTCATGTTGCGCGCGTCGATCTGCTTGAGCGGCACGTTGCCCAGACCGGCGCGCGAGAAGTTGGCGCGAGCCTTCTCCAGCATGACGTCCGAGATATCGCTGCCGAAAATCTGCAGATCCTTCGCGCGGCTCATCGCCGTATTGCGCGCCGTGTTGGCTTCGCTCTTCAGATGACGCCATGCGGCCGTATCGGCCTGCTTCAGACGCTCGAAACCGAAGCTGCGCGACAGACCCGGCGCGATGTCCAGGGCGACCTGACAGGCTTCGGCGAGGAAGGTGCCGGAACCGCACATCGGATCATAGAGCGGCTGCTCAGGCGACCAGTTGGTCAGACGCAGGATGCCGGCGGCGAGATTTTCGCGCAGCGGCGCCGCGCCCTTGTCCAGACGCCAGCCGCGCTTGAAGAGCGGCTCGCCCGACGTATCGAGGTAGAGCGTGCAGTCGGTGGCGGTGAGGAAGGCGAAGATGCGCACATCCGGATACGCGGTATCGACGCTCGGACGCGAGCCGGCCTTGTCGCGCATACGGTCGCAGATCGCATCCTTCACGCGCAGCGTGGCGAATTCGAGGCTGCGCAGCGGCGACTTGATCGCGGTGATGTCAATGCGGATCGTTTCGTTCGGCGAGAACCACTTCTCCCATTGCTGCTCGCGCGCGAGCGCGTAAATATCCTGCTCGCCGCGATACGGACGCTGGGCGATCTTCAGGAGCACGCGGCTGGCGATGCGCGAATGCAGGTTCGCGGCCATGCCGCCGGCCCAGTTGCCGCGGAAATGCACGCCGCCGGGGACTTCGGCGCCGACCTGAAGCGCGCCGGGCGGCAAACGCAGTTGCGCGGTTTCGGCCAGTTCGGCGGCGAGCGCGGCTTCGAGGCCACGCGGGCAGGGAGCAAAGAAATCGAAAGACATGAGGAGAGAGGTGACGCTGCGGGGAAGGCGCTATTGTACGCGGGTTAGCGCGCGGGGCCGGGCGGCGTGGTGCGGGCGAGTCGGATGCGCGGCTGCGCGACGCTCAGGCTGCGTCCCGAACCAGTGGCTTGATCGTCGGCCGCGGCAGGCGGCTGGCCTGCCAGAGGTCCCATTGATTCTGCATGCCCAGCCAGAGATCCGCCGACGTGCCAAGCCATGCGGACAGTCGCAGCGCTATATTGGCCGTCACGCTCGCTTTGCCGTTGAGCAGATTCGACAGCGTGACACGGTTGATCTGGAGCGCATTTGCGGCTTCCGTCACGGTCATGTCCGGCGGAATCCATTCGCGCAGGACTTCGCCGGGATGCGGCGGGTTGTACATTCTGCAGCTCATGCGTGCCCTTCAGTGGTAGTCCTGATAGTCGAGGAGGATGGCATCCTCGCCTTCGAACGTGAAGGTCAGACGCCAGTTGCCGTTCACCCAGACAGCCCAGTGATCGCGGAGACTGCCGCGCAGCGCATGCAGGCGCCAGGGAGGCGAGTTCATGTCAAGTGGGCCACGCGCCACATCGAGCGCTCCCAGCAAAACGCGCAGCCTGCCCGCGTGATTCGCCTGAATGCCCGCCTTGTTGCCGTCCAGAAAAAATGCTGCAAGACCTTTGTGCCGAAAGGTTTTTATCATGCGACTGTAGCCTGGTTGACTACACGCTGCAAGTGCCATGCGTTGGCATATTGCGGTGCAGAGGCGGTTGAGGAACGCCACAGCAAATGCCGCAGCGCGAGCGTTCCTCACCGTGTCATCAAGGCTTGCCGCATTGTTTGGGCTTGATCAGATCAGCTTGCAACGCTGGCCATCCGATATAGAAAAGCCCTCACTCATTCGTTGTCTTCCCGCAACCCGCCGCGCCGGATCGGCCAGACCAGCGCCATCGGATGCTTCCTCACGCGCCGCCAGAACGCGCGCATCAGCGGGCGCACGTCGCGGCGGCCGAGGTCGCGCGAGCGCAGCGCCATATGCAGCGCGAGCGCGAAACTCACCGTCACGTTGAGTACGGCCATGCTGGCCACGCCTGCCACGGCCCACCAGAGTTCGCCGCTTTCAAGCGTGCGCGTGCCGAGCACGCCCATGGCCACGCCGATTGACCCCGCCGACAAGGTCACGTGCCGCACCTCGAAGTGGAACGCCACGGCGGACACGATCGCCGGCACCAGACCGAGCATCATGCCGAGCACCAGATTGCCCCACACGCCTGCCGCATTCACACGGCAAAAGCGCGCCAGGCGCGCCGCGCCCGAAGCGCCCAGCGTCATGCGCAGGCGCCGGTTCCACGCGAGCGCATCTTCAACGCGATGGAGTACGAACCAGTTGTCGGCCCATCCCGCGAACAGGCTCGACGCCCACAGCAGCACGCCCGTGAGCGCGGCGTAGAACGGCGTCGGTCCGAACAGCGAGAACGACTGCAGCGTGGCGTGCGCCTTCGCGGGCGAGATCAGATTGACGTGGAACAGCCAGCCGCAGGCGAGCTGGATCGCCAGACACGCGGGAAACACAAGCAGCACATTGCCGAGCACGGCGGCTGCCTGCGTGCGGATCAGCGCCACCACTGACGAGACGAAGCGCGCCCGGCCCGCCGCCACATTCGTGCCATCGAGTTCACGCGCAAGCGTGGGCGCGGTCATGGCGGGCTGCTTGGTCGCGAGCGAGAAGTGGCAGAAGTGCATCACGAGGAAGCTGAGCGCGTAATTGACGCCCGCGAACAGCCCCTCGATCATCGATGGCAGATGCGCGCCCGTGACGCCGAACTTCACGTACACCGTGACGGCGGTGACGAGACCGCCGCCCGCCGCCATGCGCAGCATCGTGAGGTATTCGGCGCGATCTCGTGCGATGTAGTGCTCGCCGGTATCGGCGGACAGTTCCACGACCTTGCGCGAGAGCAGCGCAAAGTTGCTGCGTACGAGGTGCGCGACGCTCTGGCTGCGCTGGTTCGCGCTCACGAGATCGGCGACGAGGCGCGCCTGGGTCGGGGCGTCGTCGGCGGCCATCCACGCGTCGAGCAGGCGCTCGGCGCGCACGATCCGCATGCGCATGCGCTCGACCTGGAACACCGTGTCCACGCGCACGCCGTGGCGATAGAGGTGCGCGAACACATCGTCGGTGGCTTTGCGGCAGTCGTCGAGCAACAGGCGCAGCCAGCTCACTTCCTGCAGCAGACGCGCGGGTTCGCCCGCATCGCGCGCGTTTTCCACCGCGAGCAGCGCGCGCGTGAGGCGGAAGAACGGCAGCTTTTCGATGGCGACGCGCGCTTCGTCGCTGGACAGGCGGCTGCGCACCGTGGGCGAGAGACCGGTCGAGCTGATCTGGCAGGTCAGGTTGTGGAGCGCCGTGAGCAGGTCGAGCGAGAAGTCGCCCGGCAGGCGGGCGGGCGGTGCGGCGTCGCTGCCATCGGCAGTCACGGGCAAAGGCGCGGGCTCGGCGATCAAGGCCTGCAGGCGTTTGAGCAGGTCAGCGGGCAAGGTCGCGATCCATTCGGGATCGTGCGTCGCCGGGAACATCAGGGTGACGAGCGCCGCGAGGTCGCGTCGGTTGGGCGCGGGCGGGATCAACTGCGCCTGCACGCGCTCGACCAGCGCGCCCAGCAGGCCCGAATGCACCGGCATGCCGGCGTCGCAGAGTAGCGAGATGCTGTCGCTATCGCGCAGCAGCTTGCGCACCATGGCGCCGACATTGGCTTTCCACGCCGGGTTGCGGTCGAGCACATGCAGCAGATAGCGCACGCGCACATGCTCAGGCGGCGTGCGCAGTGGTGCGTCGGGTGCGGGTTCGGACGCCGCTTCGGCATCGAGCTTGCCGCGCCGGTGAATCCAGTGCGCAAGCTCGATCAGCCAGTCGCTGCGTTCGGCATAGGGGGCATCGGCGTCGGCGCTGGCGAGCAGCGCGTCGAGCTGCTGTCCGGCGCTGCGGGAGGCGCGCCATTTTTTCCAGAGCGTCGTAATCGAACGGAACATACGAGAGTGTCGGGCAGTGAGGCAAGCCGACATTATCGCGGGCCGCGCGATTTGAGCTATTCGCAATGGCTCAACGTGGGGGGAAAGGTGACGACGCGGCGGCAGTCGCGCGCGTCGTCCGGGCTGTGCTTGGCCGTTAGCCCGCCGAAGCGGCGGCAGGCGCGATCTGCGGGCAGGCGATGCTGGCGGGCGCTTTCATGCGCACGGCGGGTTTCGCGCCGCCTTTGGTCGACGTCGAGGATGTCGATGCCGGCATGCTGATTTGCGGCGTAGCGGCCAGTGCGCGTACGCCGCTCGCAATCGCCTGCGAGAGATCGGCCACCGCGCGGCGATGTCCGACCACCAGCGCGTCATACCCATCGCCGACGGGTTCGTTGAGCACGCTGCGGCAGGTCATGACCGTCTGCGTGTTGAGCGCACGCACGCTCCACACCGCGTCGATCAGCGCATGCGAGCCGGGCCACGACTCGAACCGCTGCACGTTCACGCTGACGCGATAGACCGGCACGGTGTCCGGATGCGGCGAGCCGTAGACGTCGATGGTGTTCAACTGCTGCGTGAGGTCGCCCGAGAGCGCGCGGCGGATCTCGTCGCCGGGCATCGAAGCCCAGCGTTCCTGCTCCAGCACCTTCACCTGGGTGGCGTCGGTCTGCACCACGAGTTGGGCTTTGGCCACCTGCGGCGGCACGTCCACCGGCGCAAGCTCGATCAGCCAGGCCGGATTGGCGGGGCTGGCCGTGACAGCCGCAGGCGCCGGATTACGGGCGCCGTCGCCGGTCGGGCTCAGCGTGTAGAAGCGGCTGGCCGGCGAGGCGCAGCCCGCGAGCGCCGCCCCGAGGGTCAGGGCGAACGCCGAGGCGAGCACCGGAAGGGCGGCGGGAAGCCGGAGGTTGAGCCGGCGAAACGTCATGGCTGGTCTCCTGATTTGCCGCGCAGCAGCGATTCGGGATGGCGCTCCAGATAGTCCGTGAGCGCGTTGAGGGATTGCAGCGTACGCGTGAGTTCCTGCATCGCCTGATGGACGTCCGATTGCAGCGGCGAATCCTGCTGCAGCGTGGACTGCGCGGCGCTGAAGGTCTTCTGCGCTTCGTCGAGCGTGCCCTTCATCTGCGGCAGGATCTCGTCGTTGACCTTGCCGAACAGCTGGTTCGCGTTCTTCAGCGACTCGTTCAGGTTGTTGCCGATCTTGTCGAACGGAATCTGATTGAGCTTCTTCGTGATGTCCGCGACCTGCTGCTGCAGTTCTTCCAGCGAGTTCGGTACCGTCGGCAGCTCCATCGGATCGTGGTCGAGGTCCGCCTTCGCGGGCCCGGCCTTCGGGAACACGTCGAGCGCGATGTAGAGCTGACCCGTGATCAGGTTGCCCGTGCGCAGCTGGCCGCGCAGCCCGCGCGCCACCAGACGCTTGACCAGCTCGCGGCTTTGCGGCGTATGCGGCGCAGGCGGCTCGCCGCGCGTACGGCGCGACAGACGCAGCGGATACAGATCCATCGTCACCGGCATGGTGAAGTTGTGCTCCTTCGGGTCGTACTCGATGCCGATATCGGTCACCTGGCCAAGCACGATGCCGCGGAAGTCCACCGTCGCGCCCACCGACAGGCCGCGCAGCGACTGGTTGAAGTACATCACCACGCGCACCGGCGCGCCATCCGGCTCGCGCATCGCTTCGCTCTCGTCGGAGGCGAGCGTGAAGGTGGCGTTGTCGGGCGCCTGCGGGCCCATTGCCTGGCCGGCCGGCGCCTGGAAGGCGAGGCCGCCCACCACGACGGTCGCGAGCGACTGCGTGTTGACCTTGATGCCGCTGGAGTCGAGCTGCACGTTCACGCCGCTCGCATGCCACCAGCGCGTGTTGGTGCCCACGTACTGATCGTAAGGGGCGCTCACGAAGACCTGCACGGTCACGCCCGTGCCGTCCTTGTCGAGCGAATAGCCGGTAACCTGGCCAACCTGGATGCGGCGATAGAAGATAGGCGTGCCGATGTCGAGTGAGCCGAGGGTTTCGCTATGCAGGGTAAAGCGATGGCCTTTCTCGTCGATGGTGACGGCGGGCGGGGTTTCCAGCCCGGTGAAGTCGCTGGCGGTTTCTTCCGAACGACCCGCGTCCGCGCCGATATAGGAACCTGACAGCAGCGTGCCGAGGCCCGAAACGCCGCTCGCGCCGATGCGCGGACGCACCACCCAGAAGCGGCTGTCCTTCTTGGCGAAGTTTTCAGCGTCCTTGGTCAGCTCGACGGTCACGAGCACGTGCGAGAGGTTCGGCGAGAGCTTGATGGCGCGCACCGAGCCGATATCGACATCCTTGTATTTGACCTTGGTCTTGCCGGGCTCAAGCCCTTCGGCGGTCATGAAGCTGATGGTGATGGTCGGGCCGCGCATGGCGACCGACTTCACCACCAGCGCGACGCCGATCAGCGCCGCGATGAGCGGCACGATCCAGACGAGCGAGGGCAGCCAGCGTTTGGGCTTGACGATATCCGGCTCGGGCAGGTCCGGCGGATTCGGTCCTTGCGGACTATTCATGGGGGCGATCCTGAGAGTGTTGCGTGGGTTGCTGCTGGTACTGCTGATGTTTGTCTTCGTCCACTGGATCCCAGATGAGGCGCGGGTCGAACTGCATCGACGCCATCATCGTCAGGATCACGACCGAGCCGAACGCGATGGCGCCCGGCCCCGCCGTGATCACCGCAAGCGACTGGAAGCGTACCAGCGCGACGGTCAGCGTGACCACGAAGATGTCCAGCATCGACCAGCGGCCGATGAATTCGACCAGCCGGTAGAGCTTCGAGCGCTCGACCGGCCGCCACGTCGAGCGGCGCTGCGAGGTGATGCAGAGCAGCGCGATCACGGTGAGCTTGAGCATCGGCACCAGAATACTGGCGATGAAGACGATCACCGCGAGCGGCGCGTCGCCCGAGGTCCAGAAGTAGACGACGCCGCTCATGATGGTGTCGTCTTCGTCGCCGACGAGCGAGGCCGTGTGCATCACCGGCAGCAGGTTCGCGGGGATGTAGAGCAGCGCCGCCGCGATCAGCAGCGCCCAGGTGCGCGCGAGGCTGTCGGGATGGCGCAGATGCAAGGGCGAGTTGCAGCGTGCGCAGCGCTGGTGCGCGGCATGAGCCGCGCCGCTGGCTTTGGCGCGCGCACGCGGCTGCAGATGGCCGCAGGCGTGGCAGGAAATGAGGCCGGCGTCGGTGGCGGTGACGTATTTCATCGGGATGCCTCGGTACGCGGGTTGTTCAGCGTGTGCTTCATCGCGGAGTCCAGCCCGGCGAATCGGGCGCGCCGGGTTTGGGCGCGGGTGCGGGCTTGGGTGACGACGGGTCGCGGATGTCGGGTTCGCCGATGGGGTGGTCGACCGCCGCCCCGCCTTCCAGGCCGCCGAGCGTGGGCGGCACGCCCGGGTCGAGCAAACCGTCCGGGTCGATATCGGGGCCGGCAGGTGTGGCGCCGTGCGACCCGGATCCGCCGCGCCCCGGATGGCGGGCATGACGCGCGCCCGCGCGCAGTGCATCGGCGATATCCCAGAGCGTGCGCGAGTCGAACGTCACCACCACCGTGAACATCAGCGTGAGCACCGCAAACGCGAAGAGCGCGGTTTCTGGGATCACGCGCGCGAGGCTCACCATCTTCACGATCGTGATGAGCACGCCGAGCATGAAGACTTCGAGCATGCCCCAGGGCCGCACGAACTGGATCGCGCGCAGCACCTGATTGAAGCCGGGTGGAATGAAGCCGCGCCGGATCGGCAGCAGCACGTAGAGCAGCGCGACCATCTCGGTGAGCGGAAACAGAATCGTTGCGCAGAACACCATCACCGCGACGATCTGCATGTCCTCGTTCCACAGCACCACGAGCGCGCCGAACAGGCTCGACTCCGAATGGATGCCGTTGGCGTCGAGTTCGATGATAGGAAACGACTGGGCGATGATGAACGTGACGAGCGCGGCGACGGTCATCGCGCAGATGCGGTCGAGCTGCGCCGAGCTGCTTTGATAGAGCGTGGCGCCGCAGCGCGAGCAACGCGCGGACTGTCGCCCGAGCAGGCGTGGTTTGCGGTAGAGCGCGTCGCATTCGTGACACGCGATCAGATTGTCCTGGGCCATGCGGTCGGATGACGCAAAACGACGTGAACGGGGACGAGCAGCGCCGGCGCGGCTGCGGCCCGCTTGCCTCAAAGATGGGCGGCGGCCCGCAGCGGCCTTGCCGGCCATGTTACCAAAGGCGGATGGCGGCGCGCATTTGCTACGCCGCGACCTGGGCCCTGCTCGATGGGTCGTGGAGTGTGCCACGTTTGCCGCAGCTACGTATGCGAGCCGGGCAGCCATTCTGCGCCAGCACAGACTTGCGCAATATTTTTCGCAGCCGGGTTTGCGCTTTATCTAGATGTTTGCAGTCGCGCCGGTTTTTATACGTTCGGCTATCTTTGCAGGTGGGCGGCCGGCTTTTCGGCCACGCTCAAGCGCACCTTCGCGGGCGGAGGGCGCGCTGTCAGGCACTTGCGCCCGGCTCGGGGATGGCCATGAAAGCAGCGACAGGGCGGGCAGGCGATACCCGCAGCGGGCCGCGCGACGTGTGCGCGCTCGCATCGGTACTTGCCGTGCCGGCCTTGCTGGCGGGTGCACTGCTGTTTGCCGCGGGCAGCGCATGGGCGCAGCTCGATGCGGACAAGAGCACGATTGTCGCGATTTCGCGGCAGTTGAGCGTGCGGGTGGAAGGCAATTTCACGAAGTTCGACGCCCAGATCGACTTCGATCCGGCCAAGCCCGCTGGCGGAACGGCGCGCCTGACGGTGGACACGGCCAGCTACGATCTGGGCGATTCGACCTATAACGATTCCGTGCGCGGCCCCGCCTGGTTCGACGCGAAGACGTATCCGCAAGCCACTTTCGTCTCGACGGCGATTGCCTCGACCGGCCCCAACCAGTACAGCGTGAGCGGCAACCTGACGATCAAGGGGCACACGGAGAGCGTCGCGGTGCCCGTCGTGCTCACGCAGCAGGGCACGACGCAGACCTTTGATGGCACCTTGCCGATTCACCGCCTGCTGTTCGGTATCGGCACGGGCGAGTGGAAAGACACGTCGACGGTCGCGGACGAAGTGCTGATCAAGTTTCACATCGTCGTCGCGGCGCAGCATGCGGCGCGCTAGCGTTTTCTTCACCCCCCATCCCGTAGCGAAAAGGAGGCGTACTTGAACCCATTCGTGTTGAAAAACGTGATGACCGCCGGTGCCGCCGCGCTGTCGATCGCCGCATCGTTGATCCCGTCGATGGCGCAGGCCGCCGATACCTATCAGCTCGATCCCAACCACACTTACCCGAGTTTCGAAGCCGATCACTTCGCCGGTCTGTCGGTGTGGCGCGGCAAGTTCACCAAAACCACGGGCACCGTCACGCTCGACCGCGCCGCGAAGACCGGCACGGTCGACGTGAGCATCGATCCGGCTTCGGTCCAGACGGGCAATACCGAGCTCGACAAGCACCTGCGCGGCGAGGAGTTTTTCGACGTCGCGAAGTATCCGGTCGCCACCTACAAGGGTACGCAGATCGTGTTCGACGGCGACACGCCGAAGGAAGTCGTGGGCACGCTCACGCTGCACGGCGTGACGAAGCCGCTGAAGCTGGAGATCGACTCGTTCAAGTGCATGCCGCACCCGATGCTCAAGCGCGAAGTCTGCGGCGTAGAGGCCGAAGCCGAATTCAATCGCGACGACTTCGGCATGGAGATGGGCAAGAAGTACGGCTTCAGCATGAAGACGAAGCTGCATATCCAGGCCGAGGGCATCAAGCAGTAAGGCTCGCGCGACGCACCACAGGGACGAAAAAAAGCCCCGCGACTGGCGCGGGGCTTTTCGTTCGACCTGTACAAGCGCTTAAACCTGCGCGCCTGCGTTCGGATCGTTCGGATCGAACTTGTCTTTCTTGTCCTTGATGAGGTCTTCGCGTTTCACGCCGAGCCACATCGACAGCGAGGCCGCCACGAACACCGACGAGTAGATACCGAACAGAATACCCACCGTCAGCGCCAGTGCGAAGTAGTGCAGCGTCGGGCCGCCGAAGAAGAACATCGACAGCACCATCATTTCCGTACAGCCGTGGGTGATGATGGTTCGCGACATCGTGCTGGTGATCGCGTGGTTGATAACCTGCGTGACGCTCATCTTGCGCTCGCGCCGGAAGGTCTCGCGAATCCGGTCGAAGATAACGACCGATTCGTTCACCGAGTAGCCGAGCACGGCGAGCACCGCCGCGAGCACGGAGAGCGAGAACTCCCACTGGAAGAACGCGAAGAAGCCCAGAATGATCACCACGTCGTGCAGGTTGGCGATCACGCCGGCCACGGCGTATTTCCACTCGAAGCGGAACGACAGATAGATGATGATGCCGGCCACCACGCAGGCGAGCGCGAGCAGGCCGTCGGTCGCGAGTTCCTTGCCGACCTGCGGGCCGACGAACTCCACGCGCTGCAGCTGAACCTGCGGTTCGGCTGCCTTGAGCGTGCCCATCACCTGGTCGCTCTGTTGCGCCGAGCTGAGGTTCTGCTTGATCGGCAGGCGGATCAGCACGTCGCGCGAGGTGCCGAAGTTCTGCACCTGGGCGTCGCCGTAACCGATCTTCGCGAGCGAATCACGCACGGGTTCCAGCGGCACTGCCTGCGGATACTGCACTTCGATCACCGTACCGCCAGTGAATTCGATCGACAGGTGCAGGCCGCGGTGGAACAGGAAGAACACCGCCGCAATAAACGTAATGAAGGAGATCGCGTTGAAGATCAACGCGTGCTTCATGAACGGGATGTCCTTGCGGATGCGGAAAAATTCCATTTTCTAGTCTCCGTATCAGCGGGACGAACCGGTGTTGTCGGGGCTGCTGGGGTCGTTGCGGCGGCGAACCGTCGGCTTCGCGCGCGCGGCACCCTTGGCGCCGGCCTTCGCGGCCTGACCCGTTTGACGCTTGACGGCGTTCGAGGCGAGGGCGCGGCCCGTGTCGGTGTCCGTGTCTTCGGCGTTCAGCGCGGGTGCGCCAGCCGCTTCCGGTTCCGGACGCCACACCTGGCCGACAGCCAGCGACTTGAGCTTCTTCTTGCCGCCGTACCAGAGGTTCACGAGACCGCGCGAGAAGAACACGGCCGAGAACATCGAGGTCAGAATGCCGATACAGTGCACGATCGCGAAACCGCGCACCGGGCCCGAACCGAAGGCCAGCAGCGCCAGACCGGCGATCAGCGTAGTGACGTTCGAGTCGAGAATCGTTGCCCAGGCGTGTGCGTAGCCGTTCTGGATCGCCAGTTGCGGCGGCGCGCCGTTACGCAGTTCTTCGCGCACGCGCTCGTTGATCAGCACGTTCGCGTCGATCGCCATACCGAGCGCGAGCGCGATAGCGGCGATACCCGGCAGCGTCAGCGTGGCCTGCATCATCGACAGCACGGCCACCAGCAGCAGCAGGTTGACCGACAGGCCGATCATCGAGATCACGCCGAACAGCAGGTAGTAGCAGACCATGAACACGGCGATCGCGGCGAAGCCGTAGACCACCGAGTCGAAACCCTTGCGGATGTTGTCCGCGCCCAGGCTCGGGCCGACCGTGCGTTCTTCGATGATGTCCATCGGCGCGGCCAGCGAACCGGCGCGCAGCAGCAGCGCGAGATCGGTTGCCGCCTGCGGCGTGGGCTGGCCCGTGATCTGGAAGCGGTCGCCCAGTTCAGACTGGATGGTCGCCACCGTCAGCACTTCGCCCTTGCCCTTTTCGAACAGCACCATCGCCATCGGCTTGCCGATGTTGTCGCGCGAAACCTGACCCACCGCGCGGCCGCCCGCCGAATCCAGGCGGATGTTGACCGACGGACGCTGATGTTCGTCAAAGCCCGCCGAGGCGTCGATGATGCGGTCGCCGGTGAAGATCACCTGCTTGCGCAGCAGCACCGGCGCGGCGTTGCCTTGCGTGAACAGTTCGTCGCCCGGCGGCACGGGGTCGCCCGGATTCGGGTGCAGGCCGTTCGGGTCGGCGAGGCGCGCTTCGAGCGTCGCCGTGCGGCCGATGATGTCCTTCGCCTTCGCGGTGTCCTGCACGCCCGGCAGTTCGACCACGATGCGGTCGTCGCCTTGCTGCTGGATCACGGGCTCGGACACGCCCAGTTCGTTCACGCGGTTGTGCAGCGTCTGGATGTTCTGCTTGAGCGCGGCGTCCTGCACGGCCTTCTTGACCGCCGGCGTGAACGAGCCAACCAGCTGCACGCCGCCTTCAGGATTGTTCTGCGTCGACCACGTGAGTTCGGCGATGCCGCGCGTGCCCGACAGCGTCTGGCGCGCAGCGTCGGCGACCGACGGATCGGCGAAATTGATCACCACCGTCTGGTTGACGCGGTTCACGCCGCCGTCGCGGATGTTCTTGTCGCGCAGGAGCGAGCGGGCGTCCGAAGCGTCGGAATCGAGCTTCTTGTTGAGCGCGCCGTTCATGTCCACCTGGAGCAGGAAGTGCACGCCGCCGCGCAGGTCCAGACCGAGGTACATCGGCAGCGCGTGCAGGGCGGTCAGCCAGCGCGGCGAGGCGCTCTGCAGGTTCAGCGCAACGATGTACTGCGGATCGGTGGGATCGGCGTTGAGCGCGTGATTCAGCGCGTCTTTCAGGCGCAGCTGGGTGTCCGTGTCGGCCACGCGAACGCGGATATTCGCGTTCATCGACGAGTTGTCGAAGGTGACGTCGTCGGCCTTGATGTTGGCGGCGGCGACCGCGGCTTCGACCTGGGCGAGTGTGCCGGAGTCGAGCTTCACGGTGGCTTTACCGCTCGACACCTGGACCGCGGGCGCTTCGCCGAAGAAATTGGGCAATGTGTACACGAGGCCGATGGCAAGCGCCACGACCATCACGACATATTTCCAGAGGGGATAACGGTTCATTGGTTGGCCCAACGGGGGAGGGGAGTTGCCATCTCGATGCGCACGCGTCCGGCGAGGCCTTCGTGCCGCCCGCTCTGGGTGCAATCAGGGGCCGGGCCGGACGCGCTGGGCCGCAGGGTTAGCCGCGGCCTGAACTGATCAATGCAACGATCAATGCGTGATCGATCGTCTCGCGCTTACAGCGACTTGATCGTGCCCTTCGGCAGGATGGTCGTCACCGACGCCTTCTGCACGGTGACTTCCGTGCCGTCGGAAATTTCGACGCCAACATACGCTTCATTGACCTTCGTGACCTTGCCGACGATGCCGCCGCTGATGATGACTTCGTCGCCCTTGGCCATGGCGGCGAGCATGTTGCGGTGTTCCTTCTGACGCTTCATCTGCGGACGGATCATGATGAAGTACAGCACGGCAAACATCAGAATCAGCGGCAGGAAGCTCATCAGGCTCGATTCTGCGCCGCCAGCTGCAGGTGCTGCGAAGGCATTGGAAATAAACGACACGTTGGTCTCTCCGTTATACGATCTGTACGATCAAAGATACGATCAAAAGCGAGCCGGTTATTCTACCACCGGCAACTAACGCGACGATGGCGTCAAATAGGCTTTCCGATCAAGCTGTTAGCCGCTGTACAGCCGGGTTGCCCGCTTGCGCGAGCCCGGCCGCGACGCACTCGATGGTCAGCCGCGCATGACGCGCGGTCGTTGCGAAAGGTAATTGTAAAGTGTGCGGGCGTTGGCGGCGGCGCGCCATCAAAAACCTTCTAAAGCTTGCTGGCGCGCGCCGTGGCCCCGCACTTCCCGCGTTCAATCCACGCCGCGCGCGCGGTTTTCGGCGAAACGCTGACGGAAGGCCGTGAAGGACTTCGTCTCGATCGCCGTGCGGATTTCGCTCATCAGTTCCAGGTAGTAGTGCAGGTTGTGGATCGTGTTGAGCTGCGCGCCGAGGATTTCGCCAACGCGATGCAGGTGATGCAGATAGCCGCGCGTGAAGTGGCGGCAGGTGTAGCAGCCGCACTGCTCGTCGAGCGGGCGCAGCGAGTTCTTGTGCGTGGCGTTGCGGATCTTGATGTCGCCGAAACGCGTGAAGATCCAGCCGTTGCGCGCATTGCGCGTGGGCATCACGCAGTCGAACATGTCGACGCCCGCGGCCACGCCCGCCACCAGATCTTCCGGCGTGCCCACGCCCATCAGGTAGTGCGGCTTGTCGGCCGGAAGCTTCGGCGCGATGTGCTGCAGCACGCGCATCATGTCTTCCTTCGGCTCGCCCACCGACAGCCCGCCAATCGCATAACCGTGGAACGGCATCTGCGACAGGCCAGCGAGCGATTCGTCGCGCAGATCCTCGAACATGCCGCCCTGAACGATGCCGAACAGCGCATTCGGATTGCCCAGACGGTTGAATTCGTCGATCGAGCGCTGCGCCCAGCGCATCGACATGCGCATGGAATCCGCCGCTTCCTTGTGCGTCGTGGTGACGCCATTGGTTGCGTAGGGCGTGCATTCGTCGAACTGCATGACGATGTCCGAATTCAGCACCTTCTGGATCTGCATCGACACTTCGGGCGACAGGAACAGCTTGTCGCCGTTCACGGGCGAGGCGAAGCGCACGCCGTCTTCCGAGATCTTGCGCAGGTCGCCGAGCGAGAACACCTGGAAGCCGCCGGAATCGGTGAGGATCGGCCGGTTCCAGCCCATGAAGCGATGCAGGCCGCCATGCGCCTCGATGGTTTCCAGACCCGGACGCAGCCAGAGGTGGAAGGTGTTGCCGAGGATGATCTGCGCCTTCATTTCCTCCAGCTCGCGCGGCTGCGTCGCCTTCACGGTGCCGTAGGTGCCCACGGGCATGAAGATCGGCGTTTCGACCACGCCGTGATTGAGCGTGACGCGGCCGCGGCGCGCGAGGCCGTCGGTGCCGAGCAGTTCGAATTTGAGGCCGTTTTGCGGGCGTTCGCCGAGATAGGCGCCGTGTTCGGCGCGTGCGTTGTTTTGCTGACCGTCGGTCATGCGGTTGACTCCTGTGCTACCGGAAAACAGTCCGGCGCAATTGGTGAAACGCCGCCGCGCGTTCGTGAGGCGCGAGGCGGCTGGAAAAGGGGCGTTTTATCGCTTTTTACTTGTTCAGCGCGTCTTCGGTGCGCGTGAGCAGCATCGCGTCGCCGTAACTGAAAAAGCGATAACGCTCGGCAATGGCGTGACGATACGCGGCGCGAATGGTTTCGATGCCCGCGAACGCCGACACCAGCATCAGCAGCGTCGATTTCGGCAAATGGAAGTTCGTGACGAGCCGGTCGACCACGCGGAACTGATAGCCCGGCGTGATGAAGATATCGGTTTCCGCCTGTGTGGCCGCGAGCGGGCGATTCTCGTTCGCGGCGTCGCGTGCGGCAGCTTCGAGCGCGCGCATCGAGGTCGTGCCCACCGCGATCACCTTGCCGCCGCGCGCGCGCGTAGCGGTGATCTTGTCGACCAGCGTTTGCGGCAGTTGATACCACTCGCTGTGCATCTTGTGCTCGGCGATGTTGTCCACGCGCACCGGCTGGAACGTGCCCGCGCCCACGTGCAGCGTGAGCGTGGCGCGCTCCACGCCCATGGCGTCGAGTTTCGCGAGCAGCGCGTCGTCGAAATGCAGGCCCGCCGTGGGCGCGGCCACCGCGCCGGGATTCTGCGCAAACACGGTCTGATAGCGCGTTTCGTCGCCGGCATCGGCGTCGTGCGTGATGTAGGGCGGCAGCGGCAGACGGCCGAACTGTTCGATCAGTGTGAGACAGTCGTCGGGGAAATGCAGCGTGAAGAACGGCTCGACGCGCTCGCCCACCGTGACCTCGAACGCGTCGGCCAGACGCAGCACCGTGCCGGGACCGGGGCTCTTGCTCGCGCGGATCTGCGCGAGCGCCGTGCGCGCGCCGGTCAGGCGCTCGACCAGCACTTCGATCTTGCCGCCGCTGGCCTTCTGGCCGAAGAAACGCGCCTTCAGCACCTTGGTATCGTTGAACACGAGCAGGTCGCCGGGCGCGATGCATGCGGGCAGATCGGCGAACGTGCGATCGGTCAGCCGCGCGGGCTGCACCGTGTTATCGACTTCCAGGAGACGGCTCGCGCTGCGCTCGGGCAGGGCGGTCTGCGCGATCAGCGCTTCGGGAAGATCGAAATCGAAATCGGAAAGCTTGAACATACGGCCTGAAAACACGGTAAGCGATAAGGCGCCGACGATACGGCGCGGCGGCGGGTTTCTGGGATCGGAACGCGTAGCGGTTGCGCCCCAAAAACGGCCTGGATGCCCGCTCGGGCGGAACGAGCAAGTATGATTGCGGAACCGGCCAGCCAGCAGCCTCGAAAGCGGCATTGACCGCAGCGTAGACAGCGGCGGGCCGATGCGCGGACGTGCCGCGCCATGCCGGAAAGCCGATATTGTACTTGTGAAGCAGCCCATGCCCTCGTCCGTTAGCCGAATGATTGCCGAATCCGATCCCGCGAGCGTCCCCAACGACGACACGCAGCCGGAAGCGCGCGCCAACGCCAGCGACGATGTCCAGGACGGCGCGCCCAACGCCGCGGCGCCGCGCAAACGCACCGCCTCGAAGAAAGCGGCCGAAAAAGCCGACGCCAAAGCCGACGCCAAAGCCGACGCGAAAGACAAGCCCAAGCTCACCAAAACCGCCGACCGCCTCGCCAAACTGGGCCTGAAGAGCGCCATCGACCTCGTGCTGCATCTGCCGATGCGCTACGAGGACGAAACCACGCTCACGCCCATCGGCGAGTTGCTGCCAGGCGGCGTCGAGCAGACCGAAGGCGTGGTGTTCGACAACGAAGTCGCCTATCGCCCGCGCCGCCAGCTGGTCGTCAAACTGCGCGACCACAATGGCGACGAACTGCATCTGCGCTTTCTGAACTTCTACGGCTCGCAGGTCGCGCAGATGGCGGTGGGTAAGCGCCTGCGCGTGCGCGGCGACGTGCGCGGCGGCTTTTTCGGCATGGAGATGGTGCATCCGGCGGTGAAGGTCGTGGAAGGCGATGCGCCGCTGCCGCAGGCGCTCACGCCGGTGTATCCGTCGACGGCGGGTGTGAGCCAGGCGTATCTGCGCAAGGCCATCGACAACGCCCTCGAACGCGCGCATCTGCCCGAACTGCTGCCGGAACCCATCGCGCAGGAATTTCTCGCGCCGCTCAACGTGCCCGGCCTGATGGATGCGGTCAGAACGCTGCACCATCCGCCCATCAACGCCGATCAAAACGAACTGATCGACGGCTCGCATCCCGCCTGGACGCGCATCAAGTTCGACGAACTGCTCGCGCAGCAGCTCTCGCTCAAGCGCGCGCACGAAGAGCGCCGCACGCGCGCCGCACCGGCGATGGCGCGTCACGTCGCGGGCCGCAAGAGCGAGGAAACGCTGCTCGCGCGCCTGCGCGAAGCGCTGCCGTTCAAGCTCACGAACGCGCAGGAGCGTGTGGTTGGCGAGATTGCGCAGGACCTCGAAGCGCCGCATCCGATGCAGCGTCTGCTGCAAGGCGATGTGGGCGCGGGCAAGACTGTGGTGGCGGCTCTCGCCGCCGCGCAGGCCATCGACGCCGGTTATCAGGCCGCGCTGATGGCGCCCACCGAAATCCTCGCGGAACAGCACGCGCGCAAGCTGCGCGGCTGGCTCGAACCGCTCGGCGTTCAGGTGGCGTGGCTCTCGGGCAGCCTCAAGGCGAAGGAAAAGCGCGCTGCGCTGGAAGCCGCGGCGCTCGGCACGGCGAAGCTCGTGATCGGTACGCACGCGATCATTCAGGACGCCGTGGAATTCGCGCGGCTGGGTCTCGTGATCGTCGACGAACAGCATCGCTTTGGCGTCGAGCAGCGGCTCGCATTGCGCGCGAAGGCGCAAAACGCGAAATCTCCTGATGACGCCGCGCGCGAGTTCCAGCCGCATCAACTGATGATGACCGCGACGCCGATCCCGCGCACGCTCGCGATGACCTATTACGCGGATCTCGAAGTCTCCACCATCGACGAACTGCCGCCAGGCCGCACGCCGATTCTCACCAAGCTCGTTTCCGATGCGCGCCGCGAGGAAGTGATCGCGCGCGTGCGCGCCGCGGCGCTCACGGGGCGGCAGGTGTACTGGGTCTGCCCGCTGATCGAGGAAAGCGAGACGCTGCAACTGCAAACCGCCGTCGAGACCTACGAAACGCTGGTCGCGGCGCTGCCTGAGTTATCGGTTGGCCTCGTCCACGGGCGGCTGGCAGCGGCGGACAAAGCCGCCGTGATGGATGCGTTTTCGCGCAACGAAGTGCAGTTGCTGGTGGCGACCACGGTGATCGAAGTGGGCGTGGACGTGCCCAATGCGTCTCTGATGGTGATCGAGCACGCCGAGCGCTTTGGTCTCGCGCAATTGCACCAGTTGCGCGGGCGGGTGGGGCGCGGCACGGCGGCGTCGGTGTGCCTGCTGCTTTACACGGGTCCGCTTTCGCTCACCGGGCGTCAGCGTTTGCAGACCATGCGCGAAACCACCGACGGCTTCGAGATCGCGCGCCGCGACCTGGAGATTCGCGGTCCGGGCGAGTTCCTTGGCGCGCGTCAGTCGGGCGCGGCCATGCTGCGCTTCGCCAGTCTCGAAAACGACGCCTGGCTGATCGAGCCCGCGCGCGAGGCCGCCGAACGGCTGCTGCACGAATATCCGCACGTCGTCACTCAGCACCTGAACCGCTGGCTGGGTGCGCGCGAGCAGTATCTGAAAGCCTGAATAATCTATTGCCCCCACATCAGCGGAACCTGCGCGCTTTCCCGCCGTCTGACCCTCCTCATGATCGCGCCCCCGATAGGGGCGTTGATTATTGGCGAATCGCCGCCATAGGTGTATAAGTACAAACTATTGATTCACCCTTTTTGATTGGTCCCCAATGAAATGACGCTCACTGAATTGAAATACATCGTCGCGGTTGCCCGCGAGCGCCACTTCGGACGGGCCGCCGAAGCCTGCTTTGTCAGCCAGCCGACGTTGTCGGTAGCCATCAAAAAACTCGAAGACGAACTGAACGTGCAGATCTTCGAACGCGGCACGAGCGAAGTGAGCGTGACGCCCATCGGCGAGCAGATCGTTACGCAGGCGCAGCGCGTCCTGGAGCAGACGCTCGCGATCAAGGAAATCGCCAAGCAGGGCAAGGACCCGCTGGTCGGGCCGCTGCGTCTGGGCGTGATCTACACGATCGGGCCGTATCTGCTGCCCACGCTCGTCAAGCAGATGATCAAGCGCGTCCCGCAGATGCCGCTGATGCTGCAGGAGAACTACACGCTCAAGCTGATCGAGCTGCTCAAGCAGGGCGAAATCGACGTCGCGATCATGGCGCTGCCGTTCGCCGAAACCGGGCTCACGCTGCGTCCGCTCTACGACGAACCGTTCGTCGTGGCGCTGCCTTCGGGCCACGTCTGGGAAAAGCGCGACAAGATCGACCCGGAAGATCTCAAGCAGGAAACCATGCTGCTGCTCGGCAGCGGCCATTGCTTCCGTGACCACGTGCTGGGCGTGTGCCCGGAACTGATGCGCTTCTCGCAGAACGCGGACGGCATCCAGAAGACCTTCGAGGGTTCGTCGCTGGAAACCATTCGCCATATGGTTGCGAGCGGCGTTGGCATTACGGTGCTGCCGCGCATGTCGGTGACCGAGGTGAAGCCGCATGCGGGCGGCGTCGATTCGGGGCTGCTGTCCTATGTGCCGTTCGACGAGCCGGTGCCGGATCGCCGTGTGGTGCTGGCGTGGCGCAAGAGCTTTACGCGCATGCCGGCTATCGAGGCCATCGTCGATGCGATCAACGCCTGCGAACTGCCTGGCGTGAAGAAGATCGAGGCGCCGGTCGAGGCGGCTTGATGCACGTGTAGTCTGATGTTAGCGCCGCGCGATGCGCGGCGCGTTGTCTTTTCTGAGCGGCGTTCGTCCGCTTGTTGGCCCGCGCTGATTTCGTTCTGTGGCGGCTTTGTAGCCCAAATGCAGCCCAATAACTCGCGCCTATTTGATAGATAAAATAAATCAAATTATCGCCATCAATAGCCGATGTTACAGTCTCTCTCAACCGCACTACGCATAACAAACGCAGGCAAATCAGGGAGCCGCGGCGGGGCGTAAATCACGTCCCGCCGCACCAGACAACGGAAATCGCCAGGAGCGCAATCATGACCAGAACGATGACGATGACACTCAAGACCGTAGGCACCGGACGTGGCGCCGATATGGCCCGCTCGCGTGCGCAAGGCACCGACATCGTGCGTCGCGTGGTGGGTTTCGCGATCCTGTCGAGTGGCTTCGTGGCGCTGCTGACGCAGGTACTGGCTCACATCGCCGGACATTGATACGGCGATGTGCCAGAGCGGGCACGCACGCTGCTTGAGATGGATTGGAGCATGGGGTCGCATGGCCCTGTTTTCCGGCTTTTATAAGATAAACTGAGACCCAAGCGAGCGTTCGCGAGCGGCACCGGGCATCGGTGCCACCGCGCGCGGCGACGTTGATGTCGCATCGTTCCGGATGGGTAGTCTCACTGCTACAAAAGGAGTCGTCATGGCCAAAAAATCTGCTGTGCAGCACGTGAATATCGGTATCACCGACAAGGATCGCAAGAAGATCGCCGACGGTCTCTCGCACCTCCTCGCGGACACGTACACGCTGTATCTCAAGACGCACAACTTCCACTGGAACGTCACGGGGCCGATGTTCAACACGCTCCATCTGATGTTCGAGACGCAGTACAACGAACTGGCGCTGGCCGTTGACGCCATCGCGGAGCGTATTCGCGCGCTGGGCGTGCACGCGCCGGGCACCTACAAGGATTTCGCGCGTCTGTCGTCGATTCCGGAAGCGGACGGCGTGCCGGCTGCTGAAGACATGATTCGCCAGTTGGTGGAAGGTCAGGAAGCCGTGGTGCGCACCGCACGCGCGATTTTCCCGGCAACCGAGGACGCCCACGACGAGCCGACCGCCGACCTGCTCACGCAGCGCATGCAGACGCACGAAAAGACGGCGTGGATGCTGCGTTCGATGCTGGCCTGAGCGTCCGTCAGGCGCTGTCAGGTTGAGAAGCCCGCTGGCCGGTCCAGCGGGCTTTTGCTTTTCTGCGCCGCTGATCGCCCCAGACGGCGAACGGCGAGGATGACGCCGGGCTGCCTCATGGTTGGCGTATGCCTGGCCTACAATAGCGGCATCGTTTTTCGCGCCTCTATCATGTTCGCCCGACTCCCGCTCTATCTGCGGCTCGTCCGCATGGACAAGCCGATCGGCAGCCTCTTGCTGCTGTGGCCGACGCTCAACGCGCTGTGGATCGCCTCGAACGGCCATCCGTCGCTCTCGCTGCTGGTGATTTTCACTGTTGGCACGGTGCTGATGCGCTCGGCGGGCTGCGCGATCAACGACTACGCCGACCGCGATTTCGACCGTCACGTCAAACGCACGGCCGAGCGCCCGATCACTTCGGGGCGCATCCGCGCCTGGGAAGCGGTGGCGATTGCCGCGGCGCTCGCCATCGTGTCGTTCCTGCTGATCCTGCCGCTCAACGGGCTCACCAAGCAGCTTTCGGTGGTGGCGCTGTTCGTGGCGGCGTCGTATCCGTTCACCAAGCGCTTTTTCGCGATTCCGCAGGCGTATCTGGGCATCGCGTTCGGCTTCGGCATTCCGATGGCGTTCGCGGCCATTCAGGATCACGTGCCGATGCTCGCGTGGATCATGCTGATCGCCAACGTGTTCTGGTCAGTGGCCTACGACACCGAATACGCGATGGTCGATCGCGACGACGACATCAAGATCGGCATTCGCACCTCGGCGCTCACTTTTGGCCGCTTCGACGTGCTCGCGATCATGCTCTGCTACGCCGCCACGCTCGGCATCTACGTCTGGGTGGGGCTCACGCAGCAATTCGGCGTGCTGTACTGGCTGGGTTGGGCGGCGGCAGTGGGTTGCGCGATCTACCACTACACGCTGATCAAGAACCGCGAGCGCATGCCGTGTTTCGCTGCGTTCCGTCACAACAACTGGCTGGGCGGTGCGCTGTTCGTGGGTATCGCGGCGCACTACGCGGCGTCCGGCCTGTAATTCATCGCTCTGGCTTGAGACGAAAAAAGCGCCCATCAGGGCGCTTTTTTTTATGGTCGCAGCGAAATGAACGCTTACTGAGCGCCGAATTCCTTGCCCATTTCCTTCGCGCGCGCATCGGCTGCGAGCGCGCCGCGCACGATCGCATCCTTGATGCCCGAAGCGTCGAACGAGGCGAGCGCCGCCGCCGTCGTGCCGCCCTTCGACGTCACGCGCTCGCGCAGCACGGCGGGCGGTTCGTCCGAATTGAGCGCGAGTTGCGCCGCGCCCGTGAAGGTGGCGATGGCGAGCGCGCGGCCCTGCTGCTCGTCCATGCCGAGCTGGCGCGCGGCTTCTTCGAGCGCTTCGATGAAATAGAACACGTAGGCCGGGCCGCTGCCCGAGATCGCCGTCACCGCGTCGATCTTGCCTTCGTCGTCGAACCATACCGTCTGGCCGACCGCGCCCAGCACGTTCGAGGCGAGTTCGCGGCCCGCTGCATCCACGCCGCTGCTGGCCACCAGACCCGTTGCGCCCATGCCGATCAGCGCAGGCGTGTTGGGCATCGTGCGCACCACGCGCGCGTGGCCGCCGAGCCAGCGCGACAGGTCTTCGATACGGATGCCGGCCATGATGCTGATCAAGACCTGATGCGCGCCCAGATGCGGCGCGAGTCCTTCCGCGACGGCCTTGGCGATCTGCGGCTTGACGGCGATCAGGACTGCGTCGTATGCGGCCAGTGCGCCGTCTGCTGCCGCGCCCGTTTGCACGCCGAACTGGTCGGCGGTGCGCTTGCGGGCGTCTTCGTTCGGGTCGATCGCGTACAGATTCGCGGCCGGGACGCCCTTGCGGATCAGGCCGCCGATGAGTGCAGCGGCCATGTTGCCGCCGCCGATGAAGGCAATTTTCATGGTGTTGGAGTGCGTCAGTAAATCAGTGGGAGTAATCGCGTGCGCCGAAGATCGCGGTGCCAACGCGCACGATGGTCGCGCCTTCGAGCACCGCCGCTTCGAGATCCGCCGACATGCCCATCGAGAGCGTGTCGAGCGCGAGGCCGTCGGCGCGCAGTGCGTCGAACAGCTCGCGCAGGCGGCGGTGAGGGACGCGTTGTTCGTCGAGCGTCTGGGCCGGTTCGGGAATCGACATCAGTCCGCGCAGACGCAAATTAGGCAGCGCGGCGATGGCGTGAGCGATCTCGACGGCTTCTTCCGGCGCGACGCCGCTCTTGGAATCTTCGCCGCTTACGTTGACCTGCAGGCACACGTTGAGCAGGGCCATGCTGGCGGGGCGCTGCTCGGACAGCCGTTGCGCGATCTTCAGGCGGTCGACCGAATGCACCCAGTCGAAACGCTCCGCCACGGGGCGCGTCTTGTTTGATTGCAGCGGCCCGATGAAATGCCATTCGAGACTCGCGCGCAGATCGGCGAGCGCCTCGATCTTGTCCACAGCTTCCTGCACGTAGTTCTCGCCGAAGGCGCGCTGGCCGGCCGCGTGAACGGCGCGCACGTCTTCAGCCGGAAAGGTTTTCGACACCGCGAGCAGTTCGACGGATTCCGGCGCGCGATCCGCATTGCGGGCGGCGGTAGCGATGCGTTGACGAACGGCTTCGAGGTGGTGAGCGAGATCGGTCATGAGAATTCTGGCCGGCCGCGCTGCGCTGCCCGCGGCCGCGCACTGGGGTTAGGCGCCTGAAAACGAACGAAGCCAATTATACGGACTGCGCGAGGCGCGAGGCATCCGCCAAAAGTCATAGGCCGAATGGCCGACTGCCGGGACGCGCGGCTTTTGTTTAGGCTGCGAATGTTACCGGCGGACGGCAAAAGTGCAACCAGGGTTCTGCCGAGGTGCAACCCGGCATGGAGCCCGATGTGAACCCGATGTGAACCCCATTCGCCGCCCGAATCCTTCGCTCGTCAATTGGCCGCCAACATATGCTCGACCAGCTCGATCCAGTGCGTGACCGGAATCTTCGTGCCGCTTTGCAGATGCGCGATGCAGCCGATATTCGCCGATACGATCAGTTGCGGCTCCAGCGCCTTGAGGCGATCGACCTTCTGGTTGCGCAGCGTGTAAGAGAGGCGCGGCTGCGTGATCGAATAGGTGCCGGCGGAGCCGCAGCACAGGTGGCTGTCGGCGGGCAGGCGCACCTCCAGACCCAGCGCGCCCAGCACTTTTTCTACGCCGCCGCGCAACTGCTGGCCGTGCTGCAGCGTGCAGGGCGGGTGATACGCCACGGTATGAATGCCGCGCCGGCGCGTGGCGGACATCAGGCGGTCCTCGAACGCGGGCAGGATTTCGCTGAGATCGCGCGTGAGGCTCGCGATGCGCTGGGCCTTGCCCGCGTAGGCCGGGTCGTTGCGCATCAGGTGCGCGTATTCCTTGACCGTCGCGCCGCAGCCCGAGGCGTTCATCACGATCGCTTCGGCGCCTTGCTCGACGTAGGGCCACCAGGCGTCGATATTGGCGCGCACGTCGTCGAGCGCATCGTCGGCGTAGCCCATGTGCAGGCGGATCGCCCCGCAGCAGCCCGCCTGCGGGGCGACGATGGTTTCGATGCCGATCGCGTCCAGCACGCGCGCCGTCGCCGTGTTGATGTTGGGCATCATCGAAGGCTGCACGCAGCCCGCGAGCATCAGCATCTTGCGCTCGTGCTTCGCGCTCGGCCACGCGAGCGGACGCTGGCGCACCGGCACCTTGTCGCGCAGGCGGCGCGGCAGCAGTGCGCGCACTTGCTGCGCGGCGCGCATGGCCGGCGAAAACAGCATGCGGCGCGGCAGAAATCCCGCCAGAAAACCGCGGATCAAGCGCTGGCGCAGCGGGCGTCCCACCATTTGTTCGGCATGCTTGCGACCGACTTCCACCAGCCGCCCGTATTGCACGCCCGACGGGCAGGTGGTCTCGCAACTGCGGCAGGTGAGGCAGCGGTCCAGATGCGTGAGCGTGCTCTTCGTGACCGGCGCGCCTTCCACCATCTGTTTCATCAGATAGATCCGACCGCGCGGGCCGTCGAGCTCGTCGCCCAGCAGTTGATAGGTGGGGCAGGTCGCGGTGCAGAAGCCGCAATGCACGCACTTGCGCAGGATCGCGTCGGCTTCGTCGCCGTCGGGGGTGTTGCGAATGAAGTCCGCAAGGTTCGTCTGCATCGCCGCGTGATGGTCTGGTCAGAAGTCGGAATACAGGCGGCCGCGATTGAAGATGCGGGCCGGGTCGAACGCGGTTTTCAGGCCGCGATGGATCTTCATGAGCGGCGCGGGCAGCGGCGTGAATACGCCTGCGCTGCGGTCGTAGCCGCGTCCCGTGCGGAAAATGGTGGCGTGGCCGCCGGCTTGCTTGGCGGTTATGCGTACGGTTTGTGCGTCGGTTTCGGTGATCCACCAGCGCTGCGCGCCGCCCCATTCCATCAGTTGCGCGCCGGGCAGTTGCAAAGGCTCGGCAATCGAGGGCAAGGCGAGCCGCCAGAGCGCGGCATCGGGCGCAATCGAGGCGAAGAACGGGTCGCTCTGTTCGCGCAGACCGGCCCAGAAGCGCTCGGCCTCCACGGCATCGACCACTTCGCCGCCCAGCGAGGTGCGCGCCGCTTTCACGCCCGCTTCCGCACCGGCCAGGCGCACCGCGAGCGTGCCGTTGCGCCAGGCGCTGCCGGTAATCGGCAGGGGCCGGCCGCCCCATTCGTTGAGCTTGCGCACGGCGTCGGTGCCGTTCATGTCGAAGCGCAGCGTGGCTTCGGCCTGTGGCAGCGGCAAGACCTTAACGGACAGTTCGAGGATCAGCCCCAGCGTGCCGAGCGAACCCGCCAGCAGGCGCGACACGTCGTATCCCGCCACGTTTTTCACGACCTGACCGCCGAAATGCAGCACCGCGCCGTGTCCGTTCATGATGACCGCGCCCAGCACGAAATCGCGCGCAGCGCCCGCGCTCGCGCGGCGCGGGCCGGCCAGACCCGCCGCGATGCAGCCGCCGAAGGTGGCCTGCGGGCCAAAGTGGGGCGGCTCGAACGGCAGCATCTGGCCGTGCGTAGCCAGCGCATGTTCGATTTCGAGCAGCGGCGTGCCGGCGCGCGCCGTGATGACCAGTTCCGCAGGATCGTAAGCGATGATGCCCCGATGCGCGCGCGTATCCAGCACGTCGCCTTCGAGCGCCTGGCCGTACCAGTCCTTGGTGCCGCCGCCGCGGATGCGCAACGGCTTGCCGTCGGCGCTTGCGGCGCGGACGCGCTCGGACCAGACCGCGACGATGTCGTCCTCTTGCATGCTTCCCATGGCGCGTTTGTCGGGCGTTGTCGTTGTGGTTCGTTCGATTGTACTGACGCGACTCGCGCTGACAACCCGGGGCAGGCCCGCATGCGGCGTGCGCCGTATGCGGGCGGGGGACGCCAGTCAGAAGCGCGGAATGTCGGGGTGCGGCAGCAGATTGCCGCGCACGTGCATGCGGCCGTACTCCGCGCAGCGCGCTTTGGTGGGAATGCCCTTGTCGGGATTGAGCAGCCTCGCGGGATCGAACGCGTGCTTCACGGCGTGAAACGCGTCGCGCTCTTCGGGCGAGAACTGCACGCACATCGAATTGATTTTTTCGATGCCCACGCCATGTTCGCCCGTGACCGTGCCGCCCAGTTCGACGCAGGTTTCGAGGATGTCAGAGCCAAACGCCTCGGCGCGATGCCATTCGTCCTGATCGTTGCCGTTGAATAGGATCAGCGGATGCATGTTGCCGTCGCCCGCATGGAACACGTTGATGCAGCGCAGCTTGTACTGCAACTCCATCTCGTGGATGCGCGCGAGCAGCGGGCCGATCGCGCGGCGCGGCACCGTGCCGTCCATGCAGTAATAGTCGGGCGAAATGCGGCCCGCGGCCGGAAACGCGTTCTTGCGCCCGGACCAGAAGCGCAGGCGCTCTTCCTCGGTACGCGAGATCTGGATGCGGGTCGCGCCATGCTCGCGCAGCACCGCGGTCGTGCGCGCGATCTCGTCGGCGACTTCCTCGGGCGTGCCGTCGGCTTCGCACAGCAGGATCGCTGCGGCGTCGAGGTCGTAGCCCGCCTTGACGAATTCCTCGACCGCCTGCGTGGCCGGCTTGTCCATCATTTCGAGGCCGGCCGGAATGATGCCCGAGGCGATGATGCCCGCCACCGCGTCGCCGCCTTTCACGACGTCGTCGAAGCTCGCCATGATGACCTGCGCGGTTTGCGGGCGCGGGATCAACTTGACGGTGACTTCCGTGACGATGGCAAACATGCCCTCGCTGCCGATCATCACGGCGAGCAGATCGAGGCCCGGCGCATCGGGCGCGAGCGAACCGAATTCGACGATCTCGCCGTCCATCGTCACCGCGCGCACACGCAGCACGTTATGCACGGTGAGGCCGTATTTGAGACAGTGCACGCCGCCCGAATTCTCGGAAACATTGCCGCCGATGGTGCAGGCGATCTGCGAGGACGGATCGGGTGCGTAGTAAAGCCCGTAGGGCGCCGCAGCTTCGGAAACCGCGAGGTTGCGCACGCCCGGCTGCACGGTGGCCGTGCGCGCGTAGGGATCGACTTCGAGAATGCGCCGAAAGCGCGCGAGCGACAGCACGATGCCGTGGCGGATCGGCATCGCGCCGCCCGACAGGCCCGTGCCCGCACCGCGCGGCACCACGGGCACGTCCAGACGACGGCAGATCTGCACGATGCGCTGCACCTGCGATTCGGTTTCCGGCAGCGCCACCGCCAGCGGCAGGCGACGATAGGCGGCCAGTCCATCGCACTCGTAGGCTACGGTGTCTTCCTCGCGATGCAGCAGGCAATGCGCGGGCAGTACGGCCATGAGTGCCTGCACGACTTCGCGCTGACGCTGCGCGAGCGCTTCGGGCGTGAGTTCCGGGCTGTCGCCTTGTTTGAGCGCCTGGTTGGCGTCGGGCAGATTCGCGTCCGGTGCGTTCATGTCTCCTCCTCGTGGGATGGTCCCGGACTGGAGGGTCCCGGACTGGATGGTCCCGGCCTGGATGGCTTTGGCTCAGCGAATCACAACTCAGGCGGCCCAGCTGAAAATCTTGCCCGGATTCATGAGGTTGTGCGGATCGAGCGCGTGCTTGATGGCGCGCATGGTGTCGATGGTGTCCGCGCCGTGCTCTTCGATGAGGAAGTCCATCTTGTGCAGGCCCACGCCGTGCTCGCCCGTGCAGGTGCCGTCCATGCGGATCGCGCGCTGCACGATGCGATGATTGAGGCGCTCGGCCTCGTCGATTTCCTCGGGCTTGTCCGGATCGATCAGGATCGCCACGTGGAAGTTGCCGTCGCCCACGTGGCCGACGATCGGGCAGGGCAGCGGCGAGGCCTTCAGGTCGGCCTCGGTTTCCACCACGCATTCGGCCAGTCGAGAGATCGGCACGCACACGTCGGTTGTCACCGCACGGCAGCCGGGCTTGAGTTGCAGCATCGCAAAGTAGGCGCTGTGACGCGCGTTCCACAGGCGGCTGCGATCTTCCGGGCGCGTGGCCCATTCGAAGCCTTCGCCGCCGTTCTGCGCGGCGATGTCCTGCACGAGCTGCGCCTGTTCGGCCACGCCCGCTTCGGTGCCATGAAACTCGAAGAACAGCGTGTGCTTTTCGCGCAGCGTCAGGTTCGAATGCTTGTTGATCGCGCGCACGGCGAGTGCGTCGATGAACTCCACTCGCGCGATCGGCACGCCGATCTGGATGGTTTCGATCACGCTGCGCACGGCTTCGGCCATCGACGGAAATGCGCAGATCGCCGCCGACACCGCTTCCGGCTGCGGATAGAGCCGCACCGTGATTTCGGTGATGACGCCGAGGGTGCCTTCGGAGCCCACGAACAGGCGCGTCAGGTCATAGCCCGCCGACGATTTGCGCGCGCGCGTGCCGGTTTTGATGACGCGGCCATCGGCGAGCACGGCGGTCAGGCCCAGCACGTTCTCGCGCATCGTGCCGTAGCGCACGGCGTTGGTGCCCGAGGCGCGCGTCGCCGACATGCCGCCGATGCTCGCATCCGCGCCCGGGTCGATTGGGAAGAACAGGCCGGTGTCGCGCAGCGCTTCATTGAGCTGCTTGCGCGAGATGCCGGGTTCCACGGTCACGGTCAGGTCTTCGGCGTTGATCGAGAGGACGCGGTTCATCTGCGAGAGGTCGATCGACACGCCGCCTTGCACCGCGAGCAGATGGCCTTCGAGCGAGGAGCCGTTGCCGTAGGGAATGATCGGCACGCCATGCTGCGCGCATAGTTTGACGATAGTCTGGACTTCTTCGGTGTTCTGCGCGTAGACAACGGCGTCGGGCAACTGCGGGTCGAAGCGCGATTCGTCGCGGCCATGATGGGCGCGCACGGCTTCAGACGTGGAGACGCGCTCGCCGAAGGCGTGGCGCAGACTGTCGAGGAGAGCGGCGGGGAACGGGCGACGGGCGGATTCGCCAAGCGTCGGCGGCGCGGGATGATTCACGCGGGGGTCTCCTGGTTGGACATGTTCGTTGTGCGCTTTTGATTCTACGCTCAACCGTCCAGGCGAAAAGGCGGGGGAGCCCCAGTGGACGCCCGCGCGAGACTCGCGTTTTGCTGCACCGCATGATCCACGCAACGCCCGTACAGGCGACAATCGGTTTTTCACGCACGCTTACGTTTCGGGAGACACACCATGGGCAATCGCCTGAGCAAGATCGCCACGCGCACCGGCGACGACGGCACGACCGGCCTCGGCGACGGCAGCCGCGTGCGCAAGGACGACGCGCGTATCGCCGCGATTGGCGACGTCGACGAACTGAACTCGAACATTGGCGTACTGCTCTGCGAGACGCTGCCCGACGACGTGCGCGCCGCGCTTGTCGCGATCCAGCACGATCTGTTCGACCTGGGCGGCGAGCTGTGCATGCCGGGCCACACCATCGTGACGGATGCGCATCTCGCCCGGCTCGACGGCTGGCTCGCCGATTACAACGCCACGCTGCCGCCGCTCAAGGAGTTCATCCTGCCCGCCGGTTCACGCGCGGCGTCGCTCGCGCATGTTTGCCGCACGGTGTGTCGGCGTGCGGAGCGGGCGATTGTGACGCTCGGTGATTCGCAGGATGGGGGTGAACACACTGCGCCGCTCGCGCAAACGCCGCGCCGCTACGTGAACCGTCTGTCCGACCTGCTGTTCGTGCTGGCGCGCGTGCTCAATCGGTCGGCGGGCGGGAGCGACGTGCTGTGGCGTCACGACCGCGGCCAGGCGGGCACAGAATAAAGATCGAAGGCCGCACTTCAGCAGAAATGCTGGGGTGCGACAAAATGCCCGGAGAGCGCGCGCCCTTAAAGATGTATCTTGTGTGCATCTTTAACGAGGAGAAGCCGCAATGACCGCGCTCACCGCCGACCAGATCGCCCGCGTCAAGGCCACCGCGCCTGTGTTTGCCGAGTATGGCCCGACCATCACGAAGCATTTCTATCAGCGCATGTTCAATGCGCATCCGGAACTGAAGAACCTTTTCAACCAGACGCACCAGCAAAGCGGCAGTCAGCCTGAAACGCTGGCGCGCGCGGTCTACGCCTACGCGGCAAACATCGACAATCTGGGCGCGCTGGGCGGCGCGGTCACGCATATCGCGCACAAGCATGCGAGCCTGAATATCCGTCCGGAACACTATCCGATCGTCGGGCGTCATCTGCTGGGCGCGGTGGTGGACGTGCTCGGCGACGCCGTCGATCAGCCGACGCTCGACGCCTGGGCGGTTGCGTACGAGCAGCTCGCGCAGATCATGATCGGCGTGGAGGCGAAGCTTTACGAGGCGGCGCCGTGGAGCGGCTTCCGGCCGTTCAAGGTGGTGCGCAAGCAGGTGGAAAGCGACGAAATCACCTCGTTCTATCTCGCTCCCGCCGATGGCGCGCCCGCTGGCGGCTTTGAGCCGGGCCAGTATGTGAGCGTGACGCGTTTCGTGGATAAACTCGGCGTCGATCAGCCGCGCCAGTACAGCCTGTCGGACGCGCCGCACGGCCGCTGGCTGCGCATTTCGGTGAAGCGCGAAGCCGGTTCGGCCGATGTGCAGCCGGGTCACGTCTCGAACCTGATGCACGACGGCGTCGAGCAGGGCGCGATCGTCCACGTCAGCGCGCCGATGGGCGAGTTCAAGCTCGATCGCAAGAAGAGCACGCCGGTCGTGCTGATCAGCGGTGGCGTGGGCATTACGCCGATGGCGTCGATGCTGGCGACGCTGCTGGCCGAGCGCAGCGAACGCCAGATCGCCTTCGTGCACGCCTGCCGCAATGGCCGCGTGCATGCGTTTAGCGACTGGCTGCGCCGCAGCGCCGCCGAGCATCCGAACCTCAAGCGCGCGGTGTTCTACGAAGCCGTGGGCGCGGACGATCAGTTGGGCAAGGATTACGACTTCGAAGGTCGCGTGGATATCGCGCGCATCGAAGCCGACGTGATGCTGCCGGATGCCGATTACTACATCTGCGGCCCTGTCGCCTTCATGCGTGCGCAGCGCGAGGCGCTGGTGGCGCGCGGTGTGGACGCGTCGCGCATCCACACGGAGATTTTCGGTTCGGGCATGCTCGATTGAGCGCGCCGTAAAAAGCAAAAAAGCCCGGTCAGCGTGATTGCCGACCGGGCTTTTTTATCGAGCACGGTGCTCAGTATTGCGCTTAGTTGCCGCTGCCGCGCGCGATACGGCGCTGCTTGACCGCTTCGGCCAGGCCTTCGAGCACGCCCACGCTTTCGTCCCAGCTAATGCACGCATCGGTGATGCTCTGGCCGTAGGTCAGCTCGCAGCCTTCCTTCAGATCCTGGCGGCCCGCCACGAGGTGCGATTCCACCATCACGCCGACGATGCGTTCATCGCCGCCCGCGATCTGACGGCCGATATCGGCGCAGACCGGAATCTGGTTTTCGTGCTTCTTCGAGCTGTTTGCGTGGCTCGCGTCGATCATGAGACGCGCGGCCAGACCCGCCTTGCCGATGTCGTTGCACGCTGCGTTGACGCTTTCCGCGTCGTAGTTCGGCGTCTTGCCGCCGCGCAGGATCACGTGGCAGTCCTCATTGCCCGCCGTCGAGACGATGGCCGAGTGGCCGCCCTTCGTCACCGACAGGAAATGGTGCGGTTGCGACGCGGCCTTGATTGCATCGACGGCAATCTTCACGTTGCCGTCCGTGCCGTTCTTGAAGCCGACCGGGCAGGAGAGACCCGAAGCCAGCTCGCGGTGCACCTGCGATTCGGTCGTGCGCGCGCCAATTGCGCCCCACGAGATCAGATCGGCGATGTACTGCGGGCTGATCATGTCGAGGTATTCGGTGCCTGCCGGCAGGCCGAGCTCGTTGATCGAGACCAGCAGTTCGCGCGCGGTGCGCAGGCCGTCATTGATCTTGAAGCTGTTGTCCATGAACGGGTCGTTGATCAGACCCTTCCAGCCCACCGTCGTGCGCGGCTTTTCGAAATACACGCGCATGACGATTTCGAGTTCGTTCTTGAAGCGCGCGCGTTCCTCGACGAGCTTCTTCGCGTAATCGATCGCGGCCTTGGTGTCGTGGATCGAGCAGGGGCCGATCACGACGACGAGGCGGTCGTCCATGCCGTGCAGGATGCGATGCAGCGCGCGGCGCGATTCGAAGATCAGCGTGGACGCGGCTTCGGAGCACGGGAATTCGCGGATCAGGTGAGCGGGCGGCGTGAGTTCTTTCAGCTCGCGAATGCGGACATCGTCGGTGTTGTGCGGGGGCATGTTGTTTTCTCCTGATCCTGTGTAGCGTGCTTCGCGTCGCGAAACGGCATCAATCTGCTAGATGAAAGTGAGGCTCGTAGGTGAGTGGGGCCAAAGAAGCCAGACGAAAAAAAACCGCCAGGCTTGGCTGGCGGTTTCTCGTTTGTTCGGGGTCCTGCGCGTACTATCAACCCTCTCGATCCGCCAGCGGTCTGAGATACCAAAAGAAGTAAAAGTAAAACTTCGTGGCGAACATGGCGAAATCGGTTCGTTGCGTCGAAAAGGGTGATTGCCTTTATAACCCGGCCTTCTTCAGGCTGGCAAGCGGGTATCGCAGAAAAAGCGGGTGATCCGCGGAAAAAGACGATTCAATGCAGGAATTCCGCATGGCGGTGCGGAATTTCCGCATCGCCATGCATGAACCTCGCAAATCGGCTCAGGCGATCCGGCCCGATCAGACCGTGCCGCCAACCGTCATCTTGTCGATGCGCAGCGTCGGCTGGCCCACGCCCACCGGCACGCTCTGGCCTTCCTTGCCGCACACGCCCACGCCCGAATCCAGGCGCATATCGTTGCCGATCATGCTCACGTACTTGAGCGATTCCGGGCCGCTGCCAATCAGCGTCGCGCCCTTGACCGGGTACGTGATCTTGCCGTCTTCGATCATGTAGGCCTCGGACGCCGAGAACACGAACTTGCCGTTGGTGATGTCGACCTGACCGCCGCCGAAGTTCACCGCATACAGCCCGTTCTTCACCGAAGCGAGGATTTCCTGCGGATCCTTGTCGCCGTTGAGCATGTAGGTGTTGGTCATGCGCGGCATCGGCAGGGCGGCGTAGGATTCGCGGCGCGCGTTGCCGGTCACGGGCATTTTCATCAGGCGCGCGTTGAGCGAATCCTGGATGTAACCCTTGAGAATGCCGTCTTCGATCAGCGTGGTGCACTGCGTCGGGTTGCCTTCGTCGTCGATATTGAGCGAGCCGCGGCGGTTCGGCAGCGTGCCGTCGTCCACCACGGTGACGCCCTTGGCAGCCACGCGCTGGCCGATCTGGCCCGCGAACGCCGACGAACCCTTGCGGTTGAAATCGCCCTCCAGACCGTGGCCGATCGCTTCGTGCAGCAGCACGCCGGGCCAGCCCGGTCCGAGCACGACGGTCATCGCGCCCGCCGGAGCGGGACGCGCTTCGAGGTTCACGAGCGCCGCATGCACCGCGTCGTCGACGTATTTCGACAGCACGTCGTCAGTGAAATAGCCGTAGTCGTAGCGGCCGCCGCCGCCGCCGTTGCCGATTTCGCGGCGGCCGTTCTGTTCGGCGATCACCGTGACCGAGACGCGCACCAGCGGGCGGATGTCGGCGGCCAGCACGCCGTCGCTGCGCGCGACCAGCACCACGTCGTATTCACCCGCGAGCGCCGCCATCACCTGGGTGATGCGCGGGTCGCGACTGCGCGCCATCTGCTCGACGCGTTCGAGCAGCTTGACCTTTTCGGTGGCGTCGAGCGAAGCGAGCGGATCGGACGGCAGATACAGATCGCGGCCCGCGACGCCCTTGAGCGAAGTGGCTACCTGAATCTTCTGCTTGCCGCCGCCGGCCTTGGCGATCGAGCGCGTGGCGATGGCCGCCTGGCGGATCGCTTCGGGCGACAGATCGTCGGAGTAGGCGAAGGCGGTGCGCTCGCCGGACACGGCGCGCACGCCCACGCCCTGATCGATGCTGAAGCTGCCCGACTTGACGATGCCTTCCTCCAGGCTCCAGGCCTCGCTGCGGGTGGCCTGGAAGTAGAGATCGGCGTAGTCGACGCGGTGCGTGAAAATCTCGCCGAGCGTGCGCGTGAGCAGCGCCTCGTCGAGGCCGTAGGGCGCGAGGAGCACTTCCTTCGCGGTCGCCAGATTGCGGATGCCGGGTTCGATGATGTTCATGCGCTCAATGTGGAAGTTTCAGATGTCAGATTCGGGCGCGGTACGGCGAAATCAAGACGCCCTCGGTCGATAGGGTTGACGTAAGGATGGATTAGTCGCAGTCGAGCACGCGATGCCGCCACGCGGGCAGGCTCGCGCGCACGGCGGCGATGCGTTCGAGATCGATATCGCCGGTCACCACGCCGGGGTTCTCGTCGAGCACATCGACGATTTCGCCCCACGGGTCGATCAGCATGCTGTGGCCCCATGTGCGGCGGCCGTTCTCGTGCGTACCGCCCTGCGCGGCGGCGAGCACGTAGCACTGGTTCTCGACGGCGCGTGCGCGCAGCAGGGTCTGCCAGTGCGCGCGGCCCGTCGTGTAGGTGAACGCCGAGGGCACGACCATCAGCGCACAGTCGCCCATGCGCCGGTACAGCTCGGGAAAGCGCAGATCGTAGCAGACCGACAGGCCCACGCGGCCGAACGGCGCGTCGAAGGTGCGGACCTCGTCGCCGGGGCGGATCGTGCGTGCTTCGTCGAACGATTCGGCGCCTTTCTCGAAGCTGAACAGATGGATCTTGTCGTAACGCGCGCGCTCCGCGCCGCTCGGATCGAACACGAGCGTGGTGTTGAGCACGCGGTTTTCTTCCGGCGCTTTCAACGGCAGCGTGCCGCCGATGATCCACACGTTATGGCGCTTCGCGGCATCAGCGAGAAATTGCTGGATCGGGCCGTCGCCGTAGGGCTCGCGCACGGCAAGCTTGTCGGTGTCCTTGTGGCCCATGAAGCAGAAGTATTCGGGCAGCAGCACGAGGCGCGCGCCCTTTGCGGCGGCCTCGGCGATCAGACGTTCCGCGTCGGCGAGATTGCGCGCGAGATCGGGCGTGCTGACCATCTGCAGCGCCGCGACCTTGAATGGCGTAACCGGCGCTGCGGAAGAAGAAGTTTCGCTCATCGACGGCTCTTGATTGGACGAAGTCAGATGAATAATCGGGCTCGGAGCGGCGGAGCAGGGCGCTGCGCGGTTGGTGTTTTCGATGTCACCTCGGCGCGCATCGCGCATGCCTGTTGACGGCCATCAACAACGTCATTGATTGATCTGGAACTCAATGGGCCGCCGCCGGAGCCTGCGCGTCCATCTTACCCTGATCGCCATGCAGTCGCTCAACGTGCGGTTTGGCCCAGGAACCCGTGATGGCGTAGTCGCGCGCGAAGGTGGTTTCGACCGTATGCGAGAGCGCGACATCGCCGATCAGCGCGCCCAGACCCAGCAGCGGATTGATGATGGCCGCGACGATCACGCCCGCGCCCGCGCTCACCGTCGGCACGACATGCACGCGCAGGTCCTGGGTTTCGTGCGCGAGATCGACGCTGCCCACCATCTGCGCGCGGCCCGGCGCGGTCACCAGCTTGAAATCGTTGGTGTGGCCAATGCCGTTCTGGATCTGCGCGCTGCCCGTGACGCTGGTGAACGGCAGCCCTTCGCCGATCACGTCGCGGAAATCCATGCTCGCGTAGCGCGCCAGACTTTGCAGGCTGAGTACGCCCAGCAGCGTCGCCACGCCTTGATGGATCTTGAGAATTTCGCCGTGGTGCAGATCGAGCGCGAGGCTGCCGTTGAGCGTCGGGAAGTCGAGCTTGTTGGGGCCGCCGCGCCATTCCAGATTACCGCTGAGCGTACCCGTGCCGCCCTTGATTGCGTGCGCCACGCCCGCGCGTTCGAGCAGATCGCCCGCATCCTTGATATCGAGATGGAAGTCGAGCGCCGTACGACGCGGCGTCTGTGTCGCGCCGCCTGCGGTATCGGCGGGTGCGGATTCGTCGCCGATGGCGCGCCAGTTTTCCGTGGCGGTGAAGTGGCCGGCCGGATTGACGATGTCGAGCGTGTCGAGCTGCCAGACCGGCACGCCGTTTTCGTCGAAGTTGTGGGCGTTGATCTGCAGGCGGCCGAAGTCGCGTCCGCGCACGATCAGCTGGTTCACGACGAGGTCGATCGACGGCATGTTCTGCGCAGGCTGCGAGACGGCCTGGCCGAGCAGATCGTTCTCGGTCGCCGAAGGGACGACGAGGCGCGCCAGACGCGCTTCCAGCGTGCCGGGCGAGCCCGGCACCGCGCCCGGTTTCCACGAGACGTGGCCCGAGACCTGGTTCGAGGCGATGTTGGCCTGCCACTGGTTGGCGTCGCGCGATGCGCCGACGATCACGTTTTCCCAGTGGCGCTTGAGCAGCGTGAGCGTGCCGACGTGGACGGCGAAGCGCGACGGCACATAGGACGCGAACGCGCCGCCGGGCGCGAGCGGCGACGAGGCCGCGGCGGCGGGCGACGCCATCGTTTGCGTCGCAGTTTGCGAAGCGGCTTGCGGGGCGGCAGCGGTCGAACTCGCTGCTACAGCGGGAGCGGCCGGATTCGCCGCCGCCGTGCCGCGAATTTCCTGCGCCACGCGCCGCCACGCATCGGCGTCGAACGATGGCAGATCGACGGCCGCAGTCACGCCTTCGGACGGCAGATCGGCGGGCTTGTTCATGCCGATCGCGCCGCGCACCACTTCGGGCACATGGCCCGGATTGCGCCGCAGCACGTAGCGCGCGGCCAGCGGCCCGAGCGTGAGTTCGGCGTGCTGGAACGCCGCGGCGTCGCTCGCCGACAGCATCGCCGAAGCCGGATCGTCGCCGGGACCGGGCTGCAGGGCGAAGCGCAGCGGCATCGGCGTGCCGGCGGTCTTGCCGAACGGCGCAGGCAGGTCGATGGCGAGGTCGGTCAGATCGGAGCTGGCCTTCACGTCGGGCAGATGGCCGCGCGTGCCGGTCACCGACAGCGAATAGGGCGCCGCGCCCGAGAAGCGTCCCAGCACCGCCGCCGCCGTGCCGTGCAGGTTCAGCCCGCGCGCCGCATCGACGGCCACATCGCCCGCGACATGAACGTCGTAGCGCCCGTCCTCGCGCATGCCGCCATTGGCGCGCAGATCGCCGCCGAGGAAACGGCCCGTCAGATGGTCGACCTGAGCGCTGCGGTTGGTGAAGCGGACCTTGCCGTTGAGGTTCGATAGCGGCGGCACATTGTGCGCGGCAAGCGTGTTGTTCTCGAAGCCGATCGCGCCGGCCACGGCAACCTTCGGCATCGGCTTGCGCGGAATCGTGAGCTTGAGCGCGAGCGTGGCCGGGCCTTGCGCCTCGACCTTGGCGGTCGCGTGCTTCGACATTGCGCCCAGCGAGCTGTTATCGGCGTAATCGAGCAGATCGGCGAGCGGCCCGCGCCCCGCGCCCTCGATCACGAGATCGGAGCCCTTCACGCCCAGCTCGTCGATACGCCCGCTCACGTCGTGCAGCACGAAGCGGCGGTAATGGCCGTGCGCGACGTCAAAGCGCAGCTTGTTTTCCGCCAGCTTGAAGGTGCCGTCGATGCCGTCGAACGCCGGCCAGACGTTGGGCGCGCCGTTGCGCATCTTCTTGGGCGGGAACGGCGACGGGTCGAAGCGCCCATTCGCAAACGGCGCGACGATGCGGAACTGGCCCGCGCTCGGGTCGCGCGAATAGGGGAATTGGGCGAGATCGCCGTGAATCTCGATGGTCGCGCCTTTCGAGAGCCCGGCTTGCAAGCCGTGGCCCAGATAGGTGCGGGTTTTCTCGCTGATGCTGGTGGGCAGGTAGCGCGGGATGGCCTTGACCTGCGCCTGATCGAAATGCGCCACCAGGTCGAGCGCGCCGCGTCCGTGGCCGGGGTTGCGATAGTGCGCGGTCATCTTCGCGCGGGCGTCGGCGTTCTGGACGCCCAGTTCGGTCACGTCGACGTCGAAACCCTTGATCTTGTCGCCCGGCTGGCGCTGCGCGGCCACGGTCCATTTGGCCGCGCCCCACAGACGGTCGAAGCGCAGGCGCGGATCGTCGAATACGCCGGGCAGCGTGATGGCGGCGGCCGTCGAATCGAACTTGATGGTGCCGTGCGATTCGTCGGCGTCAATGCGCCCCCAGAGATTCTCCACGCCCGGCAGGCCCGCGCGCGGGTGTTCGCGCGGCGTGAGGCCTGGCCCCGGTTCCTGGGCGGCCACGCTGAAGCCTTGCAGGTCGCCGTTGAAGCGGTAGTGCAACAGAGGCTCCGCGCTGGTGCTGCGCTGCTCGGCGGCGGCTTCGCCTGAATCGGGTTTGGCGCGTTCCATCGCCAGATCGTAATTGGCCACCAGACCGCGCGGATTGAAGCGCACCAGCGCGTTCTGCACGCGGCCCGGCAGCGGCAGACCGCGCATGAACTCGGCGAGGATGCCCAGGTCGATGCGATCGCCGCTCACCGAAATCAGCTGGCCGCTTTGGAGCGTCTGCTGACGGAAATGCGCGTCGAGGTGATTGAACGTGAGCGAGCGCGTGAGCGGCGTGCCGTCGTCGAGCGGCGGCTGGCCGAGTTCGGCGCGCAGGTCGCGCAGTTGCAGCGTGTAGTCGCCAGGCGCGAGACCCATGCGCCAGTTGAAGCTCGCGATCGGCAGATCGAGGCGCGGTTGCGTCGGCTTCACGCGCAGCGCGATGTCGTTGCCGCTGAGCGTGCCGTCGGCGGAAACGATGCGGCCGTCCTCGAAATTCGCCCAGATGGCGTTATCGATGCGCCCTGCATAGGTCGTGAGCGGCAGCGGAATGTAGCGCGCCAGAGTGGGCAGATCGACGGGACCGGTGGAGATATAGGCGCTGCCGCTCCAGGTGTTGGGCTTGCCCGCCGGCGCGAAACGCGTGTGCTTGAACTGCGCGCGGAAGTCGAGCGGCCCGTGCAGCACGGTGCCTTCCGCGGGTGCCTGCAGCGCGATGTGGTGGTCGTAGCCGTCGTTGAGGATCGCCAGACGGATGTTCGACAGGCGCAGTTCGGGGACGTCGCGCGTGGCGTCGCGCCAGCGCAGCGTGCCGCCGCGCAGCACGATGGCCTGCTGGCGCATCAGCCAGGTGGTGAAGGTGGCGTTGCCGGTGTGCGCGGTCGGCACGGGCACGCCCGCCACGGTGAGCGTGCCGTCGTCCTCGCGCGCGATCGAGACGTCGGGATTCTCGACGATCACGCTGGAGAGCAGCGGCTCCAGCATCACCACCGAGCGCCAGGCGACCGAAGCGGTGGCATGCGGCACGTTCAGCGCGAGATTGCCGTGGCGGTCGCGGATCGTCAGGTTGGCGATGTCGATGCCGGGCTGAAAGCCCGACCAGTGCGGCGAGAGCTTGCCGATGCGGAAGTCGGCGTGAATCTTGTCGGAGACGAGCTTTTCGATGCGCGGACGGAAATCGTCCACATGGGGCAGCACGACATAGCGCAGCCCGAGCAGCAGCACGGCGACGATGAAGTAGAAGACGAGCGCGATGCACGCCAGCACGCGCAGCGAGTGGCGCAGAACCGGGTGATGATGTTGCGGGCCCGCGTCTGCGCTTTCCCGGCTGGCATGTCCGGTATGAGGCGGGCCGGCGGGATCGTTACGCTCGGACATGCTGCGGCGGGTGGGGTATGGTAGCGTTGCGTTCTGACGACGAAATGTATCACACGGGACCGTGGGACCGGCCATCCGGGGAAGCCGGGATGGTTGTCGGCCGGGCTTTGCACGGCATCGCGCGCACGAATAAATGGCCCGGCCACCTGCCGATCATGCACGTTTGGCGCGCGTTAGCGGCTATAGCCGTCATCGACACACCTGCCAGTTTTTTCTCGCCATCTCCGCTCCCTGCGTTGCATGCCAAACACGTTGGCCAGATCGACTGCCGCTCGACTGCCGCGTGACCCGCCTAGCTATCCACCTGGCCAGAGCCTTCATGACTGACATTCCTCTCCTGAGTTCCAGTTATTCGCGCTATGCGGCGCGCGTCTATGCCGCCCGTCCGGAGCTGGCCAACGAGGTCGCGGCGCTGGCCGCCGCGCCGATCACGCGCGAGCGCATCGTCGCGCGGCTCGACGCCCTGTGTCTGCAGGCAAGTCAGCCAGCAAGCGGCACGCCCGGCGCGTCCACGGCTTCCAGCCTCCCGGCGCTCACCGACGAGCAACTGAAAAAAGCCCTGCGCCACCTGCGCATCGAAACGATCTGCGCGGTGATGGAGCGCGACCTCGCCCGTAGCGCCGACGTCGTCGAAGTGACCGGCACCATGACCGACCTGGCCGAAGTCGCGATCGAGCGCGCGCTGGCGGTGGTGAGCGCCGACCTCGAAATGCTCTTCGGCGAGCCTCGCGGCCCCAACGGCGAGCGCCTGACGCTGGGCGTGGTGGGCATGGGCAAGCTTGGCGGGCGCGAACTCAACGTTTCGTCTGACATCGACCTGATCTTCGTCTACGAGGACGACGGCGAAACCACCGGCGGCCAGCGCTCGCCGATCGCCACCCAGGACTTTTTCACGCGCGTGGGCAAGCGTCTGATTGGCGCGCTGTCGGACGTGACGGCGGACGGTTTCGTGTTCCGCGTCGATATGCGCCTGCGCCCGAACGGCGATTCGGGGCCGCTGGTGTGTAGCCTCGGCATGCTCGAAGAGTACTTTTACGTGCAGGGCCGCGAGTGGGAGCGCTACGCCTGGATCAAGGGACGGCTGGTTTCCGAACGCGAGAGCGATAGCGCCCAGCGTCTGGCTACGCAGCTGGACGCGCTGGTGAAGCCCTTCGTCTATCGCCGCTATCTGGACTTCGGCGTGATCAGCGCAATCCGCGCGCTGCATCTGCAGATCCGCCAGGAAGCGCAGCGCCGCGCCATGATGCGCCCCGACAAGGCCGACGACATCAAGCTCGGGCGCGGCGGCATCCGCGAAATCGAATTCAGCGCCCAGGTGTTCCAGCTGATTCGCGGCGGCCAGGACGCGGGCTTTCGCGTGCGCCCGACGCTTGCGGTGCTCGGCTATGCGGCCGCGCGCGGGCTGATCGCCCCCGAGATCTGCCACGAACTGACGCTGGCTTACGACTTCCTGCGCGAACTCGAACACCGCCTGCAATACCGCGACGATGCGCAGACGCACGCGATGCCCGTCGATGAAGCCGAGCGCGCGGCGCTCGCGCAGTCGATGGGCTACGACGACTACGCGGGGCTCATGACCGTGCTCGAAGCGCATCGCGAAAAGGTCGAACTTCAGTTCGACCAGATTTTCTCCGACAAGGTGGGCGGCGAAAGCGGCTGCGGCGCGCCCGACGACGGCGTAGCGGCGTGGGTCTGGAGCAGCGCGCTTGCGGAAGAGGGCGCCGACGGCGATCTGCTGGAGCGTCTGACCGAACTCGGCATCGACGATCCCGCGCCGCTGCTCGCGCGTCTGCGCGGCCTGTGGCAGTCGTCGCGCTACACCGGCTTGCCCGAGAAAAGCCGCGAACGCTTCGACAGCGTCGCCAAGCGCGCGCTCGAAGCGGCGCGCACGATGGAGCCGCGCGAGCGGCGCGGCGACACGCTCGCGCGCATGTTCGACCTGCTCGAAGCCGTGATCCGGCGCGGCGCGTATCTGGCGCTGCTTACCGAATATCCGGATGCGCTCAACCGCGTGCTCAAAGTGCTGGGCGCGTCGCGCTGGGCGGCGGGCTATCTGATCCGCCATCCGCAACTGCTCGACGAACTGCTCGACGACGAGGCGATTTCGTCGCCGTTCGACTGGCCCGTGTTTTCGCGTCTGCTGCGCGCGCGCCTCGCCACCGCCGCCGACATGGAGCAGCAGATGGATCTGCTGCGCCACGCGCACCAGGCCGAAGTGTTCCGCATCCTGCTTAACGATCTGGCGGGGCGGCTCTCGGTGGAGCATGTCAGCGACCGGCTGTCCGAACTCGCCGATGCGGTGCTCGACGTCACCATCGAAACCGTCTGGAAGCAGTTCGCGAAACGCCATCGCGAGGTGCCGCGTTTCGCGGCGATCGCCTACGGCAAGCTGGGCGGCAAGGAACTGGGCTACGCCTCCGACCTCGACATCATCTTCCTCTACGACGACGAGGACGATCGCGCCGCGGAAATCTACGCGGCGTTCGCGCGCCGCCTCATCACCTGGCTCACCACGGCGACGGGCGCGGGCACGCTGTTCGACATCGATCTGCGGCTGCGGCCCAATGGGGAGTCGGGCCTGCTCGTGACGGATCTCGATTCCTTCCGGCGCTATCAGCTGCGCGAAGGCGACGCGGCGAATACGGCCTGGGTGTGGGAGCACCAGGCGCTCACGCGCGCGCGCTTTTCGGCGGGCGACGCGGCGATTGGCAATGCCTTCGAGGCGATCCGCGTGCAGGTGCTGACGACGCCGCGCGACGCCGCGCCGCTCGCGCAGGAAATTGTCGAGATGCGTCAGCGCGTCGAGGACGGACACCCGAACCGCACGGCGCTGTTCGATCTGAAGCACGATCGCGGCGGCATGGTCGACATCGAGTTCACGGTGCAGTACTGGGTGCTGCTGCACGCCGCGCAGGACCCGGAGCTGATCCGCAATACCGGCAATATCGCGCTGCTGCGCGAGGTGTCGCGGTTCGGGCTGATGAGCGAAGCGGAAGCCGACGCCGTGGGTTCGGCGTATCGGCTGTATCGCAAGCTGCAGCATCAGCTGCGGCTGGACGGGATGGAAACCGCACGCGTCGATCCGGCGCGCGTGGAAGCGGAGCGCGAGGTGGTGCTGGGGTTGTGGAAGCGGGTGTTTGGGGAGCGAAGCGGGGAGTGAGCAGTGAGCGCTGGCGGCTCGCCAGATCGCGAAATCGCGAGGCTCAAGCCGCCAGCATCTCCTTCGCATGCCGCCGCGTGGTCGCGGTGATTTCCAGTCCGCCGAGCATGCGCGCGACTTCCTCCACGCGGCTGGTTTTGTCGAGCGCCGTGACCGCCGAAACCGTGCCGCCGTTGCCATCACCGGCCTTGGCCACCTGGAAGTGCTGGTCGCCGCGCGCCGCCACCTGCGGCAAGTGCGTGACGCACAGCACCTGACGCGCTTGCCCAAGCTGATGCAGCAGCCGCCCGACCACTTCTGCGACACCGCCGCCAATGCCCGTGTCCACTTCGTCGAAGATCAGCGTGGGCGTGGGGCTCGCGGCGCTGGCGATCACCGCGAGCGCGAGGCTGATACGCGCGAGTTCGCCGCCCGAGGCGATCTTCGCGAGCGGGCGCAGCGGCACGCCCGCGTGGCCCGCGACGCGGAATTCGATCTGCTCCAGACCATGCGCGCCGCCGACGGGCTCGCCGTTGCCGCTATTGCCGCCCAGCGGCACCAGCGCGACTTCGAAGCTGCCGCCCGCCATTGAGAGTTCCTGCATGCCCTGCGTGACCGCCGCGCCCAACGCCTGCGCGGCGCCCGCGCGCGCCGCCGAGAGCTGGCGCGCTTCGACCATGTACGCTTCGTGCGCCTTGTCGGCGGCGGCGCGCAGCGCGTCGAGATCGGACGCGGCGTCGAGCAGCGCCAGTTGCTGGCGGCGCGAGGCGTGTTCCGTGGGCAGGGCCTCCGGCTGCAGGCGGAATTTGCGCGACGCCGAGTGCAGCGCGTCCAGGCGTTTTTCGACCTGGGCGAGGCGGTTCGGATCGAGTTCGAGCCGCTGCGCGTAATGCGACAGCGAGTAGGCCGCTTCCTGAAGCTGGATCGCCGCCGGTTCGAGCGCGGCGAGCGCATCGCTGAGTCCGTCATCCACTTCGGCCAGATCGCGCAGCTTCGAGACGATCGAGTTCAAACCGGAAATCATCGCGTCGTCGGATTCTGACAGCGCCACCAGTGCGCCTTGCACGCCTTCGATCAGATTCGCCGAATTCGACAGGCGCGTGTGTTCCGCGCTCACTTCTTCCCATTCGCCCGGCTGCGGCGCGAGCTTGTCGAGTTCGGCGAGTTGCCAGGCGAGGCGCTCGCGTTCGAGCTGTTGCTCGCGCTCGCGCGCCTGCGCGGTCTGCACGGCGAAGCGCGCATCGCGCGCGTCGCGCCAGGCGCGGGTGACGCGCGCGGCCAGTTCGAGCAGGCCCGCGTGCGTGTCGAACAGTTCGCGCTGGGCGTCCGGTCGCATCAGCAACTGGTGCGCGTGCTGGCCGTGGATATCTACCAGACGCTCGCCGATGTCGCGCAGTTGCGCCAGTGTTGCGGGCGTGCCGTTGATGAACGCGCGCGAGCGGCCGCCGCTATCGACCACGCGGCGCAGGATCACGCCGTTCTCGGCGTCGCTGTTGGTGAGCGCCTGTTCTTCCAGCCATGCCGCGACGTGCGGCGGCGCATCGAATTCGGCGGTGATGTCGGCGCGGCTCTCGCCTGCGCGCACCACGCCCGCGTCGGCGCGCGCGCCCAGCGTGAGCGCAAGGGCGTCGATGAGAATCGACTTGCCCGCGCCGGTCTCACCGGAAAACACGGTGAAGCCGCTGTCGAATTCGAGGTCGAGCGCGGCGACGATCACGAAGTCGCGAATCGAGAGATGACGGAGCATGGCGTCTTGAATCTGGCGGATGGCGCTGGCGCCGGGTCGATGGTTCGTTGTTTCAGCGGGATCGTCAGGATCTTCGCGATTGTCACGATCGTCACGACTGTCGCGATGGCGGCCGACGCGCGCGCATCGCTGACAGATTCGTGCGTCAGTCCTGCGGATCAGGCGTCAGGTTTTGCAGCGCGGGCGGCTCGTTCCAGTGCAGCTTCTGGCGCAGCGTCCGGTAATAGCTGTAGCCGACCGGATGCAGGAACGGCACGGTATGGCGCGAGCGGCGCACTTCGATCACGTCGTTGAGCTCGACGGCGGTGAACGACTGCATGTCGAAGTTCACGTTGACGTCGCGGCCCGCGACGATCTGGATGCTCACCTTGCAGTCGTCCGGCAGCACGATCGGGCGGTTCGAGAGCGCATGCGGCGCGATAGGCACGAGCACGATGCCCTGCAGTTGCGGATGCAGAATCGGCCCTTGCGACGACAGCGCATACGCCGTCGATCCCGTGGGCGTGGCGACGATCAGGCCGTCCGAGCGCTGGTTGTACATGAAGCGGCCGTCCACATGGACGCGCAGTTCCGCCATGCCCGAGAAGCCCGAGCGGTTCACCACCACGTCGTTGAAGGCGAGCGCATGGTAGATCGGGTCGCCGTCGCGCATGATGCGCGATTCCAGCAGCGAGCGCTCCTCGCGCTCGAAGCTGCCCGCGAGCAGTTGCGGCACGATCTCCTGCATGTCGGAGAACGGGATGTCAGTGATGAAGCCTAGACGCCCATGATTGATGCCGATGAGCGGCGTGCGGTAGGGCGCGAGCTGGCGGCCGATGCCGAGCATCGTGCCGTCGCCGCCGAGCACCACGGCCACGTCCGCGCGCGCGCCGATTTCGGCGGGTTGCAGCGCGGGATAACCGCTCACGCCGATCTCCTGGGCGGTCTGCGCTTCGAACACGACGTCGAAGCCACGCTGGGAGATGGTCTGGGCGAGCGCCGTCAGCGGCTCGCCAATGCCTTGCGTATTGCTGCGCCCAACGAGCGCAACCGTTTTGAACTGGCTCTGGATCTTCTGGATCTGCATGCCCGCATTACACCATAGTCAGTGCATGAAAAGAACCTCACGACCGCGCTCATGCCCAATGGGCGTGGGCCGGACCGCTCCTGGGCAGATGCCGGTGACACGGCTTTGACATCTGCGTGACCTGCCGATGAACGTAAGACACGCGCAAACGCCGGTGCGCGCGCTGTCAAGCGGCAGGCGCAACACTGCCGCCCGCGCCCGTACTCGCCGCCAACCCGGCATTAGGCTAGAATTTTCAGTCATGCTAGATCCCCGCGCACAAACCCTCCTCAAAACGCTGATCGAGCGCTACATCGCCGAAGGTCAGCCGGTCGGCTCGCGCACGCTGTCGCGTTTCTCCGGGCTCGAACTGAGCCCGGCGACGATCCGCAACGTGATGTCCGACCTGGAGGAGCTGGGGCTCGTTTCCAGCCCGCACACCTCGGCGGGCCGCGTGCCCACGCCGCGCGGCTACCGTCTGTTCGTCGACACCATGCTGACCGTCGAGCCCTCCACTGAGGAGGACGCCGTCACGCGCGCGGTCAAGACCACGCTGCGCCCCGGCGAGCCGCAGAAGGTGGTGGCGGCGGCGGCCAGCGTGCTGTCGAACCTCTCGCAGTTCGCGGGCGTGGTGCTGACGCCGCGCCGCAGCCACGTGTTCAAGCAGATCGAGTTCATGCGCCTGTCGGACAAGCGCATCCTGCTGATTATCGTGACGCCCGAAGGCGACGTGCAGAACCGCATCATGGCGACGCAGCGCGACTTCACGCCTTCCGAGCTGATCGAAGCTTCCAATTACATCAACGCGCATTTCGCGGGTCTCTCCTTCGACGAGGTGCGCCGTCGCCTGCGCGAGGAAATCGACGCCCTGCGCGGCGACATGACCAGCCTCATGCACGCGGCCGTGACCGCCAGCACCGAGGACACCGATACCGGCGAGACCGTGCTCATTTCCGGCGAGCGCAATCTGCTGGAAGTGGCCGATCTTTCCTCGGACATGGCGCGCCTGCGCAAGCTGTTCGACGTGTTCGACCAGAAGACCAGCCTGCTGCAACTACTGGACGTCTCCAGCCACGCCCAGGGCGTGCAGATCTTCATCGGCGGGGAGTCGCAACTCGTGCCGATCGAGGAAATGAGCGTGGTGACCGCGCCGTACGAAGTCAACGGCAAGATCGTCGGCACGCTGGGCGTGATTGGCCCCACGCGCATGGCCTACAACCGCGTGATTCCGATTGTCGATATCACCGCGCGCCTGCTTTCGCTCACGCTCAGCCAGAACTGAGCGTTTGCCGGTCCGCTTCTCCCTTTGCACGCATGATCGCCCGAAGCGGCGCGGCGCGCCATTAGCCGAATGGCTAACGTAGTCCGGTCGCATCCGGGTAAAACCCCGCCCGCTATAATGCGCACTTGTGCAACCGTTGCCGCGCCTCGCGCGTGGCGTTCCTGATCGCCTATGCGTTTCGACCTCGAGCGGCCCCTGCAGTCCGCTGTCGCGCATCGTGTCGCGGTGCTGCTCATCAATCTCGGCACCCCCGACGCGCCCACGCCGCGCGCCGTGCGCCGCTATCTCGCGCAATTTCTCTCCGATCCGCGCGTGGTTGAGATACCCGCGCCCATCTGGCAGGTGATCCTGCGCGCGCTGATCCTGCCGCTGCGTGGCCGCTCGTCCGCGAAGAAGTACGCGGCGGTCTGGACGCCCGAGGGATCGCCGCTGCGCGTGCACACGCAAAAGCAGACCGACGCGCTGCGCCACCTGTTCCAGATCAACGATTACACCGTGCTGGTCGATTACGCGATGCGTTACGGCACGCCCGACATTCCCGCGATCCTCAATCAGCTCAAGCTGTCGGGCGCGGAGCGCATCCTGCTGGTGCCGATGTATCCGCAGTATTCGGCCTCGACCACCGCGACGGCTTTCGACGCCGCTTTTGCTGCACTGCGGCGCATGCGCAATCAGCCGGAAATCCGCACCATCAGGTCGTATCACGACCATCCGGCGTACATCGGCGCGCTGGCGGCGCAGGTCCAGCAGTACTGGCAGACGCATGGCCGCCCTGATTTCGCTTCGGGCGACCGTCTGGTGCTGAGCTTCCACGGCGTGCCGAGCCGCACGCTCGATCTCGGCGATCCGTATCACGATCAGTGCCAGCAGACCGCTTCGCTGCTCATGCATGCGCTGGGTTTGTCGACGGTCGAATGCCGCGTGACGTTCCAGTCGCGCTTCGGCAAGGCGCAGTGGTTGCAGCCTTACACCGCGCCCACGCTCAAGGAACTCGGGCAGGGCGGCGTGCGTCGCGCGGACGTGTTCTGCCCCGGTTTTACAGCGGATTGCCTGGAAACCATCGAGGAAATCGGCATGGAAGTGCGCGACGAATTCCTGCATGGCGGCGGCAAGGAGTTCCACCGTATTCCGTGCCTGAACAATTCGCCGGCGTGGATTTCGGCGCTGGGAGAGATCGTTGCGCAGAATCTGCAAGGCTGGCCGGTGCAGGCGCCGGCTCATGCGGGCGCGGCGGCCTGACAGCGCCTGATTGCGTTTGAGCACGGCTGCAGCATTGTCAGCAGGAAGTCATCGATGAACTACAAGATCTCCACCGAACCCGGCGCGCGTCTGCGCATCGATAAATGGCTCTGGGCGGCGCGGTTTTTCAAGACGCGTTCGCTGGCCACGGATGCCGTGAACAAAGGCCATGTGCGGATTAGCGGCGAGGCCGTCAAGGCGTCGAAGGACGTGCGCGTGGGCGATCGAGTTGAAATCGAGATCGATCACGTGCGTTGGGAAGTGGACGTGCTGGGAATCTGCGAAGTGCGCGGGCCGGCGAGCGTCGCGCAGCAGCTTTATGCCGAAACCGAGGAAAGCCGCGTGGCGCGCGTGGCTGAGCAGGAGCGGCGCAAGCTGTTTCGCGAGCCGGCCTCCGCGTTGCACGGCAGGCCGACCAAACGCGACCGGCGCACTATCGACAAACTTTCGCGTGAGGATTGAAGAGCGCTTCCATCGTGGCGTGCGCGCTCCCATATTCCGTGGTGTTGTCGTTCACGGCGCCCGACATGCAGATGGTGGTGGTCCCGGCGATGAGTACCAGAGCGACCACCGAGATGGCAAAGGTCAGTTTCACGGTACTCCCCAAGGGATCGCTGCAAAACGGCCAGACATGGGGTCCGTTATGGTGCGTGCGGACCGGTTCGGTGGGGTGCTGAAAGCTCCGGGTAAACACCCCGTGAGCAGCACCTGTTCCTGAGTGTAGGTCAGCCGCGCGGCGCACTCAATTCGATTTTTTCCGCGCTGCAGTAATGGTTGTAACCGCCGGTTTCGGCGCTTTGAAATTTGTCTAAAAAAGCGCGCGGGAGCCCTTGAAACAAGCGATCCGGCACCCATGTGCTGTCGCAATGTACGAAGCATCTGTCGCGCTGGCGCAACGCGCTGCGGACAGAGGGGCTAGATGGCCCGCGCTTCGTTCCCTTTTTACTATTCAACGACGTTCAGCGACATGGAAAACACGCAAGAGAACCCGACGAGCCAGAACCCCACGCCCGCGGACGAGGCGTCGCAAGCCGCTGCCGCCGCCCAGCAGGAAGGCGTTGCACCGGCAGCCGAAGGCGCGGACGCCGCGCTGGCCGAAGCCCAGGCGAAGATCGCCGAGCTGCAGGACGCGTTCATCCGCGCCAAGGCCGAGACGGAAAACGTCCGCCGCCGCGCGCAGGAAGACGTCACCAAGGCCCACAAGTTTGCGATCGAAAGCTTCGCCGAGCACCTGCTGCCGGTGGTGGACAGCCTCGAAGCCGCGCTCGCGCACGGCTCGGACGACCTGGCCAAGGTCAACGAAGGCGTCGAACTCACGCTCAAGCAGCTCTCCGGCGCGCTGGAGAAGGGCAAGGTCGTGGCGATCAACCCGGTTGGCGAGAAGTTCGATCCGCACCGCCATCAGGCTATCTCGATGGTGCCGTCCGAGCAGGACGCCAACACCGTTGTTTCGGTCCTGCAAAAGGGCTATGTGATCGCCGAGCGCGTGCTCCGTCCGGCGTTGGTCACGGTTTCCCAGCCTAAATAAACGGCACCAGGCGGTCGATAACTGCCGTAGCCGGTTGCCTCGATTACCGCTTTCAACGGCTTTTACGCTGTGCGTGAAAGGCATTCGAAAGCGAAGGGTGGCGCATTTCCCCGAACATCGCGAAAATGCGCCGCCGATTGAAAAAAATTAACGAACGCATAGCCCGAAGCTCTTGAAAACGCCGTCTCGGCACTTATTTGGGCAGCAGTTCTGAATTTATTGAGGCGTCAAGCCAGCCACTGGATGAGCGGCGGACGCTACAGCGGATCAAATTGGAGAATTGAGAAAAATGGGCAAAATCATCGGTATCGACCTCGGCACCACGAACTCGTGCGTGGCGCTGATGGAAGGCAATCAGGTCAAGGTGATCGAGAACTCGGAAGGCGCTCGCACGACGCCGTCGATCATCGCCTACATGGACGACAATGAAGTGCTGGTCGGCGCACCGGCCAAGCGTCAGTCGGTCACGAACCCGCGCAACACGCTGTACGCAGTCAAGCGCCTGATCGGCCGCCGCTTCGACGAAAAGGAAGTGCAGAAGGACATCAACCTGATGCCTTACCAGATCGTCAAGCACGACAACGGCGACGCATGGGTTGCCGCGCACGGCCAGAACCTCGCACCGTCGCAGGTTTCGGCAGAAGTGCTGCGCAAGATGAAGAAGACCGCTGAAGACTACCTCGGCGAGCCGGTCACGGAAGCAGTGATCACGGTTCCCGCGTACTTCAACGACAGCCAGCGTCAAGCCACCAAGGACGCAGGCCGCATCGCCGGTCTGGAAGTCAAGCGCATTATCAACGAACCGACCGCAGCCGCACTGGCTTTCGGTCTGGACAAGGCTGAAAAGGGCGACCGCAAGATCGCCGTGTTCGACCTGGGCGGCGGCACGTTCGACATCTCGATCATCGAAATCGCAGACGTTGACGGCGAAATGCAGTTCGAAGTGCTCTCGACCAACGGCGACACGTTCCTCGGCGGCGAAGACTTCGACCAGCGCATCATCGATTACATCATCGGCGAATTCAAGAAAGAGCAGGGCGTCGACCTCTCGAAGGACGTGCTCGCGCTGCAACGCCTGAAGGAAGCCGCTGAAAAGGCCAAGATCGAACTGTCGTCGGGCCAGCAGACCGAAATCAACCTGCCGTACATCACGGCAGACGCATCGGGTCCGAAGCACTTGAACCTGAAGATCACGCGCGCCAAGCTGGAAGCGCTGGTCGAAGACCTGATCGAGCGCACCATCGAGCCGTGCCGCGTGGCGATCAAGGACGCAGGCGTGAAGGTCGGCGACATCGACGACGTCATCCTCGTCGGCGGCCAGACGCGTATGCCGAAGGTGCAGGAAAAGGTGAAGGAGTTCTTCGGCAAGGATCCGCGCCGTGACGTGAACCCGGACGAAGCCGTGGCCGTTGGCGCCGCGATTCAAGGTCAGGTTCTGTCGGGCGACCGCAAGGACGTGCTGCTCCTCGACGTGACCCCGCTTTCGCTCGGTATCGAGACGCTCGGCGGCGTGATGACGAAGATGATCAACAAGAACACCACGATCCCGACCAAGCACGCACAGGTCTACTCGACGGCTGACGACAGCCAGTCGGCCGTGACGATCAAGGTGTTCCAGGGCGAGCGCGAAATGGCAGCCGGCAACAAGCTGCTGGGCGAGTTCAACCTTGAAGGCATTCCGCCGGCACCGCGCGGCGTGCCGCAGATCGAAGTGAGCTTCGACATCGACGCGAACGGCATTCTGCACGTCGGCGCGAAGGACAAGGCGACCGGCAAGGAAAACCGCATCACGATCAAGGCGAACTCGGGTCTGTCCGAAGCCGAAATCGAAAAGATGGTGAAGGACGCCGAAGCGAACGCGGAAGAAGATCACCGTCTGCGTGAGCTGGCCGACGCGCGCAACCAGGGCGACGCTCTGGTGCACAGCACGAAGAAGGCCGTGGCTGAGTACGGCGACAAGATCGACGCGTCCGAAAAGGACAAGATCGAAGCCGCGCTGAAGGAACTCGAAGACACGCTGAAGGATGCGTCGGCTGACAAGGCGACGATCGAAGCGAAGGTCGAGGCGCTCTCGACGGCATCGCAAAAGCTCGGCGAAAAGATGTACGCCGACATGCAGGCGCAGCAGGCTGGCGCGGCAGGTGCAGCGGGTGCGGCGGGTGCAGGTGCAGCCGGTGCCGAGCAAGGCGCGCAGAACCACGCCGACGACGTCGTCGACGCCGAGTTCAAGGAAGTCAAGAAGGACTAAGTGTCCTGACAGTGTCCACCCGCTTCGGTCACGGCCCCATGGTTGCGGCCGAAGCAGTAGGGACGGCAGCGGCCGCATCGGTTACGATGCGCTCTGCATTGCAGCGCCTGGCGGGCCTTCACGGCCCTCCGGGCACATTTGTTTTATGGAGGTCGTTCTTTTTCAGGGGCCGCAAGCGCGTCGACATCGCGTGCGCGGGGTTCAAAAGGAACGGCTAACGGGTCACGAGATCCAGCATTCAAGAGGAGCCGGCGTGCGCGCAGCGTGCGCTTCGGCGTTGAACCGATATGGCGAAACGGGATTACTACGAGGTTCTGGGCGTCGCGAAGAACGCGAGCGACGACGAAATCAAGAAGGCGTATCGCAAGCTGGCGATGAAGTACCACCCCGACCGCAATCCGGACAACAAGGATGCGGAAGAGCATTTCAAGGAGGTCAAAGAGGCCTATGAAATGCTGTCGGACTCGCAAAAGCGCGCGGCATACGACCAGTACGGCCATGCGGGCGTCGATCCCAACATGGGCGGCGCGGGCGCGCAGGGCTTCGGCGGTTTCGCGGACGCCTTCGGCGACATCTTCGGCGATATCTTTGGCCAGGCGGCAGGCGGCCGCGGCGGCCAGCGCAGCGGCCCGCAGGTGTATCGCGGCGCAGATCTGCGCTACAGCATGGAAATCACGCTGGAACAGGCCGCGCACGGCTACGAAACGCAGATCCGCGTGCCGGGCTGGAGCAGCTGCGAAGTCTGTCACGGTTCGGGCGCGAAGCCCGGCACCAAGCCGGAAAGCTGCCCGACCTGCCACGGTTCGGGTTCGGTGCGCATGTCGCAGGGCTTTTTCAGCATCCAGCAGACGTGCCCGAAGTGCCACGGCACCGGGTCGTACATCCCTGAACCCTGCACGTCCTGCCACGGCGCGGGCAAGGTGAAGGAAACCAAGACGCTGGAAGTGAAGATTCCGGCGGGTATCGACGACGGCATGCGCATCCGCTCGGCCGGCAACGGCGAGCCGGGCATCAACGGCGGTCCGTCGGGCGATCTGTACGTCGAAATCCACATCAAGCAGCACGGCGTGTTCGAGCGCGACGGCGACGATCTGCATTGCCAGATGCCGATCCCGTTCTCCACGGCGGCGCTCGGCGGCGAGATCGAAGTGCCCACGCTGGCGGGTCGCGCGACCTTCCCGGTGCCCGAAGGCACCCAGTCGGGCAAGACGTTCCGTCTGCGCGGCAAGGGCATCAAGGGTCTGCGTTCGAGCATCGCGGGCGATCTCTACGTGCATGTGCAGGTGGAAACGCCGGTCAAGCTCACCGACCATCAGCGCGAACTGCTCCAGCAGTTCGAGAAGTCGCTCGTGGAAGGCGGTTCGCGTCATAGCCCGCAAAGCAAGAGCTGGTTCGACCGCGTGAAGAGCTTCTTCGATTGATGCGCGGTTCCTGGGGCGCGCTGGATGACCAGCGCGTTCCGGACCAGTCAGGCAGGTAGTCACACAATGGCAGTTACTCCAGGCGGCGCGGTGTTCGCGCTGCTCGACGATGGCGACTCGACGGCGCAGCGCCGTTCGAGCCGTCTCTATACGGGCTTCGTGCGCGAACTCGCGTGCGAGCGCCCAGCCGATCTCGACACGATTTGCGAGCAGGTGCGCGCCGCGCAGCAAGCGGGGCTGCACAGCCTCGTGCTCGGCGATTACGACTTCGGGCGCGCGCTCGTGCTCGGCAAGCAGACTGCCCCCATTCATGAAACGCAGCACGGCCACGCCGCGCTGCGTTTTTTCTTGTTCGAGCGCTGCGAGACGCTTTCGCGCGATGAAACCGATGCCTGGCTCGCCGCGCGCGAGGGCTGCACGTCGGACGAAGAAGCGCCCCATTCCGCAGGCATCGCGGGCGTCACGATGGGTGTCGACCGCGAGCGTTTCGAGCGCGATATCGGCGCGGTGCAGGACGCGCTGCGCATCGGCGATACGTATCAGGTCAACTACACCTATCGGCTCGGTTTCGAGGCGTTTGGGTCGCCGCTGGCGCTGTATCGGCGCTTGCGCGAGCGTCAGCGCGTGCGCTACGGCGCGCTGATCGCGCTGCCGGGCGACCGCTGGGTGCTGTCGTGCTCGCCGGAGCTGTTCGTCGAGAAACACGGCGACACCTTGCGCGCGAAACCGATGAAGGGCACCGCGGCGCGTTGGGCCGATCCGGCCGAGGACGCCGCCGCCGCGCAGTTCCTTGGCAACGATCCCAAGAATCGCGCCGAAAACGTGATGATTGTCGATCTGCTGCGCAACGATATTTCGCGCGTGGCGCAGACGGGCACGGTGCGCGTGCCGGCGCTATTCAGCGTCGAACCGTATGCGTCGGTGTGGCAGATGACCTCGACGGTCGAAGCGAAGTTGCGCGAAGGCACCACCTTCGCCGATGCGATGCGCGCGCTGTTTCCGTGCGGCTCGATCACGGGCGCGCCCAAGCATCGCACGATGGAACTGATCGACGCGCTGGAGCACGGCCCGCGCGGGCTGTACACGGGCACGATCGGCTGGCTCGACGCGGCGCGCGATGGCGAGGCTTGCGGCGATTTTTGTCTGTCGGTGGTGATTCGCACGTTGACGCTGGAAGCGGCCATGGGCGGAATGCGACGCGGCGAAATGGGCGTGGGCGCGGGCATCGTGCTCGACAGCGTGGCCGCCGACGAATACGAGGAGATGCGTTTGAAAGCCCGTTTCCTGACCGGGGCCGATCCCGGCATCGAACTGTTCGAGACGATGTACGCGACGCGCGCACAGGGCGTGCGTCACCTCGAACGTCATCTGGTGCGGCTCGCATCGAGCGCCGCGTGGTTCGGCTTTCCGTGTGATGTCGAGGCCTTGCGTACGCGTCTCGCGCAGGCTTGCGCTGAATGGCCCGGCGATGTCGCGAGCGACGCGCCGCATCGCGTGCGCGTTGCGCTGGCGAAAAGCGGCGAATTCACGCTGACGTCCGCGCCGCTCGCGCCGCTCGCGCACGACACCGTGGGCGTGATGTTCGCGCCGGACCACGGCTTCGCGCCGGTCGCCGCCGCCGATGCGCTGCTGCTGCGCAAATCCACGCGCCGCGCCGAATTCGACCGCGCATGGCGCGAGGCGGAAGCACACGGCGCCTTTGACATGCTGTTCTTCAACGAACGCGGCGAGCTGACCGAAGGCGGGCGCTCGAACGTCTTCGTGAAACTCGGCGGTCAGTGGTGGACGCCGCCGCTGGCCTCGGGCGTGCTGCCGGGCGTGATGCGCGGCGTGCTGCTCGACGATGAAGCGTTCGGCGCGCAGGAACGCGTGCTCACACGCGGCGACGTGCTGGAAGCCGAAGCGCTCCTGCTCACCAACGCCCTGCGCGGCGCAGTGCCCGCGAAGCTGATGTAAAAGCTGCGCAACCGCACAGCCCCAAACAAAAAAAGCGCGTGCCATAACGGTCACGCGCTTTTTTTACATCGGCACGAAAAACGGCTTCAGAAGCCGTGCTCGGGTCCCGGGAACGTGCCTTCCTTCACTGCCTTCACATAGGCGCGCACGGCCGATTCGATGTTCGGCTGGCCTTCCATGAAGTCCTTCACGAAGCGCGGACGCTTGCCGGGGAAAATGCCCAGCATGTCGTGCAGCACGAGCACCTGGCCCGAGCAGTCCACACCCGCGCCAATGCCGATGGTCGGAATGCGCAGCTGCTTCGTGACTTCCGCGCCGAGCGCCGAGGGCACCGCCTCGATCACCACCAGCTGCGCGCCCGCTGCTTCAAGGGCGAGCGCGTCGCGCACCAGCTGGGCCGCGCCTGCATCGGTCTTGCCCTGCACCTTGAAGCCGCCGAACGCGTGCACCGACTGCGGCGTGAGGCCGATATGCGCGCACACCGGCACCGCGCGCTCGACCAGCATCTTTACCGTGGGCGCGAGCCATTCGCCGCCCTCGATCTTGACCATCTGCGCGCCCGCGCGCATCAGCTTCACCGAGCTGGCGAAGGCTTCTTCCGGCGTGCCGAAGGTGCCGAACGGCAGATCGGCGATGATCAGCGCCTTCGGCTGCGCGCGCGCCACCGACGCCGTGTGATAGGCGATGTCGTCCAGCGTGACGGGCAGCGTGGTGGTGTGGCCCTGGAGCACATTGCCGAGCGAATCGCCGATCAGCACGGTATCGACGCCCGCGCGGTCGCACAGCGCGGAGAAGCTGGCGTCGTAGCACGTGAGCATGGCGATCTTTTCGCCGGCGTCGCGCATGGTCTGGAGCTTGGGCACGGTGACCGCGCTGCGGCTCGTTTCCTGCAGATAACTCATGGGGAAATCCTGGGGTGATCCGTTATGGAGGGAGAAACCGGAAGGGCTGTCGCGGGAATAAGCCTGGCAAGGCTCAGAGCGACGTGCCCTTGACGAACGATTCCTTGCGCCCGCGCATCGTTTCGATACGTTCGGCGATCAGCGCAAGGTCCTCGTCGGAGTCGAGCGGATTCAGATTTTCGACGCCGACCGTCAGTACCGGCGCACGGTCGTAATGATAGAAAAATTCGTTGTAGCTGTCGCACAACCCACGCAGGAAGGCGTCGGAGATGTGCTGTTCCACCGGCACGGCGCGTTTCTGGATGCGCGCGAACAGCGCTTCGGGGCTGGCCTGGAGATAGACCACCAGGTCGGGTGCAGGCGCCTGCACGGGCAGGCGCGCGGCCAGCGCGCGATAGAGCGGCAGTTCCTCTTCGGGCAGCGTGAGACGCGCGAACACGTCGTTGCGCTCGGCGAGGAAGTTGGTCACGAGCGGCGCGCCCGAGCCGCGACGCGCGCTCACTTCATGCGACAGACGCTCGCGCTGCAGCGCTACGGCAAGCTGCGCGGCCAGCGCGTGACGCGAGGCGTCGCGGTAGAAGCGTTCGAGAAAGGGGTTATCGGCGTGCGATTCGATCAGCGTCTGCATCTGCCAGCGCTCGGCCAGACGCGTGGCCAGCGCGGTCTTGCCTGCCCCGATCGGCCCTTCGATCACGATGTAGTCGAGCGCGGGCCGTACGGCGCGCGCGGTGACGATCGGCAGGGGCGTGTTCATCGGCAGGTGCCTGGTTTCTTGTCGACGCCGTCGACGGCATGATCCGCCGCCGCCGGTTCGGGCGCCGCGCCCAGACACTGGCACAGCGGCCGCAGCTTCTCGATACGCTGATCGGCGACGCCGGGCAGGAACGCGCTGACCACGCCCTGGCCGGGAATCACGAGTTCCGCGTCGATTTCGGCCAGCGGCGCGAGCACGAACGCACGGCCCGTCATGCGCGGATGCGGCACGATCAGGTCGGGGTCGTCGATCACGGCGTCGCCGAACATCAGCACGTCGATGTCGAGCGTGCGCGGCGCGTTGCGAAAGGGGCGTTCGCGGCCGAAGTGATCTTCGATGCGCTGGCACAGGCCAAGCAGATCGTGCGCCGTGAGGCACGTTTCGAGCTTCACGACGCAGTTGAAATAGTCGTCGCCGCCCGCGTCGATCGGCGCGGTGCGGTACAGACTCGATTTGGCGACCACGGTGATGGTGTGCTGTTGCGCAAGACACACCACCGCGTCTTTGAGGGTCTGGCGCGCATCCCCCAGATTTGCGCCAATTCCCAGCCAGGCAACCGTCATGGCTTCACTTCCTGCGGCTATCGTTGCAAAGGCGCGTTGACTGCGCCCACACTACGCTGCGCCTGCATGGCGTCAGTCCTCGTACGGGCCGTCGTCGGCCTGGTCGTGCGATGCATCCGCGCCGGTGCTCTCGGTTCCGGCGCCAGCTTCGCCCGCTTTACGGTTCTTCGCGCCGCCGCGACGGCGACGCTTGCGCGGCGAGCGCTCGCGATTGCCGCCGGCATTGAGCAACGTTTCGCGTGCGGTCAGATCGCCGCTGATGAAGTCGGTCCACCACTGGCCGATTTCGGCATCAAGCTCGCCCGATTCGCAGCGCAGCAGGAGGAAATCATACCCCGCTCTGAAGCGGGGGTGTTCCAGCAGCTTGATCGCGCTGCGGCCGCGCTTTTCGAGGCGCAGTTGCAGGCCCCAGATCTCGCGCATATCCGACGAGTAGCGGCGATGGATCGCCAGCTTCTCGGTCTGCATGTCGATCACGTCGTCCATCGCGCGATTGAGCGCGGGCACCGGGAATTCGCCTTCGGCTGTGTACTGGGTGAGGCGTTGCTGCACGTCGTGCCACAGCAGCGTGGCGAACAGGAAGCCCGGCGACACCGGCTTGCCCTGGCGCACGCGCGCGTCGGTGTTCGAGAGCGCGAGCGTGATGAAGCGTTCGCCTTGCGGCTGCTCCAGCACCACGTCGAGCAGCGGCAGCAGGCCGTGATGCAGGCCTTCCTTGCGCAGCCAGCGCAGGCATTCCAGCGCGTGACCCGACAGCAGCAGCTTGAGCATCTCGTCGAACAGACGCGCCGCCGGCACGTTGTTGATGAGATCGGCCATTTCCTGGATCGGGCCGCGCGTGTGTTCTTCGATCTCGAAGCCGAGCTTGGCCGCGAAACGCACCACACGCAGCATGCGCACCGGATCTTCGCGATAGCGCGTGGCCGGGTCGCCGATCATGCGCAACAGGCGCGCGCGCATGTCGGCCATGCCGTTGTGGTAGTCCAGCACGGTTTGCGTGGCCGGATCGTAGTACATCGCGTTGATCGTGAAGTCGCGGCGCGTGGCGTCTTCGTGCTGCTCGCCCCAGACGTTGTCGCGCAGCACGCGGCCGCTGGCGTCCACGTGGTGTGTCTTGCGGTCGAGTTCGTCGCGGCGCATGCGCTTTTGCGGCGCGGCGGGCGCGGCATTCGCGGGCGGCGGATCGACGAGCGCACGGAACGTCGAGGTTTCGATGATTTCCTGGCCGAACTGCACGTGCACGATCTGGAAGCGCCGGCCGATGATGCGCGCGCGGCGGAACAGCTTCTGCACCTGATCGGGCGTAGCGTCGGTGGCGACGTCGAAATCCTTGGGCGCGATGCCCAGCAGCAGGTCGCGCACCGCGCCGCCGACGATGAACGCCCGGAAGCCCGCTTGCTGCAGGCCTTCGGTCACGCGCACCGCATTGCGGGAAATCAGCGCCGGGTTGATGCCGTGCACGTCGGCGGACAGGATCACGGGCGTGGTCGGATCGGCGGCGCCTTTCTTGCCCTGCGCGCCGCGCGGCTTGGTTTCCTTCTTGACGGTGACGGTCTTGCGGCGCGCGCGGGCAGTCGTGCCCACATCGGTGCCCACATCGGTGCCGACGGCGGCGTCGCCGTCATGCGCTGCTGCGCGGGCGTCGTCGCCGTGTTCGCCTTGCGTTTCAACGGCTTCGGCGTCGTCCTGGCCGAACAGCTTGCGGATGAATTTCTTGATCACGAGGCTTGGAACAAATCGAGAATGCGCCAGCCTGCTTGTTGCGCGTGGGCGCGCAGGGTGTCGTCGGGGTTGGTCGCGATCGGGTCGGTGACTTTTTCGAGCAACGGAATGTCGTTGTGCGAGTCGCTGTAGAAGTAGCTGCGATCGAAGTCCGACCAGGTCTTGCCCATCGAGGCCAGCCAGGCTTCGACGCGCGTGATCTTGCCTTCGCGGAAGCTCGGCGTGCCGGTCGGGCGGCCGGTGAAAGCCGATTCCGGATGGCCGTCCACGGTTTCAACTTCGCACGCGATCAGCTTGTCCACGCCAAAAGCTTCGCCGATGGGCGCGGTGATGAATTCGTTGGTCGCCGTCACCATGCAGACGAGGTCGCCCGCGTCCTTGTGCTCGCGCACGAGTTCGATCGCCACCGGCAGCATGGCCGGCTTGATGACTTCGTGCATGTACTGGTCGTGCCAGGCCTTGAGCTGCGCGCGCGAGTGCTTGGCGAGCGGCGTGAGGGCGGCGACGAGGTACGCGTTGATGTCGAGCGTGCCGGCCTTGTACTGACCGTAGAAGAAGTCGTTCTGCTCGGTGAAGCGCTCGGCGTCCACGAGGCCGAGCTTCACCATGAAGCGGCCCCATTCGTGGTCGCTGTCGGTGGGGATCAGCGTGTGATCGAGATCGAAAAGTGCGAGATTAGCCATGGGCGCTCATTTTACTTGAAGCGGGTGAAGCCGTTGCCGGTGCCGGCGTGGGCCGGCGGGGCGGGCTGCGTGTTGGATTCGTCGGGCGCGGGCGCTGCTTCCGGTGCGTCCGATGCGTCTGGTGCGTCCGGCGTCTGCGCTGCGGTGGGCGCCGCGTTGGCGTCAGGCTGCGCTGGCGGTGCTTCGGTCGGGCTCGCAGGAGCGGTCGCAGCCTCGGGCGCGTTCGCGTCCGCGGCGGGCGGATCGAGATCGCCGTTCAGCTCGCCGCTCATTTCGTTGCTGACGTCGGCGTTGACCTCGCCTTGCAGGTCGGTGCCCAGTTCGCGATGCACGACGTCGCGGAATTTGACCCCCAGTTCGCCATCGACATTGTCGGTTGGCGGCTCGAAGGGCTTGTCGTCCATCGGCTCGCGGGTCTGCAGGGCCGGGGCCTTGGGCGCTTCGTAGGCCGGATCGGCCGGGTGCGAGTCCGTCGGGTCCGTCGCGTCCTGCGGCGGGAACAGTTCGAGTTCGACGCCTGCCGGTGCGGCGGCGGATTCCGGGGCCGCATCGTCCTGTGCTTCGCCCAGCTCCGGGAGATCCGCGATATCGGCAATGTCGGCGTGTTCCGTTCCATCAGGCCGCAGTGCGAACAGTGCGGCGTCATTGCCTGCGAGCGCTTCGGGGCTCAGCGGTCCTTCGCCGTTCGCGAGCATCGTTCGCAGCAGCGGCAGCGTCACCGCGCGCTTTTGCTCCAGCGAAAAGCGGTCGAGCGCGTCGAGCAGGCGCATCAGGCTCGGCATGTCGCGGCGGAAGTGCGTGAGCAGATAGGCGGGCACGTCGTCGGCGAGATTGATGCCGCGTTCGCGCGCCGCCTGCTTGAGCACGGCGGCCTTGCCCGCATCCGAGAGCGGCGCGAGGTGGAACACCAGCCCCCAGCCCAGGCGCGTGCGCAGATCCTCGCGCACCGCGAGGCCCATCGGCGGCGCATTGCCGGTGGCGACCAGCGCCGTGGCCGGATGCGAGCGCACTTCGTTGAAGAGGTTGAACAGGGCGATCTGCTGCGCGCCCGAAAGCGAATCGCAGTCGTCCACCGCGTAAATCGTCACGCGCGCATCGAAGGTGAAGGCGGCCAGGCCGCTTTGCGGCCCGAGATAGCGCACGTGGCCCGGCGGCGCTTCGTAAGCCAGCGAGCGCAGCAGATGCGAGCGGCCATTGCCCGGTTCGCCCCAGACGTAGAACGTGCGGTCGGCCTTCGGATCGACGCCGGCAGCGAGCGCGGCATCGAGCCCGCGCAGGCGCGCGACCAGCTCCGCGTTGGCGCCGGTGTGGAAGTTGTCGAAGGTCGATGGCGGCGGGGTGCCGAGATCGAGCGTTAGCTGTCGCTGCACGGTATGTCTGGCCGAAGTGTCGGGTCTCTCAGTGCGTTCAGTGCTCTCAGTACGAATCCGGTTCCTGCTCGTTCAATTCCGATAGAGCGCGCTGGCGAGATAGCTGCGGCGCAATTCACGCAGGGCGATCGAGAGGATCGCGCTGGCCGGCAGCGCGAGCAGCACGCCGAAGAACCCGAACAGTTGCCCGAAGGCGAGCAACGCAAAAATCACCGCGAGCGGATGCAGCCCGATGCGCTCGCCCACCAGCCGCGGCGTGAGGAAAAAGCCTTCGAGCACCTGGCCCACGCCGTAGATCAGCGCCACCGCGCCGAAACCATACCAGCTGCCGAACTGCAACAGCGCGGCCACGAGTGCGAGCACGAGGCCCGTCGCGTAACCCAGATACGGAATCAGCACCGCGAGGCCCGTGAACACGCCGACCGGCAGCGCCACTTCGAAGCCCGCGATCGACAGCGCAATCGCATAAAACGCCGCGAGAATAGCCATCACCAGCAACTGGCCACGCAGATATTGCGCCAGCATGCGGTCCATTTCGCCGGCCAGTTCCATGGTGCGCGCAAACCAGCGGCGCGGCACGAAGGTCTGCACGCGCGCGAGCATCGCGTTCCAGTCGTACAGCAGATAGAACAGCACCAGCGGCACCAGCACGGCGTTCGAGATCACTTCGATCGCCACGTTGCTGCTGGTGCGAATCGACGTCCACGCGTAGAGCGCGATGGTCTGCGCGCTGCCTTCCACGCGGCTCGTGATCAGGTCGCGCAGGCTCTGGAAGTCGAGCACATCGTCGTTCACGCCCAGAAATGCCAGCTTGGGCGTGGCCCAGTCGTGCAGATGCGTGATCATCGCGGGCACCTGCTGCTTGAGCTGCGGCCCTTCTTTCTGGATCACGGCGAGCAGCAGCACGACCAGCATGGTCACGACCAGCGCGAAAAACAGCATCATGGTGAGCGCGGCGAGGCCGCGCGGCACGCGCCGGCGCACCAGCCACGCCACGCCCGGCTGCAGCACATAGGCGAGCAGCCCGCCGAGCAGAAAGGGCGTGAGCACGGGACGCAGCAGCCAGAGCACGATGCCGAAGGCGAGCGCGAGCGCGGCCCAGATGAAGGCCTGACGCTGATACGGCGTGAAAATCGGTGTGTTCTGCGACAAAACGTTGTTTTCCGGTTGTAGGGCGGGCTGGCGTCGGTCATGCGCGAGCCGTGCTCCGCGCGTGTTTCGCCTTGTCTCCTGCCCGTGCTGGCGCGCCGCGGCGCGCCTGTCGTTCCGCTCGCGTGGGGCGCATCCAAAGCGCTGATCCCAGGCGTCATCCCAAAATACTCACCCAGGGCGCGGCGGCGGGTCGCCGTCAATCGGTTAAAATCGCATTTTACCGACCTTCTGGCGCTTCCCCATGAATCAACCGAAATCCGGCCCCGCTAATCAGGCTCAAGGCCTCTCCTATGCCGACGCCGGCGTCGACATGGTCGCGGGCGACGCGCTCGTCGACCGCATCAAGCCGTTTGCAAAGAAGACCCTGCGCGAAGGCGTGATGGGCGGCATCGGCGGATTCGGCGCGCTCTTCGAAGTGCCGAAGCGCTACAAGGAACCCGTGCTGGTGTCGGGCACGGACGGCGTGGGCACCAAGCTGCGTCTCGCGTTTCATCTGAACAAACACGACACGGTCGGCCAGGATCTCGTCGCGATGAGCGTCAACGACATCCTCGTGCAAGGCGCCGAGCCGCTGTTCTTCCTCGACTACTTCGCCTGCGGCAAGCTGGACGTCGATACGGCGGCCACGGTCGTGCAGGGCATCGCACAAGGTTGCGAACTGTCGGGCTGCGCGCTGATCGGCGGCGAAACCGCTGAAATGCCGGGCATGTACCCGGACGGCGAATACGACTTGGCGGGCTTCGCGGTCGGCGCGGTCGAAAAGAGCAAGATCATCGACGGCAGCACCATCACCCCGGGCGACGTGGTGCTGGGTCTCGCGTCGAGCGGCATCCACTCGAACGGTTTCTCGCTGGTGCGCAAGATCATCGAGCGCGCGAACCCGGACCTGAACGCCGACTTCGACGGCCGCTCGCTGGGCGACGCGCTGATGGCGCCCACGCGCATCTACGTGAAGCCGCTGCTCAAGCTGATGGAAACCATCACCGTGAAGGGCATGGCGCACATCACCGGCGGCGGTCTGGTCGAAAACATTCCGCGCGTGCTGCGCGACGGCCTCACGGCTGAGCTGGACCACGCCGCATGGCCGCTGCCGCCGCTGTTCTCGTGGCTGCAGAAGGAAGGCGGCGTGGCGGACGCGGAAATGCATCGCGTGTTCAACTGCGGCATCGGCATGGCTGTGGTCGTGGCAGCCGATCAGGCCGACGCAGCCGCTGCACTGCTGGCCGCAGCGGGCGAGCAGGTCTGGAAGATCGGCCACGTGCGCGAAAGCCGCGAAGGCGAAGCGCAGACCGTGGTGGTCTGAGGCGACCCCGTCTAAGCGCGCCGCGTTCTTCTCGTAAAAAAGCCCGCCTTGATGGCGGGCTTTTTGCATTTCTGGCACTCAGCGAAGTGCTTGGCGGAAATCAAAGCACAGTGCGCACGTGCCACAACTCCGGAAACAGCACCACATCGAGCATCTTGCGCAGATACGGCGCGCCGTTGGTGCCGCCCGTGCCCTGCTTGAAGCCGATAATGCGCTCCACCGTCGTCACATGGCGGAAGCGCCACTGACGGAACGCGTCCTCCAGATCGACGAGTTCTTCGGCCATTTCGTACAGATCCCAGTGCTTCGAGGGATTGCGGTAAATCTCCAGCCACGCCGCTTCGACCGTCGTGTCGTGTTCGGTTGCCTGGCTCCAGTCGCGATTCAGGCGCTCGGGCGCGATCGCGAAACCGCGCCGCGCGAGCAGGCGGATCACTTCGTCGTAGAACGACGGCGCGTCCAGCGTCGCCTTCACCTGCGCGAGGATTTCGGGCCGATGCTCGTGCGGCTTGAGCATCTGCGCGTTCTTGTTGCCGAGCAGGAACTCGATCATCCGATACTGATACGACTGGAAGCCCGACGACGCGCCCAGATACGGCCGCATCGCCGTGTATTCGGACGGCGTGAGCGTCGACAGCACGCTCCACGCTTGCACCAGCTGCTCCAGGATGCGTGAGACGCGCGCCAGTTGCTTGAAGGCGGGCGGCAACTCGTCGCGATGGACGTTGGCGAGCGCCGCGCGCAACTCGTACAGCGCCAGCTTCATCCACAGCTCGCTGGTCTGATGCTGGACGATGAACAGCATCTCGTTGTGGTCGGGCGAAAGCGGATGCTGGGCGTTCAGCACCTTATCCAGCCCGAGGTAGTCGCCGTAGCTCATCGACTTCGAGAAGTCGAGCTGGGCGTCGTGCCAGCCGTCGCCTTTTTCTTCCGTGCTGACCGGCGTGGACGGCGCGGTTTGAGCAGTGCCGTGCCCAAACGGGCAACCGCCGCGCGGCGCGTCGTTCGGCGCGCTGGCGTCTTCGGGCACGCCCGGAATCTGCATGTGGTCGTTCATCGCGCGTTCCTCAGGTCACCGCGCCGCGAGCGGCGAATTCGGGCTTGCGCCAGTACTCGGTGGCGAGCACGTCGCGCAGCGTTTCCACGGCGTCCCACACATCGACGTAACGCACGTACAGCGGCGTGAAGCCAAAGCGCAGCACACGCGGCTCGCGATAATCGCCGATCACGCCGCGCGCGATCAGCGCCTGCATCACCTCATAGCCATGCGGATGCTCGAAGCTCACGTGCGAGCCGCGCTGCGCGTGCTCGCGCGGCGTGACGAGCGAGAGATCCAGGCCGGCGCAGCGCGTCTCCACCAGTTCGATGAAGAGATCGGTGAGCGCGAGCGACTTGGCGCGGATCGCCTGCATATCGGTTTGCAGGAACACGTCGAGGCCGCATTCGACCAGCGACATCGACACGATCGGCTGCGTGCCGCACAGATAGCGGCCGATGCCGTCGTCGGGGCGGTAGGTCGGGTTCATCTCGAACGGCGACTTGTGGCCCCACCAGCCCGACAGCGGCTGCGAGAAGGTGTTCTGGTTGCGCTTGGGCACCCACACGAAGCCCGGCGAGCCGGGGCCGCCGTTCAGATACTTGTACGTGCAACCGACCGCGTAGTCGGCATTCACGCCGTTCAGATCGACCGGCACCGCGCCCGCCGAATGCGCCAGATCCCACAGCGCCAGCGCGCCTTGCGCGTGGATGTGTTCGGTGAGCGCGCGCATGTCGTGCATCTCGCCGGTACGGTAGTTCACGTGCGTGATCATCGCCACGGCGACGTCTTCGCGGATCGCGGCGGGCAGTTCCGACGGGTCGTCGACCAGACGCAGCTCGTAGCCGCGGTCGAGTTGCTCGATCAGGCCTTGCGCGATGTACAGATCGCTCGGGAAATTCGAGCGTTCCGATACGATCACGCGGCGCTTCGGATCGCGCTCGTTGGCGACGCGCAGCGCGGCGGACAGCGCCTTGAAGAGGTTGATCGAGATGGTGTCGGTGACGACCACTTCGTCCTCGGCTGCGCCGATCAGCGGCGCGAGCTTGTTGCCCAGACGGCGCGGCAGCGCGAACCAGCCCGCCGTGTTCCAGCTGCGGATCAAGCCTTCGCCCCATTCGCCGCCGATCACGGCCTGGGCGCGCGCGGCGCTCGCACTGGGCGGCACGCCCAGCGAGTTGCCGTCGAGGTAGATGGTGCCGGCGGCGAGCGTGAATTGATCGCGCAAGGCCGCGAGCGGGTCGGCGCTATCCAGCGCCAGGGCTTCGTTACGGTCGTTCATATCGATGGGGGCTTGAAGGTGTCTCGGGGCGATTGCGGTGCAATCGAAACGATGTTGGTGCGTCGTTCGTAAAAATTCCGTGCGTTTTTATTGCGGCAACGCGCGCAGCACAGCCCGAACGGGGCTGGCGTCGAGCGTCGTAAATTTCAGCGGCAGCGCAATCAGTTCATAGTCGCCGGCGTCGATGTCGTCGAGCACCACGCCTTCGAGAATCGCCATGCGATGCGCGCGGATGCGGTGATGCGCGTCCATCGTCTTCGATTCCTGCGGATCGAGCGACGGCGTATCGATGCCGATCAGACGCACGCCACGCGCGGCGAGCAATTCGATGGTTTCGGGCGCGACGGCGCAAAACGCGCTATCCCAGCGATCCTGCGGCGCGTGCGCATAGGTGCGCAGCAAGACGCGCGGCGGAATGCCGTCGAGTGCAGTTTTTACATGCTCGGGCAGCACCAGCGGCGCCGCGCCGATGCAATCAATCACGCGGCACGGGCCGATATACGTATCGAGCGGCACCTCGCCGATGGGCGCGCCTTCGGCGTCGTAATGCAGCGGGGCGTCGGTATGCGCGCCGGTGTGCGGCGAGAGCGTCACGCGCGCCACGTTGACCGGCGAACCGGCTTCCATACGCCAGACACGCTCGACGTTTACGGTCGTGTCGCCGGGCCAGACGGGCGTTGCAGGATGGATCGAAGGGGAAATATCCCAGAGCTTTTTCATTGCGCTGACAAGGTTGTCTCCGTATTTTTCGAATGATAGGCAACCCGTCGCGAAATGTGCTTGCGAAAAAAACGCCTTAGGCTACAGTTCTTGGCACATAATTTGTTACAAGAGGGGAAAGGGGACCAAATATGAACGCTATCTCGCTCGACGCAACCGATTGCCGGATTCTCGCCGTTCTACAGAACGAGGGACGCATCAGTAACCTCGATCTGGCCGAACGGATTTCGCTGTCGCCATCCGCGTGTCTGCGGCGGCTACGCCTGCTGGAAGAGCAGGGCGTGGTCGAGCGCTACCGCGCCAGTCTGAACCGGGAGATTCTCGGCTTCGAGATGGAGGCTTTCGTGCAGGTGTCGATGCGCAACGACCAGGAAAGCTGGCACGAGCGCTTCGTCACGGCGCTGCGCGACTGGCCCGAAGTGGTGGGCGCGTACGTGGTGACGGGGGAAACGCACTATCTGCTGCGCGTGCTCGCGCACAACCTCAAGCACTATTCGGATTTCGTGCTCAACAAGCTGTACAAGGCGCCGGGCGTGATGGATATCCGCTCGAATATCGTGCTGACGACGCTGAAGGTGGAAGCGGGCGTGCCCGTCGATCTGATCGCGCAGCGCGGGGAGCCGAAGGCGAATTGAGGCTGCACTGAGGCAAACGAAAGCCCGGTGTTGCGCCGGGCTTTTCGACCGCTCATTCGACCACTTTCTCGCGCTTAAAGCGGCTCGATCTTATGGAAACCGCCGCCGTGGAACACCAGCGGAGAAGCCTGATCGAGATCCTCGCGCACGCCGCAGCGCTCCACTTCGCCGACGAAAATGACGTGATCGCCTTCGTCGTAGCGGCTGCGGTTATGGCACTCGAACCAGGCGATCGCGCCGTCCAGCACCGGCATGCCGGAGTCGCCGGCCGCGTGCGAGACGCCTTCGAAGCGGTCGCCCTTCACGGTGGCAAAGCGCTTGCACAGGTCGAGCTGCGACGCCGCGAGCACATTCACCACATAATGGCTGTTGCTGCGAAACACCGGCATCGACGCCGAACGCGTCGCGAGGCTCCAGAGCACCAGCGGCGGATCGAGCGACACCGAGTTGAACGAACTGGCCGTGATGCCGATGAGCTGGCCGTCGGGCGCGCGCGTCGTGATGACCGTTACGCCGGTCGCGAACTGGCCGAGCGCGCGGCGGAAAGAGGCGGCGTCGAAGTTGGGCGGGCTGGCGCGGCGGGTCATGGCTGCACGCCCTCGGTCGTAGCGGAAGTCGGAATGAACGTCATGTGGAATTTCGGCGAATTGCCCCAATTTTAGCGAAAAGCAGCGCGCGGCTGGGATTTAGACCCACTCGCGCAGCGGTTACCGCGCAATTTGCGCATGGCGCGCACGGCGCGCCCGCCATTGTCAAAGGAGAGTTGAGCATGAGTCAGACGATCGAAACGGCCACCCTGGGCGGCGGATGTTTCTGGTGTCTCGAAGCGGTCTATCTGCGTGTGGACGGCGTGACGGCGGTGGAATCGGGCTATGCGGGCGGCCAGACGCTCAACCCGACCTACGAGCAGGTCTGTGACGGCGTGACCGGCCATGCCGAAGTCGTGAAGGTCGATTTCGATCCGTCGAAGATCAGCTATCGCGAGATCCTCGACATCTTCTTCGCGATTCACGATCCGACCCAGCTGAACCGTCAGGGCAATGACATTGGCACGCAGTACCGCTCGGTGATCTTCACGCATTCGCCGCAACAGGCCGAAATCGCGGAACAGGCGATCCGCGAGGTAACGGCTGAAGGCGTCTACGACGGCAAGATCGTCACCCAGGTGCTGCCGCTCGACGGCAACTATTTCCCCGCCGAGGCCTATCACCAGAACTACTTCGAGCAGCATCCCAATCAGGGCTACTGCGCGTTCGTGGTCGCGCCGAAGGTGGCGAAGTTCCGCCAGAAGTTCGCGCATCGGCTCAAGGCTTGAGCGGGCTTAGGATTTTCTGACGGCGGGCGCGGTTCCGGATACGGACCGCGCTCGTTTTTACCTATGGCGCGCTGTCGTTGCTCTCGTCGCCTTCGGCGCCTTCGTCGCTTTCTTCGGCTTCGGCGCGCAGCCGCGCCATTTCATCGGCGATGGCGCGGGCGAGTTTCTGGCAGGTGAGCGGCGCGGATCCCTCGGCCTTGTTGTTGGTCGTGATCAGCACCGGCTGGCCCGCGATGGCGTAGCGCGCGGCCAGTTCGGCGAGCGTGTCGCGCGTGTGCGGGTCTTCGTCGACGAGTTTGTCGAACGGTTCATAGCGCGCTTTCGCCTGTTCGTACTTGAAGCCGCTGTGCAGGCTCCAGCGCACGATCAGCGGCCCGGCGGGCGCTTCGCCGTCCATCAGCGCGAGGGCGGTCGCCTGGCGCAGCGGATCGGGCATGCGCGCGTGCAGCCCGACGCAATACCGCACGCCCGCCGCGCGCAGCGCGCGCACGAAACGTGGCGTGAGCAGAATGCCGTCGCGGATCTCGACGGCGTAGCAGGTGGCGTCGCCGGGCGCGGCGTCTTCGGTGTTGTCCAGGCTGGGCGCGGGCAGCGGCGGCAGCGCGGCGAGAAACGCCGACAACCGCTCGACGAACACGGCGGGATCGGCGAGCAGTTGATCGGGCAGCGGCGGAAACTGGAACACCAGCGCGCCCGCTTTCTTGCCCAGGCCCGCGAGGCACGGCTCGACGAAGTCGCGCGCGGCCATTTCCGCGTTCAGAAAGCAGGGATTGGCCGACACCGGCTCGCCGCGATCGCCGCGCACGCTGGCGTCGGTGATGAGCGCCGGTGCCTTGACGATGAAGCGGAAGTGATCCGGCACCTGCTGGGCGTAACGCAGATAGTCGGTCACGGTGAGCGGCGCGTAGAACGAGCGGTCGATGCTCACCGAGCGCAGCAGCGGATGCACGCCATAGGCCGCGAGGCCGTCGCGCGCGAGCTTCGAATTGCTGTAGTCGTCGCCGTAGACGATGCCGTTCCAGCCCGGAAACGACCACGATGAGGTGCCCAGACGCACGCCGGCGGGCAGGTCGACGGCGAGATCGAGCACATCCTGCGTGGGCTCGGCGGGCAGTACGCCGCGCGCGCGGCGCTTTGGGGCGGGCGAGTCGGCGGGTTTGGCGGCAGGGGCTTCGGCGCTCGCCGATTCGGCATGCTTCGACGATGTGGACCGCTCGGGCGGCGCGAAGCCGAACAGATCGGTTTGCGGTTCGGCCGTGCGCTCGACGGGGGCGGCGCGCCGCGAAGCCGTGCGCGTCGTCCCACGCGTGCGACCTTGCGCCGAAGCCGTTCCATCGTGGTTGTGCGCCCCGAAATCCGGCAGATCGGGAAAAAGGCCGTCGTCGCGTTCGTTCATGCAGATTTCAGGATGGCGAGTGAGGGCGGGCGATCAAGGAAACGCCGCCTGCCTCACTCGCGAGACGTGCTTCATAGCGACTTCACAGCGGCTTTTCATACATATAGCGGCGCGACCACGGCAGCGTCGTCGCGCTGCGGCCGGCCTTGCGGCAGACGATCTGATAAATCGACACATCGTCGTGCTCGAACGCGTAGGCGCAGCCTGCCAGATAGACGCGCCAGATGCGGAACTTCTCGTCGTCGACGAGTTTTTTCGCTTCCTCGGCGTGCGCCTCGAAGTTGTCGGCCCAGAGATCGAGCGTGTGCGCATAGTGACGGCGCAGGCTCTCCACGTCAACCGCTTCCAGACCGCCGCGCTGCGCCGCCTCCAGCGCCAGGCTGATATGCGGCAGCTCGCCGTCGGGGAACACGTAGCGGTCGATGAATTCGCCGCCGCCCAGCGCCGTCTCGCCGCTTTCGGCATCCGAGGACGTGATGCCGTGATTCATGGCGATGCCGTCATCGGCGAGCAGTTCGCGTACTTTCGTGAAGTAGCCCGGGAGATTCTTGCGCCCGACGTGCTCGAACATGCCCACGCTCGTGATGCGGTCGAACTGGCCCTGCACGTCGCGATAGTCCTGCAGACGAATTTCGATACGGTCTTCCAGGCCCGCGTCCCTGACGCGCTGCGTGGCCAGATCGAACTGGTTCTGCGAGAGCGTCACGCCCACGCAGCGCGCGCCGAACTTCTGCGCCGCCCGCAGCACCAGCGCGCCCCAGCCGCAGCCGATATCGAGCAGCGTCTGGCCTTCCTGTAACTGGATCTTGGTGAGGATGTGGTCGATCTTCTTGATCTGCGCCGTGGCGAGATCTTCGTCGCCGTTCTCGAAGTACGCGCAGGAATACACCATGTTCTCGTCGAGCCAGAGCTTGTAGAACGCGTTCGAGACGTCGTAGTGATACTGGATGGCCTTTCTGTCGGTGGACTTCGAGTGCGTGAAGTAGCGGCGCACCCGCGCGAGCTTGCTGGCGCTCGTGACCGTGCTGCGCGCGAGCGAGTAGCCGATGTTGATGATGTCGGCGACCTTGCCCTCGATGTCGATCTTGCCTTTGATGTAGGCCTCGCCGAGATTGTCGAGGCTCGGTTCGAGCAGCAGCGGCAGCGCGGAAGCGCTATTGACCTTCAGCGTGACCTGCGGCGCGGCGAAGTGGCCGAAATCGTATTGCTGGCCGCTCCACAGCACCAGCCGCGCCGGCAGGTTGGCCTTGCTGCGCACATCGTCGACCCATTGTGCGAGTTTTTTCTCCCAGAACATGCGTTTCTCTCCGTGTCGCCCGGAGCGAGTGCGGCGCACTGAGTCCGGTCCCATGCGGGTTGATTGCTGTGAATTGAACGGCTCAAGCAAAAAGACAAAAGCGAATTGCGATGCGCACTACAAAACTCGGGCGAAACGGCGGGCGTGCCTTGCGCTGCGCGCCCTGGGTCGATCGACGGTCAGAACGCGCTCAGGGCGCGAGCCGGTCGATGCGCCACGGCGCCTGCGCGTTCTCGCGCGTATAGCGGATGCGGTCATGCAGCCGCGAGGGGCGGCCTTGCCAGAACTCGATGGCGTCCGGCACGAGGCGGTAGCCGCCCCAGTGCGGCGGACGCGGCGGCGCATCGCCATACTGTGCGCTGATTTCGCGCTCGCGCGCTTCGAGTTGGGCACGGCTGTCGATCACCGCGCTTTGCTCCGACGCCCACGCGCCAATGCGCGAACCGAGCGGACGCGACTGATAGTAGGCGTCGCTTTCCGCATCGCTGGTCTTCTCGACGCGGCCTTCGATACGCACCTGTCGCTCCAGTTCGACCCAGTGGAACAGCAGCGCGGCGTGTGGATTGGCGCCCAGCTCGCGGCCCTTGCGACTGTCGTAGTTGGTGAAGAACACGAAGCCGCGCTCGTCCACGCCCTTGATCAGCAGGATGCGCGCGGCCGGACGGCCATCGGCGTCGACGGTCGCGACGGTCATCGCGTTGGGTTCGGGCAGCTGCGCGTCGAGCGCCTGGGCAAACCAGGTCTGGAACTGGCGGATCGGATCGGCGTCGACGTCGGCGGCGTCGAGCGAGCCGAGCGAGTAGTTCTTGCGGAGATCGGCGAGGGAGGTCATGTTTTATGCAGGCGCTTCAGTGCGGACGAGTATAACCAGAATGCGGGCCGGATGCCGCGGACGGGCGGGGCGCACCGTGGCGAGACGGCGCTCAGCCCAACACGGCGCGATCAGGCAAAATACGGGTCTTGCCAGGGCCGTGACAGTATGCAATCGGTCCGCTTTCGATCTTCTACCGTCATGTCCACCAGTACACCGCTTTCCGCTTCGACCGCCTCGTTCCAACCCGCGGCCGAACCCGCCGATCTTACCGCGCCCGACGCGGCCGATGTTGCCGACCGGGCGCGCCGCTTCGGCGGTGTGGCGCGGCTTTACGGCGCACCCGCGCTCGAAGCGTTCGAGCGCGCGCATGTGGCGGTGATCGGCATCGGCGGCGTGGGTTCCTGGGTGGCGGAGGCGCTTGCGCGCAGCGCCATCGGCACGCTGACGCTGATCGACCTCGACAACGTGGCGGAAAGCAATACCAACCGCCAGATCCACGCGCTCGACGGCAACTACGGCAAGCCCAAGGTCGAAGCGATGGCCGAGCGCATCAAGCTGATCAACCCGGACTGCGACGTGCGCCTCGTGGAGGATTTCGTCGAGCCGTCGAATTTTGACGCGCTACTGGGCAGCGGCTTCGACTACGTGGTGGACGCGATCGACAGCGTGCGTACCAAGACCGCGCTGATTGCGTGGTGTGTCGAGCATCGCGTGCCGCTTATCACCGTGGGCGGCGCGGGCGGTCAACTGGACCCGACGCGCATCCGTATCGACGATCTCGCGCTCACGATTCAGGACCCGCTGCTTTCGAAGGTGCGCGGGCAACTGCGCAAGCACCACGGTTTTCCGCGCGGCCCGAAGGCGCGCTTCAAGGTGAGCGCGGTGTATTCGGACGAACCGTTGATTTATCCGGAAGCCGCCGTGTGCGACGTCGATAACGAAGCCGAGCACGTGACGACGTCGCCGGGCCATCAAGGTCCGGTGGGGCTCAATTGCGCGGGTTTTGGATCGAGCGTCTGCGTGACCGCGAGCTTTGGTTTTGCGGCCGCGGCGTATGTGCTGCGCACGCTTGCGCATCAGGCGAATTCGCGTTGAGGTGCGGCGGCGCGCAGTTTCCGGAACTAACGGTCGCGTGCCGCGCTGGAAGTTTGATCTCGCAAAGCTTTTGATGCTTCGGAGTTCTGTGTTGTTCGCGAAATGAGCGGCGGCGTCGTTGTAGCATCGAATGACGCTAATCCCGCAGGCAACATGATGACGAATCTCGCGTGGAATTTTTCACACAACTATGGCGTGCTGATCATCGCGGGCATCACGTTCTGCATTGTTCAGGCGCTTTCGTATCTGTTCCGGCTTTATGTCGCAGCTCATGAGCGTCGCTTACGTCGGCAGTCTGAGGCATAGCCGCAAGACGCGCCCCGGCTAATCACACCTCAAAGCGCGCCCAGCAAAAAGCCCGCAGTTCGCGGGCTTTTTTGCGGGCAGTCATTGCGGATCGGCGCGGACTCAGTTCAGCGTCGCGCTCAACTTGCGTCGCCATTCGCTGACCAGTTGCGGCTGATGTTCGGCCAGATCGAACACCGACAGCATGGTCTTGCGGCCGATATCGTCGCGGAACGTGCGGTCGCGCTTCACGATCTCCAGCAAGTGCTCCAGCGCACCGGCGTACTTGCGGCGCGCGATCAAGGCGCTCGCCAGATCGAAACGCGCTTCCAGGTCGTCCGGATTCGCGCTCACCTGGGCTTCCAGCGCGTCGGTCGGCGGCAGATCGGCTGCGACGTCCAGCGCGTCCAGACGCGTCTTCAGCGCATTGAAGCGCGCATCGATTCCCTGCGTGGTCTTGGGCGAGAGCAGTTCGACTTCCTTGTGCGCGTCGTCGGCGCGATTGTCGGCCAGCAGCAGTTCGATCAGATCCATGCGGGCTTCGTCGAAACCCGGGTCATAGGCGAGCGCGGCCTGCAGCGCTTCATAGGCATCCTCGCGGCGGCCTTCGGCGAGCGCTTCCTGGGCGGCGAGGCGCGAGGCTTCGGCCGAGTCCGGGATCAGGCGGTCGAGGAACGCGCGCAACTGGCTTTCCGGCAACACGCCGATGAACTGGTCCACCGCCTGGCGATCCGCGAAAGCGACGACGTGCGGAATGCTGCGCACCTGGAAGTGCGCGGCTAGTTCCTGGTTTTCGTCGACGTTCACCTTCACGAGCTTCCATTTGCCCGCGTATTCGGCTTCCAGCTTTTCGAGCATCGGGCCGAGCGTCTTGCACGGGCCGCACCACGGCGCCCAGAAGTCGACCAGCACGGGCGCGAGCGCCGACGCTTCGATCACGTCCTTTTCAAAAGTGGCCAGAGTGGTATCCATTGCGTCCTCGTTAGGAAAATTCCGTCATTCGCGAAGATGGGGGCAAAACGATGTGCTTCAATGCGAACGCGCGTCAATGCGCGGGCTTTTTCTCGGGCAACGGAATCCATTCCGTCTCGCCCGGCACCTGCCCCATTTCCTGGCGTGTCCACGCCGCCTTGGCCGCTTCGATCTTCTCGCGTGAGCTGGCCACGAAATTCCATTCGATGAAGCGCTCGCCCGCCAGCTTTTCGCCGCCCAGCAGCATTACGCGCGCGCCATTGGTGCTCGCGAGCGTGACGGTTTCGCCGGGCGTGAGCACGGCCATCGTGTGCTGTTCGAGCGGCGTGCCGTCGATCGTCAGATCGCCTTCGACCAGATAGACGCCGCGTTCTTCGTGTTCCGCGTCGAGGGCGATCACGCTGCCCGGCGCGAAATCGGCGGCCACATAGAGCGTGCCCGAGAAGGTCTTGACGGGCGCGGTCGCGCCGAACGCCGTACCCGCGATCACGCACAGCGTCACGCCGTTGCGCTCCACCTTGGGCAGCGTGGCGGCTTCGTGGTGGAAGAACGAGGGATCGGTGTCTTCATGTTCGAGCGGCAGCGCCACCCAGGTCTGGATCCCGTGCATCGTGAGGCTGCCGTCACGGCTGTCCTCGGGCGTGCGCTCCGAATGGACGATGCCGCGTCCCGCCGTCATCCAGTTGACGTCGCCAGGCAGGATCTTCTGATTCGAGCCGATGGAGTCGCGGTGCATCAGCGCGCCGTCGAACAGATAGGTGACGGTGGCCAGGCCGATATGCGGATGCGGGCGCACGTCGACGCCCGCGCCGGGCGCGAGCGTGGCCGGGCCCATGTGATCGAAGAAGATGAACGGCCCGACCAGGCGCGCGGCCATCGCGGGCAGCACGCGGCGCACATAGAGATTGCCGATGTCGCGCTGGTGGGGCTTGAGGACCGCTTTGATCGATGAGGACATGGACGCTTCCTTGATGAACCGGACGGTACGAATCTGGAGGTGAGGCACGGCAGGCGAAGGGCCGCCGCGCGGACAGGCGCTCATTCTAACGCTCGCTCTGACGGTATGCCGTTAAGTCCGTGTAAGGCGGGGGCCGACGCGTCAGCGACGCAACCGTTAAACTTACAGATTCATTTGACAGAACAATAACCGGAGCCGGAGATGTCACCGAAGGACCTGTTGCTCGCGCTGGTCGTGGTGCTCGCGTGGGGTGTGAATTTCGTCGTGATCAAGGTGGGCTTGCACGGCGTGCCGCCTTTGCTGCTCGGCGCGTTGCGCTTCGCGCTGGCGGCGTTCCCGGCGGTGCTGTTCGTCAAGCGCCCGAAGCTGCCGCTGCGCTGGCTGCTGGCCTATGGCGCGACCATCTCGTTCGGCCAGTTCGCGTTTCTCTTCACGGCGATGTACGTGGGCATGCCCGCTGGGCTCGCGTCGGTGGTGCTGCAGGCGCAGGCGTTCTTCACGCTGGTGTTCGCGGCGTTTTTCCTCGGCGAGCGGTTTCGCGCGCAGAACGTGATCGGCCTGCTGATCGCGGCGGGCGGGCTGGCGCTGATCGGACTGCAGTCGTCGGGAGGCGGCGCTGCAAGCGCGCAGGTCATGACGGCGGCCGGTTTCGTGCTGACGCTGTGCGCGGCCTGCATGTGGGCGCTCGGCAATATCGTCACGAAGAAGGTGGGCAAGATCGATCTGGTCGGTCTCGTGGTGTGGGCGAGCCTGATTCCGCCGCTGCCGTTCCTCGTGCTGTCGTACTTCATGGAAGGGCCGCAGCGCATCGAGGCCGCGCTCACCGGCATTGGCATGCCGTCGATCGGCGCGATCGTCTATCTGGCGTTTATCGCGACGATCCTCGGTTACAGCCTCTGGAGCCGCCTGCTCTCGAAGTATCCGGCCAGCCAGGTCGCGCCGTTCTCGCTGCTCGTGCCGATCGTCGGGCTGGCTTCGGCGGCCGTGCTGCTTGGCGAGCGTCTGACGGGGGCGCAGGTCGGCGGCGCGGCGCTGGTGATGGCCGGTCTGATCGTCAACGTGTTCGGCGGCTGGGTGAAGCAGCGGTTTTCGGCGGCGCGCACGTAAGCCGCGCTAGCCTGGCAGCAAAAGGAAACGCCGCGCATCCGTGAGGATGGCGCGGCGTTTTCGCGTAAGCGGCGCGTGCGAATGCGCGCGTTACGTCATGCGGTTCTTCGCCAGCGGCGGGTTGGCCGCGAAATAGCGCTTGATGCCCTTGAGGATGGCGTTGGCCATCTTGTCGCGATAGGCGTCGTCGTTGAGCTTCGATTCTTCTTCAGGGTTGCTGATGAAGGCGGTCTCCACGAGGATCGACGGAATATCGGGCGCCTTGAGCACCGCGAAGCCGGCCTGCTCGACCGAACCCTTGTGCAGATGGTTGATGTCGCCGACTTCGTTGAGCACGAAATTGCCGTAGCGCAGCGAATCGCGGATCTGCGCCGTGGTCGACATATCGAACAGCGCGCGGTTCACGGCGGCGTCGGCCGTCTGCACGCTGATGCCGCCAATCTGGTCCGACGAGTTTTCCTTGTTCGCCATCCAGCGCGCGGCCGCGCTCGACGCACCGTGCTCCGACAGCGCGAACACCGACGAGCCGCGCGCCGAAGGCGTCGTAAAGGCGTCGGCGTGAATCGACACAAACAGGTCCGCGCCCACGCGGCGCGCCTTCTGCACGCGCACGTTGAGCGGCACGAAGAAGTCGGCGTCGCGCGTCATCATCGCGCGCATATTGGGCTGGCCGTCGATCTTGGCGCGCAGCTTCTTGGCGATGTCGAGCGCGATGTGCTTCTCGTAGGTGCCGCCGCTGCCGATCGCGCCCGGATCTTCGCCGCCGTGGCCCGGGTCGATCGCCACGGTCAGCAGACGCGTGGTGCCGCTCTTGTTCGACTTCGGCGTGGTGAAGGCGTAGTTGTCGCTGTCCTTGCCACCATCGTCGTCGTTGTTCTGGGCGACGACGGGCGGCTTTGGCGCGGGCTTCGGCTTCGCCATGACGGGCGGCACAGGCGGCATGGACGGAGCAGACGGCGTGGGCCGAGGCGCGGGCGCGCCGTCGTTCTGCGCGTAGCGGTTGAAGAACGCGTCGCTGTTGTCGTGCGCAGGCGGCGTGTTGGGACCGGCCAGCGTAGACGGCGTCGAGGGCGGCGCGCTGTCGCGCATCGCCTGGTGGGCGTCGAGTTGCTGCTGCTTGTGTTCGGTCTGCGCGAGCAGATCCATCAGCGGATCGGGCGCAACGGCCGGGTAAAGGTCGAACACCAGCCGGTACTTGTACGAGCCCACCGGCTGCAGCGTGAACACCTGCGGCTTGACCGTGCCCTTGAGGTCGAACACCATGCGCACGACGTGCGGCTGGTATTGCCCGACGCGCACCGCCTGGATCTGCGGATCGTTCGGCGTGATCTTGGAGACGAGGTTCTTCAGTGCGTCGTCGAGATCGAGGCCGCTTAGATCGACCACGAGTCGATCGGGGTTTTGCAGCAGCGTCTGCGTGTTGGTGAGCGGCTGATCGGATTCGATGGTCACGCGTGTGTAATCGCGCGCCGGCCACACCCGCACGCCCATCACCGAGGTCGCCCACGCGAGGCGCGGAGCGGCGAGGCCCAGCAACAGCGACGACGCGCCCGCTTTCAGGATCTGCCGGCGTCGCCAGTTGTGCGTGGCGGTGGCGGCCGATTCGATCGAGCGGAACGGTTTGATTAACATCTTTCTAGACATGCCTTTCCTGATGCGCTGTATGCGTAGGCGGTGAGCACGCGGCCTTCACCGTGCGGACCGGGTTCGAGCTGGAACACGAGGTCGGGCACGCCAAGCAGGCCACCCGCGCGTTGGGGCCATTCGACGAGACAGACCGCGCCTTGCGCGAAATACTCGCGAAAGCCGGCGTCGGCCCATTCGGCCGGGTCGCTGAATCGATACAGATCGAAGTGATAGAGCTGGAGTTCCCCGCCCGCGCTATCCGGGCGCGCGACGGTATAAGGCTCGACCAGTGTGTAGGTCGGGCTGCGCACGCGGCCCGTATGGCCGAGCGCGCGCAGCGCGGCGCGCACGAGCGAGGTCTTGCCTGCGCCCAGATCGCCGAGCAACTGCACGTGCAGGCCCGCGAATGCAGGCCGTGAGGCGTCTGACTGGCTGGATTCTTGCGTGCGCAGGGCGTCGAGCGCGTGCGCGAAGCGAGCGCCGAACGCATCGGTGGCGGTTTCGTCCGCGAGCTCGAAACGGCGTTCGAGTTGAACGGGAACGGCGGGCAGGCTCGCGTGGTGCTGTTCGGGCGTGTCGGGCATTCTCGTAAAATAGCGTGATGAACCCCTTGCTTTCCCCCTCGGACGAGGCGCGCGCGTCGAACGCAGCGCCTGCCTCGCAACAGCCAGCACAGCCAGCACAGCCAGCAGTGGCGTCGAATATGGCGTCGGGCGCTGACGCGGCTGCTCGCGAGCAAACCGCAACGCTCGACGAGGCGGCGCTGGCCGCGCTCGCGGCGCGTATCCGCGCATGGGGGCGCGAGCTGGGGTTCGGTGCGATCGGTATCAGCGATACCGACCTGTCGCATGCCGAGGCGGGCCTTGCCGCATGGCTCGAAGCGGGCTGCCACGGCGAGATGGATTATATGGCCAAACATGGCATGAAACGCGCGCGGCCCGCCGAGCTTGTGGCCGGTACGCGACGTGTCATCACGGCCCGCATGGCGTATTTACCGGCTTCGACGCTGGAGGGCGTTGCGCAGGCGAACGCATCGGGAAAGACGCCCGAATTGCAGTCTGAAAGCGCGCCGCAAGACTGGCGTCGACGCGAACACGCCCGCCTGGCCGACCCGCACGCAGCGGTCGTCTCGGTCTATGCGCGCGGGCGCGACTATCACAAGGTCATGCGCGCGCGCCTGCAACAGCTTTCCGAGCGCATCGAAAAGGAAATCGGCGCATTCGGCTATCGCGTCTTTACGGATTCCGCGCCGGTGCTCGAAGTGGAACTGGCGCAGAAGGCCGGCATCGGCTGGCGCGGCAAGCACACGCTGCTGCTGCAAAGCGATGCGGGCTCGCTGTTTTTCCTCGGCGAAATCTTCGTCGATATTCCGCTGCCGACCGATGCCGACGATCCCGAATCCGCCGCGCCCGAAACGCCCGGCGCGCATTGCGGCAGTTGTACGCGCTGCATCGACGCGTGCCCGACGGGCGCGATTACCGGGCCGTATCGCGTCGATGCGCGGCGCTGCATTTCGTATCTGACGATCGAACTCAAGGGCAGCATCCCGCTGGAGATGCGCGAGCCGATCGGCAATCGCGTCTATGGTTGCGACGACTGCCAGCTGGTGTGCCCGTGGAACAAGTTCGCGCAGGCCGCGCCGGTGGCCGATTTCGACGTGCGGCATGGGCTCGATCGCGCGAGTCTGGTCGAGCTGTTCGGCTGGAGCGCGGCGCAATTCGACGAGCGCATGCAAGGCAGCGCGATCCGGCGCATCGGCTTCGAGAGCTGGTCGCGCAACATCGCCGTGGCGATGGGTAATGCGCTGCGCAATCCGGCGTCAAGCGACATGCCGGAGCGACGCGAGGCCATCGTGGCGGCGCTGCGCGAGCGCGCGCATGACGAATCGGCGATTGTGCGCGAACATGTGGAGTGGGCGCTGGAAGCGGCCTGATCGATCCGGACAAGGAGCGACGAGATGAAAGCATCGGCATCGTATTCACTGTGGGACGACGCGGAAGACGCGGCGATGCGCGAGGCCGCGCACGTGCCGCCCGCGCCACCCGCGAGGCCCGCAAAGCCCGAAAAAGCGCCCAGCGCGCAGGCGCTGCGCAAGATCGCGCCGCGCAACTACAACGCGGTGATCGACGCGCCGTTCGGCAAGGTCGGCATCGTCACTGGCGAGGACGGCGTGCGCGATATCGTTTATCTGCCTGGCGACACGCCGGGCCTCGCGCCCAATTCCGCACTCGCCGAACGCGCTGCCGTGCAGATCGTGCGCTATCTCGACGACGCAGCCGCGCCTTTCGATCTGCCGCTTGCACCGCTCGGCACCGATTTCCAGCGCCGCGTGTGGGACGGCATCTGCTCGATTGGCCTCGGCAGCGTGCTCACTTACGGCGAGCTGGCGCAGCGCGTCGGCACCATCAACGCGCGCGCGGTGGGGCAGGCTTGCGGCTCGAACTATTTTCCGATCGTGATTCCCTGCCATCGCGTGGTGTCGGCCAGCGGCATCGGCGGCTTTTCGCATCACGGCGGCGACGGTTTTTTCCGCGACGTGAAACGCTGGCTGCTCGCCCACGAAGGCGTCACGATCCGATGAGCGCGGCGCACAACCCGAAAGACATGAACGATCAGCACGAGTTACACGAAGACCCCGACAACGGCCCGAGCGACGACGATTTCGCGGACGAGCACGAAGACGCGTTCGCCGACGAAGCAATCGGAGCGACCGACGCCGCCGACGCGGACGAAAGCACGCTCACGCCCGCCGCCGCGCAGGCGCTCGCCACGAGCCAGCTCGCCATCGACACGTTCTGCGACGCCATGTGGCTTGAGCACAATCTGTCACGCAACACGCTCGATGCTTACCGGCGCGATTTGCGCCTGTTCGCGCAATGGCTCGCCAGGGCGCGCGAACACGGTCTCGACGTGGTGCAGGAAGACGATCTGATCGCCTATAGCGCGCGCCGCAAGGACGATAAATCGACTTCGGCGAACCGGCGGCTTTCGGTGTTTCGCCGCTATTACGGCTGGGCGTTGCGCGAGCAGCGCGTGAGCGCGGACCCAACCGTGCGCATCCGCTCGGCGAAACAGGCGCCGCGCTTTCCCACCACGCTCACGGAAGCCCAGGTCGAGGCGCTGCTCGGCGCGCCCGATGTCGCCACGCCGCTGGGCCTGCGCGATCGCACCATGCTCGAACTGATGTACGCGAGCGGCTTGCGCGTGACCGAACTCGTCACGCTCAAGACCGTCGAGGTGGGGTTGAACGAAGGCGTCGTGCGCGTGCTCGGCAAGGGTTCGAAGGAGCGGCTGATTCCTTTTGGCGAAGAGGCGTCGGCGTGGATCACGCGCTATCTGCGCGAATCGCGGCCCGCGCTGCTGGGCGCGCGCACGAGCGACGCGCTGTTCGTCACCGCTCGCGCCGAAGGCATGACGCGTCAGCAGTTCTGGCACATCATCAAGCGCCACGCGCTGCAAGCGGGCGTGCATGCGCCGCTTTCGCCGCACACGCTGCGGCACGCCTTCGCCACCCACCTGCTCAATCACGGCGCGGATCTGCGCGTGGTGCAACTGCTGCTCGGCCATAGCGATATTTCGACCACGCAGATTTACACGCACGTTGCGCGCGAGCGTTTGCGCCTGCTGCACGCGAAGCATCATCCGCGCGGTTGAAGCGATCCGATGTGCGGCGCGGCGGCCTTGCCCGACGTTGGCTGGCGTTGCGCATTAAAATGCGCGCCATGAGCAAATCGAAACACGTCTCCGAAACGCCCGCCACGCAGATGCTGCGCCGCGCGGGCGTCGCGTTCGGCGAGCATCCCTATGAGTATGTCGAGCACGGCGGCACGGAAGAATCCGCGCGCCAGCTCGGCGTGGACGAGCATAGCGTCGTCAAGACGCTGGTGATGGAGGACGAGCGCGCCAAACCGCTGATCGTCCTCATGCACGGCGACCGCAAGGTGTCGACCAAGAATCTCGCGCGGCAGATTGGCGCGAAGAGCGTCGAGCCCTGCAAACCGGAAGTCGCGAATCGTCATTCGGGTTATCTGGTGGGCGGCACGTCGCCGTTCGGCACGAAGAAGGCGATGCCGGTCTACGTCGAATCGACGATCCTCGAACTCGACCAGATCTGGCTCAACGGCGGCAAACGCGGTTATCTCGTGAGCCTCGCGCCCGCGGTGCTGACCACGCTGCTGGGCGCCAAGCCGGTCCAGTGCGCGCTGGTTGACTGAGCAAGCGCCGCCAACGTTCGATCCCTGGTTTCCATGGGTTTCCCTGCTATAGGTGGAATACAGGGGGAAAGCGCGCGCCTGCTTCGGTAGAATGAGCGCCTTCGCGCACGCAGCGCTCTGTTTCCACTCCTTCGGGTTTCGTGCATGTACAACCTGTTAGTCGCCGTCGCCGCCTATCTGATCGGCTCGATTTCGTTTGCCGTGATCGTCAGCGCCGTGATGGGCCTGGATGACCCGCGTTCCTACGGCTCCGGCAATCCGGGCGCGACCAACGTGCTGCGCAGCGGCAACAAGAAGGCCGCCATCCTCACGCTGATCGGCGACGCCTTCAAGGGCTGGCTCGCGGTCTGGCTGGCGGCGCGCTTCGCGCCGCAATTCGGTCTGGGTGAAACCGCCGTGGCGCTGGCCGCCATCGCCGTGTTTCTCGGCCATCTCTATCCGGTCTTCTTCCGCTTTCAGGGCGGCAAGGGCGTGGCGACCGCCGCTGGCGTGCTGCTCGCCGTCAATCCCGTACTGGGCGGCCTGACGCTGCTCACCTGGCTGATCGTCGCGTTCTTCACGCGTTATTCGTCGCTGGCGGCGCTGGCCGCTGCGGTGTTTGCGCCGCTGTTCGACGTCTTCATGTTCGGCGCGCACGTCATGGCGCTGGCGATTCTCGCCATGAGCGTGCTGCTGTTCTGGCGTCACCGCGCCAATATCAGCAAGCTGATGAACGGCACCGAAAGCCGTATCGGCGATAAAAAGAAGGCCGCCGCGGCCAGCAAATAAGGCTTTTTACGGTTGAACCGATTGCCCTGAAACGGCCCGCCCTGTGTGCGGGCCGTTTTGCATTTCAGCTTTCGATCCGCCTGCAATAAATTCCCGCCAGATCAGGCATTTATGCGATTTACCGATTGCGCGCGCATGCCCGAATAATCGCGCGTTCATACCCCGATAAACCCTACTCAAGTCGCCTGCGCCGCCTGCCGTAATTGCGTCTGTCGTCCACTCATGGCAGTCAGTCGCAGTCAGTTTTTTCTGTTCGGCAGTCTGATTCAAACCACTCCCACACGGCGCTTTTTCACCCATGTTTTCCACCATTCGCGCGCGCATCGTCGCGCTATGCGTCGTTATCGTCGTCGTGGCGCTTGCGGCCAATACCGCGCTCGACTATTTCGTTGCGAACTCGCACAACAAGGATTCGATCGACGCGACACTGACTGCGGTCGAGAACAGCCACGCCGAGGGCATTGGCGACTGGGTGGCGACGCACGCGCAGATGATCGAATCGTTGCAGGACGCCGTGCTGCAACCCGATCCCGTGCCGATGCTCAAGCAGATCGCGACGGCCGGCGGCTTCACCAACGTCTACGTCGGTTACGCCGACAAGACCGCGAAGTTCTCCGACGCGACCGGCATCCCGCCCGACTACGACCCGACCGGCCGTCCCTGGTACAAGCAAGCCGTGGCGGCGGGCAAGGGCGTGGTGACGCCGCCTTACGTCGACGTGGGCACCGGCAAGCTGGTGGTGGCGTTCGCCACGCCCGTGATCCGCGATGGCCAGGTCAAGGGCGTGATTTCCGGCGACGTGGCGATGGACAGCGTGATCGCCAACGTGCGCTCGATTCACCCGACGCCGGCGAGCTTCGGCATGCTGGTCGACAGCGCGGGCGAGATCGTCGCGCACGACGACGCCAAGCTCACGCTCAAGCCGGTCACCGACGTTGCGCCCGATCTCTCCGGCGACAAGCTGGCCGCGCTGTTTGCCGCGACGCGCCCGGTGCATATCGACGTGAACGGCGACGCCAAGCTGATGCGCGCGCAGGCGATTGCGGGCACGGACTGGCGCGTGATCGTCGCGTTCGACCGCGCTGATGCGCTGGCGGGCATGCGCTCGCTGCTCACCGTTTCTCTGATTACGCTGGTGGTGATTTCGGTGGTGGCGGCGCTGGTGGTGGGCGCGGCGACCTCGGTATCGTTCAAGCGCCTGTCGAGCGTGCGCGACGCGATGGACGCGATCAGCGCGGGCGAGGGCGATCTCACGCAGCGCCTGCCGGTCACCGGCAACGACGAAGTCGCACAGATCGCGCGCTCGTTCAACGGCTTCATGGACAAACTGCGCGACGTGATGCGCCATATCCGCGACGCGAGCCAGTCCGTACGCACCGCGAGCGATGAAATTGCCGCTGGCAACATCGATCTATCCGGCCGCACGGAATCGGCGGCGGCGAGCCTGGAAGAAACCGCGGCCTCGATGGAGGAAATCACCGCGACGGTCGCGCAATCGGCCAACGCCGCCCAGCAGGCGGACATCACGGCGAACTCGGCCTCGACGGTGGCGTCGCGCGGCGGCGCGGTGATCAGCGACGTGGTCGATACGATGGGCGCGATCGAGAAGGCTTCCGTGAAGATCGCCGACATCATCGGCGTGATCGACGGGATCGCATTCCAGACCAATATTCTGGCGCTCAACGCGGCGGTGGAAGCAGCGCGCGCGGGCGAGCAGGGGCGCGGTTTCGCGGTGGTCGCGGGCGAAGTGCGCAGCCTCGCGCAGCGCAGCGCGCAGGCGGCGCGCGAGATCAAGGGGCTGATCGAATCGACGGTGGCGAGCGTGAATTCGGGCTCGCAACTGGTGCGCCGCGCGGGCGAAACGATGGACGAGATCGTCGCGAACGTCTCGAACGTGACGACCATCATTTCGGAAGTGACCAATGCCGCCGGCGAGCAGACGCGCGGGATTCAGGAAGTGAACCGCGCGGTGAGCCAGCTCGACGAGATGGTGCAGCAGAACGCGGCGCTGGTCGAGCAATCGACGGCGGCTGCGGCCGCGTTGCGTAGCCAGGCGGTGAATCTCGCGGAAGCGGTGGGGCAGTTCAAGCTCGATTGATTTTTTTGGTTGAGCGGAAGTGGGAAAACGGCGCTGCGGCGCCGTTTTTTTCGCCTGTAGTTTTGGCCGTTTGGCTGAGGTTTCAGCATCGGTGCGAATGCTTATGCTGGGCTTCGATCGCGTTTGTGGATGGCTTTGTTTTGGCGCAAGGAAGCGCTGTGGCTTTGCCGGGAACGGACGCTCAGGAAACCTCACATTCGGTTAATTTCGAAGTCCCAATGCCAATCGTTCTTCGTGTCTTAGGCGCTCTCGTGAGAATCCATTCGAATGACCATGATCCAGCGCATGTTCACGTCGAGACCTCTGACGGCGAGTGCGTCTTAAACCTCAATTGTCCGGATGGGCCGCCGGTTTTGCGCGAACGCACTCCGCTTACACAACGCGTCGTCAGACGCTTCGTAAAAGCGCTGCAACCGGAAGTCCGACACCTTTGCTGGCACTGGAAACAAATTGACTTCAGGAGATCTCAAACATGGTTGTCTTCACCTGTGAGGAGTACGAAGCCGCTGGGCGGGCGGGAGAGAAAATTCCGGTCGCGGTCGCCGCGCATTACAACCGCACAAGTCGCAAACTCGAAATCTCGTACGCGCATGGCGTAGATATCGCGGTGCCCATCGTGCTGATTCAAGAATTCCACTTCATGGAGTCGTGGCCCACGCCGACGCAACTGGCAAGGATCGAAATCTGGGGCGCGGGGTCGTCGATTTACTTTCCGCGTCTGGATGAAGCGGTATGGGCGCCAGGGCTGCTCAATGGGGCATATGGTTCGAAGATCTGGATGGAAGACATCACGCGAGCCACGTCGGCGCTCAGGGCGCGGGCCAGAGCGAGGATCATTCGTGAAAAGGGCCGCCAGACGGGACTGTTGCGTCAGAGGTCGGCAACGCCATTGGAGATGGAGCTTGAAAGAACGGTATGAGCATGCGTATGCTCGTTGAGTCGATCGAAGCGCAAGGAAACCGACATGCCCCATGACGCAAACGCAGCGGGCGAATCACGCTTCACCTACGTCACCTACATCCGCGCCACGCCCGACGAACTCTGGACGGCGCTCACGAGCCCCGCTTTTACCGAGCGCTACTGGTACGGCATGCATCAGGAAAGCGACTGGCAGGCGGGCTCGCCTTGGTCGCTGCATTTCGCCGATGGCCGCGTGGCCGATTCGGGCGAGATCGTTGAAGCAGCCAAGCCGAAACGACTGGTGATTCGCTGGCGCAATGTGTTTCGCCCGGAGCTGAGCGAGGAGGGCGATTCCCTCTGCACGCTGGAAATCGAGGCGGTGGAGCATGCCGTGAAACTTACGGTCACGCATCGGGTGAACCGCCCAGGCTCGAAGTTCATCGACGCCGTGTCGGACGGCTGGCCGCGCATCCTGTCGAATCTGAAGACCCTGCTGGAAACGGGCGAGGTATTGATGCCGCTCGTCGCGACGGGCGCTTGAAACCTGCCTCAAGTCCCGCCGCAACGAGCGGCGTGCGGCTACATCAGTCGCGGAAGTTGTTGAAGTCGAGCGGCGTGTCGGTCACGTCCTTGCGCAGCATGGCGATGGTGTTCTGCAGATCGTCGCGCTTGGCGCCCGTCACGCGCACGGCGTCGCCCTGGATGCTGGCCTGGACCTTGATCTTGCTGTCCTTCACCAGACGCACGATTTTCTTGGCGAGGTCGCCCGAGACGCCCTTCTTCACGGTGATGATCTGCTTCACCTTGTCGCCGCCGATCTTTTCGATCTTGCCGTAGTCGAGGAAACGCACGTCCACATTGCGCTTGGCCATTTTCGAGATCAACACGTCCTTCACCTGGCCGAGCTTGAAGTCGTCGTCGGCGAACGCGGTCAGCTCGCGTTCCTTCTGCTCGACGCGCGCATCCGAGCCCTTGAAGTCGAAGCGAGTGGAGATCTCCTTGTTGGATTGCTCGATCGCGTTCTTCACTTCGATCATGTTGGCTTCGCTGACGACGTCAAACGATGGCATTGCTTTCTCCCAAAGGTGCGAGCCACGCTGCGTCGCATACTGAGACGCGCCGCGCACTCGCTATAATCACGGACCGCGCCATTTTACCGGCGTGGCCCGGTTTGCCCAAGGCTGCGCGGCGCGAAGCGCAACGACAGCCCCTCAGCCCGATCCCGTCCAGTTTCCGTCCCGATTTTTCCCGATGTCTGCCTCTCTCGCGCCCGCCGATCCGTCCCCCGTGTGGTTTTCCGCTGGCTATGCGCTGCGCGCGCATAACACCTTCGGCTTCGACGTGCGCGCGCGTCTGGCCTGCCGCATCGAACACGAAGCCGATCTCACGAAGGCGCTGAACGACCCGCGCGCCGCCGGTCTGCCCACGCTCGTGCTGGGCGGCGGCAGCAACGTCGTGCTCACGCGCGACTTCGACGGTCTCGTGCTGATGATCGCGCTGGCAGGCAAGCGCGTCGTGCACGAAGACGACGCCGCGTGGTACGTGGAAGCCGCCGCGGGCGAGAACTGGCACGATTTCGTGGCGTGGACGCTCGAAGCGGGCATGCCGGGTCTCGAAAACCTCGCGCTGATCCCGGGTACGGTGGGCGCCGCGCCGATCCAGAACATCGGCGCTTACGGGCTGGAAATGGCCGAACGCTGCGTCCGCGTGCGCGCCATCGAGCTTGAAACCGGCACGGCCTATGAATTCGACGCCGCCGACTGCGGCTTCGGCTATCGCGACAGCTTCTTCAAGCGCGAAGGGCGCGATCGCTTCGTGATCGCATCGGTCACGTTCCGGTTGCCGAAGGCCTGGCGCGCCAACGCCGGTTACGCCGACCTGGCGCGCGAACTCGCGCAGCAAGGGCTCGCCGAAGCGCGTCACGCGCGCGACGTGTTCGACGCGGTGGTGGCGGTGCGCCGCGCCAAGCTGCCCGATCCGCTCGTGCTCGGCAACGCGGGCAGTTTCTTCAAGAATCCGGTGATCGAGGCGGAGCAGTTCGACGCGCTCGTGTTGCGCGAGCCGCAGGTGGTCTCGTATGCGCAGGCCGATGGCCGCGTCAAGCTGGCGGCGGGCTGGCTGATCGATCAGTGTGGCTGGAAGGGGCGCGCGCTGGGCGCGGCGGCGGTCCATGAGCGTCAGGCGCTCGTGCTGGTGAATCGCGGCGGCGCGTGCGGCAGCGACATCCTCGACCTCGCGCGGGCGATCCAGGCCGATGTGCTGGCGCGCTTTGGCGTGGAACTGGAACAGGAACCGATCAGCCTCTAAACCGGGCAACCCGCATCCTCTACAAGCAGAACGCCGCGCCTTTGAAGCGCGGCGTTCTGCTTTTCAGGCTCATCAAGCCGCGCTGTTCTGCGCGTCGAACACGGGCCCCTGCACGAAGCGCACGTCGTACTGCTGCAATTGCTCGAACTGGGCGACGTCCATCACGCGGTTGAAAATCAGCGGAATGCGCAGCCGCGCCGCGTAACTCACGAGCGGTTTGACCATCGAATCGCGCAACGCCGAACTGGCGTCCATCTTCACGAAATCGAGCCGCGCGCTGTCGGACACCGACAGGATCTGCCCCGCGTTGGACAGATTGCCCGCCACCTTGAAGCCATAGCGCTGATAACTCTTCGTCAGATAGCCGACGAAGGTGCGATGCGCGACCGCCGCCGCCGGCAATTCAATCACTACCCGCCCGGGATTGAGCCCGAACGACACCAGCACGTTCGAAAAATGGCGTCCGTGATCGTATTTCACGCTCTTGAGCAGACGCTCGTGCACGCGCAGGAACAGCAGGCCGTGCTGCTGCGAACCCAGAAAGTTGATCGTATGCAGCGCCCGCACGCAGCGATCGAGCGCCACCAGTTCGGGGTCGTCGAGCGTGTCGGAGAAGGGATCGAAGGGCGTGATCTTGCCGCCGTCGTCGCGCAGCGTCACCGCCTGAAAGCCGAGTTCGTCGCCAAAACGCGCAGCCGACGACAGATCGGCGGTGAGCGACTGTGCGCCGCCGTGCACGCTGATGTCGTAGATCGGCTCGTAGGCGCTGAGCATTTCCACGCCGCGACGCCGCGCGATGGCTTCGGCGTGATGCGCGCCGCTCCCCATCGCCAGGTGCTCGCCGAGAAAAGGATGGCTGGCGGAGCGGGCAACAAGCTCGGGAATGGTCGGAGCGATCATGACGCGATGAAGAGAACCAGGAAGTCGGAAAGAAAAAACAGCGACGCGGCCACGGGGGCCGCATGACTTGATGGTAGCAGCCCCGGACGCTGCGGCATGCACTGATTGGTGATAACGATATCCACACGCGAAGGCTTGCCAGGCGTGGCTCCGCCGCTCAGGAAGGGGATTCCCAGGGTTTACATGTAATTTCACTAATCAGAATCCGTTTTACTATTCGTAAATCGCGCGACGGAAGACAGCTTGACCATGCCGCCGCGCCGGCCGAATCGGTAGGGAACCTGGAGAGACAGTGATGAACGCACCTTTGCCCGACGTGAAGCACGCGCCCGCTCGCGGCCACGACGGTTACCCGGATGGCTACATGAGCGGCTTCGGCAACGAATTCGCGACCGAAGCGTTGCCCGGCGCCTTGCCCGCGGGCCAGAACTCGCCGCAGCGCTGCGCCTACGGCCTGTACGCCGAGCAGCTGTCGGGCACGGCCTTCACCGCGCCGCGCTCGCACAATCGTCGCTCGTGGCTCTATCGCATCCGTCCGGGCGCGGTGCATCAGCCGTTCACGCCGCTCGCTAGCAAAGCCGACGGCGAAGGCGCGCGCCTCGTCGCCGATTTCGGTGCTGTGCCGCCCACGCCGCCCAACCAGCTGCGCTGGGACGCGCTGCCGATGCCCACCGCGCCGACCGATTTCATCGACGGCTGGGTGACGATGGCGGGCAATGGCTCGGCGGCTTCGATGAGCGGTTGCGCGATCCATCTCTACGCGGCCAACCGCTCGATGAAGGACCGCTTCTTCTACAACACCGATGGCGAACTGCTGATCGTTCCGCAACAGGGGCGACTGTCGATTGCGACGGAAATGGGCAAGCTCGACATCGAGCCGTTCGAGATCGCGGTGATCCCGCGCGGCGTGCGCTTCGCGGTCGAATTGCCCGATGGCGAGGCGCGCGGCTATATCTGCGAGAACTTCGGCGCGCTGCTGCGCCTGCCGGATCTGGGCGTGATCGGCTCGAACGGACTGGCGAACCCGCGCGATTTCCTGACGCCGGTGGCCGCCTATGAAGACCGTGAAGGGCAGTTCGAACTCGTCACCAAACTGAACGGCGAACTGTGGCGCGCGGATATGGGCCATTCGCCGCTCGACGTGGTGGCGTGGCACGGCAATTACGCGCCCTACAAGTACGATCTGCGCCGCTATAACACGATTGGCTCGATCAGCTTTGACCATCCGGACCCGTCGATTTTCCTCGTGCTGCATGCGCCGACCGACACGCCGGGCGTCGATTCGATCGACTTCGTGATCTTCCCGCCGCGCTGGCTGGCCGCCGAGAACACCTTCCGCCCGCCCTGGTATCACCGCAACGTGGCGAGCGAATTCATGGGCCTCGTGCACGGCGTCTACGACGCCAAGGCCGAGGGCTTCGTGCCGGGCGGCGCGAGCCTGCACAACTGCATGTCGGGCCACGGCCCGGATGCCGAGACCTTTGAAAAAGCCTCGAACGCCGATACGAGCAAGCCGCACAAAGTTGGCGACACGATGGCGTTCATGTTCGAGACCCGCACGCTGATCCGCCCGACGCAATTCGCGCTCGAAACGAGCCAGCTGCAGGCGCATTACTACGAGTGCTGGCAAGGCCTCAAGAAACACTTCAATCCGGAGCAGCAATGAGCATCCCTAACCATAGCGATCTGCAGGCGACCCTCGACCCCGCGCGCAAGAGCTGGATCGACAGCGCAAACGACGCGGCCTGCGATTTCCCGATCCAGAACCTGCCGTTCGGCGTGTTCAGCACGGCGCAGCAGGCGCATGCGCGCGTGGGCGTGGCGATCGGCGATCAGGTCGCGGATCTGGCCGCGCTGGTTGAAGCCGGACTGCTGCGCCTGCCGTCGGAGGCGAATGTGTTTGCGCGGCCGGCGCTGAACGACTTCATCGCACTCGGCCGCGATACATGGCGCAGCGTGCGGGTACAGCTATCGTCGCTGCTCGCGAAGGACACCGCCCCGTTGCGTGACGACGCCGCACTGCGCGCCCGCGCGCTCGTCAAACTCGCCGATGCGAAGCTGCATCTGCCGGTGGATATTCCCGGCTACACGGACTTCTATTCGTCGAAAGAGCACGCCACCAACGTGGGATCGATGTTTCGAGATCCGAAGAATGCGCTGCTGCCGAACTGGTCGGAAATGCCGATTGGCTATAACGGACGTGCATCGTCGGTGGTGGTGAGCGGTACGCCGGTGCGCCGTCCGAATGGTCAGCTGAAGCTGCCGGACCAGGAGCGGCCGGTGTTTGGCGCGTGCCGCAAGCTCGACATCGAACTGGAGACGGGATTCATCATCGGGCGGGGCAACGCGCTGGGCGAGCCGATCGCCTGCGAGGATGCCGAGACGCATATCTTCGGGATGGTGCTGCTCAATGACTGGAGCGCACGCGATATCCAGCAGTGGGAATATGTGCCGCTGGGACCGTTCAATTCGAAGGGCTTTGCGACGACGATCTCGCCGTGGATCGTGACGCTCGATGCGCTGGAACCGTTCCGCGTGGCGCAGCCGGTGCAGGAGCCGCAGCCGCTGGCGTATCTGCGCCATGCTGGCGAGCATGGGTTTGATATCGAGCTGGAAGTGCTGCTGCGGCCTGAAGGCGCTGATGAGGCTACGACGATTTCGCGGACTAACTTTAAGCACATGTATTGGACGATGGCGCAGCAGCTCGCGCATCACACGGTCGCTGGATGTAACACGCGCGTGGGCGATCTGATGGGATCGGGGACGATCTCTGGGCCTACTGAGGATTCGTTTGGAAGTTTGCTTGAGATTACCTGGAACGCTAAAAATCCGCTTGCGCTTAAGTCGGGTGGGACGCGTGGGTTTATCGAGGATGGCGATGAGCTGACGCTGGCTGGATGGTGTCAAGGCGATGGGTATCGCGTAGGGTTTGGGGCGTCTGTTGGGGTGGTTTTGCCTGCGCTTAAGTAACTCGTTGGCACGATCTGGTGATCGTGCCGCTCTGTTCGACTCATGCTGTCCCCGTGCGGGACAGCATTTTTTTGTCGCGCGGAAAGCCACCGTACTGTGGTCTAAAGCACGTTACGCAGTAGTTTGATCGCAGGCATCAACGGCGCGATTCTATAATCTCGCGGTCCACACCCGATATGTCGCCGGAGTCATTCAGTTATGACGATGCGTACGAACCAGCAACCCAAGCTCTGTGGCCTGGAATACCTGCGTTTTTTTGCGGCATTTGCGGTGCTGGCGCATCACATTCTCGAAGAAATGTCGGCTAGCCCGCTCGCGCATGTGCCTGCTGCCATACAGCGTGTAGGCGCATGCGGTGTCGACGTGTTTTTCGTGATCAGCGGGCTGGTTATGTGGCACACGACTGCGGGCTTCTCTTCGCAAACGTCGGCCAAGCGTTTTCTCACCCGTCGCCTTACGCGAATCATCCCGCCTTACTGGATGTTCCTTGCCGTGGTGATCGCGCTATCCTGCAGCGGAATTGCCTATAAGCACCGGCCGCTGGCAGCCGTGGGCCTAGTGGAATCGGCATTTTTGCTTCCACCGACTACCTCGGCGGGTTTGGTTCTCGGCGTTGCATGGACGCTCGTGTATGAGGTCTATTTTTACCTCATTTGTACCGCTGCACTCTTTCTTCCGTGGCAAAAGTATCGGCTGGCGTTCATCGGCGCACTCATCGCCGGTGTGCCGATCGTGCTTTCAACGGTCGGTGCCACTGCACAAGGCGAATATTACGGAAATCCGATCGTAGTCGAATTTCTGGCCGGTATATTTCTCGGCGCTGTAGGCATGCGGTTGCCTGAATCCAGCTCCCGCATCAGATGGATGGTGTCGATGGCGTGTGTCGCGCTCTTCTATTGGGCTTCGCTGGTCTCGCCCGATAAAGCCACAGCCGGCCTGCCGACCACGTTCAGATGGTGGGCCTGGGGGATTCCGGCAGTGCTGCTGGTAGCCGCATTTATGCGCATGGAGGACCGGCATGGCCGATTAGGGCGCACCCTGGCATTGCTCGGCAACGCGTCCTATGTACTCTATCTGACTCACGGATTCTGGATGAACGTCTTTGCTAAGGCCATCAAGTCCGGGATGTTCCACCATCAGTTCAGCCTCTGGCTGGCAGTCGCCAGCATAGCGGGTCTTGCGGTTGCGTCGGCTGTGATTGTTCACTTGTACGTCGAAAAGCCGCTACTGGGCTGGTTCGCGGACAAAAGGTCCGCCCGGATTCTCCAGTCGGTACGCACGTGAAGTTGTATTGATTTCGCGAAATAAGTTTGGCAGTGCCCGTTACACCTGAACCTTTTCGTGATTGATTTGCGGTCCGATCAATTTTATGAGAGGCCGGGCACTATGGCCGCGCAATGGCGCGAACCCGCTCCCACCGCAACGCCCCCAAAAACATCAGCCCACAAACAAACAGCACCCACAGCATGGAATCGCCCCCGGCACGCTGCATTAGCGCCCCGGTAACAATCGGTCCACCAAAACTAGCCGCGCTCCACGAAGCGCTCACCAACGCGCTAGCCGACACCAGCGCCACCCCTTCAAACCGCTCCCCGCAAGCCACAATCGATAGCGTGTAGATCGACCCAGCCGCCGCCCCCAAAACAAACAACAACGGCCAGCGCAACCACGGCACCTCGACAACAAAAGGCAGCAACGGCAACAACGCAACCACGACGACGCCCATCAGCGCATGCACCCGCTCACGCCCGAGCCGGTCGGCAAGCCAGCCAATCGGAAACTGCATGGTCGTATCGCCGAGCAGCACCACCGAAGCAAACAGCACCGCCTCTTCGCTGCCAATCCCATGCCCAATCGCAAAGAGCGGCAGCAGCGACAACGCCAGCGTATCGAACAGCGCAAAAAATCCCGTACCGATAATCAGCGCCGGCATCTTCGGCAGCACGTGTCGCCAGCTGCCATGCGGCTCATGCAGATCGGATGTGTGAGGACTGGAGCGGATCGCCGCCAGCATCGGCAAGGCGACCAGGAAGATCGCGCCGCAGATCGCGAAGCGCCACGCCGTATAGTCGGCGATCTGGCTCACCAGTACCGGCCCCGTCATCTGGAACAGCGTGAAAGTGGTCGCGTAGATCGCCACCACGCGGCCGCGATTGGTGTCGTCGGCAAGTTCGTTGACCCACGCTTCGCCGATCGTGAACAGCAGCATCAGCGCCGCGCCGCAGATCATCCGCAGCAGACCCCATAGCCACAGATTCGCGCAGCACTGCATCAGCGCCGTCGCCACGGCTACGGCCAGCACGGACCCCACGATCACCTGGCGCGAGCCAAATCGTGCGGCGATCCACGCCGTCATCGGCACGACAATCAGGCCGCCGAGCGCCTGGGCAGCCGTGAGCAGGCCGACCACGGTCGCGCCGTAGCCGGCGTCAGTCAGCGCGAGAGCAGTGAGCGGGAGAGTCGCGCCGGAGCCCAGGCCAACCACAGCCACGCTCAGGATCAGCGCGAGGAAATCGCGGGTAAGGACGGTTTTCATCGGGCGCAATCCTACTACGCCCGCTGTGTTGTCCATGCCGTCCGTGTGGAAAAATCCCGCTGGCGTGTCAGACCGCCGTGGTCGGTCCGCTCACCGCAGTACGGCGACGCGCGCGGCGATCCAGTTGCGCCGATACGAACGTGAGGCCAAGTGCGGCCAGCGCCATCAGCAGGCCCACCCACGGCAGCGTCGTGAGCGCGGCGCCCGAGCCGATCGCCACGCCGCCGATCCACGCGCCGCCGGCATTGCCCAGGTTGAACGCGCCCTGATTGAGCGTCGAGGCCAGATTGGGCGCTTCGCTCGCACGGTTGACGATCAGCATCTGCAGCGGCGGCACGATCGCAAACGCCAGCACGCCCCAGACGAAGATGGTCGCGCTCGCCATGACCGGGTCGTGCATGGTCGCCGAGAACACCGCGAGCACCACGCCGATCATCGCGAGGAACACCAGCAGCGAGCGCATCAGCTTCCAGTCCGCGAGTTTGCCGCCCAGCGTGCTGCCTACCGTCAGGCCCAGACCGAACAGCAGCAGCACGAAGGTGACTTCGTGCGGCGAGAAGCCGGAGACGTCTTCGAGGATCGGCGTGATGTAGGTGAACACCGAGAACAGGCTCGCCGACGCCAGCACGCTGATCCCCAGCACCATCAGCACCTGCGGATTCCTGAGCACGCTGAATTCGCGCACGAGGCTCGCTTTCTGCATTTCGATGTGCTTCGGCAGGCAGACCTGCAAGGCGAGCGCCGCCAGCAGGCCGATGCCCGTCACGGCCCAGAAGGTCGTGCGCCAGCCGGCGAGCTGGCCGAGCGCCGTGCCCAGCGGCACGCCCAGCACGTTGGCGAGCGTCAGGCCCGTGAACATCAGCGCGATCGCCTGGGCGCGCCGGTTGGGCGCGACCAGTCCGGCCGCCACCACCGAGCCGATGCCGAAGAACGCACCGTGGCAGAACGCCGTGACGATGCGCGCGGCCATCAGGATCGAATAATTGGGCGCCAGTGCGCACAGCAGGTTGCCGACGATAAAGATGCCGATCAGCCGCATCAGCGCCGCCTTGCGCGGCACGTTGGCGATAGCGATGGCGACGATGGGCGCGCCGATCGTCACGCCCAGCGCGTAGGCCGAGACCAGCATGCCCGCCGCCGGAATCGACACGGAGAGGTCGCGCGCGACATCGGGCAGCAGGCCCATGATGACGAATTCGGTGGTACCGATACCAAACGCGGCGACGGCAAGGGCGAGGAGGGGCAGTGGCATGGCTGTGTGGCTGGCGTGATCGGACGTGATCGGGGCAGATCCCGCATGCGCAAAGCCCCGTTTGCGGGCCTCTGGCTGAAATCGAGCAGGAGTCAAGCCGGGATTGTACTGAAATGCGCCGCGCCGCATGCGACACCCTTTTCTTGCGTTCTTCTTACGCAACACCGCCCATTGGCCGGTTGCCTTGACGATTTCTTCAGGTTACGTCCATGGTGCGCGACGCGGGCGAGCCGCACCATGCGACGACGAACCCGCCCGCCGCCGCCGTGTCAGCGCATCGGGCCGGTTTTCGTCCGCACCGCGCATGGCGGCCGCCTCGCATGCGCTTTTCCTTTCGTGGATTTTCCTGGAGCGATGACATGAACACGCTGAATACCGTACGCATCGCGGTGGCCTGCTCGGCCGCCTTGTTTGCAGGACTCGCTTTGGCCGATACGCCCGCCGATCCGTCACAGGCCGCGCCGTCGGCGTCGCAGGATGTGGGCGGCACGCCCATGACCAATAGCGCCTCGGGCGCGCCGATGGCGCTCACGCACGCACAGGTCTATCAGGATCTGTTGCGCTCGGAGCAGACGGGTGAACGCGATCGTCTGAACAACGATCTCTATCACGGCAACTAGGACGCTCGACGCCAGGAGACCGTCTTTCTCAGGGCCGGAGCGCGACGCCGCTTTTGCATGGCTATTGCGCCCGGCCTTCGCCAATCAGTTGCTCGATTTTCCTCATCCGCCCGCTGGGGCGATAGGGCTTGAACCACGGATTCATGCGCAGCTCGCACAGGCGCGAACTGCGCTCGGCGACTGCAGCGTCGAGCCAGTGGAACATTTCGTCGGGTTGCGCTAGGCGCGCGTAGATTTCGGCGATCAGCAGCGGCGAGGTGTACTGGCTGCGTCGTCTCGTCAGCAGATCGTCGCGATACCAGTGCAGCACCGCGTCGTAACCGCCCACGTCCCATTGCGCGCGGATCGTCGCTGCGCGCGCGTGCAGGCCGCAGCGCACCAGCGCCTCCACGGTCGCATCCACGGCCTGCGCGTAGAGCTTTTTCACTTCGAAGGCCGTTGCGAGCACCTGATACGCGAGCGGCGAATAATCCATGTGGCCCGGCGAGAGATAGTCGCTCACCACTTCTTCGTGCCGTCCCGCGAGAATCATGCCGAAGGCGCGCGAGCCCTGGAACGCCAGCGGATCGATGCGCTCTGCGCGCGCCATCTCCACTTCGCCTTCAGCACGGCGGCCCGCCGACAGCAGCAGGCGCGCATACAGCCGGTGCGCTTCCGGGTAGCTCGGATTGCGCCGCAGCGCCTCCTTGAAGCCGGCTTCGGCGCGCGCCCAGTCCCATTCGAAGAAGTAGCGCACGGCGGCGAGCGCGTGGTGCGCTTCAGGCAGGTCGGGGTCGAGTTCGAGTGCGCTGTGCGCGAGCGCGCGTGCGATCGGCCAGCCGTCGTCGGGCGCGAACATGCCGTGCACCACGGTCGCGCCGTAGTAGTTCGACAGGCCCGCATAGCCCAGCGCGTAGTTCGGATCGTGTTCGAGCGCGGTTTCGAAGTAGCCGCGGCTGCGCGCGAAGTCCTCGCCGTCGATGCCGTGATGCGCGCAGAACGCCGCATCGAAATGCACGCGCCGATACCAGAAGTAGCGTCCGCGCACGTAGGCGTCGTGCGCGGCGGGATCGACGGGCAGGCGCCGCGCGAGCATCGAGCGCTGCAGCTCAGGCAGTGTGGCGGCGAGATCCTGCGCGAGCGCGGCGGCGGCTTCCTTGAGGATGTCGAGCGCGCCAGGCGAAACCGGCTCGTGTGCGCGGCTCCAGATCTGCACTTCGTCGGCGCAGCGGATCAGGCGCGTGAGGATGCGCGCACGCGGGCCTTCGCGCGAGAGCGAACCTTCGAGCACGTAGTCGAGCTTGAGCTCGCGCGCGATCTCACCAATGCCCTTGGCCGTGTCGCGGTAACGCGCCGCCGTCGTCCGCGCGATCAGGCGCAACGGCTGTGCGCCCAGTGCGCCGATCGTGCCCAGCGTGGCCGAGATTTCATCGGCGAGGGCGCTGCACAGGTATTCCTGATTGCCGTCGCCGGTGAGGTTTGCAAACGGCAGCACCAGCACGCGCACGGCGCTATGTGCGCCCGCTGTGTCGATCGCATCGGCGGAGTCGCTTGCGCTGGCGTTGGGCTGGCTGGCGAAATCCGCACCGTCGAGCCGATAGCCTTTGCCCTTCACGGTCACCAGATGACGCGGCTTGAGCGGATCGTCGTCAAGGGCGATACGGATCTTGCGGATCGCGGTATTGATGCCGTTTTCGGTGTCGCGGTAGGGGTTGCCGTGCCACAGTCGCTCGACGATATCGGCGCGCGAGATCAGCTCGCCATGACGCGAGGCGAGCAGGATCAGCAGATCCATCGGCAGGCGTTCGAGCCGGACTTGCTCGCCGGCGCGGCGGAGCTGATAACGCTCGACGTCGAGTTCGAAATCCGCAAAGCGGATGATTCGATCCGTCGGCATGGGCGGTCCCCTGATGCGGCATCATGGGTTGCGCGCGCGGCGGCGTCATGTCCGAGGGGAGCCCCTTCGAGGTACGGATCGCGCAGAGGGCGCGGGCGGCGCGGGCGAAGTTGGTCTTGCTATCGAGACAGGGCTGGCGATGCGACGCGCCGGACAGCTACGCCGGATTTGTCGGATGCAAGCCTGTCAGATTCAATCTAGCGGCTCGCGCAGCCACGTTCAAGCCTGGATCGCCTGGATCACGCGTAATCACGTTCAATCGTCGATGGACGTGCCGTGTCGCCCCGCGCCCGAGGCGAAGCGCGCGGCCATCGCCAGACCTTCGTCCATCACCGCGCGATAGCCTCCCGCGCCTTCGCGGCACAATGCTTCGGCCAGATCGGCAAGCGGGCTGTTTTCATACGCCGAGCGGCGATCAGCCAGCAGCGCCGCCTGCGGAAAGGCGGCAAGCTGCGTGGCCAGCGCTTCGGCTTCGGCGCGCGCGGCGCCTGGCGCGACGACGCGGTTCGCAAGGCCAATCGCCAACGCTTCCTGCGCGTCCACGGCGCGCCCCGTGAGGATCAGATCGAGCGCGCGTGACAGGCCGATCAGGCGCGGCAGGCGCACGCTGCCGCCATCGATCAGCGGTACGCCCACGCGGCGGCAGAACACGCCCAATACCGCGCTTTGTTCGATCACGCGCAGATCGCAGAACAAGGCGAGTTCCAGGCCGCCCGCGACGGCGTATCCTGAAATAGCGGCGATGACGGGTTTGCCCAGCAGCATGCGCGTCGGGCCGAGCGGCCCCGGCCCGCTGCCATCGGCGTGGACTTCGTTGCGGCGCGCATCGTCGTTGAGCGCACCCAGATCGGCGCCCGAGCAGAAGGTGCCGCCCGCGCCGAACAGTACGCCCGCGCGCCACTGCGGATTCGATTCGAAACGTGCGAAGGCGGCGGCGAGCGCATTGGCGACGGCGCGGTCGATCGCATTGCGCTGGGCAGGGCGATCGAGCACGACGGTGGCAATCGTCGCGTCAGGTCCGCGCGATTCGATGCGCACATGAGCGCCGAATGTTTCGATACGCGTGTCGTCGTGGTGGGCGTTGTTGTTCGTGTCGTTGCAGGTGTCCATTGGCGGCTTCCCGGATGAACCCACATCGCGCGCATTCACGCGGCATAGGTCACGAAATAGTCACGAATCCCTCGTAGCTTAGGCCGCTTTTCCTCCCTGCGAGAGGCGCCTTACCTGCATGCCGAAGACGTCCATGTCCACGTTCCCCGAGATGCCTTCGATTCCGTCGCCGCCATCGTCGTCGACTTCCGTGCCGAGCTCCGCGTCGACGCTACAGGCCGCAAGCGGCCCGCTCTGGGTCGTGCCCCTGCCTGCCCATCAGGCCTTCGACCACGTGCGCTTCAAGCGCGTCTTCACGACCGATGGCACGCGCCACGAAGTGGTGCTCGTCGATCTCCACAAACTGCTGCTCTGCGCCGACCGCGACGATACCGATTACGTGCTCAAGCCCGTCGATGACTGGCATGTGGGCAAGGTGCGCGGCATCCGCGAGTTTCTCGATCCGCGCAACGAGCGCGTGCCGCAAATGCCCTACGTGACGATCTCGAAGCGGCGCGCAAGCGGTCTGGCCGGCTGGCTCGGCGTGTCGCATGTCGGTGTCGTGGCGTTTCGCAATGGGCAGCATCGCGCGCGCTATCTGGCGTGGGCGGGCGCGGTATGGCTGCCGGTTGAAGTGCACGAGCGCGAAGCGCCGTTGCTGCGCGAGTTCTGCGGCGCGGCGGGCGAGGACGACGAACAGCGCGAAGCCGTGCAGCACGCGCCCTGAGCGCTGAATCCCGCCGACGAAGAAAAAGCAAAGGGCGCATGAGCGCCCTTCGATGTCATGCCGTTGTGCTGGCCTAGCCGTGCATCAGCATGCCCGTGTCGACTGCGTGCGCCGCGCGTGGCGCGCGCAACGGTTTTTCTTCGCACATCTGCTGAAAATGCTCGACGGTGTAATCGACGAAGCGCAGCGTCTTTGCGGGCAGATACTGGCGGCGCGGATAGACGATGGCCATGCTGGCCTGCGCGTCTTCGATCTCATAGTCCGGCAGCAGGCGCACGAGCGTACCCGCCGCGAGATCGTCGGCCACCAGCGGCGCGGGCACGATCGCCACGCCCATACCCGCGAGCGCGGCAAGCCGCACCATCAGCATATTGTTGACCGCGTAGCCGGGCTGTAGCGTGACCTGTTGCGCGTTTTCTCCGGGCCGCGCGAACAGCCAGTTCACGCTGCGCTCCTCGGGCGGCAAGGTCACGGCGGCGTGCTGTTCAAGTTGCTCGGGCGTGAGCGGTTCGCCATGCTCGGCGAGCCACGCGGGCGACGCGCATGGCACGAACGCGGTGGTGCCGAGCGCATGCTCGACAAACTCGCCGCCACGCGTGGCGCAGGCCGCGACAATGCCCACGTCGAAGCCGTCTTCGAGCATGTCGGTGTGCTTCTCAGCCAGCGTGAGGCGCACGTTCACACGCGGATAGAGCCGGCGATACCCGTCGATGAGCGGCGTGAGCGTGGCGAGCGACAGCGCACCCGCCGCCATGACGCGCAGCGTGCCGCTGGGCTCGCGTTCGGTGAGCGCGAGCGAGTCTTCCAGATGATCGAGTTCTTCGAGCACGCTCTTGCAGCCTTCGAGATAGCGCAGGCCTGCTTCGGTGAGCGAAAGATTGCGTGTGGTGCGATTGATCAGACGCGTATGCAAATGCGCTTCGAGCATTGCAATCGAGCGGGTGACGAGCGCATTCGAGACATCGAGTTGCTGGGCGGCGCGGCGAAAGCTTTGCGATTCCGCAACCCGGACGAAGACGCGCATGGCGTGTATCTGGTTCATCGAATTCGCCTCGTATGCTGATGCATGTGCCGGTTGAATGGGCATTACATGGGCTTTTGGCGGCAAAAACCGGGTATCCGATGTAATGCGGCTTCCAGATGAGCGAACAGCGATCGTGCACGAAAATAATATTGACAGTCGTTGGGAATTACAATATTTATCTTAAGCGACAGAGCTGTTTCGCGTTTGTTAAAAACAATGCTGGCCTGGCATGAGAGCGGGACGAGGCGTTTTGTCACGCGATGCGCGCGCTGCATCAGGTTTTCAGCTTCGTTCGTAATGCTGCCGGAAACACTTTGAATTGGCGGGAAATACGGCTGAAATCCACAGGCGCCGTCAGCCGTTGCACACTGTCGCGACAGCCTTTTCTACAGTCTGCTATTTTGTCCCGCTGAATACGTTTGTTTTCAATCCTTTGTCGTGCGCTGCGCAGATTCGATTCACACTTTTAACATATACGGTAGATAAAGGCGGATTTGAGCTTTATTGCGCATTGCGCCAATAATCGGCGAAGCGCGACATAAAGACATGCATGCGCTGTGCATGTCTTTTTAAGCGAATTTAGGAAAACGAAAACGTAAATCGGCAGACCTGACATGATCGTCGAATTGCTGAAGTCTCAACCCGAGATTGCCCTGTTCGTCAGTCTTGCGCTCGGTTATCTAATTGGTTCAATTCGTTTCGGCCCGATATCGCTGGGCGGCGTGTGCGGCACCTTGATCGTTGCGCTGCTGATCGGCCAGACTGGCGCGCGGCTCGCGCCCGATCTCAAGAACGTCGCGTTCGCACTCTTCATCTTTGCACTCGGTTTTACGGGCGGTCCGCAGTTCTTCGCGAATGTGGGGCGCGGGTGGCGCTATGGCCTGCTGTCGATCGTCGAGATCGTCTCCGTCATGACGCTCGTGATGATTGCAGTCGTCCTGATGAAACTTGATGCGGGCACCGCAGCCGGGCTGCTCGCGGGCGCGGCAACGGAATCCGCGGTGATCGGCACGGCGTCCGAGGCCATCGCCAAACTGGGCGTGAGCGACGCCCAGGTGAGCACCATGCAGGCGCACATCGTCACGGCCTATAGCGTGAGCTACCTCTTTGGCCTCATCACCATCGTGCTGTTCACCAGCCAGATCGCGCCGCTCATCATGCGCGTGAATCTGCGCGAAGAAGCCGCGCGCCTCTTTCGCAAGCTGGGTGGCGATGGCGTGCTCGACGACGGCCAGCGGCTCGCGCTGCCGCCGCTTGTGGGCCGCGCCTTCGAAGTGGGGCAGGCGGCGGGCACGCAGGTATCGGCGTTCGAGGCGCGTTTTGGCAACAACATCACGATCGAGCGGGTACTGCGCGCACAACGGCAACTCGAAGCCGACGCGCAGTTCGTGCTGCAGGCGGACGACGTGGTGTTCATCGCGGGACGGCGCGAATCGATGGTGGAGGCGTCGGCCTTGCTTGGCGCGGAAGTCTCCGGCGAGGGCTTCACGAGGCTGCTCGCCCAGCGCGTGGACGTGATGCTCACGCGCCGCGACGCCAACGGTCTGACGCTTGCGCAACTGCGCGAGCGCGCCTCGCCCGAAGACGCGCGCGGCATCTACGTGGGCGCGATCACGCGGCTCGACACCACGGTGCCCGCGCTGCCCGGCACGATGGTGCATCGCGGCGATGTGCTCACGCTGCTCGGCGCGCCCTCGGACGTCGCGCGTGGCGCGAAGCGTCTGGGCTACGTGATCCAGCAGACCCAGAAAACCGACTTCGTCTATCTGGGCCTGGGCGTGCTGGTCGGCATGATGATCGGGCGGCTCGGGGTGAATGTGGGCGGCGTGGCGCTGGTGCTCGGCACGGGCGGCGGCTGTCTGCTCTCGGGGCTCTTCTTCGGCTGGTTGCGCTCGCATTTTCCCGTGGTCGGATCGCTGCCTTCGGCGGCCGCGCAAGTGCTCAAGGATTTCGGTCTCGCCACCTTCATCGCGGCCGTGGGCCTGTCAGCCGGCCCGGACGCCATCAAGCTGGTGCGCGAGTACGGTCTCGCGCTGCCGCTCGCCGGCATCCTGATGGTGCTGATTCCGGGCCTTCTTTCTCTCTGGATCGGGCGGATGTTTCTCAAGCTCGAAGCGCCGATGCTGCTCGGTGCAATAGCAGGTCAGCAGTGCAGCACGCCGGCGATCAGTGCGCTCGTCGGCGTCACCGGCAATTCGACGCCCGTGATCGGCTACACGATCACCTATGCGCTGTCGAATATCTTGTTGCCGCTCATGGGGCCCGTGGTGGTCGGGCTCGCGACGAAGTTCGGCTGACGCGGCGCTGGTTCGCGCAGCCGTCGTCATTGAGCGGTGGCGGCAGGGCATCACACCTACCCATGCGAGGGCACGATGGAATGGCTACATGACATCTTTCACAAATCCCCGGAAATCGCCTTGTTTCTCTCGTTAGCCGTCGGTTACTGGGTCGGCCAGATCAATTTCGGCAAATTCCAGCTAGGCGGCGTGGGCGGGTCGCTGCTGGCCGCAGTCGTGGTCAGTCAGGTGGGCGTGACGATCGATAACGGCGTCAAGTCGGTGATGTTCGCCGTTTTCATCTATGCCGTGGGTTACGACTCGGGGCCGGGCTTCTTCAACTCGCTCAACCGCAAGACGCTGCGCGAAATCGCCATGGCCGTGTTCATGGCGCTCGCGGGCCTTTTCACGGTGCTGGTGTGCGCGAAGCTCTTTCACCTCGACAAGGGCCTCGCCGCCGGTCTCGCGGCGGGCGGCATGACCCAGTCGGCGATCATCGGCACGGCTGGCGACGCCATCGCGCGTCTGGGTCTGCCTGCCGACCAGGTCAAGGCGATGCAGGCCAACGTGGCGATCGGCTATGCCGTGACCTATGTGTTCGGTTCGCTTGGCGCGATCATCGTCTGCGTGAACATCCTGCCGAAGTTCATGGGGCGCAGCCTCAAGGACGCCTCGCTCGATGCCGAGCGCGAAATGGCGGGCGGCGGCGCATCGTCGGGGCCGGGGCAGGTGACGGCGTTGCCGGAGCTGTTCGGTCGTGTGTTCCGCGTTGAAGCCGCGGCGGGCAAAACCGTCAAGCAGCTCGAATCCGCCGAGAAAGACCTCGTTGCGATCGAAAAAATCCGCCGCGCGGGCAAGGTACTCGATTCCACACCCGACTTCGTGCTCAGCCGCGACGATCTCGTGCTGGTGGTGGGCCGCCGCGAACAGATGGTCGAAGTGGGCGCGCTGATCGGGCCGGAGGTGCCGGATTCGGGCGGCATGAGCCTCGTGATGCAGACGCGCCAGCTCGTCTTCACGAAGAAGGGCATGAACCACACCACGATCGCCGAGGTGCGCAAGAACGTCGATCACGATATGCGCCACGGCGTCTATATCGAGAAGATCGAGCGCGCGGGCCAGCCGGTGCCGGTGCTGCCGCAAACGCAGCTCGAACACGGCGACGTCATTACGATCTACGGTACGGCCACCGACACCAAACGCGCGGTCCAGGAAGCCGGTTACGAGCTTGCGTGGAGCAACAAGACCGACTTTATCTACATGGGCGTGGGTCTGGTGCTGGGCCTGCTGGTGGGCCTGATCGTCGTGAACGTGGCGGGCATTCCGCTCACGCTCGGTTCGGGCGGCGGCTGTCTGCTCGCGGGTCTGGTGTTCGGCTGGATGCGCGGCAAGCATCCCATGTATGGCGTGATGCCGCCGGCCGCCTCGCAACTGCTCAAGGACTTCGGTCTGGCGGCGTTCGTGGCGGTGGTGGGGCTGAACTCGGGGTTGCAGGCCGTGGTGACGATCAAGCAGAGCGGCATCACCATTTTCCTGCTTGGCGTGGTGGTGACCATCGTGCCGCTGATCCTCACGATGCTGTTTGGCCGTTACGTGCTCAAGTACAACAACGCGGCGATTCTCGCGGGCGCGCTGTCCGGCGCGCGCAGTGCGAACCCGGCGTTCGGCGGCATTCTCGACAAGGCCGAGAGCGCCGTGCCGACGGTGCCGTTCGCCATCACCTATGCGATTGCGAACGTGCTGCTGACGCTGCTCGGGCCGCTTGTGGTCGGTCTTGCTTGAGATGAAGTCAATGCGGGCCGCGCGCGTCATCCGACGTGCGCCGGTTCGCCAGAATGGGTCGAATCGCGTGCCGGTTTCTCGCCTCACACGACGAAAGACTGCTGCACGCTCACTGTCTTCCACTGGAGAGCATCATGGCAAAAGGTAAAGGCAACGGTAACGGTAACGGCACGAAGGAAAAGTCGGGCATCGACGCACTGAGCCCGTTCGAGCTCAAGGACGAACTGATCAAGGCGGCCGGCGGCGGCGCGACCGAGCGTCCGGCCAACCTCGCGATGCTCAACGCCGGCCGCGGCAACCCCAACTTTCTCGCCACGATTCCGCGTCACGGTTTCTGGCAACTGGGCCTGTTTGCGATGCGCGAATCGGAGCGCTCGTTCTCGTATATGCCCGAAGGCGTGGGCGGCTTTCCGCAGCGCGACGGCATTGTCGAGCGCTTCGACCAGTTCCTGCGCGAGAACAAAGGCGAGCCCGGCATCGACTTCATTGGCGGCGCGGTCTCGTATGTGCGCGACCAGCTCGGTCTTTCCGCGGGCGACTTCCTCTATGAGATGTGCGAAGGCATCCTGGCCTGCAACTACCCGGTGCCGGACCGCATGCTGAAACTGTCGGAGATCATCGTCGGGCAATATCTGCGCCGCGAGATGATCGGCAAGCATCCGTTCGTCGGCGAGTTCGACGTGTTCGCGGTGGAAGGCGGCACGGCGGCCATGACGTACATCTTCAACACGATGCGCGAGAACTTCCTGATCAAGGCGGGCGACACCATCGCGCTGGGCATGCCGATCTTCACGCCCTACATCGAAATTCCCGAACTCAACGACTACCAGCTCAACGTCGTGCATCTCGATGCGACGGTCGAGAACAACTGGCAGTACTCGAAGAAGGAACTCGACAAGCTGCGCGATCCGAAGGTGAAGGCGTTCTTCCTCGTGAACCCGAGCAATCCGCCTTCGGTGAAGATCGACGATGAAAGCCTGGAGTACATCGCCGAGATCATCAAGGAACGCCCGGACCTGATCCTGCTGACCGACGACGTGTACGGCACTTTCGCCGATAACTTCGTCTCGCTGTTTGCGCTCGCGCCGAAGAACACGATTCTCGTGTACTCCTATTCGAAGTACTTTGGCGCGACCGGCTGGCGTCTGGGCGCGATCGCCACGCATCGCGACAATGTGCTGGACGCCACGCTCGCCAAGCTGCCCAAGGAAGAGAAGAAGATCCTGCACAAGCGCTACGAGTCGATCACGACCGAGCCGGACAATCTGAAGTTCATCGACCGTCTGGTTGCCGACAGCCGCACCGTCGCGCTCAACCACACCGCCGGTCTGTCGACGCCGCAGCAGGTGCAGATGGTGCTGTTCTCGCTGTTCTCGCTGATGGATACGCCGGACGCCTACAAGAACGCGCTCAAGCGCCTGATCCGCAGCCGCAAGCGCGCGCTGTTCGAGGAGATGGGCATTGCCGTCGACGAGGCCGATCCGAACCAGGTCGATTACTACACCATCATCGACATGGAGTATCTGGGCGAGAAGCGCTTTGGCCGCGAATTCGTCGACTGGCTGCTCAAGCAGGTCCAGCCCAACGAACTGCTGTTCCGTCTCGCGGCGGAAGCGCGTGTCGTGCTGCTGCCGGGCAAGGGCTTTGGCACGGCGCATCCGTCGGGCCGCGTGTCGCTGGCGAACCTCAACGAATCCGATTACCGCAAGATCGGCCGCGCGATGCGCAAGCTCAGCGAAGAGTACGTCCAGCGCTACAACGAGGAAACGGGCAAGAAGATCGACCCGAGCACGGTGAAGAAGTAAGACCGGGCGAAAACAAAAAACCGCATCGGGCGTGCTGCCCGGTGCGGTTTTTATATTGCGTACGAGTTCTGCGTATGGACTACTGTGCTTCCGACGTCACCGGCTGCTTGAGCTCCGCCTCGCGCACGCTCTTGCGATGGAGCGAAACGGACAGCGCCACGGCAGCCGCCGCCGCGATGGCCGCGAACAGGAACACCGAGCCGTAGCCGAACACATTCGCCACATAGCCCGCGAGCGGGCCGGTGATGCCCAGCGACAGATCGAGGAACACCGAATACGCCGACAGCGCCGCGCCACGGCTGGCCGGCGGCACAAGCCCAACCGCTTCCACGCCAAGCGCCGGAAACACCAGCGCGAAGCCAAAGCCCGTGAGCGCCGCGCCCAGCAGCGCAACGTGCGGCGTGGGCGAGAGCCACAGCAGCAGCAAGCCCGCGCACTCGCACGAGAACGAAGCGATGGCCACGCGGAAACCGCCGAAGGTCTTGATGGTGTTGGCGAACAGCAGCCGCGCGCCAATGAACATCAGGCCGAACAGCGTGAGCGAGAACGCCGCGTTGGGCCAATGGCGCGCCGCGTAAAAGAGTGTGATGAAGGTCGCGATCGAGCCAAAGCCCGCCGAACCCAGCGCGAGGCCCAGGCCATGCGGCAGCACGCGCTTGACCACGCTGCGATACGACATGCGTTCGCCGTGCACGAGCGGCACTGGCGCGATCGGGCGCGCGAGCCAGAAGCCCAGCGCCGCCAGCGCGATCACCGAAATGCCGAGCATCCAGTAACCGAGGTAATGCGCCATTTCCACGCCCACCGGCGCGCCCAGCGCGAGCGCGCCGTAGGTGGCGATGCCGTTCCACGAGATCACCTTGGCGTTGTGCGCGGTGCCCACGCGGCCGATGCCCCAGAGGATCGCGCCGGTGCCGCACAGGCTCTCGCCGCAGCCTAGCAGCAGGCGGCTGGCGATCAGCAGCGTGAGCGAGAGGCCGGGCCAGTGATCGACGAGCGTGGCGAGCAGCAGCATCACGCCGCTCGCGCCGCAGATCGTCAGGCCAATGCTGACGGTCTTCTTCGGCCCGAGCGTATCCGCCGAGCGGCCAGCCAGCGCACGCGAACAGAGCGTCGCGATGTACTGCACGCTGATCGCCGCGCCCGCGACGACGGTGCTGAAACCGAGGTCGTTGTGCACGTAGCCTGGCAGCACGGCGAGCGGAATGCCGATCGTCAGATAGCAAATGAAGGTGAAAAAGACGACCGGAATGATCTGCATGGTCGTCGACAACCCGGAGCGCGGGAGCGCTGTATCAGCGGACATGGGGAAAACGCGGATGGATAACGGCGGGAAAGGCGTGATTGTCCCATGGAACCGGTTCTTATGCAGACGTTGAAAAACCCATCCGTTGGGCGTATCCGACGGTTTTTACGGGCTTGAAGCGCGTGAGCGGTGCGCAACGGGCGCTTCAACGGCGTGACATGTGCATGAGCGGAAATGCACGGAGTTGGGCGCGGGTTCGTCGGAATTGAAGCGCGGCAGGCATGAACTACGCTGGAGAAGAGGCGTGTTGCCACTTTCTGGTGCACGATCCACGCGTCGGGATTGTCGTCTTTGAGCTAAATCTGAAAAAAAGAGCGCAAATCGGTCATCGCACCATAAGCGTCGCACCACGACAAAGCGCCGATTTATCGCCGCGACGATATATCCCACATGCACTTGCTGCTATGGGTTCTCAATATTGGCGGTGATAGTTTTCGAATCGTCCACGCAAAGATTACGCAGAAGTACCGCACAAGCAACGCACAAGCACGACGAGACAGACATCATGAGTGAGCCGATCCGCTTCTATCACCGCAACGCGATTCGCGAAGTCAGCGACGCGGGCGTGACCCGCACCGTTCTCCAGTACCTGCGCGAAGACGCGCGCTGCACCGGCACCAAGGAGGGCTGTGCCGAAGGCGACTGCGGCGCGTGCACGGTCGTGGTCGGCGAACGCAATGCCGAAGGCGGCGTGAGCTTCAAGGCGGTCAACGCCTGCATCCAGTTCCTGCCGACGCTCGACGGCAAGGCGCTGTTCACAGTGGAAGACCTGCGCCAGCCGGACGGCTCGCTGCATCCCGTGCAGCAGGCGATGGTGGACTGCCACGGCTCGCAGTGCGGTTTCTGCACGCCGGGCTTCGTGATGTCGATGTGGGCGCTCTATGAGAAGACCGGTCACGAGCACGCCGGCGCGCCTGGCGGCTGCGCGAACAAGGCCGCCTGCAGCACGCCATCGCGCGACGATATCGCTAACGCGCTCACCGGCAATCTGTGCCGCTGCACGGGCTATCGTCCGATCCTCGACGCCGCCGAGCAGATGTTCAAACTCGAAGGCCCGAAAGCGCCCGTCGACGTCAAGACGTTGGCGCAGACGCTCGCCACGATTGAGCGCGGCGACACCTTCCACTACGAACACAAGGGCCAGCAATACGACGCGCCGCGCACCGTCGACGCACTCGCCGCCATCAAGGAAGCGCGCCCGAACACGCGCATTCTCGCCGGCAGTACCGATATCGGCCTGTGGGTCACCAAGCAGATGCGCGAACTGGGCGACATCGTCTATGTCGGTCAGGTCGACGCGATGCGCGAAATCCAGGTGAACGACGCGTTCATCGAAATCGGCGCGGGCGTGAGTGTCGAGCGCGCCTACGCGGAACTCGCGAAGCACTATCCGGAACTCGAAGAGATGTGGCTGCGCTTCGCCTCACTGCCGATCCGCAACGCGGGCACGATTGGCGGGAATGTGGCCAACGGCTCGCCGATCGGCGATTCGATGCCGGGCCTGATCGCGCTGGGCGCGCGCGTGGTGCTGCGCGGCGGTGAGATCGAGCGCGAAATGCCGCTCGAAGACCTCTATCTGGCGTACCAGAAGAAAGACATGGCCGAGCACGAATTCGTGCTCGCGCTGAAAGTGCCGACGCGCACCGGCGCGCGTGCGAATCTCAAGTTCCGCACCTACAAGGTGTCTAAGCGCTTCGACTCGGATATTTCCGCCGTGTGCGCCGCGTTCGCCTTTATCGCCGATGGCGACACGGTCCGCGAGCCGCGCATTGCCTTCGGCGGCATGGCCGCCACGCCCAAGCGCGCGAGCCACACCGAAGCCGTGCTGGCCGACGCGCAATGGCATGAAGCCACCGCGCAGGCCGCGATGATTGCCATGGGCAACGACTACGCGCCGCTCTCGGATATGCGCGCGACCAGCGACTATCGCCTCGAAGCCGCGAAGAACACGCTTTACCGTTTCTGGCTGGAAACGCGTCCGCACAATCCGCTTGCGCCGCAGGCGGTCAATGTACGCAACGTGGCGGCGGAAACCGCTTAAACCAGATAACGGAAGAAATATGGAGAACGAACCATGAACCAGCAAGCCGAACCGTTCCTGGAAGAAGCGAAGGCCCGTGAGCCTTTCGCACAGGTGCACGTCTCGCGCCCGCACGAATCCGCGCATCTGCACGTGAGCGGCCGCGCCACTTACACCGACGACATTCCGACCGTCGCGGGCACGCTGCACGCCGCGCTCGGTCTGTCGCAGAAGGCGCATGCGCGCATTGTGTCGATGAACCTCGCCAAGGTGCGCGCCACGCCCGGCGTCGTCGCCGTGCTGACCGCCGAGGACATTCCCGGCGTCAACGACTGCGGCCCGATCATCCACGACGATCCCGTGCTGGCCGATGGCATCGTGCAATTCGTCGGGCAACCGATGTTCATCGTGGTGGCGACTTCGCATGACATCGCGCGCCTCGCCGCGCGCCGCGCCGAAGTGCAATACGAAGAACTCCCGCCGATCCTGACGGCGCAGCAGGCGCGCGCCGCGAATCAGTCGGTGTTGCCGCCGATGAAGCTCGCGCGCGGCGAAGCCTCGACGCGCGCCGCACGCGCCGCGCATCGCCATGAAGGCGAGATGCTGCTGGGCGGCCAGGAACAGTTCTATCTGGAAGGGCAGATCGCCTACGCCGTGCCGAAGGACGACGACGGCATGCACGTCTGGTGCTCGACGCAGCACCCGAGCGAAATGCAGCATCTGGTCGCGCACGTACTGGGCGTCGCTTCGCATAACGTGCTGGTGGAATGCCGCCGCATGGGCGGCGGCTTCGGCGGCAAGGAATCGCAGTCGGGCATTTTCGCGTGCTGCGCGGCGCTGGCGGCGTGGAAGCTGCTGTGCCCCGTGAAGCTGCGCCCAGACCGCGACGACGACATGATGATCACGGGCAAGCGTCACGACTTCCACTACACCTATGAAGTGGGTTACGACGATCAAGGCACGATCGAAGGCGTGAGCGTCGACATGACCTCGCGCTGCGGCTTCTCCGCCGATCTGTCCGGCCCGGTGATGACGCGCGCGGTGTGCCACTTCGACAACGCCTACTGGTTGCCCGATGTGTCGATCTCGGGCTTCTGCGGCAAGACCAATACGCAGTCGAATACGGCGTTCCGCGGCTTCGGCGGCCCGCAAGGCGCGTTCGCGATCGAATACATCATGGACGACGTGGCGCGCTCGCTCGGCCTCGATCCGCTCGATGTGCGCAAGCGCAATCTCTATGGCAAGACCGAGAACAACGAAACGCCCTACGGCCAGACCATCGAAGACAACGTGATTCACGAGCTGATGGACGAACTCGTGGAAACGAGCGGCTATCGCAAGCGTCGCGCGGCGATCCGCGAATTCAATGCGAACAACGAAGTGCTGAAGAAGGGCATCGCGATTACGCCGTGCAAGTTCGGCATCGCGTTCAACGTCACGCACTTCAACCAGGCCGGCGCGCTGGTGCACATCTATACCGATGGCTCCGTGCTCGTGAATCACGGCGGCACCGAAATGGGCCAGGGACTCAACACCAAGGTCGCGCAGGTGGTGGCGCATGAACTCGGCATCGAATTTGGCCGCGTGCGTGTGACGGCCACGGACACCAGCAAGGTTGCCAATACCTCGGCAACGGCGGCGTCCACCGGCAGCGATCTGAATGGCAAGGCCGCGCAGGACGCCGCGCGTCAACTGCGCGAACGTCTTGCGTCGCTTGCCGCGACGACGTGGGGCAAGGGCAAGGTCAACGCGGCGGACGTGCGCTTCGCCAACGACTGCGCGATTGTCGGCGACGAAGTGGTGCCGTTCGGCACGCTGGTGCAGAAGGCGTATCTGGCGCGCGTGCAACTGTGGTCGGATGGCTTCTACGCCACGCCCAAGCTTTACTGGGATCAGGCGACGCTGCGCGGCCGGCCGTTCTTCTATTACTCGTATGGCGCAGCCGTTTCGGAAGTGGTGATCGACACGCTCACCGGCGAAATGCGCGTGCTGCGCGCCGATGCGCTGCACGACGTGGGCGCGTCGCTGAACCCGGCGCTCGACGTGGGGCAGGTGGAAGGCGGCTTTATTCAGGGCATGGGCTGGCTTACCACGGAAGAACTCTGGTGGAAGCAGGACGGCAAGCTGATGACGCACGCGCCGTCCACCTACAAGATCCCGACCGTGAACGACACGCCGCCCGAATTCAGCGTGAAGCTGTTCAAGAACCGCAACGCCGAGGACAGCATCCATCGCTCGAAAGCCGTGGGCGAGCCGCCGCTGCTGCTGCCGTTTTCGGTGTTCTTCGCGATCCGCGACGCTGTGTCGAGCGTGGCCGACTATCGCTTCAATCCGCCGATGAACGCGCCCGCTACCGCCGAGGAAATCCTCAAGGGCGTGAGCGCAGTACGGACCATGGCGCGCGGTTGAGACGGCTCAGGCGAACGAGGATCTTGATATGCGTAGTCATCCGAATCATTGCGTGAACGTCGATAGCCACGGTCGCGTGCTTATTGGCCGACGCAGTACGCCGGCGCCGCAGTACGGGCCGATGCACGTTGTGCTGTTCGGCGCGGGTCACGTGGGCCATGCGCTCGTGACGCTGCTCGGCATGCTGCCCTGCGTCGTGCAATGGGTGGACGAACGCGACGAGCTCTTCCCCGATGAAACGCCCGCGAATGTGCAGATCGAGGCGACTGACACGCCCGCAGCGATCGTCGACGAAGCGCCGGCGGGTGCGTACTTCATCGTGATGACGCATAACCACGCGCTCGATTTCGAGTTGTCCGAGCGCATCATGCGGCGGCGCGATTTCGCGTGGTTCGGCTTGATCGGTTCGCAGACGAAACGTGTGAAGTTCGAACGGCGCTTGATCGAGCGCGGCGTGGCGGCGGAGCGCATGAGCGAGATCACCTGCCCGATCGGCGTGACGGGGATCGTGGACAAAGCGCCGTCGTCGATTGCGGTGGCCGTGGCGGCGCAGTTGATGCAAATGCGGGTGATGTTGCCGAACAACGTGCGTCGGGAGTCTTTCGCATAGGCGTAATCAACTCGAAAGAGCCGTCACGCAAAACGATGCGGGCGCTAATGTAGCAAGCGCATCAATTTGCTTTTGGACTTCGCAACAGCTTCAATGAACTGGGCGGTCATGCAATTTTCAGCATGACCGCCCAGTATGTTTTGTGCTGCTGCATGACGTAGAAGAGGTCCAATATGAAAGTCACGCTCGCAAGCCTGGCGATCGCCGTTCCGGTGCTCGCATCTTCCCCTGCCATTGCCGACGGCGCCACGCCGCTTACGCACGACGAGCTCCAGCAACTCATGCCCGGCGCGCAGATCCAGATCACCTATACGGACGGTTCGACGACGCTCTGGAAAGACGCCGACGATGGTAGCGTCGAGGCTGTCTGGACCTCGGGCTTCACTTCATCGAAGCATTATTCGGCGCCTGGCACTGGCACCTGGAAAATCTCCGATGACGGCAAGTACTGCAGCCATGTTCAGTGGCGCAGGAACGTCTCGGACTGGTGTAGCCCGGTCGTCAAGGGTGACGACGGCGAGTTCGTGCTCGCGAATCATCCCGACTGGAAAATGAAAGTGTCGAAATGAACGCGAAAGCGTTCGTGTGAAGGATGGTTTGCAATCCTGATGATCGGCGCGCTCGCCAATCCGCTCAAGCTTCTTCCTGCGTCGAAGCCGCCACCGCCTTCGCAACCGCCGCACTGCGAGCACCTGCCGCCCCACGCTTGCTCGTGCCGTTCGCACGCTTGCCTCCACGCACCGTCAACGAAGCCGACACGCCTTCGATCAGATCGCGCAGCCAGTACACATCGCTTGGCCGATCCGGTTGCGGATGCCACATCTGATAACAGCGGATGCGCGGAAACGCGAACGGCGGTTCGGCCACCGCAATCGGCAACAGTCCCGCGTAGTGCGTAGCGAACCGGCGCGTGGTGGTGAAAATCAGATCCGATTGCAGCAAGACCTGCGGCACGAGGCCGAAGTAGGGCAGCGTCGCGACGATGTGCCGGTGCGCGCGGGCCTTTGCGAAACCGATGTCGATCGGGCTGGCGTTCGCGCCGGTGTAAGGCGTGGGCGCGAGATGTCCCGCCGCCAGATAGGCCTCGCGCGTAAGCGGCGCACGCGCGAGCGGATGATCGGCGCGCATCATGCAGACGATGCGGTCCGTGAACAGGTCGCTGCGCGCGAAACGCGCGTCAGGCTTGGGCCAGTTGCCGATCACGATGTCGAGTTCGCCCGCTTCCAGTGCGCCGTAATGATCGAGCGTGGGCGACAGCGACAGGATCTCCAGCCGCGCCGCAGGAGCCGCCTCGCGAAACCAGGCGATCAGCGTCGGCATGAAGAAGTCGTTGAGGTAGTCGGGTGCGGCGACGCGGAAGGTGCGCTTCGAGCGCTCCGGATCGAAATCGCCGTGCGGTGTGGCGACGAAGTCGACATCGCGCAGCACGCGCTGCGCATGCGCGAGCAGCGACTCGCCATATTCGGTCGGCACCATGCCGGCCTTGCCGCGCACGAGAATGGGGTCGCCCAGGATCTCGCGCAGGCGCCGCAGCGCCGTGCTGATGGCCGGCTGGGTCTGGTTCAGCCGCAGTGCGGCCTGCGTGACGCTGCGCTCGACCAGCAGCGTGCGCAGCACGCGCACGAGCCAGATGTCGAGGGAAAGGGCAGTGTCGTCCATGTGATGCAAAAGCGTGGGGCGGTTTAAAAGCCGCGTGGGGCGCGGCGGCCGTGCTGCGCGCGCACGGCTTCAGCCATAACCTTATGCCGCCGCGCGCCGGGCCGCCATAGGGCGCGCCCTATGGCCGGCATCAGGGACAAAACCAGCGCCGACAGCCCGACCGAAACGGCGCGGTTTGCGTGCCGGACCCGTCCCGCGGATTCAGGCCGTTTCCGGGCTTGCCAGTCCTGAAGGCAGGGTGCTGATGCGCTTGACCTCGCGCGAGTCGAGCCAGTTCGGCGTGCGCGCGCAATAGAGCACCATCGGCAGCGCATCCTCGCCCCAGAAAAGCTGCTTGTTCATCCAGAAGGTCGGTACGCCGAACACGCCCATCGCGATCGCGTCATTGGTATAACGGCGCAGTTGCGCGCGCACCGCTTCCTCTTCGATCAGCGCTTCGCCATGCGCGATGCCCACGCGTTCGCACAACTGCTCGAAACCTTCCTCGCTCGACGGGTCGCGGCCTTCGCGCCAGATGAAGCGGAAGATCTCGCGCACGCAGGCGAATTCGCCGCCCGCGGCAATGGCCAGCAACATCGGCTTGACCGAGTCGAACGGATGCGCCGGCGGCATCTTCAGCGGAATGCCAAGCTGTTCGGCGCGAAACAGCGCGTGTCGATAGGTGAAGATGCGCTTGGCGGGAATCGCGCCGCCGTATGGCGTGCCCCAATGGCGATAGAGGTCGCTGAGCAGGACCGGCGTCGGCACGAAGTCGAAGCCCGGCCATTTGTCGTACTGCTCCAGCAGCAGGTACGAAAACGGCGACACGAAGTCGTAGAACCAGGCCGGCTGGGTGGCGTCGATGCCGCGGATCATGCTGTTCCTCCGAGATGGGCTTCATGCGGACCGCAACGGCGGCCCGTCGTTCGAGTATTGATCGTATCCGGTGCTGTGTGCGGCTTTTATGCCGCTTTCCTGCTGCTTTTTTACCTGGGGCTTTCCGCATCTGGCGCGCCGGCGTCCGGCTTCGGTCCCGGCGTTGCTGCTTCGGCATTGGTTCGCGCTTCGTCGTTCGCGTCGACTTCATCGCGCGTCGCTTCGAGCTTTTCGCGCACCGCCAGCAACCGCTCGCGTACGAAGCCGATATGCTCGCGCAGCACGTAAAACTGACCGGCATAGGCGAGCGGCATCTTCATGCCGTTGACCGACTCCTCGATCTTGTCGAGCTGGCGCATCAGCGAGCGACGCTCCGTCGGCGAAACATCGGCCTGTGCGGCGCGTTCCAGCGCAATCAGCGAACCATACCAGCGGTAGATCCGCGATTTTACCCGCCATGCGTAGAGGCCAGGCACGAGACGCAGCCCCGGAATCAGCACCACGATGATCGGCACGAGCACGACCAGCAGCCGGTCGGCGAGACTCGCCAGCCAGAACGGCAGCAGGCGGTACAGAAAGCTCTTGCCCGATTTGTAGTAGCGCGCGGCGTCGTCGCTGATCGGGAAGTCCTGCGCGCGCGGTGCGGGAAATTCGCCCGCGCGCTGCAGCAGCGTCGAGCGGCCATGCACCTCCTTGGCCGCTTCGACGAGCAGGTCGGACAGCGCCGGATGCAGCGAGTCGCGCGCGACCAGTTCAGCCGTCGGCGCAATGAAGTGCAGGGGCGCGGCGGGGAGGTTGCGCCCGAAGTCGAACGCGCCCATCGGGATCGTGATCGCCGTGAGGTAGGGGAAGCGGCGCGCGTAGGCGTCGGCCTGGGCGAAGTCGAAAAAGCGCACGCCGGGCATGCGCATCAGGCGGCCCATGACGGGCGGCTGCGCGGAATCGCCGGCCAGGAACGCCACGTCGATCTTGCCCGACACCAGCGCGTGCGCCGCATCGTCGCCGGAAAGCGGCAGCAGTTGCGTCTTGCCGCCCGGCTCGATGCCGTTGGCCTTGAGCAGCGCGAGCGCGAGTTCGCGCGTGCCGCTGCCTTCCGCGCCGATGGCGAGGCGTTCGCCCTCGAACTGCGACAGGCGGGTGACCGGCGGCCCGTGATAGAACACCGCGAGCGGCACATAGGCGACGCTACCGAGCGAGACCAGCCCCTCGGGCACCTTGTTCGCGAGGCCGTCCTGCACGAACGCAACGTCGACATGCGAAGCCGGGTCGGACAGGCGCGCGAGATTCTGCGCCGAGCCTTCCGATTCCAGAATGTTGAGCGTGATGTTGTTGCGCGCGAGGATCGTCTTGTACTTCTGCGCGGCATTCCAGAACGTGCTGCCTTTGGGGCCGGCGCTCATCGTCAGCGTGCTGGGCGGCGCGGGCTGGATCAGCCGCACGGCGAGCCAGATGGCCGCCACGCTGACCAGCAGGATGGGGCCGAACGAGACAGCGAGGTCGCGCCACGAAATCGCCACGAAGCGCGCGACGAGACGTGGAGGAGGTTTGCGGCCGGAGGGGGACTTCATGGGGGAGAGAAAGGCCTAGGGAGGTTCCGCTTGCTAAAGAAGGAGGGGGCGTGCCGATGTTACATGAGAATGGCGGCCGCAGCGCCTTGCGCCCGGGCGTGGCGCGCACGCCGCGCCTGTCCGCTAAATCCTTTGCGCTCGCGCCCCGCCCAGGCTAAATTGTGGGTCGCCGCAGCGCTTAAGGCGCGCGGCAGCTAGAGTCGAACCAATCGACCGTTACTATTCCAAAGCACCACAGCATCTTCATGGCAATCGGCGCAGGCAGTGCAGTCATGCCGCCTCGCTCAACCGGATCCTTGCCTCTCGCACCAGCGTGTCCCGACCATGGCGGCGTCGCGATGTTTTGACGCGCGCATGCACGCGCCTACGCGTGCATGCCTGCCCGTGGGTGTCGTACCGAAGCCGTCAGACCGGGCCGGACGTACCACTTCGTCCTGTCACGGCAAGAGGCGGTCCATTTTCGCCACGTGGCTTGGGCCATGAGCGAAGCAACGTGTGAAGCAACAACGCGATAGTAACAAGGAGAAAATATGAAATCGGTCGCTATTCTGAAGACTCTGGCCGCTGTGGCCTGCGTAACGGTCGCATGCAGCGTGTATGCACAGGACAACTCGGCGAGCGGCGCGGCCGCCACGACGTCGGCGGCTCCGGCCCCGTCGGCCAAGAAGGTTGACCGCAAGCTCGGCTACACCGTGCGCAAGGCGCTGTCGAAGGCTCAAGGCCTCGACGTGTCGAACATCACGGTGCGCTCGAAAGCAGGCGCCGTCAGCCTGACGGGCTCGGTCCCGACGCAGGGTCAGATCGACCAGGCTGGCCAGGTCGCGCAAGGCGTGGCAGGCGTGAAGTCGGTGTCGAACAAGCTGACGGTGATGCAGCAGTAATCCTCGAATTCAGCTGCAAAGCGCGGGTCACCGCATGAACGGGCCCCGGCATCGCGCCGGGGCCCGTTTTTTTCGGACTATCTGCACGAGGAGTGGCGGATGCGCGCGATTAAATGTGGACTGACACACAGCTTTCGCGTGTTTGGGGGTATACCTTGGAATCATGCAGACCCCACGAGTCTCTTGTGGCTCCTTGCCGGACACCGTCATGACTATTCATACCTACACCGACTTGCCGCTCGTCGATCGCGCGGCGTTCGAGCTGGCCTGCGCGCGGCACGGCTTTGCTCCGATCCACTTCGACGTGAGCGGCGAGGCCGATCCCGACGATCCCGAGCATGGCGAACTGCTGATCGTGCGGCGCGGCGCGTGGGCCCAGGCCTACCGCATCGACGCGCGCGGGCAGTGGCTGCGCCAGTTCGAAACCGATCTGAACGGCCGTTTCTTCAGCCGCGCGCCTTACGCCTGAGCCAGAAGGCCGGGCGAGCGCAGTATCGACGGGGAAAGACGCGCGGCAACCGGGCCGCGCGGATGAGGTGATCGGCTTGCCCGCGTTCGGGCGAGGTTCAGCCGTGGGTCAAGCCAGCACCAGCCGCGCGCCCACCAGCGTCAGCGTGGCGGCGAGCAGCATGCGCAGCAGCTTTTCGGGCGCGCGCGAAGACAACATGCTGCCGACGGCGATGCCCGGCAGCGAGCCGCACAGCAGCGACAGCAGCATCGACCAGTCGATCGAGCCCAGCAGCCAATGCCCCGCGCCTGCAAGCAGCGTGAGCGGCACCGCATGGGCGACGTCCGAGCCGACGATACGCACCGTCGGCAGCGCCGGATAGAGCAGCAGCAGCACCGTCACGCCAATCGCGCCCGCGCCCACCGAGGTCAGCGACACCAGCGCGCCCAGAATCGCTCCCGTCAGAATGGTGAACAGCAGCGTACGCGTCTCGCTCGGTCCATGCCGATGGCGCGCCGCGAAGGCGGCCAGTTGCGGGCGGAACAGCAGCGCGACGGCGGTGATCAGCAGCGCTGCGCCCAGCACGGCCTGGATCAGATGCCCGGCCTTGGGCGTGTCCATCCCGTAGCGGTGTAGCAGGATCAGCGTGATCGTGGCCGCAGGCACGCTGCCGGCCGCCAGGCGCAGCGTCACGCGCCAGTCCACCGAACCCTTGAGCCCATGCACCAGCGTGCCCGCCGATTTTGTTGCGGCGGCGTAGAGCAGGTCGGTGCCGACCGCCGTGGCGGGGTGCACGTTGAATAGCAGCACGAGGATGGGCGTCATCAGCGAGCCGCCGCCCACGCCAGTCAGGCCGACCAGGAACCCGACCGCAAGGCCGGACAGCGAATACAGCGGTTCGATATGAGGTAGGGACATCGCGGCGGCGCGGACACGCGCGCAGTGCGCGCCTCTCGCGTGAAAAGAATGCGGGTCTAGCTACATGCCTCGCGGATGACGCGGCGTCGCTGCGCGGGCCTGGATCGAGGCAATCTCGAGGTAATCAGGCGGTGCGTCAAGCTGGACAGCGGCAAAGTCTGGCGGCGAAAATCCGCTATTGTCGCAAAAGCGGCGACCTGGCGCAGGGGATGGATGAAATCTTCCTGAAATTTCATGCCGCGGCTATGTCACGCTTACGCTCGCCCCTGCCGATTCCGTCGCCGATTCCGTAGCCGAAACAGGCGTCGAGTCCGCTTCACTCTGCGCGTCATTCAACCAGAACGCCTATGAATTCCGGCATCGCCTACGCCCTGTCCGCCTTTGTGATGTGGGGCCTCTTTCCGGTCTACTTCAAGACGCTGCATCAGATCCCGGCGCTCGAAATGCTGGCGCACCGCATGGCGTGGTCGCTGGTGTTCATCCTCGGCGTGCTGATCGTGCGGCATCACTGGAGCTGGCTGCGCCCCGCGCTGCGCGACCGGCGTCTCGTCGCGCGCTTCGCGGCGAGCGCGGTGCTGCTTTCGGCCAACTGGGGCATCTATATCTGGGCCGTGAACGCCGGCCATATCGTCGAGGCGAGCCTGGGCTACTTCATCAATCCGCTCATCAACGTGGTGTTCGGCTATGCCTTTCTGCGCGAGCGCTTGCGGCCGCTGCAATGGTGCGCGGTGGCGATTGCGGCGCTGGGCGTGGCCTGGCTCACCTGGCAGAACGGCACGCCGCCGTGGATCAGTCTCGCGCTGGCGGCAACCTTCGGCGGCTATGGGCTGCTGCGCAAGACCGCGAAGCTGGGCGCGCTCGAAGGGCTGACGCTCGAAACCGTGTTGCTGTTTCCCGTGGCGATCGTCTATCTGACGATCATTGGCCTCGCGGGCGCGAGTCACTTCGGGCATGCGTCGCTGGGCGTGCAACTGCTGCTGGCCGCGGCTGGGCCGATCACCGCCGTGCCGCTTCTGCTGTTCGCAGCGGCGGCGCGACGCATTCCGCTGTCGATGCTCGGGCTGATCCAGTACGTCACGCCCACGCTCCAGCTGCTGACCGGCGTGCTGATCTACGGCGAGCCGTTTGGATCGGTACGCGCAGTCGGCTATGGCGCGATCTGGGTCGCGCTTGCGCTGTATTCGCTCGAAGGGCTGCGCGGCACGCTGGCGGCGGCGCGGGCCGCGCGCATGGCGCGCGTGGTCAACTGAAGCGATAAAGCCGTTGCGCACTGGCCGACGCGTCGGGCCTATGCGACGATGTGGCGCTAACCCGTCAGGGCAGCCAGAGCATAAAGAGCACAAGGAACGGAGACACCCGCGCATGAGTCATGAAGCCGTTCACCGTTTCGAGGAGGCGTTCGCGCCTCGCATCGCCGCGAAGCTTGCGAAGCATTTTGGGCCGACGGTGCAGGTCGATGTCGTGCCCAACGAGGGACATGGCCGTCCCACGCGCGTGCGCCTGCGCGGCGAGCCCGCCGAGGCGCGGCACCCATACACGTTCGCGCTGAACGTTTCGCTGACCTGGGATGTCGATGAAATCGAGCGTCTGATGGAGCCGGGCGGCGAGGCGCGCTTCGTCCACTACCTGGAGGCGACGATCCGCAAGATGGCGTCGTGGGAAACCGCGCGCCCGATCGACTTCGCCACGCGCACGCAGGGCGAGCCGGAGATATTGATCGGCGGGCTGGATTTCGAGGGCTGAACCCGCCTCACACGATGCCCGTGGACACGAGCGCGTGAACGGCTTTCACCGCCATGCCCACGGCCACGCAGCCCGCGAAGATCGCAAACGACTGCTGCAGTCGCGCGCCGCTCACATGGCGCGCGAAGCTGCGGCCAATCAGCGTGCCCGCGAGCGCGCCCGCCGCGAACGGCAGCGCATTGAGCCAGAGCATATGACCGCTGGCGGCCGAGGCCGCCACGCCCGACACCGACACGAGCGCGATCACCGCCAGCGAAGTGGCGACGATGCCTTGCATCGGAATGTCCGAGGCGCGCTTGAGCGCCGGGACGATCACGAAGCCGCCGCCCACGCCGAGCAATCCCGAGAGAAACCCCGCCGTTGCCCCTGAAAGCGCGAGCGCCCGTGCGCAGGGTGCGGTCCAGTCGAGCTTGCCGCGTTCGAGGTTGAGGCGGCACGGCAGGTCGGAGGGGCAGGGATCGGCGCCGCCTTGCAGATCATGCGTCGCACTGGCGGCGGGTTGGCGAAACATGCGCCACGCCACGCGCGCGAGCACCAGCGCGAACAGCAGCATCAGCGGGGCGTCGGGCACGCGATGGGCGACCCATAAACCGATGGGGGAGATCACCGCCCCGGCCGACGCCATCAGCGCGGCGGCCTTGTAGCGCACCTTGCCTTCGCGCAGCGCCAGCAGTGCGCCGATGCCCGCCGCCAGCGCCACCGCGAAGAGGCCGATGGGCGCGGCCTGCGCCACGCTCAGGCCCAGACCGAACACCAGCAGCGGCACCGCGACGATGGCGCCACCCGCGCCCGTCAGCGCAAGAATGAGCCCGACGACCGAGCCAAGTGCGGCGCTCACGAGCAGGGCAGTATCCATAGGCGGGGTTCCCGATGATCGGCTGGCGGGGTTACGCGTCGCTGGCGCGTGCGCCCGTGAACCACTCGCGGCCCTTGAGCATGCCGCTCCAGTAGAAGCGCGGCAGCACGCTCGCCTTGAGGAACCACATCAGGCGGCGCGGGCGCGTCGGGTCGAGCGGGAAGGTCGGCAGCAGCTTGCCACCGTAGCCGAATTCGGCCAGCACCACCTTGCCCTTTTCGACCGTGAGCGGGCACGAGCCGTAGCCGTCGTAGCGATAGTGCATTTCCACATGCGCACGCGCGGCCAGCAGGTTTTCCGCGACGATCACGGCCTGCTTGCGGGCGGCCGCGCCGGTCTTGGCATTGGGCGCGGAGCACACGTCGCCGAGCGAGAACACATTGGGCCAGCGCGGATGCTGGAGCGTGGCGTGATCGACTTCGCACCAGCCCGCTGCATCGGCGAGATCGCTTTCGCGGATGAAGTCGGGCGCGACCTGCGGCGGCACCACGTGGATCATGTCGAAACGCTTGTCGATGCGCGTGACGTTGCCGTCGGCGTCCTTCACTTCGAAGGTGGCCTTGCGCGCCGGACCGTCGATGGCCACCAGGTTCGAGCTGAACGCGAGCTGCGCGTTATAGCGCTTCACGTACTCCATGAGCGGCGGCACAAAAGTGGGCACGCCGAACAGCACGGCGCCCGCCAGATCGAATTCCACCTTCACTTTCGGCAGCACGCCGCGCTTCATCCAGTGGTCGCAGGCGAGGTACATGGCCTTCTGCGGCGCGCCGGCGCATTTGATCGGCATGGCGGGCTGGGTGAAGAGCGCGGTGCCGCTTTGCATCTTCTGCACCAGCTCCCAGGTGTAGGGCGCGAGGTCGTAGCGGTAGTTCGAGGTCACGCCGTTCTTGCCTAGCGTTTCCTGCAACCCGGCGATGCGCTCCCACGCAAGGCGCAAACCAGGCGCGACGATCAACTGCTTGTACGCTACGGTTTCGCCATTGGTGAGACGCACGAGGTTCTGCGCGGGCTCGACACGCTGCGCGCCCGCGCGAATCCACGTCGCGCCTTGCGGCATGACGCTCGCCATCGGACGGCGCGTCTTTTTGACGTCGAAGGCGCCGCCGCCCACCAGCGTCCAGGCGGGCTGGTAGTCGTGGGTGTCGTTTGGCTCGACGATAGCGATGCGCAGATCGCGCCGACGGCGCAGCAGGCTCGACGTCACGCTGATGCCCGCAAGACCGCCGCCGATCACGACGACGTCCCAGGGCTCCACTTCGCCCGCCGTGTCCGGGTTCGACGCGGCGACGGGCGCGGCCACGGCGCTCGCCTGCGCGAACTGCCACAGATTGGTCGCGCGGTTGCCGGTGCGGCAGTAGGCGAGCACGGGCGCGGGCAGATCGGCCAGCAGCTGCGCGAATTGGGCGACATCGTCGGGGCCGATCTTGCCGGGCGTGACGGGCAGATAGGCGAACGTCAGACCGAGCTGTTCGGCGGCGGCGCGAATGTCATTCGACGCGGGTTGCGTCGGGCCGCCTTCGCCATCCGGCCGGTTACAGATGATCGAACGAAAGCCCGCGGCCGCGATGGCGGCGAGATCGGCGGGCGTGACCTGGTCGGCGCTCGCGAAGCGCGCGTCGTGTTGCACGATTTGCATGGGCTCGAAAACTCCTGGTATGGCTGAATGATTGGCGACTGCCGCGGCGCGATGCGCCTCAAGCCGGGCGCGCCGGTTGTGCGGCCTGGGCCTTGAGGCGGCCGCAATAGAGGCTGGAGAGCGTCTGCATCACCTGGATGACTTCGGTGCTGGCGAGGCGGTAGTAGATGTACTTGCCTTCGCGGCGCGTCTCGACGAGACCTTCCTCGCGCAGCACGCCCAGGTGCTGCGACAGGCTCGGCTGATGCACGCCGACCAGCGCCTCAAGTTCGCCGACATTGCGCTCGCCCTCGGTGAGCTGGCAGAGCAGCAGCAGACGGTCTTCATGCGCGAGCGCCTTGAGCAGCGCGCAGCACTTTTCGGCCGATTCGCGCAGGGCGGCGAGCGCGTCGGGGGTGATAGGAGAGTTCATGGGCAGGTCACCGAAGCGATGCGGGAAACAATGTGCGACATCATGGAGCGGCTGACAGTTTGTTGACAAACATTATATCGATTCATAATATGTGCTTCAACAGAATATGAGCCGTATGGAGTCGTCGATGTCAGAACACGTGAACACTGCGTCAGCCTCGTTGGCCGAAAGCGCCGCCGCGCGGGTCGAGCCGTTCTTCGACCCGGTCACCTCAACCGTGACGTACGTAGTGCATTCGGGACGCGGATCGGCCTGCGCCATCGTCGATCCGGTGCTGGACTACGATCCGAAGTCGGGCCGTACGTCCACGGAATCGGCGCAACGCGTGATCGCCTTCGTGCGCGACCACGGTCTCACGGTGCAATGGCTGCTGGAAACCCACGCCCATGCGGATCACCTCTCCGCCGCGCCCTTCCTCAAGCGCGAACTGGGCGGCACCATCGCGATTGGCGAGCACATCCGCACGGTGCAGGGCGTGTTCGGCACGGTATTCAATCTCGACGGCGCGCTGGCGGGCGACGGCAGCGAGTTCGACCATCTCTTCACCGACGGCGAGACTTTCCAGATCGGCCCGCTCGCGGCGCGCGCGATGCACGTGCCCGGCCACACGCCCGCCGATCTCGCCTACCAGATCGGCGACGCGGTGTTCGTCGGGGACACGATGTTCATGCCCGACGTTGGCTCGGCGCGCTGCGATTTCCCCGGCGGCGACGCGCACACGCTCTATCGCTCGGTGCGCAAACTGCTCGATCTGCCCGGCGAAACGCGGCTTTTCATGTGCCACGACTATCCGCCCCCATCGCGCGGCCCGAGCTTCCAGAGCACGGTCAGCGCGCAGCGCGAGAGCAACATCCACCTGAACGAGCGCGTGAGCGAGGACGCCTTCGTGCAGATGCGCAGCGCGCGCGACCGCACGCTCGCCATGCCGAACCTGATCCTGCCGTCGATCCAGGTGAATATCCGCGCGGGACTTCTGCCCGAGCCGGAGGACAACGGCGTGCGCTACCTGAAGATTCCGCTCGACGCGCTTTGATCCCGCGCTTCGATTCGACCCAAACGGCCTGCCTTCGCGCAGGCCGTTTGCGTTTCGCCTTGGCTTTGTCCGAAATTCGAAAGCATCTGTCCACTCGACTGCGTTCCGGCAATCTAGACTGGCTTCACGTCGTCACCGACATTGGAACCGACACCGCAACCGATCTCACGGAGCCCATCATGAAAGCCATCCAGTTCAAAAACTTCGGCAAGCCTGACGTCCTCGAACTCGTCGATCTGCCGACGCCCACGCCCGCCGTGGGCCACGCACTCGTGCAGGTGAAAAGCGCCTCGGTGAATCCGAGCGACGTGAAAAACGTCTCGGGCCACTTCGATCACACGGTCCTGCCGCGCGTGCCGGGCCGCGACTTCAGCGGCGTGGTGGTTTCAGGCCCGGACGAGTGGATCGGCGCGGAAGTCTGGGGCACGGGCGGCGACATCGGCTTCACGCGCGACGGCACGCACGCCGAATTCATCGAAATTCCGGTCGCCGCGCTGGCACGCAAGCCGAAGGCGCTCTCGCATGCGCAAGCCGCGTCGATTGGCGTGAATTTCGTGGTGGGTTGGCTGGGCACGGTCGATTATGCGCAGTTGAGCGCGGGCGAAACGATCGCGGTGATCGGCGTATCGGGCGGCGTGGGCGGAGCGGTCACGCAGATCGCCAAGGCGCGCGGCTCGCGCGTGATCGGCGTCGGGCGTGAGGCGCCGGATGCGGATTCGCCGGCCGCAAAGCTGATCGATGGCTTCGTGCCGATGGACGCCGATACTGCCGCGAAGGTGCGCGAACTGACCGGCGGCGCGGGCGCGGACGTGGTCTACGACGCAGTGGGCGGCGTGGCCTTCGAACTGGCGCTCTCGCTCGTCAAGCGCCGCGGCCGTGTGGTCGAGATCAGCGCGACCGGCAAGCGCCGCGTGGAGTTCGATCTGATCGACTTCTATCACAACGAAACGCAGCTGCTGGGCGCCGACAGCGCGAAGCTGGGCGTCGCCGAAGCCGCCCCGATCATGCGGGCGCTTTCCGAGGCCTTCGACGCGGGCAAGTTCGCCGCACCCGTAGTGGCCGAGCGCTTCGCGCTCGAACACGCCCAGGACGCCTATGCGGCGGTGGCGGCGGGCACGCGCGGGCGCGTGGTCATCGACATCGCCTGAGCGCGGCGCGCATTCACACGAACCCGGGAGTTCGCCATGAAGGCTTATCTGGTTTCGTTCGCCGTGGGCGCGCTCGCGGGCCTGCTTTACAGCGTGCTCGACGTCAAATCGCCCGCGCCGCCCACCATCGCGCTGGTCGGCCTGCTGGGCATGCTCGCGGGCGAGCATGCCATCGGCTTCGTGCGTAACTGCATCACACATCTGGCGGGTTGATGGGCAGGCTGGATCCTTGCGTCAGGTCTGCGCACGCACCAGCCGCTCGGGAAAGTGTGTGCGCAGCGTGCGTGCGTCGAGCAGCGCGAGATCCTTGTCCAGTTCCAGCGTGACGAGGCTTTTCGTCTGCGGGTCGAGCGCCTTGCGCAGCACGCCAAGAAAGGCCGGCGGCGCGGCCAGCACGAGCGTGCCGTAGCGGCCGTCGTTGCGCGCCTTCGCCAGCGTGGTGGCGACCTGCGCGGCGAACACCGTCGATTCGTGCTCGTGATGGGCGGTATCGGGATCGCTCGACTGGCGGCCCGCCGTGGAGCGCTCGGTGCGGCCCGAGCGGTCGCTCACGAGGCTCTGCTCAGGCACGCGGCTTTCCGGATGCAGCAGCGTCTCGATTTCCTCGATGGCGCCCAGCGGATTCTCCGTGGCGAAAATGCGCGCGGTGACGCGATTGGCGACGACGACCCAGATCGACTTCGACATGCTTGCCTCCCTGCCAGTGCTCCAGCCGCCACAACCCAACACGTTGCCGAAGCGATGAATGGACTCGCGCGGCGCGGCGCGAATATCAAGGGTAGCGCTTTCGCGCGAGATGACGGCGCCTGGATGCGCGAGGCGCATTCCCGGCACGGCCGCGAAAAAGAGGGCGCAAGTGGCTGGAAAGCAGAAGGGCCGCTCGCGCATCGACCGAAATCGAGCGGGAACGGCCCTGGTGGCGTCAGGCGAAGCGTGGAGGTTAGTGCTTACTTCGCCTTGTCCGCCGAATTGGTGATGGCGTTGCCGCCCTTCGAAATATCTTCGCCAGCGCCGGCAATCGTGTTGCATGCGGCGAGCGTGACGGCGAAAAGGGCAAGGGCAAACGCAAGATAACGCTTCATGTGGCTCATGTCGGCTCTCCTTTTGATGGAATCCCCAGCAAGTCCTGATGCCCGGCACCGCGCGCGGTCATCGCGACGATTGTACGCGTGAACCGGGGCCACATGCTCTGGCGCGCTTCAGCGAGATTCAGGTTCGCCGATGTTTGCGCACCACCAGCCACTTGGGCGAGCGAAACCGCACGATGCTCACATAAAGCCACACGTAAGTGAGCGCAAACACCACCACGAAACAGAACAGATGCAGCGTGTGGCGCCAGAACAGCGTGGCCGGAATCACGGCGATCAGGCATAGCAGCCAGAGATACGGCGAAGTCAGCGAATTGCGGCGCGTGAGTTCGCGTGCGGTGCGCGCGCCCACGGCCCAGCGCATCAGCCGCTTGTAGACCAGCATGTGCAGATGCACGCCGTCCGGAATGCCGGGCGACATGCCGCGCACGAACTTCTTGCGGTAGATCGAAAAACAGGTCTCGAAGATCGGGTACATGAACAGCAGCACCGGATACCACGCCGAGACATCGCGATTGCGCATCACCAGCAGGATCGACAGTTCGGCCAGCATGAAGCCGATGAAGTACGCGCCGCCGTCGCCAAGGAAGATCAGGCCCGCCGGGAAATTCCACATGAAGAAGCCCAGCACCGCGCCCATCATGATGAACGACGCCGACAGCACCACCGGATCGTGCACCTGGAAGGCCACGTAGGCGAGCGAGGCGAACATCATGAACGCGACCATCGATGCGAGGCCGTTGAAGCCGTCGATGATATTGATCGCATTGGCGAGCGCCGCCACCGCGAGCACGGTGATGACGCAGGAAATCGCCGCGTAGGACAGCAGGAAATCGAGCGGCGGCACGCTGATGCGCGTGACCGCGATGCCCAGCAGGAAATACGCGAGCGCCGCGGCGGCCATGGTGCAGATCAGGCGTGCGAGCGGCGAGACTTTCTTGGTCAGATCTTCGGTGAGACCGGAGGCAAACGCGGGCAGCCCGCACGCCACGATGCCGAGAATGCCGCCCGACACCGCCGGGTACGCGCCGTGCAGTTGCGCCGCAGCGACGATCAGTCCGGCCAGGATGCCGGTTCCGCCGATGCGCGGCACCGGGCGCGCATGGAATTTCTGCACGCCAGCGAGATCCGAATCGACGGAAAACCTTTCATGCAGATGCGCATAACGCACGATCAGCAGCGTGACCAGCAGTGAGACGATGAAGCCGAGTGCGAAACTAAGCATGAAAGGTAAACGCAGGGCGCAAAAGGGGAATGCGGGATTATACAAAGGCGGCGGGGCGTGCCATGCGAGTTCGCGATGCCGCTCCCGCGCGCCCGACTTGCCGGACATGTGCGCGGGGGCGTACAGATGGCGCCTGCGCACTTTGTTCAAATGACCGCTCAAGCTGCACGCTTTGACGCAGAGGGAGACTGGACGATGAACGCACCTGTGCCTGCGGCCGCCGCCGAAACGCTTTCGCATCGAACGGCGTCGCCGCTCAAGCATTCCAGCGATCCCCGCCTGGACGAGCGGCAGTTGCGCAGCGCGCTCGGCCGGTTCGCGACGGGCGTCGTGGTGATTACGGTCGGCAGCGGCGATACCCTGCACGCGATGACCGCCAATGCCTTCATGTCCGGTTCGCTCAGGCCGCCGCTGATTGTGGTGTCGGTCGGTCATCGGGCGCGCATGCATGAGCGACTGATGGCCGCCGAGCGCTTTGGCGTCAGCGTGCTCTCCGCCGAGCAGGAACCGCATAGCCGCCACTTCGCGGGTGAGCCGCAAAGTGCGCTGGAGCTGCGCTTTGCGCAGCTCGATGGCGTGCATGACGTTGGCTTGCTTGAATATGCCACCGCTCACTTTGGACTTCGAACCGTCGATCGTCATCCTTGCGGCGATCACACCTTGTTCGTGGGTGAAATCCTCGCGTTTTCGCTGGACGAGCGGCGGCCATTGCTGTTCATTGGCGGTCGCTACGCGTCGGTCGCCGCCGATCGCTGAGTGCCCGTGGATGACCTGACGACGCGGCTTGCCTCGGCGTGACGCGCGCCCGCGCGGATGTAAGGCCGAAACCCAAGGCCCGGGCTTTCGGTGGCTTTCCGCATTGCGGGAACCTAGCCCGTGCATGATAGGATGGCACGCCCAATTTGATGGGCCCGGGGGCGATGCCGACGCGGGTCTGTCAAGGGCGAACCCCTTGCGTCAACTCATACGCCCGTGCATTAGGGCTCTTCATTGCCGATGATCCAGGAATACGGACACGCTGGACACGCCGACCGCACCGATCTGCCCGCGAACGACGCTTCGCGCCCACTTGTGTCGATGCTGCTCATCGCGTTCAACCAGGCCAGTGTCATCGCCGACGCCGTCGCGGGCGCGCTTGCGCAGACCTACTCGCCGCTCGAAATCCTGATTTCGGACGATTGCTCCAGCGATGACACGTGGGCGGTCATCGAAGCCGCCGTGCGCGGCTATAGCGGTCCGCATCGCGTCGTCCTGAACCGCAACGAGCAGAACGCAGGCATCAGCGCGCATCTTTCGCAACTGGCCGCGATGAGCAGGGGCGCATTGCTGGTGGTAACGGCTGGCGACGATGTGTCCGCGCCCGAGCGCTGCGCGCGTCTGGTCGAATGCTGGAACGCGCATGGGCGCAGCATCGACCTGATTGCTTCCGACCTGGAGGAGTTCGAGGGTGTCGCGGGGCAGGCCGCCCGCATCGCGCCCACGGGGCTCGACCAGTACAAAGGATTCGACGATTGGAAGCGCGGGCAGCCCTGGGTGGTCGGCGCGTCGCATGCGTGGTCGCGGCGGCTGTTCGAGCGCTTCGGGCCGATGTTGCCGGGCGCGATGGCGGAAGACCAGATAATGACCTTTCGCGCCGTGATGTCCGGCGGCGCGCACAGCCTGCGCGAGCCGCTCGTGCGCTACCGGCGCGGCGGTCTGTCGGGCAAGAAACGCTATCGCACCGTCGAGCAGTTCGTCGAGCGTGTCAAGCGCACGACGGCGTTTGGACTGGCCGAATCGGAGCAGTTCCAGCGCGACGCGCAGATCGCGGGTGTCGGCGACGAAATGCGCACGCTGCTCGTGCCCAAGCTCGCGCGTGAGCGTTATGCACGTGACGTGTTCGCTTTGCGGGGCATCGGCGCCAAACTCCAGTTGCTCCTGCGCACTCCGAACGTCAAATTCGGCTTCAAGATCCGCATGTTCCTCTATGCTGCGTGCCCGACCGTCTATCGGCCTTTTTTCGCGCTGCGAGCGCGCCTCAAACGCTGACGCAACGTCGCCGCGGATCAGGTGCCTTGCGTGCCCGAGAACGTTAACTCCAGCATGAGCGGATGATCGGGCACCGCCACCTTGAGCCTGCGCACATTGCGATGGCTTGCCAGCGGGGTGGCGGAAACGAGCGGATCGTAGATCACCACGCTGCTTGCGTTCGCACCGATGTCGAGTTCGACGTCGGCGGCCGGATTCGTGATCGGCGTGCCCGTCGCGCGGTTCCAGATCTGCGTTTCGTCCCAGAGTACCAGCACGAAACGGCCATCCTCTTTCTGCAGCAGCAGGCTATTTCCCGATACAGGCAGCCCTGACAACGTATAAGCGGGCGGCGGCGCGCCGCGCTTGTCGGCACCTGCGCGAGGTAGTGCGCTGGCGTTCAGGATCGTCGTGAGATTGCGGACCGCGTGTGCCACGGGCTTCGGACTGTTGTCGTTGCGAAAGAAGCCGTAGTGCATTTCGTTTTCCTTGCCTTGCGTATCGGGCTTCTGATCCAGCAATTCATAGGCGTAGGTGCGCGCCACTCCGGCCGCCGCCGCGTCCATATAACCGTTGAGTATGCCTTTCGCCTGGGTCTGCTCGTCGACGCCAATCATCAGCCAGCCCGACTGAGGCAGCGAGAAATAGCCGAATTCCGTGATCACATTCGGCCGTTGAAACTTCTTGAAGAGCTCGATGGCGGGCGGCATAAATTTGTCGCCGTTCGCGTTGTAAGACGGTTGCTCGCCGTTCTGCGGATAGATATGCATATTGGTGTAGTCGGCGGCATTGGCGCGCGTGTCGACCGGTTTGGGATCGAAGCCCGTGAGGTCATAGACGGCGACGCCCGCTAGCTGCGGTTCGCTGTGCACGCGCCGGTATATCTCCCGCTGCACGGCGAGCCCGGCCGCCGTGCCGGTGAGGCCTTTATAAGGCACCGGAAAGTTATCGACTTCGTTCAAACCTTCGATGGCCGCCACGCTGCCGGGCACGGCGGTGTTCAGTTGCGCGCTCAGCTCGACCGCAGTTGGAATTGGCGAGTGAAGAAACAGGTTGAATCTGGCGCCGCGCTGCGCGAGGAAGGCATAGCTTGACAGCGGTACGGTGCCGCCCGGCGTTTCATCGCGCACATGGTGGATGCCGAGCCATGTCAGATCGTCGGCGACGTTGCGCAGATTCGCATAAGCGCCGTCCGTGTAGTTAATGTGCGTGTTGACGCCGAGCGTGTCGATGAACGCGCTCACGGGCATCGCCCGCACGGCATCCCCTGCCTGTGAGCCCATCGCCCAGGCCAGAGCGAGCAGGCCCGCGCCGAGCATGCTCGCCACGCGCGAGCCGATCGGTTTGCGTGACAGGGTGGCGCCCGTTTGCTGTGATCCACGGGCGCGGTGCGGATCATGTGAGAACGACATGAACGTGCGCAGGGATGCGGCGGGAACGGCGGAATGCTTCACAACGGACTCCTCGCTTTATACGTGTGCTGGCGTCGAGCCCATCGCAGGTGGGTACGTCGCAAAGTTCTGCCTTTTTGGCCAGTTAATTCTGACGTCGTGTGACACCCGATGTGTGTGCGACGGCGCACGGATCGAGAAAACCCAGAAGCTTATATTTCACTTACAACGCGTCTCTTACTAGCGGGAAGGAATGGGCGCGCGTGCGAAAAGTCGGTGAGCGTCTCCCCGGCCGGGCAACGGCCTTGGTGAGCATCGGGTCACAATTCAGACGGTGGCGAATCAATGAAACCAGTTGTCTTTGACGGCTGTTTTGGCTGGCTGCATCCGGCACATTCCAGCACTGGGGTCGTGCTCTGCAATCCGTTCGGCTATGACGCGCTTTGCACGCATCGAAGCTGGCGCAAGCTCGCCGCGCGCCTCGCAGCTGCAGGGTTGCCCACGCTGCGCTTCGATTATCCAGGCACCGGCGACGCGGCGGGATTCGAGGAAGATCCCGGCCGTTTCGGCGCGTGGCTGGCGGCCATCGAAGCGGCCGTGTCGCGCCTGCGCGCATGGACGGGCGTCGAGCGCGTGGCGCTGGTGGGCGTGCGCTTCGGCGCTACGTTGGCTGCGCTTGCCGCACAACGCCTTGGAAATATCGATAGCATTGTATTGCTTGCTCCGCCTGTCACGGGGCGCCGTTATCTGCGCGAATTGCGCGCGCACCGCACCGCGTGGATGAGTACGCCGGCAGGCGCGAACGCCGCCCCGATTGCCGACGACGAGCAGTACGCCGAGGCCTTCGGCTTTGGCATTCACGGCGTAGATATTGCCCAGGTGGGCGCCATCGACATGTTGGGCGGCACGCGCACGCCGGCACGCCGGGTGCTGTTGCTCGACTCGACCGGCACGAATCTCATCGACAAACTGGCGCAGCACTACGAATCGCTGGGCGCCGAAGTCGAGCGTGGCGATTTTGAGGAATCCGATCGATTCTTCCTTGAGCCGCTGATGAGCGAGGAACCGACGGTGGCGTTCGGCCGGGTAGTCAAGTGGCTCGCGCAGAGTGCGTCGCCTGCAACGAGGGCAGCGCCGTCTGCCGCGTTGCCGGAACCCGTCATGACGCTGGCCCACGGTGCGAGCGAGCGGCCGGTCACGTTTGGCCAGTGCTTCGGCATTGCCTGCGAGCCCGATGCGCCGCGCCAGGGCGCGCCTGCCGTGCTGCTGATCTGCACGGGCGCGTCGCACCATATTGGCGATGGCCGTTTCCTGGTGCTGGTTGCGCGCCGCCTCGCGGCGCTCGGCATTGCATCTCTGCGCATGGATTTGCGCGGCCAGGGCGATTCCACGTTGCTTTCCGATGAAATCACGCTGGATTCAATCTACGCGCAGTCTTCGCGCGAAGACGCAGGGGCGGGCGCGCAATGGCTGGCCGCACGCGGCCATGCGCGGGTCGTGGCGTTCGGCGTCTGCGGCGGTGCGTTCGCGAGCGTGCAAGCCTGTGCGTCGCATCCGAATATCGCTGCCGGTTATGCGGTGAACCTGCAGAAGTTCGTCTGGCATCCGTCCGACGAGCCAGCACGGCCCAGCTGGTTCGCCTCGATGAAGGCATCCTGGCATGCCGTGCTGACCGGCGAAAAGCTGTTGCGCGCGCCGATCGATTCGGTCTCGAACAGTCCGCTCGTCATGGCCCGCGAAATGACGCGCCGCGTACTTGTGCGCAGCTGGTTCGCGAGCAAGGCGCGCCGCGCGCTGCGGCGCGTTGCCTTCGCGGGTCGGGACTGGCTTGCGCGCACGCGGGGTAGACAGGTCTCCTCCTCCGAAACGCGCGCCTTGCTGCATTCGATCCAGAAAAGGAACGCGCATCTGCGTCTTGTCTATGGCGAGCTGGATCGTGGACTGGAGGAAGCGCGCGTGCAGCTCGGCGCTTCGCTGGGCGCGCTGCGCTCCTTGCCGAACATTCAGGTGAATGTCATACCGAAGCTCGACCACGCGCTATACACGCGCGAGGCCCGCGCGGCGGTCATGCATGATCTCGTTGACTGGCTGCAGGCGGAGTTCGCGCTTGAAGACGAGCTTGAACGCGGTGCCGGGCGCCGCGCCGCGCCGCGCTGCATCGGGTCGCCTGCACGAGGCTGATGGCGTATCGATTCGTGCGATGGACCATGCAACGTCACGCGGTTCATCGCACTTGACTTCGCACCGTGCGAACGTTGTCCACTCAGCGCAATGCGCCGTACGATCACCCTCACATGAAAAGGCGGGGCATCTCTACGATGTCCGCGCCCGATTCCTTTTTAGCTCTTATCGATACATGACCGGCGACTGCGCATTGATTGCGCGGATCTCGCCATCGGGCGCGCGAGCGTCGATATCGGTCTTTGCGTCCAGCGGCAGCAGATCGATCGTCACGGGCCGGTTCGGCGCGAGATGAAACCAGTCGCGGCGCGCCCGATAGTGCGCATCGGCGATATGGACGCAGCGCGCGAAGCGTCGCGCTTCCAGCACCAGCTGCCAGCCGTGTTCGCCTCGCTGCGGCGTGGCCACGATGCCCAGATCGTGGCGTTCCAGCGCGCGCCGCTCGGGCAGGTGGAACGCCTCGGCGATCACGGTACTGCTCGCGGGATCGCGTAGCGTGACCAGCGTGACGTCATGGGAACGCGGACCGAAGCGGTATGCGTGCGTGAAGTCGAAGAAGCGCCCGAGCAGATCGGCGGCGCTCACGCGCTGCACGCTGCGCGGTGCGAGTTCGACGGCCCGCGAGGCCTGCGCGACGCTCACGGCGCCGTCGCGCAGGCAGACCAGTTCGAGCTGCAAGGCGAACGTCCCGGCGCGTTCGTTGACGAGATGGATATCGAGCCCGTTGAGCCCTTCATCGGTGATCGCGACCTGGACGGGACTGAGCACCTGGGCGAGCGCATGCCACGCGCTCTTGGGCCGCCCGCACGCATCGATGACGCCCCAGCCCGCGCCCGCGCGCAGATCCTGCAACTGCCACACGATCCCGCCGCCGCACGATGATCCTGCGCGCCGCCATTCGGAAAACACCTCGATCATCAATTCGGCGACCACAGCGCGCGAGAGATCCAGATAGCGCTGTGGGTCTTCATAACGCACGCTCGAAGGCTCGATGCCAAACAGCGCGCGCACGTAATGATCGCGCACGTCGTCGAAATCCCAGCCCGCGCCAGGGTCGCGCGGCACTGCGGTTTTCCAGCGCGGATCGTGCGCGTGGATCGTGCCGAGCGCGTCGTGCAGCGTGGCGTCATCAGGCACGTTGGCAAATGCAAGGCACTCCGAAGCAAAACGCACTTGCGAGCGGCGCACGTCTTCGAGCGGCCGCTGATACGCGCTCACGCCGTAGTAATGAGTCACGCCGGTACGCGTCGAGAACGGCCAGTTGCCACCCGACGGCGAATTGGGCACATAAGCCACATCGGGCCGCTCGCGCGCCACGATGGTGGGCAACTGCTGCGTGAACAGCGCCTGCCCGCGCATCTCGGGCGGCAGGCCGAACATCGCGCCCTGCTGGTCGGCTTCGCTGCCGCCGCATACCACGGCAAGCGCGGCGTAACGGCGCGTGCGGGCGAGAAACTGGCTGGCTTCCGCTTCCACCGCGGCGGTGAAGGCCGCGTCGGTCGGATAGTCGAAATTGGCGAACGCGAAGTCCTGCCACACGAGGATGCCGTACGCGTCGGCGAGTCGGTAGAAGGTATCGGACTCGTAGACCATCGTGCCGCCCACGCGGATCATGTTCATGCCCGCGTCGCGTGCGAGCGCGAAGGTGTGTTCGAGCTGCGCCTCGCTGCCCGCGAGCGTGACGAGATCCGCGCTCGTCCAGCACGCGCCCCGGCAGAACACGGGCGTGCCGTTGATGCGTAGCGCGAAACCCGCGTCATCGGCCAGATTCAGATTGCGGTCGACTTCGATGCTGCGAAACCCCACGTCTCCTAGCGCGATTTCGTGTTGCGCGAGGTGCACCGTCAGCGCGTGACGCGTGGGCTTGCCGTGCGTGTGCGGCCACCAGCGCTCGACTACGGGAACCCGCAGCGTGCCGCGTAGCGTGTGTGCGTCCTGCCAGGCGAGCGGGATTTCGGCACCCGAGCAATGCAGCGTCGCCGGTTGCGTGCCGTCGTGGGCATGCACGAAGCGCAGCGTCACGTCGACGATGCCATCGTCGACGTCCAGCGTCGTGGCGATATCGGCGCTACTGATCGCATCAGGCACATCGCCCAGGACTTCGATCGGCCGCCACGGCCCTGCCGCATGCACCGACGGGCACCAGCCCGGCATATGGCCGAGCAGCGTGGTGCGCACGTTGCGCAGCAAGGGTGGCGACACCAGACGCGGACGCCAGCGCGCCCGCGTGCGCCGCGCACCGAGCGCCGCGTCGAGCGAGCGGAAACACAGCGCGAGCGTGGCCGTGCCGTGCAATTCGAATTCGACATCATGCGCGACGAACATCGAATCCGATTCGAGCAGCAAGGTGTCGTCGAGCCAGACTTCGGCGATCGAGGCAAGACCCTGCAGGCGCAGACGCCGCGTGCCGTGGCCCGTGAGCGTCGTGCGATACCAGTGATCCTGCGAAGCAAAGGGCGGAGCGCGTTCGATATCGAGCTTGCCCGCCGCGCGCATGGCCGATGCGATCGTGCCGGGCACCGGCGCGTCGAGCCAGTCGGAGGCGTTCGTGCCAGTGTCGAGCGCAGAGGGTAACGTGCACGCGTGCGCAGGCGTCGATACACAACGCCACGACGCATCGAGCGGCACGGGCCATATCGCGTGGTCGGATTGCGCGGAAACAGGCGCAGGCGCGGGCGCGCCTTGCGGCACGTCCGCGCCCAGCTCGTTTGAATCGTAGGGCAGATTACGCACGCGTTGTCCCCCGGCGGACGTGTATTTCCATCGTTAAAGCATCAGCGCAGCCAGTGGCTCCAGCGTTTGCGCGTAGTTCGTTTCTAGCACGTCGAAGCAGTCGTCGCAGGTATCGCGGCGATTGCGCGCCATCGCACGCACAAGGCGAAACTGCATCACCATGGCCTCGGAAGCAACCTTCTGCGCGGCCGTGGCGATTTCATGCGGGATCGCCACACCATTCGCGTCCAGCCAAAGCAGATACTTCGACAGGAACTCGAAGTTCGCGCCTAACTGCCGCATCAGGTTGAACGAGTACGGATGAAAAAACTTCTCACCGCGTTCGAGCAGCATGTCGAGCTGGGCTGGAAACGCCGCGTGCCATTCCGTCACTGGATTGCGTGTGGGACGCCGCAAAAGATGCGTGCGCAACAATTCTGCCGAACCGTGCGCGAGCGCTTCGCCTTCAAGCGGTGCGCGCACGCGCTTGGCGAACTCAACATACGGAAAAAGCAGGTCGGCTTGCCCCTCGAAGCGCGGCAGCTTGCGGAACACGCCGTCGTAGTCCTCACCGTCGAGCGTGTGATAGCCCGTGTTGTGGAAATAGCCGAGCCGCTTGGCCGCCGGGTCGATGAAGTCGACCCCCACGCTGGTTTTCGGATGCTCGCGGCGGTACGAAGTCGCGCGCGTATTCGGCAGATAAAAGCCATCCACTTCGACGAGCACGGTGTGTCCGCGCTGCGTCTGCGCGAGCACGCGGTCTTCGAGGGAGTCGTAGATCGCCAGCTCCGTCACCTGAGTGCCGTAGAGCCGTTCGATGTCTTCGAGCGGGAACTTGAAGAACGTGAACTGATCGCCCTCGAAGTCTTGGGTCACCGTGAAGGCGAGCGCCGCGCGCGGATCGAAACCCATGCCGTGCAGCAGTTCGATCCAGAGATCGACGTAGCAGTTGGTCTCCACCCATACGCGCTCGCCCTGGTGCAGCGCGTGCGATTCATGCACGCGTGGGCTGACCGAGGCGCCAACCTCGGTCACCGCAGCGTTGGCGGTCGGCGCGTTCATACACCCTTCTCCGTGAGGCCGCGCTCGATGCGGGCCTGGGTGTCGCCCCACAGCAGCGCGCGCACGTCGTCCGGCCATGCATTGACGTCCAGACCATGATGGCGAAACAGCGCGAGCGTGATGCGCTCCATGCCGAAGCCGACGCAACCCGTGTGCGCGGTCGTGCCGTCCTCACATTCGATCCTCCAGATGCCGCCGAAATGATCCATGTGATAGTTGAACGACAGGCACGCGGTCTTGCTATCGGCGTTCGCGACCGGAATCAGCAGTTCGAACTTGAGCGCCTGGGCGCGCTGGCTGTCCGCGACGATCTTGCCGCCGCGTCCAAAGAACGGATCGTTGGCGAGATCGACATCGACCGGCAGCGCGAGCAGCGACACCAGCAGTGACCCGCGGTCTATCCACATCTGGCGGAACGCCATCACCTGGTCCGGCGTACCCAGTCGCACATATTCGCGCTGACGGAACATCTGCATACGCGCGGGATCGAGCGAGGGCTCGTGACGGAAGCAGTACGAGAGCACGTCGATGGTGCGGCCATTGACGGGCAGCGGACCGCGCTTCGCCATCACCGGATAGATCGGGTAGCAGGCTGCCGGCGTGAGCACCACGCGCGTGGGCTTTTGCTGCTCCATCCAGGCGGTGTCGCGATCGTCGTCGCTCTTTTCCATGGCGTCGTCGAGGCAGCGCAACAGGCGCATCTGGCCCGACTCGTTGCCGCAGAACGAATGGATCGTGCCAGCCAGTTGCGGGAAATTCTTGAGGTATTCGCTATCCTCGAAGTCGGTGCGGCGCATCGCGGGCGGAAAGCGCAATACTTCGGGGTTCTGATCTGTTCCCAGGTGCGTGATCGCCACGTTGAGGCGATCGATCACGTCCTCGAAGACCTGGCTGCGGCCATAGAGGCCGTTTTCGCCCGTGTCGATCAACAGGCCGCTGGCGATCAGCTCGTCGCGGAAGGTCGGCGCGGGCGTGTCGCTCGAAGTTGCTACAGCCAGCGCGGCGGCTTCGGTCATCGTGTTCATCTCAGGCTCTCCCCGGGCCGGTCGGCCGTTGCGCGAGCAGCAGGCTCGCCGTGTTCTGGGCGATACGGTCGTTGTTGATCATGAGCGGCGCCGAGTGCAGGTCGCGCAGATGCCGGCCCACGCTGTATTCGGTGCCATTTTTGTAGCCAGCCATGCCGCAGATCATCAGCACTTCCTGGACGACGAGCAGCGCCGTCGCGGAGATGCTGGTCTTGAGCGTGTTCATGTCCGACGCGTAGTGCAACTGCGCGGAAAGCGGTGTATCGGCGTCACAACCTGCGGCACGCGCCAGATGGGCGGCGTGCGCGGCGTCGAGCGCCACTTTCAGGCGTGCCTGCATCATCTGCAGCAAGCCGACGGCTTCGGCCAGACGCATGCCCGCAGGCGGCACCGAGCCCGGCTTGGCGCGCGCCTGGGCACGGAAGAACGCCTTGGCGCGGTTCACTGCGTCGCTGGCCACGCCGGTCCACACGGCCGCCCACAGCGTGTGCGAGACGGGCAGCATGGTCTGGTCGGCAATTTCGGCGAAAGAGCTGGGCAGTATCTGTTCTGCGCTGCCTTCGGCGACCAGCCGGAAGCCTTCGCTACAGGTGCCGCGCATGCCCATCGAATCCCACATGCCACGCTTTTCCAGTTCGAGATCGCCGAGCAGCGCGACGATCAGCACCTGATCGGATGCGGGCGATTCGGCGGTGCGGCGCGCGGTGACAAGAATGCCTTCCGCGTGAGCCCCATACGAAATCGTTGGCGCCATCTTCTCGATGTGAAAGCGGCCGTTCTGCACGTCGACCGCGCAGGCGCTCGTGCGCATGCTGCCACCGATGTTTTCCTCGGACGTCGCCGAAGCCAGCAGCCATTGTTGTTCGACAAGCTGCGTGAGCACGTTCTGATGCCAGGGCATCTGCGCGCCGTGCTCCAGGATGCAGGCCACCTGGATCTGGTGCATCGCATAGATCATCGCGGTGGACGCGCAGCCGTGCGCGAGCGTTTCGCACAGCGTGGCGATTTCCGCGAGCGACAGGCCCGGACCGCCGAAGCGCGCCGGCACCATCACGGAGAGCAGGCGTTCGTTCTTGAGCGCGTCGAACGCTTCGACCGGAAAGCGTGCGTTGCGGTCCACGTGATCGGCGTATTGAGCGGCGATCGCGGCGACGCGCTGCGCGGCTTCGCGCCAGCTTGCGCCGATTGCCTTGGAATCCGTACCATCTGCGCTCGCAGCTTCGGCGAGCGCGCGACGTTCGGGTTCTACGGCCGCGTCGGTGAGCGGGGCGTTCATGCTGCCGCCTTCGCCTGTTGCAGCTCGGTCACGGCCGCAGCGAGCGAATCGATGCTGGAAAACAGGCGCCGCGTGAGCATGCGGTCGGGAATCTCGATGCCGAATTCGTCTTCGATCGCCAGCATCAGATGGACCGTCGCCAGCGAAGACAGGCCCGCGGCGTAGAGATCAGCGTCATCGGCCAGCGAATCAGCCGGCACATCCAGACGGGCCGATTCGGAAAGAATGCGTCGCAAAGTCGTTTTCATGCGGTGTTTCCCCCAGAGGTTGGTGTCAGCTTTCTTCGGTCGGTGCGCGGTTCATGAACAGGAGGTCCGCAGCTGACGGACCGTATGACCGTTGACCGTATTAAACGGGCTGCCGTAAGGGACGTAAGTGCGCCAACGCACCTATTCGTCGGATTGCGACGACGTTTTGCCGCGATGAAAAGCGAATCCGCTGATCAATGGGGGCGAGCGGCAAATGATCGTGCGAAGTTGGTGGGATGACGCACGGTTCCCTTGTTGTCCACTCCGTAATGTGTCGATGTGGCCTATCGGGTGGGGCGATGCCGATGTACGCATTGTCCTGGGCCAGGTAATCCAGGCGTTCACTCGCACCAGACTACCTTGCCAGACCACGAAGATCAGACGAACACGACACGCATGGGGTAGGGATATGTCTGAGTTAACGCAACGTACGATCGATATCGCGCTGATCGTGTTGGGCGCCGTGTGCGCCGTCCATCTGAATCTGAGCTTCGCGCCGATCGGCGCGCCGCATCATCCTGACCCGACGCTCGTGGCGTTTTGCGCGGCGCTCGCGCTGTCGGTGTTCCCCGCCTGCGGCGCCTATGGCGCGCGTGGCAGCCGCTCGCTGTTCAGCGTCGCGGGCCGCACGGCGTTCGCGTGGCTCGCTGTGCAGATGTGCGGCCTCGTCCTGCTGTATGCGATTCATCACGACCATCTGCTGTCGCTGCCTTGGTTCATCTGGTGGACGCTGACGACGGGCATCTCGCTGCTGGCCTCGCACACCTTATTCTTTGCGGAGTTCAGCGTGCTGCGCGTCACCCGCGCATGGTGGTGCAGCGAGCCGCTGGAAGTCGCGTCGCGCAACACGGTGCGCAGCGCGTTCATCGGGCATGCCTTGAAACGCGTCTTCGATATTGGCGCAGCGCTCTGCGCGATGTTTTTGTTCGCACCCATCCTGATCGTCGTCGCGATGATTGTCCGGCGCGATGGCGGACCGATCCTGTATGGGCATACGCGTGTGGGACGCAATGGCAAGAAATTCCGTTGTCTGAAGTTTCGCTCGATGGTGGTCAACTCGGAAGAGGTGCTTAAGGAACTGCTCGCCCGTGACCCCGAGGCGCGCGCCGAATGGGAGCGCGAATTCAAGCTTAAGAACGATGTGCGCGTGACCTCGATTGGCCATTTCCTGCGGCGCTCAAGTCTCGATGAATTGCCACAGCTGTGGAACGTTCTGCGCGGCGAGATGAGCTTCGTCGGGCCGCGTCCGATCATCGATCAGGAACTGGAGCGCTACGGCGACGCGAGCAAGTACTACCTTATGGTGACGCCCGGCATCACCGGCCTGTGGCAGGTGAGCGGACGCAATGACGTGGACTACGCGACGCGCGTCTCGCTCGACGTTTCGTACGTGATGAACTGGTCCTTCTGGAAGGACCTGGCGATTCTCTACAAGACGTTCTTTGTGGTGATTCGTGGCAGCGGCGCGTATTGAGCAAGAACTCGTTGATGAACGCTTCATCAGCGATGAGCAGGGGCTAGCGAACGGGCGAGCGCGCCCAACTTGGTTTTGTATCCGGGCCACAACGTATGGCCCGGAACAGGCTTTTACGGAATGGGGGTAGTGCAATGAGACTGAACATGCAGGACCTGGCCGATCGCGCGCGCGGGGAGCAACCCGGTGCACAGCCTGAAGCAACACATTCCGGCAGCGCGGTGACGCGACACCGGAGGCACCGTGAGGGGCGCATTGCTGTGTGCGCCGCGTGGATGACGCTGGCGATGCTGGGTGGCTGCGCCTTGTCGCCGGGTATGTCATTCAGCGGATCGAGCGGCGGCTCGAATGCGAGCGCGGACGTCGGTGCAACGACTGGTGCATCGGTTCCCAGCAGCCTTGTGGCCAAAGGCGTGGCAGGCGCGCCTGCCGGTTCCGTCATCGAGATTACGACCGAGCTGGTGGCGAAGGAAGCCGCGGCGCGTCCAACCGGCGTGCCGGAGGACGTGAAGAAGCTCTTCGCGACGCCAACGCCCTATCAGATCGGGCCGGGCGACGTGCTCAGCATCGTGGTCTGGGATCACCCTGAACTCAATCTGCCGACCTCCGGCGGCGCGGGCGATAGCACGACGGGTGCAAATTCCATCGCGTCGGGCTACACGGTCGACACCAACGGCTTCATCCAGTACGCCTACATCGGGCCGCTGAAGGTGGAAGGGCTCTCCGAGATGGGCGTGCGCGACGCGCTCGCGCAGAGACTCGCGAAATACGTGCGTCAGCCGCAAGTGACCGTGCGCATCGAAACCTACCGCAGCAAGCGCGTCTATCTGGATGGCGAGGTCAAGACGCCGGGCGTGCAGGTGCTCAACGACCGGCCCATGACGCTGCCGGAGGCCGTCAACCGCGCGGGCGGCTTCACGGCTAACTCCGATCGCTCGCGCGTGGCGGTGACGCGCGGCGACAGCACGGTGATCGTGGATATGCCGGACCTGATCCGCAAGGGCGTCAATCCCGACCGCATCGTGCTGCACGACGGCGATCTGGTCCGTGTCTATGCACAGACCGACAGCAAGGTATTCGTGGTGGGCGAAGTGCAGAAGCCCGGCGGCGTCGAATTCAACAATGGGCGCATGACGCTCAATGAGGCGCTGGGCAATTCGGGCGGTCTGAGCCAGGCGTCGGCCGACGCCTCGCAGGTCTATGTCGTGCGTGGCCGCGATACTGGCAAGCCGGTGGTGTTCCATCTGGACGCCAGCAATGCTTCCGCGATGGCCACGGCCGATTCGTTCGAGCTCAAGCCCAACGATGTCGTCTTCGTCGATACGTCTTCTCTCGTGAAGTGGAGTCGTGTCATCAGCCTGATTTTGCCGACTACGCAAGCCGCGGCGGCCAGCCGCGCTGTGGGTTACTAAGGCCAGTATGAAGGCGGGCAGCGCCCTAGCGGCGCGCCTGCACCGAGAGGATGAGATGAAACAGCGCGATTTCCTGCTTGAAGGACCCACCGATACGGTCATTCCTATTGGGCCGGACGGCGGCCATATGGGCAATCTGCTCGATACGCTTTACTCGGGCCGCAAAACGATTCTGATCGTCACGGCGGTCTGCACGCTGATCGGGCTCACTTATGCGCTTCTCGCGCCCTCGGTCTACGAATCGGACATGCTGATTCAGGTCGAGGAAAGCCAGAACGCCGCGAAGTCCGCGCTGGCCGATCTTTCCGCGCAGTTCGCGGTCAAGACCGCCGCTTCGGCGGAGATTGAGGTGCTGCGTTCGCGTCTGGTCGTGTCGTCGGCGGTGCAGGCCACGAAGCTCTATATCCACGCCGCGCCGCATTATTTCCCCGTGGTGGGCCGTTGGGCCGCGCACCATCTGGGGCTGGGCGCGTGGTCGGGTTTCGGCGGCTATGCGTGGAGTGACGAGGCGATCGACGTGGCGCAGTTCAACGTGCCGGAAAGGCTGCACGGCCGGCCGTTCGTGCTGACCTACGAGGGCGATGAAGCCTACAAGCTCCAGTACGGCAGCGTTACGCTCGAAGGGCGCGTGGGCGAGGTGCTGCACGCGCCCGCGGTCGGCGGCGCTATCGATCTGCTCGTGAACAGGATTGAAGCAAAGCCGGGCGTGCGCTTCGAGTTGTCGCGCGACTCCGAACTGAACGCGATCGAGTATCTGCAATCGGCCTTGATGATTTCGGAAAAAGGTAAGGAATCCGATGTGATTGGTGTCGCGCTGGACGGCGCGGACCCGGTTTTGACCAGCGTGATTCTGAATGCCATCGGCAACGAGTATGTGCGCCAGAACGCGCAGCGCACCCAGGAAGAGGCAGAAAAGCAGATTGCGTTTCTGGACCAGCAACTGCCGATGCTTAAAAACCAGCTCGAAAAGGCCGAAACCGAATACAACAAGTTCCGCTCGGAACACGGCGCTGTGAACCTGGGCGCCGAGGCGGCGGCGCTCTTGCAGAGTTCGTCGCTCGCCCAGCAGCGCATCGCCGATCTGCGCCAGCAGCGCGCGCAGTTGATGGCCCGCTTCACGGAGGACAATCCCGCACTGGTCGCGGTCAACGGCCAGCTTGGCGAAGCGGAAAAATCGCTGGGAGATCTAGCCGGTCAGACCCGCGCTCTGCCGCCGGTCGAGCAGGGGCTCGTTCGGCTGGAACGCGAAGTGACCGTCGACACGAATATCTACACCAATCTTCTTAACAATCGCGAGCAGTTGCGTCTGCTGCGCGCCGGGCGTGTCTCTAACGTGCGCATGATCGACGCCGCCGTGCCGTCGGAGAGCCCGGTTCGTCCCAAGCGCGCCGTGCTGATCATTGCGGCGGTGTTCACGGGCTTGTTTGCGGGCGCCGCGCTCGTCTTGCTGCGTCACCGGCTCAATCGCGGTGTCTCGCTCGTCGACGAAATCGAAGGCGGCACGGGTCTCGCGGTGTTTGCCGCCGTGCCGCGCAGCCGCATCCAGCACACGCTCACGCGGCGCCTGCCGCGCAATGCGCTGGGCGCGAACACGGTGCTCGCTCACACGGCCGTCTTCGATGCCGCGGTCGAGAGCCTGAGAAGTTTCCGCAGCGCCCTCGAATACTCGCTGCAGAATGCGGCCAATCACGTGGTCCTGCTGGCCGGCCCGACGCCGATGGTGGGTAAGTCGTTCGTGTCGGTGAATCTCGCGGCCGTGTTTGGTGCATCGGGCAAACGGGTTCTGCTCATCGATGCGGATCTGCGGCGCGGTTCGCTGAACCGGCATGTGGGTGTGCCGAGCGCGCCCGGCGTGACGAACATCGTCGGCTGCGACTATGACTATGACGAGGTCGTGCACCGCGAAGTCATGCCGGGAGTCGACTTCGTTGCGACGGGCGGCTATGTCACCAACGCCAGCGAGCTGTTGCGCGAAGAGGGCTTCAAGGATTTCGTCGATTGGGCGGATTCGGAATACGACCTCGTGCTGATCGACGCGCCGCCGATCTTGCCGGTGGCGGATGCCGGGATTGTCGGAAAACTGGCCGGGACGGTGTTCGTCGTTGCACGACAGGGCGCGACGAGCGTGGCCGAACTGCGCGAATCGGTGCGCCGTTTTGAACAGGTTGGCGTGCCGATCCGAGGCGTTATCTTCAACGACATGACGTCGCGTCCTGGGCGCTATGGCAACGAGTATGCTGCGTACGGCTACTCCAGCTACGGCTTTGCCAAGGACGCTGGCCCTGTGGATCGCGCCGGATAGTCCGCGAGACTTGCTCGGTTGTGTGAAGCGGCTTCAGACAGGCAGGGGGGGAGTACGGAGCCGCGAATTCCTGCCAATGGGAATTCGCGGTGTCAGGTGGTGCAGGGCGGTAAGCGTGGCTATCTGGATAGAGTAATGTCTATTGATGTCGATTTCTCGCTGGCTCTCAACGAGCGTACCGGAAAGTTCTTTCTGGGGCGCGATGTCATTGCCACGCTCGGCAAACGGATTAGCCAGATCCGCTACGGCAGGTTTCACGATTTTCCGCGTCACGACTTCATCCGCCGTGTCTGGGGACGCCTGACCTACGAGGAGACTTTGGCGCGTGCTTGCCATCCCACGGCGGCGTTGTTCGTGCCGGCCATCCGCGACCCTCGGCCTACCCTGCATCTCGACCCGCTGAGCGTCGTTCGCCATCAGTTGGAGCCAGGTGACATCGTGCTCTGCCACGATGTCGGTCCCATTACCCACGCCCAATACTTCGCGCGAAGTGTCGACGTCATGTATGCCTGCGCCTATGAGCAGATCAGGCAGGCGAAGCCCCATATGGTCTTTGTGAGCAAGACATCGCAGCAGGAGTTTCATCGACTCTTTGGGCAGGGCTATGCGTCGTCGGACGTCATCTACATTCCTACCCGCGCTGGCGTGACGCAAGGCCAGAAGCGCAGGCCCGATGGCGTGGAGCAGCCGTTTCTTCTCACCGTTGGCAGCGTTGGCGAGCGCAAGAACCAGGCGCGTTGTATCGCGGCCTTCGCCGCGAGCGGGTTGGCGAAGGCCGGCTGGCAGTATGTGATCGTCGGCGGACCGGAGCCCGGCGCCGATGTGGCGATTCGCCTCGCGAAGCAAACACCGGGTGTCGTCATGCCTGGCTATACGACGGACGACGAACTTCGCTGGCTCTACAACAATGCGAGTGGCTTTGTCCTGATGAGTCTTCTGGAAGGCTTTGGTATGCCAGTCGCCGAAGCGACGACTCATGACTTGCCCTGCCTCGTTTCCCGATCCAGCGTGCTGATGGAAGTCGGTGGCGAAGCGATGCTGGGTGCCGATCCGCTGGATCCCGATTCGATCGCGTGCGGGATGCGGACATTGGTCGACATGCGCGAGGGCGAGCGCGTCAAGCGAATCTCGCAGGCGCGCGCACATCTCGCGCAGTTTGCCCGCGAGCCCATCCTCGGCCGCTGGCGTCAGCTTGTCGATGCGTGTGCGACGCCTGCGTGAGATGTCCACGCGTCACACACGCGTGATTCAACAGCGCCACGCGTGAACTGATGTGGCATGAGCGACGGCGAACATTCATCCACGGGCGATTCGCTCACACTCCGAATCAGATGATTTGTGTAGTGTGGCCTGGCGAATCAGATCGTGTGTCGAGATGATCTTGCGTTCGGATACCGGCCAGTCCATGAGCGATGCCACTGGAACTTGCCGATGAAATCCTCCGCGACTCCCAACCTGCTAATCAACGGCCGCTTTCTCGGGCGGCGCGCGACAGGGGTGGACCGTTTTGCTTTCGAAACCATTCGCGCGCTCGATCAATTGATTGCCGCAGGCGAACCGCTCGTTGACGGGTTGCACGCCGAGATCGTCGTACCCGAAACGCTGGCGGGCATCGTCAATCCGTTTGCGCATGTCGGCCTGCGTGCGAGCGGGAAAGGTCCGGGATTGCGCTGGGAACAGCTCGCATTGCCGAAGGCGGCGCGCGGTCGGTTGCTGCTCAATCTCTGCAACTCCGGGCCTTTGTTGTATCGGCGTCAGGTCACGGTGCTGCACGACGCGGCGCCTGCGCGCGTACCGGATAGCTACAGCCGCTCCTTCGTTGCCTGGTATCGCCTGATGGCGCCGCGCATCGGCCGCGTTTCCCAGCGCGTGATCACGGTGTCGGAATTCTCTCGCCGCGAGCTGAGCGAAGCTTATCGCATTCCGGCCGCGAAGATCGGCGTCGTGTCGGAGAGCGGTGAACATATGTTGCGTGTGCAACAAGATGAGGGTGCGCTGGCATCGACTCTGAATGGACGGCCCTTCGTGCTGGCCGTGGGCAGCCTAAACCGCCACAAGAATTTCAGGCTGGTGGCGGAGGCGGCTCGCCTGATTCGCGACGCCAGCTTCGACATCGTGGTAGTGGGCGGTGGCGACACACGTGTGTACGGGGACGGACAGAAGGCGTTGCCCGCCTTCGTGAAGCACTTGGGCTATGTCAGCGATGGCGAGTTGGCGGCGCTTTACCGGCGTGCAGCGTGCTTTGTCTACCCGTCGCGCTATGAAGGCTTCGGCTTGCCGCCAGTGGAGGCGCTGGCTCTGGGTTGTCCCGTGATTGCATCGACGCTGCCGGCCGTGCGCGAAGCGTGCTCGGATGCGGCGCTCTATACCTCGCCGGACGATCCCGCCGAACTGGCGCGCCTGCTTGAGCGCATCACCAGCGATGCATCGTTGCGTGAACGTCTGCGCGAGCGCGGTCGCGTGCGAACTCAGGAACTGACCTGGAAGGCAACCGCCGCTAGATTGATTGAGGAGATCTCGCCGTGGCTAATGTAACGCTTGCGCCTAATCCGTCCAATTCGCCAAACTCAGCCAACGACACGAGTCGTTTCGGCCGCGTGGCCCTCGTGCACGACTGGCTGGTGGCCTACGCTGGATCGGAGAAAGTGGTCGAACAGATTCTGCAGTTGTTTCCGCAGGCCGATCTCTTCAGCGTCGTCGACTTTTTCCCGGAGCCGCAACGCGGGGCGCTGGGCGGCAAGCACGCGAAGACCTCGTTCATCCAGCACTTGCCGCGGGCGCGCAAATCCTTTCGCAATTATCTTCCGCTGATGCCACTGGCGATCGAACAGTTCGATCTCTCGTCCTACGATCTGGTGATTTCTTCGAGTCATGCCGTGGCCAAAGGCGTTCTGACGGGACCGAACCAGGTGCACGTGAGCTACGTCCATTCGCCGATCCGCTACGCGTGGGATCTGCAGCACCAATATCTCGCCGAGGCCGGCATGCAGCGCGGCGTGAAGAGCTGGATCGTGCGTCTGCTGCTGCACTACATGCGCATCTGGGATCAGCGCACGGCTCATGGCGTGGATGCATTTGTCGCCAATTCAGCCTTTGTCGGGCGGCGCATTCACAAGGCCTACGGCAGCGACGCCACGGTGATCTATCCGCCCGTCGACGTCGAGCGCTTCAAGCTCAGCACGCAACATGAGGACTTTTATCTAATTGCGTCGCGCATGGTGCCGTACAAACGCATTCCGCTGATCGTTGAGGCGTTTTCGGCGATGCCGTCGAAGCGTCTGGTGGTGATCGGTGACGGCCCGGATTTCGAACGCGCGAAGGCTTGCGCCACGCCCAATGTGACGCTGCTCGGTTTCCAGTCCGATGCCGTGCTGGTCGACTATATGCAGCGCGCCCGCGCGTTCGTCTTCGCTGCTGAAGAGGACTTCGGCATTTCGGTTGTCGAGGCGCAGGCTTGCGGGACGCCGGTCATCGCGTTGGGGCGGGGCGGCGTGCGCGAGATCGTCGTCGATTCGCCGGACCCGGAGCGCTGCACGGGACTCTTTTTCAGCGAGCAGAGCGTGGCGTCGATCGTCGACGCGGTGGAGCGTTTCGAGCAGCATCCGCCGTTTCGCGCCGAGGTTTGCCGTCGCAACGCCATGCGCTTTACGGCGGAGCGGTTCAAGCGGGAGTTCATGGGCGTGATCGAGCGCACGGTGGACACGAACAAAGGGATCGAGTTAGCGCCACAGCCGGTCCAGCGCTGGCGCTCTGCTTGAGGTGACGTGACCCGGTGGCGCGACGGCGGGATCGCTTGCGTAACGGCGTGCGGGGAGATTATAGGGGCTCAGTAAAGTGGAACTGACGATATTCGGCATCGCGGTGTTCGTCACCGGGCTCTGGGCGCTTTATGCGTCATTTCGCGGGGCAATTTACGGCATGGCGGTATATTCGTTGTTCGGCTGTGCGTTGGCCCTTGTACTGCCGGGCGGTGTCGGTATCATGCCGGCGCAGCTTTTCCTGCTGTTCTTCTTCCTGCGCGCCTTCAATCTGGGCGGTGGCAAGAATCTCGCCGATGCGTTCGCGCTGGACAAAGCCGGCTTCTGGCTGCTCTGCACCTGCTTGTGGGGCGTGGTAGGCGCGATCCTGCTGCCGCGCTTGCTACGCGGCTCGACGTTGGTATTTCCGGTCGATCGCACGATCGTGGGGTCGGTGATGCTGAAGCCGCTCGGCCCGGTTTCAGGGAATCTGTCGCAGACGATCTATTGTATCGGCGACGTCGTGGTGTATTGCGCGATGTACGCGTTTCTGAAGTTTCGCGGTGCGTATAAAGCGCTTGCCACCGCGATTTTCATGCTGACGTTATGTGACGTGCTCGCGGGCGTAATCGACGTTGGAGCTCATTTTGCCGGTATCGATGTGATGTCGGCGGTCAAGACGGCGCAGTATGCGGATCTGACCGGCGAGGAGATGGGCGGCTTCGTGCGGATCAGCGGTACATTCAGCGAGACGTCGGCATTCTCAGGCTTTACGCTACCGCTCTTTGTGTTCTGTCTAAACCTCTGGCTGGTCGGCTATCGCCGACGCGTGGCTGGCGCGCTGGCTATCGCGTCAGGATTGCTGCTGCTGCTATCGACTTCGGGAACGGCCTATGTCGGACTGAGCGGATATCTGGTCGTGCTGTTTTTCAGCCAACCCGGCCGCGTCTCGCCCGACGCATCGTCGCGCAAGCAACGCATGTGGGTGATCGCTGCGTGCACGGGTCTGTTGGGCACGCTGTACGTCATTCTCTTTCTGCCCGCCGTGGCGGATGCGATTTATCAGTTCGTCAACATGACGGTTCTGAACAAGGCCGGTAGCGACTCCGGCGTCGAGCGAATGAGCTGGAATACGCAGGGTGTGACCAATTTCTTCGAAACGTACGGGATAGGGGTGGGGCTGGGAAGCATACGCGCGTCGAGCTTTCTGGTTGTGTTGCTGGGAAGTCTCGGGATCGTGGGCGTGGTCTGCTATGGGATGTTTCTTGGCAAGTCGTTGCTGTCGCCGGTGTCGAGCCATTATCCGCTCACGGAGCGGGCCGTCTGTTATGCCTCACGTCACGCGACGATCGCCACGCTGATCGTCGCTTCGTCGTCGGGCGGCGTGTTCGAACTCGGATCGTGTTTTTATTTGTTTGCAGCCGCGGCGGCTGCGCTCTGTGCACGTGCGCCGCGGCGCGTGCCACCGCAAGTCAGCTGGGCGCTCAGACGCGTACATGAATAAAGTCCACACAACGCCGCGGTCACCGCGTAGCGCTTAGCGACGAACCGACAGGAGACGGACCGCCTCTGCTTCTCATCGGCAGGCGTTGCGCGACGCACGCGCGTTGTGTACCGAATATATGCAGATTGTCAGTCGGGGTGTGGGATGGAGAATGGAGATGATTTTGTTCCTAATGTTAGCGTCGTCATTCCGCACTACAACAGTCCTGATCTGCTTTGCGAAGCAATAAGGTCCATTTCTAGTCAGACCGTTGTGCCGCGAGAGATTATTGTTGTTGACGATGCGTCGAGCTCGTCGTTCGAATTACCGAGCCATTGTGGAGAAGGCATTGAACTGCGGCTGATTCGCGAAGGCGTGAATCGCGGCGCCGCGTGGTGCCGCAACAAAGGCATCGAGGCAGCGACGGGCGAACTGATTGCATTTCTGGACGCCGACGATCGCTGGCTGCCGAACAAGCTCGAACGATGCATCGAGGCAATCGGCGCCCGGCCGCCGCTGCATGAACTGGGTGTGCTGTTCAGCAACGTCACGCTGATCGACGGCAATCGGCGTATCCAGGGCAACCGGGCGTCATACGATGGCCGAGCGATGATCGACTTCATCATTCTGGATGGCGGTTATGTTCAGACGTCGTCCATCATGATGTGGCGTCATCAATACCCGTTGATCGGTTTCGATGGCAGCTTGCGGCGGCATCAGGACTGGGATTTCGCCATCAATGCCGACAGGGTGAACTGTACCTTCATCTATCTTCACGAAGCACTGGTTGAGTACTCGCTCAATGCCGGTGCGAACCGGATATCCGGTTCGATCAATTGCGAGCCAAGCCTCGCATTCTTCGACAAATACGCGAAGTTGATGTCGGGGGAGCATGTCTCGGCGTTTATCTTCAATGTGCTGATCTACAAGAGTATGAACCTGACCTTAAGGCTCAGGATTGTGGCCCAGGTTATTTGCAGAAAGATAAAGATGCCGAGCAGAGGTTGGTCGCTGCTACTTGCGAGACTAATTATCGGCAGCAAGGGCGTCAATCTTTTGAAGCATCTCAGGCAGAGATTCCAGCCGCGCAATTATGTGCCTTGATTTCGCGCGCTCGTGTCTTTGCGTCATTGCGAAGCTGTGTGGGAAGCCGCGAAACCGGCTTACGCGAATGCGTGCCTCGTAGGAGAGGATCGCATATATTTTGCGTGCGGTAGGTAGCAGTGATGTGTGGGCTGCATCGATACCATAGACTTCAAGTACTGATGGGAGTCGCGTGCGGCTTCTGCATCGCCCGGCGCAGAACCGGGCCGCTAAAACTGGATCGAACCTATCAAACCGGGTCAAATAAAATGAGCGATGCGTCGTCGTGCGGGAAACGGAAAATCTGCGTCATTTTTCCTACCCGGGGCCGTGCCGAAATTCTTCACCGAGTGGTGGAGTATGTCGAGTTACAGACGGTGAAACCGGATCTGATCATCGTTTCATGCGTCAGCGACGACGATGCTGGTCGCCTGGCGGATCGTCCGGGGCTGCGCGTGATTAAAGGCCTGCCGGGTCTCGCGGCACAACGAAACAATGCGTTAAGAAACGTGCCCGCAAATTTCGATGTCGTCGTCATGCTGGACGATGATTTCCTGATGCACAGCGGCTGGATCGATGAGGTTCTCAAGGCTTTCGACAGTGATCCTGCGATTGCCTGCGTGACTGGAACAGTGTTGGCCGATGGCATTCATGGTCCCGGCTATACCGTCGAGGAAGGCTGCGCCATTCTGGCCAAAGCGACACCCAATACCGGGCCCATGGTCGCGGTTCCCACCGGCGGTCCATACGGCTGCAATATGGCGTTTCGTGCGCGTAGCATCGCCGGTTTGCGCTTTGATGAGCGACTGGTGCTCTACGGCTGGCAAGAGGACCGCGATTTCGGCGGCCAGATCTGGAGCCGGGGCAATCATGTCGTGCGCGTCAATACCGCATTAGGTGTGCATCTGGGCGTCAAGCGGGGAAGGGTATCGGGGCGCAAGCTCGGTTATTCGCAAGTCATCAATCCGCTCTACCTGGCTCGAAAGAAGACAATGCCTTTGCGCGACGCGCTCGACCACGTCCTGCGCAATGTCGCCAGCAATATCGTGCGCAGCGTCTCGCCGGAGCCGTGGATCGACCGGCGCGGGCGACTGAGCGGCAACCTGATCGGTGTCTGGGACTGTGTGCGGGGACGGCTGACGCCCGAGCGGGCAGCGAATCTATGAAGCCGTTCGAAGCATGGCCTGGCCACAAGACCGTGGCGTTCAATGGCAAGTTCTTCGGCGCACCTCCGACCGGCGTACACCGGGTTGCCGAGCAACTCATCGCGGCGACGGATGCCTTGATTGCCAGGCAAACCGCACGCAGCGTCGATTACGCGCTGATCGTGCGTGACGGCGTTGAGGTTCCGCCGTATCGTCATGTGGCCTGTGTACACGAAAGCCCGCGCGTGCGCCGGATGCACAGGATCGCGTGGGAACAGTTCTATTTGCCGATGGCGCGCAGAAAGGACTTTATTCTCAATTTGTGCAATCTCGGGCCGCTGATTCATCGGGATTCCGTAACGATGATTCACGATGCCCAGGTGTATTCGGCGCCCGAGTCTTATTCGCGATCTTTTCGCCTCTGGTACAAGTTCCTGTTTTACTTTATCGGCAGGCGTCACAGAGTCATCCTGACCGTGTCCGAGTTTTCGAGGCAGGAACTCATCCGCTACGGCGTGGCGAGCGCGGACAAGATCGTGGTCGTGCACAACGGCTGCGATCACATCCTGCAGGTCACGCCGGACGATAGCCAGGTCGCGGCATTGAAGCTCACGCCCGCGCGCTATGTCCTGGCGCTTGCCAACACGCAGAAGCATAAAAACATCGGCGTTTTGCTGGGTGCATTTGCCGACCCTGCGCTGCAGGACACCGCGCTGGTGTTGTTCGGCGGCGCGACGAGGGGAGACTTCGAGCGCCTCGGCTATGTCGTGCCGCGCAATGTGCAGTTTGCCGGTCGCATTACCGATGCCGAACTCGCTGGGCTGATGCGCAATGCCGGCGCACTGGCGTTTCCTTCGCTGACGGAAGGATTTGGGTTGCCGCCGCTCGAAGCCATGGCGTTGGGATGTCCTGTGGTGGCTGCGCCGTGTGGCGCGCTGCCGGAGGTCTGCGGCAAGGCGGCGCTCTACGCAGACCCGCAGCGTCCTCAAGCATGGGTGGCTTCAATACGCACCGTGCTTGACGACGATACGACGCGGCGCTCACTGATATCGGAAGGGCGCGCAAATGCCGCTGCCTTTACCTGGGAGCAGGCCGCGCGCAATCTGGTCGAGACCCTGCAGGTCGCCACGCTGGCCCGCCAGGGCCGAAGTGCAAGCCGATCCTCCGCTTGATCGGCAGTCGGCCTGGGCGGTGCAGTCGCGCGGAATTGTTGGGCAACCCACGGTAAGGCCTCGGGCAGCGGGCATACGATCGGACCAGGGTATCGCACGGTCGGACGCGTCCGGCGCCGATACCGTTTCCCCCGCGTGCGCGATGTCGGCGGGGCACGATCCTTCGCGGCGATCGCGCGGCAGCCAATACAGGTGACCTGTGAACAGAACAGCACAGTCCGACAAATACGCGACATTGGACGGCCTGCGCGGCTTCGCGGCGATGATCATCGTGATGTATCACTGCAACGACTGGTTCAGCCCGGTTTACATCGACAGTGGCTATCTTGTCGTCGATCTGTTCTTCGTCATGAGCGGCTTTGTCATCGCGAGCGCCTATGACCGCAAGCTCGCACCGGGCGGTATCGGTGCGCACCGCTTCATGCGGTTGCGGCTGGTCCGCCTTTATCCGCTCTATCTTCTCGGCACTTTGCTCGGCACGGCGGGGCTGCTGCTCCGAATGCCGCATAGCGAATGGCATCTCATCGTATCGGCGCTGCCGCTCGCGCTGCTGATGCTGCCGTGTCCGATCGCGATGCAGAGTCCAGACGGGACCATCCCGGGGTTTCTTTATCCGCTCAACGAGCCGTCGTGGTCGCTCTTCTTCGAACTGCTGGCCAACACCGTCTACGCGTTCTGCTTCCGATTTCTGTCGACACGCGTGCTGCTTGCGCTGGTGTCGGCGGCGGCGCTCTTGCTGGTGGCCAAGGCCGTGCGTAGTGACACCGGGTCGATCAATGGCGGCTGGGCGCGGGTGAACGCTTACTTTGGTGTGGTGCGCGTCGCTTACGGCTTTTTCCTCGGCGTGCTGTTGTTCCGCCTGCACAGCGGGCGTCGGCGCACAAGCAATGTCGTTGCGGTTGGCATCGTCGTGCTCTTCCTACTGATCTTCCTCGTGCCGGTTCCCCCTGCGCTGGAAGCGGTGTTCACGCTGTCGGTCGTGCTGTTCGTCATCCCGGCGCTGGTCTGGGCGGGGGCGTCTTTCGAGCCGTCGCGGTGGGTGCGCGCGGTGTTGCTGTTTTTCGGCACGGCGTCTTACAGCCTCTACATGCTGCATCTGCCCGTGACGAACATGATCCGTGCGACGCACGTGGCGTTGCCGGAGGCTTCGCTGCTGCAGACCGTGCTAACGGATGTCGGGCTGATGCTCTTTCTGGTGCTGCTGGCGGCGTTTGCGGAAAAGCGCTATGACGGGCCGATCCGAAGGCGTTTGCTGCGCGGCGTGAGCGGCGGGCGGCGGCGCAGCGAGCTGGGCGCGGCGACGGTCGAGCAGTAGTGCAAGCCGATTTTTGAACGCCGATTTTTGGAAGCCGCTGCCGGGCTGGCGCTGCGCGCCGCGCGACAGGGACGGCGGGCGCCTCGCGGCGCTTTCAGCAGCGATCACGCAGCAGCCGAATCGAGGTGACGTGTGAACAGGCCAGCGCAGTCCGACAAATACGCGACCTTGGACGGTCTGCGGGGTTTCGCCGCGATGATCGTCGTGATGTATCACTTCAGCGATCTGTTCAAGCCGTTTCATCTCGACGAAGGTTATCTGGTCGTCGATCTGTTTTTTGTCATGAGCGGGTTCGTCATTGCGAGCGCATATGAAGGCAAGCTCGCGTCGGGCAGCATCGGCGCGCGCCACTTCCTGAAGTTGCGGCTGATTCGCCTCTATCCGCTGTATTTTCTCGGCACGTTGACGGGGAGCGTCGGCGTGCTGCTTCGATTGCCGCATGCACACTGGCATCTCGCGGCGTCGGCGTTTTCGATGGCCCTGCTGATGCTCCCATGCCCGAATGGCGTCACGCCTCCCGACGGGACGCTCGCGTGGTTTCTGTATCCGTTGAATTATCCGTCGTGGTCGTTGCTGTTCGAACTGCTGGCGAATGTGGCCTATGCCGTGTGCTTCCGGTTTCTTTCGGTGCGCGTGCTGGCGTCCGCGGTCCTGATATCGGCGCTAGCCCTGACGCTCAAGGTCGTGCATGCCGGCTCCATCAACAGCGGCTGGGCGCTTGCGAGCAGTCATCTTGGCATCGTGCGCGTGGCCTATGGCTTCTTTCTCGGCGTTCTCCTGTTCCGCTTGCATGCCGGCCGCCGGCACACGAGCAACCCCATCGCCATTGGCGTTGCTGCATGGTTTCCGTTGATGTTCCTTGTGCCCGTTGCCGCCGCGCTGCATGTGGCGTTCACCCTCTCGATCGTGCTGATCTTCATTCCCGGACTGGTCTGGATCGGCGCATCGTTCGAGCCATCGAAGCGGGTGCGCGAGGTCTTTCTGTTTTTCGGCACGGTCTCGTATGGCATTTACATGCTGCATGTGCCCGTGATCGGTCTGCTGCGCCTCGCGACCGGCATCGGACCGCAACCGTCGCTCGCTCAGAGTCTTGCCGTTGACTCCTGCATCCTGCTGATCGTGGTGGTGGTGGCAGCTCTTGGCGAGCAGTTCTATGACCGCCCGATCCGGCACCTTCTGATGCGTGGCGTGCGGGGCCGGCAGCCGCAGACGGCCATAGGTGCCGCGCCGCTGAACTGAGAGCGCGATCCGGAGTGATCGCCGCGGCGCGTGACGTTCATTGATATCCGCTCTGCGCGGATCGAGGACGCATCGAGTTCACCTGTACCGGCAACGCCGCGAAGACGACAGAATCGGAATCTCCATTCATCGGGCTCGACCGCAATCTATGCGCGATACCCGGGATGCCGGACCCGGCAGCTTGCACATGAATTTGCACCCTGAGTCCGGCGAGTCCCATTCGCTCAAGCGGCCCACGATTGCGGCCCGCTTTGACGAAATCGCTGTCTGGGTCTGGCAAGCGCAATGACTCAACCTTCTTCGCGCGGTCTGAGTGCAAGCGCGGCGTGGCGGGGCGAGAAGAATTCCCCGATCAAACCTGAGCGGATCAGAAAGAACATTAGCGTGCCCAGAAGTGTCAGCTCTCCGAGCAGGCGCGCCCCGACCATGCCCATTGCTCCCCAATGGCTGGCGAGCGGAATGGCAGCGACCATGCTGATGACCGCGCTCGTCACGCCCGCGCGAGCGAGCAGGCTTTCGCGGTTGCGAGGGATCAGGAAGTAGATGCCGATTGCCTGGTTGGCGACGCTCAGTGGCAGGACCAGCACGAAAAGTTTCAGCACCGGGACGGTGCTCAGAAAGCCTTTGCCGAACACGAGCGGCACCAGCCAGCCGGCGAGCAGCATGGTGGCGGCCACGGCGGCGATCGCGCCCAGCAGGAAGAACGCCAGAATCCTGCGCGCAAGCCGATTGGCTTTCTCGGGGTCCACGCCCACCAGGTAAGTGACCTTCGGGACGAGAACCTGCGCGGCCGGACCCATCAGGCTCAGGCCCGCGGCGATCAGGCGCTCGGCCACGCCGTATGCGCTGACTTCCGTTTCGGGCGCCATGGTAGAGAGGATGTAAGTGGACGCACTGATCAGCAAAACGGACGTGCCGGTGTAGATGAAGATGACTTTCGAGCGGCGAATCAAATCGAGACCGGCGCGAATCGTTGAGAACACGCCGGCAAACTCGCGCCTGATCGAACCATAGGCCAGAGCAGATTGCACGAGACTCGAAATGAACAGCAGCGGGAACACTCGCGCAAGGTCGGACGGGTGATGGATAAACGAAAAGATGAGCGTGAGCGAAATCAAAAAACCGATGACCTCGATCAGGACGCTTCTTCTGGCGCGTCCCGTGCTCGTGAAATACCAGCCCAGATTGAACGCTGCCAGCAAGCCGAGCGCAATCGCGGTGCCGCCGGGCAATACATGCGCCGAAAGCACGGGGGACAGTGCGAGAGCGCCGACGCCGACCAGCGCGGTCGGGATACATAGCAGCAGCCGGCCTGTCATCTGGCTCGACAGGATCGCCGCGCGTTCGGCGTCGTTTTTGGCGTGGACGGTATCGCGCCCGCCGACGGCAGGGAATCCGAAACTCACAAACTGCCAGATTGAATTCGACAGCGACATACCGGCGAGCACGACACCATATCCCGCCGCCCCCAGCGTTCGACCGTAGAACGGGAGCAGCAGGAGCGGGTAGACGTAGCGCAGCGCGTAAGCGATATACACCGCAGCCAGTTCCGCCTTGGCCAGCGTGGGTTTTACCGGGTTCATGTCTGCACCGTGTCGGCGGAGCTGGGCAGGGTCTGCATGGGCGCGCGCAGGCGTGCCAGGTCGGGCATCGACAGTCGGCATGGAGCAAAGGCGGCATTCGGCAACCATGGGAGAGACTTCACGACGGTCATCCTCTCTGCAAACAGGCGGTGGTCGATCCACCGCTTCGATGTGCGGCCGTGCCTTCGCGGGCAGGGCTCGGCGTTTCGGTCCAGGTCGATGCAAGACGATAGGCGCGTGCATGACCGTGCGGCTCTATTGTGGACAGCGAAGGGGGCAGTGTGTGTGCGTAGGCGAACGGAGGAAGTGCAAGCCGCTGCAGTGCCTCTAATCGGCGCCAGATCAAAAGTCGGGGATTTCCCTGGCAAGCTCGCATGTCGTGCTACTTCCGCGTATTCGCCCCAAATTTTAGCGACCTTGATCACCGTAGATTCTGCAGTGGCGTGTTACTGTGTTTATCTGTTAAGCAATTGTTTTTATTGGAAAATATTCTGCATGGCACGATCTTGCTCCAGCCCGGAAACTCACTCCAGAGGCAACGATGTGCGTTGCGGGCTCCGCCCCGCCGGCCGAAAAGATGCCTAAAAAACCCTTCTGGCCCGTTCTTGAATTTGTCACTACCCGTCCATATAATTAGCACTCACCGCATGAGAGTGCTAACAACGCTCGGTGCAAACATACCTCTGGCTGACGGTTGTCGGCAGCCAGGTTTTCTTGAGTCTCTTCTCAAGTCCCAATCAAGATAGAGGATCTATCCATGAACCTTCGTCCTTTGCATGATCGCGTGATCGTCAAGCGCCTGGATCAAGAAACCAAGACCGCTTCGGGCATCGTGATCCCGGACGCAGCGGCTGAGAAGCCGGATCAAGGCGAAGTCCTGGCAGTCGGCCCGGGCAAGCGCGATGACAAGGGCGCGCAAATCGCCCTCGACGTCAAGGTTGGCGATCGCGTCCTGTTCGGCAAGTACGCTGGCCAGACCGTCAAGGTCGATGGCAACGAACTGCTCGTGATGCGCGAAGAAGACATCATGGCCGTGGTGCAGAAGTAAGCTTCGCCCACCGCACATTCATCAAGAATCCCAAGGAGTTTGAAGATGGCAGCTAAAGACGTCGTGTTCGGCGATTCCGCCCGTTCCAAGATGGTTGAAGGCGTGAACATTCTCGCCAACGCAGTGAAGGTCACGCTGGGCCCGAAGGGTCGTAACGTGGTCCTCGAGCGCTCGTTCGGCGGCCCGACGGTCACCAAGGACGGTGTCTCGGTCGCGAAGGAAATCGAGCTCAAAGACAAGCTCCAGAACATGGGCGCGCAAATGGTCAAGGAAGTGGCTTCCAAGACCAGCGACAACGCAGGCGACGGCACGACGACGGCAACCGTCCTCGCGCAATCGATCGTTCGCGAAGGCATGAAGTACGTCGCATCGGGCATGAACCCGATGGACCTGAAGCGCGGCATCGACAAGGCTGTTGCAGCTGCAATCGAAGAACTACGCAAGCTGAGCAAGCCCTGCACGACCAACAAGGAAATCGCGCAAGTCGGCTCGATCTCGGCGAACAGCGATTCGTCGATCGGCGACCGTATCGCTGAAGCGATGGACAAGGTCGGCAAGGAAGGCGTCATCACCGTTGAAGACGGCAAGTCGCTGCAAGACGAACTCGAAGTCGTCGAAGGTATGCAGTTCGACCGCGGCTACCTGTCGCCGTATTTCATCAACAACCCGGACAAGCAAGTCGCCGTTCTGGACAACCCGTTTGTCCTGCTGTTCGACAAGAAGATCTCGAACATCCGTGATCTGCTGCCGGTTCTGGAACAAGTCGCGAAGGCTGGCCGTCCGCTGCTGATCATCGCTGAAGACGTCGAAGGCGAAGCTCTGGCTACGCTGGTCGTCAACAACATCCGCGGCATTCTGAAGACCGTTGCTGTCAAGGCTCCGGGCTTCGGCGACCGTCGCAAGGCGATGCTGGAAGACATCGCGATCCTGACCGGCGGTCAGGTCATCGCTGAAGAAACCGGCCTGACGCTCGAAAAGGCAACGCTGAACGAACTCGGTCAAGCGAAGCGCATCGAAGTGGGCAAGGAAAACACGACGATCATCGACGGTGCAGGCGAAGCCGCAAGCATCGAAGCGCGCGTCAAGCAAATCCGCACGCAGATCGAAGAAGCGACGTCGGACTACGACCGTGAAAAGCTGCAAGAGCGCGTTGCCAAGCTGGCAGGCGGCGTTGCAGTGATCAAGGTTGGCGCTGCGACCGAAGTCGAAATGAAGGAAAAGAAGGCACGCGTGGAAGACGCGCTGCACGCAACCCGCGCTGCCGTTGAAGAAGGCATCGTCCCGGGCGGCGGCGTGGCACTGATCCGTGCTCGCGTTGCTGTGACGGGCCTGAAGGGCGCCAACGCAGACCAGGACGCAGGTATCAAGATCGTCCTGCGCGCAATGGAAGAGCCGCTGCGCCAGATCGTCACGAACGGTGGCGAAGAAGCGTCGGTCGTGGTGGCAGCAGTTGCTCAAGGTTCGGGCAACTACGGCTACAACGCAGCGACGGGCGAGTACGTCGACATGGTCGAAGCCGGTGTTGTGGACCCGACCAAGGTCACGCGTACGGCACTGCAGAACGCAGCTTCGGTTGCTGGCCTGCTCCTGACGACGGACGCAGCAGTTGCTGAAATCGCCAAGGAAGATGCACCGATGCCCGGCGGCATGCCCGGCGGCATGGGCGGCATGGGCATGGACATGTAAGCACGGGTTATCCCGCGACTACATCGACGTGCCGGGAAATGCGCCGAAAGGCGTGTTTCCCGCCCAAACGAAAAAACCCGCAGCGATGCGGGTTTTTTTATGCGCGTCGTTCCCGCGTCGTTCAGCCGCGCGTTACGCCGCCAAAGCGCGAAAGCGTGCGCCAGCAGCGCAGCGCACGCCACACTTCGCTTGCGTTGGTGGCCCCGCGCAGCATGACCCGTATATTTCCCTTGTCGAGAAACGCGCGCGCATAGTGGCGGCGCAACTCGCTGCTTTGAAGACGCTTTCTGAGCAGATGCAGGAAATTCCCGCCTTCTCGATTGATCTGCCGAAGCAACAGTCTATGAAACGGACGATCTTCGCGCAGCGCGCTGGCGGTACTGGCGAGTGCATCGATGACGCGCAGATAGCCGTTGGCACGACGCGCGAGCGACGTTTCAGAAGGCGCGTTGATGATCGAAATGGGATTGTGCCGATAGCCATAAAACGGCTCTTCGACGAAGCCCATACGCTGGGCGTGCTGCGCGAACTGCAGGGTCCAGATGATGTCCTCGTGAACCACACCTTCCTCGAAGCGCAGGCCGAACCGTTCGACGAAATCGCGCCGCATGCACTGCAGCCAGACGCATACGGCCCAATCGTCATCCGGCACGGTTCGCAGCATCCACGTCCGGCCGTCGCAAATCTCGCCCCAGGGCTGGTGTTCGTACATGGGCGAGGGCTGTGCGGGCGCGGGTAGCGTATCGAACGCGAAACCGTTGCCGATCACAACCTCCAGATCGTTCTGGCGACCGTGTCCGATCCACCTGCGCAGGGCGCCGGGTTTGACCCAGTCGTCACCATCCACGAACACGATCCATTCGCCGCGCGCGAGCGTCAGTCCCACGTTGCGCGACGCCGAGACGCCGCGGTTTTCCTGCGCGACGACCCGCACGCGCGGGTCTTCGGCGGCGATCGCCTGGAGGATCCCGAGACTGCCGTCCGTCGCGCCGTCGCAGATCGCGATGACTTCGAGTTCGACGCCTTCCTGTTCGAGCACCGAGTCGAGCAGCGTCTTGAGCCACGGTTCGCAGTTGTAGACGGGCACGATGACGCTGGCATCGATACGACGCGCAATTTCGTTCCCCGATTGCCTGGGCGCCTCTACGTGCGCCGCATGCTGATTGTTCATGCTTTTACTTTTCTTTTCCGTAACGCCGACGAATCACATAAAGCGGTCTGCGCTTCGATTCCAGATAGATTCGGCCGATATATTCGCCGATGACGCCAATGCCGATCATCTGCACGCCGCTAAAAAACAGCAGCGAGACGAAGATCGACGCATAGCCCGGCACGTCGATGCCGCGCAACAGCGTGCGGATCACGAGATACGCCGCATAGAGAAACGAACTCGCGGCCACCATCAGGCCGAAATATGTCCACATCCGCAACGGCACCGTGCTGAAGCTCGTGATGCCTTCTAGCGCGAAATTCCACAACTTCCAGCCGGAAAACTTGGTCTCGCCCGCCACGCGCGACTTGCGCACATAAGTGACCTCCGCGGTGCGAAAGCCCACCCACGCGAACAGGCCCTTCATGAAGCGGCGCGACTCCGGCAGCGCGTTGAGCGTATCCACGACCTCGCGCGTCATCAGCCGGAAATCGCCGACGTTTTCCGGGATTTTCACGTCGGCGAGCTTGTTGTGCAGCCGATAGAAACTCACCGCTGACTGGCGCTTCAGGTACGTATCCGAACTGCGGTCCGAGCGCCTGGCGAGCACCACGTCGAAGCCCTCGCGCCATTTGCTCACGAGTTGCGCGATGACTTCGGGCGGGTCCTGCAGATCGGCGTCGAAGGGCACGACGATATCTCCGCGCGATTCGGCGAGCCCGGCCGACAACGCGGCTTCCTTGCCGAAGTTGCGCGAGAAGTCGATGACACGCACGCGTGCGTCGGCGTTCGCGGCATCGACGAGCAGCGGCAGCGTGCTGTCCTTGCTGCCGTCGTTGACGCACACGATTTCAAAGTCGATGTCGTTGATTTCGCCGAGCGCTTCGAGTGCCGGGACGACCTCGGCGAAGAAAGCCGCGATGGCGTCCTCTTCGTTGTAGAAAGGTACGACCAGTGACAGGAGAGTGCGGGACATTGGTCTGCCGTGAGTGGGGGTGCCCGTGTCGGTCATGACGCGCTATCTCGAAAATTGTCGAGCGTTGGTGTGCGTCTGGGGCTGCTCAGGCGGCGTTATCTTTGTTTGGAGGCCCGGCAGTATACCCGCTGAAACTATTCGCAAATTGCGTTTCGCGCTCCTGTGGCGCGAGTGTTGGCGCCGCACGGCGCGGGTCGGCTGCCCGCGCTCGCTGCGGCTGGCCAGGCGATCAGTGCCGCGCCTCGCCCGAAGGCGGCGTCTTGCCTGGCGCGTCGGCGTCGTCGGATGCTTCGTCCTCGCCGTCTTCGGCGTCGTTGCTGCGCGCCCAGAAGAAGCGGTCCGGCACCCACGCGCCCATGCCGGGGCGGAACGCGCTCTGCATGGCCTGGTAGAGATATTCCTGGGCCTCGCGCACGGCTTCGGGCGGCTCCTGGCCGTTGGCGAGCAACGCGGCGATGGCGGTGCCGAGCGTATCGGTCACGCCCATCATCGGCTGGTTCGTGCGGTCCCACAGGTCCTGGCGAATCTGGCCTTCTTCGCTATAGAGCGTGTTGACCACGCGATGCGAGCCGGCTTCCATCGACAGGATGTATTCGCAGCCGCTCGACAGCAGTTGCGAAATCGCGGCGTCGATGCCCGGCGGCTCGGAATCGCCGTCTGGCTGCGCGAGCGCGAGCAGCACCGACACATCGGCGACCAGCAGCGTGGTTTGCGGCACCAGCAGATCGGTGACGGTTTCGCGCAGTTCGTCGGCGGCGAGCACGTGTTCGTCGTCGAGCGTGAAGTCGGGCGCAAGCACGAGCGGCACTTCGTCGTAATCGGCGACGACTTCGGCAATCGCGCTGACCACTTCCGCGCGCGCACCCGCGCCGACCTTGAAGGCCGCCACGGGCATGTCTTCGAGCAGCATGCGCGCCTGGCTCGCGACGGTCTCGGGGTCGAGGCCGGTGACTTCGTCGCAGCCAGCCGAGTCACGCACGGTGTAGCCCGTGAGGACGCTGACGCCGTGACAGCCCATGCTCGCGAGCGTGAGCAGGTCGGCTTGCAGGCCGCTGCCGCCGGTCGGATCGGAAAGGCCGAAGGAAAGGACGATGGGAGGGGTGTCGCCGGGCATGGACGTGGACGGAGTGAAGGGTTGGTTCGTTGCGGCTCTTGGCGTTGCTGTCGATGTTGCTGTCGCTTCAATTATGCCGTCTCGGGCGCGCAGCGGGGGACGGATGACCAGCACAAGGCGAGGGATTTTTCCGTCTTGCCCTCACGCGAGGGAAGCGTCTTGCCCTTGCTACGGTTGCTAGGCATAAAAACGGCAACACGGTACCATCATGGCTCTCATGACCTGGCAGTTTTCCCTGGCAGTTTCCCCGACCGATTGCGTCCGCTCCAGAGAGGGTAGAGGCGCGCGGTATTTTCGACTTTTCGACGCGGCATAAGAATGGAATATAGAAGCTGGATGTGCCTGATCTGCGGCTGGATCTACGATGAAGAAGCCGGTTTGCCAGACGAAGGCATTGCGCCCGGCACGCGCTGGGAGGATGTGCCGATCAACTGGACGTGCCCCGAGTGCGGCGCGCGCAAGGAAGACTTCGAGATGGTCCAGATCTGAGGCGTGCCTCGATCGCGCCGAAGCGTGGCGGGGCGTGCGCCTGATGCGTTCGACGCCCGCGGCTTCGGCATGTCCAGGCCGCCGCTTGCTGTTTTCAAACGTCATGTTTCAAACGTCACGCGGCGCGCAAATTGCTATATCTGCCCTGCATCGCGTGTACGCGAGGCGGCTGGCCAGCCAAACGCCTCGATGATGCGAAATCTGTCATTGTCGGGCGTTGACCTACGTTGTCGTCCCGCATTGCAGGTCCGCCTGCTGCAGGACCGCCTGCCGCAGAACCGTCTGCATCAGTTCGCAACCGTTTCCGGCGCTGCCTTTGCCTCATGACTGATCATTCATCGTCAGCTCCCTTCGAAGCGCTGCCGAATCCGCGCGGCGGCCATGTGCCGTTCGCCCATGCCGCGCTGGCCCAGGCCAGTCAGGCGCTCGACGAGCAGCGCGACGTGGCGCGGCCGCTTCGGCAGGCGGCGCGTACGCTGCGCGATGCGGGCTGGCTGGCGGCGGCGCGTTTTGCGGACACCTTGCTGCTGGCCTCGCCACTGGCGCTCGCGGCTAACGTGCCCACGCCACCGCCGCCCGGCATGCCGCCGCGGCCCGCGCACGATCACGATGGCCCCGACGACAGCCGCATCCGCGAAGTCTTTCGCGACGCGCTGACCGATCTGGCAGCCGCGCTCGATCGCCACAATCTGCGCGAAATGGCCTGTTCGCCCTCGCTCTACGCGCATCAACGCACGCTGGTGGAAGCGCTCGCCGAGCACGCGCCCGGCGTATCGCTTGCCTACGAAGACGTGGCGCTGCATGGTCGCCCGATCGCCGTTGCCACGCTGCATGCGCAGCCCACGCAGCGGCTCGCGCAGGCGCGCGCGCGCTTCGAGGCCGCGCTGCTGCCGGCGTTGAAGATGCGTCTGAGCAGCAGCCGCGCGGCCGATGCGCTGGCACTGGCGGCATTCGGCGAGATGGACGCCTGTTTCACCGAACTGACCAGCGACGACCCGTACGACTTCTGGCGCCTCGCCGCCGCGTGCGGACGTGTGCTGCGGCGCAGCACGACGTTTTGGGGCGATCAAGACGCACGGCGCTTTTACGCCCGCTGCAACCTGCTGATGGGCGAGCACGCACGCGGCTTGCGCGTCGTCCCCCAATCGTTCGTGCGCATGTCGCTGGCGCTGCTGTGGCGCGATTACGCGCTGTTTGGCGCAGCAGCGGAAGACACCGCCGATGTCGAACTGCTGCACGACTACGGTTTGACCGTGGACTGGCATGTCGCGGGCACGCAGGACTCGGAGGCGCTGTGGGAAGCGGGAAGCGCGCAGGCCGACGCGCTTGCCACCCGTGTTGCGCCGATGCGGGATCTGGGCGCGCTGGTCGTCAACGGCAACGCCTACGAGGATTTTTTGCAGACCGCCGACGCGGCGATGCTTGCGCTCGGCACTCAGGCGCGCGCGCTGTCGCTGCGGCCTGCGGGCGCGCCGCCCGATCCGGCCACGGCGCTGGTGGCGGCGGAGGCGGCCTACCGCATCGGCGCCGCGGCCTGGGCGTTGGGGTTGGGCCATGTCGGCCTGCTGGCGGACGCGCTAGGTCTTGCATGGCGATGCACCGCGCATGCGGCGGTCGCAGCGGGAAATCGCGCAGGATCCACGCCGGCCTATGGCGCGCAAGCGACAAATGCACCGGATTTCGACGCCATCGATCAGGCCAACGAAGCCTTGCGCGCGATGCTGCACAAAGTGGCGGCGGGCGTTGCCCAACCCGACGCGAGCGCGACGGTGCGCGCGCTGGGTGCGGCGATTTCCGGAGCGGCGAGCGGGGTTGGCGCACCGGCGGCGCCGCTTGCGGCGCGCTAGCCGAAAAAGGCGGCGGCCGCCCGTTGCGGCCCTGCAAAAGGGGCGTTACAGGCACGCCGCGCCAGCATGTTAGAGTGAGTTATTCCCCGCGCTACGGTGAGCCCAGGATGAGTCGAGGACGAGTCCCGCGCGCAGCCGGAGGGCCAGGCAGGCCACCGCCAATCCGTATCGTCTTTGCTAGAATTCAAACCATGTCCAAAAGTAACGATCGCATCAATCTGACCAATCAGTTCCTGATCGCCATGCCCAACATGGCGGACCCTACGTTTTCAGGAACGGTGGTCTACCTTTGCGATCATTCCGAGCGCGGCGCGCTCGGTCTTGTGATCAATCGTCCCACCGATATCGATCTGGAAGCGCTGTTCTCGCGCATCGACCTCAAGCTGGAAATCGAACCGTTGCTGCACGTGCCCGTCTACTTCGGCGGCCCGGTGCAGACCGAGCGCGGTTTCGTGCTGCACGCGCCCATCACCGGTACGAACTACACGTCGTCGATGTCGGTGCCGGGCGGGCTGGAGATGACCACGTCGAAGGACGTGCTCGAAGCCGTCGCCAGCGGCACCGGTCCGGAGCAGTTCCTGCTCACGCTCGGCCATGCCGGTTGGGGCGCGGGCCAGCTCGAAGACGAAATCTCGAAGAACGGCTGGCTCACCGTGGAAGCAGATCCGAAAATCGTCTTCGACGTGCCCGCCGAAGAACGCTTCGAAGCGGCGCTCGCGCTGCTCGGCATTTCCTCGACGATGCTCTCGGGCGAAGCGGGTCACGCATGAGCGTGGCGGGGCGTAGTGCCGCCGAGGCAACCCTGCTGGCCTTCGATTACGGTGAAAAGCGCATTGGCGTGGCGCTTGGCAATGTGCTCACGCGCAGCGCCCGTGCGCTGACCGTGATCCAGAACCGCAGCATCGATTCCCGTTTTGAAGCCGTGGCCGCGCTCCTGCGCGAGTGGCAACCCGATCGCCTCGTGGTCGGCTTGCCGAGCCATCCGGACGGCACGCCGCACGTCATGACGAAGCAGGCGAAGCGCTTTGGCAATCAGCTGAACGGCCGCTTCAATCTGCCCGTGGTGTGGGTGGACGAGCGCTATTCGTCGGTCGATGCGGAATCGCGGCTGCGCGAGCGCGGCGAACGCGCCGAACACATCGACGGCGAAGCCGCCTGCGTGATCCTCCAGCAATATCTCGACGAACTCCCCTCTGCCTAAGCGTCGCCAAGGTGATGTGTCCATTTTGCCGCACGCGCCACACCGCACGCCTTTTGAAATTCACCCAGCAAGCCATTCGCGCAGGACTCAAGCGATGAATACACAGCCCACGCCCGCATCGAGCGCGTCTCAAAATGCGGCCGATGCCGCCGACAAGCGCTATCGCTACGGCTTTCTGAAAGGCAATCCGCAGCTCACGAAGAACGGCGAACTCAAGCACCTGCTCTCGATCGAGGGCCTGCCGCGCGCGATCCTCAACCAGGTGCTCGATACCGCCACTCAGTTCGTGAGCGCGACTGATGGCGACATCAAGAACGTGCCGCTGCTGCGCGGCAAGTCGGTGTTCAACCTGTTCTTCGAGAACTCGACGCGCACGCGTACGACCTTCGAGATCGCGGCCAAGCGTCTTTCGGCGGATGTGCTGAACCTGAACATCAACGCCTCGTCGACGAGCAAGGGCGAATCGCTGCTCGACACCATCGGCAACCTGTCGGCGATGCATGCCGATATGTTCGTCGTGCGCCACGCGTCGAGCGGCGCGCCGTATCTGATCGCCGAGCACTGCGCGCCGCACATTCACGTGATCAATGCCGGCGATGGCCGCCACGCGCACCCGACGCAGGGTCTGCTCGACATGTACACGATCCGTCATTACAAGCGCGATTTCACCAATCTGCGCGTGGCGATCGTTGGCGATATTCTGCATTCGCGTGTGGCGCGTTCGGACATCCATGCGCTCACTACGCTGGGCGTGCCGGAAGTGCGCGCGATCGGTCCGCGCACGCTGCTGCCGGGCGGTCTCGAGCAGATGGGCGTGCGTGTGTTCCACAACCTCGACGAAGGCTTGAAGGGCGTCGACGTCATCATCATGCTGCGCCTGCAGAACGAGCGCATGAGCGGCGCGCTGCTGCCTTCAGCGCAGGAGTACTTCAAGAGCTGGGGCCTCACGCCCGAGCGTCTCGCGCTGGCCGCGCCCGATGCGATCGTGATGCATCCTGGCCCGATGAATCGTGGCGTCGAGATCGACTCGCAGGTCGCGGACGGCCCGCAGTCGGTGATCCTCGATCAGGTGAGTTTCGGGATTGCCGTGCGCATGGCGGTGATGGGTATCGTCGCGGGCAATGGCGTAATGAGCAGCGCGGACAACAACGCATAACGCGGGGCAGCATGAAGATTCATATTCAAGGCGGCACGCTGATCGACCCGGTCGCGGGCACCGAACAGCAGCAGGACGTTTTCATCGAAGCGGGCAAGATCGCTGCGCTTGGCGCGGCGCCCGCCGGTTTCACGGCCGACAAGACGATCGACGCGCGCGGTCTGAAGGTCGCGCCCGGTTTCGTCGACCTGAGCGCGCGTCTGCGCGAGCCGGGCTACGAGCACAAGGCCACGCTCGATTCGGAAATGCACGCAGCGCTCGCTGGCGGCGTGACGACGCTCGTGTGCCCGCCCGACACCGATCCGGTGCTCGACGAAGCGGGGCTTGTCGAAATGCTCAAGTACCGTGCGGGCAAGCTCGAACGTGCGCATGTGCATCCGCTGGGCGCGCTCACGGTCGGCCTCAAGGGTGCGGTGATCACCGAAATGGTGTCGCTCACCGAAGCGGGTTGTATCGGATTCACGCAGGCCGATTCGCCGATTGGCGATACCCAGGTGCTGCTGCGCGCGCTGCAGTACGCGAGCACGTATGGCTACCCGGTGTGGCTGCGTCCGCTGGACCCGTTCTTGTCGAAGGGCGGCGTGGCTGCAAGCGGCGCGCTGGCGTCGCGGCTGGGGCTGTCGGGCGTGCCGGTCAGCGCGGAAACCATCGCGCTCTTCACGTTGTTCGAACTGATGCGCGTGACGGGTGCGCGCGTGCACGTGCAGCATCTGTCGTCGGCGGCGGGCGTGGAACTGGTGCGTGCGGCCAAGGCCGAAGGCCTGCCGCTGACCTGCGATGTGACGGCGAATCATCTGCATCTGACCGACACGGACATTGGCTACTTCGACGCACAGTTCCGCCTCGATCCGCCGCTGCGTCAGCAGCGTGACCGTGAAGCGCTGCGCGCGGGCGTGCTCGATGGCACGATCGACGCAATCTGCTCGCAGCACACGCCGGTGGACGACGACGAAAAGCTGCTGCCGTTCGCCGAAGCAACGCCCGGCGCGACCGGTCTCGAACTGCTGCTTTCGCTGACGGTGAAGTGGGCGCAGGAAGCGAATGTGCCGCTGGCGAAGGCGCTGGCGCGCATCACGTCGGCGCCTGCGACGGTGATCGGCAAGGAAGTGGGCCATCTGGCCGTGGGCGCGAGCGCCGACCTCTGCGTGTTCGACGAACATGCGCACTGGCAGGTCGAACCGCGCGCGCTCAAGAGCCAGGGGCACAATACGCCGTTCCTCGGCTACGAGCTGCCTGCGTTGGTGCGCGCGACGCTGGTGGCAGGGCGCATCGGCTTCGAGCGCCATTGAACTGAGCAACACCGAACGCAAGCCGCGACCGACTTCGATACTGACCCAGCCATGAGTCTCTTTTTTCGCAAAGCCCGTCTGTTAGGCCATCTGCTGCGCGGCGCCTGGACCGTTGGCGTGCGCTTTCCGCGCGCCACGCCCGAGCAGCGCCATGCGCTGAACCGCGCCTGGTCGCTCAAGATGCTCGCCCTGTGCGGCATGAAGCTGGTGGTGCACAACGATTCGGCGCGCCTGGATGCGGGCGCGCTGGTCGTCAGCAATCATATTTCGTGGATCGATATCTACGTGATCAACGCGTGGCGGCCGACGCCGTTCGTGTCGAAGGCGGAAGTGCGCAGCTGGCCGCTGATCGGCTGGTTCGCGGCGAATCTCGATACGGTGTTCATCGAGCGCGAGAAGCGCAGCGAGGCGCGCCGTATCATGCATGAGCTGGCGTCGCGGCTGGAGCGCGGTGAGCTGATGTGTGTGTTTCCTGAGGGCACCACCACTGATGGGCTTGCGCTCAAGCAGTTTCACTCGAATATGTTCCAGGCGCCTGTTTCGGCAGCGCGCCCGGTGCAGCCGATCTGCATCATGTATGAGGACGCGCAGGGCCGGCAGTCGATCGCGCCGGCTTATATCGACGATCTGTCGCTGAAGGATTCGCTCGACGCCATGCTCAACGCGGGGCCGATTACGGCGCACGTGTATGTGGGCGAGGCGCTGGAGCCGGGCGACGACCGGCGCAAGCTGGCGGCAAGGGCGCAGGAGTCGGTGGAGGCGGGGTTGGAGGCGATGCGCGGGCGGGCGTCGGTGGGTGTGGCGCAGGGCGTGTGATTCAGGGCGTGCGCTGTGGCACGCACCTACATCATCGGATCATCGAAGGCAGGACAGTCATCATGGATCGTACAGAACTGGGCGCACTGATCGCGGCGCGTCTCGAAACTGAACTCGCGCGGCTGCGCGAACAATGGACGCAGACCGCGCCCATCCAGCATTTCCATATCGACGATGTGTTGCCGGACGCGATTGCCCGCGAGATCCGTGCGGGCTTTCCCGATGCGTCGAAGATGATGCTGCGCAAGAGCCTGCGCGAACTCAAGTATGTCTCCGCGCAGATGGACACGCATGCGCCGCTGCTCGAAGAGATCATCTTTGCGTTTCAGGCGCCGCGCGTGGTCGAACTTGTCAAGGAGATCACGGGGCTGCGCTCGCTGTATCCGGACGAACATCTGTACGCGGGCGGCATCTCGATGATGGGGCCGGGACACTTCCTGAACCCCCACCTCGACAATTCGCACGACAAGGATCGCGAGCACTATCGCGTGCTCAATCTGCTCTACTACGTGTCGCCCGACTGGTCGCTGGAGAAGGGCGGCAACCTCGAGGTGTGGCCGCAGGGCACCAAGGCGGAATCGACCACCATCGTGAGCCGTTTCAACCGCCTGGCCGTGATGGTGACGAACCAGCACTCATGGCATTCGGTGTCGAAGAACGTGAGCGATGAGCAGCGTTGCTGCGTGTCGAACTACTACTTTTCCGATCACCCGGTTGGCGACGACGATTACTTTCATCCGACGTCGTTTCGCGGCCGTCCCGATCAGCCCGTGCGCGATGTGGTGCTGCAGGCCGACGCCGCGGCGCGTGGTTTCGTGCGCCGGGTCTTCCCGAAGGGCGTGAAAGCCACGACGCACGTCTACAACAAGAAGCGCTGATCCGCTCTGATCCCGCTGGTCGCGCGAGGCCTCAGGCCGAAACCGCGCGACAGTTCGGGCAGGGGACCTGGGTGAGGATGCGCTGGTAAGGATCGCTGGCGAGGCTCACCGCCGACAGCCGCTCGCCCCAGACGCAGCCTGAGTCCAGACCGATCAGGTTCTTTCGCAAGGTAAGTCCAAGCGCCGCCCAATGGCCGAACACCACCGTGATGTCGGCGGTCTTGCGGGTCGGCACGTCGAACCACGGCATATAACCCGGCGGCGCGGAATCGAGGCCGCCGCTGGTCGTAAAATCCATGACGCCGTCTTCATTGCAAAAGCGCATGCGCGTTAGCGCGCTGCACGTCAGGCGCAGCCGGTCGATCCCCTTGAGATCCGTCGACCAGCGGCTCGGCTCGTTGCCATAGAGGCCAGCGAGCGTCTCTTTCCAGTTGTCGCGGCGCAGGGCCTGCTGTAGTTCGTGCGCGAGTTCCAGTGTCAGATCGACATCCCACTGCGGCAACACGCCCGCGTGCACCATCAGCATGCCGCGCTCGTAATGCGCGATCGGACGATGGCGCACCCAATACAGCAGATCTTCAGCGTCAGGCGCGGCGAGGATCGCGTCGATGGTGTCGCCCTTTTTCGACTTGCGGATGCCTGCGGACACGGACAGCAGGTGCAGGTCGTGATTGCCGAGTACGGCCACGCCGCGTTCGCCGAGTGCGATCACCTCGCGCAGCGTTTCAAGCGATGCCGGGCCGCGATTGATGAGATCGCCGGCAAACCAAAGGGGCGTATCGGAGGAGGGCGCGGCCTTGGCGAGCAGCTCCCGGAACGGGGTGAGACAACCCTGGAGGTCGCCGAAAGCGAGTGGCGGCGGGAACGGCGCTTGCTTGGTCATTGAATCTGAATCAGTTGCAGTAGTCTGCAATAGGTTGGCGGGGTGCCGAGGCAAGGGAGTGACGGTATCACAGGAAAACGATTGTCGCGTGATGCTGGATTGAGATCGGGATCACGATTAAACGAGATCGACAGTAATTCCGCTGGAGTAAGAGTAAGGCTCGAAAAGAAATAAAATAACTTTGTCAAGCTGTTTCAAGATGTTAGCGGTATGGTTTTCGTGCGGTCTGTCCGTATAATTGACACGATAAAACCAGAGCTAGAAGAGTATGCTCCGCGGATAAAGTGCTGCATTTTTCTCGCAAAAAATCCACTTTTACAGCATCCTTTCGTGCGTTTGGCTGCCGGGGGCCTTTGGGTTAGATGGCCAGGCGCACTACCTTCACACGCCTACAAAAGGAATTCCATGATCCTGGTAACGGGCGGTGCCGGCTTTATCGGCGCCAACTTTGTGCTTGACTGGTTCCGTCAATCTGACGAAGCCGTTCTGAACGTAGACAAGCTGACCTACGCGGGCAATCTTGGAACGTTGCAATCGCTGCAGGACAACCCGAAGCACGTCTTCGCGCGCGTAGACATCTGCGACCGTGCCGCGCTCGACGCGCTGTTCGCCGAACACAAGCCGCGCGCCGTGCTGCACTTTGCCGCAGAAAGCCACGTCGATCGCTCGATTCACGGTCCGGCGGACTTTGTTCAGACCAATGTGGTCGGCACGTTCACGCTGCTCGAAGCCGCGCGCCAGTACTGGAATACCTTGCCGGAGGCCGAAAAGACTGCCTTCCGCTTCCTGCACGTCTCGACCGACGAAGTGTTCGGCTCGCTGTCGGCAACCGATCCGCAGTTCTCGGAAACCACGCCGTACGCGCCGAACAGCCCGTACTCGGCGACCAAGGCCGGCTCCGATCATCTCGTGCGGGCGTATCACCATACGTATGGCCTGCCGGTCCTCACGACCAACTGCTCGAACAACTACGGTCCGTACCAGTTCCCCGAAAAGCTCATCCCGCTGATGATCGCCAATGCGCTCGCGGGCAAGCCGCTGCCGGTGTATGGCGACGGCCAGAACGTGCGCGACTGGCTCTACGTGGGCGACCACTGCAGCGCGATCCGCGAAGTGCTCGCGCGCGGCAAGAGCGGTGAGACGTATAACGTCGGCGGCTGGAACGAGAAGAAGAATCTGGAAGTCGTGCACACGCTGTGTGACCTGCTCGACACGCTGCGCCCGAAGGCCACGGGTTCGTACCGCGACCAGATCACCTACGTGACGGATCGCCCCGGCCATGACCGCCGCTATGCGATCGACGCGCGCAAGCTCGAACGCGAACTGGGCTGGAAGCCGGCTGAGACCTTCGAAACGGGTCTGGCGAAGACGGTGCAGTGGTACCTGGACAACCAGGCATGGGCCGACGAAGTCGCTTCGGGCGAGTATCGCAAGTGGGTCGAAACCAACTACGCGCAGCGTACGTAAAGGCAGGGCCAAATGGCACGCAAAGGCATTATTCTCGCCGGCGGTTCCGGCACGCGGCTCTATCCGATCACTCATGCGGTGTCGAAGCAGCTGCTGCCCGTGTACGACAAGCCGATGATCTACTACCCGCTGTCGACGCTGATGATCGCGGGCATTCGCGACGTGCTCATCATCTCGACGCCGCAGGACACGCCGCGCTTCGAGTCGATGCTCGGCGACGGCAGCCAGTGGGGCATGAACATCCAGTACGCGGTCCAGCCGTCCCCGGACGGCCTCGCGCAGGCGTTCATCATCGGCAAGGAATTCGTTGGCAATGATCCGTCGGCGCTGATTCTTGGCGACAACATTTTCTACGGCCACGATCTTGCGAAGCAGCTCGAGCGCGCGACCGCGCAGGAATCGGGCGCGACGGTGTTCGCTTACCACGTGCAGGATCCCGAACGTTACGGCGTGGTCGAGTTCGATAAAGGCTTCCGTGCGCTGTCGATCGAAGAAAAGCCTGTGCAACCGCGTTCGAACTACGCGGTCACGGGTCTGTACTTCTACGACAACCGCGTGTGCGATATCGCGGCGGACATCAAGCCGTCGCCGCGCGGTGAGCTGGAGATCACGGACGTGAACTCGCGCTATCTCGCCGATGGCGCGCTCAACGTCGAGATCATGGGTCGCGGTTTCGCATGGCTGGACACCGGCACGCACGATTCGCTGATCGAGGCGGCGACGTTTATTGCGACGCTGCAGAAACGTCAAGGCCTCGTGGTCGCATGCCCCGAGGAAATCGCGTATCGACGTCAATGGATTGACGCGGAACAACTGCAGAAGCTCGCTGCACCGCTCTCGAAGAACGGTTACGGCAAGTATTTGTTGAACATTCTTACGGATCAGGTCGCATGGCCATCACGGTAACGGCAACGGCGCTGCCGGAAGTCAAGATCATCGAGCCGAAGGTGTTCGGCGACGCGCGCGGCTACTTCTACGAAAGCTTCAACGGCCGCGAATTCGCGGAACTGGTGGAGCCGGGCGTGGAATTCGTGCAGGACAACCATTCGCGTTCGGCGAAGGGCGTGCTGCGCGGTCTGCACTATCAGATCCAGCATGCGCAGGGCAAGCTCGTGCGCGTGGTGGAGGGTGAAGTGTTCGACGTGGCCGTCGATATCCGCAAGAGCTCGCCGAACTTCGGCAAGTGGGTCGGCGTGCATCTGTCGACGGAAAACCATCGGCAATTGTGGGTGCCGCCCGGTTTTGCGCATGGCTTTGTCGTGCTGTCGGAATCGGCGCAATTCCTCTACAAGACGACCGATTACTGGTATCCGGAGCACGAGCGCAGCCTCGTGTGGAACGATCCGACCGTCGGCATCGAATGGCCGATCGACTTCGAGCCGCTGTTGGCCGCCAAGGATGCGGCGGGCAAGAAGCTGGCCGAAGCCGATGTGTTTGCGTGAGGGCGTGATGGATTCCACCATTCTCGTAACGGGCGTTAGCGGGCAGGTTGGGTATGAGTTGCTGCGTACGCTGCAAGGGCTTGGGCGTGTGGTTGGGCTTGATCGTGCTGCGCTCGACTTGAGCGATCTCGACCGCGTGCGCGCGGTCGTGCGCGAGCTCAAGCCTTCGATCATCGTCAATCCGGCGGCCTACACCGCTGTCGATAAGGCGGAAACGGACGAAGCCGCGGCGCGACGCCTGAACGCCGAAGCGCCGGCTGTGCTGGCGGAAGAGGCGGCGCGCTGCGGCGCGGCGCTGATCCACTATTCGACGGATTACGTGTTCGACGGCACGAAGGACGGCGCCTATGCCGAAGACGACGCAACGAATCCGCAGAACGTCTACGGCAAGACCAAGCTCGAAGGCGAGCAGGCGATCGCGGCGAGCGGCTGCGCGCATCTGGTGCTGCGTACGAGCTGGGTGTACGGGCGTCGCGGCAAGAATTTTCTGCTGACGATGCTCAAGCTCGGCGCGGAACGTCCGGAGCTGCGCGTCGTGGCCGACCAGATCGGCGCGCCGACGTGGTCGAATTCGATCGCGACGGTGACGGCACATATCGTCGCGCAGGGCCTTGCTGTCCAGCGTGGCGGCGATGCGAACTGGTGGCGCGAGCGCTCGGGTGTCTATCATTTCAGCGCGACGGGCGAGACTTCGTGGCACGGTTTCGCCGAAGCAATTTTCGACATCGCGATGGGTGAGAAAGCGCCGAAGGTGCTGCCGATTCCGGCCAGCGACTATCCGGTGCCGGCAAAGCGGCCAGCGAATTCGCGGATGGCGGCGGATAAGCTGGCGCGCACGTTTGGGGTCCAGTTGCCGGAATGGCAGGATGCATTGCGGCTTTGTCTCGGTGACTGAGCGTATGTCACCGCAGGGCGCGATGCCCGGCAACGCCGGCGCCGTCGTTGTTTTCTACCGGCCGGACGTGGCGTGCATCGAGCGCGCCAATCGGCTTGCCGCGTCTGTGACGTGCGTGGTCGTCGACAACACGGATGCGCTGCCGGAGCAGCGCCCGGCGGGCCTCGACGCGCGCATCACCTATATCGGCAACGGTCGCAATCTGGGTATCGCGACCGCTATCAACCAGGGCGTGGACGCGCTGATCGGGCAGGGTATCGCTTACGCGATGCTGTTCGACCAGGATAGCGAACCCGCGCCCGCGCTGCTGGCCGCATTGCCCAGGGCGCTGGTCGAAGAGGTTGCGCGCGACAGTCGGATCGCACTGGTCGGACCGGCTTACGACGACGTTCGTCTGGGCGGCGTCGTGCCGTTCGTGCGCTTTGGCTTCTTCAAGCTCCAGCGCATCATGCCAAGCGGTACGCGTCCAATCGAAGTCGACTTCCTGATTACATCGGGCTCCTGCATCAATCTGGCGCTCTGGCGTGATATCGGCCCGATGGACGATTCCTTGTTCATCGATTTTGTCGATCTCGAATGGTGTGCGCGTGCGCGTGCGCGCGGTTATTCCGTGCTCGGGCTGCCACAGTGGCATATGGCGCACGAACTCGGCGGCGAACCCGTGCGTATTTTCGGGCGCATCTATCCCGGCCATAGCGCGGTGCGCCACTACTACATGTTCCGCAATGCGATCGCGTTGATCCGCCGAGGCTATATTCCGTGGAGCTGGAAGTCGACGGAGATCGTGAAGCTGCCGGTTCGGCTCGCCATCTACGGCCTGTTCATGGTGCCGCGCCGCGAACATGTCCGGCTCTCGTTGCTTGGCATATGGCACGGGCTGACCGGTAGAACCGGGGCCTTGCAGCGAGGCTGACCGCCCTTCGCGACGCGCAACTACCCTAATAAACGCTTAACTTTCCCACAACGCTCGCAGACATGTTTAATCTCGCAATCGCCGACCTGATACAAAGCGTCACGTCATGGCGCCTATGGACGCTGCTCGGCTGGCTCGAAGTGCGTCAACGCTACGCGCGCTCGCGCGTCGGGCCGTTTTGGCTCACGATCAGTATGGGCGTGATTATCGGCTCGATCGGTGTCGTGTACGGCACGCTGTTTGGGCAGCAGATGAGCGAATACCTGCCGTTTCTCGCGGCGAGCCTCGTCATGTGGAACGCCTTTGCGCAGATGGTGCAGGAAGGCAGCGTCGCGTATATCAACAGCGGCATGTATATCCGTCAGGCTGCCACGCCCAAGCTGCTGTTCGAATTGCAGGTGATCTGGCGCAATCTGACGGTGTTGGCACACAACTTCGTCATCGTGATCTTGCTGCTCGTGATATTCGGCGTGAAGAGCTGGGCAGCGCTGCCGCTGTTCATTCCGGGTCTCATCGTCTACGTGCTCAACGCACTGTGGATTGCGATGCTTGCCGGTTTGCTCTCGGCGCGGTTCCGCGATCTGCCGCAGATCATTTCGGCGTTGACCCAGATTGCGTTCTACGTGACGCCCGTGATCTATCGCCCGACCTCGCTCAAGCGCTTTTCCTTCATTGTCGAATGGAACCCGCTCGCCTATCTGCTCGACGTGGTGCGTGGACCGCTGATTGGCCAACCGCCGTCCCTCCTGACCTGGGGCGTGACCATTGGCATGCTGCTGGTCGGCTGGCCGATCGCGCTGCTGATGACCGGACGTTATCTGAAGCGAATTCCGTATTGGGTGTAAGGAACAGGACATGGCATTTATCGAACTTAAGGGCGCAACGCTGGATCTGCCCATCTATGACGTCCAGGGCCGCTCGCTCAAACGGCAGGTTATGCGCATGGGGCGCCGCAACACCATCGCCGAGGACAACGACGGCGTGGTTGTCGTGCGCGCGCTCGACAGCGTCGATCTGCGTCTGGAAAAGGGCGATCGTGTGGGCCTGATCGGCCAGAACGGCGCGGGTAAATCGACTCTGCTGCGAATGATGTCGGGCATTTACTCGCCCACGAGCGGCACGATCGAATCGTCGGGCAAGGTGGTGCCGCTGCTCGATATCAGCCTCGGCATGGACGAGAACTCGACGGGCCTGCAGAACATTCGCCTGCGCGGCCTGCTGCTCGGCATGTCCGATGCGGAAATCCGCGCGAAGCAGGAGGAAATCGCGGAGTTCTGCGAGCTGGGCGATTACCTCGACCTACCGATCCGTACGTATTCGAGCGGGATGCGCGTGCGTCTCGCGTTTGCCGTCTCGACGGCGGTCGAAGCGGAAATCCTGCTGCTCGACGAAGTCATGGGCGTGGGCGACGCCGTGTTCATGCACAAAGCCGAGCAACGACTTGCCGATCTGCATGGGCGATCCGAAATCGTTGTGCTGGCCATGCACTCGAACACCGAAATCCGTCGCGTCTGCAACAAGGCGCTTTGGATGGAGCGTGGACGTGTGCGCGCATTCGGACCGGTGGAAGAGGTGGTATCGGCTTACGAAGCACACGTAGGTGGGATGTGATGAGTGACGAGGTGACGCGCGGCGGCGCTGGCGCATCGGGCGAGAGCGTGGAGCAGCGTCTTGCCCGCTCCGAAGGCGAACTGGCGGCAGCGCGCCGTGCGCTCGAAGCGAGCGAAGGCGAATTGGCGTTGGTGCGCGAAGCGCTGGAGCGTGCGCGTCAGGTCGAGCACGACACCGAACAGGAGTGCCGGGCGCTGCAGGAACGGCTTGACGCGGCGAACGACGATCTCGAGCAGGAAGCCGAAGCACTGCGCATCGCCCACGATGACGTACGGCGTATCAAGGCCGAAGTGCAGGCGTTGCTCGGCTCGACTTCGTGGCGCCTGATGGCGCCCATGCGTCTCGCGATCACGACGTTCCGCACACCGCGCGCCATTGTGGTGCAGGCGAAGCAGGTAAGCGGTACGCTGCGCTACGCAATAGGCCAATATGGCCTGGCGGGAACGTTTCGCAAGGCGATGGCCGCAGCACGTCGTCGCGGCATTACCGGTCTGCTTGGCAGCAACGCGCCAGGCGGTGGTCTGAAGCCGGTCCTTAAGCTGCCGCAGGCTTTGCCCGCACGCGACAGGCTTGCGTTGCGGGTGCTGATCATCGGCGAGATGAGCATTCCCCAATGCCGCAAATATCGCGTCACGCAAAAGCAGCAGATGATTCTGCAACGAGGTATCGACTGCACGGTTGCGAACTGGACAGAGTTTGAACATTGCCGCAGCCTGCTCCAGACTCACTCGGTAGTCTTCTTCTACCGGGTGCCTGGATTCCCCGAACCGCTGCGTCTTATCGAAGAAGCAAGGGCGCTTGGCTTGCCGACTTTCTGGGAAGTCGACGATCTGATCTTCGATGCGCAGGAATATTCGGGCAATTCCAATCTTGCTGATCTCAACGAAGAAACGAGACGCGGTGTTCTGGACGGTGTCGCTCTTTATCGAAAGGCAATGCTTGCCTGCGACGCCGGCATCGCATCGACGGTCGGTCTGGCAGACGCGATGCGTCGCGCCGGTTTGCGCGACGTTCATGTGGTCGAGAATGCGCTTGACAAGGAAACACAGCGCGTCGCCCGCAAGATCACTACTCAGCCGCGCCGACGCGATGGCATCGTTCGCATCGTCTACGGTTCGGGCACGAAAACGCACGACGCCGATTTCCGCGTTGCCGCGCCGGCCATCAAGCGAGTAATGAAAGAGCGGCCCGACGTGCATCTCGTGGTGGTCGGCGAGCTCAATCTGCCGCCCGATTACCTCGACATCCAGGCGCAGATCGAGCGTCTACCGCTGTCGGACTATCCGACGTATCTGAAGCGTCTGGCCTCGTGCGACATCAGCATCGCGCCGCTTGAGGACAGCGTTTTCAACGACGCGAAATCGAATATCAAATTTCTCGAAGCGTCGATCGTTCGCCTGCCGTCTGTGTGTTCGCCGAGCGCGGCCTTCCGCACTGCAATCCGCCATGGCGAGACGGGCTACCTGGCCGCCGACTCAGCGGCGTGGGAAGCATCGCTGCTTGCGCTAGTGGACGATGCTGCGCTGCGCGAATCGATGGCGAACGCCGCTTACGCGTACGTCAACCAGCACTATGCGCCCAACGCTGTGGCGCAAGAACAGGTCGAGCCGATTCTCGAACCCTTCAAGCTGAAGCGTCGCAAAATGCGAGTTCTGGCGGTCAACATCTATTTCGAACCGCGCAGCTTCGGTGGTGCGACGGTCGTCGCCGAAGAGATCGCGCGACGTTTGAACCAGCGCGAAGACATCGAATACGCGATGTTTACGTCGCTGCCCACGAGCGATGTTCCTGGCTATCGACTGACGCGTTATGGCGCGGCGGGCGGCGACGCGTTTGGCATGGGCCTGCCGCACGAACCCAATCCAAACTTTGAGTTCGAGAATCCGAATTCGGTTGCGGCGTTCGCGGATGCCGTGAGCGCGCTGCGTCCCGACGTCGTGCACCTGCATAGCATTCAGGGCATCGGAGCACAGATCGCCGAGGTGTGTCTGCGCGAGCGTATTCCGTTTGTTGTGACGCTGCACGATGCGTGGTGGATCTGCGGTCGGCAGTTCATGATCACGGGCGACAACCAGTACTGCTATCAGCGCAAGATCGACTTGAACGTTTGCGCGACCTGCGTGGACGATGCGAGCCGCAATACCTACCGGCAGTTCAGGTTGCGCGAAATCCTGCTTTCAGCGTCGCGTCTGGTCGCGCCGAGCGCATTCTTCAAGGATCTCTACGCGCAGAATGGTTTTGACGCCGGCAAGATTGTCGTGAACAAGAACGGTATACGTGCGCCGCAACGTGACATCCGCCGCGAGCCGCCTGGTGGCAGGCCGCTACGCTTCGGTTATGTCGGCGGCGAAACGCAGATCAAGGGGGCGCCGCTGATTCGCAAGGCGCTGCGTAGCCTGAGCTACAACAATTACGAACTCCATGTCGTCGACAATGTGCTCAATCTTGGTCGGCACTCGATCGATGCACGTCTGTGGGCGATCCCGGGCGTGCTCAAGATCCAGCCGGCGTACACACAAGAAACGATCGATAGCTTCTTCGCGAACATCGACGTGCTGCTGTTTCCGACACAGTGGAAGGAAAGCTTCGGCCTGACCGTGCGCGAGGCGCTGATCCGCGATGTCTGGGTGATCGCAACCGACGCGGGCGGCGTAATCGAGGACATCGTCCCCGGCGAGAACGGCGACATCATTCCGCTCGACGACGACGGCACCGAACTGGCCGCAGCAATTGCACGGCTGCTCGCTAATCCGCAGCGACTCGACGGCTATCGCAACGCGCACAAGGGCATGATCCGTCTGTTCGAAGAACAGGCTGTCGAGCTCCACGCGCTTTTTGGCGAAGTGGTCGCAGAAGCGAAAGCGGCCAACGCGGCGCACGACGCGGACCGTGCCCACATGAACGGCGCTTGATGGCTGCGCCCGGTGATCTACTGGCCGGCGCCCGTGCGCGGGTTGCTGCGTACGGCGGCGCGCGTGGCGCACTACGCGCCGTTGCCGCAGTGATCCGACGTGAAGGCTGGCGCGGAATGCTCGGCAAGCTTACGCGAGGGGCGCAGCAGCAGAGCCAGTACGCGCGCTGGATCGAAGAGCATGACTCGCCGACAACAGATGAGCTGGCGCGCTTTGCCCGGACGATTCTGGGCCTCACGCGCACGCCGCTCATTTCGATCGTCGTGCCGGTCTATAACACGCCGGCAGCGTGCCTGACGGAAATGATCGAGTCAGTGCTCGCGCAGATCTATCCGAACTGGGAGCTCTGCATCGCGGATGATGCGTCGACTGCACCGCATGTGCGCGAAATTCTCGCTGCCTACGCCCATCGCGATGCTCGAGTGCGCGTGCTGCACCGCCCGCAGAACGGGCACATCTGTGCAGCCAGCAATAGTGCGCTCGGTCTCGCGAGGGGCGAGTTCATTGCGTTGCTCGATCACGACGATCTGCTAGCCCCGCATGCGTTGGCAATGGTCGTCAAATATCTGAACGACAATTCCGGAGCGCGACTTCTTTATAGCGACGAAGACAAGGTTTCCTCTGACGGCCGACGCAGCACGCCGTACTTCAAAGCCGGATGGGACCCCGAACTTATTCTCCAACGCAACGTGTTTTCACATCTTGGCGTGTTCGAGAGCGCGCTTGTGCGTACGGTCGGCGGCTTCCGGGAAGGATTCGAGGGCAGCCAGGATCACGATCTGGTGTTGCGCTGCGTGCGCGCAGCAGGCGACGCTTGCGTCGTGCATATTCCGCACGTGCTGTATCACTGGCGTGCGATCGAAGGCAGTACGGCGTTAAATGCGGGCGAAAAGTCCTATGCCGTCGATGCTGGCGTGCGCGCCGTGCGCGAGCTGCTTGCGGGTACGGCTCCAGGGGCGGAGGTATTAGAGCCGTCCCTGCAACGCCCGTTCGTGCAAGTGCGCTACGCATTACCGGAGCCCGCGCCGACGGTCCAGGCAATCCTTCGCGTGCCGGATCAAGGGGAAGCGTCAGGTGCGTTGCTGCGCATGATATTTGCGCAGGCGCCTTCGTTGTTCGCTCATGTGACGCTGGTTGGCCGCAACGCGCAGGCGAATCTTGCGCGCGTACAGGCGCAGGCCTTTGCCCAGGCCGGCGATATCGTGTTCGACGCGCAACCGGACGTGAGCGCTGCGCTACGCGCGAGCGAGACGACCTGTGTATGTCTGCTCGACGCGCACATTAACGCATTCGACGAGGGCTGGCTGGAGGCGCTCGTGTGCCATGCGATGCGACCGGAGATCGGCCTGGTGGGTCCCAGGCTGGGCCGCGAGGATGGCGCGTGGTTTCAGGCGGGGCTAGTCGCAACTTCGCGGCATCACGCCGTCGCGGCGCGCAGCGGCGCGACCCGTGAGGACTTCGGCTACTTCGGAGTGAATCAGCTCACGCGCTCGGTTACGGCGTTGCCGCTCGATTGTGTGGTGGCGCGCCGCGCAGTCTTGACGGCGGTTGCCCCGCTGGCCGGCGCGCAAAATGCTGGTGCGGCGGTCGAACTCGCAGGCGCGATCGCGGATCTCGGGTTAAGGCATATCGTGGTCGCCGGGACCACCGTGACAAGCGGTGACGGCGCCATCGCCGAACACACTTCGGGGGAGCAGGGGCAGGCAGAGGTATCAGCTTTTCGCGATTTCGCCTACAGCCCTCATCTTGCCCTCGATCGGCAAGCTGCCACATTCGACATTGCTGCGAGGCCCCGCATCGGCGCTTTAGACTAGCAAGGCAATGTAAGTAAAGTCGGGTAATACAGCAGGAACTGCCGCCGCATTGCGCAATGGCACTGTGGAACAATAGCGCGCTCACGAAGCCAGCGCACGGACAAGGACGTTTACAGGTGATTAATCAGACTACGCACGACGCAGGGGCGTCAGAGCGCGCGGAGCATTCGGCAATATCGTCTGGATGGCGCGATATCGCCATCTGTGCCGCTCTGATCGCGGGCTTCGCTCTGCTTATCGTGGGGCTGGCCCGTAATCACATGTGGACGCAGGCCCACGGTCAACTCGCCGATGGTCTGCTCACCAACATCGGCTTGCTCGCGGCGCTGTGCGCGGCGGTGGGCGTTGCCGCGCTGGTCGCGCGTCGCTGGTCGCGTCATCTGCTGGCGGGCGCGTTCGGTGCGGCGCTGCTAGTCGCATTCGGCTGGAGCGCGCTGCTGTGGATGGGCATTGCGTTCGTGAGCTTTGCTGTGCTCGGCGAGAAAATGCTGGGCGGAGCGGGGCTGGGTTCGCTGAGCCTGCGCGCCAGCGTCGGCGCCGCACTCTATGTGCTGCTGCTGGGACTGCTCGTGCATTTTCGCGTCAACACGCCAGCTAGCTACGGTGCGCTTCTGTTCCTGCCCTGGCTCTTGCGTGGTGCATGGCGAGACGTGATCGCCGCATGCCGCCGTGTTGCGCAGACACTGCCCTGTACGAGCGTCGCCGAAATTGCGGTTGCCACGCTTCTGCTCTTTATCGTCGCGCTTCATCTGACGGGGGCCGGATTGCCTGAGCGTTACGCCGATGGCGTGCTCTATCATGTCGTCCTCGCCCAGACCGTGGCACGTCTCGGCTATTGGCCCGCTGACTTCCATCTGCTTGTCTGGGCGCTCATGCCCGCAGGCACCGACTGGCTTTTCAGCCTCGGCAACATGATGGCGGACGAACCGGGCGCCAAGGCGATGTCGTTCCTCGTCTTCCTGCTGCTGGCCGGCAATCTTTATGCGGTGTCGCGGCGCGTCGGCGCACGGCCGGCGGCCGCGCTGCTGGTCGTCGCGTTGTTTGCGTCCACGCCGCTTGCCTTCATTGAGACCACCGCGCTTTTCATCGAGCATGGCCTCGCGCTGTTCATGTTCGCCGCGCTGGCGGCGCTGCTGGCAACTGAGGCTCGGCCCGAGCGTCGCGTACTCGCGTGCGTGGTGCTGCTGTCGGCTGGCATGGCGAGCAAACTGCACGCCTTTGCGGTGGCGGGCCCGCTGGGCCTCGTGGCGTTGTGGATCGTCTTCACGCAGGTGCAGGGCGCGCGTCGGCGGGCCGTGACGATCGCGCTCGGCCTGCTGGCGCTCGTGGTGGGCTGCGAGCCGTATATCTACGCCTACGCGGTGACGCACAACCCGGTGTACCCATTCTTCAACGCGGTCTTTCATTCGCCGTTCTATCCTCCGACGAATTTCGTTGATAGCCGCTGGGTTCAGCCGCCTCCTTACGATCTGTTCTATCACCTGACGTTCCATACTGAGCGCTCCGGCGAATTTCGCAACGGTGCGTTCGGCTTCCAGATGCTCGCGCTTTTGCTGGCGGCTCTGGCGGCGGCCTGTCTCGTGTCACGCAAGGCATTGGCGGCGCTCGCACTTGGGCTGCTGTATGTGTTCGCTATCTCGAAGGGCTCGACTTACGCGCGCTACCTCTACCCTGGCATTCCGCTGGTCATGGTCGGCATGGCCGCGCTGCTCGCAAGCGATCGCACGCTCGTTCGCTATGTGCCGGGACGCTGGCTGCGACGTCTGGCAGCGTTCGGAATGGTGGTCTTGATCGCGCTGAATCTGGCTTTTTTTAGCACTGCTGGATGGCCTTTGTCACAGAACTTCTGGAGCGGATTGTTCAACGCCCAGAAGTGGCGCGACACGCGCGGCGAAGCGCTGGCGCAACTGGCCCTGAACGAGCGGGTGAGCGGCGATGGCCTGCCTGCCCCACGCGAACTGCTTTTTAGCGATGCCGTTCCGGCGGGTCTGAATGGCGTCCCGCTCACGGTCAACTGGTACAACGGCACGCTGGTGAAGCGTTTCGTGGATGCACATAGCGTGGCGGACGTCGCCCGTATCGTGCGCGACTACGGTGCGACGCATGCGAGTTTCCGCCTCGAGCCCAATGGCTACGGCTACGATCAACAACTCGTGGCGCGCGCGCTGGCTGAACTGGGTGATCCGATTGAGCGACGCGGTAATCTGATCCTCTACCGGTTGTACCCCGACGTCTGGCTTGGCCCCAACCTGCTGGCCGAGGGAGCGCTTGCGTCCGGCGAGCGCGTATGGCAGCCGGGCGGTGACATCGCATGGTCGACGGGTGGCGGCGCGCGCCTTGGCGCGGGCGCAAGCCTCCAGCAGGCGAGTGTGGCGCCGCTCAAAGCCGGCTATCTGCATCGGCTCACCGTCAACATGCGCTGCACGAGCGTGACGGAAAACCTGCATGCCGCCGTCATTCTGGATAATCCCACCGGAGGTCCAGCCGTGCGTTTCGACGATTTCCCGCCGTGCGACGCGCTTGGCGATGTGACCCGCACGCTGGACTTCGTGACCCCGGACTACTCGGCGACAGCCCATGTGATCGTCGATAACGCAACGGCGGTTTTCTTAGGCGCAACCTTGCGCGAAGGCTATCCGGTCGCCGAATATTAATTTGGGGTGCGAACATGGCGAATTGACCGTAAGTCCGGTCATTTGTCATGCATATTGACCCGGGATGTTGGCGTCTTCGATTGTCCTTTTCGGGCGGTTGCGCAGGGTAGGTGCGTATAGTAGGATCGGCTGCAATTATTACCCGCATTACTTTGAAGCCAGTTTGTAATCCTTCCGTTTTCCGGCCAATTCGGCACACCCGGTGCGACCGGATTCGTCGCTTGTCGAACTTCCAATCCGCAATAGCTATGCGCGCTCAACTCGCTTGATGTCCAGCTTGGCGCAACGGTGCTGGTTTCGGAGAGGACGACGCCGCGGCGTGGTCAGGTGACCCCCTGAAGTTTCTGTGCGCGGCGTTTCGTTATTTCGCCGGCAGGCGTGATGGCTTGCCGGCGTCGATTGGGAATCTGAATTCATGCAAGAGAAAATGCCGCACGAGATCGAGAAGGCCTCTGAAATCCTCGATGCTTCAAAGCCGCCGTCTGGCGTTGCGCAGACCGACGACCGAGGCAGGCAGGCCTTGCTGGAAATCGAGCGCGACTACCTGCTTTCCCGACTCGCGCGCATGAGCGTGCTCGAGCAGAAAGTCGATACCTTGCATGGCGAACTCGCGTCGCGCAACGAGGCGCGTGCCGCGCAGCAAGCCGAGATTGCCCGCCGCAATTCGGAGATCGGCGCTTTGGCGATGCGCCTGGCGCGAGCCCAGGGCGACGTTCAGGCTGCTCGCGATGGTATGAGCGATGTGCGGGCGGCGTTGGCGCGCGCCGAAGCGCAGGCGCATCATGAACATGGCATGGCACTGCAGTTCCTGTCCGAACGCGATGCTGTCCTGTCTTCCCGCATGTGGCGCGCGACCGGACCGCTGCGGCGCGGCGCAAGCATGCTGAGTGCGGATCAACGCGCTCTCGCCCGCAAATTCGCCAAATTGGTCTATTGGGCAATCACACCGCATCGCATGGGTGCGCGGCTGCGTTTCATGCGCGAGCGCGACCGTCTCATCGCGCTCGAGGCACAAAGCCAGACTCACACTGCCGCAGCGCTGCCGCAGGCCGCCGCGCAGCAACCTGCGCGTGTGCAGGTCGGGCGCGCGCCGATCAACTGGTTCTTCGTGGGCGACACGCTGGACTGGCTCAAGACACACGATCAACTGACGGGTGTCGGCAAAGTCACCACGGAGCTCTTTTTCGCGTCGTTCGATCCGGCCGCGCAGTCGCGCGTATTGCCGTGTGTGCTGGGCGATACGCCGACGGGCCTCGCAAGCGTTTCGCCCGAAGATACGGCGGCGCTGCTCGCGCAAAAGCTCGGCGCGCGTTCGCAGCCGGCTGGCAAGACGCAGGATGCGTCGGCATGGAAAGAGCTTTCGCCTGCTCCCGGCGACGATGTGTTCTTTACTGGTGTAGTCTGGAATCCTGACTATGCGCGGCTTTTCGAGCGTCTGGCGGCGCAGGGTGTCGGTGTTAATACGTTCCTCTACGACATCATTCCGATCGAGCATCCCGAACTCGTCGGTGAGCGCCATTACACGCTGTTCGTCGAGTGGCTCACGTCCGCGGTGACGGTGGCAAAGACGATTTCGGTGTCGAGCCAGTCGATTCGCGAAAAGCTGTTGCGCTGGGCAACGCTTGCGAATGTGCGCGTCAACGCGCAGATCACGATTGTCCACTTCGGTGCGAACGAAGTAGGCGAAGCCGCTTCCGCGCAGGTGCTCGCGGCGGATGCCGCCACCGCTCGTGTTGCGTTGCCGGCGTTCGTGCTGAGCGTCGGCACGATCGACAAGCGCAAGAATCAGGCGCTGCTCGCGCGGCTCTGGGTGCGCCTGTGCGACGAACTGGGCGCGCAGCGCGTTCCTCAACTCGTACTGGTGGGACGCGACGACGTGGGTATCGCCTCGCTTGGGGAAGGCGTTGCCGCGCTGGTGGACAGCGCAAAGATCGTCGTGCTTCAGGGTCTGTCCGACGCGCATCTGGCAGGCCTTTATCAACAGTGTCTCTTCACGGCGTTTCCGTCGCTCAGCGAAGGCTACGGCCTGCCTGTCGCGGAAAGCCTGATGTACGGCAAGGTCTGCGTGTCTTCGGATCTCGAATGCATTCGAGAGCACGCGGGCGATCTGCCTTGGTACTTCCGTCGTGGCGATGAGGACGATGCCCTGCGCGCCCTGCGCGAGGCGATCGGCGACGAAGCGGCGCGGCGCGATGGCGAGCGCCGCATTGCCAGCGAATATCGCTCGCAAACCTGGCTCGAAAGTTTCGAGGCCGTGGTCGGTGCCGCAGCACAGCGGCCTGTCGTGCCCGTTGCGGCATCGCGTCCCGCTGCGGTGGCATTTCCGGGCGCGGAACCGGTCAACATGAGCGAAGCGCTGGAAAAGGCTGCCCAGTGGTGCACGGCTGACAAGCCGGACGTTTCGATCCTCGTGATCAACTGGAATGCCGGGCCGCTCACGCTCGAATGCGTGCGACAACTCTGGGCCAACACCGAAGGCCTGCGTTACGAGATCGTGATCGTCGATAACGGCAGCGACGAAGCCAATCTCGCGCCGGTGCGCAATATCGGTCCGGGCGTGCGACTGCTCGAACTCGGCAAGAATCGCTTCTTTGGCGAAGCCAACAATATCGCGGCGGAAGCGGCCACTGGGCGCTATCTCTGCCTGCTGAACAACGATGCATTCGTGCGTTCGGGTTGGCTCACGGCCATGATCGGCGCACTGGAAAGCGACGCGCGCATCGGCGCAGTCGGCCCGTTGTTCCTCTACCCGAACGGGATCATCCAGGAAGCGGGCGGCATGATCGACGAGAAGGGGTATCCGGTGCGTTTCGGCCGCGGCGAAACCCAGTCGCATAGCGAGTTCTTCGTGCCGCGCGAGGTCGATTACGTGTCTGCGGCGGCGTGTGTCATGCCGCGCGATTTGTTTATGGAGATCGGTGGTTTCGATCTGGCCTACGAGCCTGCTTACTACGAAGACGCCGATCTGTGCTTCAAGGTCCGCGCGATGGGTCGCGTCGTCCATTATTGTCCCGACGCGCGCGTCGTGCACATCGAAGGCGCCGCGGCGAATCACAACCCTGCCGCTGAGGCACGTCGCAACGCATTGGGCGATCTTAACCGGGACAAGTTCGTTTCGCGCTGGGGCCGTTTCCTGAAGAGCCGCAACGAAGCGGACGCCATTGCTGTGCGCGAGCGCTTCATTCCGCCGGTTGTCGCTGCCCGCCCCCGCAAGGACAAGACCGCAGTCATCTTCACGCCGTACGCGCTAACGCCGGGCGGTGGCGAGCGTTACATCCTGACCATGGCTGCGGTACTGTCCGAGGACTACGCGGTGACGCTGGTCACGCCGCATCCCTACAGTAATTTGCGGCTGCATAGCTTCGAATGCGAGTTCGGCATCGATCTCTCTTCGTGCGTGCTGATGACCGCAGGCGAATTCGCCTATGCGCCCAACCCCGATCTGATGATCACAATGGGCAACCACATCGCGCCGCCCACCGAGGCGCGGGGCGCGCGCAGCCTGTTCCTGTGCCAGTTCCCGTTCCGTTTGCCCGAAGCGGAGCGCAAGGTGAGCCCGGCTGCGCTCGATGGCTACGCCGCGATCATCGCGTACTCCGACTACGCGAAGTCCCATATCTTCGCCGCATTGAGCGCTTATCAACTTCCGCAGCGTCCGATCGAAGTGGTGCATCCGCCGGTGCAACCGGTGCCGGGCACGGCGCTGCAAAAGAAGACGATGATCCTGAGCGTCGGACGGTTCTTCATCGGCGCGCACAGCAAGCGCCACGATCTGATGATCGAGGCGTTCCGCACGCTGCACGCGCGTATGGGGGGCGCCGTCGAACTGCATCTTGCAGGGTCGTCAATGCCCGAACCCGCGCATATGGATTATCTGCAGCGTTTGCGCGATGCCGCGCAAGGTTTACCGGTGCATTTCCACGTGAATGTGTCGGCCGAAGAACTGGAAGCGCTGTATCGCGATTCGGCGATTTACTGGCACGGCGCCGGGCTTGAAACGGATCTCGATTCGCATCCGGAACGAGCTGAGCACTTTGGCATGACCGTCGTGGAGGCGATGTCGGCGGGCTGCGTGCCGCTCGCATTCAACTCGGGCGGTCCGCGTGAGATCATCGAAGACGGTGTGAGCGGGCTGCTCTACGGCTCGCTGGAAAGTCTCGTAGCGATGACGTCCGAACTGCTCACGCCGCAACGCACGGTCGTGCGCGAACAGATGGGGGCGCGTGCAGCGCAGCGGGCGGGCGAGTTCTCGCTCGAGCGTTTCGCAGGGCGGGTGCGCGCACTCGCGGCGGCGTCGGTCCAATCCGATCTGCGGAACTGAGATCGATTGTTTCAGACGTAACGACTCGCTTCAGCTATTGAAACAATCTGGCAAGTTGTGCTGATAATACCGTTTGGTCTCGCAATAGTTCGCGGGCAATTGCGCAAGTAATCTCGCAGTACACAAAAGGGTGGAATTTCGTGAAATCGGCAATCATTACTGGCATCACCGGTCAAGACGGCGCGTATCTCGCCGAGCAACTGCTGGAGAAGGGCTACACCGTATTCGGCACCTATCGTCGGACGAGTTCGGTGAACTTCTGGCGGATCGAGGAGCTTGGCATTGCCCGCCACCCGAACCTGCGCCTCGTCGAACATGATCTGCTGGACGCAGGCAGTTGCATTCGTCTGATCGAAAAGGCCAAGCCCGACGAAGTCTATAACCTCGCGGCGCAAAGCTTCGTTGGCGTCTCGTTCGAGCAGCCTGCTTTGACGGCGCAAGTCACGGGTGTCGGCGCGCTGAACCTGCTCGAGGCAATTCGCATCGTCAATCCGAAGGTGCGCTTTTATCAGGCCAGCACGTCGGAAATGTTCGGCAAGGTGCAGGCGATTCCTCAAACGGAATCGACGCCGTTCTATCCGCGCAGTCCTTACGGCGTGGCCAAGCTTTATGCGCACTGGATCACGGTGAACTATCGCGAAAGCTACGATCTGTTCGCGTCGAGCGGCATTCTGTTCAACCACGAGTCGCCGCTGCGTGGGCGCGAGTTCGTCACCCGCAAGATCACGGACACGCTTGCGAAGATCAGCCTCGGTCAGCTCGACGTGCTCGAACTGGGCAATCTCGACGCGCGTCGCGACTGGGGTTACGCGAAGGAATATGTCGATGGTATGTGGCGCATGCTGCAGGCCGATCACTCGGACACCTACGTGCTCGCCACCAACCGGACCGAGACCGTGCGCGATTTCGTCAATGCCGCAGCAACCTGTCTCGGTTTCGACCTCGAGTGGCAAGGCCAGGCCGAAGGCGAAACCGGGCGTGACCGCAAGAGCGGCAAAACCATCGTGCGCATCAATCCCGCGTTTTACCGCCCGGCTGAAGTCGATCTGCTGATCGGCGATCCGCAGAAGGCGCGCGACGAACTGGGCTGGGCGCCGCAGACTTCGCTCGAAGCGCTGTGCCAGATGATGGTGGAAGCGGATCTCGAGCGTAACAAGAAGGGGATGTCCTTTTAATGGCCACCGTCCTGATCACCGGGGCTGACGGCTTCACGGGACGCTACGTCGCCGACGCTATGCGCGCGCGCGGGCATCACGTTGTGGGTCTCGTGCGGCGCGAGCCCGCATCGGGCGCCGACGTCTATGGCTGCGATCTGCTGCAGCGTGCGCGGCTTGGCAAGGTGATCGACCGCGTGCGCCCCGATTGGGTCGTGCATCTTGCGGCCATCGCGTTTGTAGGGCACGGTGATCCGGGCGAGATGTACGCGACTAACGTGATTGGTACGCGCAATCTGCTCGAAGCGCTTGATGCGTGTGAAAAGAAGCCTTCGGCTGTATTGCTGGCCAGTAGTGCGAACATTTACGGCGCGGGTCAATCGGGCCTGCCGATTGCGGAAGATGCGCCGTTTCATCCGGCCAACGACTATGCAGTGAGCAAGGTCGCGCTGGAGTATATGTCGCAGCTCTGGCACGACCGACTGCCCATCTTTACGGTTCGGCCGTTCAACTACATTGGCGTCGGTCAATCCACCAGCTTTCTGGTTGCGAAGATCGCGGATCACTTCCGGCGGCGCGCCAGCGTGATCGAACTCGGCAACCTCGACGTGGCGCGCGACTTTTCCGATGTGCGCTGGGTTTCCGACGTCTATTGCCGGTTGCTCGAAGCTGCTCCGGTGGGCGAGGTCTTCAACGTCTGTTCTGGTCAGCCCGTGACGCTCATGCATCTGATCGAAACGATGTCCCGCATCACCGGACACGAGATCGACGTGCAGGTCAATCCTGCTTTCGTGCGCCCGCACGAGGTGAAGTCGCAATGCGGCGACAACCGCAAGCTGTTGACCGCTATTGGCCAACTGGATGCGCCGCCTCTCTTCGATACGCTGGAGTGGCTGCTGTCGTCTGGTCAGCCGGCCTGAACGTGAGGGACCGGCGCGCGCTCGAAACGCGCGCCCGGCCCGCTGCTTTGTACGAAGGGGTTTCATGAATGGTATGAGTGGGCTGTTTGATCAACAGCTTCGTGCGCTGCTGGGTGACGATGCGTATCGCGTTGCCGCACCCGCGCTGGTGCATTCGCATGCACAGGCCTGCGCCCTGATCGATGCGGCGACTGTCGTGTCCTTCGATTTTTTCGATACGCTCGTATCGCGCCTCGCTTCGGACCCCGAAGCGGTGCAGCGGTACGTGGGCCGTCTCCTGCAGGATAAACACGGTCGCGGCGACGATTTCCTCGCGATCCGCAAACATGCCGAAGCGATGGCGCGTGCTCGCAACGCGAACGCCGGCGATGTCGGTATCGACACGATCTATGCGCAGATGGGGGGCGACCGCTGCTGGACCCCGGATCTGGTGAGCGATGCGCGCAGTCTCGAGTTGCAGGTCGAGCACGACATGCTCGTTGCCCGCGCCGACGTCGTCGCGTTGATGCGTTATGCGAAGCAAGCAGGGAAGCGCGTCATTGTTGTCAGCGACAGCTACTTCGGCCGTGACTTTTTCCAGCGCGTGATGACGACGCTCGGGATGGCGCAGTGGGTGGACGCACTGTACATCTCCTGCGAGCGTGCTGCCCGCAAGGATTCAGGAATTCTCTGGGATTGCGTCCTGGAGGGAGAGCGGGTCGAACCCGCGCAGCTCCAGCATTTCGGCGATAACCTGCACTCCGACATCGGCATGGCTGGCACTCGCGGTATTCGCGCCGCATGGTTGCTGCCTTCGCGTCTGTCCTATGCCTTGCAGGGTGGTCATTTGCCGATCGAGAGTGACTGGCGCGACCATCTCCTGCTCGGGCCGGTGATTGCCCGCCTGGGCGCGAGCCCGTGGCGCGTGCAGCACGGGGTGACGGGCATTCAGTTCGACGATGCGAATGATCTGGGCTATGCGCTGTATGGCCCGATTCTGTTCGGCTTTATCGCGTGGCTGCTTGCCAATCCTGCGCTCAAGGCTGCTTCGACGCTCTACTTCTTCGCGCGCGAAGGCTACTTTTTGAGCCGTCTGTACGATCACGTCCGTGATGTTGCGGGGCTGGACGCGCTGCCGAAGAGCGAATATCTGCAGGTCTCGCGGCGGCTTGCGTTAATGGCCGCCCAAGCGCAGGAGTTCGATCCGTCCCAGGTGATTGGCAAGGGGGGATTTCGCGGCACGATCGCCGAATTCATCTCGGTGCGACTGGGCATTGAAGCGCAGGCGGCGGCGCTCGAACCGGAGGTCGCCGAAGCACTGACGCGTGAGATCGAACTGCCCGACGATAGTGCTTCGCTCGCGAAGGTGCTCACTTTGCTCGAACCGCAGATCCGCGGGCAGGCGCGTGCCGAACTGGATGCGTTTCGCACCTATGCGCGTCAGGTGGGTTTTGCGCAGGACAAGGCGACGACATTCGTCGATATCGGCTATTCGGGCACTATCCAGCATGCGCTTCAACGCGTATTCGAACGGCCGCTGATTGGCCTGTACATGGTGACGGCGCCGAACGCCGCGCAGGTCCGCGATGAAGGTGGGCTGGCTTTCGGGTGTTTCCAGGATGCGCTCTATCACGACATGCGCCCAGAGCGCTTCATGCATTACACCGTGCTCCTGGAAGCGCTGCTGACCGCACCGCATGGACAGGTCGTGCGCTTTCGCGTGCAGCCCGACGGCGAAGCCGTGCCCGAGTTCGCGCCCGAAGGTGTAGCGCAGCGGCGATTCGGCCAGCTGGAAGCGATTTACGCCGGCGCCCAGCGTTATGTCGACGATCTGCTGGCGCTGGGTGGCGCAAGCATGCTCGCAGTGGGGGCTGAGGCTCACGCGCCGCTGATGATGCTGGCGGCAAAGGCGTTCGACGGCGGCGTGACGATTGGCGATGCGTTGCTGGCTGGGCTTTCGATGGAAGACCGCTATTCGGGTAACGGCGAGGTGGCGCTCGCAGACCGGCTGCATGGCGCGTGAGCGCGGCGTGATCGGCCAGGCAGGTCCTCCTCCGATGCGTCGGGGGGGCAGTTTGAAATCCGCTAGAATCGTCGTGCACGCCTGCGGCACTGCGATTCCTGAGAGACACACATGAATATCGTTCCAGTCATTATTTGCGGTGGCGCGGGCACACGGTTGTGGCCGGTTTCGCGCGAGGCTTTTCCCAAGCCCCTGCTCAAGCTCGCAGACGGTCAGAGCCTGCTCGAGAAGACCTTCCGGCGCGCCGCGAACCTCGCTAGCAGCCGCGAAGTCGTGATCGTCACGAATCGCGAGACCTATTTCCTGACCAAGGACGAGTGCGTTGGCGCTCGCGCGGATGTCGCGGAATTGGGTTTCGTGCTCGAGCCGGTTGGCCGCAATACGGCCGCGGCAATCGGGGCGGCGGCGCGCGTCGTGCGCGACGAGCATGGCGGCGATGCGCTCATGCTCGTTATGCCGGCGGATCAATTGATCGAAGACGAGGCCGCCTTTGCGGCAGCGGTGGAGCACGCAGCCGTCGCCGCAGCCGCGGGTCGGCTGGTGACGTTTGGTATCCGCCCGACGTCGCCTGAAACCGGCTACGGCTATATCGAATATGACGTGAGGCCGCTTCCCGTCAGCGACCGTGTTCACGACGTGGTGCGGTTCGTCGAAAAGCCCCAGCTCGACGTGGCGCAACAGCTCGTCGCGGATGGGCAGCATCTCTGGAACGCGGGTATTTTCTGTTTCGCGGCCGACACCATGATTGCCGAACTTGAGCGCCATGCGCCAGGGGTGGCGCAGGCAGTCGCGGGCGCTGTCGAAAGTGGCGCAATGAGCCGCTCGGACGACGGTTTCACGATCGAACTGGGTGCGCAGGCATTCGCGCAGGCAGAAGATATTTCGATCGACTACGCCGTCATGGAGCGTTCGGACAACGTCAATGTGGTGCCTTGCGAGATGGGCTGGACCGACATCGGCTCCTGGCGCGCCATCAGCGAGCTCACTGCCCCAGACGAGCGGGGCAATCGCCTGCACGGCCGCGTCGAATTGCACGACGCCGACAACTGTTTCGTGCGCGGCGACGAGCGGCTCGTGGGGCTGGTGGGCGTGAGCGATGTGATTGTGGTCGATACGCCGGATGCACTGCTCGTTGCGGCGCGCGATCGTGCACAGGACGTGAAACAGATCGTCGCGAAGCTCAAGCGCAACAACGACGAAACGTACCGTTTGCACCGCACGGTGCATCGCCCGTGGGGGATGTACACGGTGCTCGAAGAAGGGCATCGGTACAAGATGAAACGCATCGTGGTGAAGCCGAAGGCTTCGCTTTCGTTGCAGATGCATCATCACCGCAGCGAGCACTGGATCGTCGTGAGCGGCTGCGCGGACATCGTCAACGGCGACAACGTCATCTCCCTGCAGCCCAATGAATCGAGTTTCATCCCGGCTGGGCACAAGCACCGCCTGATGAATCCGGGCGTGGTGGACCTCGTCCTGATTGAGGTTCAATGCGGCGACTATCTCGGCGAGGACGATATCGTCCGCTTCGAGGATGTCTATGGCCGCGTGCCTGCCTAGCCGCGTCCACACGAGTTGTGCCGACCGCGTGCGCCCTGTAGAGTGAGAAGCCGTTTGAAAGGCTGAGGCGTCGCTGATTCGGCGGTTCGATTCATATCTGTGCGGTGTAGCGCCGCGCTGTTCTTTGCAACCTGGTTTACTGGACCTGATCGTGCTGACCAAGCCTGTCTCGATTGCTGTCGTCGTCCCTTCGTACAAGGTCAAGGACCATATCCTGCCGTTGATCGACAAGATCGGCCCTGAAGTCACGGCCATCTACGTCGTCGACGATTGCTGTCCAGTGCAAAGCGGCGACTTCGTCGAGGCGAACTGTCGCGATCCTCGCGTACGGGTAGTTCGCCATACGGTAAATCAAGGTGTGGGCGGCGCAGTCATGACGGGCTACGCGCATGCCATCGAAGGCGGTGCGGACATCATCGTGAAGCTCGATGGTGACGGCCAGATGGATCCGGATCTGCTGCCGCAATTCGTGCTGCCCATCATCGAGGGCTGGGCCGACTATACAAAGGGCAACCGCTTCTACGATCTCACCCATATTGTGCGTATGCCGGCGGTGCGGCTGTTCGGTAATGCCGGCCTGTCGTTCATGACGAAGATTTCCACCGGATACTGGAACATTTTCGATCCGACCAACGGCTACACGGCGATCAGCGCACGCGTTGCCGCGCATCTGCCATTCGACAAGATTGCCCGGCGCTACTTTTTCGAGACGGACATGCTGTTCCGGCTCAACACGCTGCGCGCCGTGGTAGTGGACGTGCCGATGGACGCGTTCTACGGCGACGAGGAATCGAATCTCAAGGTTTCCAAAGTATTGTTCGAGTTCTCCGCGAAGCATGCCGTCAATTTCGGCAAGCGGATCTTCTACAACTATTTCCTGCGCGACATGACGGCCGCCACGTTCGAGCTCGTGCTCGGCGTCCTGCTTTTACTGTTCGGAATCGGCTTTGGCGCGTGGCATTGGGGCGAATCCGCCATGCATGGCGTCGCAACGCCGCTTGGTACGATCATGCTGGCCGCGCTGCCTGTGCTGATCGGGCTGCAACTTTTGCTGGGCTTTCTCAATTTCGATGTCGCGAGCGTGCCCACTCGTCCCATGAGCCGCTTTCTGCCTGCCGATGCAGCGCACGCGCGCAACGTGCTGCGCGGCCCCGCAAAGCAGGCCGATACACGCGATACGGCTATTTGACCGATTTTCCTGGAGTCACTGACGTATGACCCCTATTCAGATTGCCTGGGCGCTCGGCTGCGTTTTCATCATTTCGAGCGGCCAGTTGCTGTTCAAGAAGGCTGGTATCGAAATTCAGGCAGCCGGGACGTGGTTCTCCCCGCGCGCGCTCGTGATGCTCTTTTGTGCGCTGGCGATCTACGGCATCGCGACCTTGTTGTGGATCAATCTGCTGCGTTTCGTCAGCCTGAACAAGGCCTATTTGTTCATGGCGCTGTGCTTTATCCTCGTGCCCATCGCGAGCCACTTCTTTTTCCGGGAAGCGATTACGCGTGGTTATGTGGTGGGCGCCGCGCTCATCATTTCGGGTCTGGTTGTGGCGACGCGCTTCGGTTGAACTTCTCAGGGTAGTGCATGCAATTCTACGAATGGCTTGGCTCGTTCAGGCAAGGGCACCGTCTTGCCTGGCTCTACGTAGGTTACGCCCTGACGACCGGGCTATTTCTCGTGCTGGCGACGCCGCCATTCCAGACGCCCGATTCAGTCAATCACTTCTTTCGCGCCGTTCAGATTTCTGAAGGCCACCTCCTGAGCGAGCGTGCGGGGAATACCTCCGGTGGTCCGATGGACGCGAGTCTGGTCGATTTCTCGGACATGTTTCACCCGCTGGCCGGGCATCAGGACGTCAAAATGAATGCGCAACTGCAGGCGCAATCGGACGGGCGTCAGTGGGGCGGCGAGCGGCGCGTCGTCGAATTCCCCGGCACCGCGATTTACCCCGCTTACGCCTATTTGCCTCAGGCCATCACGGTAGCGTTTGCACGCGCAGCGCATGTGTCGGTGTCGTCGACCTACCGCTTGACCTGTATCGTCGATCTGCTGGTCAGCGTCGCGCTTACCGTTGCCGCGCTCCGGCTGGGGCGGCGCACGGCGTTGTGGATATTCGCCGTTGGACTGCTGCCGTCCACGCTCATGCTGTATTCGTCGGTTAGCCAGGAAGTACTGCTGCTGCCCGTCTGTTTCCTGCTGATCGCCGCACTCGATCGCGCATTCGACGACGGCCGGCCGATTGGATATGCGCCGCTGGTGTTGGCCGCGCTGGCTGCCGCCGCGTGTGTGACGGCGCGTCCGCCTTATCTCGGGTTCCTGCTGCTGGGCCTCTGTCCGGCGCTTGCGTGGGCGTCCGGGAATGGGGCTTATGCAGGCACGCGCCGGATCGGCCTGCTGCTTGCAGCCGCGATCGTGTCGATTGCCGTGGTATCGGTCGGCAGCATTTCTGCGTGGGCTCCTGTTCCGCCGCCGCGCTCCGAGTCGGGGCAGATCGCGTTTGTGCTGCATCATCCGTTCGAAATCCCACGCATTGCGGTGGCGACGCTACACCAGAACGCGCGGTTCTATTTCGAGAGCATGATCGGTGTACTCGGGTGGCTCGATACGCATATGCACCGCGACTACTATCGCGTAGCCGGTTTGATGGCCGCGGCGCTTGCCGTAGTGACGCTTCTCGAGCGTCGCGCCGTCACCCGTGTGTTTCGGCGCGTCGACAGGGCGATCGTTGCGATCGTGCTGCTTGTCTGTGTCGCGATGATCTTTGCCGCGCTGTATGTGTCGTGGACACCGGTAGGGCAGCGTATCGTAGAGGGTGTTCAGGGACGCTATTTCCTGCCGCTATTGCCTCTGCTTGCACTCCTGTTGCCTCAGCGTTTGCATTCCGTTGCGCAATCGCGTGTGGTCGCGGTTGCAACTACGGTGTGCCTGACGGTGGTATTGATCTTTCCCCTTTACACCTTCGTTGAAACCGTCGAGGCGATTTTGCGGCGCTTCTACGTTTGATGCGAGCCTGACGCAACTCACGTCGTCGCCAGCCAACCGGACATTCGCTCGCCGATGTCCGAAAGGTATTTGGGGGGCAAATCTTTCCAAGCCTTTCAGTCCATTTGCACAGTAACAAAGCGCAAGTAAAGTTGCGCTCAAACGAACAATTAAGCAAACTTGGTGCCCGATCGCGGGTTTCTTACAGGTATATGCAGGCTCTCCGTGGTTTTGCGAATGATGGATACAGGTGAGCAGGCAATGAGTCCAATCAGGCTTTCCGTTTCTGTCGTGGTCTTTCGGCCCGATCCAGTGCAGCTCACGCGAACATTGGCCACGCTCGCCGATGCCATCGTGCGCATGCGAGACGAGGTGCCTGTATCAGTCGAGGTATTTCTCGTCGACAACGGCGGGTTGCCCGATATGGCGTCTTCCGTGTTGTTACTCGAACGCTGCGGCGCAGGTTTTGAAGTGATTGCGGGGCAGGGCAACGTCGGTTATGGGCGAGGCCACAATCTCGCCATCGAGCGGGCACAGAGCGCTTACCATCTCGTCCTGAATCCCGACATCGATCTCGATGCGCAGGCGCTTGCCAGAGCATGGGCGTTCTTTGCCGCGCATCCCGAAGCCGGGTTGCTGGCACCGCGCATCGGCGACGACGGCGGAGATATTCAGTACCTGTGCCGCCGGTATCCGACGGTCCTCGATCTGTTCGTAAGGGGCTTCCTGCCTGCGCGCCTGCGCAAGCCGTTTGCAACGCGGCTGGCTGCATATGAGATGCGCGACGTGATCAATGAGCGCGATGTCGTCTGGGATCCGCCGATCATCAGCGGTTGTTTCATGTTGTTCCGCACGGATGTCCTCAAGCGACTGAAGGGTTTCGACGCGCGCTACTTCCTCTATTTCGAGGACTACGATCTGAGCCTGCGTGCACATGAAATCGCGCGAGTCGCCTATGTGCCTGCAGTTCGCGTGCTGCATCACGGTGGTGGCGCATCGCGTAAGGGATTTGCGCACATCAGGATGTTCGTTGCGTCTGCGTTCAAGTTTTTTGGGCGCTTTGGCTGGAAATGGCTATGAGCCAGATACTGGTGACGGGCGCGAACGGGTTCGTCGGCGCATCGCTGTGCCGCCTGCTGGCTAATAACGGGCACGATGTGATCGCATTGCAGCGGCGCGAGAGTGAACCTGTCGAAGATGTTACGCCCTGGCTGCATGCGCAGCCCGATTTTGCAGGCATCGATGCGTCGTGGCCGTCCGGCAGACGGCCCGATTGCGTCGTGCATCTGGCGGCCCGCGTGCACGTGATGAACGATGAGGCTCCAGATCCGCTTGCTGCGTTTCGGGCGACCAACGTCGACGGCACATTGCGTCTCGCGCGTGCGGCGCACGACCACGGCGTTGCGCGCTTCGTCTACGTGAGCAGCGTCAAGGCCGTCGCCGAGTCCGATCACGGCGTTCCGCTCGCGGAAGACGCGCCGGCGCGGCCGGAGGACCCCTATGGCGTTTCAAAACATGAAGCGGAAGAAGCGCTGTGGGCGTTCCAGCGCGAGACCGGCATGGAGATTGTCATCGTGCGACCGCCACTGGTCTATGGTCCCGGTGTGGGCGCCAATTTTCTGCGGATGATGCAGGCCGTTGCGAAGGGCTTGCCCTTGCCGCTCGGCGCAGCCCATGCCCGGCGCAGCCTCGTCTATGTTGAGAATCTGGCGCACGCGCTGATGCGTTGTGCGACCGATGTGCGTGCGGCTAATACCTGCTTTCACGTGGCTGACGATGATCCGCCCGACGTTGCGCAACTTCTGCGAGCTTTGGGGCGCCACCTCGGTCGTCCGGCGCGGCTCGTGAGCATACCGATGGGATTACTACGTGCTGTAGGAGTCCTGACAGGACGCCAGTCTGTGGTGGACCGACTGACTAGCGGACTGCAACTGGACGCGTCGCGTATCCAGCGCACGCTCGACTGGCGTCCGCCCTGCACGACGGACGAGGGCCTCGAGGCCACAGTGCGCTGGTTTCGTTCGGCCAATCGATAAACCTGGGATGACTGGACGTTACGCGTGTTCGAATCCGTACCTTCTTCGATAGTGGCGTTGGGCGCCTTTGCCGGCGCACTCGCCCTGTGCGCCGCGATACTCGGCGTGCTGCTCGTGACCGGCCTTGCGTGGCGCCTGGCCACAGACGTTCCGAACGCCCGTTCGCTGCATACGCGACCCACGCCGCGTATTGGCGGATGGGGTGTTGTGCCCGCAGTATTGCTGGCGATTGTCGTGCTAGCGCCGTCGCTGTGGGTTGTGGCGGCGGGCGTGCTATTTCTCGCCGCAGTCTCGCAAGTGGACGATCGCCGCGGGCTGCCCGCGCGCGCGCGCTTCGCTGCACATTTCATCGCGGTGCTGGCGCTGATCGTCGCCTGTCCGGCCGCTTTGCCGTGGTGGTGTCTCGTGGGACTCGCGTTCTTGATGTTGTGGCTCGTGAATCTCTACAATTTCATGGATGGCTCGGACGGGCTGGCGGGCGGCATGGCGTTGTTCGGATTTGGTGGCTATGCGCTGGCGGCATTGTTGGGGCCGCATCCGGTTGCGGCGCTCGGATGGGTGAGCGCGGCGACGGCCGGCGCCGCCGGAGGTTTCCTGCTGTTCAATTTTCATCCGGCCCGAATTTTTCTGGGCGATGCTGGCTCGATCCCCTTTGGTTTTCTCGCGGGCGCGCTGGGCTATTGGGGATGGCAGACAGGCGCGTGGCCAATCTGGTTTCCGGCCCTGATGTTCGCGCCTTTCATCGGTGATGCTTCAGTAACGCTAATCAAACGCCTGTTGCGTGGCGAAAAGTTCTGGCAGGCCCATCGAGAACATTACTATCAGCGTTTGGTGCGCGCCGGTTTCGGCCACGCCGCTACAGCGCTCGCATGGTATCTGGTAATGTTGGTGGGCATGCTGCTTGCTCTATGGGCTCTGGGTTTCACACCCACGCTCCAATGGACAACCGTAGCAGGTTGGGCTGTCGTTCTGGTCTTGATCGGCGCGGTAATTGACGCGCGCTGGCGCAGTTTCCAGTCAAATCTTTCCAGCCAAACTGAGGTTGACGCTGATGCTCCGCAATAAAGCCTCCTGGCTATCATTCAGCGCGTTTCTTTTCGACGTAAGCGCCGTCGCCGCTGCCTGGTTGACCGCCTATCTCCTGCGCTTCAACGCCTCCGTGCCCGACGAGTTCTGGCATGGCGCGCTCAAGACCCTCTTTTGGGTGCTGCCCGTCTACGCAGCCATGTTCCGCGTGTTCGGTCTCTACCGCGGCATGTGGGTCTTCGCGAGCCTGCCGGACCTGATGCGCATCTCCAAGGCCATTATTTCCGCCGCGCTGATCGTGATGGTGGTTTCGGTGATGCTGCAGCCAGCGCCTATCATTCCGCGTTCGGTGTTGATCGTCTCACCGCTTCTGTTGTTCTTCGTAATGGGCGGCTCGCGAGCGCTCTACCGCGCGACGAAGGAGTTCTATCTCTACGGCGGCCTTGTTGCTCAAGGCAAGCCTGTGCTGGTGCTGGGCGCCGGCGGCGCGGGTGCGAGTCTCGCGCGTGAGCTTTCGCGTTCGGCGGAATGGCGGCTCGTCGGCCTGCTCGACGATGATCCCGCAAAGCAGGGCCGCGAAATCTACGGCTACAAGGTGCTGGGCGCCATCGACGAAGTCGAGCATTGGGCGCAAACGTTGCGCTGCGAATTCGCGATTATTGCGATCCCCTCGGCTTCGTCCGAAGTGCAGCGTCGCGTCGCGACGCAATGCGTGCGTGCCGGCGTCAAGGCGCTGATGCTGCCGGCGCTGACCGAACTCACCAAGGGGCAGGGCTTTCTGTCCCAGGTCCGCAATATTGATCTCGAGGACCTGCTGGGTCGAGAGGCTGTCAAGATCGATACGCCGCACGTTGAAGCGCTGTTGAGCAACCGTGTGGTCATGGTGACGGGCGCGGGCGGCTCGATCGGCTCGGAACTGTGCCGCCAGATCCTGCGCTTCGCGCCTGCGCAACTCGTCGCGCTCGACGTGTCCGAGTACGCGATGTACCGGCTCACCGAGGAAATCCACGACCGTTTTCCCGATCTGCCGGTCATTCCCATTGTGGGCGATGCAAAGGACGCCTTGTTGCTGGATCAGGTGATGTCGCGCTACACGCCGCACATCGTTTTCCACGCGGCTGCGTACAAGCACGTACCGCTGATGGAGGAACTCAACGCCTGGCAGGCGATTCGCAATAACGTGCTCGGCACTTACCGGGTGGCGCGCGCGGCGATCAAGCATCAGGTACGCCATTTTGTGCTGATTTCCACCGACAAGGCCGTCAACCCCACCAACGTGATGGGCGCGAGCAAGCGCCTTGCGGAAATGGCGTGTCAGGCGTTGCAGCAGACGAGCGAGCGCACGCAGTTTGAAACCGTGCGCTTCGGCAATGTGCTGGGCAGCGCCGGCAGCGTGATCCCCAAGTTCCAGCAGCAGATTGCCAAGGGCGGGCCGGTCACGGTCACGCATCCGGAGATCACGCGTTTCTTCATGACGATTCCCGAGGCGTCGCAACTCGTGCTGCAGGCCTCAAGCATGGGTCATGGCGGCGAGATTTTTATTCTCGATATGGGCAAACCGGTGAGGATCGTCGATCTTGCACGCGACCTGATACGCCTCTATGGCTTCTCGGAGGAGCAGATTCGAGTCGTCTTCACGGGCCTGCGTCCGGGCGAAAAGCTCTACGAAGAGTTGCTCGCCGACGACGAAACCACCACGCGCACGCCGCATTCAAAGCTGCGCATCGCGCGTGCGCGCGAAGTGCCGAGCAATCTGCTCGATGAATTGCTGCCGTGGCTGATGCAGCATCGTGTGCCGAGCGACGACGAAGTGCGTCGTGATCTGCGGCGCTGGGTTCCGGAATACCAGCCGTCGAGCGCGCCGAAGCTGCAGAGCGTTGGTGGTTCCTCGGTGCGAGCGGTGGGCTGAAGCGAAATAAGAGGGCGGACAGCCCACAAAAAAGCGGCGGATTTGTATCCGCCGCTTTTTTTATTTCTTACTCAAACCCACGCGGATTATTTTCCTGCCAGCGCCAGTGATCGACGCACATGCGCTCGATACCGAACTGCGCCTTCCAGCCGATCAGCTTTTCCGCCGTCGAGGGGTTCGCATAACACTCGGCGATATCGCCGGGGCGGCGCGCCACGATCTCATACGGCACCGGCTTGCCCGAGGCCGCTTCGAACGCCTTCACCACATCAAGCACGCTATAACCGCGACCCGTGCCAAGGTTCACCGTGAAGCCCTCATCGCGCGCCACCAGCGCATCGAGCGCCTTCAAATGCCCTTGCGCCAGATCAACCACGTGAATGTAGTCGCGCACGCCCGTACCGTCCGGCGTCGGGTAATCGCCGCCGAACACGCGCAGCTTCTCCAGTTTGCCCACCGCGACCTGCGCGACGAACGGCATCAGGTTGTTCGGAATACCGGCCGGATCTTCGCCGATCAAGCCACTTTCATGCGCGCCCACCGGGTTGAAATAACGCAGCACGGCAATACGCCACGACGGATCGGAAATGACTACGTCGCGCAGGATCTGCTCGGCGATGAGTTTGGACTGGCCGTACGGGTTGGTCGCGGAAAGCGGGAAAGTTTCGTCGATGGGCGAACGCTCGGGCACGCCATAGACCGTCGCCGACGAGCTGAACACGAACTGCTTCACGCCATGCTGGCGCATCACGTCGAGCACGACGAGCAGGCCGTCGAGGTTGTTACGGTAATACTCGATGGGCTTGGCGACTGACTCGCCCACGGCTTTGAGCGCGGCGAAGTGGATCACGCCCGTGATCTTGTGTGCTTCGAAGATGCGCGTAAGCGCCTGGGCATCGCGCACATCGGCGTGATAGAACGCGACCGGCTTGCCGGTAATACGCTCGACGCGGGCGAGCGACTCCTCGCGGCTGTTGACGAGGTTGTCGACGGCGACCACGTCGTAGCCGCCGTTAAGCAGTTCGACGCAGGTATGCGAGCCGATGAAGCCCGCGCCGCCCGTGACGAGGATCGTGCCTTTGGAGTGAATCGCTGCCATGCTGTATTCCCGTATGCTCTCGATATAGTTAGAAGGTCGATCCGGTGATGCCCCGGATCAAGTCCCGGTAGCGTTGTACCACAACCCGTTCGTCGAATTCTTTCTCGATTTTTTTCCGGCCGCGCGCGGCCATTGCCTCGCGTTCTGAAAGGGACATATCGAGCATTTTTGACAGCGCGGCCGTGAGCGATGCGGCGTCACGCGCTTCGCAGAGCACGCCGTTTTCGCCATCGGCGACGACCTCGCGGCAGCCGGGCACGTCGGTGGCCACGATCGGGCGGCCCATGGCGCTTGCTTCCATCAGCGTGCGTGGCACGCCTTCGCGATAAGAGGGCAGGACCACACAATCGGCATCGGCGATATAGGGCCGCACGTCGGCGGTTTCGCCCAGATAGTCGATCACGCCTTCGCGCTCCCACGCGGCAACTTCTGCGCGCGTGATCGCGCTGGGATTATCCACGCCAACCGGGCCGAGAAGCTTGAAGCGTGCCTGCGGATAGCGTGTGCGCAGTTGGCGCGCGGCTTCAACGTATTCGCCCACGCCCTTGTCCCACAGCAAACGGCCGATCAGCACGAAAGAAAATTCGCTGCGCTCGGGCAGCGGCGCAAAGGCGAAGTCTTCGAGATCCACGCCTTCACCGTGCAGCAGACGCGCGCGTTCGGGATGCGCAAGCAGATTCTCTTCGCGGAAGGCGGTCTCGTCGTCACGATTCAAAAACCAGACTTCGCGCGGGAAGCGAAACGCAAAACGGTAAAGACGCTTGGCAACCTGCGCGGCGCGGCTCTTCTGGATGAAGACGTAGCCCAGCCCCGTCGTGACCGCCACCGACGGCACGCGCGCCAGCCACGCCGCGACGGAGCCGTAGATATTCGGTTTGATCGTGTAGTGGAAGACAACGTCGGGTTTGAGCGCGCGATAGTGCTTGAAGAGCGCGAAGAGCGTGCGCAGATCGTGTAGCGGGTTGGTGCCTTTCGAGGCGACCGGCAGATCGATGCACTCGCAACCCATCTGTTCGAGCGGCTCGAAAGTGCGATCGCGCGGCGCGATGATGCTCACGCGTGCGCCGCTTTGCGTAAGCGCGCGCAAAAGTCCGCGTCGATAGGTGTAAATCGCCCACGCGGTATTGCAGACGAGGGCGATGTGGAGGGCGTTGTCTTTGGCGCGGGAATTCACAGGCGGGATGATCCGGATGCGTGGCAGAGTGCGTGCGATGCGCGCAAACGCGCTGTAAAAAGCGGGTTCGCTGCAGCGTGCAGCATTCTAACCGACGGCGCAGCGCCATCGAGACGCTGACCGGCGCCCACATCCGTCGCGCGTGAATGGCGACGGACGCAGTATTTCAGACGGGGTGGATCGGCAGCTTTTGCAGGATCGCGCCGATGCAGAGTTCTTTGCTCATTTGCGCGGTTTGCACATGAACGTCGTGTTGCACGGGCGGCTCGTAAGCCGAACCGATGCCGGTGAACTGGCGAATCGTGCCCTGGCGGGCTAGCGCGTAGAGACCTTTGACATCGCGCGCTTCCGCCACATCGAGGGGAGCATCGACGAAGACTTCGAAGAATTCGTTTTCAGCGAAGAGCGCGCGAGCGGATTCGCGAGCGGCGCGGATCGGCGAAATGGTCGCGACGATCACCACGAGACCGGCGTTGACCATCAGTCTGGCGACTTCAGCGGCGCGTCGGATATTCTCGCCGCGGTCCGTATCGGAAAAACCGAGATCCTTGTTCAATCCAAGGCGCAGACTGTCACCATCGAGCAGCGCGGTATGCACACCACGCGCGTGCAGACTCTGTTCAAGCAGATTCGCGAGGGTGGATTTGCCCGCGCCGGAAATTCCCGTCAACCACACGACAAACGCGCGCTGCCCCTTGAGGCGTGCACGGTCCGATGGCTGGATGCTCGTCGGGCTTTCAACGACGATCTGCATTGGCTCTCGTTTCATTTGGTCTTTTAGTTTGCGCGTCCCGGCTGCGACTGGGCGCTCGCGCTAACTGATCGTAATTTTGCTGCGCTGGCAGTGATCTCGGATCGATTCGAGTCTGACGGAGCCGGCGCTTATCCGTCTGGCATGGAAGCTTATTCCGGCGAAGATTTTAGAATGCGCTGTAAGGTTTTGGAAATAGTTCGTTAATCATTTCGTTACAGTCGTTTACAACGTGTCCAGCGGAAACGTTTGCCTTAAGGGGGTGTGGTGAGCAATACACAACACGGTTAAACGGGGATGACGGAGATGAAAAAAGGGCGTTCATTTTTTGAACGCCCTTTTGGGGAGATTACGAACCGATGCGGCCGTAGTTGTCTTCGAATCGAACGATGTCGTCTTCACAGAGGTAGGCGCCTGACTGGACTTCGATGAGTTCGAGAGGAATTCGTCCGGGATTCGCGAGTCTGTGCGTCACGCCAAGCGGAATATAAGTCGACTGATTTTCACTGAGCATGATCTGCTGATCGCCATTCGTGACAAGCGCCGTGCCTTTCACGACAATCCAGTGTTCGGCGCGGTGATGGTGCATCTGCAGACTCAACTGCGCGCCGGGATTGACGATGATGCGCTTGACCTGAAAGCGCTCGCCCTGATCGACACCTTCATACGAACCCCAAGGCCGCACCACACGCGGATGCGTGACCGACTCGCTGCGTTTCGCCTTCGTCAGATGCTCGACGACCTTACGCACATCTTGTGTGCTGTTGCGATGGGCCACCAGTACGGCGTCGGCGGTTTCGACGATTACGAGATCGTCGACGCCGATCGCGGCCACCAGGCGGTGTTCAGCTCGCACATAGCTGTTTGCGACATTGTTGAGGAAGACATCGCCCAGTGCGGCATTGCCGGCTTCGTCGGTCTTCGCGAGCTCGGCGAGTGCAGACCACGAGCCGATATCGCTCCAGCCCAGATCGTTGGCGGTAATCACGGCTGCACGGTCGGTCTTTTCCATCACCGCGTAGTCGACCGAAATGCTCGGGCAAGCCGCAAAGGCTGCTTCGTTGAGACGCAGGAAGTCGTGGTCTGCGCGCCCGAGCTTTAGCGATTCCTCCGCCTGTTCAGCGACCTTCGGCTGATAGCGACGCAGCTCCTCCATGAAGGTGGACGCCTTCAACATGAACATTCCGCTGTTCCAGTGATAGCCACCGTCGGCGAGGAAGGTCTGCGCGGTCTGCGCATCCGGCTTTTCAACGAACGCGTCGACGCGCCAGGCCGGCACATCGTAACCGAGTGACTCGCCGCAACGGATGTAGCCGTAGCCGGTATGCGGTTCCGTCGGCTCAATGCCGAATGTGACGAGATACTCATCGCTCGCTACATGCGCCGCGGCTTGCACCGCTTGCGCGAAGGTGGCGTCATTCTGGATCGCGTGATCGGACGGTAAGACGAGCAGAAGGGCATCTGGCGACTTTCCCAGTGCGATCAGCGCGGCTACGGCGATGGCCGGCGCGGTATTGCGGCCGAGCGGTTCGAGCACGATGGCCGCGGGTTTTACGTCGGCTTCGCGCAGCTGTTCCGCGACCAGAAAACGCTGGTCATTGTTCGCGATGATGATCGGCGCGGCCATGCGGTCAATGTCGCGCACGCGCAGTGCGGTTTGCTGAACGAGCGTGCGCTCGCCTGCGAGATTCAAAAACTGCTTGGGATAGCCGCCGCGCGAGAGCGGCCACAGGCGGGTACCGCTTCCGCCGCAAAGAATTACCGGATGAATGGTCATTATCGATTGGATCGCGGAGTGCGGCCGACAAAGTGCCGCCGCGGAACTTCGTTCGTGGTGCGACGGGTGGTGCTGCCGTCAAGGCGTTTCAATGTGACGGACAGCGCGGTTTGGCACACGCCCGGGACTCCCCGTGTCCAGTATCGGACGTGTCGCTCAGCATTCTATCCGAACGATTCGCGCCACAATATACGGCCCGATTTAACCGTTGCGACTTTGCCCAACGCGCCAGGCCAGATGTGCGAGCGCGTTGCGCGTCCAGCGCCACGCTTTGCGCCAGAAACGCAAACGATCGCCCCGGACCGGCCGCAGCGGCCGCGCAGCACCTGGTGCGAGCCGCGCAGCGACGGCTTCCGGCGTCGTGAAAATACCCAGGCGCCAGTCCCAGTAGAGCGGATAGCGCAGGAGCGCACCCGCCGTGAGCATGTCCAGCGTGAGCGTGCGCTCGCGCCAGGGCAGCGGGGCAAGTGCGTCATGCGTCAGCCCCCAGCCAGCGTAGAAGGGCATGCCGTAGGCGTGAACTTCCTTGCCGCGTAACAGCGCGTCGAAACCAGCAAGCGACGAGAGCGTATGAACCTCGTCAGCCGCTTCGATCAGGGAAAGCACATCGGATACCGTATCGACAGCGTCGGCGAGACGATGCGCGTCAATCAGTCCGTTGCGATTGCCCGACATCACATCCGGATGCGGTTTGTAGACGATGAAGGCGTCCGGGCGGCGCGCGCGCACTTCCTTTAGCAGGGCGTCGGCGGTCGAAATGGCGCGGGTGCCGAGGCGGATCGAGGCGTCATCTGCCACCTGGCCCGGCACTAGAACGACACGCTTTCCCACTGGCGCGCGCCACTGCGGACTGCGTCGGCCGAGGTTGTACTTCGTGAGGCCACTGCTTACGATCTGTGCGCGCAGACGCGCCGCGCGCGCTAACTCGGCTTCCGTGAACGATGTTTCATTGAGGAGCACAGAGAGATCGCTAGGGCGGCTCGCGTCGAAGTAAAGCCCGCGAGTATCGATCACCTGGCTGTGCGGCGCGTTCATGTCGGAACCGAGGCCGAGCGAGTGCAGGAAGCCGTCTTCGATGCGGATCTGACGCATGCCGTCGACAAGACCTTCGGCGCTGCGTGCGCCCCAGAGCGCAGCGCATTCGTGCGGTGCGATTCCGGTTGCCGAAGATGCCCAGCGCAGTGTGTGGCCGCCCGCCCCCAGATACGGCGTGGCGAACGGACGCTTCCACCATTGAAAGCGCACCGCGACAACGTCTCCGAGCGCTTCGAAACGCGCCGCGACCCGGCGTTGCAGTTCGAGGCTGTCGAGCAAGGTGTCGAGCGTGCTTGGCGCGTGCATCGTCGGGTCGAGGTAGCGGCCGAAGTGCAGAAACGCTGTGTCGAAAAGCGCGGCGAGCGTTGGGCGCGATTGCCGGGCTGGCTGCGGGTGCTCGTCCTGCGTGAGGCCCCAGCCCGCATACCAGGGCGCGCCAAAGACATGCAGCGGCACGTTCGCCAGCAGGGCGTGCAGACCTTCGGGCGCGGCTAGGGTGTAGACGCGGTCGACTTGATCGATCGTGGCGCAAGCGGTGCTGTCGGCTGAGGTACGGTGAACGCCGGGCGGCAGTGCGCCGATAGTTTCCGAGAGCCAGCGTCCGCGCCCATGAACGCTTGATCGGATCAGCCAGAACTGCGCACGCGGGTGGGCGGTTCGTGCCGATGCCACCATCTGTTCGAATGCCGCGCGTCTTGCGCGTGCACTTTGGCTGTCTTGCGTGCTCGATGAACGTTCGTCGATTAGCAGCACGCGTTCGGCATCGGCCTCGGAGAATTGCGTCTGTATTGGGGCGCGCGGCGTGCGGTGAGCGGGGGCGAGCGCATGCGTGTCGCGAACGCGCGCCATGAGGCGCGCGACATCGGGCGCTGTGCCTGCATGCGAATTACATAGCAATGCATCGTCGATGGCTCGGGCGAACGTGGTCGGCGAACCATCGGCGCCTGGGACGCAAAACCACGCCAGCGGCATGGCTCGGCGTTCCTCGCGCGTCCATAGCGGACCTTGCCAGGCAGCTTCGAAATGCCGCCCCGTCAATCGGGCGAAGGTGAGCGCGATGCGTCCCACGACGCTGTCGCACCAGATGACGCCGGATTGTCCCGCGAGCCAGCCCAGCGTGCGGACACCGCGCTTTAGCGCGATAGCAGACAAGGCCGGCGAAGACGGGGACATCGGGCTGCTCATGCTAGTTCAACGAGGCGAGGAACTGATCCACGGCCGCGAAGTGATCAGCCCAGTTGGGTGCGCTAAAGCGTTGGATACGCACGAATTGCGCCGCACGCGCGCCGCTGTCGGGCGCTGCGTAGGCTTCCACTTTGGCAAGCCAGCCCGGACCGTCGAGCGGGTCGAGATAGTCGGGGATATCGTCAGCGATTTCGCGGAACACGCCCAGATCGCTGGCAATCACCGGCACGCCAAGCGCCAGCGCTTCGACGAGCGGCATGCCGTAGCCTTCGACGAACGACGGGAACAACAAGGCTCGCGCGTTCTGCATCCAGGTGCGCAGATCCTCGTCGGAGCAGCCGTGCAGTTCGATCACGGCGTCCTGCAGATGAGTGCAGCGATCGAGCATGTCGATGGCATTCTCGCATTCCCAGCCGCGACGACCGATCACAACGAGCTTCGGCGCAGCAGCTCCGTGACGCTCGACCAGACGGCGCCAAACCTGGAGTAGAAACCAGTGGTTCTTGCGCGGCTCGATCGTTCCCAGCACAACAAAGTAGGGGTGTGCGATGGGTGCGGGGTGGGGCGTGCGCGTGGTGATCGCCGGTGCTAGACGGGCGACGACGCTGGCGGGCAAGGGCAGGCGAGCTTGTTTCGCTTCGGCGGCGAGAACGTCAAGCGTGTCCTGCGAGTTGGCAATCAGGCCGTTAGCGTGGGCGAGCGCGGTGTGGATGCGTTTGCGGTGCGCGGCGTCCACGCCTGGGCGGCAGAATTCGGCGTGGGTCAGCGGTATGAGGTCGTGGATCATGAAAACCGAGCGCAAGCCGCGTTTTTTCATCGCCTCGTAATAGCGATGAAACTCCATGCCGTTATGGCTGGTGTGAAGGAGAACACCTTTGTTGGTGTCTTGCGGACGAAGATGCTTAATGCAAGCGCGCGCAACGAGTTTGCGAATTGCATAACGTTTGCGAGCACCCGAAATAATCATTTCGAATGCGGTCTGCGAGTCTTTTCGCGATAGAACCGTTGAAAAGCCACGCTCACTCAGGACGGCGTGCGCGTTCTCCCCATACCGCTCGATATAGGCGATGCCAACACGGTCGACGCCGGTGGGAAGCAGGCCGTCGTAAAGGCGCGTCACCAGGCGGGTGACGTCCAGGAGAACTCGTGACACAGAGAGAGTCAATGAATTTATAGTTGTTTGCATCAAGACGCACACTTCGGCATTTCCTGACGCGCGATCTATTACTATTCAACCGTCACGGATTTCGCGAGGTTACGCGGCTTGTCCACATCGGTGCCGCGTGCGCTGGCCGTGTGGTACGCCAGCATCTGCAGCGGCACGACGTGCAGGATCGGCGAGAGCTGGCCATAGTGCTCCGGCATGCGGATCACTTGGATGCCCTCTTCGCTCGTGATGTGCGTATCGGCGTCGGCGAACACGTACAGCTGGCCGCCGCGCGCACGCACTTCCTGCATGTTCGACTTGAGCTTTTCGAGCAGCGCGTCGTTCGGCGCAACCGTCACCACCGGCATGGCTTCCGTCA
>NZ_VWWJ01000007.1 GCF_011753055.1 Burkholderia sp. Ax-1719 | reverse complement strand
AGACGCGGCGCGGCCTGCGCGGCGCGCGCGAGCCCGGCGGCCAGGCGTGTCACGTCGCGCATCGCCACCGGACCGCCTTGCAGGCGCGGCAGCACGAAGCGCGTGACCAGCGCCGCCGTCACGAGGCCCGCGATCGAAAACGCGCCCAGTTGCACGAGGCCCGGGAAGCCCGAGAACAGCATCGACGCGAATCCGCACACGGACGTCAGCACGCCCAGGCGGATCGTCGGCCAGTAGGCGGCGACCCACGCGCGCAGCCTGTCTTCCTTGTGTGCTCCGGCGAAGTCTGGCGTGGAAGTTTGTGCAGACTGCACGAACAGATAGATCGAGTAATCGACGGCCTCGCCGATCAGCGTCGTGCCGAAGCCCAGCGTAATGCCCTGCACCGTGCCGAACGCAAGACTCACCGCCGCGATCCCCGCCGCCACGCCTGACAGCACCGGCAGCAGGCCGAGCACGAGCGTGCGCGGCGAGCGGTACAGCGCCAGCAGCAGCGCGACGATCAACACCATGCTGAGCGCCGAGATGCGCTCGACGTCATGGCGGATCGCATCGCGCGTCTCGACCGAGAACACGCCGGGGCCGCTCATTTCGATGCGATAGCTGGAAGCGTTGGGCAGCGTGCGCGTGGCCGCTGCGAACGCGCGCTGGATGGCGTCGGCGGCGCGGGCCTGGGCGTCCGTGTGGGAGCCTGCGGCGGCGGTTTGCGCCACCAGCACGGCGCGCGAGCCGTCGCGCGAAGCCCAGACGCCGTCGCGGGTGGCGGGCTGCGCCGCACCGTCCATCTGGCCGACCAGCGCGGCGACTTCGCCGGTCGGATCGTGCGGCAGCAGATCCTTGGCCATCAGTCCCGCCGACGAGCTGAGCAGGTCGAGACTGTCGCCGAGCGCTGCGTGCAGGCCGTCTGTCGTAAAGCGTTGTGGCGTGACGTCGGGGCTCAGCGCGTAACGGTGCGCGAACACGAACTGCTGATCGCGGGCGTCGTTGACGGTTTCGCCGTTATGGATCGCTGCGAATTGCGGATCGGCGCGCAAGTTGGCGGCGACCTGACGCGAAATCTGCGCACGCGTCGTCGGAACGCCGCCTTCGACGCCGACCAGTATCAGCCGCGAAACCACGCCGTCGCGCAGTTGATCGACCAGCACGCGCTGACCTGCGCTGGGCGCGCGCGGCAGAAAAGCGGAAAGATCGGTGCTGAAGTGGGTGCGGGCGATTGCGCCCGCGCAGGCCAGCAGAAACAGCAGCCAGATAAGCACGGCGCGGCGTTGCAGCGCGTGCATCAGACGGTGGATGGGCGTGTGCGGGGCGTTCATGCGGTTCAACCGTGGCGCGAGGGCAGAGGTGCGCCGCTCAGTTCGAAGCCGATCCGGACGAAGAGGCCGATGCCGAAGCCGACAGCGGTCGCAACTGCATCAGCGAATGATCGCCGCCCGCCTGCTGGATCGCCACGCTGCGCAGCAGATCGCGCGTGCCTTCCAGCGTGATCGAGCTGACGGTTTTGCGCATTTGCGAATCGCGCGGCGTGAGCGTGAGCGTCCAGTCGTCGCCGCTGCCGGTGAGCGCGACCTGGTAAGTCTGCTCCAGCGCGAAACGGTTGCCCGTGAGCGTCGCGCGGATGCTTTCGATAAACGCGCCCAGTTCCAGATAGCGCGCGAGCGCGAGCGTGTATTTGTGGTTATTGCGATCGACGGTGAGCATGTCGCCGTCCACGACCAGATGCTCGGGCTTGGGCTTGAGCGTGTTCTTTTCGAGATGGTCAGGCGCGACGAAGGACAATTCGCCCGACGATTCGACAGGCTGTGTCGCAATCGACAGGTATTTGGTTTCGGTGAAGGCGGCGCGCCCCGATTTGTGCTGCGCGAGCGTGGACATCAGCCGGTCGAGCGTCCAGTCGGTGGAGGTGGTTTGTGCCGCGTGGGCGATGCCCGTGACGCCTAGCATCAAGGCGGCCAGCGCGGGCGCAAGCACGCGGTTCACACTGCGCAGGCGATGAATACGGAGGGCGCTCATGCGTCGGAAGTCTCCCGGGCGGCGAGGCTGGCGGTGGTGCTGTCGCGGCGCGCGTTCACGTTTCTGGCGACGAACGCGCCCTGCGTGAGCCGGGCGGCGGCCAGCGCCGCGGTGTTCGGTTCGGGCTTCGCCGTCTGCCAGAAATCGAAGTAGTTGAACCAGTTATAGGGCGCGGCGCGGCAATGGCGGTCGAGCAGCGCAACATAGCGCACCAGCGCTGCGTCGATGGCTGCCTGACGGCCCTCGCGCGGCGTGTGCGTGAAATCCGCGAGCGTTTCGAAGTGGATGTCGTAACGGTTGCCGCCGCGATAGAGGCCGGTCATGAAGATGACCGGACGCTTGAGCATCGCGGCCATGTAAAGCGGTCCGAGCGGAAACGCCGCCGGTTCGCCCAGGAAGGCCATGCGGCGCAGTGCGGCGGTGTCGTCGGCGAGCAGGGTGCGGTCGGCGAGCATGCCGACCATGCAGTTTTCGTCCAGGCGCTGGCTCACGCGCAGCATCGAATCCACCTGGCCCAGACCGATCACCTCGGGCTGCGCGGCGGGATTGACGGCGGCGAGCGTCGCGTTAATGCGGCGCGCGTTCTCTTCGAACATCGTCACGACCACGCGCAGCGTGGGGTGCGTGCGGCCGAGCGCGCGCACCACTTCGAAGCTGCCCAGATGCGCGCCCATCAGGAACGCACCGCGTCCGCCCGCGAGCGCTTCGTCCACCAGGTGGTGGCCTTCCGGTTTGATGTCGAACAGGTCGAAACGCTCGTTCATCAGATAGATGCGGTCGTGGATCGTCGCGGCGAAGGTGAAAACGTGGCGATAGAGATCGGCCCAGTTGGCCGGGCGGCCCAGCACGCGGCGCAGGTAGTCGCGCGAGGCGGCCCGCGCGCGCGGCGAGAACAGCACGAAATACAGGGCGATGAGGTGCACCAGGGCGCGCGCCAGGCGGCGGCCCAGGCGCAGCGACATCCAGGTCATCGCACGCAGGAGCAGGGCGTTGCCGCGTTCCTCGCGCTGCGCCCAGTCGGTGCGGTTGGTGGTGCTGGTCGAGTTCGTCTGATTCTGTTGGGTCATGGCTGCGGCCCTTCCTGCGGGTTTGTTGCGCCTGGCGTCAATGCCAGCGTGCCGCTCGCGACATCGCGTTCGCCCGCGCGCACGGTGAAGCGGATCGAGCCGCTGGCCTGTGCGTCGAAGGCGAGGTCGAGCGCCTCGCCTGGCACTGCCGGGCTCAGGAATTTCGCCGCGCTCAGGCGCCAGCCATCGGCGGGACGGTCGAGCGCCGAGCCGATCGCGTCGATGGCGTGGTCGAGCAGCATCACGCCCGGCACGATCGGATGGCCGGGAAAGTGGCCGGGCAGCGCGGGATGATCGGCGGGGATCGTAAAGCTGAGGGCGGCCTGGGTGGGGGCTGCCGCATGGTGAAGCGCACCGCGTGTATGGGTGGCGACCAGCGCGGCGAGCACGTCGTGCGGCAACTTGCCGGTTTCATTGCGCGGCAGCGAATCGACGAACACCAGCGGGCGCGGCATGAACGCGGCGTCGATACGCTCGCGCAGCGCGCGTTGCAGGTGCGCGGCGTCGAGCGTCGGCGCCACCACCAGCGCGACGAGGCGCGTGACGTGTTCGATGCCTTCGCGCCCGGTGTGGGCGTGCGCGGGTTCGGCGGGCATGAAGAACACGCCGTCCGCGACGCCTTCGATCGCGTTGAGCTGGTGATTCAGGTAGGCGAGCGAGGTGCGCTTGCCCGCAATATTGATGAGATCCGCCTTGCGCCCGTGCAGCAGGAAACGATGCGCGTCGAGCAGTTCGAGCGCGTCGCCCATCGGCACCGGCACTTCGACGTGACCGCCCGAGGCCCACATGGTCGGGCCGTCGTCGGTGTCTTGGCGCGCTTCCAGGCGGATATCGTCGAACAGCGTCCAGGTTGCGCCCTTCGCGGTGCGGCGCGTGGCGATCTGGCCGGTTTCGGTGCTGCCGTAGATTTCCACCAGCGGCGCGTACAGGCGGCTTTCCGCAACGGTGGCAAGCTTTTCCGCGAGCGGGGCGGTGGCGCTCAGGACCAGCGATGCTTCGGGCAGCGCCGCATCGCTGGCGAGCAGCGCGCGCAGGTGGATCGGCGAGGTCACCAGCACGCGCGGCTGCGGCACGGCGGCGAGTTCGTTGCGGATGTCTTCGGGATAGAAGGGCTGGCGGTTGCTGAAGGCGAGGCCGCCGATCAGCGCGAGCAGCACCGTCGATTCGAAGCCATACATATGCTGCGGCGGCACGGTGCCGATCAGCGTGTGTGCATGGCCGTTGTCATCGGCGAGGCCCAGACGCGCGGCGGCAGCCTGAATATTGGCGACGAGAAAGCCCCACGTCTTGCGATGCGGCACCGGCGCGCCGGTCGAACCGGACGTGAACACGTAGGCCATGACGCGGGCGGCGTCGATCTGCGGGATCTCGAAGGGCGCGTCTTCGTCGGGCTCCGCGGTGGTCAGCGGGGCGTCGGGATAGCGAAAACGCGGCAGATCGATCGTGCATTCGGCCGTGTCATGCAGGCAGAACGCATCGGGCGCGAAGCTGGCAAGCTGGCGCACCATCTCCGGCGTGTGCGTGGACGGCAGCAGGCTGATGCGGCCCGTCACGAGCGCCGCGCACAGGCTCACCGCGAAGCGGTAGCGGTCGCGGCAGACATTGAACACGTGGCCGCCCGGCGGCAACGCAGCGGCGACCCGCGCGACCTCGGCGAGGAACGCGCGTACCGTGACCGGCGAGCCGTCGCACCAGGCAATGACCTGGCGGGGCGATGTGTGAAAGACCAGCGGTTGAGTCGGCATAAATCGGTTGAAACGAAAACTGGGGCCCGCGCGAACGGTATCGCCGTCTGGTGCTGGCCCGGTATGTGTTGCAGTTATTGCAGTTGGCCCGCGTGCGGCGAGGTTCGGGCTGCGTTTTGCGATTTCGCTCGGTAAGCGCGGATCGCTTCCATCATCCCCGCCTGCGCCTCGCCAGGCACCACGAAACGACGCACCGCGTGCTCGCCGACGAACATCGCGCCCACCAGCGGCAGCGCCAGATAGTTCGCGAAGGTCGACCAGTCGACGATCGGCGCAAAGGCGAACATCAGCGTCGATACCGCTGCGATCGCCACGAAAAATACGGTCCAGGCAACGGTGATCTGCCGCGTGTACCGCGCCACCGCAGGCTTGAGACCGCCCGCACCGGACTTGCGCATCATCGTCGCGAACTGCGTACACAGCGGCGTCTGACCTGCCGCGAGCGTGCGCCCAAACACCAGCGCCATGCCCAGATTGAAGCTCACATGTTCAAGGTACAGGCCCCATTCAAAGTGCTGAGCAAGCGGCGTGCGCGCTCCCCACAAAGCGCCCGCAGCCAGCATCCAGAGCGTCAACCACCACGCGCGGCGCGGCGAACGGGCGGCCGCGCCCAGTGCGAGCAACAGGGGCGGCGCCAGCGCCATTGCCAGTCCAAGGCCATGCTCGTCGGGCGTTGCAACCGCATGATGCGCGAGCACCTGATACGCCGCGACCGACGCAACCGCCAGAAACGCCCGCATAAAACCGATGAATCCGCGCGTCGTGTTCATCGCTCGACTCCCGGTCGCACGCCGTCACGCCCTGCGAGGCAGGGCGGTTTGGGGCAGCGGTGAAAGGCGGGGCGATGCATGGTCGATGTTGTATCCGTTGGTTTTCAGATCGCTTTCGAGATAGTGGTCCGGATCACGAAGCGTCTTATGTCATATGAATGTCGGGCCCCGAATTCAGGGCAGGCGTATTTTAAGATGCCGGAGGCGCATCCTCGGTAAGCCTTCCGGACGCTTTGTAACCGTTTGTATGACACTGTCATCGCGGTTTCGGACGCCACGGCCGGATGCAGCCGGTTTCGCCCAAGCGCTACGCGACTTTGCGTCCCCAAACACGCGAGGCGCGTGCCCGACCCTCTGTAACCTTTCGGAAGGCCTCCCCGTATACGCACCGATACCCATCGTCTAGAATCCGCGTAACTTTTACCAAACGAACCCTAAAATCAGGGCAGGCGGGGGCTAGCGTCGCAAGAACGGCGCGGGCACAGGCTGATGGCCGATGAATTGATCATTGGCCAATTGCGACATGGCAACGCTGTGATGCGCCCGTGGCGAACCCCGCACCCTTGATTTCCACGCCCTGCACGCACATGAATCCACTCGAACACGAGCTTGCCACCCTGATCGTCGGCGAACTGAATCTGGAAGACGTGTCGCTCGACGACGTGAACGCCGAGACCCCGCTCTATGGCGAGGGCTTCGGGCTCGACTCCATCGACATTCTGGAAATTGCGCTGCTGATCTCGAAGAAGTACGGTTTCGAGCTGCGTTCGGACAATCCGGATAACGAAAAAATCTTCGCGACGCTGGGCGCGCTGGCCGCCTACGTCGAGGCGCATCGCACGCGCTGAAGCGTTTTTCCGCGAACGCCAGACGCGCATCTCCATTGCGCCTGGCGCCGCTCAACGGGGGAGCCGAAATGCACAACGACAAGCCCATGCGGGCACTCGTGACCGGCGGCAGTGGGGCGCTCGGTCAGGCCATCTGCGCCGCGCTGGCCGCGGCGGGCCATGAAGTGTGGGTACACGCCAACCGGCGCCTGGACGAAGCGCAGGCCGCCGCGCAACGCATCGTCGACGCAGGTGGGCGTGCTCACGCCATCGCCTTCGACGTGACCGACGCCGACGCCGCACAAGCGGCGCTCGAACGTTTGATCGAAGACGCGCCGGTGCAGATTCTCGTCAACAACGCCGGCATTCACGACGACGCGCCCCTCGCAGGCATGACGCGCGAACAATGGCGCAGCGTGATCGACGTGTCGCTCAATGGCTTTTTCAACGTCACGCAGCCGCTCATGCTGCCGATGATCCGTACGCGGCGCGGGCGCATCGTCAATATCGCCTCGCTGGCGGGCGTGATGGGCAATCGCGGGCAGGTCAATTATTCGGCGGCCAAGGCCGGCTTGATCGGCGCGACCAAAGCGCTGTCGCTCGAAGTCGCTTCGCGCGGCATCACCGTGAATGCGATCGCGCCCGGCATCATCGCTTCGCCGATGGTGCAGGACGCCTTTCCCGCCGAGCGCATCAAGCAGCTGGTGCCTGCGCAGCGCGCCGGTCAGCCCGAGGAAGTGGCCGGCATGGTCGCCTACCTCGTGTCGGATGCGGCCGCCTATGTGACGGGCCAGGTGCTGTCGATCAACGGCGGGCTGGCCTGAAGCGGATTTGTCGCTGAACTCGCCGGATTTAAGCCACGCCAGCCACAGCAGCCACGCCAGCCGCGTCGTGTCATCAAACTTTGTCAGTATGTCTTCCGCCATGTCCACGCCCACTGCCTCCACCACGCATCTCGTCCTGATCCCGAGCTACAACCCGGGCGTGAAGGTCGAGGAAACCGTGCGCGGCGCGCGCGCGCAATGGAACCCGGTCTGGGTCGTGGTGGACGGCAGCACCGACGGCAGCGCCGAGCGCCTGCAGGCAATGGCCGCCGCCGACCCGGGCCTGCACGTGATCGTGCTGCCCACCAATCGCGGCAAGGGCAGCGCGGTGCTGGCGGGCATGCAGGCGGCCGCCGCGCGCGGGTTCACGCACGTGCTGACGATGGATTCGGACGGCCAGCATCCGGCGGGGCTGATCCCGCGTTTCATGGCGGCGTCCCAGGCCGACCCCGAGGCGATGGTGCTGGGCGTGCCGAAGTTCGACGCAAGCGCGCCGCAACTGCGTGTGCAGGGTCGCCGCCTCTCCAACTTTTTCGCTGATTTCGAGACCCTGTGGGCCGGTATCGGCGATTCGCTGTACGGTTTTCGCGTCTATCCGATCACGCCGCTCGTGACCATCATGGAGCGCCAGTCGTGGATGCGCCGCTTCGACTTCGATCCCGAAGCCGCCGTGCGTCTGTGCTGGGCTGGCGTGAGGCCGATCCAGATCGAGGCGCCCGTGCGCTACTTCGGCGCGCATGAAGGCGGCGTCTCGCACTTCAACTATGCGCGCGACAATCTGCTGCTGTCGTGGATGCATCTGCGCCTGGTGGCGGGATTTGGCGTGCGGCTGCCCTTGCTGATGGCGAAGAAGGTGCTGCGCTAGTTACCCTGCGCTAGTTACCTTTACGCGCGGCGCAGTTGCGGCAAGGTCGTTGCGTGCGCATCGAACGCGCTGAATAGTCCGGCTTGCGATATGGCCTCGCCGATCGCATCGCCCACCAGAATGATCGCGGGGCTGCCGAGTCCCGCAGCCTGCGCCAGTTCCGCGATCGTGCCGAGCGTGCCCATCACGCGGTGCTCCCGGGCGTTGCCCGCCCATTGCACCACCGCAGCGGGCGTTGTTGCGGCAAGCGTCTGTGCAAGCGTCGCGCAAAGCCCTTCGATACGGCTCATCCCCATATAGATCGCGAGCGTCATGCGCGTGGCCGCCAGTGCCTGCCAGTCCGGCTCGCTATGGTCGCGCAAATGCGCGGTTACAAAGATCACGCCCTGGCAATGGTCGCGATGCGTGAGCGACACGCCCAAACCGGCCGCCGCCGCAAATGCCGACGACACGCCATTGATGATTTCAAACGGCACGCCCGCGCGATGCAGCGCCGCGAGTTCTTCGCCCGCTCGGCCGAACAGGAGTGCATCGCCGCCCTTCACACGCACCACGTCGTGGCCCTTGCGTGCATAGCGCACCATCAGTCGCTCGATAAAAGCCTGCGGCGTCGAGCGGCAACCGCCGCGTTTGCCGACCCGGATGATGCGCGCCTGCGGCGCCAGCGTGGCGATCCCGGGATTGACCAGATCGTCGAGCAGCACGATCTGCGCGCGTGCTAGCGCTTTCGCGGCTTTGAGCGTGAGGAGATCGAGGTCGCCTGGGCCTGCGCTCAACAGCGTGACCGTGCCGGTTGTTGCGTTCATCGTCGCGTTCGTCGTGTCATTCATGTTGCGTCCTCTGACTGCGCTTCCTCTATGGTGCGCTTCAAATGCAAACGGCGTCCGCCCGTCTTGATGACGAGGGGACACCGTTGTCCGTTTGTACTCTATGTGATGCGGTGTTCTGCGCCGACATCGTTGCCGGTTGCCGTTTCAAATGCAAGTTCCAGACCAGTGCGATGAGCGCGTGTTTTCAGCGCCTTCTCACCTTGCAAACGCGCCGAGCGCGCACAGCGAGCGTGCTGCGCAGCACCAAATCTGTGCCCGTCTGCATCGTCGTGTATCAGTGCATGGTCTGCTTCGCGGTCGCGCATGAGTGACGCAAACGCCCGCTGCAAAAGGCGTTGCGCCGATTGCGAACGCATTGGCACAGTGCTTGCGTAACGCTTAGCGAACCGGATCAATGGCGATCCGGCTGCGGCGAAGCAAGTGCAACGCAGCAGGCAGCAACAATCGTTTGAATACAGGACAACGGCGTCCCCTGAATCTGGCTTGTCACAAGCTGGATTTGCGGGACGCCTTTTTTATTGGCTTTTTCTCAGGCAGGGTGCACAGGCATGACGCAATCTACGCTCGCAATGAAGACTCTGGACGTGGTCGTCATCGGTCACGGCATGGTGGGTCACAAGTTTCTCGAAAGCGTGCTCGCCGACGCGGCCCAAACCGCGCGCAACGTGCGCGTCACGGTGCTCAGCGAAGAGCCGCGTCCCGCCTATGACCGCGTGCATCTCTCCGAATTCTTCGCGGGCAAGAGCGCCGACGATCTTTCGCTGGTGAGCGCAGGTTTCTCCGAACGCGATGACGTGTGCGATCGCGTGCGCCTCGTGCTCGATGCGAAAGTCGTATCGATCGATCGCGCCGCGCGCACGGTCAGCGTGTCGAATGGCGAGACGATCGCTTACGACAAACTCGTGATCGCCACCGGCTCGTCGCCGTTCGTGCCGCCCATCGAAGGCAATAATCGTTCGGATTGCTTCGTATATCGCACCATCGAAGATCTCGAAGCGATGCAGGCGCGCGGGGCGAGTGCAAAGACGGGCGTGGTGGTGGGCGGCGGCCTGCTGGGCCTGGAATGCGCCAAGGCGCTGCGCGATCTCGGGCTGCAAACCCACGTGGTCGAATTCGCGCCTCGCCTGATGGCCGTACAGGTGGATGAAGACGGCGGGCGCATGCTGCGCGGCAAGATCGAGGCGCTGGGCGTGAGCGTGCATACGCAGAAGAACACGACCGCGATTGTCGACGGCGAAAGCGCTGCGAACCGCATGGTGTTTGCCGATGGCACGCATCTGGAAACCGACATGATCGTGTTTTCGGCGGGCATTCGTCCGCGCGACGAACTGGCGCGCGCGTGCGGACTCGAAGTTGGCCCGCGCGGCGGCATCGTGATCGACGATACGTGCCGCACGAGCGATCCCGACGTGTACGCAATCGGCGAATGCGCGCTGTGGAAAGGGCAGATTTTCGGCCTCGTCGCGCCGGGCTACGACATGGCGCGCATCGTTGCGAAGACGCTGACAAGCGACGCGGCGCAGGATTTCGCGGGCGCGGACATGAGCACCAAGCTCAAGCTGATGGGCGTGGACGTGGCGAGCATTGGCGACGCGCACGGCAAGACGCCGGGCAGCCGCTCGTATCGCTTCGCCGATGAACGCCGCGAGGTCTACAAGAAGATTGTGGTGTCCGAATGCGGCAAGAAATTGCTGGGCGCGGTCATGGTGGGCGACGCCGGCGAATACGGCACGCTGCTGCAAATGATGCTCAACAGCATCGAATTGCCCGAAGCGCCGGAGTTCCTGATCCTGCCGCAAGCGGACGGCAAGGCGAAGCCCGCGCTCGGCGTCGAAGCGCTGCCCGATGGCGCGCAGATCTGCTCGTGCAATAACGTGTCGAAGGCGCAGATCTGCGCGGCCGTGCGCGAAGGCGCGACCAGCATCGGCGCGATGAAGACGGCCACCTGTGCGGGCGCATCGTGCGGCGGCTGCGTGCCGCTCGTCACCCAGGTCATGAAGTCGGAGATGAAGCGCCAGGGCGTGGCCGTCAACAACCACATCTGCGAGCACTTCCCGTATTCGCGCCAGGAGTTGTATCACCTCGTGCGCGTCGAGCAGATCAAGACTTTTGGCGCGCTGCTCGCGAAGCACGGACACGGGCTGGGTTGCGATATCTGCAAACCGGCGGTGGCCGGCATTCTGGCGTCGTGCTGGAACGAGTTCGTGCTCAAGAAGGAGCATGCGAGCCTGCAGGATTCGAACGACTATTACCTCGCCAATATCCAGCGCGACGGCACGTATTCGGTGGTGCCGCGTATGGCGGGCGGTGAAGTGACGCCCGAAGGACTGATTGCCGTGGGCATGGTGGCGAAGAAGTACGGCCTCTATACCAAGATCACGGGCGGCCAGCGCGTGGACCTGTTCGGTGCGCGTGTCGAGCAGTTGCCCTTCATCTGGGAAGAGCTGATCGAAGCGGGCTTCGAATCGGGCCATGCCTACGGCAAGGCGCTGCGCACGGTGAAATCGTGCGTGGGCTCGACGTGGTGCCGCTTTGGCGTAGGCGATTCGGTGGGGCTCGCGATCGATCTGGAAAACCGCTACAAGGGCCTGCGCGCGCCGCACAAGATCAAGTTTGGCGTGTCGGGCTGCACGCGTGAATGTGCGGAAGCGCAGGGCAAGGACGTGGGCGTGATCGCCACGGAAAAGGGCTGGAATCTCTATGTCTGCGGTAACGGCGGCATGAAGCCGCGTCACGCCGAACTGCTCGCCGCCGATCTCGACCGCGCCACGCTCGAGCGCTATATCGACCGGTTCCTGATGTTTTACGTGCGCACGGCGGATCGTTTGCAGCGCACCAGCGTGTGGCGCGACAACCTCGAAGGCGGGCTCGATTATCTGATCGACGTGATCGTGCATGACAAGCTCGGCATCGGCGCGGAACTCGAAGCGGAAATGCAGCTCGTGGTGGACACCTACGAGTGCGAGTGGAAAAAGGCCGTGACCGATCCGCAAACGCGCCGCCGCTTCCGCCATTTCGTGAACAGCGAGGAGGGCGACCAGCATGTGACCTTCGTCGAGGAGCGTGGCCAGATCCGCCCGGCAACGCCCGCGGAGCGGAAGCAGATTCCGGTGCGTGCGCAACGAGATGCGCTGGCGGACATTCCCGTAGTGGTCGAGGCAGTCTGAATCCGTTGATTGCAATTTGAAGAGGAATCCAGAATGAACGATATGAGCCATGGCGTGTTCGCGCAAAGCTGGGTGCCGGTTTGCCAGCTCGACGATATCGTGCCGAATACAGGTGTTTGTGCGCTCGTGAACGGCGAACAGGTTGCCGTCTTTCATGTCGATGATGGCGAGGCGCGTGTCTTCGCGATTGGCAACTACGACCCGAATTCGCAGGCTGCGGTGCTCTCGCGTGGGCTGGTCGGCAGTCTGGGCGAGCGCATCGTGGTGGCCTCGCCGATCTACAAGCATCACTTCGATCTCGCGACGGGCGAGTGCCTGGAAGAGCCGCGCAGTTCGGTGAATGCGTTCGCCGCACGCGTGGAGAACGGGCAAGTGTGGGTGGCAGCTTAAAACCCGCATCAATCGTGATGTAAACAGCTAGAGACCGATATGACGGGCGAGAGCGTCAAGACCGTGTGTCCCTATTGCGGCGTGGGCTGCGGCATGGTTCTGCACGTCGAGGATGGCGAGGTCAAAAAAATCTCCGGCGACACCGAGCACCCGAGCAACTTCGGGCGGCTCTGCACCAAGGGTTCGTCGGCGCATGTGGCGCTGCGCAAATCGGGGCGGCTCGAACGCGCCTTCGTGCGTCACGCGCGCGACGAAGATCCCGTGCCGCTGCCTATGGCGCAGGCGATTGCCGATACGGCGGCGCGCCTGCGCGCGACACTCGACGCGCATGGCCCCGACGCGCTGTCGTTCTACGTCTCCGGGCAGATGTCGATCGAGGCGCAATACCTCGTCAACAAACTCGCGAAAGGCTTTGTCGGCACCAACAATATCGAATCGAATTCGCGTCTTTGCATGGCGAGCGCGGGCAGCGGCTACAAGCTCTCGCTGGGCGCGGACGGCCCGCCGGGTTCGTATCAGGACTTTGATCGCGCCGATTGTTTTTTCGTGATCGGCGCGAATATGGCGGACTGCCATCCGATCCTGTTCCTGCGCATGATGGACCGCGTAAAGGCGGGCGCGAAACTGATCGTGGTGGACCCGCGCCGCACCGCGACGGCGGATAAGGCATCGCTCTATCTGCCGATCAAGGCGGGCACCGATCTCGCGCTGCTCAATGGCCTGCTTTATCTGCTGCACGAAAACAACCACACGGATGCGGATTTCATCGCCAGGCACACCGACGGCTGGGACGCCATGCCCGCGTTCCTGGCCGACTACACGCCGGAAAAGGTCGCCACCATCACGGGTCTAACCGAAGCCGATATCCGCCGCGCGGCACAGATGATCGGCGAAGCGCCGGAGTGGATGAGTTGCTGGACGATGGGCCTGAACCAGAGCACGCACGGCACCTGGAGCACCAACGCGATCTGCAACCTGCATCTGGCAACGGGGAAGATTTGCCGCCCAGGCAGCGGGCCTTTCTCGCTCACGGGCCAGCCCAATGCGATGGGCGGCCGCGAAATGGGCTACATGGGCCCGGGTTTGCCGGGGCAACGCACGGTGCTTTCCGAGGACGATCGCGCCTTCGTGGAGGAGCGCTGGAATCTGCCGCGCGGCACGCTGACCACGAAACTGGGCGGCGGCACCATCGACCTGTTTTCGCGCATGGCGGCGGGCGAGGTCAAGGCGTGCTGGATCATCTGCACCAACCCGGTGGCCTCGGTTGCGAACCGGCAAACGGTGATGGCGGGCCTGCGCGCCGCTGAACTCGTGATCGCCCAGGATGCCTTTCTGGACACGGAAACCAATCAGTACGCCGATGTATTGTTGCCTGGCGCGCTATGGGCCGAAGCCGAAGGCGTCATGATCAACTCCGAGCGCAATATGACGCTCACTCAGGCCGCCATCGAGCCGCCCGGCGAGGCGATGCCCGACTGGCAGATCATCGCGCGCGTGGCATGCGCGATGGGCTATGAAGCCGCCTTCAGCTATACCAGCGCGGCGGAAGTATTCGACGAGATTGTTGGCTTTTCAAACTTCAAAACTGGCTACGATCTGCGTGGCGCGAGCCACGCGAAGCTGCGCGAAACACCGCTGCAATGGCCATGTGCGCCCGATGCGCAAAGCGATCGCAATCCCATTCGCTATCTGAAAGACGAAGGCGGCAGTTCACGCATTGTGTTCCCCACGGCCCATGGCAAGGGCGTGTTTTTCGCGCGCCCGCACGTTGCGCCCGCCGAGTTGCCCGATGGCACATTCCCGATCGTCTTCAACACGGGCCGCCTGCAGCATCAGTGGCACACGATGACGAAGACGGGCAAGGTCGCCATGCTTAACAAGCTCAATCCCTCGCCTTTCGTGGAGATTCATCCCGAGGATGCGAGTGCGCTGGGCATCGCGGCGAAGGATCGTGTGGAAGTGCGTTCGCGGCGCGGACGCGTGGTGCTGCCCGCCGTCGTTACTGACCGCGTGCAGCCCGGCAACTGCTTCGCACCGATGCACTGGAACGATGTATTCGGCGAAGAATTGTGCGTGAACGCTGTGACCAATGATGCAATCGACGCTGTTTCTCAGCAGCCCGAACTGAAATTTTGTGCCGTCGCGCTCACGCGTGTTGCGCCCGAGCCGGCCTTGGCCGAACCGAACACGGCCGCCCCGCAGACCACCGATGAAGCCGGCCACGCGGCGATGCCTCAGGAATTCGATATGACCCGAATCGATGCGTTTGCGAATCTACTCGACCTTGGCGCGGTGCCGGCACCCGCGCTTGGCGAAACGGAGCGGCAGTATCTGGCGGGCTTCGTGAACGGCTTGCGAGCCTCGCGGGGCGACGCCGCGGGCGGATCGGCTGCGCCAGTTTTGCCGGAACATGCGCCCATGCCCGCGTCCAAACGCGCATGGGTGGATGGTCTGCTGGCAGGGCTGTTCAGTCGCGCCGCGCCGCACGCATTGCCCGCCGTCGATGGCACGCAGCAACAGGACGACCCGCAGGGCGCCGTGCGCATTGCTCATACGCGTCCGAAAGTGGTGTTGCTGTGGGCGTCGCAAACAGGCAATGTCGAATCGCTGGTCGAACGCTATGCGACGCAACTGATGGAATCGGGTTGCGAAATCCGCACGGCCTGCATGGCTGATTATCCGCTTGTGAACCTGGAAAAAGCGCAATATGTGCTGCTGATGACGAGTACCTTCGGCGATGGTGATGCGCCCGATAGCGGCGAGCCGTTCTGGAGCGCGCTCAAGGCCGGGAATGCGCCGCGACTCCCTGCGCTGCGCTACGCGGTGCTCGCGCTGGGCGACCGCAATTACGACCAGTTCTGCGGCCACGGCCGCAATCTCGATGCGCGCCTCGAAGCGCTGGGCGCACAACGCCTGATGGCGCGCGTCGATTGCGATACTGAATTCCAGAGCGCCGCCGACGCATGGCTCGAACGCGTCACGCTGCGCATCAAGGAGGACGACGCAGCGCTTCATGCGGTGCCGGCGTCCGGCTCGATCCCCGACGTGCTGCCCGGCTGTGCGCCGACGAAGGCGCGTCCCGGCACAACGCGTCTGGTCGAAAACGTGCGCCTGAACATGCACGGCGCGGCCAAGGACACGCGCTATTTCTCGCTGGCAACCGGCGAAGCGGGTATCGAATACGAAGCGGGCGATGCGCTGGGCGTGTGGCCGACAAACTGTCCCGCGCTCGTCGACGAATTGCTGACGCTGACGCGCCTGCATGCCGATACGCCCATCGACGTTCCTGGGGTTGGCGATATGCGCCTCGCCGATGCCTTGAGCCATCACTACGAAATCGCGCGGCCTGGTCCCGATGCGCTGGCATTGATCGCGGCGCGTGCGCGAGGCCCGGGCTTGAGCGATCTGCTGCGCGAAGAGCGCAAAGGCGATCTGAAGAACTGGTTGTGGGGGCAACAACTCGCCGATGTATTGCACGAGTATCCTGTTGATCTCACCGCGCGCGAATTGACGGGCATGCTCAAGCGACTGCAACCCCGGCTCTATTCGATTTCATCGAGCCCAAAAGCGCACGCAGGTGAAGTGCATCTGACGGTTTCGGCGGTGCGCTATCACAACGGACGGCGCGACCGCAAGGGCGTGGCCTCGACGTTTCTGGCCGACCGTGCGGAAGCTGGCAGCGTGCCGGTGTTCGTGCAGAAGAGCACGCATTTCCGGCCGCCGCGCAGCGGCGATACGCCGATGATCATGGTCGGTCCCGGCACGGGCGTCGCGCCATTTCGCGCCTTCCTGCACGAGCGACGCGCGCGCGGCGACGCGGGCCGCAACTGGCTGTTCTTCGGTGAGCAGCATGCGGCCACCGACTTCTACTATCGCGACGAACTGGAACAGATGCGCGGCGACGGCCTGCTCAATCAACTCGATCTGGCGTTCTCGCGCGACCAGCACGACAAGGTCTACGTGCAGGATCGCATGCGAGAAAGCGGCGCACGGCTCTGGTCGTGGCTGGAAGAAGGCGCACACTTTTACGTCTGCGGCGACGCGAGCCGCATGGCAAAGGACGTGGACGCCGCGCTGAAGTCGGTGGTGGCGCAGCACGGCGGTCTGAGCGACGAGGCCGCCGCGGAATACGTCGGCTAGATGGCGCGCGAGCGCCGTTATGTGCGCGATGTGTATTGACGTCTTGATCGAATCACGCCTGGCGCCGCTCACTCGCCGTCGCGCGTTTCTGCAGGTACATGGCGGCGTCGGCGCGCGCGAGCAGATCGTCGACCGACGAAGGCTGATCGTCGCGCGTCATCGCGCTGCCTACGCTGCTGCGTAGCTGATAAGGCTTCTGCGCCGCGCGATTGAACAGGTCGAGCTGATTGCGGATGCGCTCCATCGCACTCATTGCGCCGTGTTCGTCGGTGCTGGAGAGCAGCACGGCGAATTCGTCGCCGCCCATTCGTCCAATCACATCGCCATCGCGCAGCGCCGTGCGCAGAATGCTTGCGAACGCAACCAGTGCGAGATCGCCTTCGGCATGGCCGTAGGTATCGTTGATCTGCTTGAAACCGTTGAGGTCGAGATAGAGCAGCGACGCGGGCCGCTGCGTGCCCAGGCACAGACGCACGGCCTGTTCCGCGAGCGATTTGAAACCACGGCGATTGGCAAGACCGGTGAGTTCGTCGGTGGTGGCCATCTGAGTAGCGGCGATTTCCTGCTCCGCCATATCGGCGAGATCGCGCAACACAATGCGCTCTTCATCGTCGAACAGGCGCGGACGGCTATCGATCACGCACAGCGTGCCCAGGCGAATATCACCCGTGACCGATAGCGGACAGCCTGCGTAAAAGCGGATATTCGGCGAGCCGGTGACGAGTGGGTTGTCGGCGAAACGCACGTCGGTGCTGGCGTCGTTCACGAAGAACAGATCGTCGCTCAGGATCGCGTGACCGCAGAACGAGACGTCGCGCGAGGTCTCCGAAGCGTCCAGGCCAGGATGCGATTTGAACCATTGACGGCCAGTATCGACCAGCGTGATGGCAGCGATCGGCACATTGAACAGACGGCGGGCAAGGCGCGTGATGCGGTCGAAACGGTCCTCGGCAGGCGTGTCGAGGATCTTGTACGAGCGCAGGACTTCCATGCGCTCGGCTTCGTTCGCGGGTACGGAAGGTCGAAGCATAGATGGACGAGACGATGGTCAAAAGATGCGATCGATTCTAACGCGAAGAATCGGCGCGCGGCGTGCGCAAGTATGAGCATAAAGCGCTGAATTGCAGGTCGAATTGCAGAGTCCATGCGCGAGCTTTCGAATTGATTGCGAATGCATGCAGTTTAAAGCGTGGCGCATACTTCAAATAGCAAGGCACGTGCCCAGCGCCGCGCCGGGTCGCGGTGTGTGCGTTCGTGCCACGCGGCCGTTTTCGTGAAGCCAGGAATTGCAAGCGGCGGCGCAACGATGGCGAGGCCTTCGGCGCGCTCGGCAAGCCTGCGCGGCACCACGGCGATCAGATCGCTGTCGCGCAGGATCTGCGGCAACACCAGAAAGCTCGTTACGGAGAGGGCGACGTGGCGCTTGCGACCGAGTTGAGCGAGTGCTTCATCGGTTACGCCTTCGAAGGCGCCGCCCGAATACGACACCAATGCATGATCGAGCGCGCAAAAGCGCGGCAGCGTGATGCGGCCGCGCGCAGCATCGGGGTGATCTTTACGCATCGCGCATACGTAGCGCTCGTCGAACAGGCGGCGCGCATGTAGATCGGCCGGCGTGCTCTCGGGCGTGATGAGCGCGATATCGACATCGCCGCGCGCGAGTTGCGCATGGAGCGTGGGGTCCTGGGCGGGCACGACAGCCACGCGTATGCCGGGTGCATCGCGGCGCAACGCTGCGAGATAAGGCGTGACCACGGCCTGCAGGGCATAGTCGGTGGCGGCAAGCGTGAGCGTGAAATCGGCGCGAGCGGGATCGAACGCCTGGGGCGTGAGCAGCGACTCCACCTCGCCCAGAATCTGTCTCACCGGCGCGGCCAGTGCGAGCGCGCGCAAAGTGGGCGCAATGCCGCGCTGCGTGCGCACGAACAGCGGATCGTCGAAGGCGTCGCGCAGCCGCGTGAGCATGCCGCTCACCGCAGGCTGCGTGAGCGAGAGGCGCTGCGCGGCGCGCGTGACGTTGCGCTCGTCGAGCAGGGCGTCCAGCGCGCGCAGCAGGTTCAGATCTATCGTCCTGATATCAGCTGGCATGATGTCAAAAATAAAAATACTCGATTGGCCTTATTTCAGCATAACGGCCATGATGATGAACGTCCAGCGGGCGCGCAAGCAGCATCAAGCGTCCGTTTCCACTATGTTCATTCTCGAGTGTCCAACTCTGGAGGCAATCATGCATGCAATCATCTGGCCCGACGACTATCAACCGGGCTTCACGGACAATTTCGCTTCGAACGAAGTCATCGTCGCAGGCCTGAGCGTCGCCGACGTCTGGCCGCAACTGGCGAATACCACGGCATGGCCGACCTACTACAGCAACGCATCGGATATCGCGTTTCATGATGGCACCGGACCGGTGCTGTCGGCTGGGGCACGCTTTCGTTTTACGACGTTTGGCTTTCCTGTCGAGGGCGAGGTGACCGAATTCGTGCCGCCTTCCGCGGGTCAACCTGCGCGCGTAGCGTGGCACGGCTGGGTTGAAGGCGATGCACAAGGCCGTCTGGACGTGCATCACGCGTGGCTGCTGGAAGATTTGCCGGGCGGGCGCGTGCGCGTGCTGACTCAGGAAACGCAGAAGGGCGCGCCAGCGGTGGAACTGGCGAAAACGCGACCGAATCCGATGATCAACGGACACCAGGAATGGCTCGACGGTTTGCTCGAATCAGCCCGGACCGTTAGCAAAGCGAAGTAACGTAAACCGTTGAATCAGGCGTGAAGGCGTTACCATGAGGCATTCAGACGCTTATCGACAACATGGAAAACGCGCCTATGAAAACGGGTTCGCTGCATCGGTTTTCGATCCACGCCGCAGGTGTTGAATATAAGGACGCGTGGTATGCGCTCTGGCGCGCGTACTGCGCATACTACGAAGTCACGCTCGACGAGCGTGTAACGGCGCGCACCTGGGAGCGCATCGTGAGCGCAACCGATCCCGTTCACGCATTGATCGCGCTGGATGCGCACGGCACGCCGCTGGGGTTGTGCAATTACGTCCTGCACCCCAATACGTGGAGCGATCAGTCGGTCTGCTATCTGGAAGATCTGTATGTGGCGCCCGCTGGTCGCAGACAAGGTATTGCGACGGCGTTTATCGAGCAGTTAAAAGCGCTTGGCGCGGAGCAGAAGTGGTTTCGCATTTACTGGGTGACGAATCAGGATAACGTCGCCGCGCAAGCGGTTTACGATCCCATCGCGAAGCGCACGGGTTATGTGCGCTATGAGATTGCGTTGGGCAATCGTTCGCGGTGACGGATGCAAAGCGTGTCTGGAGCGGGGCTTGTAAATAGTGCTGATCTTCGAACGTCCAGATTAAATGCCCGGTCAATTTTTCCTCGGTAGTGTTTTCGAGGAAGCTATAAAGCGTCGTTAAATGGGTGATTTAAAATAGTCTGAAGAATGATATTAATCTTGGAAATTAAGTAGTACGGTGTTATAAACCGATCCACGTACCCGATTGCTGTCGCAACGTTCCATCCTGCGGACGAGAAAATGCGAAGACGGACGTGGAAAATCGGTCTGGGCGCCATTGCGCTGCTCTCCGGCGCAACGCCATTGTGCAGCTTCGCGGCTTGCTCTTCGACCGCGCCCGGCAGCAATAGCACTGTCACGTGCAGCGGCGCGGGCGTGCCGTCTGTCAATGCATTGACGGGCAGCACCCAGGTGGCGATCACGCTCGATAGCACGGCCACCGGCAGCTATACGCTGTCCAGCACGCCCACGCCCTTTTCAGTCGACACCTCCAGCACCATCGTCAATAACGGCAGCCTGTCGATGTCGGGCAATGGCAGCGGCGTCGCCAATCGCGGCGCGGTGCTGATCGGCGTGAATTCCGGCAATACGATTACCAATGGCACGACCGGCGTGATTGCCACGACCGGTGCCTATAACGACGGTGTCGCCGCAAACGGCAATAACAATACGCTCGTTAATAACGGCAAGATCACGACGTCCGGCGCCAATTCCTATGGTATGACGGCGGCCTGGGGGCAAAGCAATCTGGGAGCCTCGGGCAATACCTTGATTAATACCGGAACGGTCTCTACTTCGGGCAGCAATGCGCGCGCGGCCTCGTTGCTCGGCGGCAGCGGCACCATCAACAATAGCGGCACGCTCATCTCCTCGGGCCGCGACAGCCCCGCGGTCTATATGCAGGGCAACAACGACACGTTCATCAATAGCGGCACGGTGCAAACAACAGGAACGGCGTCGAGCAGCGGCAGCGTCGATGCGGTCGTATCGAATACACTTGGCAGCTCGTTTGTCGCCACCATCACCAACCAGGCGGGCGGCTCGATCATCAGCAATAACGGCATTGGTGTGCGCTCGACCAACGGCAACACCACCATCACGAATGCCGGGCTGATTCAGGGCGGTAGTGGCACCGCCATCAAGAATGGCAACGGCAACGATACGCTCATTCTCCAGACTGGCTCCCAGATCATTGGCACTGCTGATGGAGGTGGCGGGACCAATGCCGTGCAATTGCAGGGCAGCGGTACGGCGTCGAACGCATTCGTCAACTATCAGACGCTGGCGATGAGCGGCGATAGCTGGATCTGGTCGGGCAGCGGCACTTTCACGAACGCATACGTGAAAAGCGGAACGCTCAATCTCACCGGCACGCTGGGCACGACGACGGCTACGGTGAGTGCCCGCGTGGATAGCGGCGCGACCTTGCAGGCCAATGCCGGCAATCTGCCGCTTGCCGTGACCGATAACGGCCTGGTGCGCTTTCAGCAGGACAGCGACGGAACCTATGCGGGCTTGATCGGCGGAGCAGGCGCAGTCGAGAAAACAGGTGCAGGTGTGTTGACGCTCGCGCCAGCGGCTTCGAGCGGCAATACCAGCAACACCTACACGGGCGGCACGACGATCACGCAAGGCGCGCTGGCGATCAGTGCGGATAGTGCAATTGGCGCGTCGACGGGGGCGGTCGCCTTCAACGGCGGCACACTGCAATTCAATGCGGCCTTTGATTTATCCGCAAGCCGCGCAATTGGCATTACGTCGAACAACGGCACTATCGATACGCAAGGCTTCAGTTCAACGCTCGCGCAGAGTATTACAGGCGCGGGCGCGCTCACCAAACTGGGCGCGGGTACGCTTACGCTCGATGGCGACGACAACAGTTATACCGGTGGCACCCATGTCGATGCCGGTACGCTGATCGTGGGCGATAACGCCAGCCGCAACGCCGCGCTTGCGGGCGGCGGCGAGGTGACGATAGCGGCGGGCGCAACGCTGGGCGGTTACGGCAGCGTGACGGGCGATGTCTCCAACAGCGGCACAATTGCGGTAGCCAACGCGTTGCCCGATCTCGCGAGCGGGGCAGTCGGCAATTTCCAGATCAACGGCACGTTCACGAACGCGGGCCTGTTGAAGCTGGGCGGCAACGGCGTGGGCAATACCTTGACCGTGGTGGGCAATTACGTCGGCCAGAATGCGACGATTGCGCTCAACACGTATCTGGCGGGCGACGGCGCGGCCTCGGACAAACTGGTAGTCAGCGGCGGCAGTGCGAGTGGCACGAGTACCCTGGAAGTGACGAACGCGGGCGGGCCAGGCGCTGTAACGCTCGTCGATGGCATTCAGGTCGTTGAAGCGACCAATGGCGCAAGCACGGCTGCGGGCGCGTTTTCACTGGCAGGTGGCGCAATCAAGGCCGGAGCGTACGAATACTATCTGGCGAAGGGCGGCGTGAGCGCGGGCACGGGCGAGAGCTGGTATCTGCGCAATACGATTCCAGAAGTAGCCGGTGAAAGTGTCGCCGCGCCGGGGACGCCTGAACCCATTGCGCAGGCGGTTACCAGCGCAGTTGCGAATGCGGGTAGTCAAACCGTGCCTGTCTATCGCCCCGAAGTGCCGCTCTATTCGGAAGCGCCTGGCGTCGCTCGTCAATTGGGCATCCTGCAGATCGACACGTTTCATGACCGGATGGGCGAGCAGAGCCTGCTGACCGAAAACGGCAAGGTGCCGGCCTCGTGGGCGCGATCGTGGGGCGGTTACAGCAATATCGCTCGGGGCGGTGCGATCAGTCCTTCGTTCGACGGCTCGGTTTGGGGTATGCAGATTGGTCAGGATCTCTACGCGTCGACTTCGTCCGGCGGCGCGCGAGATCACTACGGCCTCGTGCTGGGTTTTTCGCGTGCGGTGGGTGACGTGAATGGCTTCGCGCTGGGGCAGCCAGACTACGGAGTCGGATCGCTACAGCTCAATGCGTATAGCCTGGGCGCGTACTGGACGCACATCGGCGCGGCTGGCTGGTACACGGATGCCGTGGCAATGGGCAGCGCGCTGACCGTGCGTACGCAATCGAATGAGGCTGCCGGCGGCGTGTCGGGGTCGACGCATGGCAATGCATTCACGGGATCGATCGAGGCCGGCCTGCCGATCGCGCTGGCGTATGGACTGACGCTGGAACCGCAGGCGCAACTCGTCTGGCAATGGCTTTCGCTGGACCGCTTCGATGATGGCGTTTCAACCGTCACATGGAATAACGGCAATACGTTTCTTGGCCGCATCGGCGCGCGGCTGCAATATGCTTTCGACGCGGGCGGCGTGAGCTGGAAACCTTATCTACGGCTGAACGTACTGCGTGCGTTTGGATCGGATGACGAGACCACGTTTAGCGGAACGACCACCTTGGGCACGCCGGTTGGGCAGACGATGGGGCAATTCGGCGTTGGGCTGGTCGCACAATTAACGAAGCGCGGCAGCGTGTTTGTGACGGCAAGCTGGCTCACCAATCTGGGCGGTGAGCATCAGCGCGTGATTGCGGGCGATGCGGGCGTGCGCTGGTCGTGGTGAGTGATTTCATCGCTTTAATTCCCGTGCTCAAGATTCGGTAACTTTTGAGAATCCCTACCGGTTGAATAAATTCTCACAGAAATAAACAGGATTTAAAGGTAATTGATTTGAAAGAATAAGCGGCCTGATGGCCGGGCCTTCGGCGCAGCAAGGCCTTGAGACACTGCGTGGTCGAGGCGCATCTAATTGCTGGCACCGAGCCAGGAGAAAATCGAATGCTTCACCTGCAAAAACGTTGTGATCCAGACTTGATCGGGCATACATAGGCGACTCTTATAATCACGCCTCCTCAAATTGCAGGGAGTCGCGTTCATGTTCGATCTTGCAGGCAAGGTAGCAATCGTTACGGGTGGAACCAGCGGTATTGGCTTTGGCATTGCGAAGGGTTTTCTGCAAGCCGGAGCGCGCGTCGCACTCATTGGTCGTGACGAAGAGCGAGGCGCAAAGGCGCTCGAAAAACTGGGCGCGGGCGACGCTGCCATTTACGTCAAGGCCGATATTTCGGCGGGCGAGCAGTGCAAGCGCATGGTGGCCGAAGTCGAACAGCGCTTTGGTCGCGTCGACGTGCTCGTGAACAATGCCGGGATGAATATCCGCCGCCATGGTCAGGACTATGCCCACGAAGAATGGCACCAGATCATGGATACGAATCTGAGCAGCGCGTTCTATTGCGCGCAAGCGGTTTTTCCGGCGTTCGGCCGTGCGAAGGGCGGCAAGATTCTCAATATTGGTTCGATGCTCTCGTTGTTCGGCACGACGTATGGCACGGCCTATGCGGCGAGCAAAGGCGGCATCGTCCAGCTTGGCCGCGCGCTGGCCGTGGAATGGGCGCCGCACAATATTCAGGTCAATACGCTGCTGCCGGGCTGGATCGAAACCGAACTGACGGCGGAAGCCAAGAAACTGTTCCCCGATCTCGAAGCGGGGATTCTCTCGCGCACGCCGCAGGCGCGCTGGGGACGACCCGACGATCTCGCGGGCATTGCCGTCGCGCTGTGCTCCAGTGCCTGCGACTTCATCACCGGCACCGCGATTCCGGTCGACGGCGGCTATTCCGTTCAGGGCTGATTCCGGCCCTTCAGGTTTTATCGCACATGAATGCTTTACACACCGGCGACGAGCGATCGCCTGCCCAGATTGATCGACGTAGATTCATTCTGGCAACGCTATCGCTCGCCGTCGTCGAACTGACGGGCGGCGCGCTTGCGCAAGCCGCCTCAAGCGCTGCTGTTGCGGGCAGCGATACGGCGAAGAGCCTGTTTATGCAGGTATCGAAACTCGTTTCCACCAAAGCCGTGAATATCGTGACCGCAGACGCGCTTTACGTCGCGCTCCGTCATAGCGATCCCGCCTTCGATGCGAATCTTCTCGCGCTGGCCAGGCGGATGTCGGGCAAGCCCGATTTCACGGTCGAAACGCTTGCCGCCGATCTTGACCGCGATGCGCAACTGGCGCTGCGCGCCACGCTGAACAGCATCGTATCGGCGTGGTATCTGGGCGTGGTGGGCGACCGGACCTACGCCTACGAGTCGGCGCTGATGTTCCGTAGCGTTGACGATGTGCTCAGCCCGCCCAGCTATACGCGCGGCGCGCCCTTGTACTGGGCTGCATCGAACAACCTGCCATCCGCGTAATGCCCTGTCTGTTGAGAGCCGCTTCGATCCGGAGCGCTCTCAAACATAATTGGTATAACGAATCATATCTAGAATAACCTTCCTGGAAATACGTTCCCCGTGAATAACTCATCGCTTTCTGCGGACGTCGTGATCGTCGGCGCGGGCGCGGCCGGCAGCATTGCGGCTCTCGAACTGGCGAGCAGCGGCTTGTCGGTGCTCGTGCTCGATGCGGGGCCGCGCGTTACGCGTGGTGAGATCGTCGAGAACTTTCGCAACGCGCCGGTCACCACGCGCGCCCTGACGACGCCTTATCCGCCCAAGCCGTGGGCGCTTGCACCGACCTTTTACAACACGGACGGATCGATCCAGGATTACCTCCAGGTGAGCGGGCCGGACGGCGATGCCTACCAGACCGACTATCTGCGCCTGGTGGGCGGCACCACCTGGCACTGGGCTGGCTGCGCCTGGCGACACCTGCCGAATGACTTCAGGCTCCATTCGCTCTACGGCGTGGGCCGCGACTGGCCCATCGGCTATGACGATCTCGAACCGTATTACTACCGCACGGAAGCGATCTGGGGCGTATGCGGACCAGATCCGTTGAACGGTGCTGATCAGGAGTACCTGGGGTCGCCGCGCAAGAAAAAATATCCGATGGACCGGATGCCTTGGACCTACACGAGCCGCATGGTCGACGAGGCGGTTCGCAAGTACACGAAATGCCGCGTGGTGCATGAACCGGAAGCGCGCAATACGCGGCCGTACGAAGGTCGCCCCGCCTGTGCGGGCAACAACAACTGCATGCCGATCTGCCCGGTTGGCGCGATGTACAACGCCATGGAAACCGTCGTCAAGGCGGAAAAGGCCGGCGCGCGCGTGATGGAAAACGCGGTGGTGTACCGGATCGAAACCAATCCGGCCAACAATGAAGTGGTGGCGGTTCACTTCTACAACCCGAACAAGGAGAGTTTCCGCGTGACGGGCAAGAAGTTCATTCTCGCCGCGCACAACATTGAAACCGTCAAGCTGATGTTGTTTTCGAAGGACGACAAGAACCCCAACGGCATTTCGAATAAAACCGATCAGGTCGGCCGCTACATGATGGAACACGCGGGCACCGAAGTGCAGTTCACCTGCAAGGATCCGGTCTGGATGGGTCAGGGGCCACAGCACAACGCCGCGATCGACACCTGGCGCGACGGCGCATGGCGTAGCGACATGGCCGCGTCGATCCATCGTGTCGACGAGATGAACATGACCGCGCAGGTCACCGTCGCGGCGCTGAAGAAGGGGTTGGTGGGCAAGCCGCTGGACGACGCGATTCGTCATGGCGTGTCGCGCAGGATCGAAATTTCTTCGCACCACGCGGTGGTGCCGAATGCAGAAAACCGGCTCACGCTTTCGGGCAAGAAGGACATGCTCGGCATCAACTTCCCGAGCGTGCACTACTCGATCGACGACTACACGCGCCGTAGCGCCGTGCGGACCGTGAAGGAGCTCTATGAGCCGCTCATCGCGGGCATGGGCGGCACCGACGTGCTTTATATCCCGGACCCGGCCAACCCCTACAAATTCTCGGCCGAAGATCATCCGGCCGGCGGTGCGTTGATGGGCAACGATCCGAATACTTCGGTGGTGGACGCGCAATGCCGCTCGCACGAACTGAAGAATCTGTATGTTGCGTCGAGCGCGGTGTTCGTGACCACGGGCACGGCCAACCCGACGCTCACGATCGCATCGATCAGCCTGCGTGTGGCGGACACGGTGAAGGCCGAACTCGCGCACGGTTGAGGACATGCAGATGACGACGAAAGTATCGTTTTTAAAAACGCTGGTTAGCTCGGCATGTGTGGCGATGGCGTGCCAGGCCGGTGTGGTGCATGCCGTTGCGAGCGCAACGGATTCGCCTTCGGCTGAGCTTGTCGCGCGAGGCCAGTATCTGGCCGCAGCCGGCGATTGTGCGGCGTGCCATACCGCGCCGGGTGGCAAGCTGATGGGCGGCGGTTTAGCAGTCGAATCGCCGTTCGGCACGATTTATTCGAGCAATATTTCTCCGTCGAAGTCCGACGGTATCGGCAGCTATAGCGAAGCGGAGTTTGCGCGGGCACTGCGCGAGGGCGTGCGCGCCGATGGCACGCATCTCTATCCCGCCATGCCCTACACGTCCTATGCGGGCATCAGCGACGAAGACGTGAAAGCGCTATACGCGTACTTCATGCACGGCGTTCAGCCTGTGGACGCTGCGCCGCCCGCCACGCACCTCGCATTTCCCTTTAATCAGCGCTGGCTGATGGGCGGCTGGAATCTGCTGTTCGCGGGCGATGCATCGGGTGCTCCGGTCAGCGGCAAGAGCGAGGCATGGAACCGCGGACAGTATCTGGTGCAGACGCTTGGGCATTGCGATGCGTGCCATACACCGCGCAACTTCGCGATGGGCGAGAAGCGCAGCCTTGGCTTGTCGGGCGGGAGCGTGGGCGCGTGGCGCGCGCCTAACATCACGTCGGACCCTGTCAGCGGCATCGGCGGCTGGTCGCACGAAGAACTCGTGCAGTACCTGCGCACCGGCGCGGTGGCAGGGAAGGCCCAAGCAGCGGGCGATATGGCCGAAGTGGTGGGGCGCAGCACGCAGTATCTGAGCGATACCGATCTGATGGCGATTGCAACGTATCTCAAGGACGCACAAGCTGTTCGCAATCCTGATGATAAGGTGCCAGCCTATAGCTACGAGGGGAGCGGTCAGGACTACGAGCCCGCATTGCGCGCACAGAACCCCGGCATTGGCTTCAATAGCCCGGGACCTGGCTATGTTTCGCTGACGTCAGGTGCGCAACTCTATAGCGCGAACTGTGCAAGCTGCCATCAATCACATGGCGACGGCACGGCTGATCATGCGTTCCCCGCACTCACGCACAACTCGGTATTGGGCCACGATAACGCGGACAATCTGGTCATGGTAATGCTCGGTGGCCTGCATATCGAAACGCAGGGTAGCGAGCGCCAGATGCCAGGTTTCGCCGACGATCTCAACGATGAGCAGATTGCCGCGCTTGCCACATTCGTGATGAAGCAATACGGCAATCCGGATGTGACGGTGAGCGCTGAGCGCGTCGCGCAACTGCGCAAGGGCGGCGCCATTCCAGTGACCGACGCATGGCCGGTCGGCGTTGGTTTTGCGGTATCGCTGCTGGTGCTGGCGGCGATCGTCTGGGGTGTGCGGCGCAAGCGGGCGCGTTGATCCGCGACTGAAGCCGCAATAAAACATCGACGTAAAAAAATCGAGCCTCCCAAGGGAGGCTCGATTCATTTGTGGAGCACGTCCCCCGCGCAACGCACGGGGGCGGATTCCATCGCTTACTTCGCAGCCGCTTCCAGCGCAGCGTTGAACGTGGCGCTCGGGCGCATCACTTCAGCCAGCTTCGCGAAGTCCGGCTTGTAGTAGCCGCCGATGTCGACCGGCTTGCCCTGAACCGCAGCCAGTTCGCCAACGATCTTCTGCTCGCTTTCGGCCAGTGCCTTGGCGAGCGGCGCGAAGTGCGCTGCGAGTTCCGCGTCGTCCTTCTGTGCGGCCAGCTCTTGCGCCCAGTACATCGACAGATAGAACTGGCTGCCGCGGTTGTCCAGCTCGCCGGTCTTCGGCGACGGGCCCTTGTTGTTGTCGAGCAGCTTGCCGGTGGCGGCGTCGAGCGTCTTCGCGAGCAGCTTGGCGCGCGCGTTGTTCGTCTTGATGCCGAGGTCTTCCAGCGAGACAGCCAGCGCGAGGAATTCGCCCAGCGAATCCCAGCGCAGGTGGTCTTCCTGAACCAGTTGCTGCACGTGCTTCGGAGCCGAACCGCCTGCGCCCGTTTCGTACATGCCGCCGCCGGCCATCAGCGGAACGATCGACAGCATCTTCGCCGACGTGCCCAGTTCCATGATCGGGAACAGGTCGGTCAGGTAGTCGCGCAGGATGTTGCCGGTGACCGAGATCGTGTCCAGACCGCGGATCACGCGTTCGAGCGTGTAACGCATCGCGCGCACTTGCGACATGATCTGGATGTCCAGGCCGCTCGTGTCGTAATCCTTCAGGTATTCCTCAACCTTCTTGATCACTTCGTTTTCGTGCGGACGGTACGGGTCGAGCCAGAACACGGCCGGCGTGTTCGAGTTCTTTGCGCGCGTGACGGCGAGCTTGACCCAGTCGCGGATCGGCGCGTCCTTCACGAGGCACATACGCCAGATGTCGCCTTGCTCGACTTCCTGCGTGAGCGCGTCCAGCACTTCGTTGGTTGCGTTGTCAACGATGCGGGCCGTGCCGTCTTGCGGGATTTCGTAGGTCTTGTCGTGCGAACCGTACTCTTCAGCCTTCTGCGCCATCAGGCCGACGTTCGGCACCGTGCCCATGGTCTTCGGGTCGAATGCGCCGTTGGTCTTGCAGAAGTTGATGATTTCCTGGTAGATGCGCGCGAACGTGCTTTCCGGAATCAGGCACTTCGTGTCGGCCGGGCGGCCATCGGCGCCCCACATCTTGCCGCCTGCGCGGATCATGGCCGGCATCGATGCGTCGACGATCACGTCGTTCGGTGCGTGCAGGTTCGAGATGCCCTTGGCCGAATCGACCATCGCCAGCGCCGGACGGTGCTCGTGGCACGCGTGCATGTCGCGGATGACTTCTTCGCGCTGCGATTCCGGCAGCGTTTCGATCTTCGTGTAGAGATCGACGAGGCCGTTGTTGACGTTCACGCCCAGTTGTTCGAACAGCTTGGCGTGCTTCGCGAAAGCGTCCTTATAGAACGTGCGCACGGCGTGGCCGAACACGATCGGGTGCGAAACCTTCATCATGGTCGCCTTGACGTGCAGCGACAGCATGACGCCGGTCTTGCGCGCGTCTTCCATCTGGTCTTCGTAGAAAGCCAGCAGGGCCTTCTTGCTCATGAACATGCTGTCGACGATTTCGCCGGCTTGCAGCTTGACCTTCGGCTTGAGGACGATGGTTTCGCCGCTCTTCGTCACGAGTTCCATGCGGACTTCGCGGTCCGTGGTGTTCGTGATCGACTTTTCACCGTGGTAGAAGTCGCCGTGCTTCATGTGCGCGACGTGGGTGCGCGAAGCCATGCTCCACTCGCCCATGCTGTGCGGGTGCTTCTTCGCGTAGTTCTTGACGGCCAGCGGCGCGCGGCGGTCCGAGTTGCCTTCACGCAGGACCGGGTTCACAGCCGAGCCCAGGCACTTCGAATAGCGCTTCTGGATAGCCTTTTCTTCGTCGGTCTTCGGATCTTCCGGGAAATCGGGGATCTTGTAGCCCTTGCCCTGGAGTTCCTTGATCGCGGCGACGAGCTGCGGCACCGATGCGCTGATGTTCGGCAGCTTGATGATGTTCGTTTCCGGCAGCTGCGTGAGACGGCCCAGCTCAGCCAGGTTGTCCGGCACGCGTTGTTCTTCGGTCAGGAATTCGGGGAATTCACCGAGAATGCGGCCCGCCACGGAGATATCGCTGGTCTCGACGTTCACGCCGGCCGGCGCAGCGAAAGTGCGGATGATCGGCAGAAACGCGCTGGTGGCAAGCAGCGGCGCTTCATCGGTCAGGGTGTAGATGATGGTGGGTTGGGTGCTCATCGGCTTCTTGGCGGGATCGTTAAACGAGGTGGTAACACCACCGGCTGCGCGCAGTCGGCGAAACACCTGGATTTTGCCTCAATTTCCGCCAGGCCGGGGCGGAGATCGACATGTATTTCATATCGTGGAATCGCGTTGCGCGGCGTCATTCGCCTGCAAAATCGTCGTGCTGGCCATGATTGCCCGGCTGCGCGCTGAAAACGTTATCGCGCCAAAGCCCTGTTACATAAAGGCTTTCAGGTCGAAACCAGCAATCTGGCCCCGTGGCAGATGTTTTAAGTTTCGTACCCTTCATTGTTTGTCAAGCTGGTGAAGACCCTTGCTCAACCGCGGGGCAATCGGCCACTCTTATAGAAGAATTTATTGCCGGGCAGGGGCGATTCGAGGTCGGGGAGCGCTCGCATTTCCTGGTGGTTTAGTGGGATATCGGGTGCCACCAGGCGCGTCGGGGAATCCGCAAAACTGACCGGCCGGGGGCCGGTCGAGGGTGAGCGGGGGCGTTCTTACTTGCGGTTCAGGAACTCCAGAAGATCCGCATTGACCTTGTCGGCTTCGGTCGTGCACATGCCGTGCGGCGCGCCCGGATAAATCTTGAGCGTGGCGTTCTTGACGATCTTCGCGGAGAGCTTGCCCGCATCGTCGATCGGCACGATCTGATCGTCGTCGCCGTGCAGGATCAGCGTGGGCACGTCGAACTTCTTGAGGTCTTCGGTGTAATCGACTTCCGAGAACTCGTGCACGCACTCGTACAGCGCGAGTACGCCGCCCCACATGCCCTGCTGCCAGAACGAGTCGATCGTGCCCTGCGAAACCTGCGCGCCGCTGCGGTTGAAGCCGTAGAACGGCACGGCCAGATCCTTGAAGAATTGCGAGCGGTTATCCACCACACCCTTGCGGATGTTGTCGAACACTTCCTTCGGCAGGCCGCCGGGGTTCTGCTCGCTCTTGATCATGATGGGCGGCACCGCGCCGATCAGCACCGCGCCCGACACGCGTTTCGTGCCGTGGCGGCCGATATAGCGCGCGACTTCGCCGCCGCCCGTCGAGTGGCCGACCAGCGTGGCGTCCTTGACGTCGAGCTTGTCGAGCAGTTCGGCCAGATCGTCGGCCCAGGTGTTCATGTCGTTGCCCTTGGCCGGTTGCTCCGAGCGGCCGTGGCCGCGTCGGTCGTGCGCGATCACGCGGAAGCCTTTCTGCAGCAGAAAGAGCATCTGCGCATCCCAGGCGTCGGCGGACAGGGGCCAGCCGTGGCTGAAGACAACGGGGCGGCCGCTGCCCCAATCCTTGTAATAGATCGACGTGCCATCGCGGGTGGTGAACGTGCTCATCTGAAGCGCTCCTGGTTGGGGCTGAAGGGGAATCACGCAGGGGGACGGATGTCACGGTGCGCACGCGGCGGGCGTGCCGCCTGGGATGTGGCATCCGGTGGGTGAGGCAAAACGGAATGGATCGTGAGCGACGCGCCGCGCGCGGCACCTCGAACACGCGACCGAGTATAGGGAGGAACGCGAAGCGATGATGCGAAGCTGTCCGATGCAACGGTGAGGCGGCGGAATGTATGAAAACGTGATGACGCTACGTTTCCGGATGAGCGTTTTTCAGCAGCGTCAGGCCTGCGCCGGCGAATAACCGTGCGCGTCGAGCCAGTGACGAACGAGCCGCGCCTGATCCGCATCGAGCGCGCGCAGCACCTGTTCGGCGGGCTGCTTGCGCAGGGCCTCGACAATCGGCGCAAGCGGCACGCCCTGCAGGTGCCAGACGCCAAGCGGCTGATCCGGGCTCACCACCACATCGGCTTCGGCGATCAGATTGCCGTCGATCACGGGGGCGCGTTCGATATTGAGCTGGCTGAAATCGGCGCGGACGTGCAACGGCGCATCGTCGGGCCAGAGTCGGCGCGCTTCCCAGAACGGTCGCGCGGCCCAGCGTTGTTCGAGCGCGTAGAAGTCGCGCCCGGTGCGCGCGAAGCGCTTGAAAAGCTGCTCGATACGCTGCTGGTGAAAGCGCAGCGCGAGCGTCGCGCGTTCGGGGCAACTGAGCAGCGTATGAATCACGGCCGGTGCCTGGAGCGCCGACGAAAGCGACTGGAAGATGCCATTGCCCGAGAGCGGATCGACGGCCATGGCTGCGTCGCCCACGCGCAGCCAGTTGCGCGCGCCCGTGCGTCCGCACAGCGTGGGCGTGCTGCTGCGCGCGTGCAGGCGCATGTCCGTTTCGGCGTCGCGCGCGAAGAAGTTGCTCGCGAGCGGCGCCTGGCGCATGCGGGCGCAGAAGCTCAGGAGTTCGTCGCGCTGCGGGAGTTCGGCGCTCGCGACGTCCAGCGTCATTTGCCAGTAGCAGCGGCCGTCAGGCAGGCGCGCCATCCACGCCCAGCCATCCTGCAGGCTTTCCACGGCGCTGGCTGCCGCGCCGCGCTCGCCTTGCCAGATGTTCAGGAGGCTTAAGGTTTGCGGGCCGCGTGTGGCGTCGCGCATGAGGGGCGCCACGCGGCCACGGGCTTCGACGAGAAAATCCGCGCGCAGTGACAACGGCCCGTCGCAGGTTTCGATCATGAGATCGTGGCCGGATGGCGCGGTCTGCACGCTGCGCACAGTGGCTTCGATCACCTCGACATCAGCGTGACGCAAATCCTCGCGCAGCGCGGCGTCGAACACCCGTCGGTCGACGAGATATTCCGCATTGAGCGTTTGCATCACGCCATTCCAGAGCGTGGTGCGGGCGCTCGGCCCCGCGACCGCATTGGCGGCGCGATGCAGGCCCGCGTGACGCAAACCTTCGATCACGCGCGGCGACATGCCTTCTACGGCGTCGAAGCGCCGCCAGTCGCTCACCACCTGAACGGCGTAGCCCAGACCCGCGAGCGCACGCGCAACAGCCGCGCCCGCCGGGCCTGCGCCAAGGACGACGATGCGCGGCGCGCTCATGATGCGTGCGTGCGTCTTTCGACGCCGATAAAGGCCGCGTGCGTGCGCAGCCAGTCGAGCAGGGCGTCGCGGTCGGCGTCCGGATGGCGCATGAGCCACGCGGCGGCGTGTCCGCTCAAGGCTGCTGTGGCGATGCTTGCGCCCGCCTGCGTGCTTGCCTGTCCACGCACCAGCGCGCCGAATTCGGCCTGTGCGCTATCGAGCCACGACCATTGCGTCGCATTGCAGCGCGCGTCGCCGGTCACGCGCACGACGTCGGGATAGCCCGATGGAAACACGGGCGCGCCTTGCGCGGGACTCGCTGCGCAGATCACCACGCCCGCATCGACCGCGAATGCGCAGGCCTCGCGCAGGGCCGTGCGATCGGCGCGCACGCCCAGGCTGAGATTGATGACGCGGACCTTCTGCGCGACGAGCCAGCGAATGGCCTCGGCGATCTGCAACGGCGTCGTGGTTGCGCGCTCGCGAAAGACTTGCGCAACGCAGAAGCGCGCCTCGGGTGCGCCGGCTGCAATGCGCTCAAGCACGGCGCTGCCGTGTCCAAGCCGGTCCGTGATCGCATCATGCCGATGCACCTGCATATCGTCGTCAAGCACGAAAGCTGTGGCCGCATGCACGCGCGCGGCCTGATCGGCGCGATAGCCGCTATCGACGACACCCACGCGAAATTCAGTGTTCATGCGCGGCTCCCTGCGATTCGCGCATCACCAGCCGGCCATCGATCAGATCGAAATGCAGATCGGCGTGTGCGAGCGTGCTCGCCCGATGGCTGATGAGAATGCGCGTGCGTGTGGCAAACAGCGTGTCGATCTGCGCGATTACCTCACGCTCGGTTGCTTCGTCCACCGCGGACGTGGCTTCGTCGAGCACCAGAATCGACGGTTCCTGCAACAGCGCCCGCGCGATGGCGATGCGTTGCTTCTGTCCACCAGAAAGCTGCTGGCCGCGCTCGCCAATCTGGCTGTCGAGGCCTTCGGGCAGCGTTGCCACCAGCGAATCGAGCTGCGCGGCGTGCACGGCCAGCGCGATCTGCTCGCGGCTGGCGTGCGGCGCGCTATAGCGCACGTTATCGGCGAGACTGCCGCGAAACAGCACGATGTCCTGGCTCACCACGGCCACGCGACGGCGCAGGTCGTCCAGCGGCAGATCGCGCAGATCGACGCCGCCTAGCATGAGTGCGCCATGCTGCGGATCGTAGAAGCGCTGCACGAGATCGATCAGCGTGGATTTGCCTGCGCCCGACGCACCCGCAAGCGCAATCTTGCTGCCTGCGGGCAAGACCGCGCTCGCGCCGCGCAGTACGCCATGCGCGCGCTCGTCGTGCGAGAACCAGACGTCGTCGAAAACGAGGGTGCTGTCATTGGATGCGTCGACAGGTGTTTCGGCTTCCTGAACGATAACGGGTTCGTGCTGAAGCTCGACCACGCGCGTGAGGCTGACGGTCATGCGCTGGAGCGCGACATAGAGGCCCAGCAGGCTTTTCACCGGACCGACAGCCATGCCGAGATAGGTCGTGAACGCAATCAGCGCACCCAGTTGCCACGTACCTTGCACGACCCAATAGCCGCCAACCAGAAAAGCGCTGGCGCGCGAGATCGATGTGAACAGGCCCGGCACCGACTGCGTAAAAAATTCCGTCACCTGCAGCTTGAGCAGGCGGTCCATATAGCGGTCGCCAAAGCGTTCGAGCCGCAGGCGTTCGGCGTGCTGCTGGCCGCTTGCCTGGATGAACTTCATCGCGGGCAGGGTTTCGACCAGAAACGAGGAGAGATCGGCGGCGCTTTCACGCAGGCCGCGCGCGTCGCGCTCGACCTTGCGGCGCATCCAGCGCAGCCAGAGCGCTTCGAAGGGAATCAGCACTGCAACCAGCATCGCAAGCTTGACCGACAGCGTGAGCAGCAGCGCCACGGAACCAAGCAAACCGATCACGCTCGATACGGCAGAAAAGAGCGCATCCAAAGCGAAGCGCTGGATTTCGGCCACGTCGCCATCCAGACGCGAGAGCAGATCGCCAATGCGCCGCCGTCCGTAGAACGAAGGCGGCAGCTTTTGCAGATGCGCGTAGACGGCGCTACGCAGCGCAAACAGCACGCGGCCCGAAAGACGCGTATGCAGATATCGGTTCACGCCGCCGAGCACAGTGCCCACTAGTCCAGCAACGATCATCGCCACGGCGAGCACGAACAGCATCGAAAAATCTCGCCCTACCAGCCCGCGATCGATCATGTCCTTGGTGATCCAGGGCTGTACCAGCACGAGCAGCGATGCGCAGACCGAGAGCCCCAGCAGTCCCGCAATCGCCAGCCGATGGGGCCGCACGAAGCCGTAAAGCCAGGCCATCGACGCTTCGAGGCGCGCGCGGTCGTCGGTTTTCGCCAGGCGGAGCAGCAGGTTCAGCATAGGTGCAGGAGATTCAGGGGCGCAGCCGTTTGAGCTTGCGATAGAGCGTGGCGCGGCTGATGCCGAGCGACAGCGCCGCCGCCGCGACATTGCCGTCGTGGCGCGCAAGGCTCTCGCGGATCAGTTCGTCTTCGTGCTTGCGGATCAGGCCGCGTCCGGCTGGATGTACAGCAGCGGGGCACGCGCCATCGATAAAGCCGTCACATAGATGATCGAGACCGATCTCCTGTTCGTTGTCGGCGCGCACGGCAAGCGCGGTGCGCAACACCATTTCCAGCTGGCGGATATTGCCTGGCCACGAATGCGTGCGAAATACTTTGGATAACTCATCGCTAACCCGCACGTCCTGTGCATTCAAACGCTCCAGCAGCGACGCGACGATCAGATCGATATCGTCGCGTTCGCGCAGAGCCGGCAAGGTCACGCTCACGCCATTGATGCGATAGAAAAGGTCTTCGCGGAAGCTCTTTTCGCGCACCATCGTCAAGAGGCTGCGGTGCGTGGCGCAGATCACGGCGATGTCAATCGTTTGCTCTTCGCCCGCGCCGAGCGGCGCGACCTTGCGTTCCTGTAGCACGCGCAGCAAACGCGCCTGCAGCGCCAGCGGCATATCGCCAATTTCGTCGAGAAAGAGCGTACCGCCGTGTGCCTGCATGAGACGGCCGAGCATGCCGCCTTTGCGTGCGCCCGTGAACGCACCGTCGCGATAGCCGAACAGCTCGGATTCGATCAGGCCTTCGGGAATCGAGGCGCAATTCACGGCGATAAATGGCTTGCCCGCGCGTTCGCTTGCATCGTGCAGTGCACGCGCGACGACTTCCTTGCCGGTGCCCGTTTCACCTTGTACGAGCACAGGCAGCGCGTTGTCCAGACCTCGCCGCGCCATTTGCAAAGCGCGCAGCAAGCGGCTTTGACGGCCAGCGATCTTGACTAGACCCGCTTCGCGCGCATCGGGGCGAGCTTCGGAATAACGCGCGGCACCACAGCCGATATTCGAAGTCGCGCGCCGTGGCGCGCGTAACACGCGCAGCGCGAGATCGCGCGCCACGCCTGGAATGTCGAGCGTATGAGTTTGTGAAACGCTCGCCGCGAAGCTCATGCCGCGCAGACTTTCGCATTGACGGCCGATGAGATCCGCACGCGGGAAGCCCAGCAGCTCACAGGCCTGCGCGCTGGCCGCGAGGATTGCGCCGTCCTCACGCATGGCGAGCACGCCGCACCAGGTCGAGTCGAGGTAAGCGCGATGCGGATGAAACGCGATCACGAAGTGTTCGGGATAAAACGCTTCGAACAGGCGCGCTTCGATATGACTGGCCGCTGCCCCCACCAGCATCGACAACGTGTCCTGCGCGAGCGGCAGTTGACCGTCGCGCGTAAGGTCGAGCACGCCGATCGTTTTGCCGTGCGGATCGGCGATCGGCAGCGAACGGCAGGAGAAGCGTGCGAGGCGACCCAGAAAATGTTCGCCGCTGTCGATCGCAACCGGGCGTCCTTCCACGAGCGCAGTGCCCAGCGCATTGGTGCCGCGCAGGGCTTCGGTCCACGTCGCGCCCGGCGAGACATCGCCGATGCCCAGTTCAGCGAGCGCGCCCGCATTGCCTTCGACGGAAAGAATCGTGGCGTCCGCATTGGCGAGAATCACGATGCCTTGCTGACCACAACGCTGGGCGAGGAATTCGAGTTCGGGCGCGGCGGCGTCGAGCAGCATGCGGTTGGCATCGCGCAATTCGCCGAGGTCGAGAAACTCATGCAGATTGAGCAGCGCGTCGTCGTGACAACGTACGCCATGAGCGAGGCTACGCCGCCACGATGCGTCGATCTCCATGCGCAGCCAGCCCTGCGGAAAGAGGCTGTCCGAGCGCAGCCGCTCGCGTATCAGTTGAGCTGCGTGTTGCCGGTCGGCCAGCGCCGGCATGGGAGGAAAGGAATCGTGCAAGCTGTCCCCCTGGACCTCGATGGTTAATCCCGTGCGCCGCGTTCAACGATGCCGCGCAAATCGAAGGGCTAATCTGGCATGGTTGCCGCGATAAGTCCATCCGGTCAAAAACGCATTCCATCAGGCCGCGATGCATAAGCGGGACATATGCCAGCGCAATGGTTTTAACGATGATGCTTTTAAACTCTTTTGTTATATCCGTTACACCAACCGGCGGCCGCTACGCGCTTGCCGCCAAAGAGTGGGCAATTCGCCGCGGAATCGCTGGATTTACCCTGATAAAACGTGCAGTTGCCGCAATCCTGGCCCGCTGCGTAGCGGGCGAATTTTGTTTTATCGACATGGGTGGCGTCGGCACGATAGCCGAGCGCCTGCGCATTGGGATCGGTCTCGGCGACCATCGGGGATTCAGCTTGGGCCGCACGCGCAAGCGGTAATAAAACGAGCGTGCTGGCGGATGCAATCAGAAAAGTACGGCGCGATGGATGGATCGAATCCGGCTTGAATGGCATGGCGTTTTTATGACGGTGTAGTGTGAGGAAACCACGGAATAAAATGCCGCGCGCCATTTTCCGGGCGCGCGGCCTGTGTTGCAGGCGCTTCAGACGTTCATCAGCACGGATTTGATTTCGGTGTAATGCTCGATGGCGGCCGCGCCCATTTCGCGGCCAAGGCCCGACATGCGATAGCCGCCGAAAGGCAGCGCGGGATCGAGCGCGCTATGGCAGTTCACCCACACCGAGCCCGAGCGGATCTTCGGGATCATGCGATGTGCGGCGCTCAGGTTGTTGGTCCAGATGCTCGCGCCCAGTCCATAGCGCGTGTCGTTGGCGAGCCGCAACGCATCGTCGATGGTGTCGAAGGGAATGGCCACCAGCACCGGCCCGAAGATTTCCTCCTGCACCAGCGGGCTCTTCTGTTCGACATCGACAATGACCGTGGGCTTGACGAAGTAGCCCGGGCCAAACTGCTCGCCGCCGCAAGCGATCTGCACACCCGCCGCACGGCCGCGTTCGATATAGCCATACACGCGCTGCTGTTGCTTGAGCGAGATGAGCGGCCCCATCTCCGTGGCCGGGTCGAGTCCATTGCCCAGCTTCATGCCGTTGGCGATCGAGGCGATGTCGCCGACCACGTTGTCGAAATGCTTGCGCTGCACATAAAGGCGCGAGCCCGCGCAGCACACCTGGCCCTGGTTGAAGAAGATGGCAGTGGCGGCGCCTTGCGCGGCGGCCACGGGGTCGGCGTCGTCGAGCACGATGGTCGGCGACTTGCCGCCGAGTTCGAGCGTGATGCGCGTCATCGACTCCATTGCCGCCTTGCCGATCAGCTTGCCCACTTCGGTCGAGCCGGTGAAGGTGAGCTTGTCGACATCGGGGTGATGCGAAAGTGCAGCACCCGCCTCAGCACCCGTGCCCGTCACCACGTTGAATACGCCCGGCGGATAGCCCGCTTCGAGCGCAAGTTCGGCGAGCTTGAGCGCTGAAAGGGGCGTTTCGTCCGCAGGCTTGAGAACCACGGTGCAACCCGTCGCCAGCGCCGGGCCGAGCTTCCAGCACGCGAGCAGCAGCGGAAAATTCCACGCCACGATTGCGCCCACCACGCCCACCGCCTCGCGGCGCGTGAAGCCGTGCAGATGCGCATCGGGCATCAGCGGCGCGGATACTTCGACGGTCGAGCCTTCGATCTTGGTCGCGAAACCCGCCATATAGCGCAGGAAGTCGATACCCAGTTGCACGTCCATCACGCGCGCCACGGCTGCGCTCTTGCCGTTGTTCAGGCATTCGAGTTCGGCGAGCATCTGCGCGTCGCGCTCGATCAGATCGGCGAAACGCCACAGCAGATTCTGGCGTTCGCGCGGGCGCATGCGGCTCCATGCCGAATCGTCGAAGGCGCGCCGCGCTGCCTGCACGGCGCGGTCCACGTCTTCTGCGCCGGACTTCGGCACATCGGCGAGATGCGTGCCGGTGGCGGGGTTATAGACGGGCAGCGTCGCGCCGCTGGCGGCGTGCACCCAGCCATCGCCGATCAACATCGTCGGCGCGCGTTCGATGAACGCCTGGGTCTGCGGAAGGAGTTGCGGGAGTGTTGCGGACGCAGCCTGCATGTGAAGTTCCTCGCTCGTGGGGTTGATCGGGGAGGGCGTCAAGCAGCTTCTGTACCAGATGCATCGCGAGGTGCGCCGCGCGGCCGCTGAAGGCGCTGAAGGCGCTGAAGCGATGGCGTTCGCAAAGGTTGTGTGAGTTAGCGCGACGTCGCGCGGCAAGCCGGTCCGGCATTCGATGTGTCTCATTTTGAGAATTCTCGTGAGACATGAGACGAGACAAACGCACGAAAATGCATGCGCGCGCATCAATTCAAATGACGGATGCGCAAGCGCATTATTTTTCGTATCGGTGATTACCCGGAACGCGCAATAAGAAAAGCCCTTGTTTCAAGGCTTGAACGCATCGCGGGGCGCATAAAATCGGATTGGCACGACCCATGCTTAATGCTCCGCCGAAGCATTGCAGCGCCTCACAAACCTTATGCGGATCTCTGTGCATCATGCGCACCGCGTGAGACGAAACGAGACGGGCCACCGAGAACCCGGTAAAGGAGCAGAGCCTTGTTCATGAATTTTCATTCGCGCAGCCGCTCGACGCATGCCAGCCTGGCGAGTCTGTTATTGCCGCTTGCCTTCGCAACGCAGGCCGCGCACGCGCAGACGGCAGCGCAAACCCGCGACGCGCCCACCATCATCAGTCAGACCTGCGCCGCTTGCCATAGCGCGGAATCGAAAGATACGTGGAGCCGCATCAGCCATCAGCGCAAGACGCCCGAAGGCTGGCTCATGACGATTGCGCGCATGCAGACCATGCATGGCCTTGTGATCAGCGATGAAGACAAGCAGATCATCGTCAAGTATCTGGCCGATCGCCAGGGCCTCGCGCCCGCCGAGACCGCCGACGCGCGCTATGCGCTCGAACGCCGTCTGAACACGCAGGAAGTGCTGGGCTCCGACGAATTCAAGCAGATGTGCGCGCGTTGCCATTCGGCGGCGCGTCCGTTGCTGCAGCGTCGTCCGGTGGCCGAATGGGATCGTCTTGTGAATTTCCACCTGGGGCAATGGCCGTCGATCGAATATTCGGCGATGGGCCGCGACCGCGACTGGCTCAATGGGGCGCTCAAGGACATCGCGCCGATGCTCGCGCAACAGTATCCCTATGAAAGCGCGCAGTGGGCGCAATGGCAGAAGACGCGTCCGAAGGCGACTTCGCTGGCGGGCGCATGGAGCTTTGCCGGACATATGCCGGGACGCGGCGACGCAGCGGGCGTGATGACCGTGACGGGCGGCGCGAAAGACAGCTTCAAGGTCACGCTCAAGGGACATTTCGCCGATGGCGGCGGATTCGACGGTAGCGGTACGGCGGTGCTGTACGACGGTTATGAATGGCGCGCGAGCATCAAGGTGCAGGGCGTGGAAATGCATCAGGTATTGGCCGCGACGAACGGCGAGATGAAAGGCCGCATGTTCGACGAGGCGCATGACGAGCGTGGCCTCGATTTTGATGCCGCGAAACTCGATGTAAAGAGCGCGCCGCGCATTCTCGCCGTGCAACCCGCGTTTATCAAAGCGGGGGAAAGCACTGAAGTGACCGTGGTGGGCGCGAATCTGCAGGGCACGCCCGATTTCGGGCCTGGCGTGAAGGTGAACGGCGTGCTGGCACGATCGGCGCAGGCGATCCGCGTGCGCGTGACGGCAAGCGGCGATAGCGCGGTGGGCACGCGCACCGTGAGCCTCGATCATGCGCAGGGCGGCCAGTTCGCTGTCTATCGCCAGATCAAGGATGTGAAGGTGGTGCCCGAGTATGCGGTCGCGCGTATTGGCGGCAACGGCGGGCCGATGCCAAAAATCGAAGGCCGCTTCGATGCTGAAGCGTGGGGCGTGGATGCAGCCGGCCAGCCGTTCCGCATCGGCGTGGTGCCCGCGAAATGGTCGGTCGAGCCCTTCAACGATCAGGCAAAAGATGATCGCGACGTGAAATTCTCGGGTGCGATGCAGGCCGCCACTGGCGTATTCACGCCGGGCGACGCGGGCCCGAACCCGGCTCGCCGCATGTCCACGAATAACACCGGCAACCTCAATGTGATCGCCGCCGTCGACGATGCGGGGCAAACCGTGACGGGCAAGGCGCATCTGATCGTGGCCGTACAACGCTGGAACAATCCGCCGATTCCGTGATGCGCTCGTCGCGCCAGTCATGGTGGCGTGCTGAAGAACAGGCGCGCCGCAATCGTATAGCACCGGATCGAATGCAAGGAGAGTGAGATGAACGGCATGTTGAACGTAGTGGAGCGCAATGTCCACGAAGTGCAGGTTGACGGCGCGCGCCTGATGTTCCATGTACCGAGCAGTTCGTTGTTTGCCGCCGATCGCATGACGGCCGCGATCATCGACGCACTGCGCGCAAGCAGTTGCACAGCGGACGAACTGTTCGCGCGGTTAGCGAACACGTCTGCCGCGGGCGAGCGCACCGAATTGAGCGAAACGCTGGACGAATTACTGGCGCTGGAGGTGGTGAGCGACGGCTCGCCACTCACGCCGGAAATCGGCATCAAGCGGGTGGAGCGCGTGGCGCTCAACACCGTCGTGCTCAACGTGAATACCGGCTGCAATCTCAGTTGCACGTATTGCTACAAGGAAGATCTCGACACGCCTTCTGCCGGGCGGCGCATGGATCTGGAAACGGCGAAGGCATCGGTGGAGATGCTCATCGAACAATCGCCAAACGAGCCGGGCTATACCGTGGTGTTCTTCGGGGGCGAGCCGCTGAGCAACCGCAAGCTCATCGAGAATATGGTCGAGTATTGCGAATTGCGGTTTGGCGCGCTGGGCAAGCGCGTCGATTTCGTCATGACCACCAATGCGACGCTGTTGACCGAGGAAATCGTCGACTGGCTCGACGCGCATCGCTTTGGCTTATCCGTGAGTATGGACGGTCCGCGACCGGTGCACGACCTGAATCGTCGCACTGTGGGCGGCACGGGCACTTACGATGTGGTACGCCGCAAGGTGGAGATGCTGCTCAAGCGTTATCGCAGCCGCCCGGTGGGCGCACGCGTGACGCTCACAAGCGGCGTGACCGATATCGCGGGCATCTGGGACCACCTCTTCAACGAACTCGGGTTTGCGGAAGTGGGCTTCGCGCCGGTCACGTCGGGGGCGCTCGATACCTTTAATCTGCAGCCCGAAGAATTGAAGCGCGTATTCGACAATATGAAAGCGCTGGGGCGGCGTTATCTGGCGGCGGCACTGGAGAATCGCAATATCGGCTTTTCGAATCTGCATCAACTGATTACCGATATCCACGAAGGCCACAAGAAATCGCTGCCGTGCGGCGCGGGCCTCAAGATGCTGGCCGTCGACCACAAGGGCGAGTTGAATCTGTGCCATCGCTTCACTGGCTCGACCTTGCCGACCTTTGGCAACGTGCATACGGGCGTGAACACCGAACAACTCACGGGCTTTCTCTCGCAACGGCTCGAACGCGAAGGCACGGGCTGCGAGAGCTGCCGTATTCGCAATCTTTGCTCAGGCGGCTGCTATCACGAGAGTTACGCGCGTTACGGCGACCCCCAGCATCCCACTTACCACTATTGCGAATTGATGCGCGACTGGGTGGATTTCGGCATCGAAATCTATAGCCGCATCATGGCCGGCAATCCGGGCTTCATCGAGCAACACATCACTTCGCGCAAGGCACACTGACATGAAACATCTCAAGCCGCTCAACAACAAGGCGAAGCAACTGGAGCAGGCCGCCGCCGAAGATCGTCTCGAAGAAGTGGTCGCGATGACCTCGGTGGCGGGCTGTACGGCGACCACCGATCCTGGCTGGGAAGTGGACGTGTTCGGCGGCGTGGCCTCGCTGTGCCAGCCGATGGAAGCGGACCTCTACGGTTGCTCCGACCCGTGCTGGTGGCCCGCCCAGGTGCCCGACATGATGACGACCTTCCAGGACTGGAACAAGACGGCCGCCGATTCGGGCAAGGACTGGCGCAATCTCGGCAGCGTTTTTCCCAAAGATAACTGAGCCACGCGACCCGGAGAGGACACACCATGGCATTGAGGAAGCAGACCGCGTGCGCCACGCTGGCCGCATTGACGATCGCATTGCCCGCGCTGGCGCAGACCGGCGCATCGCCCGACGCGGGCGCGGGCGCGGACGTGGGCGCAAAGCTTGCCGCAAACATCGCGGCGCCGCTTGCGAGCGGGCACGAATATCTTGCGGTGACGAATTATCCGAACAACCTGAGCGTGATCGATACCGCTACGGACAGCGTGGTCAAGACCTGCGCGCTGCCCGATTCGTTCGGGCCAGGTACGATGCAGATCAGCCCGGATCGCAAGCGCGCCTACGTGCTGAACAATCACTACGGCGATCTTTACGGCGTCGATCTGGATAGCTGCAAGACGGTGTTTCATGCGGCGCTCGCACAGCAATGGGATGAGCGCGCAAGGGCGATGTTCTCGATCGCGCTGAGCCCCGACGGCAAGGAAATCTATAGCGTCGTCAATCCGACGAAGATGAATCGCGACAGCTACGAGGTGGAAGCGCCGCGCCTGCAGGTGTGGTCGACGGACGGCGGCATGGACGCGAAGCCTGTACGCAGTTTCCCCGCGCCGCGCCAGACGACCATGATTCAGGCGGCGGACGATGGCTCGCTGTTTGTGGTCGGGCCGGATATCTATCGCATGAATGCGCAGACCGGCAAATACGAGGTCGCTGTGCCCTTGCGCAGCTGGACGCGGCCGCTCTATGGTCAACCGGATGTGTTGTATGTCTGGCCGCAGCAACGCCCACAACACGCGTTCAATCTGCTCTACACGGCCGACCGTTTCCCCGACGAGAAGAAAGATCCGTCGAAAGCGCAAACCATGTATGGCTACGTCGATATCGATCTGAAAAGCGGCAAGGCCACGCTCACCGACTTTGCCCCGTTCACGGAGGTGTATTTCACGGGCGGCCGCTCGCCGAAGGACCCGAACGTGATGTATGGCGTGCTGAACCGGCTCGCGAAGTACGACATCAAGCACGAAAAGATGACCGCGAGCGCGGCGCTCGATCATTCGTACTACTGCTTGTCGCTCAACAAGGAAGGCGACAAGATCTATCTTGCCGGCACTTTCAATACCGTGGCCGTCTATGACGCCGATTCGCTCAAGAAGCTCAAGGACATTCCCCTGCCCGGCGGCGATATGGCGATCACCACGGCGCAGATCTTCACGCGTTAAATCATGCGAACTTGCGTGGAGCCGGGCAGGGCATAGGCGTAAGGGATGAGTTAGCGCGTGGGCACGCCTGCGCGCCAGTCGTCCCAATGCGTAACGATGTCCTGTACCAGCGGATTGCCCGCGCGATACAGGTTTTCGAGCGCGGGCGCGAAACCGCCCTGGCTCGCGTAGTTCAGTAGATTCGCCGCGCTCGATTGACCCTTGTACGGACGGTCGAAGTCCGAACCCGCGCGCAGCACCGCTACGCGGTCGAGATCCACACGCTGCGTGGCGGCAGCGCGCTTGAGTGCCTCGTAAGTAGCGTTGTCTTCCTGCTGGGTCATGCAGTAGACGCCTTTGCCGTCGGTAAGCTGCCGCGTGAATTCGGTTGCGCGCGCACCGAGTTCCGTGCCCGACCACCACGTGTCACCCGCGATCGAATCGCAGCGGATCACGCCGGGCGCGCGATTGGCGGGCGCATAGCGGTACTTCGCACGCGCGGCCTTCGCTTCGAGGCTATCGGAGAGCGCCACATCGTGGCTCAACGCATAAGCCGCCGAGGTCAGCTTCGCGTTGAGCTGGAACGCCTCGGTGCGATAGTCGAGCGCCGGTTTCTCGCCGGGATTTTTCGTGTTGATGCCGAGATAGCCGGTGCGCCAGCCCTTCGGGCGATGATCGGGATCGATCTCCCATTGCAGGCCGAAGTCCACCAGCCAGTCCGACCACGCCGCCGACCCTACCGTGCCTTGCTGCGGATTCACGCCTGCGATACCGGCGACGAGAAAATACGTCTGGCGCAGATCGAATTGCGGCGCGAAGGCCAGCGCCATCGTCGAGGCGGCTGCGTTGGTGTGGCCCATGCCGGTGGTCATCACGCAGACATCGTCGTGATTGCATTGCACGGCGGGGTAGTCGGGCGAGAGGCCCGCGACCGGAATGCTGTCCCACGGGCCGAGCTTGTCGAGCCAGGTTTTGGCTTCGGGCGCGAACATGGTGACGATCATGACCTTCACGGGGCGCGCACCGGTCGCGGTGCCTTGCTGTACGAAGGTGCCGGCGGCGGATGTCTGCGTGGCGGTCTGCGAATTGCTGGCGGCGCAGCCTGCTAGCACGAGGGCGGAAAGAAGCGCGGTAAGACGGAAACGATTAACGAAAGAAGCGGATGAAGCGGAAGCAACGAAGGGCGGAGTGTTGTTGTTCATATGCGCGTTGGATTTCGTGACGTTCGGGTGTCGAGGCCTTCTGGCCCCGGCCCGTCATCATATGACGCCAACGGTTTTTTACGCTTCCAACGTGCTGCTTCGTGCATTCCCGTGCGGCTAGAGTGTTTCCTTGGTCACCAGCGTGACCGGCGTTTCGATGTAATCCGGCAGATCGTCCTGACCACGATGTTCCTGACACGCCTGCAAGGCCACGTCGAGACCATAGACGGCCTGCTTTTGCCCGAACTGGTCGAGCGTGGCGAGCACGCGGCCATCCTTGATCATCGGCTTGATCGCATCGCTGGCGTTGAAGCCGGTGATCAGCACGCGGCCCGTGAGTTGCGATTCGCGCACGGCGTCCACCGCGCCGCGTGCCATGTTGTCGTTCGCACACAAAAGCGCGCGGATGCCGGGTTGCGCGGCCAGGATCGACGCCGCCGCCAGACGCCCCTGACCATATTCCCAGTTGCCGGATTCGACGGCGGCCACTTCGACCCGCGCGGCCTGCATGGCGTCGCGAAAGCCCGCGGTGCGCTGTTGCGCGTTGAGATCCGCCGATACGCCTTCGATGATGCCGACACGATCGCCCGCATGCAGCCGCCGCGCGAGATAGTCGCCAACGCGTTTGGCCGCGCGCCGGTCGTCCGGGCCCACATAGGGGATATGCAGATGCGCCTCTCGCAGTGCATCGGCGTCGAGCGAATTGTCGATGGTGAGCGTCAGGATGCCGTGCTGCACGCTGCGGCGCGCGGCGTTCACCATCGCGCGCGAGTCGGACGGCGCGAGCACGATGGCATTCACGCCCTGCTTGATCGCCATATCGACGAGACGGATCTGGCCGGCCGCATCGCTTTCCGACTGGATGCCCAGCACGGTCAGGCGGAACGGATAGGGCGCGTGCGCCTGGAAAACCTTGGCGGCGGAGATCATCGCCGTCGTGAACGGATCGGGCAGATCCTTGAGCACCAGCGCAATCGAGGTGTCGCGCTGGGCGCTGTTGCCGCTGCGGGCGTGCGCGGCGCCGATCGCGGCAAGCAGGCCCGTGAGCACGAAGCGGCGGCGTTGTGGTTGAAACATGACGTGAGCGGCGGCGCGGATCGCACCAGATGGAACGCAATGCTGGAAGTGTAAACGAGCCGTGCGGGCTGCGGTGGGGCTATCTTTGGCGCATTGCGGGCCTCACGCGCGGGCGGCGTACTGCATCGCGCGGTTCAACCTGACGCTTTGGCGTCCCCAGCCGCCGCGCGCGCGACCAGATGCTCGACCATGCGCTGGGCGGCGGGCTGCAACGCGTCGAAGGCGCGAAAACAGACGATGAAACGCCGCTTCGCCCAGGCATCGCTCAGCGGAACCAGCCGCACGTTCATGATGCGCGTATAGCTCTGGCCCACCTCTTCGGGCACCACGCTAATGCCCAGATTCGCCGCGACCACGCGAAACGCCGCATCGAAATTCGACACCGTGGCGCGGTAATCCACGGTGCGTCCGCTGCGCGCCGCCGCGCGTTGCAGCAGCGTGTGTACGGCCGTGGAAGGCGGCAGCCCGACGTGCTCGTAGCCGAGCGTATCGGTGAACGCCACCGCCTTGCGACGCGCGAGCGCATGGCCGGCCGGCACCGCCAGCGCCAGCCGGTCGCTGCGCCAGGGCCGCGCCTCCAGGCCGCCCAGCTCCACGTTGTCCCAGCACACACCCACCGACGCCACGCCGTCACGCACGCGCTGCACGAGTTCCTTGGAAGTGCGTTCGTCCACATTGACACGGATGTTCTCGTGCGCGGGCATGCGCATGAACGAGGCGAGATCGTCGAGCAGCGACTCCGCAATCGCCGATGCCGACGCGCACACGCTCACACTGCCGCGCAGACCGCTGCCGAACGCGGCGATATCGCTGACCGCGCGTTCGAGCGTGAAGATCACGCTGCGCGCGTGCTCCAGCAGCGCCGCGCCCGCCTGAGTGGGCTGCACGCCGCGCCGCGAGCGGGTGAGCAGCGGCACGCCCAGATCGGCCTCCAGTTGCGCGATGCGCTTGCTGATGGCAGACGGCTCGATATGGGCGTCGCGGGCCGCATGGCCCATGTTGCCGTGCTCGCAGACGGCAACCAGCAGGCGCAGGGTCTTGATGTCGATGTCTTGCATAGCTTTTCCGCTGTGTTTCCAGATTGGAATCTTTGCGCTTCCGAAATACCGCTTTATGTATCGGCGGGAATGTCTAAAGTTAGCACATCGCCGGTGCGTTACCCACCCGCGGACAGAGCAAAACATCAGGAGACATCCCCATGCCTTTCTATCCGGCGCAGGCCACGCTGCGCGAAGTCGGCCTGCGCGACGGTCTGCAAAGCATCGCCACCGTCCTGCCCACCGAACGCAAGCTCGAATGGCTGCGCGCCGCGCACGCGGCCGGGTTGCGCGAGATTGAAGTCGGGTCCTTTGTGCCCGCGCGCCTGCTGCCCCAACTCGCCGATACCGCCGAACTGGTCGCTTGTGCGCGCAGCCTGCCGGGCCTGTGCGTTTCCGTGCTGGTGCCCAATCTCAAGGGCGCGGAACGGGCGCTGGAAACCCACGCCGATCTGATGCTCGTGCCGCTTTCGGCCAGCGTCGAGCATAGCCGCGCCAACCTGCGCAAAACGCCTGAAGAAGTGGTCGCCGAAGTCGCGCGTATGCGCGCCGCGCGCGACGCCTCGGGCGCGAAGACGCTGATCGAGGGTGGCATCGGCACGGCGTTTGGCTGCACGCTGCAAGGCCATGTCGCGCCGGAAGACGTGCTGCGTTACATGCAGGCGCTGCTCGACGCGGGCGCGGACCGCGTGAGCCTCGCCGATACGGTTGGCTACGCCAGTCCGCGCGCCGTGAGCGAGCTGTTCGAGCGCGCGCGCGTGATCGCGGGCGAGCGGCTCTGGTGCGCGCACTTTCACGACACGCGCGGGCTCGCGCTCGCCAACGTCTACGCGGCGCTGGAGACGGGCGTGACGCGCTTCGACGCCTCGCTCGGCGGCATTGGCGGCTGCCCGCACGCGCCGGGCGCAAGCGGCAATGCGGCGACCGAAGACCTCGCCTTCATGCTGGCCGATATGGACATCGATACCGGCATCGACATCGACGTCTTGCTGGCACTGCGAGCCGAGGTCGCGCAATGGCTGTCGCACGAGACGCTGCACGGCACGCTCTGGCGCGCCGGGTTGCCGAAGACTTTCAAGGCCGCTCAGGCGGTCGATTCGTTATCCTGAGGATGGTATGAGCACAGCAAATCTGAATACGCAAACGCAGGCAGCGCGTCTGCCGCTAGCTGGCGTGCGCGTGATCGAATTCACGCATATGGTGATGGGTCCCACCTGCGGCATGATCCTCGCCGATCTGGGCGCGGAAGTCATCAAGATCGAGCCACCTGGCGGCGATAAGACGCGCAATCTGCCGGGGCTGGGCATCGGCTTTTTCCGCTCTTTCAATCGCAACAAGAAGAGCGTCGTGCTCGATATCAACACGCAGGAGGGGAGCGCCGCCGCCGTGGAATTGATCGGGCAGTGCGATGTGATGCTTGAGAATTTCCGGCCTGGGTTGATGCAGAAGCTCGGTCTCGACTATGCGACGCTTGCGCAGCGTTATCCGCACCTGATCTATGTTTCGCACAAAGGCTTTTTGCCCGGGCCTTATGAAAATCGCCTCGCGCTCGACGAAGTCGTGCAGATGATGGGCGGCCTTTCCTATATGACCGGGCCGGCGGGCCGGCCATTGCGCGCGGGCACTTCGGTCAACGACATCATGGGCGGAATGTTCGGCGCCATTGGCGTATTGGCGGCGCTGCGCGAGCGCGAAACCAGCGGGCGCGGCCAGGAAGTCCAGAGCGCGCTGTTCGAAAATTGCGTGTTCCTGAGCGCGCAGCATATGCAGCAATACGCGATGACGCGCGAAGCGCCGCCGCCCATGCCGTCACGCGTCTCCGCGTGGAGCGTGTATGACGTATTCACGCTGGCGGAAGACGAGCAGCTTTTCATCGGCGCGGTCAGCGATAAGCAGTTCGTTACGCTATGCGAAGTAATCGGTTGTCCGGATCTGGCGCGCGAGCCGCAATACGCGACCAACGCGGCGCGCGTGGCGCTGCGGCCCGAACTGCTCGCGCGTCTGGGCGACGTGCTCAAGACGCATCACAGCGCCACGCTGATGCCGCGCCTCGAAGCGGCGGGCGTGCCTTATGCGCCCATCGTGCGGCCGGATCAATTGCTCGACGATCCGCATCTGAAGGCGAGTGGCGGCCTCGTGCCGATGCAGACCGACGATGGCGGCGAAACGGAAGTGGTGTTGCTGCCGCTGATGATGGATGGACGGCGGCCCGGCGTGCGTCAGCCACTTGCGAGGGTGGGCGAACATACGGAGGAGGTGCTCGCGCGGCTGGGCGCACATCTACCCGTCTAGCGCGATTGAGCGTCAACGAAGCGTCAACGATGCGACGAATCGCGGGCCAATGAAGCCCGCGCGCCAGAACAACATGGAGACAGACAATGCAACGCACCCTCACCACGGACGATGCGCCCGCACGCCCTCTGGACCGCGCCGATCCCGGCCAGGCCACGGCGGCGGCGCTGTCCGCCCGGCTCGATCGCCTGCCCGCCACCTGGCAGTTGTGGAAGCTCGTGCTGCTGATTTCGCTGGGCGGTTTCTTCGAGGTCTACGACCTGATTTTCACGGGATATATCGCGCCTGGCATGGCAAAAAGCGGACTGCTGCAAACCACGACGTCAAGTTTTTTCGGCTTTAACGGCATCGGCGCGTTTGTGGCGGCGACTTTTGCGGGCCTGTTCGTTGGCACTTTCTTTCTAGGCTGGTTGCCTGATAGATTCGGACGACGAAGCGTTTTCACATTTTCCCTGCTGTGGTACTCGGTGGGATCGATTGTGATGGCATTTCAGCATTCGTCCGAGGGCTTGATCCTGTGGCGCTTTGTCACCGGCATCGGCGTGGGCATCGAAATCGTCACGATCGACAGCTACGTGACGGAGATGGTGCCGCAGCAAATGCGCGGCCGCGCGATGGCGTTCAATCAGGCGATCATGTTCGCCGCCGCGCCCGCTTCGGCTCTGTTGTCGTGGTGGCTGGTGCCGATTGCGCCATTCGGCGTCGACGGCTGGCGCTGGGTCGTGCTGGCGGGCGCGCTGGGCGCGGCGATCGTGTGGTTCGTACGGCGTGCCGTGCCGGAAAGCCCGCGCTGGCTAGTCACGCACGGCCACACTGAAGCTGCGGAAAGAGAGATCGCGCGTCTGGAGCAGGCAGCGATGCGCGAGAGCGGGCGTGACCTGCCGCCACCCGCGCCCGCACCGAACATTCCCGCGCACCGCAGCCCTACGCTCGCGGGATTGTGGCAGCCGCCGTATCGCGGGCGGCTCCTGATGCTGGTCGCGTTCAATCTTTGCCAGGCCATCGGCTATTACGGCTTTGCGAACTGGGTGCCGACCTTGCTGATCGGGCAGGGCATTCATGTCACCCGCAGCCTGCTCTACGCTTTCGTGATTGCGATCGCGTTGCCCTGCGGGCCGCTGCTCGCGATGCTGGTGGCCGACCGCATCGAGCGCAAGTGGTTGATCGTCGGTTCAGCTTTTGCGGTGCTGGTGTTTGGTTTGATGTTCGCCCAGGCACGCTCCGCTGCGGCGCTGATCGCGCTGGGCATTGCGATCAGCCTTGCGGGGCAGATGATCTCGGTGTGCTATCACGCCTATCAGGCAGAACTGTTCCCGACGGCCGTGCGGTGTCGCGCGAATGGGGTGGTGTATTCGGCCAGCCGCGTGGGCGCGATGTTGTCGGGTTTTACCATCGCGGCGCTCTTGCGTGATGGCGGCGTGCAGGGCGTATTCACAGGGATTACCGTATGCATGCTGGTGGTGATGGTGTCGATTGGCGCGTTTGGGCCGCGCACGAATGGCTTGTCGCTCGATGAACTCTCGCACTGAATGCGGGGGTAGCTGATACGCATAAAAATACCGCTGGCTCACACGATCCAGCGGCGAATTCGTGCGGCGAATCTGCATGATTTAATGCGATTCAGATTCGGTAAAGTTTGTATTTAACAAGAATATTGTATGTTTCGTTGTGGTCGTCGCAATGGGCGATCGCAACCGCTGTCTGCAACACGGTGATACCGGAAGCTTTTTCTGTAATATGGCAGATTCCGGCAGCCAATGCCGGTTGCGGTCATGCCGGGGGGACACAGGCAACGCGGCCGCGCTTCCGCCTTCCGACACCTCACGCAGTGACGACAAGCAGCGACGACATGCAGCGATCTGATCCGGCTAATTTGCAGGGCGCATTGACTACCGCTGGCGCCGAACGGGTTCGTTCGACGCGCCTGCCTTCGGGCGTGGTGCTATCCGAATGGACGGGCAGCAATACCTTCACCGCGTATGAAGGTTCGCCGGAAAATGTATTGAGCATTTATCTGTCCGACGGCGAGAACTGCAGCCAGATTCGCGGCGGCCAGATCGTGCGGCGCGGCTTCAAGGATGCCATCTGCCTGTTCCCGGTGGGCGAGGGACGCTCGCAGTGGCGCATCAGCGGGCGGCTGAATTTTCTGCATCTCTATTTCGATCCGCGCGGCTTCGAAACCGGGTTGCTCGAATCGCTCGGTGGTTCGGTGGACGCGCTGAAGTTTCGCGAGGCGTTCCAGGAAGCGTCGCCCGTCATCAGCGCCGCCGCGCGCAGCGTCGCCCATGCCAACTGGAGCGATTCGTCGATGTCGCTCGGCATCGACGGCGTGGTCAGCTGGATTCTGCTCAATGCCGTCAAAACCTATTCGTCGACGGGGCTCGAAGCGCAGGGCCGCGCCGCGCGCGGCTGCTTCACGTTGCGCCAGCGCGCCTTGATCCGCGACTACCTGGCCGACAATCTCGCCGAAACCGTGCGCCTCGAACAACTGGCCACGCTCGTCAACGTCAGCCGCTACCATTTTCTGCGCAAGTTCACCCAGACCTTCGGGCAGTCCCCGCACGCCATGCTCACGCAGATGCGGATGCAGCGCGCGCACGAATTGCTGGGCGCGTCCAATCTCAAGATATCGATGATCGCGCTCGAATGCGGATACGCGCAGCATAGCCAGTTTTCCACGGCCTTCCGGCGTCACTTTGGCTATGCGCCTAGCGCGGTGCGCGAGCGTTAGCCTCACGTTTTGCAGCACTTCAGCCAGGCTGCGCGGCAAGCGCATTCGCTGCATCGCGAATTGCCGCGCGCAGATCCGCCGTGCGCAACTTGCGGTGCGAGAGCGCGGGCACGCCTAGCTGCGCCGCAAGCCGTTTCAACGGCTGCTTGTAACTGCTCTTGAGATTGTCGTGAAAGGCGATGGCGTCGATGCCGCCGCGAATCGACTGCGCGCATGCCAGTAGATCGCCAAAGCGCTCCTCGCGGTCGTAGTCATGCGCGACGAGCCAGTGATTCGGCAGGATGTGCGAGAGCGCGAGTTGCTGGCTTTCGCCATGATCGAGCATCAATTGCGTAAAAGCAGGCTCGAAATGCATGCCGCCCACGCAGAGCAGGGAAACGATGGCGTCGCGCGGCGCGATCAATCTATCGGGCGCATCGCCCAACGCTATCAACGCACGCGCCAGCACCCGCGCTGCACGCCGGTCCGACCACGCTGCTGGCGCGCTGCCGATTTCGAGGTCGATAACAGGCACGTTCAGCGCGCCCACCAGTTCGCCAGGCTGAAAGTCAAACTTCGAGCCGAACTGTGTCCCCGACCAGTGCGTGGCTTCCATCCACGTCGAAAATGCGTCGAGGCCTGCGCGTTGGCGCTCGCGCTCGACCGTAAGAAATAGCGCTCGCGTGAAGGCCGGGTCGACGGGGCTGAAGGTACCGCTCGCCATGTCGCCGGTGGTCTGGATCGTGAAGATATTGTCGGGCGCGCGACTGCCTTCGTGCCAGTTGACCACGATGATCGCTTCGGCATCGGCGTAGGCGGCGTTCAGTTGCGGCGCATAGCGGCGGTAATCGTGGCTCAGTACCGTGTCCAGGCGCAGCACTTCCAGGCGGCGCGTGGCCAGTTGCACCTGCAGCGCGGGCCGTCCGTCGATGGTGACGGGGCTGTCGGTGAGCGTGACGGCCTGTTCGAGCGCGGCGAGCACGCTGGAAGCGACCGGGTCGAAACGCTCATCCACGCAGATTGCCAGGACGATGGTAGGGACGGGGTTTGTGGTCATGGTCGTCGGGAAAACATTCAGTACAGCAGAAAGAGTATTGATGATGCGGTGACCAGCCCCATTACGCGCTGGAACATCCGGCCGCGCAGTGCCTGGCGCATCATCAGGCCAAACAATGCCCAAAGCGAATTGCAGGGGAAGAAGATCACGCCGAGCGTGATCGCGAGTATCGTTGCGTCGACAACAAAATTGCCGGTCAAGGGCAGGAAGGTCGAACACGCGGCGAGCGCGAGCAGCCAGATCTTGGGATTGACGATCTGCAGCAGCGCGGCCTGCGCAAAGGTGACGGGACGATCGGCGGCTTCAGCGCCGCTCGCGCCGCCGCGCGCGGAAAAAAGCCGCCATGACAGGTACAGGATGTACGCGCAACCCGTCGCCTTTAGGGCGATGTGCAGTTGCGGATGCTGGATCAGCACGCCGCCCAGCCCCAGCGCAACCAGCAGAAAAAGCGTGACGACGCCTGCTGAAACGCCTGCCAGCGAAGGCAGCGTGCGCCGGTATCCAAAGCGCGCGCAATTGGCCGTCATCATCAGATTGTTCGGTCCCGGCGAGAGCGTCAGCGGGATCGAGAACAGCGCGATCTGCGCAAGCTGGGCAATCAGTTTGTCCATCAGTGCAGGCTTTCCGTTTCGGTGGTGTTCAGGCGGGCGAGTGCGCGTGCTTCGTGGCGCGGGCGGCGCACGAGATGATGCGCAAGCTCGACGCGCGGGCCGCGGTCGCGCATGCGCCAGGTGTTGCCAATGGTCTCCTGTGCCTCGCTGGACCAACGGCTAACGTCGGGTTCGCGCACCAGCCGCTCCACCAGCCGGTCGATCGCGCCGCGTTCTGCGCGAGAGTAGAGTGTTTCCGAGCTGTCGCCCGCGACGTATTGCACTGTATGGCGAAACACGATTTCGCCCGTATCGAGTCCCGTCGCCACGCGATGCACGGTGGTGCTGAGCTTGTCGAGATCGCCGTGATGCAGCGCGAAGAAAAAGCAGTGATTGCCCTTGTATTCAGGCAGATGGCCGCCGTGCACGTTGACGATGCGCTGCGACGGAATCTCTGCCAGCACGGCTTCGCTGATGCGCTTCGTGCCCATCACGATATAGGCACTGGATTGCGTCGAGCGCAGCGTTTCCGCTACGCGTGCATGATTGATCGACGGCACTTCGACATACCGTACGCCCGGGTGCGCGCGCAATGCCTTCCAGCTTGCCGGGCCGCGTGTATGCCGGAAATAGTCGCGGCGCAGGCGGTCGTAACCAAACAGCTTGCGCCGCAGATCGTGATAGTGCGTCCAGAGCCATGAGCGATAGAAGCCACGGCGGCGCAGTTCGCGCGCCTGGGCGTGCGATGGCTCGACGACGATGCATAGCTCTCCGAATGTTTCGAGCAAGGCGGCAGCCAGATAGAGATGATGAGGGCCGTCGGAGCAGAGTACGGTGATGGAAGGCATCAGCTGGCAGTCCTGAAGCGTTGATCGAGCGCGGCGCGCGCTGCGCCACTGCGCGCGCGGTGAGCGAGGTGTTCGCGTCGGGCCGTGTGCAGGCGCTCGCCGATGTGTTGAAGATGCGCTGAAGTGGGCGTGCGACCGGGTCCCGCGCCGAACGCGAGGCGGTCGGTCAGCGTGCCGGTCTGCAAGCCATGCTCCGCCTCGTCGAGTGCGCGAGCGGCGTCCAGCAGCAGCGGCGTGGCGTCGATTTCGGCGGCCGTTGCGGTGAGCGCGTGCGCCACCGCGCCGTGCGCGTCGCGAAACGATGTGAAGCCCTGCTGCACCAGCGCTTCGGCAGCCAGCGTGGCGCTGGCGTGGCCGTTGAGCAGTACGTCGCGCGCGGCATCGGCATCGAAGCGAATCCCGTCGAGCGCGTAAGTCATCACGCTGAGCATGTCGAGCAATTGACCGGCGATTTCCACGACGGTTTCCAGCGCAGTGCGGCTCGCCTGATATGAGTTGCCCGTCGGCAGATGCGAGAGCGAGGAAAGCGCCGTAATCAGTTTGCCGAAGTTCTGCTCATGCGCGAGCCGCAGCCATTCGAGCAGCCACGGATTGCGCTTTTGCGGCATGTTCGAGGAGCCGCCGTAGAGGGCATCAGGCAGCGTGGCGATGCCGGTTTCGCGCATGGTCCACAGTTGCAGATCGCAGGCGATGCGATTGAGATTGCCGCTTAGCTCTGTGAATGCCGAGGCGGCACGCTGCGCGAGATTCTTGTCGCTGATCGCGGCCAGCGAGTTGTGCGGCCCGCTTGCGAACCCGAGCAGCGCTGCCGTGTCGGCTGTATCGGTGGCGAAGCTGGTGCCTGCGCCGGCGCAGGCGCCCAGCGGTGAGGCGCACGGCCGATCGCGCAGGGCGGTGAGCGTATCGAGCGTGCCCAGCAAAATTTCGCATTGCGCCGCAAGGTAATGGGCCGCCGATCCCGGCATGGCGATCTGATACTGGCTGTAGATCGGCAAGAGGATGTCGAGATTATCTTCGGCGCGGCGCGCGACGGTTTCAATGAGTGTGAGCGTCTGGGCTGAAACCTTCGCGATGGCTTCTCGCACGACCAGATACAGATGGGTGCTGTTGATATCGTTGCGCGAGCGCGCCGTCTGGATCATGCCGCCGGTGTCGCGTCCGCAACGCGCGATCACGTAATGCTCGTAGTCGAAATACACACCGCGACCGGAGCGATGTGCGTCCAGCAATCGCGGATCGGCTTCGAGCGCAAGCAATGCTTCGCGCAGCATGGAGAAACGATCGGTATCGATAATATGTTGCGTGCGCAACATGATGAGATGCGCTTTCTCGATTGGCATCAGGTTATCGAGCAGCGATCCAAAGCGGGCCGGACTGGCGTCGTAGACAATCGAATGAATGGTTACTGCGTCGGGCAACGCAGCGTCGGGTTCGAGATACAGCACGCGGGTGCGATCGCGCAGGGAGTGCGCGTCGCGCTGTGCCTCTTCCGGTGTGCGTGCCGTTGCAATCACGTAGCCGGCGCGATCCGAGAAGTCGAACTTGCCGGCGTTGACGCCGCCAGTGGCGAAGTGGCCCGCATCTGCAGAATCGGTGATATCGGCGGGGAAATCCAGGCCCGCATAGGCGCGGCCGATTTCCGGCACGATAAAAGCGACGGCGCTATGCAGCGGCGGCTCCGGTACGATGAACTGGCACCGTGCCGTGAGATGGCTGCGGATGTAAAGATCGGTCATGGACCAGCCGTATGCGCGCTCCATGAGCCGCGGAATCATGCCGCCCGCGAGGCGCGCGTTGATTTCGATGAGCGTGACGCTTGCGCCATCGACCTTGAGTTCGGTATGGGCGGGGCCGAACCGGTAGCCCACGGCGTCGAGCGCGCGGCGCACGCAATCCGTGATGCGGGTGTGCGTGGCGGCGTCGAGCGCAGCGGGAAATACATGAGCCAGTTCGAGGAAATGCGGCGCGTCGCTCACGGTCTTGCGCGTAACGCCCAGCACGTGATGCCCTTGCGCATCGCTGAAGGTTTCCACCGAATATTCAATGCCCGCCACGAAGCGCTGGCAGATCGCATCGGTTTGCGCGTACTGGCGAAATTCTTGTGGATTGTCGATCAGCCGCACACCGATGCTGCCGGTGCCCTGACGCGGTTTGACTACCACCGGCCAGATCAGGTCGGCGATATCGTCTGGAGTGCGAATGACACGCGTAGTGGGATAAGCCACGCGAGCCGGGCGCAGCGTGTCTTGCATCAGCCATTTGTCGCGGCATAGGGCGACCGCAGCGGGCGGATTGCCCGGCAGGCCCAGACGCTCGGCTGCGCGCGCGGCCATTTCGATGCAGGCATCGCTGGTCGAGGCAAGGAGGCGGATAGCGTCGATGCGCTGGAGCGCTTCCCAGACCGCTTCGAACGACGTGGTATCGCAATCGATCACGCGAATGCCATTGTGCAGTTGCGCACAGAATGCGTAGCGGGCGCGGTCGCGCACGAGAAAATAGACGTCGTCATAACGCGCCGAGGCTTGCAGCAATTGCTGGCCAAAGCCGGTCGTATTCGATTCTAGATAGACGATGGCCATGGTTTAGCGATATTGATTGATGTCCGCGCGGTTCCAGTGCATCCAGGCCCATTGCATGTCGGGCACGAAGGCGCGCGGCTCGGGAATGCGCTCTGGCACGGTGCCTGACAGCGCCGCGTCGGCAGGGTCGTCGGCGTAGGTGGTTTCGATGTAGCGCGTGCCGTCGTCCGGGCTCAGGAAGACGATCGGCTGGCCGGGATAGTGCACGCGCGCGAAATGTGCGGCAGCGCTGGCCGCGCCGGTCGTGGGACCGCGAAAGTGGCCGGTTTCGCGATAGAGCGTGCGCGTGTAGTGATCGGCGAGTTCGGCGCTGATCCAGTGCACATCGTCGAACAAGGTGTGGCGAAGGTTCTTCGGCATGATGGTGTTGCCCAGTCCGCGCAACTTGCGCGGGCCGTCGGCTTGACCGAACAGAATGCTGTTGAACGTGTCCACGCCGATCAGCGTGCATTGCGCGCCGGATTCGCGCAGCGCCGCGGCGATGCCGCAACTCGAACCGCCCGAGCCCACCGGCGCGACCAGTACGAGACGCGCGCCGATTGCACCCAGCAGTTCGCGCGCGACGCCGGCATAGGCGCGGGCATTGTCTTCGTTGTCGTATTGCCTGCACCAGAACACGCCCGCTTCGCTGGCCAGGATCTCTTGCAGGCGGTCCAGACGCGCTTTCTGGTAACCCTGGCTGCCTTTTTTATCGGTGACGATTTCGACGCGTCCGCCCAGCATTTCCAGTTGACGGCGGTAGGCTGGATCGATGGCCGGGTCGCCGATTGCCACGAAGGGATGGCCAAGCCGATTGCAGACCATCGCCATGCCGAGCGCGAAATTGCCGCTTGAAGTTTCCACCACGGTCGCACCGCTTTGCAGATCGCCGCGTTCGTAAGCTGTTCTAATGATGTAATTCGCCGGGACGATTTTCATCGCCTTGAAAGCGAGCATATGCAACTGCGCGTCGATCGGGAATAGCGTCGCGTCGCGCATCGCGTCGAGCGCGGACTCGTAGCGGAGCATGAAATCGTCCTATGCGGTGGTGAATTGGCGGGTTTCGATGCCGTGCCAGGCAAGCCGTTCGAGCGCGAGAGCCGCTTGCGGCTGCGGTCGCGACGTGCCGGCGTCGAGCAACAGGCCCAGGCAAGTGCCCGAATGCGTCGCGACCAGGCCGAGCGCGTCGAGATCGGCGCATAGCTTTTGCATCACGCCCAGATGAGGATGCGGATTGGCCGTCTGCGCCAGCTCGCAGCTACGCGTTGCAATCGCGCCGATGGTCCGCAGATCGTGCGCGCGCACGGCGCCTTTCAGACGGTCGAGCAGCTCCGCGTATTCCTGTTGCACGGCGGCGGGCGTCTCGCGACGGATGCTGTTGTGCAGCGTATTGCATTCGCCGCCACGGTCCGCGCTGACGATGGTGAAGCGCGGCGTGGGGCCGATCTTCTCTTCGAGCATGACCTCGCGGTGGAAGAACGACACGATGCCGTCGTACATCACGCCATCGGTGGGCTCGATGAAGCGCAGGATCAGCTCGATGAGTTCGGGCGCGGCGTCCAGACGATAGTGGCGCGCGGCCGCGCGGATCGCCGCGACCATATCCGACGACGAACTCGCCAGTCCCTTGCCTACCGGCAGGCCGGACACGAAATGCAGCACGCCGCCGGGCGGCATGCCGAACATGCCCAGAAAACACTGTACGGCGCGGCACGATTTGGTTTTGTGGCCGATGCTGGCGGTGATGCGGTCCGTTCCGGCCGGCTCGAATTCGACCACGCTGCGCGCGGCGATGGGCAGCGTCACCAGGAAATGCCGGTTGTCCGGCAGCACGCCCTGCAGGAGCTCGCCAAAGGTGCCGGGGCATTCTCCGCGCGCGCGTGCGGCGGCCTCCGGCGGGCGCGACAAGTCCTGTTGTTCGGATACGGTGTCCACGATTTCTCCTGAAGCGCAACGGCTATGCGTGCTGGCGAACCGACGCTAGCTTAGGAAATGGGGTAGCAGTCCGTCCTGGGCGATGTTGCGGTCTGCTTTGGAGAAATTGCGCCGAAGGGGTGTGGGTGATGCGAAGGTTTGCGCGGCGTCATCGCGCGGATGGATGGTTGCGGGCGCAACGGGACGACGGCGCGTGGAATTTGATATCGACGCGACTCAATCTTCAAATGCAACTAACAGCCAGTTTCGCCCGATCACACCGAATTGCGTACGCCTGGTGGTACGCAAACATGTATTCGGTACTTGCGATGGGTTTTACAGCATCAAAAGCCGATCCGTGCGGGCACTGCGAATCAAAGGATTCGCTAAAACCTCAGGTCGGCGCTGCGCGTCAGGACGCCAGCGTACGCGCTGCGGCCGCGCAGCCGGCATCCATCAACGGCTCAACCAGCGCGCGACGCTCGTCGGGCAGGAAATCGCAGGTCCATAGCAGACGGCAACGGCCGCCCGTCTCATCGGCGACGATCTGCATTGACGCCGCGTGGTGCTCGAAATTCGGACCGCAGACCGTGTAGGCCACACGCATGCGCGCGTCATCCACAGCGACGATCCGCTCCCGCACCACGTTGCCGTTTGCAAACGTCACGTCACGCAGATCGCCGTCCACTTTCACATCGGTGAGCACGCCGGCGAACACGCGAGCGATATTGCGCGAGTCGCGCAGCGTGGCCCAGGCGCGTGCGGCGTCGGTGGCGAGCGGGATGTCGCGATAAAGGGAAGCCATCGTCGCGTCTCCTGGAGGGATGGTCGGATGGCGTCAGTATGCGCGCTTGCGCAACGGCGAATCGACGTAAAGCCGCGTGCCGCCGCTCAATGCGAGTGCCGGTGATGCACGTCCGGAAAATGCGCATGCGAGTGCGTGAGCGGCAGATGATGGTGTGCGTGCGTGTGCGGCTCGGTGCCATCCCAGTCGAAATCGTGCTCATGCCGATGGTGCGCGTCGTGCCGGTGCCGGTGCGTATGGTCGAGCGGCTCATGCGTGTGCGTGTGCTCGTGGCGCTCGCGCACATGCAGCCACACACCCAGCGCCATCAGCGCGAGCGCGGCCCAGAACGTGAGCGCGGGCCGCTGCGGCCACAGCACAAGCGCCAGTGCCACGCCAAACAGCGGCGCTACCGAGAAATACGCGCCTGTGCGCGCCGTACCCAGGTTGCGCAGCGCGATCACGAACAACACGAGGCTTACGCCGTAGCCTGCGAATCCGACGACCATGGCCGCCGCGAGGCGCGCGCCATCGGGCCAGTGCGCGCCCAGCCAGAACGCCACCAGCAGATTGACCGGCCCGGCCGCGAGGCCCTTGAGGCAGGCGATGGTCATGGCGTCGTTGGCCGAGACCTTGCGCGTGAGGTTGTTATCGATCGCCCAGCACAGACACGCACCGACCACGAACAGCGCGCCGGGCGCGAGCCCCGCGTGCGGCCCGCTCCACGACAGCAGCACGCCGCCCGCGACAATGGCAGCCATGCCCAACGCGATCTGCGCGTCGAAATTCTCGCGAAAGCAGACCCATGCGATCAGCGCCGTCAAAACACCTTCGAGGTTGAGCAGCAGCGCGCTGGTGGCCGCGGGCGTCGTGACGAGGCCGAGCATCAGCAGCGCGGGACCGGCCACGCCGCCCGCGACGATCGCGCCGGCCAGCCACGGCGCTTCGGCCAGACGCAGCGGCGCGTGCTCGGGTGCTCGCGTAGACGGACCGTTGGCGCTGTCGCGCGGGCGCAGCAGGCGGCGTACGAGGATCGCGATGGCAAGCCCGCCACCGCTGCCGAGATAAAAGAGGCCAGCCACCATGAAAGGCGGCAAGGTGCCGAGGAGCGCTTTCGCCAAAGGCGTGGCGACCCCGAACAGCGCGGCGGCGGCCAGTGCGGTGACGATGGCGTGGAGATGCGATTTCATTGGCGAAACGATGGAATGTGCGGCGGGCGGGGACGTGCCGATTATCGCCGATGGGGGCGGGTCAGCCGCAGTGACCGATTTCGCCTGTGGTCTTTCTGAGTGTTATGTTATAACATAACAAAATTAATGCATATCGAGAACGAAAAGGAGCCCCCATGGACTCACGCTTGCCGGTCACCGTGCTTTCCGGCTTTCTCGGCGCCGGCAAGACGACGCTGCTGAACCACATCCTGAACAACCGCGAAGGCCGCCGCGTGGCCGTCATCGTCAACGACATGAGCGAGGTGAACATCGACGCGGCGCTGGTGCGCGATGGCGGTGCGCAACTCTCGCGCACCGATGAAAAGCTCGTCGAAATGAGCAATGGCTGCATTTGCTGCACCTTGCGCGAGGACCTGCTGCTGGAGGTCGACCGGCTCGCGAAAGCGGGGCGCTTCGACCAGTTGGTGATCGAGTCGACGGGGATTTCCGAGCCGCTGCCGGTGGCCGAAACCTTCACATTTGCCGATGAGGATGGCCGCAGCCTGTCCGACGTCGCGCGTCTCGACACCATGGTGACGGTGATCGACGCCTTCAATTTCCTCAACGATTACGGTTCGCAGGACAGCCTGGAGGCGCGCGGCGAATCGCTTGGCGAGGAGGACCAGCGCACCGTGGCGGACCTGCTGATCGAGCAGATCGAGTTCTGCGACGTGCTGGTCGTCAACAAGATCGACCTCGTCGACACGGCGGATCGCGAACGTCTCATCGCCATCCTGCGCGGGCTGAATCCGCGTGCGCGCATCGAAATCGCGCAGTTTGGCCGGGTGCCGCTCGATCGGCTGCTCGATACGAAGTTGTTCGATTTCGACGAAGCCGCCAAAGCGCCGGGCTGGCTGCAGGAATTGCGCGGCGAACACACGCCGGAAACCGAGGAATACGGCATTGGCAGCTTCGTGTGGCGGGCGCGGCGGCCGATGCATGCGCAACGTTTCTGGGATCTCGTGAATAGCGAATGGCCGGGCGTGGTGCGCTCGAAGGGCTTCTTCTGGCTGGCGAGCCGTCCGACCCATGCGGGCTCGTGGTCGCAGGCCGGTTCGGTGTGCCGTCATGGCGCGGCCGGGCTCTGGTGGGCCGCGGTGCCCCGGTCGCACTGGCCGACCGACGACGAATCGCTCGCCTTCATCAATGAAAACTGGGACGAAAACGTGGGCGATGCGCGTCAGGAACTGGTGCTGATCGGCATCGATATGGACGAGGCGGCGCTGCGTCGCCGTCTGGATGCCTGTCTGCTGGACGATGTGGAAATGTCCGTGGGTCCGCAGGCGTGGGGTGATTTCGCCGATCCGTTTCCCGCATGGGGCGGCACGGTGCCCGAAGACGCCGAGATGAGTGAAACGCAGGAAACCAACATTATCTGGTGAGGGTGCAGGGCAATGATCAGAAAGAATCCGCGCGGCGATCTGCCCGTGGTGCATGAAAGTGCGTTTGTCGATCCCACGGCGATTCTGTGCGGACGCGTGGTGGTCGAGCAAGACGTGTTTATCGGCCCGTATGCCGTGATTCGCGCCGATGAAACCGATGCGAACGGCGAGATCGAGCCGATTGTTATCGGCGCGCATTCGAATATTCAGGATGGCGTAGTGATTCACTCGAAGTCGGGCGCTGCGGTGACGATCGGCCGTCATACGTCGATCGCGCATCGCGCCATCGTGCATGGTCCGTGCAGCGTGGGCGACCGCGTGTTTATCGGCTTCAATAGCGTGCTGTTCAACTGCTCGGTAGGCGCGGGCTGCGTGGTGCGTCATAACGCGGTGGTGGACGGCTGCGATCTGCCCGAAGGCTTTTACGTGCCATCGACATTGCGGATTGGACCCGCGACCGATCTCGCGACGATTCCGAAGGTGTCCGCAAGCGCCGCGGAATTCTCGGAAGATGTCGCGCAGACCAATAACCGCCTCGTGCGCGGTTATCGGCGGATTGCAAACGAGCTTTGAATCAGGTCTCTTTCAGACCTGCTTCCAATCTATTGCGCGGGTAGCGTGGAACCCGCGTCGGCCGCCGCGCCAGTCGCGGCGGTTGTCTGAGCGGGAGCACCAGTTGGCTCCTGGCTTTGTTGCGTTGCTGTTCGGGAGGTCACTGCGTGCTGAACGGCCGGAGTGGCGACATAAGGCACGAAAGCGGCGACGGCCACCATGATCACGAAGGCAAACATGAGTTTCACCTGTCGGTCCAATAGAGGGGCCTCCCCGACACGGTTAAAGCGTATTAATTCGCTCCATTAATTTGGGCGATATTTTAATAATTGAGTATAGCGTAGGGTAAATTGAAAACAAGTTGATCGGAAGATTCAATTATTTTGCGCGTTCGTAGGTTTATTTCTCGTGCGATAGATTATTCGTCATATTTAAAATAGTATCCCGGCGTAGTTGTCGAGCACACCGCCGCGCTACATCACGCGCGTCTACCTGGGATTCCCCTGATCGTCGTCCGGTTGGATCCAGCCACCGCCGTGCACGCCTGAAGACGCTTTCCACTGCAAGCGTCTCGTCGCCTCTACGCCGATTATTCGCAATTCGCGAATGAGGCGTTCGCCCGTTGATCCATACCCGAATGTGCCGCCTTGCGCCTATCTTGGTGTCGTCGGGCCGCTGGAAGAGGCGGGCGACTTTTCCCCGCGACTGACCTCGCACACAAAAACCATTGGCGTTGAACCCTGCAAGGATGCTGCGGCGCGAGCAGGAATAGCAACGTCCACGGAGACGGAAATGAAAGCAAACGAGTGGGATACCGCCTACGAATGGAAGGCGGTGACGCTGCTGGCGCTTGGCTTCGGACTGGTGGGTCTGGACCGCTGGCTGATTGCGCCGCTGTTCCCTTCGATCATGAAGGACCTCAATCTGACTGCGCAGGACGTTGGCAACTGCATCGGCGTGCTGGGGCTATCCTGGGGCATTTTCGCGGCCCTGATGGGTGGCATCTCCGATAAGGTGGGCCGCAGGAAGGTGCTGATTCCCGCCATCATCGTTTTTTCGCTGCTTTCGGGTTTCTCGGGTCTTGCCGGCGGCCTGCTCGGCCTGATTGCCATTCGCGCATTGATGGGTGTCGCGGAAGGCTCGTTTTGCCCGACGAGCTTCGCGGCCACGGCAGACGCCTCGCATCCGCGCCGCCGTGGCCTGAACCTCGGTCTGCAGCAGAGCGGCTTCGCGCTGTTTGGACTGGCTTTGTCGCCGATCATCGCGACGCAGTTGCTGAACTTCGTGACATGGCGATGGGTGTTCGCGCTCGTGGCGATTCCGGGGCTCATTCTCGGAACGATCATGTTTTTCGTGATTCGCGAGCCGAAGGTTGCGAAAGAGCTTGCTTCGGAGCATGCGCCCGCGTCGCTTGGGCAGGTGCTCAAGAGCCGCAACATCATCGTTGCCATGGCGGCTTTGTGTTGCGCGATGACCGGCGTGTTCGTGCTGGGCGCGTTATTGCCGCTTTATCTCACCGGTTTTCTGGCGCTCGATACGCAGAAAATGGGCCTGGTTGTCTCGGCGATTGGCTTTGGCGGCTTCCTGGGACAATTCGGCTTGCCTGGACTTTCCGATCTGGTCGGGCGTCGCGTTGCCAGCATCGTGGGTTTCGCGGGCACGGCGGTGATGCTCTATCTTTTCCGCGGTCTTGGCCCACAACCGCTTGCCTTGTTCGCAGTGCTCTTCGTTGCATCGTTCTTCACGCTGGGGCTGGTTTCATTGCTGTCCGGGCCCGTGGCGACCGAGGCCGCTCCCATTGGGCTGGTGTCGACATCGATTGGTGCGGTCGTAGGCGTTGGTGAGATATTCGGCGGCGGGATTGCGCCAGCGATGGGCGGCTATGTAGCGGCTCACTTCGGTATCCAGAATATTCTTTGGCTGCCGATGTGCGCCGTTGTTCTCGGTATCGTGGTGAGCCTGCTTTTGAAGGAGACAGCACCGGCGGTGCTGCAACGGCGTGCCGTCCTGCGACCGGAACTCGCGGCCGGCGAGCAGCCGCAATAGCGCGTCGACAAGGCGTTAATGAGCGCTTATTCGAACGCTGCCTTGAGAAATGCCGCGACTTCAGCAGGCGATTGTGCTTCTGCTTGCGGATCGCCGCCCAGCGTGACGCCGGTGGTCAGGCAGCGTTTCGATTCGGCCACGGCCGCAGCGCCAGAGAGCATCTGGCCATCCCGGATCATGGTGAAGGTTCGGCTATCGAGATCATAGACGCCGTGACACGCTCTCGCGCTCGTTGCCAATGGTTTGGAATGCAGCGGTGTTGGCCGGTCGAAGCCGTGCCATGCATCCGGATATTCCTTCAACGTGACCTGCGCGCCTTTCGAGCGCAGCGTGTCCGCATAGGCGATACAGGGGGCGGCGGGCGTGTAGTTGTCTTTGCCGCCCACGAGCATCAATACGGGAGATCCATCCAGACGTTCCGCGTTGTATGCGATCCCGCAGGATGGATAGAACGCGACGTGTGCAGCAAAACGCAGATTGCCTTCCGTTGCAGGCAGACGGAACGGTTCCAGCGAGGAATAGAGCGCCGCAATGGCACCGCGCGAAAAGCCCATGACGGCGATCCGGCTTTTGTCGATGCGAGGGTCCGTTGCCAGCAGACGCAAGGCGGCGTAGGCATCGGCGATATCCGCGGTCATGGACAATTGCGTCTGATCGTTCTCTGTGCTTTTGATGCCACGCCCCGTGAAACTGTCCACGACGAAACTGGCATAGCCGAGCGCATTGACGCGCCGCGCCCAGACACGTTCACCGGGATTCACACCGCTGCTTCCGTGCAGAATGATCACTGCGGGCACGACGCGCGGCCCATTGGCGGGCATGCTCAGAACACCGGTGATGACAGCGGTTTTGCTGGCGGCGTAATGCGCGAGATAGTCGCTGGTACTGCGTGGCGTAACCGATGCGAACGTGACGATTCCGCTTTGATCTGCGCTGAGTGAAGTCGTAATCGATGGGTTCACCGTGGCCGATGAACTGCACGCCGCCAGCACGCTCGCGGCGAGCACGCACAACAGATTTCGAAAGGCATGACGAACACGAGCTGCGGTCATCGTTAGCGCATTCCCTGGTTTCAACGTTACGGACTTCCCACTGCGGCCAACTGCAATATGCCGTATCTGGATCTCTCATGTCGCCAGACGGCGGCCGCCTTTAATCGATCCATCCTCGATTGTCGCCAATCGGCAGGCAACGGGGAAGCAACCGGGAAGATTGACATCCAGTCAGTGACACTGTGACGTCTTCCAGGTGACGCTGAAAGCCGTCCGGCCCATATACACTGGCATTTTGCTGACGGGAAAGGCGCCGTATGGACCGCTTTCTGAGCATCGAGACATTCGTGAGGGTGGCGGAGGCAAGCAGCTTCGCCGAGGCGGCGCGTCAGCTTGGCGTGACGAGTTCCGTGGTGACCAACCGGATCCAGCAGCTCGAAAAATTCGTCAACGCGCCGCTGTTTCATCGCAGCACGCGCCATGTCCGGCTATCGGAAGTCGGCGAGGCGTTTTATCGCGAATGCGCCGAAGTGGTGGGCCGCGTCAACGAGTTGACGGACCAGATGCGCGAGCTTCGCGCCACGCCTACCGGGCGCTTGCGCATCCAGATGCTGCCAGGCTTTGCGCTTGGGCATTTCGGCGTGCCGCTGGCTGAATTCAACAAGCGTTATCCGGCTATTCAACTGGATATCATCGTCAATGATCGCGTGGTCGATCCAGTGGAGGAAGGCTTCGATATTGCCTTCCAGATTTTCCCGCCTATTTCCGAATCGCTGATCGAGCGTCGGCTATTCACGGTTCGACGTCTCTTTTGCGCGTCGCCTGCTTACGTTGAAGCGCATGGTGCGCCACAGCATCCGCGCGAATTGTTGCAGCACACAACCGCGCTTTATTCGGGCTATCCCTCACGCAATCGCTGGACGATGACGCACGGCGATGAGGTGGTCGAAATGGAATTGCCGGGCATGATCCGGTCGAACTCGGTTCATTTGCTGCGCGATTACGCGCTGACTGGCGGCGGCGTGGTGTGCCTGCCGACCCTCGTGGCAAGTGAGGCGCTACTCAAGGGCACGCTGGTGCCTATCCTGACCGACTACGATCTTTCGGCCTTGAGCTTTGCCGCCGTCTATCCCGCAACGCAGCGTCAGGCCTTGAAGGTCAAGGCGCTGGTGGAGTTTCTTGCCGACTATATCGGCAGCGAGCCGTCATGGGATGTGCCGTTGATCGAGCGCGGCTGGGTGCGTTGAGCGGCCAATGAGGCGGCAGCGTCAGTCGCGCATTATTCGGAAATCGCAAATGCCGTAGTCGCTGTCCAGCCGGTTGTTGCTGCCAGCGCTTGCTCCTAGAGTTGAACCTGACAAGCAGTTCAACACAGGAGACAGACATGACCGACACGGCATTCCACACCGTTTTTGGCTCGCTCAACAACTACAAGAAAGGCGAGATCGAAATCACGAGCGGCAGCGCTCATCACTACGCTTTCTCGAACGTCTTCGAGGTGGCATCGAAAGCGGCGCCCTACGAAAAGGTCGTCGTTGGCAAGAACCTCGAATACGTTATCGAAGTGCTTCGCACCGAAGGCGTGTCGCCGTGGTTCGCCTGCGCGCACGACGAATTCACCATCCAGATGGATGGCGAAGTGCAAATCGAATTCATCAAGCTCGACCAGCCGCCAAAGTCCGGGCAGGGCACCGTGAGCGCGGGCGCTGAGCCCGCCGGTCGCAAGATGGGACGTGTCGTTCTGCGCAAGGGGCATCAGGCGTTGCTGCCTGCGGGCTGTGCGTATCGCTTCATCGCGGCTGCGCCTGGCGTCGCGCTGGTGCAGACCATTTTTGGTGAATTGTCCGTGCAGAAGTGGGCCGATATCTGCCTGCATTGACCGCTGAAACGCTAATCAGCCGCGATTCGACTATCCCAAGGAGACAAGTGATGGCCACGCTCGATACCCTCGACCATTCCACTGGCTTTGCCGCCGATACGGTGCGCGCCACGCAACCCGACGCCGTCACCGGCTATCGCCGCTTTCAGCTGGGCGAATTCGCGTTCCAGCGCGACGAATACTTCGTGAAAATCAGCTGGCCCGCCAAAGGCCAGACGCGCACGCACGCAGTCCCCGCCGATGCTTTCCTGCGCGCAATGATGCGCGATGTGGCGTGGGGCTTCTTCTACGGTTGGGTCAATTTCGATCACGTGTTTGGCACGCGCAATCATTACGGCAAGGTCGATGTTTATGCGGGCACCTTCAACGGCATCCTGAAGGAAGCGGGCGTCGACTACACCGAGACCTTCGAAACGCCCACCATCATGGCGACCTTTAAGGCGATGCTGCACGACTGGACCAACGAGGGCTTCGACCCGTTTGCGGCTCCCGAAGAAACCGGCACGGCCTTTGGCCGCAAGCATGGCGAGAACGACGCCGCCATCGAACGCACGCGCATCGCCACGCGCCGTATGCCGGGTCTGGATGGCGATTCGCCCTTGCGCGATGATCTACCGGTCAATCGCGCGTTCCAGGACGTGCTGCAGGACGAGCCGGAAGTACACGCCGAACCCGGCTTCGAAGGCGAGCTTCATGCCTTCAATCTCTTCAAATACCTGTCGCGCTCGGACGTGACGTGGAATCCCTCGGTGACGTCGGTGTGCGGGCGCAGCCTCTTTTGTCCGACCACCGAAGAATTCATCCTGCCGGTCTTTCACGGCAACGATCGCGTCGAATGGTTTCTTCAGCTCTCCGATGAAATCGTCTGGGACATCGGCGACAAGAATACCGGCGCACCGCGCGCCCGCGTGACGATGCGTGCTGGCGATATCTGCGCGATGCCCGCCGATATCCGCCATCAGGGCTACTCGACCAAGCGCTCCATGCTGCTGGTCTGGGAGAACGCCACGCCGAATCTGCCGCAGCGCTACGAAAGCGGCGAGCTCGCGCCGTATCCCATCGAGTTTTAAACCGTGAGCCCGCAATCAGTCGAGGACGATTCAATGCAAACCCAACTCTTTATCGATGGCCGCTTTGTCGATGCCGTCGAGCGCGGCACCATCGACGTGCTCAATCCTCACGATGGCTCGCTCATCACGAAAATCGCAGCCGCTACGGCAGCCGACGTGGACCTCGCCGTCGACGCTGCGACCCGCGCGTTTCCGAAATGGTCGGCCATGCCGGCCGCCGAGCGTGGCCGCCTTCTGCTGCGTCTGGCCGATGCGATCGAAGCAAATGCCGAAGAGCTGGCGCAACTGGAATCGCTCGATACGGGCCATCCGATCCGCGATTCGCGTTCGCTCGATGTGCCGCGCACGGCAGCGTGTTTTCGTTACTTCGGCGGCATGGCGGACAAGTTGCAGGGATCGGTGATTCCGGTTGAAACGGGTTTCCTCAATTACGTCCAGCGCGCACCGATTGGCGTGGTCGGCCAGATCGTGCCGTGGAATTTTCCGCTGATGTTCACGAGCTGGAAGATGGGGCCTGCGCTCGCGGCGGGCAACACGGTCGTGCTCAAGCCATCGGAAATCACACCGCTTTCCACGTTACGCATCGTCGAACTCATGGCTGAGGTGGGCTTTCCTGACGGCGTGGTGAATGTCGTTCCCGGCTACGGTCACACAGCCGGCCAGCGCCTTGCCGAACATCCGGGTGTGGGCAAGATCGCCTTCACGGGATCGACCGCAACGGGGCGTCGCATTGTCGAAGCGTCGCAAGGCAATCTGAAGCGCGTGCAACTGGAACTGGGCGGCAAGGGCGCGAATATCGTTTTCGACGACGCCAATCTGAGCGCCGCCATCAACGGCGCAGCGTGGGCGATCTTTCACAATCAGGGGCAAGCCTGCATCGCCGGTTCGCGTCTCGTCCTGCACGAACGCATCGCCGATGAATTCCTCGAACGGTTCGTTTCGCTGGCATCGTCGATTCGAGTCGGCAATCCGCTCGACGCCGATACTGAAATGGGACCGCTGACCTCGAAGCAGCATCTGGACCGCGTATTGACCTACGTCGACGTGGCGCGCGAGCAGGGCGGCCGCGTTCTCACGGGCGGCAGTGCGCCGCAGGATAGTGCGCTCGCCAAGGGGTATTACGTGCGCCCGACCGTCATCGAAACAAAGAGCGCCGCAGACCGTATCGCGCAGGAAGAAGTGTTCGGGCCGTTCGTCACGGTGCTGCGCTTTGGCAGCGATGAAGAGGCACTGGCCATCGCCAACGCAACCGAATATGGACTGGGTAGCGGCTTGTGGACCCAGGACCTTTCGCGCGCCCACAAGACCGCCGCGCAGATCAATGCCGGTATGTGCTGGATCAACTGCTACAAGCGCGTCAATCCGGGCAGCCCGTTCGGTGGCGTCGGCAAGTCGGGTTATGGCCGCGAGATGGGATTCGAAGCGATGCACGACTACACCGAAGCGCGATCGGTCTGGGTCAACGTCGACGGCAACGTGCCGCCGCATTTCAAGCGCTGAGGCCGCCATGGAGCGCTTTGTCTATCAGGGCAGCCCATCGCGTGTGGTCTTCGAATGGGGCGCGCTCGCGAAGCTGCCGGATGAACTGACCCGGCTTGGGGCGCGCCGGGCGCTCATCCTGTCGACGCCGGAGCAGCGCCATCTTGCCGATCAGGTGAAAGAGGTGCTGGGCGAGCGCGCCGCCGGCGTATGCGCGCAGGCGGTCATGCATGTGCCGGTCGAGGTCGCCCGCGCGGCGCGCGAAACGGCTCGCGATCTGGACGCGGATTGTTGTATCGCGATCGGTGGCGGATCTACCATTGGCCTGGGCAAGGCCATTGCGCTCGAATCGTCGCTACCCATTCTGGCCGTGCCGACTACGTACGCGGGATCGGAGATGACGCCGATTTACGGCCTCACGCAAGGGCGGCTGAAGCGCACGGGCCGCGATGCGCGTGTGTTGCCGCGCACGGTATTGTATGACCCGTCATTGACACTATCGCTTCCCGTTGGCATCTCGGCAGCCTCTGGGATCAATGCGATGGCGCATGCCGTCGAGGCGCTCTACGCCGAAGACGCGAACCCCGTTATCAGTCTGATGGCCGAGGAAGCGATTCGCGCGCTCGGAGAAGCACTGCCAGTGATCGTCAGCAGACCTGATGACCGATGGATGCGCAGTCGTGCGTTGTACGGCGCGTGGCTCGCGGGAACCTGCCTGGGCGCGGTCAGCATGGCGATACACCACAAGCTCTGCCATACCCTGGGTGGCACGTTCAATCTTCCGCACGCGCAGACGCACGCGGCCATGTTGCCGCATACGGCGCACTATAACCACGCCGCCGCACCCGAAGCGCTGCGCCGGGTTGCGCGCGCTCTGGGCGGGAACGATGCCGCCGACGCCGGCCCGTTGCTGTTCAATCTGAACGCGAAACTGGGCATTGCCCCGGCGCTCGCGGATATCGGCATGCCGAATCAGGGCCTGGACGAAGCCGCGGATCTTGCCTGCCAGAATCCTTACGAGAATCCACGTCCCATCGAGCGGGCAGCGATTCGCGCGTTGCTGGAGGATGCGTGGGAAGGGCGCGCACCGCGCTAGTTACGCATCATGCAAGCAAAAATGCGGACGGAGACGATTGTGAGCACTACGGTGAAAACTGAACATGACGATCGCCAGGCGAGGCTGACCGCGCAGATTGTCGCCAGTTTCAACAACATGTCGAACGCACGTCTGCGCAACTCGCACGCCACTTCACATTGAAGAGTCCAAGGCGCGAAGCGAATGGCGATTTCGCGCTGGACCGGAGCTGAATCATGCGCCGCTATTTCGCTGTCTTTGCCACTGATAAACCGGATATGCGCGAAGTGCGCGAGCGCGTGCGCGCGCACCATCGAAACTGGCTGCGCAGCGCCTGCGAACATGGGGTTTTCGTGCGTCTGGGCGGGGCGACGCTGGCGCCGTTATGCAATGCGATGAACGGGACGCTGCTGGTGCTGGAAGCCGACGACATCGACGCCGTGATGCAGTTCGTGGGCGAAGACCCGTATATGAAGGAAGGTTTGTTTTCTCGGGTCGAGGTACGCCCGTGGGACTGGAACCTTGGTAATCCTGAGCAACGGGTGTGAGTCATGAATGTCAGTCTCTTATGTCGCCTTGCTGACGTGCCGGACGGCGGCGCTCGTGTGATCGACGAGCAATGCGTAGGGCGTCCTGTCGTGGTCGTGCGCCGCGGCGATCAGGTCTGGGCCTACGTGAATCGCTGTCCGCATTTTTCCGTGCCGCTGGATTTCGAGCCTGGAAACGTCTCATGTTATCGGTCGCAGGTGCTGATGTGCGCTCACCATAGCGCGCTGTTCAGGTTCGACGATGGCATGTGTATCGATGGTCCCTGTGCGGGCGCCGCGCTGGAGGCGGTTCCTGTGAAGATCGATTCGAACGCCTGGGTCGTGTGCGCGCGCGAGTGATGATGTCCGGAATCATTGCGGATCTGACGTTGTGTTTGTCGCCGGGCATGCCAGAATCGGCTACGAACCCTGCAACGGCGTCGGAGACTTCAAACATGCCTTATCTGCAACTGGATGTGAACGAGCACTACGCGGCGCAAACAAAAAGACAACTGGCCGCGCAAATGAGCGAGACCTACGCGCGCATGATGTCGGTCGATATCCGGCGTATCAGTGTAGCGATTCGCGAGTTGGGGGAGGGTGGCGTCTGGCGCATCGCCGAAGCGGGGCAAGAACCCGTTCCGGTTGCGGTCATGATGCTGGACATCAGGCAGGGCCGCTCGCCCGAACTGCGCATGGAAGTAGCGAAGGCGCTGTGCGCGCATTGCATCGAGATTCTGGGGCTGCGCGAGGATCGGCTCAATGTCGAATTCACGCAGCATTCCGGCGACGAGATGTATCACCCGGCGCTGGGCGGCTACAGCCCGGAGTGGACCGCCGACGAGCGATAGTGCGTCACCTCACAGCAAAGTCACATACTGCGCTGGATTTTCAGAGCGCGGCCCGCGCGCCCGCCGACGCGCGCTGAATGGTTTGCGGGGCCTGGCCAAACGCCCGCAGAAACGCCTGACGCATGCGTTCCCGATCGCCGAATCCCGTTTCTCTCGCGATGATTTCGATTGGGTGGCGCGTGGTCTCCATCATCAGGCGCGCGGCCTCCACGCGTAGCCGTTCGACGGCTTTGGCCGGCGACTGGCCGGTTTCCTCGCGAAATACACGGCTAAACTGACGCGGGCTCAGGCTTGCCGCTTCGGCCAGGCGCTCGACGGACAGATCGCTGCCCAGATGCTCGCTGGCGTAGCTCAAGGCCATCTGGACGCGATCCGAGCGCGCATTCATTTCCAGCAAGGCCGAGAATTGCGACTGGCCGCCACCGCGCCGCTGGTAGAGCACGAGTTTGCGCGCGACCATGCGCGCCGTTTCCAGCCCCAGATCGTGTTCGACGATCGCAAGGGCAAGGTCGATCCCCGCGCTCATGCCCGCCGAGGTCCAGATCTGGCCGTCGACTACGAAGATGCGGTCCTCGTCGAGCGGAATGTCGGGATATTGCTTCTTGAAGGCTTGAGCGTGATACCAGTGCGTCGTGGCGCGCTTGCCGTTCAGCAGACCCGCCGCGGCCAGCACGAACGTACCCGTACATATCGACGCGATCCGCCTGGCCTGACTGGGTGCGGCGCGCAGATAGGCCAGCAGCGATGCGGAAGGCAACCGGCATTCGTTGTCGCCTGCGACGATCAGCGTGTCGTAGGCCTCGTCGCCCAGTGCCTCGCTGTGCACCGAAAAGCCTTGCGACGACGCGACCGGTCCGCCCAGCTCGGACACGATGCGGAACTGATAAACCGGCTCGCTGTGCAGCAGATTGGCGTACTCGAACACGCTCGACACGGCGAGGGCGAGCGACTGGAAATTTGGGTAAACAACAAGGCCGACGGTATGCATGATGGCGCGAAATCGTGTCCTGATTCGTTGAATGTAGCATAAAAGAGACGCGCCTGCAGAGGCAGGTCGTGTGGCCGGAATCATTGCATCTATGACATTGAGGATGTGTGCGGGTGCGGTCAGAATGCCTTCAACGAACCGGCGTCCTGCCGGTTCAGTCAACCGAAAGGACAAGACATGACTGCTCAAACCCAACCCACTCAAGGCATCGCACTGATTACTGGCGCATCGGCGGGCATCGGCGCTGTGTACGCGGACCGTCTCGCGAAGCGTGGCTACGACCTCATTCTGGTGGCGCGTAACGAGGCGCGCCTGACGGCACTCGCCACTCGCATAGCTGCGAAAACCGGCCGCACGGTGGAGACGGTGTGCGCCGATCTCAACGACAAGGCCGCGCTTGCGAAAATCGAAACGATTCTTCGCGAGAACCCGCGCATCACGATGCTGGTGAATAACGCGGGCGTCGGCTCGGTTGCTTCGGTGCTTGATAGCAACGTCGACACCATGGAGGCGATGATCAACCTGAACATCAACGCGCTGACGCGCCTGACTTACGCGGTCGCGCCCGCGTTTGTCGGCCGAAAGGGCGGCACCATCGTCAATATCGGGTCGGTGGTGGGGATTGCCGTGGAGCTATTGAACGGCGTGTATAGCGCGTCGAAATCGTACGTGCTCAGCTTCGGTCATGCGCTCCAGCGCGATCTGGCCGATAAGGGCGTGCGCGTACAGACCGTGTTGCCTGCCGCGACAGCAACGGAGTTCTGGGATGTCGCCGGCTACGCGAAGCAGAAAGAGGCGGCCAGCACCATGACGGCTGACGATCTGGTGGACGCCGCGCTCGCGGGCCTCGATCAGGGCGAACTCGTGACGATCCCGACGCTGCATGATGGCGATGGCTGGACGCAGTGGGAAGCGCAGCGACGCGCGCTGGCTCCGAAGTTCGCCAACGCGAAAGCCGCTCCCCGCTATGCGCTGAGCTAGGCCAATTTGATCTGGACTGCTGATTCACCATGAAGGAGTTTCGCAGTCCAGATGAAAAGCACCGCCGCAGGTCTCTTATCAAGCGTGATTGGCGGAAAAACGCGCATACGAGCGCGGCGAAAAGCGCGTACAGAGCAGGCAAAGCAGAAACGCGCCCGCAAGCATGATCGCCCACGCGTGCGTGAGATCCGCGAAACGATCGCGCAACGCACCGGCGAGCAGGGGCATGAGACTCGCGATCAGATAGCCGCCGCCCTGCACGAAGGCCACCAGTTCGCCAGCGCGCGTCGGGTTATCGCTATGGTCGAGTGCGACGATCAACGAGAGCGGAAACAGCGCACCAATTCCCAGACCGAGCAACACACATGCGATGGCCGCGAGTGCAAGCGGCGCGCTCAACAAACAGGCAAGACCGCCGATCAGCAGGGCGAGCGCAACGAGCAGCGGTTTGCGCCGGTCTGGCATGCGCGCAATCGAGGCCGATACCGTGAGACCGGCGACAACTTCGGCAACCGTGACGCCTGCGAGAAGATAGCCCGCATCGGCGCGACTCCAGCCGAGTTGCGTGTAGAACGGCGGCAACCACGCTAGGACGAGCGTGTAAGCGCCGGTGCCCACACCAAAGAACAGCATCAATTCCCACGCGCGCCACTGTTTCCAGGGCGCGTAATGCGATTGGGCCGCGCGCGCTACGGCAGTGATTGGCGTGCGCGAAACGTCGAATCGACGCGTCGCCGCGAGCCAGAGAACGCATGCGAATAAGGCCGGAAGCGCCCAGACGGCCAGCGCGCCGGACCATCCCCAGACTTGCGCAAGCGGCGCCGCGAGCGCGGCAGCGGCAGCGGCTCCGCCCATGATTGCGGTGGTGTACAGCCCCATCATCGCGCCCGCTCGCGCCCCGTAGACGCGTTTGATGAACGCCGGCATCAAAGCCTGGATCAGCGCGATGCCGGCACCGGCGAGCAACGCGGTAATCAGCATGGCCATTGCGCCTTGTTCGAAGGCGCGCGCGGCGCACGCGGCGGCAATCAGGGCGATCCCGACACCCACAAAGGCGCGTTGGCTCCCGCTTCGTTGCAGCGGCCCGCTGAGCAGCGCCCCTAGGCCCATGACGCCGACTGGCAGCGCCGTGAGCATGCCGGCGCCCGCGTGGTCGAGTCCCGTTGCGGCCATGATGCCGTCTAGCAGAGGGCCGACCGCCGCCATCGTTGGCCGCAGATTCAATGCAAGCGCAACGATTGCGCCTGCTACCAACATCGGTTCTTTCGCAACTTCAGTTTGGCTCATATTCGTTCGACATCAAGTATCTTGATATCGAGTAAACTAGCCTGGTTACAACTCAGACGCAAGCTGATATCTTGACGTCAAGAAAATTGCACGGGAGTGATTGAGATGGGACGAGCCAGACGCGCGGCGGAGCAGTGGCGCAGGGAAAGACCGGACATCGACGCAGATGTCATGGCGACGGTCGGTCGCCTGCTGGAGGCCACACATCTGATCGAGCGCACGCGGCTGATGCCGCTGGCGGCGCAATTCGGCTTGCAAACCGGGGAGTTCGATGTGATTGCGGCGTTGCGCCGCGCAGGCGAGCCGTACCAGCTCACGCCCACCGAACTCTACGAAGCGCTGATGCTGTCTTCAGGCGCGATGACGAGCCGGCTTGACCGGCTCGAACGCTCGGGGCTGATCGAACGTCGCGCGTCCGCGAAGGACAGGCGCAGCGTGGATGTCTGTTTGACGCAGAAGGGTTTCGATCTGATCGACGAAATCCTTCCGCATCATATTGCCAACGAGCAGGACGCCTTGAAGGCGTTGAGCGTGCGCGAGCGCGAGCAACTCGACCGTCTGCTCGATAAACTGATTCGCGATGTCGAAGCGTAACGGCGCATAACGGCGCATAACGGAGCATCACGCGCGCGCGTGCTTGCAGAGGCAGGTTATTTGCCGGACTCGAACGTCGGCAGGTTGTCATAGCCCTTCGCGCGATAGATCAGGAACGAGGCGACCCAGGCAAAGATAAACACACCGATGATGATGAAGCCCAGATTGTTGAAGTTGTCGTTCAACGTGCCGATCAGATCCCAGAAGCCGCCCTTGAGATTGAACTGATCGGCGAGCAAGCCGAGTGTTTCGATCCCGCCGATCAATACCGCAACCGCCACCGAAACGAGCGTAATCGTGAGGTTGTAATAGAGCTTGCGGATAGGGCGCACGAAAGCCCAGTCATACGCGCCGAGCATCAGAATGCCATCGGTGGTATCCACCAGCGACATGCCGGCCGCGAACAGCACCGGGAACACCAGCACGACGCCCATCGACACGCCCTGCGCCGCTTGCGATGCGGAAATGCCAAGCAGGCTGACTTCCGTCGCGGTATCGAAGCCAAGGCCGAACAGAAAGCCCAGCGGCAGCATCCACAGCGGATTCGACACCAGGCGAAACAGCGGACGGAACAGGCGCGCAAGCAGACCGCGATTGTTCAGCAGCAGATCGAGATCGTCGCTGTCGTAGGGTTCGCCACGACGGACCTTGCCGAACGCGCGCCACACGCCGCGCAGAATGATGATGTTCATCGCGGCAATCAGAAACAGGAACAGCGCGGAGACGCTCGTCGAGATGACGCCGCCGATGTCCTTCCAAGCCTCGACGCGGCTTTCCAGCGCCGCCGCCGTCGCGGCAACGGCAATCGCGACCAGCAGCACCACGGCGGAGTGGCCAAGCGCGAAAAAGAAGCCCACGGAAACCGGGCGCTGACCGTCCTGCATCAGCTTGCGCGTGACGTTGTCGATTGCGGCGATGTGGTCGGCATCGACGGCATGGCGCAGGCCAAAGCCATAAGCCAGCAGCCCTGTGCCGAGCAGCAGCGGTTGCGCGTGGAATGCGATGAACGCCCAGATCCAGGCGCCGATATTGAAGACTGCGAGAACGGTGTAGATGCCGATTACTCGGCGACGAAGGGCTCCCGGCGCGGTGGCCGTTTCAAGAGCGATGGACATGTGACAGATCCTGAGGTCGGGGCTGTCCTGCAACGGGCCGCCGTAACAAGCGGTGGCTTGCGCATTGGGACACCCCGCCCGTTGCGGCTGCATGGACCTCGGTCGATGGCAGGTCTCCTGGCTCGCGGGTCAAGGTCCGATGCCGGCCTTCCCGGTTTCCCAGTGGCCCTGAATGACATGGACTCGCCGCTCACAGTTGCGGGGGCAGCCGCAGACTCGACGCTCGGGCGTCAGCACGGACGTCACTACTGCGTTCCCTTTTGATCCCGTCGCCGGGAACCATCAGCGCGCAAGCGTAGAGGCGCAGGGCACGCGCGTCAATTGCATGGCGATAAAAAATGGCCCTTTTTACCCGAGCTGCATTCAGTGCGCTTTCCGCGGTATTTCCGTTGAAAGCGAGGTGAAATGACTTCGAAGGGATATAGATGGCGAAACGTTGAAGCGCGGCGATGTCTTTACAGCATCACTCGCCGGCGGGAACGTACAGCGATCGGAAAAGGTGATCGTTCATTGGCCACGCGTTGCCGGTTTCATCGGTCACGATCCAGTCGCCGTCATTGACTTCGCGCCAACCTTCGGGTGTGGCGATTACCCATCGCTCGGCGTCGCGTTCGACGCGTGGATGGGCCGACGCTGCCAGCCAGCGCTGCGCGTCGACGATGGCCCCACGCTTTTCGAAGCGCATGCTGATTTCCTTCGCGTAATGTCGATCACGCGAACTATGCACGATTGCTTTCAGAATTGTGTGAAGGAGTTGTGGAGGATGTGCGAAGATCAGCTGTCAATCAGCTTGCGAAGGTGAGCGCCTGTGTTGCCGCGAATATGTTCGCATCGCCAGCGTGCGGCAATTCTCCAGCATTGCATGCCATCATGCCGCGGCTCGCACCGCTAAATTCAACGAACGGCGGCGCAAATACAGATTGTTGATGACCAGCGCGGAGGCGGTCAGCGTGGCCCCGGCAATTTGCGCTGGCATCGGCACGACACCCGTTAGCGCGGACACCACAAAAGCGGTGACTGGCACCACATCCATAAACAGGACGCCATTCGTTGGACCGAGCGCCCGATTTCCCGAGACCCACAGCAGGATCGCACCGAAGCCGGCGATGGGACCCATATAAAGCAGATGCGGTGCAATCGAGTACAACGCCGATAACGTGGGCACAGGCACCGCGTGCAGCGCAATCAGGATCGCGTTGACGGCGATGATCGTGCTCAGGCCTAACCACGTCGTCATGGTCGTGTATTTCAGGGCTGACCAGCGCGTGAACCTGGCGGAGCCGAAGGTGTACACCACCCAGCACAATGCGCCGATCAGGATCAGCCCGCTAGCCGCATAGTGCTGGGGGCCGTGGATCGCGGCCGCCAGATCACCGCGCGTGATGACCAGCGACACCCCGACAAACGATAGCGCGACAAACATAAGCGATAGAAGGGGCGGCACACTGCGGCGTAGCCACGCGCCGAGCAGCAAGCCCATCATCGGCTGTGTCGCCATCATGATCGACGCATCGAGAGCACCGTCCGGTCCCGCCAACTGCTGCCCAAGAAACACGAACGAGCCGAAGCCGCAAAAGCCAACCGATCCAAGTAACCAGGCAGTCCTGATCGAGTGGCCGTTTGCCGAGAATGCACCGGGCCCTTCGCGTTGCCGCAGCAGCGTCGCGAACGCGATCCCGGCAATCAGATAGCGCAGCGATGTGAACGTGAACGGATCGACCTTCGTCAGCGCGGCGCTCATTACGGGAAACATTGCCCCCATCAATACGGTCGCTGTGAGGCACAATCCGACACCCTTCCAGTAATGCATCGACGGCGCGGATGAGATGAACTCTGATTTCATGACTGAATGTTCTCAAATTGGTTTGAAAAAATGCCGGCAATCGCCGACACCCATGAAATCGCGCACTTAGGCCGATAAAACGCGCCTCTCAGACCAGCGCGCGCATTGTCATCTCCACGATCGACGCCAGCGCGGCTTCATCCATATCGATCTTGCCGAGCACACGCATTCCCTGAACGACGCACAGCAGAAATCGTCCGACTTCCTCGGCATCCAGGCTCCGATCGAATTGGCCCGCCTGCTGGCCGCGCGCAATCGCCAGACTGAACTGCGTCGCAATGCGATGTAGCGCTGTTTCGATCTGCGCGCGCATGTCCTGATCGTCCGGCAACAATTCGATGGCGGCGTTGGTGATGAAACAACCATGTTTTTCCAGCAAATTTGCGCTGACCCGCGTGTAATGCATCAGCGCCGCGCGTAATGCGTCGGCTGGCGACAGGTCGGCGGCCAGCCGCTCCTTCAGCCGCGCGATGGCGCCTTCAGCGTACCGATCGAAGGCTGCAACCAGCAAACCATGTTTGTCGCCGAAAGTCCGGTACAGGCTGCCGCGAAATACGCCGGTTGCATCGCATAACGCGTCGATTGGCGTCGCGTTGTAACCATGCTCCCAGAACACGCGGGCCGCAGCATCGATCACCTGATCGACGTCAAATTCGCGCGGCCGGCCGCGTTCCGTGGGACGCGAGCGACTGCTGGTGCGGGAATCGTTGAAGGTCGTCATGAAGTCGATATTAGAACCAAACGTTCTCAAAATCAACTAGGCTGATCCGGCGGGTACTGTAGCCGTACCAGTCGTGACAACCCGGCCGACTGCTTTCACCATCTGCTTTGCGCTAAAGCGACCGTTCATCGCGCCAGACGATTTCCCCTGATACGATCGTCACAAACCGTGTCGAAATTCGCTCCTAAGCAACGCGAACTGCAGAAGATCGTGATAGGTGTCCCCCCAGTACCCACCCTGGCGCTGATACCCTTCACGCAGAAAGCCCAGCGTCTCCAACGTATGTATCGAAGGTGCGTTTTGAGTGTGGACCTGGGCCTCTATGCGGTTTATCTGCATCGTTTTGAAACCGTAATTGATCGCAGCGGAAAGCGCTTCATTCATATAGCCTTCGCCACGCGCAGACGGAGCCAGTTCATAGCCGACAACGCAGCTATGCCAGTTTCGATTCCAGCGGAAGAGGCCGCATGTACCGAGGAAACTCCCATCCGAAAGCCTCTCGATGGCCCAGCGAAAGCCTGTTTGATTGCGCTGCCAGTCGGCGAATAGCTGAATTAGCTTCTCGGCCTGCGCAATATCGGTCATTGGATCGTTGCCGAACCAGCGCATGCCTTCTGCATCACGATGAATCGCAAACAAGGACGGTGCATCGCCGGGCAAAATCTCCCGCAATGACAGCCGCGAAGTTGAGAGGGTGGGAAATGTGCTCATTGGATTTCGACTGGAGGCAGAAAGCCAATGATCGCATGCCATCAATCAGCGAGCGGAGCACCGGCCGCCTGCCGCACAATTGAAAACTAATCGAAAGCGATTATGCATTCAAAGCGTGGGCGCGAACTCCGTGCTCGGCGCAATCCGTCGTTTGAGCGCGCGCGCTAGCGAGTAGCCGGTGCCAAGCCGTTCGACGGCCAGGCGCTGGCGCAAGGTCGCACCGAAGGCGCTTAGGAAATGAAATGTCGAAGGGCTCGCGAAACCGTCGAAATCGAACGTGAGCTTGCTCGCCAGGGCGCGTTGGATACCGGTCCACAGCAACAGACTGATCGAGCCGCAGTGGGCGTCTTGCACCCGCGAGGACAGCAGATAGTAGGCCGCGTGACGGTCCCATACCAGGCCAATCGCCGCGACCAGCCGGCCACCCGTTCCATACGCACCGAGCAGGGTGCCCGACTTGCGCTCGACGAACGCTTTGACTAGCTGGCGCATGATTTCGGACGAGTAGGCATTGGTGCGCGAGCGAGAGGCCAGGTTGGCTTCGTAAAACTGGGTGAATTCGCCCGGCGTAGCAATTGGCGCGATCGTCAGATTGCGGTCAGCGCTACGAATCACATTGCGGGTTTTGGTATCGAGATTCGCCCATGCCTCGTCGGTCGAGCAGTTCGCGTCGATCTGAAACGTGTAGCGCGCCGACACCGAATAGCCTTTTAGCGCAAAGGCGATCGCATCGTCGATGCGCGGGTCGAATACCTGGAAAAAACTGTCGCAGTCGGGCAGCTGCTCGATCAGCTTCGCAGTGACATCGAGGCGATGATGTCGTTGAGACGCGATGCTCCCCATCACCGGCTTGATCACGGGACCGAGCGTGCGCGTGAGCGGCGGCAGATGAGCAACGCGCCACAGACGCAGACGCGTCGGTGTATAAGGCATCTCTCCGATGATCTGATTGTTGCGATTCACCGTGGCGAGTTTCCAGCTCCCTTGCGTAGCGATGTCTAGCCACCAGGGTTCGTGGAATATCGAAAGGGCGGCGCTGGCCGACTGGGGCGAAAACGGTGCAATCGTTGCTGGCGAAAAAATCTCGCACGTCTTCGCACGCTTGCCGAGTGAGGAAAAGTTATTGTCGCGTTTCACTAATGACTCGCATTGTCGGCGCCAACGGCAAGCACCGTGCGGATACAGCAGCGTTACTCCTATTCTCCCGGCATCGGCTCCGTGCAAACGTTCCCCGCGGATTCCCTGCCCGATGCACGACGCTCCCACACGCTATCCGTCAGTTCCTTTAGGTCGTTGTTCGATGGTCTGATAACCGGGCATCATGAAAGGCAAGGAGTTTGTCCGGTGTTCGGCTGCCTTTCCTGGCTAGTGCTGTCTGCCTCCTTTTTTTCATCGTTCTGAGGATTGCTTGTGCTGCGCGTGTGCCGTATTTTCCGGTGTATTCGTATTCGATTATCGAGGGCGCTCGACTTTACTGGAGCATTCTGCGAGGCCGCATCGAGACGTACGTTTTCCGCAGCTAGCTTATTTCATTGGCAACGTGAGCGCAGCGTATTGAGCTGCCATTGTCCAGGAGAATTCCGCCAAAATAGCGTGGGATTGAATCGCGCATCGCCGAGGATCGGCATAGGCGCAATTCCTTAGATGATTGACGTTAAATTGCGTGTGTCGTCACACCGATTATTTTTGCCGCAAATATTCGCTGGGTGGCACACCCAGCACTTTGCGAAACATCGCGGCAAATGCGCTAGGACTGTCGTAACCATGCTCCAGCGCCAGTTCGAGAATCGACACACCCGCGGCCAGGCGCGGCAGACTTAGCAGCAGACGCGTATGACGCCACCACGCGCCTGGCGTCATACCGGTTTCGCGCCTGAAAATACGCGCGAGCGTGCGGGCGTTCATGTTCGCCGCGCTCGCCCAGGAGGCGAGCGTGACCGGCTCGGACGGGTCGCGGATCAGCCGCGCGCACAACGCGGCCAGTTGCGCATGGTGCGGCATCGGCACATGCAGATCGAGCGTCGGTGCGATTTCGATTTCGTCGAGGATCAAGGCCAGCACGCGTCCCGTGCGATGACTCAGGTCGTAATCGGCGGGCAGGCCGCTGGTGGCCAGGATGAGTTCGCGCAATAACCCGCTTACGCCGATCACACGGCACTCGCGCGGCAGGCTCGGGCGCACTTCATGGGCGACGAACAGGGAGCGCAGGCTCACGTCGCCGGCCATCTCGATGCCATGGCGCGTGCCTGCGGGCAGCCACACCGCGCGGCTTGGCGGCACGACCCAACTGCCGTCGTCGGTGCGCACAATCATGACGCCGTCAATGGACAGGATCATCTGGGCCTGCGCATGCGTGTGCGGCGCGAACTCATCACCCGCCGCGGAGTCCGTTGCCAGCACACCAATCTGCCGGGTTTTCTCCGAAGCATCCAGCGCCTGAAAAAATTCGTTCATGTGTGTTTTGGCGTGACCGCGCTCATCCATGTTGTCCATTTTGCGACGATGAATGCACATTCCGCGCGCGATAGATAAAGAGCATCAACATAACATGGCCTGACTGATTCATTCCATGACGCTCGATGCAAGTCGCTCCGCTTTTTCAATCGTCGCCGGGATCTCCGGCGTACCGTTTTTCCCTCCGTGCCCGAGGCATTACTGCCGTTTCCAGCGCGCTCTTCGCGGCGACGCTCGCTGCCTGTTCGGTTGCCGAACCCTATCGCTCGCCGGTTGCCAGCGCCGCGCAGAATGCGCCTTTCGATGCGGCCGCCTCGACGCCGCAGGTCGTGTCCGCCGCGCCGCCGGATCACTGGTGGCGGCTTTACCAGGACCCGGCGCTGGATGCGCTGATCGGCGAAGCGCTGGCCCAGAATCGCGACCTTGCTGTCGCGGCGGCGCGCGTGACGCGCGCCCGCGCCGTGCTGGCGCAGGCCGATGCCGCCCGTCTGCCATCGACGCAAAGCTCGTTCGGCGTCGATTACGGCAAGCATCAGAACGACCAGATCGTGGCTGCCGCGCGCGACACGGGCAGCGCGCCGTCGCGTTTCGGTTGGGCGCCGGGTTTCGCGCTGTCGTGGGAGATCGACTTCTGGGGGCGCGTGCGCAATCTCGTGGATGCCGCGCACGCGGACGCCGAGGCGCAGCAAGCCGCTACCGATGCGCTGCGCGTCACCGTCGCCGCCGAAACCGCTGGCGCTTATGCCCGCGCCTGTGCGTATGCCGCGCGCCTGGACGTCGCTCAGCACTCGGTGGCCATTGCGGGGCGCATCGCGACGCTCACGCAGAAGCAGCAGGCGCTGGGCCTCGTCTCGACGATGGAACTTGCGCGCGCCCAGGCCTTCGCCGACGACACGCGCGCGAGCCTTCCGGCACTCGATGGCGAGCACCGCGCCGCGCTCTACGAACTCGCCGTGCTGCTCGGCCGCGCGCCCGCCGATATCCCGCGCGCGGCAGCCGAATGCCATCAGCCGCCGATGCTTGCACAACCGTTTCCCGTGGGTGACGGCGCGGCGCTGTTGCGGCGACGGCCCGATCTTCGCGAGGCCGAACGCAGGCTGGCGGCGGCCCACGCTCGCGTGGGCGCGGCGCAGGCCGCGCTGTATCCGTCGATCACGTTTGGCGGCTCGATCAACGGGTTGTCGACCACGGGCCACCCGGCTTCGCTCGGCGACCGCTATGCGATCGCGTGGAGTGTCGGACCGCTTGTCAGCTGGAATTTTCCCAATCTGGCGGCGAGCCGCGCCCAGTTGGACGCAGCGCATGCCGACGACGCGGGCGCGCGCGCCGCATTCGATGCGCAGGTACTTCGGGCCTTGCAGGAAACCGAGCAGGCACTGGCACGCTATGGCGCAGCGGCGCGCGAACACGACGCACTCGCGACCGCACGCGCGGGGCACGCACGTGCGTTTGCGCTTGCTGAGCGCGAGTTTCGAGCTGGCGCGATCGATTCGTTAGGAATGCTTGATGCGGAGCGCAGTCTGGTCGCTGACGATGCCGCGCTTGCGCAATCGGCCCAGCAGATCGCGCTGGATCAGGTCACCGTGTTCAAGGCGCTTGGCGGCGGATGGCAGCCTTGAGCGTGCCGCTCTCATTACCTATTTCAAAAGAAGATTGTCTGCATGAGTACGACTGTTGATACCGAAGTTCAGACGAACTCGACCGCGCGTCGCGCGCGGCGTTCGATGATTGTCGCGGGGAGTGTGCTGGTGCTGCTCGCTGCGGCGGCGTGGGGCTGGCACTGGTGGCGCGTGGGGCGCTTTATCGAAACGACGGATGATGCCTACGTGCGCGCCGATGTCGTCACCGTAAGCCCGCGCATTCCGGGTTATGTCACGCAGGTCATGGTGGACGACAACCAGACGGTGCATCGCGGCGACGTGCTTGCCACGCTCGACGACCGCGATTACCGCGCGAAAGTGCAGGCCGCTCAGGCGGCCTTGCTGGAGGCGCAGGCGGCCTTGCAGGAGAGCGCAGCGGCAGCGCAGACGCTGGACGCGCAACTCGAACAACAGGCCAGCACGATTGCACAGGCGCAAGCCGATGTGGAGGCTGCACGTGCCGAATCGGTGCGACGAGATGCCGACGCGAACCGCTACCACGCCTTGCTGGCCGACGAAGCGGCCAGCGGCCAGCATTGGGAAGCGGCCCACGCGGATGCGCTCAAGGCGCGGGCGGCGCTCGCGCACGCTGTTGCGGCTGCGCAGGCCCAGCGCGAACAGAGCGGCGTGCTGCGCAAGAAGATGGCGCAAAACGATGCGGCAACGGCTGCGGCTCATGCGCGTGAGTCAGCGGCCGAGGCGCAACTCGCACTGGCCACTCTCGACCTCGAACACACCCGCATTCTCGCGACGCAAGACGGCATGGTGGGCCAGCGCAGCGTGCGCGCGGGGCAGTATGTGGAGGCGGGCACGCCGCTGCTCGCCGTGGTGCCCATACACGCGCTCTATGTGGTGGCCAATTTCAAGGAAACGCAGCTTGCCGCGATGCGCGCTGGCGAGCCGGTCGAACTGGACGTCGACACCTTTGCGGGGCAGGTATTGCACGGCCGTGTGAGCGGCATCGCGCCGGGTTCGGGCGCGGAATTCGCCTTGCTGCCGCCGGACAACGCAACCGGCAACTTCACGAAGATCGTGCAGCGTGTGCCGGTGAAGATCGCGCTTGAGGCTATGCCGCGCGATGGGGTGCTGCGGCCCGGCATGTCGGTGATCGCGCGTGTCGATACCAAGGAGGCGCGGCAATGAGCGCGGTGGCTCACCGGTCGCGTGACGCGCACGAAGAAGCCGTATCGCTGCGCTCATGGGTGGCCGTGCTCGGCGGCGTATTCGGTTGCTTCATGGCGGGCATGAACGTGCACGTCACGAATGCGTCGCTGCCCGATATACGCGGTTCGCTGGGCGCGAGCTTCGAAGAAGGATCGTGGATCACCACGGCCTATCTGGTCGCCGAAATCGTCGTCATTCCGCTTACCGGCTGGCTCGTGCAGGTCTTCTCCGCGCGGCGTGTTTTGCTGGTGGGCGCGACGGGTTTTCTGGCGTTTTCGCTGGCATGCTCGCTGGCTCCCACAATCGGTTCCATGATTGTGGCCCGCACGTTGCAGGGCGCGTTTGGCGGCGTGCTGATACCGCTGTCGTTCCAGCTGATCGCAACCGAACTGCCGAAGTCGCGGCACCCGCTGGGGATGGCGCTCTTCGCGGTCGCCAACAATGTCGCGCAGGCCGCGGGGCCGTCGCTGGGCGGCTGGCTTACGGATACGTATTCGTGGCGCTGGATCTTCTATCTGCAGATTCCGCCCGCACTGGCGCTGATCGCTGCGATTGCGTGGGCGATCCGGCCGGTTGCCGTCGATGCCGGCAAGCTGCGTAGCGCGGACTGGCCAGGCATTCTGACCATGGCCGTGGGTTTGAGCGCGTTGCAGATCGTGCTCGAAGAGGGCGGCCGTAAAGACTGGTTCGCGTCGAGCAGCATCGTGCTGCTTTCCTGCGTCGCGCTAGCCGGCCTCGTGGCGTTCGTCGTCATCGAAGTGCGCCGCGCGCAGCCGTTTATCAATCTGCGGTTGCTCGCCGGATATAACTTTGGCATCGCCAGCCTGATGCAGTTTCTATTCGGCGCGGTGGCGTTTGGGGTCGTGTTTCTGGTGCCCAATTATCTGGCGCAGGCGCAGGGCTATAGCGCGCGCGACATCGGCATGGTGATGATTCCCTATGGGCTGGTGCAATTTGCCATGTCGTTTCTGACGCCGCCGCTGATGCGCCGCACGAGTCCGCGTATGGTGATCGCGCTGGGTTTCCTGCTGGTCGCGGCGGGGTGCCTGATGAACATTCACCTCGACGCCGATTCGGCGCGCAATGTGATTGTGCCTTCGCTCATCGTGCGTGGCGTCGGCCAGTCGTTCGTGGTCATTGCGCTCTCGGTGATGGCGGTGAGCGGCGTCGACAAGGCGCAACTGGGTTCAGCATCGGGCGTGTTCAACATGGTGCGTAACGTGGGTGGCGCGATCGGTATCGCGGTCGTGAGCCAGATCGTGGTGGAACGACAGAAGCTCCACATGGCGCGCATTGGCGAAGCGGTCACGCCTTATGCGCAAGCATTCCAGGAGCGCATGATCGTGCTTGCGCGCGCGATTGCCCGGCTGCATGTGCCGCGTGTGGATGGGTTGCCGCGCGGACGTTTTGACGGTGCGTACGAGACCGCGCTTGCGCTGATCAATCAGCGTGTGACCCGCGAAGCGCTTTTGATGGCCTACAGCGATACGTTCCTGCTCGCAGGATTGACGATGCTGGCGTGTGTGGCGGGCGCGTTCGCGCTCAGAGGCATAAAACCGTGATCGGCGTGCGCGCCCGCGGCACTACGCGCGGCGCTGCAAACTATCGAAGGTATTCATCAGCGCGTGCATGGCATCCTTGCAATCGCCAGGTTGCGGCGTCGCGGCACGCAGTGCAGCCAGTGCCCGGTCGATGGCCTTATCCAGGCGATGCCAGTCGTCGGGCGCGCGCGGCTTGAGTCCGGCTTCGGCTTGATCCCAGGCGATCTCCAGATCCTTGATGCGGGTTTTTGCGGCCGGCAGATCGCCGCTCTCTACTTTGGCGGCGACATCGGCAGCGATTGTGCGAAACGCTCCCAGATCGCCCAGCGGTGAAGGCGCACTGGCTGCAGTGGCCACGGAAGTTTGCGTTGACTGGCCGCCTGCATTCGAAGTAGTGGAATCGGTGGATCGAGAACACGCGCTGGTGGCGAAAAGAAGCGTAACACAGGCGGATAACAGCAGAGTGGATCGAATCGACATAGAGGCTCCGGTTATGGGGTCTGCGAGTTGGCACGACGTGGTCGTGCATTGAATTCCACCGTGGCGACCAGGCCGACGATCGCGGCGAGAAAAAGGGCGCTCGTCCATTGCGCTCCGAGGCCCAAACCGCCGTAAGTTCGTGCCTGAGTCAGCAGGTCGCCCAGTGCTGCGCCAAATGGCCGGGTCAGGACATAGGCAAACCAGAAGGTCACCACGGCATTGACGTCGGCACGAAACAGCAGCCATGTCACGGCAATCAGTACACCGAATATAATTACGCCGCGTGCGAAACCGAGCCCCGTGGCTTCCGTTGCCAGATCGCCAGCGGCCGTTCCCAAAGCGAAGGTGCAGAGGATCGCTGCCCAATAAAACGATTCGCGCCGACGCGTAACGATGGTGTGGATCGACAGCGTGCCTTCGCTTCGATACCAGATCGCAAAGATCGCCGCGAGCGCGGCGGCGAAGAGCGCGGTGCTCAGATAGAGGCTGACGCCCAGTCCGTCGGTGAGGAGGTCGGTGATCTGCGTGCCCACCACGCTCACCAGCACGACCGCAAGCCAGTACAGCCAGGGGCGCAAGCGTCCCGATCCCAGCTGCAGCGCGAGAATGGCGCACAGCAGCGCGCCCATGACGATCCGCGTAATGCCTTGTCCCCAACCAGCGTTGACCGCCAGATAGTCCGCGCCGGTTTCGCCGACGGTGGTTGAGAGGATTTTGATAATCCAGAAGGAGAGCGTGATTTCCGGCACTTTGTTCTGGCCATTCACGGATTGCATTGAATACTCGGATGTCATGACCGTCTCCACGACGAAGGCGACTGAGAATTGAAACTGCTTTTGTTCAGGTGAGCCTACGCTTTGAAACTTAGCTGACGCTTAGCTTGCAATGGTGATGCTGGTTAAGGTTGTCCTAAGTGTTGCTCGACGAGAATCCACGCAGATTGCGGCGCGCCCGATTTTCAAAGCGGAACCATTTGTGAATTCATTCGATACGGCATCGGCCCCTGACCTGTGGGCGGACTGGCTATTAGAAAGCCGCTTTTCCGGCGAGCAGGCAGTCAGGCGTGCATTGCTCGACAGCATCGAAAGCGATGTCGACCGATTACTCGATCATGCGCAATTGAAACCGGGGATGACGCTGCTCGACGTGGGTAGCGGCGACGGCACCGTGCCCTTGCGTGCGATTGAACGGATGGGCGCACAGGTGCACGTGCATATGACCGACGTTTCCCCGCGCTTGCTGGACTACGCGAAAGAGCAGGCCCGCGAGCGCGGCGTGGCATCGCAGTGTCGGTTTTCGCTGTGTGGCGCTCAAGCGTTGGAGGCGATTGCCGATGCCTCGGTCGATGCCGTGACGGCACGCGCCGTGATCGGCTATTTGCCGGAAAAGGCTGCCGTGTTCCGCGAATTTTTCCGCGTTCTGAAACCCGGTGGCCGGATTTCGCTGGCGGAGATCATTCGTCGCGATGAAGCCTTCGAAACCTGTTCGCTCAGAAAGCTCGTGGAAGCCGGGCGCGACGCGCCGGAGAACCGCTTCTTTGCCTTGCTGCATCGATGGAAACGCACGCAGTTTCCCGATACCGAAATCGAAACCGCGCGCATGCCCATGACGAATTTCAGCGAGCGCGATCTCGTGAGCTTTGCCATGCAGGCGGGATTCGCCGATATCCATATGGAGTTTCATATCGATATCGGCGCGCCGGTCAGTCACACGTGGGATGCGTTGCTGGACAGTACGCCTTTTCCGTGGGCGCCAACGCTGCGTACCTGCATGGCCGAACAATTCAGCGCGGACGAGCGCGCAATCTTCGAGCAGGTGATGCGCTCGGAAGTGGGCAAAGGGCAAATGCGAACCGCCACTCGCGTGGCCTGGATTTCAGCGACCAGGCCGGCCGCGTAGTTGAACGGTTCAAAAGTCCACAGTCGCCGACGCGAACACCGTGCGCGGCGCGCCCAGTGAAATCGTGCCGTACGACGCAACGCCCGACCAGTAGTGTCGATTGAACGCATTGAGCAGGCCGGCGCGAAAGGTGGTTGCCCGTCCATAGAGCGGCGTGGTGTAACGTGCGCCGAGATCGACCGTGGTCCATGACGGCACTGATTGCCGGTTGGCCTGATCGAAATATTCCTGACCGGTGAAATTGACGCCGCCCGTGAGCGTCAGGCCTCGCAGCCACGGCAGATCCCATTCGGCGCCCGCATTCGCCATCCAGCGCGGCACGCCAACAGGCCGATTGCCCACCGTAGCGGCGCTGTTGGTTTTGGTGAGCGTCGCGTCGAGCCACGTCACGCCGCCCAGCAATCGCACGCCTTTCACAGGTTCGCCCGCGAACGTGAATTCCAGCCCTTGATTGCGCTGCTCGCTATCGACCGAGTAGATCGTGCCGTAAAGCTGGCCGCTCGGTTTGGTGATGCGGAAGGCGGCGAGGGTGGCCATCATGCTGCGATAGTCGAGTTTCACGCCTACCTCTTCCTGTTTCGCCTTGTATGGCGCGAACACCTGGCCCGCGTTGGACGCGGTGGTTGGCGCAATATCGCCGCGGCTCAGGCCCTCGACGTAATTCGCGTATAGCGAAACATGCTCGATCGGCTTGAACACGACGCCCACGAGCGGCGTGACTGCGCCCTTGTCATAGGACGAGGATTTCACGCCCGTGCTGGTATTGAAATTGTCCGACTGGATCTGTTGCTGGCGCACACCGACCGTGAGTTGCACGCGATCGTTCAGTACGCTCAGTGTGTCGGCGAGCGCTACGCCATAGAGTTGCGACGAAGATACCTTGGCCACGCGCGATGGCGCGGCGATGTATTGCTGTGGGCTGGCCACCGGCGCGTAGATATTCGAGAGTATCGCCGTGCCCGAATTGCTGCCATTGGCGATACGGTCGCCGTAGAAACCGGCCATAAGCGTGAGCGCATGCGAAACCGGGCCGGTGTCGAAGTGCGCACGCGCGCCGGTATCGGCGCTCCAGCGATTCACCTGGAACTTCCAGTTTTGCGGCGTGGAGCGCGTGTCGCCAGCGGCGTTGAGGATGGTCGGTGTCTGATCGGAGAGGCGCGAGACATCGGTTTTCGCCGTGCCGGCATCGGCGAAAACGGTAATGTGCTGGCTCGCATCGTATTCCGAATGCAGCAACACCGCTTGATCAAGGGACTTCCACCAGCCCCATGACTGCGTGACGTTTCGCGCGCCGTCAGGCGCCTGCGGCACGGCGATGCCGGAGGCGAGCAGGAAGGGGCGCGTCGGTGCGTCGATCCATTGGTATTGCTCGATGAAATCGAGCGTCGCGCGCAGCCTTCCGCCCTGATAGTCGAGCGACAAGGCGCCGACATCCGAGCGCGAGCGCTGGTTGTCCAGCGGCGTTTCCCCTTGCCGATGCAGACCGTTAAAGCGGATGCCGAATTGCCGCTCATTGCCGAAGCGGCGGCTCAAATCCACATGACCGCCGATCTGCGCATCGGAGGTGTAATCGACGCCCACACGCGTGAGATCCTGCGCAAGCGGCCGCTTGGGCACGATGTTGACGACGCCGCCCACCCCGCTATTGGGCGACATGCCGTAGAGCAGCGCGGCCGGTCCTTTGATGACTTCGACGCGTTCAACGTACTCGGGAAAGACGTGATAGTTCGGCACGACGCCATACACGCCGTCGAAGGCGAATTCGCTCACATTGCCTTCATTGATGGGGAAGCCGCGGATATAAAACGAGTCGGTCACGCCGCCGGTCTGGCCGGTGAAGCGAATGGAGGGATCTTTGTTCAGCACGTCGGCGAGCGTCGCGGCCTGCTGGTCCTGAATGCGCTTCGACGTATAGCTCGTCACGCTGAAAGGCGTATCCATCACGTTCTGGTTGCCCAGAAGGCCAATCCTGCCGCCTTGCGCGACCTGTCCGCCCGCGTACGGGGCAGGGAGTTCATCCGGTGCGGCCTGCGCCTTGACGACAACGGCGGGTAAGGTCTGCTGCGTTTCTTTGGGCGATGAATCCGCGTCGGCTGTGCCCGATGTCTCGGCGTGCGCCGCGCCGGCCAGTGCGCAATGCAACAGGCCGGCCAGCGCCATGCGGGTTGCCAGCGTACGCCGTCTGGTCGTGAGGCAACGCGAAACCACCTCGCCCAAACGGTGATCGACATGATGGTTCGGACTTCTGATCATTATCTGCATTCCTGTTTCTGATTCTTGTTTTGGCACGAGCCGGCGCGGTGCCAACGTGCGTGTCGGCTTAGGAACTCTTGCGCAGGCGGACGTTTGGAAAGGTCTGGCGAATAGCGGAATCGAGAATTATTATCATTTGTAAGATTGTGTCAAGGAATCTGAGAACGATTCGCAATCAGGTTGACAAAAACATGTAAATGAGAATAGTTTCTATTCTGCTTTGTGGATGCGATATGCATCGACCCTCTCCCTTGCCCGTGCTGCCGGGCGTCGCCGTGCAGCGCGCGTATCGTCTTGAAAGAGTGGCTGAATGACGACTTTCGAACTCACTGATCAGAGTGAGGTGGGTGCGCTTTACGATGCGCACCATCACTGGCTGCAGGCGTGGTTGCGCCGCCGCCTCGGCAATGCCGCAGATGCGGCGGATCTCGCCCATGACGCCTTCCTGCGCCTGATCGTCAGGCCGGTGCCGGCCATGCGCGGCCAGCCCGGCGAGGCGCGTGCGTATCTGCGCACCATGGCGCAGGGCATGTGTGTCGACCTGTGGCGTCGGCGGCAGGTCGAGCAGGCGTGGCTCGATACGCTGGCGGCGCTTCCCGAGCCTTATGAGCCGTCGCCCGAGCATCGCGCCATCGTCATCGAAACGCTGATGGAGATTGGCGCGGCGCTCAGCCGCCTGGCCGACAAGGTGCGCAGCGCGTTCATGCTGGCGCAGATTCACGGTCTATCGACGCGCGAGATTGCGCAGGAGCTGGGCGTCTCGGATCGCATGGTGCAGAAGTACCTTGCGCAGGCCATGCTGCACCTGGCCCTGATCGAAGCGGGCCTCTCGCGCTGATACCTTTGCCCCGATGACGTCCGCGAACACCCCCGACAACGCCGCCAAGGCCGACTTCGAGAGCCTCGAACAGGCCGCTAACTGGTACGCCGCGCTGCACGCCGAAGGCGATAGCGCCGAGCGTCGCGCCGCCTGGCGGGAATGGCTGGCTGCACGCCCGGAGCATCGGCTTGCATGGGCGCATATCGAAGGCATCAGCCAGCGCTTCGCGCCGTTGCGCGCGCGTGAAGACGGCGAGCGCGATGCGGCTGTCGCGGCGCTGCGCGTCTCGGCGAAGCAGGCGGGCAGCCGTCGCCGCGTGCTCGCGGGACTCGCCGCGCTGGGGGCCAGCGGTCTTGCGACATGGTTTGGCTACCGGCTCACGCCGCTCGCGGATCTGGTGGTGGCGTGGCGCGCGGACTATGCCACGGGCGTTGGCGAACAACGCGCCATCGAACTGACGGACGGCACGCAGGTCTGGCTCAACACGGCCAGTGCGTTCGATGTCGAGTACGACGACAAGCGTCGGCTCTTGACCTTGAAACAGGGCGAAATTCTCGTCGACACCGGCAAGGACGCACGCGGCAGGCCGTTCTACGTCGATACGCAGAACGGACGACTGCAGGCGCTCGGCACACGTTTCGCAGTGCGCCAGATGCCGTCGTTCACCGCCTTGTCGGTCTTCGAGGGCGCGGTGCAGATCCGCACTCGCACGGGACTATTGGCGCGCGTGGAGGCGGGGCAGCAGCGCACCTTCAGCGCCGACGCCATATCCGCCGCGGCGATCGCGGATCGCGCGCGCGAAGCCTGGTCGCGTGGGGTCATTCTCGCCGACGACATCACGCTCGCTGAACTGATCGAAGAGTTGGGACGTTATGAGCACGGCCATCTCGGCGTCGATCCGGGCGTGGCTGATTTGCGCGTCGTCGGGCGCTATCCGATCGGCAATCCGGATCAGGTGCTGACGATGCTCGCGCGCGATTTGCCGATTGCTGTCCACAAGCCTTTGCCGTGGTGGACGACCATCGGGCCGCGCTGAAGCTCGACGAAGATCTTTTTAAATTTTTTCCCCAACCGGTTCGCATTTTCGTTCCTCGTTCGATTAACAGGTGAAAGAGGACTCATCGAAGCTGCCAGGGCGCGTCACTGAAATGCGCCAGCGATGAGCCTCGCGAGACCACCGTTATTCCGAGGACCTACGCCGTATGCATCGCCAGCAGCCCCGCCATCGCCGCCCGATGGTCGATTCACGATTCCCCGACGCCCACAACACCTACGCTCGTTCGAGCGTACGCCGACCGCTTCTCAACGCCATGAGCATCGCGCTGATGAGCGCCGCGCTTGCCGGGGCGGGCGCCGTATCGTCGGCCCAGGCGCAAGGCACGGCGCGCACTGCGTCCGATAGCCGTCAATACAACGTGCGCGGCGGGCCGCTTTCCGGCGCGCTCAACGAACTGGCCGATCAGGCCGACGTGCTCATCAGCGTGCCCGCCGAGCTGACGGCGGGAAAAACCGGCAATGGCGTCGTGGGAGCGTATTCCGTCGATGCAGCGTTTCGCAGACTGCTCGCGGGCACAGGACTGGAAGCCGTCAGGCAGCCCGACGGCAGCTTTTCGCTGCGTGCCAGGCCGTCTGCGGATGCCGCCGGCGAAGCGATGCTGCCTGCGGTCAGCGTGGTCGCGGCGCGCGGCAGCGACGCGGTGACCGCGCCGTATGCGGGCGGTCAGGTCGCGCGCGGCGCGAGCGCCGGTCTGCTTGGCGAGCGTGACTACATGGACACGCCGTTCAGCATCGCAAGCTATACCTCGAAGCTGATCCGCGACGAGCAATCGACCAGCATCGCCGAGTTGCTGACGACCACCGATCCCTCGGTGCGCGCCGCGATCGACAGCAGCAACCGCTACGACGCGCTCACGATTCGCGGGCTGCGCGTGGAAAACGATGAAATGTCGCTCAACGGTTTGTATGGGCTGGTGCCGGATTATCGCGTTGGTCCTGATCCCATCGAGCGCGTGGAGATCCTCAAAGGGCCGGGCGCGCTGCTCAACGGCATGCTGCCGCAGGGCAGTATTGGCGGCAGCGTCAACGTCTTGACCAAGCGCGCCGACGATGCGCCGCTCACGCGCCTGACGGGCGAATACATATCGAATTCCGTGTTTGGCGCGCACGCCGATATTGGCCGCCGCTTCGGACCGGACAATGCGTTCGGGATCCGCCTGAACGCGGCGCATCGCGAAGGCGATACGGAAATCGACGAACAGTCGCGACGCGGCAATGCGGTCTCGCTTGGGCTCGACTATCGCGGCACGCGGCTGCGCGCCTCGGGCGATGTGATCTATCAGGACGACTACATGCGTGCGGCCGCGCGCGGCTACACCCCGCTCGCAGGCTTCGCGATGCCGGGCGCGCCCGATCCGACCATTAACCTCGCGCAGACGTTTTCGTATTCGAACTCGCATAGCCTCACGGCCATGGGGCGCGTGGAATACGATCTGACCTCGAACGTGACGCTGTTTGGCGCGATCGGCGCAAACCAGTTTGGCTACGACAAGCTCGAAGACCCGGGCGCGACGATCCTCGATGCGCAAGGCGATGCGCGCTCGACCTCGCGTTATCAGCAGGGCACATCGCATGCGGTTTCTGCCGAAGCCGGCATTCGCGCGCGTCTGCACACCGGCCCGATCGACCATCAACTGGTGCTGAGCGGCAGTTCCTTGCAGCAGACAACGTGGCTCGGCCAGACGACGTATGGCAGCTACCTCACCAACATTTATGCGCCGGTGCGTCTAGCGGGGCTGGGCGAACCGGTTTCCTCGTCGCCGGAGGCCAAGGACAGTTCGCAGACGCTGCGCAGCGTGGCGATTGCGGATACGCTCTCCGCGCTCGACGGTGTCGTGCAGTTGACGCTTGGCGTGCGCCAGCAATGGGTGGACAGCAGCAATTACGCCGCAAGCGGCGCGACCTCGTACCATTACGACCAGACAGCGGCGACGCCGTCTTTCGCGCTGGTCGTGCGGCCGCTGGATCAGCTCTCGTTCTACGCGAACTATATCGAGGCGCTCACACCTGGATCGTCGCCGCCCGCCGATGCATCGAATCCGGATGCGGTATTTGCGCCGTACAAGTCAAAGCAGATCGAAGCGGGAACCAAGCTCGATCTCGGCAACTTCGGCGCGACGCTGAGCGTTTTCCAGATCAAGGTGCCAAGCGGTATCGTCGATCCGGTTACGAAGGTCTACAGCCTCGACGGCGAGCAGCGCAATCGCGGCATCGAGCTTTCGGGTTTCGGCAAGGTGGGGCGCGACGTGCGCGTGGTGGGCGGTATGACGTGGCTCGATGCGAAACTTCAGCATACGCAGGGCGGCGTGTACGACGGCAATCACGCGCTGGGCGCGCCTTCGTTCCAGGCCAATCTTGGCGCGGAATGGGATACGCCGTTCCTGCCGGGTTTTACGCTGACCGGACGCGTGATTTATACGGGTGAGGCCTACGTTAGCCAGGATAATCTTCAGCACGTACCGAGCTGGACGCGCGTCGATCTTGGCGGGCGTTACACCACACATATTGCGAACCACGATGTCACGCTGCGCGCCAACGTGACGAATCTCTTCAACCGTTATTACTGGCAGGCTAATCCCACGGGGTATGTGTTTGCAGGGATGCCGCGTACGTTCTGGCTTTCGGCGTCTGCCGATTTTTAAGGCGAGGGATGTATGAGTATCGCGGTGGCACGCGGAGGGGGCGTGCCGTTGCGATACCGTGAGACCACTTTCTTCAGGCGTCGTGAATAGCCTTTATAAAAGCCCTACGCGCTATTGCGCGGCAATTGCGCGCTGGACGTGCGGATCGAAATGAGTTCGATACCAACTTGCCAGTTCCTGGATTGAAGTTCCACCTGGTGGCTCCTTCCCCGCTCCGATGAGTTCCGCGCACGCGGCAGATACCGCAAGAAGCATTCGTGCAGACTCTGGAACATAGGGATTGTCGGCGCCCATTTTGTGCCGCTCGCGAATTATTGTGTAGCGGGCGTTTTCGGGCAATGTCCAGGCACTCACCAGAAAATCCTGAACGCTTACCTGTCGGCCGTTGACTTCTACGGTCCGCCCCCGGTCTGCCTCAGAATACCCGATACGTTCTAGCCCCTCGCAGCTGTCGATAACTGCGTTTAACACGTCGCGTACCAACTTCCAATCGGTTTCCATATTTTCTCGTTTTAAAGGCGCGATAGATGCTGAAGCTGCCTGTGTATTTTGCGTAGTTCTCTAGAAGATGTCGACGGATAAATTGGCATCGTTGGATAATCAGATATTGCGGGTAGTACGAACCATGCGTGTTGCATCGGGCGCGCACGGCTTCCTGGCATAAGTTGCCGCTCCACAAAGAGCCATGTAGAGCGCATAAGAAAACGTTTGCTTCACTCTATCGGCACGTCTTGCTAGAGGAACTCCGTAAAGAGAACTATGATCGAAAAGCTGTTCCCGGAGTCGATGGCGGTAACTGTGGGAGAGGTGATTAAATTGATCTTTTTCCCGGGTAGTGATGCTCCTAAACGGGTGCGCTTAGCAATCGCGATCTATTGGGTTGCAATTCTGGTTGTCGTCATTCGCGTCGGTTTTCAAATTGGCGTTCCACCTCTCAATACTTTTCCAGAAGTAGAGGCGGCGCTCACGGTGTTTGCGCTACTTGGCGCAGGACTATTCTCCTTCGCATACACCGTCATGCAGCTTTCGGCGCGGAAAGCCTGGGCGAGAAATCTCCTGCTTGTTTCGACAACGTTGCTCGTCGTAACGAACCTCTATCAATTGTTCGAGAACGGCTTATCCGCTGGGCACGGCAGTCTCGCGGGTCTGACAAGCATCGCCGTCGGCACTGTTGCTGGCTTGTTTCTGCTGACGTCCAGGAACTGGTTCAAATCAAAAATGGCCTAACTGACGTACGGCGATTGCCGAGTGAAGCGGGAGGAGACTTGATGCGTTTTTCCCGTTTAAAGGTAACTGTAAAGCATGCTGATTGACCGATTGAGGTGGTACGCCTTCGCAACGTCCCGCATGCTGCGCAGACATTGGCAGGCTCTGGCGTTGTCTATGCTGCTCCTTCTTCCGGCAATGCCGGTATTGGCGCAGACGCGCATGCTGGGCGCGCCGATACTCGAAGTGCTTTCGCGATCTCATGGTGTCGAATGGCGATACGCCTGGGTGCATCTTCTCGAAGCCGTCGGCGTGCTTTGGGTCTGGGCGCAGCGCACCGCGATCACAGGCGGCCCGTTTGCCGCCTTCCTCAAATCCTTGCCTGTCTCCGGGCATCGACATCGCGCGGTTGACGCGATCGTCGTGCTCGTCGCAAGTACGCCGTTGCTGCTGCCGGTGGTCGCAGCGGCTTCCGCGCTAGCCTTTCTCCCGCATAAGGCGGTCAACTACCTCTTCGTGCTCGATCTATGCCTGATTACGCTCGGGTGGCAATTGTCTGTACTGTCGAGCGGCGCGATCAACGCCATTGCGCTGCTCGTCGCCAACGTCTTCCTCGTCGGCGGTCTGGAGGCGGATGGTGTGCCTGGCATCGGGGCTTTAGGGATAGGGCTGGTCCTCGCCGCATTCGCCCTCGTGCATACCGCACCAGTTCCGGCGGCGCGATCCACGCTATCGGGCGAATTCACGCAACGGGGATTGCGGTCGATCCGCGTGTGCCTTCGACGTGCTCTTTCGCCAAGGACCAGATTGCAGGCCGGCATCGTACGCGCACAGATGGCAGCCACAGCAGGGCGATGCCTGATGATGGGTTCGGTCGTGACCGGCACATGGTTTCTGCTGGGGATCTGGGGGTTCGACGCACGCGCCATTCCCTTGACGCTGATTGCGCAGGCTGCCATTGCCTTGATCGCAGCGACGCTTTATCGCGATCTCCATGCGGCTCACTTTCGTGCATCGCACTTCATGCAAACGCTGCCGATTGCGGCAATCGCGAATGCGCGGGCCGACGTCCTGACCGTAGCGGCACTGGCATTGCCGTTCATGTTCATCGTGCCGCTCGTACTGGTGGCTCATCACGCGATGTCGCTGGAATCGGCTGCCGCCCTGGTAGGCTCGTGCGGGCCATTGCTTGCCGTGCTCTATGCGCCGCAACGCTATGCGCCCGGACAATCGCCGTTGCTCGGTACAATAGCGGCGGCGGTCTGGGTCACGGTGGCCTGGCAATGCTTTGTTTAATCGACTGACCCATGCTCCGATTCGAAAACCTCGGCAAACGCTTCGATAACCACGTCGTATTCGAAGGACTTCATTTCGCGTGCGGCGCAGGCTGCGTAGCGCTGTGCGATGAGAACGGCAGTGGTAAATCCACGCTGCTAGGCATTCTCGCGGGCGCGCTCGATGCGAGCAAAGGCGAAGTCTGGCTCGACGGCCATTCGCTGCGCAGCGCGCCGCTCAAGGCAAAGGCCGCGCTGGCGTACGTGCCCGACGATTGCATGGCCTATCCATTCCAGACCGGCAGGGCGCTTCTCGAACTCGTAGCGTCCGCCAAAGGTATGACGGTCGACGCCCGCACGCTCGATATCGCCGAACGGTTTGGACTTGCACCGCATATGGAGAAGCAATTCGAGCAGATGTCGCTCGGTACGCGCAAGAAATTCTTCCTCGCGGCGACCACCATCGGCCAGCCTGCCGTCATCATCGCCGATGAACCGGCCAATGGTCTCGACGCTCCCGCGCGTGCGGTTCTGGTCGATCTGTTCAAGACGCTGGCCGCGAACAGCGCGGTCTTTTTCTCAAGTCACGATCTTGCGCTGGTACGCGCGTGCGAGGCCAGGACCGTCAGTTTTGCCGATCTCGCGTCGAATACTGCGTAAAGGCTTTCCTGACTGGTTGGTGCGTCAGGGCCCCTTACTGGAGGTGCTGTATGGAGAACGTCCTCGCCAGCCGTCTGACGCTCACTGCGCTAGCGCTCCTGCTGAGTGGGTGCGTAGTTGGCGGCGTGCCGCAATACGGTGCGCAAAACGGGGCACATCTGAGTCCAACGGAATGCCGCGATCTGGCGGCGCTCAAAAGCCAGGCGCCGCCGACCATGGCGGAGCATCAGAGCGAGCTTGCCGCGCTCAGGAAAGCGGGCTACAACCCTTCGCCCTGGAACGACGACCCGTACTACCCGGATGACCTGCAAGCCGCGCAGCGCCTGGTCGATTACTGGTTTGCAACGGAGTGCCAGGCATTGCTGAACGGGGGCTAGGCAGTCGCTATGCCATCGCCCCCGGCTCGCGTCCTTACATCGGCGGCGCAACGCCGTCCTTCTCCACCACGATCAGATGCCCGTCGTAAGCGCCATCCCTGGCGGGCGTAGCGACCACGAAGACCTTCTTGCCTGCCGTTAGCTCAGCGCGCGTGGCCGGAATGAGTGTCACGACGGGCGCATTGGGCGGCACGTTGATCGTGTTGCTGCCGCCCTTGTACGAGAGCTTGAGATCGCGGCCGCTGGTGCCTTGCACGACCGTATCGACGTTGGCATTCGTCATCGTGCTGTTCGCACCGAGATCCCACGCGTAATGGCCTTCACCCGTGCCGCGGGCGGCTTCCGGGAAGACCAGGACTTCCTTCGCCTGCAACTTGCCGTCGGGGCCCGGCGCCGCTGCCGCACCAACGTACGAACCGGGTTTGATATCGGCGAGCTGGATGTTTTTGACCGCGTTCACGCCGGCTTTGTCGTCGACGTCGATGGTGACGGTTTCGCCGCTGCGGCGGTGGACTTTCAGGGTGTTGCCGGAGAGCGAGACGATCTCGCCGCGAATCCGCTCGGGTTTGCCCGCGGAAGACTGCGCGAATGCGGCACTGGCGAACGTCAAGGCCGCAGTGAAGGAAAGGGCGGAAACGGCGAGTTTGAGTCGGGTGGACATGAGTGCTCCGTTGGGTGAGTGGCAGTTAAGGATTCGTCGCCAGTGCGATTGCAATTCGCGATCAACAATCAAGGTCTGTGGCTCACGAGCCGCCAAACCAGTTGTATCCCTGGTTCTCCCAATAACCGCCGGGGAACGTGTTGGTTACCGAAATGGCGACGATGTGTTTCGGATTCTTGTATCCGAGCTTGGTGGGAATGCGCAGCTTCATCGGGAAGCCGTATTTCGCGGGCAGGATGCCGCCGTCATAGGTGAGCGTGAGTTGCGTCTGCGGATGGAGCGCGGTGGGCATGTCGATGCTCGTCCAGTAGTTGTCCGCGCAATGCAGGGCCACATACTTTGCCGTGGTATCCGCGCCGGCCAGCGAAAGGAAGTCGGCGAATCGCACGCCGCCCCACTTGCCGATCGCACTCCAGCCTTCGATGCAGATATGCCGTGTGACCTGACTCTCCTGACGCAGCCGATGCAGTTCTTCGAGCGTCCAGATGCGTTTGCCTTTCACCAGGCCGCTGAGTTCGAGCCGGTAGTTCTGCGCGTCGACTTCCGGCACCTGATCGATGTCGTAATACGCGTTGAAGGGGAAGGGCCGCGTGATCATCGAATCCGGATACGTCGGCGCGAGCTTGCGCGGATCGAATAGCAGCGCCTGAGCGTCGTCGTTGAACGACGACATGCGGCGCAGCAGCGTATTGACCGATTTATCGTTCGTGAGGTCGCAACCCGAAAGCAGCATCAGGCCGCCCAGCGTGAGAATGCGCTTGCCGAGCAAACGGCGCTGCGGCGACTGGAGTTCCTTGCGCGCGTCCTTGATGATGGATTGCGCGTCGAGATTCAAGGCTGGATCGGGTTTGCGGTGATGTTTCGGACTATTCATGATTATTGGCCTCGGATCATGGTGAGCAGGGAGCGAGGAACGAGCGCGACCATCACGACGTGCACCGCAAAAAAGCCCACCACCACGCTCATGGCGACGAAGTGAACGACGCGGGCATTGTCGAAACCGCCCATCAGTGCACAGAGCAGGGGGAACTGCACCGGCTTCCAGATCGCCAGACCGGAGAGCACCAGCAGCGCGATATCGGCGATGACGACGAGATACGCAAACTTCTGCACCGCGTTGTAATGGCTGAAGTCGGCGTGAGCGAGCCTGCCGCGCAGCGCCGCAACCAGATCCGTAACGATGGCGCGGACGCTGATGGGAAAGAGCTTCGTGCGCAGCCGCCCCGTCGCGACGCCCAGTGCCAGGTAAGCGAGAAAGTTGGCAACCAGCACCCACATCACCGCGAAGTGCCAGAGCAGTGCACCGCCCAGCCAGCCACCCAGCGTGACGGACGCCGGAATGGTGAGAGACTTGAAGACCGGCGATGCGTCGTACACCTGCCAGCCGCTCAGGCACATGGCAATCACGGCCGCGGCGTTGACCCAGTGAAAAATGCGGACCCAGGCGGGATGTATCGTGGTGCGTTTCAAGGCGGTTTCCTTCGTAGCGGCAGTCATTGCGGCAACGGCTGGCAAGCCGGGCGGCTCGCTGGCCAATGATTCACGCCTGGACTGGATGCTCTGGCCGGCGTTGACGTGGAGAGAAGGATCGCAGTGACGGGGCCGTATCGGTATCGGTCAAATGACCGACCCGGCGAGGCTCGCTGCGCTATAGTCGCGGGCTATGTGACGATCGCGATGTATCGGTGGATCAGTGAACGAAAACGCATCAGGTGAACGCGCGGAGGTTCGCGCATACGACGCCATCCGGGCGCTCGCCTTCGTTGGCGACCTCAGCATGGGGCAGCCAACCGACCATTCGCTGCGCACGGCCTGGCTGGCCGGCCAGCTCGCTCGCGCCACCGGCGAGGGCGATGTGCTCGCCGCAACGTCGGCGCAGGCGGCCTTGTTGAGGTGGTCGGGCTGCACTGCCAACGCGGGGGGATTCGCCGACATGCTCGGCGACGACGTGGCCGGTCGAGAGGCGATGCTGGCGCAGCGTCAGGACTGGGCGAAGACGGTCGATCCGAACGGCGTCAAAGGCGCGATGCGTCCGCTCGCGCAGATCCACTGCGAGGTCTCGGGAGAAGTCGCGCGCATCCTGCAACTGACCGCTGATACCGAAGCGGCCTTGCGCCATATCTTCGAAGCGTGGGACGGCACCGGCATGCCCGACGGCCTCGCCGGTGCGGCGGTGCCGCGTGCGGTGTACGTGGTCACGCTGGCGGGTGACCTGGAGATTTTCAGCCGCGTTTATGGCCTGCCACGTGCGCTTGGCCTGATCGCTGCCCAGGCCGGTACGCGTTATCCGGCGGAACTGGCGACGCTCGTACCCGCCCAGGCGGCGCACTGGCTGGAGGCGCTGGCAACGCGAGAGCCCGCCGCACTCGACGAATCGATCCAGACGCCGCAGATGCAGGAGACCACGTCGACAGAACTGATCGGCGATGTGATCGATCTGAAGCTGCCGTGGATGACCGGCTATTCCCGCGCGGTTGCGCGTGCCGCGGCGGCGTGCGGCGCGCGGCTCGGTGTCGACGAAGCGTGCGAAGCGCGTCTTTATGCGGCAGCGCTGGTTCACGGTATCGGCCGCGCCGCTGTGCCGAACGGTGTCTGGAATTCGCCGGGGCGGCTGTCCGCCGCCGAATGGGAGCAGGTGCGGCTCGTTCCCTACTGGACCGCGCGCGCCGGCAAGCAAACCGGCTCGCTGGCCCAGGCCGCGGAACTGGCCTCTTATGCGTACGAACGCCTTGATGGTTCCGGCTATTTTCGCGGTGTGGGCGGCCCGGCCTTGTCGCTCGAAGCGCGTGTGCTGAGCGCCGCGGTGGCGTTCGTCGCGCTGGGCGAGAAGCGGCCGTGGCGCGATGCGCTGCCAGCCGCCGAAGTCGCCGCACTTTTGCGCACGGAGGTGAGCGAAGGTCGCTTCGACGGCTCGGTCGTGGACGCGTTGATCGACGCGCGCGATACACCTTTACGCGGCGCGCGCATCAAGGCCAGGCAGCAGGCGATCCGGCTTTCCGCGCGCGAAATCGACGTGCTGCGTTCGATCAGCCGGGGCGCGAGCAACAAGGAAGCGGCGCGCGAACTCGAACTGAGCCCGAGCACCGTGCGCACCCATGTGGAAAGCGTATTCCGCAAGCTCGAATGCTCGACGCGCGCGGCCGCGACCTTGAAGGCCTCGGCGTTGGGGCTGCTGTAGGGGCAGCGTCTGGATGCGCGTCTGGACGAGCGTATGGGTTAGCGTTTGCCGCGGCCGCCCGCGGACCTGGCCGCCGGCTTGCGTGAACCTGCGGCAGGCTTGCTGGCGGGTTTGCTGCGGGGCTTCTGCGTGCTGAAAGGGTTGGTGCTGGTCAACTGGATGCCAGACGGATTTACGCTTTTTTCCGGCGCAGCGGTGCGCTGCGGCTGCGCTGCAGGCTTGCGTTTGCTTTCGCCGCCCTGCGGGCGCGGTTTCTGGCCAGACGCCTGTTTCACGGCGGGCCCAGCTTGCGGCACTTTGGGCTTCTTGGGCTTTTTGGGTTTCTTGATCAGTTCGCCCGCCGCGCTGGTTTGCGGCACGCGATGTTCCGCTTCGAAACCCGGCTCTTCTTCGCGGGGCAGCGTTTTCTGGATCAGCGCTTCGATTGCGGCCAGCAGCGGCGCTTCGTCGGCGCATACGAGGGACACGGCGACGCCGCTGGCGCCTGCGCGGCCGGTACGGCCAATCCGGTGCACATAGTCTTGCGCGACGATCGGCAGATCGACATTGATCACCAGCGGCAGGTCGTCGATATCGAGGCCGCGCGCGGCCACGTCGGTGGCGACCAGCATATTCACTTCGCCCGTCTTGAAGCGCTCCAGCGCGCGCAGCCGCGCCGGTTGCGGTTTGTCGCCATGAATGGTGTCGACCGAATAGCCCGCGTCATCCAGCATGGCTGCCAGATAATCCACGCCGGTGCGGGTTTTGACGAACACCAGCGCGTGCTCCCAGTTGTTCTCGGCCACGAGGTGCATGAAGAGATCGGGCTTGTTCTTCTTGTCCACCGTCACCACCCACTGCTTGATCTTGCTGGCCGTGGTGTTGGGCGGGCTGACACTGATATTGACCGGGCTGCGCAGAATGCCCGCTGCCATGGTGCGGATATCGTCAGTGAACGTGGCGGAGAACAGCAGGGTCTGGCGCTGCGTGGGCAAGGCCGCGAAGACGGCGTTGAGTTCGCGCGAGAAGCCTAGGTCCAGCATGCGGTCGGCTTCATCCAGCACCAGCGTTTGTACCTGATCGAATTGCACGGCGTTCTGGCGGTTGAGGTCCAGCAGACGGCCTGGCGTGGCCACGAGCACGTCCACGCCTTTGCGCAGTTTCATCATCTGCGGGTTGATGCTCACACCGCCGTACGCGGCCAGAAACCGCAAATCGAGGCCTTTGCCGTATTCGACGAAGCTTTGCAGAACCTGCTCGGCCAGCTCGCGCGTGGGCACCAGCACCAGCACGCGCGCGCGGTTGCTGGATACAGCCGGGCCGTGTTGCACCAGCCGCTGAAGCAGCGGCAGCGCAAAACCCGCCGTTTTACCGGTGCCGGTCTGCGCCGCAGCCATCACGTCCTTGCTGCTGAGCACAGCCGGGATCGCCTTGGCCTGCACCGGCGTAGGTGTCTGGTAATTGAGATCCTGCAAATTACGCAGCAAGGGTTCGATCAGGCCAAGTGAGGCAAAAGACATGGGGCGGTTTCCGGACTAAAACCACAATTCTAGCGGTTACCGCCTCAGCGAGGGACGATCTACGCGGGGCAGGAAAATGATGCAACGTGGCCGTCTACCTCACTTCGGTTCTGTTGCTGTCATTCGCCGGCGCAACTATCGTCAATCTCTAGTTGGGAAACGGTACGTAGTGAACCTTGCTTTGCCACTTGCCGTTGACGAGTTTTTCGTCGGTGATTTTCATCTTGCCGTTGTCACTATTCAGCGCATCTTCGATATGACGTTCTACAGGAACCGGAACGTCGTGGTCGATCCGATACGCCGTGTTCTCGTGGTAACAGCAGCCGCTTTTTCCCGACGTGCGGATAAGCTGATGACGTGTATCGACGTCGAAAAAGCCGAGCGTTTCGGCAATCAGGCCACTCATGGCATCGTTGTATTCAAAGCGGCCTTCCTCAGGCGAAAACAGAAAAATCGCATAGCTTGGACCGCCGTAGCTGCCTTCATTGCCCGTCTGAATGCCGAAATCTTCGTTGCCGTCGAAATTGAAATCGCCGACGTTGATGACGCCCTGGTAGTCGTACATTCTGGCCGAGTTCACGAGCGGGCCGCGTGCGCCCTTGGGAAGGGTCAGGTATACGTTTGTCAGATTGATGGTCTGTTGCAGCCTGGCATTGCCTTTTCCATAGATGAGCAGTTGGGCAGGGCCTTCACAGGTCGAATCGCTCTCGTCGTCGGGCGCTTCGCATGCTTCCAGAAGTCGAAGCACAAAGTCGTGTTGTTTCGCAATTTTCGTCAGGCGATAGGTGGGTCCCTCGACCGGGGTGCCAGGAGCGGGGAAAGTGGGTATCGCTTTCAATTCGCCAATACGCTCGCGGTAGGCGTTCCTGAGCGCCTCAGTATCGATTTTCCCTTGGTAAGCGCGATATTTCAGCCACTCGCGCTGCGCATTTTTCAGCTGATCGGCATCGTCGCCTTGACGCGTCGATGCAGTGCGATAAGCGTTCGCCAGTTCGCTATCGAGTGCGGAGAGTTGCGGGTCGTCACAGATTGCGTGCTCAATCTTGCTGTGCGCGGCGGCGCAATCGAAGCTTGCCGGGAATGCCAGGGTAGGGACAAACGCGATCAACGACAGCGCCAAAGCGGCGCGCGCCACGCGAGTACGTAATGCAATCACCATTTACCTGTTCCGGTGTCTGAGAAAAGTCGGCAGATTATGCCCGTGTGTCCGCAAACATGGACTCGGATGAACCCGGAATCGGTGTTCGATCTGACCTCGCTAGAGTCAGAAGAGCGCATATGCAAAACAGATGACGGTCGGCTCGACGGCGCGAATCGTTGGCGCACATTCCGCTCGCGGCTATTAACTAAACATCACCTGAACGCCACTTCTAAATAATTAATGCGTCTCGCATAAAACACCCGGATTTTTCCGATTCGCCCATTAAAAGCAGGTCATTTATACGTAATTACGTATTTCCAGAAACTGAAGATTCGGGTTCAGCCTTGCTATTGCGTGCGAGCAATTCTATGTATACTCGACGCCAATCCTAAGAGGAAAGGGACGCACCGGGGAAGCTGTCAAACGCGTCCTGCCCAAAGCCTCGACACACGCAGTTCACATGAGTTGAACGAAAATGACCGGCTACTACGATCCCTCGCTTGTCGTGCTCTCCTGCCTGCTGGCGATATTCGCGTCGTTTACGGCATTGGATATATCCGATCGCCTCGACGTCATTGGCAAGCGTCCCCTTCTGCCGTGGATTGCATTTGGCGGCTGCATCATGGGGCTTGGCATCTGGTCGATGCATTTCATCGCCATGCTCGCATTTCATTTGCCGATCGCAGTCGGCTACAACATTCCCGTGACGCTGCTGTCGTTGCTGATTGCAATCGTTGCGTCCGCTATCGGTTTTCTGCCGTTGTGCCGTTATGAATTGCGCTGGTCACAACTGGCGGGCGCGGCGGTGGCGATGGGGCTGGGCGTGGCCGGCATGCATTATCTCGGCATGTGGGCGATGGATATCTGTCCCGCCATTCACTATCAGACGTGGTTAGTGGTCCTGTCCGTCATCATCGCGATTATCGCTAGTGGCGCGGCCTTGTTGCTGGCGTTCGATCTGCGCCGCCGTAGCGCCATGCGCCGCACGCGCCAGATCAGCTCGGCAGTGGTGATGGGCGTGGCGGTGTGTGGGATGCATTACTGCGGCATGGCGGCCGCGCATTTCGAGGCAGGCAGCTATTCGGTTTCCGATCTGCGCAATATGCCGGTGCCCTGGCTGGCCGGTATCGTGGTGACCTTCAGCCTGCTGATTTTTGGCGCGTCGATCGCGATTGCGATGTTCGACGCGCGCTCAAGCGCAAAAGCGCGTGCGATAGCCGATGCCATTCTCGACGAACATATGAGCCGCCGCGGCGCGACTCGCTGATCTTTCTCTGGAACGTTGATTGCAGGGCGGCGCGAGGCCGCCCTGTTGCGTTTACTGGCGCATCAGCGCCATCATCGCGCCGAAGCCGACAAACACACCGCCGGTCACGCGATTGAACACCTTGGCCACGCGCTGGCTTTTCAGCGTTGCGCCGATGCGCGTACCAAAGCTCGCGTAGACCAGATACCAGCTCACTTCACAGACCGCGAAAGTCGCGACCAGCACGCCGAATTGCGGCAGCGTCGGGCGGCTCGCGTCGATGAACTGCGGCAGCAGCGCGGCGGCGAACAGGATCGCCTTCGGGTTGCTGCTCGCCACCAGGAAACCGTTACGGAACAGCGTGCCGGCTGACCGCGCCGGCCGGGCCGCGAGCGATTCGGCCCCGGCATCGGCGCGTTCGTTCGACTCGACGGGCGCGCTCCACGCCTTGATGCCCAGATACACCAGATAGCCCGCGCCGATAAAGCGCAGCACGTTGAACATGGTCGGCCATGCCTGCAGAAACACGCCGAGACCGGCGGCGGAAACGGCCAGCATCAGCACGAGCGCGGACAGGCAGCCGCCCATGGTCGCGCTGGTGCGGCGCAGGCCATACTGCGCGCCGTGCGACATGATGAGCAGCATATTGGGACCGGGGATGGCACAGACGACGAAGACGGTGGCGAGGAACAGCCACCAGGTATGGAGGTTCATTGCAACGGCCTGGCAGGGATCGAAAAAAGGAACCCGGATTATGCCAGTGCGTGCCCCGGCGGGCAGGCGCGGATTGAGGCGGCGGGCGGCCGAGGCGTAGCGGAAAAGAAAAAAGCCCGCTTGGAGGCGGGCTTGAACCACGTCTAAGGAGACATGGAGGAGACGAGTTCAGTATAGGTAAGTCCTTGATGCATCGCAATAAACATCCGAAGATTGAATCGTTAACCATTGTCATATTTGGCGATTTATGATTGCTCTGCCTGTCGCGCGCGTCGACAATGCATCAACGCCAGCGCCTCGCTTCTGTCAGATAGCGAAGCGGGCGGTGGGAGAAGGGTGCAGCGGCAACGGAATCGATCGAAGGCGGCATCTTGCGGCACCTCGACAGGCAAAAATGCAGGGATGTGCAGGATCGGCAGGGCTTGATGGGTGTGGGCTTCGGGCGCGATGCGCCCGAAGCGTCAACTGGCATGAACCGGAGGGGTCAAATGGGTATTCTGGATAAGGTAGGCGAAATCGCCGGCGCAGTGGCTGCCGTCGAAGCGACGGAGAAGGTTGATCCGGACGCCGGTTTTCTGACCAAGGCCGCCGCAGCGGTGGCCGGTTTCGAGGGCGCCGGGGCGCTCGAAAATATGGTCGAAAAGAAAGAAGACGAGAAGCAGGCAGACGACGGCACGCAGCAAGCCGACGCCGGCGATGCTTCGGCGGATCCGCAAGCCTGAGGGCGGCTCGGAACCAGCAGAAGGAATACGCGTAGAGATACGTAGCATCACGTAGCACAACGCGAAGCAACAAGCACGGGGTTCCCGGGCGCGCCGTTTGAGGGAGCGACGCGAGCCGGATGAGAGTGGCAGGACTTCATGAGCCGCGGTTTTCGAACCGCGGCTTTTTTTCGTCCCTCGAATGCGCGTGATCGCGTGGTCATTGCTTCACGAAAACGAAGTCGCATTGCCGCGTGGTCGTGCGCGAACCGGTGCCCGAGGCCGCGTCGAAATGGGCGCTCACGTTGTATTCGTAAGGCGTGAGCGGATCCATATGACCGACCGTGTAGCCCGGCGCGCTCGTCAGCCCCTGGCCGATCAGCGTGGATCCGCCGTCTGGCTCGATCTTGCCGTCCAGCGTGAACCAGCCGCCGCGGCCTTTGTTGCCGCGCTCGCCGTGCAGCACGCCGTCCACCACCGTCGCCGGGAAGTGGAATGTGTAGCTGTAGGCACCGTCCGGACCTGTCTGGCAGGTGAGCGTCACGCTCCACGTACCGTCGAATTTTCCGGTGGCCCGCGCGTCTTGCATGCCGGGCGCGGTGGCCGCGAAAGCCACCGCGAGCACTGCCGCGCGGGCGCAACGCCGAACGTGGATTGCTGGCATCGTTGGGTCCTTTGCAAGTCGCGTGCAACTCAACTCGAATTCACGCTGGACCCATTCTGGACGCAAGGTCCATACCCGCGTGTACGACGGCCCTCAGTTTGCCCGGTTCGCCTAATCCGCTCAGTTCGCTTGTTTGCCGATGGCGTCGAGCTGCGCGAGCACGTCCTCGCTCAATTCGAGCGTTTCGGCCTGCATGTTTTCGCGCAGATGCGCCAGCGACGACGTGCCCGGAATCAGCAGAATATTGGGCGCGCGATGCAGCAGCCAGGCGAGCGCAACCGTCATCGGCGTGGCGTCCAGCGACTGCGCAATGTCCGAGAGCGCCGACGACTGAATCGGCGTAAAGCCTCCCAACGGGAAGAACGGCACGTAGGCGATGCCTTGCGCGGCGAGGGCGTCGATCAGTGCATCGTCGGCGCGATTCACGAGGTTGTAGTGGTTCTGCACGCAGACGATCGGCGCGAAGCGACCCGCGTCGGCGATCTGCTTTGCCGTCGCGTTCGACATGCCGATATGGCGCACGAGGCCGCGCTGGCGCAGCGTCGCGAGCGCCTCCATCTGGCGCTCGATCGGGCCTTCGGACGGCTGATGGATGTCGCCCATGATGCGCAGGTTCACGATATCGAGCGCATCGAGGCCGAGATTGCGCAGGTTGTCGTGCACGGCGCGCTCGATGTCCGCGGGTTCGAGTGCGGGCAGCCACGCGCCTTTGTCGTCGCGTACCGCGCCCACCTTGGTGACGAGCGTCAGATCGGCGGGATAGGGGTGCAGCGCCTCGCGGATGATCTGGTTGGTCACGTGCGGGCCGTAGAAGTCGCTCGTGTCGATGTGGTTCACGCCCAGCGCCAGCGCTTCGCGCAGCACTGCGACGGCTTGCGCGCGGTCCTTCGGCGGCCCGAACACGCCCGGACCGGCCAGTTGCATGGCGCCGTAGCCCATGCGGTTGACGCTGCGGCCGGCCAGCGTGAAGGTGCGTGCGGGGGATTGCGTCGATTGCGGCATTGCGTTCTCCTCGAAAAGGGATGGCGCCAGTATGGGCGCTCTCGCGTTGTTAGATAATCCCAATCGATCTGCACGGGTTGTGCAAAATTTTGCACAATGGAGGCAGCGCTACTTGCCCATCATCGACTGCCATGAACCCCGAAATTGCTCCGGAAACGCGCGCCCAGCCGAACCTCGCCTTCGAGATGAACGACCTCGCCGCATTTGCCGCCGTCGCGCGTGCGGGGGGCTTTCGCGATGCGGCGCGTGCGGGCGGCGTGTCGGCTTCCAGTCTGAGCACGGCCGTGCGCCGGTTGGAGACCAAACTGGGCCTGCGTCTGCTCAACCGCACCACGCGCAGCGTCGCGCCCACCGAAGCGGGGCAACGGCTGCTCGAAACCATCACGCCGCTATTCGCCGAGATGAAAGCGGCGCTCGACGTGCTCAACGGCTATCGCGATCGTCCCGCCGGGGTGCTGCGCCTGAACGTGCCCGCCAATGTCGCACGCAACGTGTTGCCGCCAATTCTCGCGCCGTTCGCGCAGGCGTACCCGGAAATTCGCGTGGAAGTGATGGTGGAGGATGGTTTCGTCGACGTCCTGCAAGCCGGCTGCGACGCCGGCATCCGCTACGACGAGCGGCTCGATCAGGACATGATCGCGCTGCCGATCGGGCCGCGCACGCAGCGCTTCGCCACGGCGGCGTCGCCTGCCTACCTCGCCGCGCGCGGCGTGCCGGCGCATCCACGCGATCTGCTGGGCCATGCGTGTTTGCGCATTCGCTTTTCAGGCGGTGCAATGGCGATCTGGGAATACCACCGCAACGGCGAAACGCTGCGCGTCGATCCGCCCGGGCAACTGGTGGTGAAGCCCGCGGCGTCGCTCGATCTGGCGATGGAAATGGCCTTGCGTGGCGCGGGTGTCGTCGCGTTGTTCGAGGACATGCTGGCGCCGCATTTCAAAAGCGGCGCGCTCGTGCCACTGCTCACCGAATGGTGGCCCGAGTTTTCCGGGCCGTTTCTCTACTATCCGGGACGGCGGCATGTGCCCGCGCCGCTCAGGGCCTTCATCGATTTTCTGAAATCGAAGGATGGTTCGTCATCCTCTTGATTGGCCAGGCGAGCGGCGCGCGCCAGGTCTGCGCGAGGAGCACGCCCGCGAGCGCTGTGACGCCTCCCAGCAGGTGATAGGCGTGCAGTTGCTCGCCAAACACGCTGACGGCCAGCGTCGCCGTGAAGACGGGCAGCAGGTTCATGAACATGCTGCAGCGGTTCGGCCCGAGGTGTTTGACGCCCTGCATCCAGAAGAACGGCAGCACGACCGAAGCCAGCGACCCCGCATAGGCGATCAGGGGCAGGCTCGCGCGGTTGGGCAGCGCTTCGGCCAGCGGCAAACGCGAGAGCGGCAAGAGCATGAAAAGCAGGGCGGCGATGGCCTGGAAATACGTCGATTGCCACGACGGCAAGCCCACGTGCCAGCGCCGCAGCAGCACGCCATAGAGCGCGTAGGCGAGCGCCGCGACCAGCATCAGCAGATCACCGGTATGGACGCCGCCCGCGAGCAGAGCGGCAGGATGGCCCGCTGTGATGAGCCACGCCAGCCCCGCGAATGAGAGCACGCCGCCGCCGACCATGCCGGCCGTGGGCGGCTCGCCGAGCAGCGCGACGCACAGCAGCATCGTGAGCAGCGGCACGAGCGCGGTCATGATCGACATATTGGTCGCCGTGGTGGTCTTCGCCGCTGCGTACGAGAGGCACTGGAACAGCGCCATGGCGAGCAGGCCGAGGAACGCCAGCTTCGGCAGTTGCGGCAGGATCGCGGCGCGATTGCGCCACGCCGCGGCGGGCACGAACAGGCTCATCAGCGCGACGGCTAGCACGAGACGCCAGAAGGTGATGGCGTACGGATCGATGGTGTGCGCGGAGAGCCGCGACACCATCACGTTGCCGGACCACAACAGGATGGCGACCAGCGGAAAAAGCGCGTGGCGCGGGGAGGGAGCGGCGGACATCGCATCGGTTCTCACGAGAGCTGAAGGAGCCTCGATCATGCAGGCCTGACGTCATGCCAGTCGCACGCTAGAATGGCTAAAGCTATCGCAAAACTGCCACTGCCACTAACACTGCGGCAGCGCAAACAATGATCGCCCTACCTGCCGCCGATATCCACGTTCCCTTCGAAGACACGCCGATGCCGGTCGCGGCGCTGGCTGCCGATTATCCGCACGGCGCGTTTATCGCCACGCATCGGCACCGGCGCGCGCAGTTGCTCTATGCGATCGAAGGCGTGATGCTGATCGAGGCCCAGGCGGGCCGCTGGGTCGTGCCGCCTACGCGGGCGGTGTGGCTCGACGCGGGGCTGGAGCATACGGTGCGGATGAGCGGCAACGTGCGCATGCGGACGGTGTTTATCGAGCCGGGCGCGGCCGAAGGTTTGCCACAGGGCAGTTGCGTGGTGGATGTGCCGCCGCTGTTGCGCGAGCTGATCCTCGCGGCGGTGGACGTGCCGCTGGACTATGCGCCGGGCAGTCGTCATGACTGGCTGATGCGTCTGTTGCTGGCCGAGCTGGCGGTGATTCCGCGCCTGCCGCTCTATCTGCCGTGGCCGGCGGATGCGCGCCTGCGGCGGCTGTGCGATGCGATCGTGGCCGCGCCGGAGGCGGCGCATGAGGTCGCGCACTGGGCAGCAGAGCTAGGCATGGCCGAGCGCACGCTGCACCGCGCGTTCCAGCGCGAAACCGGCATGACGCTCGGGCGCTGGCGGCAGCACGCGCGGCTTTTTCTGGCGCTGGAGCGCCTCGCGCACGGGGAAAAGATCGTGAATGTGGCGCTCGATCACGGCTATGCAAGCCAGAGCGCGTTTGCCGCCATGTTCCGGCGGCATTTTGGCGTCGCGCCCTCGGCGTTTTATCGCTGAAGGCGCGTGAATCAGGAACGACGCCGCAGTCAGGCTGCCTTGGCCTTGTTCCAGCCGAATTCGACGAACACGCGGCACAGTTCGACCATGCCTTTGGCGTCTTCGTCGTCGAAGCGCGCGAGGTGCGGGCTGTCCACATCCCATACGCCGATCAGCGAGCCGTCAGCGGCGACCAGCGGCACGACGATTTCCGATTGCGACGCCGAATCGCAGGCGATATGGCCCGCGAAAGCATGCACGTCGGGCACGACCTGAGTTTCGCGCGTCTTCGCGGCCGTGCCGCACACGCCCTTGCCGAGCGGAATGCGCACGCAGGCCGGCTTGCCCTGGAACGGGCCGACTACGAGTTCGGTGCCGTCGAAGAAGTAGAAGCCGGCCCAGTTGAGTCCTTCCAGCGAGTTGAACACGAGCGACGAGAAGTTGGCCGCGTTCGCGATCGCATCGGTTTCGCCTTCGATCAGCGAGCGCGCCTGGGCGGCGAGCGTCTCGTAGAGGGCGGATTTGTCTGCGGGCAGGGCGTCGGAAAGCGAAAACATGGCGAAATACCTGAAAAAACCGGGTTGAGCGGCGGCGTTCGGGCCGCTGCGAAGTGCAAGGGCGCAAGTTTAGGCCACTTTGCGGGTTTTTGCCGAGGGGCAGGGTTGCCGAGGCCGGATCCGCTTTCGTTAGCGCCCAACCAGCAGGCGGCCGCCGATAGCCATCAAGAGCGCGCCGGCCACGCGGTCGAGCACCGCCTTGCGCCGCACGAGCACGCCGCGCACGACGGGGTGCGACGCAAGCAGGGCCATTGCGCAGTACCACGCGCACGAAATGGCGATTGCGAGCGCAACGACCGTGGCGTCGAACCACATCGGCGCATGCGCGGGCACCATCAGCGCGAAGATGCTGCCGTAGAACGCGATGGCTTTCGGGTTGGTCATGCTGACCACATAACCCTTTTTAGCGGCACGCCAACCGGAGTCCGTTGGGATGGCGGCAACGGGCAGTGCGTTACGCGCGTTAGCCATCATCTTTATGCCGAGCCAGATCAGATAAAGCGCGCCCGCAACGCGCAGGGCGGTAGCGATCCACGCGGCCTGCGCGACTATCAGACTTAGCCCGGCGATGGCGGCCAATGCCCAGGTGCCTGACGCCGCCGCGAGCCCAAGCCCGGTCATTACACCCGCGCGGCGCGACGTTACTGCGGTGGAAGTCACGATCACGAAATTCGGCCCAGGACTCGCGACACTTAAAAACAGCACACCGGATAGCGCTACCAGCATATTCATATCGTTCAAAACAGCCTCCACTTAAACCCGATAACCCGATTATTCACGCATACGTTTGCGTTGCAATTTGCATCACGCGCAGCGGCTATGCGTTTCAAAACGCCATGATACTGCGTTGCCGCAGAGCATTCTCGCACAGTAAATATTGCTGATCACGCCTGCTTTTCAGGGCCCCATTCCACGCTCAGCGAATGGGCGCGCGGCTCTCATCATGCGCGCAGCATTTTGCCGTGAAAAATCATTCTCACGCAGTACCAGGTGAATTGGCGAAATGCACGTAAAAATCACGTCTTATCGACGTAATGAGCGAGCAATATTTGCCTAGAATTTCAAAAAACGCGGCGAAATCAGGGGTGGCATAAAAATTCGTATTTACGCCGCAGGGTAACTGCCTGGTTAAAACGTGCGCCTTTTCCTTCAGGAAAAAATTGCACACGCCGTAAACATGAATAGATGCGTCAGAAATCGTTGTGAATACGAAATGACGCATTGCAAACCGGACGAGATCGGCGGACTCACCGCGACAAGAGACGGGAAGTTTGAATACATGACGCGTCACTAAAAGACGCCGATGCCTGAGAGAGGGCCGATGCAATGAAACTGAAACTCCTGACGAGCGTACTCACGATCGCGCTGATTAGCGGCCCCATCACGGGCGCCGCCGACGCCGCGACCTATTCGAACGGCACCGCCACGGCGACGTTCCTCGTTTCCCTGACCCTGCAGGCGAACTGCACGATTACCGCCAACCCGCTCGCCTTCGGCACCAACGGCGTGCTGACGACGGCGCTGAACCAGCAGACCACGGTGGCTGTCGATTGCACCAACACGACGCCGTACAACGTCGGTCTCGATGGCGGCACGGTGAGCGGATCGACGGTGACCAACCGCCTGATGGCCGGCACGGCCAGCGGCAATACCACGACGACGGTGGCTTTCCAGCTCTACCAGGATTCGGGCCGCACGACGGTCTGGGGCAATACGCAGGGCACCAACACGGTGGGCGGAACGGGCTCGGGCAGTGCGCAATCGATCAACGTCTACGGCCAGATTCCCGTGCAGACAACGCCGCGTCCGGATACCTATCAAACGACCGTCACCGCGACGGTCTACTTCTAGACGAGGGGCACACCATGCGCGTGCTCCATCGCCTACTGAATCTTGCGCTCACCGGCGCAGCCATGGCCGCGTGTCTGGGTGGCGCGCAGGCCGCCACGCTGCAGATTTCGCCCGTCATGGTCGATCTGCCCGCCGACGCCAACGCGACCGGCCTCACGCTGCGCAATTCCGGCAGCAAGCCGATTTACGGCCAGGTGCGTGTCTATCGCTGGAGCCAGTCGGGCGGCGAGGACGCGCTCACGCCCACCCAGGAAATGGTCGCCAGCCCGCCGCTGATCGAGATCGGCGCGGGCGCCGAACAACTCGTGCGCCTCGTGCGCACTGCGCCGGCTGCGAGCAATGTCGAGCAGAGCTATCGCATCCTGATCGACGAATTGCCCGAACCCGACGCCGCGCCCTCCAATGGCGTGGCGATCCGCCTGCGCTATTCGGTGCCGGTGTTCATCGATCCGGGCAGCGGCTCCACGGGGCAGCCCAATCTGGCGTGGCATCTGCGTCACGCCGATGCGGGCTGGACGCTCGAAGTCGCGAATACGGGCGGACGCCGCGCGCAGATCGCGGGTGTCGAGATCGTCGATGGTGCGGGCCACGCGTTCCCCATCAACCGTGGTCTGCTCGGTTACGCGCTGGCCGGTTCGATCCGTCAGTTCCAGCTTGCGCTGCCGCAGTCCGCCGATCTCAACGGCACGCTCAAGATTCGCGCTGCCGTCAATGCGCAGCAGACCGAAGCGGCCGTGCTGAGCCACTAGGCGTTTCCGTTTCGCCCGGTTTCCGCTTGCCTGCCCGCGCTCCGGCGCCGGGCGGGGAGGCGAGGCCGTGTGTGCGCTCGAATGCCTTGCTGCCCGTTCCATCATGTTGTCAGTACCGCATGCTGCACTCGATGCGGTATTCATCGGCCAGACCGGTTCGAAAAGGATTGCGAATCAATTGACGCGGCGCCTCAAGCGAGGGAAAACACATGAACTGAAGGCGATTTCGCTCGCTGCCGCGCTCTTATGCGCCGCGCAAACGTGCGTGCATGCGCAGGAACCCACCGTGCCGGCTGCTGGGTCGGCTGCGGTGTCGCCCGCTGTGTTGCCTGACACCGTGCTCAACCCGCCTGCCGAACCCAATGCTTCGCTGGCCGGTCGTCCTCGTGCGGGCGCGCTGCCGCCGCAAAGTGATCTGTACCTCGAAGTCACGCTCAATGGTGACCGCACGGCGCTGATCGCGCATTTCCGCCAACGTGACGGACGCCTGTATGCCGAGGCCGCCGATCTCGACACCATCGGCTTACGCATACCGGATACGCCAATCGGCACGCAAAAGAAGTCGGCCAACACCGAAATCGCACTCGACAGCCTGCCAGGCCTGCGTTACCACTACGACGAAACGACCCAGTCGATCGCGCTCGAAGCGCCTGACGCGCTGCGCAAAGCCTATGTGTTCGATACGCGCGCGCTCGAAAAAGCCCCACAGGCCAGTGCTTCGCGCGGCTTCGTCTTCAACTACGACGCCTATGTGGAAGACGCGGGCAGCACGCAGTCCGCGCTCTGGTCCGAAGAGCGCTACTTCGATCCGCATGGCGTGTTCAGCAACACGGGCACCGCGTATCTCTATAGCTCGATGCATCGCTATGTGCGTTTCGATACTTCGTGGCAGACCTCGAACGCGACCACGCTCACGACCGCCCAGGTTGGTGACACGATTTCATCGTCGCTCGACTGGAGCCGCTCGCTGCGCATCGGCGGCTTTCAGTGGCGCAGCAATTTTGCGCTGCGCCCCGATCTCGTCACCTTTCCGGTGCCTTCGCTTTCGGGCTCCGCCGTGGTGCCGTCGTCGGTCGATCTCTACGTGAACAACGTGAGGCAGTTTTCCGGCTCGGTGCCAGGCGGCCCGTTCGTCATCAGCAACGTGCCGGGCATCACGGGGGCGGGCGAGGCGACCGTCATCACGCGCGATCCGCTCGGCCGCGCCGTGGCGACCACGGTGCCGCTCTATATCGATACGCGTTTGCTCGCTGCCGGTCTGTCGAGCTATTCCGTCGAGGCGGGTTTTCTGCGTCGCGATTATGGCGTCGAGTCGTTTGACTACGATTCAAAACCGGTTGCGAGCGCATCGATGCGGCACGGCATCAGCGATCGACTGACCGTCGAGGCGCACGCCGAAGTCACCGGCGGCCTGTACGACGCAGGTGCGGGCGCACTGTTGCGCATCGGCCAGCTAGGCGTAATCAATGGCTCGCTCGCGGGTTCGACAGGGCATCTCACCGGCGCGCAGGTGGGGCTGGGCTACCAGCTCATCACGCAGGCGTTTTCCGTCGAATTGAGCACGCTGCGCGCCACGCGCCATTACGGCGATCTGGCCGCACGCGACGGCACGCCCGTGCCGCTCGCTACCGACCGCGCGACGCTCAGCGTGCCTTTGCCAGGAAGCCAGACGATTGCGCTCAGCTACATTGGTTATCGATACCCCGATGTAGTGGCGTCGCATATTGGTTCGGTATCCTATGCGGTAAATCTGCGGAATCTGGTTTCGCTGAGCGTGTCTGCGTTTCGCGATTTCTCGTCGCGCAGTTCGTCGGGCGTATTCCTGAGCGCGAGCATGGGGCTGGGCGACAAGACCTCGATCAATGCCAGCGCCGGACGCCAGAACGGCGAGGGCACCTGGAACGTCAATGCGTCGCGCGCGCCGGACTACGACGGCGGCTGGGGCTGGACCGTGCAGGACGGCGGCAACAACGCGTCGCATTATCAGCAGGGTCAGTTGCAGTATCTCGGCCGCTACGGGCAGGTCACCGCGCTCGGGCAAGCGCTCGATGGGCGCATGGCGGGTTCGCTCGATGTCACGGGCGCGCTGGTTGTGATGGATGGCGCGGCGCTGCCCGCGCGCCGCATCGACGATGGTTTCGCACTGGTGTCCACCGACGGCCTCGCGGGCGTGCCCGTACTGCATGAAAACCGCGTGATCGGCACCACGGATTCGCACGGCCACCTGCTTGTGCCCGACCTCAACGCCTATCAGAACAACCTCATCAGCGTGGACAGTATGGGCCTGCCCGCCGAGGCGCATATGGCCACCACGCGCGCGAACGTCGTGCCGCAGTCGCAGTCGGGCGTGCTGGCGAGCTTCAGGGTCACGCAGTATCGCGCGGCGTCGGTGATCCTGCGCGGCCCGGACGGCGCATATCTGCCCGCCGGCGCGCGCGTGCATCACGAAGAAAGCGGCACGGACACGATCGTCGGCTACGACGGCCTGACCTTTATCGAAAACCTGCAAACCGACAACCATCTGAGCGTGACGGCGAGCGGCAAAAACATCATTCATTGCGCAGCCAGCTTCCGCTACGTGCGCCCGACCGACGGCTCACTGCCGACTTACGGCCCGCTCATCTGCCAGCCCGTTTCCGGAGACACCCCATGACCCGCTCCCGACATCGCCTCGCGATGCTGTTCGCCAGCGTGCTGCTGTGCGCGCTGGCCGCACTTATGCCAGGCCGTGCGCACGCGCAAACCTGTACCGCTATCGTTTCGAACATCAGCTTCGGCACCATCAGCCCGATCAACCGCGCGGCCGTCAACGGCTCGGGCACGATCAACGTGACCTGCAACTGGACAGTGGTGTCGCTTGCGCCAACCGCGCTCGTATGCCTGAATCTCACCGCCGCGCAGCCGCGCGTACTGACGCAATCGGGCGGCACCGCGACGCTGCAATACGACCTCTACAGCGATCAGGCGCATTCGATTTCATGGGGCTCCTCGGCGGCCGCGACCACGCCGATATCGGTCACCCTCCAGCAGCCTTTATTGGGAACGAGCGCAACGGTATCGATACCGTACTACGGGCAGATCGCTGCGAACCAGGCCACCGTGCCGACCGCGAATAACGCCGATACCACCTATTCGCACGCCTTCAGTGGCGGCGAGACATCGCTGATGTACGGTTATTACCTGCTCGGCATTCTGGGGCCGCCGGGCTGTTCGTCGCTCACCGCGAGCGGCGGATCGCTGCCGTTCACCGCGACCGCTAACGTCACCAATAACTGCAACATCAGCGCGAGCAACATCGTGTTTCCTGCTGCAGGCGTGCTGAGCAGCGCGTTGTCGGCCACCGGCACGATCACGGCGCAATGCACGAATGGCGACGCGTTCAAGATCAGCCTGAACGGCGGCGCGAGCAATCAGGTCAACGCGCGCACGATGGTGTTGTCAGGCGGCAACGCCACGGTCGGCTATCAGATTTATTCGGATGCCCAGCACACGACGCTTTGGGGCGATGGCACCAGCGGTACGAGCGCAGTCTTTGGAACCGGTTCCGGCAATACGGCTTCATTCACGATGTATGGTGTGGTGCCCGCGCAGAACACGCCACAGCCGGGCAATTACACGGATAGCGTTACCGCAACCATCAGTTTTTGAATCGCACGCTCGCCACCGCGTCGCTGCCCGTTTTTTCAACGCACCCCATATCTTCCGACTTATTGGGTTATACCCTAATGCTATTTCCCGCCCGTAAGGACTCTGGTATAACTGCGCTCCCAAGCTGAGTACGTTTTAGCACGGTAAAAAATTACGGTCCCCGATACTATTAACCAAACGGTTAATTGAGGGTGTCGCAAGCGGTGATGAGGAGTGCCATGGCGCGCGTGGTAGTGGTGGGCAGCATCAATATGGACATGGTCGTGGCGACCGATACGTTTCCCCGTCTGGGCGAAACGCTGTTCGGCTCGCGGTTTTCGACCTTTCCGGGCGGCAAGGGCGCGAACCAGGCGGTCGCCGCCGCGCGCCTGGGCGCTCAGGTCACGATGATCGGTTGCGTAGGCGCTGATGCATTCGGCGAGCAGATGAAACAGACGCTCGCTCGCGAAGGCATCGATGTGAGCCACATCCGCACGGGCCAGGAATCGACTGGCGTAGCGTCGATCACGCTCTCGGGCGCCGATAACGCCATCATCGTCGTGCCCGGCGCGAACAACGAACTCTCGCCCGCCGATATCGATCGAGCCAGCGCAGCCTTCGCGCAGGCCGATGTGATCCTCGCGCAACTCGAAACGCCGTTGGACACCGTGCTGCACGCAGCCCGCCGCGCACGCGAACACGGCAAGCCTTTCTTCCTCAATCCCGCACCGGCTGTTGCGCTGAGCGACGAACTCGTTTCGCTCACCACGCTTCTGACGCCGAACGAACACGAACTCGCCACCGCGTTGCAGACGCCCGCGGGCTGGTGGGCCGAAGTGCTCTCGCGCATGCCTGGCCGTATCGCCATGACGCATGGCAAAGAAGGCGCGTATTTCACCCACGCCGACGGCACGCTCGTGCACCAACCGGGTTTCGTGGTGGAAGCCGTGGACACCACGGGCGCGGGCGACACCTTCAACGGCGCGATGGCGGCGTTCTGGCATCTGGGCATCGGTGAAGCGGTGCGGCGCGCGAATGCGGCCGGCGCGCTTTCCGTGACGCGTGCGGGTGCACAGGGCGGCATGCCCACGCTCGCCGAACTGGAGCAGTTCCTGAGCCAGCAGTCGTAACCCGTTTCAAGCACAGCAACACCAGGCAATAAGCAGGCAATAAGCGCAATGAAAAAACAAGGACACCTGAATCGCGACATCGCGCGCGTGCTGGCCGGCATGGGCCATACCGACAGCCTCGTAATCGCCGATTGCGGTCTGCCCATTCCGGCCGGCGTCGAATGCATCGACGTTTCGCTCACGCTGGGCGTGCCGGGGTTCTTCGACGTGCTCGACAGCATCCTCGCCGACTTCAAGGCCGAGCGCGCCGTGTTCGCGAGCGAAGCGCAGACGCACAACGAGGCCGTAGTCGCAAAGAGCCGCGAAATGGCCGCCGCTGAAATCGCCATCGAGGAAGTGCCGCACGAAGAATTCAAGCGCCGCTGCCGCGAAGCGAAAGTGGTGATCCGCACCGGCGAATGCAGTCCCTATGCGAATGTGATCCTGCATTCGGGCGTGATCTTCTAAGAGGTCCAAGATGCAAGTGATGATGCAGGGCATCGGCAAGGCGTTCGGGCCGGTGCGTGTGCTCGAAGGCGTCGATTTTCATATCGAAGCGGGCGAGATCCACGCGCTGATGGGCGAGAACGGCGCCGGCAAATCGACGCTGATGAAGATTCTCAGCGGCGTGTATCAGGCCGACGCGGGCCAGATTCTGATCGACGGCCGCGCGACGACGATCCGCAATACCGTCGAAGCCGAGCGCGCGGGCATTGCCATCATCCACCAGGAACTCAACCTCATCCCGCAACTGACGGTGATGGAGAACCTGTTCCTCGGGCGCGAGCCGCATCGCTTCGGCATGGTCGATACCGCGACCATGCGCCGTGAAGCGCGCAAATGGCTCGACAAGGTTGGCGCGCAGCGCATCGATCCGCAAACCGAGGCTGGCCATCTTTCGATCGGCCAGCAGCAACTGGTGGAAATCGCCAAGGCGCTCTCGCTCAACGCACAGGTGCTCGTGATGGACGAGCCGACGGCGGCGCTCACCAATCGCGAGATCGACACGCTGTTCGAGATCATGCAGTCGCTCAAGGCGAGCGGCGTGGCCATTGTCTATGTCTCGCATCGCATGGAAGAAATCTTCCGCATCTGCGACAAGATCAGCGTGCTGCGCGACGGCCACTTCGTGGGCGAGCGCGCGATTCCCGATACGAACTTCGACGAAATCGTCCGGCTGATGGTCGGGCGCGAACTGGGCGAGCGCTTTCCGAAGCGCAGCCATACGCCTGGCGACGTCCGCATGCGCGTGAACGGTCTCGCCGACGACGGTCATGTCGAAGGGATTAGCTTCGATGTGCGCGCGGGCGAGGTGCTGGGCATTGCCGGTCTGATGGGCGCGGGGCGCAGCGAGATCCTGCGCACGCTGTTCGGCGTGAACCGCAAGACGGCAGGCACGGTGACGCTCGACGGCCAGCCGCTTGAGGTGCGCGATGCGTGCAGCGCGATCGAAGCGGGCATCGCGTTCGTCACGGAAGACCGCAAGCGTCAGGGTCTGGTGCTCGGCATGTCGGTGCGCGAAAACGCGACGCTCGTGCATCTGGACAGCTACGCGAAGCTGGGCTTCGTCAACGAGAAAGCCGAACGCAGCGCCGTCGACGGCCTCATCAAGCAGTTGCGCGTGCGTACGCGCGACGCGGAACTCGATGTGAAGTCGCTCTCGGGCGGCAACCAGCAGAAGGTCGTGTTCGCCAAGTGGCTCGCGAAGCCGCCCAAGGTGCTGCTGCTCGACGAACCCACGCGCGGCGTGGACGTGGGCGGCAAGGCCGAGATCTACACGATCATCAACCAGCTCGCGGAGCAGGGCGTGGCTATTGTGATGGTTTCCTCCGAACTGCCCGAAGTGCTGGCGATGAGCGACCGCATTCTGGTGATGCATCAGGGCCGTCAGGCGGGCCTCTTCGAGGCCGCTACGGCCACTCAGGAACAGATCATGACTGCCGCAGCCGGCGGTCACGCAGCGCCAGCGACGGCTGAAACGGCAGCGGCCTGAATTTTCCAGGCCGCGCCACGACACATCACGCCACGCGCTCACACCTCATTCCAGACAACCAGGCGAGACATTCCATGTCGCAACTCACCATGACCCCCAGCAGCCGGGCGACGCTGCAAAAGCTCGGACCTTTCATCGCACTGCTGATCATTGCGGTGGCGCTGTCGATCGTGAGCCCCAACTTCCTCACGCTCGACAACCTGCTCAACGTGATGCGCCAGGCGTCGATCAACGCGCTGATTGCCTTCGGCATGACGCTCGTGATCCTGCTGGGCGGCATCGATCTGTCGGCGGGTTCGGTGCTGGCGCTGTCTTCCGTCATCATCGCGACGCTGCTCAGTTCCGGCACGAACGCGCTGGTCGCAACCGTGGCGGGTCTTGCCGCGGGTGGTCTGATGGGCCTCGCCAACGGCATCGTCATCAGCAAGGGTAAGGTCGCACCGTTTATCGCCACGCTCGGCTCGATGACCGTGCTGCGCGGTCTCGCACTGGTCGTCTCGAACGGCAGCCCGATCAGCAGCTTCAACAGCGACTTTTTCTCGCTGCTTGGCGGCGGCTATGTCGCGCGCCTCGTGCCAATTCCCGTCGTGCTGATGCTGGTGATGTTTGGCGTGTTCTGGGTGCTGCTGCGCAAGACCGTGTTTGGTCGCCATATCTACGCAACCGGCGGCAACGCCGAATCGGCCAAGCTCTCGGGCGTGAAGGTCGATCGCATTCAACTGTGGGTTTATACGATTTCGGGCGTGATGTCGGCGCTCGCGGGCGTGGTGCTGACCTCGCGTCTGAACTCGGCGCAGCCGACTGCGGGCACGGGCTACGAGCTTGACGCGATCGCCGCCGTGGTGCTGGGCGGCACGAGCCTCACGGGCGGCCGTGGCTGGATCTTCGGTACGCTGGTGGGCGCACTGTTGATCGGCGTGCTCAATAACGGCTTGAATCTGCTGGACGTGTCGTCGTTCTATCAGCAGGTCATCAAGGGCGGCGTGATTCTGCTCGCTGTGCTGATCGACCGTGGCAACAAGAAGTCGTCGTAAGCCTTAAAGGTATTTCCCGCATCGCGTGCCGTGTTCGCGCGATGCCTCGATGCAGATCTGGTAGTAATCCTGAGTATTTTCGATTCACACTCCACACACTAAAACGAGGAGGAAGACTATGCACAAGCCGTTCCAGCCGTCGCTTTCGAAGCTTTTCTCGGCGCTCGTCGCCGGTTCGCTCGTTCTGGGCCTTGCGGCCTGTTCGAAGGAAGGTCCGGGCAGCAGTTCGTCGGATGCAGCCAGCGGCGCATCGGCAGCCGCGCCGGCATCGGGCGCACTGACCGTCGGCCTGTCGATCTCGACGCTCAACAACCCGTTCTTCGTCTCGCTCAAGAAGGGCGCGGAAGACGAAGCGCAGAAGGACGGCGTCACGCTCATCACCGTCGATGCGCAGAACGACCCGGCGAAGCAGCAAGCCAGCGTCGAAGACCTGATCGAAAAGAAGGTCAACGTCATCCTGATCAACCCGACCGATTCGTCGGCGGTGGCCAACGTGGTCAAGGAAGCGACCAGCAAGGGCATCAAGGTGATCTCGCTCGACCGCAGCGTGAACGGTGCGGAAGTCAGCTCGCATATCGCGTCCGACAACAAGGCAGGCGGCAAGATGGCAGCCGACTTCCTGGCCGACAAGCTGGGCGGCAAGGGCAATATCGTCGAACTGCAGGGTATTCCGGGTTCTTCGGCGGCTAACGAACGCGGCGCAGGCTTCGACGACGAAATCGCCGCCAAGGGCGGCGTGAAGATCGCCACGAAGCAGCCGGCCGACTTCGACCGCGCCAAGGGTCTTTCGGTGATGGAAAACATCATCCAGAGCAACAAGGACATCCAGGGCGTGTTCGCGCAGAACGACGAAATGGCGCTGGGCGCAGTCAAGGCGCTCCAGGCAGCGGGCCTGAAGAACGTGGCCGTGGTGGGCTTCGACGCCACCGACGACGCGATCGCCGCCGTCAAGGCCGGCCAGATGGCCGCGACCGTGCAGCAGCAGCCGGAGCTGATCGGCCAGTATGGCGTGCAGACTGCGAAGAAGCTTGCCGATGGTCAGACGGTCGACAAGTTCATCCCCGTGCCGTTGAATCTGTTCAAGCAGCAGTAATTCCCGCACGTGTTGCTGCACTGAGTTGCTGCACTGAGTCTCTGCATTAAATTGCATCGATGAATCTGGCACGCTCCGTTTGTTTTACGGAGCGTGCCATTCTGTTGTACGCTTTCACGCAGCTAGCCCCCGTCACGTTGCGCTGGCCGCATTCTCCAGTCTTTCCCAGCAGTCCCCAATTCACTCCCCAGACAGCAGGAAGCCCGCGTGTCCCAGTTCGAGCGTTTGACCATCGACGACATTGCCCGCCTCGCAGAGGTCTCGCGCACCACGGCCAGCATGGTGCTCAACGGCAATGCCGAGCGCTACCGCATTTCGGCGGCGACGGTCGAACGCGTGCTACAGGTGGCGCGGGACAATCACTTCACGCCTTCGCAGTCGGCGCGATCGCTGCGCTCGCGGCGCAGCAACACCATTGGCCTCGTCATCCCTGATCTCACCAACTCGGCGCACGCGGCGCTCGCGCAGGCGATGGAATCGCAATGTCGCGAGCAGTACCGCTACCAGTTGGTGATCGTGACGAGCGACGAAGACCCGGTGCGCGAAACCGAAGGCATCGCGCATCTGGTCTCGCATCAGGTGGACGGTCTGGTGGTGGTGCCGTGCACGGCCGACGCGCCGCGCTACGAAAAATGGGTCAAGCGTCTGCCGCTCGTTTTCGCCGATCGCCGCGTGGAAACGAGCGCGATTCCCTACGTCATTACCGACGCCACCGAAACCGTCGCCACGCTGGTCGGCGAGGCCTTCGCCCAGGGCGCGCGCGAAGTGGTGTACTTCGGCGGCCAGCCCGAGCTTTCCGCAAGCCGCGACCGTCTGGCCGGTTATCGGCAGGCTTTGCAGGCGCACGGTATCGAGGAGCAGGCCGCCTGGGTATTCCAGCGCGACTTCCAGCGCGAATCCGGCTATGCGCTGATGAAGGCCTGGTTCGAGGCGCATGGGCGCTATCCCGAGGCGCTGTTCGCCGGCTCGATTACCTTGCTCGAAGGCGTGCTGGAATACGCCAACGAAGCGAATGCGCTTGCGCAATCGCCCAGCCGTCTGATGACCTTCGACGATCATCAATTGCTCGACTGCCTGCCGCTGCGCATCGACGCCATCGTGCAGGACAGCGCCCAACTCGCCGCACATAGCCTGCGTTGCGTATTCTCGCTGCTCGAAGGCGATGCGCCGCCCGAGTCGCTGCAAGTGCCGGCGCAAATTCACTACCGGCGCAAGCGCTGAGTCTATTGCGCGAAATGTGCTTCGAGCGTGGCCGTCAGATGCTGCGCGAAAGCGCGCACGCGCGTGCTCATATCGCGGCGCGATGGATAGACGATAAAGAGGCCGATTTCTTCGGCATCACTGTTTTCGGCATCGATTTCGATTAATTGGCCTGAGGCTAGCGCGTCGGTGCAAAGATGCGCCGGTAACACCGCTACGCCCGCACCGCGTATTGCCAGCTGTTTGAGCAGCGCGAAGCTGTTTGTTTGCACGTGCGCGGCGCTACCCTTCGCACGAGGCAAATGGGCCGCGAATGCAAGGGTATTCGTGCCGTGATGTGAAGGACTCGCGTAGCGCCCAAACCTGAAACCCGCAATGCGCCGCGCGACCGCTTCGTTGCCGCCTGGTGCACCGCCGCGAATCGCCAGATCGACATTCCCGCTAACAAAATCCACGACGTCATTGCTCATCTGCACGTCGATCCGCACGTGCGGATGCGCTGCAATAAACGTGGCGATCGCTTCGGCCAGCAAGGCCTCCGAAAAGTCGATGGGTGTCGACAGGCGGATCGTGCCGCTCAGTACGCCTGCGCCCGCAATGCCACGTCGTTCGGCTTCGCGCAGCGTGGCGATGGCGCCGCCTACGCTTGCGTACCAGGCTTCGCCATCGTCGGTGAGCGCGATATGGCGTGTCGAGCGCCGCAGCAGACGCACGCCCAAACGCGTTTCTAGCGCGGCCACGCGCGCGCTCACGGTCGAGCGGGGCAGACCTAGTTCGCGCGCCGCGGCGGCGAACGAGCCGCTTTCCACCACGGCAGTGAAGGCCAGACAGCCGTTGATATCCATTGTCCATCTCGTTGGCGAGAGTCGCCATTCTAGCGGGCTTATCGCACGCGTCGCGCACGGGCAGACTGAAGCCTCTCGACACTAACGGGACACTTCATATGCAGACGGGAATCATCGACGCGCAGGACGTGCTGCGCTTCGCGGGAATGGAATCGCGGGTCATTGCGGGGCTCGACGGCGCTGCGCCGTACACGATTATGGATATGTGCATCGCGCCCGGAGGTGGCGCGCCCGCGCATCGCTCGATCGGCGAGGACAAGACTTTCGTGATACTGGAAGGCGCACTTGAGTTCCGCTTCGGGGCGTGCGTACGAACCGTCGTGGCAGGCGACGCGCTGGCAGTCGCACGCGGCGATCTGCACGGCTTCGTTAATCGGCTCGCAACGCCTGCACGCATGCTGCTGGTGGCGTCGCCGGCGCGTCACGATGGTTTCTTCCGCGCGATGGCCGCGCTGCCGGTGCCGCACGATATCGATGCGGTCAGGCGCATCAGCTCCGAATTCGCTCAGCAGATCGAAGGGCTGTGAATGGTTGCGCGCGGATCGCAGTCTAAAGGTTGTCCAGACCGCCGACCTTATCGGCGTTTTCGAGCGCTTTGCGCTCACGGCGTTCTTCGTTGCCGCGCCGCGCGCGTTTGCGCTGGCGCGAGAGCACGCTGATGACTTCGCCGGTGCTGGCGTGGGCAGGAATCTCGTTGCGGATCACGTTGGCCACCATCGGCAGGCCCTGACGCTGTCGCCGCAGCGCACGCGCAATCGCGTTGCGGCAGGCCTGACCGTGGCAATCCCACTCGTCGCGCATTTTTCCGCAGTATTGGCATGTTTCCATCGGTTCAGTTTAACCGCAATCGTATGGCGATTTCGGGGCGCGATCAGGCGGCCATGGCCTTCGCTGTGCGGCATCCGGCGATATGGCCTGGCGCGCGGCCGCTATGATAGGGCGCGCACTTCGGAGGCCCGCACGATGAATCACCGCAGAACCTTCTGCATGGCGATACTGGCGGCAGCGGCATGCCCGGCGTTTGCCCAGACGGCGAACGGCAACGCCAACACCGTTTACGTCAGCGATTTCGAGCTGGACGACGCCAGCGTCACGGCTGATCAAAACCCGGTTGACAATGCGCGACGTCTGGCAGGCGGATTGCTGCCCAGGCCACTGCTGCGCCGCGATAACCCGCAAACACGTGCAAGCGACATCGTCGAGCAGTTAGCGCAAACGCTGGTAAGCGATCTGCACCGCGCGGGTTTCGATGCGCGCCGCTTGCCTGCGGGCGTCACGCCGCCCGCGCAAGGCTGGCTGGTGCGCGGCGTGTTTCTCGATGTCGATGAGGGCAATCGCCTGCGGCGCGCGATGGTGGGCTTCGGCGCGGGAGCGAATGAAGTCGATCTGGCCGTGGCCATCGACGATCTTTCGAAGCAGACGCCCGCGCCGCTGTATCAGGTCATCGAGAGCCATTCGAGCACATCGAAGCCGGGAGCGGGCGCGGCCATCGCGCTCAATCCCTACGTGGCCGCCGCGAAGTTCGTGATGGCGCGCGGCGACCAGCGCAAGACCGTCGAGCACGCGGCCAGTGAAGTGTCCGACGCGGTGGTCGCGCGCGTGAAGGCGGCGCCTTGAGCGCGCGATATCGGCAGCTTAATTGCGCGCCGGAATTTCCAGCCCGCGCTTCACCGCCGGACGCGCGACGAACGCATCCAGTACGCGCTGCACGTTCGGGAAATCCTTGAAGCCAACCAGATCGCCCGCTTCATAGAAGCCGACGAGGTTGCGCACCCACGGGAAGGTCGCGATATCGGCAATGGTGTAATGATCGCCCATCAGCCATGCGCGGCCTTCCAGACGCTTCTCCAGCACGCCCAGCAGACGACGCGATTCGCCAACGTAACGGTCGCGCGGACGCTTGTCCTCGTATTCCTTGCCCGCGAATTTGTGGAAGAAGCCGAGTTGGCCGAACATCGGCCCGATACCGCCCATCTGGAACATCAGCCACTGGATCGTCTCGTAGCGCTCGCGGCCTTCGCGCGCGAGGAACTGGCCGGTCTTGTCGCCGAGCCAGATCAGGATCGCGCCCGATTCGAACAGCGCGAGCGGCTGACCGTCCGGGCCTTGCGGATCGATGATGGCGGGAATCTTGTTGTTGGGGTTCAGCGAAACGAATTCAGGCGAGAGCTGATCGTTGGTGTCGAAGCGCACCAGATGCGGCTCATAGGCGAGGCCCGTTTCTTCGAGCATGATCGACACCTTCACGCCATTGGGCGTGGGCAGCGAATAGAGCTGGATGCGCTCGGGATGCAGCGCTGGCCACTTGGCGGAGATGGGGAAGGCGTTGAGATCGCTCATGGACTGTCCTGTAACGAGGCGGGATGAGGGCGGGCGGCCCGCGTCACGCGGCGATGCGCGCAGCGCGGGAAGCGCTCAGGCGGGACAGTGTAGAGGAAATGGCGCAAGCGCGCAGACCATGCAAAAGGCGCACGTAGCCTTGTTATGCCCCGTGCGCCGCGGTCCCGCCGAGTCTTTACTGCTTGATCAAGCCTTCCGCGACCAGCGCCGCATGCACGGCCGGACGCGCACCCACGCGCTTCTGGTGCGCGAGCACGGCCGGGAATGCCGACAGATCGAAGCCGACGTGCGAAGCCCAGTTGGTCGCCGTGAAGAAATAGGCGTCCGCTGCCGTGAACTGATCGCCGACGAGCCATTCATGTTCGGCCAGACGCTTGTCGAGCAGACCATATTGACGCTGCAGCGCGGCGACGGAATCGGCGCGCACGCTTTCCGGCGAAGCCGGATTGAACAGCGGCGAATAGCGCTTGTGGATTTCCGTGCTGATGAAGCCGAGCATTTCCTGCAGACGATAGCGCGCGAGCGTATCGTAGGCGGGCGCGAGGCCGCTGGCTGGGTTGCGGTCGGCGAGGTATTGCATGATCGCCGGGCCTTCGGTCAGTACGTCGCCATTGTCGAGCTGCAGCGCAGGCACGCAGCCCTTCGGGTTGATCGTGCGGAAGTCCTTGCCGCTAGCCGTTTGCTTGTCGCCGAGGCCGACCTTGTCGAGTTCGAGGTCAAGGCCCGCTTCGCGCGCGACGATATGCGAAGCGAGTGAGCAGGCGCCCGGGGAGAAATAGAGTTTCATCGTGAGTCCTGGTTGAACATACACACGTAACACCGCGTGCGTCGCATGCGACGCGCGGGGGCACTATGTTAGCGCGTGTGTGTGCCGTTATTGCTTCTCGATGAGCGTTTCAACATCAACCGGGGGGCTGGAACGACTGCTGCAGGCTCAGCAGATTGAGCGGCGCGACGCGAATCAGCCCGGCGCGCGGGCTGTCGATATCGGCGATCAAGGTCAGGGAAAGTGACACCGTCACGGGCAGCACGAACATCAGCACGCGTCGGCCGCCCTGGCCGCGTGCGCCATAGCCCTGCATGATGTTGCTGAAGAACGCGATGATGAGCATCAACACCCACGCCGCCACCGGAATGCGATTGAGCCACGCGGCCTGCGTGTAGCCCTGGGTGTTGAGCACATCGTTCATGCCCGCCACCACCAACGCCGTGACGGGATTCGGCTGTGCCGCCGCGGCCTGGCGCACGCTGTCCCAGAGTTGCGCCTGTAAGGCGGCGGTGGTGCGGTTATTGGCGTCGAGCGTCGCATCATCGCGAGTCTGGTAGTACTCGATGCGCGCTTCCAGATAGCGCGCGAGCAGCGCCTTGATTCTGGCGGCGTCCGCGCCCACCAGATCCGCACGCAGATACTCGGTGCCGATTGCGTTGGCTTCCTCTTCCTCATAGTTCTTGCGCTGGTCGTAGCGGCTCACCGACATCGACAGCGTGAAGCCAATCAGCAGCGCCAGCAGCGTAAGCGTCGCGCCCTGCACGACGTTGTAGTTCTCGCGCGCCTCTTCAGAGAGCGGCGCGCGACGGTGCAGCACCACCGCGCCAAGCGCAGCCGCGAGCGGCAGGCAGACGATCAGCGAGAAGAACAGGAAGGCGGGATGCTGGATCAGTTGCGTCACGATGGCTCCGGTGGGCGAAGGCGCATGGATGGCAAAACGGATAGCGGGGAGTGCGAACTATTCAGGTGGGGCGAGGGCGATTCTACGGCAAAGGATTTTCGCGTGATCCGGCCGTGCCAACCATGCTAGACGGCGGCTTCCGGCGCCATCTCGTTCAGATGCACCGCACGCAGATCGTCGATAAACGCGCGCTGGATATCGCCTGCATGCGGCGCGCGGCGCGTGACCATATGGAAGGTGACGTCGTAGCGCAGCGCGGCTGGATTCACGGCGCGCAACAATCCCCCATCGACATACGGTTTGGCGAAATGAACCGGCAGATAGCCCAGGTGATGGCCCGAGAGAATCAGCAGGGCCACGGCTTCCATATTGTCGGCGATGGCGGTGACGTTGCGCTCGTGGGTCGAGTGCTGCGCCTCGGGCAGCGGGTAGCTGCGCCACGCCCATTCGCAGGCGGCGGCTTCGTCCGCGCCGATGGAGTCGGGTTCGGCCGCACGCTCGAACAGCGGATGACGCGCGCCGCAATACGCGTACTGGCGTTCGATAAAGAGCGCGGTGTAATCGAGGCTTGGCACGCGATGCCAGAAATAGCCGATGGCGATATCCACCTTGCCATTGAGCACCTGCTCCTCCAGTTCGCCCGGCGAGCGGATCTGGATATTGAAGCGCACCGCCTGATCGCGCTGGCGAAAGCGGGCAATCGCATCGCTGATACGCGCGTTCTGACTGAACGGGGTATGGCCGATCAGGCCCAGGTTCAGCTCGCCCACAAGCTGGCGGTCCATGTTCGCGGCTTCGGCGCAGAAGCTGTTGGCGGCCACCAGCAGGCGCCGCGCCGACATCGCAAAGCGCTCGCCCTTGGCCGTGAGCCTGAAGCCGCCGCGCCCGCGCTCGCAAAGCCGGAAGCCCAGCCGCGTTTCGAGCGAGGAAAGCTGCGTGCTGATGGTCGATTGCCCCACATTGAGCGCGGCCTGGGCGGCGGTGAGCCCGCGCGCGTCGACCACGGCGAGGAAAACGCGGATCAGCCGCAGGTCGAAATCAGTCAGGTTGGCGAGCACAGGATACCTCTTACATTGATACGAATCGATGTAAACATCATCAGGCCATCATTTTATCCAAAATTATTTCCCCCTAGCATTGCCAGTATTGGGTTTGAAGCCACTGCTCCGATCGATGTTTACAGGGTTTTTACGGATATGAACGACTCCCACAACACCACGCTGAATCAGCCCCTTTCGGGTAACGCCATGCCGCGCTTTGGCGGAATTGCCTCGATGATGCGTCTGCCGATCGCCGAAACCAGCGCGGGGCTGGACGCCTGTTTCGTCGGCGTGCCGTTCGATCTGGGGACGTCGAACCGCAATGGCGCGCGGCTGGGCCCGCGCCAGATCCGTGCCGAATCCGTGTTGCTGCGGCCCTATAACATGGCCACGCGCGCCGCGCCGTTCGACTCGCTGCAGGTGGCCGATATCGGCGATGTGGCGATCAACCCGTTCGACATCCACAAGGCGATCGCCGATATCGAAGCGGCCTACGACGGCATCATCGCCGGCGGCTGCAAGCCGGTCACGCTGGGCGGCGATCACACCATCGCGCTGCCGATCCTGCGCGCGATGCACAAGAAGTACGGCAAGGTGGGCGTGGTCCACGTGGACGCGCACGCCGACGTCAACGACACCATGTACGGCGAGAAAATCGCTCACGGCACGCCGTTCCGCCGCGCGGTGGAAGAGGGCCTGCTCGACTGCGATCGCGTGATCCAGATCGGCCTGCGCGGCACCGGCTATCACGCCGACGATTTCGACTGGTGCCGCGATCAGGGCTTCCGCGTGGTGCAGGCCGAAGCCTGCTGGAACCGCTCGCTTGAAACGCTCATGAAGGAAGTGCGCGAGCAGATGGGCGACGGCCCGGTGTATCTGAGCTTCGATATCGACGGACTGGACCCCGCCTACGCGCCGGGTACGGGCACGCCGGAAATCGGCGGCCTGACCGTGCCGCAAGGGCTGGAAATCATTCGCGGGCTGCGTGGGCTGAATCTGGTTGGCGCGGATCTGGTGGAAGTGTCGCCGCCGTATGACCCGCAAGGCACCACGGCGCTGCTGGCGGCGAATCTCGCCTTCGAGATGCTGTGTGTGCTGCCGGGTGTCGCGTATCGCGAAAACTCGCGCGCGTGAAACGCGCATGAACCCAGGGGCGAATCCTGATGATTCGCCATCCGAACTAAAAAGACATAACCAGACGATATTCCCGGAGAGTGTTCATGAGCGAGACCGAACGCGACACAGAAACCCAGGTGCTGGCCGCCGCCGACGCCCTGATCGACGCCTTCGCGCGTCACGAACGCGACGCCTATTTCGCCGCCTTCGCTCCCGATGCAAGCTTCGTTTTCCACCACGTGAGCGAGCCGCTGCCCACGCGCGCGGCCTACGAGGCGCTGTGGCGCCAATGGGAGCGCGAAGACGGTTTTCGCGTGCTGGGCTGCGAATCGCGTGCGCGCAGCGTGCAATGTATCGGCGATGTGGCGTTGTTCGTGCATAACGTGCGCACCCGCGTATCGACGCATGCGGGCAGCGAAACGCTCGATGAGCGCGAGACGATTGCGTTTGCGAAGCGCGGCGGACAGTGGCTGGCCGTGCACGAGCATTTGTCGCCGCACGCCTGCGTGACGGTGCATGATGCAGTGAACGAAGGCGAGGTGTGCGCATGAAACGCGAAGCGATCTCAGCCGTCACGCTGGCGGACGAGCCGGGCGTGTTGATTGACGGCGAATGGCGGCAAGGCGCGGGCGCAACGCTCGAACTCGTCGATCCGTGCAGCGCGCAGCCCTATGCGCGAGTGTCCGGCGCATCGGCGGACGATGTCGACGAAGCCGTTGCCGCTGCCGCACGCGCCTTGCGCGGCTGGCGCACGACGCCCGTCGCACAACGTGGCGAACGGCTCGAACGCATTGCGCAAGGCATCGAATCGCATACGCGCGAACTGGTGGAACTGCAGATGCGCTGCAACGGCAAGCCGCGTTTCGAAGCCGAACTCGACGTGAGCGACGCTGCCGCCACCTTCCGCTATTACGCACAGTTGTGCCGTGAAGGCGGCGTGGCCGAAAGCACGCCGGTAGCCTTGCCCGACGACGCCTTCGAAGCCGATGTGCGCCACGAAGCCGTGGGCGTCTGCGCGCTGATCGTGCCGTGGAATTTCCCGCTTGTGACGGCATCGTGGAAACTTGCGCCGGCGCTGGCGGCGGGTTGCACGGTGGTCATCAAGCCTTCGGAACTGACGCCGCTGGCCGAACGCGCGCTCGTGGATATCGTCACGGCGGCTCAAGTGCCCGCAGGCGTGGTGAATCTGGTCGCGGGCGGCCGCGAAGTAGGCGCGCAACTGGCCTCGCATCGCGGGGTGGCGAAAGTCTCCTTCACGGGCAGCACGGCGGCAGGCCGGGCGGTGATGCGCGCCGCCGCGGAGCGCATGCAGCGCGTCTCGCTCGAACTGGGCGGCAAATCGGCACTGATCGTTTTCGACGATGCGAATCTCGACGAAGCCGTCGAACTCGCGTTCAATGGCGCGTTTTTCAACGCAGGGCAGATGTGTTCCGCGACTTCGCGCGTGCTGGTGGCGCGTTCGCTGCACGATGCGTTCGTGGAAAAGCTGGTGGCGATGGCGCGCAGCGCCGTGGTGGGCGCACCGCATGAAGCCGATGTGCGCGTTGGGCCGCTCATCAGCGCGGCGCAGCGCGAGCGCGTGCTGGGCATGCTTGCGCGCGGCAAGGAGCAGGGCGCACGCGTGCTGTGTGGCGGCGCAGCCTCCGCGCAACAGGGTGAGGGATTCTTCGTTGCGCCGACGGTGTGCGCGAACGTCGCGCCCGACAACGTGCTCTGGTGCGAGGAAATCTTCGGCCCGGTCGCGCTGGTTCGCGCTTTCGATACGGAATACGAAGCGATTGCGCTGGCAAACGATAGCGATTACGGCCTGGTCGCCACCGTCGTGACCGCCGACGCTGCACGCGCCGCGCGAGTCAGCGACGCCTGCGAAGCGGGCGTGGTCTGGGTGAATGCACCGCAGGTGATCTTCCCGCAGACGGGTTGGGGCGGACGCAAGCTCAGCGGCCTTGGCCGCGAACTCGGTCCCTGGGGCGTGCGCGCCTACCAGGAAATCAAACACGTTGTCCGGGCGCGCGCAGGCGCCGCTCATCCGCCGCAGTCGTCAGCGCCTTGACTCTCGACGCTAACGCACTGAGCCCCACATAGAATCACACAGGAAGAGACAGATGAGCACCGATAACGTCAATGGCTGGGCGCCCCCTGCGGCGAACAGTACGCCAAACAGCGCGGCCGACAGCGCCGATGCAGCCAACGCCCGGCCCGGCAAATGGCGCAAGATCGAGGTGCGCTCGATCGATTATGTGCCCGCGCACGAACGCCACGGCAGCGTGGCGGGCCAGGGACCGTTCTGGTTCCTCGGCAATTTCCAGTTCTTTACGATCGCCATTGGCTTCGTGGGGCCGAGCATGGGGCTCTCGCTGGGCTACACGATTCTTTCGGGGGTGCTCGGCATTCTGTTCGGCACGTTGTTCATGGCCTTCCACGCCTCGCAGGGCGCACATCTGGGCCTGCCGCAGATGATCCAGTCGCGGGCGCAGTTTGGTTATCGCGGCGTCGTGCTGATCCTGATCGCAACGCTCTTCACGTTCATCGGCTTCAATGTGGTCGATACCGTGCTGATGGCGAGCGGCGTAAAGGGCATCTTCGGCTGGTCGCCGACGCTCGTGACGATCGTGACGGCGCTGATCGCACTGGCGCTGGCGATTTACGGGCACGACTGGCTGCATCGCGTGTTCAAGTGGCTGCTGGTGGCAAGCCTGCCGCTCTACGTGCTGTTGACCTTGTGGATCATGTTCGGCGCGGTGGGCGTGAAGGCCGGTGTGGCGCACGCGGGCGGCTTCTCGCTGGTGGCGTTTGCTGCGCAATTCGCCGCGAGCGCGAGCTACAACATTACCTACGCGCCCTACGTGTCGGATTACTCGCGCTATTTGCCGCGTGACACGAAGCCGCGCGCCATTATCGCGGCAGTGTTCGTCGGCGCATCGGCATCGGCGATCTGGCTGATTGCGCTGGGTGCGTGGCTCGCAACGCGTCTGGGCGCCTCGGACGGCCTCGTTGCGCTCTACGATGCGGGCAATGCGATGTTCCGCGGCTTTGGCGTGCTGATTTCGCTGGCCTCGGTGGGCGCGATGGTCGCGACGATGGGCCTGAACGCCTATAGCGCGATGCTCACGGTCGTCACGGCAGTGGATTCGTTCAAGCCCGTGCGGCCGACTTCGGCGGTGCGCGTGGTCACGGTGCTCGTGCTTGGCCTCGTGTGGGTGGTGATTTCGCTGTCGCTTTCGGGCAATGCCATCGACATCCTGTTCGCGGCGCTCACGATCATGCTGTATCTGCTGGTGCCCTGGACCTCGGTGAACCTGGTCGACTTCTTCTTCGTGCGACGCGGCCACTATGCGATCACGCAACTCTTCACGCCCAACGGTCTCTACGGCGCATGGGGTGCGCGCGGGCTGATCGCCTACGCGGTGGGCTTCGCTTCGACGGTGCCGTTCTTCGTGCTGCCGGGCATCTATACGGGGCCGCTGGCCGCGCGCATCGGTGGCGTGGACGTGGCATGGGCGGTGGGCCTGCTGGTGTCGGCGATTGCGTATCTGGTGCTGGCGCGTTCGATCGATGCGGAAGGCGAGCGCAAGGCGGTATTGCAAAGCGAGCGTGAAATCGCACTGCTGGATGGCGCCGCGGGGCGCTCGCACTAAGGCGTTGAACTCGCACACGCTTTGGTGAGCTGCTTTGGTGAGCAGTAACGTTCAAGGCCCGGGTTTTCCCCGGGCCTTGTCGTTTTCAGGCGTCCTGGTACGGTACCGATAAGGGCGGGCAGAACTTTCAAAAATAAATCAGGAGGCCAGAATTTCGAGATGAAAAATCGGCGATAGACTCGCGGGCACTTTGGCAGGACTGCCGTGCCGACTACTCTATTCGTTGATTGATGATGTCTGGATTCTTACGAACCGCCGAACGGCGCTTGCAATGGCGAAAGCAGATTCTCGCGCAATGCGGCTTTGCTGCGCTGGTGCTGTTGCTACGCTTGTTTGCTGTGTTGCCTTATGGCGTTGTGGCGAGAATCGGCAGTGCTGTCGGCGCGTGTTTATATCGATTGCCGGGTTCGCGCAAGCGCATCGTGCATGTCAACCTGCGTCTGTGTTTTCCAGGGCTAAGCGCACAGGAATACGACGATCTTGCGCGCGAGCACTTCAGGCATATTATCCGCAGCTACCTCGAACGCGGCATCCAGTGGTTCGGCAGCGCAGAGGCGATACGCAAGCGGGTGCAACTCGATTGCCGCATTGATCTCGACGATCCGAACGCGCCGCCCACGATATTCCTTGGCTTTCACTTCGTGAGTATCGAGGTGGGTTGCATGCGTTACTCGATCGATCGTCCGTCGGCCTCGCTTTTCACGCGTATGTCCAGCCAACGGATGTGCGATCTGGCCAGGCGTCAACGCAGCCGCTTCGGCGCCCGGATGATCGAGCGCTCGACTAGCGCGAGAAAAATTGTCGGCCTGCTTCGCTCAGGCGTTCCCGTCATGCTCGCCGCCGATATGGATCACGGGGTGCGCGATTCGGTATTTGTGCCGTTCTTTGGCAATCAGGCGTGCACGCTCACGTCGGTTTCGCGGCTCGCGCGACTGGCCGGAGCCAGGGTGGTGCCGTTCGTCACCGAAGTGCTGCCGCACTACCAGGGCTACAAACTTACCGTGTTCGAACCGCTAGCGGATTTTCCCTGCGGCGACGATGCGTTGGACGCGCGGCGTATGAACGAATTTCTGGAAACACAGATACGGCTGCATCCCGAGCAATACTACTGGGTACACCGGCGTTTCAAACATCGCCCGCCGGGCGAGCCGGGTGTGTATTGACGACCAGGCGCAGCGCGCCCGTACAGGTTTATACGGGCGCGCCGTCCTGGCTCGCGGCCAGATTTAGCCTTGTTTCCAGAGCGTGCGGCCCCAGAAGGTCAGCGTGCGGTCCCATGCGAGTTGCGACCATACCGGGTCGAACTGCGTGTGCGCGATACGGCCCGGGCCAACAGCCGTTTCGTTCGCGAACGCGTGGTAAGCGAGGTAGCGATGGAACTCGACATTCACGCCGCCATCCTTGAGCTTCTTTTCGAGTTCGTCGACGGTTTCGCTCTTGAAGAAGCCATCCTGCGTGCCCCAATGGCCGAGCACCGGCACGGTGATCTTGCTTGCGTCGAGGTATTCGAGCGGCGGGAAGCCGTACCAGACGACCGCGCCCGCGAGGCCCGGAATCTGGTTGGCGGCCAGCAGCGTGAGCGCGCCGCCCATGCAGTAGCCCGTCACGCCGATGCGGTCGGTGAGCGTTTTGAGGTGATCGACTGCGCCGCGGATGTCCTGCGAGGCGGCGTCGCCGAAATCGAGGCCCGTCATCAGGTGATGCGCTTCCTCTTCTTCGACGGTGCTCTTGCCGCGATAGAGGTCGGGGACGAGTGCGTAGTAGCCGGCCTGCGCGAGGCGGTCGGCGACGCCGCGAATCTGGTCATTCAAGCCCCACCATTCCTGGATGACGACGATGGCGGGCGCGCCTTCGGTCTTTTCAGGCGTGGCGAGATAGCCCTCGAGCGATTTGCCGTCGGGGCGGTTGAAGCTGATCATGGAGCCGCTGAAGTGTTTCATGATGGATTCGGTCGATCGGTTGAAGGGAAACAGGCAGAACGGGTAAAGCGGAGAAAATCGCCAAAGCGCAAGCATAGCGCCTGTGCGGCGGCTTTGCTCGCAGCGGTGGGGCGACGAGCGGCTTCGTCTACTCGCCGATCAGGTGCAGCACGACTTCGCGGGCGCTCGCATGCCGCCGATGCTCGAACAGATAGACGCCTTGCCAGGTGCCCAGCAGCGGCGCGCCGTGCTCGACGGGAATCGACAACTGGCTCTGCGTAAGCGCGGTACGCAGATGAGCGGGCATATCGTCGGGGCCTTCAGTGTCGTGTTCGTAGCGCTGCGGGTCTTCGGGCGCAAGCTCGTCGAAATAGCGTTCGAGATCGCGGCGCACCGAGGGATCGGCGTTCTCCTGAATCAATAGTGAAGCCGAGGTGTGACGGCAGAACACTGTCAGAAGCCCCATGCCGATACCGCTTTCGCGCACGAATGCGCGCACTTCCTCGGTGAATTCGGTCAGCCCGCGCGAGCGCGCGCGGACGTGCAGATGATGAATGGCCTGGCGCATGGTGGGGTTCTCCGGTGTCGATGTGGCGTGTATTGCGGTCGCGTTGCCGTCAATTTTGCCGACGTATTGCAGTTAGCCGCCCCGCGCGGGAAACGGCCCGTGCTGGTAGGATACCGGCCTTGCTTTGAAACCGCTTACAAGGACTATGTCGTTGAATCTCACGCACTTCGCCAAGGCTCGCCACGCCACCAAGGCTTTCGATTCCGCTCGCAAGATCCCCGCTGCCGTCATCGATGAACTCAAGGAACTGATCCGCTTCAGCCCGTCGTCGGTGAACTCGCAGCCGTGGCATTTCGTCGTTGCCGAAAGCGACGCCGCGCGCGCCCGCGTGGCGAAGTCGATGCAGCCGGGCTATGCCTACAACGAAGCAAAGGTCACGCGCGCCTCGCACGTCATGGTGCTGTGCGTGCGCAAAGACATGGATGAAGCGCATCTGAACGCCGTGCTGTCGCAGGAAGAGGCCGACGGCCGCTTCGCCAACTCCGAAGCAAAAACGGGCCAGCAGAACACGCGCGGCTTTTACGTCAATCTGCATCGCGAGCGCGACGATCTGTCCGCGTGGATGGAGAAGCAGGCCTACCTCGCCTTGGGCACGCTGCTGATCGGCGCATCGACGCTCGAAATCGACGCCTGCCCGATGGAAGGTTTCGACGCGAAGGTGCTGGACGAGGAACTGGGTCTTGCCGAACGTGGCCTGACGGCCATCGTCGTGGTGGGTCTGGGTTATCGCAGCGGCGACGATTTCAACGCGAAGCTGCCGAAGTCGCGTCTGGCCGCGCAAGCGGTCTTCACCGACCTCGCCTGAGCCGTCGTATTCGCCAATAGCCGCAGCCGCGCTTCGGTTATTGGCGCTCGTGTAGTATCGGCGTTGCAGTGACGCGCTACAAACGGATAACGGAGCGTTAAAGCCATGCAAGGCATCAAGCGCCGGATCGTCTATCTCACGCTGTTCGAGGGTTTCGGCATTCTGATCACCGGCACGAGCTTCGCCACGCTCGCCGACAGCGGCGCGGACCGCGCGGGCGCGGCAGCGATCCTTACGTCGCTCGTGGCGGTGGGGTGGAACGCGGTCTACAACTGGCTGTTCGAACGCTGGGAAATGCGCCAGACCAAACGTGGGCGCAGCCCGTTGCGGCGCGTGATGCATGCGGTGGGTTTCGAGGGCGGCCTCGTGATCTTTCTGGTTCCGATGATCGCGCTTACGCTGCGCGTTTCACTGGGCGAGGCCTTCTTGATGGACATCGGCCTCACGGTGTTCTTTCTCGTCTACGCCTACGTCTTCAATCTGATCTTCGATTCAATTTTTGGTCTGCCGGCGTCCGCATTGCCCTTGCCGCATGAGTCGCGCAACTCGCAGGCCGAGCCGTGTAATTAATCGCATGAAGATGCGTTGCGACCGGTCGTGAAATGCTTGCCGCCCGAGTGAACGGGCGGCGTGTTGCCGATCGCGGACTGCGCGCTTCAATGCGCGCTTTACTGCGCAGCTTGAGCCTTGTCAGCCTTGTGCGCGTGCTTCTTCTTCGATTGCGATGCGCCGTGCTTGTGATGGCTCTTTGCCTTTTGCGGCGATGCCTTTGCGACGTCGGAACCTTCATCGAACTGCGCCGTTGCCGGTTGCGCTTGCACGTTGCGCGCGTGTTCCTCGATCTGCGCGGCGCGTGCGGGGTCGTTGCTCATCTGGATGCCGTTGTCTGCATTTTGCGCCGAGGCGATGCTGGCGAATGCGGAAAGGGAAACCAGAATGGCGATGGCTGACTTCTTCATTTTCTTCCTCTTGATCGTGATTGCTTGCCTGGCTGGACGCCGTTTGGGACGTCTGCACGGCTAACGGGCAGTGATTCACCGTCGTTGACGGCGTCTCGCTGAGTTGACTGTTCTTTACAACTTCATGTACCGCACGCGACTTTGCTCAATCGCCATGCGTATTTTGAGCAGGAAGAACGCGGAATTGTCGCACTGGCTTTGCGTAAAAACAGTCAAGAATCGTCAAGGTGAGGGCACGGTTTGATGTCGAGTCCTGATTGCCTCGGGCGAAAAAAAGCCCCTGCGAGAGGGGCTGGATCGGCAAGGCCGCGAGTCGGCCGATGAAGTCTGCCTATTGGGATTGGGCCGGCGTAGCGGCGTTTGCATTTGCGCTGGTGTTCGCGCTGGCGTTGGCACTCGCCGCGGGATCGACGCTCACTCGTTGCGAATGACTGGCGTCGTGGAGCACGCCCGTCCATCCGCCACCCAGATCGCCGATCAGTGCCGCTGCATCCAGCAAGCGCGACTGCTGAACCGTGAGCGCAGTTTGTTGCGTGCTCAACTGAGTCGCCTGCGCAGTGGCCACCGTCGTGTAATCGACCGTGCCCGCCTGGTATTCGTTCTGCGCGATCTGCGCGCCGCGAATCGAGTCGCGTACCGCGGCGTCCAGCGCCTCGCTTTGCTGTGCCAGAATCCGCAGGCCCGAAAGATCGTTCTCCACGCTCTGGAACGCACTCAGCACCGTGCCGCGATAATTCGCCACTGCGGCGTTATAGCTCGCGCGCGCCACGGCGACTTCGCCGCTGCGCTCGCCGCCGTCGAAGATCGTTTCCGTTGCGCTCGCGCCCAGCGACCACACGTAGTTGCCCACGTGCAGCAGGCCCGCGAGCGGTGCTTGCGTGAAGCCGTCAAGCGCCGAAAGCGAAATCGTCGGGTAGTACGCGGCAATGGCGACGCCGATTGCGGCATTGGCCGAAGCCATCTGCCGTTCCGCCGTGGCGACATCCGGACGCCGTTGCAGGATGGTCGACGGCACGCCCGCTGGAATGACCGGCAGCGTGGGCAGTTTTGCGCTATGCGGGATCGTCATGTCTTCGGGATTGCGGCCCACCAGCACAGCAATCGCGTGTTCATACTGCGCGCGCGACACGCCCAAGGCGATCAGGCTGGCCTGCGCGTTTTCCAGTTGCGTCCGTGCGGTGATGAGGTCGGACGGCGCGACGGTGCCTGCCGTGTCCTGGTTGGACACTACGCGCAGCGAATCCTTGTACGCCTCGACGGTTTGCGTCAGCAGGTCGATATCGGCGTCGGTGACGCGCAGGTCGATCACCGCATTGGCAAGCGCAATCTGTTCGGATAGCTGGGCGTTGGCGAGGGTTGCTTCGCTCGCCTGCGCCGTGGCCGACTGTTCCTCGATCTGCCGGCGCACCTGCCCCCAGAAGTCGATTGTCCAGCTCACGTTTGCTTCCAGCGAGCCCGAGTTGACGATGCGCGCGCCACCGCTGCTAAAGCTGCTGGTCGTGCTGGTGGAGGCACGTTCGCGCGTGGCCGATCCGGTCACGCCGATGGTCGGAAAGAGGCTCGCGCGCGCCACGCGCACTTCGGCGAGCGCTTCCTGATAATTCGCGTAGCTCTGCGCCACCGTCTGGTTCGACACCGCCACCAACGGCTCAAGTTCGTCGAGCAAGGGGTCCTGGAAAGCGGTCCACCATTCGCCCTTCGGGCCTTCGGCAGCGGACGGATCGGCCTGGGTCCAGCCGGGCAGTTCTTTCCATTGCGCGGGCACATTGACCTGCGGGCGATGATAGTCGGGGCCGACCATGCAGCCGCTCATCAGCAACGCAAGGCTCAAGGGCAGCGTCAGGGGCAGAAATCGTAATGGGCGCAAGCCGGCGCGGTCTTTCATGGACGAAACGGGATCGGAAATGGAATCAGAAACAGGAACCGGAACAGAAACGGAATCGGTTGGACGGATCTTCATGATGCGCTCTCATCGGCCTGGCGGTTCCAGGGCAGGCGTGCGGTCCAGCGGGCGAGGCGGGCGCGCAGGCGGTCGAGGAACAGATAAATCACGGGCGTGGTGTACAGCGTGAAAACCTGGCTCAGAATCAGGCCGCCCATCACCGTCACGCCAAGCGGCTGGCGCAGCGACGCGCCCTGGCCAATGCCGATCGCCAGCGGCACCGCGCCCAGCACCGCCGCGAAGGTCGTCATCATGATCGGGCGCAGACGCACCACGGCGGCTTCGTGAATCGCGTCGCGCGCGTTGCGGCCTTCCTTGCGCTGCAACTGGATCGCCACGTCCACCATCATGATGCCGTTCTTCTTGACGATACCAATCAGCAGGATGATGCCGATCATCGCGATCACCGAGAACGGCGTCCCAAAAATCAGCATCGCCAGCGTTGCGCCGATGCCCGCCGACGGCAGCGTCGAAAGAATCGTCAGCGGGTGAATCGTGTTCTCGTAGAGTACGCCCAGCACGATATAGACGACAGCCAGCGCCGCAAGAATCAGCAGCGGCACCGTGCCCATCGACTGCGCGTAGGCCTGCGCCGCGCCCGCGAAAGCGCCGTGGATCGAGGCCGGCATGCCTATGTTGCGCTGCGCTTCCTCAATGATCTTGCCGGCTTCCGAAAGCGAGCCGCCCTGCGGCAGGTTGAACGAGATCGTGCCGGCTACTTCGCCGCTCTGGTGATTGACCTGGGTGGCGGTGTGGCCGGTGGTCCAGGTCATCAGTGCATCCACGGGCACCATGGTTTCGGCGGCGGTACTGTCCGCGCTGCCGCTCGAACTGCCCCCCTTGCTATTGGCGATCGAATTGTTCTGCTGATTGGCCACCGCATTGGCGTTGCGCGAGTTGGTGTTGCTCGTGCTGCTGCTGGTGCTGCTTTGCGCGGTATAAGCGGTGACGCCCGAAACCGTGCTGCCCGACATCTGCGTGGAAGCCGAACCGCTCGCATTACCCGCCGCCGTGCTCAGCCAGATGCGGCTGAACGACTGCGGATACTGCCAGTATTCCGGCGCCACTTCCATCACCACGAAATACTGGTTGATGGGGTTGTAGATGGTCGATACCGTGCGCTGGCCGAAGGCGTCGTACAGCACGCTATCCACCTGGTTGGGATCGAAGCCGTAGCGCTTGGCGGTTGCACGGTTCACCGTCACATAGGCTTGCAGGCCGTTCTGCTGGAGGTCGGAATTGACGTCGGTGAGCGTACCGTGATACTTGTTCAGCTCGTCGACAAGCTTAGGTGTCCATTCGAATAGCGCGTCGGCGTCGTCGCTGGTGAGCGTGTATTGATATTCGGCCGCCGACTGCCGCCCGCCGATCTGCAAGTCCTGTTGCGCCTGCAGGAACAGCCGCGCACCCGAAACCGCATTGAGTTTGGGCCGTAACCGGTTGACGATTTCAGTGGCGGAAAGCTTGCGCTGCGCGAGCGGCTTGAGTTCGATAAAGACCGTTGCCGAATTCAGCGCGCGGCCGCCGGTGAAGCCCGCGACCGAGGCCACGGCAGGATCTTTCTGCACGATATCCTGCAATTGCGCGAGCTTCTTTTCCATCGCCGTGAAGGAGATGCTCTGGTCGGCGACAATCTGGCCGATCAGAATGCCGGTGTCCTGCTCCGGAAAGAAGGTGCCCGACAGCAGCCGCGCCAGAAACACATTGCCGATCAGCAGGACGAATAACAGCACGATCACCAGCACCGCATGATCGAGCACGGCGTCCAGCGTGCGCGAATAGAACTGCTTGAAGCGCTCGAACTGCGCGTCGATCCACACCGCGGCGCGCGAAGGTTCGCGTCTTTCGCGTTCGCGCTTGAGGACGTAGGCGCACATCGTGGGCGTGACCGTGAGCGAGACGATCAGCGAAATGATGATCGCGATCGATAGCGTCATCGCGAACTCGTGGAACAGCAGGCCGACGATGCCCGGCATCAGCAGGATCGGCAGGAACACCGCGATCAGGGAAAGACTCATCGACAGCACCGTGAAGCCCACTTCGCCCGCGCCGCGCAGCGCCGCTTCCTTGGGATCGAGCCCGGCCTCGATATGGCGCACGATGTTTTCCAGCACGACCACGGCGTCGTCCACCACGAAGCCGGTGCCGATGGTGAGCGCCATCAGCGAGAGCGAATCGATGCTGTAGCCCAGCAGGTACATCGGGCCGAACGTGCCGATGATCGACAGCGGCAGCGCCACCGCTGGAATCAGCGTGGCGCGCGGCGAAAGCAGGAACACGAACACCACGCCGATCACCAGCAGCACGGCGATGAAGAGCGTGCGTTCGGTATCGGCGACGGACGCGCGCACGGATTCCGAGCGGTCGACGGCCACGTTCACCTTGATGGTGGCGGGCAGGGCAGCCTCGATATTGGGCAGGCGCGCCTGGATCTGCTGCACGGTCTTCACGACGTTGCTGCCCGGCATCGGATAGACGATCACCAGCACCGCGGATTTGCCGTTGTAGAGGCCGGCGTTGCGGATATTTTCGTTGGAGTCGCGCACCGTACCCACGTCGCGCAGATAGACCGGCGCGCCGTCGCGATACGCGATCACCACGTCGCGATAGGGCGCGGCGGTGCTGATCTGGTCGTTCGAGGTCACGACGAAGCGCTGATCGCCCTGGTCGAGGTGGCCCTTGGCGCTATCGGCATTGGCCGCGCCGATGGCCGCCCGCACGTCTTCCAGGCCGATGCCGTAACTATTGAGCTTGCCGGGCTGCAGTTCCACTCGCACCGACGGCAGCGCGCCGCCGCCCAGCGTGATCTGGCCCACGCCGTCCACCTGCGAGAGCTGCTGCATGATCACCGAATCGGCGGAGTCGTAGAGCTGCGCCTTGGTGAGCGTGTCCGAGGTGAGCGCGAGCACCATGATCGGCGCGCTCGCGGGGTTGTACTGGCGATAGGTGGGGTTGCTGCGCAGGGTGGTCGGCAGATCGGCGCGGGCGGCCTGGATCGCGGCTTCCACGTCGCGCGCCGCGCCGTTGATGTCGCGGTTCAGGCCGAACACGATCACGATCAGCGACGATCCCACGTTGTTGATCGAGGTGAGCTGGCTGACGTCGGCGATGGTGCCGAGCCGCCGCTCCAAGGGCTCGGCCACGGTGGACGCCATGGTTTCCGGGCTTGCGCCCGCCATATTGGCCTGCACCACGATCACCGGATAGGCGATGTTGGGCAGCGGCGCGACCGGCAGCCGGAAAAAGGCCAGCGCGCCGGCTAGCAGGATCGCGACGGCCAGCAGCGACGTGGCGACCGGGCGGCGGATAAAAATGGCCGAGAGGTTCACGGCGTGCCCTCGGGCGCGGGGGCGGGGCCGCGAGGCGGCTCGTTCGGGCCGCTGCTGTCATCGGCGTCGGCATCGCTGTCGCCTTCGTTCTCAGGCTTGTTCTTGCGGCCGAACCGGATGGCGAGGCGGTCGAAGAACAGATAGATCACGGGCGTCGTGAACAGCGTGAGCATCTGCGAAACCGTGAGACCGCCGATGATCGCCAGACCCAGCGGACGGCGCAGTTCGGAGCCCGTGCCGGAGCCCAGCAACATCGGCAGTGCGCCCAGCATGGCGGCGAGCGTGGTCATCAGGATCGGGCGGAAGCGCAGCAGCGAGGCTTCGAAAATCGCCTCGCGCGGCGCTTTGCCGTGCACGCGTTCGGCTTCCAGCGCGAAGTCCACCATCATGATGGCGTTCTTCTTGACGATGCCGATCAGCAGCACGATACCGATGATGCCGATCACGTCCAGATCCTTGCCCGCGATCATCAGCGCGAGCAGCGCGCCGATGCCCGCCGAAGGCAGCGTCGAAAGAATTGTCACCGGATGCACGTAGCTTTCGTACAGCACGCCGAGCACGATATAGACGGCCACCAGCGCGGCGATCAGCAGATAGACCTCGGAGGAGAGCGAATCCTCGAAGGCCTGCGCCGCGCCCTGGAACGCCGAGGTGATCGAAGGCGGCAGCTTCACGTCGGCTTCGGCCTTGCGGATATCGCGCACGGCGGCCGAGAGCGACGCGCCATCGGCGAGATTGAACGAGATCGTCACCGAGGGGAACTGCGCCAGGTGGCTGATCGTCAGCGGCGAGCGCGTGATGTTGATCGTCGCGATGCCCTTGAGCGGCACCTGGCCGCTGCTGGCGGTCTGGCTGGGCAGATAGATGTCGCCGATCGAATCGACCGTGGGCAGCGATTCGGGCTTCGCGACCAGAATCACGCGGTACTGGTCCGACTGCTGGAAGATGGTCGAGACGATGCGTTGACCCAGTGCGTCGTAGAGCGCGTTGTCGATGGTCGCCGCCGTGATGCCGTAACGCGCCGCAAGCTGGCGGTTCACCTGCACGTCGACAGAAAGGCCGTCGGTATTGAGGTCGCTGGTCACATCGGCGATCGACGGGATCTGCTTCATTTTGGCGATGAGCGCAGGCACGTACTGGTTGAAGGCCTGCTGGTTCGGTCCGCGCAGCACGAAGTTGTACTGGTTGGGGGACACCGTGGTATCGAGCGTGAGATCCTGTTCGGGCTGCAGATAGAGCTTGATGCCCGCCACATTCGCCACCGACTGCTGGATGCGCCGCGCGATTTCCTCGGCGCTTTCGGAACGGTCGTCGTGCGGCTTCAGGTTGATCAGGAAGCGGCCGTTGTTAAGCGTGTTATTGATGCCGTCGATGCCCACATAAGAGGTGAGCGAAACGACATCGGGATCCTTGAGAATTTCTTCTGCGAGCGCGGACTGACGACGCACCATCGCCTGGTACGAAACCGAATTGTCCGCCACGCTGATGGCCTGGATCACGCCCACATCCTGCACGGGGAAGAGGCCCTTGGGAATGATCACGTAGAGGATGCCCGTGATGGCGACCGTCAGCACGAACACGATAAGCGTCAGCATCTGATGGTCGAGCACCCAGCGCAGGCCGCGTTCGTAGGCGTTGAGCGTCTTGTCGAACAGTCCTTCGCTGATGCGCTCGAAGCGGCTGGGGTGACGCTCGGCCTGGGCGCGCAGGATCCGCGCGCACATCATGGGCACGACAGTCAGCGAGACCACGGCGGAGAGCACGATGGTCACCGCGAGCGTAACGGCGAACTCGCTGAACAGACGCCCGATCACGCCGCCCATGAAGAGCAGCGGAATCAGCACGGCGATCAGCGAGATCGTCAGCGAGAGAATCGTGAAGCCGATCTGTCCCGCGCCTTTTAGCGCGGCCTGCAAGGGCTTTTCGCCTTCCTCCAGATAGCGCACGACGTTCTCGATCATGACGATCGAGTCGTCCACCACGAAACCCGTGGCGATGATGAGCGCCATCAGCGAGAGATTGTCAATCGAGTAGCCCAGCTCGTACATCATCGCCAGCGTGCCGATCAGCGAGACCGGCACAGAGATGCTTGGGATGATGGTGGCGGGCAGGTTGCGCAGGAACACGAAGATCACCGCCACCACCAGCGCGACGGCGAGCACGAGTTCGAACGCCGCGTCGTGCACGGAGGCCTGGATCACGCCCACGCTGTTCGACACCACGGTGACCTTCATGCCGGCGGGCAGCGTGGCTTCGAGCTGCGGCAATTGACGCATGATCTGGTTGACCGTGGCGATCACGTTCGCGCCCGGCTGGCGCTGCACGTTGAGCACGATCGCGGGCTGCTTGTTGTACCACGCGCCGCGCTCGACATCCTGGGCCGCCGTGGACACGCGCGCAACATCGCGCATGAAGACCGGCGAGCCGTTCTGATACGCGATGACCGTATCTTCGTAGTCCTTGGGATCGGAAATCTGGTCGTTGGAATTGATCGTGTAATCGAGCTCGGGGCCGTCGAAGTTGCCCTTCGGCGCGCTCACGTTCACGTTGGCCAGCAGCGTGCGCAGATCGTCGAGATTCAGGCCGTAAGCGGCGAGCTTTTGCGGATCGGCCTCCACGCGCACGGCGGGCACGTTGCCGCCCGCCGTGCTGACGAGACCCACGCCCGGCACTTCGGAAATCTTGGTGGCGAGCCGGTTATTGGCCGCATCCTGCAACTGCGTGAGCGACATCGAACTGGATGTCACCGCGAGTGTGAGGATAGGCTGGTCGGCCGGGTTGACCTTGGCGTAGGTCGGCGGCGCGGGCAGGCCGCTCGGCAGGAAGCTGTTGGCGGCGTTGATGGCCTGCTGCACGTTCTGCTCGGCCACGTCCAGGTTGAGCGAGAGATCGAATTGCAGCGTAATGACCGAGGCGCCCTCGGAACTGTACGAAACCATCTGCTGCAGGCCCGGTATCTCGCCCAGCTGCACTTCGAGCGGCGCGGTCACGGTGGTGGCCATGACGCTGGGGCTCGCGCCCGGATAGAAAGTCTGCACCTGGATGGTCGGGTAATCGACGGCGGGCAGCGACGATACGGGCAAAAACTTCATTGCCACGAGACCGACCAGCACCATCGCGATCATCAGTAACGATGTCGCGACGGGCCGCAGAATGAAAAGACGCGAAATATTCATCGGCGCTTAAGGCGTGGAATCAGGAGGCCTCGGAGGCCGAGGACGCACTGGAAGCCGCAGAGGCGGCCGCAGGTGCGGAGACCGCGCGGGCGTGCGAGGCGTTGCCCATGCGCGCGGCGCTGGCTCCCTTCGCCGTAGCCGGTTTGCCGGTCGAGGGCTGGATCTTCGCGCCGTCGTTGAGGCGGTCGAGGCCGTCGGTCACCACGCGCTGGCCGGCCTGGAGCCCTGCGGTGATGACGGTGTGCTGGCCGTCGCTCGGGCCGAGCGTGACCTTGTGAACCGAAACGGTGTTGTTGGCGTTCACCAGGTACACATAGTCGCCGGGCGCTCCCGACTGCACGGCGGGCGTGGGCACGAGCACGGCGTTCTGCATCGTGTCCACCAGCAGGCGCACGTTGACGAACTCGTTGGGGAACAGCGCTTCGTCGTCGTTGGGAACGCTCGCACGCAGCGTGACCGTGCCGGTGGCCGTCGCCATCTGGTTGCTGATCGCGTACAGCGTGCCGGTTGCCAGCTGCTTCGTGTTTTCGCTGTTGAAGATGGTGATCGGCAGTTTCGCGCCTGCGTTGACGCGCTGCAGCACGTCGGACAGCGAGTTCTGCGGCACCGTAAACTGCACGGTGGTGGGCTTCATCGTCGTGATGACGGCGATGCCGGTGGAACTGGACGCCGTCACGTAGTTGCCCGGATCGACCAGACGCAGGCCGACGCGCCCCGAGACGGGCGCGGTGATGCGGCAATAGATCAGGTCGAGTTCGTATTGCTTGATAGTGGCGAGGTCCGATTTGACGGCCGCTTCGTCCTGCGCGACGAGGAACTTCTGGTCGCTATAGGTTTGTTCGGCGATCGACTTCTTCTCGTTCAGTTGCGCATAGCGTTCAAGGTCGGCGCGTGCCTGGGCCAGCGAGGCGCGGTCCTTGGCGAGTTGCGCTTCGGCCTGCTCCTTGCTGATCTCGTACTGACGCGGATCGATCTGCGCGAGGAACTGGCCTTTGACCACGTCCTGACCTTCGCGATAGCCAACCTCGGTGAGATAACCGCTCAGTTGCGGCAGCACCGTCACGGTAGCGACCGGCGTGACCGTGCCGAGCGCATCGAGCGTGACCGGCATCGATCCGAGCGTGGCCGGCGCCACGGTCACGACCTGCGGCGCGGCGGCCCGCTCCGGTTTTTTGCGATGCAGTATATGAATCACCACGACGACGATCAGCAGCACGACCAGCGCAATCAGAATCCAGCGGCCAAGACCGCCTCGTTTGCGCGGCGGCGGCGGGTTGCCTGGCGGCGGCGCGACCGGCACGGGAGGCCTGGGCGGTGTGGTTGGAACGGGTGCTTGGTTGGGCGTGTCGCTCATGCCAGTCTCCCGGGAAGGGTATCGAAGCCGACGAGGCCATTCGTGCCGATGCTGTGTGCTGCACGCGCACGATTGTGCAAGCTGGGGCCGTGGGGGGCGCGCGGCAGGCGGGTCGCGCAGACGCCGTGCCGGGTGTCGTCGGTTCGCATACGAATTCTCATGGTTGTTGTGTGCAGCCGCAGCGCGATTCTCCATGCATGGCGAATCGCGAGAGCCTGAGACATGCAGTCTAACCAACTCGCGCGCTAATTTCGAAACGTAGGTTAAATGAAAGGTTTTGGCGTATTACAAGCATTCTTCAAAGCTTTAAGTGCGTGTTCGGCAACGCGGGTGAAATACCTTGTAAGGGCTTCGATTTGCCGGGATTAGCTCCACCCATCGCGCCGGTGTGCGATCGCTATGCTCACGTCCTGATAGCCAGTAACGGGTCTGAGGAGGTGACCGGAGCATGTCAAAAAATTATTCATCTATTCGGCGTGCATTGAATCGCTTGCTGCTGGGGCTCACGCTTGCCGGCGCGATGTCACTGCAGGGTTGCTCGACCACGCTTGAAAATATCGCGCTGGGCGCGGGCGTTGGCGTGGTGGGCACGGTATCGGCATTGGGTTGTCTGCTGGCGTGCCAGGATAAAGGTCCGGGCTGGTAAGCCGCGCGAAGGGTTCCGGCAGGCGGCGTTGCTGCGATTGTCATATTCATCGACGAGACTAGAGGGTTAGGGCGGGTTAAGGACGTGAAGTCCGCAGCTTGCCGCGTAACGCGCGGTAATTGCGGTAATGCTTTGCGCTTCCCTAGCTAAGGTTCTCTTCAGGCTGCATGCGTACGCTTAAGCGCCAGGGAGGCCGCTGTTCCTGTAACGCATGGTCTTTTTGGAAAGTGGATTGCATGCGGATTGAAACGCGTCTGGAAGATTTCGCTGCGGCTGTCCGATCTGGAACCCACCTTTTAAGCGTAAGTCCGCGCACACGCGCGGCAGTATCGACGACATGAAAACGCTGTTTTTGCAGGCCCCGTCCTATGACGGTTTCGACGGTGGCGCGGGTTCGCGCTATCAGGCGAAGCGCGAGATCCGCTCGTTCTGGTATCCGACCTGGCTTGCACAGCCCGCCGCGCTGGTGCCCGAAAGCCGCGTGCTCGACGCGCCCGCCGACGGCATTGGCGTCGAAGAAACGCTGAAGATCGCGCAGGACTACGACCTCGTCATCATTCACACCAGCACGCCGTCGTTCCCCACCGATGCGCTCTTCGCCGAAGACCTGAAAAAGCGCAAGCCGTCGCTGCTGGTCGGCATGGTGGGCGCGAAGGTGATGGTCGATCCGCACAATTCGCTGACCGCGACCGAAGCCATCGATTTCGTCTGCCGAGAGGAATTCGATTACACCTGCAAGGAAATTGCCGAAGGCAAACCGTTCCCGGAAATCAAGGGTCTGTCGTGGCGCGCAAAGGATGGCTCGATCGAGCACAACGAAGCACGCCCGATCCTTGAAAACATGGACGAACTGCCGTTCGTCGCGCCGATCTACAAGCGCGACCTGAAGATCGACAATTACTTCATCGGCTATCTGAACTACCCGTATGTGTCGATCTATACGGGGCGCGGCTGCAAGTCGCGCTGCACGTTCTGCCTGTGGCCGCAGACGGTGAGCGGCCATCGCTATCGCACGCGTTCGGTGGAAAACGTGATCGCCGAAGCGAAGTGGATTCGCGACAACATGCCGGAAGTGAAGGAGCTGATGTTCGACGACGACACCTTCACCGACGATCTGCCGCGCGCCGAAGCGATTGCACTTGGACTCGGCAAGCTCGGCATGACGTGGTCGTGCAATGCCAAGGCGAACGTGCCGTACAAGACGCTCAAGGTGATGAAGGAAAACGGCCTGCGCCTGCTGCTGGTGGGCTTTGAATCCGGCGATGACCAGATTCTCGTGAACATCAAGAAGGGCGTGCGTACCGATTTTGCGCGCCGCTTCAGCGCCGATTGCAAGAAACTCGGCATCAAGATTCACGGCACCTTTATTCTGGGCCTGCCGGGCGAGACGCAGGAAACCATCGCGAAGACCATCGAATACGCGAAGGAGATCAATCCGCACACGATCCAGGTGTCGCTGGCTGCGCCGTATCCGGGCACCACGCTCTACAAGCAGGCCGTGGAAAACGGCTGGATGGAAGAGAACAAGGTCATCAATCTGGTGAGCAAGGAAGGCGTGCAACTGGCCGCGATTGGTTATCCGCATCTGTCGCGAGAGGAGATTTATCACCACCTCGAACAGTTTTATCGCCAGTTCTATTTCCGCCCGTCGAAGATCTGGGAAATCGTGCGCGAAATGCTCACGAGCTGGGACATGATGAAACGCCGTCTGCGCGAAGGCGTGGAGTTCTTCCGCTTCCTGCGCGCGCACGAGGCATGATGAGCGGCTCGCGCAAGGGCGTTTTTCTCACGAACTTACGAGCGCCGGCTATCGTTATTCTGGTCGGCGCAGTGGCGGCGGCAGCGATGACGGACATCGCGCCGCCGCACGTCGAGCACGTATTGTTCGACGCAATCGCCGTGATGTTTGGCGCGGCGGCGTCGCTCGGCATCATTTACACCTTGTTGGCGAGTGCGCTGGTTGGACGGTTTTTTGCGCGCAGCGTCAACGCGCCAGCGCAGTTTCCCGGCGTGACCGTGGTGAAGCCATTGCATGGCGACGAATGGCAATTGTCCGAACACCTCGAATCGTTCTTTAATCAGGATTACCCAGGACCGGTTCAATTTCTGTTTGGCGTGCACGATGCGAACGATGCTGCGCTTAAACGCGTTGAAGCATTGCGCGCACGGTATCCGCAAGCGGCGATCACGATTGTTGCGGATGGCAGGCTTTATGGGCCGAATCGCAAGATCGCCAATCTCGTCAATATGCTTGAGCATGCCGGGCACGACATTCTGTGTTTCGCCGATAGCGACGTGCGTGTCGATAGAAGCTATCTGCGCAAGGTCGTCGGCACGCTTGGCGAACCGGGCGTGGGCTTGGTCACCACGGTTTATCGCGGGCTGTGCGCGCCGGGATTCTGGCCGCGCGTTGGGGCGGCGCTCACGAACTATCATTTTCTACCCGGCGTGGTGACGGGTGTTGCGATCGGTCGCGCGCGTCCCTGCTTTGGACAGACGATTGCGCTCACGCGGCAGACGCTGGATGCGATTGGCGGTCTGCGGCAGTTTGCTCATCATCTTGCCGAAGACCACGCGCTGGGCGAAGCCGTGCGGCGCATCGGCAAGACGGTGGCAATTCCACCGCTGATCGTCGAGCACGCCTGCGTGGAAGACACGTTCACGGACTTCTTCACGCATGAGTTGCGCTGGAGCCGCACCATCCGCGCCGCCGACCGTTCCGGCCATCTTGGCGCCGTATTGATGCATCCCTTGCCGCTGGCCTTGCTGGCGCTGGCGTTTTCTGGCGGTGCAGCAGCGGCGTGCCTGATCGCTTGCGCCGCATTGCTGGCACGCGCGCTGCTAGTGATGAGAGTCGACCGCGCCACGCGCAGCCGCACGCGCGGCTTGTGGAATCTGCCGCTGTGCGACATGCTGCAATTTGCCGTCTATCTGGCGAGTTTCGGGTCGTCGGGCGTGGTCTGGCGAGGCATCCGCTTCAGCGTGGACGGCAACGGCATGCTGTCGCCCGTTCGCGATGAATGAGCGCGGCGCGCGTAGTGATGGTTCGTGATGGATTTCGCGAAGCCGGAGATGAACATAAAAAAGCGCGCAAGAGGGCGTGATTAATGAAGCAGCTTGGTCGTATCGCAGCATTGGCTGGTTTTGCGGTAGCCGTGTTTCTGGTCTGGCGTGAACACCCGGAAACCACATGGCGCTTGATGCGCGAAGCGGGATTCGGACTCGTGCTTGCCGCACTCGTGCACGTTCTGCCGATGTGGGCGAATGCCTGGGACTGGCGCACGCTCATCCGCCCCGCAGAGCGTCCGTCCTTGCTGACGATGCTTAAAATCGTATGGATCCGCGAATCGGTGAATGGGCTGTTGCCGGTCGCGCGCGTGGGCGGCGAGATCGTTTCGTTTCGATTGCTGGGCCGCTTCGGCGTGCGTCCCGCGACGGCGCTGGGCAGTCTCGTGGTCGATATTCAACTGACCTTGATCAGCCAGCTCCTGTTTGCGTTTCTCGCGTGCGCCTATGTGCTCGACGGTTCCAGTTCAGGAACGGCGCGCACGATCAGTACGCTGCTCTGGAGCATCAGCGCGGCAGTGCCCGTCTTGGTGCTGTTCGCGCTGGTTCAGCATGCCCGGCCTTTCGAGCGTTTCGCGCGCGTGCTCAATCAGGTCACGAGCGGCAAACTGGTTGAACTGGTGGGCAAGTCGGTGCGTATCGATCAGGCCGTCAAGCTGATCTGGCGTCGCAAAGGCACGGTGCTGCGCTATCTGTTCATCTGGCAGACGGTGCAGTTCATCGGCTTCTCGCTGGAAATCTGGTTCGCGCTGCGTGTACTGGGTGCGCCCGCAACGTTCGCGCAGGCCTGCGTAATCGAAGCGCTGATCCAGATCGTCAGCAGCATTGCGTTTCTGGTGCCTGCGAGCCTGGGCGTGCAGGAGGGTGGTTTCGTGCTGATCGGCTCGCTGTTCGGCTTCGACGCGCCCACTTGTCTTGCGCTCGCGGGTGCGCGCCGCATCCGCGATCTGCTGTTCTATGTGCCGGGTCTGGTCGCCTGGCAACTGGCCGAATATACTTCGTCGCGCAACGACGACAAGCAGACCGTTGGCAGTGGCGCACCTGCGCAAAAAACATGACGTTGGCCACCGGCCCGTCATCCAGAATTTGGCAACAAGCTATGCAAGTACAGATTGCGTCGGATCTTCATCTCGACGCCCTGCAACATAAGTTCCCCGATAGTCCGCCTCTGGAAGCCGCGCCCGACGCGGATCTGTTGATCCTCGCGGGCGATATTCATCTGGGCGCGGCAGGCGTGGACCGTTTTGCCGACTGGCCCGTGCCGGTGGTCTATGTCAGCGGCAATCACGAGGCCTACGGCGCGGGCTATAGCGATACCGTGACCGCTATCGCCCAGCGCGCGCAGGGCACGAATATCCACTACCTGGAGCGCAGTGCGGTGGAACTGGACGGCGTGCGTTTTCTCGGCTGCTGCCTGTGGACCGACTACGCGCTGTATGGCGATCGCGATAAAAGCATGGAATACGCCCGCGACGCGATGTCCGATCATCAATCGATCCTGCGCGAGGACGGCGGCCCGTTCGGCCCTGAAGATGCGCTCGCGGAACATCGCCATGCGATCCAGTGGCTCGTGAAAGAACTCGCTACACCGTTTCGCGGCAAGACGGTCGTGATCACGCATCATGGCGTGTCGCCCGATTCAGTTCACGAGCGCTTCCGCGATCATCCCGTCAACGCAGGGTTTCTGAGCGATCTGCGCAACCTCCTGCCGTTTGCGGATCTCTGGATTCACGGCCACGTGCATGATTCATTCGATTACCGCTCTGGCGGCGCGCGCGTGATTGCGAACCCGCGCGGCTATCCGCTGAATCTGGCTTCGGCGCAAAGCAGTGCCGATTTGCAGTGGGAGAACCGCGCGTTCGATCCGCATTGCGTCGTCGAGCTTTGACGGTTCCTTAGCCGTCGGTCGAAACGGTCACCGTTTCCCACGCTGCGATCTCTTTCTCCAGATCGCTCAATTTATTTCTCACCAGCGCAAGCGCATCGCTGCCCAGCAGCAGATGCGCAGGCGGCTGTTCCGAACCCATCGCCGCGAGCATCGCGCGCGCCGCCTTACGCGGGTCGCCCAATTGCTTGCCGCTTTTCTCTTCGCGCGCCTGGCGGATTGGATCGAAGAGCGCGTCATAGTCGGCAATCGAACGCGGCGTGCGGGCCATCGAGCGGCCCGCCCAGTCGGTGCGGAACGATCCAGGCGCGACGGCGGTGACGTGGATGCCCAACGGTTTGACTTCCTTGCCCAGCGACTCTGAAATGCCTTCGAGCGCGAACTTGCTGCCGCAGTAGTAAGTAATGCCAAGCATGGTGATATGACCGCCCATCGACGTGATATTCAGGATGTGGCCGCGTCGGCGAGGGCGCATGAAGGGCAGTACGGCCTTCATCATCGCAACTGCGCCGAAAACATTGACGTCGAATTGCCGGCGCATCTCTGACAAGGGCGATTCTTCCATCACGCCTTCGTGTCCATAGCCGGCGTTGTTCACCAGAACGTCGATGGGGCCGACATTCGCTTCGATTTCGGCCACCGTCGCGTCGATCGCATCGAAGTCGGTGACATCGAGCACGCGGGCATGAGCCGCGTTTTCAGCTAGCGCTTCGAAATCACGCGTGGCCTCTTCGCTTCTGACCGTACCGACGACCGTATGGCCTGCCGCCAGGGCCTCTTGCGCGAGTGCTCGCCCGAAGCCGCTGCTGACGCCCGTAATAAGCAGAATTTTGCGGGATGACATCAATACCTCTCGTGGAAAAGTGACCGTGGAGTGCATACTAGTCTCAAGAGAAGGACAAAATAAGCCAGAATTTGCTATTTGTATTGCCTAAATCTATGAGCATCACCCAGCCACCCACTCGAAACCCTGACCTGTCCCCACGAAACCGCAAGCGCATGATTGCACTCCTGCATGCCTTGGCGCCGGATGAGGGATACAACCTTACGGCGATCCCTGGCGTGCGCATCCTGCGCTCAAACCGGCCTTTGTCGCGCACGCCGGTGCTCTACGATCCCGGCGTCGTGATTGTTTGTCAGGGCCGCAAGCGCGGTTATTTTGGCGAACAGCTCTATGTTTACGACGAGGAGCACTATCTGGCTGTTTCCGTACCCGTGCCGTTCAGCATGGAGACGGAGGCCAGCGAACAGCATCCCTTGCTCGCGCTGTACCTGCACCTGGATTTCGCGCTCGCCGCTGAACTGGCGGCGCAGATCGATCGCGAAGGCATCACGGAACCTATTCAGGCGCCGCAAAGCATGATGTCGACGCCGATGGACGATGCCATGCATATGTCCGTGCTGCGCTTTCTGGAAGCCATGCATCGGCCGCTGGAAGCCGCGGTATTGGGCCACGGCTTGCTGCGCGAGCTCTATTTCCGCGTACTCACGGGCGCGCAGGGAAGCTCGTTGCGGGAGGCGCTGGCGATGAAGGGTCAGTTTGGCCGTATTGGCCGATCATTGCGCCTGATCCATGCCGGTTACGCGCAGCCGCTGGATGTGATGCAACTGGCGGAGGAGGCGGGCATGAGCATGCCGAGCTTCCACAGCCACTTCAAGGCGATTACCCAGGTATCGCCAATGCAATACGTGAAATCGACGCGTCTGCATCAGGCGCGTCTGTTGATGGTGCGTCAGGATCTGACCGCGGAAGCGGCGAGCCACGCGGTGGGTTACACCAGCGCGTCGCAGTTCAGCCGGGAGTTCAAGCGGCTATTTGGATTGACACCAGCCGCAGAGGCGCGGCGCATGCGCGAAAGTTTCGCCATACCGGAAGCGTTCGACGATGCGATCTATGTCTCGTCGCATTGATCCGCGCGCCTGGTCACGCGCCATCGTCCGCATGCGTTTGCCCGAGCGTTTCCGCGGGGCGATATTCGCTCGGTGAAACGCCTAGCTCGCGGCGGAACATATCGCTGAAACTGCTGGGCAGATAGCCCAACTGCCGCGCCACGGCGCTCACCGATTGCCCTTCGGCCAGCCGCGACACCGCAATCGCAAGCTGCACCTGGCGTCGCCATTGCGCGAATCCCAGCCCCAGCTCCCGCGTGAACAGCCGTGCCAACGTACGCACGCTCGCGCCTACCGACGCCGCGTGCTGCTCGAAAGCGATCTCGTTGGAGGGGTTCTCGATCACGGCGCGGCACAGCATGGCCAGGCGTCGGTCTCCCGAACCGGCGGTGCCAGCCGCGTCCGGCAGCGGCACCCGCAGCGAGGAACGACGCGCATGGGCCAGTTCCATCGCGGCCAGTTGCGAGGCGGTGGCAAGCCACGCATCGTCGCGCGCGGCCTCGTGTTCGGCGATGGTGCGGATCAGTTCGCGCAGCAGGCCGTCGATCTGGAACACCTCGCTGCGCGTGCTCAGATGGCCGATATCGCGTTCGTGCAGATAGAGATTGCGCATCTCCACTTCGCTCATCATGTGGATCGCGTGCGTCGTGCCCGGCGGGAGCCAGACTGCGCGTTGCGGCGGCACGACCAGCGCTTCGTTGCCCGCTTCGACCCACATCACGCCGGACACCGCGTAAAGCACTTGCGCCCAGGTGTGCGAGTGCGGCTCGATATGCAGGCCGCGCGGATAGTGGCGCGCGAGCGAACGGCCGCGCCCGGGAGCGTCGTCGAGGATGGGGGGCGCGGCTTGGGTCATGATGGGGCGCGGTGCGTTGTGGCGCTGCATAGCGAAGACGCCAACGCTATCACGAGTCAGCCGCGCGTGCGCCCTAGAACCGGTAAGTGAGCGTGATCTGCGCGACGGGATACCAGCGGTAGCCGCTTACTTTGTCGTTGAGCCGCTGCTCTTCGAGCGCGATGTTCTGAGGCGTGGCGAACAACTGATAGATCGACGGCACGTTGTAGTCAACGCGTGGGCGGCCATAGGCCACGCCGAGATCCACCGCAAGACCAAAGCCGCGCACCGGCCGGCGATGACCATAGCCCAGCCCGATGTACGGCATGGCGCGCGGCAGCGTGATGCTCGCTTCGGGAGCGGGACCCACCGCGGGCACATAGGTGTTGCCGATCACATAGTTGCCGAGCGCATTGGGGACTGCATGGCCTTCGAAGGAATCGTCGTTGATCAGCACGCCGGCACTCAGGCGAAAAGCGCTTGAGGCAAACGGAAACACATCGGCATACAGGCCGCCTTGAAGCAGCTTGACGCGGCCTTCGTAGCGGCCGCCGTCGACCGTTGCGGAGCTATCGAAGCCCAACCCCTCGATATCGGCGCGCAGGCCAAAATGCGAGCCCAGATTGATTGCGACGCCCGGCCCTATGCCTAACGTGCCGCCAGTCAGATAGGCCTCCTGAGCATCGGCATTGCACGCGTGCATCGTCACGCAGCCGATGACCAGTATCGCCGCGCCAACGCGCGGTGACACGACTTGCGTTGTTCTCGCTGCTCTCATTGTTTCCCCTTTGTCTTGTGTGTGAGCCATGTGCCGATAGGGCGCACTGTAGGTCCCCGCGTGCTGGTTCGATACGCAGAGGAAACGGTATTTCGCGGCCTAAATCGAAACGGATCGACGGCCTTTGTCGGAATCCGATTCGTGTAGGAAAGATCTGTCTTGACGCTGGAAGCAGCGTTTTTTTAGGATGCAAGCCAATCCGATATTGGCGTAAATGAAGCCTTGCACGCCGATATCGATACAAGGCAACGTAGGCGACAAGGTCGTTGATCTTCCCGCCGCGAATGCATCGGATCACACTTGCGGGGAGATTCAGATGGCTCGTCATGAGAGAACATCGGCGGCATGCGGCGCGCTCGTGGGCGTCCTGATGGTGGTTGCGCTAGGCGCGTGTGGAGGCGGCGGGGGCAGTGCTGGACCAACCGGCGTGGCGGGTGCGGGAACGGCAACGGGCGCGTCCACCGGAGCCGCGACGGGGACGGCGTCGGGTGCGTCCGCCACGTCAGGTACAGGCGGCGCATCTGCGGCATCGGGTAGTGCGGCGGCTAGCAACCCTTCTACATCGACGCCATCGAGCGGCGCTGCGGCCACGGTGCTCAAGCTATCGACGGGCGTGCAGAACCAGACAGTCGCCAAGGACGCCGCTGCTTCCGGCATGTTGTCGAGCGTGGGCGTAGCGGGCCTGTATATGGCCGCGGCGCGTCCCTTCCTCACGGCGGCGCTGGCCGGTGCGCCCGCCGCCACGGCGAACTGCGCCAAGGGCGGCACCGTCGCGACGGTGGTCAGCAATGTCGGCGCACCGGGATTGCGCGCGGGCGAGACAGCAAGCGTTTCGTTTGCACAATGCGTCGGGCAGATCACTGCGCCCGAGTTATCGAGCGCCGATGCGTTGGGCGGTGGCCTCAACTTCGCGGTTCAAAGCGTGCAGGGCGTCGTAGGCAGCCGGACGGCGAACTGGTCCTACACCGCAACCGAAACCGCCAACGCGCTCGCCATCGAATCATCGAATGCAACGACGACGTTTAGCGGTACCGTTGCATACACCGTGGCCTATGACGCCGCCACGGCCACGCTGACCACGACGGCCAGCGCTCCCAGCATCACGATCGGAAGAACGCAGACTTCGGCATCGGTGGGCACGACGCTCGATGGATCGATTGCAGTCACATCGCTGGCCTGGACCGATCTCGATAATGTTGTTAGCGCAACCGAATCGCTGAGCGCATCCTGCGCGGTCAGCGATGGAGTAGAAGGCGTGACGCTGGCGTTCAACGTGACGACGCCGGTGCCGCTAACGATCGCCAATGGCGCGATCACCGCCGGCACGCAGCAACTCGCAACCTCGGACACGACGGAAACCATCGTCGCGCAGAACGCTACAACGTTCCTGCTGACGGTGACATCACAGGGCGTGACGGGCGTGTGGACGCAGAGCGCGGGTTCCTTGGCGTCGTGACGGCCGCGCAGGAGCGCGCCGCGGGCTGGCGGCGCGCTCCTGTAGACTGATGCTCTCGCCAGCATTGACCGCGTCAGCATGGACACCCAGCTACTGATTATTTGCGGGCTTACCTTCGTCATTCATGTCATTGCCACGCTCGCGTATGCGGTGCGCATTGCAGGTGTGCGTACGCGGCGCATCGCGGTGTCGTTTTCCCTCTTCGGCATCATCGCGCTCATTTCCAGAACGGCGAATTCGTTTCAGGGTCCGTTTATCGCCAAGCGCGTGGAAGTGGATATAGCCCATCACCTTGAGCGCGGCCTCCTCGGCGATTTCAGGCTGTTCTTGCTGGCGGCCACCGTGGCGAGCATCGTCGGAACATGGCTGATTCCCACTTTCCAGCGCTATTTCAGTCGGGCCGTCGAGCACTTTCAGGCGCATCGATCGGTGTCCCGTTTGCTGCTGCATAGCTTCAGTCGCGGCGGTATTCACACTCTGCGCGACGGTGCGCGCTTTCCTTCACGGCACAATGTCACGCAGCTGGCTGCAGGCGCGGGCGTGTCCTGGATGGTGATTGCGCTGAATGTTGCGGCGATGGCGGTGTGGACTGTGGGCGTCTTTGCATCGCTTTACGCGGGATTTCTCAAGCCGGAACTGCGCGTGACGTGCGCGAATCTATCCTCGGTCATTAATGGATTTGCGACGGTTGTGATGGCGGTGGTGATCGATCCGCAGGTGTCCGTCATGACGGACGACGTCATCGAAGGACATATTTCAGAGAATCATTTTCGACGCGCGATTACCACGCTGGCGGGGGCGAGGGTGCTGGGGACGCTGGTCGCGCAGGTGTTGCTGGTGCCTGCGGCTTTGGTAATTGTGCGGGTGGCGGAGATGATCTGAAAATAAAAAAGCCGCTCATGAGCGGCTTTTCTCAACCATCGATCACGCGAGCCCAGGAAAGGCCCGCGCAATCCAGACTCCATCAGTCGTCGAGCAGCGAAAGATCGCGCACAGCGCCCTTATCGGCCGACATCACCAGCTTCGCATACGCCTTGAGCGCTGCCGACACCTTGCGCGGACGCGGCAGCACCGGCTTCCAGCCCTTGGCGTTCTGCTCTTCGCGGCGGCGCGCCAGTTCTTCGTCCGACACCAGCACGTTGATCGAGCGGTTCGGAATGTCGATGCGGATCTTGTCGCCGTTGCGCACCAGACCGATTGCGCCGCCCGCAGCCGCTTCCGGCGAGCAGTGGCCAATCGACAGACCCGACGTACCGCCCGAGAAGCGGCCATCGGTCAGCAGCGCGCATTCCTTGCCCAGACCCTTCGACTTGATATAGCTCGTCGGGTAGAGCATTTCCTGCATGCCGGGGCCGCCCTTGGGGCCTTCGTAACGCACGATCACCACGTCGCCGGCCTTGACCTTGTCGGCGAGGATGTTCGCCACAGCTTCGTCCTGCGACTCGGTCACGTGCGCGGTGCCTTCGAACACATGGATGCTTTCATCCACGCCCGCGGTCTTCACCACGCAGCCATCCAGCGCGATGTTGCCGGTCAGCACGGCCAGGCCGCCTTCCTTCGAGAACGCATGCTCGTACGAGCGGATGCAGCCTTCGGCGCGGTCGGTATCGAGGCTCGGCCAGCGCGTGTTCTGGCTGAATGCCGTTTGCGTCGGGATGCCGGCGGGGCCCGCCATGTAGAAAGTCTTGACCGCTTCGTCCTGCGTGAGCGTGATGTCCCACTGCTCCAGCGCGTCCTTCAGCGTCGGCGCATGGACGGTGGGCGCGTCGGTGTGCAGCTTGCCTGCGCGAGCCAGCTCGCCCAGGATCGCCATGATGCCGCCCGCACGGTGCACGTCTTCAATATGGTACTTGTTGGTGTTAGGCGCGACCTTGCACAGCTGCGGCACGACGCGCGAGAGGCGGTCGATGTCGCGCATCGTGAATTCGATTTCAGCTTCCTGCGCGATCGCCAGCAGGTGAAGAATCGTGTTGGTCGAGCCGCCCATGGCGATATCGAGCGTCATGGCGTTCTCAAACGCCTTGAAGCCCACCGAGCGCGGCAGCACGCGGTCGTTTTCGTTTTCGTAGTACTCGCGCGCGAGTTCGACGATGCGATGGCCCGCGCGCTTGAACAGTTGCTCGCGGTCCGCGTGCGTGGCGACCACGGTGCCGTTGCCCGGCAGCGAGAGGCCCAGCGCTTCGGTCAGGCAGTTCATCGAGTTGGCCGTGAACATGCCCGAGCACGAGCCGCAGGTCGGGCAAGCCGAGCGTTCGACTTCGGCCACTTCCGCGTCCGAGTACTTGCTGTCGGCGGCGATCACCATCGCGTCGATCAGGTCGAGCTTCTTGACTTCGATGGCCTTGGTGACCGGGTTTGCGAGGCGCGTCTTGCCCGCTTCCATCGGGCCGCCCGACACGAAGATCACGGGGATGTTCAGGCGCATGGCGGCCATCAGCATGCCCGGGGTGATCTTGTCGCAGTTCGAGATGCAGACCATGGCGTCGGCACAGTGCGCGTTGACCATGTACTCGACCGAATCGGCGATGATGTCGCGGCTAGGCAGCGAGTAGAGCATGCCGTCGTGGCCCATCGCGATGCCGTCGTCGACGGCGATGGTGTTGAATTCCTTGGCGACGCCGCCCGCGGCTTCGATCTCGCGCGCGACGAGTTGGCCCAGGTCTTTCAGGTGCACGTGGCCGGGCACGAACTGGGTGAACGAGTTGACGACGGCGATGATCGGCTTCGAGAAGTCTTCGTCTTTCATGCCGGTGGCGCGCCAGAGGGAGCGCGCACCTGCCATGTTGCGGCCGGCGGTGGAGGTTTTGGAGCGGTATGCGGGCATCGTGGGTGCTAGTGAAAAATCGCTGGAAAATTAGCGGGCCACGGGAATAAAGGCCCCTCGAACGCCCGCGCAGCCAGGCCTTTTGAGCGGCGCCTCGGGCAAACTCTGTAATTATCCCATACGTGTCGCTGTGGCGTCCTGGTCCGCTGAATTTGGGGCCAGCGTGCGCTTTTGAGACTCTTTTGAGACTCTTTTGAGACTATTCGCGGCTGATTTCGTGCCTTTCAGGTGCACCCGCAAGGGTTTTTCGCCTGGCCGACACACGCACTCCCCGCGAGCCGGACCAGGCAACCATGGAACGCAGACGAAAAAAAAACGCATGCGGATAACGCATGCGGTTTTCGACGATCCGTGGATCGTGCTTGTGCCGGCCGATCCTGCCAGGCCGGCAAACGACATCAGAACAGGTTGCGCAGACCGATCGCAACGCCGGTCTGGTTGTTGCGACCCGGATAGTCGATCGTGTAAGCGCCGGTGCCGCGCGTGAAGTCGACCGTGCCGTAGACTTCGGTGCGCTTGGAGATCGAGTACTCGGCAAGCAGCGTGGCCGAGTAGTTGATACCGTTGCCCAGCGAACCATTGCCCAGCGACGCGTTGCGTGCGTGGCCGTAGTAACCGGCCAGCGTGATCGCCAGCGGCGCGGTGGCCTGCCACGTGGTGCCCACGTAGAAGTTGTCGTCGATACGGTTCGGGCTCACAGCGCTCGTCGGCAGCGAACCGGTTTGCAGTTCGGCCTGGTCAACCGTGCCCGAGTTGTCCTGCGAGTGCAGCCAGCCTGCCAGCAGGCGAACCGCCGGCGTGACCGAGTAGACGAGGCCGACGTTGGCGAGGTTGAACTTCTTGCCAGCGACGTCGTTCTGCTGCCAGCCAACCAGCGCCGCGACCGGGCCGAACGTGTACGAAGCAGTCAGGCCGTACATGCTGTTTTCGCCGGTGCTGCCTGCCACGCCGCCGAAGCCATACATCGCTTCAAGATGCAGGCCGCCAATCGTGTTCGTGTACTTGGCCGAGCTGTTCGTGAACAGGAACGGGCCGACCGGGTTGTACGCCCAGCTGTCCTGCCAGTAGTCGGCGACGGTCAGCGGATCGAAGGTGTTGCCCATTTCGTCAAAGAACGGCGTTTGCTGGCGACCGAACGTCAGCGTGCCGTATTGCTGGCTCGAAAGACCCACGTAGGCGTTACGCTGGAAGAGCGTGTTCGACGTGTTGGAGAGCTTGCCGTTCCAGAGGTTGAACTGGTTTTCCAGCTTGAAGACCGCGGCGAGGCCGCCGCCCAGATCTTCGCTGCCCTTCAAGCCCCAGCGGCTCGGGGTCACGGCGCCTTCGCGCATTTCGACGAGGCCGTCGTTCGCTGCGTTGGCGTTGGTTTGATAGCGGATCGCCGTATCGACGAGGCCGTACAGCGTGACGGAGCTTTGCGCAAATGCGGACTGTGCCGAGAGGGCGAGCAGTGCTGCGCCGATTGCTGCTGTGGTCTTCTTCATGTCATCCCCGTTTTTAATTGATCCAGCGGGGCAGGGGTGCGGCGCTGGCATTAGTCTTCGAACCGGTATCGTGGACGGTGTCCCGTGCACGAAAGTGGCGATAATATTTCGAACCATTAAAACTTCCGAAATAAAATTAATTCAGTGTCGCACGGGCACAACATGGACTGGCGTAGCGCGCAATTGCCCGCTATCCGGGCGTTCGCGAGGTTTGGGATGCCTGGCACCGTCGCTCGCTCAATAATCGCAAGCGCGTAATATGAATGGCCAAAAACGGGGTTTTCCCTAATTCTTTTCTTTCACGCGCTTTCCGCTTCTAAAGTTGATTTGCCGATGAATACCCAGGCTCTCGCAGTTCCAGACGACGGACCTGAAGGTCTTTATTCGCGCGGCGCGGGGGCGGCGCGCGAATGGTGGCGCGTGTCGCTTTCCGAGCGCGCGCATATGTTCCGCATCGAGCATGGCCACGGCGAGACTGGGAACGGGGGCGTGGATATCGACACAGTGGTCGATCTCGACAATCTCGAAGCGAAACTGCTCAAGTGGCGTCGCGAGGGCTTTGTTTCCGATACCGGCCGCGAGGACGAGGCGCGTGCGGTGGAAGCGGGCAGCCGTTTTGCCGTGGAGCTTCAGCGTGCGGTCGACATGCAGCGCAAGGCGCGCGACGCGGTCCGTCACGAAGGCGTGCCCATCGGCAACGTCGACATGCCGCGTGCGCACGAAGGCACACCATCGGCGCTCGTGCCACGCATCAACCCCGCTTACCTCTTCACCGCACGCAGCGACGACATCGCGCTCGATATTGTCGAGAACCGTCGCGTGATGCTGATCGGCCATACCGGCTCAGGCAAGACCAGTTTCATCGAGCAGGTAGCCGCTCGCACAGGGCACGGCGTGTTGCGGGCGAACATGAACGGGCAGACCACCATCGGCGATTTCGTGGGTTTCTGGACTGTGAAGGGTGGCGAGACGGTCTGGGTGGACGGTGTGCTGCCAGTGTCGATGCGCGAGGGCTATTGGCTCATTATCGACGAACTCGATTTTGCGGAGCCTTCGATTCTGGCCGTGCTGACCGCTGTGCTGGAGCCCAATGGCCGCTTGCTGCTCAAGGAGCGCGGCAATGAAATCGTCGAGCCGCATCCATCGTTTCGGCTGTTCGCCACCGCGAACGCAGCGGGGGCGATGAGCGCCTGGCGGCATCTGTACCAAGGGGCGAATCTGCTCAACGAGGCCTTTCTCGACCGCTGGCGCGTGTATCTGTTCGACTATCTTTCTGAAGAAGAGGAGGCCGAAGTATTGCTGCGCACATTGCCGCTGCTCACACCGGCGATTGCGCATACGCTCGCCGCCATCGCCGCCGATTGTCGCGCCGCATTCGCCCGTGAAGATCTGGCGAGCGCGTTCTCCACGCGCCGTTTGATCGACTGGGCCGAACTGATGCTGCGCACGGGCGATGTCGAGCGTGCGGCCGGGCCTGCAATCTACGCGAAAGTGAGTGCGGAGGATGCGGCGCTGATACGCAGCATCATTCGCCATCACGTGATTTTCGATGCCGCGTCCGGCGTGGCCGGGTGACGTAACCGGTTTATGGACAGCGCCCGGATCGACGATCTTGAAGTGCGTTTGGGCAAGCTCGCACGCGTGCTGACTGGCGAGCCGCGTGTGACGGTTTCGATTGGCGCGGGAGGGCCGCGTATTGAGCATGAGCGCTTTGTTCTGCCATCGCGCGTCCTCGAAATTGAAAAGGACGACGAATCAATCGAGGATGTCGAGCGCGAGGAGGTCTTGCTTACCGGCTATCTTGATCTCCTCGCCGCACGCTGGCGGCACAGCGATGCGCATCGGCTCGATACGGCGCAGGCGGGCGTAACTGGGCGCATTGCGCAGATAATCGAAGACAGGCGCGTTTTGTCGGGTCTCGCTGCAGAATTTCCGGGCGCGCGACGCTATATGGCGTGCTGGCGCGCGCAACTCGCGCACGACGCGGCGCACCGATGGCAAACGCTCACGTGGACAGATCGTCTGGTTTGGGCCATCGACCGCGCGCTGTGGGGCGAGCCGTCCGACGTCAAAGAGCGCGATGCAACGTCACTGGCGGCTGCGCTGCGCGTGCTCGACGATGCTCAAGGGCCGCTCGCCGCAGCGCGAGCGAGCGATTCGACTCGCGCGAGTGTTCTGGCGGCGCGGGCCATCGTCGCGGGCGTGCGCTCGCTGGCCTCGGGCGGCGCGAACAACATGATGCAGACCGCGCGCCCAATCGAAGAACTCGACGATGAAGCGCTTGCCCGCGAACTCGACGATTTCGGCGCACACGACGATATGGATTTCGCGCTGACGTTGGATGGCAGGCAAAGCGCCGAAGCCGCGCGCGAACCGGGTACACAGGCGCTCGAAGCGGCCGCTGACGCACAGACTTCCGCACCCGGCGCCGCGCTTTCCGAGGCCGATGCCACTGCGCCGCGTGCGGCCAATACTGCCGTCGCTTCGATGAAACCGGAGCGCTCGATTCCCCTAACCACTGCCTTCGATACCGTTACCGATCTTACCGGCAGCGGCGACGCCACCGCCTGGCGCAAGCTGCGCACGCTCGCGCGCGCGGAAACCGGCGCGCTCAAGACGCATCTCGAACGCGTGCTCAAGGCCGACGAACTCACGCACTGGAAGCGCGAGCAGGAGCGCGGCGAGATCGACCGCACCGCGCTGGCCCGGCTGGCGGTTTCGCGCGGCTATCGCACGCCGTTTCGCGTGAGCACGCACGCGAGCGGGCGCGACGCCGCTGTCACATTGCTGCTCGATCTGAGCGGTTCGATGGCGGGGCGCAAGATCGAACTCGCGCGCCTGTGCGCGGCCGCGCTGGCCGATGCGCTCATGCAGCTGGATTTCGAGGCTGAAGTGCTCGGTTATAGCTCGGTGGAATCGCTGCCGATGCGCGCATATTACGAGCGCGAGCGGGCGGCAGGCGTCGATCTGCGCGGCTATAACCGCTTCGTTGAAAAGCTCGATCTGCGCGTTTTCAAGCGCTTTGACGCACGCGACGCAAGCGGTCTCGCGGCGATCGAATGCGGTCATGAGAATCCCGATGGCGAAGCGCTCACATGGGCCGCGGGGCGACTGGCCGCGCGAAAGGCGCGGCGACGCCTGCTATTCGTGCTTTCGGACGGTTGCCCGTCCACTAGCGACGGCGATCCCGCCGTCCTGCGCCGTGATCTGCACACGCGCGTGGCCGAGGTGAGCGCGCAGGGCATCGAACTCGTTGGCATCGGCATTCAGGATGATTCTGTCGAGGCGTTCTATCCGCACGCCGTGGTCGTGCGCAAGCTCCACGAATTGCCGACTGTTGCGTTCGCGACACTCAGCCGGATGCTCGCGCGGCGGCTTTGAAGGCACGTGCCTTGCGTGCAGCGCATGCGTGATATACCTTTTGGGACAATATCGTTGCGCTGCCGTTGTGCGCCCAGTTGTGCGTCCATCTGTGCCGAGTGCAGTGATTCGACTGAACAAAGCCATCGGAAACCATTCAATACTTAGGTCATGCCCGCTACCGACCCAAGGAACCACGAAGACTACGACCGCCTGTATTACCGGCTCGATCTCGAGCCCGGCGCCAGTGCGGCCGACATCAAGCACAACTATCGACAACTCGCGCAGATTCTCCATCCCGACAAGTGGCGGCATCCCACGGCCGCGTCGCTGCATTGGGCCGACGAGCAGTTCAAGCGCATCAAGGAAGCGCGTGAGGTGCTGGAAGCGTATTGGGCCGTGCATCACGAAGCGCCCGCAAGCGGCACGGCGCTCGGCGATGCGCAACTTTTGCGCGTGCGCGAGCAGATGCGCGAACTGGACGTGCGTCGCGAGCGCCTGCATGGGGAACTGGACGGACTGCAGCGCGACAGACTGCGTGCGCTGGCCGAAATCGCGCGCATGCAGACCGAGCGCGAGCGCTTGATCGGCGAGATCGTGCGTCTGCGCGACGACGTGGCAAGCGAGCGCGCCGCCCACGCCGCCTGGCGCGAAAACGAGCAGGCCGCTTTGGAGGCCGAGAATCTGGCTGCCGTCGAAGAAGCCGCCGAAACGCCGGCCGATCACGATCTCGCGCCCATCGCGCGCCATCCCATCCGTAACTTCTTCTTTGCGCGCTTCGATGATCCATCGCGCGGCTGGCTCATGACGCTCAGCGGCGCAGTGGTGGTGTTGATCGTGCTGTTCGTGGCGGCGCATCGGCTCGTCTTCAGTGTGTTCGACGCGACGGGCACGTGGCGCTGGCTTGCGGTGTTGCTGCAAGCCGCGTTGATTGTCGTGGGCGCTGTGCTGGCGGGCGGCTTTGCGTGGTCGCAGCGCACCCTGCATCGTGCGGATCGCGCGGGCCGCGTGCATGGTGTGCCGCTGCCCGCGCGCGAGACCTGGCAACGCGTCGGCGCTGCGCTGCGTGGCACCGGGCGTCATGGCGCACGCTGGCAGATCGAGACGGGCGCGCTCTCACCCGACGATTCGAGTTTCGCGCTACAGGCCGTGTTGCGCTATTCCACCAAACCGCATGGCGAAAGCGATGCGCATCAAACCGTGACGTTCCGCTGTCGCGCGCAAGCCGCCGGCGCGGGCGCAACGCGTATCGCGTGGGACTTCGGCGTGCAGGCGCCGACATGGTGGCTCGTGCCCGCCGCCGGCGTCGTGCGCGATCTGCGCAGACGTGTCGAAGCGGAAATCGCGGGGCGCATTTGAGCGCCACCGCGCCGGCTTCATCGATTGATCAGAAGACCTGACGAAATATCCAGTACAGCGCCGCAGAGAGCGCAATCGAAGCGGGCAACGTCAGTACCCAGGCCAGCACGAGATTGCGCACCGTCGACCATTGCAGCCCGGAGCCATTGGCGGCCATCGTGCCGGCTACGCCCGAGGCGAGCACATGCGTCGTCGAAACGGGCAGGCCGTAGACGTCCGCCATGCCGATCGTGAGCATCGCCACGGCTTCGGCGGACGCGCCCTGTCCATAGGTCAAATGCTGCTTGCCGATCTTCTCGCCCACGGTCACGACGATGCGTTTCCAGCCCACCATCGTCCCCAGACCCAGCGCAATGGCGACCGCGACCTTCACCCACGTCGGTATGAATTTGGTGGCGTGATCCATCTGCTTGCGGAAGTCGTCGAGCGTGGCGGCGTCCGCGGCTGAAAATGCGGGCGTTTTCGCTTTTTCCATCAGGCGGATGGCTTCGGAGGCGACGTACATATTGTTGCGTACATTGTCGACGATGGTTTGCGGCACTTGGGCCATCGATCCGGACAAACTCACCTGATCCGCAACGGTATCGGTCAACGCGCGCAAGGCGGGCAGCGTAGCCGGTTGCAGGCGATGCGTGCGCACATAGGCTTCCACTTCGGCGCGCGGATCGGCGGGCGGCGCGATCGACGGGGCGGCGGGCATGTAGTGCACGAGGGTGATCGACGCCGCGCGCGCGGCGGCTACGAAGGCTTCCGTTTCGCTCGGCGTCACCGCCTTGTTGAGCGCGTAAGCGGTGGGCACCACGCCGATCAGGATCAGCATGATGAGGCCCATGCCTTTCTGCCCATCGTTGGAACCGTGGGCGAACGACACGCCCGTGCAGGTGCCGATCAGGAGCGCGCGAATCCAGAACGGCGGCGGTTTGTTCGGCTCGGGCTGCTGATAGAGACTGGGTTTGCGCACGACGAACTTCAGTACCAGCAGCAAGACAGCGGACAGCACGAAGCCCACGATCGGCGAGAACAGCAGCGCCTTGCCGACGCCCGCCGCTTGCGCCCAATCGACGCCCGAGGTGCCCGACGGCCCGCGGATCCACTGGTTCATGATGCCCACGCCGATGATCGAGCCCACCAGCGTATGCGAACTCGACGAAGGCAGACCGAGATACCAGGTGCCCAGATTCCAGATGATGGCCGCGATCAGCAGCGCGAACACCATCGCGAAGCCCGCGCTGCTGCCCACCTGCAGGATCAGTTCGACGGGCAGCAGTTGCAGGATGCCGAACGCCACTGCGCCGCTCGACACCAGCACGCCGAGGAAATTCCACATGCCCGACCACACGACGGCCAGATGCGGTTCGAGCGAATTCGTGTAGATGACGGTGGCGACCGCATTGGCGGTGTCGTGAAAGCCGTTCACGAACTCGAAGCCAAGCGCGATCATCAGCGCAACGCCAAGCAGCACGAAGGGCAACGCCGAGCTTTCCTGCACCGCGCGCAGATCGACGAACAGATGATCGATAACGTAGATCGCGCCGATTGCGATGACGAGGAAGAACAGCGTGATGGCGAGACCGCGGCGGCGAGGATGAACCGCGCCTAAGGGGGATATGGGGATGTCCGGCATGGATGTGCGCTATGGGTTGGGCTCGTGAGCCTCGCGCGCTGCGCCGGAAAAGATCACACCGGGCGATGTCGTTTGCATACTTCGCGACATCGTCGGTATGGTGCGTGTAAAGAGGCGGGGCGCGTTGGGCGCGCCGCAATGGCGGCGGCCCTTTCGAGACGCAACAGTGTCGCACAACGCGCGGCGCCGTTGCACCAGCATGGCAACGATGCGCCGGGTCAAGTCACCGCGGATGCGCCGCGGCCCGCGCCCCATGCGGCTGCCGCGGCTTTTGCGTCAGATTGACACGTGATGCCGGGCGAATCAGAACAGGAGCGCGATACCCGCCATGCCGACGAACTGCGAATGCGTGCTCGACGGCGTGCTGTTCTGCGAATCGCCCACCGCCGGGCTCGCATTGACGATATCGCCCGCGCCGTTCGCGCCCAGCGTCTGGCCGCTCGCGTGCTGATAGCCCTGCAGGGCATAGAGCGAGGTGCGCTTGGAGAGGTGATACGTCTCCTTGAGCGAGACCTGCTCGTAGCGCGCGGCGCTGGTGATGCCGTTGGCTTTCGATGCCAGCGTGTAGGCAAAGCCGCCGCCCACGTCGAAGGCCGGTGCGAAGCGGTAGGTCGCGAGCGCCGCCCACGTATTGAACACGGCGGTATTGGCAAACACCGACTTGCCGCCCGCGAGGTATTCGACGTTCGAATACGATGCGCCCAGCATGAGGTTGCCGATCGTATAGTTGCCCGCCACAGCCACATGCTGCACCGCACGCGCCGACACATAGCCGGTGTTCAGCGACGATTTGCCGAAGCTCGCCGTCGACGAGGTGTCGAAGCCGCTCGTGAGCGCGGCGTTGTCCATGCGCAGGATCGCGGCCGCGAGCGCGAGCGGACCATTGTTGTAGCGCAGCGCCGCGCTCCAGGTCTGTCCCTTGCCGGTGCTGCCCGCGATGCCGCCGAACGCGTACATGGCGCTGGCCTGCAAGCCGTACCAGATCGGCGAGGTATAGATCGCCGAGTTGTTGATGCGGATCGTGGTGTCCAGACCGTCGATATCGCCGGGGTGCGCGCCGGTTGCGCCGGTGAGCCAGTTACTGCCCGTGAGCGGGCCGACGAACTGGTAATACGGCGTGTACTGACGGCCGAGCGTGACCTGGCCCGCCTGGTCGTTCTTCAGACCTACATATGCCTGACGGTTGAAGATCAGGCCGCTCGACTGCAGCGCGCCGCTATTGGGATCGAAACCGTTCTGCAGATCGAAGATCGCGTAGGTGCCGCCGCCGAGATCTTCCTTACCTTGCAGGCCGAATTTCGAGGCATAAACGTTACCTTGGCGCAGGTAGACGTTCGAGTGACCGTTCTGGTTGTTGACGTAGGTGATTGCATCATCGACCGCGCCATAGAGCGTCACGCTGCTCTGGGCGAATGCCGGGCTAGCGATCAGCGCGGCGCCCGCCGCTACGAAAATGCCGGGGCCGAAGCCAGTCTTCTTCATCGTTGTGCGTCTCCATGTAAAAGGCAGGATTGCTTATTGTTTTGAATCGATCCGCACGAATTTTCTCGGCTTCGTGCGGGGTGGGCCGCCTGCGCGGCACCGGGTCTCAGGTTCTTGTAATGATGTTGGCGGCGGCCTTCTTATGCGTGAAGGCTCGCCATTGAAGCGTGTTTATTTGGCTTGCTCACTGGCCTGATTCTGAGCGGCTTTGGCACGCTGGCGCGCTTGCGCTGCGAGCCGCACAGCGGCGTTGGGCGCGCCGTAGCCATCGTAGCCACCGCGTCGTTCGACCAGTTCGATAAAGAAGCGCTGGTCGAGCGTTTCGGTGTAAGCGTGCAGGAATTCGCCGCCTTTTTCGTCGCGATCGTAGAGCAGGTTGTGCTGGCGCAGTGCGTCGAGGAAATCGGCGGGCATGGCGAAGCGCGCTTCGAGGTCGTCGTAGTAATTCGCGGGCACGCGCAGCAGTGGTACGCCCGCCGCTTCGAATTCCGTCACCGCGCGGAAGATGTCGCCGGTACTGAACGCGACGTGATTGAGGCCCGTGCCGTGATACGCGCGCACGGTTTCCGCTGCGGCCGTGTGCTGGTCGACCGAGGCATTGAGCACCACGCGCAGGCCGCGATCGGCGCTGAAAAGGGCGCGGCTGCGCACGAGGCCGTAAGGATCCGGAACCAGCACAGCGGCGCTGGCCTGCAACCCGAACACCGATTTCAGGAACAGCACCCACGAATCGAACGATCCGGCGGGCAGCGAAAGGCTCACGTGATCGATGCCCGTGATGGGGCCAACTTCGGTCGGACCATCCACATCGGTGAGGACGAAGTCGGCTTCGAAGAGGGTCGGCTTACCCGGTTCCTCGTTAACGAAGTAGTTAAGACTGCCGTCCGGTGCCTGGACCGCCGGCACCACGCGTTCGTTTGGACCCACGCGGCCCGAGAACGGTTGGTAGCCGAAGCCCGCTGCGCGTTCGAGCGCAAGGCGCGCATCGTCCACACGCAGCGCGGAGGCGCACAGCGACAGACCATGACGCTGGAAAAAGGCATCGGCGAACGAATCGGGCTCGGCGTTCAGCACGATGGCAGCCGAGCCGTGCTGATAGAGCGTCACATCCTTCGAGCGATGCTGTCCCGCGCGGCGGAAATGCAGCTTGCCGAGCAGATCGGCCACGCGTTCGCGTGCGGCGGCATCGACCGCGAATTCGAGGAATTGCCACTGCGTATGCGCGGGCGGGGCGGGCGGCGTGTAGAGCGTGGCGTCGACCTGCTCGCCGTTTTTCGCCAGCTCTTCGTGCGTCAGCGCTTCGAGCAACACGAGCGAGCGATGGCCGTCCGCTGCCGTTGCCGCCGTGGGTGCGCCGCGGAAACCATCGTTGAAGATTTCGAGCGAAAGCGGCCCTTTGTAGCCACTTTTGACCACCTGCGCCGTGAAATCGGCAAGCGCGAAGTCGCCCTGACCCGGGAAGCAGCGGTAATGGCGGCTCCATTCGAGCACGTCCATCTGCATTTTCGGCGCGTCGGCGATCTGCACGAAGCCGATGCGGTCGCCCGGAATCGACGCAATCGCATCGGGCGTATCGTCGAGCGACAAGGTATGGAAGCTGTCGAGCGCAAGCGTGAGATTCGGCGAATTCACTGCGTCCACCAGCTTCCAGGCGTGACGATAGGTGCTGACGTTGCGACCCCAGGCCAGCGCCTCGTAACAGGTCACCACGCCAGCTTCGGCGGCAGCTTTCGCAAGCTCGCCAAGCTGATCGATGGCGAGCGCATCGTCGTTGATCGCATCGGGCGCGACGCTGCTGCATACCAGCAGGCGATCGGTGCCCAATTCGTGCATCACGTCGAACTTGCGCTTGACGCGTTCGACGTTGCGCGCGAGGCGCTCGGCGCTCACGCCCTCGAAATCGCGAAACGGCTGATAGAGCACGATGGCGAGGCCATGATCGGCGGCCATGCGGCGCACATCGGCGGGCGAGCCTTCGAAATAGAGCAGATCGTTTTCAAAGATCTCGACGCCCGTGAAGCCGGCCGCGCTGATCGCGGCAAGCTTTTCCGCGAGCGTGCCGCTGATCGAGACGGTCGCGATCGAGCGGCACAGAGGGGAAAGAGCGGAGGCAGCAGGGGCTTGGGGCGTCTGGATCATGGCGTGGCAGCTTTTGTGGCGATACAGCGGTGGCAATACAGCGGCAATAACGTTAAGCATAGAACCCGCGATCCGGTCCGGGGACGGCCCGCGCCGCAGGAGTGTCGCAAGAATAGCCAAACTAACTAGTTAGTACAAATTCTGGGAAACCCCAGGGTGACCGGCAGGCGTGTGCGCGGCACACTGGCGGCCATGCGTCGGGTGTGCCGATCGGCCGCATGCATGAAGTCATGCAGCACGATCGAGCGCAAAGACCGCGCCTTCGAGACGTCGTAGTGGAGCGTGTAATGCAATTGCCGTCGGTACTGGTCCTCAACGGGCCGAATCTGAATCTGCTGGGAACGCGGGAACCCGCGATATATGGGGCTGAAACGCTCGACGATGTGGCGAACCGCTGCCGCGAGGCGGGCGAACGCCTCAATCTTTCGATCGACTTTCGTCAGTCGAACGCCGAGCATCAGCTGATCGACTGGCTGCACGAAACGCGCACGCAAATCGACGGCATCGTCATCAATCCTGCTGCTTACACGCATACATCGGTCGCACTGGCGGATGCGCTTTCGGCCGTCGCCAAACCGGTGATCGAGGTGCATATTTCCAACGTGCATCAGCGCGAGGCGTTCCGGCACCACTCGTTTGTTTCGGCGGTGGCTTCGGGAATCATCGTGGGCTGCGGCACGCAAGGGTATGTGCTGGCGCTCGAACGCATGGCAACGCTGCTCGCGGCACAAGCCGCATCGGCAAAGAAGGGGGCGCAATGAGCGAACAGAACAATCCGCTGAAGCCGCGCTCGTTCCTGTGCGGGCTGATCGGCAAGGGCATCGGCGGTTCGCTCACGCCTGCGATGCATGAGAAAGAAGGCCGCGAACTGGGCTACAACTATGTGTATCGCCGTCTCGATCTCGATCCGCTTGGCCTCACGATCGACAATCTGCCGGAACTGCTGCTCGCGGCGCAGCGCGCGGGCTTCGACGGCCTGAACATCACGTATCCGTGCAAGCAGGCGGTGATTCCGCTGCTGGACGAACTCTCCGACGACGCGCGCGCACTGGGCGCGGTGAACACGGTGCTGTTCCGCGACGGCAAGCGTATTGGCCATAACACCGACTGGTCGGGTTTTGCGACCGCGTTCAGGCGCGGCTTGCCGGACGTCTCGCTCGAAGCGGTCGTGCAGCTGGGCGCGGGTGGCGCGGGCGCGGCGGTCGCGCACGCAGCCTTGCAGATGGGCGCACGCCTGCTCACGCTGTTCGATGTCGATGCGGATCGCGCCGCGACGCTGGCGGCAGAATTGCAGGCGCGTTTCCCGTCGGCGCGCGTGAATGCGGGCACGAGCGCCACGCTCGAAACGACGCTCGCCAGCGCCACTGGCCTGATTCACTGCACGCCTACAGGCATGGCCAAGCTGCCCGGCCTGCCGCTGCCCGCCGAGTATCTGCACGCGGGTTTGTGGGTCGCAGACATCGTCTATTTCCCGATCCGCACAGCGCTGCTCGAAGCCGCCGAGGCGCGCGGCTGCCGCACGCTCAGCGGCGGCGGCATGGCGGTGTACCAGGCAGTGGACGCATTCCGGCTGTTCACTGGCATGGAGCCCGATGCGGAACGCATGTACGCGCATCTGCAAGCCATGCTGGCGCAAGACGCTGGCTAAAACAGCAACAACACAAAGACCACAACGAGCCTTCCAAGGGCACTAGGATCAGGAGACAGAAATGGCACCACCCGTATCCACGGGGCGCGACGCGCCTGGCGTCGCTGCCGCACCCGCACAGGGCGCGCTGCGCCGCACGAAAGCGCGCTACCGCATCCTGGGTTTGCTTGCGGTCGGCACGATGATCAATTACCTGGACCGCACGGTGCTCGGCATCGCCGCGCCGCAGCTGACCAAGGAACTGGGCATCAATGCCGCGCTGATGGGGCTGGTGTTCTCGGCGTTTTCGTGGAGCTATGTGGTCGCGCAGATCCCGGGCGGCGTGTTTCTCGACCGCTTCGGCAGCAAGGTCACCTATTTTCTTTCGATGACGCTCTGGTCGCTCTGCACGCTGGTGCAGGGTTTCATCGGCAGCGTGGGGGCGCTGTTCGCCTGCCGTCTGGGGCTGGGCGCGGCTGAATCGCCGTGCTTTCCGACCAATAGCCGCGTGGTGGCGACCTGGTTTCCGCAGCATGAACGCGCCTTCGCCACCGGCACTTATACGGTGGGCGAGTACATCGGCCTGGCGTTCTTCAGCCCGTTCCTGTTCGCGCTGATGGGCGCGTATGGCTGGCGCTCGCTGTTTTACGTGGTGGGTGGCGTGGGCATCGCGTTTGGCTTCATCTGGTGGGCGTTCTATCGCGAACCGCACGATCACCCGGCGGCCAACCGCGCGGAACTCGACTATATTGAGGCAGGCGGCGGCCTGGCGAAGCATGAGCGCAAGGTCGAAGCGGCGCAGCAGGAAGGCGCGCAAGGCAAGGCGAAGGGCGGCTTCGACTGGCGCATGGCCGGCAAGCTGCTGCGCAAGCGCCAGCTCGCGGGCATCTGTCTTGGCCAGTTCGCCGGCAACTCGACGCTCGTGTTCTTCCTCACGTGGTTCCCGACTTATCTGGCCACCGAGCGTCACATGGCGTGGCTCAAGATCGGCTTCTTCGCGATCATGCCGTTCATTGCCGCGTCGATTGGCGTGATGTTCGGCGGCACGTTCTCGGACTGGATGCTGCGCCGTGGCGTGTCGGCCAACGTGGCCCGCAAGCTGCCGATCATCGCCGGTCTGCTGCTGGCGTCGAGCATCATCCTGGCCAACTTCGTCGAAAGCAATGTGGCCGTGATCGTGATTCTTTCGGTGGCCTTCTTCGCCCAGGGCATGGCCGCGCTGGGCTGGACGCTGGTGTCGGATATCGCGCCGGCCGGGATGCTGGGTCTCACGGGCGGCATCTTCAACCTGGCCGCCAACCTCGCGGGCATCATCACGCCGCTGGTGGTGGGCATGATCGTGGGCGCAACGGGTTCGTTCGTCTGGGCGCTGGCCTTCATCGGTACGATCGCGCTGATCGGCGCGGCGTCTTATATCTTCATCGTGGGCGACATCAAGCGCATCGAGCTTTGATTCGAACCTGACGCATGGGCGGGCTGCCCCGGACGAGCGGCCCGCCCAGCCTGGTAAGGCCCGGCAAGGGCCATGCTAGAATCAGCCGCATCCCTTCCTTACTCGCGGTCCACACAATAATTATGGCAAGACCGGCGGCTTCGGCCGAACGTAACGACGCTCAATCCGAAAGCCGGCGCAAGTACGATCCCGAGCAGACCAAACGCAATATCCTCGACGTGGCGACCGCCGAGTTTTCGGCGATGGGCCTCGCAGGCGCGCGCGTCGACGCGATCGCCGAGCGCACCAACACCACCAAGCGCATGCTGTATTACTACTTCGGCAGCAAGGAAGGGCTGTACGAAGCGGTGCTCGACAAGGTCTACGGCGACATCCGCGCGCTGGAGCAGGACCTGCATATCGACGAACTCGGTCCGGACGAAGGGCTGCAACGTCTTGTCGAATTCACCTTCGACTATCACGACCGCCATCGCGACTTCGTGCGCCTCGTGACCATCGAGAACATCCACGGCGCGAAATACATCGAGCGCCTCAAGACGTTCCGCACCCGCAACGCCAGCGTGATCCGCACCATCGAAGATCTGCTTGCGCGCGGCGTGAGCGCCGGTGTGTTCCGCGAAGACATCGATCCCATCGACCTGCATTTGCTGATCAGCTCGATGTGTTTCCATCGCGTGGGCAACCGCCACACCTTCGGCGCGGCGTTCGGGCGCGATCCCTCGCATCCGCGTCTGCGTGCGCGTCATCGCGAGATGGTGGTGGACGCCGTGACGCGCTTCGTGCGCAAGTCGGCCTGACGGATTTGTCCCGAAAATCCCCGTCAAGATTGAGACGATAAGGGCAGAGCGCCGCCGCGCCGGGTTATCGGCACGCGGCGCGGCAACCACATCCCCGACTTCCCTCATCCCATAAAAGTGCGCAAACGCATTACACTACGGCCCGGAAGCCCGCATGCGCGGGCCTTGCCCGCGCCGTGCGCCCGCCCGCAATCCTTTCGCCGAGTTTGTACGGTCTGAATTCGTTGCGCGCGCCCGGCGCCGGTTCACGCCAACCGGATAAGCCCACGCGTAATGAGCACAGCCATGCCCCGTACCGGTTCAGCCGGACTGCCCCGTCAGACCCAGGGTCGCTACACACTCGGTACGCGCATCGTCCTTAGCTTCGGCCTGCTGTTCGTGCTGATGCTGGCGACGGCCGCGATCTCGTGGGAGCGCCTGCGCGCCATCGACGACGAAGCCTTGAGCCTCACGCACGATTCCGTGCCGGGCCTGTTCTACGCGACTTCGGTGCGCGCCGCCGCGAACCAGACCTATACGCTGGTCGAGCGCGCCGCCTTCGTCGAGCCGGACGCCGCCGGCATTGAGCGCGTGCTCGGACAACTCCCCGCCGCGTTGAGCCAGGTGGAGCAGAACGCCTCTCACTACGAGGCGTCGGTCTACCGCGCCGATGACCGCGCGCGCTATCAACACTTTCGCGATGCTTACGCCCGTTTCCTGCCGCAGCTGATGACGGTGGTGCACGACCTGCCGGCCAAACGCAGCGAAGCGCAAGCCGCCTTCGTGCAACTGGACGCGGTCTGGCGCGAGGTGGTTGCCTCCGCCAACACGCTCGTCGAGGAAAACCGCAAGCAGGCCGACGTTTCCGCCGAAACCATCCGCACTTCGGTCACGGGCACGGAAATCACGCTGGCGAGCGCGCTCGGCATCGTGCTGCTGGCGGCTCTGGCGACCGGCTACACGCTGCATCGCGCGATCACGCGGCCGATGGCGCGCCTCGTCGAAGTGCACGACGCCATGCGCATGGGCAATCTGGCGCAGCGTCTCGAACTGGGCCGCCGCGACGAATTCGGCGTGCTGGAAGACGGCTTCAACCGCATGAGCGACGAACTCGCGAGTCTGGTGGCCCAGGCGCAGAAGTCCTCGCTGCAGGTGACGACCTCGGTGGCCGAAGTGGCCGCCACGTCGAAGGAACAGCAGGCCACGGCCAGCGAAACGGCCGCCACCACCACCGAAATCGGCGCAACCTCGCGTGAGATTTTCGCGACCGCGCGCGATCTGGTGCGCACCATGGGCGAAGTGGCGACGGTGGCCGAACAATCGGCGGGACTGGCTTCGACCAGCCAGAGCGGCCTCACGCATATGGAAGACACCATGCGCAGTGTGATGGAAGCGGCGGGTTCGGTGAACGCCAAGCTCGCGATCCTCAACGAGAAGGCCGTCAGCATCAACCAGGTCGTGGCGACCATCACCAAGGTGGCCGATCAGACCAATCTGCTCTCGCTGAACGCCGCCATCGAAGCGGAAAAGGCTGGCGAGTATGGTCGCGGCTTTGCCGTGGTGGCGACCGAAATCCGCCGCCTTGCGGATCAGACCGCCGTGGCGACCTTCGATATCGAGCAGACCGTCAAGGAAATCCAGTCGGCGGTGTCGGCGGGCGTGATGGGCATGGACAAATTCGCCGAGGAAGTGCGGCGCGGCATGCACGACGTCCAGGCGGTGGGCGCGCAGCTTTCGCAGATCATCGGCGCGGTGCAGACGCTCGCGCCGCGCTTCCAGGTGGTCAACGACGGCATGCAGGCCCAGGCCACCAGCGCCGAGCAGATCACCCAGGCGCTCACGCAGCTGTCCGAGGCCGCGCAGCAGACGGCGGAGTCGCTGCGCCAGTCGTCGCAGGCCATCGACAATCTGACGCTCGTGGCCAACGAACTGCGCACGGGCGTTTCGCGTTTCCGGATCGAAGCGTGACGTCGGGCCGATCGTTGGACCGATCGAGTCCGGCTTGTCCCTGAACGGAGCGGCGATGCTTTTTCTCGTCTTCGAGCTGGACGGCGAACGCTACGCGCTCGATGCGCGCGAAATCGTGCGCGTGCTGCCCTTGCAGCCGGTGCGCGCGTTCGCGGGCACGCCGCCGTTCATCGCGGGCGTGATCGATCATGACGGCGCGCCAGTGCCGGTGGTCGATATGGCGCAACTTGCGCTTGGCCGCCCCGCGCATGCACTGATGTCCACGCGCCTCGTGCTGGTGAACGACCGCGCCGATCCCCGCACGCTGAAGCCGCGCCGCCTCGCATTGCTGCTCGAATGCGCGACGCGCACCCAGAGTTTCGCGCCCGGCGATTTTGCCGAAGGCGGTATCGCCACGCCCGAGGCGCGCTGGCTCGGCCCGGTCGCGCGCGACACACACGGCTTCGTGCAATGGGTGAAGGTCGATCAACTGCTCGACGCCCGCGTGCGCGCGTTGCTGTTCCCCGATCCGCCGACCTGGCAGGGCGCTGACGACGCTGCTACACAGTCCGTCACCCACGCTGCGCCGACGGAGCGCGCGCCATGAGTCTTGCGCGCTTCGCGAACTGGCTGCTGGAGGAAACCGGCATCGACGCCGAATCGCTCGGCGCGCAGGCGCTCGCACGCGCCGTCGCCGCGCGCGCTGCTGCAACAGCCGCCGAAGACACCCCGCACGCCGATGCCGCGCACGATGCCTACTGGACCGTGCTGACGACCACCGCCGCCGAACGCCAGGCGCTGATCGACACGCTCGTCGTGCCGGAAACCTGGTTTTTCCGCGAACGCGAAGCCTTCGCGGCGCTCGCGCGCGGTGGCATGGAACGGCTCGTGACGCATCCCGGCGAAGTGCTGCGGGTGTTGAGCGCGCCGTGCTCGACGGGTGAGGAGCCGTACTCGGCGGCGATGGCGTTGATGGACGCGGGGTTCACGCACGAGCAGTTCGGCATCGACGCCATCGACATCAGCTCGGCTTCGATTGAGGCGGCCGCGCGCGGCGTGTATGGCCGCAATGCGTTTCGCGGCGACGCGCTGCAGTTTCGCGAGCGCTACTTCCACGCGCCGCCGCAAGGCTGGCAACTGGCCGATGCGGTGCGCCGCGCGGTGCATTTCGAGCGCGCCAATCTGTTCGAGTGGCTGGCCGCGCATCCCGTGCGCTACGACTTTATTTTCTGCCGCAACGTGCTGATTTATTTCGACCGCCAGGCCCAGGACCGTGCAATCGGTCTGCTGCGCGCGCGTCTCGCCGATGGCGGGATGATCTTTGTCGGCCCGGCGGAAACGGGTTTGATGATGCGCCATGAATTCGCCTCGGCGCAGATTCCGCTGGCGTTCGGGTTTCGCTGGACCGGCGGCGAGGGCGCGCTGGCTGCCCAGGCCGCGGATCGGCTGGCGTGGTCGGCGAATGGCGTGCGGCCTGGTCACGACGCGGCGGCGTTTGCCGCGACGACGAATCTGCCATCGCACGCATCGCCGCACGCATCGCTCAGACCGCTGCATGGTGTGCCGGCTGCGCGCGCCGCTGCGCTGCCCGTAACGACTGCCGCCAAGACGACGGTCAAGACGGCCGTGCCGCGCGCACCGATGCCGTTCGCCATGCCCGCCTCCACGGCCCCGAAAGCCACGCCAAACATCCCGACGCTTGCCGAAGCCCGCCGTCTGGCCGATGCCGGTTCGCTCGACGCCGCCGCGCACGCTGCCGCGCAGCATGCCCAGGCCGCGCCCGACGACGCCGAAGCGTGGTATCTGCTCGGTCTGATCGCCGACGCGCAGGGCGAAGCCGCGCTCGCGCTCGGCCACTATCGCAAGACGCTCTATCTGGAGCCCGGCCATTACGAGGCGCTCACGCATCTGGCCGCGTTGCTCGAAGTACAGGGCGACGCCGACGCCGCACGCCGCCTGATGCGCCGCGCCGAACGCGCGTCGCCGCGCGGCCCGGGAGACGCCAATGCGTGACGCTCACTTCTCTCAGGACGGTACGGTCGTTCACGCCGCGCCGCTCGACGACTGCTGGAACCGCATCGGCGTGCGTGGCGACAACTCGTGCGAGCGCCTCGCGCAGTACGTGCGCTGCCTCAATTGCCCCGTCTTCGAGCAGGCCGCTGCGCGCATGCTCGATCGACCGGCGCAAACCGCCGCGCCATCCACGCCCCAGACCCATGCTGAGCAAGCCAGCACCGCGCGCCGCGACGGTTCGCTGGTGTTCCGCGTGGGCGCGGAATGGCTCGCGCTCACGGCGGCCGCGCTGCGCTATGTGGGCGAAGCACGGCCGATTCACTCGCTGCCGCATCGACGCAGCCCGGCGGTGCTCGGCGTCGTGAACGTGCGCGGCGTGCTGACGCTGGCGGCCTCGCTGGCCGAACTGCTGCACATCGATGCGAGCGCGCCAGTCGCCGCGAACACCGGCGCGCGCATCGCCACGCCGCGTCTGCTCGTGACGGAATGGGACGGCGAGATGACGGCGTTCCCCGTCGACGATGTCGAAGGCGTGGCCTATTTTGGCGCCGACGAACTGCTGCCCGCGCCCGCCACGCTCGCCCACGCGGCGGGGCGTAACGTGCGCGGCGTGTTCCCGTGGCGCGGCCGCTCGGTGGGCGTGCTCGAACCCGATGCGCTGTTCGGCGCGCTGACCCGGAGCCTGTGATGAGCGACGACGAACTGAGCCGCCGCTCGCTGCTCGACCTGTTCCGCGAGGAAGCGCAGACGCAGACGCGCACGCTCGCGGCGGGCCTGCTCGCGCTGGAAGCGACACCCAGCGACGCCGCCACGCTCGAAGCCTGCATGCGCGCGACGCATTCGCTCAAGGGCGCGGCGCGCATCGTCGGGCTGCCCGAGGCCGTCGATGTGGCGAGCGCGATGGAGGATTGCTTCGTGGCCGCACAGCATGGCTTGCTGACGGTTGATGCAGGGCGCATCGACACGCTGCTGGTCGGCATCGATCTGTTGATGGCGGCGGGCGATGCGAGCGCGCCACCGCTTGCGCGCGATGTGGTGGATGGATTTGTCGAGCGGCTGGCGAAGGGCGGTTCGACTGCTGCTGCCGCGCCCGTCGCAGTCGAAGCCGCGCCGCTCGATCCGGAAGCCTTGCTCGCCGCGAGTCTCGCGAGCGTTCAGCCGCCGAAGGCAGCCGCGCCGGCTTTTGAAGAGACCAGCGAAGCTATCAGCGAGTTTGCCGAACCCGCTGTCGCAGTGACCGCTGAAGCGGCCACGCAACCCGTAGCCCAGACCACCGCCGCGCGCCGCGAACGCGACGGCGACCGCATGCTGCGCGTGCGCGCAGGCACGCTCGACCGGCTGCTGGGTCTGGCGGGCGAATCGCTGGTGGAGTCGCGCCGCATGCGTCCGTTCGCCAACGGCCTGCTGCGCGTGCGCCACGCCCAGGGCGACGTGCTCGCCGCGCTCGGCAATTTCAGCGAGCACCACGGCGATACGCTCGGCCCCGACGCACGCGCCGCGCTCGCCGCGATCCGCGATCAGTTGTCGGCGCTCGGCGGACAGCTGGCCGAACGCTTCGACGACCTCGACCGCATCGACCGGCGCGGCACCCAGCTCGCGCAACGCCTCTACGATTCGGCGCTCGAATGCCGCATGCGGCCGTTCAGCGACACGGCGCACGCCTATCCGCGCATCGTGCGCGACCTGGCGCGCTCGCTCGGCAAGCGCGTGCGCTTCGTCATCGACGGCGAGCACACCCAGGTCGATCGCGACATCCTTGAAATGCTCGACGCGCCGCTCGGCCACTTGCTGCGCAACGCGCTCGATCACGGCATCGAAGATCCCGGCACGCGTTTGCTGCTCGGCAAGCCGGAGGAAGCGACGCTCACGCTCGAAGCGCGCCACAGTGCGGGCAAGCTGCTGATCGCCGTGGCCGACGATGGCGCGGGCGTCGACATGCCCGCGCTCAAGCGCGCGATTGTTTTGCGCGGTCTCGCGCAGGCCGATGCGGTCGACACCATGTCCGAGCCCGAGTTGCTGGAGTTCCTGCTGCTGCCGGGTTTTTCGATGCGCGAGCGCGTCACCGATGTGTCCGGGCGCGGCGTGGGTCTGGACGCCGTCCAGAACTTCGCCAAGGCCGTGCGCGGCACCGTGCGCATCGAAAGCACGGCAGGACGCGGCACGCGTTTCGTGCTGCAACTGCCGCTGACGCTCTCGGTGTTGCGCAGCCTGATCGTCGATGTCGCGGGCGAGGCTTATGCGTTTCCGCTCGCGCATGTGCGGCGTGCGCTGCGCGTGCCGCGCGAGTCCATCGACATGCTCGAAGGCCAACAGCACATCATTCACGAAGGGCGGCCGATCGGGCTCGTCACGGCGCGCCAGTTGCTCGGCGCGAGCGACGCCACGGCGGCCGCCAATGCTTCGGGCGACGTGAGCGTGCTGCTCATCAGCGATGGCACGGGTCACGACGCCGCGTTCTACGGCATCGCCGTCGATGGCTTCGCGGGCGAGCGCACGCTCGCGGTGCAGCCGCTCGATGCGCGCATCGGCAAGGTGCGCAACGTGGCCGCGGCCGCCTTGCTCGAAGACGGCACCGTGACGCTGATCGTCGATGTCGAGGATATCGTCGCTTCGGTGGCGCGGCTCGTGCGCGAAGGGCAGCTTGCGGGCGTCACGCGCAGTGCGAACACCGCCGCGCGTGAACGCAAGCGCATTCTCGTTGTTGAGGATTCCTTGACCGTGCGCGAGCTGGAGCGCAAGCTGCTCGAAAAACGCGGCTATGCGGTGACGGTGGCGGTGGACGGCATGGATGGCTGGAACACGCTGCGCAATGGCCAGTTCGATCTGGTCATCACGGATGTGGACATGCCGCGCATGGACGGCATCGAACTCGTCACGATGATTCGTAACGACCCGCATCAACGCAACGTGCCCGTGATGATCGTCTCGTACAAGGACCGCGAAGACGACCGGCGGCGCGGCCTCGACGCCGGCGCCGACTACTACCTGACCAAGGGCAGCTTCCACGACGAAGCGCTGCTCGACGCCGTGAACGATTTGATCGGAGAGGCGACCTGATGAACATCGGTATCGCAAACGACATGCCCCTCGCGGTCGAGGCGCTGCGCCATGCGATTGCGGCGCGGCCCGGGCATCGCGTGCTATGGGTGGCGGCCGACGGCGAGCAGGCCGTCGACTTCTGCGCGGCCCAGCAGCCCGACGTGATCCTCATGGATCTGGTGATGCCGAAGATCGACGGCGTCGAGGCCACGCGACGCATCATGGCGCGCTCGCCGTGCCCGATCCTGATCGTCACGAGCAGCGTGGGCGCGAATGCCTGGCGCGTGTACGAGGCAATGGGCGCGGGCGCGCTCGACGCCGTCGATACACCCACGCTCGCGGGTCCGGACGCGCGCAGCACCATGGATCTGCTGCTCGCCAAGATCGACCAGATTGGCCGCGTGAACGGCGTGACCGAGGCCACGCGCGCGCCCGCCTCGCTCGCTGCGGGCAGCGGCGCGCTGGCGCCGCTGGTGGCGATCGGCGCATCGGCGGGCGGACCGACGGCGCTGGCCACCGTACTGGGCGCGCTGCCTGCCGGGCTGAATGCGGGCATCGTGATCGTGCAGCACGTCGATCAGTCGTTTGCCGTGGGAATGGCCGACTGGCTCGACGGGCAGACCGCGCTCAAGGTGCGCATCGCGCGCGAAGGCGACCGGCCGACGCCCGGCGAGGCGCTGCTGGCGGCGACCAACGATCATCTGCGCATGACAGCGAACGGCAAGCTGGCTTACACTCGCGAGCCTGCCGAGACGCCGTACCGCCCCTCCGTGGACACCTTTTTTCATAGCGTGGTCGAGAACTGGCAGGGCGAAGCGATCGGCGTGCTGCTCACGGGCATGGGACGCGACGGCGCGATCGGCCTGAAGGCGCTGCGTGCGAAGGGCTGCTATACGATCGCCCAGGACCAGGCGACCAGCGCCGTCTACGGCATGCCGAAGGCAGCCGCGGCGCTGGATGCCGCGCGCGCGATCCTGCCGCTGCCCGACATCGCGACCGAACTTGTGAGGCGACTGGGCACGCCGCGCGCCGCGTGATGCTTCACGCATAGCCGCCCCTGGCCGGAACTTCACCCGACGCGCACGCATCGATACTGGATACACCAAGCGACTGACATCATGACCGAGAAGCCGAACCATTCATCCGCGCCTGACGCTGCGCTGACCGAAGGCGGGCCCGACGAGGCCTCGCTCGAAGGCGCGCTGGAGGCCGTACGCACGGCGCTTGAGCAGCCTTTGCCCGGCGCGGCCGATGCGCCGATGATGGTGCTGCTGGTGGACGACCAGGCGATCGTCGCCGAGGCCGTGCGGCGCGCGCTGTCGAGCGAGCGCGAAATCGACTTCCACTACTGCGCGCATCCGGAGCAGGCCGTGCGCATGGCCGAGCAGGTGCGCCCGACCGTGATCCTCCAGGATCTCGTGATGCCGGGCACCGACGGCCTGACGCTGGTGCGTGCCTATCGCGCCAACGACGCCACGCGCGACGTGCCGATCATCGTGCTGTCAACCAAGGAAGAGCCCGCGATCAAGAGCGCGGCTTTTGCGGCGGGCGCCAACGATTACCTCGTCAAGCTGCCCGACAGTATCGAGCTGATCGCCCGAGTCAAATATCATTCGCGATCCTATGTAAATATGCTCCAGCGCGACGAGGCCTATCGCGCGCTGCGCCGCTCGCAACAGGAATTGCTGCGGGCCAATCTGGAACTGCGCCGCCTCACGCATTCGGACGGCTTGACGGGACTGTCGAACCGGCGCTATCTGGACGAATTCCTCGGCGCGGAATGGCGGCGCGCGCAGCGCGAGAACACCGAAGTCTCGCTGCTGATGATCGATGTCGATTACTTCAAGCCCTATAACGACACCTACGGCCACGTGGCGGGCGATAACGTGCTGCGTTCGGTGGCGACCACGATCCGCCGCGAAGTGAGCCAGCCGCGCGACCTGGTGGCGCGTTTCGGCGGCGAGGAATTCGCGGTGGTGATGCCGGGCGCGGGCAGCGCGTTCGCGCGGCTGATGGCCGAGAAAATGCGTCGCGACGTGGCAGCGCTGCAACTGCCGCACGTCGGCTCGAAGGTCAGCGAACATCTGACGATCAGCGTGGGCGTGGCGACGCTGACGCCGTCGGCCGGGCTGGCCGAAACGGCGCTGATCGAGGAAGCCGATGCCGCGCTGTATCGCGCCAAGCGCGAGGGCCGCAACCGCGTGGCGTTTTCGAACGAAGTCACGGCGCGCAGCTGAAGTACGGCCCATCATCTCGCCCTTAAAAATCTTCCTGCCTCTGCTGGAATAAGCGCGCTGGCCGCGCGTTAGCCCATCGTCCCCATTTATTCACGCGACGATCATGGTTCCGCAGGGGCCGCCCGACGAGCGGCCGGTTTCCGAGGCCGATATTCAGGCCTACACTGACGGCTCGCTGCCCAGCGAGCGGGTGGCGCGCGTGCGCCGCTATCTGGCGCGGCGGCCCGGCGAATGGCATCGGATCCTGTTCTATCGGCGGCTCAATGCGCAGATGCAGCGTTCGTTCGGCGCATCTGCGCTGACGGATGGTACGCCGGAAATGGCGTCGATGCGACCGGCTTTGTTGCCGCGTTCGCGCGCGCTGCGGCGCGGCCTGACCGCCTTCATGGCGGCGATTGCGCTAGCGGCCGCCGCGCTGGCATGGCTGGCCGTTTCCGAGCCCGGTGTTCAGGCGCTCAACAACGCGGCGGTGATGGCGCTGATGGAAGCGGGCGGTGGTAATGCGCCGGGTTCAGGCGCTTCGGACGCATTGGCCGATGCGCTTGCGCCCGGCGCCCGCGCCGCCGGGCCCGCACCCTTCGATCTGACCGCCGTGGGCCTGCGCTTCGTGGCGTCGGGCACGATCGAGCTCGGGCCGTTCGCGTGCGCCCAACGCTGGACCTATATGAACGCCGATGGCCAGCCGGTCGTGCTGCTCGCGACGCGCGCCTGGTTCGAGCGCGATGCGCCGCAGTGGAGCGCGCGCCGGGTAGGCGAATTGCGCCTGATCGGCTGGATCGGGCACGGCGAGCGCTGGGTGCTGGCGGGCAACGCGCGCACGCACGGACTGATGCGCGCCGCCGACGCCGCGACCCTGCAGATGGCGCCGCAGAACCCGACGCAAACCAGATCGCAGGCTGACACGCGCGGGGACGCGCAACCTCGGCGATGAGAGGGCACCCAAGGATGGAACATGGACATCCGTGACGAACTGATCGAACACGTACCGCGCCTGAGGCGATATGCCCGCGCGTTGATCAACAACCGCGAACTGGCCGACGATCTGGTGCAGGACACGCTCGAACGCGCGCTCGCGCGCACCGAGCTGTTCCGCGCCGGCACCGACCTGCGCGCCTGGCTGTTCACGATCATGCACAACCTGTTTGTGAACCAGGTGCGCAAATCGGCGGCGCGCGGCACGCATGTGTCCGTCGATGACGACAGCGTGCCCGAAACCGATTACGCGGTGCCCGCCACCCAGACCGGCGCGCTCGAAGTGCGCGATCTGGACTTCGCGTTGCAGCGCCTGCCGGTGGAGCAGCGCGAAGTCGTGCTGCTGGTGGGGCTGGAAGAAATGAGTTACGCCGACGTGGCGCTGGCGCTCGACGTGCCGATCGGCACGGTGATGTCGAGGCTGTCGAGAGGTCGTGAGCGCCTGCGTGCGCTGATGGCCGGAACCGTCCCGCGTGCGAACCTGAAGGTGGTGCGATGAGCGAGCAACAACATCCCGTGACCGAAGACGAGATCCACGCCTACGTGGACGGCACGCTGTCCGAAGCGCGCCGCGCCGACGTCGAGCGCGAACTCGAACGCAATCCCGAACTCGCGGCGCGCACCAGCGACTTTTTCTCGCTGAACAGCCTGCTGCACGAGCGCTACGACCGCGTGCTGAACGAGCCGGTGCCGGTCCATCTGCGCGACCTGGTGGCGGGTTCGTCCTCCGGGGAACAGGCGGCTGCGACGCCGCGGCCCGTCAAGAATCACACGCGCGAGGCCGCCAACTGGCCGAAGTTCGCGGGCTTTGCGGCGGCGCTGGTGGTGGGCATCGGCATTGGCTGGGGCACGCACTATGGCGCCGATGTGATGAATGGCGGCGACGTTGCGGCGACGCACGCGGAACTGCGCAACGTCAGCGCCGACCCGACCATGAACTTCGTTCACGAAGCCGCGCTCGCGCATGTGGTCTATATGCCCGAAGTCGAACGCCCCGATGCGATGGGCGCACGCCAGGAGCAGGATTTCGTGCAATGGCTTGCGAACCGGCTGGGCACCGATGTGCATCCGCCGATGCTCTCGCGCAGCGGCTTCGAACTGGTGGGCGGACGTCTGTTGCCGGGACCGGACGGCGACGTCGCGCAGTTCATGTATCACAACGCGAAAGGCGAACGCGTGACGCTGTGCATCTCGCACCGCAAGGTCAGCAGCAATACCACCGCGTTCAAGCTCTATGAAGATGGGCCCGTGAGTGTGTTCTACTGGATCGACGGCGACTTCGGTTACGCGCTGTCGGGCGGTATCGACCGCAAGGTGCTGCTGCAACTTTCGCACGATGTCTATGCGCAGTTGACTTCGCGTTGAACTTGCATTGACCTCATGCCGCGCCGCGTCGCGGCGCAATCACATCAATACTTTCTCGCATGCCAACGCCGAAATCCCGCTCGCCATGAGCGGGGTTTCGGCGTTGTACGCTTTGCCTGGCGACATCGCGCCATCAACTTCCCTGGTAGATATTGCAGTAGCTCGCCGGGCCGACACAGGCCACCGGCGGCGCGCCCGCATCGCTCTTGCCCGCTGCGGGCATGCCCATGCCGCTCGCTTCCTGGGCGGGCGCGGTGCGCTGGACCTGCTGCGCGAAAATCGGGCTGACGTCGGGATACGACGTATCGGTGACGAAGCGCGAGCCGTTGGCCTCGGCTTCGATCAATTGCTGGCGCACTTCCTCGCGGGTAAGACCTTGTGCCGATGCCTGGGTGACAGCGCCCACGGAAGCGGCGGCGACGAGCGTGGCGATCAATACGCGGCGGATAGACATTTGGAACTCCTAATGAGATGGTGTGGTCTCGCGGCAGCCGCCGATCGATCCGGTTCACATGAATCGGGTTCGTTTCGACGCTGCCTGCATGGATAAGAACGCACCAGCCTGGGAGTTATTCCGTCCGGCTTTGTATCGGATTTGTAGCGGCGTTGTAGCGGGGAGAGTGATATGGCCCGAAGTGGTATCGGGCCCTATCGTCACTGAAGTTTTACATCGACGAAACTGCGCGCGTTGTTGCGCTGGATGAGCAGGGCCATGCTGCGCGTCGCCTTGGCTTCGAGCGCGATGGCCTGGTCGTGCGTTTCGATCAGCGTGTCGTTGAGCGACAGCACGATGTCGCCGGGGCGCACGCCCGCGCGCGCGGCGGGACCGCTTGCCGAGTCCACCATCAAGCCGAGCGGCAGGCCGCTCGAACGGCGTTCGTCTTCGCTCAGGGCATGGCTGACGAGGCCCAGCCGGTCCGACGCGCTATGGGCAGCAGCGGGCTTGTCCATCTTCGCCGAGGTGCTCACGCGCGTGACGGCGACGCCATCCGCCGTTTCGGCGTTGACCGTGGCGACGGCGCGGGCGTCGCGCGGTGCCGCGGGGGCGGCGTCCTGCGCGGCGGCGTCGGCTTGATCGGCCTGATCGGATTGATCCGCAGCCTGGGCAGCCGGCGCTGGCGGGGCGACATGCGTCGGTTTCACGGCCTTCGCCGTGAGCGCCGCCTTGGTGGCGGTGCGCGTGGGCTTCGCATCGAGTGACGCGTTCGAAAAGCGCGTGAGCATCGGCCGGCGGTTGCGGATCACCTTGAGCGGCGTCTGCGTGGCGGGCGGCACGGCGGCGAGCTGATCCGCGAGCTTTGCCGCGCTATCCACCTGCTCCTCGCCAACCTGCACGATCACGTCGCCCGCTTTTACGCCCGCCGCCGCGCCGATCGAATCGGCATCCACCGCATCGACCAGCGCGCCGCCCGCATGCGGCAAGCCGAGCGCCGCCGCGAGCCCCGGGCTCACATCCTCGACCTGCATGCCGAACGTGCGCGTGGGTCCCGCTGCCGCCGCGTTGGCCGGGTCGGCCTGATCCGCCTGATTGGCCGGGCCGGTCTTGCGCGCCGCCTGTAATTGCGCGCGGAACTTGTTCGCCGCTTCAATCGGAATGCCGAATGTCAGGCCCGTGTAGCGGTCGCGGTCGGCGTAGACCTGTACGTCGATGCCGACCACCTCGCCCGAGCGATTGAAAAGCGGGCCGCCCGAATTGTCCGGATTCACGGCCACATTGGTCTGGAAGAAGGGGAAGGTGTTGCCGTCCGGCAGCGTGCGCGAGGCGGCGCTCACGATGCCCGTCGTCACCGTGTTCTGGAAGCTGTCCGGCGAGCCGATCGACAGCACCGGTTCGCCCGCGCGCAGCTTCGACGAATCGCCCAGCGGCACGCTCGGCAGATCGTGCGCATTCACCTGCAGCACGGCGACGTCGCTCTGCGGATCGACGGCGACGACCTCCGCCTTGAACTCGCGCTTGTCGGTCAGTTGCACCGTCACTTCCTGGGCGTTGTCCACCACGTGTGCGGTGGTGAGCACGACGCCGTCGGGGCTCACGATGAAGCCGGAACCGCTGCCCGTCATCACGCGCGGACCGCCGCCGCTCTGAGCCTGACTCTGGGCCTGGCCCTGCGGCTGACCCGGCATCTGGACGTCGTTAGGCGGTCGTGGCGTGCGCTTGAAGAAGGCGGTGAACGGATCGTCGTTGTCGATCGCCTCCTGCTCGGGCTGCGCTGACTGATCGTCGCCGCCGCGTGCGATCACGTGCACGACGGCCGGGCCGTAGCGGTCGGCCAGCGAGAAGAAGTCCGGCGTCGCCATCGCCGCGGGCGAGGCGGCGGCATGCTTCTCGGGAGCGGGTTGATCGGCTGCGGATTGATCAGACGCCTGCGCCGCCTGGGATGCTTTGGCGGCCTGGGTGGGGGTGGCGGCGTGAACAGTGAGGCAGACGGTGCCGACGAGAAGAACAGCAAGCGCGGCGGCGGGGCGCGAGGTGCAGGCGGGGATCAGGCGGGGCACAGCACACCTCCAGTAGTCATCGTGCCGGCGAGCGGGTGCCGACCAAAATAAGTGTAGTCATAGCGCCGCGGAGTTGGAGGAGGGTTTGTCCCGTAGCACACAAAAAACCGCAATGCATGGCGAATTCACGCGCCGAAAAGGCGACGCGAATGCGCACGGGATTGCGCAGCGCGCCGGTTTGCCTTACATGCCCTTACGCAGGCGTTGGGTACGCCGCGTGCGCATCGCGCCGCCGCGCAAATCTGGCCGGACAAAAGCGAAAACGGCATCCGGAAACGTTTCCGGATGCCGTGTCTTTCGCGCCTTAAGGTGGACGGATGGTGGACGGATTGATCGGGATGGCGAATCGAAGCGAGGTTTATTCGCTATCAGGCTTTTACACGAAGTCGATGCATGAAGTCGATGCATGAAGTCGATGTACTAAGTCGATGCACGAAGTCGATGTACGAAGTCGATGCACTAAGCGTCGCAATCGAGCCAGCAGTGCAGCGGATCGTGCGCAACGATCTGCTTGTATTTGCCGCTATAGAAGAGCAGCGGCGGGCCGTCCGATTCGCGCAGCGCTTGCACGTCGGCGGTGAAGATCAGATGATCGCCGCCGCGATGGATGGCGTTGGCGCGCGCCGCGATCTGCACCAGCGCCGAGCGCACTACCGGCACGCCAGGCACGCCGCCGATGTACTCGAACGGATCGTCGAGACCGGTGCGCGGCTGTCCGCCGAAGTGCCGGCTCAGCGCCTCCTGGCTCTGCGCCAGAAAGCTCACGCCGAAGGCGTCGCCGCACGCGATCGACTGTGCGAAACGCGCCTGCGCGCGCACCGAAACCAGAATCATCGGCGGATCGACGGACAGCGACATGAAGGCGTTGGCCGTCATGCCCGCCGTGCGTCCTTCGTGGCTGAACGTGATGACGGTGACGCCGGTGGCGAACTTGCCCATGGCGCGGCGGAACTGTGCCGCGTCCAGATCGAGGCCGGGCCGGATGGTTGTCGCGTCCATGGCTTAGATCAGCGGCGTACCGGCGTTCTGGCCGCAGGCAAGACGCCCATAGAGTTCGAAGTTGGTGGCGGGCGTGACGATGCCGTGCAGCGACGCCACGCGCGCGTCGTGCCAGATGCGTGCGAACGGATTGCCGAGCGCCGCGAGCGAGCCGCCCGACGCGGTCGCCAGCGTATCCACGGCGTCCCAGATCAGCGTTTCTGCAAAGCCCACGTCGCGGCGCACCTTCGCGCGATCCATATAGGCCATGTACTGGCCGGAGGCCGCGCTGGCGTCGAGCGCGTCGGCGTGCTTTTCGATGATGGCGCGCGCGGCGTCGAGTTTCGCCGACGCTTCGCCCACCTGCAGATGCGTGACCGCCGCTTCGGCCTGTTTCGTGTACCAGGTGTACTGGATGCCGCGGCGCGGCAGCAGTTCCAGAAAGGTGTCGAGCGCATTGCGTGCGATGCCGAGCGCGGGGAACGTCAGGATGATCGCAAGCATCGGCATGCAGGCGACGCGATAGAGCGGTTCGTCGGCGAGATGCGCCGCGCCGTACTGGCCTTCGATGGCTTGGGTCATCGACGCCACGCGTTCGTTGGGCACGAACAGATTCGTCACGCTCACGCTGGAGCTGCCGGTGCCGCGCAGCGCCATCACGTTCCAGTCGTCGAGCGTGCGCACGTCGCTGGCGCGCACGAGCGCCACGCCCTGGTCCACCACCTTGCCGCTTTCATCGACGAGCGGGATGCCCAGCAAATCCCACGTGGCGTGATAGATGCCCGAGTTGAAGCCCCATACGCCTTCTTCGATCAGATAGCCGCCGTCGACCTTCTTCACGCTCGCCTTGCGCGGCGACAGCACGCCGACCACGCGCGCACGCTCTGCACTGCCAAATACTTCGTCGGTGACCTTTTCGTCGAACAGCGCGGCGGCGGCCCACGTCGTCACGTTGATGAGCGCGGCCACCCAGGCGGTCGAGGCGTCGCCGCGACCGAGTTCGGAGACCGCTTCCAGGAAGGTGCGCACCGAAGCCTGCTTGCCGCCGTAACGGCGCGGCGTGGTGAGTTCGAGCAGACCGGCGGCGTTGAGATCGTCGATGGTTTCCTGCGGCAGGCGCGCCATCTGGTCGACCGTCGCGGCGCGCTGTTTGAGTACGGGCACGAGATCGCTGGCGGCGCGGATCAGAGCGGCTTCGGCGTTCAGGGGAGCGGAAAGGTCATGCGGTGCATTCATGGTGTCGTCCTCGATGTGTCTCGTCGTTGGGGTGTGTGTGCGTTTTTGATATTGTTATCAAATTTGATCGACGTATCAATAACTGAGGTGCCTGGTGCTTTCCCTGGCGCTTTCTCAGGCGTGACTCAAGGTGGGTGAGGACGAGCGAGCGCGCCCCGCACGCGGCGGGCGTGCAGGGCAGTCGGAAAAGAAGGCTCAGGAAACGGCGCGCGAACGGCGCCGCGAGAGAACGCGAGCGCTTAAGCGGCGCTGCTGGAAGGCGAGGGCGTTGCGGTGGCGGCGTGGACTTCGTCGTGACGCAGCACTTCCTTCATGATCGCGCCGACGTCGGCGTCGCGGATGCCGAGTCCGCGCAGCGCGAACTCCGTGAAGCGGTCGACGGTGTCGGTCGTGCGCCGCTTTTCGAGAATCTGGCGCATCACATGCAGCGCGCCGCCGATGATGCAGTCCATCGCCGCGAGCACATCGGCGCAATGAAAACGACCGGCATCGACGCCGATGCGGATGTCGCGTGCGAGGCGGCCGCCCATCGTCTCCACCAGATCGCCCACGCTCGACGCCGCGTTGACGAAGAACCAGCCCCAGATCGGGTCCTGCAAGGTGTGGCGCATCACCTGGCGCACGTTCAGGCCGACGATCACGGCAATATCGGCATCGGCGGGGCGGATGCGGTCCAGCAGATCGGCGATCGCCAGCATGTCCTCGACGAACACCGCGCGCGCGATCTCTTCCTTGGTCGAAAAGTAGTTGTAGAACGAACCGAATGCGACGCCGGCCTGCGCCGTGATGTCGTTGATGGCCGTGCCCGCGATGCCTTTCTGGCCCATCACCACGCGCGCCGCCTGCATGAGCTTGCCGCGCGTGCGGGCGCGGGCGCGCTCGTTGATGCGCGGCGCGGGCGGCGCGGCTTCGGCTTCGGCGGCGGTGTCGTGTCTGGCCGCCTTGGCAGGCTTAGCCGCTTTGGTCTCTTTGGCTTCTTTGGCTTCTTTGGCCGCCGCGCGCTTGCTGGCGGGCGTCTTCTTCGCGGCGGCGGGCGTGGAGGGGCTGCGTCGGGTGGAGGCCATGGGCGATCGAAGTGCGGGATCGGAGTACGGAGTCGGACTGCGGATAAGGCGCCATTATTGCCGTAGTCGCGGCAAATGCCTACCGATGGCCGCGCATCGTGCCACAATCGTCGGCAACGGTCGCCTGGCGGCCGGCTTTCCATTCGCCGATTTCATGAACCCACACCGCAACAGCGCCGGCTTCGATTGGGTCGAGCGCGCCGAGCCGATTGAAGGCGTTGAGCGCATCGAAGCGTTTTTCCATGGCAAAGCCTACGCGATGCACCGCCACGACACCTACGCGATCGGCCGCACGCTGGCGGGCGTGCAGCGCTTCAACTACCGGCGCGGGCAATGCAACAGCCTGCCGGGACACACGATCGTGTTGCATCCGGATGAGCCGCACGACGGCCAGGCGGGCACGGGCGAGGGTTTTCAGTACCGCATGATCTATGTGCAGCCGTCGGTGTTTCAGGACGTGCTGGGCGGAAGCGCGCTGCCGTTTCTGGAAGGCGGGCTGACGACCGATCCGCGGCTCTCGGCCGCCACCGAAGCGCTGCTGCAACAGATGAGTCACACGCTCGAACCGCTGGAACAGAACGACGCGCTGACCGAACTCGTGCATGCGTTGGCGGCGGTCACGGGTTCAGGAAAGCTCGCGCCGGTTGGCGACTATCGGGCGGCGCGCCTGGCGCGCGAATTCCTGCACGAGCATTCCGCGCGCACGGTTGCGCTGGAGGAGCTGGAAGCGGTGACGGGGCGCGACCGCTGGAGTCTGTCACGCGATTTCCGTCACTTTTACGGCACGAGCCCATACCGTTACCTGACGATGCGCCGGCTCGACGCGGTGCGGCGCATGCTGCTGGCGGGCGCGGCGCTGTCTCATGCGGCGGCTGCGGCGGGCTTCGCGGACCAGAGCCATATGACGCGCCACTTCAGCAAGGCCTTCGGCATGACGCCGGGAACGTGGCAGCGGGTGGCGCGCGGATAAAACGCGAAAATCGAATCGCCACGATCGTTCAATACGGGCGATTCAGGCGCGGCTACGCTTCCTCCATCGGCTTATTAAATGGAGTTCGCGATGTCCCTTTCCCCCCACACGCAGCCCGCCACGCGCGGCCAGGCCCAGACGATCGATTTCATCAGCAAGATCGCGCAGATCGACGGGCACTGGCAACCGCGCGTCGTCGCCGAGATGAACGACTATCAGTTCAAGGTCGTGAAACTGCTGGGCGATTTTCTCTGGCATTGCCACGCCGATACCGACGAAACGTTTATCGTGCTTGAGGGTGAATTGCATATCGGCATCCGCGGCGGCCCGCATGGCGATGAAACCCTCGTCGTGCGGGCGGGCCAGATGGCGGTGGTGCCCAAGGGCGTCGAGCACAAGCCCAGCGCGCCCGCCGAGGTGAAACTGCTGCTGATCGAACCGCGCGGCGTACTCAATACCGGCGACGGCGCGCAAGGCGAGCGCACGGCGCAGAACGACGTGTGGATCTGAGCACGGCGGCTGATGACGGCTGACAATTGACCGTATCCCGCGCGCAATATGTCATTTGCGTGTCGGTCAAATGAAAGCGCGCGCTTGCCTGCAAAAGCGCGGATATGGCATGCTTGCGCCGATTAAACGGCCACATGACCATGGATCTCGCTTCGTCCATTGCAACCTACGGCGCCGACATGTCGGGCTTGATCTGCGGATTCCGCTTCATGCCAGGCGAGCCGGGCCAGCCCGTCAAGGGCGAAGATGTGCTCGCCGCGCTGCAGGGCGGCCAGCAGGATAAATCCCACGACGGCGCGTTCTACTGGCTGCACTTCAATCTCGCGCATGCCGCGAGCGCCTCGTGGATGCGCGCGCATCTGGACCTGCCAGAAAGCTTTTTCGAAATGCTGGTGGAGGGTTCGCACTCCACGCGCATCGAACAGGTGGATGGCGCGCTCTATGCCGTCGTCAACGACGTGATGTTCGATTTCGAACTCACGCCTTCGCAGATCGCCACGCTCTGGTCCTTTACGCACGAGCGTTTGCTGGTGACGGCGCGCATGAAGCCGCTGCGCTCCATCGACCGTCTGCGCGGCGACGTGCGTAACGGCGAAACCTTCCGCTCGCCCGCCGATCTGCTGATTCACCTGCTGCGCGATCAGGCCGATCTGATGGTGGAAATCGTGCGGCGCACGAGTGTCGATGTCGATCGCGCCGAGGACCAGTTCCTCGCCTCGCGCCGTTTCGGCAGCCGCCACGATCTCGCCGCCATGCGCCGGATTCTGGTGCGTCTGCAACGCATGCTCGCGCCCGAACCGGGCGCGGTGTTCCGCCTGCTCGCGCGGCCACCGCGCTGGCTGCAGATCGCCGATATGCAGGATCTGCGCGAGACCACCGAAGAATTCACGCTCGTGCTGGGCGATATGGCGGGTCTGGTCGAACGCATCAAGCTCTTGCAGGAAGAGATCGGCGCGCGTCTGGAAGAACAGAACAACCGTACGCTTTTTACGCTCACACTGGTGACGGTGCTGGCTTTGCCGATCAATATCGTCGCGGGTTTTTTCGGCATGAACGTGGGCGGCATTCCGCTGGCCGAAAATCACCATGGTTTCTGGCTGATGGTGGTGCTCGTGGCCGGATTCACGGCGCTGCTGGGCTGGTGGGTGTTCCGTCTGCGCGGTCCGGTGGATCGTTAGCACCGCTGAATCGTCCAGCCTTTAAATCGCTCTGAATGCAACCGATTTTTTGATGATTTTTTTGTCGTCGGCTCATGCATTGCGGTTAATTTCACGCGCTATATACTAGCCGCTCGATTCCTCAGCCTGAACGCGTGTCATGTCTGCCACTCCGTCGCCTGCCGAAGCTGCGCTTGCGCCGCCTGCCCCTGCCGTCGTGCACGGTCGTGGTGCGCGCAACGACGGGCGGCCGGATCGGACCGAAGACGATCCCTTGCTGGACGCGCTGATGCGGCTGGCGGCCCGTCATTTTGGCGTAGCGGCCGCCTGCCTGCTGCCCGGCGATGCCGTGGACGGGCGCGAGCGGTTGGGCGCGGGTGTGGATGCACCGTTGCGCGAGGCGCTGCTGGAACTGACTCGCATCAACGACCGTAATGCGAGTGAAAGCATCGTCGCGCCGCTCGTTGTCAACGATCTTGGCTCCGACCCCGCATGGCAGGCGTGTCTGTCACGCGCGAGCGCGCTGCCGTACCGCTTCATGGCCGCGTGGCCGCTCACTGGCGCGAATGGAGACGCGCTGGGCAGCCTGTGTTTGCTCGACCCCGCACCGCGCGAACTGACGGTGGCGCAGCGCGCCAGCCTCGACGATTTTGCGCGCATGATTGCCGCGCTCGCGTCTCCCGCCGACAAAACGGGCGCGGCTCCCCACATCGAAACGAACCTGCACGCCGAACTGGCTTCGCTGCGCGAGCGCGAGCGTCTTCTGGCGCTGGCGATCGCGGGCAGCGGCACCGGCATCTGGGACCGCAACGTGTTGACGGGCGAGATCCGCTATTCGAAGGGCTGGAAGGCGATGCTCGGTTACGCCGAGGACGAAATCACCAACCGTATCGAAGACAGCTATCTTCGCCTGCATCCTGAAGATCTCGCCTACGTCCAGGCGACCATGAAGGCTCATTTCGAGGGCAACACCGACCAGTACGAAGTCGAGCACCGTATCCGCTGCAAGGACGGCAGCTACAAATGGATCTGCAGTCGCGGCAAGGTGATGGCGCGCGACGCCGAGGGCCGCGCGTTGCGCATGGTGGGCACCTCGACCGACGTGACCTCGATGCGCGAGATGGCCGAACGCCTGCGCGAATCGGTCAATCTCGTCACCAACCTCACCAATGAAGTGCCGGGACTCGTGTTCCAGTGCCGCCGCGCGCCGGACGGACACACCTCTTTTCCCTACGCGAGCGCGGGGATCGGCGAGATCTACGAACTGACGCCGGAGCAGGTGGCCTGCGACGCCGCAGGCATCGAAGCGCTGATCCATCCCGACGATATCGACGCGTATCGCGCCTCGTTCGCGGAATCGTCGGCGACGCTCGCGCCCTGGCATCTGGAATATCGCGTGCGCCTGCCGCAGCAAGGTCTGCGCTGGCGTCAGGGCGATGCGCGGCCGCAACGCCGCGACGATGGCTCGACGGTGTGGCACGGCTTCATCACCGATGTCACGGAACGCAAGCGCATCGAAGCCGAGTTGCAGGAATTCGCCATGACCGACGGCCTCACGCGCCTCGCGAACCGGCGGCATTTCATGTCGCGTCTCGACGCCCAGCTCGCGCTGCTGCGGCGCACGGGCGGCCCGCAATGCGCGCTGATGATGTGCGATCTCGACCACTTCAAATCGATCAACGACCGCTTCGGTCATGCGGTCGGCGACGACGCGCTGCGCTATTTTGCCGATGTGCTGCGCAACCATCTGCGTGGCGGCGACGTGGCGGGGCGCATTGGCGGCGAGGAATTTGCGATCCTGCTGGGCGGCGCGGATGTGGACGGCGCCTGCATCGTCGCGCGCCGCATCCAGGACTGCATCGCGCAAGCGCCGCTGCGCGCGCTGGAGGGCGCCGTGGCGTTGACGGTGAGCATCGGCGTGACGCCGTTGCGCGTCGACGATGCCAGCGCCGAGATCACGCTTTCGCGCAGCGACGTCGCGCTTTATCGCGCGAAGAAGGGCGGACGCAACCGCATCGAGCGCGTTTAACGCGTTTGCCGCGTTGCCGTGTTTGCCGCGGTTGCTGCGCGAGCGTCGAAACCGCTATCCCCGCAGCGTCATTTGCTTAGCGCGATTCGTTACTTCTGCTCATGCAGCGTGACAGGTAGCATTTTTTGCATCTTCAATTGCACCGTCACGCTACGCACCCGTCATGAATAACGATAACGATCTGCGCTTCCAGCGCCGCCGTACTGTCCTCGCCGCGCTTGCCTCAACACTGGGCGCCACGCTCGCGGGCGCTGCGCTGCCCGCATGGGCCAAGTACCAACCGGATCAATTCCGCATTGGCTATCAGAAAGCCGCGAGCACGCTCGTTCTGCTCAAGGCCAGCGGCACACTCGAAAAGCGCCTCGCGCCGCAAGGCATCAAGGTCTCGTGGACCGAATTCCCGGCTGGCCCGCAATTGCTCGAAGGGCTGAATGTGGGCGCGATCGATTTCGGTTACGTGGGTGAGGCGCCACCCGTGTTCGCGCAGGCCGCGGGCGCGGATTTCGTTTACACCGCCTATGAATTGCCGACGCCGCACGCGGAAGGCGTGGTGGTCGCGAAGCAGTCGCCGATCAAATCGGTAGCGGATCTCAAGGGCAAGAAAATCGGCTTCAATCGCGGCTCCGACGTGCACTGGTTTATCGTCGCGCTGCTGCAAAAGCACGGCATTGCGCTGACCGATATTCAACCGGTCTATCTCGCACCCGCCGATGCGCGCGCGGCGCTGCAAAGCGGCTCGATCGATGCCTGGGCTGTGTGGGACCCGTTCCTTGCCGCGGTGGAATCGCAGGATGGCGCGCGCCTGCTGGCGGACGCGAGCGGCGTGGCCAGCCACCACCAGTTCTTTCTGAGCCAGCGAGAATTCGCCATCAAACGCAAGGACGCAATCCATATCGCGCTTGATGAACTCGGCAAGACGGGGCAGTGGGTGCGGGCGAATACGGCCGCAGCCGCTGCGAAACTCGCGCCGATTCAGGGGCTGGACGCCGCGACGATTCAGGTCGGTCTTTCGCATTACGCGCATGAATATCGGCCGATCGACGCGGGCGTGATCGCGGAACAGCAAAAGATCGCCGATACTTTTTATGATCTCAAGATCATTCCGCGCCGTGTGACGACGAAGGATGCGGTGCTGGCGTAAAGCACGGGTGAATATGAAAAGGGCGGCTATAAAAGCCGCCCTTTTTACTTTAAATCACCAACCTTCGCCGCGCTTAATGCTGCGACGACCAGCCCTTATAGCTGCCCACGTTGTCACGCGTGACGAGTTGCGGCGTCATCTGGATCAGCGGATTGGCGGGCTTCTTGCCATTCATGATGTCGTAGCCTACGGTCACGGCCGTTTGCGCCATCTTCCACGGATCCTGGCTCGCCGACGCCTGCACCAGCGTATCCGTCTTGAGCGCCGATTCAATATCAGGCGCGCCGTCCACCGACGTAATCACGATGTTGCCGCGATGCAACTGCTTCGCCGCCAGATCGCTGCCCACGGCCTGCGGATCGTTGATGGTGAACACGCCCGCCACTTGCGGGAAGCGCGTCAGATAACCCTGCATCGCGTTCATGCCGCCTTCGCGCGAACCTTTGCCATCCTGATCGTCGGAGAGTACCTTGATGCCCGGCGATTTCGCGAGCACCTGCTTGCAGCCGTTCACGCGATCGATCACCGCCGACACCTGCGGGCCATTTTCGATAATCACATTGCCCTTGCCGTTGATTTTCTTCGCAAGGAATTCGCAGGAGATTGCACCGGCCTTGACGTTATCCGTCTGCACGGTGGCGTCCGCACCCGCTGCGCTCACGTCCACGGCGACCACCACGATGCCGGCGGCGCGCGCCTTGCGCACGGCGGGTTCAATGGCCTTCGGATCGGAGGCGTTCAACAGAATCATGTCCACGTGCGCCGAAATGAAATTGTCGATCTGCGTGAACTGCTTGTTCAGGTCGTAATCGGCGGAAACGGCTGTGACTTTGGCGTTCGGGTTGATCTGCTTAGCCTTCGCTTCCGCGCCCTGCACGATGGTCACGAAATAAGGATTGCCAAGCGAACCCACGGTGATGCCGATCGACTTCAACTGCTTGTCGGCGGCGTGTGCGCCCTGAAGCGCGAATCCCATCGTCAGAGCAACAGCGGCGAGCAGAGTCTTTTTCTTGAACATGAACATGTCTCCAGAGAGGTCCTGTTAGTGTCGTGCAGGGCGGGCGCAGGAGGACCGCTTGCGCCCGCGGTTTTAATTCATCGATGTCTTGCGGTAGAGCGAATCAGGTGCGAGCCGAGCCGCGCTGGCGGTAACGATCGAGCGCCACTGCGCCGACGATCACGAGGCCCTTGATGATGTATTGCCAGATGTCCGACACGCCCAGCAGCACGAGGCCGTTGGTGAGCACGGCGATGATGAGCGCGCCAATCAGCGTGCCGACGATCGAACCCACGCCGCCCACGAAACTCGTGCCACCCAGAATCACGGCCGCGATGGCGTCGAGTTCATACGACTGACCGAGTTGCAGGCCGTTGGCCGCGTAGAGGCGCGCCGCCGACATTACCGCGCCCAACCCGGCGAGCAGGCCCGACACGGCATAGACGAACATTTCGATAGCCCAGACCTTGATGCCCGAGAGGCGCGCCGCTTCCGGGTTGCCGCCCACCGAGTAAATATGCAAGCCCAGCACGGTACGGCGCAGCACGAACCACGAAGCCGCTACCACGACAAGTGCGATGATCACGAGCCAGGGCACGCCCAGCACCGAACCGTTGCCGATAAAGGCAAACGACAGTTGCGGGTTGAAGATCGTGGTGTCGTGGCCCATCAGGCGCGCGATACCGCGCACAGCCGTGAGCGAGCCAAGCGTGACGATGAAAGGCGGCAGACGCAGCAGGGAAATCAACGCGCCGTTGATGACGCCGAAGCCCAGGCCCACGCCGAGAGCGGCCGGAATACCGAGCCAGCCCATGCCCGCGATGGTCGAACCGAGCATGGCGGCAACAGCCGCAGCAGCGAGAATCGAGCCCACTGAAAGATCGATGCCGCCCGTGAGGATCACGAACGTCATGCCGGCGGCCAGCACGATATTGATGGAGGCTTGCTGGGTCACGATCGACAGGTTCTCGAAGGTGAAGAAGCCGTCGTTGAGCAGTCCGAAACCAATGCACAGCAGCACCAGCACCGGCAGCATGCCTGCCGTGCGCATGATGGACTTCATGCGCGCGCGATGGCCGTCGATGGCTTGGCTGCGCGTGGACTGCGTGCCTTGCGCAGCAGGTGTGCCATTGGCCGCGACGCCGTGGCGGGGAATAATATTTTTCATGATGTCGTGCTCCTCAATATCTCTTCGACGGATGCGTGCTGCGTGCGTCCTGTAGGTGTCTGCGTTTCAGGCGGCCTGTGTATCAGGCGGCCTCATCCAGCGCGCCCTGCGAGCCGGTGGCGAGTTCGATGATGGCTTCCTGACTGATGGGCTTGCCGGTATAGCCGCCCAGCTCTCCGGCGAATTCGCCTTCGCGCATGACCAGCACACGATCGGCCACGCCGATGATTTCGGGCAGCTCGCTCGAAATCACGATGATCCCCACGCCGGTTTTGGCGAGGTCGTTGATGATGCGGTAGATCTCCGACTTCGCACCGATATCGACGCCGCGGGTCGGTTCGTCGAGGATCAGCACGCGTGGCTTCGTTTCCAGCAGGCGCGAGAGCAGCACCTTCTGCTGATTGCCGCCCGAGAGCGCACCCACGTTCACGCGCGGGCTGGGTACGCGAATCGACAGCGCGCGGATCGAGTCCTTGGCGCGCGCCGAACCGCGTGCGAGATCGAGCACGCCAAAGCGCGCATCGCGTCCGGCCACGGCCACGTTGATGTTGTCGCGCACGCTCATATCGAGGAACAGGCCTTGATGCTTGCGGTCTTCGGTCAGATAGACGAGTCCCGCGTCGATGGCGTCGCGCGGCGTATGCACGGCAAGCGTGCGCCCGTCGATGGCGATCTCGCCGCGTGCGCGTGGTTCCGCGCCGAAGATCAGGCGCGCGAGTTCCGTACGGCCCGCGCCCACCAGTCCCGCGATGCCGAGCACTTCGCCCGCATGCAGATCGAGACTGCAGCCGCGCACGCGCTTATCGTCCGCGACATCGCGCACGGTCAATACCACCTTGCCTGGGTCGTAAGGCGCGTGGGCTTTTTTGTAGAACCCCGAAATATCGCGGCCCACCATCATGCCGACGAGGCTTTCGGCGCTGAGTTCCTCGCGCATCAGCGTGCCGACGTAGCTGCCGTCGCGCAGCACCGAAACGCGGTCGGATAGCTCATAAATCTCGGCCATGCGATGGCTGATGTAGATGATCGCGAGACCTTCTTCGCGCAGTTGCAGAATCAGCTTGAAAAGGCGTTCGGTTTCGCGCGAGGAGAGCGGCGTGGTGGGTTCGTCCATCACGATGATGCGCGCTTCGGTATGCACGGCGCGCGCGATTTCCACTAGCTGGCGTTCGGCGATCGATAGCGAGCCCACCAGCGTGGTCGGCCCGAAAGTCGCGCCCAGACGCGTGAGCACGTCCTCGCAGCCGCGCTCCATCGCTGCACGGTCAACCACGCCGAAGCGGCGGCTGCCTTTGCGCAGCTCGCGGCCCGCGTAGATGTTTTCGGCCACGCTCAGATTGGGCGCGAGGCTCAGTTCCTGATAGATCACGGCCACGCCCAGTTCGCGGGCGGCAAGTGGCCCATCGATTACCACGGCCTGGCCGTCGAGCAGGATCTCGCCGCCCGGATCGGCCTGATAGGCGCCCGAGAGAATCTTCATGAGCGTGGACTTGCCCGCGCCGTTCTCGCCCATCAGCGAATGGATCTCGCCGGGCCAGACCGAGAGGCGCACATTGTCGAGCGCGCGCACGCCGGGAAAGGTCTTGCTGATGCCCCGCATTTCCAGCAGCGGGGGCGTCGACTCAGAGCGCGACATGGCTCACCTCCTGGGCTTGCGCCTGCATTTGCGTTGGGTTCTGCGACGTTGCCTGCATCTGCGCGCCGGCGCCCATCAGGATGCCCGCGCGCGGAGAAAAGTTGAAAAACATCGGCAGCGTGGCCGCGCCGAGTGCGCCCGCGTCCGGACCAAAGGTGCCGCGCACCAGTTCGGGCGTGCCGCGCGCCTCGGGCGCAGTCGCCGCGACGGCCCAGCGCAGGCGCTCCATGAGCGTGTCGATCAGGCCCGCGTCCACATCGGCGTCCAGCACGACGGCGGGCACGTCGAGCACGCACAGCGCCGAACGTAACGCGGGCGCAAGCGCGTCGATGCAGTCGTCGAGCCATTCTTCGACGGCGGGGTGACCGCTGGCGATATGACCTTCGATATCGGCACGGCTTTCGACACGCGCGCCGCGATATTGCAGGTGTCGGCGCAGCGCGATCAGCGACGCGCGCGAAAGCAGAATGTCCCACTTGCCGTCAGGCTTGTATGCCGAGGGCAGGGTGCTGGGCGGCACCGGCATCACCGCGAAATCGCCCGCATTGCCGGTCAGGCCGCGCACGCAGTCTCCGTCCACCGCAATGCCGCCGCCGATGGCCGGGCCCAGGAAGAGGTAGAGGAAGTCGTCGCGTTGACGCCCGCAGCCGTAGAAGATTTCAGCGATGGCGGCGGCGTTGCCGTCGTTCTCGCTGAATACCGGCAACGCCAGCGCGCGGCCCAGTTCACCCGCGAAATCGACTTCGCTCCAGACGCGGAAGGTATCGGTGGGCAAACCCAACTCGCGCAGCCAGCTGCCGAGGTTGTACGGTTGCGCCACGCCGATGCCGGCCAGACGCTTGCGTTCTTCCTTATCCAGCAGTCCTGATAGTTCATTGATGTCGTGCTGGACGATTTCCTGCGCTTGCGCGGGGCTTGGCAACAGCATGTCGTGCGAGCGGCGCTCGATCATCTGGCCCGCGAAGTTCACCAGCACGGTTTCGATATTGGTCCGGTCGAGGCGCACGCCGATGGCGAACGCGCCGCGCGGAGAGAGGCGCAGCAGCGAGGCGGGCTGGCCGCGTCCGCCGTCGAGGCGCCGGCCGCTCAGTTCGATCAGGCCGCTCTGGATCAGCGAGGTAATGATGCTGCCAACCGCCGTGCTGGTGAGGTTCGCAAGGCGGGCGAGATCGGCCTTCGAGGCTTCGCCGGCGCGCCGCAACGCCTGCAACAGCAGTCGCTCATTGAAGCGGCGAACATTGGCCGAGTTGCTGCCCTGGCCCACATGCGGACTTCTCACGCGTCTCCTCCGGTGGGGCCTGCTGGCCCGCTTTAAATAAATCAAGTTGATTTATTTAAGAGGACCGGGACGTCGATGTCAAGAAGCGGGGATGCTGCGCTGTGTCAGGCCAGATGGGGCTGCTCAGGCGGAAACCCTTGTCGTTATTAGCTTTGCAGGCGCTCATGCGGCGCATACGCCTTTGCCCGCTTGGGGTAAATCCCGAGTCAAGGGGCTAGAAATTCGAGTATTTGATCTTTTGGTGGTCAATTATTCGAGAGGGACGCCTCTGCGAAATCGGGTGGCAACCTGGCATGGGTAGCGTGCTTTTCCTGACCATGCCGATGATCTGGATATTAGTAAGAAATACTAAGTTATTAAACTGCGAGGCTCACGAAAATCAATCAAAAAGGGTGATCGGCATCCATCCCGTGGATATCCCGGCACGGTCAATCGCGTGGCGCAATTTATCGAGTTAATGGCGCGGAGCGTCATGGTTGCCATCTTTTGGCTGATCGATACTCACCGCAATCAGAAGAGCACACCCTGATCGTCAGCGCAGCAAAGGACGTCAATATTGACCTCCGGTGCGACGAGAAAACTGGCAGGTGCCCCAAGACATCACGATCCTATTTGCTGAGAACTCCTAAAATGACACGAGACACGAAGATCGATTTTATCTATCTGTCTGAGCAGGACATGATTGCGGCAGGTGTTACCGATATGCCGGCGTGCGTCGACACCATGGAGGAGATGTTCGGTCTTCTCTATCACGGCGATTACCGCATGGCCGGTGCGAACAACGACTCGCACGGCGCCGCAGTGTTCTTCCCGGAGCAATCGCCATTCGAGCATATGCCAAAGCCGACGGCAGACCGTCGCTTCATGGCCATGCCGGCCTATCTGGGCGGTCGCTTTCGCACGGCTGGCATGAAGTGGTACGGCTCGAACATTGAGAATCGTGAGAAAGGCCTGCCCCGTTCAATTCTCACTTTCGTCTTGAACGATGCCGATACGGCTGCGCCGCTGGCGTTCATGTCCGCGAATCTGCTTTCGGCTTATCGCACCGGCGCGATTCCGGGCGTTGGCGCACGACATCTCGCCCGCAAGGACTCGCGCGTGGTCGGCATCGTTGGGCCCGGCGTGATGGCCAAGACCACGTTGATGGCGTTGATGGCCGTGTGTCCGCTTATCGACACGGTGAAGATCAAGGCGCGCGGCCAGGCGAGCCTGGACAGTTTCCTGACGTGGCTGGATCAGACCTTCCCGCAGGTGAAGACGGTGACCCTCGTGGATACCGTCGAGGCCGTGGTGCGCGACTCCGACATCGTCACCTATTGCAGTTCCGGCGCGACCGGCGATCCCTCGCAGTATCCGCTCGTGAAGCGTGAGTGGGTGAAGCCGGGCACGTTCCTGGTGATGCCCGCGTCCTGCAATATCGACGAAGGCATGGAACAGGCAGACGTGCGCAAGGTGGTCGATAACACCGGTCTCTACGAGGCATGGTTCGAGGAATTGCCCAAACCCGCTCATACGCATGTACCCGTGATCGGCGTGCGTTTCATGGACATGATCGCCGAAGGCAAGATGTCGGCGGATCAGCTGGAGGATCTGGGCAAGATTGTGGCTGGTGAGTCCAGCGGCCGAAACAACGACGAAGAAATCATCATCATGTCGGTGGGTGGGATGCCGGTCGAAGACGTTGCATGGGGAACGGTTGTGTATCGCAACGCCGTGGAGCGTGGCATCGGCGTCAAACTGAATCTGTGGGATGTGCCCGTCCTGCGTTGATTGGACGGTTGCGGCGAGGTGGTGCGAAAAAGCCGCACTCGCCGTTTTGCACCCAGCGCGTGTATTCGTGGAGAAAGTATGACCAGGGTAGTCAAGATCAAGACGGGCTCGAAGTTCGAGGAAATCGGCAGTTATTCGCGCGTGGTATGTGTCGATAACTGGATTTATGTGTCGAACACCGCCGGGCGTCATCCCCAGACACAGCAGATTCCGGAAGACGTGGTCGAACAGACACTTCAGGTGTTTGCCAATATCGAAGCCGCGCTTGCGGCCGTCGATGCAACGCTTGCCGATGTCATAGCGTCGCGCGTATTCATTCAGAACCCTGACGACACGATGGCCGTGATGACGAAGATCGGCGAGAAGTTTCGCGGCATCGATCCGGTCAGTACGGTGACCTGCCCGCCGCTCGGTTCGACCGTCTATAAGGTCGAAATCGAAGTCACGGCATACCGTGGCGCGTCGCGCGTCGAGATCGAAAAACGCACCGTTGCGCTTTGAATTGATGTACCGGCGGCTCGTCATGCCGCCTGGTGCGCGTCTTGTTTGAGGATGATCCGTGGCCCCCAGAATTCAGCCCGTCACAACATCGACGGCATTTCCCTCCAGCACGACCGTTGTGGTGATCGGCGGCGGTATTGTCGGTTTGTCGGCCGCACTCACGCTCGCCGAGCAAGGCATCCCCGTCGTGGTGCTGGAGAAAGGGCGTATCGCGGGGGAACAATCCTCGCGCAATCTCGGCTGGGTACGCAAGATGGGGCGCGCCGCACCAGACGTGCCCATGTCGCTGGCCGCCGATCGTTTATGGGCGCAAATGCCCGCACGCGTCGGTGTCGATGTCGGTTATCGTCAGGCAGGCATCATGTATCTCGCCTCCACCGAAGCCGAAATGGCCGCGCATGAGGGATGGATTCGCTCGGTCGGCCATCTGGATCTCGATTCGCGCATGCTGACGAAAGACGAGATCGATGCCACGGTCCCAGGCGGTAAGGGCAGATGGGCTGGCGGCATTCATACCCCATCGGATGGGCGCGCAGAACCTACGTTGGCTTCAAGCGCGATTGCCGAAGCGGCGCTGCGCCTGGGCGTCGTCATCATGGAGCAGTGCGCCGTGCGTACTTTGACGTTCGCCGGCGGCAAGGTCAGCGGCGTGATGACCGAGCGCGGTGAAATTCGCTGTGAACAGGTGTTGCTGACCGGCGGGCTTTGGTCGCGGCGTTTCCTCGGGAATCTGAATGTATCGCTGCCAACGCTGCCGCTGATCTGTTATGCGATCCGCACTGCGCCGATGGCAGGACCCACGGATATCGCAGTTGGCGGCCCTGACTTCTCGTTTCGCAAGCGGCTTGACGGGGGCTTTACGATCACGCATCGCGCGGCGCTGGGCGCGCCATTGCTGCTCGATCACCTATTGATTGGCCGACAATATTTGCCCGCGCTAAAACATCAGCGTCATGCACTGCGTCTTTCTTTCGGCAAGGATTTCGCGCGCGATCTGGCATTGCCGCGACGCTGGAAAGGCCATGCCGTTTCGCCATTCGAACGTGTGCGTACCATGGACCCCGCGGTCAATGAAGGCATCAATGCCGAAGCCATGCGCAATCTGGCTGCTGCGTGGCCGATATTCGACAATGCGGTGGTTGAAGAAGTGTGGGCAGGTTGCATGGATATCACGCCCGATTCGTTGCCCGTCATTGGGCCGGTTGCAGGCTTGCCGGGTTTAACCGTGGCGACCGGATTTTCCGGGCATGGCTTTGGTACTGCGCCCGCCGCGGGGCATCTGGCCGCAGATCTCGTGGCAGGCAATACGCCGATTATCGATCCGTCGCCTTATCGGCTTGAGCGATTTTCGAATCCGCATAAATAACGCTCACACGCAGGCGTTACTTTCGTTGCGCGCGCAATGGAAATTAAAACTGAAACGGCATTTGGTGGTTTATCGAAATGCATAATTTTGTTCGCTTGAGCAATGCGCCCAAAGGGCGATAAAGTGCGCCGAAGTGAGTGTTGCCAATGTGCCGCGCTCGATCGGAGACGAACATGAATACTACTCATCGAAGCAGCAGTTTCCCGATGATTCGCGGCGCCGTGATGGGTCCCATCGTGCGCGCACTCGACGCAGGCGGCGCCGATTGCGATGCGCTTCTTGCCCAGTTCGGCTTGAGCCGGCGCCAGCTTGCCGATCCCTATGAAATCGTGCCGCTCAGGCGTTATGTCGAGGCGTTCGAGCTGGCGTCGCAGGTTCTCGATGAACCGTGGATCGGCTTGCGTCTTGGCCGGGAAATACCGCTTTCCGAACTGGGTCCCGCAGGTCTGGTGTTTACCTCGTCGCCCAAACTCGGATCGGCGATCCGTCGCTTCAGTGAAGCGCTTGGTTCATGGCAAAGCGCGGTGCTGGTCGATCTCGCCAGCGATAGCGGCTGGCCCATGTGGCGCTATCGCATCGCCAGCTCCGAGATCTGGCCGCGCCGCCAGGATGCCGAATACACCGTCAGTTCCATGTGCCACATGATCCGCCTCGTGCGCGGGCCGCAATGGGTGCCGGTCGAGGTGCATTTCGAGCATGCGGCTCCCGCCGATACCAGTCCCTATCATCGGATCTTTCGCGTGCCGGTGAGATTCCAGCAGCCGGTCAGCGGCGTGGTATTGCATCCTCATGACCTGGACACCACGCTCACGAGTGCGGATACGCGCCTGGCTCGCCTGATGGAGTGCCACGCCACCGATCTGATCTCACGCGAGACGGTGCCCAATGGTCTGGTGGATCAGGTGCGCGATCTGGTGATGCGCCGTCTTGCTAGAGAAAAGCTCGTAATTGCCGACATCGCGCGTGATATTGGCCTGTCGAATCGTACGTTGCAGCGCCATCTGGCCGCAGCCGGTACATCCGTGCGCGACATCATCCGCGAAGAGCGCCAACGCAGCGTGACGGTGTTGCGTGAGCGCGAAGGCATGACCAACTCGGCAATCGCGCATGCGGTGGGTTATGCGGACGCAACCGTTCTGTGGCGTGCGAAGCGCCAATGGAACCGGTCGGCCTGATTGTGTGGCGTGGTTTATCGATACTCTGGCGTAACCCGCCAGTTCGCAATCGAGTCGGAGTGCTTAACATGAAATACGGTAATCAACTATTTCATGACCTCGCCGCGATGTGCCATCGCCGCGTGAGCTACTCAGGAGAACAACCATGTCGCTTCGGCTCGACAATTTCATCGACGGCGCATTTCAGGCCGCAGCCAGCGCGGAGACCTTTGCGAAAATCGAACCGGCCACCGCGCTCGAACTGGCAACGGTCGCCGCGTCGGGTCAGGCCGATGTGGAGGCGGCCGTCGCAGCCGCCCGTCGCGCGTTTCTCGGTAGCTGGCGCGACGCCGGCGCAGTGCGTCGAGGTCAATATCTGAACCGGCTGGCGGATCTGGTCGAACGCGACGCCGATGTCTTTGTCGATCTGCTCGCCTGTGAGCAAGGGCGCGCGTCCATGGAAATGCGCCTGATGGACGTCCCGATGACGGTGGACACCTTGCGTTATTTCGCTGGCTGGGCGGACAAGCTGGAGGGGCGCACGATTCCCACGGCGGGCAGTATGGGGCGTCAGACGCTGAACTACACCGAGCTGGAGCCGCTGGGCGTGATTGCGCAGGTGATTCCATGGAACGCACCGCTGATGATTTGCGCGTGGAAACTTGCGCCTGCGCTCGCGGCGGGCTGTACGGTCGTCATCAAGCCGTCTGAAGATGCGCCGGTGGCATTGACGCATTTGATGCGTCTGGTGGCCGAAGCCGCCATACCGCCAGGAGTCGTTAATCTTGTCCATGGCATCGGGCCGACGGCTGGGCGTGCGCTGGTGACGCATCCGGACATCGCCAAAGTCAGCTTCACGGGCAGTACAGAAGTCGGTCGTGCAATCTCCCGCGATCTTGCTGGTACGTTCAGGCCTCTCACGCTTGAACTGGGCGGCAAGGCGGCGCAGATCGTGATGGCGGATGCCGATATCGAACAGGCGGTTGCGGGCCTGATGATGGGCCTTTACGCGAACCAGGGGCAGACTTGCGCAGCGGGGTCGCGCATCCTCGTGCATCGCTCGATCAGCAAGGCGGTTTCTCAGGCGCTGGCCGCCGCGACCGACGCAATCCGGGTGGGCGACCCGCGCGAAAATGGTGTGCAAATGGGCGCGTTGATCAATGCGCGTCACAAGGCGCGCGTCGAACGTTATATCGATCTGGCTATTCAGGAAGGCGCTACGCGGCTTGCAGGCGGCAGGGCTGTGCCGGACCACGGCAACTTCGTGAGCCCAACGCTTTTCGCTCACGACGATCCGAATGGCACGTTGGCCCAGGAAGAGATTTTTGGCCCAGTAGGTGTCGTGATTGCGTTCGACGATGAAGAAGAGGCCGTACGCATCGCCAATTCCACGCGTTATGCGCTCTCGGCTTCGTTGTGGACGCGCGATGTGTCGCGCGCGCATCGCCTTGCGAGACGGGTCGACGTGGGCGCGGTGGCGGTGAATTGCTGGAGTCCGCTGGACCCGCGTCTTGCCTGGGGCGGCCATAGGGATAGCGGCGTGGGCCATGATCTTTCGCGTCGTGCACTTGAATCGTATCTGCGCGAAAAAACAGTAACGCTCGCACTGTGAAATCGGAACGGCGGAAGACCGTGTTGTCATCGAATGGTCTTCCGCTTGAGGCATGCGTTCAGAACTTATGCCGCATGCCGATGCGGATTACCGCCTGCTTGTCGTTCGCCGATGCCGACGGTCCGTTAATGGCCGCCACCGCGGCTTTGCCCGTCGAATCGACGCCCGACGCCTTTTGATAGACGCCGATGATATAAACATCGGTGCGCTTGGAGAGCAGATAATCCAGTCCCGTTGCGAACTGGTTATAGGACGCGCCGCCTTGTCCCGCCATGGAATTGCCATGGGTGTAGTCATAGGCCGCGCCCCACAACAAGGCCGGCGTGAATTGATAGCGGAAATTCGCTTCGACGTTATTGAAGATCGCCGTGCCGCTCAGGCCACGCGGATTTGGCCCGGACGAAAGATCGCCAAGATCGCGAAAGCGGGTATTCGAATAAACGACGCCTGCGGTAGCGGAGCCAATCGTATAGGCGGCTGCCGCATCGAGCACGGTCATCGATTTCGCCGATGCATAGCCGGAATAGACCGGCGAAAGCATGTTATTGCCTGGTACGCCATTGACCACGGCGGCGGGGCTGCCGCCGCTACCAAAGAAGGCCGTGTTGGGGTTCTGCACGTCGAGATAGCCAGCGGCGAGTGTCAGCGCGCTGCTTGAATAACTGGCGGTGGTCGACCAGATGCGGTTGCGCGCAAAGTTGCCCGCTACGCCTCCCGGGCTAAACATGCCCGCGACCGTCAAGCCTGCATAGTTATTGCTGGTGAATTTGATCGCGCTGTTGGTGGAGTTGGTGTTGTTGATATTGTCGAGATCGCCCGGGTGTGCAGCCATATAACCGCCCCATTGGCCGCCGGCCTCCATCGTGCCAATCATGTCGACATTCGTATCGTATTGACGGCCCAGCGTGATCGTCCCGTAAGGCGAAGTCATGCCCACATAGGCTTTCTTGCCGAACAGCAGGCCGCCTTGGCCCGCCTTGCCCGTGCTGGCGTCGAAGCCGTTTTCAAGCACGAAAATCGTTTTAAGACCGCCACCCAGATCTTCCGTACCGCGCATGCCCCAGCGGCTTTGCTGCATCACGCCGCTGAGCAGGCGAACCGCGCTATGACCCGACACACTGCCGTTGGCATTGGCGGTGGCGGCATTGCTGAAATAGCTGAGGCCTTCGTCGATGATGCCGTAGAGCGTCACGGAACTTTGTGCGTAGGCACAAGCAGGGGCGAGGGCGGTAGTGCAAAGGGCGAGAAGCGCTTTTTTCATGGGGTTTTTGACGCTCAGGTTGTAATTGCACGAATCAGGGCGGACCACGCTGTGCGGGTACGCGAGGGGTCGGGCGGCTGTTGACAGCCGCCTGACGAATCGTTGTGCTACTGGAGGGGCGGACGTTACGCTTCGAGCACCGGCGGACGCCGCAAGCTATGCGCGGCTGCCTGCTCGTAGGCATGGCCGAGTTGCAGCACGCCCCAGTCGTCGCGATAACGGCCGGCGATCTGCATGCCGATGGGCAGGCCCGAAGCGCTAAATCCGCAAGGCACCGCAAGCACTGGCGATTCCGTTGAGGAGAGGTACCAGCAGATGCGCATCCAGTCGATGTAACTCGTGTACGTCTGGTTCATGAACGACGCCGGCCAGCGCAATGCTGCGTCGAAAGGATGCATCTGTGTGGCTGGCAGCACATAGAACGCGTGCTCGTTCATGAAGGCGCGCATGCGCTGAAACAGTGCGGTCTTGCGTACGAACATCTGGCCAAGATCGGCCGCGCTCATCGAGCGGTGCAAGCGGTATTCATCCAGTATTTCTGGCTTGAGAAACGATTGCTGCTCCGCATCGAGTTGATCGAAAAGCGTGCCGATCATCCATGCGCGTTCCATTCTGAAGACGTCTTCCGCATCGGCGAGATCCGGATCGGCAAAAACCACTTCGCAGCCGAGCGATTCGAAAATGGCCGCTTGCGCTCGCACGGTGCGCTCGATCTCCGGATCGACCGGCAAACCCGCGAGATTTGCTGAGAACGCCACACGCACGCCGCGGAAATCGCGCTCCAGCGGTTGAACGAATAGCTTCCCGGGTTCGCCAAGTTCCGCTGCCGTCTCGCCGCTCGGTCCTGCGATGGCGCTTAGCAGCAATGCCGTATCCGCGACGTTGCGCGCCATTGGACCGTCCACGCCCAGCGTAGCCCAGCCATTCAGATCGGGCGCGCGGGGTACGCGGCCCGGGGACGGCCTGAGTCCCACGACGTTGTTCCAGGCAGCGGGATTTCGCAATGAGCCGCCCATGTCGCTGCCGCAAGCCAGCGGATTCATGCCGCACGCGAGCGACGCAGCCGCGCCGCCGCTGCTGCCGCCCGCCGACTTGCCGGGGTCCCAGGGATTGCGCGTTACGCCGAACACGCTATTGAACGTATGCGAGCCCGCGCCGAATTCCGGTGTGTTCGATTTGCCGATCATGAGCGCGCCCGCCGCATCGCAACGTCGCACGATCAGGGCGCTTTGAGTGGGGACATGCTGTTCGAAGGCTTCTGAGCCATAGGTGGTGCGTACGCTGCGCGTCGCCGTGAGGTCCTTCTGCGAGACCGGCAAGCCGTGCAGCACGCCTTGCCATTCGCCGCGCGCCCAGCGTGCGTCGATTTCGCTTGCGCGCGTGCGCAACGTATCTATATCGCCGAGTGTGACCAATGCGTTGACTTGCGGATTGACCGCAGCGATGCGCGCCAGATGCGCATCGAGAATGTCGAGCGTGCTAATTTCGCGCTTGCGTTGCAGTTCCAGTAAGGAAATGGCAGATGCTTCGCATAACGAATCAATCGTGTTGATCGAGTGAGATGTCTGCATGTCGTACATGAGTGAATTCCGCTAGTGCGTTGGAAAGAGGGAGGAGAGACTAGATCGCTTCGCGTGCACGTTCCGCGATGAATGCCAGCGGCACCAGCGAGAGCACGCCGCAGACAATGACGTACCACGCGGGCGCGGTGGGATTGCCGGTCGCGCCGATCAACCAGGTCACGAAGAACTGGGCGAAGCCGCCGAAAATCGACACGCCCGCCGCATAAGCAAGCGAAAGTCCCGTGGCGCGCGTGCTGCGCGGAAAAATCTCGGTCAGGAGGGGCCCCGTGGCGCCCGCATTGACGGAGTGCAGCGCAGCGAGTGCGCTAACGACCAGATACAGCGTGAGCGCGGAAGGGCTGTGCGTGATAAGCAGAAAGCCCGGCAAGACCAGCGCGGTCAGCAATACGCGCGACGCGAAATTCACGCGCTTGCGTCCATATCGATCGGACCAGATGCCGCCGACGGGCGACATCACCAGCATCACCGCGCCCGAAAGAATGCCGCACCACATGGCGGTATCCATCGGCAGGTGCAGGAATGTGATCGCATAGGTCGACATGTAATAGAGCACGATGAAATGTGCCGACGTGCCGCCAATCACGAGCAGCAGTGCAAACAGGAGTTGCATCCCGTCGCGGGTAAAGACCGTCTTGAGCACGCCCTGACCCGCGCGCTCTGGAGCGGCCGTGTCGCTTGCGTCTTCACCAATGCGCGAACGCAGATAGAGGCCGAGCGGCGCGATCAGCACGCCTGTGAGAAAGGGCAGACGCCAGCCCCAGCTTTCGAGCGAGGCGGTATCCAGGTAGTGCGAAAGCAGAAAACCCACCATCGACCCCGCAAGCGCCGCCGCGCCCTGGCTCGCAAACTGCCAGCTCGTGATGAAACCGCGCCGGCTGGCGCTGGCGCGTTCGGCCAGCAGCGTGGTGGCGACGCCCACTTCGCCGCCTGCGGAAAAGCCTTGTAGCAGCCGTGCGACCAGAATCAGGAGCGGTGCCGCCATGCCAATGTGCGCATACGTAGGCGTGACGCCGATCAGGCCGGTGCCCAGCGCCATGGCCAGCAGCGTGAGGTTCATTGCCGTGAGGCGGCCAAAGCGGTCCGCAATGACGCCGAACATCACACCGCCCAGTGGCCGCGCCACGAAGCCCACGCCGAAGGTGCCCACAGAAAGCAATAACTGCTGTTGTGCCGAAGCCAGCGGAAAAAAGAGCTTGCCGAGCAGCACGGCGAAGAAGCTATAGACGGTCAGATCGAAGAATTCGAAGGCATTGCCAATCGTGGTCGCGACGATCAGGCTGCGCGTGGAGACCGCGCGCGTCGATGTGCAGGCGCCAGGCGTTGTGCCGCGTAGGGAGGGGGACTTCATGAACGGAATTCCTGTCGTGGGTGAATCGTTCGCGGGTGTTTCGCGCACAGCGCGAGACGCATGACTTGCTGATGACGACAGGCACAGTCTAGGGAGACAAAATAACGCCACGGATTTGCTTTTTCTTATTGTGATAACACGGGGTTATCGCGTGCGCATGTCGCCCTATGGCGCGCCGGTGATCCGGGCTATGCCCCATGTTCGCGCTATTTCGTCCGAGGTAGCATCAGTGGAAGCCATGCAGCCGGAGTCGCGGTGCTGCGCCTTTTCCTATCGACGCGGGATCTCACTCTTGAAACATAATCAGCTACGCGCGCTGGTGGCGATTGCCGAGCACGGCAGCCTGCGGGCGGCGGCCAAAACCGTTTGCCTGTCGCAACCGGCGTTGACCAAGGCCATTCGCGAACTGGAGCAGGATCTGGGCGTGCCGCTCGTCACGCGCAACGCGCGCGGCGCCCAGCTCACGCAATTCGGTCGCGCGATCTATGCACGGGCAAAGTTGATTCTCGCGGAGATGCAGCACGCACGCGACGACGTGTACCGGCTTTCCGGCATGGAGGGCGGAGTGGTGTCCTGTGCGGTTACGCCACTCATTTCCCTCAAGTATCTTCCGCGTGCGATGCGCATGTTCAGGCAACGCATGACGACGACGCGGCTTTCGGTACAGGAGGGCTTTCTGACTCAGGCTACCGCAGGCGTGCGTGACGGCACGCTCGATTTCGCCATTGCGATTGTCAATGACGCGAAGATTTCAAGCGAATTCCAGTTTAAACCTTTGCTCGAAGCGGACTTGATCATTTCGGCGCGCAAAGGACATCCGCTCGCGAATGCGCGATCCATCTTCGATCTGGGAGCCGCTGACTGGATGCTGAATACGACGCCCGAAAGCATCGGGCGCGTCGTACAGGATTATTTCGTGGACATGGGAGCGGCCGCGCCGCGCGTGGTGATCGAATGCAGTTCGTTCAGCGCGAGCTTTTCTTTATCGGCCAACAGCGATCTGCTTTCGTGCTGCCCAAGAAGCTTTCTGGAATCGAGCTGGTTTAGCGATCAGGTGATCGCCGTGCCGGTGGAAGAGCCGTTGCCGCGAGTTTCGGTGGGCATCATCTCGCGGCGCGACGCGCTCAATACGGCGGCGTGCGATTACCTGATCGACTGCTTTTCTGAGGCAGTTTCTGCGCTGCCGTTAGCAGCGCTGTGTCCATGATTCGGGTGCTATCACGTTGGCTCACGCGTTTCACGTGTGAATAGCAGCGTTACCGCCGTGATGACGCCGAGCACGGCCAGGAATAGCGAAACAGGCCAATATGCGTGGAAGCGTGACAGTAGCGCAGTAGCGATCAGTGGCGACAGGCCGCCGGCAAAGATTGACGCCACCTCATGCCCCAGCGCCACGCCTGAGTAACGGACTTCGGTGCTGAACAGTTCGCCGACCAGTGCGGGCAGGGTGCCGATCATCGCGCCGTGACAGATCGCAGCGCCAGCCACCAGCGCGAGCCAGATGAGCGGCGCGGAATGCGTATTCAGCAGCCAGAAGAACGGAAAGGCCATCGCAACGAGCGAGAGCGCGCCGATCATATAGACGGGCTTGCGGCCGATGCGATCGGAAAGCTTGCCCCACGCGAGCATCGCGCCCATTTCGATGATCATTGCGAGCATCACGCCGATCAGCATGGTGGAATTCGGAATACCCGCGAACTTGCCGTAGACCAGCGAGAAAGCGAGAAAGATATAGGCGCCGCCGTTTTCCGCAACGCGCAGACCCATCGCAATGAGAATCTCTTTTGGATGACGTTTGATCGCTTCGAGCACCGGCATGTGTGAAGTCTTGCCCGCTTGTTCCGCGGAAGCGAAATCGCGGCTTTCGGGCAGGCGGCGGCGAATATACACGCCGATCACGAAAATAAGCAGGCTCGCCAGAAACGGCAGGCGCCATCCCCACGTCACGAATTGATCGTGCGGCAACGCCTGAACGGCAAGAAAAGCCGCGGACGAAAGTACGAAGCCGCCGCCCACACCCAACTGGCTCCATGCCGCGTAATAGCCGCGCTTTTCGGGCGGCGCGCTTTCGCTGATCATCAGCACGCCGCCACCCCATTCGCCGCCTGACGCGATGCCCTGAAAGATTCTCAACGTGACGAGCGCAACCGGCGCCCACATACCAACCTGCGCGTAACTGGGTAAAAGCCCAATGCCGAAAGTGGCAACGCCCATGATCAGCAATGTCCAGACTAAAGAGGTTCGTCGCCCGTAGCGGTCGCCGATATGGCCGAAGACGATGCCGCCGAGCGGGCGCGCTACGAAGCCGATAGCGAACGCGGCGAAGGCGCCCAGCGTACCGACGAGCGGGTCGGCGTTGGGCGGAAAGAACAGTTGCCCGAAGATCAGCGCCGCCGCCGTGCTGTAAATAAAGAAGTCGTACCACTCCATCGCATTGCCTGCCACGGACGCAATCACGATGCGCTTGAGGGACGGTTCCGATTGTGCGCTCGTGTGAGCCGCGCGGGCCGGTGAATGAACGGAAGCCATATCTACTCGCGTCGAAAGATTCAGTGCAAGCGTCCACGCCAGTTGCGTGGCGAATGGCAATCAGTGTCCAGGTCAGGCTGCGTGGTGTCAAATCAACCGAAATTGCATGCCATTATCGGCACGATGGATATGTGCGGCTATTTCAGGTTTTGCGTGTGCGCCTGAAAAATGACAGGAGTATGAGCGGAAGCGGCAAGGACAACAAAAGAATCCAGATGAGCACGTAGACCGACTGCAGTCCATCGTTCTGCAGATTCACGAATAGTTTCACCGGGATGCCTTGTGGAAAGTACGAGAATACCGCCGCAATACCAAACTCGCCGATCATTCTGACCCAGGCGACGATGGCGCCCGTGCAGATCTCCCGCGCGGCAATAGGGAGACTGATGTGCCAGAACACGCTCCACGGCGTGCAGCCCAGATCCTGCGCGGCTTCCTCCAGCGCGGGCGGAATGTTTTCGAACGCGGTTCTGGCGGAAACGACGAACCAGGCGAGGCCGCCATAGATCTGCGCGACGATGAACGACGCCGCGTTGTTATTGAGCGACCAGCCCAGGCGCGTGAGGAGTTCGCCGAGCGGGCTGTATGGCCCGTAGGCGCAGACAAGAAGAATGCCGGTCGCCAGAGACGGAGTCAGCAGCGAGAACAGGACGAGCGTTTCGACCGCGCGCCCAATCCATCCGGCAGTTTTCGCCAGCCAGATCGACAGCGGTATGCCGATTGCGATGATGATCAGCAGCGCCCACGCACTGAGTGTCAACGAAACCCGCACCGCATCCCAATCGCCATAGGCAGCGGTAATGCTTCCCCAGTGTGTCTGGCCGATCAAGGCAAGAAAGGGCACGGCCAGGACCGCGAGTGCAGGTACGCGCAAGGCCCAGGCTAGCGCGCGTGGACGATCCAGATGGCGCGCAGACATAAACTGCGGCATGGGATTAACGGAGCGTTTCGCCCTTGGGCTGACCGTATCCGCGCTGTTTGAAAATGGTCTGTCCTTGCGGACTCAACGCAAATTCGGCGAATTTCTTCGCTTCTTCCGGATTCGGCGCATTCTTGAGGATAGCGACATAAAACACCAATGGCTGCGGCGTAAGCGACTTCAATTCGCCAGCGGGATTGCGGATGCTGAAGGAGACCGTGTTGTACCAGTCTTTCGCGTAAGCGGGGTTGCTGAGATTGATTGCGTCCGGAAGCGGAATATAAGGTAGCCCGGCCGATTTCACGGCGCTTTCATAACCTGACGATGCATCCACCTGACCGGCTTCCAGTCGCGTCAACAGACCGCCTTCAGCGAATACTTCCTGCGGGTTTTCCGTGTCCCCGAGGAGCTTTTTCGCCAGACCCGGTTGTTGGTAGTAACGCTCGGCGAGCATCATCGTGAAGATGATGTTCTGGCCTTGCGGGTCGATTTTTGCATCGGTTCGACCAAAACGAAGGCCCGGTTGTGCAAGCACTTGCCACCACGGTTGTGCGCCGGCTGCCTGGCTTGCCGCGAGCTGGCTGGCGTACCGGCTCTTGGGGTTATAGGCGATCACCATGCTGGTGCTGGCGACCGGGATGGCTTCGTCGATCAGACCCGCGCGTTTCAGAATTGCCATCGGCCCGGGTGTGATCGAGAAAAACACATCGGCAACGAGCTTTTTCGAAGCCAGAAGCCGGGCCATTCCGTATGCGCCTTCGCCTTGCCCCTGATACTGGACGTGGTTTGCTTTCGCGAAAGCAGGGCCGAGGCCCTGATCCATCACGACACCCATCGAACCCGCATAGGTCACTCTCACCGCCTCTTCAGCGTGCGCGCTGCCAAACGCCAAGGCAACGACTGCGGTGGATACCCACGCAGCAATACTCGATTTCATGCTTTTCCTCATACCAGTTTCACAAACGATTCCATCCGGCGAGGGCGAATGTAGCGTAATGGCAGTTGTCGGGACGATTACAGTTTGAGCCTTTTGCATGGGCAACAGCATCACGACGGCACATGCATTCGATTTATCAAGCTGATTTTGTCAACGTATATAGCGCGTGAGACATCAAGAAAGTGTCAAGAAAGCCGGTCTTTCGTTTGTTTTTGCCATGCATTTTTCTCATTGCCTCATGAGAAACAAGACTTGGACGGATGACAGTTTTGTGGCTACATTTTGGCGCCGTTATTTCTGCGCGCCGAATCCCGTTCACGCAAAGATGAAAATCGATTTAAGCAGCAGAGATGCTGCGTTTTCTTGTTGCGGCGAACGATAAGATGCACCGGCCCTTTCTGCCACTTCGGCTCAAGCCACTGCACGTTCACAACGAAATATCATGGAAGATGCAAAGAGGCTTCGTCCTCAAAGGCTCGTCTCAAGCTGCCGTAACCCGTATACGCGTAGAAAGTTTCTGAAGCTTGGCGCCTCTGCGCTGGTGGTGGGCCTTGGTCCCGAACTGGCAGCGGCAAACACCGATCCAAAGGTCGTGGGTGTTCGAGTCTGGCCTGCCGCTGACTACACGCGTGTGGCGATCGAATCGACGCAGCCGCTCGAAGTCAAGGAACATCAGCTTGGCACGCCGGAACGGCTGGTTATCGATCTGCAAGGTCTGACGCTGGATCAGCGCCTGAGGGATATCGTGGCGCAGATTCATCCAGACGATCCGCATATCAAAGGCGTTCGCGTGGGGCAGTTTTCGCCGCAGATCGTGCGGCTGGTCGTCGACCTCAAGGGCGCGGTGTCACCGAAGGTCTTCTCGACTGCACCGGCAGGCCGCTATGGCTATCGGCTGATGGTCGATCTTTATGCGGCATCGGCATCGGTTGAATCGACTTCTTCCTTGCAGGTGCAATCGCACGCCCACACCAATCTGGCGCGAAAGCTGACCATCGCAATCGATCCCGGTCACGGCGGCGAGGACCCCGGCGCCATTGGCGGCGCAGGGACCTACGAGAAACACGTCGTACTGGATATTGCACACCGGTTAAACGAGCGGATCCGCGCTTCGTCAACTATGCAGGCCATCATGACGCGCGACGACGACTTCTTCGTGCCACTGGCCACACGGGTCGCCAAGGCCAAAAGTGCTGGCGCAGACCTGTTCGTTTCCATTCACGCGGATGCTTTTACGACTTCGGCTGCGCACGGTTCGTCAGTATTTGCGCTGTCTGAGCACGGCGCGTCGAGCGCTGCCGCGCGCTGGATCGCGAAAAGCGAAAATGCCTCGGATGAAATCGGTGGACTCGATCTGGGCGGCGCTGATCGTCATCTGGCGCCAGTGCTGTTCGATATGTCCACGACGCAGCAAATCAACGACTCGCTCAAGTACGGCGCGTTCGTGCGCGATGAGATTGGTCAGATCAATCAACTGCATGGCAGCGGTGTCGAGCAGGCAGCGTTCGCGGTTCTGAAGGCACCCGATATTCCGTCGATTCTGGTGGAGACGGCATTCATCAGTAATCCGGAAGAAGAGAAAAAGCTTTTGAACGCTGCATATCGACAAAAAATGGCCGATGCGATCTTCAAAGGCATTCAGCGATATTTCGAGAGCCATCCGCCGCTTGCGCATCGCGTGCAGGTCTAACGGCGCTGCGGGCGGTACACACGCGCGGTATGACCTCCATCTTATATATGCGCTCAGCGCATTGATTCAGAAAAATAAGTAACAAAACGCATACATTGATCGGGATACCATTCGGGTTATCCCGGAATACACGTTTTCAGGCCGTTCCCATGAGTTCCAGTTCCACCGCCATTTCTCACAGCAAGCCTTTGGCCTTCGCCCTCGTCACCGTCCTCACAGGCATTGGCGCGGGGCTTGGCGGGATGGGGCTCGCTTTGCTGCTGCATGCCATCCAGCATGTCGCCTATGGCTACAGCATCGGACAGTGGGTGGGGCATGAAAGCTTTCTGGAAGGCGTGAGCGCCGCATCGCCGATGCGCCGGCTAGCCGTTCTGTCGTTCTGTGGCGCCGTCGCGGGCATCGGCTGGGCGGCGTTATATCGTTATGGCAAGCCGCTGGTCAGCATTCGCAAGGCGGTGAGTTCCGCCGATCCGCGCATGCCTTTCGTCAGCACGATGGTGCATGCGCTGCTGCAGATCGTCACGGTCGCATTGGGCTCGCCGCTAGGACGGGAAGTCGCGCCGCGTGAAATCGGCTCGCTGTTTGCCGGTCGTCTTGCCCATCGTGCGGGGCTTACGAGCGACGATTGTCGTCTCATGGTGGCATGCGGCGCGGGCGCGGGCCTCGCAGCGGTCTATAACGTGCCGCTGGGTGGCGCGGTGTTCGTGCTGGAAGTGCTGTTGGGCACGTTCGCGCCTCGCGCGCTGATTGTCGCGCTCGTGAGTTCGACGATTGCGGCGGTAGTGGCGTGGAGCGGATTGGGCAACGAGCAGCAATACCTCGTTCCCGCGTTTGACTCAAACGGCCCACTGCTGATCTGGGCGGCCGTCTGCGGGCCACTGTTCGGTCTCGCTGCATGGGGCTTCGTCAAACTCACTTCCAGTGCACGCGCACACGCTCCGCGCGGTTTGAAACTGGTCGTGTACTCGATCGTGAACTTCGTGGCGATCGGCGCACTGGTGATCGTGTTTCCGCAACTCGCCGGGAATGGCAAAGGCGCTGCGTCGCTTTCGTTCGATGGCAGTCTCACCATCGCGCTGGCCGCCGCGCTGCTTGTGCTGAAGGTTGCCATCGAGGCTTCGAGCCTGCGCGCGGGCGCAGAGGGCGGTCTGCTCACACCGGGTCTGACAAACGGCGCGTTGCTTGCGGTGGTGCTTGGCGGAGTGTGGAGCTTTTTCTTTCCGACGCTCGCGCCTGGTGCGTGTGCGCTGATTGGTGCAGGCGCGTTTCTCGCCGCTTCCATGCAGATGCCGTTGACCGCCGTGGTGCTGATCGTAGAGTTCACGCATGCGGACCACAATCTGCTTTATCCCTTGTTGCTCGCGGTTGCTGGTTCGGTCATGACAATTCGAGTGATGCCTGCCGTGCTGGCCTGGATGAGCCATTCGCGCCTGCGTGCGGAGATTGCGGAAAAGCAGGTCGAACATTCGAACGTTTGAATATTGCCACTTTTGCGCTCATCTCACGCTATATCTGTTCGCTCAATGTCATTCCGTCAAAACGCTGTGATAGCGCTGTGCTCGATCAGCACATTTCTTGTTTTGACCGTTCTGGTTGCGCTTTGCTATTCGCTTTCCGGACATGTCGATGTCGCCGCGACCTCTCAAGATAATCGCTTTGTTGCGTGGCTGTTGCATGCGACCTATCAGCATTCGCTCGATCTACAGTCATCGGCGGTAGTCGTGCCGGGCAATCTGCTGACGCCGGAACATATTAAAACTGGCGCCAGACTTTACGATCAGCACTGCGTATTTTGTCATGGCGCACCGGGCGCGATCCCCGATGCTATTGGTACGGGCATTTCACCTCCGGCTCCCAGGTTGCTCGCGGCCGTGCGCAAGAACAATCCGCAATCGACATATTGGGTTATGCGGCATGGCGTGAAAATGACCGCGATGCCTGCATTTGGGAGATCGCTGCCAGATGGTGATCTCTGGAATCTGGTTGCCTTCCTGCGCGCTGACAAAGGGATCGACGCCGCGCACTACGATTTACTCCGCAAATGAGCGAAGGCGGAAAGCCGATGAAACCCTCTTTCCGCCTCAAGCCGTTTAGAACTGGTGCCGCAGACCGGCAACGAACAGCAGTTGATGCCCGTTCGCCGAAGGCGTCACATTGAACATCGACGCATTGAAAACGGTGTTTCCGCCGCCGCCGCTCACCGTCTGGTAGAGGCTTTCAAGGTACACGTCGGTATGGTGGCTAAAGCGGTAGTCGGCCTGCACAATTGCTTCGTGCCATTTGGGGTTGAGGCTCGAACCCGACGCGTCGAAGTGACCATCCGTATAGGTGTAGGAAGCCGCCAGGCTCAAGGCAGGTGTGACGAAATAGCGACCGTTGATTTCGAAATTGTCGAAACTCAGCATGTCGCCCACCAGCGGCACGAGACTGCCGCCTTGCCAGACGCTGGTGACGTCGCGAGTGGAAGAGTGGGTCCACACCACGCCAACGGCGGCGTGACCGAACGAATATTTGCTGCCTAGTCCCCAGACACGCTCTCGGCCGCCTGTGATCGTTGCATCGCCGTCACTATTGCTGACCGCGCCGTCCGCATTGAAATTCGCCGAACCCGCCGAGCGATCGGTCTGTCCATAGCTCGCTACGAGTGCAATGGGTCCATTCACATAACGGGCGCCAAAACTATAAGCGCGATTGTTGGCGAACTGTCCCGCTTCGTTCGAAAAGCCATACATCGCGCCGAGTGTGAGGCCGCGGTATGTCGGACTCACATAGCGAACCGAATTGCGGATGCTGGTATGGCGAATCATGTCGTCGTTATTGAACGGGTGGGATGCAAGATTGCCGCCCCAGCCGCGCCCTTCGGCGCTCAGCGCGGAAAGCCATTGCGACATGAAACTGTATTGACGGCCAAGCGTGATTTTTCCGTCGGTCGCGGAGGACAAGCCGATATATGCCTGCCGTCCGAACATGTCGCCGGTATTGCCAAGCTTGCCATTTGCGCTGGAAAAACCATCTTCGAGCTGGAAGATCGCAGCGAGTCCGCCACCGAGATTCTCCTTGCCCTGCAAACCCCAACGCGAAGCATGCGTTCCTCCGCTGTCCATTTCGATACCGCTCGTGCCGTGGCCAGCCGAACCGGTGGCCATATTGTTCGCATAGATCAATGCCGTATCGATGGTGCCGTATAAGGTCACGCTGCTCTGCGCGTGGCTGTGGCTGGAAAACGCAGCGAGAATCGCCGAGGCTAATAGCAGTTTTTTCATCTTTTCAATTTCACGTCGCCCGCAAGCCAACCCGCCGCGTAGGGTGGGGCGATATATCTGTTGAGATACAACCACGGCGAAAAAATTGGCGCAACGATGCGCCTTCACAAAATAACCACAAAGCCATCAAATCAATGACAGATGACTTTCTGTGTTGCAAGAATTGACTTCAAATCCTCTAAAAATAATTTAAAAAAGAAATGTCGAAGCGAATGTTAGGCGTGCGGTTCGCATCGATAGCAGTACAGTCGTTAGCATAAATTTGAAGTACAGTTCGTTCGCGCGTGGCGGTGAATTGACGCGCAGAGGCACAAAGAAAACCATAATTGAGTGTGATAGTTTTGATCCGAATAATTGAATATTATTCGGAACGGGGTAGCTCTAATATCAACTGCACAGACGACGTCAATGACGCGTCGTCTAGAAGTCACAACCCAGATTTCATCAGTTGTATTCAGGCATTTGCCAGGAGCTATCCATGACCGACTTGTCCCGACGAAAAATGCTGGTAGGCGCAGCAGCCGGCGCTGCCGCACTGGGCGTTGCCGCTACCGCGAAGGCCGCTACGTTCGGCAATCCGGACCGTCCGCCAGAAGGCCGGGTCAACGCGAAGAGCCCCACCAGTCTTGACGATCCGGGCCCGCAGAACCCTACGCTCGCGAATGAATTCCCCGATTTCCAGAATCCGCCTGCCACTGACATCAACGGTATGGATCTCTTCTGGGCATCGTTCAACAACGCGCACAAGCGTTATCAGAACGGCGGCTGGGCGCGTGAAGTGACGCAGAACGATTTCGCTATTTCGGAGGATATCTCCGGCGTCAATATGCGCCTGTCGCAGAACGGCATTCGGGAAATGCACTGGCATCAACAGGCCGAATGGGCAATCATGCTCGAAGGCGAATGCCGTATCACGATTCTGGACGAGCAAGGTCGCTGCCAGGTGGCCGATGTGAAGAAGGGCGATCTTTGGTATTTCCCCCCGGGGCTGCCGCATTCGCTTCAGGGCCTGGGACCCACGGGCGCGGAATTCATGATCGCCTTCGATAATGGTAAGGCATCCGAATTCAATACGCTGCTGGTCACAGACTGGATTGCGCATACGCCGCCGGAAGTGCTGGCGGCGAACTTCAACGTGCCGCAGGACGCCTTCAAGAATATCCCGACCGACAACCTGTGGATTTTCCAGGGCGACGATCCTGGACCGCTGGCAGCCGCACAGGCCGCGGTCAAATCGCCGCTGGGCGCACCGGATTTCCCGTTTGTCTTCTCGCTTGGTTCGATGAAGCCCTTCAAGGAAACCAGGGGTGGCAGCGTGCGTATTGCGGACAGCCGCAACTTCAAGGTATCCACGGGTATTGCCGCGGCGATGGTGACGATCAAGCCGGGCGGCCTGCGCGAACTTCATTGGCATCCGAACGCCGACGAATGGCAATACTGGATTCAGGGCGAAGGCCGCATGACCGTGTTCGACACCGGCCCGAAGGCCGCGACCGCCGATTTCCGTGCCGGCGATATCGGTTACGTGAAGAAGAGCCTAGGTCACTACATCGAAAACACCGGCGACACCGACATCATCATGATCGAGGTATTCAAGGCCGATCACTTTGCCGAAGTGTCGCTGTCCGACTGGCTCACGCATACGCCGCCGAAGCTGGTGATGGAACATCTGAACATCACGGAAGACGTGCTCAAGCGTTTCCCGAACAATCGTCCGGACGTTCTGCCGGCCTGACGGTGTAGCGCCGCGATGTCCCGCCCACTCTGCACCATATGGCATGGCGTTGGTGCAGAGTGGGCGGCTTGTCGATGGGTCAGGCGGCGGCAGCGATCTGCATCGCATAGGGCGCGGCATGAACGCCCATATCCGCTCGTGCGATGAGCGAAGCGCCTTCCTCCAGAAGAAACGATTTAAATGCGTTGGCCACGGGAGAAAGCGCTTTTCCCGCCAGACGGGTGATTTTCAGTTGGCGAACGACCGGAAGGCCGACGATATCCAGTACGTTCAGCATGTGCGCACGGGACTCGAGCTCGATCGCGGACGCGGGCAGAAAGCTGATGCCGAGCCCCGCCATGACGGCCTGTTTGATGGCTTCGTTATTGGGGATCTCGATGGTGTCGGCAAGTTTGTCGAGCACATCCGGCATGCTGTTTTCCATCGCCGCGTGGGTATCGGAACCGCGTTCTCGAAGGATGAAACGCTCGTTAGCGAGTTCCGCGCGTGAGATCCGTGCGCGACGCGCAAGCGGATGATCGGTCGCAGCGATCACCACGAAACGATGCGGTGCAAAGCTTTCGACACATATGCGGCTATCGGTGGGCGATTCCGACATCACCGCCAGATCGATTTCATTGGCTTCCAGCAGGCGCAGCAACTCGTCGCGATTGCCAACCTTGAATTCAAGCTTTACACCATCGTTACGCCGACGAAACTCAGCAATCAGGCGCGGAAAGAAATACCCACAGGCCGTGACGACGCCAATCTTGAGGCAACCCCCAAAGCCGCTTTTCATCTGCGCAAGAATCTGTTCGACCTGATTGAAACGGTCGATGATTTCGCGGGCGTGGCGCGCCATCTCCTTGCCTGCATCGGTCAGGAAGATCTTTTTACCCAGTTGCTCGAATAAAGGTACCCCGGCATGTTCCTCCAGATGCTTGATCTGGGTCGAGACCGCCGGTTGGGAAAGATGCAGTTCAGTAGCGGCACGCGAAAAACTCAAACGTCGAGCAACGGTCTCGAAGGTCTTGAGCTGACGTAACGTTGCATTTTTCACGGTATTAGACCTCGGGTGCTGGAAAAGTCGCCTCGTCAGTCGCGTTCCACTGCCGGTTCGGCGTTCGTGCGATTCGCAAATCGATCTGAGGCGTAGGGTGCGTCGAACCTGTACGGCGCAGCATAGAAGATCCCCCGGCGATCGGCCATGTTCGCAACATTGAAGAATGTTCATCTTCGGCGCACGCACACTGTTGGAACGCTCACCATCGCGCTAGCCGTGGCTCTGACACCTTAGCGACGTTACATCTGTAATGCGCGCGCCGATTCATGCAATCAACGCGCAATCGGGAATAGAGAAACTCCCGGCAGCTTGTCCCGGTTGACGAGTCTGGGAGTTCTCGACCAGCCATGAATGCGACTGTGTTGGCTATCGAGCAGGGTTTCGTTGCGGCTACAACGTCGCACACATCGAAAGCGGCAGGGAGGGCCTGAAGCGTGCGTTGAACGCCAGGCTACGACCCGGTGCTCGATTGGCCATCGGAACTTCCAGCTGACGCCTAATCATCGATCTGGAAAAACCCATGCGCATTCTTTTTGTTGGCCCGCACACTCACGAATCGGAATGGCTTTGCAAGGCGCTGCGCGAAAGCACGCATAGTGTCCTGTGGAGTACGACGTTTGCTGCTGGCATTCGCGCCGGTCAGGAAGAGTTGTTTGACGCGGTGATACTTATGCCTCAGTCGCTGGCGCCGCTGTCCGGACTGGCCGAGGTTGTGGGTGACATCAGGAGCGTTTCGTCGGACGCGGTGTTTTCGCTTGTTGTAAAGGAATGCACCGCAAGTGAACGCGCGGCGTTCCTCAGAGCCGGTGTCGATACGTGTTTCTCCAGGCCTTATTCGTTCGTGGAAATGCACGAGAAAATTCTCGCGTTCTATCGCACGACGGCCTATGCGCGGCGCAATCGCCGGGCGTTTGAACCGCGCCTGACACTCAACGCATCGACACGTGAACTGGTGGACGGCACAACGCGGCTAGCGATAACGAAGCGTGAATTTCTTGTGCTCGAATGCCTGCTCCGCAATTTCGAGCTTCCCGTCAAGCACGAGCAGCTTCTGCGCTATGCCTGGTGTGACGAAGAGGAAAGCGATATTGCGACCATTCCACCTCTCATCTGGCGACTGCGGCGCAAGATGAAAGAGACGCTGCCAAATGTCTCTATCGTCACTGAACTCGCGTATGGATACCGGCTCACGCACGACATTGAACCTTCAACGATGACATTTCGCGCGAATCAACCGCTTACCGCGACAGCTTGCTCCATTTGAAGCTACCGAATTGAAGTTTGTCCTTGCTGAATTCCGGTCGCCGCCGGCCGGCACTCAATTGTTGCGTGACGATCGTATTGACCTGCTGCAACCGCCGGCCGGCAATCTTGATGGCACGGATGGGCGCGATGCTCAACTGGAAATCGTGCAACGTCACGAGCGTTTTGTATTTTTCAATGCCTTCTGCTGAAAATCTCCAGCCCTTTCCAGCCATGCCGTCGCGCAAGGCGGCGGAGAGGGCATTCTGGCACCCCAGCACCTCTGCAAACGTCACTCGCCCGTAGCCTGCCTCGGCGAGAAAACTGGTGACGAACATCAGTGTGGTCAATGCCTGCGTCGCGCCCAGCCATCCGTTGCCTGTACACATGGCTTCCAGCGCTACGTGATAGCGCATCGACAGTGCATCAGCGCTAGCAGCGGGGAGTGGCAGTACGAACTCGGGAGTCGTCATCATATCGTCGCTCGAAATGCGGAATAGCGCGTGGTTCGCTATTGGCGTTGTTTTGACGAGAAAATGATATCCAGTCGATCAGGGATCGAGAATTTTTGACGATGAAGATAAGTTTAATTCTGCACAGAGCGAGTGAGTCAATAAATTTTATTTCACGATTTTATAAATGGAAAACGTTGAGCGAGCGGATACGATTTCTACGTCTTCTTTCCTTAACGAAATCATGAAATTCAAATTCCTGGTAGCACTATCGGTTCTCGTTGCTAGCGCATCGGCCGTAGCGGCACCGCACCTGACATCCCAGCAATGTAACGACTATCCCTTCAAGCCGTTAAAGAAAGAGGTAACGCATGCGCAACTCCAGCACGAGTTGGCGGAGCTGGAGGCCGTTGGATATGACCCGTCTCACGACGATATTGAATACCCGCAGGATCTGCAATCCGCACAACGTAGGCTTTCAAAGGAATACGCCCGCGATTGCATGGGCTCCAGCCAGCACGTAGCCGCGAACTGATCTCTGTAGCCAAACGTCACACCGAAAAAACCCGACTCAGAGCGCGTGCGATGTCGATTTGCTGGAGTGGTTTGCGCAGCACCATGCGAACACCTGCGTTTGCCGCTTTGCGTTCGAGATCGGCGGTGCCATATCCGCTGCACAGAATAACGGGGATCGCGGGACGAATTTCCAGTATTCGTGCGGCGAGATCGAGCCCGCTCAATTCCGGCATGGTCTGATCCGTCATGACGGCGTCGAAGCGCTCTGGATGACGGGCAAACGCTTCCCAGGCAGCGCTGCTGGATTCAAAGCCTACCGGCTCGTACCCGAGTTCGGCGAGCAGTTCTTCCGCCAGACTGACGAGCGCTTTCTCATCGTCGACAACGAGCACGACTTGCCCGGCGCCGTGTGGCAGTATCACGGGTTCGTTGATGACCTCCGGCGCGGTTTCTGCGCTTACTGGCAGGAACACCTCGAATAGGCTGCCGGTTCCGGGCACGCTTTTAACTGATATGGCTCCGCCATATTCACGCACGATGCCATCGACCAGCGAAAGTCCCAGCCCCGTGCCTTCGCCCGTTCTGCGCGTGGTAAAGAACGGATTGAAAATACGTTCGATGAGGTCCGTAGACATCCCCACACCGGTGTCGCTCACGCTAAGTTTCACGAAGTCGCCAGGGCTGATCAGACCGCTGGTGAAGCTGACTTGTTCAGCAATATGTTCGAGTTCGAGCGTGATCGTCAGCGTTCCACCATTTGGCATCGCATGCAGGGCATTGCTGCAAAGATTCATGACCACTTGATGGATGTGCGTGGTGTCGCCCATGACAACGACGTCGCCCGCATTCAAGCGCAGCGTAATGCGAATTCCGGCAGGGACGCGCGCTTTGAGTAATTCGATTGTTTCCGCAACAACGGGCGAGAGTCGAACCGGCAAGCGCGCCACCATGCCGCTGCGGCTGAAGGTCAATATGCGTTCAACCAGGCTACGTGCGCGATTGCCCGCATTCATGACCTGTTCGATATAGCGAAGCTCGGGTGTCTGTCCATTCAGCACATGAAGCGCGCGCTCGCCGTAGCCTAGAATCGCACCCAGGATATTGTTGAAGTCGTGAGCAATACCGCCCGCGAAGGTTCCCAGCGCTTCCAACTTCTGCGATTGCAGCAGTTGCGCCTCAAGACGACTGCGTTCGATTTCTGATAGGCGGCGTTGCGTGACATCTTCGAGTGTCGCAACCAGTACGTCTTCGGATTCCTGAGCGGACTGTTCCAGTCGATATTCCGTCGAAGCAACACGCGCGACGCTCATATCCGTCCAGATAACGCTCCTGTCATGGTGCAGGAAACGTTGCTCGAAACGCGTGGTGGCAGCAATGCCGCTAACAAGCCGCGCGACATGCCGTTGAATCTGTGCTCCATCTTCGGCATACACAAAGTCGAAGGCGCTGCGTCCAATTAGATCGGCGCCAGGATAACCCACCATGCGTTGAAAGGCTGGATTGCTCGCGATGAATTGTCCCGAAGTCCGCAGGACGATCACGCCAATCGGCGCGTTTTCAAACACCGCGCGCCAACGCTGCTCGCTGAAGTGCAGGCGCTCAGCAAGCCTCTGCTGGCGTCGCATTTGCCGGGCAAGCGCCCACGCAAGCACCGCGACCAGCAAAGAGATGGAGCCGGTACGCAGGATCGCGTTCACGACGCTCGCTTGCCAGTCTGCCAGCACCACTTTGCGGTCGCGGGAAACCGTCACGCGAAGCGGGAAGCCGGTGATGGTGCGTTGTGCCGATTGCAAGTCTGTGGATGGCGTACCGTTGCTTTCTCGTGAGAACGCAACAACGGGCGTGCCATCGTTGAGCGTCAGCTTGATCAGCGTGCCGCGCCCAAGATCGATTTCGCGGTAGAAGCGTTCGAAGTAATCATCCTCGACCAGCGCGCGTACTGCGCCCAGAAAATGACCGTTGGCGTCCCACATGCCCATGCCAACGGCGAAAGTCGGCGTGCTGTCCGCAAGACTTTTTAGCGGTCCGCTGATGACGGTCGTGCCCGGAGCGGCGTGCCGGATCTGCTGAAAATATTCTCTGGGCGCGATATCGATATCGTGCTGGCCAGGGGGCTGCGAACTGGCGACGCGATCGCCTCTCGAATCGAACACGCTCAACTCGCGGATTTGCGGCACATCGGCGACTTCATGGCGCAGGAACGCTTCGAACGCTTTGTCTTGAATCGCGTGCTGCAGCGGCAAAGGCGTCGTGACACTCGTGCGACGCAGAATCAGCTCGATTTCCTGAAGCGAACGGGCTGTCTGCTCCGAAAGCGCGCTGGCGATGCTGGAAAGTTCTCGCTCGTTGCCTTCGAGCGCAAGTTTCCTGGCGCGCCCGCTATCCCACGCAGCGGCGACGCATACGCACACCACAATCACGCACGCGCCCACCACGACCAGCCATCGCCATGGCGTGCCGCCAATTTTTATTTTCTTGAACTCAGTGGGTTTCATGTCCGCGATATGCAGGGTGTTCCGCCTGGCGGCATTTGAATAATTCGTCGATTACCGCGACCAGTGCTGCACCATGAAACGGCTTGGCCAGGACGCCGGCGACGCCAAACTGTCGCGCCGTCTCGGTTGCCATGCCTGGGCCAACAAGAAAATAACCTGAGGTGGCAACAATCGGTGTGCCGGGAAAGGATTGGGCGAGCCGGGCGATCTGGTTCCGCGCCCGACTTTCGGAGCAGTTAAGGTCGACCACGATCACGCCGGGGTGATTCGCATGATGGCCGTCGAATGACTGGAGCGATTGAATGTCCATGACGTCATATCCTGAGTCCTGAAGCTATAGAGAAACCAGATCGAACATTGCCGGGTCGCTATCCAGCACCAGGATGCGCCGAGAATTTTCCATATTGTAATCCCCGTCGTGTGCTGTTGATCGAGCTGGAATGGTTGAGCGTTACACATCATTGAATCGGCTGATCATTGCAGAGTTGTTGCATAAATCTATCCGATCGTTTCATTTGAAACACACTGAGGTGATGGTAGACGGGGACGTGAACACGTTAGAGGTTCGATATTCGTGTTTCTATGTTTCAAATGAAATCCAGCCGTGTATTCATGCAATGAAGTCGTAACCCTGTCTTTGTCAAATGGGTTCGAATTCCCAGCCTCGTCTGGCGGATAGTCAACACATCTTGTAAGGAAGCTTTATGGGCAGCCTCAGTATCTGGCATTGGATCATCGTGCTCGTCATCGTGTCACTGGTGTTCGGGACTAAAAAGCTGCGCAATATTGGCGGTGACCTTGGCGGCGCGGTAAAGGGTTTTAAGGAAGGCATGAAGGAAGTCGACTCGCTCCCTGAGGCCGTCAAGGCGGAGCCTGGCAGTACAGAGCGCCAGGATGCCGGCGCGGCGCGGATGTCTTGATCGGCCAAAGGCTGCGCGACAAGCGCCGCAGGAGCAGAGTATGTTCGATTTTGCACTGTCCAAGATGGCGGTGATTGGCGTCGTGTCACTCGTTGTTCTCGGTCCTGAACGGCTGCCGCGTGTGGTGCGGACGAGCGGCGCGTTATTTGGACGCGCGCAACGCTACATTCACAGCGTGCGGGAAGAGGTGACACGCGAGATAGAGCTCGCGGAATTCAGGCAGGCCGCCCAGCAAGCAGCCGCATCGGCGCGGCTGCTGGAATCGTCGATTCGCGATGGTATCGGCGAAATCGATGCGAGTGCAAAGGCTGTCATGAAGCTGGCGTCCTCCGCCCCCACTAGCGACCCCGTCGCCGAAAATCCGCGTCCTCAAACGACGCTGCCGATGGCGAGATCAAATGAAGTCATCGACCTGATACTCGCCAGACGCCGCCGTTGGCGCGGCCGGCAGGTCACGCTCCCACAGTGGTACAAGCGGGCATCGGCGCGTCGGCGCAAAGTGACGTCGGACGCCGCAAGCGTTGCCCGAGCAGCGTTACAGGAAGTCCCAGGCTTGTCGCCGCGCGAAGCGTCACGGTTGTGCGATCCAGGTGCGGGAGAGCCAGCTTGAACGAACTCATACCCGCAGCAGCGCCCGAATCCGAGTCGCTGATCTCACACCTGGTCGAATTGCGCACCCGCATCGTTCGCGCCGGGATTTCGGTGCTGGTGCCATTCCTTTGTCTGGTTTATTGGGCGCCCGATATCTTCCGTTTGCTTGCCCGGCCGCTCATGGAAAACTTGCCACATGACGGCAAACTGATCGTCACGGACGTGACCGGTTCCTTCTTTGCGCCGATGAAGGTGACGCTCCTGGTTGCCTTCCTCATTGCGCTGCCTTTCGTGCTGTATCAACTGTGGGCGTTTATCGCGCCAGGGCTTTATCAGCACGAAAAGCGGCTGATTGCGCCGCTCGTGTGCAGTAGCTACGCGCTCTTTCTGTGCGGCATGGCATTTGCTTATTTCGTCGTTTTCCCGAATATCCTGCGCGTCATGGCGCACTATAACGCGCCATTGGGCGCAGCGATGAACACCGACGTCGACAAATACCTGAGCTTTGCGATGACGATGTTCGTGGCGTTTGGCGTGACATTCGAGGTGCCGGTTTGCGTGGTCTTGCTGGTGCGCATCGGGCTGGTGAGCGTGGCGCAGTTGAGGTCCAATCGCGCCTATGTGGTAGTGGGGGCGTTTGTTGTTTCAGCGGTCGTCACGCCGCCCGATGTATTTTCGCAATTGATTCTAGCAGTGCCGCTGATTGCACTATACGAAGTCGGCATGATTGCGGCGAGATGTTTCGTCAGGCCGCGCAATGACGCATCTGAAGATAGCGAAGACAATCGTTGCGCCAGCAACTGAGTCGTACGCGTCGATTACCTGGGTTGTATCGACGCGGAACTGACTTTTTCCACCTGATCGAAGAATATATATCCCGCCCCGCGCACGGTCTTGATGTATCGGGGATTCGAAGGATCGACCTCGATCTTCCGGCGTAGCCGCAGTATCTGCACGTCGATCGACCGGTCGTACACATCGTCATACATGCGGCTCGCTTCCAGCAATTGATCGCGCGACAGGATATGTCCCGGCGCGGAAAGAAAGGCGGTCAGAAGCGAGAATTCGCCATTCGTGAGGACGATGGCTTCGCCGCCCGGCGAGGTCAGCCGGCGCGTACCGATATTCAATTCCCAACCATCGAACCGATAGGCGCGTGCGTCAGCATGGCGCCCGGTTGTCGTTGCGGCGGCCGCCGTCGTCGACGCTCTGCGCAACACCGTGCGAATCCTGGCGAGCAGTTCCCGAAGGCTAAACGGCTTGGTCAGATAGTCGTCTGCGCCTAATTCCAGCGCCATGACGCGATCGGCTTCATCCAGACGCCCGGTGACGACGATGATCGGCAGCGACGAGGTCTCGCGCACGCGCCGGGCGATCTGCGTGCCATCGGCATCCGGCAGTTTCAGGTCGAGCACGACCAGATCGAGGGCGTGTTCAGTGAGTGCAGCCGCCATTTCCGCGCCCGTTGCGGCAGTCGCGACACGAAAGTCGTTTTCCTTCAAATAGTCGCCAATGAGTTCCCGCATGGCGGGATCATCGTCCACGACCAGAATATGGGCCAATGGGTGCATGTGTTCGCCGTGGTTGTCGGTTCGAAGGCTCGTGAGCGGCGTAATGGTCTACAAACCAGAACAGGCGCTGTCCATTCTGGTGGTTCTCAACAAGGACCACCAGAATGGACAGCGCCCGGTCATGCTGCTGCCGGAGGCCGCCGCGTTATTTTACGCCGCGGGCAAGCCAGGAATGGCAACGCCAAACGTCTGCAGAATCAGAACGGTATTCAGAATGAGCACGACGGTCGTACCCGCGAGTGCTGCCAGGCGTGTGCCACGGCTATTAACGAATTCTCCCATGATGTCGCGTCGGCTCGTAAAGACGATCAAGGCGATCATCGGCACCGGCAAGGCGAAGCTCAGGACAACCTGGCTGTAGACGAGTGCGTCAGTGGCATTCACGCCCAGTGCAATCACCGCGAAAGCTGGCAACATCGTCACGAGGCGGCGGATCCAGACGGGAATAGGGAAGCCCACGAAGCCTTGCATGATCATTTGCCCGGCCATCGTGCCGACCACCGAACTGGAAATCCCGGAAGCGAGCAGCGAAACCAGAAACACAGCAGCGGCGCCCGCACCCAGCAATGGAGTGAGCGTGCGGTAAGCCGTCTCGACTTCGGCGATATCGGCGTGACCGGCATGGAAGGCTGCGGAAGCCATGACCACCATCGCCATGTTGACCATGCCTGCAAGCGTCAGCGCGATCACCGTTTCCTTATTCGAGAAGCTGAGCAGTTTGCGACGATCAACGTTGTTTTTTGCCGGGGCGCGGTTTTGCGTCAAACCGGAATGCAGATAGATGGCATGAGGCATCACCGTGGCACCCAGAATGCCGGCGGAAACGGCCAGCGCCTGGCTCGAACCCAGATGCGGAACCAGCATGCCGTGCACCGCAGCGCCCCATGAAACGGGTGCCACCAGCATCTCCAGCAGATAACACAACGCGATGATCGACACGAACGCGCCGATAGCGAGTTCGATGGGGCGATAGCCCTGTTGTTCCATCAGCAGGATTGCATAAGTGACGATGCCGGTGATGATCATGCCTTCCACGAGCGGGAGATGCAGGAGCAGGGACAGGCCGATTGCACCGCCCAGAAATTCGGCGAGATCGGTAGCGACGGCGGCAATCTCGCTGACGGCCCACATTGCGTAGACAAGTTTGCGCGGTAATTGCTCGCGGCAAATCTGGGCGAGATTCTTTTGCGTCACGATGCCAAGCTTTGCCGATAAGGCCTGAAAAAGCATCGCAATGATATTGGCCGAGAGCACGACCCAAAGCAGCGAATAGCCAAATTCTGCGCCCGCCTGCAGATTGGTCGCGAAATTGCCGGGATCGACGTAGGCAATCGACGCAATCACGGCGGGCCCAGCGAACAGAAGCCGTGTCAACACGCCTTTCTTTTTTCCTGCGAGCACGTCCTGTATGGCGCGCGTGGTCCGCTCGGTCAAACCAGCGGGTTGTCCGGTGCTCATGAATCCCATCCTTCATCAAATATGGAAAGTGCCGTACGCGCCCTGGCGTGGCGCAGGCCTGCTGTCGCGCGCTGATTGCCGGGCGATCGTGACGGCGGATTCAGCTGTCCAGCAGGATAGCGATGGGAGGTGGGGGCCTTGAATGCCGCAAGGATTAAAGATCTTTCATATTGAGCAGATGGGGCAATGGTGGTGATCGCTCGGATTCGGGGGCGCATTGCGCTGTGCTGGCGAACAGGATCGCTACGCGCGCTATGCTTACGACGCGTCAGCTTCCTGAACCGTGACGGATCTTATGGAGTAGGCACTACATGGCATACCTGCTGCTTATTAGCGAGCCGCGCGGCCAGCGCGAATCGCGTACTCAAGCCGAAGGCGAAGCGCTCTACGCGCGCATGGTGGAATTCGCGGAAGAACTCGACGCGCGTGGCGTGCTGCTCGACGTGCAATCGCTGGTTTCCGATACCGATGCCGCGCGCATCGAGATACGCGAAGGGCGCACGAGCATCGTGGACGGCCCGTTTTCCGAAGCGAAAGAGATGATCGGCGGCTATTTCCTGGTCAATTGCGCCACGCGCGAAGACGCGCTGGCCGTCGCGCGAGCCTGCCCGGCGGCGCAATGGGCAAGCGTCGAGGTGCGCGAAACGGGGCCGTGCTTCCGTTAGCCACAAATCCAGGTGCTTTCCCTGGGTTCGAGAAAAAAATCGTGGCGTGTTGTCGATTTATGCGAGCGTCGCGCGTCGTGTCAATGAGCGCATCGCACGATGCCGCTTTCATCAACCTGCGACCCGCACGATCGACACGATCGACACAAACAGGAACAGGAGCACGCAATGCGATTCATGATCATGGTGCGCGCCAATGCGCAAAGCGAAGCCGGCGAGCAACCCGCGGACGAAACCATCTTTGCCGATATGGCCACTTACCACGAGGAACTGGCGCGAGCGGGCGTTCTGCTCGATGCCGCGGGATTGCAGCCCAGTGCGAACGGCTTTCGCGTGCGCTACAAGGACGGCAAACCCGATATCGTCGATGGTCCGTATGCGGAAACGAAGGAGCTGATCGCTGGCTATACGCTGATCCAGGTGCGCTCGCGCGACGAAGCGCTCGAATGGGCGCGGCGGTTTCCGGCGCCCTTTGGCAAGGACATGGACGGCGAGATCGAAGTGCGTCAACTTTATGAACTCGATGACTTCGAACATCTGGAAAGCATCGAACGCTTTCGCAAACTCGAAACACAAAGCAAATTTAAATAATTTGGCTTCCGAATCAATATCCAGACCTCAGTTAATTAAGGAAACGATCATGCACAAGCACATCTTCGTCAACCTGGGCGTGAGCGATCTGAAGCGCTCGATGGACTTCTTCGGCGCGATTGGTTTTCGCTTCGAGCCTAAATTCACCAATGACAAGGCCGCCTGCATGGTGATCGGCGACAACATCTTCGCGATGCTGCTCACTACGGATTTCATGCGCACCTTCACCGATAAAAAGCTCGTGGACGCTCGCGAGCAGACCGAAATACTCACCTGTCTGTCGTGTGAGTCGCGCGATGAAGTCAATACGCTGGTGGACAAGGCGCTGGCGGCAGGCGGCACCTCGAAGCGGCCGCCGATGGATTGCGGCGACGCCATGTACGGCCGCAGTTTCGAAGATCCAGATGGCCATATCTGGGAGCTGATGTATATGTCGCCCGAAGCGGTGGAGAAGGGCGCGCATTGATGGCTCAGGATGCGGCCGCGGGCGTGGCTCAGGACGGCGCGAAGCTCGCCGCGATCCATCGTTCGATTGAGGCGGTCTGGCGCATCGAACGCGCGCGCGTGATCGCTCACGCCGCGCGTCTGCTGCGCGACGTGGGCCTCGCCGAGGATGCCGCGCAGGACGCACTGGTCGCGGCGCTCGAAAGCTGGCCCGCGAGCGGCATCCCCGCCAACCCCGGAGCGTGGCTCATGACCGCCGCCAAACATCGTGCGCTTGACCGCTTGCGGCGCGCGGCCGCGCACGCCCGCGCGCACGAAGCGATCGGTGCGGATCTTGAAGCGCTGGAGGCGCATTTCGCCCCCGATATCGCCGATACGGTCGACGCCGCGCGCGAGAACGAAATCGGCGACGATCTGTTGCGGCTCATGTTCGTCGCCTGCCATCCCGTGCTGCCGCGCGAGCAGCGCGTGGCGCTCACGCTGCGGCTGCTGGGCGGCCTCAGCACGCCCGAAATCGCGCGGGCCTTTCTGGTGCCCGAGGCCACCGTTGCGCAGCGCATCGTGCGGGCAAAGCGTGCGCTCGCGGCAGCGAACGTGCCGTTCGAAGTGCCCGACGCGAAGGCGCGTGCCGAACGCCTGGCTTCCGTGCTCGAAGTGATCTATCTGATTTTCAACGAAGGCTATGCGGCTACCTCGGGCGCCGACTGGATGCGCCCGGCGCTCTGCGAGGAAGCGTTGCGGCTGGGCCGCATGCTGGCCGGACTTGCGCCAGCGGAAGCCGAAGTGCATGGGCTAGCCGCGCTGATGGAGTTGCAGGCGTCGCGCCTGCCTGCGCGCGTGGATCGTGCGGGACGCGCCGTGCTGCTGGCGGATCAGGACCGCACGCGCTGGGACCGGCTGCTGATCCGGCGCGGCTTCGCAGCGCTTGGGCGCGCGCAGCAATGCGCGTCGGCGGCTTCGGGCGTGCTCGGGCCGTATGCGCTGCAGGCCGCGCTTTCGGCCTGCCACGCCAGCGCGCCGAGCGCCGCACAGACCGACTGGGCGCGCATTGTCGGCTTTTACGATGCGTTGTTGCGCCTCGATCCGTCGCCCGTGGTGCGCCTGAACCGGGCGGTGGCGGTAGGTATGGCGCAGGGGCCGCAAGCGGCGCTCGCGTTAATCGAAGCGTTGGACGAGGAAGCGGTGCTGCGCCAGTATCCGTGGCTGCCTGCCGTGCGCGGCGACCTGCTCGCGAAACTCGGGCGCATCGAAGAAGCGCGTGCGGCGTTCGAAAGCGCCGCTGCGCTCACCCAGAACACGCGCGATCGCGAAGTGCTGCTCGCGCGCGCCGCATCGCTTGCGCCCGCAAGCTCACCGGACGCTTAGGCCCTCTGCGCCGTCTGCGCGGTCTGCGCGGTCTGCAGCCGCAACTGTTCGAGCAGCTTCACTGCCGGGCTCGGCAAGATGCCCTGACGCCTGCGGAACGCCGTAAGCGTGCGTCGTCCCACCACGCCGGGCATTTCGAGCGTGTCGAATACGCCCGCCTTGCTCTCGGTCACATACATCGTCGAGGCCATCCAGCTCAGGAAACGGGAGCTGCCCACCAGGCTCTTGAGGACCGTCACCGAGCGCGTTTCCACCACCACGTTCGGCAAGCCCAGACCCTGTTCCGCGAAGGCCTGCTGCATATGCTCGAATGGGCCGGTGCCGCGCGGCGGTATCGCCCATTGCGCGTCGAGCGTGTCCGCGAGCGTCAAGCCAGGCGTGCTGCGCAGCGGATGATCGAGCGCCGCCACCACGTAGCTGGCGTCTTCCCAGCGGCAATCCGCAATGGCTGTGATTTCGTCGGTATCGGGCACGGCCATGCTCAGGGCTAGATCGATTTCGCGTTTGACGAGCGCATCGGCGAGCCGGTCCCACACGCCTTCGATGATTTCCACGCGCAGATTCGGCCAGCGCGCCAGCACGCCACTCACCGCGAGCGGCAAAACCAGGCTTGCTATGCTGCCCACCGCGCCCACGCGTATCGTGCCGCGCGCCAGACCGCGCATGGCGTCGATCTCTTCGCGAGCCTGCTCGGCTTCGCGTTGCAGGAGGATGGCGTGGGGCAGCAGCGCCTCGCCCACGGCGGTCAGATGCATGCCGCGCGAATGGCGTTCGAACAGCGGCGCGCCCACCTGTTCTTCGAGGCGGCGCACCGCGCGGCTCAACGCCGGTTGGGTGATGTGCAGCGTTTCCGCCGCCCGCCCTAGGCTGCCGCACTCGACGATGGTCGCAAAGGCCTGAAGTTGCTGGAGGTTGTAAGTCATGCCCAAAGGTAATGCCTTTTGCCGGAATCGGCAATTTTCGGTTACCCGAGGGACGCTGATAATCGATCGACGATTCAACGTGCCCGATTTGACGGGCTCAACAGACAGGAGATCGCGCAATGACAGGTAGCGCGCCGCAGCAGACTCAATCCCAGCAATCCCCCGGCAACACGGCGTTGACCGTGCGCGACGCGGTTATCGATTTCGCGCGCCGCGTCGGCATGACGTCGATCTTCGCGAATCCTGGCTCGACCGAGTTGCCGATGTTCCGCGATTTCCCCGCTGATTTCCGCTACGTGCTGGGCCTCCAGGAGGCCGTGGTGGTGGGCATGGCCGACGGCTACGCGCAGAGCACCGGTAACGCGGCGCTGGTCAATCTGCACTCGGCGGCCGGCGTCGGCAACGCAATGGGCAATATCTTCACGGCGTTCCGCAACCGCACGCCGCTCGTCATCACGGCGGGGCAGCAGGCGCGCTCGATCCTGCCGTTCGACCCGTTCCTCGCCGCCACCCAGGCGGCCGAATTGCCCAAACCCTATGTGAAATGGAGCATCGAACCGGCGCGCGCCCAGGACGTGCCGCTCGCGATCGCTCGCGCCTATGCGATGGCGATGCAGGAACCGCGCGGGCCGGTGTTCGTGTCGATTCCGGTCGACGACTGGGACCAGCCCGCCGAGCCGCTTGCCCAGCGCGAACTCGCGCACACGCTGCGCCCCGAACCGGCGATGCTCGCGCGTATCGGCGCGCTGCTCGATGACTGCGCGCGGCCTGCCTTCGTGGTGGGCGGCGCGGTGGATCGGGCGGGCGCGGTGGAAGACGTCGTGGCGCTGGCCGAGCGCCATCGCGCACGCGTATTCGTCGCGCCGATGACCGGTCGCTGCAGCTTCCCCGAAACCCATCGCCTGTTCGCGGGTTTCTTGCCGGCGATGCGCGAACGCATCGTCGATCTGCTCGCGGGGCACGACGCGATCTTCGCGATCGGCGCGCCCGCGTTCACGTATCACGTCGAAGGCCAGGGGCCGCATGTGCCGCCCGGCGCGCAACTGTGCCAGTTGATCGACGATCCCAACGTGGCCGCCTGGACGCCCGAAGGCCTGATTGCCGTCGGCAACGTGCGGCTGGGCGTGCAGGATCTGCTTGCGCGCGCGGCACGACCCGAACGCGCGATGCCCGCGCCGCGCGCACAGCCGCCACGCGCGATGCCGCCGCAACAAGGCGAGCGCATGTCGGTGGCATTTGCGTTGCAGACGCTCGCCGAAGTGCGCGATCCGCACGGGCCGGTGGTGGAAGAAGCGCCCAGTTCGCGGCCGGTCATGCAGACATATCTGCCGATGGTGCGCCCAGGCAGCTTCCTGACAATGGACAGCGGTGGTCTGGGTTACGGCATGCCCGCAGCGGTTGGCGCGGCGCTCGCGCGGCCCGGCGAGCGCGTGATCGCCTTGATCGGCGATGGCTCCAGCATGTATTCGATCCAGGCGATCTGGAGCGCGGTGCAATGGACATTGCCGATTACCTTCGTGATCCTCAATAACTCGCGCTACGCGGCCTTGCAGGATTTCGCGCCGGTTTTTGGCTTTGCGAAGGACGATCCGGTGCAGGGCACCGATCTTCCCGGCCTTGATTTCGTGACGCTGGCGGCGGGCATGGGGTGCGCGGGCGTACGCGTGAGCGAGGCCGCGCCGCTGGCCGGTGCATTACGCGAGGCGTTGGCTGCACAGGGGCCAGCCTTGGTGGAAATCGTCGTCGCCTGACGACGCTATAGAGAACAACGCGACAAGGAGACGGCAATGCATGAAGCGATGGAGATAGCGATTCTCGGCGCGGGGGCGATGGGGTCGCTGTTCGGCGGCCTGCTGGCGGAGGCGGGGCACGACGTCACGCTGCTCGATATCGACGAGGCGCATCTGGAGGCGATCCGCCGCGACGGCCTGCGCCTTGCCACCGACGCGGGCGAGCGCGTGGTCACGAAGTTGCGCGCCTTGCGGCCCGAAGCGGCGCAGCGCGCGCCCGAACTGCTGATCGTCTTTACGAAGACGATGCACACCGAAGCGGCGCTCGATGCGGCGCGTGCGCTGATCGGCCCGCATACATCGGTGCTGTCATTGCAGAACGGGCTCGGCAACGTCGAACGCCTGGCGCGCAGCGTGCCGCGCGAACGCATCATGGTGGGCGTGACGACGTGGCCGGCCGACAAACCCTCGGCGGGCCGTGTGAGCTCGCATGGCAGCGGCATGACGCGCCTGATGAGCGCCGACGGCGAGACGCGCGTGAGCGTCGCGCGCACGGTGGCGGCCCTCAATTCGGCGGGCCTGGCCTGCAGCGCCGACCCGGATGTGTGGATCACGATCTGGGAGAAGGTCGCGTTCAATGCGGCGCTCAACAGCCTCTGCGCGGTCACGCAATGCACCGTGGGCGAACTCTCGAACGTGCCCGACGGCCCTGAGCTGGCGCTGAAGATCGTCGCCGAAGTGGCGGCCGTCGCGCGCGCCAGCGGCGTGGCCGTCGACGAAGCACATATGGTCGGGAACGTGCGGCATGCGCTGGCCAATCATCGCGCGCATCGGCCGTCGATGTTGCAGGACGTGCTGGCGGGCCGCAGAACCGAAATCGAGGCGATCAACGGCGCGGTGGTCGAGGCCGCGCGTGCCGTGCCGATGGCGGTGCCTTGCACGGAAACGCTGCTGCAACTCGTGCGTCTGGTGGACGCCAGCGTGACGCGCTAAAGCGCGCATGCACCAACAACAAAAACGATGGAGACAATTCGATGAACTATTCCCCTGCGGCCTCCGCAGCCGCCGACGCCGACCGCGCCGCGCAGGCCGCGCAGGCCGGAATCGCGCATGGCGGCGCTGCGGTCGATATCGGCCAGGCGCTCGACGACGGTCCCTTCACGTTGCTGCAAAAGTGCGTGGTGGTGCTGGCGGCGCTGTCGATCGTCGTCGACGGATTCGATAGCCAGCTCATTGGTTTCGCGATCCCGATGCTCATCAAGGAGTGGGGCATTACGCGCAACGCGTTCGCGCCCGTGGTGGCGGCGGGACTGATCGGCATGGGCATCGGCAGCGCCTGTGCGGGACTGTTCGCGGACCGCTTTGGGCGGCGCTGGGCTGTGATCGGCAGCGTGCTGGTGTTCGGCGCGGCGACCTGTTCGATTGGCCTTGCGCCCAATATTGCGGTGATCGCGGCGCTGCGCTTCGTGGCGGGCCTTGGGATTGGCGGCGCGTTGCCGAGTTCGACCACCATGACCGCCGAATACACGCCCGCGCGCCTGCGTACCTTCGCAGTTACGGCGACGATTGTATGTGTGCCGCTGGGCGGCATGCTCGCGGGACTGTTCGCGGCGCAAGTGCTGCCCGTGTACGGCTGGCGCGGTCTGTTCGTCGCGGGCGGCGTGTTGCCGCTGGTGCTGGCTGTCGCGCTGCTCGCCTGTCTGCCGGAATCGCCGCGTTTTCTCGCGCGCCGCTCGCCGCGCTGGCCGGAACTCGCGCGTCTGCTCGGCCGCATGGCGCGCGACGTTGCGCCTGACGCCACCTTCACCGATCTGCGTGAGCAACGCGCGGAAAAACATGTCGGCTTTACGGCGTTGTTCCGCGATGGCCGCGCGCCCGATAGCGCCGCAATCTGGGCAGCGTTTTTCATGTGCCTGCTCGCGGTGTACAGCGCATTTAGCTGGCTGCCTTCGATGCTCACCGCCGAAGGCTTGTCCGTCTCGCTCGCGGGCTACGGACTGAGCGCCTACAACCTGGGCGGCGTGATCGGCGCGCTGGGTTGCGCGCTGGCGATTTCCCGCTGGGGCTCGCGCTGGCCGATGCTGTTGTGCTGTGCCGGCGGCGCGGCGAGCGCGTGGATGATTCTCGGCGTGGGCGCGACGCAGCATACGGGGTGGCTGATTGCCGGGCTGGGACTGCATGGGCTGTTTGTGAATGCGGTGCAATCGACGCTTTACGCGCTGTGCGCCTTCGTCTATCCGACCAGCGTACGCGCGACGGGCACGGCTTCGGCGCTGGCATTCGGACGCGTCGGCGCGATTCTCAGCGCGTTCGCAGGCGCGGCGGTCATCACGGCGGGCGGGGCATTCGCCTATCTGCTGATGCTAGGTGCGGCGATGGCGGCGGTGTTGCTCGCGCTTGCGATGGTGCGGCGGCATATTCCTGCCGATCAGGCTCGCTGATCGGTTGACCCTGGTTTGAACCGGGTTCGTCTCATTTGCCGCGCGTAGTCGCACACGCGCGCGGCGCTTCTTATCGTCTGATTCATCGTCTGATTGTGAATTCGCGGCTGCCGGCGAAGGCCGTCGCACGCCATTAATTAGGATGCCAAAACATACTGTCGTACAGGAGACCAGAATCGTCATGAAAGTTCGGATCGCAGCAGGAGCGGCGCTGTTGGGCGCCAGCGCGGCGGCATGCGCGCAGAGCAGCGTCACGCTGTACGGTATCGTCGATACGGGTATCGAATATGTCTCGCATGCCAATGCCGTAGGCGACGCCGTGGTGCGAATGCCCGGCATCACCGGCGAAATGCCGTCGCGCTGGGGCGTGCGGGGACGCGAAGAACTCGGCGGCGGCTGGCGGGCCATCTTTGCGCTGGAGAGTGGCTTCAATATGCGCAGCGGCACGCTCAACCAGGGCGGCCGTATGTTCGGGCGGCAGGCGTGGGTCGGTTTCGATACGCCCTATGGCGCGCTTACGTTTGGCCGCCAGTACACGATGACCTTCTGGGCCATCGCCGATGCCGATCTGCTCGGCCCCGACATTTACGGCGGCACCGCTTCGTTCGATCAGTATTTGCCGAGTTCGCGCAGCGACAACACCGTGGTCTACAAAGGCAGCTACGCGGGCTTCACGCTGGGCGCGACCTGGTCGTTCGGGCGCGATTCGGCGGGAACGGGCAATTCGCCGGGGCAGGGCACGTGTGTGGGGCCGGTGCCGGGCAGTGCGCAGACCTGCCGCGAGTGGTCCGCCATGCTGCGCTACGACCGCAATGGTTACGGCGTGGCCGCATCATACGATCAGCAGCGCGGCGGCGCGGGCGCATCCGCGAATCTATACGATGGCACGCCGACTTTCGCATTCACGAATCCCGGCGACACCGACGTGCGCATGCAACTGAACGGCTATGGCCAGATCGGCGCGCTGCGGCTGGGCGGCGGCTGGCTGGGACGGCGCGTCGACACCGTCTCGCCCGCGACGCCCAACGTACATTCGGATCAGTTCTATCTGACCGCCTCGTATTCGCTCACGCCGGCTTTTATCGTCGATGGCGGCGTCTATCGCATCGTCAACGCGCATGACGATGCGCGTGGCACGATCGCCGCGCTGCGCAGTACGTATCTGCTTTCCAAACGCAGCGCGGTGTATCTGCAAGGCGCGTATCTGTGGAACAGCGCTAAGGCGGCCTATACGGTCAGCCAGGGCGGTGGAGGTACGACGCCCGCGCCGGGCCTGGGGCAACTGGGCATCATGGCGGGCATCCGGCATAGCTTTTGACGCATCAGGCGCGCGCGTTGCAAAAGCGCGCCGCGCCTGACCCGCCTCAAGCCAGTTCCACCCGCTTGATCTCCTTCACGATCACGAGATAGCTAAACACCGTAACCGCGGCGTTCACACCCACGAACGCAAGCGCGCTGTCGAACGAGCCGGTCTTCGCCACCAGATAGCCGATCACGATCGGCGTGACGATACCGGCCACATTGCCGAACATATTGAAGATCGAGCCGGAGAGGCCAATCGCTTCCTTCGGCGCGGTATCGGCGACTACGGCCCAGCCGAGCGCGCCCAGGCCCTTGCCAAAAAACGCCAGCGACATCAGCGCGACCACTAGCCAGTCACTGTGCACGTAATTGCAGCCGACGATGCACGCAGACAGCGCCATGCCGCCCACGATCGGCCCCTTGCGCGCCACGGTGAGCGAGGCGCCGCCGCGAATCAGCGCATCGGACAGCACGCCGCCCAGCACCCCGCCGAGAAAGCCGCAGACCGCCGGCAGCGACGCCACCAGGCCCGCCTGCAGGATCGTCATGCCGCGCGCCTGCACGAGGTAGATCGGGAACCACGTCAGGAAGAAATACGTGATGACGTTGATGCAGTACTGCGCAAGATAAACCCCCAGCAGCATGCGGTTGGTGAGCAACTGGCGCATCAACTGCCAGCCGTTGCTGCTCTGCGCCTGTTCCGAACGTGACTTGCGCTGATGGCCGTTGACGAGGCCGCCGCCTTGCTCGATGTAGTCGAGTTCCTGGCGATTGATATGCGGATGCGTGGCCGGGTTCTTCATCACCTTGAGCCAGACGACGGCGAGCACGAGGCCGCCAACGCCCATCATCAGATACACGTGATGCCAGCCATAGGCATGCGTAACCCACGCCATCAGCGGCGTGAACACCACCGCCGCGAAGTACTGCGCCGAATTGAAAATCGCCGATGCCGTGCCGCGCTCCTTCGTCGGGAACCAGCTGGCGACGACCTTGGCGTTGGCGGGAAAGGCCGGCGCCTCCGCCGCGCCCATCACGAAGCGCAGCGCAAAGAGCGCAGTAACGGCGGCCGCCGCGCTGCCAAGCACGCCAATCGCGCTTTGCAGCAGCGTGAACAGCGACCAGAGAAAGATGCTGGCCGCGTAGACGCGGCGTGCGCCGAAGCGGTCGAGAATCCAGCCTGCCGGCAGTTGCGAGAGCACATACGCCCAGCTGAACGCCGAGAAGATATAGCCCATGCGGATGGCGTCGAAGCCGAATTCGGCGCGCATGGCCGAGCCAGTCACCGAAAGCGTTGCGCGGTCCGCGTAGTTGAGCGTCGTAATGATGAATATCAGCGCGAGGATGACGTAGCGGACTTTGGTGCGCGTTAAGGCTTCGGCGGCGTCTGCGGCGGCGGGGCTGGCGGTACGGCTCAACGGCATGGTGTTGGACCCTTCGGTGCGCGGGAAGCGAGGCTTCCCTGTCTCTGTGCTGCCTTAGTTGTAATACGTCTTTTCAACTTGTCAGAGGCAATCGTAGCGCGCCGATCGGATCGGGATCAACCGTAGAACACTTATTTTTGCCAGTTTTCAGGGTAAACGTGGATTTGTCGAAAGCGCGTGGCTATGGGATCGTCGCAAAAGTTGTTCGACAACATGGCGGATTGGTCTCCGCTCAGGGCACACGCTGCGTGCGCAAAAAAGGAAAACATGAACAGAAAGGTGGTGCAGGGGATGGTGGGGGCGATGATCGGACTCGCAGGTGCAGCGCTTTGCGCCCAGTCGGCGCAGGGGGCGACGTACGTCTACGTGTCGAACGCGGATAGCCAGGATATTTCGGTGTTCCGCATGGACGAGGCTAGCGGCGCGCTAGCGGCAGTCGAAACCGTGCCCGTGGGCGGCACCGTCATGCCGATGACGTTCTCGCCCGATCATCGGCGGCTCTATGCGGGCCTGCGTTCGCAGCCGTATCGCGTGGTGAGCTTTGCCGTCAATCCGCTCGATGGTCGTCTGGGCGAACTGGGCCGCGCGCCGCTGGCCGAAAGCATGGCTTATCTCTCGACCGACGCGACCGGCCGTTATCTGCTGTCGGCTTCGTACGGCGGCAACCAACTGGCGGTGAACCGCATCGGCGTGGATGGCGTGGCGGGCGAGGTGCAGCAGACCATCAAGACGGGACCGATGGCGCATGCGATCCGCGTGTCGGCGGATAACCGCTATGCGTTCGCTTCGGTGCTGGGTTCGGATGCGTGGCTGCGCCTGCGTTTCGACGCCGCGACGGGGCAGTTGACCGAGGACGCCGCGCCCGCCTATGCGCTACCCGAGAAGTCGGGTCCGCGCCATTTTGTTTTCTCGGCGGACGGGCGCTTCGTTTATCTGATCGACGAACTCGACGGCAAGCTGCATGTGCTCGCGTTCGATCGCACGCGCGACACGGTCAAGCCGATCCAGACAATTTCGATCCTGCCGCCCGATTTTCACGGCGATAAACCTTGGGGCGCAGATCTGCATCTGACGCCGGACGGACGCTTTCTGTATGCGTCGGAGCGCACGTCGAGCACGCTGGCGGCGTATCGCGTGAGCGAGACCACCGGCAAGCTTGAGCGCATCGGCACCTACGCAACGCAGAAGCAGCCGCGCGGTTTCAATATCGATCCTTCGGGGCGTTTCCTGTTCGCAGTCGGGCAGTTGTCGCCGACGATGAGCGTCTATCGCATCGATGCGAAGACGGGCGCGTTGCATGAAAGCGGACAGTATCCGGTGGGCAAGGGCGCGAACTGGGTCGAGGTGGTGAATTACGCGGGGTCGAACGAGTAAGCCGACAGCGATATCGCGCGTTTTTTTGCGCGCGCGATATCGCAAACCGCTAACGTCGATCAGGCATCGACGGACATCGATTGCTGCGAAGCGACCAGCTTTGGCGGCGGATTGCACTTGCAGATGCAAAGATCGTCGCTCAAGGCGGCATGACGGCCATCGGGCGCGGTCATGATCTGACGCGGTCCATCGCACTGGATTTTGCCCGTGCTGTTGCAGGCGGGGCATTGCACTTCGTCGCCTTCATGAGCGACATCGCGGCCGGTGAACTGGATCGTCGTTGCGGCGGCGATGACGGTGCCGTTGGCGGTGGTTTTGTCGCCGTTGAGTATGAGGTAGCGTGGCATGTCCGTATGACCGTGTCTTTACTGGTTAGAACTGGCGCTTTTTCAGCGTATAAGCGGACAATCCATATTCTGTACTCGTATCGGCGTCGAAGTAGCCCCCCAGCATAAGTCCATCGTCCGACTGCGTCCACGACTTTCCCGCATCGGTACTGTAGAGGCTGAAATCATGTGGCGCGCCACTGCCGCTGCTATCCGTTGCATAGGCAATCAGTACGCCTCGAACGCCAACGGCCAGACCACTCATGCTCAGAGGCGCTGCAAACTCATGAAGCTGACGGACTGGGGCCGGTTGAGTACTGGTCCACATAGAGATAATGCCACCACGGCTCATTGTGTCTGAATGTGGTCCCGGACTGGCCAGAGCATAAATCGTGTCCTCGCCCGCATTTTTCGGCACCGACTTCATGTCCACTACCGTCTGCCCGGACAATACAGTTTCCGGTTCGAACTGCTGATCACTCCAGCGAAGTCGGTAGACGACGCTAGAGGACTTGGTTTCGTGCAGTTCATCGACGTAATAGGCTACTCGTAGCGTTCCGTCCCTGGCGAGGTCTACGCCGTCGAATGTTGCGCGTGGTTTTGTCAGGCTTGCAAGAGGGGGCGTTGGAATCTCATGCCATGATGAACCGCCGTCGGTTGTTCGCCACACATGCGGCCCCCAACCAATTGCGTAACTACGCGTTGCATCGAGGAAGAGGAGGTGACCTATATTGTGGTTCTCCGGCCAGTTCAGTTGTACCCAGGTGTTGCCGCCATCGCTAGAACGCCAAAGTCTGGTGACCTGTGGTGTAAGGCCATCGGATGGAATAGGCGACAAATAGTCCATCCATCCAGTGCTAACGTATAACGTGCTCCAATCAGGCGAGTGCCACCACACGCCATCCTGTCCTGGTTGGGAAAACAAGCGCACCAGATTACCGTTAATGGAACCTCGCAAGACGCTGACCGTCCAGCGATTCATGCGTTGATTCGCGTCGCTCATCCAGTCTTCCGTTGGCTCAGCCACATCGGGATTGCTTGACTCGCTTGCGGGTTTAAACGTGATGACGGGGCCTGCGACCTTCAGGCTTATAGCTTTATCGCCGCGAATGATGAAATTCCCACCGCCGTAAGGCTTATCGCCTTTCATGAAGTTTGTTGAAATCGTTTCCCAGCCAGTCGACATTTTCTCGTATCCGTAAGTTACAGCCGCTGCAACTAGCAACGCGCCACAGATTAATTTCCACCGCATATCAGTTTGTGACTTCAGTTGAACTTGAAGGAAAGTAAGCGCTGCAGGGTATAGCTCACGACATCAATGCCTTTACCGACGGCTTCTCCTGCTTCTGTTGCTCTTGTTTTCGCCACTCCTACGCCACTGTCGACCGCTTGTCCCCAGGTTCGCGAATCGCCCCATTCCTGAATGTTGGGCTGCATTGCGATTCTGCTCATATCGATCGGCCCAAGATCTGCCAGACCGCCGTCGAGATATGCCAGTGGATGTGTTTTGAACGTTTCTTCGTCCAGTTCAAGCATGAACTGCTGAACATTCATGCTGAAACTGCCGTTGCCAGGTTTGCGGCCGGCTTGCCGGGTTAAGTCGCCGCAGAATTCTAGATTTTAAGAATCTGCATTGTCAACATAATGAAGGGTAGGGTTGAGTGGATCTGGTTTTGGGCGAGTTATTGAGTGAGTCGGAATGGGGGAGTTTCATTCATAATGAATCAACAATGCAGCATCGCCAGTGGTCAGTAATGTCGGAAATACCGGTTTTGAAATCAATCAATTGGTGTGGGCGGTATTATTTGCGATGTAAAAGGCAAAAATGCGCTGTTCGGGCGGTACCGCCAGACAGCGCATTCACCTGGAGCAACACTTCGGTTTTGGTGATTTCGTGTTCCACGTTCCTGTGATCGGCGTGCTCAACGCTCCCCGCCAAACTGGGTGTTAAGCGTTTCCATCCACACCGCGCCAATGGCTTCAAGTGCCGCTTCTTTTTGTTTCTCCACGTCGAGCACAATCAGTCTGCACACCCTGCCGGTCACCGAGCCGAGCCAGTCGAGCTTGTCCACTTGCTGGCTGCACAGCGCGAGCACACAAGCTGGCGGCAAGGGCGCAAGCAGGCGATCGACATCGGATGGCGCGCGGGTCGCGTCCGCATTCAACATCGAAAACGAAGCCAGCCATTCGGCATGCAATTGCGCCGCATCGTGCAGTTCGAGCACACTGAACTGCGGCGCGGTGCCAAAGCGCTCGCACAGCGCCTTGACGATTTCCGGCGGCGTCGTGTGATCGATCACGGCGCACACCTGGGTCAGCGAGCAGGGCGCGCGCAGCCACGATGCGCGCGAGGAGTCGATATCGAAGGCGGCGCGCATGATGCTCAACCGTCGCGGAACAGGAAGCTATACGCATTGAGCGCGGGCACGCCGCCCAGATGCGCATAGAGCACCTTCGAGCCTTCCGGAAACTCGCCCAGACGCACCTTGTCGATCATTCCCTGCATCGATTTGCCTTCGTAGACCGGATCGGTCAGCATCCCTTCGAGCCGCGCGCATAGCCGGATCGCCTCCAGCGTCCCGTCGTTCGGCAGGCCATATTCCGGGCCGCCATAGCGCGTATCGAGCACGATGTCCTCGTCGCGGATCGGCTTGCCGAGATCGACGATCTCCGCCGTATGACGCGCGATGCGGGCGATCTGGTCGCGCGTCTGCGCCGGTTTGGCCGATGCGTCGATGCCGATCACGCGATCGGCGCGCCCATCCTTTGCGAAGCCCACCACCATGCCGGCCTGCGTGCTCCCCGTCACCGAGCAGACGACGATGTAGTCGAAGCGGATGCCCATCTGCGCTTCCTGCTCGCGTACTTCCTCGGCGAAGCGCACGAAGCCCAGCCCGCCGAGCGGATGTTCCGAGCAACCCGCCGGAATCGGGAACGGCTTGCCGCCCGCACGGCGCACGCTTTCGAGCGCGTCTTCCCAACTGGGCCGGATGCCGATGTCGAAACCGTCCGGCGCAAGCCGCACGTCAGCGCCCATGATGCGCGACATTTCGATATTGCCGACGCGGTCGTACACCGCATCGTGATAGTTGACCCAGTTCTCCTGTACGAGCACGCATTTGAGCCCGAGATGCGCGGCGACCGCGGCCACCTGGCGCGTCTGGTTCGACTGGATGCCGCCAATCGAAACCAGCGTGTCGCAACCCTGTTCGAGCGCCTCGGGAATCAGGTATTCGAGCTTGCGCGTCTTGTTGCCACCGAAGGCCAGGCCGCTATTGCAGTCCTCGCGTTTCGCATAGAGCTCGACCTTACCGCCGAGATGCGCGGACAAACGCTTGAGCGGCTGGATCGGGCTGGGGCCGAAGGTGAGCGGATAACGGGGAAATCGGTCGAGGTTCATGCGTCGCTCCTTGGTTTATCGATGATGGGGTGTTCCGTCGCGATAAAAGGATGATAGGAACGCACGCGAAAAATGAGCTTGCGAAATAAATATCGATTACTTACTTTGAAGGCGTGAAGCGTTCAATCGACACACTTTTCGTTCGTATGGATGGAGAATCGCGCAATGAAATTAGCCCGCAAAACCGCCGACGCCACGCCCGCCGCGCCGGTGCTGGACCGCATCGATCGCGCGATCCTGCGGCAATTGCAAACGGATGCGTCGATCTCGAACGTGAGTCTTGCGAGCAAGGTGAAGCTGAGCGCGCCGGCCTGCCTGCGGCGGGTGGAGCGGCTCAAGGAGATGGGCCTGATTCGCAGCGTGGTGGCGCTGCTCGATCCGAAAGCGCTGGGCGCGGGGATGGTGGTGGTGATCGGCTTCGTGCTCGATCGTTCCACGCCCGAGGCCTTCGCCGAATTCGAGAAGGCGGCGCGCAAGGTCTCAGGCTGTATGGAGTGTCACGTGGTGACGGGCGAATTCGATTACTTCATGCTGGTGCGCACGCGCGACAGCGAAAGCTTCAACCGGCTGCATGCGGAGCAATTGCTGTATCTGCCGGGCGTGCGGCAGGTTCGGTCGTTTATGGTGCTCAAGGAGATTCTGTCGACGCATGCGCTGCCGCTGTGACGGTTTTCGAAGCGGCAGCGCATCGGGTCTTACACGGTTAGCGCAGCGAGCAATTGAGCCAGTGCGAAATCCGTTCGCCGTCCAGGCGTGAGCCTTCGGCGCTCGCGCTATCGAGCATCGTCACGATCACGGGGCGGCGGCCATGCACCATCACGCGCATCACCATGTTGTGCCCCGATTCGTTGATGAAGCCGGTCTTCTGCACGCTCGCCTGCACGCGGCCATACCGCACCAGACGATTGCTGCTCACATATTGAAGCTCGCCGTGGCCGGTCGGCACCTGTTGCTCGTTGTCGGTCGAATAACGGCGGATCAGCGGATAACCGTTGGCCGCGCGCACCAGACTCGCCAGTTCGCGCGCCGTGGAGACATTGTGCGGCGAGAGGCCGGTTGCGTTGACGAAGTGGGTGTGCGGCATGCCAAGGCCGCGCGCCTTCGCGTTCATCGCGGCGACGAAGGCCGGACGGCCGCCCGGATAGTCGCGCGAGAGCGCCGCCGCCGCGCGGTTCTCGGACGACATCAGCGCGATATGCAGCATGTCGGCGCGCGTGAGGCTCGAACCCACCGTGAGGCGCGAACTGGTGAACTTGAGCGTGTCCAGATCGGCGCTGGTCACGCCGATGCGTTGCGCGAGCGGCGCGTGGCGCTGGTCGAGCCAGACCACGGCGGTCATCAGCTTGGAAACCGAGGCGATGGGCACGACGTGATCGGCGTTGCGCGCGTAGAGCTGCGTGTGCGTCTGCTCGTCGACGATATAGATGTTGCGCGAAAAGAGCCGCGTGCGCGAGGCCATCGTGAAGCCGCAGCGCGCGAGCAGCCGCGGCGCGTTGGCGGGTGCGGCGGTCGCGGCAGTCGGCACGGCCTGGGTCCCGAGGGAAACGCGCGACGGCGGCATGGCGCGCGACCTGGTGCGCTTCGTACCCTTCGCCCGCGGTTTCACATCCGGCAGCTTGCTGACGGCGACAGCGGGCGCGGCGTGATGCACCGAACGCGATTTGCGCGTGAGCTTTTTCTTTTTCGCCACCATATGCGCGTGAGGCGCGGTGTGATGCGCACGCGTCGTGGCGGCGAGACTGGTGGTCGCCGCGAAACTGGCGAGGAGCAGTGCGGAGAGGGCTAACGAAAGTCGGGAAAGGGAGATCACCGGCAGAGGCAGTTGAAGCAGGTATGAAGACGTACGAGCGCGTACGAATGGGCTGGATGCGCGGCGCACGCGCGAGAGGCTCCATATTACATGCCATGTAAGGCGTGGCGCAGCTTCTTGTAGGGCGAGCGCGCGGAGCGCCGAGCAACGCAGGCGTGTTACCGGTCTCAGGGTTATCGCGGATGCTTGTGTCTGAGGGCGCTTTTAGAATCGCTTTTAGAATGATCGACTGCCAATTTTGCGCCTCCGGAGTTTTCGATGCCTCGTTTTGCCGCCAATCTGTCCATGATGTACACCGAGCACGCTTTTCCAGACCGTTTCGCGGCGGCGGCGCGTGACGGTTTCGAGGCAGTCGAGTATCTGTTTCCCTATGAGTACGCGCCCGAGGAACTGAAGGCGCGGCTCGACGCAGCCGGGCTCACGCAGGTGCTGTTCAACGTGCTGCCGGGCGACTGGACCAACGGCGAGCGCGGCATCGCTTCCCTGCCGGGACGCGAAGACGAATTCCGCCGCAGCATCGATCAGGCGCTCGCTTACGCGCGCGTGCTCGGCAACCGCAAGCTGCACGTCATGGCGGGAATCGTCGCGTCGCCGGAAACACGCGCGGCGCAGCGCGAAACCTATCTCAAGAACCTCGCCTTCGCAGCGCAGGCCGCTCAGGCCGAAGGCGTCACGATCCTGATCGAGCCGATCAACCCGCGCGACATGCCGGGCTACCTGCTCAACCGCCAGGATGACGCGCACGCCATCTGCAAGGAGATCGGCGCGCCCAATCTCCAGGTGCAGTTCGACTGCTATCACTGCCAGATTGTCGAAGGCGATTTGAGTGTGAAGCTCGAACGCGATATGCCCGGCATCGGTCATATCCAGATCGCGGGCGTGCCCGGTCGCAACGAACCCGATCGTGGCGAACTCAACTATCCCTGGCTGTTCGAGCGCATCGACGCGCTCGGCTATACCGGCTGGATCGGCTGCGAATACCGTCCGCGCACGACGGCGTCGGCGGGTCTCGGCTGGATCCGGCCTTATCTGCCCGCGCGCGGCTAAAAGCCGACGGCATCGTGCCGCGCGCAGGTCCGCTTCAGTCGTCGCAGTTCCCACAAGCATGAACGGAGCAATCGAACATGAAAGTGCTGATTACCGGTGGTGCGGGGTTTCTGGGGCAACGTCTCGCGCGCGATCTGCTCGCGCGCGGCGCGTTGCGCAAGACATTGCAGAACGGCGGCACGCCCGAGCCGATCACGGAACTGATCCTGCTCGACACCACGCCCGCGGCGTCGCCCGTGCCTGACGATGCGCGCGTGCGCGTCGAAACGGGCGATGTAGCGGATCGCGCGGTGCTGGAACGCCTGATCGACACGGATACCGCCGTGATCTTCCATCTGGCCGCCATCCTGAGCGCCGAGGCAGAAGCCGAGTTCGATCTGGGCCTGCATATCAATCTGGACGGCACGCGCGCGCTGCTCGAAGTCTGTCGGGCGCGCGCGCATCGTCCGCGTCTCGTGTTCACCAGTTCGGTGGCGGTGTACGGCGGCGCGCTGCCCGAGGAAGTGCAGGACGATACCGCGCTCGATCCGCAGTCGTCGTATGGCGTGCAGAAGGCGATGGCCGAACTGCTGATCGGCGATTATTCGCGGCGCGGTTTTGTCGATGGGCGCGTGCTGCGCCTGCCGACCGTCGCGGTGCGGCCGGGGCGTCCGAGCGGCGCGGCGTCGTCGTTTGCGAGCGGCATCGTGCGCGAGGCGCTCAACGGCGAGACTGCCGTGTGTCCCGTGAGCGGCTCGACCAGCATCTGGCTGCTGTCGCCGCGCAAGGCGGTGCAGTGCCTCGTGACGGCCAGCGAGATCGAAGGGGAAACGCTGGGCACGCGGCGCATCGTCAATCTGCCGGGCGTGTCGACGACCGTGGACGAAATGATCGAAGAGCTGAGCAAGTTCGGCGGCTCGAAAGCCGTGGGGCGCGTGGAGTGGGTGCCCGACGAGGTGATCGAGCGCATCGTCAGCAGCTGGCCGTCGAGCTGGAACGTCACGCGCGCGAAGAAGCTGGGCTTTTCGGGGGACGCGTCGTTTCATGCGATCGTCAAGGTCTACGTGGAAGACGAGCTGCCCTGGGCGGAAAAGAAACGCGCATGAAGCAGAACGACTATGAAGTGCACGACGCGCGCTTTCGCTCGCTGATTCAGGCGAACGCGCCGCTGGAAAAGATCGCCGGCGATTGCCTCTGGACCGAGGGGCCGGCGTATTTTCCGGCGGCGGACATGCTGGTGTGGAGCGACATTCCGAACAACCGCATGATGCGCTGGGTGCCTGGCTTGGGCGCAGGCGTGTTTCGCGGCAACGCGAACTTCAGCAACGGCAACACGCGCGACAACGAAGGCCGGCTGGTGAGCTGCGAACACGGCCGGCGCTGCATTTCGCGCACGGAGCACGATGGCAGTGTGACGGTGCTGGTGTCGCATTTCGAAGGCCGGCGCTTCAATTCGCCGAACGATCTGGTCGTCGATTCGCAGGGCACGATCTGGTTCACCGATCCCGACTACGGGATCATGAGCGACTACGAAGGCTTTCGCGCCGATGGCGAAATCGGCGGCTGCCACGTCTACGCGCTCTCGCACGGCGAACGCGAAGCGCGGCGCGTTGCCGACGACTTCGTCAAGCCGAATGGGCTGGCGTTTTCGCCGGACGAGTCGCGGCTCTATATCGCCGATTCGGGTGCCTCGCACGTGGAGGGCGGCCCGCGCCATATCCGCGTGTTCGACGTCGAGGGTGGCGTGCTATGCAACAGCCGCGTGTTTATCTCGATGTCGAGCGGCGTGCCGGACGGCTTTCGCGTGGACGAATACGGCAATGTCTGGACCAGCGCCGAAGACGGCGTGCATTGCTACTCGCCGCAGGGCGAACTGCTCGGCAAGATCCTGCTGCCGGAAGTGGTGTCGAACCTCACGTTCGGCGGTTTGAACCGCAACCGGCTGTTTATTACCGCGACCTCATCGGTCTATTCGGTCTACGTGGGCGTGCGCGGCGCGGGGCGCTGAACCTCAGGCCGTCGTCGACAGCAGGCCGGTGGTTTGACCGCTGGCCAGCATCAACTGCACCAGTTCGGCCTGCGCGGTTTGCAGCGCGGATTCGATCTGGCTCGCCTGCGAAAGCTTCGCGTTCTGTTGCGCCGACGCACCCGATTTTGCGGTGGCCGCGGTTGTGTCGGTTGTGCCTTGCGTGCCCGATTGCGACGACGAAGAAGAAGCGGACGACGCAGCCTGCGTCGAGCCGCCCGAATTCTGCACCTGCGCCAGCTGGGCTTCGAGCGATTTGATCAGCGCCTTGAGCTTGTCGATGGCGGCCGTGGTCGCATCGCTCGATGACGACGAACCCCCGCCGCCTCCGCCTCCGCCACCACCGGATTTTTTCGCGCTGGACGTGCTCGTGGTGCTCGACGTGCCCGAACTCGAACCCGTCGACGAACTCGACGATGCGCCGCTGGCGGACGTCGTGCTGCTATCCGTGCTGGTGCTGGCGGTCGATGCCGTGCTGGATGCCGCCGTGCCGTTGTTGCTGCTGGTCGTGCCGGTGTACGTGGTGGTGGCGACCGTGGCCGCGCTGGTCGGCTGAATCTGCATGGAATCCTTCCCTTTGTAATGATGCGGCGCGCCTGGCGTGCGCGATAAATACCCCTAAACCGGATAACGGTCGCGATTGCGCAGTTCTTGAGGGGTAAGTTATTACCAGGTCTTACCAGTAGTTGCGCGCCGTGGCCGCCGATCTCACATGCCCTTGAATCGATCCGCATAAAGCCGGCTCACCACCAGCCGCGCTTCGTGGCCGCGCAGTCGCAGCGTGAGCTTGCCGGCCTCGTCGCGCGAGGCGCTGGCGATGGCGTCCGCACGCACAATCGTGCCGCGATGGATCTGCCAGAACGTCTGCGCGTCGAGCCGTTGCAGCAGATCGCGCAGCGAGAGGCGAATCAGGTGCTCGCGATCCGCCGTGACGACACGCACATATTTGTCGGCGGATTCGAAAAACAGCACCTCGTCGACGGGAATCATCGTGATGGTGTTGCCCGCGCTCGCCTGGATCATGCGCAGCGGTTCGATGCCGGGCTCCGCCGACTCGCGCTCGATGCCCAGCAGGCCGCGCAACTGGGCGACGAGCGGTTCGAGCTTGTCCGGCGCTGCGCTGCGTCTGGCGAGCGCAGCGCGAAGCCGCTCGCAGGTTTGCGCAAGCCGTTCCGGCTGCACCGGCTTGAGCACGTAGTCGAGCGCGGCGCGCTCGAACGCGCGCACCGCGTATTCGTCGTAAGCCGTGACGAACACGATGAGCGGCGGCGCGCCGTGGGCGTGGCTATCGGGCCAGTCCTCCACCAGCGCCTGCGCGGCGTCCAGCCCGTTCATGCCCGGCATGCGGATGTCGAGAAACACCACATCCGGGGCGAGAGCCAGGCACTCGCGTAGCGCCGACGCCCCGTCGCCCACTGTCGCCAGCACGCGCAGTTCGGGCCAAAGGCGCTGCAATTCGGCTTGCAGATGGGCGGCCAGCAGGGGTTCGTCTTCGGCGATCAGGGCGGTGGCTTGCATGGCGTCGGGGCGTGTCGGGTCGTGTCGGGGCGTGTCGCAGTCAGGAGAGGGCGGGCGCGTGAATCGGCACGCGCACGATGGCGAGCGCACCGCCGCGGCCGTCATTGGGCTCGGTCAGGGCGAACTGCGCCGCCTCGCCGTACAGCGCGGCGAGGCGCTCGCGCACCTGCCGCAGTCCGAAGCGTGTGCCGTCGGCGGGCGCGGCGTGCAGTCCTGCGCCGGTGTCGCGCACGCTCAGGATCAGCGTCGCGCCTTCGCGGCGGGCGGCGACCTCGATTTCGCCGCCCGCGACGTGCGGCTCCAGACCATGCTTGAGCGCGTTTTCCACCAGCGGTTGCAGGAGCAGCGGGGGCACTGGCAGCGCGCCGAGTGCGTCGGGCAGATCGAGCGTCGCGCGCAGCCGTGGCCCCATGCGGACTTGCATGAGTTCGAGATAGTCGCGCACCCGCGCGAATTCCGCTGTCAGCGCGTGCGTGTCCGAGCGCGAGGCGTCGAGCGTCGCACGCAAAAAGCCGATCAGGTGGTCGAGCATCGCCTGGGCGCGCGGCGGATCGCTGCCGATCAACACGCGCAGATTCGCAAGTGTATTGAACAGCATATGCGGTTCGAGTTGCGAGACGAGCAGGCGCAACTGGGTTTCTGCGGCCGTGCGCAAGGCAGTTTCGGTGCGCGCCTGCATTGCGGCGAGCCGGCCGCGCGCGTAGAAAAACCAGGTGCAGCCGAGCGTCAGAACGAGCGCCGGGCCGAAAGTCGGCAGCAGCACCGAACGGTTGCGGAAAAACGCGATGGGATCGCGGTGTACGCCGGTCAGCCAGTCGCCCAGCGCATGCCCCGCGAAGTAGCCGAGCGCCACCGAGAACACCAGCCACGGCGCCATCAGTGGCCAGCCTGGCCATGCGCGCTGAGGGGCCTGTGCGTCGGATGCGGTGTGGGCGGCGGTGCGGCGTTTCACAAGCGCTGCGAGACCGTAGCGGCCGCCTTCGATCAGCGTCTGGATACACAGCGTGATGCTGAACGAGTACTTGAGGTTGGACACGAACGATTCCTGCACAAGCGCGCCGGACAGCAAAGTGCTGAGCGCGCCGATGGGAATCGCGATGCGGATTTCCCGCCAGAGCCAGTCGAGCGCGTTGCGGTAGGAGGGCATGTCGGCTTCCGGAGTCGGTGCTCAACGAGAGAGGCGCGGCGCGCGCCGTGGTGGGTCAGGTGTGCATCAGGGCAGATTCTAGCGCCGCGGCCGAGGGCTACCAGAGCGCGGCGTCCCGGGTGAGGACGCTGCGGGCGATGCGAAACATCGCATAGCTGCGCGACACGAACACGCCGCTGAACGCACCATAGGCGAGGCCGGTGAGGCAGGCGAAATCCGCGTCGTCAACGCGCGCCGGATGCATCGCGAGCGTCGCGCCAACCACGAACTTCACGCAGAAGAGGCCCAGATAGAGCGCCAGCGGCAGCCAGCTGCCCGGCACGATCAGTCTTTGCTGCGTCTGCGACCAGCGCACGCCGCGCCACGCGCCTTGCGTCGTCATCACCGAAAACAGCGCGCCCGCGCCCAGCGCCCAGGCCGCAAGCGCAAGCGGCTCGTGCGCGAAGTCCGAAACCACGCCGTACAGCGAAAACGCGGTCATGACGAGCGGCAGGGCTGTGGCGCTGCGCAGCGAGCGCTGGCGCGGCACGCTCTGGCGCACGCCCAGAACGATGAGGGCGGCAAGCGTGCCCCAAACCCAGTGGGGCGTGTGTTGGATCAGGCTGAGATACATGGCGGCAACCTCGGTGGTGAGCATCTGAACGGTGAGTGCTTCGATGACGCTCATGGTCGGGCGGCGCGCGGCGCGGCGCGAGCGGATTGCGACAGGCGGCGCGGCGGCGTCGCGAAACGCTGCCTCAAGGGTGTGAACGGCGATGCGCGAGCGTATGATGCGGTGTCGCGCTCAGGCGCTTTTTTCTCGCTCCGCCCCGGCTTACCCGGCGTTATCCACGGCATGCAACTTCCTGGCTCCACCGTCCCCATTTCGCTCGTTCTCGGTTTTCTTGCCGCCGCCGGCGCGCGGCCCGAAGTGGTCGAGCGCTATCTGGAAGAAGCGGGCATCCCCGAAGAATTGCTGAGCGAACCCGGTGCGCGCGTGACTGAAGAGCAGTTCTCCACGCTCTACCGCATGCTCGCCATCGAGCTGGACGACGAAATGCCGGGCGTCTTCAGCCGGCCGTTTCGCAGCGGTACGCTCAAGTTTCTCTGCCTGAGCCTGCTGGATGCGCGCAACCTGGAGACGGCGCTGCATCGCTTTGGCCAGTTTTTCCATATCGTGCTGGACGACTTCCGCCTCGAATCCCGTCGCAGCGCGCTGGTGGCGCAAGTGGAATTGCGCCCGGCTCCGGCCTTTGGTTCGCTGAGTCCCCTGGGGCAGGAGTTGATGCTCAAGCTTGCGCACGGCGTCTCGTCCTGGCTGATCGGCCAGAAGATTCCGTTCCTCCAGGTCGAGCTGGCCTGCGAGCGTCCGGCGCACGCGCACGATCACCGCTACTTCTTTTCCGGGCCGGTGCGCTTTGGCTGCGAGACGGCGCTGTTTCGCTTCAGCGCGGCCTATCTGGATATGCCGATCCGGCAGAGCAAGCGCAATCTGCGCCAGTTTCTCGCGCGCTCGCCCGGCGACTGGATCTTCGAATCGTTCAGCGAGCAACTGGTGAGCCATCAGGTGCGCCAGTACCTGGCGAGCACGCTGCCCGATCTGCCGACCATCGAGGCCGCCTCGGACCATCTGCACTGTTCGGTGCGCACCTTGTGCCGACGCCTCGCCGCAGAGGACACGTCGTTCCAGGCGCTCAAGGACGAATTGCGCCGCGACGTGGCGATCCAGCGCCTCACCGACACCCAGGACACCATCGCGGCTATTGGCGCAGATATCGGTTTCGACGATCCCAGCGCCTTTCATCGCGCCTTCCGGCACTGGACCGGCAGCACGCCCGGGACCTATCGCGGCCGCGACTGATGCGCAACCCCACACGCGGGTGGATTGGACACGCATCGCATCAGGTTTAACCCTGGGCTGCCTTTTATTCAGGCGCTCGACAGGCAGAGCGTGGCCAGATTTGTCACTAGATGGGCCGGTTTGGACAGTCCCGCGCGGGGCCTTTGCCGCTACGATGGGCCGGACATTGCCCCTGTGGCATCGGCTTATGCAACACGCGTAGCCGTTGCATCAATGGGCTTCCCCGATCTACCGCGTGATTGAAAGGTTCGCCATGAGCTTTACTGCCCCCGTCAAAGACATGCTGTTCGTACTGAAAGAGCTGGCCGGCATCGACGCTGTTGCCGCGCTGCCGGGCTACGAAGATGCAGGCTTCGAAACCGCTCAGGCGGTGCTGGAAGAAGCCGCGAAGCTCAGCGGCGAAGTGCTCGCGCCGTTGAATGTCGAAGGCGACCGCGCCCCCAGCAGCTGGCGCGATGGCGAAGTCACGGCGACGCCGGGCTTCAAGGCCGCGTTCCAGCAGTTCGCCGAAGGCGGCTGGCAAGGTTTGCAACATCCCACCGAGTATGGCGGCCAGGGTTTGCCCAAGCTGATCGGCACGCCCTGCAACGAAATGCTCAACGCGGCGAACCTGTCGTTCGCGCTGTGCCCGCTGCTCACCGACGGCGCGATCGAAGCGCTGCTCACCGCCGGCACCGAAGAACAGAAGCAGCGCTATGTGCCGAAGCTGATCTCGGGCGAGTGGACCGGCACGATGAACCTGACCGAGCCGCAGGCAGGCTCCGATCTCGCGCTGGTGCGCTCGCGCGCCGAGCCGCAGGGCGACGGCTCGTACAAGGTGTTCGGCACCAAGATCTTCATCACCTGGGGTGAACACGACATGGCCGACAACATCGTCCATCTCGTGCTGGCGCGCGTGCCGAATGCGCCCGAAGGCGTGAAGGGCATTTCGCTCTTTATCGTGCCCAAGTTCCTCATCAACGAAGACGGCTCGCTGGGCGCGCGCAACGACGTGCATTGCGTGTCGATCGAACACAAGCTGGGCATCAAGGCGAGCCCGACGGCGGTGCTCCAGTACGGCGACAACGGCGGCGCGAGCGGCTATCTGATCGGCGAGGAAAATCGCGGCCTCGAATACATGTTCATCATGATGAACGCCGCGCGCTTTGGCGTGGGCACGCAGGGTGTGGCGATCGCCGAGCGCGCCTACCAGCAGGCCGTGGGCTACGCGAAGGAGCGCGTGCAAAGCCGTCCGGTGGATGGTTCCGCGAAGCAGTCGGTGACGATCGTGCATCACCCGGACGTGCGCCGCATGCTCGCGTCCATGCGCTCGCAGACCGAAGGCGCGCGTGCGCTCGCCTACGTGGCGGCAGGTCATGCCGATGCCGCGCATCATCATCCGGACGAAGCCGTGCGCGCACGTCATCAGGCGATCTACGAATTCCTCGTGCCGATCGTGAAGGGCTGGAGCACGGAGATGGCCAACGATGTCACCAGCCTGGGCGTGCAGGTGCACGGCGGCATGGGCTTCATCGAGGAAACCGGCGCGGCCCAGCACTATCGCGACGCGCGCATTCTGGCGATCTACGAAGGCACCACGGCGATCCAGGCGAACGACCTGATCGGCCGCAAGACCGCACGCGACGGCGGCGCGGTGGCGAAGGCGCTGCTCGACGAAGTCGCGCAGACCATCGAAGCGCTTGGTCAGGCAGGTGGCGCGGCGGCGGCATCGGTGCGCACGCAGCTTGAGCAGGGCGTGCAGGCGCTTTCGCGCGTGATCGACTTCGTGCTGGAAAACGTCAAGCGCGATCCGAACGCGGTGTTCGGCGGCAGCGTGCCGTATCTGAAGCTCGCGGGCATCGTACTGTGCGGCTGGCAGATGGGGCGCGCGCTGCTGGCGGCGCAACGCAATCTCGCCGACGATCCCGCGTTCTACGGCGCGAAGATCGCGATGGCGCAGTTCTACGCCGAGCACATTCTTTCGCAGGCCAGCGGCCACGCGACGGCGGTGCTGACCGCACGCGGCGACGAAGGCGTGCTCGCGCTTGCCGAAGACCAGTTCTGATTCTGGCCAGATTGTGACGAGCGCGGTGGCCTGACACGGGCCGCGCTCCGGTAGTTGGGGGAGACACAGCATGAATGCGAATAACGCAAACGAATTGATCGCGCAATACGGTCCGCGCGAGTCGATGGAATACGACGTGGTGATCGTCGGCGGCGGCCCGGCTGGGTTGTCGGCGGCGATTCGTTTGAAGCAGCTGGCGGCGGAAAAGGGCGCTGAAATCGGCGTATGCGTGCTGGAAAAGGGCTCGGAAATCGGCGCGCATATTCTTTCGGGCGCCGTCATGGATCCGCGCGCCATCACCGAACTCTTTCCCGACTGGAAGGAGCAAGGCGCGCCGCTAAACGTTCCCGTGACGGAAGACAAGTTCCTGTTTCTGTCGGAAACGGGCGCGAAATCCGTGCCGAACTGGGCGCTGCCCGACAACTTCAAGAACCACGGCAATTACGTCATCAGCCTCGCCAACGTGACGCGCTGGCTGGGACAGCAGGCCGAGGCGCTGGGCGTCGAGATTTTCCCCGGCTTTCCTGCCGCGGAAGTGCTTTATAACGACGATGGCTCGGTGAAGGGTGTCGCGACGGGCAACATGGGCATCGGCAAGGACGGCGAACCGACCGAGAATTTCCAGCTCGGCATGGAATTGCACGCGAAATACACGCTCTTTTGCGAAGGCGCGCGTGGTCACCTCGGTCGTCAACTGAACGAAAAGCTCAAGCTCGGCAAGGACGCCGATCCGCAGGTCTATGGCATCGGCATCAAGGAACTGTGGGAAATCGATCCCGCGAAGCACCAGCCGGGCCTCGTCGTACACACGGCTGGCTGGCCGCTCGAAAGCGATACCTATGGCGGCTCGTACCTCTATCACACCGAGAATAATCAGGTGATGGTGGGCTTTGTCGTTGGGCTCGCGTACTCGAACCCGTATCTGTCGCCGTTCGAGGAATTCCAGCGCTACAAGACGCATCCGGCGATCCGCAAGTATCTCGAAGGCGGCAAGCGCGTGTCGTATGGCGCGCGCGCGATCACCGCGGGCGGTTTGATGTCATTGCCGAAGCTCGTGTTTCCGGGCGGCGCACTCGTCGGCGACGATGCGGGCTTCCTGAATGTCTCGCGCATCAAGGGCAGCCACGCGGCGATCAAGACCGGCATGCTGGCTGCGGAAGCGGCGTTCGAAGCGGTGCAGGCGGGTCGTCAGAGCGATGAACTCACGGCGTATCCGGAAGCATTCAAGAAGTCGTGGCTGCACGAAGAACTGTACAAGGCGCGCAATTTCAAGCAGTGGATGAGTAAGGGCTTGTACCTCGGCACCATGATGGTCGGTCTCGAACAGAAGGTGCTGGGCGGCAAGGTGCCCTGGACGCTGCACCATCAGCATCGGGATCACGAAACGCTCAAGCCGGCTTCGCAATGCAAGCCGATCATCTACCCGAAACCTGACGGCAAGCTCACATTCGACCGGCTCTCTTCGGTGTTCATCTCGAACACGAATCACGAAGAGAATCAGCCCGCGCATTTGACGCTCAAGGATGCGAATGTGCCGGTTGGCATCAATCTGACGACCTATGCGGGACCGGAAGCGCGCTTCTGCCCGGCAGGCGTCTACGAATTCGTGAAAGACGATTCGAATGCAGACAGGCTGCAGATCAACGCGCAAAACTGCGTGCACTGCAAAACCTGCGATATCAAGGACCCGACGCAGAATATCGTGTGGGTCACGCCCGAAGGCGGCGGCGGCCCCAACTATCCGAACATGTAATGTCCGCTGCGCAGGCGCGCAGCCCCATCGAATGAGGAGTGCAAAATGAGCAAGGAAGTCGTAGTCGTTGGTGGCGTACGGACCGCAATCGGCAAGTTCGGCGGCAGCCTGAAGGATGTGTCGCCCACGGAACTGGGCGCGCTGGTGCTGCGCGAAGTGCTCGCTCGCAGCGAGGTCAAGCCAGAAGACGTGGGCCATGTGGTGTTCGGCAATGTGATCGCCACGGAGCCGAAGGACCTGTATCTGTCGCGCGTTTCGGCCATCAACGCAGGTATTCCGGAATCGACGCCCGCGTTCAACGTCAACCGCCTGTGCGGCTCGGGCCTGCAGGCGATCGTCTCGGCGGCGCAGACCATTATGCTGGGCGATGCCGATGTCGCCATCGGCGCGGGTGCGGAGAACATGAGCCGCGCGCCCTATATCACGCCTGACGCGCGTTTTGGCGCGCGCATGGGCGATGTGCGCCTCGTCGACATGATGCTGGGCGCGCTCAACGATCCGTTCCATACGGTGCCGATGGGCGTGACAGCTGAAAACGTTGCGCGCAAGTTCGACATCTCGCGCGAGCGTCAGGACGCGCTGGCGCTCGAATCGCATCGCCGCGCCGCACAGGCGATTGCCGAAGGCCGTTTCGCAAGCCAGATCGTGCCGGTGACGCGTACGGTGAAGGGCCGCGAAGTCGTATTCGATACCGACGAACATCTGCGCACCGACGCGACGATCGAAGACTTCTCGAAGCTCAAGCCGGTGTTCGCGAAGGAAAACGGTACGGTCACGGCGGGCAATGCGTCGGGTATTAACGACGCCGCCGCCGCTGTGCTGCTGATGTCGCGCGAAGCCGCTGAAAAACGCGGTCTCGCACCGATGGCGCGCCTCGTTGCCTACGCGCATGCAGGAGTCGATCCGCTGCATATGGGCATTGGCCCGGTGCCGGCCACGCGCCTCGCGCTGCAACGTGCGGGGTTGCGTATCGAAGACCTCGACGTGATCGAATCGAACGAAGCGTTCGCGGCGCAGGCTTGCGCGGTGACGCAGGAACTGGGCCTCGATCCGGTCAAAGTGAATCCGAACGGTTCGGGTATTTCGCTGGGCCATCCGATCGGCGCGACGGGCACGCTCATCACCGTGAAGGCGCTGCACGAACTGCAACGCGTGAACGGACGTTATGCGCTGGTGACGATGTGCATCGGCGGCGGTCAAGGTATTGCGGCGATTTTCGAAAATCTGCGCTAAATCCTGATTTTTCGCTCAATACCATTAGCGTTTGGCACGAGACTGGAGTAACACATGTACCACGAGGCGAATCAAGCCAACGACACGAGCGACGTGAACGAGGACGCTCAGTCCGCTTATGCCTATCCTCTCCTGATCAAGCGCCTGCTGCATACGCCGATGGCGCATGCGCGCGAGCAGGAGATTGTCTATCGCGGCAAGGTTCGCATCAGCTATGCGCAATTGCAGGAACGCATCGCGCGGCTCGCGAACGGACTGCAGCGTCTGGGTGTGAAGCACGGCACCACGGTGGCGGTGATGGATTGGGACAGCCATCGCTATCTGGAGTGTTATTTCGCTATCCCGATGATGGGCGCGGTGCTGCAGACCGTGAACATTCGTCTTTCGCAGGCTGAAATCGCCTATACGATCGATCACGCGCGTGCGGAAGTCGTACTGGTGCATACGGATTTTCTGCCCGTTCTGGAGGCAATCCGCGAGAAGCTGCCGCGCGTGCACACCCTGGTGCTGATCGACGACGAAGGCAATGTGTCGCCGCCGCCGGGACTCGAATTCGCCGATGAATACGAGCGTTTGCTCGCCGCCAGCGCCACGCAATTCGACTTCCCTGACTTCGACGAAAACACGCGCGCCACCACCTTCTATACGACCGGCACGACCGGTCTGCCGAAGGGCGTGTATTTCTCGCATCGCCAGCTCGTGTTGCACACCATCACGGTGATGGCCGCGCTCACGAGTCCCGAACACGGCCAGCGCGTGCATCGCGGCGACGTCTATATGCCGCTCACGCCGATGTTCCACGTACACGCGTGGGGCATGCCGTATATCGCGACGCTGATGGGTTTGAAGCAGGTGTATCCGGGCCGTTATGTGCCGGATCGCATCGTCGAGTTGATTCGTGAAGAAGCGGTGACGTACTCGCATTGCGTGGGTACCATCCTGCACATGATGCTCAGTTGCCCGCAGGCGAAGACCGCCGATTTCAGCAAGTGGAAGGTGGTGATTGGCGGTGGCGCGCTGCCGCATGGTCTCGCGCGTGCGGCGCTCGAACGCGGCATCGACATCTTCACGGGTTATGGCATGTCCGAGACTTGCCCGGTGCTCACGCTCGCGCAATTGATGCCGTCGCGCGAGCCGCGCACGCTCGATCAAGAGGTGAGCCTGCGTTGCCGCACGGGCCTGCCGATTCCGCTCGTCGACCTGCGCATCGTCGATGAAGAAATGCGCGACGTGCCGCACGACGGTGTGGCGAGCGGCGAGGTGGTGGTGCGCGCGCCGTGGCTCACGCAAGGCTATCTGCACAATCCCGAGGCGTCGAAAGTGCTGTGGGAAGGCGGTTATCTGCACACGCAGGACGTGGCGCGCATCGGCCCGGACGGCTATCTGCAGATCACTGACCGCATCAAGGACGTAATCAAGTCGGGCGGTGAATGGGTCTCGTCGCTGGATGTCGAAAGCCTGATTTCGCAGCATCCGGCGGTAGCCGAAGTGGCGGTGATCGGCATCAAGAGCGAGAAGTGGGGCGAGCGCCCAGCCGCCGTGGTCGTGCTGCACGCCGAGCGCGACATGTCCGTGAGCGCCGAGGACATCCGCACGCATGTGATGCAGTTCGTCGAGACCGGCAAGATCTCGAAGTATGCGGTGCCGGAAATCGTCAAGTTTGTCGACGCAATCGAGAAAACCAGCGTGGGCAAGCTGAACAAGAAATGGCTGCGTGAGAATTTCGATTGACGCAGTAGCCAGGTTCTTGCGCCGCCGTGAATGTGACATCGCACGGCGGCGCGGGGAGCAAGCAGCGATCATTCAGGCGCGCCTTGGGCGCGCTTTTTTTCGTCTGCGTTGCGTTCAAGTCACACGCGCGGGTCGCGCCCACGGCAGGCGTCGTCGCGCGCTGGCATCGATGCGCGGCCACTGCATGCGCTCTACCGCGATATGTCGGCGCGGTGCATCGGCAATGAAACGATCAAGCGTTTCGCGGATGTCCCGATCGACGAAATCGGCGCGTTCCGCATCGATCAACACGGTCGCGTGATCGGGAATGCGTGCGAGACAGCGCATCAGCATCGGCTTCGAAAGAAATGAGGCATCCTTACGAAACGAGAGTAGATAGTGCTTGTCGTATTCGGCCAGCGCGAAGGTGTCGTCGAGGTTGGCGCGCATCGCCAGCAGCATGCTCACCGCAATGCCGATTCCAATGCCGATCAGCAGATCGGTCGCCAGCACGCCCACGATGGTGGCGACGAAGGGAATCAGGCGTTCCGCGCCTTCGCGCATCATCGCGACGATGAGTTGCGGCTTCGCGAGCTTGTAGCCGGTCTGGATCAGGATGGCCGCAAGACAGGCGAGCGGGATGAGATTGAGCACGCTCGTCAGAGCAAACACGCTCACCAGCAGCAACACGCCATGCACGAAGGCCGAAAGACGCGTGCGCGCGCCCGCGTTGAGATTGGCGGAGCTGCGCACGATGACCGCGGTGATCGGCAAACCGCCCAGCGCACCGGCAATCATATTGCCGACGCCTTGCGCCTTGAGTTCGCGGTCGGGTGAAGCACGGCGGCGCTGCGGGTCCATCTGCTCGACGGCTTCGAGGCTCAGCAGCGTTTCGAGGCTTGCCACCACGGCCAGCGTGAGCGCGACGCGCCAGACATCGGCGTCCACCAATTGCGTGAAATCAGGCAATGCGAGCGCGCCAGCCAGCGCATCGAACGAGCCGAGTGAGTCGAGCGCCACGCGCTGCGCGGCCGGCAAGCCGAAAGCGGGCGCAAGCATGTCGAGCAGCACCGTCACGCCTATGCCGAGCGCCACGACAGCGAGCGGCCCCGGTACGGCGCGCACCAGCGCGAAGCGTTTTGCGCGCGGCGTTTCCCACACGAACAGCAACGCGACGGATACGACGGCGAGCGCGAGTGCGGGCAGAAGCACCGGGCCGAACGGCGTCGCAAGCGTGGCCGACGATGCAGGCGCGCCGACGCCCATCGCCAATGGCACCTGCTTGACGATCAGCAGCAGGCCGATCGACGCGAGCATGCCCTTGATGACCGGCACCGGCACGAAGCTCGCCAGTTGCCCGGCACGCAGCAGGCCGAACACCACTTGCAGCGCGCCCGCGATCAGCACGGCGCAGAGGAAGGCCGAGAAACTGCCGAGCGTGCCGATGGCCGACACCACGATCACGACGAGGCCCGCAGCCGGGCCGCTCACGCTCAGATGCGAGCCGCTGAGCAGCGCCACCACGAGGCCGCCGACTATGCCCGAGAGCAGCCCGGCAAACGGTTCGACGCCGGAAGCCGTGGCGATGCCCAGGCACAGCGGCAGCGCGACGAGAAAGACCACGATGCCCGCGAACAGGTCGCTGCGCAGGGTCGTGAAGTCGATGGAGCGAGATTTCGGCATGGTTTTCCAGGAGTGGGGAAGGCGGTCGGGAGGGCGTTCAGGCGGCGATGGTCGGCGTGGCAGCCGCTTCGGCTGTTTGAGTCGCATCGTGCAATTGCAGAAGCCGGCCTTCTCGCAGGCCGAAGACCCAGCCATGCACCTGCGGTCTGCGTTTGGCGTCGCGCAGGATCGACGATGCTTCGAGGCGCTGCACCTGCTCGATCACGTTGAGCTCGGCGAGGCGGTCGACGCGGGCGTCCATGTTCGCGATGGCGTCGAGTTCGGCGCGATGACGCGCGGCCAGTTCGCGCAGCCCGGCAATCCGGCGGTTCACGAGCGGCAGCGCGGGCGACTGCGGCGACAGCGCCGCGCGCACGCCGCCGCAATGGTGATGGCCGCACACGATGATGTGCTCCACTTCGAGCACGTGGACGGCGTATTCGACGACGCTGGAGGCGTTGGTGTCGTCGGTGGCGAACAGGTTCGCAATGTTACGGTGTACGAACAGTTCGCCGGGCCGGGCGTTGATGATGCGTTCCGCAGGTACGCGGCTGTCCGAGCAACCGATCCAGAGCACGCGCGGCTGTTGGCCTTGCGCAAGCTGGCTGAAGAAGTCCGGCTCACGGGTGGCGACTTCAGCGGACCAGGCGAGATTGGCAAGCAGGAAGCGTTTCGGAGGATTCATCGTTTGAGGCTCCAGAAGGATGGCGAGTGGCAAGTCCGAATCGCCGGCGGCGAATTTGATGTTTACGAATAGCTTTCGATAGGATGGTTCCGAAAATAAATCGCGCGTTGCGAAAAAAAATCGAAAAATATTCAGACCGTGAGTTTTATGGCATTTGCATGACGATGAAGCCTTTGTGCGGGCGATTGCTGGCCGATAGGCGTGTCATCGTTACGTCGTCAGGGGCTTCCTGATCGTGCTAATTTCCGCCGCGCCTCTTGTCGATTGACCGGATTGACGTTATATTTTTTATAACAATAGAACCTGAGAGAGTACCGAAGCGACGCGGCGCGCCCCGCACATTGCGCGGGCGTGCGGTGATCGCACGGTTGGTCGTATGGCTTCATCCGACACCTGGCTGGTCCGATATCCCCTGTTTCGCGAGGCGCTTTTCCACGGCGCCATGCCGCTCGGCGCATTGCCTCCCCAGGCGCGCGCGGTAGTGGGCAAGCGCGTATTTGCGGGAGACGGCGCAAGAGACATCGCGGGCAGCGCGGCGCTGCACGTCGTCAGTGACGTGCGCGTCGCGTACGTGGAGTTGCCCATGTCGCTCGTCGATCAGGCGGTGCGCGATCATGGCGTGCCCGATGGCGATGACGACGCTTCCCTTAATGACGCCATCGGCGACACGCGCCTGCACTATCCGCGTGTCGCCAGACTGCCGTGTCTGCTGATGCCTGGGCAGGGCGTTTTCCTCGATAGCTGGATGCGCTTTTTCGTCTATCGCGCGCGCGGCGATATCAACGTGCCAGTGCTGGCAGTCGACTGGTTCACGCTGTATGAACGCATTGCGCGTATGCTGGAAAGCGAGCGCGATGCAAGCCCCTCAGCAGGCTCTTATGGGCGCGCGTTCGATGATCGATGGGCTTCGCGCGAGCCCGGTCTGGTCGAATAGAGCCTGATAGCGCTGATTAGAAGAAAGCCTCCGGGATCATGGCGCCAGATCCCCGATGCAAAAGCAGTGGTGCGTTTATCGGCGCGGTAGAATGCCTCGCGTTCCCATGCGCGCGACGTGCGTGGGAAGGACTGCAGTCGACGATATGCGACTTCCTCACCATGACGCGCCCTGCTGATATCTACTTCCGTTTCCTGCAATTGGCGGATGCGCTGCGCGGCTTGCCCGCGCTGCCGGCGCTCGATCCGCTTGAACAGCGCATCCTCGAACTGGTGGCGCGCGTCGGTCAGACGCACGAGCGTCTTTCCGTGCGGGACATCATGGGCAAGAGCGAACTGGGTTCGCCGGCCACGCTGCATGCGCGGCTGACGTCGATGCGCGAGAAAGGCTGGATCCGCCTGGGCGATACCGAGGACGCGCGCCGCAAGCAGGTTGAGCTTACGCCCGCCGCGCTGCGTCATTTCGACAAACTCTCCGAAGCACTGGTGCGCGCTGCGAAGGATCAGTGACCGTTTCGCGTTGTTCGCTTTCCCTCGATTCCGATGATTCACAAGATTCTGGTCAGTGCGTGTCTGCTCGGCAGCCCGGTTCGATACAACGGTGCGGCGAAGACGCTCGCGCATCCGCTGCTCGATGCGTGGCAGCGCGAAGGGCGCATCGTGTCCGTTTGCCCCGAATTGATGGGGGGCTTTGCTGTGCCACGCCCGGCGGCGGAAATCGCGCAGGCGCAGGCGGGTGATGCGGTGCTTGCCGGTCACGCGCGCGTGGTCGACCTGCATGGCGCCGATGTGACGGCCTTGTTCGTCGCGGGGGCGCAGGCGGCTCTTGTCGCGGCGCGCGAGCACGATTGCCGCTTTGCCTTGCTCATCGACGGCAGCCCATCGTGTGGCAGCCGGTTCATTTACGACGGCAGTTTTTCCGCGCAGCGCCATGCAGGGGCAGGGGTGACGGCGGCCTTGCTGCGTGCTCACGGAATCGAAGTGTTTTCCGATTCTGAGATCGGCGCACTTGGAGAGCGGCTGGCTCGCGCAGAGCAGGGCTGATCGCGTAGTTTCTTTCTGGCGGCTCGCGCCCGGCGAGCTTCGCAACACTCCCTCGAATCGCTAATTTCAGGCGCTAAGCACGATCACTCAGGTATTACGCGTCTTTAATACGAACATTATAAAAGTAATGTCTAAATATTAGACTTTAAAGGTAGAAAATTGACGGTTTACGTTGTAATATTTACGGACTGAACGCATTGAGAACCAGCATGTCCGACGCCGCTCCAGACGAAGTCCGCATCACCGCCGAAATCGAGCGCCTCAAGATCGAATTTCCCAAGACACGCGAGTTGTATCGGGAAGTGTGCGCCCTGCTGTTCTTCCGCTTTGGCGTGACGCCAACCGCCAACCGCCTCTATCAGTTAGTACGGCGCGGCAGCATGGGCACGCCCACGGCGGTTCTCTCCGAGTTCTGGGCGGAATTGCGCGAAAAGAGCCGCGTGCGTATCGAACATGCGGATCTGCCTGAAGAGTTGCAGGGTGCGGCAGGCGAACTGGTTGCCGCGCTATGGACGCGCGCGACGGCAGCGGCGCAGGCGTCGCTGGACTCGCTGCGAGTCGAAGTCGAAGAAGCGCGGCGCGAAGCCGAGGCAAGCGTTGCGGCCTTGCAGAACGATCTCGCGCGCACGGAAACGGCGCTGGAACAACGGACCTCGGCGTTGCTCGCCGCGCAGGTGCGCATCCACGAACTGGAGCAGGCGCAGGCAGCGGGCGAGGCCACCCGCGCCGCGTTGGAAGGGCAAATTGCCAGCCTTGAGCAAACCGGCCGGGACCGCGACGCCGCGCTCGTCCAGGCGCGCGCCGACTTTGCCGCTGAACTCGACAAGCTACGCGCGGGCGCCGAACTCGCGGAAACGCGGCTTCAGGCGGCGGAAAAGCGTGCGTTGCTCGAAATCGAACGCGAACGCACCGCCAACACGCGTCTGCAACGCGATCTGGAGGCGGCGACCAAACGCGCATCGCGTGCCGAAGAGACCGCGCGCACCGAATCGCAGTCGCTGCAAAGCCAGTTGGGCGATCTGCGACATCAGGCGGGAATACTGGAAGGGCGTCTGGATGCGTTGCGCACAGCCCACGCCATGCAGGCCGAAGAACTGGAAACATTGCGCAGCAAGGCAAATACGGCAGCCTCCGCGAATAGCGCCCCGGCTGCACGTCGCACGCCACGACGCGCCGCGCGAGCGACTGACGGTGCGGCCAGGCCATTGCGTGTTATGCGCAAAAAGTCGGCGCAAGACTGACTGTGACCCCATCATATCCGCGACGCATCGTGGCTCTATATCTTCGCAGTATGTTGGGTCTACCGTTGGAGCCACCACTTCGCTAACGTAATCGGCTTTCCCCACTTTGAAACAGGAGAAGCCGAGGATGTCCGAGAGCGACAACAACGATACCGACTCTGTCGATTCCGTCGCAACCCAGGGCGCGCCGTCGTCGCGCACGCGTGTGCGCCGCGCCGCCGAGCGCGCCAACTACGATCCCGCCACGCTGCATGCGATTCTCGATGCAGCCTACGTCTGCCACGTCGCGTTCGCTGATGACCAGGGCGTCCATTGTATTCCCACCGCATGCTGGCGCGAGGGCAATCATCTCTACATCCACGGCTCCAACGGCAGCCGCATGCTCAAGCTCGCCGCTCAAGGCGCGCAGGTCTGCGTGACCGTGACGCACATCGACGGCCTCGTGCTCGCGCGCTCGGCGTTCAATCACTCGATGAACTATCGATCGGCGATGATCTACGGCGTGTTCGAAGTCGTCGCGGATGAACACAAGAGCGCCGTGCTCGACGCGTTCATGGAGCACATCGCGCCCGGTCGTGTGCACGAAGCGCGCGAGGGCAATCGCAACGAACTGGCCGCGACCAAGGTGCTGCGCCTGCCGCTCGACGAAGCGGTCGCGAAAGTGCGCGCGCATGGTGTCTCGGACGACGAAGAAGATCTCGATCGCCCGGTTTGGGCCGGCGTATTGCCGATGGCGCTGTTGCCGCTTGCGCCCGAGCGCGACGGCGACCTGCCGCCGGGCGGTGAACCGGCTTATGTGCGTGAGTGGGCGAAGCGCGCCGCAGCCGCGCAACGATGAGCTAGAAAGGGCGCTCAGGAAACCCCCGCTTGTGTCCGTGAAATTGTCGTGCTAATTTTTCATGAAATTAAGCCGATAAAATTTCACGGATGCCGCCATGTTCGTCGAGTCGACCCAGCACGTAGAGAGCTACTACGCCCGCACCCTGCCTGCCGCCGCGCCCGCGCGCGCTGCGCTGGAAGAGGATTGTGATGCGGACGTCCTGATTGTCGGCGCGGGATTCAGCGGGTTGCATACGGCCTTGCGTCTCGCGCTGGCCGGCAAGCGCGTCGTGGTGGTGGAAGCGAGCAGGGTGGCCTGGGCGGCATCGGGACGCAACGGCGGCCAGGCGTTGTTGGGCTGGTCGTGCGATATGGGGCCGCTCGAACATTCGCTGGGCGTCGAGCGCGCCCGTGAACTCTGGGGCAGCATGCGCTGGGCCGCGCGCGAGGTGCGCGAGTTGCCGCAGCGTCATGGCTTCGATATCGATTACCGGCCCGGCAGTCTGTGGGCCGCGGTGAAACGCAATCGCGTCGCGCTGCTCGACGAGGCACGCGACGATGCCGCGCAGAAATGGGGCTACGACGCGCTGCGCGTGATTCCGCAGCAGGACATGCCCGGCTGGATCGGCAGCGCGCGCTATCGCGCTGCGCTCTACGATCCCGAAGCGGGTCATCTGAATCCGCTCAAGCTTGCGCTCGGCATCGCCGCCGCCATCGAGCGCGCGGGCGGCCGCATCTTCGAGCAGACCCGCGTGCTCAAGTGGCGCGAAACGCCATCCGGTTTTATCGCGAACACGGCGAATGGATCGATTCGCGCAGATACGCTGGTGCTCGCCTGCAACGCCTATATCGATCGGCTCGACAGCGAACTGGCGCGCCGCGTGCTGCCCGTCGGCACGTATCAGGTGGCGACCGCGCCGCTCGATCCCGCGCTCGCCCGCGCACTGCTGCCGCGCAATAGTTGCGTGATCGACAATCAGTTCGTCCCCGACTATTTCCGTCTGAGCCCCGATCACCGGCTGCTGTTCGGCGGCGCCTGCACCTATCTGGGCGGCATCCCGAAAGACATCCGGACGGCGATCCGTCCGAGTCTGGAGCGCGCGTTTCCGCAACTGCGCGGCATCGAATTCGAGCATGCGTGGGGTGGTCACATCGACATCAGCATTCGCCGCACGCCCGACGTGGGGCACGCGCGCGGGCGCTACTGGCTGCAAGGTTTCTCCGGTCACGGCGTGTTGCCGACGCTCGCCGCGGCGCGCGCGGTGACCGATGCGATCCTCGGCGATACACGCTTGCTCTCGCACTACGAGGCCATCCATAATCCGCGTTTTCCGGGCGGCGATGCCCTGGCCGCGCCGCTCGAAGCGCTCGGCAAGCTCTGGTATCGCCTGCGCGACGTCGTTTAGAGGGGAGAAACCGGTATGGACAGGCAGGAAGAGATCGAAGGGCTCGCGATCCTGATACGCGATCTGCGCAAGCACAAGAAGGTGACGCTTTCGGAGCTGGCGCAGCGCATCGGGCGTTCGGTGGGATTTCTTTCGCAGGTCGAGCGCGGGTTGTCGCGGCCGACTGTTGCCGATCTCACCGCCATCGGCGAGGCGTTGCAGACGCCTACGACCTACTTTTACAGCGTGAGCAAGCCGCGCGCGCTGCCGTGGGTGACGCGGCCGGCTGAGCGCCGCACGCTTTATTACGGTGGCGGCATCACGGATGTGCTGGTGTCGCCGAGTATGTCGTCGGGTTTTTCGATGCTCGAAAGTCTGCTGGAACCGGGCGCGACGAGCGGCGAGCGTCCCGTCGACGATAGCGACGAACAGGGCGGTTTCGTGCTCGATGGCGAGCTGACGATCTGGCTCGACAGTGATGGTGAACCCGTTACGCTCAAGGCCGGCGACAGTTTCCAGTTGCCTTCGCGCTGCCGCTTCAGTTACGCGAATCTCGCTGAGCAGCCCGCGCGCGTGCTTTGGGTCTTCACCTGACGTTTCTGCATGCTTTTTAAAGGCATGCGTGCTTTCCGGTTGTTTCGCATTCCAAACTAAAATTCCAGCTTGCGCCAACAAGGATCTTGCCGTGACCGCTTTCGCGACCCAACCCGTGACTGAACCCATGACTGAATTCGCAACCAGCGTCGCCCCCGACCTCCTGAGCGAAGTACGCGCTTTTCGCGCGGCCCATCCCGATGTGCAGTATGTCGATCTGATCTGCCTCGATCTGCCGGGCCATTTCTACGGCAAGCGTTACCCCATCGGCATGCTGGAAAAAGTCGCGGCCGGAGCCATGCTCAAGCTGCCGCAGAACTGTATCCTGCTGGGCGCGCAGGGCGGCGTGTATCCGATCGGCGAATACTGCTTCCATGATGGCGATCCCGACGCCGCGCGCCGTCTCGTGCCCGGCACGCTCAAACGGGTGCGCTGGGAGCAGCAGCCGCTCGCGCAGATGCTCATCACCTCGGACGGCACGGCCGCACCGATCGCTTTCGAGCCGCGCGAAGTGCTGGCGCGCGTGCTGGAGCGTTTCGCGCGGCGCGGTCTTAAGCCGGTGGTCGCCTTCGAGCTGGAGTTCTATCTGTTCGACGCGAAGCTGCGCGAGGGCCTGCCGCAGCACGCACGCGACCCGCTGTGCGACGATCCCGACGATCAGCCGAACATGCATATCGAACGGCTCTCGCGCTTCGCGCCGGTGCTGCACGAGATGGTCGAGGCGGCGCGCGAACAGGGTGTCGACGCAACGGTCATGACCGCCGAACTGGGCCCCGGCCAGTTCGAAATCAACTTTGGCCATTGCGAAGACGCATTGCGCGCGGCCGACTGGTCGGCGCTATTCTGTCGCAGCACGCGCGGCGTGGCGACGCGGCACGGTTACCGCGCGAGCTTTATGTCGAAGCCCTGGCTCGACGCGCCGGGCAGCGGCATGCACGTCCACGTCAGTCTCTACGACGAGGCGGGCCGCAATGTGCTGGCGGCGCACGAGCGGCGCGCTCTGCGTCACGCCGTGGCGGGGTGCCTGGCGCTGCTGCCGCACTGCATGCCGGTTTTCGCCGCGAATCACAACGCATTCCGGCGCTACGGCGCGATGGTCAACGCGGCCAGCCGGGCGAGCTGGGGCTTCGAAGATCGCGACGCCTGTATCCGCATTCCGGAGTCGGACGAGGCGAATCTGCGCATCGAGCATCGTCTCGCAGGCGCCGACGCCAACCCCTATCTAGTGCTCGCCGCCATCCTTGCCGGGATCGAATATGGACTCGACGCGGGCCGCGAACCGATCGCGCCGCTCAACGAAAACCGTGCGAGCGGGGTCGATTTTCCGGGCGATATGCTTTCGGCGGTGGCCGCCATGCGCAGCCACGCCGGGGTGCGCGAGGCGCTCGGCGAGGACTTTGTGATGGTCTATTGCGAAAATAAACGGCAGGACCACCTCGATTTTATGAACGCTATTGCCGCACGCGAATATCGTTGGTTTTTGTAAAAATACGCGAAATAGACACTATTTAGCTGAGAAAATCGCCTTGCATGAATCGTTCCTGCATGCCCGGGGCGTCTGTAAGCCCCGTGTGCCTTACGTTTCGATATGCAACGCGATTTGCCTGTTTTGCCCGCGTGAGGTAGGGTATGCAGGTTTTCTCAACTCAACACAGGTAGCAGATGAACAAACAGGAACTCATTGACGCAGTCGCCGCAAGCACGGGCGAGACCAAGGCAGCCACGGGCGCGGCAATCGACGCGATCCTCGAAGTGGTCACCAAGGCGGTCACGTCGGGCGATTCCGTGCAGCTCGTCGGCTTCGGTTCGTTCTCGACCGGCCAGCGCGCAGCACGCGTCGGCCGCAACCCGGCCACGGGCGCGGAAATCCAGATCGCTGCGGCCAAGACGGTCAAGTTCACGGCCGGTAAGGCCTTCAAGGACGCCGTCAACGCGTCGTGATGCTGGCCGCCGCCGCGCGGCGCGTGCGCGGTTCATGATGTAACGCAGGCGTTTTGCGCTTTCGTTGCGTTTGATCCGATGTACGCCCACTGCGCGGTTTCGGCTGCGCATGCGCGGCGGTAGGGTGCATCACACTCCGGGAGCGGAACGCATTGCGTTGCGCTCCCGGTTGCCGTTTACATCGGCGAAATATCCGTTGTCCGAAACAACGGCTTAGAGATCATCCTTGCGCGACGTCGCGAGCTGTTCCGACGCCGCCGCGCCATTGCGCGTGAGTTCGTTACGGCGACGCTTGGCCTCGTACATGGCCGCGTCCGCGGTACGCAGCATGCCTTCCACGCTTTCGCCTTCCTCGCAGCTTGCCCAGCCCAGCGAAAAGCTCAGACGCGGGCCGCCATAGAACTGGTTGTTCAACTCGACCAGCTTGCCGATGCTATCCGCGACGATTTCCGCATCGCGCGCGTCGGCGCCGGGCATCAGCACCGCGAATTCGTCGCCGCCAATGCGCGCGGCCTGATAGGGCTTCTGGATCGCCTTCGCCAGCACTTCGCCCGCACGTCGCAGCAATGCGTCGCCGGAGGCGTGGCCCAACTGGTCGTTGACGGTCTTCAGGTTGTCCATATCCAGCACGATCGCGCTGACCGGGAACGGTCCCTTGCGCTGCAGGCGGTTCACCTCATCGACATAGAACGAGCGATTCTTGAGCTTGGTAAGCACGTCGTGCTTGCCCAGGAATTCGAGGTAAGCCTCGGCTTTCTTGCGCGCCGTGATGTCGGTCAGGGCGAGGAGCACGAGATCCCAGCGTTCCTCGTGACCCGGGAAGACCGAGAACTGCAGATGGACGTTGAGTTCGCTGCCGTCGAGCGCGTAATTGATGACTTCGCGTTGCTGGAACAGGCGGCCTTCCCACAGATCGAGCAACTGCTCGCGAAAATGCGGGCGCATTTCGTCGCGGAAAACCTGCGGCAGGCGCGCGAGCAGCGTGGCTTTGTCGGGCGCGCGATACATGCCAAGCGTGTAGTGATTGACGTCGATCACCTGAATCTCGCTCATGCAACGCTCGACAAACTCGGGGTGCACGTCGGTGAAGGTACGGAAATCGACGATGCCCTGCATGCGCACTTCGTCGAGCAAATCGCGGATCGCCGAAAAATTCTCGACCCACAGCGACACCGGCGCATGCTCGAAAACGCCGAGCGCATACTGTTCGCTCGCCGCCGCCCGATGACGCGCCTCTTCAAGCGCGGAGACATCCTCGATCGAAACGAGCACGCGGCTCCAGTCGTTTTCGTGGCCCGGCAGGATCACACCGCGCAGCAATATATCCATGCGGCGGCCGCCGAGCGTGTAATTCACACTCTTGCTTTCAAACGTGGCGCTGCCTTGCCACATCTGTTCGAGTTCGCCCACGTGCGCCTGGAACATATCGTCGCGCAGGACTTCGGCGAGATGAGCGGTGAGTTCCTCATGACTGCGCGCGCCATAGAGCGCGAGCGTATGCCGGTTCACCTTGAGCACGCGGATGCACGCCGAACATTCGGCCACGCGGCGCGGATCGTCTTCGAGCCAGGTGCGGATATCGGTCACGCCGGCTTCGCGCCAGCGCTCGAACAGGGCGCGCAGCAGACTGTAGTCTTCGAGCCACAGGGACGTGGGCGTGACGTCGAAAAAGTCGAGCAGATCGACGCCCATACTGGCAAAGCTGGCGGCGGTGGCCGGAGTGCCTTGTTGCATGTCGGGTGCAAGGTGAGGAGTTGAGGCGCGCCGCGGTCCGTGCGGCGCGCTATGCGCATCCTACCCGAATACGGGGCGCATGAAACTGCGTTCATAACTCACGATACAGCGGGTCTCGTCCGCGTAACGGAAGGCAGCCTGGCAGTCGGCGTCATGCCGGGATTGCTCGCGGTAGGTTTCGTAGGCGGCCAGGCTCGGGAACGAAAACAGGGCGAGCGCGATATTGTTCGCGCCTTCGCTGGGCAGAAAATAGCCATGATGCTGGCCGCCGAAGCGCTCGACGAGCGGAATCCACCTCTTTGCGTAGGCTTCGAATTCGGCAAGACGATAAGGGTCGATGACGTAGCGCAGCGTGCAGGTGATCATGGTTGGGCAATACCTTCGGTGATGGGTATGGCTTGCGATTCTAGTCCTGCCATGCACTTCAGGCTCAGGCAATGAGCCTTGCCCACAGCGCCAGCGTGAGCGCCGGCAGCATGACGATAAAGCCGATCCTGAAAAACTGCATGAAACTGACTTCCTCGCCTTCGCGGCGAACTGCGGTGAGCCAGAGGATGGTGGCGAGCGAGCCGGTGATCGAGAAATTGGGACCCAGATCGACGCCAATCAGCAGGGCGTCAATGACGCGCTCCGGACTGTGCGCCTGAAAGGCGCTCGCGCTTGCAATGAGTCCGGCAGGCAGGTTGTTGATCGCGTTGCTCCCTAGCGCCACAGCCAGGCCCGACACCGCCGCCGTCGCCGGTGCGTTCTGCCGGGTCGCCAGCGCAAGCAGATGCGAGAGCCCGCCAATCACGCCCGTATGATCCAGCATCTCGACCAGCACAAACAGGCCAGCGACAAGCGGAAGCACGCTCCAGGAGATTGCTCTCACGAGTTCGACGGGAGATTGACGCTCGCGGATCAGGGTCACCGCAGCGGTAACCGTGCCAAGAATGGCGGTGGGCAATCCCAGTTGCAGGTCCAGAGCCGATACGACGAGCAGGGTGACCGCCGTCACACCGATGCCTGCCAGCGTTATCTTGCCATTCGTGCTCAGTCTCTCCACTGTCCGGCCACGCGCACACTTCCCTTTGAGGTCGTCGCGCTGTGTCCAGCGCAGCGCGACAAACGTTGCGGCGATCGACAGCACGGAAGGCAGCGCAAACCGGCTGATCCACAGACTCAGGGCTGGTGTGTGATTCGCGTAGAGCACCAGGTTGGCGGGATTCGAGATCGGCAGCACGAAGCTCGCCGCGTTGGCGATGAATGCGCACACATACAACAGCGGTAACGGTTTCGTCTGGGCTTTTTTCGCAGCGGCGAACACCGCCGGGGTGAGGACGACAGCCGCCGCATCGTTCGACAGGAAAGTCGTCACCACGACGCCCACCACGTACACCAGAAAAAACAGCCGCCGGGGTGAACCGCGCGCATGGTTGACGGCGAGCACCGCGATCCAGTCGAACAGCCCTTCGCGACGACCGAGTTCCGAAAGCAGCATCATGCCGATCAGGAAAAGGTAGACGTCCGCGCCCTTGCCAATTGCCTGCCACGCGAGGCTGGCAGGAAGCAGTCCGAGCATGACGAGTGTCAGCGCGCCGGCGACTGCCCAGATCGCTTCGGGCCAGCGAAATGGGCGCAGGATGACGCCGGCAGTGGCGGCGAAGGCAATGCTCCAGGAGAGCAGAACAGGATTCATGTTGTCAGAGGCGTATCGTTCGTGTTGTCGCAGTGACTGCCGCAGGCTTTCTTGAGCGTCGAACCACAGAAAATCCAGAGCGCGAGCGAACCGGTCGATACGGCGCCCAGCGCAAGAAAGGCGGTTGCGTAGCCAAAATGCTGGGCCAGCATGCCGCCGAGTGCAGGGCTAAGCGCCGCGCCCATCGCTTGCAGGGTCATGACGACGCCCTGGCCAACGTTGACGCGCCCCGTACCCTGCAGCAATCGCACGACCAATGCCGGCACCGCGACGCTTTGCAGGCCCGCGCCAATTCCGTCAAGCGCCTGAACCGGCCACACGCCCCATGCAGCGATAAACATCGCCGCGACGACTCCGCGCACGGGCAGCGCGAGAAAGGTGATCAGGATGACGCCCCAGTAGCCGATGCGTTGAATCAGGCGGTTCGCGAAACATGCGGCAATCAGCATGACGAGTTGCGCGATGACGATCGTCGCGGCGGTGAAGGCGTTCGGGTCTCCCTGATGGGCGGAGACCACGGCGAGCCCATAAAGCGGAAGCATTGCGGCATTGCCCAGATGGAATATCGCCAGCGACAAGGCAAGCAGGAGCAACGGGCGGCAGGTCAACAGCACGCGAAACCCGCTCGCTGGCTCATGCGCTGTCGGCGACGACGGCCCTGAGCCGCGCGCACTGTCATGATCGATCGCGCTGCGACGGATCAGCAGCGTCGAGATGACCGTCATCACGCCAAAAACGCCGGTAAGCACGAACACCGCACCGAATCCGTATTTCCATCCGAGCCAGCCCGAAAGCGCCGCGCCGACGACGTTGCCCGCATGGTTGGCCACCTGGTTGCGGCCGAACTGCCGGTCGAAGCCTGCTTCACGCACGATGCCAAGCGTCACGCCCGCGACCGCGGGCCCCAGCGCCGCGCCAGTCACGGCGGTAAAAATCTGCGAAGCAGCGACCATCCAGTAGCTGTGCGATATCCAGAGCGCGAGCGCTGCAAGCGTTGTCATCACTCCGGCGACGACGATGACGCCGCGTTTGTGATGCGTCGCGTCGATCAGCGCGCCAGCGGGCGATGTCGCGAGCATGCCGGCAATGCCGCCCACCGTCATGACCGTACCGATTGCCTGCGGGTGCCAGCCCTGCGCCTGCAAAAACACGCCGAGAAACGGGCCGATGCCAGCCTGCACATCGGCCATGAAGAAGTTCAGCGCTTCCAGCGCATAGTGCGGGTTCACGGGGCGCTCACCGCGTCAGGCTGGCAACGGCGCGTCGACGAGTTCAGCGATCTCGTCGACTTCGATCGTGCGCCCATGTCTGTTCCTGACGCCGCGTCCCCACGCCTGGACATGCGCGCCGGGCGCCAGATAGCTGGCCAGTTCGGCGGCCGCGTGCGGCGGCATGCGCAACGACGTGCCATCGTCGAGCAAGGCACCGCGCAGTTCGCCTTTCGGGCCGAACAGGGAAAGCACAACTTTGCCGGATGCTTCCATGGGTTTGCGCTCAATGTGCGGCTTCGGAGGCCTCTGCCCGTCATGGTGCGGACCTTCGTCGAGAATCAACACGCCGCTTTGGGTCGAGAGAGACACTGCGGCAAGCATGTTGGCGCCGCGAGGTTTCACTCCGCGGACCCGGACGACCTCGCCCGTTGCCACGTGCCGAGCCAGCTTGTTCGCGAGATGGGGAGGAAAGTGAACCTGCTGCGAATCGAGCACAAAGCCGTCGATTTCGCCGTGCGGGTTCAACAGGAAGCGCACGACTTTCCCGCGGATTTCAGGAAGGCTCTCAGGGTCGATCCAATGCATTGCGTTTCTCCTTGGTGAATGGCTGGGATTTGTCAGAAGGCGCGCTCAGGGCGCGGGTGGAAGACGGTCGTAGAGCGGGGAGAGGTTGCCAGGCGAGCCGAATGCTGTTGCCTGCAAGGCCGCGCCGTACTGGTTGCGCGTTCCGTAACCTCTGGCTGCGACTGTCGCGCCCGTTCTGACCAGTGCGGGGTACTGCTGGGCGATGGGAGGCGTGAGCTTGATCACCGTGCCGTCCGAGAGGATGACGCCGTCGGGCTCGCCGCGCGGCGCGCTGGTCACATACGCAACCTGCCCCTGTGCATCCATCGGGGACAGGCCCGCGCCACGCAGTTCGCGCGGCATCGGGCGCGCAGCCGCATCAGGTGCAGGCGGTTGATCGACGAGTTGCTCGCCGCTTCTTGTATCGGTGATGCGTTGGGCGTCAAGGCTCGCCTCTGAGTTTCGCCAGCCACTCACCTGTACCGCGTCGCCCTTGCGAACCGTCGCGGCAAGCTGGGCGCCCATGTGCGGTGGAAACCGGATCAGCAGACCTTCGCGGGTCAGAAAGCCGTCGACGTCGCCATCCGGATTGATCAGGAAGCGCGCGACAGTGACCTGTGCGGTGCTTCCGGTGGCAAGGCCGGGTAGTGGTGCAAGCGGTGCAAGCGGCGCTGCGCCCGGCGGACGCGCAATAGCTGCGCTGGGCGGTGGCGGGGGAACCGGTGTTGCTTCAGGTTGAGGCTGCGCCGCGCATCCGGCGCTCGCCAGGAGCAGGCTCGCGAGACACGTTGCGGCTGTGTGGCGCAGCACGACTGCGTGCGCCGGGTAGCGGGTCGATTGCATGATTCACTCCTTCGCGTGACGTGGAGTGTTCTGCAATGGCCATGCCATATCTGCGCGGTCGGTATTCCGGGCCTCTATGGCTCTGGACGGACGGCGACATGTCCAGAAACCGGACAGGATGTGTCCGGATTCGTGACAGCGATGCGCTCAGGCAGATGAGTCTCCCATGCCAAGTGCCGCCATCCGCGTGTAGAGCGACTGGCGGCTGATGCCGAGCCTGCGGGCGGCTTCTGCGCGATTGTCTCCGGCCGCAGCAAGCGCATGGGCGATGAGCGCACGTTCCAGCCGGGCCACGGCTTGCGCGAGGGGAAGCTCAAGGAGACTGGCAGGTATCGGATGATCCTTGCAGCCAATCGCCGCGCTCAGGAAGTCGAAGTCTTCGCGCGTCAGCACCGAACCCGGCGCGAGCGCGGCTGCGCGCTCGATCGCGTTGGCAAGTTCGCGGACGTTGCCTGGCCAGCTGAACGTGGCGAGAAGGCGCTGCGCGTCCGCCGAGAGATGTTTGCGCGCGGCATCGGTAGAGGTTGTCGCGAGAAAGTATTCGGCAAGCGGCAGGATATCGGCCACACGTTCGCGCAAGGGCGGCATGTGCAGCGGAATCACGTTGAGGCGAAACAGCAGATCCTGGCGAAAGTCCCCCGCATTCACCATCGATGCGAGATCACGATGGGTTGCCGCGACGAAGCGCACGTCTACATCGACGACCCGGTTGGTCCCAAGCGGCGTAATCTGGCGCTCCTGCAGCACGCGCAGGAGTTTGGCCTGCATGGTGAGCGGCATGTCGCCGACCTCATCGAGAAAGAGCGTGCCGCCGTGCGCTTCTTCGATGCGTCCGCGCCGCTCGCCGTGGGCACCCGTAAACGCGCCTCTGGCGTGCCCAAATAGCTCGCTTTCCAGCAGATCAGCAGGCACGGCCGCGCAGTTCACCGCAACAAAGGGGCCGCTCGCGCGCGCCGAAGCGCGATGCAGCACTTGAGCCGCGACTTCCTTGCCGGTGCCGGTTTCACCCGTGATGAGCACGGTGGCGTGGGTCCCCGCCGCGCGGCCCAGGCGCTTTTGCACGTCGCGCATGGTTTCGCTTACGCCGAGCAGGCGCGGCTCATGCGTTTTCACCTCGTCCCTGAACGTGTTCGCGGCGGCCGCTCGTGCCTGGACGGTCAGGATGCGTTCGAGCAGGGCGATGATCTCGTCGCGTCCGACGGGTTTGGTCAGGTGTTCAAAAGCGCCCAGGCGCATGGCGCCGATGGTGTTGTCGCTCGTCGCGTGTGCGGTCAGCATCACGACGGGAACGGCGCGTGATTGCGTTGCCTCGCGCAGCGTCTGCAGGACAGCGAGACCGTCCGCGCCGGGCAACCGGAAGTCGAGAAAGATGCAATCCGGCGTGGCGCGCTCGCGCAGCAAAGCAAATGCCTCTTCGCCGGAACGCGCCTCCAGCGCGTCATGGCCAAGATCCTGCACGGTTTCCGCGAGGCCTTCACGGAAGGCGTCGTCGTCGTCGATGATCAGTATGGTCGCCATGGCAGGTCAATCACAAAGCACGTGGTATGCGGATCGTCGGCAAGGAACGCCTGGCCGCCGTGCGCTTCGGCGATCTCGCGCACGACAGCAAGGCCAAGGCCCGAGCCATCCGGGCGGCCGGTGACAAACGGCTCGAAGATGCCTTTTCTTTCACTCGCCTTCACGCCTGGGCCGTTGTCTCTGACTTCGAAGCGAAGGCGCTCGCCGCCGTCCGCTTGCGTGTGCCGCGCCGCGACCTTCACGAAGCCGCCCGAAGGCGCATGCGACAGCGCGTTGACGATGAGATTGTCGAGCGCGCGCGCCATCTGCGCGGGATCGAAAACGGGCGGTGTCGCGGCGGTATCGAACTCGATGCGCAGTTCGATCTGGCGGTCCTCCGCACGGGATTCATGCACGACAATGATTTTGTCCAGCCACGCGCCTAAATCGACTTCGCGCGGATCGAGCGCAATGGGCTGCGTCAGCGCGAGCAGACTCGTCAGCTGCGATTCTATGCGGCCAACCTGCTCGATGATGATCTTCAACGCGGCTTCGCGGCGCGCTTCGTCGCCCGCAAGCGCATTCTCGGCCTTCAGGCGCATCGCGCCCGCAGGGTTGCGGATCTCATGGGCGATTTGCGCGGCCATTTTCCCGAGCACGCTGAAGCGTTCGGCGCGCGCGAGTTGAAGCGCCATCTCGCTCGCTTCGCGCTTCAGTCGTTCGGCGCGCTCGACATAGCGGTTGAGCGCTTCGACGATAGGGTCCAGGTCGCGTTCACCGAGCAGTTCAAGTTGCTTGCCTTGCTCGAATGCGCCGTTGGCCGCGAGCGCGCGTTCGAGGCGCGTCAGGTTACGCTTCCAGCGCCGGAAGGCGAGCGCGAGTAAAGAGGTCAGCACGACAATGAAAACGAGGATGCTTGCGAGGATCGTCGCTGCTTTCTCGCCGTAAGGACCAAGCGGCGGTCGCGCCCGAGTCAGCGTCCAGGCAATCAGGCCGGTATGGTGTGGGACCGGGCAGGCCACGGCAATCACGGCGTCCGCTCCGCTCGATACGTCGTCGGCCTTCATCTGGCCGGTCGCCGCCACGTTGTGCAGCGTGCGCAGAATGAGCGGGGTTTCGGCTTCGGGGATGTCGCGCTTGACGCCGCTGCCTTCGTAGGTAGGAAAAGCGTAAGCGAGGAAGCCGTTCGGCGTGTCCGATGCTGCCTCTTGAGTCCAGAAGCCGCCTTCGATTCCATCGGTGCGGATCAGGACAAGATCAAGCACGGCGTGCATGAGGTCGATGTTGGCTTCGCCGGGGCGCTGCATCGACGCATCGTAGCGGGACGCGACTGCCACGCACGCCGCCGCAGCCTGCTGCCTTGCGGATTCGACGCGCTCGCCGAGCGCAGACGACAAGGCCAGCCACACTGATGCAGCCAGCAGGCCGCAAAGCATGGCAACCAGAATCCAGAGCGCGAACAGTTGCGTGGCGAACGAATGTCTCGGCATGACGATCCAGCATGGTGAGTGGGCTCCGACTTGAAGCAAATTTCTCGCCACCCCACTGAAGTCAGTCGACACGGCGCTTCCGGGCCGCTTCCGGGCGGCCCGTTGATGGGCCGGGTTATTCGATTTCGATACTGCCAATTAAATCGGTCGTGAGATTGCGTTGAACGCAATGAGATCAAGGGACACGCCTGGCCGATGCGGCTAGACGTGTCCACGCGATCGCCTTATTGGTCCTTCGCGTCCTTCACGCGCGCATCAGCCTTTTCCTTGTCAGCGTCCGCTTGAGCATCGGTCTTTTCCTTGTCGGCCTTGGCCTGGGCGACGGCAGCTTTCTTGTCAGCCTTAGACTGCTCTTTCGCCGCTTTTTTATCTGCATGGGTGGCCGGTGTGGCCGAAGAATCCCCGTTCGTCTGGGCACAGGCTTCGCTGGTGAACGTCAAAGCGCCAGTGGCGCTCAAGACAAGCAGTGCGGCGCCGAGGACGCTTGCGAGATTGCGATTCGTCGACATATTTTCTCCGGATCTAGTTTGCGAGCATTTCAGACGAGCAAACGACATGCCGCTGCGGGTCTTCTGGGAAGAACTTCGGCAAGTGGTGGCGCAGGTGCTCGACGGCATATGGATTGCGCTTTTAGCTGGCTTGTTTTCCCGAGCCCACCCCGGAGCCACCCATGCCACACCGCAATCGTTCCCTTAGCAAGACCGCCGCGCAATCGAACACCCAGCCAGGCTCGGACGCCAAATCGCAAAGCCTCGAACCGTTTCGCGCACACGCCGACGGTTTGCCCCTTCTGCGCAACAAGAACGGGCGCCGTCTTCCTGAAGGGGCGACGCTCCAGGTGTTGCTTCAAGCTGGACCAGACCGCACTGACCGTGACAACTGGCTCTATGCCGCAGCGCTTTGGCTCAATTCAAACGCCTCATCCAGCCATCCTGTGATGCCGCCCGTCATGATCTTGACCGGGCGGCCGAGTTTCGCCAGCCGGATCGCGCCGCGCACCGCGCCGTTGCAGTGCGGGCCGGCGCAGTAAGTGACGAATAGCGTTTCAGGCGGATATCCGGCCAGCTTCGATTCCACGATCTTGCCGTGCGGCAGATTCACCGCGCCCGGCACATGGCCGCGTGCGAAGAGCGCCGGCCCGCGCACGTCGAGCAGCACGAAGTCGGGCGGGGCGGCGGCTGCGAGCGCGGCGTGGACATCGGCGCAATCGGTCTCGAACTTCAGCAACGCGCTGAAATGCGCGAGCGCGTCTTCGCTCGGCGCGGCGGGGATTTCGGATACGAACGACATGCCTGGCTCCTGGTTGTGGTGTCGATGGCTGTCATTCTCGTGCCCGCCCAGAAAGCGCGACAGTGGCGCGATTGCCAATCTCCGGTAACATCGCGCCATGTCCGATCCTGCACGCCAATCCGCCCATCTTGCGCATCTCGTCGTGGCGCTCGCCTACGACCGTCTCTGCACGTTCGAATTCGGGTGCGTGACCGAGCTGTTCGCGCTGGAGCGTCCCGAACTCGATGTGCCGTGGTATCGCTTCGCCGTCTGCGCCGCCGAGCGCGGGCCGTTACGCGCCGCTGGCGGCATTACCGTAACCGCGCCTTATACGCTGGCGATGCTCGATCGCGCGCAGACCATCGTGATTCCGGGCTGGCGCGATCCGGACGAACCGCCGCCCGAGGCCTTGCTGAAGAAGTTGCGTGCGGCCCATGCACGCGGTGCGCGGCTCTGCTCGATCTGCTCCGGCGTGTTCGTGCTGGCGGCGGCGGGCGTGCTGGATGGCAAGCGCGTGACCACGCACTGGCGCTACGCGCAGCGCCTGCAGCAGCGCTATCCCGAACTGCACGTCGAGCCCGACGCGCTTTATATCGACGAAGGTCAGGTGCTGACCTCGGCGGGTTCCGCGGCGGGCATCGACATGCTGCTGCATCTGGTGCGCCGCGACCACGGCGGCGCGGTGGCGAACCGCGTGGCGCAGCGGCTCGTCGTGCCGCCGCATCGCGAGGGCGGTCAGGCGCAGTTCGTGCCGCGCCCGATGCCGCGCGACGAGGCGGCCCCGCTTGCCAAGCTGATGGACTGGGTGCGCGAGAATCCGCGCATGGAACATAGCGTGGCGTCGCTGGCGGAGCGTGCGGCGATGAGCGCACGCACGCTGCAGCGGCATTTTCTCGACGCGACTGGCATGGGGCCGTACGCCTGGGTCGTGCGCGAGCGCGTGAGCATTGCGCGCGATCTGCTGGAATCGCGGCCCGACTTGCCGATGGATCGCGTGGCGGATCTTGCGGGCTTTGGCTCGGAGGAATCGCTCAGGCGGCATTTCCGCCGCATTGCGCTAACGAGTCCCGCCGCATATCGCGAGCAATTCGCGCGGCGCTGACGCGTTTATCCTCCGACTCACGATTAATCGATCAGTATTCCAGAACGATCTTGCCGAAGTGCCCACCGGCCTGCTGCAGCCGGAACGCGTCTCCGATCGCTTCAAGCGGGAACGAGCGGTCGATCACGGGCTTGACGCCGGTTGCGTCGATGGCGCGCACAAGATCGATCTGATGCTGCCGGCTGCCGACGATCAAACCCTGTAGACGCTGTTGCCGCCGCATCATCGTGCCAGTCGGTACGGGGCCTTCGATGCCGGTGAGCACGCCGATCAGCGCGATGTGTCCGCCCACGCGCGTCGCCAGAATCGATTGTTCGAGCGTGCCGGGACCGCCCACTTCGACCACATGATCGACGCCCCGTCCGTTGGTGTATTCGAGCACCTGGCGCGACCATTGGGGCTCGCGGCGATAGTTGATCAGATGGTCCGCGCCCAGCTTTCGTGCGCGTTCGAGTTTTTCGTCGGAGGACGAGGTGGCGATCACCGTCGCGCCCATCGCCTTCGCGTACTGCAGCGCGAAGACCGACACGCCGCCCGTGCCGAGCACGAGCACGGTTTCGCCCGCCTTCAATGCGCCGTCCACCACCAGTGCGCGCCACGCGGTCAAACCGGCTGTCGTGAGCGTGGCCGCTTCGGCGTGGGTGTAGCCGCGCGGGCTGTGGGTGAAGGCCGTGGCCGGTGCGACCACGGCTTCGCGCGCATAACCGTCCACGCCGTCACCGGGTGTGGCGGAGAAGTCGGGAATCGTCGGCGCGCCGTCCAGCCAGGGCGGGAAGAACGTCGAGACCACGTGATCGCCCACCGCGAATTCGGTCACGTCCGGTCCCACGGCTTCGACGACGCCCGCGCCGTCCGACATCGGAATCCGCCCATCGGCTGCGCCCATGCGACCGAGCACGACACCCAGGTCGTGGTAGTTCAGCGAACTGGCGTGCACGCGCACGCGGATTTCGCCTGCCTGCGGTTCGCCGGGCGCGGCCATATCGACGAGCTTGAGGTTGTCCAGGCCGGCGGGCGCGATCAGCTTGATGGCTTTCATTGGTGACTCCGGGAGAGATAAAGGCGCTAAAACGCCCAACAGACGAAGCATAGACGCGCCTTCGCTCTGCCTGCCGCGAGCAGGGCCACGTCGCAGGAATTGCGTCGTTTACTTTGGACGAAATGATTTGCTATTGACAAATAATTTATGCCACTCCTATGATGCGCCCACGGTCGTCAGAAAGTGACTGGCAAGCGGGATGGGTGCATGCTGCAACGCAGCATCGTCGTGCGAAGCGGGTCAGGATTGCCGTCGCCGACCTGAGCCTTCATCGGCCGGGTCGTTACAAAGGCGCATCAGACGCCGCTACCACATGGTTTGGAGACAGGCTCATGCCTCAATCGATCGTCACGGACTCTGCGTCCGAGTCTGCGTTCGCCCTTAACGCCACCGCAGCGCCAGCCCAGGCGTCGAATGCCGCCGATGACCTGCTGTATCGCAAGGTCGCCTGGCGCGTCATCCCGTTTTTGTTCCTCTGCTACGTCGTGTCGTTTCTCGACCGCATCAACATTGGCTTCGCGCAATTGCAGATGAAGCACGATCTTGGCTTCAGCGATGCGATGTACGGCCTGGGCGCGGCCGTGTTCTACGTCGGCTACGTGCTGTGCGAAGTGCCCAGCAACTTGCTGCTGGCGCGTTTCGGCGCTCGCCGCACCTTCATGCGGATCATGCTGCTGTGGGGCATCGCCTCAACCTGCATGATGTTCGTGCATGCGCCCACGCACTTCTACGCGCTGCGTTTCCTGCTGGGCGTGTTCGAGGCGGGCTTCTTTCCCGGCATCGTGCTTTATCTGACCTACTGGTTCCCGCCGCGCCGTCGCGCCGCGGTGTTCTCGATCTTTTTTGCGGGCGTGGCCGTGGCCGGCGTGCTGGGCGGACTGATTTCCGGCTGGATCATGCGCGATCTGAATGGCGCGATGGGGCTTGAAGGCTGGCGCTGGATGTTTGCGATCGAAGGCCTGCCCGCCGTGCTGCTCGGGCTGATGGCTGCGTTCAAGCTCGTGGACGGCCCCGCGCAGGCGCGCTGGCTGAGCGATACGGAAAAAGCGCATCTGATCGCCCAGCGCGATGGCGATACCGCGCACGACAGCAAGCCGCACGCGCATTCGTCGCGCGCATTCCTCGCTGCGTTGGGCAATCCGCGCGTCTATCTGTTCGCGTTCATCTATTTTTCGCTGACCTGCGCCTCGCTCACGCTGAACTTCTGGATGCCGCTGATGATCCGCGACTTCGGCGTGCATGACGTACTCGCGATCAGCCTGTACACGGTGATTCCGAACGCGGTGGGCGCGGTGGGGCTGATGTTGATTGCGCGCCGCTCGGACCGTCGCGGCGAGCGCCGCTGGCATTTCGCGGCCTGCACGATCGGCGGCGGCATCGCGCTGACTTTGCTCACGCTGCATCTGGCGAGCTTTGCCGCGATGATGGCGATTCTGTCGCTCGCCGCCGTGCTGATCTTTGCCGCGCTGCCGATTTTCTGGGCCGTGCCGCCCGCGTATCTTTCCGGCAAATCGGCGGCGGGTGGCATCGCGCTAATCAGCAGTATCGGCATCACCAGCGGCATCGTGAGTCCGTGGGTAATCGGTCTCATCAAGACGCACACGGGTAGCATGGATAACGCGCTTTACGCGCTCGCCGCGTTGCTGGCGGTGAGCGGCGTGGCGTTACTTCTGGGCGTGCCGGCTGCTGGGCGAACCGCGCGTCGATAAACGGCGTGCGTGCTCAGTCAGGCAGTTCTTCGATCGAATCCACGCGGTCTGGATAAAACGCCAGATGATACTTGATCTGTGCGACGGCGTCGTAAGGCGCTTCGTAGGTCCAGATCGCGTTGATCGAGCGCTCGCCACCGGGCGCGATCGAGTAGTAAGAGGCGTCGCCCTTGTAGGGACAGTAGGTGCTGTGATCGGTGCGCGCAAGCAGGGCCATGTCGGCGTCTTCGCGCGGGATGTAGGTCACGCCGGGGTAGCTGGCTTCGCGCAGCGTCAGCGCGCGGCGCGTATCGGCGACGATCTTGCCCGCCACTTTCACGACCACGCGCGACGGATTGCGCTCGATCGTAATGGGATGGTCGGGGCCGGGGATTTTGACGGTTTTGCTAGCTTTGGCGGCATCGGCGGTCATGGTGGCGTTCCTTTGCGTTCGGCTGGAAACGCAACGTTACACCCGTGGCCGCTTTCACGCTGAAGTCGCGCTGAAAGCGGCCACGCCCGCGACCGATGCGTTATTGCTGAGGCGCGCCGTTCCAGGCGGGCAGGGTCGTGCCGTGATAAACCGCCAGAATCTTCTGCGCGACATTGGCCTGCTGATAGCTCGCGACCAGATCGCGCACCCACGGCGCGTTGGCGTCTTTCTCGTTGACGGCGATAAAGTTGCGATACGGGCTGCCGTCCACCTTTTCCTGCGCAATGCGTTCCTGAGGAATGCGGATGCCGGCCTTGACGGCCCAGTCGGTATTGACCACGGCGGCGTCCAGGTCGCCGATGGCGCGTCCGACGATACCGGCGTCAAGCTCCTTGATCTTCAACTGCTTCGGATTGCTTGCAATGTCGCGAGCCGTCGGCAGCAGACCGACGTTGTCGCGCAGCTTGATCAGCCCATACGATTGCAGCAGCAACAGCGAACGGCCTTCGTTGCTGGGATCGTTCGGCACGCCGATGGTCGCGCCGCTCGGCAGTTCGGCGACCGAATGATGCTTGCGCGAATACAGGCCGATCGGCTGCACGTAGGTGAAGCCCACGGGCACGATGGCGTAGTGGCGCGCGTTGATCTGCGCATCCAGATACGGCTTGTGCTGGAACGAGTTGGCGTCCAGATCGTGTTGCGAAAGCGCTTCGTTAGGCTGCGTGTAGTCGGAGAACGTCGTCACCTTGACGTCGATGCCGTGCTGCGCGGCGTTGGCGGCGACCACGCGCCAGACGTCCTCGTCCTCGCCCGACATGATGCCCACGCGCACCGTATGCTGCGCCGCTGCGGCGGACTGGCCGAACGGCACCAGTGCCGCGCCCGCGATCAGCGCGATGGAGGCCAGCCCCGATGCCAGCAGTGTTCTCTTGTTCTTGTTCATATCCGTGTGACCGTCACGTGGTGAAAGATGGGGCGATGCTAGGGCGTGCCCGCGTTGCCGCCAAACAATTTCGCGCGCGTTGGTTATCGCACGGATTGTCATAAGCTTTTCACGCCACGTGGAAAACGCCTTTGCACAAGGCGCTTTCTGCTAAACGATGGTTTCCGCGATTTGCGCAAAGCATATGTGAAAACGTCGCTTTGACGGCTGCGATGCGCTGTCTACGATGCAGCGGATGCTATCTGGATGGGTTTCGCTTATGTCGACCATTGCTGTTCCTCCTCACGAATCCGCGTTCGGCGCGCGCGCCGCTGACGCAACAACTCACGCCGTGATCCGCTCCGCTGAAGACGTCGCGCGTCTCGTCAACGCCGGACCGACCCAGGGCACGAAAACGCGCGCGGTGATCGCCATCGCATTAGGCGGCGTGTTTCTCGATGCCTACGATCTCACTTCGCTCGCCTATGGCGTGAAGGACATCGCACGCCAGTTCGCACTCACGCCGGCGCAGGTCGGGCTGGTGTCCGCTGCGATCACCTTCGGCGCGATTCTGGGCGCGCTGTTCGGCGGCTATCTGACCGATCGCATCGGTCGATATCGTGTCTTCATGGCCGACATGCTGTTCTTCGTCGTGGCGGCGATCATCGCGGGCCTCGCGCCCAATGCGTGGGTGCTGGGCGGCGCGCGCTTTCTGATGGGCTTCGGCGTGGGGCTGGATCTGCCGGTGGCGATGGCCTTTCTCGCCGAGTTCTCGCGCGTGGCGGGGCGCGGCAACAAGGCGGCGAGCGTCGCGGCCTGGTGCCCCGCCTGGTATGCGGCCACCAGCACCTGCTATCTGCTGATCCTCGGTCTCTACGCGATCCTGCCCGCGCATCACACGGACTGGCTGTGGCGGCTGACGCTTGCCTTCGGCGCGGTGCCCGCGATCGTCATCATTCTGGTGCGCCGCCGCTATATCAGCGAATCGCCGGTGTGGGCTGCGAATCAGGGCGACCTCGACGAAGCGGCGCGCATTCTCAAACGTTCGTGGGGCATCGATGCCGTGGTCGAACGTCCCGCCGATCAAACCGCGGCGCAAGCCCAGGCCGCCGTCGCGCCGCGCGCAACGTGGCGCAATTACGGCGTGCTGTTCAACGCCACCTATCGCCGCCGCACGATTCTCGCGGCGGCTATCGGTGCGGCGTCGTCGTTCGGCTATAACGCGATCATCTTTGGCCTGCCTGTGATCATCGCGAGTTTCCTGAAGCAGGGGCCGCTGACGACCATCGTCGCGTCGCTGCTGCTCAATCTGCTGTTTGCGTTCGTGGGCGGGCTGATCGGTGTGCGCACCGCGCCGACGGTAGGCGCGTGGAAGATGACGGTGCTCGGCCATAGCTTGCAGGTGATTGCGTTGGTGGGTCTCGCACTGATCGGCCATCCGTCGAGCAGTGCTTTTGTCGTGCTCGCCATTCTTCTGCTTGGGGCGTATCTGTTTGGGCAAGGTTTTGGGCCGGGTTCGCATTCGATGACTTACGCGTCGCTCAGTTATCCGACTTCGCTGCGCGGTATCGGCGTGGGTTTCAATCAGACGCTGGTGCGTTCGTCTTCCACCGTATCGCTGTTTTTGTTCCCGGTATTGGCCGCGGCGCTCGGCACCAAAGTGTTCTGGGTGATTGCGATCGCGCCGTTCACATCGTTGCTCGTGCTGCTGGCGATCCGCTGGGAGCCGTCGGGCTATGACATCGACAGCGAAGACTATGGCGATGCCGCCGCCGCGCGTCATGCACACGCAAAGGCGAACGCCGACGAATGCCCCGCATGCATGCGCGCATAGCCGATAACGTCATATGCAATCGCAGAAAAACTAGTAGGGGATTGGAGTTCGCACTGTTCAAATGCCTGGAAGGACCCGCGTTTAAGCGTCGATATCAAGCGGTATCGCACGCGGGACGCCAATCAGGTTAGTCAGGTCAGTTCGAATCGCCATGCCCACTAGTGATCACTCCAACGCCGCGGCGCGTGTGCCGCAGCTACCCGATCCGCGCCGAGTCAGGCGCATTGCCAACGACGCCCAGGCGCTCGAAGCGGCGCGCCTGCTCGCGCAATCCGTTGCATCCAGCGCTTCGCAGCGCGACCGCGAACGCGCGCTGCCGTGGGACGAACTTGAGCGCTGGTCCGAAAGCGGGCTGGGCGCGATTACCGTGCCGCGCGAATACGGCGGTGCGGAAGTTTCGTACGCCACGCTCGCCGAAGTGTTCGTGATTCTCTGCGCAGCCGATCCTGCATTCGGCCAGATTCCGCAAAATCATTTCGGTGTGCTGGGGTTATTGCGCGAAAGCGGTTCGCCCGCACAAAAGGCGCGTCTGTTTGGCGAGGCGCTGGCGGGGCATCGCTTCGGCAACGCCGGACCGGAACGCCGCTCGGCCGCTTCGCCCACGATCCTGCAGGGCGCCACGCGTCTCTCTTCGACCGCCGATGGCCTGCGTCTGAACGGCGAGCGTTTCTACTCGACGGGCGCCTTGTTCGCGCATCGCGTGCCAACCCGCGCCACCGACGACGAAGGCCGCGCCGTGCAGGTCTGGGTGCCGCGCGACGCAGCCGGTCTCACGGTGATCGACGACTGGAGTTCTTTCGGCCAGCGCACCACGGCCAGCGGCACGGTGCGCTTCGACAACGTCGCCATCGACCCGCAAGACGTGTTGCCGCTCTGGCAACTCGCGGATCAGCCCGGTCTTTTCGGTCCCACTTCGCAGATCATTCAGGCCGCCATCGATCAAGGCATCGCTCAGGCGGCGATTGCCGACGCCATCGCCTTCGTGCGTGATCGCGCGCGTCCGTGGATGGACTCGGGCGTGGCGCGAGCCGCGGACGATCCTTACATCATCGCCGATATCGGCCGTCTGCAAATCGATCTGCACGCCGCGCATGAGGTGCTGCTCGACGCGGGGCGTTTGCTCGATGAACTCGCCGTGGAGCGCTTCAGCAACGGGCTGAGCGAGAAAGCCAGTGCGCGCGCTTCGGTGGCGGTGGCGGCGGCGAAAGTGCTGACCACGCGCATCGCGCTCGAAGCGAGCGAAAAGCTGTTCGAACTCGCGGGTTCGTCGGCGACGCGCGCGGCGCACAACCTCGACCGCCACTGGCGCAATGCGCGTACGCATACGCTGCACGATCCGGTGCGCTGGAAACTGCATCTGCTGGGCAACTATCACCTGAATGGCGCGCTGCCCGCACGTCATTCGTGGAATTGAACAGGCCTTGGACAGAATTCGATCGGGAAAAGAAGCATGAATGTCGATATTTCTCCAGCGCTGCTGGAGCGCGGCGGCGAGCCGCCAGCGCACGCACCCAAACAAGTCCCCGCACGCGTCGAAAGCGATGCGCAGGCCGTCGCCGTAGCGCAGCGCCTGGCCGATGATTTCGCGCAGGAAGCCGCGTTGCGCGACCGCGAACGCCGTTTGCCCTGGGCAGAGCTCGACGCCTTCGTCGCAAGCGGCCTCTGGGCGATTACCGTGCCGCGCGAATTCGGCGGCGCAGGCGTGAAAAACGGCACGCTGGCCGAGGTCACGGCGACCATCGCGGCGGCAGACGGCTCGCTTGGGCAGATTCCACAGAATCACTTCTACGCGCTCGAAGTGCTGCGCGTGGGCGGCAGCGAGGCGCAGAAGCGCTTCTTCTACGACCGCGTGCTGGCCGGCGAACGCTTCGGCAACGCGCTGGCGGAGATCGGCCACAAGGATTTCATGCGTCGCACGCGGCTCTCGCGCGATGCACAGGGCTGGCGCATCGACGGGCGCAAGTTCTATTGCACCGGCGCGCTCTACGCGCACTGGATTCCGACGCTGGTGGTGAGCGAAGAGGCGGGGCGCGACGTCACGTATCTCGTGTTCGTGCCGCGCGTAGCCGACGGCGTGACGATCACCGACGACTGGGACGGCTTTGGCCAGCGCGTGACCGGCAGCGGATCGGTGCAGTTCGATGGCGTGCGCGTGGAGCCCGAATGGATCGTGCCGTTCCAGACTTCGTTTGAGCGCGCGACCACCATCGGCCCGCTCGCGCAGATCATCCATGCGGCGATCGATCTGGGCCAGGCGCGCGGCGCGTTCGAGGCGGCGCTGCGTTTCGTGCGCGAACGCTCGCGTCCGTGGATCGACGCGAAGGTCGAGCGTGCCGCCGACGATCCGCTCACCATCGCGCTGTTCGGCGATCTGTCCGCGCGTCTGAGTGCCGCCGAGGCGCTGGTGCGCCGCGCAGGCCGCTTCGTGGATGCCGCGCAGGCCGCGCCCGATGAGCAATCGGTCGCGCAAGCCTCGATTGCCGTCGCCGAGGCGCGCGCGCTCACCACGACGATTTCGCTCGACGCCGGTTCGCGCCTGTTCGAACTGGCGGGCACGGCGGCAACGCTCGACGGTCTGGGCCTCGACCGATTCTGGCGCAATGCGCGCACGCACACGCTGCACGATCCGGTGCGCTGGAAGTATCACGCGATCGGCAACTTCTATCTGAACGATGCGCTGCCGCCGCGCCACGGCGCTTTGTGAGGTCCGCAACCATGGCAAAAACGAACAAAAAGACGCTCCTGCTCAACGCGTTCAACATGAATTGCGTGGGCCATATCAATCACGGCTTGTGGACGCATCCGCGCGACCAGTCGGCGGATTACCGCAAGATCGCCTACTGGACCGATCTTGCGCGCACGCTCGAACGCGGGCTGTTCGACGGCTTGTTTCTTGCCGATATCGTCGGCGTCTACGATGTCTATCAGCGCAATGTCGATGTGACGCTGCGCGAGTCGATCCAGTTGCCCGTGAACGATCCCACGCTGCTCGTGCCGGCGATGGCAGCGGTCACGCAACATCTGGGTTTCGGCGTGACGGTCAATCTCAGCTATGAGGCGCCGTATCTGCTGGCGCGGCGCTTTTCCACGCTCGATCATCTGACGCAGGGGCGTATCGGCTGGAATATCGTGACCGGCTATCTGGATAGCGCGGCGCGGGCGATGGGCGTGTCGGAGCAGTTGCCGCACGACGAGCGTTACGAGCGCGCCGACGAATACCTCGACGTGCTCTACAAGCTCTGGGAAGGCAGTTGGGAAGCCGATGCGGTGCTGCGCGACAAGGCCGCGCGCGTGTATGCGGATCCGGCGAAGGTGCATCGCGTGCAGCATGCGGGGCGCTATTACAACGTGGATGGCTACCATCTGGCCGAGCCTTCGCCGCAGCGCACGCCGGTGCTGTTCCAGGCGGGCAGTTCGGGGCGCGGGCAGCGCTTCGCCGCGCGTCACGCCGAATGCGTGTTCATCTCGCCGCCCAATCGTGCGGTGGGGCGCGAGACGGTGCGCGCGCTGCGCGAGCAACTGGTGCGCGCCGGCCGGCGTCCCGACGACGTCAAGGTGTTCGTCGGCGCGGCGGTGGTGACGGGCGCGACCGAGCGCGAGGCGCACGAGAAGTACGCGGACTATCGGCGTTATGCGAGCCGCGAGGCGGGGCTGGCGCATTTCGCGGCGAGCACGGGTATCGACTACGCGCAGTACGATCTGGACGAGCCGGTTGATTACACGCCGGGCAATGCCATCGAATCGGCCACGCGCACGGCGAAGCAGCACGGCTGGACGCGTCGCTCGCTGCTGGAGATGTTCGAGCTGGGCGGGCGGTATCCGGCAATCGTCGGCACGCCGGCCCAGGTCGCCGACGAGTTGCAGGCCTGGGTCGATGAGGCCGATGTGGACGGTTTCAATCTGAGCCGCACGGTGGTGCCCGAAAGCTACGAGGATTTTGTCGATCTGATCGTGCCCGAATTGCAGGATCGCGGCATCTATAAGACTGCGTACGAGGAGGGCACGCTGCGACAGAAGCTGTTTGGGGAGGGTGATACGCTTGCGCAGCGGCACACAGGCGCGTCGTTCCGGCGGGAGGCGGTGGCGTCGGCCTGATCTACCGATCAGCATTATCGGTATCAGTGATATTTCCTGTTTATGCGTGTCAGCGATATTGCTTAAATATCGTCTACAGGCATATACTCGTTTTATGCTTTACAGGAATATCGCATGAAGATCATCGTCCACACGCCGGCGGGGCTTGCCGAGATCCTGCATTCGGCCAGAAAAGAGTGCGGCCTGACCCAGACACAGGCTGCGGCGAAGCTTGGCATCGGCCAGCCGCGCCTGTCCGCGCTCGAAACCACCGGCACGGCCAGCATCTCGCTCGAACAGATGCTCGCGCTGTTCGCGCTCTACGATCTCGAACTGTGCGTGCAGACGCGCCATCACGACGCGCCGCAATACGAGGTCCGCGAAGACCAGCCGGAGTGGTAGCCGATGGGCCGCAAATCGCATTCGCGCACCCTGTCGATCTGGGCCAATGGCGAGCGCGTCGGCAGCTGGACGCTGACCGGCGCGGGCGAGGCCGAACTGCGTTATGACGCCCGCTGGAAAACGTCCGAAGCGGGGCGGCCATTGTCGCTTTCGCTGCCGTTCGGCGTAGGCGAGCGGCCGCTGCGCGGCACGCGCGTCTATCACTACTTCGACAATCTGTTGCCCGATAGCGCGGTGATCCGCCGTCGTATCGCGGCGCGCTTTCGCACGGACTCCATTGAAGCGTTCGATCTGCTCAAGGCGATCGGCCGTGACTGCGTGGGCGCGGTGCAACTGCTCGACGAGGACGAAACGCCCGCGCCGCTCGCGCGCATCGACGGCACGCCGCTCGACAATACCGCCATCGAAAAGCTGCTGCTGGAGACCTCGGGTGCGGTGCTGCCCGGCGCTGGCGACGCAGAAGAAGAACTGCGCATTTCGCTGGCCGGCGCGCAGGAAAAGACCGCGTTGCTCTATCACGCAGGCCGCTGGCTGCTGCCGCACGGCGCAACGCCTACCACGCACATCCTCAAGCTGCCGCTGGGTTTCATCGGCCATCGCAAGGTGGACTTCAATACCTCAGTCGAAAACGAGTGGCTGTGTCTGGCCGTGCTCAAGGCGTACGGGTTGCCGGTGTCGTCGGCGAGCATTGCGACATTTGGCGCGCAGAAAGTGCTGGCGGTCGAGCGCTTCGATCGCGCCGTCTCGCGCAGCGGCGCATTGTTGCGACTGCCGCAGGAGGATTTTTGCCAGGCGCTGGGCGTCGCGCCCCATCTCAAGTACGAAGCGCAGGGCGGTCCCGGCGTGCGCGAAATCGCCGATCTTCTGCGCCAGTCGCAGTCCGCGCGCGAGGATATCGAAACCTTTCTTGCCGCGCAGATTGTCTTCTGGATGCTGGCCGCGCCCGACGGCCATGCCAAGAACTTCAGTCTGCGTCTGCTGGCGGGCGGGCGTTTTCAACTTGCGCCGCTCTACGACGTCATGTCGATCTGGCCGGTGGAGGGTGACGGCGGCAATCAATGGTCGTGGCACAAGGCGACGCTGGCGATGGCCGTGTGGGGCAAGAGCCGCCATTACCGCATGCGCGACGTGAAACGCGTGCATTTCGACGCCACCGCGCAGTTGTGCCACTACGGGCCGGATGCCGCGCCGATCATCGAACGCCTCGTCGAACGTACGCCGAAGGTGATCGAAACCGTGGGGGCGAACCTGCCCGAAGGCTTTCCGCAACGCGTGGCCGAGCGGCTGTTCGACGGGTTGCGTTTCTCTGCGCAGCGGCTCGCGGCGTCATGACTTTCGTTGCTCGCGGCGCGGCCAGGGCAAAATAGTCTCCGAAACCAGATTCACCCCGATTCACCGTAACGACGCACCCGCCTTGCCACTGAATTCGCAGTACACAACCGTATCCCGGCACGTTGACCGTTGCCTTGCCGTTTCCGGAGGCGCACCCGATGTCCGATCCTGAATTCCAGGTCCTGCTGGTCGACGACGACGAAGCTCTGCGCGATCTTCTGCGCGTCTTCTTCCAGCAACGCAATATCGAATTTTCCGTGCTGCACGATGCGATGCAACTGGAGCGCCGTCTCGAACGCGAGCGGCCCTCGGTCATCGTGCTCGACGTGATGATGCCGGGCGTTGACGGCCTGACCGCGCTGAAGGAACTGCGCGGGCGCGGCGACCGCATTCCCGTCATCATGCTCACGGCCCGCGCCGATGGCACCGATCGCGTGGTCGGCCTCGAACTGGGCGCGGACGATTACCTGGGCAAGCCTTTCATGCCGCAGGAACTGCTCGCACGCATTCGCGCCGTGCTGCGCCGTCAGGTCGACCCCGACCGCGGCGCACCTGCCGAGCGCCGCGCGCCGTGCCGTTTTGGTCCGTTCGAGCTGAATTTCGCCACCCGCACGCTGCTGCGCGACGGCGAGCCCATCAAGCTCACCGGCAGCGAATACGCCATGCTCGAAGTGTTCGCGCTGCATCCCATGGAAACGCTCTCGCGCTCGCGCCTGCTCGACCTGCTGCATGGACCCGGCGCGGAAGTGACCGAGCGCGGCATCGACGTGCCGGTCTGGCGGTTGCGCCGCCTGATCGAAGTCGATCCGTCCAATCCGCGCCGCCTGCAAACCATGCGCGGCGTCGGCTATATGTTCGTGCCCGACGAAGACGTCGATAAACCTGCCGATGACGATGCAGATCAAGCGAACCTTTGACACGCTGTTCATCCGGCTTTCGCTGATGACGATCGGCCTGATCGTCGCAGTGCATTTCGCGGCGCTATTGCTGATCGACCAGGCGCGCGCGCGTATCGATGCACAGCGCTCGATCGACTACATGGTGGTGGCCGCGCAGGTGCGCGAGCGCGATCCGGTGCTGTCGGATCAAGTGGCGCAGACGCTGGGCATTCAGTACGTTGGCGTGGAGAAGGCGATCGCTGCCGGTTGTCCCGCGCCTTGCGCCGATACCAACGGTCCGTTGGAAGAAACGTTGCGCCCGCGCCTTGGGCCGGGCAGCCATGTCGTGGTCGAGGCTGACAACGGTGGCGTGTGGGTGCGCAAACAGGGCGCGCCGTACTGGATCGTGTTGCCTGGATTCATGCCGCCGCTCAGCCATTTCATGGGGTTTTCGGTGATTACGCTGATTGGCGCGATCATCGTGGCGGTGGTGTTCGCCTGGCAGGTGCAGCGCCCCGTGCGCTCGCTGGCGCGTGCCGCGCGCGAATATCGCATCGGTCGCGGCGTGCATCGCGTGGAGGAGGCCGGCCCGCGGGAAATACGCGAACTGGCGAGCGATTTCAACGACATGGTGAGCGAACTGGCTGAAGCGGAGCGCGAGCGCGCCGTCATGCTGGCGGGCATCGCGCACGATCTGCGCACGCCCATCACGCGCATGCAGTTGCGCGCCGATCTGCTCACCACCGACACCGATCGCGCCGCCTTCCTGCGCGAGACCGAATCGATGTCGCGCATCGTCACGCAGTTTCTGGACTTCGCGCGCGAGAGCGTGAATCACTCGGCGTTCGTGGGTGTCGACGAGCATTGCCGTCGCGACTACGGCGCGCAACAGGACGACGACGCGCTCGTTAGACTCGACCTGCGTGCGGGCGAGGGTTTTCAGTTGCCCGCTGTCGATCTCGACCGCATTCTGTCGAACCTGATTGAAAATGCGCTGACCTATGGCGAGCCGCCGGTGGAAGTGTCGACGTCACGGGAAGAAGGGCGCTACGTGCTGCGCGTGCGCGATCACGGCGCGGGCGTGCCCGAAGACGATCTGCATCGCGTGCAGCGCCCTTTCGTGCGGCTGGATGCGGCGCGCAGCGGCGAAGCCCATTGCGGGCTGGGGCTGGCGATCGTGCGCCGGCTCGTGCGTCATCACGACGGCGCGATGGACGTGACCAATGCCGCGCAAGGCGGCCTGGTCGTGACGATGAGCTTTCCTTATCCGCGCAAGGCGGGTTGAACGGTGGCGTCCACGCTATCCGCACGGCGCACCGCCTGCGGCGCAATATGATCGGGAGTGCTGAGTTGTACGCAACACAGCACCGTATCCACCACGCGCGCGACGAGCGCATCGTCCGCGCCGGGCTGGCCGCCCGCTAGTTCGCGGCAGAAGAATCCGGTGAGCGCTGCGTAGATAAAGCGCGCCGATGCATGCGTGTCGAGCGCACCGTCGATCTCGCCGCAGCGGGCCGCGTCGCCGAGCACATCGGCGATTTTCGTTTCGGCGTTTGCCACAGCCAGTTCCATCCGTTTGGCGAGGGCCGCGTTGCGGCGCACCGATTCGGCGTCCGCGAGCGCAATGCCATAGAGCCGCCGCGCCGATCGATTGCCCAGCATCCGTTTGAGCTTGCCGCGCAATGCCTGCGTGAGCCACGCCATCGGCCGCATGCTGGCGGGACGTGAGGGCAGATCGAAAGGCGCGAGCGACAGATCGGGGCGCTCGAACAGCGCTTCGAACACATCGGCCTTGCTCTTGAAATGCACGTAAATCGCGCCGCGCGTCACACCGGCTTTGGCTGCGATTTCGTCGAGCGTGGTTTGCGCGAATCCCTTGCGCGCGAATATCTGCTCCGCGCAGTCGAGCAGCGTTTTACGCAATGCGAGCGACTGCTCTCTCGTCCTTCTCATATCAGACAGCCCTTCAAATTCTCTTTACCTCGGGCGCATTCCGGCGCGCACGAACGGCATCCGACCCCGCTGCGCAGCGCCACCAGCAAGGCTTGAGCGCACGTTGGGCATCGAGTTGGGGCGATCTTACCCGTCTGTTTTACACGTTTGCTTAGTGAATCTTACGGAGCGTTTGCCTCGTAACCCAGCGCCCTGCGTGGCCGCGTACATTGCGCGTGAAGCAATGTTTAAGGGATTGGTAAGCCAGCAGGGCCGCAAGCCCGCCGCGCCTCAAGCGAATATGACAAGACATTCAGGAATTCACGCCATCACACCGGGAACGCCCATCATCCGCGCCGCCATTGCAGTTCTGTGCGCCACCATCGGTCTCGCTGCCTGCTCGGACAAGCCGCAAGCCACCGCCAACGCCACGCCGGAAGTCAACGTGCTTCGCGTGCAAACCACCGCCGTACCGGTTTCGGTCGAACTGCCGGGCCGCGTCAGCGCGCATCTGGTTGCCGAAGTGCAGGCGCGTGCAACCGGCATCGTGCTCAAGCGAACCTTCGTCGAAGGCAGCCAGGTCAAGGCCGGGCAATTGCTCTATCAGATTGACCCGGCGCCGTATCAGGCCACGCTCGACAACGCCAAGGGCGCGCTCGCCAAGGCGCGCGCGACGCTGATCGCCGCACAGGCACAGGCCGACCGTTACAAGGTGCTGGTCGCCGCCAACGCGGTCAGCAAGCAGGACTACGACAACGCCGTGGCCTCCGCAGGCGAGGCGCAGGCCGACGTGGAAGCCGACGCCGCAAGCGTCGAAACCGCGAAGATCAACCTCAGCTACACCAACGTCTATTCGCCGATCTCGGGCCGCATCGGCAAGTCGTCGGTGACGCCCGGCGCGTACGTGCAATCGAGCGGCGCAACGGAGCTGGCGACCGTGCAGCAACTCGATCCCGTCTATGTGGACCTCACGCAGTCGAGCGTCGACGGTCTGAAACTGCGCCGCGCCGCCGCCGAAGGCAAGGTCACGCTGACCGGTCCGCACGCGGCCAAGGTGCAACTGATCCTCGAAGACGGCCAGCCGTATCAGGGCGATGGCCACCTCGAATTCTCCGATGTGACGGTGGATCAGACCACCGGTTCGGTCACCGTGCGCGCCACCTTCGACAATCCGCAGAACGTGCTGCTGCCGGGCATGTACGTGCGCGCGCGCATCGATGAAGGCTACAACGAGCAGGCCGTGCTGCTGCCCGAAGCCGCCGTCCAGCACGACCAGAAGGGCAATGCTACGGCGCTCGTCGTCAATGCGCAGAACAAGATCGAATCGCGCCAGCTCACCACGGGCGGCGTGAACAACGACAACTGGATCGTCGAAAAGGGCCTCGAAGCAGGGGACCGCGTGGTCATCTCGGGCGGCATGAAAGTGCAGCCGAACGAGACCGTCAAGACCGTCGATCAAGGCGTGACGCCGACCTCGACCGTTGCGCCTGCAACAGATGCGGCTTCGGCTGCCGTGGCCGCGTCCGCCGGCGCAGTGTGAGGTTGCATTAAATGGCTCGATTTTTCATAGACAGGCCCATCTTCGCCTGGGTGATCGCGATCATCCTGATGATGACGGGCGCCGCATCCATCTTTAACTTGCCGGTGGCGCAGTATCCGACCATCGCGCCGCCTTCCATCCAGATCAGCGCGAGCTATTCGGGCGCTTCGGCAAAGACCGTCGAAGACACCGTGACCCAGGTGATCGAGCAGCAGATGAGCGGTCTCGACCATCTGCTGTATATGTCGTCGACGTCCGATGATTCGGGTGCGGCCACGATTACGCTGACCTTCGCGGCGGGCACCAATCCCGACATCGCGCAGGTGCAGGTGCAGAACAAGCTGCAGCTCGCCACGCCGGTGCTGCCAACCGTCGTGCAGGAAGCGGGCATTAAGGTCACCAAGTCCAGCAGCAGCTTCCTGATGGTGATGGCCTTCGTGTCCGCCGACGGCAGCATGGACCGCTACGACCTGGCGAACTATGTGGCTTCGCATATCGAAGACCCGCTGAGCCGCGTCGATGGCGTCGGCACGGTCACGCTGTTCGGCACGCAGTTCTCCATGCGCATCTGGCTGGACGCTAACAAGCTCAACCAGTACGCGCTCACGCCCGTCGACGTTGAAACGGCGATCACCAACCAGAACGTGCAGGTGGCGGCCGGTTCGATCGGCGGCACGCCGTCCGTGAAGGGCCAGGCGATGCAGGCGACCATCACGGAAGCGTCGTTCCTTCGTACCCCGGAAGAATTCGGCAATGTGCTGCTGAAGGTGAATCAGGACGGCTCGCAGGTGCGCCTGAAAGACGTTGCGCGCATCGAACTGGGTGGCGAAAACTATAACTTCGACACCAAGTACAACAATGCGCCGGCAGCCGGTTTCGGTATCCAGCTTGCGACGGGCGCGAATGCGCTGCAGACGCAGAAGCTGGTGCAGGCCAAGCTCGCGGAACTGTCGAAGAACTTCCCGCACGGTCTGGTGGTGAAGTATCCGTACGACACCACGCCGTTCGTGCGTCTGTCGATCGAGGAAGTGGTCAAGACGCTGCTCGAAGGCATCGTGCTGGTGTTCCTCGTGATGTATCTGTTCCTGCAGAACCTGCGTGCGACGCTGATCCCGACCATCGCCGTGCCGGTGGTGTTGCTGGGCACGTTCGCGATCATGGGCGCGGTGGGCTTCTCGATCAATACGCTGTCGATGTTCGGCCTTGTGCTCGCGATCGGCCTGCTGGTGGACGATGCGATCGTGGTGGTCGAAAACGTCGAACGGGTGATGGCGGAAGAAGGTTTGCCGCCAAGGGAAGCGACCCGCAAGGCCATGGGCCAGATCACGGGCGCGCTGGTGGGCGTGGCGCTGGTGCTCTCCGCCGTGTTCGTGCCGGTGGCGTTCTCGGGCGGTTCCGTTGGCGCCATCTATCGCCAGTTCTCGCTGACGATTGTGGCGGCGATGGTGCTGTCCGTGCTCGTCGCGCTGGTGCTCACCCCTGCGCTGTGCGCAACCCTGCTCAAGCCGATTCCCAAGGGCCATCACGAAGTCAAGAAGGGCTTCTTTGGCTGGTTCAACCGCACCTTCGACAAGAGCCGCGACAAGTATCACGGCGGCGTGCAGCACGTCATCAAGCGTTCGGGCCGCTGGTTCGTGATCTATCTGGCGGTGATCGTCGGCGTGGGCTTCCTGTTCGTGCGTCTGCCGAAGTCGTTCCTGCCCGATGAGGACCAGGGCACGATGTTCGTGCAGGTGCAGACGCCGCCGGGCTCGACCCAGGAAACCACGGCGCGCTCGCTCAAGGCCGTGGCCGACTATCTGCTCACGGACGAGAAAAACATCGTCGAATCAGTGTTCACGGTGAACGGCTTCAACTTCGCGGGCCGTGGCCAGAATTCCGGCATGGTGTTCGTGCAGATGAAGGACTTCGACAAACGCCGCGCCTCGAACGAGAAGGTGCAGGCGCTGGTGGGCCGCGTGTTCCAGCACTTCGCGAATTACAAGGACGCGACGATCATTCCGATCAACCCGCCTTCGATTCCTGAACTGGGCACGGCCTCCGGTTTCGACTTCGAGCTGACCGACAACGCCTCGCTTGGCCATGAAAAGTTGATGGCCGCGCGCAACCAGTTGCTGGCGATGGCCGCGAAGGATCCGAGTCTCGCGCTGGTGCGCCCGAACGGTCTGAGCGATACGCAGCAGTACAAGGTGGATATCGATCGCGAGAAGGCTGAAGCGATGGGCGTGTCCGCCTCCGATATCGACGATACGTTCTCGATTGCGTGGGGTTCGAAGTACATCAACAACTTCCTCGACACCGATGGCCGGATCAAGCGCGTCTACGTGCAGGCCGATGCGCCGTTCCGTATGAACCCGGACGATCTGGGCCGCTGGTATGTGCGTGGCTCGTCGGGCACGATGGTGCCGTTCAACGCCTTTGCGAAGGGCAAGTGGACCTTCGGTTCGCCCAAGCTCGAACGCTACAACGGTATTTCGGCGCTGGAAATCCAGGGGCAGGCCGCAGCCGGCAAGTCGACCGGCCAGGCAATGAGCGCGATGGAACAGCTCGCCTCGAAACTGCCGGCAGGCATCGGCTATTCGTGGACCGGTCTGTCGTTCCAGGAAATCCAGTCGGGCAGCCAGGCGCCGTTGCTCTACGCGATCTCGATCATCGTGGTGTTCCTGTGTCTGGCGGCGCTGTATGAAAGCTGGTCGATTCCGTTCGCGGTGATTCTGGTGGTGCCGCTTGGTGTGATCGGCGCGCTGCTCGCGGTGACCTTGCGCGGCCTTGAAAACGATGTGTTCTTCCAGGTGGGCCTGCTCACGACTGTGGGTCTATCGGCGAAGAACGCGATTCTGATCGTGGAATTCGCGCGCGAATTGCAGGAGCAGCAAGGGATGTCCGCCGTCGCGGCGGCGCTCGAAGCCGCACGTCTGCGACTGCGCCCGATCCTGATGACGTCGATGGCCTTCGTGCTGGGCGTGCTGCCGCTGTGTATCAGCAACGGCGCGGGTTCGGCCTCGCAGCACGCGATCGGCACAGGCGTGATCGGCGGCATGTTCACGGCCACCTTCCTCGCCATTTTCATGATTCCGATGTTCTATGTGGTCATTCGATCGAAGTTCGGCGGCGAAAAGCCGGCCAAACCCGAAGCAGCGCTCGTGCAGGAGGACGGCCATGAATAAGCTCAACTTGAGCGCGCTGGCCGCGGCGGTGGTCTGCCTGACTTCCGCCTGCACGCTGGAGCCGCATTACACGCAACCGGCTGCGCCGGTGTCCGCCGCGTATCCGACCGGGGCGGCGTACGACAGCCAGCCCACCGACGGCGCGCGCACTGCGCAGGGGCTCGCGGCGGCCGATATCGGCTGGCGCGACTTCTTCAAGGATCCGCGTCTGCAAAAGCTCATCGAGCTCGCCTTGCAGAACAACCGCGATCTGCGCGTTTCCGTGCTGAAGGTGGCGCAGGCGCGCGCGCAGTACCGCATCGAACGCGCGAACCTGCTGCCGACGCTTTCCGCGACCGGCACGGGCACCCGCACGCGTACGCCTGCGGATCTCTCGTACGTTGGCCGCGCGACCGTCTCCAGCGACTATCAGGCTGCTGCGGGCGCGTCGTGGGAGCTCGACTTCTTCGGCAAGGTGCGCAGCCTCTCGAATCAGGCGCTGCACACTTATCTGTCGACGGCGCAGGCGCGCAAGGCGGCCGAGATCACGCTGGTCTCGGAAGTCGCCGACCAGTACCTGACGATGATCGCTTACGACGACTCGCTCAAGGTCACGAAGGCGACGCTCGATTCCGCGCAGAAGTCGTATCAACTCACCAAGACGGAGTACGACACGGGCACGAGTTCGGAACTCGATCTGCGTGAGGCGCAAGGCGTCGTGCAGCAGGCGCACGCGAATTACGAAAGCCAGTTGCGTCTGCGCGCGCAGGCCGAAAACGCGCTCGTGCTGCTGGTGGGCGCGCCACTTCCGGCCGATCTGCCAGCGGGCTTGCCGCTCGATTCGCAGGATCTGCTCGCCGATATTCCGGCCAACCTGCCGAGCGAACTGCTCACGCGCCGCCCCGACATTCTTGAAGCCGAGGAAACGCTCAAGGCCGCCAACGCCAATATCGGCGCGGCGCGCGCGGCGTTTTTCCCGAGCATCAGCCTGACTGGGCAGTTCGGCTATGCGAGTGCGAGCCTGGGTTCGCTCTTCAAGCCGGGCCAGCTCGCGTGGAATTTCGGCCCGACCATCACGATGCCGATTTTCGAAGGCGGCGCGAACAAGGCGGCGCTCGATGTGGCGAAGCTGGAGAAGGACGAGGACGTGGCCGCGTATGAGAAGGCCATCCAGACGGCCTTCCGCGAAGTGGCTGATGGTCTCGCGGCGCGCGGGACGTACGACACGCAGATCAGCGATCTGCGCGACTACACCAACACCCAGCAGCGCCGTTATTCGCTGTCGGACCTCCGTTATCGCAACGGTGTGGACAGCTACCTGACGGTGCTGAGCGCACAGACGGACCTGTACACGGCGCAGCAATCGCTCATCAGCGCGAATCTGGACCGGCTGACCAATCTCGTCGATCTGTATCAGTACCTGGGCGGCGGCTGGATCGCCAATACCGGCGATGCGCCGCGCAATGCCGATTCGGATAGCACGGCCATGCAGACGTCGAAGGCCTCGCCACCTGGAGCAAGCGCGGTCCATTAAGCGAAGCGAGGGGGTTTCCCGCGTGCGGGGCAAGTGTCGTTTCCATGACTTGCCCTGCGTGCGGAATTCTGGCGTGATATCACATCGTCATGGCCATTCATTCCCTCGCGCTCGCCTGATATGGAAAGCTCCCGCCTCAATTTCTCCTTGCGCCAGCTGCGCTACTTCGTAACGGCTGCGGAAACGCTGTCGTTCACCTCCGCCGCGCGGCTGATGCATATTTCACAGCCTTCCATTTCCAGTGCGATCTCCGAACTCGAAGACGCATTCGGCATTCAACTATTCATTCGCCATCACGCCGCTGGCCTCTCGCTGACGCAGGCAGGGCGCGAATTGCTGGGCAAAACGCGCGATCTCCTGAAGAACGCCGAAGAATTGCAGTCGGTCGCCCGGGGGCTGGATACCGGCATGACAGGCACGATCGCATTGGGGTGTCTCGTTTCGCTGGCGCCGCCGCTGCTTTCCGGGCTGATCAGCCGCTTTTTGGCCGATCATGCGGGCATTGCCTTCAAAACCATGGAGGCGCACCAGGACGGCTTGTTCGAAGGGCTACACGACGGCTCGCTCGATATAGCGCTGACTTACGATATCGATCTCACCGATGACATCGAATTTCGTCCGCTAGTGCGTCTGCCGCCGTATGTGATCCTGCCGAGCAAGCATCCGCTTGCGCAACATCGCGCGGTGTCGCTGGCGAATCTCGTCGACGAACCGTATGTGATGCTCGATCTGCCGCATAGCCGTGAATATTTTTCTTCTTTATTCGATGCGATCGGGCAGCGTCCCGTGCCGGTTTTCCGCTCGTCTCAACCTGAAGTCGTGCGCGGTATGGTGGCGAATGGCCTGGGCTACAGCATTCTGAATTTCCCGCTTAAATCGACGCAAACCGTCGACGGCGAAGATTTCGTGGTGAAGCGCTTCAAGGAAAGAGTCGTTGCGACGACGCTGGGCATTGCGCATTCGCGCACGATGAAGCCGCGCATGGTGGTGCAGCGTTTCGCCTCGTTCGCCGAGGAGCTGATCAAGCACCAGTATGCGCGGCCCTGATCGGCAGTCTAGAACGAGTAGATAAACTGCGCGCCCAGCAAGTCGTTGCTCTTGCTGTACGAGCCGTCGTTACGCAGGAACACCTTCTGCGACGCCCAGTCGTGGCGATATTCCACCTTCACCGTGATCTGCTGGGTCGGGTAGAACAGCAGGTCCAGCGCTACGTCCTGACGCACCGCGCCCTTGCATTCGAAGCCGTAGCCACCGTCGGCCTTCGAATTTGCCAGGCAGTCTGCACCAATGCCGAAGCCGTTATAGGGGTCCATGCCGTTGCCGTTGAGCGCCACGCCGCCACCGCCGCCGCCGTTCTTGCTGTCGGCGAGCAGGTCGTAACGGGCGGTCACGCCCATGCGGCCCACCACCGGCGCGTTGAACTTGCGGTGCGCGAGCAGCGAGAAGCCGTACCACTGCGCGTTGCCGCCGTTATACGCGGCGCGCTGCTGCTGGCCGTAGTCGACTTCGGCGTTGTACTGGATATCCGCTGCGGTATAGCTCGCATCCATTTCACCGAAGAAGAAATAACCGCCCGAACTCGATGCCTGTCCGCCCGGACCATAGGTGACGAGGCCCGTGGTCGCATCGGTGGCACTCGACAGCGTCTGGCGGCCGATATTGAACGATCCGCCGATATCCAGCGCGCTCGACCACGTGTAATCCGCGCGGGCCGTGAAGGTCGGGATCTTGTTGCTGGTGGTGATCGGATCGCCCAGCGCGTTCGTGCCCGTCTGCGTGACCGAGCCGTAGGTGCGGTACTGCTCGTTACCCAGCATGAACTTGAAGGCCCACTGGCTGC
>NZ_VWWJ01000082.1 GCF_011753055.1 Burkholderia sp. Ax-1719 | reverse complement strand
ATCGCCAAGGCATCCACCACATGCACTTGTTCGCTTGACCCTATAACGGGTGTGTCTCTGCGTGATTGCTCACACCGGGATTCACTCGCTACAGGTTGAGTATTCGTGTTGCGCCGTATTTCAAGGCGATCTTTCGATCACTTAAAAATACATTGATACAATCACAACCCTGATTCACCTACTCGACGGCCATCTCTGTCCGCTTTCGGATGAATCTCTTTACTACTTCTTCCTGATTGTTAAAGAAC
>NZ_VWWJ01000081.1 GCF_011753055.1 Burkholderia sp. Ax-1719 | reverse complement strand
GCCTGGCGAGCGGCAGCGGCGACCAGACCGTGAAGCTGTGGGATGTGGGCACGGGGTCGTGCGTGGCGACGCTGCGCGGGCACGCCGATATCGTGCTCGCCCTCGCCGCGCTGCCCGACGGCCGCCTGGCGAGCGGCAGCGGCGACCAGACCGTGAAGCTGTGGGATGTGGGCACGGGGTCGTGCGTGGCGACGCTGCGCGGGCACGCCGATATCGTGCTCGCCCTCGCCGCGCTGCCCGACGGCCGCCT
>NZ_VWWJ01000080.1 GCF_011753055.1 Burkholderia sp. Ax-1719 | reverse complement strand
ATCTTTCGATCACTTAAAAATACATTGATACAATCACAACCCTGATTCACCTACTCGACGGCCATCTCTGTCCGCTTTCGGATGAATCTCTTTACTACTTCTTCCTGATTGTTAAAGAACAATGATCGATACGATTTTCGTATCGACATTCGAAACAGCCGAAAAGTGTGAGCACTTTGAAACGATTTTCGCTCAAAGCTCTAGAAAGGAGGTGATCCAGCCGCACCTTCCGATACGGCTACCTTGTTACGACTTCACCCCAGTCATGAATCCTGCCGTGGTGACCGTCCTCCTTGCGGTTAGACTAGCCACTTCTGGCAAAACCCACTC
>NZ_VWWJ01000079.1 GCF_011753055.1 Burkholderia sp. Ax-1719 | reverse complement strand
AGCATAAGGAGCCTGACGATTACCTACTTTCACACGGGCAATCCGCACTATCATCGGCGTGGAGCTGTTTCACGGTCCTGTTCGGGATGGGAAGGGGTGGGACCAGCTCGCTATGGTCATCAGGCATAAGGGGTTGCTGCGTCGCTTTCGTGAGCGCCACAGCCAATCGGGAAGAAGCGTAAAGAGTGTGTGTTGCTGAATTGGGGTTGTGTTGTTTCAGGCACAACACGTGATCTCAACCGTGCGTCTTTTGCTAAGACACACCTGTTATAGGATCAAGCCTTACGGGCAATTAGTATCAGTTAGCTTAACGCATTACTGCGCTTCCACACCTGACCTATCAACGTCCTGGTCTTGAACGACCCTTTAAGGGAATCTAGTTCCCGGGGAAGTCTCATCTTGAGGCGAGTTTCCCGCTTAGATGCTTTCAGCGGTTATCTCTTCCGAACATAGCTACCCGGCGATGCCACTGGCGTGACAACCGGTACACCAGAGGTTCGTCCACTCCG
>NZ_VWWJ01000078.1 GCF_011753055.1 Burkholderia sp. Ax-1719 | reverse complement strand
GAACTGCGTGTTCGAAGGCAACGTGACGCTCGGCGACAACGTGCGCATCGGCCCGAACTGCGTGATCCGCGATGCGGTGATCGGCGCGGGCACGCGCGTGGACGCCTACACGCATATCGAAAGCGCGCAGGTGGGCGCGAACGCGGTGCTCGGCCCGTATGCGCGTCTGCGGCCCGGCGCGCAGCTTGCGGACGAAGTCCACGTGGGCAATTTCGTCGAAGTGAAGAACGCCAACATCGGCGTGGGCTCGAAGGCGAATCACCTGAGCTACGTGGGCGACGCCGACGTGGGCGCGGGCGTGAACATCGGCGCGGGCACCATCACCTGCAATTACGACGGCGCGAACAAGCATCGCACCGTGATCGAGGATCAGGTGTTCGTCGGCTCGGACACGCAGCTCGTTGCGCCCGTGCGCGTAGGGCGCGGCGTGACCATCGCGGCGGGCACGACGGTCTGGAAGGACGTCGCCGAAGGCATGCTCGTCCTCAACGACAAGACCCAGATCGAAAAATCCGGCTACGTTCGGCCGGTAAAAAAGAAGAGCTGAACGGCAGGACATTCCGGGCGGCGCGGGCAAACATCCCGCCGGCCGCCCCGCCTCTCATTGCAAAGGATCGAACTCCATGTGCGGCATCGTCGGCGCAGTAGCGCAACGTAATATCGTTCCCGTTCTTATCGAAGGGCTGCGGCGGCTCGAATACCGCGGCTACGACT
>NZ_VWWJ01000006.1 GCF_011753055.1 Burkholderia sp. Ax-1719 | reverse complement strand
AAGTAGTAAGCGACACCTTGCCCAGGTGGCGGAATTGGTAGACGCACCAGGTTCAGGTCCTGGCGGTGGCAACACTGTGGAGGTTCGAGTCCTCTCTTGGGCACCAAGATTCATGAAAAAAGCCAGCTTCTAGCTGGCTTTTTTCATTTCCCGGCATTGTTTTGCGCATTTCGCAATTCGTTTCGTTCGCAACAACGTCGGGAATGACAAAGGTCCGGCAAAGTATCAACGCTTTGCCGGACCTTTGCTTTTCATTGCCGCATTTTTGGGCCCTCATCGAGTCCTTCTCTCTCACGATTGAACCTGGCGAAACCCAGTTTTTGCGCGATGTGAAGATTTTTTGAAAAAAGCTATTGACAGCTTCTACAGATGCGCTAGAATCTCGTTCTCTGCTGCACGACACAGCGCAGCAGTAAGTAGTAAGCGACACCTTGCCCAGGTGGCGGAATTGGTAGACGCACCAGGTTCAGGTCCTGGCGGTGGCAACACTGTGGAGGTTCGAGTCCTCTCTTGGGCACCAAGATTCATGAAAAAAGCCAGCTTCTAGCTGGCTTTTTTCATTTCTGCTTCAAATCCCCTTCCCTCACATCCGCTCTGACTTCTCTGCGCACCGCGAAGCGTTATATCCTCACGGATACATTGCTACGAAATGAACGGAGACCGGATGGAAATCGTCGTCATCGCCGCGATCGTTGCGGTGGGCTTCGGTGCAGCGGCGACCTGGTTGATTGCGACCCGCCTGCCCCTTGAGTGGATGGAGCGCGGCCAGAACGAAGGCCGCTTCGCTTCGCCCATCGACACTGCCAGCCCTCGCGAATCCGATTTCCGTCGTCAGCAGGCCGGCATGGACACCCGACGCGTACGCCGCGCGCGCATCCGCGCCAACTCACCTGCAACCAGACGACGCTCCTATTCCCCCGATCCCAGCGGCGCGGCGTTGAAGGCCGGTTCAGGATGCAGTTCAGCCGGCGCCGACTGAAAAATCCACTTCCGCCGCATCGGCTGCAAAACGACCTTCGCACACACGCCCGCCATCATCGCGATGCAAGCCGCGAATTCGAACACGCTATTCCAGCCACCATGCAACGCGAGCAGCGTTGCCACGGGTACGAGCAGCGCGGCCGTGCCCTTCGCCGTATAAAGCGTGCCCGCGTTACCAGCCGCGTAACGTGCACCGAACGTATCGGCGCAAGTGGCCGGGAAGTTGGAAAAGATATCGCCGTAGAACAGAAAGACGAGCCCGGAAAACAGCATGAACAGATACGGATCGTGCCCGAAGTACCGCAGCCCCAGCAGCGCGAGTCCTTCGCCGAGAAACGTCATGAACATCGTGTTCTCGCGTCCGATGCGATCCGAAATCAAGCCGCACAGCGGCCGCGTAAAGCCATTGCAGAGATTGTTGATCGACAGCGTCATCGTCAGCAGCGGTAGCGACACGCTCATGAACGCCACGGGCATCGCGGCGAAACCATAGGACTTCGCAATCGGCCCAATCTGCGCCGTGGCGATAATGCCGCCCGTCGCTACGCAGACGAACATCGCATACATCACCCAGAACAGCGGCGCGCGCACCATCTGCTGCGTGGTGTAATCGGTTTTCGTCGCGACGACGCGCTTCACGCGCGCCGCATGCGCAGGCGGCTTCGGGCGCACCATCACGAGCGCAAGCGCCAGGATCAAAACGCCTTGCAGGAGTCCGAAGAAAACGAACGCGGCTTCATAGCCCGCATGCTGGATCATGCGCGAGATGGGAATCACCGTGAGCGCCGCGCCCGCGCCGAAGCCCGCTGCCGTCATCCCCGCCGCCAGGCCGCGGCGGTCCGGAAACCACTTCAGCGCAGTGCCTACGCAGGTGCCATACACGCAACCCGCGCCAATACCTGAAATCACGGCGGCCACGTAAAGCACCGGCAGCACAGGCGCCCACGCATCGAGCAGCCAGCCGAGCGCCACGCAGCACGCGCCGCCCATCACCACGGGACGCGGCCCAAAGCGGTCCACCAGCCAGCCCTCGACCGGCACGAGCCAGGTCTCGGTGACGATGAACAGCGAGAACGCCAGCTGGATCGCGGCTTGCCCCCAATGGTGACGAGCATCCATCGGCACGACGAAAAGCGTCCACGCGTACTGCAGATTGGCGACCAGGCCCATGCAGGCGATGCCCGCGGCGAGCTGCACCCAGCGGTTATGGCGTCGCGCCGTATAGACGACGTCGATGCGATCGGTGTGTGACACGGTTGTCTCTCTCCATTCGTCGACGCTCGGTGCGTCTTTAATCGGTATGAAGCAACAGCTAAGGTCATCAGGCCGTTTCGAGCTGCCTGAGCAGCGCATCGACGCTGCCCTTCGCGTCGCCGAACAACATTCGTGTGTTGTCCTTATAGAAAAGCGGATTGTCCACGCCTGCATAACCCGTTGCCATGCTGCGCTTGGACACCACCACCGTGCGCGCCTTCCACACTTCGAGCACTGGCATGCCGGCAATCGGACTGGCGGCGTCTTCCTGTGCGCCCGGATTGACGATATCGTTCGCGCCGATCACGAGCACGACGTCGGTATTCGTGAAGTCTTCGTTGATCTCGTCCATTTCGAGCACGATGTCATAGGGGACTTTGGCTTCGGCGAGCAGCACGTTCATGTGCCCCGGCAAGCGCCCCGCCACCGGATGGATGCCGAAGCGCACCCGCACGCCCTGGGCACGCAAGCGGCGCGTGATTTCGCTGATGGTGCCTTGCGCCTGCGCCACCGCCATGCCATACCCCGGCACGATCACGACTTCGGCGGCGTCGCGCAGCAGGGTGCCAACTTCGTCCACCGTCGTCGCCACCACTTCGCCTTCGGGCGCGGCGCTCGCGGCGGCAGTGACCGCGCCAAAGCCGCCCAGGATCACCGAAACGAAACTGCGGTTCATCGCCCGGCACATGATGTAGCTGAGAATCGCGCCGCTTGAACCGACCAGTGCGCCCGTCGTCACCAGCAGATCGTTGTCGAGCATGAAGCCGGTCGCAGCAGCCGCCCAGCCGGAGTAGCTGTTGAGCATCGAAACGACCACCGGCATATCGGCGCCGCCGATCGCCATCACCAGATGCACGCCCAGCACCGCTGCAATCGCGCACATGACGCTGAGCGCCATCAGCGCCTGCCCCTCATCCGTCGCGCCGATGAACACGTAGCCCAGCACGACACAGAACACGAGCGCCGCGGCATTCATCAGATGCCGTGCCGGCAGCATGAGCGGTTTGCCGCTGAGCGTGCCCTGCAACTTGAGAAACGCGACGATCGAACCCGTGAACGTAATCGTGCCGATAAACGCGCCGACATAGATCTCCGTATCGTGAATCGCGCGCTCGATTCCACTCGACGCCGACGCAGGCGACAGCGCATTGGCGAAAGCGATCAGCGTTGCGGCCAGGCCCACGAAACTATGCAGCACCGCGACGAGTTGCGGCATTTGCGTCATCTCTACGCGTTTGGCCAGCAGCGCACCGATGCCGCCGCCCACCAGCGCCGCACCGATAGCGACGCCCAGGCCCGCGCCACGCGTGACCAGCAGCGTGGCCAGCACGGCGATGGTCATTCCGCATACGCCGTAAATGTTGCCTCGTCGTGCACTTGCAGGATGACTCAGCCCGCGCAGACTGAGGATGAACAGCGTCGCTGCGCCCAGCCACGCCATATTGCCGATTCCGTTCAACATCACGTCTCCTCAGGTCCGTTGGAACATCTTCAGCATGCGCTGGGTGACGAGAAAGCCGCCGGCGATATTGATGGTCGCCACCACGAGAGCGACGCCTGCGAGGACGCTCACGAGCGCGTTGCCCCCTGCGGGATGGAGCAACGCGCCGATCACGATGATGCCGCTGATCGCGTTGGTCACGCTCATGAGCGGCGTGTGTAGCGCGGGCGTGACATTCCAGACCACCTGATAGCCGACGAACACAGCCAGCACGAACACCGTGAAGTGCGCGACGAAGGCAGGCGGCGCGACTGCGCCGAGCGCCAGCAACGACACTGCAATCAGCGCGAGCGCGAGAAGACCGCCAACGCCGCGGCGGTGCGCGTCTGTCGCCGCATCCTGTTCTGCATGGCTAGCGGATGCGTGCGGCACGGCAGGCGTCGCCGCTTCGTGTTTCGCAGAAGCAGGCGCTGCGGTCTGCACAGGCGGCGCGGGCCAGCACAACTCGCCATTGAGCATGACGGTGGTGCCGCGCTGCACGACATCGTTCATGTCGATTTTTAATTCGCCATCCTTATCGGTCGTGAAATCCGTCAACAGATGCCGAAGATTCGTGGCATAGAGCTGGCTCGACTGGTTCGCCATCCGGCTGGCCAGATCGGTAAAGCCGACAATCGTGACGCCATGCGCCCGCACCACCTCGCCCGCGCGCGTCAGCTCGCAATTGCCGCCCTGCTCCGCCGCCAGATCGACAATCACGCTGCCGTCGCGCAGGCACGCCACGGTCTGCGCATCGATCAGGCGCGGCGCGGGCTTGCCGGGTATCAGCGCGGTCGTGACGATGATGTCGACTTCGGCGGCCTGCGCCTTGAATAGCGCCATCTCCGCTTCGATGAACGCTGCGCTCATCTGCTTCGCGTAGCCACCTGCACCGTCGCCTTCTTCTTCGACTTCGACGGTAAGGAACTCCGCGCCCATGCTCTCGATCTGCTGCCCGACCTCGGGCCGCGTATCGAATGCGCGCACGATCGCCCCGAGCCCGCGCGCCGCGCCAATTGCCGCGAGGCCCGCAACGCCCGCGCCGATCACGAGCACTTTCGCGGGCGGCATCTTGCCCGCCGCCGTGATCTGCCCCGTGAAAACACGCCCAAAATATTGCGCCGCCTCCACCACCGCGCGATAGCCCGCCATATTCGCCATCGAACTCAGTGCATCGAGCTTCTGCGCGCGCGAGATGCGTGGCACACAATCCATCGCGAGCACCGTCGCACTGCGTGAAGCCAGCGCGTCGAGCAACGCGCCCTGCTGCGCGGGCCAGATGAAGCCGATCAATGTCGCGCCGTGTTTGAGGCGCTGAACCTCGTCGATCGACGGCGGACGCACCTTGAGCACGATATCCGCGCTGCTCCAGAGTTCGAGTGCGTCTTCGACGATGCAAGCGCCTGCCGCGCGATAAGCGTCGTCGCTATACGAAGCGCGCTCGCCCGCACCAACCTCCACTTCCACCACGTAGCCAAGCTTGAGCAGTTGCGCCACGCTTTCCGGCGTGGCGGCCACGCGCCGCTCGTCCTCGAATGTTTCGCGCGGTATCGCGATGGTCATTGCCATGCCGACTGTCTCCTGATCGTTGTGTTCTATGTGGACTGCAATGGCGCAATTCAATCAGGACTGCTGGGCTTGCACCTGAGCTTGCACTTGAGCCTGAGCCTGAGCTTCGAGTTCAGTGATGCGCTTGCGGAGATTGCGATCCTCCAGGAAGCGCGCAGTCTCGTCGCGGATCACCGCAACGATGCCGTTCAGCGCGCCTTGCGAGTCATGCAGCAGCGCGACGGTAAAGGCGATCGAGAGCGCACGCCCGCTCTTGTCGACGGCTGGCACACGCAATACATCGTTGCCATAGCGGGTTTGTCCCGTCGCCATGGTCTGGTGATAGCCCTCCCAGTGTCGTCCGCGCAGCCGCTCCGGAATGATGAGGTCGAGCGTCTTGCCCAGCGCCTCGTCGCGCGAGTAGCCGAACATGCGCGTCGCAGCGGGATTCCAGAAGGTGATGTCACCTGCGGCATCGGAGATGACGATGGCATCGCCGATGGCGTCGGCAAGCTGGGCAAAATCGATAACAGATGACATGGCGTTGACCGTGTGGGGAACAGGTTCTGGCGGCAGCGGGATGATGCACAGGCCGACAGGCCCGCGCATCATCCGCCACTCCTTCGTAACGACGCAGCTACCTGCAAACCGTCAAACCGCGCGCACCTCATGCAAGGCGGCGATCTGCTGCGGCGTGTAGCCAAGATCGGCGAGCACTTCGTCCGTGTGTTCGCCCAGCAACGGAGACCCCTTGATTTCCGGGCGCAGATCCGAAAATTTGATCGGGCTGCCCACGGTCAGATATGAACCGCGCTCCTTATGCGGCACTTCGACAATCGTGCCGCTCGCGCGCAACGAAGGATCGTTCGCCAGCTCCTTCATGCTCAGCACCGGTGCGCACGGAATATCGAATTTGCGCAGGATATCCACGGCCTCATACTTGGTCTTGTCGGCCAGCCAGGCTTCGATGGTCGCAAAAATATCGAAGATGTGCGGCTGACGCGCCTGCGCCGTCTTGTATTCCGGATCGTCGATCCACTCCGGCTTGCCGAGTGCGTGACAGATCGGCTCCCAGGCGTGCCCCTGCACCGTGAAGTAGATATACGCGTTCGGATCGTTTTCCCAGCCCTTGCATTTGAGCACCCAGCCCGGCTGACCACCGCCGCCCGCATTGCCGCCGCGCGGCACCACATCGCTGAAGCTGCCATGCGGATACTGTGGGTACTCCTCAAGATAGCCGACGCGATCGAGCCGCTGCTGATCGCGCAGCTTCACGCGGCACAGGTTGATCACGCTGTCCTGCATCGAAACCGCCACCTTTTGGCCCTTGCCGGTTTTATCGCGGCCGATCAGCGCCGTCAAAATGCCGATCGCCAGATGCATGCCGGTATTGCTGTCGCCCAGCGCCGCCGCGCTCACCGTGGGCGGGCCGTCCCAGAAGCCCGTGGTGGATGCTGCGCCGCCCGCGCATTGGGCGACGTTCTCGTACACCTTGAGATCGTCGTAATGATGGCCTTCGCTAAAGCCCTTCACGGAAGCCACGATCATCTTCGGATTGAGTTCGTTGATGCGTTCCCACGTAAAACCCATGCGATCGAGCGCGCCAGGGCCGAAGTTTTCGACCATCACGTCCGACTCGCGAATCAGCTTTTCCAGCACTTCCTTGCCTTCGGGCTTCTTGGTGTCGAGTGTGAGCGAGCGCTTGTTGCTGTTGAGCATCGTGAAATACAACGCGTCCACTTCGGGGATGTCGCGCAGTTGCGAACGCGTGACGTCGCCCGCACCCGGCCGCTCGACCTTGATAACGTCTGCGCCAAACCACGCAAGCAGTTGCGTGCAGGCCGGCCCAGCCTGAACATGCGTGAAGTCGATGATCTTGATGCCGTCGAGGGGATTGCTCATGACCTTATCTCCTGGAATGTCTGAAATGTCGGGTTTGCCGGATCGAATGCAGGTGGACGTTTATTTCTTCATGGCCGCGCTTTGCGGATTCAGATTCGTGAGACGCCCGCTTTCCGTACCGGCGGTCTCGTCGATCACCGCATTAATCAGCGTGGGCTTGCCGGAAGCGATGGCGTCAAGCAACGCCTGCGTCAATTCTTCGGGCGTGGTTGCGTGATGGCCCACGCCGCCGAAGGCCTCGATCATCTTGTCGTAGCGCGCGCCCTTCACGAACACCGTGGGCGCCACATCAGCGCCGCCGCTGGGGTTCACGTCCGTGCCGCGATAAACGCCGTTGTTATTGAAGACGATCGTGCAGACCGGCAGGTTGTAGCGGCAGATGGTTTCCAGTTCCATGCCGCTAAAGCCGAATGCGCTGTCGCCTTCGATCGCCACCACCTGCGTACCGCTCGTCACCGCCGCGCCGATTGCGAAGCCCATGCCGATACCCATGATTCCCCACGTCCCGGAATCGAAGCGCTTGCGCGGCTGGGCCATATCGATGATGCTGCGCGCGTAGTCGAGCGTATTCGCGCCTTCGTTCACCACGTTGATGTCCGGACGCGTTTTGAGCACGTCGCGGATTGCGCGCAGCGCGCTGTGGAAATTCATGGGCGACGGATTCTTGTCGAGCGTCGCGGCCATCTTCGCGAGGTTCGCGTTCTTGCGCTGCGCAATCGCATCGAGCCATTCCGCGGGCGGCTGCGGGAATCCGCTACCGATGCCTGCAACCAGCGCTTCCACACAGGAACCGATATCGCCGATCAGCGGCGCTTCAATCGCCACATTGCTATCGATTTCCGTGGGCGCGATATCGATCTGCACGAAGCGCTTGGGCGTGGGCGCGCCCCACGTCTTGCCCTTTCCGTGCGCGAGCAGCCAGTTCAGCCGCGCGCCGATCAGCACCACCGCGTCGGCCTCTGCCAGCACGTATGAGCGTGCCGCCGAAGCCGATTGCGCATGCGTGTCCGGCAACAAGCCTTTCGCCATCGACATCGGCAGATAGGGGATGCCGCTCTTTTCAACCAGTTCGCGGATCTGCGCGTCGGCCTGGGCGTAGGCCGCGCCCTTGCCGAGCAGGATCAACGGTCGCTTCGCATTCCTTATTACATCGAGCGCGCGTTGAACCGCGTCGGGCGCCGGTATCTGTCGCGGGGCGGCGTCCACGACCTTGACGAGCGATTCGCGCCCCTTTGCGGCGTCGATAGTCTGCGCGAGCAATTTGGCTGGCAGATCGAGATACACGCCGCCGGGCCGGCCCGAAAGCGCGGCACGAATCGCGCGCGCCACGCCGATACCGATATCCTCCGCGTGCAGCACGCGATACGCAGCCTTTGCATAGGGCCTGGCGGCGTTCAACTGATCCATTTCTTCGTAATCGCCCTGCTGCAGATCGACGATTTCACGCTCGCTCGACCCGCTGATGAGGATCATCGGAAAGCAATTGGTCGTGGCATTCGCGAGCGCGGTGAGACCGTTGAGGAAGCCCGGTGCGGAAACGGTCAGGCAGATGCCGGGCTTCTTCGTCATATAGCCCGCCACGGCAGCCGCGTTGCCCGCATTCTGCTCATGGCGAAAGCCGATGAAACGCATCCCCTCTGCCTGCGCGAGGCGTGCGAGGTCGGTAATGGGAATACCCACCAGGCCGAAAATCGTGTCGATATCGTTGAGCTTGAGCGCGTCGATGACGAGATGAAAGCCGTCCGTCGTCGCCTGCTCGTCCTGCGCGGAATCGTTGCGCGCGTCGTTGATGCCTGCTTCTGCCATGACGTCTCCTCTTTGGCGGGGCGTTATGCGGGTCGCTGCGTGGGATGCCTGCGATCCGTGATATACAATATTCCACACACTATATTAGTCAAGACGTTTTTCCGTCCCGATCCAGCACATTGCTATTACCTGCTTTATTGATACGGAGTCCAAACCATATGGCGAGCCATCGCGCGACGATTGATACGAAAAACGTCTCAACGTATCGCGTTCATGCTTCGCGCCACTGAACGCTGCCTGGCGCGATCAATCGAGAAAATCGCAATGCGCTTCCACGAACAGCGCAAGGTCGATCGAATGCTGCCGCACGAGACGTTCGACGCGTTCCGTATCGCGTGCTTCGAGCGCTTCGATAATGCACATGTGATCGACGATGGATCGCTCCGCACGATCGCTCTGCGCAATCGTCATCCGGCGAATCGCACGCACATGCATGAAAATGTTCTTGATGGTGTCGACGATGATGGGCGATTGCGACAACTCCACCAGCGCCTGGTGAAACATGATGTTCGCTTCGGAGTACTCTTCAATATGCTCGGCGGGCGCGTGCTCGCCAAAATCCGCGAACATGCGGCGCAACCGGGCAATATCGTCATCTGAGGCTCGCTGGGTCGCAAGGCGCGCCGCGATACTCTCCAGCGCCGCCCACATATAGATCATCTCGACGATCTCCTTGCGCGTCTTGCGCAGGATGTAGACGCCGCGCCGCGGCACCGTGCGCAGAAACCCCTCCTGTTCCAGCAAGGTCATCGCTTCGCGTACCGGCGTACGGCTCACGCCCAGCTTTTCCGTCAGTTCCTTCTCGTCGAGACGAATTTCGTCTCGCGAGCGGTAGATATCGGTTTCGGCAATCGCCTGCTTCAATTTCGCGTAGGCCTGGTCGCGCAGCGAAACCGTGGCGTGGATAGGTTCGAGCGTCAGGAACAACGGTGACGCTCCAGCTTCGTCTTGCGTTTCGGCGGACATCGGTGACGGATCTCCAACGTGCGGTTTGGCCGGCGCTGCTGGCGAATTCGATATGTAAAATACGATATATCAGCAATCCACTCGGCACAAAGCGGGGTTTACGCGCACGTCGCACGCGCTTCCGAGATTTCATAGCCAATGATTTATGAATATCGAAAAAAACTTTAACTATCGTTTATTCATTCGGGCTTCTACGCTGGGTTCACGCCACTCTTCATCAGCACCCGGAGAAACGTCATGAGCCAGCCGACCGCAGCCCCCCACTCCATCGAACTCGAGCCGCACACCCATGCGCAGTTGTGCGCATTCAATTCGGCTTTCGCCGAACTCGGTTTGCGATTTCGCTGGGATAAGGCGACGCTGCATGCACTGGCGTCAATCGAAGGCGAAGCGGCGCGGCTGGCCGCCTACATCGAGACGCACCACGCGCATTTGCTGAAGGCCTATAGCATCGACTTTCTGTGCGAGGCGATTCTCGGGCGCAAGAACGCGCAGGCCCCGGGCGTATGGACGCCCGCGCAGACAACGCAGCACACCGCAGCCAGGCAGCCGACGCAGGAGCAGGAACCACGCAGTGGATGGGACTGGAGCGAGCCAGGGCTGCCGGCGCTGGCCGGCGCCTGACGCGCGGAGGAGATTCAAATCGGGAGCAGACGAAAAACGTCTTGATCGGCGGCGCTCGCGCAAACGAGGCCGCCGTTGTCACTGCACGAATCAGCGCAACACGACTCAGCGCGCAGCGGCTTCGTCTTCCTGAAGCTTGCGCCACAGGATCTTGCCGCTACCCGACTTGGGCAGCGTATCGACGAACTGCACGATACGCGGCGCCTTGTAGGCCGCCATGTTTTCGTGCGCCCATTTGATGATGTCGTCTTCGTTCACGGTGCCCAGTTGTTGCGGATCGAGCACGACTACGGCCTTGACGGTCTCGCCGCGCTTTGCGTCCTGCGTGCCGATCACACACACTTCCTTGATCGCCGGATGGCGATACATGAGCGCCTCGACCTCGGCTGGCCAGACCTTGTAGCCCGACGCGTTGATCATGCGTTTGAGGCGGTCGGTCATGAAGTAATAGCCGTCCGCATCGCGCCGCACCAGATCGCCGGTACGCAGGAATCGCTTGCCGTCACGCACGATGAAGGCTTCGTTCGTGGCCTTGGCGTTGCCCCAATAACCCTGCATCACCTGCGGCGCGCTCATGATGAGTTCGCCCGCCTCGCCTTCGGCGACTTCTTCGAGCGTAATCGGATCGACGATGCGCGCATCGACGTCGAATACCGGAATGCCCAGGCATTGCGGCTTCGGATTTTGCGGCGGATTGATATGGGTGGCGGCCATGGTCTCCGACATGCCATAACCTTCGACGAATTCAAGGCCCGTGAGATCGCGTAGTTTCTTGACCACGGCATCCGGCATCGTCGCGCCGCCGCCGCGCATCCACGCGAGGCTCGACAGATCGTATTCGCCGATACGTGGATTCGAAATGAAGTCGACCACCATCGTCGAGATCGCCTGCCAGCCGTTGATGCGATAGTGCTCGATCGCGCGCGCCGCGACGTCGCGGTCCCAGCGCGGCAGGATCACGACCGTCGAGCCGTTGTAGAGCGGGCTGTTCATACCGCCCTGCATGCCCGTGACATGGAACATCGGCAGCACCGACAACTGTACGGCATCCTGATTACTGCCGAACCAGTTGCAGCCGCCCACCGCCGTGCACATGACGCTGCGATGCGTATGCATGCAGCCCTTGGGCTTGCCGGTCGTACCCGAGGTATAGGGCATGACACAGAGATCGTCCGGCCCAGCGGTGAGCGGGCCCGGCGCGAGATTCGCCGCCAGCACGTCGGCCCAATGTGCAACGCCCGGACCCTCCACATGACGCGGCGCGCTTACGAATTCGGGCGGCGTAGCAAATGGCTCGCGTTTCAGATAATCGCTATACGTCGCCACCAGCAGATGACGCAAGCCCGGCCCGCCCTTCCCGCTCTTCCCACTGTCATCCTCACCCACCAGCGGCGCGATGCGCGGGTAAAGCTCCTGCGTGACGAATGCCGTGGTCGCGCCGCTGTCTTCCACGTAGTGTTCGAGTTCGTCCGAGAGATTCATCGGATTGACGGGCACGACTACGGCGTTGGCGCGCAGGATGCCGTAATAGGCAATCACCCATTGAGGGCTGTTCTGCATATACAGCAACACGCGGTCGCCCGCTTTCACGCCGCATTCGGTTTGCAGATAACCGGCCACGCGCTCCGCTTCGTCCTTGAATTGCGCGAAGGTGACCGGCGTGTCGTAGAAAATGATGAAGGGTTTGTCGGGAAAACGCGCGGCGGAGACTTCGGCGTTATAGAACAGGTTCGTGGCGGGAATGCTCAGGTTCGGCGAAAGTTGCGCGGGCCAGAAAGGTGAGCTTTTGGCCGGACTTCTGGCCGATACAGCGACGGCAGACGTGGACATGGCGGGTTCCGTCTCGTGGATAGCGCGCCGCCACGAGCGGCGCGCGGGTCGTGCAATCGGCTTCACGGCGCAGGGCTGCGCCGCGAGCCATCCATGATGCTTCGGTGTGCGATTTAAATAGCGGTCGTGTGCAGACCGCTATCAGACAATGCTCGCGCCGCCGTCGATGGCCAGATACTGGCCGGTAATATGGCGCGACGCACCGCTGGCAAGAAACACCACGGCGCCCTTCAGATCGCTCTCGTCGCCCAGCCGCTGCAGCGGCGTGTGATCGATCACGCTCTGACCGAGCTTGTCGAGCAGGCCCGCTGCCATTTTCGTCGGGAAAAAACCCGGGCAGATCGCATTCACGTTGATGCCGTATTTGCCCCATTCCGCGGCAAGCGCGCGCGTGAAGTTGATCGCTGCCGCTTTCGAGGTGTTATAGGCAATGGTCTGCATCGGCCCGAGCGAGCCCTTGAGGCCCGCAATCGAGGCGATATTGATGATCTTGCCGCGCTTGCGGCCGATCATGCAGCGCTTGCCCACTTCACGCGCGAGAAAGAACGGCGCGTTGACGTTGAGGTTCATGACCTTGTGCCAGGCCTCGTCGGGATAGTCCTCGGCGGGGGCGCCCCATGTGGCGCCCGCGTTGTTGATGAGAATATCGATCTGGCCGCACGCCGCCAGCGTTTCGTCGACCAGCTTCACGGCCGCGTCTGGGCGCTGCAGATCGCTCACGATCGTCATCGCCTCGATGCCGAGCGCCTGCAGGTGCTTCTGCGCCTCGGCAAGTTCATCGGCTTTGCGCGCGGAGATCACCACGCGCGCGCCCATTTCGCCTAGCGCCTCGGCCATCTGCAAGCCGAGCCCACGCGAGCCGCCCGTGATGAGCGCCACCTGCCCCTTCAATTCGAACAATTCCCTGACCTGCATGCTTGCGTCTCCTTGATGTCTGCGTGATTTCTACGTGGCGTATCTGGCGTTCTGCCGGGGCCGCGCAGCGGCCCGCCTCCTGGTTCTGCTGACTCTTTACTTGTCCATGCATGCCCGTCATCTGTTCCGCATAGCGAAACCAACGAGATCGAGGCCGATTCTAGCCACTCCGGAACGTGAAGTGAATCAGGAAAAGCACGGTCGTTCATTATCAGTGAAAGTGTGAGAGGCGTGCTGCGAATTGCGCAGGGAGCGCGGTGAATTCGACACCAGGCAGGGCTCAAGGCGGCAGCATTTCAAGACGATTTAGGACGACTCCGATATCGGCGCCTCCGACGTCTCGATAAGATTTTTCTCATATCTAAACAGTCACTTAGGCGCCAGATCATGAGTCCCCATCCCGAACACCGCCTGCTCGAATCCTTTGTCGCCCACGCCCGCCAGCCGGCCGACCCGCAACCGCTCCAGCAGATCTGCGAAGCACTGGTTGGCGTGCGGCGCGACGAGCAAATGCTTCCCTGGGCCGAAAAAGGCCTGGCGCTCGAACCGCACAGCCGCACGTTCGTGCACGCCCGCGCCCGCGCCTTACGGCTGCTCGGGCGCCATGCTCAGGCGGCGCAGACCTGGATGGACCATGCCGCGCTGGACTGGTCGCCCCTCTTCTATCTTGGACGCCTGGGCCGCGATCTGTACCTGGACGGCAACGTCGAACTTGCTATCGCCGTGCTGAACCAGGCCTTGCAGCAACCGGAAGGCGAGACCCATCCCGACAAACTGCGCGCCCGCAAATGGCTGGCCGAAGCCATGCTCAGCACTGGCGACGCCAACGGCTTCACGCATTGGCTCTGGCGCAACTGTGGCGATAGCGGCAACTATCGTCACGACGCCGTGCCGATGTGGAATGGCCAACGCGACCTGCGCGGCGAGCGCGTGCTCGTGACCCATCAGATGGGTTATGGCGACCAGTTCATGCTGTTTGGGAGCTTGCGCCACTGGCGGGCGGCGGGCGCGGAAATCATGGTGACCTGCGATCTGGCGATCCACAGCCTGATTGAAGCCTCCTTGCCGGACTGCCGGGTGGTGGCGTGCAACCGGCCGCTCGATATGTTCGCGCCGTACGGCGAGGCACTGCTCCCCGCGATCCATGCGTTTGCGCCGACCATGCAGGCCACCCTGCTCCACCTGCCGATGCTCACCATGCGTGACGCGCCGAAACCCGCACCGTATTTCCCCGCCTTCCTGCAAGCGCCCGCCGCCCAGCGCGAATGCGCTGCTGCCTGGGCGCACACGTTGCGCGCGCAGCAAGGCGGCAAGAAACTGGTTGGCCTGTTCTGGGATTGCGCGCAGCGTCACGAAACGACGATGCGCAGCAAGGAGCGAAGCTGGGCCGGACTGCGCAGCCTGCCGCTCGACACGCTGGAACGTCTCACGCTCAATCCGGAAATCGCGAATCGCATCCAGTTCGTGAGCCTGCATCACCCGTCGGCGGAGATGAAATGCGGCTCGCCGCGCGGCAACGTTGCGCATTACGGGCCGGGCATCGCGAGCTTCGCGGACACGGCCGCCTGCATCGAACAGCTTGACGCCGTGCTGAGCGTGGACTCAGGCATCGCCAATCTCGCCGCCATGGCCGGCAAGCCTACCGCCGTACTCGTCAATCCCACCGGCGAATGGCGCTGGGGCCGTCATAGCGCGCGCTCGCCGTGGATGGAATCGGCGCACGTATTGCGGCAAACGACCATGGGCGACTGGGATGGCGTGATCGAACTCGCCGCCAGCTGGCTTGCGCAGCGAAGCTGATTGGCCAGTTCGCCAAGGCTTGCCAATCAATCAGTATCGCGAATCAAATATCCCTTTGCCGATCTGCACGACATTCATATTCGGCTTCATTGTAATTACATTTAAATTACATTTAAAACAAAAAGCTTTCTTCTGATATGCCCCGATAAAACCCGCTCTTAGGGTTTAGTCCGGTTGCGCCCGGTATTCATGCAAATGTTTAATGCCGGGCGTACACTCGTACGAAGCTCGCAGCGCGGGGCTCAGCGGGCCACCTGCACCATGCCGGGAGACAGACAGGTGCGGGTTTTACAGGAGAAAAAAGACATGAGCTGGACGCGAGAGCAGAAAAACGTCACGATCGCGGCGTATCTGGGGTGGACGCTGGACGCCTTCGATTTCTTTCTAATGGTTTTCGTTCTGAAAGATATCGCCACTGAATTCAATACGAAAATTCCTGCCGTCGCCTTTGCCATTACGCTGACATTGGCGATGCGCCCGATTGGCGCGCTGATATTCGGCCGGCTCGCCGACCGCTATGGCCGCCGTCCCACGCTGATGGTCAACATCGCGTGCTACTCGTTGCTCGAACTGCTCACCGGTTTCTCCCCCAACCTCACCACCTTTATCGTCCTGCGCGCACTGTTTGGCGTGGCGATGGGCGGCGAATGGGGCGTGGGTTCCGCGCTGACGATGGAAACCATTCCGCCCAAGGCGCGCGGCTTCGTTTCGGGACTGCTGCAGGCGGGCTATCCGAGCGGCTATCTGCTGGCCTCGGTGGTGTTCGGCGTGCTCTATCAGCACGTTGGATGGCGCGGCATGTTTTTCATTGGCGTGCTCCCGGCGCTGCTCGTGCTCTACGTGCGCTCCCATGTGCCTGAATCGCCGGCCTGGAAAGAAATGGAGAAGCGCGCCCGCCCGAGTCTGCTGTCGACGCTCAAGCACAACGCGGCGCTGTCGATCTATGCAATCGTGCTGATGACGGCATTCAACTTCTTCTCGCACGGCACCCAGGATCTGTATCCGACCTTCCTGCGCGAGCAACATCACTTCGACCCGCATACGGTCTCGCTCATCACCATCGTGCTGAATATCGGTGCAATCGTTGGCGGCCTGTTCTTCGGCTCGATTTCCGAAAAGATCGGCCGCCGCAAGGCCATCTGCATCGCCGCGCTGATTGCGCTGCCGGTGCTGCCGCTGTGGGCCTTCTCTGCGACGCCGGTGATGCTCGCGCTCGGCGCGTTCCTCATGCAGATTTCGGTGCAAGGCGCGTGGGGCGTGATCCCCGTGCACCTCAACGAAATCTCGCCTGACGAAGTGCGCGCGACGTTCCCCGGCCTCGTGTATCAGCTCGGCAATCTGTTCGCCTCCGTGAACGCGACGCTGCAGGCATCGCTTGCCGAAACGCACGACCAGAATTACGGCATGGCGATGGCCATCGTCGCCGGCACGGTGGCCGTGGTGATTTCGGTGCTGATCCTGTTCAGCCGCGAGCGCCGCGGCATCGACATGACGCAGACCGCAAAGGCCGTGACCAGCTAAGATCGGCTAGCGGTTCAAACCGCCGACAAGGGCCGTGCCGGGTTGAGTCCCGCACGGCCCTTGGTCTTTTGCACGCTGCGTGTAGCACTGAGGCGGCAGGGAAACTCCGTCTGCCCAGCCAGCGCCGCGCAGTGCATGATAGTCGCGCCGCGCGCGAGTTCGCTTTCCGATGCGCTTCGATGCGCATCAATGCGCATCGACGCCCGCCGCGGCCAAGGACCACGCCCGCCCGGAGAACCATAATGAGCGAATCGCCGCAACCGCACCGGCCCGAACCGCAGCTCGCCACCGCAACGGCCACGGCCGCAACCGCGGCCCCGAACACGGACGGCGTCTGGTACGCCTCCTATCCGCCCGGCGTGCCGCATGAAGTCGACACCGCGCAATACGCCTCGCTCGTGCAGTTCTTCGACGACTGCACCGCGCGCTTTCGCGAGCGCGTCGCCTACGTGAGCGCCGGCTCGCCGATGACTTACGGCGCACTCGCGCGCAAGGCCACCGCCTTCGCCTCGTGGCTGCAAGGCGCGGGCGTGCAGCCGGGCGACCGCGTGGCGATCATGCTGCCGAACACGCTCCAGTATCCGGTGGCGTTGTTTGGCGCACTCAAGGCGGGCGCCATCGTTGTCAATGTCAATCCGCTCTACACCGCGCGCGAGCTTGCGCATCAGCTCAAGGACAGCGGCGCGCAAACCATCGTCGTGTTCGAGAGCTTCGCGAAGACGCTCGAAGATGCCCTGCCCGGCACCGCCATCGAGCGCATCGTCCTCACGCAACTCGGCGATCTGCTTGGCGAGGGTATCAATCTCAAGGGCCGATTCATCAACTTCATGCTGCGTCACGTGAAGAAGATGGTGCCCGCCTACCGGCTGCCGCAAGCGCTGCGTCTGCTCGACGTGCTGGAGCAAGGCGCCCGTGCGCCGCGTGCGCCGGCAAGCGCCCAGCGCGACGATCTCGCCTTCCTGCAGTACACGGGCGGCACCACTGGCGTCGCCAAAGGCGCGATGCTCACGCATGGCACCATCCTCGCGAACGTGCTGCAGGCCAAGGCATGGGTCGCAGGACAGCTTGACAGCGAAGGCGCCGAAACCGTGCTCACGCCGCTGCCGCTTTATCACATCTATTCGCTCACCATCAATGCGCTGATTTTCATGGCGCTGGGCGGCCGCAATATCCTGATCGCCAATCCGCGCGACACGAAGCGCGTGATGAAGATCCTGCGCCACGAGACCTTCAGTTGCATCAGCGCGGTCAACACGCTCTATAACGCGTTTCTCGACAGCGAGGAATTCCGCCAGCGCGACTTCTCCGGCCTCAAGCTCGCTATGGCGGGCGGCATGGCCACGCAGAAAGCCATTGCCGAGCGCTTCAAGTCCGTCACCGGCAAGCCGATCGTCGAAGGCTACGGCCTGACCGAATGCTCGCCAATCGTCACGCTCAACCCCGTCGACATCGGGCATCTTGCCGATTTTGAAGGCTCGATCGGCCTGCCCGCGCCCTCGACCCAGGTGCGCCTGCGCCGCGACGACGGCTCGTGGGCGGACCTCGGCGAGCCGGGCGAATTGTGCGTGAAAGGCCCACAGGTGATGCGCGGCTACTGGAATCGTCCCGATGAAACGGCGCGCGTGTTCGTGGACGATGGCTGGCTCGCGACTGGCGATATCGGCGTGATGGATACGCGCGGCTATATCCGCCTGATCGACCGCAAGAAGGACATGATCCTCGTTTCGGGCTTCAACGTGTATCCGAATGAAATCGAGGACGTGATCGCGCAGCATCCGGGCGTGCGTGAAGTGGCGGCGATCGGCATCCCCGACGCCGTGCAGGGCGAACGCGTGAAGGTCTTCGTGGTGCGGCGCGATGCCGCGCTGACCGAGGACGCGTTGATCCAGTTCTGCCGCCAGCAACTCACGGGCTACAAGGTGCCGCGCATCGTCGAGTTTCGTGAGGCGTTGCCGCAGAGCAATATCGGCAAGATCTTGCGCCGCGAGTTGCGCGACGAGGAGATCAGAAAAATGGAGAAGTCGGCGGCTAATCAGGATCGCTAAGGTTTACATCATCGATCACGATGAAACCATGCGGCCTGGCGAGCCGTTCGAGCACGAAGCGATCCGAGGCGCGCAACGCGCACAGCGCAACCGTCGGCGTGTCTGCGCGAGCCGGGAATGCCGCCAGGTGCGCATGCCACAGCATGCCGATATCGTCACCGGCAAGGTCGCGCAGCGACAACGTGGCGATCCCGGCGCGCGCCGCATGGTGCGCGAGCGCGAGGCCTTCGGCCAGCGCGCTATCGTAAAGCGCAACGCGCGCTGGCGCGGCGGGCAGCGGCGTGAGGACCGTGAGGGGCACTGCCGCCGCGCCTAAGGATTTCAAAAAGCTCCGCCGCTTCATCGTTCATCCCGCTGTTGAAAGGCCACCTGCGCCTCACGTATAGCCGCGCTGGTCGCGCCACGCCGCCGGCCACACCCCCTGCTTGCCAGGAGCCAGCACACCCTGCGGATCGAGTGCATCCTTGACGGTTTGCGCGAGGCGCAGCAGCGCGCCGTCGTTGAAGTTGTATTGCGCCGCCGCGTAGTCCATATAAAGCAGATGCGAGCGATAAACGCCGTAGCCCGCCGCGCGCGCGTCGCTCATCAGCGCGCGCAGCAAATCGCCGGCACGCGCCGCCTGCTGGGCGTCGGTACGCACGAAGATCGCGGCGAACACATGATGCAGGGCGCGCCCCGCGGCCGTGAAGCCGCCGTAGTAATCGAAGCCGTATTCCGCCGCGCGCGCCTTCACGAGGCTGTACTGGCGCAAGGCGTCGCGGCCATCGGCCGGACACAGCGGCGAGAAGTCCACATGCGCGCCCTCGCCGCCGCGCCAGTCGAGCATGCGAAACGCACTCATCGTCGGAATGCCTGCCATGTTGCGGTCGCCGCCGCCTTGCGGTTCCTCGCTGCCGCTGTAGCGTTTCGCCATCGCGCGCGAATTCGCGACCGGCGCAAACGCGTGCTCGACGATGCGCTGCTGCACGTCGATCACTTCCGGCTCGCCATACAGCGCGTAGTGCAGATTCCAGCGCCCGATTCCCAAGTCCCGCTGCATGACTTCAATGGCGGCTTCCGGCATCGGCCCGTCGCCCGCATACCAGCGCGAGCGCGGCGCGATGCCCGCCGCGCGCCGGATCGCGCCTTCGATTACCGCGTGCTGGACAATCGTGCCGCGCAATTGCAGCGTGCGCAGCGTATCGACGATGACACCGAGATCGTCCTCGCGCCCAAACTGGATTTCACCGATCACATAGGCCGTGGGCGCGGGCATCAACCACAGCCCCATCTTCGTGACGATGCCGTAGTTGGACTGCGTGAACAGCGCATCGAACGACGGCCCGTAACCCGCCTTGTAGAGCGGCCACGACGAGCCCGCGACCACACCGGCGTCGAGCGCGCCCATGCCGGTGCGCACCACCTCGCCGTTCGCGAGCACGACCTCCATGCCGCACTGCGCCGCCGCGTGATCGCCGTAAGCCGTGTAGCCAAAGCCGCGCTCCAGCGTATTGCCGATCACGCTACCCCAGCCCGCTGCGGGCGGATCGACCCAGAGCTTCAGGCCGCGCTCGCGCAGATGAGCGTACAGATCGAAATAGCTCACGCCCGGTTCGACGAGCGCCCAGGCCAGTTTTTCGTCGACATCGAGGATGCGGTTCAGCCGTTGCAGATCGAGCACCACCGAGCCGGCCAGACGCGGCGCGGCACCGCCATACGCGAAGTTGCGGCCGGTGGACACGGTCCAGAGCGGCACGCGGGCCGCATTGGCGACGCGCAGGATCGCGCGGATTTCGTCGAGTCCGGCGGGCAACAGCGCCGCCGAAGGAGCGAACGCGCGCCCGGCGTCTGTCGGGGCAACTGGCGCGAAAGGATCGAAGTATGGCGCGAGCGCAGCGCCGCCGCGGCACACATTGGGCGCGCCGACGATCGATTCGAACGCGGCGAGCACGCGCGAAAACCGCGCTGCGCTCATGCCTGGCGGCAATACGGGATCGGTGTTCATCGTGACATCAAACGCTCCAGCGAGCGCGTCCTCACCACTGCGCCGAGGTGCCCCCGAGCGTGCCGCAGACTTCATACGCAATCTTGCGAAGACGCCCTTCGGAGTCCGGGCCTGACAGCGCGTATCCCATGCGATCCGTGCTCCAGTAGAAGGTGCGGCGGCTGCCGTCGCGCAGCAGATGCACGGCGTCACGCTCGCGCCCCGACTCGCTGACGTAAAGCGTCAGACGCTCGCCCGCCTCGTTCTGGTACATGAACTGCGCCGCCGGTCCGGCCGCGCCAGGCAGCAGCCGACCGCCCACCAGCGTGTAACCATATTCGCCAAGCGGCGGAATCGACAGAGGGCGGCCCAGCCGCTTCGAAAGCCACGCGACGAGATGCGCCTCGTCGGCTGCGCCCACTTCCACCGGATGGCGCACTTCGGGCGAATACACGGCGTAAGCGACATCGGCTCTATGCGCGAAGTTTTCCGCTTCGCTCGTGCTGCTCGCAACCTGCGCGCTGTCCTGCCCCGCACCCTGCGGCAGCCCGTGCGGCAGCATCGACGCAGCCGCCACCGCGAAGCCCGCGCCCGCCACGGCCCACGCCGCCGCGAGTCCCGCGCGATGCCACCACGGATCACGCCGACGCAGCACCACCCAGGCTGGCACGGCCGCTTCTTCGCCCACGCCGCTCAGCGCCTGCAGCGCGGCCTTTTGCGCGCGATACGCATCGACGCGGCGAGCCGCGTGTTCATCGGCGTGCAGACGCGCTTGCAGGGCGGCGTGCGTGTCATCCGGCAGTTCGCCGTCCACGAAGGCGCCCAGCGCCGCGAGGTCCGCCAGATCCTCTTGCGGCACAGCCGAAGGCGCGCCGCGTACGCGTTCGAGATCGTCGTCGTTCATCGCGTCGTCCCCATTGCCTTGCCATCGGCTTTGCCTGCGGTTTTGCCGACGACGCGCAGCGGCGTGGCATGCCGCGTTCCGTCCTGGGCCGCTTGCGTCAAGTGATGCGTGGGCTGCTGTGTCGACGGTTGCGTCGAATCGCGGTCGAGCAGCGCGCGCAGATGTTCGCGCGCACGCGCAAGCCTCGACATCACCGTGCCCGTGGGCACGCCCAGCACCGCCGACGCTTCCTGATAACTCAGCTCCTCCACGCACACCAGCAGCAACACTTCCCGCTGCGCCGCGGGCAGTTGATAGAGCGCGCGCTGCAGATCGCGCAGCACGAGACCGTCCACCTCGCCATGCGGCGCTTCCAGCGTGCGCCAGGGCGCGCTTTCGTCGTCGACGGCGAACTCGCGGCGTCCGCGCAACTGGTCGATATAGATGTTGCGCAGGATCGTCAGCAGCCATGCGCGCAGATTGCTGTCGGGCCGGAACGAGGACGCCCGCGACAGTGCGCGCTCGGCCGCGTCCTGCACGAGGTCGTCGGCCCAGGCGGCGTCGCCCGTGAGCGTGCGTGCGTAGCGGCGCATGCGCGGCAACTGCGCGACCACTTGCGCTTCGAATTGCGGCGAAGGACGGCCGAACACGATGCGCGCCGTTCAGTAGCCACCGGACGACGAACCGCCCGAGCTGCCGGACGCACTATTCGACGCGCCGCTGCCAGCGTTCATGTCGCTGCAGGCGGCGAGCCCCGCGCCAGACACCGCAGTCAACGCGAAACAGAGGGCAACGGCGAGCACACTGCGCACACTACGAATACGCTTCATGATGATCTCCCGCCCAGCCAGTCATGCCGATACCGCATCGGCGCGAATGCCTGGGATAGCGAATTGCCGGTTTGCCGATACACCTCGCAACGGGCCGCGAAGCGAACATCGGCAACGTGCATCGACACAGTGTTAAACGGCACCCACGGTCCGCTTATTCCCGCTTCCCGCAACCGGCGCGAAGATTTTTCCATCCCGGCCCGCGCGTGCGCCGCCGAACGGTTTGCCCGCGCATCAACCGGCAACATCGAGATTAAGGGGCGCGAAGATACGTAACAAACTGCAACACGCACGCCGCGGCGCGATGCCCGGGAAAAACCAGAAATGGCCTGAAAATAGCGGGGAATTCGTCGCGCACTCGTGCGCGGCATGCACTACGCTGTTGAACGTACGTGCCGCAACTGCGTCCAACTGCCACAGATCGCGCCCCGCTTTCGTGTATTGTTTCAAAACCGCGTAGAAACGCAGAACCCGCGCGGCAACGTCGATCCACTACGCAAAATGCCGCGCCGCTCTCTACTCGACATGCACGGGGACGTAACAATGCATTCCCTCCGGCAAACTGCCGGGCCGGCCCGGAGCCGGTATAGTTCTGCAGTAAAGGTTGTCCACGCACGCGCGCTTCGCCGACACAAGGTAGAATCCCGGCGAGCAAACGTTTCCAATTGAATTGCGGCATTGAGCCGCCCGGCCAGAATTCGTCCATGCCTTCCGCAGAATCGCACCCGCAAAACGACTTCATGAACGCCGCGCGCAAAGAGCGCAAGCGCGTCGAAATCTATCTGGTCAATGGCATTCGCCTGACCGGATGCATCGAGTCGTTCGATCAGTACCTGGTGATGCTGCGCACGCCCGTCGGCCTGCAAGGCATCTACAAACGCGCCATCTCCACCATCCAGCTCGACACCGGCACGCGTCCGGGTCCGCGCGCGCCGCGCCCGGCGCACGGCGAGCACACGAGCCGCGGCCCGCACGGCAATCACGGCGGGCATGGCAGCCATGGTCCGCGTGAGCCCCGTGAATCGCGCGAACCCCGTGAGCCTCGCGAACCGCGCGACTCGTGGTCGGGTTCGTCGTCGCCTTCCGCGCCGTCCTCGCCCGAGCGTTCGTCGCAGTCGCAGGATGGTCCGGTGGTCGTCACGCGCCGCCGTCGCCTTTATGGCGCGGTCAACAACGGCGGCAACGGCCAGGACGGCTCGAACAACAGCTAAGCCGTCCGCAATCCGACGATGCGCGCTGCGCGCGCGCATCGCTTTCGCGCTTTTTCGCCTCAAGCCCGCGTCAATCCTTCGCGCGCATTCCTGCGCGAAATCCGCCTTGCGTCATGGATCTGGCCTTTGCGCTATTCTGGTTGCGACCTGTCTCGCACCGGAGAACGCCATGAGCGCATCCAAGCCGAAATCCCCCCCGCCCCAGCAGGAAGATCCGCTCGACGAAGCGCTCGAGGAAACCTTCCCGGCCAGCGATCCGATCTCCATCGATCCTTCGCCCGATCCTGCTCCAGCCAAACCCAAACACGAAGACACCGCGAAGAAGGGTCACGACACCCATCATCGCCACGGCAAGCATTGACCCGGCCGCAACAATGAAAAAAGGCGGCGCGTCATCGACGCCCGCCTTTTCTGTGGTCCCACTGCCGTCTGGCTCAGTCTTAGTGAACCGGCAGACCGCCTTCAACCTGACGCTGCAGATCGCGCACCTGGCGCTGCACCGCACGCAGCTGATCCTGCGCCGCGGCCTTCTCGACCTGCAGGGCATTGGCCTGATCGCGCGTCTGCTTCTGCTGGTCCGCGACGATCGCCTGCTGCTGCTGAGCGACCTGGAGGTCAGCCTGCAGGCGGTTCGCGTGATCCTGCGTGAGCGCGATCATGCGGGTCGTGAACGCCTTCTGCGCATCCAGACGCGTGCGGCGGATCTCGACGTCCGAAAGCTGCAGCGTCTTCTGCACGAAGTCGCGATAGATCAGTTCGGCGCGCGTTTCGTCGCTCGTCTTGATGACACGCCAGAACGTCTTGTTCTGGAACAGCGCCACGTAGTACGTCATCTCCTTGCCGTAGAACAGCAGGCTCGCGCCGTACGTGCCGTTGTAAGTCGTGCGCAGCTCATTGAGCTCCGAGCCGCGGATCATCTGCTGCAGCTCGGCCACATTGCCAGCGGCGCTTTGCTGCGCTTCGGCCGGCGTGAGCGCCGTGGGTGTGCCCGGCAGAGGCTGCGCCGCCGAAGCGGATTGGTCCTGCTGAACGGCTGCCCCCGAATCCTGCGCCGCAACCGAACCCGCCTGGGCCGCCGCGTTCGCCGCGGCGCTATCTGGCAGCGGTTGAGCGCAGCCGGTTTCGACACCCCCGATCAACAAAAGCGCGGCCAACGCGACTTGTCGAACTCTCCACTTGTAGTCCATGAAGTCCCTGTTTTGAACAGTTCTATTTTTACGATTTTACAAATCGGCACAATTATTACTCACTTTCGCCGGTTGCGGGTTCCTCGTCGAAAATTTGGTACTTCCGTATCTTTTCCCACAACACTTTTCGGCTAATTCCGAGGAATGTGGCCGTATCTTTGCGACGCCAACCGTTTGCGTCGAGCGCCGAGAGCAAACGGCCGCGTTCGGCCATATCCCATTTGCTACGGTCCACGATGGGTGCCGCGGGCTCCGCCGCGACCGGTTGCGCGCCGCCCGAACTGGCCAGCAGACGGCGCAGCCGCGTGGCGTCCCAGCTGCCCATCTGGCGCACCGTCACCCCCACCCGTTCGGCCAGGTTACGCAGTTCGCGCACGTTGCCAGGAAAGCGCATCGCCGCCACCGAATCGGCCAGCCAGTAAGGCAGCTCGGGCAGCGCCTCCAGACGGTCCTCGCCCACCACGGTCGCCACGAAGGCCTTGAAGAGCGCGATCTTGTCCACCGCACCGCGCTCCTCCAGCGACGGCACGCTCAGTTCGATCACCGCAAGCCGATAGTAAAGATCGGCGCGAAAGTTGCCGTCCTTCACGTACTGCGGCAGATGGCGGTTGGACGCCGCCACCAGCCGGAAGTCCACCTTGAGCGGCGTGGACGAGCCGATGCGCGTGACCGTGCCGTCTTCCAGCACGCGCAGCAGCTTGACCTGCTGATAAAGCGGCAGGTCGCCGATTTCGTCGAGGAACAGCGTGCCGCCGTCGGCCTGCTCGAAATAGCCCTTGTGCGCGACCGCCGCGCCCGTGAACGACCCTTTGGCGTGGCCGAAGAACAGCGACTCGAACAGCCCGTCGGGAATCGCGCCGCAGTTGACCGCCACGAACGGTCCCGTGCCATAGCGATTGTTCTTGCGATGCAAAAGCTCGGCGATGCGCTCCTTGCCGGTGCCGGTTTCGCCGTGCACGAGCACGGTGGTCTCGCAGTCGGCGAACGTATCGACTTCCCTCAGCAGCGCGCGCATGGTCTCGGATTCGGCGACCAGCACGTCCGAACCGGCCGTCTGCGCGGAGTGCGCGCGCAACTGGACCACCAGTTTGGAAACGAGCCCGCGCAATTCCGCGCAGGTGAAGTCGAGCGGCAGGATGTGCGAATACTCGGAGGGATAGGACGCCGGATCGTTGTCGCGCGGCGCGGCGCCGACCCAGATCACGGGCATGCCGTGCGTGGCCTGCCAGTCGCGCAGCACGAGCGCGCCGGTGTCGATCACGCTGACGCTGACAACGGCGATCGACGCGCGCGCGGCAATGCGCTGCGGCGAGATGGCGGTGTCGTCGGCGCGGATCACCTCGACGTCCAGGCTCGCCATGCAGCGCGCGACGCGCTCGACGATATCGGCTTTGCCTTCCCAGACGTAGAGGTCGAGTTCCTCGATGGCAGTGGTGGTTCTCATCGTGGTGTTCTTATTTGACGAGCGTTGCGACGCCGCAGGCGAGCGGATAGTCGGTCACGGTAGCAACGCCGAGCTGGACGCCGAGCAGTTGTAGCAAAGGACCGAGCAGCACGGTGTCGAGGCCGTTGAGTACGGGGGCGAGTGTGGTGGACAGCAGTCCGGTCACGATGGGCATGACGGTGACGTCGAGCAGGCCACTGACGAGTGCCAGGATCACCTGCACCGCCGAACCGAGGCTAGTGCTCGGCAACAGCTGGAATACGAGTCCGTTGTTGCCTTCGGTCAGTTGCTGGAGTTGGGTCACCGTCGACGTCAGCGTGTTGTTGAGCACCGCGCCGATCTGGTTCGAGTTGACGGAATTGCCCGCGAGCGGATTACCGTTGCCGTCGAACGTCAAGGTGCTGGTGGTGGGATTCACGACGGGAACGTTGATCGACGGCGCCGTGATCAGCGCGACGGGGGCCGACAGGATCATCAGGCTCGCCAGTGTCCAGCGGGCATTCGTCGTCGAGCAGCTGAACCCGCTATTGCCGAGCGTACTGGCCGTCACGCCGGCGGCGAGCGGCGTGCCAATACAGATGTTCGCGAGACCGGTTCTGACACCAATCGTCTGCGTACTGGCGGCCCGGGTCGCCGCACATTGTGCGGACTGCAGCCACGCCTGCCCCTGCGCCACGACGACATAGAGCGGCAAATTCACCGTCAACGCAATGGCACTGCCGAGGATCGGCACGTTCTGCGTCGAAATGGCTGCGTTGACGCCCAGCAGGATCTGCGCAGTCGTGGCCACGGTTCGCCACGTGGTCGTGCCGGCGATATAACCCGGCTCGCCTACCGCGATCGACGGCGGCGAGATGACCTGCAACGTGAGCGCGGCGCTCACCGGTAACACGCCGCTCAAACCATTCAGATTCACATTGAGCGCCACCGGTGATTTGCCCGCTGCGGCGATCTCCGCGCCCACGATCAGCATCTGCAGCACATTCACGGTCGCGTCGGCGGCATATTGGGCATTGGCCACGCCCAGTTGCAACAGGGCCTGCGATCCGCTGATCGAAGCGAGCTGGATGGTGTTGAGCGAGCCTTGCGGCACCAGCGTTGCAATCGCGGAAAGCGCGTTCTGCGCCGCCGATACGTTGGCCGTGAGCGCGCTATCCTGCGTGACGGCGTTGAGCAGGATGTTGGCGAGGCCCGTCACCGAGGTTTGCGTGGCCAGCAAGCCGTCGTACGTACCCGCCGTGGTGGCGACGGCCGCCAGATCGGCGACCTTGATGTTGGCGTTTGCGATGCCCTGCCACGACACCGCGTCGAGGTTCACCGACGTGCCGCCCAGCAAGGAACTGAGCAAGCCGTTGAGCAGATTCACCTGGGCGAGCGACGTGCCCACCTGGAAGCTGCCCACCACCGTCGCCTTGGCGGTCGCGGTGGCGGTCAGCGTGCGCGTCGGGCCGACGAAGAAATAAGGCACGACCTTCGTCACGGTCACCAGCACGCCATTGAGCGGCGGCGTGGGACTGGAGGTGACGAAATTCATCGCACCGCTGCTGGTCGAATCCCATCGGCCGCACTGCACGGTCAGGGTGTTGGTCGTGCCGCTCACGCTGAAGCCGTTGCTCGCCGCGTTGGCCTGGGCGGTCGCGAGCGGCTGGACGCACTGGTCGTCCATTTGCTGCACGGCCGCGAGCGCGGCCAGGTCGGCGACGTTCTGCAACGCGCGTTTGGACAGATAGAGATTGGCGACGTCGAGCACGCCCAGCGCGATCACAGCCAGCGCGAGACCCACCGCCGCGACCGCCGCAAACGAGCCGCGCTGCCGCCGCGCGCGAGCCGGCGCAAACGCGCGCCACCGCCACCGTGAGGATGCGCTTGTTGCCTGAGGCTCGACAGGCTGATCGGCCCCGCTTCGATGCCTGATCATCTTAATTCGAGCTGCCGCCCAACGACACCGAGAGGCTGTTGCCCTGGCCGCCGCTGGCCTGCATGGCCGAGCCAAAGCTGTTCGGAATCGGTGTGGTGAACGAATTCATATAGCGCTGCCAGGCATAGCCCGCCTCGGCGCCCAGCATCGGCTGCGGGGGCGCGGCCTGCGCGTTGCTGCGTTGGAGTTCGAACCACGCCGCAGTCGAATGGCCGACTTCCACATTGCTCACGTCCGCGCTTTGCGCACGGGCCGTCGGCATGACGAGCGCGGCGACGAGCGCCATCGCCGCCAGCATCGGCGTGCGTGAGCGGAACAGGTTCAGCGGATTCTCAATGTGCCTTGTTTTCATGGTATCTCCCCGGTGGCGCGAGCGTGTCGCCGCGCCGATCGTCATTGTGCGAAACGGTCCACCAGACGCGGCTGCACGTCGCTGCCCGGCCAGCCGCCCTGCGTACTCGCCAGCGCGCGCGGCGCGGGCATCGCCGCTATCTTCGCGATGCGCTGCGCCTCTTTTTGCATCGTCTCGTGCTGCTGGGCGACTTCGCGCGCGCGTTCGACATCGCGCACCTTCTGCGCGTCGCTCATCACGGCCGCGCGCGCCGCAGCGGGCAGATTCTGTTGCGCCATCATCGACTGCGCGTCGGCGTCGTTGCCGCTCGCCTCGAACAGCAGCGCCACGTTGGCGACGATCTTCGCGTTACGCGGATCCAGTTCCAGCGCCTTGAGCAAGGGCACGCGCGCGTGCGTGACGTCGCCGTCGCGCAGCAACGCATAGCCGAGGTCGGACAGCGTGGTCGCGTCGGTCGGATCGAGCGCCGAGGCCGCGCTCAACTCCTGCGCCGCCTGATGAAAGTCGCCGTTCGCGCCCGCCAGCAGACCCAGGCCGCGATGACCGCGCGCGGCCAGCGGCGTGTCGATCAATTGCGCATAGGCCTGCGCACTGGCGCTCGCCTGCCCCGTCATGCGCAAGGCGTCCGCCCGCAGCACGATCGAATCGGGCGTCTTGCCGTACTGGCGATCGAAGGCGTCGATATGCGCGAGCGAGGCGTAATAGAGCCCTTCCGACTGCATGCGCGAAATCAGCCCGAGATACATGCCAGGCGTATCCGGCGCCGTATCCTTGCTGGTTGCCGCGCGCATCTGCATTTCCGCCTGCGCCTGAGCGCCGACGCCGTAACCCTGCTGCGTACCGCAAGCGGCCAGCGCAGCGGCAAAACTCACGCAACCGGCGGCAAATGTGAAGCGTGTCAGGCGTTTGAGGCGTGTGAGGACAGTAACGTTCTTCATGATGATTCCGGCCGTATTCATGGCATTCCGACGTTGAGCCTCAACGATGAATCTGCGAAAGCGAATGCAGGACGGCGATCAAGCCGGGCCCGGCGGTGACGATCAGCAACGCGGGTAACAGCGTCACGACCATCACGCCGGTCATGCGCACCGTGAGCTTGCCGATGCGCTCACGCAGCGTGGCGCGCCGCACATCGCGCAGCCGGTCGCCGAACTGCTTGAGCGGTTCCTGCACCGCGCCGCCGTGTTTGTCCACCTGGACGAGCAGGCGAATCACCGCGCGCAGGTCCTCGTTTTCGTAGATCGACGCCATGCGTTGCAAGGATTGCTCGCGGGTGCGCCCCGTTACGAACTGGCGCTGGGCAATTTCCATCTCGCCCGCCAGCACCGGCAGCACGAGGCGGAATTCGTTGATCAGCACCTGCAGACTCTGGTCGAGCGACAAGCCGACGCCTTGCAGCAGTCGAAGCAGATCGACGAGCATCGGCAATTCATCGGCGACGGATTCCAGACGCGAATGCGCACGCCGCTGCACGAAAAACTTGGGAATAAAAAAGCCCAGCAGCAGACCCGCGCCGCCGAAGATCGCCAGCTTCATGTCGTGCGCAAAGGCGTACCACATGCCGAGGCAAGCGACGATAAACGCGCTGGCGAGACGGATCATGCAGTACAGGCCCCGCGCGCGCGGATCGACATAGCCGCATTGCTCGATCAGACGACGGTCTTCGTCGGCGACGATCAGCTTGCCGAACGGCGTATCGAGCCAGCGCACGCCCTTCGCGCCGAGCGCGTCGAGCATGCCTGCGAGGCCGGTGCGCTTGCGTGCGCCGGTTGGCGTATCGAGCGTGCCGCCGGCTACACCGTTCGCGGCGCCATTCGCGGCCCCATTCGAGCCGCCACCGGCCATCGTGCCGGCTGCTTTCACCGCCGCTGCCTGGCTCGATGTACGGGCCATCGCCTGCTCAAGCGTACGCGCACTCTTGCCCGCCGCCACGACGCGCAGGCAAAGCAGCGTCGCCAGCAGCGCAATCCCGAGCGCGGCAAGCACCAGCGCAAAGATGCCCAGGCCTTGCGCGCTCATATCGCCCCCTTGAGGCGCGTGAGGCGATGCAGCAGGAACGCCCCGCTCACCTGCAGGCCCACGGCCACATAGACCAGCTTGCGGCCGCCACCGTCATTCCACATCGAGCCGAAATACACAGGGTTCGTGACGATGAGAAAGCCGGCAATGGCGATCGGCAGCAATGCCAGCACCCACGCCGAAAGACGCGTTTCCGCCGACATCGCGCTCAGTTCGCGCTGCGCCTGTTCGAGGTCGCGCATGAAAGTCGCCATGCGTTCGAGCATCACGTCGGCGCGGCCGCCGTATCGCACCGACAGGCGCAGCACCGCGCCCACCAGTTCGAGTTCCTTGGTGCGATAAACCTGCGACACCTGATGCAGCGCGCGATCGATTTCCACACCCGAGCGCAGCATGCGCGAGACATGATCGAGACATTCGCGCAGCGGCGCTTCGGTGGTCACGAGCGCGGCCTGAAAAGCGGCGGGCACGCTGTTGCCCAGCACGATCAGGCGCACGATGCCGTCCAGAAACGAAGGCAGTTGCGTCACGAGCCGTGCGCGACGTCGTTGCATGCGCATCGATAGCGCGAAGGCGACGCACGCCAGCACCGCAACCAGCATCGCAATGGCCGCAGGTGCGCCGCCGAGGATGAACGCCCACAGCGTCAGCGCAACCGTGACGAAAGCGATGAAGGCGAGCGGCTTGCGCGCGTCGACGATGCCCGCCCGGCTCAAGGTGTGCTGAAAAGCGAGCGCCAGCCGCAAGCGCCAGCGCTGAAGCGCGGAGGCACCGGCGGCATTCGCCGATTGAGCGCCCGAGGCGACGGCGCCGCCGCGCGTCGTGGCGTTGCCGCCCACGTAGACCGCGCGCATGGCGTCGTGTTTCGACGTCCCGCCTTGCCCACCCAGGGTGCCCGCGCCACCAAAACCGCTCGCGGCCGCCCCCATCGACGCGCCCTGGCTCGCAGCCGCCACGCGGCTGTCGACGAAGCGCGACACGCGCTCGCGCGATGTGCGCTGCTGCGCGCGCTGCCAGAGCATCAGCCCGCCGCCCGCGCACAGCAGCGCGAGCCCCACGGCGAGCGCGAGCAGGCTAGACATTGAATCCTCCGTCACGCCCGCCGCCGAAACCGAAATTCGACGACGCCGACACCGCCTGGCGGAAGCGCGCGAGCTTCGGCGAGTGCGGATGGATGCCGAGCGAGTCCCAGCGGTCGAGTTCTTCGCCGTCGGGCGTCGTCACCGGCTCGTAGCGATACAGCTCCTGGGTGGCGATGATGTTGTCGGCCAGACCCGTTACTTCGGTAACCGAAAGAATGCGCCGTCTGCCGTTGGACAGACGCCCGATCTGCACGATGAAGTCGATCGCATTGGCGATCTGGCGGCGCAGGCTGCTTTCGGTGCCCTGAAAGCCCGCGAAACCCGCCAGCATTTCGAGGCGATAAAGACACTCGCGCGGCGACGACGCGTGCACCGTCGCCATCGAACCGTCGTGGCCCGTGTTCATCGCCTGCAGCATTTCGAGCACTTCGCCGCCGCGCACTTCGCCCACGATAATGCGGTCCGGGCGCATCCGCAGCGTGTTGCGCAGCAGATCGCGGATGGTCACCACGCCCACGCCGTCAAAGCCGCCCGGCCGCGTTTCGAGCCGCACCACATGCGGGTGGTTCAGCGAAAGCTCGGCCGTGTCTTCGATCGTCACGACGCGTTCGACGTCGGGGATATAGAACGCCAGCGCGTTGAGCAGCGAGGTCTTGCCCGAGCTCGTGCCGCCCGACACCAGGATATTGCAGCGCGCCTGCACCGCCGCTTCGAACAGCGCGCCGATTTCCGTGCCGAAGGTGCCGTTGCTCACGAGGTCGTCGGGACGCAGCGGATCCTTGCGGAACTTCCGGATCGAGACGATCGGGCCCGCGAGCGACAGCGGTTCGATCACGACGTTGATACGGCCACCGTCGGGCAGGCGCGCATCGACCATCGGATTCGATTCGTCCAGACGCCGCCCGATGGGCGCAAGAATGCGCCGCACGATGCGCAGCAAGTGGGCATTGTCGGAAAAGCGCACCGGAATCTTGGCGAGAATCCCGTGCCGCGAGACATACACATCGTTATAGCCGTTGATGAGAATGTCCTCGACGGCCGGATCGCCCAGCAGATCCTCGATCGGCCCGAAGCCCGCAAGCTCTTTGGTGAGCGCTTCGGCAATCGCGCGCACCTCGCTTTCGTTGATCGGGATGTGACGCAGCCGCACGAAGCTGTCGATTTCCAGATCGACGAACTGGTTGATCGCGTGGCGCGACCAGCGGCCGAATTCGGCGCCCAGTTCTTCGATGCGGGTGAGCAGATGCTCGTGCGCGGCGTTCTTGATGTCCTGGAACTGCTGGCTGTGCGCGAACAGCGGCGCGTCGTCGGCAAACTCGATGTTATCCGCCATGGTCTACGAACGCTTCGATGAGTGAGGGAAAAGACCGCGCAACGGACGCCGCAGCGCGTCCAGCTTGTTGGGTGCACGCGAGCGCATGCCGTCGAGCTGTGCCGCGAGCGCTTCGAGCGCACGCACGTACGGGTCGCGCGGCGCGCTATCGGCGAGCAGCTGGCCGCGATTGGCGGCCTGGCAGAGCGCAACGCGACGCGCGGGCAGCGCACCCGCGAGATCGATGCCCAGACGCTCGGCGATCTGCGCCGCGCTCAGGTCGATCTCCGCTTCGTACTGGTTGAGCACGAGGCGCAGATGATCGTTCTCCACTCCGGCCTCGCGCAGCATTTCGAGCTGGCGCGAAGCGGCGACGATCGACGCCACGCTCTGGTCACATACGAGCCAGACCTGATCGGCGGCGTGCGCGACTTCGGAAACGAATTCGGTATTGCTGAAGCCGCCCAGATCGACGAGCTGCTGGTCGAAGAACGCACGCAGGCGCGTGAGCAGCGCCACCGCCGATTGAAACGACACCTCGCGGAATGCACTGAGATCGGCGGGCAGCGTGGTAAGCGCGAGACCGCTTTCGTGACGCGCGAGCGCCGTATGCACGAAGGTCTGGTCGAAGCGGTTCAGATTGCGCACGGCATCGACGAAGTTGAAGCCGTTGCCCGCATTGAGCAGCAGCGCGCCGTCGCCGGCCGGCAAGCCGAGATCGAGCAAGGCGGCGTGGCGGTTGGTCGGCGCGCCCTTGCGCGCGAGCAGCGCACCCAGGCTCGCGGCCAGCGTCGTCACGCCCATGCCCGCACGCGCGCCGAGCAACACCGTCAGACGTCCATGACGGCTCACAGGCTCCACGCGGTTTTCGAGCACCTGCCTGACGATCTTTAAGGCATCCTCACCGTCTCCGGCCACGTCCACGAAATCGCGCACACCGGCGCGCAGCGCGGACAGCGCGCTTTCCGGCTCGGCGAGCGTGCCGAGCGCGACCACCTGGAGGCCCGGAAACGCAGCGTGCGCGGCAGCCGCCACGGCGCTGGCAATCGCACCGCGTCCCTGCGAAAAATCGACCAGCAGCAGCGACGGCATATGCTGCGAAATGCGCTGGGATACCAGCGCGGGGTCGAGTGCGACGGATTCCACCTTGCCCGCCGGAAAGAGCGTTTGCGCCAGCCAGCGCGCGTGCGCATCGTTCGCCGAGGCGAAGACAAACGAATCCGCCACGGTGGTTTGAGTCATCAAGTGCGCTCTCGCATTCATCTCAGGCTCCATGCATCCGGTGGAACGGTGTGCGCTCGCGCGCCCGCTGTGTTCCACTGCGCTATCTCCAGGCGAAAATCAAGGCGAAAATCCCGGCACCGGTTCACGTGCCGCCGCACCGCCCAGCAGCGAACGCCACACGGGCGCGTTGCGCTGCTCGGCCAGTTCACCCGGCGTCGTCGGCAGCTTCGCGTCCTTCGCGAGCGGCGACACCAGATGCGGCGTGACCACGATCACCAGCTCTTTTTCGTTCTGCTGGTAGTTCAACTGCTTGAAGAAGGCGCCGATCACGGGCAGATCGCCCAGCAGCGGCACCTTGTTCACATTCGACGCGGTCTCACGATCGATCAGGCCGCCGATCACAAAACTCTCGCCATCGCCGAGTTCGACGGTGGTTTCAGTACGCCGCGTCGTGATCGCGGGCACGGAAACGCCGCTGATCGTGACCGCGTTCGAGTAGTCGAGCTGGCTCGCTTCCGGCGCCACCTTCAGCGCGATGCGCTGCGGCGAGAGCACCGTAGGCGTGAGCGACAGGCCAATGCCGTAGGGCTTGTATTCGATCGAGGTCGAACCAAGCGCCTGTGGCACCGGCACCGGGATCTCGCCGCCCGCCAGAAAGCTCGCGCTTTGGCCCGAGAGCGCAACGAGCGTCGGCTCGGCCAGTACGCGTGCGAGGTTGTTCGATTCCATCAGGCTCAGATCGGCAGCCAGACCGTGCGTGGCCGACGAGAACACGAGGTTGAACGCCGAGGAGATCGGCGAGGTCGCCGAGATGGACGTGCCGGTCGACCCGGTGCTCGCCGAAGTCAGCGACGACGGCGTGAACGAGCCGAACGAGAAGCCGCTGTTCTGGCGGAAAAAGTTAAAGCCGATTTCCTTGAGCACCGTGCGGCTGAACTCCACCACCCGCACGTCCACCTGCACGACCGAGCGCGTGGCGATGGTCGAATTGTCGAGCACGGTGCCGTCGCCGCTGGTGTCGCCGCCGTCCTGACTACCCTTGCCGCCCTTGCCGCCTTTGCCGCCTCCGCTCACGCCCACCGAGCCCTGCGCGGCGGCCACCGCGCGCTGATGCTCCAGCATCGACGTAGCGCTGCCGGTGATGATCGCCGTGCCGCCCAGCACCTTCACGTCAGGCGTGTTCGGGCCCAGCAGCGCGCGCGCCGCATTGGTGGTCACGTTGACAGTGAACGTGCGCTGCACACCGCCCTCCCAAACCATCACATTGGTCGTGCCCGCCGACTTGCCGACGAGCAGCAATCCGCCGCGCCGGTCGCCGCGAATGACCAGCACATCGGCCACCGACGGATCCCCCACCGCCACGCGCGTGAGCGCCCCCGTCACCGGCAAGGTGCGTTGCTCGCCCACCGCAATATCGAAGCTCGTCGGCAGCGGCTCTTGAGCAGCGCTGGAGCGCACCGGCGGCGCGGCCCAGGCGGCCAGCGTGGCGAGTGCGAGACCGCTGGCGCAAGCGGACGCGGCAACGGCCACGGCGAGTTTCCTCGTTATCGTCATCGTGTTCCTGCTTCTCTCGTATGCGACCGCGTCATGCGCAGCGCTATTTTTCACTTACCAGGCGACCGTTTCGGCTCGCCCACCCCGTATCACTTCAAGCCCGCCGCGCGCGGGGGCACCTGCCACATGCGGCGCAGCCTGCGCCGCCGGCTTCGGTGCGCTGCCTCCCGCCAGTTGATCGAGCGCGATGCCCGCCGCGGCGCGCGTGGCGCCGTCGAGCGTCGCCTTCGACACCACTTTGAGCACGCCCGGTTGCGGGCCGAAGGCGTCCGGATCGACCTGATCGTCGTCGGTCGGATTACGCAGCGCGAGAATCAGTTGCCCCTGGCTTTGCGCCAGCGAAAGCTGGTCGACCTGCGTCACCGGCACCGCGATCACCGCCGTACGCGGGCCGCCGTTCTGCGTACCGAAGTTGCTGGTGCGCTGACCGCCCGCCGCGCTGTCGTCGGGCTGCGCGCCGAACACGAGCACGCGCGCCTTCGAGATCAGCAAACGCGCCTGGGTGCGTCCCACTTCGCCCGTGCTGCCGCCTGCGCCGCTGCCGTCGCGGCGCAGCGTGAAGAACACGTCGACATAGTTGCCCGCGTGCAACTGATTGCCGACGGCGTTGGTTTCGTCGACACGCACGGCGACCGCCCGCTCGCCCGCAGCGAGACTCGCCGCGATGCTCGACGACAACTGTTGATCGAGCACCGGCGTATCGGCAGCAATGTCGGTGAGCGGCACACGGCCCGCTACCAGGGCGCTGTCGCTCACCGAGCCGATCGGGTGGATCGGCAGCGGCTGCACACGCACGGCATCGGCGGGAATCGGCTGTCCTGCGGCCAGCTTGCGCGTGGCCACCACAACCGGCGTCAGCGCCTGCGTGGTGGTCGTCGGCTGAACGACGGTTTGCGGCGCCGGGGCGCGGCGCGCGAGCATGATCGCAAACAGCCCGAGCACGAGCGCAGCGGCAATCAGGAGTCCTGCAGCAATTTTGGTCAGATTGGCCATCAACGATGATTCCGGATGCGTACAGTACGTGCGCCACACAGCGCGGCTAAGGCGCGCTGCGGGCAGATTGAGCGAATCGCGATGCAGTCAGCGGTTTTCACAGGATGTTCACCGGGTCGATCTGCACCGTGGCCTGACCGACGAGCGAAGTCGGCGAAATCAGCCCCATCAGCGGCAAGGGGGGAATCAGCGGGCTGCTGCCCCACGGGTAGGTCAGCGTGACCTGCACGCAGTCCATCGCGGTGTTGCTGGAGCAGCCGGACGGCGCTGCACTCACTACTGGCGTACAGGTTGGCGCCTGCGTCAACCAGCTGACCACGGCGAGCGCACGCGTGCAGGCTGCGCTACCGCGGCTGGTCAAGGCCGCCGACGTGCTCGACGCGTACTGATAGACCAGCGCCGCGCGCGCGCCTTCTGCCGCCGCCGAAGTCAGGCTGTGCTGCACAAGAAACATCATGCTGTACATCACGATCGCGTACAGGATCGTGAAAAAGAGCGGAAACGCGAGCGCAAATTCGACGGCCGCCACACCGCGCTGGTGACGCCGGCTCCTGCGCTGGCCGCGAAGACCGCTGCGACGCGAGGCATGATCGTTGCGCGCACGCCACTTGAACGCACGCGCTTTCATTGCAGCCCCCTCTGAATCATATGGATCACTAACCATGCGAGCGCGGGTAACGTGAGGAAGGCTGCGTACGGCGCGCCATGCGATGCCCGCACACTGCCCGAAGCAACGCTATGCGGAGCGCGCGCCGCCAGCGCATGAGAGCGCATGCGCGTCATACGCGACACAAGCAGCCCCGCAAGCGAATAAACGAGGGCAATCAGACTGGCGACAACCCACAAATCGAGCAACGCCGACATGCCGCACCATGCACCCAGCACCGCGAAGACCTTGACGTCGCCGGCGCCCATCATGCCGAGCATAAAAACCGGCATGAGCGCGGCCAGCCCCACCGCTGCCGCGGCGAGTGCAGGAAGCAAGCCCAGCGACGCGGGACCCGCGTGAAAAAGGGATGCCACAAGCGCGACGCAGAAACCTGCGCCCACAAGTGCGTTAGGAACGCGGCGCGAACGGCAATCGCAGACAGCAATCGCCGTCGTCCACGCGGCAAACGCGAGGCTCGAGATCAATGAAATCATCGCGGACAGACGTGCAGCGACGCCGCGCATTCCGGTTTAACGGCGCACGTGTACGCAACTGCTACGTTTAACTGAATGAATTAGCGTGACCAACAACTGCGATCACGCCGCGCGTCATTCGTCAGCGCTGCCTCACGGCACCGAGATCTGCGAGGTGATATACGTGAATACCGCCTCCAGCTTGGTACCGAGACTGGTCACGCTTGCGACGATGACGACTGCGATGAGCCCCGCGATGAGCCCATACTCCAGTGCCGTAACCCCGTCTTCCGACTTCAGGAAATGCTTCACCAGCTTGTTCATTTTCGGCCCTCTCTCTCTTTTATAGCGCTCTCACGCTGATCTGCATCGACGCCTGCGTATGCTTTTTGGATTGCGTCGATACATCCGGTCCACGGACTCATGACAGTCCGCCAACAACGACGGCCGAATCGTAAGCATTCCCATCGGATTTGCCAACGTACAGCTCTGTTTTGTGTTGTTTAGTGCCCAGTGCGTTTTTTATAGCGTAACCCGAAACGTTACGCAATCGTTCGTTACGCAACGGACAGGTCGTAACATCATTATCGGCATATGCGTTTTATCGCTGACTCCGGATAAACCATTACACAACTATTCAGGAGTCGCAAACCATTTTTACGTCAAACGTTTTCACGCATAAAAACGCGTGATCGAGCCATGCCGCTCGATTCAAGGCGATTCGCTGCACACGCAATTGCCTCGTAATTTCCCAATACGCATAAGCGTTCGCATCGTTACCCCCGTCACGCGTAACACCACGCGCGCCACGTTACGTGACGTAACACGCGTCGCGCTGATACCTCGCGAATTAACCCGCGTTATTCGTTCGACGAAACGATCCGGCAAACGCTTGTCACGCCTTGATTAGACGAAACCCTCGACGCGCAAACGCTGTTGTTTTTCGAGCGCGATTTCGAATTGGCACAGCTGTTGCAGTGTAGGTGGCGCAGGTCTGACAAACCGAGCACACAACACAAGACAACACACCATACGAGACCGAGGGCACACCATGAACCACCACAACATCGCACAGGCAGCACGCCTCACCGCTATCGCAGCAACGATCGCCACCCTGCTTTCTCTCACCGCCTGCGGCGGTTCGGGATCGCTCAGCAGCGGCACCGGCAGCGGCGGCGCGCTGCAAACGAGTGGCGGCACGAGCGGCAGCTCGGGCAGCGACGGCAGCGGTTCGAGCGGCAGCGGCACGAGCAGCACCAGCGGCAGCACGACCACCAGCGACAGCGGTAGCGGCACCGGCACCGACAGTGGCTCGGGCACCAGCACCGCCGACAACGGCAACGGCAATAGCAGCTCCAGCGGCGGAGACGGCAGCGGCAACTCGAGCAGCGGCGGCAACGGTTCGTCCTCCAGCGATAACGGCAGCGGCGGCAATGGCAGCGGCACGGGAACCGGCACCGGTTCGGCTACCGCCGCAAACGCCGTCGGCCAGGTCGTGCATACCGCCAGCAGCGTCGTGAGCGATGCGGGTTCGACGGTGTCGGGCCTTGGCAGCACGATCGCTTCGCAATCGATTCCTGGTGTCAGCTCGTCGACGACGCAAGCCGCGGGCGGCATCGTGCAGAACGTCGGCAATGCGGTGTCGACGCTCGGCAGCGGTCTGGCAAACGGCCTTGGCCAGCTCGGTTCGAGCAGCGATCCGGTGGGCACCACGCTCTCCAGCACGGGCGGCGTGGTCGCCGACGCAGGCAAGGCGGTCAGCAGCACGGGTGCGCTCGTCACGAGTCTCGGCAGCGGCCCGCTTGCTCCGCTCGCGGCGGTGACGACGCCGCTGGGCACGGCCGTCGGCACGCTCGGCACCGCTGTGACGAACGCCGGCAGCACGCTCACGACCGCGCTTTCGACCGGTCCGGTGCAACAGGTCACGCAAACGCTCAGCTCGGCGATCACGCCGATCACCTCGGTGGTCGCCAACACCACGCAAACGGTCGGCACGGCAACGGGCCTTGGCGCGCCGGTCGCGGGTCTGCTCCAGACGCTCGGCGGCGGCCTGCAGAAAGGCGGCGCGCTGGTCGCGCAATCGGGCGGCTCGAACCCCGTCACGACGGGCGTAGGCAACCTCGTCGCCGATACGGGCAAGACCGTCGCCACCGCCGGCAATCTGCTCACCGGCAGCAGCTCAAGCAGCGGCACCAACCCGGTCACGGGTCTGCTGGGCACGCTCGCAGGCGGCCTGACGGGCAGCTCGACGGGCACCAGCGGCGCGGCCATCGGCATCGGCGCAGGTGTCGGCGTCGCAGCGACCTCAAGCGGCAGCAACCCGCTCGCACCGGTCACGGGCGCACTGACCACGGTCACCACCGCACTGACGTCCGCGACGGGCGGCAGCACCGGCGCGCTGGCTCCGGTCACCGGCCTCGTTGGCGGCGTCGTCGGCGCGCTTACGACCACGGTCAACAGCGTCGGCACGGCAGGCGGCTCGATCGTCGCGGGCGCGGGCGTCGCAGCGGGCGCCAAGACCACCAGCACGTCCAGCTCCTCCAGCTCGACCAGCAGCTCGAGCTCGACGCCGGCGCTTTCGCTTTCTTCCTTGACGGGCGGCACCTCGGGCAGCAGCACGACTGGCCCGCTCGCCGGCCTCACTTCGCTCGTAGGCGGCCTGCTCGGCGCCAAGAAGTAATCCCGGCAATCGGCCAACTACATCGTCACACCATCGCTCAAGCGTCCCCATTCGATCAGGAGACAGCGTCATGTCCAGCCGCTTCAATACGATCCACCGCGCGATCCACAGCGCGTCTCAGCATGAAACTCACGCCGCACTCGTGCGCACCCTGCGCCTGAGCGCACTCGCCGCGGCCGCGGTCGTCGCCTGCAGTCTCGCCGCCTGCGGCGGCAGCAGCTACACCCCGCCCTCGGCATCGACGGGCTCGGACGGCAGCACGGGCACCACCACCACCGGCTCCACCAGCGGCGGCACCGGCACCAGCGGCTCGACTTCGGGCGGCTCGACCTCGGGCGGCAGCACCAGCGGCTCGACGGGCACCTCGGGCGTCGTCACCTCGGTCGCCAAGACCACCAGCGATCTGGGCAACGCAATCGGCTCGACCACCCTGCCCGGCGGCGTCAGCTCGCAGGTCACCTCGGGTCTCGGCCAGACGGTGTCGAGCACGGGCACCGTTGCGGGCGCACTCGCCGACGCGGTCTCGAACGGCCTCGGCCAGACCGGTTCGACGGCCAATCCGGTCGGCACCACGGTTGCCGGTCTCGGCAACGTTGTGAGCGCAACCAGCGGCGTGGTTCAGGGCGTCGCCACGACCGTCAACGGTCTGGGCAGCGGCCCGCTCGCCCCGCTGGCGCCGGTTACGACGCCGCTGGCTTCCGCACTCAATACCACCGCCAACGCCGTCAACGCCGGCGGCGTGATGCTCGGCAATGCGCTGTCGTCGGCGCCGGTGCAGCAGATCACGCAACCGCTGAGCACCGCAATCACGCCGATCGTCACCACCGCCGGCCTCATCACGCAGCAGGTGGGCACGTCGACGGGTCTTGCAACGCCGGTCTCGGGTCTGCTCGCGCAAGTGGGCGGCGCGCTGCAAACGGCGGGAGCGAAGGTCTCGTCGACCACGGGCACCACGTCGAGCGGCGCACTCGGGCCGCTCTCGCCGGTGGGCGCGGACGTCGGCACGCTGGTCAGCGCGCTCGGCAACACCGTCACCAACGCAGGCGGTCTCGTGAATCCGAACGGCGCGAACGGCGCTGCGCCGATTCCCGGCCTGATCACGAGCCTCGTGGGCGGCAGCACGGCGCTGGTCGCCAACGGCCCGCCGACTGGCGCGGCGGCTAACGGCGTGCTCGGCCCGCTCAACTCCGTAATCGCGAGCCTGGGCCTCGGCAGCTCGCCGCTCGGCACGATCACGAGCCTGACCGGCACGACCGGCGGCACCAGCGCCATCACGAGCGGCCTGACGAGCGTGCCTGTGGTCGGCGGCCTGCTCTCGGGCGTGGTATCGACCGCGAGCACGGCAGCGGGCTCCGCATCGAGCGGTACGACGGGCACGTCGGGCACCACGACGGCGAGCGGCGCGGGGGCGCTGCTGCAACCGGTCACGGTGATCGTCGGCACGATCACTGGAGCGCTCGGCACGACCACGGGCAGCACTTCTTCAAGCAGTTCTGGCAGCACGAGTACATCGGGGGGACTACTGAGCGGCTTGCTTCATAAGCTGCCGTAGCGCGCGCAACAATCATCGGGCAACATGGGCGCTGCGTGGCGCGGGGTCCGGAGAGGGACGATGCGCCGCGACTGGCCCGGGTATCACAGGGACAGGTAGTACGTAGTACGCAGAAACAATAAACACAGGCAATCAGGGAGCCACAGATCGCCGCAAAGGCGACACAAAGAGGCGGCGCGCAGCGGATGTTTCAGGGAACCGTTGCGCGCCGTCCGACAAGTCCGAGGGTAGTCCGATGAAAGGCGCAGTCGCAGAATGGGCCGTGCTCGCCGCGTTGGGAGTGTGGGCGGGCATCGGCTTGACGGGGGTGGCAGTAGCACAGCAAAACAGGCCGGCGTCGGGCGGTAATCCAGCAGCAGGGAACCCGCTCGACGCACTGCCTCAGATCAACGCGCCGCAGAAGGCGCCTAACGTAACGGTGCAGGTGGAGCAGCAGACGCCCCAATTGCAGCAGTTACTCGCTACGCATATCACGCCGACGACCTTCAAGGTCGAGGGCGTGAAATCGATTCCGTTCGACGAGGTCGTGAAGAAGTTCGCGCCGCTGGCGAATCACGACATCACGATTGGCCAGTTGATCGAAACGGCCAACGAGGTGACGAAGCTCTATCAGGAGCGCGGCTATGCGCTCTCGTTCGCGTTTGTGCCGGCACAGGACTTCGCGGGCGGCGTGGTGCGCGTCACTGTCGTCGAAGGCTATGTGAAGGACGTGAAGGTCACCGGCAAGCCGGGCAAGCTCGAAGACAAGATGCGCTCGATCGCGGCGCATATCGTCGAAGACCGGCCGCTGCGCACCGCCACGTTCCAGCGCTATATCAACGTGCTGGGTTTGTTGCCCGGCCTCAAGGTGAAAGCGAACGTGCCGCCGCCGACCAACACGGACGGCGCGACCACGCTCGAACTGGACGCCACGCAAAAGCCCTATGACGTCAGCACCGGGATCGATTTCAATCACCCCGGCGTGCAGGGCCTGCTCACGCTGACCGAAAACGGTCTCACGCCGTTTGGCGAACAGCTGAGTGTGTCGGCGCTGCTGCCCAAGGGCCGCGACAACGTCACCTATCTCGCCGCGCACGCCGCCGTGCCGATTGCGAGCGACGGTCTGATCGCGAAGGTCGATGCCTCGCACTATCGCGGCAATCCGACCGACAATCCGGGATTGCCGAGCTATGTCGAACGCACCGTCATCAGCGACAAGATCACGGGCGCGCTGTCGTATCCGCTGCTGTTGAGCAATACGCGCAGCGTGGTGGGCACCGTCAGCGCCTACGCGACGCATGATGAGGATCGCTATCACAACACCATCAATGGTCTGCAGTACGGATTGAAATCGCAGGTGCGCGTGGTCCAGTTGCAGGCCGATTACACCGACGTGCAAACCGGTCAGGTGCGCAAGGCGAGCATTGCGGTGGCGAAGGCGTTCAATGTGCTCGGTGCGTCGAAATCGGCGGATACGAATATTCCAGGCCTCACGCTGCAAAATCCGGCTTCGCTGAATTTCGTGCGCACCAACGCATCGTTCTCGCAGACCAACGACTGGCCGATGGGTTTCGGCACCGCCGTCGCCGTGATCGGGCAATACAGCCCGGTTTCGCTGCCGACTTCCGAGCAGATTTCGTTCGGCGCACAGCGTTTCGCAGCGGGCTACGAGCCGGGCGAAGCGTCGGGCGATTCGGGCTGGGCATATTCGCTCGAACTGAACCGGCCGCTCAAGATCGGCAAGGTGTGGCTGCAAACGCTCACGCCCTATGTGTCGTTCGATATGGCGCGCGTTTATCTGCATGCGGGCACGCCCTCGCCTTCACGGCTGTCATCGGCATCGATTGGCTTCCGGCTGAGCGATGGGCGCTATTACAGCCTGGATCTGTCGGTGGCGAAAGCGCTGGCCGATGCGCCGGTCGAGAGCGCCTCGCGCAGTCCGCGCTTTAACGCGACGTTCTCGTATCAGCTGAATTGATCGATCCCGATGGGCTGGCAGGCACGCGCCGTGCGATCTTCGGCCGTGCCTGCCGACTAGAGTTTCTCCTCGCAAACGCACGCTGCGCTTTCGCGTATCCTGCCCTCACCGTCGTGCGCAGTTCTCACATGCCGCGCGACGCGAAGCGGTTCATCACATATGGATAAACATCAGTGGAGGAAGACACCATGAAAGCATTCGACCGTTCCGCCTCGTTCGCCGCACGCGCGGCGCGTCAGGTAGCGCTTGCCGGCGCGCTGCTCGGTGCAGTCGTTGCCGCACAGGCTCAAACGAATTCGCCGGTTGGCGTATGGCAGACCATCGACGATCACACGGGTCAACCCAAGGCGCTCGTGCAGATCAGCGACGACGGCAGCGGTGCTCTCTCCGGCAAGGTCATCAAGGGTCTGGGCGCGAACGATCAGCCCGACCGCCGCTGCACGGCCTGCACGGACGCGCGCAAGGATCAACTGATTCTGGGCATGACCATCATCGACAGCATGAAGAAAACCGGCGACGACTGGGATGGCGGCAATATCCTCGACCCGGAAAACGGCAAGATCTATCGCTGCAAGATGCACACCGAAGACGGCGGCCAGAAACTGGTCGTACGCGGTTATATGGGCATCTCGCTGCTGGGCCGCTCGCAGACGTGGGTGCGCCAGCAATAATCATTCGCACAACGATATAAGTTGCGTCTAAATGACGAGGCCGCCTTGCAGAAAGGCGGCCTCGTTGCATTCAGGGCGCAGCAGGAGCGTTAAACAGCGTTACGCCGTGTGCCGATAAACCGACCGGTAGCCCAGCGACGACGGCACACCTTGCGCCACAGCCGGGCTGAACGGCGAATTGCGCGGCGCGGCTTGCAGGCCTTCCTGAACGCGTGCGGCGGCTTTTTCGGCGCGGCTCAGATGCTTGCGCATGCGCGCTTCGATGGTGTCGCACAGCGCGACGCCCTCTTCGCCAAACAGCTCGCCCATCACATGCTTGAGCACGCCGTCGTCATGCCACGCCTTGAAGCGGCGATGGCAGGTCTGATACGACGGATAGCGGCGCGGCATGGCGGACCAGGTGGCGCCGCTGTACATGACCCACAGGACGCCGTTGAGCACCGAACGGGTATTGGCGAGCGGCCGGCCGCGCATTTCCGAGCGCGGGCGCAGTTCGGGCAGCAGCGGCATGACGCGCTGCCATTCTTCCTCGGTAATATCGCGATGGGGGGTCATGGTCTACTCCTTTGTCAGAACCAGTCCTGACAAAAGATATCGACTTGACCCGGCCGGCCATATCAGACGAGTCCGAATCTTGAAAAAACGATCCGGATGCCGTTCAATGCCGCGCGACGGTTTCCGCCATTCAGGTGAGCGTCGTATCCACCACGCGGCGCGGCGTTTCCAGATATTCCTTCGACTGCATTTCGACGATACGCGAGACCGTGCGCGTGAATTCGTTGGCCATCGGTCCTTCGGGATACAGATCCTCGGGCGGCACCGCGGCCGACATCAGCAGCTTGACCTTGTGGTCGTAGAACACGTCGATGAGCCAGGTGAAGCGGCGCGCCTCGGACGCCATCCGCGGCGTCATCTGCGGCACGTCTGACAGGATCACGGCGTGGAAGCGGCTCGCCAGTTCGAGATAGTCGTTCTGCGAGCGCGGACCGCCGCACAGCGTGGCGAAATCGAACCACACTACGCCATCCGCACGGCGCAGCGCCTTTAATTCGCGCTTCTCGATGCGCAGGATCGGGCTTTCGTCGGGCACCGCGGCCAGCTCCGCGAACGAGTGGCGCAGCGCCTTGTCCGCCGCCGCACCGAGCGGCGTGTGATAGACCTCGACCTGCGCCAGCGTGCGCTGGCGATAATCGACGCCCGCATCGACGTTCAGGACGTCCAACTTTTCCTTGATGAGCTCGATCGCGGGCAACATGCGGTCGCGATGCAGACCATCGGGATAAAGCAGATCCGGATCGTAGTTGGACGTCATCACAAACTGCACGCCGTTCGCAAAAAGACGGTCGAGCAGGCGATAGAGAATCATCGCGTCCGCGATATCCGAGACGTGGAATTCGTCGAAACAGATCAGGCGATAGCGTTTGGCGATACGACGCGCGAGTTCGTCGAGCGGATCGGCCTGGCCCTTGAGTTCTTCGAGTTCACGATGCACTTCACGCATGAATTCGTGGAAATGCAGGCGCGTCTTGCGCTGCACCGGCACGACCGCGAAGAAGCTGTCCATCAGGAAGCTCTTGCCGCGCCCCACGCCGCCCCACATGTAGACGCCTCGCGGCAGATCGGGGCGATTGATGAGCTTCCAGAACGCGTTCGAGCGACGCGATTTGTATTCGACCCACTCGTCGTAGCACCGCTGCAGTCGATCGATGGCGACGCGCTGCGCCGCATCCGGCTTGTATCCCCGTTTCTGCAGTTCTGATTCGTAGTATTCGGTGACGTTCATTTCGTGGGCCACAAATGAGTAAAGGCGGAGCGGGTTCAAACCCGTCCGCCTCTGTACGTGATGCAAGTTACCGCGAGCCGGGCGCGGCCATGAAGGCCGCCACCCTGCCCTGATGCATTACATATTGAGCGCGCGCTTGTCGGTAGCGAGTGCCGCTTCGCGCATCACTTCGGACAGCGACGGGTGCGGATGGCAGATGCGGCCGAGGTCTTCGGCGGCAGCCTTGAATTCCATCGCCACCACGGCTTCCGCGATCAGGTCCGATGCGTTGGCCGAGATGATGTGCACGCCGAGCAGCTCGTCGGTCTTGGCGTCGGCGATCATCTTCACAAAGCCGTCGGCCTTGTTGATGCCGAGCGCGCGGCCGTTCGCCATGAACGGGAACTGGCCCGTCTTGATCTCGCGGCCTTCGGCCTTGAGCTGCTGTTCCGTCTTGCCGACCCATGCGATTTCCGGTTCGGTGTAGATCACCCACGGAATGCAGTTGTAGTCGATGTGCGGCTTCTGGCCGTCGATGATTTCGGCAACCAGCACGCCTTCGTCTTCGGCCTTGTGCGCGAGCATCGGGCCACGCACCACGTCGCCGATCGCATACACGTTCGGCACGGCCGTTGCGCAGTGGTCGTCGATGTCGATGAAACCGCGCTCGTTGGTCTTCAGACCGATTGCTTCGAGACCGAGGTTATCGGTGTTCGGCACGCGGCCAACCGACACGATCAGGCGGTCGGCTTCGAGCACTTGCGCGTTGCCGTCCTTGTCCGTGTAGTTGATCGTGACGTTCTTGTCGGTGGCCTTCACTTCGCCAACCTTCACGCCGACGTGAATGTCCAGACCCTGCTTCTTGAAGAGCTTGGCAGCTTCCTTCGAGAGCGCCTGGTCAGCCGCGCCGAGGAATTCCGGCAGCGCTTCGAGCACGGTGACTTCCGCGCCCAGACGACGCCACACCGAACCCAGTTCCAGACCGATCACGCCAGCGCCGATCACGGCCAGCTTCTTCGGCACGGAGTCGAACGAGAGCGCGCCTTCATTGTCGGCGATGATCTTGTTGTCGACCGGCATGCCCGGCAGGTGACGCGCCTTCGAACCCGTGGCGATGATGACGTTCTTCGCCGTCACGACTTCGGTTTCGCCTTCGCCCGAGACTTCGATCTGCACGCCGGCGTCGTTCTTGCCGGTGAACTTGCCGTGGCCCTTGAGCCACGTGATCTTGTTCTTGCGGAACAGGAATTCGATGCCCTTCGTCATCTTCTCGACGATGGCTTCCTTGCGGCCGAGCATCTTCGACACGTCGATGCTCACGTCGCCCACGCTGATGCCGTGGTCGACGAGGTGGTGTTGCGCGTTTTCAAACTCTTCCGACGAAGCGAGCAGCGCCTTCGACGGAATGCAGCCGACGTTCAGGCAGGTGCCGCCGAGCTTGAGCGTGCCAGCCGGGTTCTTCCACTTTTCGATACAGGCAACCGACTTGCCGAGCTGAGCCGCGCGGATTGCCGCGATATAGCCGCCGGGACCGGCGCCGATCACGACGACGTCAAATTCTTTGGACATGGTCATCCTTTCGATACGTGAGCGCCGCGCGTGGATTCCGGCTTCCGGAACCCGCGCACGCGCCGCTCAGTGTGAGACTGGATGCGCGAGCAGGACATGCGCCCCGCCCGCGCTACATCGCGAATTACAGGTCGAGCAGCAGACGCGCCGGATCTTCCAGCGCATCCTTCATCGCGACCAGCGACAGGACGGCTTCGCGGCCGTCGATGATGCGGTGGTCGTACGACATCGCGAGGTAGTTCATCGGGCGGATGACGATCTGGCCGTTTTCCACCACGGCGCGTTCCTTGGTCGCGTGCACGCCCAGGATCGCCGACTGCGGCGGGTTGATGATCGGGGTCGACAGCATCGAGCCGAACACACCGCCGTTCGAGATCGAGAACGTACCGCCCGTCATTTCTTCGATCGACAGCTTGCCGTCCTTGGCCTTCTGGCCGAATTCGGCGATCTTCTTTTCGATGTCGGCGAGGCTCATCTGGTCTGCGTTACGCAGGATAGGCACCACCAGACCGCGCGGCGAACCGACAGCGATACCGATGTCGAAGTAGCCGTGGTAGACGATGTCGTTGCCGTCGATCGACGCGTTGACGAGCGGGAACTTCTTGAGGGCGTGAACCGCAGCCTTCACGAAGAACGACATGAAGCCGAGCTTCACGCCGTGTTCCTTCTCGAACTTGTCCTTGTACTTGTTACGCAGGTCCATGACCGGCGCCATGTTCACTTCGTTAAACGTCGTGAGGATGGCGTTGGTTTGCTGCGACTCAAGCAGACGCTCGGCGATACGCGCACGCAGACGCGACATCGGCACGCGTTGTTCCGGACGGTCGTTGAGCCAGTTGCCAGCCGAAGCCGGTGCGTTGACTTGCGGCAGCGCGGGCTTGCCAGCAGCCGGACGAGCGGCCGGTGCAGCCGGAGCGGCCTTCGGCGCGCCTGCGCCCAGCACGTCCTGCTTCGTGATGCGGCCGTCGCGGCCCGTGCCGGCGACGTCGCCGCCTGCCAGTCCCTTTTCTGCCATCAGCTTGGTCGCGGCCGGCGAGGCGATGTTGCTGCTCGACGTCGATGCGACAGCTGCGGGTGCGGCGGCTGCCGGTGCTGCTGCGGGCGCAGCAGCCGGAGCGGCGGCGGCTGCCGGAGCTGCAGCGGCGCTAGCCTTGCCTTCCGTGTCGATGCGTGCGATGACCTGTTCGCTCGTGACGGTCGCGCCGTCGCCGATCAGGATTTCGGCCAGCACGCCGGCTGCCGGTGCGGGCACTTCGAGCACGACCTTGTCGGTTTCGATCTCGATGACGACTTCATCCTGAGCGATCGCTTCGCCCGCCTTCTTCTTCCACTGCAGCATCGTGCCTTCCGACACCGACTCCGAAAACTGCGGGACCTTGACTTCAACAATAGCCATTTGATGTTCCTGAATACGTATCTGGGTACGAACCGGGTCGCGCACGTGAGCGCGGGAAAGCGCGCTGTACGTTCGCACGCCTTCCCGGTTCGTTAGCTCATGTGCTTATTTCGCGACCTGCGCGCCCTTCAGGCGGCCGAACGCACCTTCGATCAGCGTCTTCTGCTGCTCGTAATGCTTCGCGTAGTAGCCAACAGCCGGAGAAGCCGAAGCCGGGCGGCCGCTGTATGCCAGCTTCATGCCTTCCTTCATGCCTTCCTTCAGGTGGTGCTCGATGTAGAACCACGGGCCCTGATTCTGCGGCTCGTCCTGCACCCAGACCACTTCCGTTGCGTTGTCGTACTTCTTCAGTTCAGCTTCGAACTGCTTGTGCGCGAACGGATAGAGCTGTTCGATACGGATGATCGCGACGTCGTTGGCCTTCGCTTCGCGGCGATGCGCCACGAGGTCGAAGTACACGCGGCCCGAGCAGGCCACCACGCGCTTGACCTTCTTCGCGTCGATGGTTTCGTCCACTTCGCCGATGACCGGCTGGAACGAGCCCTTCGCCAGTTCCGACAGATCCGACACGGCTTCCTTGTGACGCAGCAGCGACTTCGGCGTGAAGATCACGAGCGGCTTGCGGAACAGACGGATCATCTGACGGCGCAGCACGTGGAAGATCTGTGCCGGCGTGGTCGGCTGAACGACCTGCATGTTGTGCTCGGCGCACATCTGCAGGAAACGCTCAATACGCGCCGACGAGTGCTCCGGACCCTGGCCTTCGTAGCCGTGCGGCAGCAGCATCGTGAGACCCGAGACACGGCCCCACTTCACTTCGCCCGACGAGATGAACTGGTCGATCACGACCTGCGCACCGTTGACGAAGTCGCCGAACTGGCCTTCCCACGCCACGAGCGTGTTCGGTTCAGCCGTCGAGTAGCCGTATTCGAAGCCCAGCACTGCCTCTTCCGACAGCACCGAGTCGATCACCGTGAAGTTCGCCTGGTTTTCGCCGATGTTCTGCAGCGGAATGTACGTGCCGTCGTTCCAGCGTTCGCGGTTCTGGTCGTGCAGAACAGCGTGGCGGTGCGTGAACGTGCCGCGGCCCGAGTCCTGGCCCGTCAGACGGACCGAGTAACCCGAAGCGACCAGCGAGGCGTACGCGAGATGCTCGCCCATACCCCAGTCGAGCTTCGCTTCGCCCTTGCCCATCGCGCGGCGGTCATTGATGACGCGCTCGACCAGCGGGTGAACCTTGAAGTTTTCCGGGATCGTGGTGATGCGTTCTGCGAGGCGCTTGAGTTCCGCGAGCGGCACGGCCGTATCGGCTGCGTCGGTCCACTTGCGGTTCAGGAACGGCACCCAGTCCACCGCGTACTTGCTCTTGTAGTTCGAGAGCACCGGGTCGACCGTGTGGTGGCCTTCGTCCATCGCGGCGCGGTACGCCTTGACGTAGTTGTCGCCGTCTTCCGCCGTGATGACGCCCTGTTGCACGAGCTTTTCTGCGTAAAGCGCGCGGGTGCCCGGGTGCTTCGCGATCGTCTTGTACATGAGCGGCTGCGTGACCGCCGGGGTGTCCTGCTCGTTGTGGCCGAGCTTGCGGAAGCAGATGATGTCGACGACGACATCCTTGTGGAACTGCATGCGGAATTCGACCGCGAGCTGGATCGCCAGCACGACCGCTTCCGGATCGTCGCCGTTCACGTGCAGCACCGGCGCTTCGATCATCTTGACCACGTCCGTGCAATACAGCGTCGAGCGCGCATCGCGCGGGTCCGACGTCGTGAAGCCGATCTGGTTGTTGATGACGATGTGCAGCGTGCCGTGCGTGCCGTAACCACGCGTTTGCGCGAGGTTCAGCGTTTCCATCACGACGCCCTGGCCTGCGAAGGCCGCGTCGCCGTGGATCTGCACCGGCAGAACCTGCAGGCCGTCTGCATCGCCGCGGCGATCCATACGTGCCTTCGCCGAACCCTCGACCACCGGGTTGACGATTTCAAGGTGCGACGGGTTGAACGCGAGCGACAGGTGGACCGGGCCGCCTTCGGTTGCGACGTCCGACGAGAAGCCCTTGTGGTACTTCACGTCGCCAGCCGGCAGATCGTCGACGTGCTTGCCTTCGAATTCGGCGAACAGGTCAGCCGGCATCTTGCCCAGCGTATTGACCAGCACGTTCAGACGGCCACGGTGGGCCATGCCGATGACGATTTCCTGCACGCCCTTCGCGCCTGCGTGACGGACCACTTCGTCCATCGCGGCGATGAAGGATTCGCCGCCTTCAAGCGAGAAGCGCTTCTGGCCGACGTACTTGGTGTGCAGGAAGCGCTCAAGACCTTCAGCGGCCGTGAGGCGCTGCAGGATGTGCTTCTTCTTGTCGTTCGAGAAGTTCGGCGTCGAGCGGATCGACTCGAGGCGTTCCTTCCACCAGCGCTTCTGTTCCGGATCGCTGATGTACATGTACTCGGCGCCGAGGGTGCCGCAGTACGTGTCGCGCAGCGCCTTGACGATCTCGCGCAGCGAAGCACGCTCGAAACCGAAGTACAGGTTCGTGGCGCTGAACGTCTGGTCCATATCGGCTTCAGTGAAGTCGTAGAACGCAGGTTCGAGTTCGGGAATAGCGGGACGCTCGCGACGCTTCAGCGGATCCAGGTTCGCCCATTGCGAGCCCAGGAAGCGATATGCGCCGATGAGGGACTGAACGTAAACTTGCTTGCGTGCCGTGGCGAGATCTTCACCACCGCCCTTGGGGACGAACGCATTGGCTTTTGCGCGTTGCGCAAACGACTCGACGATCGGGCCGTGTGCCACGTCGCTGTCGGCCGAGCCACTCGATGACGGCACGTTTTGCAGTGCGTCAAAGTACTCGCGCCATTGGTCCGGAACGGACGCAGGGTTGTCAAGATATGCTTCGTATAGCTCTTCGACATACGGAGCATTGCCGCCGAACAGATAGGAGTTCAGCTGGAATTGCTTCATCGTTTCCGACATTTACGCTCACCTTTCTTCGAGTTTCTCGAGAAATAGCGGGTTACTCAACCTTCCGCGCCACGGCCTGACCGTTTAGCGGATTGCGAATCAAGTCTGCTTGGAAGGACCTAAATCATGCATCCGCGGAGCATAGCACATAAGTGATACTCCCCATAAGATGCAATGCGACACATCATCGCACGCAAACCCTTACTACAAGGGCTTTTGCGGCGCTTTGCAACTTCAACAACAGACTCTTCCTGCACAGCAAGGCAATCGCCGCCAGACGTAAAAATGGACGCAAAAAAGCCGCCCAGACAGCGGCGGCTTTCTTGTTTTCTTACATGCATTGCAGTGCGCGAAAAAGTTTAGACAGCAAACTTATTCGGCTTCGCGGCTTGCGCGGCGACGCTCATGTTCCTTCAGGTGACGCTTGCGCAGACGGATCGACTGCGGCGTCACTTCGACGAGTTCGTCGTCGTCGATGAATTCGACTGCGTACTCGAGCGACATCTGGATCGGCGGAACCAGGCGCACGGCTTCGTCGGTGCCCGAGGCGCGCACGTTGGTGAGCTGCTTGCCCTTGATCGGGTTGACGACGAGGTCGTTGTCGCGGCTATGGATACCGATGATCATGCCTTCATACAGCGCGTCGCCCGGCTTCACGAACATGCGGCCGCGATCCTGCAGCTTCCACAGTGCGTAGGCGACAGCAGCGCCGTCGTCCTGCGAGATCAGCACGCCGTTGCGGCGCTCGCCGAGCGTACCTTCCTTGATCGGACCGTAAGCGTCGAACACGTGGCTCATCAGGCCCGTGCCGCGCGTGAGCGTCATGAATTCGCCCTGGAAGCCGATCAGGCCACGTGCCGGGATGCGGTACTCAAGACGCGTACGGCCCTGGCCGTCCGACGCCATGTCGAGCATTTCGCCCTTACGGCGGCCCAGTTCTTCCATCACGCCGCCCTGGTTGGCGTCTTCGACGTCAACGGTCAGCATTTCGTACGGCTCCTGCTTCACGCCGTCGACTTCGTGCAGCACCACGCGCGGACGCGACACGGCCAGCTCGTAGCCTTCACGGCGCATGTTTTCGATCAGGATGGTCAGGTGCAGTTCGCCACGGCCCGACACTTCGAACGTGGTTTCGTCGCCCGTGTCCTTCACGCGCAGCGCCACGTTGTGGTTCAGTTCCTTGGTCAGACGGTCGCGGATCTGGCGGCTCGTCACGAACTTGCCTTCCTTGCCAGCGAGCGGCGACGAATTCACGAGGAAGTTCATCGTCAGCGTCGGCTCGTCGACCGTGATCATCGGCAGCGCTTCGGGGTTGTCCACCGCGCAGATGGTCGCGCCGATACCGATGTCTTCGATACCGTTGATCAGCACGATGTCGCCGGCTTCAGCCGCTTCGACCTGCACGCGCTCCAGGCCGCTGAACGCCAGCACCTGGTTGATCTTGCGGTTCATGACCTGGCCTTCCGGGCCAAAGCGCAGCGCAACCTGTTGACCCGGCTTGATACGACCGCGCTTGATACGGCCCACGCCGATACGGCCAACGTAAGCCGAGTAGTCGAGCGAGGTGATCTGGAGCTGCAGGCCGCCTTCCGGATCGGCGTCGCGAACCGGCACGTGTTCGAGCACGGCGTCGAACAGCGGGCGCATATCGCCGCTACGCGCTTCCGGCGACAGCGAAGCGTAGCCGTTCAGGCCCGATGCGTACACGATCGGGAAGTCGAGCTGCTCTTCGGTCGCGCCGAGCTTGTCGAACAGGTCGAACGTCTGGTTGATCACCCAGTCGATACGCGCGCCCGGACGGTCGATCTTGTTGATGACGACGATCGGCTTGAGGCCGAGCGCCAGCGCCTTCTTGGTCACGAAGCGCGTTTGCGGCATCGGGCCTTCGACGGCGTCGACCAGCAGCAGCACCGAGTCGACCATCGACAGCACACGCTCCACTTCACCGCCGAAGTCGGCGTGACCCGGGGTATCGACGATGTTGATGTGGGTGCCTTCGTACTCGACCGCGCAGTTCTTCGAAAGAATCGTGATGCCACGCTCTTTTTCGATGTCGTTCGAGTCCATCACGCGCTCGGCGACCTGCTGGTTGTCACGGAACGTGGCGGTCTGACGGAGGAGCTGGTCGACGAGCGTGGTCTTGCCGTGGTCGACGTGGGCAATGATGGCGATGTTGCGTAGGGCGCGGGACATAGGAACCTGGGTACAGTTGGGTGCGTCATGCGGGCTCGACGGCGGGCCACACAAGGAGGGCTCGGACGCCGCCCCGCCCTGTTGCCGGACGCGTCCGGATACATTCAGATGTATTCGGGATACGCGTTTGGCGGGTCGGTTCGGCAACGGTGCCATGACACACTTTTGGGAACCTGAAATTATAGCACGCGTAGATGACTTGATCTGACTCATCCACGTGTTGCGCGTGAAGTGCGGCATCCACGCGACGCGGGCCGGGTCCGCACGACCCAATTTTCTCATGCGTGCCCCAAGCCAATTAAGACCCTACTTAGCAAAGGTTTCTCGGCGTTGCGACAATAAACCTTGCCGCGTCAACTAACGAACCCTATAATTCCTGCCTGGTCAACCATTGCAGTTGCAGCAGAACCATGACGGAACCGACTTCCACGCCGCCGCCCAAAGTGCTCGATTACGACTTCGGCGAAAGCGTTGGCTACCTGATTTCCCGCGTGCGCTCGTCGATGTCGAACCTGGTCACGCAGCGCACCGTGGCGGAGCTTGGCGTCACCAGCCAGCAGGCCAGCGTGCTGTTCATGGTGGCGAGCGGCAAGTGCGTGCTCGCGGCCGAACTGGCGCGCGAATACGGCATCGACGCCAGCGCCGTCACGCGGCTGGTGGACCGGCTGGAAAAGCGCGGTCTCCTGCGCCGCGTGCGCAGCTCCGAAGACCGCCGCGCGGTGCGCCTCGCGCTCACGCCCGAAGGCGAAACCATCGCGGCGCGCATGCCGGCCATCTTCACGAGCGTCACCGACGAGCTATCCAAAGGCTTCACGCCCGAGGAAGTCGGCTTCCTGAAGAGCATGTTGCGGCGGATTCTGGTCAATAGCTGCGAAGCTAACCAGAACGCGAACGCGGCCAATGCGGCATCTAGCCAGCAGTCATCGGGCGATTGATGCGTTAATCGCAATCAATCTGCGCCAAACCGGTACTTACGATAGATGACGAGGCAGGCAAATTTGAAAGCGTCAGACGAAAAAATGGCTGCATCGTCCAGTATCACCTCACCCTCTCACGCAACGAGACGAGCAATGACATCCCTAACCCAGTTTGCGCCAGCGCACACCTGTCGAGCAGCGGTTGCGACCGCGGTCGCGGCGCTCGCGCTTTCGGGCTGCGCAAACTACTTCGGCATCAAGAGCGACAAGACCATCGCGCAGCCGCAACAGTTCGAGACCTCGCAGAGCATTCCGGCACAAGGCGGCCAGTGGCCCACGCTCGACTGGGCGCAGCAGTTCGGCGACCCGCAACTGCCCAAGCTGATCGACGAAGCGCTCGAAGGCAACCCGAGCATCGCCCAGGCGCAGGCGCGCATCGCCAAGGCCTCGTCGTATATCGATACGTCGAAGTCGGCGCTCGCACCGAAGGTCAACGCCAGCTATTCGTGGACGCGCGAGCTGTATTCGGCCAACGCGCTCTTCCCGCCTCCGTACGGCGGCACGTGGTTCAGCGAGAACAATGCGCTCGCCAGCGCGTCGTGGGATCTGGATCTGTGGGGCAAGAATCGCCAGCGTCTCGCGCAGGCAGTGTCGCAGCAGCGCGCCGCGCAGGCCGACATGGAACAGGCGCGCGTCACGCTCGCCTCCTCGGTCGCACGCACGTACAACCAGCTTGCGCAGCTCTACGCGTTGCGCGACATCGCCGCGCGTGAAATCGACAATCGCAAGACCATTGGCACGATCACCAATGGCCGCGTGGTCGCGGGCCTCGACACCAACGTCGAACGCCAGACCGCCAACGGCAATATCGCGACGAGCCAGGCGAACCTCACGCAGATCGACGGCCAGATCGAAACAGTGCGTTATCAGCTGGGCGCGCTGCTGGGCAAAGGCCCGGATCGCGGCCTGCAGATCGCCAATCCGGTTCTGAACCCGGTGGCGCAGATCGCCCTGCCCGACAACCTGCCCGCTGACCTCGTGGCGCGCCGCCCGGACATCGTCGCCGCGCGCTGGCAGGTCGAAGCCGCGATGCACGACGTCAAGGAAGCGAAAGCCGAGTTTTACCCCGACGTGAACCTCGCAGCGGGCTTTGGCTTCGATGCCTTCGGCTGGGGCAAATTCCTCAACTTCACGAGCCGTCAGGCGCAGTTCGGGCCGGCCGTGCATCTGCCGATCTTCGATGCGGGCGCACTGCGCGCGCAGTTGAAGGGCCGTTACGCTGACTTCGATCTGGACGTGGCGAACTACAACCAGACGCTGATCGGCGCGTTCCAGGATGTGGCGACGACGGTGTCGTCGATCCGCTCGGCGGACAAGCAGCTGGTCGATGCGCAGAACGCACTCGATGCGTCGACGAAGGCGTACCAGCTCGCGGTGATCCGCTACAAGGCGGGTCTGTCGGAGCAACTGCAGGTGCTCAACGCCGACCAGAACCGCCTCGCGTCCGAGCAGAACGTGACTAGCCTCAAGGCGCAGCGCCGCGACCAGCAGATGGCGCTCATCAAGGCGCTGGGCGGTGGTTTCGATGCCCACAACGCGCACGACGTGAATCTCGTCGCGCCGTCGCAGGTCGGCAGCGACGCGAAAGACGTGAAAGGCCAGAGCGACGTGAACGGCGGCCCGTGGCGCGATGCGCCGTGGACGGCGCCCGCCTCGTCGACGCCTGCCGCAAGCGCGACGAATTCGGCCGCGAACTGATAGAGCCAAAGCAGCCAGAAAGCCAGAAGCTGGCCAGATAACTGAACGAACAGCACGCAAGAATCCGGAGATCCTTCCATGAGCACCCCTCAGCAACCGGCGGCCAATCCGCAGCCGACCGCGAACAACGGCAAGCGCAAGCGCATGATGACGCTGCTTGTCCTCGTGATCGTGATCGCAGCCATTGCCTACGGCCTCTATTACTTCCTCGTCGCGCGCTTCTCGGAAAGCACCGACGACGCCTACGTCAACGGCAACGTCGTGCAGATCACCCCGCAGGTGACCGGCACGGTGATCGCCGTGAACGCCGACGACACGCAGACCGTCAAGATCGGCGACCCGCTGGTCCAGCTCGACCCGGCTGACTCGCGCATCGCGCTCCAGCAGGCCGAAGCCAATCTCGGCCAGACCGTGCGCCAGGTGCGCGGCCTGTTCGCCGACGACAGCCAGTACCAGGCGCAGGTGGCCGTGCGTCAGGCTGACCTGTCGCGCGCGCAGGACGATCTGCGCCGCCGTATGCAGGTTGCGCAAACGGGCGCGGTTTCGCAGGAAGAAATCTCGCACGCACGCGATACGGTCAAGAGCGCGGAAGCCGCACTCGACGCCGCGCAACAGCAACTCGCCGCGAACCGCGCGCTGACCGCCAACACGACCATCTCCGATCACCCGAACGTGATGGCCGCCGCCGCGAAGGTGCGTGACGCCTACCTCACCAACGCCCGCAACACCCTGCCCGCGCCGGTGACGGGTTACGTTGCGAAGCGCTCGGTGCAGGTCGGCCAGCGTGTTTCGCCGGGTACGCCGCTGATGTCGGTAGTGCCGCTGAATGCCGTGTGGGTCGACGCCAACTTCAAGGAAGTCCAGCTCAAGCACATGCGCATCGGCCAGCCGGTCGACATGACGGCGGACGTCTATGGTTCGTCGGTGGTTTATCACGGCAAGGTGGTGGGCTTCTCGGCAGGCACGGGTTCGGCTTTCTCGCTGCTGCCGGCGCAGAACGCCACGGGTAACTGGATCAAGGTGGTCCAGCGCCTGCCGGTGCGTATCGCGCTCGATCCGGCCGACCTCGAAAAGCACCCGCTGCGCATCGGCCTGTCGATGCAGGTGGACGTGAACATCAAGGACGACACGGGCAGCCAGCTCGGCAACGCGCAGAACACGGTCTACCAGACCAACGTGTTCGAGAAGTACGGCGACGAAGCCGACGCGGAAATCGCCCGCATCATCTCGGAAAATGCAGGCCAGAACGCGAAGCAGGTGTCGTCGGCCAACGGCGCAGCCAAATCCGCCGCGCATAGCTGATGTAAGGATCGCGTGACGCCGCCAGGCATTCCCCAGGGAATCGCCCGGCGGCGTCAGGCTGTACAAGGAAGCAACTCGCAGCAATTAGCAGCACATAACAAAGCACTCAATGGCAGCAGCACAACAACCCGTCGTCCATCCGCCGCTGCAAGGCGCGCAACTCGTGTTCGGCACCATCGCGGTCTCGCTCGCGGTGTTCATGAACGTGCTGGACACGTCGATCGCGAACGTGTCGATCCCGTCGATCTCTGGCGACCTGGGCGTCGCCTCCGATCAAGGCACGTGGGTCATCACCTCGTTTGCGGTGGCGAACGCCATCTCCGTGCCGCTCACGGGCTGGCTGACCGAACGCATCGGCCAGGTGCGCCTGTTCATGGCGTCGATCATTCTGTTCGTGATCTCGTCATGGCTGTGCGGCCTTGCGCCCACGCTGCCCTTCCTGCTCGCCGCGCGCGTGCTGCAGGGCGCCGTGGCCGGCCCGATGATTCCGCTCTCGCAAACCCTGCTACTCGCGAGTTATCCGCGCGCCAAAGCGCCGATTGCGCTCTCGATGTGGTCGATGACGACGCTGATCGCGCCGGTGGCGGGTCCGATTCTCGGCGGCTGGATCTCAGACAATATCTCGTGGCCGTGGATTTTCTACGTGAATATTCCGGTGGGCATCGTCGCCGCGATCGCCACGTGGATGATCTTCCGCAACCGCGATTCGGTGATCCGCAAGGCGCCGATCGACGGCGTGGGTCTTGGTCTGCTGATCCTCTGGGTCGGCTCGCTGCAGATCATGCTCGACAAGGGCAAGGATCTCGACTGGTTCTCGTCGACGACCATCATCGTGCTGGCGCTGACCGCCGTGATCTCGTTCGCGTTCTTCGTGATCTGGGAATTGACCGCCGAACACCCGGTCGTCGATCTGTCGCTGTTCGCGCGGCGTAACTTTACGGGCGGCACAATTGCGCTGTCGGTGGGCTATGGCCTTTACTTCGGCAATCTGGTGCTGCTGCCGCTGTGGCTGCAGACCGATCTGGGCTACACCGCCACCGATGCGGGTCTCGTGATGGCGCCGGTGGGCTTCTTCGCGATCCTGCTTTCGCCGGTCACGGGCAAGATCCTGCCGCGTACCGATCCGCGCTATATCGCCACCACCGCGTTCGTGGTGTTCGCGCTGTGTTTCTGGCTGCGCTCGCAGTACACGACCGGCGTGGATACGTGGGCGCTCACGGTCCCCACCTTGATCCAGGGCATCGGCATGGCGGGTCTGTTCATTCCGCTGGTGTCGATCACGCTGTCGGGTCTGCCGGGCAATCGCATTCCGGCAGCATCGGGTCTGTCGAACTTCGTGCGGATCATGTGCGGCGGCATCGGCACTTCGATCTTCGAAACCGCCTGGGACCATCGCACGATCTTCCACCACGCGCGCCTGACGGAACAGGCCACGCCGACCAACCCGGTGTTCAACCAGTCGATGCAGCAGATGCAGAACTCGGTGGGGCTCGATCCGGCGCAGTCGCACGGCATGTTCGACCGCATGGTGACGCAGCAGGCCGCACAGCTGGGCGTCAACGACCTGTTCTGGATTTCGTCGGTGATCTTTATCGTGCTGATCGCGCTGATCTGGATCACGCGCCCCGAGCGCGCAGGCAGCGCCGATGCAGGCGCGGCGGCTTCAGCGGCACACTAGACGCAAGCGCACGAGACGCACCAACAAAAACGGCACGCCGATTCACTGGCGTGCCGTTTTTTATTGCTCGCGCGATCTGCTCAATCGCGCTGCTGCAATCCTCAGATCGGGCCGTTCACGACCAGACGTTCCGGCGCAAGCACGCCATTCGCCGCCTTGGCCACGCCTAGCAGCCGCCCGGCTTCGTCATACACACGTACGCGTTCGGCGGCTTCGCATTCCGTGCGATCCAGCACCAGCGCATTGAGCGGCAGACGCTGGCCATGCGTGAAGCGACGCGCCGATTCAGCGTCGAGCGTGACGCGCGGGAAAGTCGAAAGCAGCGCATCCACCGGCTGCAGCCACACGTCGCGCGCGGGTTCGTCCATCGCCGTGAGCGCATCGAGCGTCACTGCATGGTCGAGCGTCAGCGCGCCCACGCCGGTACGACGCAGCATCACCAGATGCGCGCCGCAACCCAGCGCCTCGCCGATATCCTCGGCGAGCGTGCGCACATACGTACCCTTGGTGCAGGTCACGCGGAACGTCACGTCGGGCAGTGCGCAGGCAATCATCTCAAGCGCGATGATCGTGACATTGCGCCCTTCGCGCTCGACCGTCTGGCCCGCGCGCGCGTACTCATAGAGCGGCTTGCCGTCGCGCTTGAGCGCCGAATACATCGGCGGAATCTGCACGATGTCGCCGAGAAAACGCGACATCGCTTCGCGCACCGCGGCTTCATCGCAGGTGACGTCGCGCGTCTCGACCGCTTCGCCTTCGGCATCGCCCGTCGTCGTGCGAATGCCCAGGCGCATGGTCGCCTCGTAGGTCTTGTCGGCTTCGAGCAGATCCTGCGAGAACTTGGTGGCTTCGCCAAAGCACAGCGGCAGCAGACCCGAAGCCAGCGGATCGAGCGTACCCGTGTGCCCCGCCTTCTTCACGCGATAAAGACGCTTGGCGCGGATCAGCGCATCGTTGCTCGACAGGCCGACGGGCTTGTCGAGCAGCAGCACGCCGTCCAGCAGGCGACGCGGCACTTTGGGACGCTGCTCGCCCTGATTCTTCTTCGATGATGCAGTCATGCTGGCGAGATCAGTCGTCCTTGGCGCGCGAAGCGTTCGCCTCGTCGATCAGACGCGACATCGCCACGCCCTTCTCGACCGACTGGTCGTAATGGAAATGCAGCGTCGGCACCGTGTGGATATGCAGGCGCTTGAAGAGCTGGTTGTGCAGGTGACCGGCGGCGTGATTGAGCGCCTCCTGGGTCTGCTGCGGATCGCCCGTGAGCGTCGTGAAATAGACCTTGGCGTGCGCATAGTCCGGCGTCAGCTCGACGCTCTGGATCGTCACGAGGCCCACGCGCGGGTCTTTCACTTCGCGCATCAGTTCGGAGAGATCGCGCTGGATCTGATCGGCGATCTGCACGTTGCGATTCGGGGAAGTACGTTTTTTCGGCATGATGATTCCACCTCTCTGGCGGCATTCGTTGCGGCGCGCTGCAATCAGGATCATCCTGGCGCGCGGCCGCGCAAAAACTGTCGGACAAAAAACAAAGGGCGGGGCTGGCTACTGCCCGCCCCGCCCCTTTTCGGGTAAGCCCGCGAGCGGCCTGAACCATCAGGCCTGCCCGCGTGCGCCGCTGATTTACAGCGTACGCGCGACTTCCGTGATCTCGAACACTTCGAACTGGTCGCCTTCGACGATGTCGTTGAAGTTTTTGATCGACATACCGCACTCGAAGCCTTGCTTGACTTCCTTGACGTCGTCCTTGAAGCGCTTGAGCGAGTCGAGTTCGCCGGTATGGATCACCACGTTGTTGCGGATCACACGCACCGACGACGAACGCTTGACGAAACCGTCCGTGACCATACAACCCGCGATCAGGCCAACCTTCGGCACGCGGATCACCTGGCGCACTTCGGCCATACCCGTCACGACTTCGCGCTTCTCCGGCGCCAGCATGCCCGACATGGCCGCCTTCACCTCATCCACTGCGTCATAGATGATGTTGTAGTAGCGGATGTCGATGCCGTTCGCCTCGGCGACCTTACGCGCCTGTGCATCAGCACGCGTGTTGAAGCCGATGATGACCGCCTTCGAAGCCGTTGCCAGGTTGACGTCCGACTCGCTGATCGCACCGACCGCGCTGTGCACGATCTGCACGCGCACTTCGCCGGTCGACAGCTTGAGCAGCGATTGCACCAGCGCTTCCTGCGAGCCCTGCACGTCGGCCTTGACGATAAGCGGCAGGTTTTGCACTTCGCCTTCCGTCATCTGCTCGAGCATGTTTTCGAGCTTCGCGGCCTGCTGCTTGGCCAGCTTCACGTCGCGGAACTTGCCTTGACGGAACAGGGCGATTTCACGCGCCTTGCGCTCGTCCGGCAGAACGATGACTTCTTCGCCTGCGCCCGGCACTTCCGACAGACCCTGGATTTCGACCGGGATCGACGGGCCAGCTTCCTTGGTCGGCTTGCCGGTTTCGTCGAGCATGGCGCGCACGCGACCGTAGGCACTGCCTGCCAGGACGACGTCGCCGCGGTTGAGCGTACCCGACTGGACGAGGATCGTTGCAACCGGACCCTTACCCTTGTCGAGCTTCGCTTCGATAACCAGACCCTTGGCCGGCGCTGCGACCGGAGCCTTCAGTTCCAGCACTTCGGCTTGCAGCGAGACGTTTTCGAGCAGTTCGTCGATGCCCGTACCGGTCTTTGCCGACACCGGCACGAACGGCGAATCGCCGCCGTACTCTTCCGGCACGACGCCTTCAGCGACCAGTTCCTGCTTGACGCGCTCCGGATTCGCATCCGGCTTGTCGATCTTGTTGATCGCCACGACGAGCGGCACACCCGCTGCCTTGGCGTGAGCGATCGCTTCCTTCGTCTGCGGCATCACGCCGTCGTCGGCTGCGACCACCAGAATGACGATGTCGGTTGCCTTCGCACCGCGAGCACGCATGGCCGTGAAGGCCTCGTGACCCGGCGTGTCGAGGAACGTGATGACGCCACGCGGCGTTTCGACGTGATAAGCGCCGATGTGCTGCGTAATGCCGCCGGCTTCGCCCGCTGCGACCTTGGCGCGGCGGATGTAGTCGAGCAGCGAGGTCTTGCCGTGGTCGACGTGACCCATGACGGTGACGACCGGCGGACGCGGCAGTTGCTCTGCGTCCGTAACGGTGGTCTGACCTTCGACCAGCAGTGCTTCCGGATCGTCGAGCTTCGCAGCGACGGCGCGGTGGCCCAGTTCTTCGACGATGATCATCGCCGTTTCCTGGTCCAGCATCTGGTTGATGGTGACCATCTGGCCCATCTTCATCATCACCTTGATGACTTCAGACGCCTTCACGGACATCTTGTGCGCGAGGTCAGCCACGGTGATGGTTTCCGGCACGTGCACTTCGCGCACGATCGGCTCGGTCGGCGCCTGGAACGTCGAGGAAGCGTCCTGGTGACGGCCACGGCCCTTCGGGCCGCCGCGCCAGCCGCGGTCCACGCCGCCCGACGAATCGCCACGCGTCTTGATGCCGCGGCGCTTCGCAGCGTCGTCCTGCCAGCCGCCCTTGCCTGCGCCCGGCTTCTTGTTGCGGTCGCCCGCGCCGGCGCCCGGTGCGCCAGCAGAAGGCGCTGCCGCAGTGGCAGGCTTCTTCGCAGCGGCGCCAGCTGCCGGACGCGCTGCAGCACCTTCCGGACGGGCCGGCTTGTGCAGCGTGCCCTTGGCTTCGGCAGGCTTGGCCGGTTCGGCGGGCTTCGGCGGTTCGACCGCCTTGACCTGCGCCTTGCGCGGCGTGTTCATCATTTCGCGGATCGCGCGCGCCTCGGCTTCTGCAGCCGCACGGCGGCGAGCGATCTCTTCCTGTTCTTTCTGCGCCTTTTCGGCGGCTTCACGCGCGGCTACTTCGGCCTTCTGCGCGGCTTCGCGCTGCGCGGCGCGCTCGGCGGCGGCGCGGTCATCATCTTGCTGTTGCTTCACTTCCTTCGCTTCTGCTTCGGCATTGCGCTGGGCAGCGACGGCCTGAGCGGCCAGTTCGCGCGCAGCGGCATCTGCCGCGGCCTTCTTATTGGCGGCCTCTTCTTCGGCACGGCGACGTTGCGCTTCGGCGGCTTCTTCGCGTTCGCGGCGCTCGGCCTCTTCACGCGCGAGAGTCTCCTGACGCTCCTTGAGTTCCTGAGCCTGACGCTCCAGAAGCTCGGCCTCGCGGCGAGCTTCTTCTTCGCGGCGCTGCAGTTCCGCTTCTTCAGCGGCGGCTGCGGCGTCGGTGGCATGATTCGATGCCTCCGCCTGTTCGGCGGATTCGTCGCGGCGGACGAACGTGCGCTTCTTGCGCACCTCGACCTGAATGGTGCGAGCCTTGCCCGTCGAATCGGACTGCTTGATTTCCGACGTATGCCGTTTCGTCAGCGTAATCTTGCGCTTGTCTGCATCAGTCGAGCCGTGAGACTTGCGCAAGTGGTCGAGCAGACGCGCCTTGTCCGTTTCGGACAAGGAGTCAGCTTCGCTCGCTTTCGTGACGCCCGCCGCCTGCAGCTGCTCGAGCAGCACGCCGGCAGGCATCTTCAGTTCCGCGGCAAATTGGGCTACGTTGTTACTCGCCATTCATTCCTCTTAATGCAAGGACCGATTCCTTGCGGTTGACATCGGGTCATGCGGCACCGTTTGCCCCGCGCTTATCAAGCCAGCTGCGGGGCGGCCGCGATCAGTTCAGTGGGTCATGGTCGCTTCCTGCTCGTCACGCCCTGGTGAATCACCATTGGGGGAAAACTCCCCCGCCGATCATTCGAACCAGTGCTCACGTGCCTTCATGATCAACGCCTTGGCGGCGTCCTCTTCCATTCCCGTCATTTCGGTGAGTTCATCCACGGCCAGCTCGGCGAGCTCGTCGCGGGTGTGAACTTCATGCTGCGCCAGCTTCGCGAGCAGCTCCGGGTCGATGCCGTCCAGACTCTTGAGGTCCAGCGCGGCGCTTTCCACCTTTTCCTCGTTCGCGATGGCCTGCGTGAGCAGGGCGTCGCGCGCGCGGTTGCGCAGCTCGTGCACGGTGTCCTCGTCGAACGCCTCGATTTCCAGCATTTCGTTGAGGGGCACGTAGGCGATCTCTTCGAGGCTCGTGAAGCCTTCGTCGATCAGGATGTCAGCGACTTCCTCATCGACGTCGAGACGCGCCATGAACAGGTCGCGCAGCACCGTGCGCTCCTGGTTCTGCTTCTGCGCAGATTCATCCGGCGTCATGATGTTGATCTGCCAGCCGGTCAGCTCGCCAGCAAGACGCACGTTCTGGCCGCTGCGGCCAATGGCGACTGCAAGTTCGCTTTCGTCGACGACAACATCCATCGAGTGCTTTTCTTCGTCGACGACGATCGACTGCACGGCTGCCGGCGCGAGCGCGCCGATCACGAACTGGGCGGGATCTTCCGACCATAGCACGATGTCGACGTTTTCGCCACCGAGCTCGTTGCGCACAGCCTGCACGCGCGAGCCGCGGATACCGACGCAAGTGCCGATCGGATCGATGCGCTTGTCGTATGCCACCACGCCGATCTTGGCGCGAACGCCCGGATCGCGCGCCGCCGCCTTGATTTCGAGAAGGCCTTGCTCGATTTCCGGCACTTCCATCTCGAACAGCTTCATCAGGAACTCAGGCGCCGTGCGCGAGAGTTCGATCTGCGGGCCACGCGCGGTGCGATCGACCTTGCCGATCCAGGCACGCACGCGGTCGCCCACGCGCAGGTTTTCCTTCGGAATCAGCTGGTCGCGGCGCAGCAGCGCTTCGACACGGCCCGATTCGACGATGAAATTGCCCTTGTCCATGCGCTTGACCGTGCCGGTCATGATGCTTTCGCCGCGCTCGAGGAAGTCGTTCAGGATCTGTTCGCGCTCGGCGTCACGGACCTTCTGCAGAATGACCTGCTTGGCGGCCTGCGCACCGATACGGCCGAATTCGACCGACGGCACCGGCTGCTCGATGAACTCGTCGATCTGCGCGTCGGCGTTCTGCTCGCGAGCTTCGAACAGGAGAATTTCCTGATCCGGCTCCTGCAGACCTGCCTCGTCCGGCACGACGCGCCAGCGACGAAACGTTTCGTGCTCGCCGCTTTCACGGTCGATATGCACACGGATGTCCGCATCCTCGTCGAAGAGTTTCTTGGAGGCCGACGCAAGCGCCGCTTCAAGGGCGGCAAACACCACGTCCTTGTCGACATTTTTCTCGCGTGCCAGCGCATCCACCAGCATCAACACTTCGCGACTCATTGTTTGCGGCTCCTAAAGTCAACTTTGGGGATCAGACGGGCTTTGTCGATGTCCGCGAGCGTGAAATCGAGCATCGCAGGCCCCGCCTTCCCTTCGAATTCCAGACCGATGGTTTCGCCTTCCGGGGCATGCACGATGCCGCGGTACGATTTCCGTCCGTCCAATGGCTTTTTCAACGTGATGACCGCTTCGCAGCCCGCGAAGCGTTCGAAGTCCGCCAGTTTCTTCAGCGGACGGTCGAGGCCGGGCGAGGAGACCTCGAGACGTTCGTAGTCGATGTTCTCGACAAACAGAACGTGCTGCAGCTGACGCGTGACCTTCTCGCAGTCCTCGATCGCGATACCCGCGGGCTGATCGATGTAGATGGCCAGCATGCCGCGCCCGGTGCGCTCGAGGTCGACCAGCTCGTAACCGAGCCCGGTGACCGTGGTTTCAATCAGTTCCGTCAGTTGCACAATGCCCACTCCAGATGTTCGCGCAGCGAGCCGGCAACTTCCTTTGATTCGGGATTCGCGGGCCGCGCGCCAGGTGAGCGCGCGCTCTTGCACTTCAACCCAGATTGGCGAGCCCGACCCAGCGTGATAAATGGTTTTACTGCACGATGACGCCCGATGCCGGATAAAAGCAACGAACACAATCGGCCGAACCAAAAAAAAATGGGCGAAACGCCCATCTTCTCACTTAGCCAGGTGGTCGCACCTGGGACGCAAATAAAAGCCGCACGCCCAGCGACTTCGAGATTGTAGCCTTTTTTCGCTTTTAACGCAAACCGCGAGGCGCTTGCGCCACAGTATCCGAGGGCGGATATGGCAGCGCTGAAAGCGTTTTCAAGACCAGTTCGAAGCGATTGCGTGCAGTTGACGGCTGCCGTTGCGAGCAGCCGCCTGGCGAGCGCTACCTGATTATCCGGAGCGCTCGCTGGGTCGTCGCTCAGTGGCCGCGCGTACGGCCACGCGGCGCGCCGCGCTGACCGGTGCGATTGCCGCCGCCTGCCGCGCGATTGCCATTGGCGTTGCCGCCGGCGTTGTTGCCCGCGCCACGGCGGTTGCCGCCCGCGTTACCGCCGGCATTGCCACCAGCGCGCTTGCCGCCGGACGGTGCGCGATTGCCGTCGACGTCGCCACGCGCGCCGCCGCTACGGCCATTGCCGCCGCCGTTGGGGCGATTACCGCGGTTGCCGCCGGCATTGCCGCCACCGAAGCCGCCGCCAAATCCACCCGCCCCGCTACCCGCGCCGAAACCACCGGCCTGCGCGCCACGGCGGCCTGCGCCACCACCACGCTGCTGACGCGGCTGACCCATCGCACCGTGCGAGCTGAGCACCGGCTCGCGGTTGATAAAGCCCATCGAGGTCTGCATCGGATCGGGCTGGCGACGCTCCTGCTCCTTGCCGCCACGACCGCCCTTCTCTTCGCTCGGCGCCTTCAGACCGACTGCGGCCATGAGCGCGCGCACTTCATTGTCTTCGAGCTCTTCCCAGCGGCCGCGCTTGAGGCCCTTGGGCAGCGCAATCGGGCCGTGGCGCGTACGGATCAGGCGGCTCACCATCAGGCCGGCCGCTTCGAACATACGACGCACTTCGCGGTTACGGCCTTCGGCCAGCGCGACGTGATACCAGTGATTCGTGCCTTCGCCGCCACCGTCGCGGATGCGCAGGAAGCTCGCCGGGCCGTCTTCGAGCTCGACGCCCTTGAGCAGCTTCTGGCGCATGCCTTCGCTCAGCTCGCCGACGACGCGCACCGCGTACTCACGCTCCACGCTGTAGCGCGGGTGCATGAAGCGGTTGGCCAGATCGCCCGAGGTCGTCAGCATCAGCAGACCTTCGGTGTTGAAGTCCAGACGGCCGACGGCCAGCCACTTCGCCGTTTTCATCGGCGGCAGGCGGTCGAACACCGAGGCACGGCCTTCCGGATCGGCATGGCTGACGATTTCGCCGGTCGGCTTGTGATAGATCAGCACGCGCGGCGGCTTGTTGGCCAGCTTGCGCTTGATCGGCTTGCCGTTGATGCGGACCTGGTCGGTCGGCAAAATGCGCTGGCCGATGTGCGCCGGTTCACCGTTCACCGAAACGCGCCCGGCGATGATCAGCTCTTCCATGTCGCGGCGCGAGCCCATGCCCGCGTCCGCCAGTACCTTGTGCAGCTTCGGTGCGTCGTCGTCCGGGCTCAGCACGCGCTTGGGCTGCTGGGCGCGGCCGCCACGGCGCAGCATCGGCGCACGCACGCCGGTGCCCGCGCCGTTGTCGGCGTCGAATGCCGGCGACGTGACGTACAGGAACAGATCGTCCTGCGTGCCTTCGCCTGCGGCGGCCGCAGCCGGCGCTTCAGCGCGGCCCTTGCCGCCACGAGCGCCCTTCGCGCCTTTGGCTGCCGGAGCCGCGGCGTTAGCGCCTTCCGCGGCCTTGGGCGCAGCAGTGCGGCGGCCCTTCTTCGCGGGCGCGACAGCGGCGTCCTTGTCCTTGCGCGGCGTGCGCACTTTCGCGGCGACCTCGCCGTCCGGCGGCGTTTCGATGCCGGCGGACGCTTCCGGCGCGCCATCGGCTGCGCCTTCGTTCTTGCCCTTGGCGCCCGCACGGCGGCGTGCGATCAGGCTACGCGGACCGCGGCGCAAGCCGCGGCGCGGACGGTCTTCGCCCTCGGCGGCGTGCTCGCCTGCCTGCGGGCCAGCGACCTCGCCGCCATCGTGGGCGGCGCGCGTGTCGTCATCGCGCGTGGAGGACGCGCGACGCGCGGATTCGGACGCGTCGGTCGAATCGGTGTCGTGGATATCAGTCAAAACAACCTCGAAATGTCAGGTTGCGCGCCCGTATGGGAGGGGCGCGTCAGTGTGTTTGTTGCTTCAGATGCCGCGTCGGGCGGCGTCGTCGTCCGTCGTCGAGACGGGGTCGTCCTGCGCCGCGTCGCGGCGGTCTTCGTGTTCTTCTGCGGGCTCGCCGGCGGCATGGCCAGCGGGCTGCGCTGCGCCTGCATTAGCCAGCCCGGCGTCGAGATCCTGCGCGAACGCGGATTCATCGAGATGCGCCTGCACGGCGACAGTTTGCGAAACCGCGTGTTCGGTCGCGTCGTGCGTCGCTGTCGCTGTGTCAGCGGCCGGCTCTTCGATCGCTTCCTGCGGGTTCGCCTCTGCATCCGCATCGTCCGTGCCCGTCGCCAGCGCTTCGTCGCCACGCTCGGAAGCGGCCTCAGCGATGAGCTGCGCCACTTCGCTTTCCGGGAATTCGATCGCATGCTGCGCGAGCAACTGCTCGCCCAGCTGGTTCGACGGATCGTCGAGCGGCGGCAGTTCGTCGAGCGATTTCAGGCCGAGATCGTCGAGAAACTGGCGCGTCGTGGCGTAAAGCGCCGGGCGTCCCGGCACGTCGCGATGGCCGATCACTTCGATCCAGTTGCGGTCCTCGAGTTGCTTGACGACCTGCGTATTGACCGTGACCCCGCGGATTTCCTCGATATCGCCGCGCGTGACCGGCTGCCGGTACGCGATGATGGCGAGCGTTTCGAGCACCGCGCGCGAATAACGCGGCGGCTTTTCGGGATGCAGGCGGTCAAGATACGTACGCATGGCCGGCTTGCTCTGAAAGCGCCAGCCGGACGCGAGGCCCACCAGTTCCACGCCGCGCCCCGACCATTCTTGCCGCAGGTCTTCGAGCAGGTTACGGACGGTGTCGGCCGAAATGTCGTCGGCAAACAGCTTGCGCAGCTCGCCGATCTTCAGCGGCTCCTGCGTGCAGATCAATGCAGTCTCGAGGACGATCTTCGCCTCTTGGGTATTCATGCAGCCAGGTCAGACCCTAAGTAAGGTAAATCAGGTTCAGGGAACCGGATCAGACAGACGAAAGACGATATGGAACTGGAGACGCGCTCGCCCGATTCTGATCGGTCATATTGATGGGAGCACGCACCGGGGGGCCGCTAAACGACGCTTTGCACACTTGGAGAGAGACAAAGTGCCAGACCCAGCCGGACGGAGCAGCGAAATTCCCGCAGGGAATCGCGTGACTGAGCGCCATCTTACGCAAAAACGCCGGGGGCGTAAAGTCGCGCGGCGGCGCGTTTTAGCCCGTCTGCGTCAATACCGTATGGATCATTGGATGATCGATGCGGCCCGCATGTCGATGCTCCCGCGCCCCGCATTTCAGCGCGCGCCATGCTGCGCCAGATATCGCGCGAGACGCTCGACGCCCGCATCGAGCCGCGCCGTGTCGCAGGCATAGCACCAGCGCACAAAACCCTCCCCCTCAGGACCGAATGCACTGCCCGGCGCGAGTCCGAGACGCGCCTCCCGCACCAGCGCCTTGCACAGTTCGAGGCTCTCCTGCGCGCCCGCGAGCCGGAAAAACAGATACATCGCGCCATGCGGCACCTTGACGTCGACGCCCGGCAACTGCGCGAGCGCCGCCGCGAGGTGATCGCGCGAGGCGCGCAGATCGTCCACCAGCGTTTGCGTGAAAGCCGCGCCCTGCTCCAGCGCGACGATGCCGGCCTGCTGCACGAACGACGGCGCGCAGGACGTGTTGTATTCGACCAGCTTGCCGAGGTCGTCCATCAGCGCGCGCGGCGCAACCATCCAGCCCAGCCGCCAGCCCGTCATGAGCCAGGCTTTCGAGAAAGAATTGACGCAAATCAAACGCTCATCGCGCGAAGCGAGATCGAGGAAGGACGGCGCGGTGCGTTCACCGGCTTCGCCATAGTACAGGCGCTCGTAGACCTCGTCGGCGACGATCCAGATGCCGTGGCGGCGGCAATGCGCCAGCACGGCGCGCTGTTCGTCGCGCGTCATCACCCAGCCGGTCGGGTTGTTCGGCGAGTTGATCATGAGCAGCTTCGTGCCGGGCTTGAGCGCGGCAAGCAGGCGATCGAGATCGAGCGTCCAGCCGCGCGCGCCGTAATCGAGCGCCACGGTTTCAACATGCGCGCCGAGGATTTTGGGAATTTCGACGAGATTCGGCCATAGCGGCGTCACCGCGACCACACGGTCGCCCGCGCCCGTCACCAGTTGCGCCGCCAGCATCAGCGCATTCACGCCCGCGCTGGTGACGGCGATGTGCTCGGCAGGCGTCGCGCCGTGCAAATCGCTCACATAACGCGCAAGCGCTTCGCGCAGCGGCGCGATGCCGAGGTTATGCGTGTAGAACGTGTCACCGCGCGTGAGCGCCTGAGCGGCGGCATCGCGGATGAAGGCCGGCGTGACGCGATCGGATTCGCCGAACCAGAACGGCAGCACGTCGGCGCGGCCGAAACCTTCGTTCGCCACCTCGCGGATCTGCGACGCGCGTAGCGCCTGCACCGCCGCGCGCGCGTTGGCTGGCGCGCTGGACGACGAAAGCACCGTGTTCATCGGTGGAGTGGCGGAGGAAGACAGGTCGAGATCGCGCATCGAGGGTTCCGTGGAAAGCGTGGAAAGTAGACGGTGGGACGCAATTCAGCTGCGCACCAGTGTAGCGCCGCGTACGCTCGCGCCAATTTCCAGCCGCCTTCGCGGGACGCTTCAGCGCTCGCCGCCCAGTTCGCGGATCAGCGCCCACACCGCCTCGGCGGCGGGCGACAGCGAACGGTCGCGCCGCCGCACCAGTTCGACCGTGCGCTCGGCGCGCGGCACCAGCGAGCGCGCCAGCAGCGACGAACCGGCCGGCACCGGCAAGGCAAGCCAGGGCAGCACGCTCACGCCCACGCCCGCTTCCACCAGTCCGAAAACAGTCGCCGGATGCCCGAGTTCCTGCACGATGCGCGCATTGACGCCCTGCTCGCGCATCACCGCGTCGATCAGCGGGCGGCTGCCCGAAGCGTGATCGAGCATCACCAGGCGCTCGCCGTCGAGCGCTCTCCACGGCACCTCTTCGCGGCCCGCGAGCGCATGATCGCCGCGCACCACCACGCAGAACGAATCCGTGGCGAGCAGTTCGGTTTCCAGATCTTCCGCCGCCGATGCGCCCACGAAGGGCCCGATCACCACGCCGAAATCCACCTCTCCCGAACGCACCTTGCGCACCACGTCGCTTTGCACGTCATCGCGCAGGCCGAGCGTCACGTAGGGAAACTGCCGTCCGCACGCCGCCACCACCTCGGGCATCAGCCGGCACGCGACGGTCGGGCTCGCGGCCACCACCACCCGCCCGCGCCGCTGCTCGCCGATCTCGCGGATCTCGCGCAGCGCGTCGTCCAGGTCGCCGATCAGGCGCGGAATCGTCGCGATCAGGTTGGCGCCCACGTCGGTCAACTGCACATCGCGCGTGGTGCGATCGACGAGCTTGACGCCCATCTCGGCTTCCAGCTCGCGCACGCAGCGGCTCACCGCCGACTGGGTGAGGCCGATTTCATCCCCCGCGCGGCTGAAGCTCTGCAGACGCGCGACTTCGATGAATACCCGCAACTGCCGCAACGTCACATTCATCCGGTGGCCTCATGAATCACTGTGTTTGATGCAATTTTAGCTGCTTGCTGGATCGTTACAGCAGGGTGAATCTGCCCGTCAATTGTTCGCCGCAGTGCAGCAATACAGCGAAAACGCACGCCTGGCGGGCCTGTTTGCACAAGATTGGTGATTGTCCCGATTTCCCGGTGATGCGTTTTCGAGTCGAATACGCCCCTGGCAAGCACCCGCGCAGGCTTGATACCACGCGGCTTCGAGACGAAAGTGTGCGAGCTGGCACGCTTCTCGCATTAAGGCAGACACAGGATCGGCGGACGGTCCGATGCTTGATGAGACTGGCCCGTCCAAAACCGATTCCGCCTGGTACTCCGCCAACCGGCCGGATGTACATGAAGAGTGCGCAGCGCGGGGCAGCGCACCGGAGATAGCTTCGCTGAGGTGAAACATGATGCTGTTCGACGATTTGAGAGATAACGAATGGGCCCTGGTCGAGGCGTTGTTCTGTGCGGAACCCGCACGGAGCGAGCGACGCGGACGGCCTCGCGTCGAAGCGCGTGCCGTGGTCAACGCAGTGCTTTGGGTGCTGTCGACGGGTGAAGGCTGGTCCAAGCTGCCGGGCCGCTACCCCTCGCCGCCCACCTGCCGCCGCCGCTTCGACGAATGGCAGGCCGACGGCACGCTCGCCGAAATCGTGAAGCGCCTGGGCACGAGCGGCCGCGAAATTTCGCTGCGCGGACGCATTGGCGCAACGGCCACCAAGCCGCCCGCACCGCCGAGCCGCGACCGCCTGCGCGGCGCCTTCTGGACCAACCCGGAATCGTGGCGCGCACCCGTCAAGATGGCTTGACGCCGTCTTGATCCCGCGACTGGATCTGCTGTAGGCCGGGTTCCGATCGACTGAACCTGGTGGGCGTGAAAGCGCCCGGTTTGACTCCTCACGCTCTCTCCGCCGGGCGCAATCTGCGCCCGGCTGTCGCTTTCCAGCGACGTTCGCTGCCGGCCGCTTCTGGGCGACTTTCGGGCCGCGCATCTGAGCTGCACTTCCGAGCTGTTGTCTGCCCGCCACAGTGTGGCGCGACGAAACACGCGTTGGATCCCGGCTGGTGCAATGCCTCTAATTTCCGTCGACGTCCCACGGATGCGCGCCAGATCGATGCGCGCGAAACATCTATTTACCAATATTTACAGCATGCTTTCGCGGCCGCCCGTACCTTAGGAGCATGTTCACCTACGTCAATTTCCCGCTCTGACGGGAGGCCGCCATGAATTCCATGACTCTGCGCAATCGGGGCATCATGGTTTCGCTGTCCGCCCTCGCCCTGCTTGCGTCGCTCACATTGCCCGGCCAACTGGCATCGTGGCTCTCAGACGACGCTTCGGCCCAGCCGCCGCAATCCAGCGCCGCTCACTGGCCGATCGCGCGTACGGGCGCACATGCGTGGCCCCCCAACGAAAGCCGTGCTGCCGACAATGCGGGGCAGCCGGTGCCGCGCGGCGACCTGCGCGGCGATATCGTCGACAACGCCCGTCGCAGCCCGCCGCCGCGACCGGAGCCGCCGCGCTCGCGCCATTAGCGCTGTTATCACGCGTCGCACAGCAATGCGAAATAGATCACGCGATAACGATAGCCGACCCAACGGCCGCCCTTACGCGCGCGTCGTATCGATGACATCCAGAAGGCGTAGCGATGACGGGAACCACCGCGACGACGCGCGGTCTATCTATTGCCATTAAGCACAGCGTGGCAGCAGTAATTCCGGTAGGCCCGTATCTTTCGATACGGGCTTTTTTTTGGCTGGCTATAAAGCGGTGGTGCCTGCGGCGTCGGACGACTGGACGAGCGATTCGTCGACGTAATCGGCCGTACGCTGGTCGGTCCATTGGAGGGTGCGCTCGTCGCGCGCGAGGCGCGCGAATTCCGCCCGGCCGCGATCGGTCAGCACGGCGATATCGACGGGAGCGTGAAAGCCCGGGGCGGGAGCGACGGTGCGCTGCCTGACGGTATCCATCAGGCCAAGGTTACGCAGATATTGGAAAACTTTGGGACTACGCGCCCACGGGACCTGCCGATACTGCACCCGCCGCAAGGCTTCGAGTACTGCTTCGTTGGAATACGTGGTCATCTCACTTCTTTCTTAAAATGCAGTCCTGCTGCCATTGCGCCTGGTGTGACCTGGTGCAGCGCAATGTCGGCAAGCATTACGTGCCCTGCCGCTATCCTGCACCGTGGCACGGACTGCAGGTTATTCGGGCCCCCGCGAAAGCGTCGGGCACTGCGAGCAACGCCAGCTGCTCGTCATGGAGCGCTGCGCGGCGCAAGGCCGTGGCTTCCGGCATGATCGACGCGGCGGCGGTTGTTGCCGCTCACGCGCACGAGACACGCTTCATCCCGAAAACAATACGTTACCTCATTCAAATTGATTCTATTCGGTTTATTTGCGCTATTTTTTGCGCTATTCGTGCTGTGGCGCCGCGCCCGACGATCTGTCGCACTCACGACTGTCATCTTTTTCTGGCTGCTCGCCTCGGGCTGGCTGGCGAAGCCGCTGCTCGATCTGGCCCAGCCCGCGGCGTATCGGACTCCCTACGATCCGGCAAAGGCGACGTTCGGCGCGCGCACCGCCATCGTCATGCTGGGCGGCGGCACCGACGTGATGCCCGATGGCTCGCTCGCGCCACAGCATGACGTCTATGCGCGCATTGCGCTATCGGCAGCGCTGCAGGCGCGCTGTCTCGCCGCCGGCGACACGTGCAAGGTGATCGCGAGCGGCGGCAATCCGCAGCATCACCCGGCAAGCGAAGCCGATACCTACGCTCCCTGGCTGTTGCGCGCAGGCATCGCGCGCGACAATCTCGTGCTGGAAAACACCAGCCTCACGACCTGGCAGAACGCGCGCAATGTTGCCCCCATCGTGCACTCGCAGCGCGCCGATACGCTCTTCGTCGTAACCTCGTCCTACCACATGGCACGCGCGATGCTGGACTTCGAGCGTTTCGGCATGCATCCGGTGCCGGCCGTCTCCGAGGTACGACATGTGCGTCTGGGACTGTGGCCGCGTCTAGGCAATCTGCGTAACGCCGAATCCGCTTTGCACGAATTGATCGGGATTGCGCAGTTTCACGTCTACGTGCTGCTGGGCTGGTTCTAGCAGTATGTTGCCCACGGGCATGTCCCAATCAAGATCGGGTCAGATGTGCCAGGATAGGGATGAGGATATGTAAGGAGTTGTAAATCGCACGCACTAGCCTTACGCCGCGTCATCGGGAATGACGTCAGGGTCGTTAGAATGACGTGCCTTATCCTGCTCGGCAGGCACCAGCTGGGTCCATAAACCGCTCCTTCGGAGGTAGTGATGAAAAAAGTGTCCCTCGCAGTCCTGATTTCGCTGTCCGCTCTGACGGGCGCCGCTTATGCACAGTCGGACAACGGCGTCATGATGAGCACCGATCCGGCCAAGGCCGCCGACGTCGAGCAACGCGCGCAGGATCTCCAGGCGCGCCAGCAGGCGATGCCGCAACCGTCCGAAGCGCCGATGAAGCACCACAAGAAGGGCGGCCATCCGCATCACAAGGCGCCGCCGAAGACCGAACAATAAAGCGCCATGCGCCTGCAAAGGCGTTGATCGCGATACGTTCGACAAGCCGATTCCGGTCTCCGGTTTCGGCTTTTTTCATATCAAGCGCACGCAATCGGTGAGGTTTCGACGCCAACGCGCCCACTGGGCGGCGCGCGCGCGGGTTATGCTAAAGTCGCGCACCTCGAATTCCCCTACTTTTGTGCGCGACTCGCGCGGAGAAACACCCATGAGCAACATCCAGCTCGACATCGAATGGACCGAAGCGGCATCCCGCAAGATCGAAAAGCTGATGCCGCGCGGCAAGGGCACCGAGGCGTTCCTCGCGCTGCCCCCGGTCGAATGCCTCCCGATGGAAGGCGATGTGCTGTTCCTCGGCCCGCAGGGCAAGCAACAGCCGTTCATCGTCGCGGAGCGCCAGTATCACCATGAAGGCGAAGCCGACTGGACCATCATCCTGATCCTCGACGTGCCCGAAACCACGCACTAAGACGTACCCGCAGGCGCCAGACAGCGCCCGCCGCCGTCACTCGCGCGCGATCGTTGCGGTCGCGCGCTGTCTTCCTGCTCCTCCTGCCCTTCCGGCTTCCCCCGCCTGCCGGCACGCGATCTCCCGCGTCACTCCGTCACGCGCTGACGCCCCGTCTTGACCTCGCTGCGACGCGCCTTGCCGTCCAGACGCCGCATCTTCGACGCGCGCGTGGGCCGCGTTGCCACCCGCGCCTTGCGCGTCACGCTCACACTTTCGATCAGCGCATCGAGGCGCGCGAGCGCGGCCGTGCGGTTCTGCTCCTGCGTGCGGTACTCCTGCGACTTGAGAATGACGACGCCTTCGTGCGTGATACGCCGGTCGGCGAGCGCGAGCAGGCGCATCTTGATGACTTCGGGCAGCGACGAAGCGCGGATATCGAAACGCAAGTGAATCGCGCTCGACACCTTGTTGACGTTCTGGCCGCCCGCGCCCTGCGCGCGCACGGCGACGAGTTCGATTTCATTCGGCGGGATGGACAGACGGTCGGACATGGCGAAGGAAAAATGGCGAGAGACAAGCTGGGAGATCAGGCCCGCAAGCCTCGCAGTGTCGCATGAAGCGCCATGACGCGATATGCGCCTCAACAAGCGGCTCGCTGTCCAGGCACGCGGGATGCATCTACACGGACCGTTCGCGTTCTACGCGTCGCCCTGGCCGGTTTGCCGATGCGCGGCGCTTGAACCATACTTCGTTCATCTTTTTATGGAGAGCGCATCCCATGAAAGTGCGTCCAGCATTCGTCGCCGAACTGGCGGTCAATCTGCTGCTGCCCTGGGTCGCGTACCGGCTCGCCCAACCTTACTGGGGCGAAGTCGGCGGCCTGATTGCCTCGGCGGTTCCGCCGCTGGCGTGGACCATCGTCGAACTCATCCGCTTCCGGCGCGTCGACGCGCTCTCGGCGGTGATCCTGCTCGGCATCGTCCTGTCGCTTGTCGCGATGGCATTCGGCGGCGGCACGCGTGCGCTGCTGATGCGCGAAAGTTTTTCCACTGGCGCAATCGGCGTGACCTTCCTGCTTTCGCTGCTGGCGCGACGGCCTATCGTGTTCTATCTGACGCGCGCCACCGTCGCGCGCGAGACGAGCGAAGGCGTCGCGCGGCTCGAACTGCTGTGGACGGAAAACCGCAGCTTCGTGGCCGCGATGCGTCTGCTCACCTTCGTGTGGGGCGCGGGCCTGATCGCCGATGCCTCACTGCGCACGTATCTGGCCGCCACCTGGCCCGTCGAGCGCTTCCTCGTGGTCTCGCCGGTTCTCGGCTACTGCATGTTCGGCGCGCTGCTCGCGTGGACCTTCTGGTATCGCACGCGCATGCGCCGTATTCGCGGCACGCACGGGCTGCTCGGCGACGCAGCGCAACTGGGCACGACGGTGGGTACATCGGTCGGCACCACGGACCCATCGGGCGGCGCGGCGGGCTGACGTCTGCGCGCGGGAAACCCCGAATACAGAGACGGACGGATCGCGCCCGAAATCATTTAAACTCAGCGCCACAGTCCGCGGCGCTTCCGTCCGCATCCGAACACCATGGCAGTCGATGCGCTACTCCGTAGAAATCAGGAAGTTCCTTTATAGCCAGTACTTCTACGGCGGTCTGCGCATCGCGGTCGGCATCTCGCTACCGGCCATCCTGTGCCTCTTCGTATTCGACAAAAGCGAGCTGGGCTTCACCATCTCGACCGGCGCGCTCGGCGCGTGTGTGGTCGACATGCCCGGCCCGCTCAAATACAAGCGCAACGAAATGCTCGCGTGCAGCGTGATAGGTTTTCTATCCGCGTATGCCACGGGTCTCGCCACCTTCAGCCCGATCGCGCTCTGGGCCACCGTCGTTCCGCTCACCTTCGTGCTTTCGCTGATCGTGGTCTACGGCAACCGCTGGCCGCAGATCAGCTTCGCCACGCTGTTCATGATGGTGATGACGCTCGAAGAGCATTTCACGCCGCACCAGGCGCTGGTGAACGCCGCGTGGATCCTGCTGGGCGGGCTCTGGTACACCGGCTGGTCGACGCTCGTGAGCCGCCTGATGCTCGATCGCATCGAACAGCAGGCGCTCGCCGAAAGCGTGTTCGCCTGCGCCGACTATCTGCTCGCGCGCGCGCAGTTTTTCGATCTCGACAACGATCTGGACGAGTGTTACCGCAACCTTGTCGCCAAGCAGATCGCGGCGGTCGAGCGCCAGGACGCGGCGCGCGACATCGTGCTGCGCAATCTGCCCAAACTGCGCAGCGGACGCGTCGATGCGCGCCGCGCGATGCACTTCAACCTGTTCATCAACACGGTCGATCTGCACGAGCTGTTCGTGGGCGCGCATACCGATTACCCGCTGGTGCGCAACACGTTCGGCGGCTCCGATCTGCTGGTGTTCTATCGCGATCTGATCCGCAAGGCCGCGGCCGATCTCGAAGACATTGGCCTCGCCGTGCTGCAGAACGAAGCGCCGCGCGCCAACGTCAACGTCAAGGCCGAACTGCGCGCCATCGAGTTCGAACTCGAAATGCTCAAGCGGCGCGATCTGCCGGCCAAAGACCCCGAAGCCTACGCCGCGATCTCGGCTTCGTTTCGCCGCATCTGGAGCGCGACGCGCCTGATCGACCGCATGCGCCGCAGCCTCGCGAGCGAAGTGCCCACCACGGAAACCGAACTGCGCATCGACGAAGCCCTCACGCGCTTCGTGACCAACCGGCGCGTGTCGTGGCTGCAGATTTTCTCGAATCTCACGATGGCCTCGCCGAGCTTTCGCCACGCGCTGCGCGTGACGATTGCCGTGGCGGCGGGCTTCTGGCTTGGGCGTCTATTACCGCTCACCAACGCCTACTGGATCGTGATGACGACCATCATCATCCTGAAGCCCGGCTATTCGCTCACGCGCCAGCGCAACGCGCAGCGTATCGTCGGCACGCTGATTGGCTGCGTGGCCAGCATCGCGCTGATCCTGCTCGTGAAGCAGCCGCTCGTGCTGCTGGTGTCGATGTTCGCGGCGATGGTGATGAGCTACAGCCTGCTGCTGTTCAACTACACGGCGAGCGTGGTGTTCACCTCGGCTTACGTGCTGCTGATGTTCCATCTGCTCGCGCCGGGCAGCATGCGCATCATCGGCGAGCGCGCGATCGACACCGTGGTGGGTTGCATGATCGCGATCGGCGCGAGCCATCTGTTCCCGTACTGGGAATACCGGCTGATGGGCAAGCTCGTGCACGACATGATCGCCGCGACGCGCAGCTATCTGGAGGCGAGCGGATGGTGGAGCGGGCGCGCCAGCTCCGCGCAGCCCGCCTTCGCGGGACCGATGCTCACGGAAGCGGCGGCGCGCGTGCCCGCGCAAGCGACGCAGGAACAGGAGGCGCTGGCGATGGAAGGCGCGGCGGCGTTGGGCGCGCAGCCTGGCCCCGTCGCGGCGGTGGGCGCGAAGGTGTCGGCACAGGCCAATGCGCAACTGAATCAGGAAGCGGCTGCTTCTGGCGCTGCTGGCGCTCCTGGTGCCTCTCAGACCGCAGCGCCAGCGGCTTCCGCTGGCGCCGCCGTGCCCTCTCTCGCCCGCGACTTCCGTTATCGCCTGGCGCGCAAGAACGTGCATGTCGCCTTCGCGAACCTCGGCCAGGCGTTCCAGCGCATGATGCTCGAACCGAAATCGGCGCAGAAGTTCGTACCCGAACTCAATGATCTGCTGGTGCGCAGCCACGTACTGGCCTCGCAGATCACGGCTAGCGCGCCGCTGCTGCGCAGCGCGGCGAATGCCGATCAACTCGCGCCCGCCGTGAAGCTCGGCGCGCTCGATCAGGCGCTGAACTGCGTGCGCGACAATCTCGTCGCTGCCGAAGCGGGCACGCCGGTGCCCGAGGATCAGATCGACATCACCCGGCGCATGACACGCGATCTCGACACGCTGGTGGTGGAGACCGAACGCACACTGGGCGCGACCAACGATCTCGCCCAGGATCTGAAGATGCTGGCGCACCAGTGCAAACAGATGCTGGCCGCGTCGTGGCTGATCCGCAAGGACGCCAGCCTGATCCGCCTGCCGGAAGAATGAGCGCGTTGCCCTATTGCGCACCGCTCGCCGCAGGTGCGCTCGCTGCGCCCGACGCAGCGCTCGACGTTTGAGCGCCAACCGTGGCGTCGTACTCGCGCTTGCTGCGCAGCGCATTGAACAGCACCGTGCCGATCACGATCAGCACCACCACCACGATCATCACGCCAACGCCAAAGGTGGGGTTTTTCTTGCGCGTATCGTTCATGGATCGTGGCCTGTCCGGCAATGGGGAAAGAACGGGCATTCTACGCCGCGACGCCTTGCAGACGGCTTGCGGTCCGAGGAATAGCGGACATCACAACCTGACGGCGCAGGGGCCGATCACGTGCCTCGCACCGGCATCGCCGTCGAATACTTGATCTGCTCCATCGCGAAACTCGAACTCACGTCGAACAGCGGCACCGAGCGGATCAGCTGCTTGTAGACGCGGTCGAAATCGTCGATATCCGACACCACCACGCGCAGCAGATAGTCGGTCTCGCCGCTCATGCGGTAGCACTCGACGATCTCGGGAATGTCCTGCACCGCGCGCGTGAAGGTCTGCGCCCAGGCTTCGGTGTGCTGATTGGTGCGCACGTTGACGAACACCGTCGTACCCACGCCCAGTTTCTTCGGATCGCACAGCGCCACCTGGGCGCGGATCACGCCGGTTTCCTTGAGCCGCTGCACGCGTTTCCAGCACGGTGTCTGCGAGAGATTGACGCGCTGCGCCAGCTCGGCGACGGGCATGGTCGCATCCTGCTGCAACAACTCCACGAGCTTTCTGTCGATGATATCCATTCGTTGCCACCCCGTAAGATAGAAATTTCTTCTATCTTACGCCGCAATCGTAAAAAAGAATGGAAACTCTTTCTGTGCGTCGGGCGCTATAACTCTCTGTATAGACGAACGCGACGAGAGATGCCATGAACGCCCCCACCGAACCCGCCCTGCTGCTGGCCGCAGCCTCAGACCACGAAGCCGCGGTGGCAAGGCTTTGCGCCGCGCTCGACGCCGCTTTCGACGCCTGCAGCACGCCCGACGATCCGTCGCGCTGCCCGCATTTCGCGCGGGCCATGCGTGCCGCTCTGACCCTTGCGTTGCACGATGCCGCGCTGGTCACGCCCACGCAGCGCGAAGGCTGCGCCACGCGCTATCGCCGCCATCTGATCGCGGCCTGTCCGCAGGGGCGGTATACAGTCGCGGCGCTCGTCTGGCTGCCGGGACAGGCAAGCCCGATCCACGCGCACCACACCTGGTGCGGCTACGCCGTACTGGAAGGCACGCTGACTGAAACGCTTTATCGATGGGATACGGCGCGCGACGGCGCCACGGTGCTGCGCTCGCATGCACGCGCGGCGGGTGCGGTGGCCTTTGGCGGACGTGGCCGCGCGGGCATCCATCGGCTCTCGCGCGCCGTGGGCGATGCCGCCGGACCGTGCGTCTCGCTGCATGTCTATGGCGTACAGGCCGAGGAAATCGCAACCGGCGTGAACGACATCGTGCCGCTCGTGCCGCTTGTGCCGCTTGTGCATTTGCACGCGGCTTGATGCGGTAACCGCTTCGCTATCCTCATCGCTTCACTACACGCCTAGTTGCGCCCCGCTGTCGGGATTTGCGGCGGTGCGCCCTCCGGGCTGCCGGTCGGCGGCGGCGCGGGTCGCGGTTCATGGGAGGCATCACGCGCCACGGCGCGCGTGGCGGCGTCTTCCGGATGCGCCTGCGCGACGGCCTCTCCTTCGCCCGGCGCTTCGCGCTGCGCTTCATCGCTGCTGCGCGATGACATATGCACCTGCATCTGCGGCACCGGCATCTCAATGCCCGCCTCGTCCATATGCCGTTTCAGACGCGCATTGAAGGCGCGCGCCACACTCCACTGTTGCAGCGGTCGCGTCTTGATCTGCCCTTTCACGACCATCCAGTTCGGATCGAAGCGATCAAGGCCCCAGACCTCCACCGGCCCGAGAATTTCGCGGCGATAACGGAAATCGGCGACCAGTTCCGCACCGGTCTCGCGAATCATGCGCGTGACCGTATCCAGATCGACGGCGAACGGCACGCGCACTTCGAACACCGCAAAAGCGAAATCGCGCGAGAGATTCTTCACGATCTTGATCTGCGAGAACGGGATCGAGTGAATCGCGCCCTGCCCGTCGCGCAACCGGACCGTGCGGATCGACAGATGCTCGACGGTGCCCGCATGGCCGTTGTCGAGATCGATCCAGTCGCCCACCGAAATGGTTTCCTCGATGATGATGAACAGGCCCGTGATCAGGTCGGTGACGAGCGACTGCGCGCCAAAACCGATTGCCAGGCCGATCACGCCCGCGCCCGCCAGCAGCGGCGTCACGTTGATGCCCAGATTCGCCGCGGTGATGATGCCCGCGATCGTGAGGATCGACACGAGCAGCGCATTGCGCACCAGCGGCAGCATGGTGCGCGCGCGCGTGCTGGGCGCGCGGCCCTTGGTGCGCGGGCCGCTCGGGTTGAGCGCTTCAAGGATCGCCGTATCGATCACGATCCACACGAGCCACGCAAGGAACACCGTAGCCAGAATCGCGAAGATTGCGTGAGCGATACCGCGCGCGGCGACGCTGGCTTCGATGATGCGCGCAAGCGAGATGTCCCAGAGCCGTGCGCACGATTCGAAATACGCGAGCCACACGAACAGCACGAGCAGCGTGCCCGCGAAACGCAACATCCGTCGCAGATACGGCGAGCGCCGGCGCACGCGGGTGAGATCAGGGCGCGTGATACGCAGCACCACCGCCGAGAGAAAGAATGCCAGCACCAGCAGCAGCGCCGTGACCACCGAAATCTGCAGCACGTTCTCGTTGCTGCTCAGGCCGCCCACCGTCGCCGTGATCGAGGCCGCGGCGAGCAGCAGCATCGGCAATTGCCAGAGCGAGGCGAGCACGTCGAAGACTTCGGTGAGCGCCTTGTGATCGTGGCGCAGCTGATAGCTGCGGTTGCGGATCAGATGCGCAACCGGACGCCGGAAGCCGATCGCAAACGCCGCCGTGAGCACTGCCGCCGTCATATTCGCAAAAGTCGACACCAGCGCCGAGAGGTTCACGCCAAGCTGATGCGCGACTTCGTAGTTGGTGGCCGCATCGCCCAGCGCGGCGCAAATGCCGATGGCCCATAGCAGGCGACGCGCATCGCGAATCACGACGCGCACCGCCACCCGCCGATGGCCCGAGCCGAACAGCGAAAACATGATCAGACAGATCGACGAAAACACCGCGCCCGCGACAATCGCATACGCGATCACCACGCCGAGCGTGCGTCCGAGCGCCTGAGGCAGCGCACGCTCGACCACCAGCGCGCCGACGAAGGCGACGATCCACGGCGCCACGCGATGCAACACGAACACAAGCAGTTCGATGGTGGTGGGATTGGGACGCAGCCCCGTGTCGACCGAAAAACGCCGGAGCAGGCGGCGTTCGAGCCAGCGCAGGATCGCCGCGCAGGCGCCCCAGCCCAGCAGCATCGCGGCCATGTCGAAGATGATGCGGCCAGGGCTCTCGCCTTCGCCGCCCGAAGCAAGCGCGTAAATTTCGACGCCCGCCGCGCTGAAACGGCTGCCCCAGTAATGCAGCGGGCTGCTGCCGTGACGTGCGTCGCTTTCAACCGAAGCCAGCCCCGACGCAATCGCGCCGAGCAGACCCGACGTGACCGCCGCCACGCCCGAAGCCGGTGCGGGCGCGGCGTTCTGCGAGACGTTGCGTAACTTCTTGAGCTGGGAAACCAGCGCGTTGCGCTGGCGTTCGTTATCGAGCGTGGAAATCACGCTGTCGAGCGAGCGGTTGAATTCGGCCTGACTGGCAGCCGATGGCGCGGAAGCGGCGTCTGCGGCGGAAGCGCCCGATGCGCTAGCGGGCGCGCCTGTGATGAGGCTTTGCAGCGCGGGCAACACCGGCACGGCGGCAGCGCTGGGCCCCGCCGCCAGCGCCGAGGCGGAAACGATCGCGCCCCAGCCCAGCGCCAGCCACATGGCCAGCACGGTCAGCCGGCGCAACAGGCACTGGGTCAGAGGCAAAGTGCGGGGCAAAGCGCGGACCGGCGTGCGGCTCGAAGGACGCGCCGCACGCAGGACGCGCGCAAGCGGGCCGGAACGCAAAGCGGACGCCTGCGCGCCCGCCTCGTCCCGTCCGGAACATGAATTCATGGACGTAGCGGCAAAATCAGGACGTTCCAGTGTAGCCGCACTGGCACACGTCACGTCGCGCGCTGGTCTGAAGAAATTGCAAGCGAATGCAAACGAACTCAAGCGCACTCAAGCGAACGCACGCGCGCCAGAGGCGCGTCAGGCATTCGCGATTGTGCGCGCTCGCGCTCGTCAGTAAGCGACGGTGGCGATCTGGCGAACGAAGCGGCCCTGCTCCAGTTCATCCACGAAGGCCACGGCGTAGTCTTCGGCGGAAATGCGGCTTTCGCCCTTTGCATCGGCGATCAGCGTGGTCGCGCCGGTGCGGAACGTGCCGGTGCGCTCGCCCGGAGCGATCAGTGCGGCGGGCGCGAAGAACGTCCAGTCGAGATCCGACACCGTGCGGTAGTAAGCGTAGGCATCGCGGTGCGCGAGCGCGATCGGCTTGTACGCCGCCGGAAAGCCTTCCGTATCGACGAGTTGCTGGCCCGGCGCGACTTCCAGCGAGCCCGCGCCGCCCACCACCACGAGGCGCTTGAGACCGGCTGCGCGCGTGCCATCGACCAGCGCGCGGCTCGCCGTTTGCAGATCGTCGAGCTGGCTCATCGGCGGCGCGTAGGCGCTTGCAACCACGTCATGACCACGCGCGGCCGCGGCTACTTGCGCGGCATCGAGCAGATCGACCTTGACGGCCTCGACGTTCGGCCCTGCCGCGACGCGCTCGGGCTGACGAACGAGTGCGCTGACCTGATGGCCACGACGCGCCGCTTCGGCGGCGATGCGCGAACCCACCATGCCGGTTGCACCAAACAGGGCGATTTTCAACGACTTGCTCATAGCTAGACTCCTGATCACAATTTTATGTAACCATAATAGTTACATTTAAGGGTTCAAAAAACGGGGCATTGCCCCGCGTATGGCTTGACTGCGTTCAGCGCGCGTTGGAAGACGCGCTGCGTGTACTTTTGCTGCGTTCGAGCTTGCGTTCGCTGTGCCGCATTTCGTCGACCACCTGATCGAGCGTGCGCGCAGCCAGCGACGCTTCCATCGCACGCTGCGCATCGTCGATGATGCCGCGCAGCGAGACCTGAATGTGCCGCCCCACCATGCAGGCCGGATTCGGCTCCTCACGATGCATGGCGAAAAGCTGCGCATCGTCCACGGCACGATAGATGTCTAACAGGCTGATCGCCTGCGGCTCGCGCGCCAGCAGCGCCCCGCCGCCCGCACCCAGTTGCGAGGTGGTGAGACCGGCGTTGGCCAGCATCGTCAACAGACGCCGGATCAGCGCGGGATTCGTGTTCACGCTGCCCGCGATCATCTCCGACGACAGCGGCGCGCCCTCCTGCAGCGCCAGCAGCGCGAGCACATGGACGGCAAAGGCGAAACGGCTGCTCGTATTCACGACACATCGGCCGCGCGATGCACGGCTGCAAAAGTGATCAACATCGAAGTGTAACCATCATAGATACATTAATTTCGCGCGTCAAGCGGACACGGCTAGAGCGCGTCCACGCTCCTCACTGGCTCGAACCCGACGCGCCGCTGGCTGCCGCTGAACTGCTCGCGGCCCAGCGCTGCAAGGAGCGCCCGGCCAGCGACAGCCCCGTGCCGGTGGCCGCGGCGGCATTGCCCAGCAGCGCGTGCGCGGCGCTCGCCGCGTCGCGCCACTGACCGCGCGCCTGCGAGGCGAGTTCGTCGCTGGATGCATTGGCGCTGTTCGCGCTATCGGCAATCGACGCGCTTGCGCTATCGCTTTTCGACTGGATCTGCGCCTGCGTTTGCGACGCCGTTTCGTCGAGCTTCTGCTGCGCTGCGCCGATTTGCTGGTTCACGAAGCTGGCCGCCTTGTCGAGCGTCTGCGCCGCCTGCGCAGCGGCCTGGCTCGCCGCACTCTGGGCCGCCTGCTGCATCGCGTCGGCTGACTGCTTGCTGAGATCGGGCGCCGAGGCGCTCTGCTTGTCGCAGCCCGCGAGCGCGAGCGCCGCGCACACCAGAACCGGTACGCCTGCCCAACGTTGAGATAACTTCAAAGACATGGTCATCCTGAAAAAGACACCGCATTGAGCGGTTTGCAAAGATGAAAACGCGGCAATGATACGCTGCCGCGCCGCACCGATTCCTGCGCCACCAGCGAAAAACCCGCGCGTTCGAACACCGGGCGCGCCAGCGCACTGGCGTCGGTGTCGAGCGTGACGGCCTGCGCCTCGCGTGCGATGGCTTCGAGACGCGCGATGAGCGCCGAAGCCAGACCGCGCCGCGTCCACGCAGGCGCGACATACAGCATTTCCACGTGGTCGCCGGGAAAAAGCTGGCCAAACGCGGCGTATTCGGTCCCACTACACGCCACGATCGTCACGCCACGCGCCAGCCGTGCATCGAATTCATCGAGATCGTCCGCGCCCGAAGCCCACGCTTCGCGCTGCGCCGCATCGTAGTGCGATGCAGCAAGCGTCAGAATCGCCGCGCGAAACAGGCCGGCGAGCGGCTGTGCATCGCGACCCGGCTCGTAAGCGCGCCAGACAAGGGTTTCGGGCGCGCGATCAACAGCATGGCGAGGCGCTGCGGGCGGGTTCGTGAAATCGTCAATCATGCTGGAGTAGACTCCGGAAGCGCAATAACCGTTCCACCATCTCAACCAGGAGTCAAGCGATGGCAGTCAAGAAGATCCTCTTCCTCACGGGCGACTTTGCCGAAGACTATGAAACGATGGTGCCGTTTCAGGCACTCCAGGCGGTGGGCCACAAGGTGGATGCCGTGTGTCCGGGCAAAAAGTCCGGCGAGCGCATCAAGACCGCGATCCACGATTTCGAAGGCGATCAGACCTATACCGAAAAGCCTGGCCACCAGTTCGCGCTGAACGCGAGTTTCGACGAGATCGATCCGAAGAGCTACGACGCACTGGCCATCGCGGGCGGCCGCGCGCCCGAGTATCTGCGCCTGAATCCGAAAGTCATCGAAATCGTTCAATATTTCGCCGGCGCCAACAAGCCGATCGCGGCGATCTGCCACGCCGCGCAGTTGCTCGCCGCCGCCGAGGTGATTCGCGGCAAGCGCATTTCGGCCTATCCGGCCTGCGCGCCCGAAGTGCGTCTCGCGGGCGGCGAATATGCCGACATCGCCATCGACAGCGCCGTGACCGACGCCCCCTTCGTTACCGCGCCCGCCTGGCCCGCACACCCTGAATGGCTGCGCCAGTTCCTCGTGCTGCTCGGCACGCGCATCGAACCGTAAGACCGGCCGATAACGGCCGACTGACGCGTGCGCTTCGCCATCCGCCGAGCGTGCGCCTCTGACAATATTTAACGTAAGCGAGCGAAAATTAGGATCCTTCTGATGCCTCCATCGCTCTGCACTCCCGACAATAGTTTGTTCACGTATTGTCAAAGTATCGGAGTGTGTAGCGATGGCGCTCACAGACTGGGTGGTTCTTCTCGCGATTGCATTAATGGCAATCGCCTTCTTCTGCCGTCATTCGAACCGGCGCGGCACCTCGGCCGAACGGGCGCGCCACGTTCGTGGCCGACGCATGCTGATCCAGGCCGCCGTGGCCCTGTGGGCTGCGCTGGTGATGCTGCAGCGTACTTTCGCGGCGCCGGGCGAGATTCCTGTTGCGCCCTATTTGAGCCCGCGCGGCGCGCTGGCTGTCGTGTTCGTGCTTGCGGTTGTGGGCTGTCTGTGGTCGGTGCGCGGGCATCAGTTGCTCAAGCAACGTCGGCTATTCGCCTGTTAAATCGCGCCTGTTGAATCGCGCCGGCCAGATCCAGCCTGCGCAACAAACGTCAAGGCGCAGGCAGCGCGCCTCCGATAACGCCCCCCATTACGCCACCCGCGCCCCCTGCCACGGCCAGCTCCCTGGCCTCGTCCGCCTCACCGCCGCGCAATTCGCGCTCGTGCGCGGCCATCAACGCAGCAGCCTCACCCGGCGCGGGCGGCACGACCGCCAGCGCGTCGGGCAATGAGAGATAGAAGGTCGTGCCTTCGCCCTCAACGGATTCCACCCACACACGCCCACCGTGCCGCTCGACCATCCGCCGCACGAGCGCGAGACCGATGCCTTCGCCTGGCGCAACATTGCCGTGCATGCGCTGAAACGCCTGAAAAAGTCGCGGCAACGCGACTTCCGGAATCCCCAGGCCGTTGTCGCGCACGTAGAAGATCTGCAGCGATTCCACGCCCGGCGGTGCATTGGCCGTGCCGATCTCGACGCGCCCCTCGCGTGACGGATCGAGATAATTGAGCGCGTTGCCGATCAGATTCGCGAAGATCTGTTCCAGCGCAGTCGGGTCACCCCATACGGGCGGCAGCGTGCGCACGCTCACCTGCGCCTGACGCGCGCGCACGGAGGCATGCATCGCATCCACCACGCGCTGCACCAGTTCCTGAACATTGACGCGCTGACGCCGGTACTCCACGCGCCCAACGCGCGCGAGCCGCAGCAGCGCGTCGATGATGTGCGACGCGCGCAGCACGGCGGTCTGCAGATACCGCAAGGCTTCGGCGATATCTTCATTGATGACGCGCTCAACCCGCTCGCGCGCCTCGGGCGACAGCGAAGAGCGCGCCACGCGTTCGCGCAGATCGTCGCAAGCGTGCGTGAGTTCGCGCGAGAAACCCTGCAGGTTCACCAGCGGCGCGCGCAAGTCATGCGACACGCTGTGAATGAACATCTCGTTTTCCTGGGTCTGCTGGCGCAGGTTTTCGTTGATGGCCGCCAGTTGCTCGGCGCGGCGTGCGAGGTCGGCCTGGAAGCCCAGCCGCAGGCGTTCCGCCTCGACGAGGCGCTGGCTGATCTGATGCAGCGTGAGGTCGAGCTGGGCGATTTCATCGTTGCCGCTCGTGAGCGGCGCAAGCGGTTCGTTGCCCGCCAGCCGCCCGGCGTTGTCCGACAGCGCATCGAGCCGCCCACGCAAGCCGCGCGTGAACAGCGAAACCGAAAGCGCCACCAGCAGGATCGAGCCGATCACCGCCGCCATCACGAGGGTTTGCTGCTGCGCGCGCGCCTGTTCGGCGGCGCTCACGCGCGTCACGTCCAGGCGGCGCTCCTCGGTCTGGAAGGCGCTGACCTGCGTACGCACACGATCGAGCACATCGAAATCGGAGAAAGTGCGAAAGCGCTCGACGAGATCGGCGCGGCGGCCCGAATGCAGCAGATCCTGGATGCGGTCCGACCACTGCCGGTAGCTTTGCACCGCCTGGCGGATCTGTACGGCGCGCGCGACCTGCGAAGGATTGTCGGAAACGAGATCGACGAGCCGGTCGATGCGCCGGTCCACGTCCATCCAGGTGCCAACCGGCGTCGAAAAATGCGTGTCGCTGGCCGCCACGGCCCCGCGCAACCTGACCGACTCGACCAGCACCGGCTCCAGCACGCGGCCCGCCTGCGCGAGCACTTCCTGGCTGTGCTGTCCCATGCGCTCGGCGGCTTCCGCGTCGGCCTCGGCCTTGACGATGGCCGACAGCAAGGTCAACTCGAAAACAGCGGGAATCGCGATCAGCAACAGCCCTTTGGTGGTGAGGCGCATTGAGTGGCGGTTCGGAGCGTCCGGACGGCGGAAAGTGTCGATTCGCCATTATGTCGGCGTTTGCGCCCCGCGTGCGGCCTGGATGACAGACGAATGGCGCGAGATCGGAATTAAGCGGCTCCGGCCGCTGCCTGCGTGAAATCAAACGGGTCGCAGCGCGGGCGGCATTTCGACCTCCCAATTATTTCGATTAGCCGACAAGCAATTGATACAGAAAGGAAAAACGAATAAACAGCCCCAATATGGCGCGCCGCTTCACCACCTTTGCGCGCAAGCACTGCAATTGTGCCGAAGCGCACTGGAATCGCTTTGCACCAGCATGACACGCACGCGCAATGACAGCGCATCGCGAGCGGCCATCCGTTCCGCTCCGGTGCACGCGCGCACTGTCAGAATGCCCCGCCAGACGATCGCGTTCACCAAGCTGGCGCATAGTCGGCACATACCTGGCCCACATCTTGCTCATAACGCGCTCCTTTAGGGCAAACGCAGGACGCAAGGATGGACAATCTCAAAACCGGCACGGACACGCTTTTTCTGCTGCTCGGCGCCGCCATGGTGCTCGCGATGCACGCGGGCTTCGCGTTCCTCGAACTCGGCACCGTGCGCAAGAAGAATCAGGTCAATGCGCTCGTGAAAATCCTCGTCGACTTCTCGGTCTCGACGATTGCCTATTTCTTCATCGGCTACACGATCGCGTATGGCGTGCAGTTCTTCTCGCCCGCCTCCCTGCTCGCCGAACACAACGGCTATCAGCTGGTGCGCTTCTTCTTCCTGCTGACGTTCGCGGCGGCGATTCCGGCCATTGTTTCGGGCGGCATCGCCGAGCGCTCGAAATTCAATCCGCAACTGTTCGCCACTTTCGTGATCACGGGCTTTATCTATCCGTTCTTCGAAGGCATGGTCTGGAACAACCGGCTGGGTTTCGAGGACGCGATCACGCATGTCTTCGGTGCGCCGTTCCACGATTTCGCCGGCTCGGTGGTCGTGCATGCGTTCGGCGGCTGGGTCGCGTTGCCGGCCGTGATGCTGCTGGGCGCGCGACATGGCCGTTATTCGCGCGACGGACGCATCTCGGCGCATCCGCCGTCGAGCATTCCGTTTCTCGCGCTGGGCGCCTGGGTGCTGGCGGTGGGCTGGTTCGGCTTCAACGTGATGAGCGCGCAGACCATCGACAAGATCAGCGGCCTCGTCGCCGTGAATTCGCTGATGGCGATGGTGGGCGGCACCCTCTCGGCGTGGCTCGCAGGCCGCAACGATCCGGGCTTTACCTATAACGGGCCGCTCGCGGGGCTGGTCGCCGTGTGCGCGGGCTCGGACATCATGCATCCGCTCGGCGCGCTGGCCACGGGCGCAGTGGCGGGCGTGCTGTTCGTCTATATGTTCACCTGCGTGCAGAACCGCTGGCGCATCGACGACGTGCTCGGCGTGTGGCCGCTGCACGGTCTGTGCGGTGCGTGGGGCGGCATCGCGGCGGGGATTTTCGGCACGCGCGCGCTGGGCGGGATCGGCGGCGTGTCGCTGGGCGCGCAGATTGCCGGCACGCTGGCCGGCATCGTGATGGCGTCGGTGGGCGGCTTCGTCGTCTATGGCGTGCTGCGTGCGACCGTGGGCCTGCGCATCGATCAGGAAGACGAATACAACGGCGCGGATCTGTCGATTCACAAGATCACGGCGACGCCGGAGCGCGAATCGGTGTCGTGATCGATTCAATCTTCAAGGCTTGATGCCAATGTCAAAGGCGCGAGCGGTGGAAACCGCCCGCGCCTTTTCATTTGCGCGTGTCCACGCGCGCCGCTGCGACTACATCGCGCTCAAAGCTGGCTCATGCCGCCGTCGACGATGATTTCGGTGCCCACGATAAACGCCGACTCCGCCGCGCTCAGATGCAGCACCGTCGAAGCGAGTTCGGCGGCCGTGCCGAAACGGCCGAGCGGGATCTGCTTCGCGAGTTCGACCTTGGTGGCGTCGTCCATGCCGATCTTGCCGTGCAGCGGCGTGGTGACCGGGCCGGGGCTCACGACATTCACGCGCACGCCGCGCGGCAGCAGTTCCGCCGACAGCGTCTTCGCGAACGACACCAACGCCGCCTTGCTGGCCGCATACACCGAGGACGAAGGCATGCCGATATGCGCGTTGATCGAGCCGTTCAGCACAATCGAGGCGCCCGCGTTCAGCAGCGGCAACAGCGCCTGAATCTGGAAGTACGCGCCCTTCACGTTGATGTCGAAGCTTTCGTCCCAGAGCGCTTCGTCGACCTGATCGAACGGCGCGAACTTCGCCACGCCGGCGTTGATGAACACGGCGTCCAGACGCACACCCGCCTCGGCTAGCGCGGCGGCCAGTTCGCGCGACGCGGCTGGCGATGCGGCGTCGTTGCGATACGCGAGCGCGTTTGCGCCCAGCGTCTGGCGCGCGGCGGCCAGCGCCGCTTCATCGCGACCCGTGACGACGACGCGTGCGCCTTCGGCCGCATAGGCCTGGGCGGTGGCAAGACCGATGCCGCTGGTGCCGCCGGTGACGAGGACAGTTTTGTTGGCAAAGCGATTCATGACGTTTCTCCGGTTTGGAAGCGTGGTCCGTGCTGGACCGTAACGTCATGGTGCCGGGAACGACGTGCGTTGCCGTACGAGCTTGCCGATGAACACATTCGAAATTTTCGAACGTTTCTGGTTCTGCCTCCTCAGGCGCTCACCTCGATCCCCTTGACGAGCCGCCCGGCCAGGCGCGGCTGGCGCAACTGCTCGATCCACCATTGCAGCGCGCGGCCCGGCCGTTCGGCGCGCCACGCCACGTAGAGCACGTTCGGCTCGCGCGGGCTCGCGGTTTCCTTCTCGATGAGTTCGCCGCTCGCCAGCAGCCTGGCGGCGCGCTCGCGCGGCACCCAGCCTACGCCCAGGCCGTCGCGCTGCGCGAGGATCTTGGCGCGCATGGTCGGCACCGCCAGCACGTCCTGACCGCCGAGCAGCCCGTAGGCACGCCCCGGCGTATGCCGCGACGAATCGGCCACCGCCACGCCGCGCTCGGCAAGAATGCGCTCGCGCGTGAGCGGCCCGGCAGCGCCGGCCAGCGGATGGCGCGCGCCCACCGCGAACACCCACTCCATCACGCCCAGTTCGAACCAGTGCAGCCCGGCGATGGCGGGCGGCTCGTTGGTCGCGCCGATGATCAGATCGGCGCGGCCATCGCGCAGCGCTTCCCAGGTGCCCGCCAGCACCTCGTGCGTGAAGCGCAGCCTGACGCCCGATTCGAGCGCATCGAAATCGCGCACCACCGGCATCAGCAATTCAAATTCGAGGATTTCGTCCGTGACGATCCAGAGGCGGTCTTCCCAGCCGTTCGCCACCTGGCGCACGCGCTGCGTCATGCGCGCGACGTCCTGCATCAGCCGCCCTGCTTCATCGGCGAGCAGTTGTCCGGCGGGCGTGAGTTGCAGGCGGTAATTGCGACGATCGAACAGCAGCGCGTCAAAGCGGGCTTCCAGTTGACGGGCGGCATGCGAAACCGTCGAAGGCGCTTTGTTCAGGCGCGCGGCGGCACGCGACAGACTGCCGCTTTCGCGTATTGCTTCGAGCAAGGCAAGTTCATCTTCGGATAACATGTGCCGCTCCATCGAACGGTTGAGCGGCGATAGTACGGCAAAGCTCGCCGAACGATTCGGATAACAGGTATTGCCGGACCCATAAGAAGCAGAATTGCGGGACCGTGTGCGCTGGCGCACGCGAAAAAAAAGCGCCACGTGTGAACGTGACGCTTTGAAAAGTTCTAGCCATTCCGAGGGCCGTGCTAGAACCTGAGAGCCGGTAATCGACCGCTGGATGGGGCCGGCAGCAAATCGTAATGGGGGAATTGCAACTTATGCGTTATGCATAACCCGAGGCACTTAAAAACCCCGCAAGGTTCGCGAGGTCTTGGGTTCAGGCCGATGCTTCAAACGTCATCGAATCAATTCAAACCCTTGCCATACGACTGCGCCATGACCGCCGAAACCGAAACAACGCGCAATATTGGTGCAAAAAAGCTGAAATCGTTGCTCGCTGTCAGGATTTCAGATCCTGTCGAAATTAGATTCCATTTTTTACCCATATGCTGACTAAGTCAAGCAAAATCTCGCCAGATTACGCGAACTATCAAACATAACCGATTATGTTTTTTAGATATCGATGTGGCCCGCGTTTCCCCGTGCTGTGCGGCTTTCGTCCGACAGTTGGGCTTTGCGCCGGGATTTCGCCCCGTCTGCTATGCGTATCGAGTTTGCACACGATGCAATAAAAGTTGAAATAGTGTTCCAGAAAACACACACAACAAGACGACAAACCAACAATCACACCTGAGAGCTTTGCCGATGACCTCCAACTCCCCCTCCCGCAGCGAAGCGGCGCGGGACTCGAAAGACGGCAGCGCCGACGAAGTCACGGCGCTGGCGCGCGGCCTGACGGTCCTGCGCGCGATTGCCGCTGCTGAAACGCCGCTCGGCAATCGCGAACTGACGGAGCTTACCGGTATTCCCAAAGCGACGCTTTCGCGCCTGACAGGCACGCTCGTCTCGACCGGTTTCCTGGCCCGCCTGCCCGACAGCGAACGCTTCGTGCTGACTTCGTCGGTGCTGGAGCTGTCCAGCGGCTTCCTGCGCAACGCCGATCTGCGCGAGCGCGCCCGCCCCTTCCTTACGCGCCTGGCCGAGCGCACCGCGCTCTCCGTGCACCTCGCCGTGCGCGACCGCCTGGACATGGTGGTGATCGACGCCATCCGGCCGCGTTCGGCCGTGCTGGTTTCGCGCCTCGAAGTAGGCTCGCGGATCGACATGAGCCGCACCGCCGTGGGCCGAGCCTATCTGGTCGCGCTCGACGCCGATTCGCGCGCCGAACTGACCACGGCCCTGCAGGCCGCAGCCGGCAACGACTGGGGCTTCGTCAGCAGCCGTATGGACGCCGCGCTCGCGGAGACCGCGTCGCAGGGCTACGCCATGGCCATCGGCGAATGGTACGAAGGCCTGAACGCCATCGCCGGCGCCTTTGCCGGGCCCAATGGCGAGCTCTATGCCATCAATTGCGGCGGCGCGGCCCAGCAATGCCCGCGCGACTGGCTCGTCTCGCATGCGATGCCGCTGCTGCGCGAATGCGTCGAGCGCATCGCGGAAGAGATCGGCGGCACGGCGCTCCTGCCAGCGCCCATCCGACCCGCGCCGCATTCCCGCTGATCATCCTGTCACCGATCCTCGACACCCTGACGCCCAATTTCTTACACAACGAAGATACGACCTGTAACCTCCGTAACGCCTCGAAAGAAACGGCACTGGACGGTAACAAAGGGCGCAACGTAGCATCATGCTTTTCAGGTGGCGTGAGCCGCTGGTAAGGTGTCGGTCAGTCATTAGTACGCCGTCGCAAACGCAGACAGGTGTCTGTGAGTGCGTGGCGCATCCCGGGGAACAGCACGCAAGCGGCAGGACCGTAACCGCATCGGTCTGGCGCATGCTCGCCACGGTGTCCGTCGCGCCTTGCGCCGCCGACCTGCCGTCGTTCCCCCTCCGCCAGCCCGCCCCTCCAGGCCAGCCAGCCACGTCAGGCCTGCCAGCCGTCACCTGACATCAAGCTTGCGCGCATCTCGCGTAGCATCGGCAACCGCGGCTGCGTGCGCAGCCTTTGCCTTTCGCTAGCACGCGCCAATCCGCTCAACCGACAAGCACGTCTCAAAGCACGTCACCGTTACTCGCAACCGACCTGACCGATGGATCAACAAGAAAAGCGCCCGGATTCCCCTCGTCGAGACACGCCGTCCTCTCCCGCCACGGGCGGCCCGGCGCCGCGCAAGAGCCGCGGCAAGCTGATTGCGATCGCGGTCGTGTTGATCGTCGCGGCCATCGTGCTGCTGCGCTGGCAGCCGTGGAGCCGCAGTGCGAACGGCGGCGCAGGCGCATCCAATGCGGCAAGCGGCGGCGGTGGCGGGCGTCACGGCGGACGCAGCGGCGGCGGCGCATTCGCCAACCAGCCGCAGCCCGTGAGCGTGGCCACGGCCGCCTCCGGCGATATGCCGATCGTCATCACCGCGCTCGGCACGGTCACGCCGCTGGCCGACGTCACGGTGCGCACGCAACTATCGGGCACGCTGCAGAGCGTCAATTTCCAGGAAGGCCAGATGGTCAAGCAGGGCGACGTGCTCGCCCAGATCGACCCGCGCCCCTACCAGATCTCGCTGGCCAACGCCGAAGGCCAGCTCGCGCGCGACCAGGCGCTGCTCGCCACGGCGCGCCTGGACCTCAAGCGCTACCAGACCCTGCTCTCGCAGGACTCGATCGCAAGCCAGCAGGTCGATACGCAAGCCTCGCTCGTCAAGCAGTACGAAGGCACGGTCAAATCCGATCAGGCCAATATCGACACCTACAAGCTCGACCTCACCTATGCGCGCATCACCGCGCCGGTGTCGGGTCGCGTCGGCCTGCGTCAGGTCGATCCGGGCAACTATGTGACCTCGGGCGATACCAACGGCATCGTCGTGCTCACGCAGTTGCAGCCGATCAGCGTGATCTTCACGACTTCGGAAGACAATCTGCCGTCGATCATGAAGCAACTGCACGCGGGCACGAAGATGTCCGTGGCGGCCTACGACCGCAGCAATACCACGCTGCTGGAAAACGGCTTCGTACAGACCATCGACAACCAGATCGACACCACGACGGGCACCGTGAAGCTGCGCGCAAGCTTCGCCAATGACGACCAGTCGCTGTTCCCGAACCAGTTCGTCAATGCGCGCCTGCTTGTGGATACGATCCACAACGCCGTGATCGTGCCGACTTCGGCCGTGCTCAACGGCTCGCAAGGGCAGTACGTCTATGTGGTGAAGCCCGACAACACCGTCACGGTGCGCGTGGTCAAGGTCGGCCCGATCGACGCCGAACGCACCAGCATCGCCTCGGGTCTCGCCGTGGGCGAGCGCGTGGTGATCGACGGTTCGGACCGTCTGCGCGAAGGCGCGAAGATCACGATTCCCGCCGCGCACCCGAAGCATGCTTCGGGTGCCTCGGGTGCTTCAGGAGCCAATGCGGCTTCCGGCGCCCACCACGGCCACCGCCGCCACGCCTCTGAGACTTCGGGCCAGTAAGCCGCATGAATCCGTCCCGCGCCTTTATCCTGCGCCCGGTCGGCACGGCGCTGCTCATGGCGGCGATCATGCTGGTCGGTCTCGTCGCGCTGCGTTTCCTGCCGCTGTCCGCGCTGCCTGAAGTCGATTACCCGACCATCCAGGTGCAGACCTTCTATCCGGGCGCGAGCCCGGACGTGATGACGTCCTCCGTGACCGCGCCGCTCGAACGCCAGTTCGGGCAGATGCCGTCGCTCAACCAGATGTCGTCGCAAAGCTCGGCGGGCTCGTCGGTGATCACGCTGCAGTTCAGCCTCGATCTGCCGCTCGATATCGCCGAGCAGGAAGTGCAGGCCGCCATCAACGCGGCCGGCAACCTGCTGCCGTCCGACCTGCCCGCGCCGCCGATTTACGCCAAGGTCAACCCGGCCGACGCGCCGATCATCACGCTCGCCATCACCTCGAAGACGCTGCCGCTCACGCAAATCCAGGATCTCGCCGATACGCGCCTCGCGCAAAAGATTTCGCAGGTAGCGGGCGTGGGTCTGGTGAGCCTGTCGGGCGGCCAGCGCCCGGCCGTGCGGATTCAGGCGAACCCGCGCGCGCTCGCGGCCTATGGCCTGAATCTGGACGACCTGCGCACCAGCATTTCGAACCTCAACGTCAACACGCCGAAGGGCAACTTCGACGGCCCGACGCGCGCCTACACCATCAACGCCAACGACCAGCTGACCGACGCCGACGCCTACAAGGACGCCGTCATCGCCTATCGCAACGGTCGGCCGGTGATGCTCACGGACGTCGCCAACATCATCCAGGGCGCGGAGAACACCAAGCTCGGCGCATGGGTGGACGACACGCCCGCGATCATCCTGAACGTGCAGCGCCAGCCCGGCGCGAACGTGATCGCGGTGGTGGACAACATCAAGGCGCTGCTGCCGCAGTTGCAGGAGTCGCTGCCGCAATCGCTCGACGTGCAGATCGTCACTGACCGCACCACCACGATCCGCGCCTCGGTGCGCGACGTGCAGTTCGAACTGCTGATGTCGGTCGTGCTGGTGGTGCTGGTCATGTACCTGTTCCTCGCCAACATCTACGCGACCATCATCCCGAGTCTCTCCGTGCCGCTCTCGCTGATCGGCACGCTCGCGGTGATGTATCTGTGCGGCTTCTCGCTCGACAACCTCTCGCTGATGGCGCTGACCATCGCCACCGGCTTCGTGGTGGACGACGCGATCGTCATGATCGAGAACATCGCGCGCTACGTGGAGGACGGCGAAACGCCGCTCGAAGCGGCGCTCAAGGGCTCAAAGCAGATCGGCTTCACCATTATTTCGCTGACGGTATCGCTGATCGCCGTGCTGATCCCGCTGCTCTTCATGGGCGACGTGGTCGGGCGTCTGTTCCACGAATTCGCCATTACGCTGGCCGTGACGATCGTGATTTCGGCGGTGGTGTCGCTCACGCTGGTGCCGATGATGTGCGCGAAGATGCTGCGCCACACGCCGCCCACCGAGAGCCGCCGCTTCGAGACGCGCGTGCACGCGTTCTTCGAATACATCATTGGCCGTTACGGCGTGGCGCTCGACTGGGTGCTGGCGCGCCAGCGCCTCACGCTGCTGGTGTTCGCCATCACGCTGGTGCTCACGGGCTTTCTTTACGTGGTGGTGCCCAAGGGCTTCTTCCCGGTGCAGGACACCGGCGTGATCCAGGCGATCACGCAGGCGCCGCAGTCGGTCTCCTATGCGTCGATGGCCGAACGCCAGCAGGCGCTCGCCAACGAGATCCTCAAGAACGAGAACGTAGAAAGCCTGACCTCGTTCATCGGCGTCGACGGTTCGAACATCACGCTCAATAGCGGGCGAATGCTCATCAACCTGAAACCGCGCGACGACCGCAGCGAAACCGCGAGCGAGATCATCCGCGATCTGCAGCAATCGACCTCGCACGTGGCGGGCGCGACGCTCTTCATGCAGCCGGTGCAGGATCTGACCATCGACTCTACCGTCAGCCCCACGCAATACCAGTTCATGCTGACGACGCCCAACATCCAGGACTTCACGACCTGGGTGCCCAAGCTCGTGCGCCGCCTGCAACAGGTGCCGGAACTCGCCGATGTGGCCACCGATCTGCAGGATCAGGGCTCGTCCGTGTTCATCGAGATCGACCGCGCAAGCGCGGCGCGCTACGGCATCACGCCCGCGACCGTGGACAACGCGCTCTACGACGCCTACGGCCAGCGCATCATCTCGACCATCTTCACGCAGTCGAACCAGTACCGCGTGATCCTGGAAGCCGACCCGGTGATGCAGCACTACACCGATTCGCTGAACTCGATCTACCTGCCCTCTTCCACGTCGACGACCGGCCAGGTGCCGCTGTCGGCCATTGCGAAGTTCCACGAGCGGCCCGCGCCGCTGCTGGTCTCGCATCTGTCGCAGTTCCCGGCCACCACGGTGTCGTTCAACCTCGCGCCGGGCGCTTCGCTGGGCGCGGCGGTCAAGGCGATCCAGCAGGCGGAGCAGGATATCGGGCTGCCGGGTTCGTTCCAGACGCGCTTCCAGGGCGCGGCGCTTGCGTTCCAGGCGTCGCTGTCGAACGAACTGTTCCTGATCCTCGCGGCCATCGTGACGATGTATATCGTGCTAGGCGTGCTGTACGAGAGCTTCGTGCATCCGATCACGATTCTCTCCACGCTGCCGTCGGCGGGCATCGGCGCGCTGCTTGCGCTGATGATCACCGGGCACGATCTGGACATCATCGGCATCATCGGCATCGTGCTTTTGATCGGCATCGTCAAGAAGAACGCGATCATGATGATCGACTTCGCGCTCGACGCCGAACGCAACGAAGGCAAGCCGCCGCGCGAAGCCATCTATCAGGCGTGTCTGCTGCGTTTCCGCCCGATCATGATGACGACGATGGCGGCGTTGCTCGGCGCGCTGCCGCTGATGCTCGGCACCGGCGCGGGTTCGGAATTGCGCCGGCCGCTGGGGATTGCGATTGCGGGCGGTCTGATCGTGTCGCAGGCGCTCACGCTGTTCACGACGCCGGTGATCTACCTGGCCTTCGATTCGCTCGCAGCGCGCATGCGCAAGCGCTTTGGCGGTGGCTCGAATTCAACCCCGCCTGCGCCTTCGGCTGACGCGGAGTGATGACGCGATGAACCTCTCGCGCCCCTTCATTTCGCGCCCCGTCGCCACCACGCTGCTGGCGCTGGGCATCGCGCTGGCCGGCCTGTTCGCCTTCACGAAGCTGCCGGTCGCGCCGCTGCCCCAGGTGGATTTCCCGACCATCTCGGTGCAGGCGTCGCTGCCGGGCGCGAGCCCGGAAACCGTGGCGACCAGCGTGGCGAGCCCGCTGGAGCGCCACCTCGGTTCGATCGCCGATGTGAGCGAGATGACCTCGCAAAGCTCGGTGGGCAGCACGCGCATCACGCTGCAGTTCGGCCTGAACCGCGACATCGACGGCGCGGCGCGCGACGTGCAGGCCGCCATCAACGCCGCCCGCGCCGACCTGCCGACGTCCCTGCGCTCGAATCCCACCTACCACAAGGTCAATCCCGCCGACGCGCCGATCCTGATCCTCGCGCTCACCTCGCCCACGCTCAGCGCGGGCCAGCTCTACGATTCCGCGGCCACGGTGCTGCAACAGTCGCTCTCGCAGGTGGACGGCATCGGCGAAGTGGACGTGAGCGGCTCGGCCAATCCCGCCGTGCGCGTGGAGCTGGAGCCGCACGCGCTGTTCCACTACGGCATCGGTCTGGAAGACGTGCGCGCGGCGCTCGCCTCCGCGAACGCGAACAGCCCGAAGGGCGACATCGAATTCGGCCCGCAGCGCTTCCAGCTGTACACCAACGACCAGGCCAGCAAGGCGAGCCAGTACAAGGACCTCGTGATCGCTTACCGCAACAACGCGGGCGTGAAGCTTTCGGACGTGGGCGAAGTGGTCGATTCGGTGGAAGACCTGCGCAACCTGGGGCTCGCCAACGGCAAACGTTCGGTGCTGGTGATCCTCTACCGCCAGCCCGGCGCGAACATCATCGAGACCGTCGACCGCGTGATCGCGATGCTGCCGCAGTTGAAAGCCTCGCTGCCCGCCGACGTCGAAGTGATCCCCACTTCCGACCGCTCGGTCACGATCCGCTCCTCGCTCAAGGACACCGAGCGCACGCTCATCATCGCCGTGGCGCTGGTCGTGATGGTGGTGTTCCTGTTCCTGCGCAACTGGCGCGCGACGCTGATCCCAAGCGTTGCCGTGCCGATCTCGATCATCGGCACCTTCGCGGCCATGTATCTGATGGGCTTCTCGCTCGACAACCTCTCGCTGATGGCGCTGACCATCGCGACGGGCTTCGTGGTCGACGACGCCATCGTGGTGCTGGAAAACATCTCGCGTCACATCGAGAACGGCAAAACGCGCATGGAAGCGGCCTTGATCGGCGCACGCGAAGTGGGCTTCACGGTGCTATCGATCAGCGTCTCGCTGGTGGCCGTGTTCCTGCCGATCCTGCTGATGGGCGGCATCGTCGGGCGCCTGTTCCGCGAATTCGCGCTCACGCTGTCGCTCGCGATTGCGGTGTCGCTGGCCGTTTCGCTCACGCTCACGCCGATGATGTGCTCGCGCCTGCTCGACGAGCACCACGAAAAGAAAGAAGAAGGCCGCTTCGCGCAGTGGCTCGAACACGGCTTCCTGCGCCTGCAGGGCGGCTACGAGCGCACGCTCGGCTGGGCGCTGGCGCGTCCGCTGCTGATCCTGCTGATCCTGATCGCCACCATCGCGCTGAACGTCGTGCTCTACGTGATCGTGCCCAAAGGCTTCTTCCCGCAGCAGGACACCGGGCGGCTGGTCGGCGGCATTCAGGCGGACCAGTCCACCTCGTTCCAGGCCATGAAAGGGAAGTTCGCCGAGATGCAGCGCATCGTGCAGGCGAACCCCGCCGTCGATTCGGTCGCGGGCTTCACGGGCGGCCACGCAACCAACGCCGGCTTTATGTTCATTTCGCTCAAGCCCAAGAGCGAGCGCAAGCTGTCCGCCGACGAAGTGATCGCGCAATTGCGCGGGCCGCTGTCGAACGTGGCGGGCGCGCGCACCTTCCTGCAGGCCGTGCAGGACATCCGCGTGGGCGGCCGGCAATCGAATGCGCAGTATCAGTTCACGCTGCTCGCCGACAACACCACCGACCTCTACAAGTGGGGGCCGAAGCTCACGGAAGCGCTGCAGGCGCGCCCCGAACTCGCGGACGTGAATTCGGACCAGCAGCAAGGCGGACTGGAGTCGATGGTGACGATCGACCGCAAGAGCGCCGCGCGCCTGAACATCACGCCTTCGCAGATCGACAACACGCTCTATGACGCGTTCGGCCAGCGCCAGGTCTCGACGATCTACAACCCGCTCAACCAGTATCACGTCGTGATGGAAGTCGCGCCGCAATACTGGCAGAGCCCGGAAATGCTCAACCAGATCTGGGTCAGTACCTCGGGCGGCACGGCGAGCGGCGCGCAAAGCACCAACGCGACGGCGGGCACGGTCACCGGCCCCACCGCCACCACGTCGAGCGCATCGACGGGCGGCACGAGCGGCACCACCTCATCGAGCGCCGCGGCGCTGGCCGCCGACTCCGCGCGCAACCTGGCGACCAACTCGCTCGCCGCCAGCGGCAAGTCGAGCGCGTCCTCGGGCGCGGCGGTGTCCACCGCGAAGGAAACGATGATCCCGCTCTCGGCGATTGCCTCGTTCGGGCCCGGCACGACGCCACTTTCGGTGAATCACCAGAGCCAGTTCGTGGCCTCGACGATCTCGTTCAACCTGCCGCCGGGCAAGTCGCTCTCGGACGCGACGCAAGCGATCTACGACACGATGGCCGAAATCGGCATGCCGCAGACCATCCACGGCAGCTTCCAGGGTACGGCGCAGGCGTTCCAGCAATCGCTCGACAACCAGCCGATCCTGATCCTGGCCGCGCTGCTGGCCGTCTATATCGTGCTAGGGATCCTGTACGAGAGCTATATCCATCCGCTGACGATTCTCTCGACGCTGCCTTCGGCGGGCGTGGGCGCCCTGCTCGCACTGCTGCTCTTCAAGACGGAATTCAGCATCATTGCGCTGATCGGCGTGATCCTGCTGATCGGCATCGTCAAGAAGAACGCGATCATGATGGTGGACTTCGCCATCGAGGCGTCGCGCCAAGGCCTGAATTCGCGCGATGCGATCTTCCAGGCGTGTCTGCTGCGCTTCCGGCCGATCATGATGACGACGTTCGCGGCCCTGCTGGGCGCGCTGCCGCTGGCGTTCGGCAGCGGCGAAGGCGCGGAACTGCGCGCGCCGCTGGGGATTTCCATCGTCGGCGGGCTGATCGTGAGCCAGATGCTCACGCTCTATACGACGCCGGTGGTGTACCTGTATATGGACCGCCTGCGCGTCTGGTGGGACGCGAAACGCGGCAAGATCGCACCGCCGCCGCGGGCGGTCGAATGAGCGTTTGACGCGGTCGTGACGACAATGGCAAAAGCGGTTGAGGCGCAAGCTTCAACCGCTTTGTGCTTTAAAGCGGCAGCGGCCGGTCCTGAAAGATGCTCTTCATCACGAGCGTGGACGTGAGCCGCAGAACAGACGGCAGCGGCAGCAGACGGCGGTCGTAAAGCGTCTGGAACGCCTTCAGATCGCGCGTGACGACGTGCAGCATGTAGTCGGGCTCACCGAAGAGACGTTCGGCGCGTGTGATTTCGGGGATGTCGACCAGCGCGTCTTCGAAATCCTGCACGTTTTCGCTGCTGCCCTCGCGCAGGGTCGCGAACACGATCGCCGAAAAATTCAGCCCCACCGCCGACGGCTCGATCGTCGCCCGATAGCCGCTGATGACCTGCGCGCTTTCGAGCGCGCGCAGCCGTCGCTGGCACGGCGACAGGCTCAAGCCCACGCGTTCGCTCAGCTCCGTGATTGAAAGTCGTCCATCTTGCTGGATCTCAGCAAGAATCTTGCGGTCAATGGCATCCATACGCGAAATACTAGCGCCATTTGACACCTCATGACAAGAAATAGGGAGCACTTCTCTGCTCGAAAACCCTAATATTTGCGACCTTGGCGCGCATGCCATCCGGATCCTCCTGAGCGGACCTCGCGCGCGCAACACCGTCGATAAAAGGGAAGTACAGCAGTGCAAGCAAGTCTGTTGACCGCGTTCTGGATCGTCTCGTTCTCCCTCGTCATGGTCCCGGGAGCGGACTGGGCCTATGCGATTTCAGCGGGGCTGCGCGGACGCGTGGTCGCGCCCGCCGTGGGCGGCATGTTGCTGGGCTATCTGGCGATCACGCTGGTGGTCGCGGCGGGCGTGGGCACGCTGGTGACGAGCGTGCCGGCGGTCCTGTCGGTGCTGACCGTGGTGGGCGGCGCGTATCTGCTGTGGCTGGGCGTGAAGACCGTGATGCGACCCGCGACGCAGCTTTCGGCCGATGACGGCCAGACGCAAAGCAGCAAGCAAGGATGGGCGCTGCGCGGCTTCGCGATCAGCGGTCTCAACCCGAAGGCGATCCTGCTGTTCGTCGCCCTGCTGCCGCAGTTCACGCGGCCCGGCGCGGGCTGGTCGGTGTCCGTGCAGATCGTGGTGCTCGGCGCGCTGCATATGCTCAATTGCGCGTCGGTGTATTCGGTGGTCGGGCTGGGGTCGAAGGCGGTGCTGGGCACCCGGCCGAAAGCGGCGCGTATCGTCAGCCAGCTTTCGGGCGCGGCGATGATCGTGGTGGCGCTGTTGTTGTTCGCGGAGCAGGTGTTTGCGTTTGTGCGGCAGGGTTGAGGCGCTCGCACATCAACGCGGCGGCTTTGAAGCGACCGGTCCGGGAATCGACTGTAAAAAATCCGTCGCCAACGCCGCGCAGTAATCGAACGAAGGCGTGTAATCCAGCGTGAGGATATCGTTGAATCGCGCCGCGATGAACGCGCGATGTTCAACCAGCAGGCGCAGAAACGTCTCGCGGTGCCGCACGAGCCACGCGCCCGCTGCCATGAGATCCTCGGGTTCGCGCTCGATCACGAGGCTCAGGTCGAACAGATCGCGCGCGGCCGGCCGGTCGCCGCGATACCACATCTTCTTGGCGACGATTTCCGCAGCGGTTTCAACCTTGACGGGTTCTCCCATCAAGGTCCATTCGTCAAAGCCGGGCGAAGTCAGATTCTGCGACACGACGAAGTCGATCTCTCCGGTCGGCAGGATCAGCTTCACGAACTGGGCGTGTTCCTCGTAGTCCTGGGTGATCTCCGCCGCGGTGTCGTTGATGCGCGGATTCACATAGCCCAGGTATTGAGGATTCGGCACGAAAAGATCGATGTCGCGGCTCATCCGATGACCGTAGCGCAGCATCAGCGCCGTGCCGCCGCCAAACGTCCAGAACGGTGTCGAAGTGCCATGCGTGCGGATCTCGTCGATCAGACGCATCGCTTCCCGAAAGAGCGGCTGCCAGGGACCATCCGGCAATGTCGCGGGCATATTCATACCCACACTCCCCGATAAAGATGCAGCGCCTTTGACCAGGCCGCGAGGTGCTTCCAGATATCGCGCGCGGGCGTGCCGGAATTCTTCGCTGCCTCTTCGACCGCCTTGACGACGACCGGCACCGGCACTTCATCGAGAATCGTCGAAATCTGCGATTCGCAACCTTCGGGAATCTGACCGGAAGCTAGCGCTTTAGACAGCTGGCGCTCCGTGAGATGACCGTCGTAGCTGACATTCGCGCTGACCGTGGCCTTGTAGAGACCACGCTGCGGCGGCCGGGCGAACGCCGCCAGTTCGAGCCCGAGCACGCTGAGCAAAGGAATCAGCTTGTTGATTCCAAGGTCGTTGAGCTTGCCCGATTCGAGCTGATTGACGGTCAGGCGCGAGAGGCCCGCGAGTTTGGCGAGTTGCGCCTGGGTGAGATCGAGTTCCGCCCGCCGCGTCGCCACGGCGTGGCCAATTTCGTAGAGTTGCATGACGGCCTCCGCAAGCCGCCGTGTCAGGTGGCCCGTTGATGTAAGATATACTTTACATCAAACTAGATCGGGCCGCACAATTTCACCCCCGCGCGCTTTCGAACCGCCCCGCCCGCCTCATCTCCATCGGCAGGCATTTCACCAGCAGGTGCAGCACGAGCGGGACGATGATCCCGTCGTCGATCACGCCGGCCACCGGCAGCGCGATATTGAACGGATCGAGCGCATAAAGCCCGAGCAGCACCGTCGCCGGCAGCAGCCAGACCGGGCGGCCAGGCTGGCGCAGCGCGTACCACAGCACGCGCGCGTCACCCTTCACGATTCTCCACAACAACGCCAGACGCTTCATCTTCGGCCCCTCCCGCGCAATCAAGCGCTCGTGACTACCTTGCTGCCACCTCAGTGCGTTCCATGCCCCGGCGCATCTGAGCGCGAGGTTCGCACCACCAGCCCATCCGGCGAAAAATGCGCATTGAACATGCCGTCGCCGGTTACACCGCCTTCGGCCCAGTGCCAGCTCCACACTTCCTCGTGACTGAGCGCGTATTTCGCGACCTCGGCCGGCTTGCCGAGCAGCCGTCGCACATCATCCTGGGTCATGCCCGGCACCACCTGGGCGATGTTCTGCGCCGTCAGCGCCTGAGTCATGGCGACGAGCTTGCCATCGGCGTCGAAGTCGAGCATCCACGTGTTCAGGCCGTTCGGGCCACGCGGGTATTCGAGCCGTTCGGTGCCGTCGTCGTTCTGCCAGACGATTTCGGGTTTGCCCGCCTGGCGGCGCACGTCCTCGACGGTCGACACGCCGATCTTCAGGCCGCCGAACGCCATTGAATCGGGCTTGATCGCGTTGACGGCATCGGCGACTTTCTGCTGGTCGCAGCCGCTAAAAAGCGTCGCACCCGCAGCCAGCGCAAGGCCCAGACAACACGCGCGCAACATCGGCAATCTATGCACGAACGATGAGGAATCAAGCATAAAAATCAGGCAGTTACAAAATTGCGACGATCAAAGTTTCTGGGCAATAGCCAGCGTGAAGATGCGCGCCCAGCGTTTCGCCTCGCGCTCGCTGGGCATCGGCAATTGCCAGAGCGGTTTGCGCGCGTCGCTCACGCGCAGCGCGACGTGCCAGCCGCTTGCATCGCGTTCGCACTGCGCGCTTTGCAGGTCCGCGAAGATGTATGCGCCGTGTTCCGCGCCTTGCGTGATGTCGCACAGGCGTTTGCCGGCCGCGAGCCTGGCTTCGCCCCACGCACCCGACACGCGATGGGTCCAGTTGCCCTCGCCGCGCAGATTCGGCGCGATGTCGCGGCGGCGCTGCAGCCAGTACGCGATGAGCGCGATGACGATCAGCGCCGCCACCACGGCGGCGCCAATCGCCACGCCCGTGCCAAAGTGCGCGGCGATGGACTGATACGCCCGCAGCGCGCCATACACGAGCGCGGCGAGAGCAAAAAGCAGGACGAATATGGGCATACGAAAACGGACGGTGCGTACTGTGCGTACTGTGCGTACTGTGCGGACCGCGCGAACGCATTCAGGCGCGTTCGCGCAAAGGGATCGAGGCGGGATTTCGCAGGCGGTCTGCACGATACCAGCGTGCAGCACACGCCGTACCGGCCCCGTGGTGAGAACTTGTCTCACCGCAAGGCCGTCGGCGTCGGGCGCGCGCCGCGCTGGCGTCAGGATTACTGCTGCGGATGCTGCGCGGCCCATTCCTTCACGGCGCGCAGGGTGTTTTCGACGTGCTGGTCGGGCGACAGGCTGGTGTACTCGTAGATGACCTTGCCGTCCGGCGCGATCACGTAGGACACGCGATTGGCCATCGACTCATGCAGGGGCATGGACGCGTCATACGACTTGATGATCTTCGAGTCCTCATCGGCGGCCACCGGGAATTTGCTGCGGCACTCGCTCACCGAGAACTTCGTGAGCGTGTCGATGTTGTCGTGCGAAACGCCGATCACGGTTGCACCGTACTTCTTGTACTCGTCGACGGCTTCGGCGAATTCATGCGCCTCGATCGTGCAGCCCTTGGTGAAAGCGGCCGGATAGAAGTACACCACCACCGGGCCTTTCTTGAGTTCGGAGGCGAGCGAATAGGTGTAGGTCTTGCCGCCCAGCGATGCCTGGGTCGTGAAGTCGGGCGCCGGGTCGCCCGGCTTGAGCGTGGCCTGCGCGCTCAGCGCGAACAGCGAAAGTCCGGCGCACACGAGCGCCGCGGCGGCGGCCGCGAAATACCTCGGTTTCATGTCGGATGTCCTCGTGGTCCTAGACGTGGTCCTTGAACGGATCGCCGTTCGCGTGCGCAACCTGCACCGCGCGGCGAGCGTCCCTATTGGACCACACTCGGCCCGCGCGCGCAGGATGCGGCGCGCCCGGAGACGATGTCTTACGCGTGTCTTTCAACCATCCGCATAAGCCGAGAACCACGCGCTCGCCCACAGATTCAACTCGCCGAGCAGCGGCGGCGTGAGCGCCTCGAAGCGCCCGCCCGCCTGGACGATGAGCGATTGCGCGAGCTGGTCGTCGCCCTGTTCGGCGGCTTCGGCCACGCGCAGCAGCATGCCCAGTTCGCCGCGCTGACCGTCGACGGCTTCGCTGATCTCGCGCGACAGTCCAAGGCGTTCGAGCGTATGCGCGGGCGTCGATCCCACCAGCACATGCACCAGCGAGAAGATGCCGGTCATGAACGCGGCGTCGGCGAAATCGGCGTCATTGGGCGCGAGGCTGCGCGCGGCCAGTTCCATGAAGTGCGAACGCGTGCCCGCCAGTTGCACGAGCGGGTCCGAGGCCCACGGCAGATCGCGCCCGCTTGCGTAGAGCAGCAGTTGCGCCCAGCGTGCGATCTGGCGCGTGCCCGCCGCCAGCACGGCCTCGCGCAGTGACGAGATCGGCCGCCCCGGCGCGTAGGCGCTGGAATTGACGAGGCGCAGCAGTTGCACCACCACGCCCGGGTGGCTGCGCAGTTCGTTTTCGAGTTCGGCGATGCCGACGTCGCCCGCCACCAGCGCAAGCAGGCGTACGAGCGCGAGGCGCGAAGCCCGCACTTTCGGCGCGCGCAGCACTTGCGGACGCGCAAAGAAGTAACCCTGGAACAGGTCGAAGCCCAGATCGCGCGTGTATTCGAAATCCTCGCGCGTTTCGACCTTCTCGGCGATCAGCGTCTTGCCCTCGGCGGAAATCGCCGCGGCGAGCGCCGGCAGCGCCGCGCGCTCGGTCTGCATCAGATCGACCTTGACGATGTCCGCGTAAGGCAGCGCGCGGCGCAGGCCGTCGGTCAGGGCGTTCACGTCGTCGAAGGCGATGCGGTAGCCCGAACGGCGCAACTGGGCGAGCCGCTCAAGCACCGCCGTGTCGAAACCGACGTGCTCCAGCACTTCGAGCACGAAGCGGTCGGGCGGCAGCAGGTGGACGATGTCGTCGAACAGCAGCTCGCGGCTCATGTTGACGTAGCCGTGGTGGCGTCCCAGCACGGCCTGCACCCCGAGTTGACCCATCGTGCGGGTCATCACCTGGGCGGTGGCGAGCGCGTCATCGAAGACGTCAGCGCGGTTCTGGGGGCCGCCGCGGAACAGCAGCTCGTAGGCGTTGAGCGCGCCGTTGCGGTCAAGGATGGGCTGACGGCCCAGATAGACGAACGGCTGCACGGCGGCGCTCTGGGCAGACGACGGGGCGCACGACTGCGCGGGCAGGCTGGACTGCGGTGCGCCGGAGCCACTATCGCCTGGCTCGGCCGGATGCTCCGGTCGGGCGGACGCTGACGATGAATCGGACATGGCGAAAAGACTCGGGCGAATAAATTCGGTCTCGAAGACCCGGTGCGCGTGGCTCGCGGACCTGATCGGACAATAACCGGTCAAAAATTGACTTACTGGAAAATGGCCGGTCTGGCGCCCCGGTTCGCATCAGGCTGAACCAAAAGACTAACCCAAACTCTTGCGCGCGGGGCGCTGAGCATGCATTCTGCATCGCCGGGGACGTCCGACCGGCGCAACTTTAACTGAATCTGCGCGCGCTGGCATCGTGCCTGGCGAGGAGTTGGCCCTCTGGCCGTTTTTTCTGCGCAGCCACTAAAGATTTTGTCCGGACGGTCGATATCTTGGTCTGATGGGGCGTGTCATGCCGGTGGCCGCACGCCGCGCGACTGACACGAACCACGCATACACGCCGACTAGCACACAGGTTGCCAGCGATACACATGGAAGCGAACAGGATCACCGCGCCCCGCCCGGGCTGGCTACGCACGGTCATGGACCGCCTGCGGGCGCGCGCCGGCCATGGTGGCGCAACCGGCGCTCCGCTTGCCGCAACGGGCGGCGCGCCGCTCGTGCCCGCCGCCGCCGAAATGGCCGCGTTTGCGAAAGCCGTCCATGCGCCCACCGCTGCCGACGGCGGCGGTGCGCCTGCGCCGAATCTGCCCGTTCCGCATTCCGACGCCGTCTCGCGCTCGTTCGAACAGACGGCCGCCGCGGTCGACTTCCTCGTGCACGTCGACCGCAATCTGCGCTTTCTCTACGTCTCCGACGCCAGCCTGCGCTTTGCCGGCTATCACCGCGAGTTCCTGCTCGGCGCCACGCTGCATGACCTCGTCGCGCCCGAACATCTCGCGCGTCTCGACGCGCTCTTCGTGCGCGCGCTGGAAAGCGGCGGCGTCGAGAAAACCACGGTCGACCTGATCAAGGCCCTCACCTATCCGATGGCCGTGGAGCTGCGCGTGCAGCGCGCGTCCTACGCGGGCATGGACGGCTTCGCGATCGCGGGCTTCGATGTGTCGGCATGGCAAGGCGCGCAGGCGCGCCTTACTCACGCGCTGCATCACGATCCGCTCACGGGCCTGCCCAACCAGGCGGCGCTCGGCCCCGCGCTCGAACGCGCCCAGGCCGAAGCCGACGCGCATGGCGTACCGGTCGCCCTGCTGCTGCTCGACCTCGACGACTACCAGCGCGTGAACCGCGCACTCGGCTACGACGCCGGCGACGAACTGCTGCGCGAGACCGCGCGCCGTCTGAGCCACCTCGCGTTGCAAGGCGAGCTGATCGCGCGCATCGGCAGCGACGAATTCGCCATTCTGATCACGCCGCAACTGCGCGGCGAACCGGGCGACATCCGCGTAGCCGCCGAAGCGCTCGCGCGCCGTCTGCTCACCTCGGTGCTGCAGCCTTACACGTTCCGCGACCAGCCCGTGCATCTGTCGGCGAGCATCGGCATCGCCTTTCATCCCGATCAGCGCATTCAGGCGGGCGCAGCGGCCGGCACGAATGCGGGCTCGGAAGTCGCCACCACCGACGCCCCCGTGGACGGCCACCCCGACACCACGCCGCTGATCCGCCGCGCCGACCAGGCGTTGCAGACGGCCAAGGCAGCGGGCGGCAACACGCTGATGTTGCATGTCCCCGACAACGATCCGACCGATGCACTGCTGCTCAAGCTGGAGTCGGATCTCTACGATGGCGTGCGCAATGGCGAGTTCTCGCTGCACTTCCAGCCCATCACCAGCAGCGCGACGCGCGGTGTGGTGGGGGTCGAAGCGCTGATCCGCTGGCAACATCCATTGCACGGTCTCGTGCCGCCTTCAACGTTTATTCCGCTTGCGGAATCCGTCGGGCTGATTAATTATCTCGGCAACTGGGTTTTGAAAGCGGCCTGCATGCAATTGACGCAATGGGACGAGCAAGGCATCGCCTTGCAGTACATCGCCGTCAACGTGTCGCCGCAGCAGTTCCGTAATCCGCGTTTCAAGGACAGCGTACAGGAGGCGATCCAGCTCACCGGGCTCGATCCGCGTCGGCTTGTCTTCGAAATTACCGAAAGCCTGCTGATGCAGGATCCGCAGCACGCGGTGAAGCTGCTCGAAGAACTCACGGGTCTGGGCATCCGCTTTGCTGTGGACGACTTTGGCACGGGATATTCGAGCCTTGCCTACCTGCAGCGCTTTCCGCTTTCGAAACTGAAGATCGACCGCAGCTTCGTCGAGAATCTGCTCACGTCGCGTAACGATCAGGCGATCGTCAACGCGGTTGTGGGCCTTGCGCGCACGCTGGAACTCGAACTCGTCGCTGAAGGCGTCGAGACCGAGGCGCAGCGCGAGTTGCTCACGAAGATGGGCTGTGACCACATCCAGGGATGGCTCGTCTGCAAGGCGTTGCCTTCCGAGGAGCTCTCGCAGCGTTTCGAGTCGCGCACCCTGCACGTTCATACCGTGCACTGATGCCGACACCGCAATCGATACACGCAGGGCATTAGCGAAATTGACATGGTTCAGATGGTAAAGGCTGTCCTGCTCGACCGGCTCTGGGCTCGCATGAACGAGCGCGGGGACTTCCCCATGCTGTCGCAATCGCTGCGCACCACAGTCGCCGCCATGACGAACGACGACTACGATTTCAGCGCGCTCGTGAAGGTGGTGCTGTCGGACTTCGCGCTGACGCAGAAGGTGCTGCGTCTGGCCAATTCGGCGATGTACATGGCCTTCGGCGGCAATATCACCACCGTGACGCGCGCCTTGATGGTGCTCGGCATGGACGCGGTCGGCCATCTCGTGGTCGGCCTGAAGATCGTCGATCACTTCCATCACAGCGCGCCGCGCCGCATCGACGCCAAGCTCGAACTCAACCGCACGATGCTGTCCGGTTTCGTTGCGCGCAAGCTCACCGAACGCGGCGATCTGCGCGCTGGCGAAGAAGCCGTGGTCTGCACGCTGATGCGTCAGGTCGGCAAGCTGCTGGTGGTGTTCTACCTCGAACCGGAATGGGATCAGATCCGCCGCGAATGCGATAACGGCGTGGGCGAAGACGAAGCCTGCATCGACGTGCTGGGCGTGACTTTCGCCGAGATCGGCCAGGATGCCGCCTCGCGCTGGCGTCTGCCCGAAGCGATCCGCGAAGGCATGGGCGAATTCGACCCGGCTGGCACCGAGCCGCGTAATGTGCAATGGCTGCGCGCCATCACCAACTATTCGACCGAAGTCGCGCGCGTGCTGACCACGCCGGGCTTGACCGAAGAGGCGCGCGAAGAGCACATCACCGACCTCGCCCACTTCTACGGCCGCGCGCTCTCCACCGATCCGGAAACGCTGGTGCAGATGAGCCTTGCGCTGGCGCGCGAGGAAGCCGACGACGGCGTGATGCGCGAGATCGTCGAGCTGCGCGCCAACGCCGACGCGATCGCGCGCGAGGCGCTCGACCCCGAGGCGCGGATTTCCGCGGGCGTGGAAGATTTGCGCTCGCTGCCGCCCGATAGCTCGCTGAACACCGCTCTCACGCTGGCCACCGAAACCGTGCTGGCCGGTTTAGGCTTCGCGCGCACGGTCGTATTCGTGCGACGCGGCGCGAACATGTTCGAGGCGCAGCGCGGCTTTGGTCCGCAGATGGAAGACGGTCTGGAAAAGCTGTCGTTCAGCGCGGCGTTTCAGCCCGATGTGTTCCATCTGGCGATCGCGAACTCGGTGGGCATCTTCATCGAGAATGCGCGCGACCCGAAGATGCTCGCGCGTCTGCCGGGCTGGTATCGCGCGCGCTTCGACGATACGCGCGCCTTCGTGCTGCTGCCGGTGGCGGTGCCGGGCGATGCGCCCGTGGCGCTGGTCTACGGCGACTGGCTGATGAGCCAGGAACCGCGCCGCATCTCGCAGAAGGAAATGAGCGCGCTCAACGAACTCGCTCACGAACTCGCGCGTTTCTTCGCGGCGCATCCCGTCAAGGCTTGAGCGCGCCCGTGAAGGCCTGAAAGAACTTCAGGCCTTTGCGCGCAAACCTCACGCTTCAATCTTCGATCCGTTCCAGACCTTGCGCTTCGGCGTTGCGGTCGGCCATGCCGGCCCACTCCGCCGAGGTCAGCGCCAACGCCGCCACTGCGCTTGCATCGAGCGGCGCGAGGTTCGCGCAGGCCATATCGACGGCCGCCCAGTCGCCGCGCTCCAGCGCCTCGATCACGTCGAGCAGACGTCCCAGCACGCCTTCGCGCTGGGTAATGGCGGCGCGAATCGGCTTGGGCAGGCGCAGCACTTCAAGCGCGTCATCGAGCGCGCCGCCAAACACCGCATCGACAAACGAAAACACCCCGACCAGAAACGCCGCGTCCTCTTCGCTCGGCCCGGCTTCCGGCAGGATGGCCGTGGCCAGTTCCATGAAGCGCGCGCGCGTGGCGGCCAGTTGCAGCAGCGGATCGTCTTCGAGCTTGACCTTGCGGCCATCGGCGTAAAGGAGCAGTTGCGTCCAGCGCGCGATGCGGTTGGTGCCGGTGGCGTTGATCGCCTCGCGCAGCGTCGTGACCTTGCGGCCCAGCGCGTAGCTGCTCGAATTGGCGAGGCGCATCAAGTGCATCACCAGCACGGGATTGAGCTTGAGCTCCGCTTCGAGCTGCATCACCGTGGGTTCCGCGGCAAGCAGTTGCAGCAGGTTCAGCAGCGCCTGACGCGGCGCACTCGCGCGACGCGAGCCGCCCTGATGTTTCGCGAAGTAGTAGCCCTGGAAGCGGTCGAAGCCCAGCGCGTGCGCGCGATCGTGCGCGTCCGGCGACTCCACATTGAGCGCAACGAGAATCTTGCCCGCCGACTTGAGGATGCTCGCGAACTTCGGCAACAGCGCGGGCGCGATGTCCTGCGTATCGATCTTGATCGCGTCCACATAGGGCAGCAGCTTCGCGAACGATTCATCCGCCTTCGTCACGTTGTCGAGCGCGAAGCGATAGCGCTTCTTGTGCAAGACGATCAGCCGCGCGATCAGATCCGGATCAGCGCCGATGCCCACCGGCAACTCCAGCATCACGCTATCAGGGGCGAGGCGCAGCAAGGTGTCGTCGAACAGCGCTTCGCGCGTGACGTCGAGCCACGCGGGATGGCCGCTCAGCGAAGCGCGCAAAGCCGGTGCGCAGAAGGCTTTGATGAGCGCGCGGCCAGCGCTCGCCTGCGGGTCCACCTCCCCTTCCACCGCGATACGCACGGCACGCGGCAGCGTTTCGTACGCGCACAGCATGCCGTCGCGGTCGAGCATGGGCTGACGCGCGAAATAAACCTGCCAGGGATCGGCCAACGGGCCGCTGGATGACTGATCGCCTTCGACGCCCGACATGCCTGGTCGGTCTGCGGCACTGAAGTTCATGGGGTCCCCCGCAAGGCGCCGTGCCTGAGGCGGCGCCAAGGTCGTGTGGTGTCTCGTGTGGCGGGTCTTGTCGACTCGTTCTTGCTCGCCGCGCGCATTTTCAGCCTTGATTTCAGGTGAAACGCTGCGTCAGCCGCTCTTCTCTACCTTACCAATTCTATCCTGGCGGATACGTCCGGCATATGAAGCGGACACTCAATTCGACGAAATTCTCGGTTGTTGTTTAAACGGAAAGCCGCGTCGATACAGGCCTTTTCACGGCATTAATCAGGATCACGAATTATTTATCCAGTAAAAAATACCGGCCAGTTCTCACTGGCCGGTATCGTGTACTACGCGGTGCGCTTTTCAGCGTTGCACGCTTACTTCAGCACGACCTTCACGTCGAAGTACTTGGCGGCGATCTTGTCGATCGTGCCGTCAGCCTTCAGGTCCTTGAGTGCGCCGTTGAGCGCGGCCTTCAGCGCTGCGTCGTTCTTGCGCACGCCGTAGCCCACGCCTTCGCCGAGCAGCTTGGCGTCGACAACCTGCGGGCCGGCGAACGCGAAGCCCGCGCCTTGCGGCTTGTTCAGGAAGCCCTTCGAAGCGGCTTCGGCGTCCTGGAAGGCGGCGTCCAGACGGCCCGAGACGAGATCCGCGTAGATCTGATCCTGAGTCTGGTAAGGCACGACGTCGACGCCAGCCGGCGCCCACTTGGCCTTCGCGTAGGTTTCCTGGATCGTGCCCTGGAGCACGCCAACGTGCTTGCCCTTGAGCGATTCCGGCGTCGGCAGCAGCGGGCTGCCCTTCTTCGCGATCATCTGGTTGGGGATCGCGTAGATCGGATCGGTGAAGTCGATGGCCTGGCGGCGCTGATCCGTGATGGTCATGTCCGAGTTGATGGCGTTGAACTTACGCGCCTGCAGCGCCGGGATCAGGCCGTCGAACGAGTTTTCCACCCACACGCACTTCACCTTGAGCTTCGCGCAGACGGCGTTGCCCACGTCGATATCGAAGCCTTGCAGCTCGCCGCTGGGCGATTTCGATTCGAACGGCGCATACGACGCCTCGACGCCGAAGCGGATTTCCTTGAGATCGGCCGCTTGTGCGAGCGACGCGCCCGCGCCGAAAGTAACGGCCGTGCAGAGCGCGAAGGTGGCCAGCTTGTTCCAGTTCATGTTCATCAGTGTCTCTATCCAGTCGAAATACGGTGCGCTCCGTCGATATGCGGGGCGCGGCACAGGATCGCTGCGCCAAAAATGCGGCTCAAACGATCGCACCCTTTCTGATGCGCCGCAGCAACCGCAGGGGCGCGATTGTACCGCGCCCGCGGGCCGGGCCTGGGATTCGGCCCTGCTGCGAAGTTGCAATTGCGTGTCGTGGCTGCGCAAGTGCGCGGCGCGCTTCTATTGGCCTATACGAGCGTGGCGAGCGTTTCGGCGGTGGTGTCGATCACCAGTAGACCCGCGCGAAGACCCGGTTTCACAGTGGGATTCGGAAAGACGATGCGCTCCTCGTCATGCGCCACCACATAGCGATAGTCGCCATCTTCGGCCAGGATGGTGTCGCGTGCGAATGGCGTGAAGTTCGGCACATCGGCGGCAACGTGGAGCTTGAACGCGTCGCTCTGCTTCGTGATCTGGCCGATCACGGTGAACACACGCGGCATTGCGGCGTCGGCATCGTTCGTTGCGCCCGCAACCAGCCTGCGCACGGCCGCATCGGCATTGGCGAAACGCGAAAGATCGTTTTCGCCGAACGGCCGCACCTTGCCGAGTTCCAGCGTGCAGGCCGTCGCGCCGCAATGATCGGCGGTAAAGGACGAATAGGTCGCGCCCTTTTCAGTGTGGATCAGCACGGCGGCGATGCGCGCATCGGCGAGCCAGTCGAACATCGCCCGCGTTGGCGCACCGCCCGTATAGGGCAACAGCGCGAACTGCTCGAACGCCGAAGCGCGGATCGCGGTGTGCATGTCCAGATGCCAGCGCGCGCCCGGCGCGTTCGAGGCCTCGGCGAAAAAGCGCTGCGCCGCCGTTTCCAGCGCAATCGCACGCGGCGCTTCGCGGCTCTGCGGCACCCGCGCGTGGCGGCCGCCGAACAGCCGGTTCAGGTCGTCGTCCTCGTAACGCGTGGCCGCGCGCATGGCGTTGACGTTGCCCAGCACCACGAGCACGCGACAAACCAGCGCCAGTCGTCCAGCGGCGATATCGGCGACGATCTTCGAGAGCAGTTCGATCGGCGCGGTCTCATCGCCATGCACGCCTGCGGAGAGCAACACGCTGCGCGTTGCTTCCTTGACCTCGGCGGGCTCCAGCAGCAGCACGCCTTCGTCCTGCCACCGCCAGCGCACCGCGCCGTTCGCGCAAACACCCAGCGCCTGATCGGCAGGACGCACGCCGCCCAGCGTCGCGCCGAGAAAATCGGCCAGCACGACTTCAGCGCTGGAAGTCATAAAGCGACCCGAGGCCGAGAATCTGCGTGAGTTCGTCGAGCGCCGTGCGCGACTCCACCAGCAGCGCCGGATCGGTGAGATCCTGCGGCGCGAGGCGGTCGCGATAATGCTTTTCGATCCACGCATCGAGGCGCGCAAACAGCGTGTCGTTCATCCACACGCCCGGCGCGACGGCAGCGCGTTCGGCTTCGTCGAGCACCACGCGCAAACGCAGGCAGGCCGGGCCGCCGCCATTCTTCATGCTCTCGCGCAGGTCGAACACCAGCACCTCGTCGATCGGACCGCTCTTCGACGTCAGATCGTCCAGATACATCGCCACGTGCGGGTTTTCGCGGCATTCCTGCGGCACCACCAGCACCTGCTTGCCATCCGCGCGGCTCAGCAACTGGCTGTTGAACAGATACGACGAGACGGCGTTCGCGACGCTCACCTGCGCATCGGGCACTTCGATCACGTTGAACGGCGTGCCGTGCGCACCCAGCTTGCTGCGCAGTTCCTCATAGACCTTCTGCTGATCGACGAACGCGCGCTCATGACAAAACAGCGTGGTGCGATTGCCGACGGCGATCACGTCGTTATGGAACACGCCCGCGTCGATCACGTCCGGGCTTTGCTGCGCGAACACCGTATCGGCTTCATTCAGGCCGTGGCGCTGCGCAACCGCGCGGCTCGCCTCGAAGGTCTGGCGCGCCGGAAAGCGCTTCGGTTCCGGCCCACGGCGGTATTCGCTGCGGCCATACACGAAGAACTCCACGCCGCGCACGCCGTATTCCGCGCAAAAACGCGTGTGATTGGCCGCGCCTTCGTCGCCGAGCGCGGGCGTGCCCGGCAGCGCGTCGTGCACCATGAAATGCGACGGATCGGCGAAGATCGCGCCCAGCGTGCGGCGCGTGTACTCGTGCTCGATCGCGCGATGCAGTTTGCTGCACAGGTTCGCGGGCGTGAAGTGCACGCGGCGCTCGGGCGTATCCGCCGACGGGCTGACGGTCGCCGCGTTGGCGGTCCACATCGCCGAGGCGGAACTGGCCGCGGCCAGCAGTTCGGGCGCATCTTTCGCGGCACGCGCGATGGCGTCGCCGTCCTTGCCCGTAAACCCGAGTTCGCGCAGCAGGCGAATCGACGGCCGCTCCTGCGGCGGCAGCACGCCCTGCGCAAAGCCCAGATCGGCGAGGCGCTTCATCTTGCGCAAACCCTGCTGCGCAGCGGCGCGCGGATTGGCCACCGACTTCTCGTTGTTCTGCGAGGCGACGTTGCCGAACGACAGTCCGGCGTAGTTATGCGTGGGGCCGACCAGACCGTCGAAATTGGCTTCGAGCGCGGTGGCGGCCAGCTTGGCGGTATTGCTCATCGTCGATCCTCAGAATTGAAGGCCCGGCGAAACGCTCGCGGGCATCTGCAGTTGTGCGCTTTCCACCGAGGCCATCGGCCAGGCGCAGTAGTCGGCGGCGTAGAAGGCGCTGGGGCGATGATTGCCCGAGCGGCCCGGGCCGCCGAAGGGCGCGCCGCTCGACGCGCCGTTGGTCGGACGGTTCCAGTTGACGATGCCCGCGCGGATTTCGCGCGAGAAGCGCTGCCAGAGCGCGGCATCGTCGGCGAGCAGGCCGGCGGACAAACCGTAGGCCGTGTTGTTCGCCTGGGCGATGGCGTCGTCGAAACCGGCGTAGCGGATGATCTGCGCCAGCGGGCCAAAGTGCTCCTCATCCGGCAGATCGGCCACGCCCGTCACGTCCAGAATGCCGGGCGTGACAAAGCCGAGCGCCGCATCGCGCTGCTGCATCGGCAGCAAGGCCTTCGCGCCGCGCGAGAGCAGCAGCGTTTGCGCCTCGATCAGCTTCGCGGCCGCGCGCGCCGAAATCACCGCGCCCATGAAGGGCTGCGGATCGGCGTTGTATTCGCCCACGGCGATTCGTGAGGACACCTCGACAAAACGCTCGATAAAGCGGTCGCCGAATTCGCCCGACGGCACCAGAATGCGGCGCGCGCAGGTGCAGCGCTGCCCCGCCGACAGAAACGCCGACTGGATCGCGTGATGCACGGCGGCGTCGATATCCTCGACCGGCGCGACCACGAGCGGATTGTTGCCGCCCATTTCCAGCGCCAGCACGATCTCCGGACGCCCGCCAAACTGGCGATGCAGCAGCGTGCCGGTATCCGAGCTGCCGGTGAAGAACAGGCCGTCGATCTGGCGATGATTCGCCAGCGCGATACCCGTGTCGCGTTCGCCTTGCACGAGATTGAGCACGCCCGCGGGCAGACCCGCGTCCTTCCAGATTTCGACCGTTGCGCGCGCAACGTCCGGCGCGAGTTCGGACGGCTTGAACACCACCGCATTACCGGCGATCAGCGCGGGCACGATATGGCCGTTGGGCAGATGACCCGGGAAGTTGTACGGACCGAACACGGCCACCACGCCATGCGGACGATGACGCAGCACGGCCACGCCATCGGCCATGTCGCTGCGCTTTTCGCCGGTGCGCTCGCCATAGGCCGTGATCGAGATGGCGACCTTGGCGGCCATCGACGCCGCTTCGGTGCGCGCTTCCCAGAGCGGCTTGCCGGTCTCGCGGCCAATTGCGCGCGCGAGGTCTTCCTTGCGCTCGTTCACCAGCGCGGCAAAACGTTTGACGATCTCGCAGCGCGTCTCGAACGGCGTCTGCGCCCACGTGGGGAACGCGCGACGCGCGGCGTTCACCGCGCGATCAACATCCTCGGCACTGGCGGCGTTGCCGCTCCACACGGTTTCGTTGGTGCCGGGATTGCGCGACGCGAATGCAGGACCGCTTGCCGCGCACCATTGGCCATCGATGAAAAGCTCGTTCATGGTCATCCTTTTTTCTTTACCGTGCTGCGTGCGACGCGCCCAGCACGCGCACCTGTTCGCCTTCCTTCACGTTCAGCGCCGCCGCTTCCTGCGCGCTCAGCGTGAATGCGCCGCCCTGCACCACGCCCGGCGCGAAGCCCACGCGGAAATCGGTCAGCGACGTATTCGACACCAGCGAACGCGTGTTGCCTTCCGCCGTCGCTTCACCGATCTGCACCGGCACCAGCACGCTTTCACGCACCGTGCGCAAGTCGGCGATATGGCATTCGAGCACCGGACCCGCATCGAAAATATCGACGTGATTCTCATAACGCAGCCCTTCGCCTTCGAGCATGCGGCGCGCGGGCACCGTGTCCGCGTGCGTGAGGCCGACACACGCCTGTGCTTCGTCGGGCAATAGTTCGACGTAGACCGGATAGCGCGGCATCAGCTCCGCGAGGAAAGACTTGCGGCCATGCGCGCTCAGATAATCGGCGGCATTGAAGTCGATCTGATAGAAGTGCGAACCCACCGCGCGCCAGAACGGCGAGGAGCCTTCCGCGTCGAAATGGCCGCGCAGTTCCGCGCAGATACGCTCCGGAAACAGCTCGCGGAACTGCGCGATAAACATGAAGCGCGAGCGCGACAGCAGCCCGCCCATGCCGCCCGTGCGATAGCGCGGCGACAGAAACAGCGAGCAGACTTCGGCGTAACCGGTCAGATCGTGCGAGATGTTGAGCGCGCGCATGCGCGTCCAGATGCCCAGATCCTGGCTCGCGTGCACCACCGTGCTCACGCGGTAGTTGTAGAACGGCTGCGTGAGACCCACGGCGGTTTCGATGCCGCATACGCCCGCCACATCGCCGGTCGCGGTGTCTTCCATCACGAAGAAGTAGCCCGCTTCGGCGGCGCTCGCCTCGCCCGCCAGCGTGCGGCGCGTGCGCTCGATACGCGCGGCGAGCGCGTCACGGTCGGGCTTGAAGGTGGTGAGGCCGGGGCCGGTTTCCTGGGCCAGCGCGACGAGCGCATCCACATCGCCCGTCTGCACGACGCGTACTACGATCATTGCGTCTCTCCCATCGATACATCCTCGTTGTCCTGTCCATCTTCGTCAGGACGATAAAGCGGCGCACAGCGCACCGTTTCGCCATCCTGCACGTTGAGCGCGGCGCGCGTGGCAGCGTCGAGCGGCGCGTCGCCTCGCACGGCGTGCGCGCCGCGATGCAGCGCGGTTGCGGACGTGGCGGGCATGAGCGGCAGCGTCGCCAGTGCGCAGCGGAATTCGCCGCCCTGCTGGCTGGCGACCAGCCACGCCGATCCATCGACCGCGCTTGCGCTTTCACGCACCGTGCGCGTCTGGTTACCCGCCACCGACGACGTGCGATCCACCTGCGCCGTGAGCACCGGGCCGGCGTCGAAAATATCGACGTAGCGGTCGGTTTCGAAGCCCTCTTCCAGATGGATCTCGTACGTGAGCAAGGTGCTCGGGTCCGGCTCGCCCAGCACGCGCTGTGCGCCTTCCGGCAGCAGCGGCACGTAGATCGGATACGCGGGCATCACTTCGGCGATAAAGGTGCGGCTGCGGCCGCCCGAGGCCATTTCGATGTCCTTGAAATCGCGCCCGAAGAACTTGCGCCCCACCGCTTCCCAGAACGGCGACACGCCTGCATCGTCAGTCACGCCGAGCAGCAGCGAAAACACCTCAGGCGTGAAGCGACGGCGATTCATCGCCACGTACATCATGCGGGCGCGCGACATCAGATGCGCGGCCGCATCGCCGCGCAGCGCGGGATCGATATAGAAACCCGCGAGGCGGCTCTTGCCCGTCAGCTCGTGCGACATGGTGAGCGCGTGAATCTTGCGGTTCACGTGCAGCTCGCGCGAGGCGTGGATCAGCGCGTCGTTGCGAAACGCGTAGAACGGCTCCGCGTAACCCGCTGCCGCGACGATGCTGGACGTGCCGACCAGCTTGCCCGTGGCCGAATCTTCGAGCACGAAGAGATAGAACTCCTCGCCCGGAAAATCGACATCGGCGCGAAACGAGTCTTCGGACAGCGCGATGCGCGCCTCCAGCGCTGCGCGGTCGTGCGGCAGCGAGTGCAGCACGGGTTGCGCGGTGCGCGCCATATGGGCGATCGCATCGAGATCGGAGAGCCTTGCGGGGCGAACGAATAGCATCGTCGGTCCTGATTCGGATAAAGGGCGCGGCGATTAGCGCGCGCCGACCACGTCTTCGAAGGCCTTTTCGAGGCGTGCGAAGCCCTCGTTGAGGTCGGCTTCGGGCATGATGAGCGACGGCGCAAAGCGCAGCACGTCGGGACCGGCGATCAGCATCATCACACCGTGATTCGCCGCTGCCGTGTTGAAGTCCTTGGCGCGGCCCGCAAAACGCGCATTCAGTTGCGCGCCGATCAACAGGCCCTTGCCGCGCACTTCGCTAAAGACGTCGAAGCGTTCGTTGAGCGCCGCGAGTTTCGCGCGGATTGCTTCTGCGCGCGTACGCACGCCCGCCAGCACGGCCGGATCGCTGATCAGTTCCACGACCTTGTGCGCGATCGCCGCGCCCAGCGGATTGCCGCCGTAAGTCGTGCCATGCACGCCCACCTTGAAATGCGCGGCCAGCGCTTCGGTCGTGAGCATCGCGCCGATCGGGAAACCATTGCCGAGCGCCTTTGCCGTCGTGAGGATGTCAGGCGTCACGCCCGTGTCTTCGTACGCGTAGAAGGTGCCGGTGCGGCCCACGCCGGTTTGCACTTCGTCGAAAATCAGCAGCGCGTTGTGCGCGTCGCAGGCTTCGCGCAGCGCTTTCAGGAAAGCGGGATCGGCGGGAATCACGCCGCCCTCGCCCTGCACCGGCTCGACGATCACGGCGCAGGTTTGCGGGCCGATGGCGCGCTTCGCGGCTTCGATGTCGTTGTACGGAAGATGGATGATGCCTTGCGGAATCGGGCCGAAACCTTCGGAGTATTTCGGCTGGCCGCCCACGCTCACCGTGAAGAAGGTGCGGCCGTGGAACGATTGCGTGAACGAGACGATTTCGGCTTTCTGTTCGCCGTGACGGTCGAAGGCGACGCGGCGCGCGAGCTTGAGCGCAGCTTCGTTGGCTTCCGCGCCCGAATTGGCGAAAAAGGCGCGATCGGCGAAACTCAGCGATTCGAGCTTCTTCGCCAGGCGCAGCACCGGCTCGTTGGTGTAGCCGTTGCCGATGTGCCAGAGCTTGCTGCCCTGCTCGTGCAGCACCTTGAGCAGTTCCGGATGCGCATGGCCAAGCGACGTCACGGCGATGCCGCAGGCGAAGTCGATGTAATCGCGGCCTGCGGTATCCCACACGCGCGAACCTTCACCGCGCTCAGGGACGAACGGCGCGGGCGAGAAGCACGGCACCATCACTTCGTCGAAAGTCTGGCGGCTCACAGTCTGGTCGTTCATGGCGAATCCTCTTTGGTTCGGGTCGGCTCTTTAAGACAACTCGATTTGGGGTACACGGTGCGCCGCGGCGCACACGGTTGGAGTACGTATGGGTTGCAGTGTAGGCAACCCCGCGTCAAACGTCTTGCGCATGGGCGACGCGTTTTTTTAGTTCTGCTCCGGCGGCTCCACCAGCGCCCCGGCGCGCGGCTCCTGAACGGCCCCGGCCGCGCCGCCGTGCTGGCGCTCGATCCAGTTGCGCCGGTCCTCGCGCGGCGTCACGCCAAAGCGCTCACGGTACGCATTGGAAAAATGCGCCGCCGACGAAAACCCGCATGCCAGGCTGATCTGCACCACCGATTTGCTGGTGCGCTGCAACTGCGAGCGCGCTTTCGCCAGGCGCAGGCCCAGGTAGTACTTCGACGGCATCGCGTTCAGATATTGCCGGAACAGGCGCTCCAGCTGACGGCGCGACACGCCCACGTGACCGGCGATTTCGTCGGTGGTGAGCGGGTCTTCGATATTCGCTTCCATCAGCATGAGCGCGTCGTTCAGGCGCGGATGGCGCTCGCCGGGCGCGGTCACGAACGGAATGCGCTGGCGCTCGTCGCCGCTGCGCAAGGTGCTCGCGCCCATCGCGTCGGCGATACGGTCGACCAGCTCCGGACCGTGTTCGCGGCCGATCATCGCCAGCATGAAATCGAGCGTCGCCTGGCCGCCCGCGCAGGTCGCGCGATCGCGGTCGATCTCGTAGATGTGCTGGGTGACGATGGTGCGCTCGAACTGCTCGGCGAACTGCTGGTACGTTTCCCAGTTCACCGCCACGCGATAGCCCTGCAACTGCCCGGCCATCGCCAGCCACCAGACGCCATGATGGATGCCGGTGACGAGCGGCGTGCGCTGCCCCACGCGCGCGAGGCTGGCGAGAAACAGGCGATAGTCGGCGAACTGCTGATAGCGCTCGGTGACGACAATCAGCCAGTCGCAGGCAAGGCCGTCGCCGAACGCGGCGTCGGCGGGCCATTGCGCGCCGCCCGCCAGCGGCACGGGCCGCCCGTTCCACGACACCATCTGCCAGCGATACAGCGCGCGGCCATCGATCTCGTTGGCGAGATTGAGCGCATCGACAATCGGCCCGACGCCCGACATCGACACGGGCGGCAACGCGACGATCGCCACCTGGGTGGTGCGCTGCGCGCGCGCAGCACCGCCCGACGCGGACGATGCAGCGGCGGGCGCGGGCGGCGTGGCGCCAGGCGATGGAGCTGAAGCGGGAGCGGAAGCTGCGGGGCGATTCATCGGCAAGAACAGCAAATCTTCGTGAGCCGCAAGCTTACTTGAGACTGCCCGACAGGAACTGGCGCAGGCGCTCGCTTTTCGGCGCACCCAGCACGTCGGCGGGCGCGCCCTCTTCTTCCGTGCGGCCCTGATGCAGGAACATCACATGATTCGAGACGTTGCGCGCAAAACCCATTTCGTGCGTGACGACGATCATCGTGCGGCCTTCCTCGGCGAGCTTTTGCATCACCTTGAGCACTTCGCCCACCAGTTCCGGGTCGAGTGCGGAAGTCGGCTCGTCGAACAGCATCACGTCCGGATGCATGGCGAGCGCGCGCGCAATCGCCACGCGCTGCTGCTGGCCGCCCGACAGATGCGAGGGATACTGCTTTTCCACGCGCGGCGCGAGGCCCACTTTCTCCAGATACTCGCGCGCGCGCTCCTCGGCTTCCTTGCGCGGCACGCCCAGCACGTGCAGCGGCGCTTCCATGACGTTCTCGATCACGTTCATATGCGACCAGAGATTGAAGTGCTGGAACACCATCGCGAGCTTGGTGCGGATGCGCTGCAACTGCTTGTGATCGGCCACGTCGAGGTCGCCATTGCGGCCGGCCTTGGTGCTCACGGTCTCGCCGTCCACCACGATTTCGCCGGCGTTGGGCTTTTCGAGGAAATTGATGCAGCGCAGGAACGTGCTCTTGCCCGAGCCGCTCGCGCCGATGATGCTGATCACGTCGCCCTTCTTCGCGTCGAGCGAGACGCCCTTGAGCACTTCGTTATCGCCGTAGCGCTTGTGGATGTCGCGCGCGATGAGTTTGCTACCGGTGGCGGCGTGGGTCGTCGTCTGAGGCAAGATGGTCTCCAGAATTAAGCTTGATCGAGCTTGCTGCAAGCACGGTGCGCGTTAGCGCGAACGCACGGCGAGATAGCCGAGCCAGCGTTTTTCCGCGCGGCGGAACGCGGCCACCAGCACGAACGATACGCCACAGTAGATCAGCGCCGCGAGGCCGAACGATTCGAACGAGCGATACGTGGCCGAATTGGCGTCGCGCGCGACCTTGAGGATGTCGGGCACCGTCGCGGTGAAGGCCACCGTGGTGGCGTGCAGCATCAGGATCACTTCGTTACTGTACAGCGGCAGCGCGCGGCGCAAGGCCGACGGCAGGATGATGCGCCAGTACATCGTGAACGGGCTCATGCCATAGGCGCGCGCCGCTTCGACTTCGCCGTGCGAGGTCGCGCGGATCGCGCCCGCGAAGATCTCGGTCGTGTAGGCGCAGGTGTTGAGCGCGAACGCGAGGATCGCGCAGTTCAGGCCGCTGCGAAAGAACGCATCGAGCAGCGGCTCGCTGCGCACGAAGGCGAGACTGTACACGCCGGTGTAGATCAGCAGCAGTTGCACATAGAGCGGCGTGCCGCGAAACACGTAGGTGTAGAAGCGCACCGGCATCGACACCCAGCGGCGCTTCGAGACGCGCGCCACCGCCAGCGGCACCGCGCAGACGAAGCCGAACGCCACCGAGATCACGAGCAGCCAGAGCGTCATCGCGAGGCCGGAGACATGCTCACCGTCCCAGTAGAGGAACGCGCGGCCGAATTGCTGAATAATTTCGTTCATGGCGCGATCCTCAGAGTTGTGCGTGGCGCACGCCCGCCGAATAACGGCGTTCGAGCCAGATCAGCGCGAAGTTCGAGACGGTGGTGATCGCGAGATAAATCGCCGCGGCAATCACGAGGAAGAAGAACAGGTTGAAGGTGCTGCGGCCCGCGTCCTGCGCGGCCTTCACGACATCGGCGAGACCGATGATCGACACCAGCGCCGTCGCCTTCACCAGCACCTGCCAGTTATTGCCGATGCCGGGCAGCGCGAAACGCATCATCTGCGGGAACAGGATGCGCGCGAACACACGCGCGCCGCTCATGCCGTAGGCGTGGCCCGCTTCCAGTTGACCGCGCGGCACCGACAGAAACGCGCCGCGGAAGGTCTCCGTGAAATACGCGCCGTAGATGAAGCCGAGCGTGAGCACGCCCGCCACGAACGGATCGATGTCGATCTGCGCCATGCCGAGGGCGTCGGTGGCCTCGTTCACGCCGATCTGGATGCTGTAGAACAGCAGCAGCATCAGCACCAGATCGGGCACCGAGCGGATCAGCGTGGTGTAAGCCGTCGCCATGGCCGCGAGCGGCCGGTTGAACGAGAGCTTCGCCGCCGCGCCCGCGAGACCGAGCAGCACGGCCACACCGAGCGAGAGCAGCGAAAGTTCGATCGTCTGGATCGTGCCGGCCAGCAGCACCGGGCCAAAGCCATAGAGGATCACGCGCGTCTCCGCAAAGTCGTTGTTCGACCCGGGCGCTCATGCACAACGCCTGGGGGATTGGCGCGGATCGTCGCAAGGTCAAAAAGATTGCTCAAACCGCGGCGGCTGGCATGTTGCGGCGCAACATGGCTGTGCTGCCGGCGTTGACGCAGCGCGCGACGGGCATTGCGCCCGCGCTGTCAGGGGCGCGATGAAATTGAAAGCCGCTCTGGAAGCCCAAAAGACAACGCCCCGGCTAGCGGGGCGTTGGGTGGGTTTTAGCAAGTTTGGGGGCGCTTTTTCGATAGAAGCGCGGATCCGGCGTTGGCCGATGCGCTTGCGGGAAATCCCTTAGAGCCGAAGGCTCAGCGGCGCTTAAACGCCGCGCGCAGCCAGCGAACCAGCGCGCACGCTGGCGCGCTCCAGACGCTCGACCAGCGCGCCGAAAAGCAGCCCAACCACGCTCCACAGGATCGCCTGCATGCCGATCGCCACGGTGCGGAACTTCCACAGCAGCACGGCGGGGAACGCGCCCGGCACTTCGTTGATCGTCGGCAGCGCGGCCTGGATCGCGGCGATCACGACCACGAACAGCACCAGTGCCGCAATCGACGCATTCCAGTGGCCCCACTTCGCGGCCAGCGCGCCGCGCACCTTGAGCGAGAACACCGTGACGGCGATCGAGATGGCGATCATCAGGAAGAACAGGCCGGTGCGATAGCCGATCGTGTCGGGGTCGCCGACCGAAGGCGGATTCGCCGGGTATTTGATGTTCGGCACCATGTAGATCGCGACGAAGGCCGCCAGCGCGAGCCGCGCCGAGAGCGCACGCGCCGAGATCGGGCCGGTGCGGCCGCGCACATAGGCGAACACCAACGCAAAGAGCCCGCCGATCGACGCGCTATAGACCATCACGCCCGTGAACAGCCCATAGCTCGCCTGCACTTCGCGGCTGACGATTTCCGGCTCGGGCGCTTCGCCCTTGGCGGCATCGGCTTTTTCCTCGAAGGAGATGGCCTGATCGACCTGCGGCTCGCCCGCGAATTTCGCGAACGAGAACGTGAGCAGCCCCGCGGCGATGCCTGCGAGCATGCCGCGTACCAACAGCTTGCCTACCATGTCAGCTCCCGGTCAGTGGCACGGGAAGCCGAGCAGATGCCGGCCGTCGTGAACGAATTCGTGGACGTACATGCCCGGAATGATCGAGGTCGCGCCCTCTTCCGCGCCGACGAAATACAGCGCCAGCAACAGGATGAGGCCCACGAAAATCGCCCAGGGCAGGATTTCACGCAGCGGGATGGGCGCCGGCGTGGCAGCCGGCACGTGGGCCGTGTTCAGGACGGCTTCGGACATGTTGACTTCTCCTGGGGTTACGCGCCCCGTTAGTCGTTGATTGGTCGTCGATGAGAACGTTATGGGTATGCGCACGCACGCGGGTCTGACTTCCGTTGCTTGTTGCGGGACTGCTGGTTCGCGAAAACAATCGGTCACAGTGGCGCGACCGTGCCGGGTTTGCACCGGCTTCCGCGTGACGTGGAGCCTGTATTCTACGCGCTGCGTCAGGGCGGCGCGGCCCGAATGTAATGCACGATGAATCGACACGTAAGGAAACAGGATGGCAACGAAGGTCTGGCTGATCAGCCATGCGGCGAATGCCGATTTACGCGCGGGCGTGTTGGCGACTGAGGCGGGATCGGACGAAGGCGTCGAGACGGCGCTGGATGCGCGCGCAATCGCTGCCGTCGAAGCGTGGCGGACGCGGTGGCAGGCGCTGATCGCCGGCAGCGGCGATGCTGCGCGCGTGCTGACGAGCCCGGCTCCCGTCGCGCGGGCCAGCGCGCGCGCGGCGGGCTTCGACGCACAGATCGAGCATGCGCTCGCGGATACCGCTTTCGGCGCGTGGGCCGGCTGCCGGTTGAACGACATCGCGCAGCACGCGCCCGAGGCGCTGGCAGCGTGGACGCGCGATCCGTCGTTCCAGCCGCCGGGCGGCGGCGAATCGTTCGATGACGTGCGCAAGCGTGTGGGCGCGTGGCTGGACGCCCTGCCCGAAGCCGAAAACAAAGATAACGCACCGGTCATCGCCTTTACGCACGCGAGCGTGATCCGCGCGGCGGTGCTGCATGCGCTGGGCGCGCCATCGGCCACTTTCCGTCAGCTCGAAATCGCACCGCTTTCGGTCACGACATTGCGACGTTCGGCGCAAGGCTGGGTGTGGGTGGCGGCGACGGCCTGAAACACGGATCTACCGCAAACCCAACGTATCGACATGTTGACACGTCCAGATACCCCGCCTAGCATCGATTGACGTATCGACGTGTTGATACATCGTTTGGATGAGGTTTGCTAACAAGAGGAGTCGACGATGATGCCTGTTCAAACCTTGAAGCGTTGGGGAAACAGTCTTGCGGTGCGCATTCCCGCGAGCGCGGCAGCCAAACTGGCGCTTTCGGAAGGCCAGGACGTCGAGGTGGAAGTCGAGGACGGCACGCTCACCGTGCGCCCTCACACCGCCATCCGGCGTTTCTCGCGCGAGCGCTATCTGCAGCAGTTGCGCGAGGAGCAGCAGGAGCCGCAGCGCGAGCCGCATCCGCTGGTGGATTTTGGCGAACCGAAGGGCTCGGAAATCGGCGGCCCGGACGACCCGACGCGTTTCGACCAATGGTAAAAACGCATGAAAAACGGCATACCGGACGCAGGCGACATCATCTGGCTCGACGTGGGACCGGGCGCGGGAATTGAGCAGAATGGCTATCGGCCTACGCTCGTACTGACAGATGCGGAATTCAACGGGCTGACAAGCCGCTTCGTTGGGCTACCCATCACCAGTTCGATCCACGGCTGGGAATCGGAAATTCCGATCAGCGGCCTGTCGAAACCCTGCGTCGCAATGGCCGACCAGATCACCACCTTGTCGCTCGCGGCCAGAGTCTGGCGCTACCGGGGTGAAGCCGCGAGCGCCGACGAATTCAGCGCGGCGCAATTCGCCGTGGCCGGGATCCTCAACCTCTAGCCCTCACTCCAACCCCAGTTGCGCGCGGATCGCCGGCAGCATGTACTGCACTGCCGCTCGCCCTTCCGCGATGGCCGGTCCCGCGCGATGAAAGTCGAAGATGCCCATGCCGCCCAGACGCGGCTGGATCAAAACATCGGCCGGTTCGCCCGCCAGACGGCTGCGCGTGATACGCACCTGCATGATGTCGATGCTCTGCGCAATCGAACTCAGCAGCGACGGCACGCGCGTGCTGGGCGGCGGCGCCACGCGCACGTCCGGGCTGCCGAGCGTCGCCGGTCCCGCAGGTTGCAGCCAGCTTGGGAAGCGCTTGCCGTTGCGGCGTAGCAGCGGCGCGGGTTCGGCGGGCACGGGAGCGACGGCGGCCGGGTCGCCTGGCGCGCCTGGCACAACCGGACGCGGTGCTTCCACCGGCGTCTCGCGCGGCACGGTGTCGATGGCGCCGCCCAGGTCGCGGCCATTGAGAATGTCGTGATTGAGGTCGATGGCGATCACGGTATCCGCGCGCATCGCACGCGCCGCCGAGACCGGCACCGGATTGCTCAGGCCGCCGTCGACGAGCCAGACGCCGTCATGCCAGATCGGCGTGAAGATGCCGGGAATCGCAATCGAGGCGCGCACCGCGTCCACCACGCCGCCCTCGCGCAGCCAGACCTCGCGGCCCGTATCGAGTTCGGTGGCCACGGCCGTGAACGGCATCCGGAGGTCGTCGATCGCACGGCCGTTGAACTGCCGCGCGAACAGGTCGATGACCTTGCGCCCGCCCAGCAGGCCGCCCGAAAAACGCAGGTCGAGCAGGCGCACCACCGTTTGCCATGTGAGCTTGCCCACCCAGTCCTCGAGCCAGTCGAGATCGCCGTTTGCGTAGACCGCGCCCACCAGCGCGCCGATCGAGGTGCCGCACACCACATCCGGCTTGATGCCGGCCTCTTCCAGCGCGCGGATCGCGCCAATATGCGCCCAGCCGCGCGCCGCCCCGCCGCCCAGCACGAGCCCCACGCGCGGGGGACGTCGCCGATGCATCACCATGTGCGCCTCCTGCGTCCTGTATCCGGTTGTTCAGTCAAGCATCCTCCCGGCGTCAAAAGCCATCGCTCAATGCCCTTTCATCACGTCCGAGCGCGACGTCGTCGAGACGCGTCCGTCCGGGCCGAAATGCACGTTGAAATACGATTCCGGCGGTCAGTGACCGCGTGAAACGATGCGTGGACGACATGGCGTGAAGGCTCGGCTACCGCGTCGGGTGATGTGTGGAGCACACGCAGAGAGCGATCGTTGCGAGCCTCGGCGCGTGCCTGGTTACCACAATGTACCTTCAAAGGGTCCGGTCGTGGCGCACCGCACGCGCGGTTGCGTGGGCTGGCGTCCCATGCGCGGCATCGGCGTGACGTGCATCGCGCACCGAGCGGCGCGTACGGACGATCTCGGCGGCCTGCCACGACAGCAGCGCCAGCACGCCGAACACGACCTCGCGCATGCGCTTGACGAGCGCCAGCGAGAACGCCACCTCCTGGCTCACGCCGAAGAGTTGCGCCAGCAGCACCACGGCCACTTCCTGCACGCCCAGGCCCGCGGGCACCATGAAGGCCGCGTGCCGCACCGCCTGGGTGATGGCCTCGATGGCGAGCGCGTCGCCCACCGTGACCGGATGGCCGAGCAGCGCCAGCGCCCACCAGGTCTCGAACGCGCCGAGCATATAGCCGCCCAGCTGCCAGAAAAACGCGCGGAACATCAGTCCCGTGCGCGACATCAGGCGGTCGAGATCGGCGTCGAGCCGCTGACCGTCGATGCCCTGCATGACGGGGTGATCCGCGCCAAGCAGACGCCCCGCCCAGCGCTCGATCGCGTGGAACACACCGCCCCGGCGCAGCAGGATGACAGCGAGCAAGGGCAGCGGCGCGGTAAGCAGCAGCGCAAGCGCGATCGTGACGATGGTGCGCAACGAGCCCGACTGGCCCGTCGCCGCGACGATCAGCACCACGCCCAGCGCCGAGAACGCGTATTGCACGGCAATCGTCACGAACACCTCGACAATCACCGAAGCCGTCACCTCGCTCGCCGCTCGCGCCTCGCTGTCCTGGTCGTGGCCGCGCACCTTCCAGCGCGCGAGGCGCACGCCCGCGATCTCGCCGCCCACGCCCGCGGCGGGCAACAGACGGTTGATCGCTTCGCGCACGGTGGCGATCCACCAAAGGAAACCCAGCGGCGCGCGCTTATCGAGCAGCAGATGCCACGCGTAAGCGTCGAGCAGCAGCGGCAGCGCATGGAACGGCACGAGCCAGAGCAGCACCGGCCCCGCCGTGCCGATCACGCGCATCACATCGTGCGCGCCGTCATGCACGACCAGGCCGATCAGGATCGCGATCCCGACCGGCAGACCCAGCCATTTGAGCCACTTCATGATGCGCTCTGCGCCTGCGATGCGAAGAACACATCGGTAAAGCCGCCGTGACTCACGCCGCTGCGCAGGAGCGCTTCGGCCACACGCGGCGAAAGCAGCGCGTCGAGTTCGTCGGCGTGACGATAGGTCTGCATCGACGCGGTGATCGGCCCTTCGCCCGCCGCCGGTGCAATCGCGGGATGGCAGTAGATCTCGCCAACGCCCCGCTCAGGCAGCTTTGCGATCGCGTCGAGCAGCACCGCTTCGTCCATCGCACCGGTATCGGCGATACCGACCACGTAGTCGTTATGCGCCACCCCGGCCCGCGCGAGACGCGCGCGCACCAGCGCGAGCCACGGCCGCAGGGCGAATGGCGCGCCCGCCTCCAGCGGCAGGCGCATGGCACGCAAACCGTACTCGCGGCCAATCGTGAGGATCAGCGAGAGCACCGTGGGATGCAGATGAAAATGCTTGTGCGTATTAACGTGATCGAGCGCGAGACCGGTCGCCGCAAACGCCTCGAACTGCGCGCGAATTTCCAGCGCGAGCTGGGCGCGCACCTGCGGCAGAAAAAAGAAGCGAAAGCCGTCGCGCACCATGTTGTCGCCGAAACGGCCATGCTGATCGACAAGCGCGGGAATGCGCTCGCGCGGCAGCATCGCCGGGCCGTCGGCGAGCACGAGATGCAGACCCACGCGCAGCTTTGGCAGACGCCGCGCGCGCGCCACGGCATCGGCGGCCGCGGGTGCGGCCACCATCAGACTCGCGGCGTTGAGCACGCCGTCGCGATGCGCATGCTCGACGGCCGCGTTCACGCGCTCATGCAGACCGAAATCGTCGGCGGTGAAGATGAGCGCGCGTGCGGCGGCTACATCAGCGCCGGGCAGCGCAGACGCCATCATGCCTCGTGCGCGCGCAGGAAGCGGAAGAACTCCACGCCTTCGCGCAGACGGCGTTTCATCATGTCCCAGCTCGTGAGCATTTCGCGCACGATTTCCCAGATCTTCGACGGGCGGAAATAGAACTGGCGATAAAACTGTTCGAGGTGGTGATAAATCTCCTCGCGCGACAGATGCGGATAACCAATCGCGGCCAGTTGCACGCCCTCCTTGCTCACCAGATTGATGACCTTGTTCTCTTCCATCCAGCCGTTTTCCACGGCCTGCTTGTAGAGCGTGGTGCCCGGATACGGCGCAGCCAGCGACACCTGGATCGTGTGCGGATTGATTTCCTTCGCGTACTCGATGGTCTTCGCGATGGTTTCCTGCGTCTCGCCCGGCAGGCCCAGAATAAAGGTGCCGTGAATCTTGATACCGAGTTTCTTGCAGTCCGCGCTGAAGCGACGCGCAAAATCGGTACGCACGCCCTTCTTGATGTTCACGAGAATCTGGTCGTCGCCGGATTCAAAGCCCACCAGCAGCAGACGCAGGCCGTTTTCCTTCATCACCTTGAGCGTCTTGTACGGCACGTTCGCCTTGGCATTGCACGACCACGTCATGCCGAGCTTGCCGAGTCCAAGCGCGATCGCTTCGGCGCGCGGCAGATCGTCGGTGAAGGTGTCGTCGTCGAACATCAACTCCTTCACTTCGGGCATGTTGTCGCGAATCCACTTCGCTTCGGCGATCACGTTTTCGACCGAACGCGTGCGATAGCGATGGCCGCTCACCGTCTGCGGCCACAAGCAGAACGTGCAGCGCGACTTGCAGCCGCGCCCCGTGTAGATCGACACGTACGGGTAGTTCAGATAGCCGATAAAGTAATTGTCGATCTTCAGATCGCGCTTGTAGATCGGCGCGACGAACGGTAGTTCGTCCATGTTTTCGAGGATCGGGCGTGCTTCGTTGTGCTCGATCGAGCCATCCTTTGCGCGCCACGACAGACCCTTGATTTCCGGGAACGGCTTGCCTTCGGCAATTTCCTTGCAGGTGTAATCGAATTCCTCGCGGCAGACGAAATCGATGGCTTCGGTCGCGGTCAGCGAATTGTGCGGATCGACCATCACCTTCGCGCCCACCATGCCGACCAGCAGCGACGGCTTGCGCTTTTTCAGGTCTTCGGCGAACAGCGCATCGGTGGGGAACGACGGCGTGCTGGTGTGAATGATGACGAGGTCATAGTCCTGCGCGATCTTCAGCGTTTCTTCGACGCCAATGCCATCGGCGGGCGCATCGAGCACGCGGCTTTCGGGCACCAGTGCGGCAGGCTGTGCAAGCCAGGTCGGATACCAGAACGAGCGGATCTCGCGCTTCGCCTGATAGCGCGAACCCGCGCCACCGTCGAAACCGTCATAGGACGGGGCCTGCAAAAACAGCGTTTTCATGAGATGGGTGCTCCGGCTAACCTTGAATAGGGGGCAATCACTGCCAATCAATGCGAATGTAATAGCGCGCTGCGGCAGATGCCGGCATGGCGCGCGACAAAATGTTCTGTTTTCGCGACCGTTGTGGCCGTCCTTCAACGGCCATCCGTCATCTCGACGGCGGCGCGGGCACGGGCGCGCCGTGGCGCGGCGCCGGGCGTGGGCTTGAGCGGGCGCTCGCTGCGCTGCTCGACGACCGGCTGGCCGTCGGGATTGGCCACCGGCACGCGCACGCCGCGCCAGATCACGTGCGAGCCGAACGCGGCAGCGAGCCATTGCAGCAGCAGCAGGACATCGCGCAGCGGCACCAGCGGCAGGTCGCGCAGAAAAGCGCCGAGGCCCCCACTGCTGCGCGCGTGCAGCGCCAATCTGGCGATGATACCGCCAGCCGTGCTGGTGCCCAGCGCGGCCAGCACGGCGCGCGTCGAGGCGCACGCCGGCACGCCGCCACTGCCCGCAAGCAACAGCGCGTACGCAAGCGCGCCAATCAGCAGCCACGGCGTGGTGAAGGTGATGAAGAGCGAGGCGAAGCCCGCCGGATTGACCGAGCGGATAGTGCGCAGCCAGCGCGTTTCGCGCAGCCACAACGTGCGGAAAGTCGGCTCGATCACGTCGGTGGCGACCAGCACCGGCGCGAGCACCGTGGCAAGGCCATGATCGCGCGCAAAGCGGGCGAGCAGGTAGTCGTCGGCGAGACCGTCCTTGAGCGCAGCAAAGCCGCCGATGCGCTCCAGCGTGGCGCGCGACAGCGCCAGCGTCGCGCCGAAACCGAACGCGCGCGAACCCGTCGAATGCGCGACGCGCACCGAGGGCGCGAACCATTCGTTGATGAAGAGCGCACCCACACGCGGCCAGAAACCGCCGATACTGCGCGCGCTGTAGAGACAGGTCACGACGCCCACGGCCGGGTCGGCCAGCGGCGCCGTGACGATCTCCAGGTAATCGGGCTCCACGGCGATGTCGCTGTCGGCGACGATCAGCACGTCATGGCGCGCATGATCGGCCATGTTCATGAGGTTGCTGACCTTGAGGTTGCTGCCGTGCACGCGGGCGTCCACCACGAGTTCGATATCGTGGCCGGGATACGCGGCCTGCAGGCGCTGCACCACCGCGATCGCCGGGTCCTTGGGCGACGACACGCCAAAGATCAGTTGATAACGCGGGTGATGCTGCTCGCAGAACGTTGCCAGGTTTTCGTAGAGGCGCGGCTCCGCGCCGCACAGCGGCTTGAGCACGCTGACCGCCAGCGGCGTGCGCACGCGGGCGAGCCGGGCCGCCTCACGCACCTGCGCGGCGGAACCGAAACGCGGCATGGTCAGCGCCGCGCTGATGGCGTAGAAGGTGGCCGCGCCGCATAGGGCCGCCAGCAGCCACCAGGCGAACGGCGAAAGGGAATAAAGCGATGTCGTCATGCCCGGGCGCCCCGTTTGCGGCGCTGCACGATGCCGCACAATGCACGAGGCGCGCGCGCGTTTGCAGGATGCCCTGCAATTGCATAACCCATATGCCGCGCATCGTGCTGCATATTGGCCTGATCGCGCATTTCGCCTCGGACCATTTGTCCTGCCCAGAATTTCATAAAAAAATCAGACGGGTATCGTATCTGCGCCGCATATAGACAGCTAGCAACGCCTTAAATGAGGTCACTTCGCTTTGATGCGGCGCAAATCAAATTGACAATTTGATTAAGAGAATTCTGAAAATTTGACAGAAGCGCCCTGCTCCCGCCCTGATTCAGCGCAAAAAATTGTAGCAGCAAGACTCGAAAGCCGCTTCCACACTCCACGCAAAAATGCTTCTCAGAATAGCAATGCTCAAAATCATTTCACGCCAGTCACAGGCTGCTTCCAGGATTTTATGAATTGAAAAAAATCAGTAAGCATATCGCAACCATTCTTTAACAATTTTGAATTAAAGATGACGCGGAGGTAATTAAACAAGAATAATTACGATTCAGTCCAGATAATCCATTTCGACTAAATCGAATCTCCATTGCCTCTCCATAAACGGAAACCACGCCGGGGGTATGGGTTCCCGAGCGTCGTCAGCGCGATCGGATGTGCTTTGGCACAATGGCCGCCAGCTTGCGTCTGCCTTGCAGCGGGTTCCCGACGATCGAAACGTCGGGCTCTTGCGCGCAGCGCCCCACCATGACCGAAGCACACCGGAACACCCCATGACGCCCCGTCTGCCCCCTTTCTCCGTCCTCGATCTCTCGCCCGTGGCCGCCGGCTCGAACGCCGGCGCGGCGCTGCGCAACACGCTCGACCTCGCCCAGCACGCCGAGCGCTGGGGCTACCAGCGCTACTGGCTCGCCGAGCATCACAACATGACCGGCATCGCCAGCGCCGCCACGTCGGTGGTGATCGGCTATGTGGCGGGCGGCACGAAGACAATCCGCGTGGGCTCGGGCGGCATCATGCTGCCCAATCACGCACCGCTGCTGATCGCCGAGCAGTTCGGCACGCTCGAAGCGCTCTATCCGGGCCGCATCGATCTTGGCCTCGGGCGCGCGCCCGGCACCGACCAGACCACGGCGCGCGCGTTGCGCCGCGATCTGCAGGCCAGCGCCGAAGCCTTCCCCGACGATGTCGCGGAACTGCAGCGCCTGTTCGGCGAGCCCGTCGAAGGCCAGCGCGTGCGCGCGGTGCCGGGCGCGGGTCTGAACGTGCCGATCTATATCCTCGGTTCGAGCCTGTTCGGCGCGCAACTGGCCGCGGCGATGGGCCTGCCCTTCGCCTTTGCGTCGCACTTCGCGCCCGACCATCTGCTCACCGCGCTGCGCGTCTACCGCTCGCAGTTCCGTCCGTCCGCGACGCTCGCGAAACCGCACGCGATGGTGGGCGTGAACGTGTTCGCCGCCGAAAGCAACGAGGAAGCGCGCTTTCTCTTCACCTCGCTACAACAGCAGTTCGTTAATTTGCGGCGCGGCACGCCGGGTCAGTTGCCGCCGCCCGTCGAGCAGATCGCGGCCAACGAGTTCGAGCTTGCGGGCGTGGCGCATTCGCTGGCGTGCTCGGTGATCGGCGATCGCGAGACCGTGCGCGCGGGCCTCGAATCCGTGCTCGAACAGACCAACGCCGACGAACTGATCGTCACCGCGATGATCCACGACCACGCGAAACGCCTGCGATCGTTCGAGATCACCGCCGAGGTGCGCGACGAGATGGCCGCCGCGCGATGAGGCTTCGTTTGAAGGCCTAAGACGTAAAAAAGCGGGCGCATCCTTGAACGGATGCGCCCGCTTCGCTTTCTGGCTCTAGCCTAAATCAAGCCAAAGGCGTCAGTGCGATTGCTGCGGCAACGCCGCCAGGCCCTTGAGCAAGGCCGCATGAAACGCCTCCGGATCCTGCATCTGCGGCGCGTGACCGGCATCGGGAAACTCCACCAGCGTCGCATGCGGAATCGCCTTCGCGGCCGCACGCCCGAGCTCCGGATAGTGGCCAATCTTCGCCCGCACTTCGGGCGACGCGGCATCCTTGCCGATCGCCGTCGTGTCCTTCTGGCCGATCAAGAGCAGCGTCGGCATGCTCAACTGGCCGAATTCATAGACCACGGGCTGCGTGTAGATCATGTCATACAGCAGCGCCGAATCCCACGCCACCTGTGCCTTCCCCGGCCCGCGATACATGCCCGCCAGCATCTGCACCCACGGCTCGTAGCGCGTGCTCCAGGTATCCGCGTAATACGTCGTCTGTTCGTAGCGGCGGATGCCGTCGGCGCTCGTCTTCAGTTCGCGCGCATACCAGTCGTCCACCGACAGCGAAGGCACGCCCTTCGCCTTCCAGTCTTCGAGGCCGATGGGGTTCACCAGCACCAGTTGCTCGGTTTCGCGCGGATACATCAGGCCATAGCGCACCGCGAGCATGCCGCCGGTCGAATGGCCGATGATCGTCGCGCGCTCGATGCCCAGCGACGCCAGCAATGCGTGCGTGTTGCGCGCGAGTTGCTGGAAGGTGAACTGGTACGCGGCAGGCTTGCTCGACTTGCAAAAGCCGATCTGGTCAGGCGCGATCACACGGTAGCCCGCGGCCACCAGGCGCGTGATGGTGTCGCCCCAGGTGGCCGCGCAAAAATTCTTGCCGTGCAGCAGAACCGCCGTGCGGCCATTGGGCTGCTGCGGTTGTATGTCCATATAGGCCATGTGCAGCGTCTTGCCTTGCGAGGCAAAGCTGAAATCGTGCACCGGATGCGGATAGTCGAAGCCTTGCAGCTCCGGACCGTAGGCCGGGCCGTCGGCGTTCGAAGCGTTCGAAGCGTTCGAAGCGTTAGAGGCGGCGATGCTGGCAGGCGCGGAAGGCGCGCCCGCGCAGGCAACGAGACTCAATGCGGCGGCGCAGCAGGCGGCGAAGGCGAAAAACTTGCGGATCGGTGGCATGGGCAGTGTCGAAGTTCCAGGGACGCGGCTGCGCGAGCGCCGGATCGGTGCATCGGGGTTCGCGCTAACCGCCAGCGATTCTAGCGGGCCTGCGCCAGGCGCGTCGGCGGTGGCAACAGCCCTTGAGGTACGCAGCGGGCAAGCCGTTTGCTTCCACTTTTCTCCGCCCACTGCGCGCGACTCCACGCCGATTCCGCCATGCGCGATCGATTCGCGCAACGCCGTTTTCGGTGCTAGAACATTCAAAGCGCGGTCATAAAAACGACGCAGTACGGCACGACGCCAGCTTCACCGGGGGCACAGCACAACAAGGAGACGACCATGGAAACTCCGGCAAGCCTCAACGATCTGCAGCGCACCACGCTCGCCATCGTCCTCGCGGGCGGGCGCGGCACGCGCCTCGGTCCCCTCACGAACAAGCGCGTGAAGCCCGCGGTTCATTTCGGCGGCAAATACCGCATCATCGATTTCGCGCTCTCGAACTGCCTGAACTCCGGCATACGGCGCATCGCCGTGGTCACGCAGTACAAGGCGCATTCGCTGCTGCGCCATTTGCAGCGCGGCTGGGGTTTTCTGCGCGGCGAGTTCAACGAGTTCCTCGACCTCTGGCCCGCGCAGCAGCGCGTGGAAGGCGCGCACTGGTATCGCGGCACCGCCGACGCCGTCTACCAGAACATCGACATCATCCGGTCGATTTCGCCGAAGTATGTCGTGGTGCTGGCCGGCGACCACATCTACAAGATGGACTACACGCGCATGGTGGCGGACCACGCCGCCAGCGGCGCGGACTGCACCGTGGGCTGCATCGAGGTGCCGCGCATGGAAGCGCGCGCCTTCGGCGTGATGGCCGTGGATGAATCGCGCCGCGTGACCGGTTTCGTGGAGAAGCCCGACGATCCGCCCGCCATGCCCGGCCATCCCGACATCGCGCTCGCCAGCATGGGCATCTATGTATTCGATACCGAGTACCTGATCCACCTGCTCGAAGAAAACATCGCGCGCAGCGGCACCGATCACGACTTCGGCAAGGACATCATTCCGCGCGTGGTCAGCGACGGCCATGCGATCGCGCATCCGTTCAGCATGTCGTGCGTGTCGTCCGATCCGAGCGCCGAGCCTTACTGGCGCGACGTCGGCACCATCGACGCGTACTGGTCCGCGAATCTCGATCTGGCATCGACGATTCCCGCGCTCGACCTCTACGACCGCCACTGGCCGATCTGGACCTATATGGAACAGTTGCCGCCCGCCAAGTTCGTGCGCGATCTCAACGGCCTGCAGGGTTCGGGCACCAATCTGATCGTGTGCGGCGGCAGCGTGATCTCGGGTTCGCAGATTTCGCGCTCGGTGCTCTCGACGAATGTGGTCGTGAAGTCGTTCTGCAACATTGCCGAGGCAGTCTTGTTGCCGCAGGTGGTCGTGGGCGCGAGTTGCCGCTTGCGCAAGGTGGTGGTGGATCGCGGCTGCGTGATTCCGGACGGTCTGGTGATCGGCGAAGACCCGCAGCGCGACGGCGAGCGCTTCTATCGCACCGAAAACGGCATCGTGCTGGTCACGCGCGAGGCGCTGGCGAATCTCGGGCCGGGCGCTTGATCGGAACGATCCGCGCATGGCGCTTGCTCAAACCTGCTGAACCCGCGCCTGCGCGCGGAAATCGCGTGTAACGACTGCGCAACCCGAAAGGATTCCAGCCCGATGACGATCCGCGTCCTGCATGTAGCCAGCGAACTCTATCCCCTCCTCAAGACCGGCGGTCTCGCCGATGTGACGGCCGCCCTGCCCGCCGCCCTGATCGAACTGGGCGCCGACGCACGCGTGCTGCTGCCCGGCTTTGCGGGCGTGGCGACGGGCCTGACCGACCTGCGCCCGATCGCGCGGCTGGAGCGCAGCTTCGGCACCGGCGAGGCCACGCTCGAACTGGGACGACTGCCCGGCAACGATCTGCCGGTCTACATGATCCGCGCCGACGCCTTCTACGCCCGCCCCGGCAACCCGTATCTGGACGACGAGCACGTGCCCTACGGCGACAACGCCCAGCGCTTCGCCCTGCTCGGCTGGGCGGCCGCGCAGCTTGCCCAGCATCTCGATCCCGACTGGGCGCCGCACATCGTGCACGCGCACGACTGGCACGCGGGTCTGGCGGGCGCGTATCTGCGCGCGGCGGCGCGCGAACGCGGCACGACAGGCACACCCGGCACTCCACCGGCGCGCAGCGTCTTCACGATCCACAACCTCGCCTACCAGGGCATCTTCCCGGCCCAGCAATTCGGCGAACTGGGCCTGCCGCCGGACTTTTTCGACATGCATGGCGTCGAGTTCTACGGCCAGTTGTCGTTTCTCAAAGCGGGCCTCTTTTACGCCGACAAGATCACCACCGTCAGCCCGACCTATGCGCGCGAGATCCAGACGGTCGCTCAGGGCGGCGGTCTCGAAGCGCTGCTCAAGGGGCGCGCGCATGATCTCGTCGGCATTCTCAACGGTGTGGATTACCAGGTGTGGAGCCCGGCCGGCGACGAGGCCATCGCCGCGCGTTACTCGGTCACGCGCATGAGCGGCAAGCTGCGCTGCAAGGCGGCGCTGCAGCAGCGCTTCAATCTCACCCAGAAACACGATGCGCCGATCTTTGGCGTGGTGAGCCGTCTGACCGAGCAGAAAGGTCTCGATCTGCTGCTCGCGGCGCTGCCCGACATCGTCTCGCGCGGCGGCCAACTGGTCGTGCTCGGCACCGGCGACGCGAGTCTCGAACAAGGCTTCGCGCGCGCGGCGCGTCAGCATCCCGAGTCCGTGGCGGTCGAACTGGGCTTCGACGAAACGCTCGCGCACGAGATCGTCGCGGGCGCGGACGTCATGATGGTGCCGTCGCGCTTCGAACCTTGCGGCCTCACGCAGCTCTACGCGCTCGCCTATGGCGCGCTGCCGCTCGTGCACCGCGTAGGCGGTCTCGCCGATACGGTCACGGACGCCTCGCTCGAAAATCTCGCCGACGGCACCGCCACCGGCTTCGTGTTCGAGCGCTTCGAGCCCGACGCGCTCACGGCCGCGATCCGCCGCGCCTTCGCCTTGTACGGGCGCAGCCGCGACTGGCGCGAAACGCGCGCGCGCGGCATGCGCGAGGATTTCGGCTGGGCGGCTTCGGCGCAGCGCTACATGGCGCTTTATCGCGAACTGGTCTGAGCGCCGCGCGCGCATCGGGCCAGTCCACAAGTCCAATGCGCGCAACACTCCGCGCACGCGCCCATCGACCGGGCGCAATGAATTCGGTTATCGTTGCTGCACGCGCACAAACGCCGTGCAGCAGGCGGTATGGGCGTCAGCCCGCCCTCGCCCGCCGTTGAACAGCGAAACGGCCTCATCCCAGGCAGACCGAAACGACCATGAAAAACGTATTGAGCATCCAGTCGCACGTCGTGTTCGGCCATGCGGGCAATAGCGCCGCCGTGTTTCCCATGCGCCGTCTGGGCGTGAACGTGTGGCCGCTCAACACCGTGCAGTTCTCGAATCACACGCAATACGGCCACTGGACCGGCAGCGCGATCGACGCCGGGCAGATGGTGGAACTGGTCGAAGGCATCGGCGCAATCGGCGTGCTGCCGCGTTGCGACGCCGTGCTCTCCGGCTACCTCGGCACGCCCGAGCAGGCGCAGTCGGTGATCGACGTGGTACGCGCCGTGAAAGCCGCCAACCCGCAGGCGCGCTATTTCTGCGACCCGGTGATGGGCACGCTCAACGCCACGGGCGGCGCAGCGGGTTGCCGCGTCGAGCCCGGCATCCAGGCTTTTCTCGTCACGCAGATGCCCGAAGTGGCCGACGCGATGATGCCCAATCACAGCGAACTGCAGCGCCTCGTCGGACGGGAGCTGGAGACCGCCGAGGAAGCCGTCGACGCCTGCCGCGAACTGATCGCGCGCGGCCCCAGGCTCGTCCTCGTCAAGCATCTGCTCGACCGCAACAGTCCCGCCGACACCTTCAACATGCTGGTGGTCACCGAGCGCGAAGCATGGCTGGCACAACGCCCGCTCTACCCGTTTGCGCGCCAGCCGGTCGGCGTGGGCGACATCACCAGCGCGATTTTCGTCGCGCGCCTGATGCTTGGCGATACGCTCAAACGCGCCTTCGAACATACGCTTGCGGCCGTCAATGCGGTCGTCAAGACGACCTATGACGCGGGACGCTACGAGCTGGAAATCGTCGCCGCGCAGGATCAGATCGCGCGCCCGCGCGAGTGGTTCGACGCCTGGACGGTCGATCTGGTCTGAGCTTTCCGACGGTGGCGTTTGCGCGGGCACGTGGCTAAGCCGACGCCTAACCGACGCCAAACCACGGCCAGCCGGCGCGGCGCATCCTATAATGCGATCCGCATGTGCACGCGGCCAGCCGTTTGTCCGGCGTTCTGCGCCGCGTCGCCTACCGTCTTAGTTGAAGCCAGATCAGTAAAGAGATTGACCGATGTCCGATTCCATCCGTAGCGAACAGGAAGAATATTTCGAGCAGCTGTGCCTTGCCGTCGATGGCGGTGAAACGCACGAGCAGGAAGCGATCGAATATTTCGAAGAGCATAGCCATGACGCTGATTTCGACGCCGCCCAGTGGCTCGATATCGCGCTCTACCACGCCCCCGACGTCGCGCGCGGCATCATCGATTTCGTCGATGCCGAAGACCGCGAGCGCAGCGACATCGCCCAGACCATCGCCGACAACCTCGACATCGCCTATGGCGACGACGACTGCGCACGCTTCGAGGCGATCATCCGCTTTGCGCTGGCCAACGGCGTGCCGGTGGACCTGGACGTGGTGCTCGACGGCTGCAACCGCGCACTGGACGATCTCGAAGGCTGGGCCACCGAAGGCGCCATGGCGCCGCTGGTGCAATTGCGCGACACGCTGCTCGCGCTGCAATCCGGCTACTAGGCCGCCAGCCCGTCGGGGCCGCGGAGCCCAGGCCCGGCCGGGCGTCACGCCAGCCTGTTATATTGCGCTCACGCCCGCCGGGCGCGCTCACTCGCCAAAGCGACCGCCAATCCAGCAGCACATTCAGCCGCATCGCCGCAAGACTGCTTCGCCATGATGGCGCGCCCCTGCCCCAACAGCTTCGCGCAACCGTAATAAACAAGAACACCGCCGCGCCCGCACAGCGCCAGGAGTCACGATGAGACCGCGCCACACTTCCAGCGTCGATCCGCGCCCGCCTTCGCGCGAGCGCCGCGTCGCGCTCTTCGCACTATGCGCGGGCGCGCTCGCGTGCGCCCTCGCCGCCGCGCCGGGCGCAACCGTGCGCGCAGCCGGCCCGCTCACGGTTCGCATCGGCTTCGTCGCCCCGCTTTCCGGCGACTACGCGAATTACGGCCACGACCTGCAGAACGGCGTGCAACTCGCGCTGGACGACGCCAACGCGCAGGGCATCAAGATCGGCGAGCAGACCGCGCATTTCGAACTGATCGCCATCGACGACCGCGCCGACCCGCGCCTGGGCGTGCAGGCCGCGGCGAAACTCGCGAACCAGAACGTGGCGGCCGTGGTCGGCCACTTCAATTCGGGCACGGCAATTCCGGCCTCGCGTATTTACGAAAGCGCCGGCATTCCGATGATCGACCCGGCCGCGACCAATCCCGTCATTACCTCGCAGGGCTTTGCCAACACCTTCACGGTGATCGCCAACGACGCGCAGAACGCGGGCATCGCGGGCGCGTGGGCGGTCGAAGTCGTGAAGGCGCGGCGCATCGCCATCGTCGACGACCGGACCGCGTTCGGCCAGGGTGAAGCCGACGTGTTCGAGCGCACCGTCAAGGAACACGGCGGCAACGTGGTCGCGCGCGACTTCGCGCCGATCGAAGCGGGCGACTTTGGCCCGCAGCTCGCGCGCATCAAGGCCGCCGACGCCGATCTGCTCTACTTCGGCGGACTCGCGCGCCAGGCCGCGGCGCTCGTCAAACAGATGAAGGCGCGCAGCATGAACACGCAGTTCGTGGGCGGCGGCGGCGTGGCGATCCCCGATTTCGTGCAGCTCGCGGGGCCGGCCGGTGACGGCGCGCTTGCCTGGGAATACGGGCGGCCGCTGGCGCAACTGCCCGACGGCCCGCGTTTCGCGCAGAAGTTCAAGAGCCGCTTTGGCGCCGATGTGCTGGCCTATGCGCCGTTCAGCTATGACGCGACCTGGGCCGCGATTCACGCGATGACGGCGGCAAAGTCGGCGAATCCCGATGTGTTTCGCGCCACGCTCAAGTCGCTCTCCTTCGACGGCGTGACGGGCCACATTGCCTTCGACGACACCGGCGCGCTCAAGAACGGCACATCGACGCTTTATCAGGTCAAGCAAGGCGCCTGGGTGCCGGTGACGACGCGCGGCGGCTGAGCGGCCTTCGTCATTGAACCCTGGCGCGCACGACAATCTGTGCGTGCGCATCGCGCTGCATGCGCAGCAAGGCCTCGTGCATCTGCGCGAAATCCTCCGGCGTGCACATCTGCCGCCCGAAATGCGCCGACAGCTTGCGCGTGACCTCCACCGTGCGCGTGTCGCGATCGAATACGTAATGCGCGCTGTAGTCGAGCGGCGCGGCACTTGCAGCACTTGCCACACTCGCCACCACGTCGCGCGGCAAATCGGTCACGCGTGCGAATGCCGGCAGCGCGATGCGCGCGTGCTCCTCGAAATCCCCGCTGATGCAGGCCCACGGCTGCGTGCGCTTTTGCACCGCGAGCCAGTTGTCGAGCTGCGTGGTGATACCGCCCGACAGACTGCTTAAGGCGGGCAGCGCCGTGGTGCCGTCGGGCCAGACCACATGGTCGAGCGTGCCCTCGGTGGTGGCGGCGAACGGGCCGCCCATCGCGTCGAGTGCGCTCGTGCCCAGGCGCGCCGTGCCTGCCAGGCCGGTTTGCCGCAGGCGCTGCGCGGCGATCTGCTGCGCGCCCTGATGCGTGGCACGGCGAAAGGTATTGCGCTCCGTCTCGGCCAGCGCGCCCGCTTCCTCCACGCGATAGCGATACGACGCATTGCCGTCCTCGCCGACGTCGATGTCGAGTTGCGCCGAACGCGTGCGCGGCTGGGTCGCGGGCGTGCGCACCAGCACGCCTTCATCGACGAGCAGCGCCGGGCGATCCATCACGCCCGCAGGCAGAAAGCCGAAGGCCACGCCGCCCGACGAGGTATCGGCGAACACGCCCAGATCGGGCAGCCACGCGATCACGTGATTGATGGCCTCCTCGCCGTAGCCCGGCACCGAAGGCAGCGAATAGACCGGCCCGAGGTTGAGCAACGCGCCCTCGGCGCGAACGCCCACGGCCGCCAGCAACGCCGTGAAGAGCGCGACATGGTCCTTGCAGTCGCCGTAGCGGTCGCGCAGGATGTCGACCGCGCGATGCGGCGCGGCCGCCGTCGTGCCAAGAAAGAGCGCCACGTAGCGAATGTTCAGGCGCATCCAGTCGTAGATGCGCGCGGCCTTCTCGCGCGGGTCCGTCACGCCCGCCGTGAGCGAGCGCGCGAAGGCAGCGATGGCGGGATCGGTGGCGCTCGGGTCCGCGGCGGCCTCGCGATAGCGCGCGGCAAAGCTGGCGTAATCGGGCACGGTCGTCACCATCAGGCGCGCGCCCCAGTTCACACGCGCCACCGCCCCGGCTTCCAGCGGCGGTAACTGCCCCTGACGGAAATCGAAGGTATAGCGCGTGCGGCCGTTCTCGGTGACGGGCGGTTGCGCTTCGTAGCCGCGCGCATCGGCGTAAAGCGGCAGGTCGGCGGGCAGATCGAAGATCAGGCGCTGGAACTCGACCGGTTCGCCCGGCGGCTCGACGAAATACGAAAACGTGCCCGCCTGCAGCGCGTGACCGCGCCGCTTGTCGAACACCAGACGCACGCGCGCGCCCGGCTGCACACCTGGGAAAATGACGGTGCGCAGGACGCCGTCCTGGAAAGTCGGCGCGCCCGCCGAGCGCGGCTCCTGCACGTCGCGGATGCTGCTTGCGCCCACTTCGTGCACGTTGCCGTCAGGGTCGATGGTCTGCGCGCTGAGCGAAGTAATCGATTCGATATCCTTATTGAACCAGACATAGCGCTGCGCAACCGCATCGACGCCCGCCGTGGTGTTGGCCCGGATAGTCGAATCGTCGTGCTCCTCGCCCGAGCCGTCTTTCTGGATCACGAACAGGTGGACGTCACGTTCGAGCGTGGCGGGCGGCACGTCGTCGTCGATGGGCGTCTGGGCGTGCGCACAGGCGCTCGCAAGCGCGAATAACGCAGCACACAACGCAGCACACGCAAGCGCGCAGGCCGGGCGGAAGACGGCATAAGACGTTGAAAGCGATCGGGGCACCGGAACCTCGTTCGGACAATGGCGCGAGCCCCCGTTTTAGCACATTGCCGCCCGGCGCCCCGCTGCCTTAGCCCGCCAGCGCCTCGGTGGTCGCAAGCGAATGCAGCAACGACACGGCGATCCCCTGCGCCGCCAGCCTCACCTCGTCCAGCGATGCAAACGACGGCGCGATCCGCAGATGGCTGTCATGCGGATCGACGCCATAAGGGAACGCCGCGCCCGCGGGCGTGAGCACGAGCCCCGCCTCTGCCGCAAGTTCGACGGTGCGCCGCGCATGGCCGGGTGGCACATAGAGGCTGATGAAATAGCCGCCTTGCGGCACATTCCAGCGCACGCCCCGCACGTTGGCGAGATGTTCGCGCAACACCGCATCGACGGCAGCGAACTTTGGCGCCAGCAGCGCACGATGGCGGGCCATCAGTGCGTCGAGCGTCGCGCGGTCGCGCAGGTAGCGCACGTGCCGCAACTGGTTGAGTTTGTCCGGCCCGATCGTGCGAAACGACGCGCAGCGCTGCCACCAGGCCACGTTGCGCGGCGACGCGGCCAGCCAGGCCATCCCGCCGCCCGCAATCGTCACCTTCGACAGCGAGGCGAACATCAGCACCCGATCGGCATGGCCCGCCGCCGCGCTTGCCGCGAGCACGTCGAGCGTCGCGTGCGCCGTATCGGTCAGATGATGGAATCGGTAGGCGTCGTCCCAGAACAGGCGGAAGTCCGGCGCGGCGGTGGGCATGGCGGCGAGGCGGCGCACCACGTCATCGGCGTAGATCGCGCCCGTTGGGTTGCTGTAGAGCGGCATGCACCACATGCCCTTGATCGAGGCGTCCTCGCGCACGAGCGATTCGACGATCTCCATATCGGGCCCGTCGTCGCGCATCGGCACGGCAATCATGCGAACGCCCAACGCCTCGCAGATTGCGAAGTGCCGGTCGTAACCCGGGGCGGGGCAAAGAAATGCGATGTCGCCCTGCGCGCGCCACGGGGCGCTGCGTTCGCCAGCGTTGCCTTGCGGCACGCCGTGCAGCAAGGCAAATGCCAGCGCATCGTGCATCAGTTCGAGACTGGAGTTGCCGGCCGCCACCACCTGCGCGGGCGGCGCGCCCAGCAAATCGCCGCCCAGTTCGCGCGCCTCGGGCAGTCCCAGCAACAGGCCATAGTTGCGGCAGTCGAAGCCATCACGTGCGCGATAGCCCGCCTGCCCCGCCTCGTCGATCAAGGCCTGCGAGAGATCGAGCTGTTCGGGCGCGGGCTTGCCGCGTGAAAGATCCAGACGCATCTGCAGTTGCCGGAATCGTTCGTAGTTCAAAACATCGGGCGGGCTTGTCGACATGGCGTTCCCCGGTTTGGGCGGTCAGTGGCGTGATCGGATCCGATCGCAGCGGATACAGGCCAGCATACGGACGTCGCCATCTTCAGACAAACGCGTTATATTGAACTTTTCAATCAGATTTTCTGATAGCAACCTGCTTTTCAGCCCAAGTTCATGAAGACCCTCGATCTCGACGTGCTCGCCATGGTGGTGGCCGTGGCCGACGCCGGCAGCTTCGTGCGTGGCGCGGCGCTCGTGCATCGCTCGCAGGCGGCCGTGTCGATGCAGATCCGTGCGCTCGAAGAGGCGATCGGCAAACCGCTCTTTATCCGCGCGCCGCGCAACGTCACACCCACGCCCGACGGCCACACGCTGATTGGCTATGCGCGTCGCATGCTGGCACTGCGCGACGAGGCGTGGGCCTCGCTGGCGCATCCCGAAGTCAAGGGCCGCGTGTCGATCGGCATGCCCGACGATTACGCGTCGTCGCTGCTGCCGCCGGTGCTGCGCAAGTTCTCGGCGAACTGGCCGAAGGTGGAAATCCAGGTGGTGGGGCTGCCCAGCAGCGCACTCGCGCCGCTGGTGCGCGAGAACAAGATCGATCTGGCCTGCGTGACCAGCACGACGGGTTCCGGCGGGCTGGCAGGCGAATTTATCCGTTTCGAGCCGATGGTATGGGCCGGGCCGCCCGCAGGCGTGAGCGCGGCGATTGGCCGGGAAATCTGGCGCGAGCGTCCGTTACCGATCGCGCTCTTTAGCGCGGGCAGCGTGGCGCGCGAAAACGCCATCGAAGCGCTCGAACGCGAGCGCATCACCTATCGCACTTCATACGAAAGCCCGAGCCTGATGGGTCTGTGCAGCATGGTGGCGGCGGGTCTCGCGGTCGCGCCGCTTGCACGCTGCGCCGTGCCCGAAACCTTCGTGACGCTCGGCCGCCAGCACGGCCTGCCCGAATTGCCGGAGCTTGAAGTGGTGCTCGCGCGCAGCGCGCGCTCGAACCGGCCGCCCTGCGACTTTCTCGCCGAGCAGATTCTCGCGGAACTGCGCGTTTAAGCGCGTGTGAAAGCGCGCACGCCCGCTTCAGGGTTCTTCGTCACCCGTGCGCGTGAGCAGCGCGTAGAGGCGCGACACGTGGCGCAGCAGCAACTCGCGATGCTTCTCGATCTGCTCCAGTCGGCCTTCGAGATCGGCGCGCACGTGTTCGTCGGTCTCGGCCTGCGCGATGACGTCCTCGATGCGCGCACGCAACGCGCCAGGCTCCACCGGCAGCATGCTCAGATGGCGTTCGAGCTTGCGCACATCCTGCGCAGCCAGATCGCGGATCTTGCGCGTGCCCGCCGGGCGCTTTGCCGCGCCTGCTTGAGTCCCGCCGGGGACCTCGGCCCGGTTGCCCGCGCGCTGGCCGAAAATCGGCTCGGCGCGCAGCACCGGCGCCTTGCGCACCGGGTGCGCCGTACCGCGAAAGCGCGCGTGCGGCGCTTCGTCGGCGATGGCGGCGCGCGCCTGCGGTGGCACCTCGGCCGCCTCGTGGCGCTCGTCCATCCAGCCTTCGGGCAGGCCCGTCACGGCCTCCACGCCGCGCACGAACTCCGCGCTGAAATCGCGCCGTCCGGACACGATCAGCTTCATATAGCTCTCGGAAAACGTCATCATCCGCGCGAGACGCGTGACCGCGCCCACTTCGCGGGTGAGCATCGCGAGATTCGCGCGCCACACGGGCATGAGCGCTGCTCCGGAGTCTTCCATCGCTCAGGTCCTCCCTTCTGGGCCAATCTTGCCTGGCCAATTCCTCAAGGTTAGCTGCATCGCAAGGCATGATGCAACCCGCGTGCCGCAGTTCGATAGCTGCGTCACAATCGGTCACAACCGAAAGGAAAATGAGAGCAATGCGTTTTCAACCGCTTTAAAGCGGGGTCGAAACGTTAGATGGTGACTTCGCTGCCCGATAATGCTTCGGACTGCGTGATAACCCGTCGCGGGTCAGAAGTGCCCGGTGAAGCGATACCGGCTGCCCGGATGCCAGAGATTGGCCACTGATGCCACCGCCTGGCGCGACCACGTGCGGCGATGCAGCACGAGGCAAGGCTCGGCGGCCTTCATCGCCAGATGCGCGCGTGTGTCGTCTTCGGGTGCGAGCGCCTCGATGCGGTACTCCACGCGCTGCAAAGGCGCGACGCGCACGAGGTACTGGTTTGGCGTGGTCTGGGTGAAATCCTGCTGCGTGTAGTCGGGCGCGAGCGCGGGATTGACCCAGCGTTCTTCCAGCTGCACGGGTTCGTCGTTCTCGAAGTGCAGCACGCGCGAACGGAACAGCGTTGCGCCTGCGCGCAGGCCCATTTCGTCGGCGAGTGCATCGTCGGCGTCGATCGCGCCGATTTCCAGCACCTGCGCGCGATAGGCGTGACCGCGCGCGAGGATTTCGTCGGAGATACTGCGGATCGCCACCAGCGTCGATTCGTACTTCGGACGCGCGACAAAGGTGCCCGCGCCCTGCACGCGCGTGAGCACCTGTTCGGCGGTCAGCTCGCGCAGCGCGCGGTTCACGGTCATGCGCGCGACCTTGAAATCGCGCGCCAGTTCGTTCTCCGACGGCACCTGGTCGCCCTCGCCCCACTCGCCCGCATGAATGCGCGCGAGGATGAAGTCCTTGATGCCCTGGTATGCGGGTGCGTTCATCGTGAATTCGGCGCGAGCTCCTCACAAAGCCCGCGCCTGCCGCGCTTAACGCGCTTCCGACTCGAACGAGAACGGGCTGTGCGCCGCGATCGTGCCGTTCTGCACAAGCTGCGTCATCGCCGCGATATCGGGCGCGAAGTAGCGGTCCAGATCGTAGTGCGGCACTTCGCTGCGCACCGCCTGCATCACGTGATGCAATGCCGGGCTGGTGGCGTGCGGCGCGCGCAGATCCACGCCCTGGGCCGCGGCCAGCAGTTCGATCGAGAGGATGTTGGCGGTGTTGTCGGCGATATCGGCGAGCTTGCGCGCGGCGAAGGTCGCCATCGACACGTGGTCTTCCTGGTTTGCCGAAGTGGGCAGCGAATCCACCGAAGCCGGATGCGCCAGCGTCTTGTTTTCCGAAGCCAGCGCTGCAGCCGTCACGTGCGCGATCATGAAGCCCGAGTTCACGCCGCCATCCTTGACGAGGAACGGCGGCAGGCCCGACAGCGTCGCATCGATCAGGAGTGCGATGCGGCGCTCGGCGAGTGCGCCGATTTCAGCGGCGGCCAGCGCGAGATTGTCGGCGGCGAAAGCGACCGGTTCGGCGTGGAAATTGCCGCCCGAGAGCACTTCGTGCGTTTCCGGGAAGATCAGCGGATTGTCCGACACGGCGTTGGCTTCGATCAGCAGCACATTGGCGGCATGGCGCATCTGGTCCAGACATGCGCCCATCACCTGCGGCTGGCAGCGCAGCGAGTACGGGTCCTGCACCTTGTCGCAATCCTGATGCGACAGGTTGATCGCCGAGCCTTCGAGCAGCGCGCGATACGCCGCCGCCGCCTCGATCTGGCCGCGATGACCGCGCAGTTCGTGGATGCGCGCATCGAAGGGCTTCACCGAACCGGCCGCCGCGTCCACGCAGAGCGCGCCCGACACCAGCGCCGTGCGGTACAGGTCTTCGATCGCGAACATGTTGTAGAGCGCGAGCGCCGTGGAGGCCTGCGTGCCGTTGAGCAGCGCGAGACCTTCCTTCGCTTGCAGCGTGAGCGGCTTGAGACCGGCGATAGCCAGACCCGCTTCGGCGCTGGCGCGCTCACCACGGATGAACACTTCGCCGATGCCGAGCAGCACCGCCGACATATGCGCGAGCGGCGAAAGATCGCCGGAAGCGCCCACCGAACCCTTCACGGGAATCAGCGGCAGGACGTCGGCGTTGAACAGGGTGATCAGCGCATCCATCACTTCGCGGCGGATGCCCGAGTGGCCGCGGCCAAGGCTGGAAAGCTTGAGCGCCATCAGCAGACGAACGACCGGACGCGACATCGGCTCGCCCACGCCCACTGCGTGCGAAAGCACCAGATTGCGCTGCAGCAGTTCGAGCTGGTCGGTCGGGATATGCGTGCTGGCGAGGCGGCCGAAGCCCGTGTTGATGCCGTAGGCGGGCTCGCCCTTGGCCGTGATTTCGGCGACGGCGCGCGCGCCCGCGTCGATCGCGGCAAAGCTTGCGGGGTCGAGTTCGAGTTTGACCGACTCGCGAGCGATTTGGCGCAGTTGCGGCAGGGTCAGATGGCCGGGCGTAAGGAGCATGATCGAATCCTGTCTATACAAGTGACGGGCAGTCTAGCCTGGCGCGCCTGTATAGACAACCTCCCTCCCCCTTCCGCCGACCTGGGACTATCCACTAGCTTGCGCTCTGCGCGCGCCGGTCCGCTATGGCTCCAGGCGCCCGGCGATGAACGCCAGAAAGCACTGCACGCGCGCGGCCAGCGCGGCGCTGCGGTAGTAGACCGCGTGGATTGGCTGGCGCTCGGCGAGCAGTGCGTCGTCGAGGAGGGTCACGAGGCGGCCCGCCGCGCGGTCGGCGGCGGTCATGAAATCGGACAGGCAGGCAATGCCCGCGTCGCCCAGCGCAAGCTGACGGATGGTCTCGCCGCTCGACGCCGCGAGCGCGGGCTGGATCGCGAGACCTTCGTTGGCGTCGTCGCCGAAGAGTGCGCCCTGTGTTTCCTCTCCCGAAGGCGCGGGTTGCAGACGCAGCGGCCAGCGGTTCAGTTGCGCAGGCGCGGTAAAGCCGATCAGCCGATGCGCGCGCAACGCCTCCAGCGTGCGCGGCGTGCCCTGCGCCTTGAGATACGCGGGACTCGCCACCACGCGGCGGCGGCTCACGCCAAGCGAGCGCGCATGCAATGTCGAATCCTGCAGCGCACCGATGCGAATCGCGATATCCACGCGCTGCTCCAGCAGATCGACGATGCGCTCGTTACTCGTGAGTTCGAGCTGGATATCCGGATAGCGCGCGGCAAACGCCGTCATATGCGGCACGATGCAGTGAAGCATGAACGGCGTGGCCGCATCCACGCGCAGACGCCCGGACGGCTGTTCGCGATGGCGCGTCACCGCCTCTTCGGCATCTTCCATCGCAGCGAGAATGGCGCGCGCGCGTTCGAGAAAGAGCTCGCCCTCCTCGGTCAATTGCAGGCGGCGCGTGGTGCGCAGAATCAGCGCCACGCCCAGTTGCTTTTCGAGGCGCGTGAGCGCACGGCTCACGCCGGACACGGTCTGCTGAAGTTTTTCGGCGGCGGCGGTGATCGACCCCGCATCGATCACGGTGACGAATACGAGCAATTCGTCGGTCGAGGTTTTCATTGTTGATCCGCAGTCAAGATTCATTTGAGACTAACACGGTTTTTGCAAGACCCAAATGCCCCGATACTGGCTTCCGTACTGAATCACGGACTCAAGGAACAACCCATGAAAGTATTCGTCACAGGCGCAGGCGGCTTTATCGGCGGCACGATTGCCGCGCATCTGGCGCGTGCGGGCCATGAAGTGCGCGGCCTCGTGCGCCGCCAGGAACAGTTCGCCGATCTCGAAGCGCTTGGCATCGCACCGGTCGCGGGCGACCTCGACGATCGCGAAGTGCTGATGCGCGAAGCGCGCGCCGCCGACGCCGTCATCAACGCCGCCAGCAGCGACCATCGCGGCGCGGTCGAAGCGCTGCTTGAGGCGCTCGAAGGCTCGGGCAAGACGTTGCTGCATACGAGCGGTTCGAGCATCGTCGGCGATGTTTCGGGCGGCGAAGCCACCGACAGGATCTACTACGAAGACGCCCTGCCCGCCCCGACGCCCGACAAGGCGGCGCGCGTAGCCATCGACGATCTCGTGCTGGCCGGCGCGCAGCGCGGCGTGAAGAGCGCGGTGCTCTGCAACACGCTGATTTACGGCGTGGGTGCGGTGCCGGGCGCGGCCAGCGTGCAGTTGCCGCGGCTCATCCGTCAGGCGCAGAAGAGCGGCGTGATGCGTCATGTCGGACGCGGACTGAACATCTGGTCGAACGTCCACGTCGACGATGTCGCCGAGCTTTACCGTCTGGCGCTTGAGAAAACCCCTGCGGGCACGTTCTATTTCGTCGAAAGCGGCGAAGCGGATTTCCGCACCATGACCGCCGCGCTCGCGCAGAAGATGGGGCTGGGCGCGCCGCAGGACTGGCCGCTCGAACAGGCTATCGAGGAATGGGGCTATGAAATGGCTTCGTATGGTCTGGGCTCGAACAGCCGCGTGCGCGGCGAGCGCGCGCGCAAGCTGCTGGGATGGACACCGAAGCGTACCTCGGTAACGGACTGGATCCGTGACGAGATGCCGGTCGGTTAAGGCGGAATACAAGCCCGTTTGCAGGCCACCGCAAAAATACGTGGCCGGCAACACAGTATTGTTGCGTATCCGTAAGGTCGATCCGATAAAATCGCGCCGGTTTGCACTATCTGCCGGCGCGATTTTCTGCCCGGCCTCCGGATACGCCGATGCTTCTCGCGCTGAACTTCGACTGGCTGACCAATCTGCTCGCCATTCTGTTCGTGGTCGCGTGCCTCTATGACGCGCGCTACGACGAATATGGCACGCTGACGCTCGCCGCTGCCGCGATGGGACTGATCGTGATGGCGATCGAAGTCCTGCTACGCCCCGCTTTCGAAATGTCCCTCTGAGGCACGAAGGCGCGCGGCTTCGTTGTACTTACAATCGCTTTCCAGCGGCTTTCGCCATCCTGTCCTGCGTTTTTCCCTATGAAGGCTTCTGCTCGTGCGAGCAGCACGCGTGCTGTTGCGGGGCGTCCTCATAGCGGTCATGGTGGCGCATCCATTCGCCCATGTTCTGCTTTTCGTTGCGTCCCTTCGGCGTGAATTCGAGCATCGCATAGGTGCCCAGCGCCATCTCCACGCCACGCGCATACGCCGAATACGTGTGATAGACGTTGCCGTTTTCATCGCGATAAAACGCGCTGATGCCGGGCAATTCGTCGCTCATGTATTCCTGCTCCACGTAGTTGTAGACCGCTTTGCCGCGCGCCTTGTCAGCCTCGCTGAACGAGACGCGGTAATCGAAGTTGAAGTCGCTGCCGAACGACGACACCCACGGAAAATGCCAGCCCATGCGCTTTTTAAAGGCTTCGATCTTTGCGAGCGGCGCGCGCGAGACCGCCACGTAAGTCACGTCGTGATGCTCCAGATGCACCAGCATGCCGTCGATGTGATCGGAGATAAACGAGCAACCGGGGCAGCCCTCTTCCCAATCCGGTCCCAGCATGAAGTGGTAAGTGAGCAACTGGCTGCGCGGCCCGAATAGCTGTGCGAGCGTGCGCTCTCCCTGGGGCGTCTCGAAGGTGTAGCGCTTTTCCACCTTCACCCACGGCAGCGCCATGCGTTTGGCCACCAGCGCGTCGCGTGCATGCGTGAAGGCGCGTTCTTCCGCGAGCAGCGCCTCGCGCGCCGTCATCCATTCGGCCTCCGAAACGATCTTGTGCGGTTCCATCATGTCTTCCTCCTTGCGGGTTTGCATCGGCTAATCCGGCAGATCCGGCTCAGGCGAATGCCGTCACTCGAACAGCTCCACCAGATGATCGAGCGCGCTCGACCAGCCTTCGCGGTGCGAATCGCGCGCCGCTTCGTCGAAGAAACGTTCGTGGCGCAGCATCAGTTCCGTGGTGCCGCCGTCGGCGCGCAGCGTCACGCTCACGCGCGATTCACGCTCCGGCGTGCTGCGCCATGCCCACGTGAAAACGAGCTTCGATTCCGGCACCACCTCCAGATACGTGCCGCTCACGTCGTGCTCCTCGCCGTCGGGCGAGCGCATCAGCACGCGAAAGCGCCCGCCCACGCGCACGTCCGCCTCGGCATGCAGGCAGAGGGTGTCGAGCGGGTGCATCCAGCGCATCAGTTGCGCGGCTTGCGTCCATGCCGCGTAGACCTTCGCGGCGCTCGCGTTGATACGACGCCGGAGGATGAGGCTGGGGGCATCGGGACTGATAGCGGCGCCTGCGCGACCTGCGCCGCTGCTTCCGGCATCGGCTTCGGCTGGGGTGTGGGTTGACATGCGTCCTCCTCCACGAATGCGGCCAGACGATCGAGCGCGCCATTCCAGAAGCGCTCATAGTGCGCGAGCCATTGCATCGCGTCCTCCATCGGCCCGGCAGCGAGACGGCACGCCACCGTGCGCCCGGTTTTTTCGCGCGTGACGAGTCCGGCCTCGGCAAGCACATCCAGGTGCTTCATGACCGCGGGTAGCGAAATCGCAAAGGGCTGCGCGAGCGCGCTCACGGATAGCACCTCCTGCTGCGCGAGGCGCGCGAGCAAGGCTCGCCGGGTGGGGTCCGCCAGCGCCGCAAAGGTGCGGTTCAGCGCGTCGTCTTCATACTTAACCATGCGGTTAAGCATAGGTCGGCAGGCGACGATGTCAAGCTCGCCACTAGAATGAGGGTTGCCCGCCCATCCTTTTGAAGCGCACCATGCCGTCCAAAATCCGCAATTCGCTGCTCTGGATCTTCGACGCCCTTGAGCGCGAAGCCACCTACGTGCGCAAGCCGATGTTCGGCTGCGACGCCGCTTATGTGGACGGCCTGCTCTGCCTGATCGCCGCGGACCGCGCGAAGCCGTTCAACGGCTTGCTGGTGGCCACTTCGCGCGATCGTCAGGAGGCGCTGACCGGCGAATTCCCCGCGCTGCGTCCGCATCCCGTGCTCGGCAAATGGCTGTACGTGCCGCAGGACGATGCGGCCTTCGAAGACACCGCCGAAGCGCTGGTGGCGCTGGTGCTCGCGCGCGATCCGCGTGTGGGCGTCGAGCCCACACCGCGCAAACGCAGCCGCAAAAGCATCCTGCCGCAATAGGCCAACCGTTGAGGCAATCCGGCGTCCAGAATGCCGCACGGCCCGCGCCGCCAGAAGCGGACGCGGGCCGTGAAGCCGGCAGGACGGGCCGCCAGGCGTTCCGTCTTGCCGATGGCGGGACCATCGATGTCAATCAGGATGACAGCGCATCAGATGGCCCAGCCGCCCAGGTAGAACGCCGCGAGCACCACGGCGATGATGACCGTGCCGATGTTGAGCTTCTTGAATTCGCCACTGACGATGCGGCCGATCACGAGCGTCGAGAAACCCAGCATGATGCCCGTGACGATGTTGGCGGTCAGCACGATGAACACGGCGCACACGAGGCCCGCCATCGAATCCACCATATCGTCCATATCCAGACGCGCGACGCTCGACAGCATCATCAGGCCCACGTACATCAGCGCGGGCGCGGTGGCGTACGACGGCACCAGACCCGTGAGCGGCGCGAAGAACATTACGGCGAGGAACAGCACGCCCACCAGCGCTGCGGCAAGACCCGTCTTCGCGCCCGCCGCCACGCCCACTGCTGATTCGATATAAGCCGCCGCCGGTGCGCCGCCAAAGAAGCCCGAGAAAATCGAGCTGACCGAATCCGCCGTCAGCGCGCGGCCGCCGTTGATGATGCGGCCTTTATCGTCGAGTTGACCGGCCTGGCCCGCCACGGCGCGAATCGTGCCGGTGGCGTCGAACACAGCGGTCATGACGAGTGCGAGCACGCTAGGCAGCACGGCGAGCGAGAGCGCGCCCTTGATGTCCATCGCGCCGATCAGTGAAGCATGACCCGGCGCGGAGAGCGACGGCCAGGCGAACACGCCATGAAACTGCACAGCCGGATCGAGCGCGAGACCGAGCGCCGAAATCGCCACGATCACGATCAGGATCGAACCCGGCACGCGACGGCGCACGAGTCCGAAGATCGCGGCCAGCCCCACCACCGACATGATCACCGGCAACGAGGTGATATGGCCCAGCGACACCGGCAGGCCCGCGCCCGGATTCTTGACCACGAGGCCCACGTCGTTGGCCGCGATCAGCAGCAGAAAGAGCCCGATGCCAATGCCCGTGCCATGCGCGATGCCGTGCGGCAGATTGCGCAGGATCCACGAGCGCACGCCGGTCACGGAGATCGCCGTGAACACGATACCCATCAGGAACACCGCGCCCAGCGCGACTTCAGGCTTGAGGCCCTTGCCCAGCACGAGGCCGAAGGCCGTGAAGGCGGTCAGCGAGATCGCGCAGCCAATGGCGATCGGCAGGCGCGCCCACAGTCCCATCAGCAGCGAGCCGAATGCGGTGGTCAGACACACGGCCACGAACACGGCGCTGGTGTCGAAGCCCGCCTTGCCGAGCATGCCCGGCACGACGAACACGGAATACACCATCGCAAGGAAGGTGGTGACGCCGGCAATGCATTCCTGGCGCACCGAACTGCCGCGCTGGATGATGCCGAAATAACGGTCGAGAAAGCCGCTCGCTTCAGCGAAGGTTTCATCGACCTCGCTGTCCCGCAGGGCTGGATCAGCAATGATTGCCGCGTCGGGCAAAGGCTGTGCGTGGGGTTCCATCATGGTGAGTGCCTCCTTTATCAGCATGCTGAAACGGTCCCGCATCACCTTGGGGCCCGTCATCAGGTTCGTCTCTTAGGTTTGACTTGTGGGTGTCGACGCACAGCCAGATGCGCTCTTGGGGCGCATGTCTATTTTTTGACATCTTTTGACAGGTTCGAAGGTTAGGCCAAGGCGTCATACGCTCCCATCGCGGGAATCGCATTGAGGTCATGCCGCGATGCTTATATCGCCCAATGCAAGGCGCAGCGGGCCGCCGGGCTTCGCGTATACCCCGTGCCGCATTGGCCGGGATATCGGGCGCGCGGCTTGCGACAGGCGCAACGCATCCGGCTATCGCGGATCGGGAAATAATCCGGGCGCATTGCGCGCCTTCATTAGCGGGATTATCAGGAAAAAGCCGAGAAGGCTTTTGTCAGCAGATTAACGACCGTTTAAGGCGAATTACCGACCCATGCGGGTTAAACTCTCACGACCCGGTTTTTCCCCGCCGCGCGCCCCGCGCCGGCCGCTCCTGGAGTTTCTGTAGATGAGAGGCGGTTTCGCACGTCCTGCTGTATCCCTTACGTCGGTCCTGACCTTGCTGGTGCTACTGGCATTGTCGGGTTGTTCGCTGTTCCGCTCGCCTCCGCCGCCCGAGCCGGAACCGCCTGTCGCCGCGAGCGAGCCCGAGATGCCCGCCAGCGAGCCGGAAGAGGCGTCCGCGCCCGAAGCCGCCAGCGACACCGGCACCAATACCAGACCCGCGCCGCGCAAGCCGCGTCCGGCGCCGCGCAAACCGCATCGCGTCGTGCCGCCGCCGCCCACGCCCGCGAGCGCGCCCGTCGCGCCGCCGCCCGCTCCGCTCGTGCAGACCCGCACCATCGAGCGCGGCAGCTTCCGCACGCTGCTCGACAGCGAAGTGCAGAAGCCCGACGGCAAGGTGGTGGGCCGCGCCGTCGACATGGTCGCCGGTCCTGGCGGCAAGCCGCAGGAAGTGGTCGTGAATCTGCAAGGCTTCATGGGCGTGGGCGACCGCAAGGCGAATTTCCCGTGGAGCGCCGTGCGCATCAACGTGCAGCCGAAGACGCCCGCCATCACGCTCGCGCTCACCCCCGCGCAGTTGCAGATCCCCGACCGGCCCAAGGCCGGCGGCGCACAGGCGGGCGCGCCCGAAGCCAGCCCGACGCGTCTGCCGATGCTCGACACCACCGTCGAGCGCCCGAACGGCGCGAAAGTGGGCCGCGTGGTGGACGTGCTGATCGACGGCAGCGCCGCGCCGCTCGCGGTGGTGCTCGACGTGAGCGATCTGCTGGAGAAACGCCGCACCATTGCCGCCGACTGGTCGGCGCTGCACTTCGTCACGAAGAACAATGCGCTCGAAGCGCAGCTCGAAATGAGCGACCAGCAGCTCGACGCCTCGCCGGCCTACCAGAATGACCAGCCGGTGCACGCCGTGAGTCCGAACCCCGCAGCCGCGGCGGCTAATCCGGCCGCGCCCGCAGCTTCCGCGCGCGGTGCCCAATGACGACAGGCACCACGACGCAACTCACACCCAGCCTGCGAAGCGTACGCGCGCTCGACTGGCTGAACTTCTTCGTGGCGAACGTGCAGACCGGCTTCGGTCCGTTCATCGCCTCGTATCTGGCTTCGCACAAGTGGACCCAGGGCGAGATCGGCCTGGCGCTTTCGGTGGGCACGATCAGCGCGATGGTCAGCCAGGTGCCGGGCGGCGCGGCGGTCGACGCGCTCAAGAACAAAAAGGCCGCGGCCGCCTGGGCGATCATCGCGATCATCATTTCGGCGATGCTGCTGGCCGTCAGCCCGACGGTCGTGCCGGTGATGGCCGCCGAAGTGTTCCACGGCTTCGCCAGCTGTATGCTGGTGCCGGCCATGGCGGCGCTCGCGCTCGCACTGGTCGGCCGCCAGAATCTGGGCGACCGGCTCGGGCGCAATGCGCGCTGGGCTTCGATCGGCAGCGCGGTCGCGGCGGGTCTGATGGGCCTGTGCGGCGAATATGTTTCGCCGCGCGCGGTGTTCTGGCTGACGGCGGCGCTCGCGCTGCCCGCGCTGGTGGCGCTCGCGATGATCGAGTATGACAAGCACGCGAATGCACCCAAACCCGCTCCGAAGCCACTTAAAGCCGCAAAAGGCCCGGCGACGGAAGCCGACGGCAGCCGCGAAACGATCTTCGATCTGCTGCGCGACCGCCGCATGCTGACCTTCGCGGCCTGCGTGATCCTGTTCCACCTCTCGAATGCGGCGATGCTGAACCTCGCCGCCGGTGAAGTGACCGCGGGCATGGGCGATAACGTGCAGTTGGTGATTGCTGCCTGCATCATCGTGCCGCAGGCTATCGTCGCGCTGATGTCGCCGTGGGTAGGCCGCACCGCTCAGGCCTGGGGCCGCCGTCCGGTGCTGATCCTCGGCTTCAGCGCCTTGCCGCTGCGCGCGCTGCTGTTCGCTGCGGTCGGCAATCCGTACTTTCTTGTGCCGGTGCAGATGCTCGACGGTCTGTCGGCGGCCGTGTTTGGCGTGATGCTGCCGCTGATCGCCGCCGACGTGGCGGGCGGCAAGGGACGCTACAACCTGTGTATTGGGCTCTTCGGGCTGTCGGCCGGGATTGGCGCGACGCTGTCGACGGCACTCGCGGGCTTTATCGCCGATCACTTCGGCAATACCGTGAGCTTCCTCGGCCTCGCCTCGGCGGGCGCGGCGGCCGTGCTGATGGTGTGGCTCGTGATGCCGGAAACGCGCGACGCGATCGAAGAGGAAACCGCTAGCGACAAAATGGCCTGACGCCAGGCTCATCGTTCTCACGACGCCCACCGGGGCGCCACCGCCGCCGCCCAAGCGGGCGCGGCAGTGGCGCCCCGCTCTCTTTGGGTCAAAGAAACATCGTTGGGTGTTTAGCGTCGCTTAAATGTCGCTTGAACGTCGATACCCACGCGATGACGGCATCGACAGAATCGCCCTAAGTGCGAATCCGCGTGAATCCGCAGACAAAACGACAACGATGGATGTGCCGATGCGCGACCTCGCGTGAGGCCCGCTGGCGCTGGAGGAAGCGCGAATGCCAATGCGCAGTCGCCCGCAGCGAAACCCGCGCCCGCCAGGCGTTCAAGACGCCCCGACGAATCACTGATTTCACTACAGGAGATGCTGGAAGGTACGGCTGTGCAACGAGAGCCCGCATGACGCGGACCGTGCGGTGGAGCCCATGCAGCCCCGCGCCGATCTTCACATAACGAACTTAAGCGGCCAGCGCCTCATCGAGACGCGCAGCGACCACGCCGCTCGGGAACGCGTCGAGCTTGCTCGCGAGAATCATCGCGTCGGCATTGGCCGGACGATGACGGCGATTCGGGCTCGGGCGGAATACCGCGTCGCCCCGACGGATCTTCTCGCCGGTCAACGCGCACACTGCGCTGCGACGCGCGGTGCAAACCCGCCACAACTGGTCGGAGTAGCGGCCATAGGTCGCGTCGCTCCAACAAACGGTGATGCTGTCCGGATCATGACGCCGGATCAAGGTGATGCCTTGCGCATCCCACGACCGCACGGTGGCACGGCGCCGATTGGCCGCTTCCGATGCGCTGCGTGTGATGGGTACCGGTTTGCAGCTCCTGATGACCTCGGGCTCGCCGTCCGGGCCAAGCGGCTCCGAGGCTGCGGTCAGAAGATCAATGGTTTGTTGCCATGCGCTGCCGGTATCTAATTTCGTCATAATGCACCTCGTGCACGTGGAAACGATTCAAATATGCCGGTCGAATAAGCACTCTGCCACGTCGGGATTATAGCGTGCGATTCTGGCACTCCACAGAAAAAACTGAATTTTCACACGATATATCTCAAACCCGGACAAAAAGCCAGACATGGGCTTTCAATCGGGATTGCAGGATAGCAATAGTGGTTTCTTTACATTCGCACTTTTTTGCCGATTTTTTGATGTTTAACATTGCACACAGGAAAAAATAACCGGATAGCACGATCTTATGCAGACCTTCGGAATGCATTAGCAAGACTATTGAGCGCAAAGAACGGCTTGCACGCGAGACCGCATACGTAGGCCTCAATGCCCCGCTGAAGCACGCCCAGCGGGCTTTTCACGGTGTCCACCGGCACGAAGGGTTGCACCTTTGCGGCGCACGGCATGTCGTCCGATCAATGAAACGCATTACAGGCTTATGTCACAGTCAACCGGAAAATTTCACACCGGCTGCTTCGCGACAACGCGCGGGGAATTGTCGCATGAAGCGCTGCCGGCGCCATCGGAGTCAATTGTGAGACACGCTTCTATTTCATGAATCGTTAATCAAAATTCAATTGCACTTTAGTCGTATTGTCACGCGGCAATGGATCGAATCACATGAACTGGCAACACGTCAATAGCCATCGTTGGCTTTTAATCGCGTCGCCGCGATTACCTGCATGGATAACAACAATTCAATTGGCGGCTAAAGACGGTATGAAAGGCGGCTAAAGTCATGCGTATGACATGAAGACGGCGGCAGCGCACGAGGCGCTGCCAGCGCCGCCTTTGCAGATCGATTTACGCGCCGCGTCCCTGATCGAGATAGTCGGCCGCGCGCTGCCGCAGCATCGTGCCGAAGTCGTCGAGCCAGCCAATCGAGAGCCGCCAGCTCTGCCAGTAAAGCTCGACATCGAGCGCCCGCCCCGGCGTCAATTCAACGAGCTCGCCGCGCGCGAGATGCGGCGCGATCATGCGCTCCGGACACATGCCCCAGCCAAGCCCGCTCACGCAGCAGCGCAGAAAACCCGCGACATGCGGAATCCAGTGCAGCGGCGCATCCACCTGCGCGCGCGTGATCCTGCGCACGAAGCGCTTTTGCAACTGGTCCTTCGGGTTGAACTCCACACAGGGCGCGCGGCGCAGCGACTCGCGCCCCACGCCCTGCGCGAAATAGCGCGCGAAGAATTCGGGCGAGCACACCGCGAGGTAGCGCATGCGGCCAAGACGCGTGGAGCGGCAGCCCTGCACCGGTTCGGCCTGGGTCGTCACCGCGCCCTGCACGCTGCCGTCGCGCATGCGCTGCGCCGTGTGATCCTGATCGTCTATCACGAGATCGAGCAGGATGCCGCGCTCGACGCAAAACGGCGCGACCGCGTCGATAAACCAGGTGCCCACGCTGTCGTCGTTGACGGCCACGCGCAAGGTGGGCCGCGACGACACCTCCAGGCCGCCCGCCACCGTCGGCATACCACCGCCCAGTTCGGCTTCGAGCAGTTGCACGCGCTCGGTATGCCGGCACAGCAGCGCACCCGCCGCCGTCGCCACGCAGGGCTGGCCGCGTTTGACGAGCACCGCGCCCACCCGCTCCTCCAGCAGTTTCACGCGTTGCGAGACCGCCGAAGGCGTGACATTGAGCGCGCCCGCGGCGCGATCGAACGAGCCGTGGCGCACCACGGCGGCAAGCGCGTCGAGCAGCGCATAGTCGAGCATTAGCGTTCCTTAATCCGCCTTAAGAAAATGAGCTTTGCTTAATCGGCTCACGGCGGCAGACTAGCGCCGTTCCCCCGCAATGTCCAATCATGAACTGGCTCGCTTTTTCTCACGGCGCCGCACTGTGCGCCTCGCTCATCGTCACCATCGGCGCGCAGAACGCTTTCGTACTGCGCCAGGGCATCCTGCGCTCGCATATCGGCAAGATCGTGCTGCTGTGCGCGCTGTCCGATTTCATCCTGATCGGCGCGGGCGTGGGCGGCGCGTCCGCGCTCGTCGAACGCTATCCGACCTTCGTGCACCTGGTGCTCTATGCAGGCCTCGCGTGGCTGGTGTGGTTCGGCATCGGCGCGCTGCGCCGTGCGGTCAAGCCCTCGCACGCCGTGATGGATGCGGCCGAAAGCGCGCAGGCGCAGCACGCGCCCGAACAGCGCGCCTGGCCGATCATGCTGATGACGCTGGCCTTTACGTGGCTCAATCCGCACGTCTACCTCGACACGTTTTTGCTGATCGGCACGGCCGGCGCACGTGAACCGGAAGGCGCACGCCTGGCGTTTGCGATCGGCGCGATGTGTGTGAGCGCGGTGTGGTTTATCGGCCTGGGTTATGGCGCGCGCGCCCTTGCGCCGCTCTTCAAACGCGCGGCTGCCTGGCGCGTGCTGGATGGCGCAATCGGTTCGATGGTGCTGTTGATCGCCTTTACGCAACTGCGCTGATCGCAGACTGAATCACTGCTGCTGCGCACGCTGGATCGCCAGCAACCCGTCCACCAGTTCTGGCGACAGATAGTGCGGCCCGTCGAACAGATACACGCGATAGCCGCGATACGCCTGAAGTTGCGGCGCGAGTTCCGCAGGCGTGGCGGCGCGAAAGCCGCCGCCGGGCTTCGGCCGGAAGGCTTCCGCGATGATGCGCACGCGCTTCCTGCCGAGCCGCGCCGCGAGTGCATCCGCATAGGCGCGCGCCGTCGCCGGATCGCGCGCATAGACGCCGTTGCCGTCCTGCAGGAACACGCCGACGTCGCGCGGCAGCCAGCCGTCCAGCCATTTCGCCAGCGCCGCGCCGCCGATATTGCGCGTGTCGTAGACGCTGATCCACAGCGGATGCGGCAGACGTTCGAGCAGGGGCGCCATGCGCGCGGCGTCGGTCCAGCCCGGATCGACTTCGACCGGAAAGTACCAGCCCTCCACATGCACGGGCGGCCGCGCATCGGCCAGCTTGAGAGAACGCTCGACCAGTTCGTCGAGATTCGCGCGCGCTTTCTTTTCGTCGGCGTAACCCGCGAGGCCGACGATCACGTCGCGCGCCCACGGCTCCCCCGCAATGCGCGTCCAGTCCGGCACGCGCGGCGCGTTCAGGCTCGTTCCCGGCAAGAAGGCCACATCGTCGACGGCGGTCCACTGCACCAGCAGATCGCGCACGCCAAGCCGCTGCCAGTCGCCGCGCGGGTCCAGATGCGCGTTGTCGGGCTGCCAGACCACGCCCTGCGCGAGCGGCGGCGCGCGCTTGTCCTCAGTCGCGGCCTGCGCCTGCGTGCCCATGCACGCGAACATCGCCAGCACGCCCGCCGCAATCAGCGCTGCCCGCTTCGCCGTCTGCATCGCTGCGCCCGTTATGCCGCGCTACGCTGCGCCATCGCCGGATGCCGATACCCCGGCAGCGCGGCGCTTGCGAACGGCGTGACGGGCCGGCCCATCAGCGCCGCGACGATACGCGCCGACGCCTCGCCGTCGCCATACGGATTCACGCGGCGCGCCCACGCCTTGCGCGCGGTGTCGTCCTCGACCAGTTCCAGCACCGCGCGCCGGATCGCCTCGCGATGCGTGCCGACCAGCTTCACGGTGCCGGCCGCGAGTGCTTCGGGACGCTCGGTCACGTCGCGCATCACGAGCACCGGTTTGCCGAGCGCAGGCGCCTCCTCCTGCACGCCGCCCGAGTCGGTCAACACGACCGCAGCACGCTGCATCAGCCGCACGAACGACGGATAGTCGAGCGGATCGGTCAGATGCACATTGGGCGCGTCGCCGAGTGCGGCCAGCACCGGCCCGCGCACATTCGGATTCAGATGCACCGGATAGACGATCTGCATCTTGCCGCTCGCGGCCAGTTCCGAGAGCGCCGCGCAGATATGCTCAAAGCCCGCGCCAAAGCTCTCGCGCCGATGCCCCGTCACGAGCAGCAGCGGTCTGCCTTCGCCTTCAGGTTCGAGCCATGGAAAACGCGCGTCGATCTGCGCACGCAATGCCGCATCGCGATCCAGACGCGCGCACATGAGCCGCAGCGCGTCGATCACCGTATTGCCGGTCACGATCACACGCCCCATCAGCGCCTCCGCTTCGAGATTGGCCATGGCGCTTGCCGTCGGCGCGAACAGCAGATCGCTGACGACATCGACCACGCGCCGGTTGGTTTCCTCGGGCCACGGCTCGAACAGATTACCGGTGCGCAAGCCCGCTTCGACATGGCCCACCGGAATGCGCCGGTGGAACGCGGCGAGCGCGCCCGCCATGCTGGTGGCGGTGTCGCCATGCACGAGCACGCGCTCGGGCCGCACCTCGGCAAGCACGGCGTCGACGCCTGCAAATAGACGCGCGGCCAGACCGTTGAGCGACTGGTTCGCCGTCATCGCGCCCAGGTGATGCGCGGGCGCAATGTCGAACAGTTCGAGCACCTGATCGAGCATGCTCTGATGCTGGCCGGTCACGCAGACGATGGACTCCACGCCGGGTTCGGCTTCGAGGCATTTCACGAGCGGCGCCATTTTGATGGCTTCGGGCCGCGTTCCAAAGATCGACAGGATTCGCACGGGCAGGCTTCCGTTCCAGGCAGTCGGGTTGGGTTCTGGCATGGCAGGCGCGTAAGGCCAGCCATGCAACGTGAATAAACACAGCCCCGCGCCTGCGCAATTGCCGTGCCTCTCCCGTTTAGCCCCGTAAAATGGACTGCAATGATCGTGCGGTTTCCCTCAACCACGGCCCAGCGACGCTCAGGCAATCTACCGCGTCTCATTGCGCCCTTGCAGATATCGCCCATGACGACCAGTCAGGCTTACTCGCGGCCCGCCCGCCTGTTGCAGATCGCTTCGTGGATCATCGCCATCGTGTTTGCCGGCTTTCTCGACATGCTGGGCAGCCTCGTGATCCGCGATCTCATGTTCGTACCGCACGGTGGGCCGCCCGCAGCCGCGCAATTCGTCGATACGAATGCGAGCGCGCCGCTCGATGCGCAATTGCGCGAGATCGAGCGGCAGCGCGGCGCGCTTGGCGAAAAAGCGCAGACGCTCTCGCTAGGCTACGATCGCGCCACCACCGAATACCACGACGCGCAGGAAAGCCTGCGCAACTGGCTCGCTACACGCAGCGCCACCGGCGACAACCGCAACGACGTCGAACTGCTTTCGCGCACCCGCAAGCTCGACCTCCTGCAGGCGAACGCGCTGAACTGGCAGCATCAACGCGATGCGCTCGCCGACCAGCAACGCAAGCTCGATTCGCAGAGCGAATCAATCAACGCCCAGCTTGGCCGCCTTCAGGCCGACGCCGACGCGCGCTACACCGCCGCGGAAAAGCGCTACGAACTTACGGTATTCGGCTGGCGTCTCGCGCTCACGCTGCCGGTTCTGCTCATCGCGGTGTGGCTGTTCGTGAAGCATCGCAAGAGCCGCTATTGGCCTTTTATTTACGGCTTCGGCCTGTTTGCGCTCAGTGCGTTTTTTGTGGAGCTGGTGCCGTATCTGCCGGATTTTGGCGGCTATGTGCGCGTACTCGTGGGCATTGCGCTCACGGTGTTCGCTGGGCTCTACATGCTGCGCGCGTTCCAGCGCTACGTTGAACGCAAGCGCGCGGAGATGCAGCAAAGCCAGAGTGAACGCGCGCGCTCCGTGGCTTACGAGAAGGCCATCAGCGCGTATCAGAAGAAGCTCTGCCCTTCATGCGACAAGCCCTGGAACCTGGGTGGCGAGCAGGTTTCCTTCTGCATTCATTGCGGGCTGCGGCTATTCGAAGTCTGCGGCTGCGGCGCGCGTAACTTCGCGTTCTTTCCGTTCTGCAATCAATGCGGCACGCACGTCAAGCGTGCCGACGACGAGGTCGCCGGCAACAAGGATTAATGCGTCGCCTGCACCGCTTCTGCCGTGCCCGTCGTCCCCACCTTCGCGCGATGAATCGCCACGATCGCCGCGAGCGACACACAGGCCGGCACAGCGGCCGCCGCGAACAGCGACGCCGACGACCAGTGCAGATGCATCAGCGCGCCGCCCAGCACCGGTCCCACCACCGAGCCGATCCGCCCGATGCCCAGGCTCCAGCCGATGCCCGTCGAGCGCAGCGCGGTCGGATAGTAGGTCGCGGCGAGCGCGTTGAGCGCGGGCTGTCCGCCGATGATCGAAAAGCCGGTGAGGAAAATGGCAAGAAACATCGCCGCCACCGAGACCATCACGGCCGGATTGCCGATCGCCGCCGTGGCCGCGATGGCGATCACAAAGGTGGTGGCAAGCACACGTGTAAAGCCCGCGAGGTCGATCAGACGGCCCAGCAGCAACGTGCCGATCACCCCGCCGCCCCACAGGACCGTGCCGGCGAGCACGGCGGTCTGGGTCGAATAGCCCGCCTCGCGGATCACGGTCGGCAGCCAGTTCGAGAGGAAATACATATCGAGCAGGTTGGCGAAATTCACGATCCACAGCAGCACGGTCACGCGCGCGCGGCCTTCCTTGAACAACTCGACGAAAGGCACGCCGCGCGCACGCGTTTCGCTGCTCGTGAACACGGCGTCGGCGGGCAGCGGCAACTCAGGTGCAACACGCGCCAGCTGACGGCGCACGCGCTGACTCGTTGCGTCGGCAGCCGCATTGCGGCGATACAGCAGGAACTGGATCGACTCGGGCAATGCCACCCACATCAGCACGCCCATCGCGAACGGAATCGCGCCGCCCACGAAAAACACCGCGCGCCAGCCAAAGGCCGGAATCAGCGCGGCGGTGATGAGGCCGCCCACCACGCCGCCCAGCGTGAAGCCGCACGAGACGATCATCATCAGCGTCACGCGGATGCGGCGCGGGCTGTACTCGCCCGCCAGCGCCATCGCGTTCGGCATGATGCAGCCCAGGCCCAGCCCTGCCACGAACCGCCAGAACACCAGTTCGCCGATCGAGTGCGCAAAGCCCGTCGCAATCATGCAGGCCGAAAAGAACAGCGTCGCGCCGATCAGCACCGGGCGTCGGCCGATCTTGTCGGCGACCGTGCTGAACGTGAGCGAGCCGACCAGCATGCCGAACAACCCCGCACCGAAGACCGGCGCGAGCGTTTCCTTCGCGATGCCCCACTCGTGGATCACCACCGGCGCGACATAACCCATCGCCTGGACGTCGAAGCCGTCCATCACGAGGCATAGCGCGCACAGCGCCACGACCAGCAACTGGTACGGCCCAAAGCGGCTCGCGTCGATGGCGGCCGTCACTTCCACGTTTCTGCTCATGCCTCGCTCCAAACCGATATGAATCGGGTTTTTATCGTTTTTTATGGTTCCAACAGGGTTCCAAGAACGTTCCGATAACGTTCCAATACGCAACATGCGCCGGTTGCCGGTCCCGCTACAGTTCCAGCACCAGACGTGCACCCTTCGCCCGCGAGCAGCACGTCATCATGCGCGACTGCGTCTCGCGCTCGGCACGCGTGAGCACCACGTCGCGATGATCGACGTCTCCCGCCAGCACGCGCACTTCGCACGAGCCGCACAAGCCCTCTTCGCAATCGCTCTGCACGTCGATATTGGCGCGGCGCAGCGCGTCGAGCACGGTCTGGTCCGGCGCGACGCTGAGCACCAGCCCTGAATCCTTGAGTTCGACTTCGAAAGCGTGTTCGTTGGCGGGATCGAGCTTGCCGACGCTCGCCGCGAAGTGCTCCACGCGCAATGCATCTTCGGGCCACACGGCGCTGGCCGTTTGCAAGGCGTCGAGCATACGTGCCGGACCGCACGCATAAACGCGCGTATGTGCATCCACTTGCAGCGCGCCGAAGTCGTGACGCGTGCCCTCTTCGGAAATGTGCAGGTGCAGACGCGCGCCATGCAGTCGAGCGAGTTCGTCGATAAACGCCATGCTCGTGCGCGAGCGGCCGCTGTAATGCAGTTCGTAATCGATGCCAAGTTCACGCGCACGGCGCGCCATCGCGCTGACCGGCGTAATGCCGATGCCGCCCGCGATAAAGATTGCGCGCCGCCCTTCTTCGTCGAGGCGAAAATGATTGCGCGGACCGCGGATTTTCAGGCGCATGCCTGCGCGCAGCGTGTCGTGCATCCACGCGGAACCGCCGCGGCTTGGCGTTTCGCGCAGCACGGCGATTTCGAATGCGCCGGCATCGGCGGGATCGCCGCACAGCGAGTATTGGCGCGACAGCCCCGTTTCGCCGCACTCTACGTCGATGTGCGCGCCCGGCGCCCAGCGCGGCAGCGCGCCGCCCGCGGGCGGCACCAGACGCAGGCGCACGATGCCGTCTGCCGCCGCTTCAACGCGCTCGACCACCACCGGTCGGCTCAACGCGTGCGCAGACGGCTCGCCGATGCGCACCGGCACTTGCGCCTGGAGCAACGCGGGCTGCGCGCGCTCGGGATTGCGGCTGACATCCCACTCCACCCAAAGATGCTCCGGACCCCGAAACGATGTATTCGGTACGTAGCTGAAAGTCTGATCGGCCAGACGCATATGCGGCAAGCGGCGCGTGAATTCCTCAAGGAAGATCTGCATCTCCATGCGCGCAAGGTTCTTGCCCATGCACTGATGCGATCCATAGCCGAACGTGACGTGATCGCTGGCATTGTCGCGACGGATATCGAACAGATCGGCATCGGCGAAATGGCGCTCGTCGTGATTCGCCGAGGACGTCACGATCAGCAGCTTCGCGCCCGCCGGAATATCGATGCCGCCAATGCACACGTCCCTGGTGGCAAGACGCCGCCACGCGGCCACCGAGCCGTTGTGGCGCAGGCACTCCTCCACCGCATTGGGAATCAGGCTGGGATCGTCGCACATCTCGCGCCACGCGTGCGGATGCTGGAGCAGCAGCTTCATTGCGTTGGCGGTGGCGTTGGCCGTGGTTTCGTGCGCGGCGACGATGCCGGCCATCATCATCGAATGCAGATACGAATCCGTGACCACCTCGGGATGGGTCTTCTGCTTGCGAATGCCGTACTGCATCCAGCCGGGGCCGTCGGGATTCTCGCGCATCTTGTCGAGCACCTTGCCCGCGAACTGCCAGAAGTTGCCCACGGCGTGGGCCACGGCCACCTGCTCCTCCGGACGCGGACGCCCCCACGTATTGACCGTGTGCGCGATCGAATACTGGCGCAGCAGATCCATGTCCTCTTCAGGCACGCCGAGAAAATGCAGCGCGACGGTGAGCGGCACTTCCCACAGCATCTGGTCGACCAGATCGGCGCGCCCATCGTCGATGAAACGGTCGACGTACTCGCGTGTGAGGCGGCGCACCATCGGTTCGTGGTGCTTGAGATGTTCCGGCGTGAACGGCTCCATCAACACGCGCCGCCGCGGCATATGCGCGGGCTCGTCTTCGTTGACCAGCGTGCGGTTCATCGCGTAGCCGTAGGACGCCAGCACCGCATTGGCCTCCGGGCCGGTGGGCGTGATCTTTTCGAGCGCAATGGAAGGCGAGAACGTGAGGTTGTCGCGGAACACGGCCTTGATGTCGTCGTAGCGCGTGACGACCCAGTAGCCCAGTTGCGGGCTATAGAACACCGGCTCCTGCTCGCGCGCCCAGCGCACGTATTCGGGCGGATCCTGCTGATAGCCGTCGCTGAACGGATCGAAGGCCGCCGCGTTCGCGCTGACCGGGCAGCGCGCCTGCGCCGCCGATGCCGCCTCTGCCGAAGCGGGCAAAGAATGCGGAAAAGGACAGCGCCCCGCCGCCGTGGGTTGGGAAGTCGTTGCGCTCATGCCACCGTCTCCTGCATTGCATTTTCGATTTGCGTAACTCTAGTACGCATTGCGTAATTCAGAGATAGTGGTTAACCTCGAAACATACGGTCACGCGGGCAACGTGGTCGCGCCTCTAGAATCGCCATATGAAAAAAGAGATATCAGGGACAGTTTCCGAAACGTCCGGATCCGGAATCGCGGTCACCCCGCGCGAACGACGTCAACGCGTGCAGTCCGCGCAGACCGGCATGGCCGTACTCAAGGGGCTGGCGCGCATGGGCGGCCGCGCGAGTCTGTCGGGTCTGGCCGCGCAGGTAGGCGAAAGCCCGGCTAAGGTGCACCGTTATCTGGTGAGCCTGATCGAAGAAGGCCTGGTTGCGCAGGACAGCGCCACGCAGCAATACCGGCTGGGCACCGAAGCGATGATGATTGGCGTGGCCGCGATGCGTCAGGCCGATCCGGTCCGCGTGGCCGAGCCCGCGCTCGCGCGGCTGCGCGAATTGCTCGAAGTGACGTCCTTCGTCGCGGTGATGGGCAACAAGGGGCCGACCATCGTGCGCTTCGAGGAATCGGGCCTGCCGGTGACGGTGAATGCGCGCGTCGGGTCGGTGATGTCGCTGCTCTGGTCGTCGACGGGCCGCACGTTTCTCGGCCTGCTGGACGACCGCCGCACGCTGGAGATGGCGCGGGAAGACTTCGCGCACGCCGCGCCCGATCTGCGCGCGCTGCTGGAAGCGCGCGACGCGCACGATCCTGTTGGCGCACTGCGCCGCGACGTGCAGGCGCAGGCACAGGCGCAAGGCTGCGTCAGTATCAAGGATACCTATCTAAAAGGGATTAGCGCGGTCTCCGCCCCGCTCTTCGATTACAGCGGCAAGATTTGCGCCGTGCTCACGGCGCTCGGCGCGACGGGGGGTTTCGACCCGTCGCCCGAGGGCGCGATCGGCCGGTCTGTACGCAACGAAGCGCTTGCTGCGAGTGCCTTGCTCGGCTACGTTGCGCCTGCGGCCTGATCAGGAACGCCCGGCTGGCGCACTGACCTTCACGAACGGCTTACCCGCCTGAGGCTGCGGCTGCGGCTGCTTTGGCAGATAGCCGTCGTCGAGTGTCTTCAGGAAGGCGATCACATCGTCGATATCGCGCGCATTCCAGGCGGGCTTGCCGCCTGCCTTGCGCGTGAGCGGTTCGTCCAGCACGTCGACGTTATCGCGCACCGTCGCCGGCAGATCGTCGAACTTCACGACATGGCCGTGTGCGTCCTTCGAATACCACTTCTGCGGCGCGGTATCGCGCTCCACATAGAAGCGCAGCGCGTCGCGCAAGGTGTGAAAGCGTCCGTTGTGGAAGAACACCTGGCGCGTGGCCGTATTGCGCAGCGTGGGCGTCTTGAATAGGCCGCAGTAGCTCTTGTTGCTGAGCTTGTCGGTGCGCACCGGGCCGCACAGGCCTTCATCGTAATAGTGGGGATCGCGGTTCGCGCGCAGTTCGGGATTGCGCGGCACGCCCAGCGCCTCGAACTGGAAGTCCGTAAAGAGCGGATGCGCGCCGTTCGCGCCCACCTGGTCGATATGGCAGGACGCGCAATTGCCGCTGTTCGGATCGTCGAAGAGCTTCTTGCCGCGCATTTCGCTTGCGCTCAGCTGCGCCTTGCCGTCGAGATAAGCGTCGAATTTGCTCGTGTACGGATGGAAGCTCGGGTCTTCCAGTTCGTAGCGCTCCACCGCCATCATCGCCTGACGCAGCGCGGTGTCGTTCGAAGCAAAAATCGTTTCGCCGAAGACCTGCTTGAATCGCGCTGCGTACGGTGCGCGCGAGAGCTTCGCGGCTACGTCGGCGGGATCGCGGTTGGCCATTTCGTTCGCGCTGAACAGCGGGAACAGCGCCTGGTCGTGCAGGCTGTTGAAGCGGCCGTCCCATGCGAAGCCGCCGGCGGGCGGGCTATCGGCATCGGTCAGGCGCTCGAACACGCTGGCCGCCTGCACATGCGTCCAGACGGGCGTGCGGTTGAGCACGTAACCCAGCGTCGGCACGGCGCGCGTGCCTTGCGTGCGTAAGTCCGGTCCGCCGAACTGCGCGGCGAGGCCATTGGGCGGTCCATACGCGTGCGCCGCGCTATGGCAGCTCGCGCACGACATGCGGCCCGAGGCGGACAGCGCGGGATCGTTGAAGATGAGCTTGCCGAGCGCGGCGGTGTCGCTGAGTTGCGTGGCGCCTGAAGCGGTTGCGGTGGTTGCGGGGGTTGCCGCGCTTGCTGCGGCATGAGACTGCGCTTGCGCCGCACCGATGCCCGGTGCGACAAAAGCCGCCAGCGCGGTAGCGCCGGCGGCCAGCGCAGTCGTGACGGCGCGACGCGCCGCCAGACTTGCGTGGAAAACAGTCATCAGCTTGGCTTTCGGTGGTTATCGGCTTAGAGATTCGTGAAGATGTCCTTGCCGAAGCCCGTGAGGCCCGCCTGACCTGCGTAGCCCAGGTGGCCGAGGCCAAACATGTCCTCGATGCTCTTGAGCATCGAATAGTGGTTGTAGCCCACCGTCGACACCGTACCCGGCTTGATGAACTTCGAGATCATCACGGCGCCGGTGCGGTCGCCGCCGTAGCTGGTCTTCGCCAGCACGAGGTTGATGTTGCCCGTGAGGCCTGCCGGCACCGTCATGCCCAGCTTCGTGAGGTACGCGGCCGGCACCGTGCCCATCGCCGACGATTGCGGGAACGTGCCCAGGTTCGGGCCTTCCTGCTGGCTGCAGCAGGTGTCGCCCGAGAACGTGAAGTCCACTTCGCTGGTGCTCGGCATCGTCACCGACGCGTAGCTGCTTTCGTCGAAGTTGATGATCAGCAGACCGTCCTGCTTGAACGCGGGCGATGCCGTGATGATGGGCACCCACTTCTGCAGGAAGGCGTCAGCCGACACCAGACCGCCCGTTGCGCCATTCGCGCACGGCGAATCGTGGCCGTCGTCGCAGGTGCTCGGCGTGATCAGGTTGAAGTTCGCCGTCGTCGCAACCTGCTGGAGGTCCGTCGTCAGGTTGTTCAGGTTGACCACGTTCGCCTGGCAGTCCGGCGAATCGATGATCGAGTGGAAGTACATGAACGGATTGTGACGCGTCGCATACGAGTCGCCTGCGGGCGTGGTCGCGTTCGGGGCTTCCTGGGTGTTGGTCAGGTCGGTGGTGCCCAGCGTCGGGTGGCCGCAGGTCGCGGCTTCGCGCGCCGGGTCGTTGCCCATGTCGCCTTCGTAGCCCTTCCACGTGAGGTTCGCGGCCTTTAGCTGGTCGGCGATGGTCTTCACGCTTGCGGGATACACGCAGCCCGTGCCGGTGGCTTGGCCGTCCGACGTCATGCCCGTGAGGTTGAAGTCCTCGTAGGTGGTGCAGTCGTTGTCGGTCTGCAGCGTGGGCGACTGGCCGCTGATCATCGAAATATAGTTGTCCAGGCTCACGTGGCCCGTGCCGTAGTACTGCTGCACCAGCGCGCCCTGCGCCGTGAGCGTGTTGGCCAGATACGGCGCCTTGGTGGTCGAGCTGAACGTCGTGGTGTAGTTCTCGTTTTCAAGCGTGATGATGAAAACGTGCTTGATCTGCTGGGTCGTTCCCGCGGTCGTGGAGTTGACGCTCGAGCCGCATGCGCTCACGAAAAGCGCGCACAGGAGCGCGGCGAAGATTGCGGCGAAACTGGCGCCGATCCTGCCGGTGAAGCGAACTGCCATGGGTATCCTCTGTTTTTGTCGAATCGTTATCGGGGTTGTTCGTCGTTTTCGACTTTCAAGTCGATATTTTTTTCGCCCATTCGAAACGCCTGCCATGCACCATGAATGGGCCGCGCAAGCTTAGGCAGCGTCTGTGACGGATCCGTGAAAAATACGGTCGTTTCGCCCGTATACCCGCCATATCGTTCGAACGAACTATGCTTGCGCACGCAACCAACCGGTCGGTCTGACATCGTCCTGCCACCCTGCGCCCCCTGTCAGTTCATGGATGAAACACGGCCGGGCTCCGCGCGACCGGCTATCATGTGAATTCGTACCGTAGATGGAACAATCGAATCACATGGCCTCCCCTCAAGAAAACGTCAGCATGGCGGTCTTCTGCGACTTCGAAAACGTCGCGCTCGGCGTGCGCGACGCGAAGATCGACCGCTTCGATATCAAGCCCGTACTCGAGCGGCTGCTGCTCAAGGGCAGCATCGTCGTGAAGAAGGCCTATTGCGACTGGGAGCGCTACAAGGGCTTCAAGGCGTCGATGCACGAAGCGAGTTTCGAACTCATCGAAATTCCACACGTGCGTCAGTCCGGCAAGAACTCCGCCGACATCCGCCTCGTGGTGGACGCGCTCGACCTCTGCTACACCAAATCGCACGTCGACACTTTCGTGATCGTGAGCGGCGACTCCGACTTCTCCCCGCTCGTCTCCAAGCTGCGCGAAAACGCGAAGAAAGTGATCGGCGTGGGCGTGCGGCATTCGACCTCCGATCTGCTGGTGGCGAACTGCGACGAATTCATCTTCTACGACGATCTGGTGCGCGAACTCGGGCGTGAATCGGGCCGCGAACAGCAGGCGCGTGGCAAGGGTCGCGGCGACAGCAACGCGAACGCCAAACGCAAGGACGGCGACGAGCGCCAGCAAAAGGGCGACAGCGCCGAAGACCGCGGCGAGGAACGCAAGCTCAAGGCGATCACGATGGTGGTGGAAACGCTCGATGCCCTCGGCTACGAGCGTGGCGACAGCGGCAAGATCTGGGCCTCGGTGCTCAAGAGCGCGATCAAGCGCCGCCGCCCCGATTTCAACGAGGCGCGCTACGGCTTCCGCGCCTTCGGCAACCTGCTGGAAGAAGCGCAGGCGCGCGGGCTGCTGGAAGTGGGCCGCGACGACAAATCCGGCACGTTCGTGACGCGCACGAGCCAACCCGAGAGCGTGGCCGCCGATGTCGCGACCAGCGCGGCAAGCGCGCCTGAAGCCGTCGCCACGCCGGTTGCGGAAGACACCGCCGCGCCGCGTCAGGACGATACGCGCTCGCGCCGCAAGGGCCGCCGCAATGGCCGCGGCAATGCGAAGGATGGCGCGCGCGAAGCACGCCAGCCGCAGCAGGAGTCGAAGCACGAGGCAGCACACGAAGCGCAGGAATCGCACGAATCGCAGGAAGTCGTGCAGACGCAGGAAATCTTCGATATCGAGTCGTTGCAGGAAACCGAGGCGGCTCACGCGCATTCGGCGCAATTGCATGACGATCTCTTCATCGACGAGGAGCCGCAACCGCTCTCGCACGAGTCCGCCCTGCCGCTGTTCGAGACTGCCGCGCCGGCACGCCGCGCGCGCAAGACGGCTGCACGCAAGAGCCCCGCGCGAAAAAAGGCTGCGAAGCCCGCGAAGGATGTCGCTCAGGCTGATGCAGCCCCGTTCGACGTCGAGGTAGCGGCCCAGCCAGAACCGGTTGCCGAAGCTACGCCCGAAACGGTAGCCGACGCGCCGAAGAAGAAAGCGGCAAGAAAAACGCCGGCTCGCCCGCGTCGCCCGCGCAAGACGGCAGAAGAAAGCTGATCGTCGCGGGGCATGCGTGGCCTGACGCCACGCCCGCCGATCAGTCAGTCACCAAACGGATTCGCCGGGCGCTTGCCCGGCGTTTCTTCTTTCGCGTCCTGGTCGCTGGACGCGTCGAAAGCGCCGAACGGATCGCCCGCTTTCGCGGGCGCATCGCCGCCGAAGGGATTTGTCTTTGCCCTGGGTGTGGATGCGCCGAACGGATTCGCGCTCGCGGACTTATGCGTGCCGCCGAATGGATCGCCCGCACGCGCCGGCGGCTCCGCTCCACCCTCTCCACCCTCGCCACCCTCTTCGCGCTCGCCCCCCTCCTCGCCCGCTTCCGCGGCAGCAAGGTTGTACTCGCGCTGCACCTGGGCGAGCACACCCGCGATAGCCGCTTCAAAACCCGCCGCATTGCCGAAATGGCGCATCGTCCAGTTGCAGCCGGTGCGATCGGGGTCCTGCGCCTGCGGGCGCGGCACGACGATCTTCACGCCATCCTCGACCACTTCCTGCAAGCGCTGCAGTCGGCGCTTCACTTCGTCCTGAAGCCGCGACGCGTTGAGTGTCTTGCGATGCATCGGGCACCTCCTTGTTCGTCCTCTAGATCAGGCGCGAGTCTAGCGCACGTCGGCGGGCTGATTCATATGCACGAGCGCATCGCGCATCGAATCGCTGGGAATCACGATCTGCCCGGTAAACGGCGTGTCGAGATCGACGATCACGTAAATTGACGAGGAAATCGATACCGCGCCCAGCCCGATCATCACCAGCGCCAGCGCGTTATGCGGCGCGATCAGGCCGAAGCTCAGAAAGATCAGCATGAGCCAGAGCGTGAGCATCACGAAGAAGGGCCGCGAAAGCGTGCTGTGCGCCTCCTCGATCAGACGCCAGCGCGTGTCGCGCACGCGGCCGAATACATCGCCCAGCCGCGTGGCCAATGCGCTCTGATAGCGGTCGCGCGGCGTGAAACTGCCGATATCGCGCCCGACCGAATTGAGCAGCGCGCCCAGTGGCACGCTTTCGAGTTCGCCGTCGTTCGCTCCCGGCACATGGGGATAGCTGCCCTCGGGCGCGCGCTCCTGCGGCCAGGTCGAGGCGATCGCCGCCGCCGTGTAACTGCGCAGCGCCGCCCGTGCGGCGTCGGCATCCGGGCCATAGTCGCGCAGGCGCGCGTCGAGCTGGATCAGGTCGGCCGCATAGGCGCGCATGTCGTTGGTGGCGTTGTCGTAGCTGCTCTTGGCCGACGCCGTGAGCAGGCTCAGCACCAGCGCCGCGAACGTCACGAGCATCCCCAGCACCAGTTGCACGAGCTGCACCGTCTCGTGCTTGCGATGCTCTTCCGGCAACAACGGCCGCAGCAAAATGCCTAGCCCCGTGCCGCCGAGCAGCAGCACGAACACCAGCGAGGCCATGCCGATCTCCATCATGCTCAGGCGCTCCTGTGCGGGTCGTCCGCTGGACCGTCCGCCGGGTTCTCCGCCATATCGGCGGAGGTTGCCGTGGCGTCCGGCACTTCATTGGCGGGCGGCTGCGGCGCGGGCATGGGCGGCTTCTGCGTGGCCATGTGCCCCGCCTCGCCCGGCAACAGCACGCCGGGATGCGCGCGTGGCACGGCGCGCTTCCACGCCACGTCCAGTTCCCGGCGGATCGAGTCGTAAATCTCCTTGGAAATCGAGCGATCCTCGTACATCGCCACCACGCGCGCGCGCCCTTCGCGCAGCGCGTAGAGCAGCATCATGCGCTGTTCCAGCACATCTGCGCCGTGGCCAAAGCAACTGCGCACATCGTCCAGGCCACCTTCGGCCTTTGCAATGCGGCCTCGCAGAATCGTGCCTAGCAGCTTCGCCAGCCGCTCGCCCAGCAGGGGCGTGAGACTCGTATCGGCGAACGCAATCAGTTCGTGCAGCACCACGCGCCGACACATCAGGAGTTCGAAGCGATCGGCCAGCGCGTCGGAGTACGGTTGCCGTATGCGCAGCCAGCGCGCGATAAAACGCGCGACGCGCAGCTCCGGCGTATCGGCAAGAATTTTTGCCGCCGCGCGCTGATAGCCGATGCGCCCACTCTCGCGCGCCGCCTCGATCATCGCATCGGTATTGCGCGTCATCGCGTCGAGGTTGCGGATCGTCACGATGCCGCTGCCGTACTGCGGAATCAGATCGCGCTCCTTCGCCGCGAGCGTAACGAGGCCGATGGCAAGCCGCTCGCGCTCGGACAGCGCCGCTTCGATATCGAAGGCCGTTGCGGTCATGTCGATGCTGCGGCGAAACGTGGCACAGGCTTCGTGCGCAATTTCATCGGGAATACGAAACGTTCGCGCCGCCGCATGCACCTGCTGCGACACACGAATCGACGACAATTGCACGGCTTGCTGCTGGATCGCTTCTTCCTGCGGCGAGAGCAGATCGAGCTTGAGCCTGCGGATCAGCAGTTTGAGCGACGAACCATTGACGATCAGGCTCACCAGCACGAAGCCGGTGGCGAGTATCGCCACGAAGCGGCGCGTGCTTTCGGGCAGCGCCTCGTTTTGCGCAAGACCCATTGCGAGCACCAGCGTCACCGCCCCACGCAGGCCGCCCCACGCGATCACGAGTTTGTATGCGGCGCTCACGGGCTCGGTGAGCTTCAGGCGGCTCAGGAGCGGCAGCATGCCAAACGCCACCACGAGGCGCGCGACAAACGCCACGACCACCACCACGGCGAGCGCGATCAGATCGATCAGATGCGCGTCACGCAGCGTCGCGGGAATCTGCATGGCGGCGAGCAAAAAGATCGCCGCGCCGGCCATTGCCGCCACCTGCTCCCAGATCAGTTGCAAATGCAACCAGTTGACGGGTGACAGGCGCGTGCGCCCGAGACCGCTGATGACGAGCCCGGCCGCCACGACCGACACCACGCCCGAGACATGCAGGACCTGATCGGCGAACAGATACAGCGGATACGGCAAAGCGAAACTCAGCGAGATTTCAGCCTTGCCCTCTCCGCCCAGCGCCGGTAGCAGATACGCAAAGGCGCGGCCCGCAAGGCCGCCGACCACCAGCCCCCCAATCAACTGAACACCCAACGTCCGCAACGCGGCCGTGCCGGTGGCCGCTGCGGCGTCGCCGGTGATTGCGGCAATCAGCACGCTGGCGATGGCGATCGCCGCGGCATCGTTCAACAGGCTTTCGCCTTCGACGAGACGCACGAGGCGCGCGGGCGCGCCTACCTCGCGGAACACGGCGAGCACAGCGGACGGATCAGTCGTGGCGATCATCGCGCCCAGCAGCAAGCCGTCCGAGAGCGGGCCCAGTCCGGTCAGGCGAATTGCGCCGCCCACCATCGCGGTCGCGACGAAAACGGCCACCACGGCGAGCAGCAAAATAGGCGCGGCGTCGCCGAGCATTTCACGCACGTTCACGCTGAGCGCCGCCTGAAACAGCAGGAGCGGCAGAAAAATCCAGAGATACGCTTCGGGCGGCAGGCGCGGCGCGAGCGCGGGCGTGACAACGCTCGCGGCCAGATGTGGCCACGCCTCGCCGCTCACGAGATAGATGCCGCCGAGTGCAAAGCCCCACGCGGCCAGCAACACCGATTCGGACAGCGCGAAGCGCAGGCTGACGGCTTGCACCAGCGCGATGCTCGCCAGCAGAAAACCGCTCAAGAGAAGAATATGGATGACCATCGTTTCCCGTGGTTTCCTGTGGTTTCCCGTTCGATGCGTAGGTATCCTTCGATTCTTGTGATGATCGGCCTGGGTCGCGGCACCTGCTGATTGCGCGCGCCCTCAGCGCGCAGGCAGCCACACCACCGTCAGCGATTTCACGCCTTGCGCGCCCTGAATCAGGACGCCTTCGATATCGGCTGTCGCGGACGGACCTGTGACCAGCGCCGCGTAGCGCGCGTCGCGAAAGTCATCGCGACGGTAAGCATCCTGCAAACCGGCAACCAGCGCGGCAGGATCGAGCAACACGTAAAGATGCTGCACCAGATAGCCAAGCGCATTGACGATGTACTCGCGCTCGCTCAACCACACCGAGCCGGTTTCCGCTACGCCAAAGCGCGCGCGTACCACGCCCACGTCGACATTCTCCAGCGAGGCGGGCGGCGTAGTCGCGGCGATGGCACGCGTGCCCGGCACCTCGGGCGCTGCCGACGCGATCGACACTGACGGACCCAGTCGCTCGCGTATCGCGGCCAGCACCGTCTCGCCGGAAGCGGCTTCGATTTCCTTGCCGCCCATCAGCGCCAGCGCGGCCGCGAAGCGCGGTCGCAACTCGCCCGGCGGCGCGTCGAACAGCGGTACCTCGGGGAGCGCCTGCGGCGCAGGCTGCGCAGCCCGCACGCGCGCAAGGAACGCTTCACGCGTTGCCATCGCTACCTCCCTGGCCGCCACTGCCGTTGCGTTTGCGGTTCTTGCGATACCACGCATGAAACGTCGCGCCCGGCGCTTGCGGCAAACTGCGTTGCTTGCCCCAGATATTGAGCGGGTTATAGAGCACAAAATTAGGCAAACGCCGCAGCGCGCCATCGAGCGATGACACCGCCGTTCGATACAGCCTCGGACTGGCCAGCAATCGCCCCGCCATCTTCAGCACCTCCTGCTTCACGAATGGCACCGCATGCTGCGCGGCGATCACCTCGCGCCATTGGTAAATCTGCTCGTGAATATTGATCTTCACAGGGCAGACATTTGTGCAACTGCCATTGAGCGTCGAAGCGAATGGCAACGCGCTAAAACGCTTTAAATCGAAAGTCGGATTGATAATCGCGCCAATCGGACCGGCGTAGGTACTGCCATAAGAAAGGCCGCCGCTGCGCCGATACACCGGACAGGTATTCATACACGCGCCGCAGCGGATGCATTTGAGCGAATACCAGAAGTCCGGCATGGCCAGCCGCGCGCTGCGCCCGTTATCCACCAGCACGAAATGCAGTTCTGCGCCCTCTCGCGGCGCGCGGAAATGAGAGGTGTATTGCGTGATCGGCGAGCCGAGCGCACTGCGCGACAGCATGCGGATAAACACGCCCAGATCGGAAAGGCGTGGAATCAGCTTTTCGATGCCCATCGAAACGATATGCACGGGCGGCACGTTGGCGGAGAGATCGGCGTTGCCTTCGTTGGTGCAGACCACGACGGTACCCGTTTCCGCCACCGCAAAATTGCAGCCCGTCATGCCGCCGGTCTTTTCGCGCACGAACCACGGACGCGTATTCATACGCTGGCTATGCGCGAGATAGTGAATGTCGTTGTTCGCGGGATCGGTGCCGATGGTGCGGCCGAAAACTTCGGCCACGTCGTCGCGCAATTTATGCACGGCGGGCACGACGATATGACTGGGCGGCTCGCCATCGAGTTGCTGGATGCGCTCGCCCAAATCGGTTTCCATCACGGCGATGCCGCGCTGCTCCAGATACGGACGCATTTCGCATTCGTCGGTGAGCATCGATTTGCTTTTGACGAGCGCGGTAATGCCGCGTTCGCTGAGAATGCGATAGACCGTCTCGTTGTGTTCGCCCGCTGAATCGGCCCAATGGACTTTCACGCCGTTCGCTTCCGCTGCGCGCGAGAACTGGTCGAGATAATCGGCGAGATGCGAAAGCGTGTGCGCCTTGATCGCGGAGGCCAGTTCGCGCAGCGTTTCCCATTCAGCAATCGCGTGCGCCTGGGCGTCGCGTTTCATGCGCAAATCCCAGAGCCGTTTGTCGTGGAAATCGACATGTTCCGGGTGCGCCAGAAAACTGCCCGCGAGTTTCGCGTGTTCGACGCGCTTCGAAGTTTTCTCCGGCGTGCTCATTCGCGTGCTCCGTTGAGGACCTGCGCGATATGAATGAAGCGCACATCGGCTTTCATTCGCTCCGCGCAGCCTTGCTGATGCATCAGGCACGACATGTCGCCCGACACGATGTATTGCGCGCCCGCGCTCACATGATCGACGATCTTGTCCTGGCCCATGCGTACCGAGACGGCTTCTTCCGTGACGGCAAAGGTGCCGCCAAAACCGCAGCATTCATCGGGACGCTTGGGCTGCACGAATTCGATGCCTTTTACGCTGCGCAGCAAAGCGAGCGGCTTGGAAAACGGCGTGCCCGCGACTTCGGAAATCGAGGCTTCGTGCAGATGGCGCAATGCACTGCAACTGTTGTGCAGACCCACGCGCCAGGGAAATTCGGCCCACGGGAATTCGCGCACGCCCAGGATGTCGTGCAGAAATTCCACCAGTTCATAGGTATTGGCGCGCACGCGGCGCACCTCGTCGGTCTGCTCGATCGCGGTCAAATGATCCCGCACGTGATTCACACAGCTCGCCGATGGCCCGACGATGTAGTCATAACCCGCGAAGGCGCGCGCGAATACGCGCTCCGCTCCCGCCGCTTCGGCCTGTGCGCCGCTGTTGGCCATCGGCTGGCCACAGCAGGTCTGGTCGAGCGGGTAGTCCACCTCGCAGCCCAGCCGCTCGAGCAATTCCAGCGTGGCAATTCCGACTTCGGGATAAAACGCGTCGATGAAACACGGGACGAACAGGGCGACTTTCATGCGGGGCTCGTGCGGAAAGCGGACCGGACCATTCTAGCGCCGTTCCGCGCCGCAAGCGCTTAAGCGGTGCGCTGATCCGGGGGCTGGGCGGCACGGCCTCCCCCGAGCCGTGCCGCAGTGCAGCGAGCGCGCCCTGCCGTGATCTGCCCTGCGCCGCCCCGCCTTCCTCTGCTCGCCTAAAAGTTGTGGCGGATGCCCGCGATCACCGCCAGTTGTTTGTCGGTATCCGAATTCACCAGATTGGGGATTTGCGCGAGATTGCGCGTGCCGCCCGACGCATCGATACCCAGCCCAGCGCCCGACGACTTCTGGCCAATTGCGACCGCATAAAGCGCGGTGCGTTTGGAAAGGTTGTACACCGTGCCCAGATTGATCTGGTGGATGCGGGTAGATGAACCATCGCTCGGGTGCGCATCATTGAAGATATACGCAAAACCGAATTGCAGTGCGGGCGAGTATTGCCACATCGTATTGAGTTCAGCGATATCGAAGGAGATATTCACACCCTGCGGTTGCGCCGTGCTCGCAAAATACTGGCTTTGCGAATACCGCGTATGGGTATAGCTCAGCGCGACCGTGATCTTGTCGAAAGCGTACGAGCCGCCCGCGCCCCAGATATCGACCTTTTGCGCATTCTGCAATTCGCAATACGAGGCGTCAGTATTGGCGCAACTCAGATCGCCGATATAGGCGCTCTCCCCGCCCAGCGCGGCCTGCATCGGATTGTGCAATTGCAGATAGCCCGCCGAAAGCGCGAGCGGTCCGTTCGCGTAATTGGCGGCGAGCGACCAGCCGCGATTCTGCGAGAAATTGCCCGCTACGCCGCCGAGGCTAAACAGTCCGCCCACGGTGAAGCCGCCAAAACTCGGGCTGATGTATTTGATCGAATTGTTGAAATTGAACGCTTCGTTGAGATTGTCGACGTCGCCGAAATGCGAGCCGTAGAGCGTCGCCCAGTTATTACTCGATGCATACGCGCCCATATAGTCCGAGAACGGATCGTATTGGCGGCCCAGTGTGATCGCGCCATAGGTTCCGTTCGCCACGCCGACCCACGCGTTGCGATTGAAGAGCGTGCCGCTTTGCAGCAGCGCGCCGTTCTGCGTAAAGATGCTGTTTTCCAGCGTGAAATTCACCGTGGTGCCGCCGCCGATATCCTCGCTGCCCATCAAGCCCCAGCGCGACGGCACCAGATTGCCGCCGGCCAGTTGCCAGTTCGAATGACCGTCGGTGTGGCCGTCCGCATGCGTAGTCTGCTGATTGGTCGAATAAACGAGGCCCGCGTCCACGGTGCCGTAGAGCGTCACGGAGGACTGCGCGTGCGCGCCTGCGGTGAGCGTCGCGAGCGCGCACGAAGCCAGCGCCAGCGCCGTGCGCTTGACGAATTGATCTGCCATGTCGTTGTCTGTCGTTTTGAAGTGTGAGGGAGCGACGCGCGAATCGATGCACGCGCGTCGTCCGCTATGGGACTTCTTTTTAAATAGGATTACGTATTGATTCAATCAGACGGCGTGAGCCGTCGAATCAATCCGCCTTACTGGCCGAAGCGTGCGTAGACGTCCGGGCGGTGGCGCTTGAGCACGAAGCCCAGCGTGATACCTGCGACCGCCACGGCCAGCACGATCCACGGGAACGAACGCACGATTGCGCTATCCGAGCCGCTCAACGCGTCGAGATTGCCGATCAGCACGAAGCCGATCCACAGCAGCCCGATCCCGCCGAGAACTGGCGCAAGGAGTGCGTGCCAGAGGCGCGTGTCCTTCTTCGTGGCGCGGAAGTACGACGCCACCGAAAAACTCGTGACGGCCTGCAGCATCACAATGCCGATCGTGCCGAGCGCCGAAGTGCAGCTAAACACGATGTTGAACGGGTCCGCGCCCGCGACCACGTAGAGCGCCACCGGGACCGCCACCGTGAGCGTCTGCAGGTAGCTGGCGAGATACGGCGAAGCATACTTCGCATGCAGACGGTCGAGCTTTTTCGGCAGGATGCCTTCAACCGACAGCGCGTGGATGTAACGCACGATCGTGTTATGGAACGACAGCAGGCTCGCGAAGATGCTGGAAAGCAGCAGGAAGCTCATCGTCGTGGTCATCGCGCCGCCCAGATATTTGCTGGACTGGATGAACCAGAAGTCGCCGGGCTGTTTGGTGGCCACATCGGCCACATCCTTCAGGCCATATGCGCACACGATGGTCCACGTGACGAAGGCGAAGAACACCAGGATCAGCGTGACCGACACATAGGTTGCGCGCGGCACCGTCACCTTCGGGTCGCGGCATTCCTTGCCGTAAATCGCCGTGGCCTCGAAGCCGATAAAGGATGCCAGCGCGAACATCACCGCGATGCCCATATGTCCGCTGAACACATGCTGCGGCGAGAACGGCGCGAGCGTGAGGCCATCCGGGCCGCCGTGGTGAATCACGATCGCAATCGACAGCACCAGCAGAATGCCCATTTCGAGGCACATCAGCACGCCCAGCAGGCGGCTGTTGAGGTCGATGCCGCGCAGGCCCGTGATCTGCACGATGACGATGCAGGCGAACGAGTAGGCGTACCACGGCATCGCGCTATGCAGCAACGGCCCGAGCACGACGGTGCAGAAAAACCCGAAAAGGCCGTAGAGGGCGATCTGGATGCAGGTGTACGAAAGCAGCGCGACCAGCGCGCCCGCCATGCCCAGCGGCCGCCCGAATCCTGCGGTGATATAGGCGTAAAACGCGCCGGCGCGCACGATATGACGGCTCATCGACGCGAAGCCGACGCTGAACACGAGCAGCACGACGCCTGCGATGACAAAGGCGCCAGGAATGCCCGCGCCATTGCCCAGACTGATGGCGGGCGGCACGGCGCCCAGCATGCCGGTGAGCGGCGCCGCCGCCGAGATCACGAGAAACACGATTTGCCACAGGCCGAGCAGGCTGCGCTGCGGGACGGCCGCGCGGTCTGCCTCGGCGTCGCCGACAAGTCCGGCGCTTGAATACGGTTCGTTCATCGATGCCTCTGCTGGTGTCTGTTCTGATTGCGCCGCGCGACACGATGAAGAACCGCGTGCCTCAGGCGCTCTGGGGACCGGATCTCGCTTAAGCCATTTCGAGATTCGATTGGAGCGCATGGTAGGCAGCTAAAAAATTGAGCGACCTGGCTGATCGCGCCAAATTTTCGATAAAGTGCGCCAATGCGACTGCGGGTTTTTACTTAACGCAATTCTGGCGCGCAAATTGATTCGGATGACGAATGGATTTTTAATCGCAAACAGGCCGTGAAACAAACAAAAGCCTTACGCCGAAAATTAATCCGCCCTGCCCCAATTGCGCGTCGCGCGCCAGAGCACCGTGGCGTCCGCGTAGCCCACTGCGCGGGCGACGGCGGCGTTGGTCATGCCGTCCTGCTCGCGCAGCACGGCCACGCTGCGCTGGCGCTCCTCGCGAATGATTTCGCGTACGGACGTCCCGGCTTCGGTTAGATGGCGTTGCAGCGAGCGGTTGGACAGGCCCAGATCGCGCGCGATATCGGCCACCACGAGTTTTTCGCGCGCGAGCCGTCGCGTCACCAGATCGCGCACCTGATCGACGAGATCGTGCGGCACGGTATCGCGTTTGATGAGGTCGGTGGCGTGGCGCTCCATCATGCGCGCCAATTGCGTGTCGGCGCTCTTGAGCGGCGCGTCGAGATCGTGCGGATGCAGCACTACGCCATTTTCAGGCTGCTGGAAGCGCACCGGCACGCGAAAGATGCGCATATAGGGCTTGATGTCGGCGGGCGCAGCGTGTTCGAAGTGCACTTCCACCGGCATCCACGAAGCGCCATACACCTGCCGGATCATGTGGCACATCGCGCTCATGCTGTATTCGGCATCCTGGCGGCGCGGCCAGATCGACGCGTGCGCCACGCGATAGCTCCACATCGGCCACGCGTTGTCGCGTACGAGATCCACGAGCGTGCCGCTTTGCCACGAGGCAAGCGCATCGGTGAACTTGCGGATCGCCGAGCCCAGCGTGGGCGACGACATGAACACGAGACCTGCCGGCCCCATTTCGGTGAGCTGCAATTCGTTGCCCAGGCGCAGCCCCAGGCAAGGTTCGTCGAGCACCTGCGCTGCGCGCTCGAATGCGCCCACATAGCGCCCGAGCGGCACGATTTCATAGGGATCGGAAAGCTGCCGGCGGCTCAGTCCGAACTCGGCCAGCAGCGCGTCGCAGTCCGCTCCGGCGGCGTCCAGCGCCCGCACGATCGGGCCCATCACGGCGCCCCGGATCATCGGAAAGCCGTTGCTGACAGGGACTCTTTTCATGTCTCTCTCCGTGGGGCCGCAGGTTTGTCTCAATGCGCGTCGGCATTGGCAGCGGCCGCTTCTCGTTTGTTCGTTCGCTCTGTCTCTGGCGCACTCTATCGCCCCTTTGGCGCGTTTTGCAAGCGCGAAAAAAATATGGCGTTTTTACGATTGCTGCACGACATCGCCCCCGATTTCACGCCCCACGAGGCCACGGGCCTGCCGCTTCATCGCATCGTTTGCGGTCCCACGTCATCCTTACGAAATGCTTATGAACACGAATCCGAATTCGCATCCGCTCGACCCGCTGAGCCTCGCTGAAATGCAGCTCGCCTGTGACATCGTGAAGGCCGCCGAGCAGCTCGACGAATATGGGCGCTTTCCCGTGACCGAATTGCAGGAACCACCCAAGGCCGAGGTGCTGGCGTGGCAACAGGGTGAGTATTTTTCGCGTCGCGCCTTCGTGATCGCCATCGACCGCACGCGCAGCCAGACGATCGAATTCGTGGTCGATCTGCGCGAAAAGAAAGTGCAAACGCGTAAGGCGCTCGCGCTGCAAAGCGCACCGTTCGGCCAGCCGCCCGTGATGATCGAGGATTTCATCAACGCCGAGCGCATCGTCAAGGAAGACCTCGCGTGGCGCGAAGCCGTGAAAAAACGCGGCCTGACCGACGCCGATCTCCTCAACGTGCAGGTCGATCCGTTTTCGGCGGGCGCCTTCGACCGCCCAAGCGAAGGCGGCCGCCGTCTCGTGCGCTGCGTGAGCTACTACCGGGAAAACCCGACCGACAACGGCTACGCGCATCCGATCGAAGGCGTGGTGGCGGTGGTCGATCTGCTCGAACAAAAGGTGATCGAGCTCGTCGATGACGGCCGCATCATTCCCGTTCCCCGGGCCAAGCATAACTACGACACGCCGAGCCTCGGCCAACCGCGCGACACGGTCAAGCCGCTGTCGATCAGCCAGCCCAAAGGTCCGAGCTTCACTATCGACGGCTGGCAGGTTGCCTGGCAGAACTGGACATTCCGCGTGGGCTTCACGCCGCGCGAAGGGCTCGTGCTGCACCAGATCACCTGGGACGACGGCAAGAGCGCGCCGCGCCCCATCGTCTACCGCGCCAGCGTGACGGAGATGTGCGTGCCCTACTCCGATCCCACCACGAACCACTACTGGAAAAGCGCATTCGATGCGGGTGAATACGGTCTGGGCAAGCTCGCCAACCAGCTCGAACTGGGCTGCGATTGCCTGGGCACGATCCGCTATTTCGACATTCCATCCGCCGACGATTTCGGCAACAGCTTCACGATGAAGAATGCCGTGTGCCTGCACGAAGAAGATTACGGCACGCTCTGGAAGCACTATGAATTCCGCACCGGCGTGTTCGAAATGCGCCGCTCGCGCCGCCTCGTAATTTCGTTCTTCGCCACCGTCGGCAATTACGACTACGGCTTTTACTGGTACTTCTATCAGGACGGCACGATCCAGCTCGAATGCAAGCTCACGGGCATCATCCAGACGTCGGCGGTGGCGGACGGCGATACGTATCCGTGGGGCGGCATGGTGACCGAGAATCTCGGCGGTCCGACGCATCAGCACTTCTTCAACGCGCGTCTGCATATGATGGTCGACGGCGAAAAGAACTCGGTCACGGAGCACGAGTTCGTGCCGCGTCCGATGGGCGGCGACAACCCCTACGGCAATGTGTTCGACACCACCAAACGCGTGCTCAAAACCGAGCAGGAAGCCGCCCGCAACGCTAACGGTCAAACCGGCCGCTTCTGGAAGGTCGTCAATCCGAATGTGAAAAACCGCGTGGGCGCGAACCCTGGCTACAAGCTCATCATCAACGATTCGCCGCTGATGCTGGCCGATCCTGATTCGAAGGTGCGTCAGCGCGGCGGCTTCGCGACGCGTCATGTGTGGGTCACGCCGTACGACACGACGCAACGCTACGCCAGCGGCGACTATCCGAACCAGCACGCGGGCGGCGACGGTCTGCCGCGTTATATCGAAGCCAACCGCAACGTGGAGAACGAAGATATCGTGCTGTGGCACAGCTTCGGCCATACGCATGTCTGCAAGCCCGAGGATTTCCCGGTGATGCCCGTGGAATACGCCGGCTTCATGCTCAAGCCGAATAACTTCTTCTACGGTAATCCCGCGATGGATCTGCCGGGCGGGCGCGACCCGCACAGCGTGCAGGACGGTGCGCCGGATACCGCGCCGTCGTGCTGCGGCAGCAAGAAGTAAGCGCATATCATGTGGCGCGCGGCTGCCATCTGGTGCGCGGTAACGGGCGGCGCGGTAGCGTTGGCGGCAGGCATCATGCTGGGTGCGATGCAGGCTGGCGCGAGCGCCACCGCATTCGCCGCGAGCGCCATCGCCTTAGTGGCGATGGCGTTACTGCCGCCGCTATTCGCGCGCCGCTTTGGCGCTCGGGCGACGTTGCCCTGCGCCGCCGCGCTCGTGATCACGACGGGGGCGATGAGCTTCGCTGCGACACAGGCGCGCTCCGGCGTGACGCAAGATATGTTTGCGCTGGTGTTCGCAGGTATCGTGCTGTTAATCGTAGCCCGTCGACTTGATTCGGATAGCTTATCTTTCATCCTTCCATCTATCCGCGCAGTTAGATTCATTCGGCCCGGAAAAGGCGCGCTGATCGGCGCGGCATTGCTCGCCGGCATGTCCAGCGGCGTGCTTGCACGTTTCCAGATTTTCGCGCTGTGCGGTGCGGGGCCGTTCTCGCTCACGCACCTGTTTCTTTCGCTTGGCGTGGCGATTGGCGCGGGTGCGTGCCTGCAACGTATCGAGCGCCGTCACGCGCTGGTATGGCTCTTTTCGTTACGGGGCGCGTTGCTCGCGGCATTGACGCTCGACACACTCGCGCCGTGGTCGCTTTATGCCGCCCCGGCGTTCGCCGTGCTCGATGCGCTCACGTTACCTACGCTGTTGCGCACTCACACGCACTACGACGCGCAACATGACGCGCATCACACGGCGCCAGGCGGCTGCGCGGGCGTCGCGCATCACTTCGGCATGCTCGTGGGCGCGGCATTTTCCACCACCTCGTGGGGCTTCGGTCAGGGCTTTTACAGCCTTTTTCTGGGTGCTGCCGTGCTCAATCTCATGTGTGCATCGGCACAGATGACGCGCCCGAATCGTCATTCGATCAGCCGTTACTTTAGCTCCACCCCATCCAGCGGAATCGACTTCCGCTAGCCACTCATCCAATCAGGAGACGCAATGGACCGCCAGGACTTCACGCATACGATCCGCACGCAGATGTTCGTCGATGGCCGCTTCTGCGCGAGCGCCGACAACCGCAGCTTCGCCGTGTTCAATCCAGCCACGGGCGCCGAGATCGCCCAGGTGCCCGACGCCAGCAATGCCGATATCGATGCCGCCGTGCAGGCAGCGCGCCGTGCCTTCGCTGCCGATTCCTGGCGACGCATGCCGCCCGCTGCGCGCGAACATCTGTTGCTCAAGCTCGCCGATCTCGTCGAGCGCAACGGCGACGAACTTGCCGCGCTTGAAACCCTCAATCAGGGCAAGCTGCTCGGCTTTTCGAAAATGCTCGAAGTGGGCGGCAGCGTGCAGTGGCTGCGCTATATGGCGGGCTGGGCGACCAAGATCGAAGGCAGCACGGTCGATCTCTCGCTCGCGTTTCCGCCGGGCGTGCGCTACAACGCGTCGACGCGCCGTGTGCCCGCAGGCGTGGTGGCCGCCATCGTGCCGTGGAATTTTCCGCTGCTGATGGCGGTGTGGAAAATCGCGCCCGCGCTCGCCTGCGGCTGCACCGTCGTGCTCAAGCCCGCCGAGGAAACGCCGCTCACCGCAATCCGCCTCGCCGAACTCGCGCATGAAGCCGGTTTTCCGCCAGGCGTGTTCAACGTGGTCACGGGACAGGGCGAAACCGCAGGCGCCGCGCTGGTGCGCCATCCAGGCGTCGATAAGGTCACCTTCACGGGCTCGACGGAAGTGGGCCGCATCATCGGTCGTCAGTGCGCCGACGATCTCAAGCGCGTCTCGCTGGAACTCGGCGGCAAGAGCCCGGTGATCGTGCTCGACGACTGCGATCCGCAACGCGCAATCGAGGGCGCGGCGGGCGCGATTTTCTTCAATCACGGCCAGGTTTGCACGGCGGGTTCGCGGCTTTATGTGCCGCGCGCGCGCTTCGACGACATCGTCGAAGGCATCGCTCAGGTCGCGCGCAATACGGTGCTCGGCTCCGGTTTCGATGCGGCCACGCAAATGGGCCCGCTCGTTTCCGCGCGCCATCGCGACAAGGTTGCGGGCATGATCGCGCAAGGCCGCACCGAAGGCGGCGAGATCCTCGCGGGCGGCGGCAATGGCAATCGCGAAGGCTTCTTTGTCGAGCCAACCGTGATCGCCAACGCGGCCAACAAGCCGCTCACGGTGGTGCGCGAAGAAGTGTTCGGGCCGGTGCTGGTGGCCATGCCTTATGACGATGTCGAAGAGGCCATTGCTGCGGCCAACGCATCGGAATACGGTCTGGGCGCAAGCGTGTGGACCAACCAGCTCGATCGTGCGCTGCGCGTGGTGGACGCCATCGAAGCCGGCACGGTCTGGGTCAACACGCACAACATGGTCGATCCGGCACTGCCCTTCGGCGGCTTCAAGGCTTCGGGCATTGGCCGCGAGCACGGCCGCGCCATCATCGACTCGTACACTGAGACAAAATCGGTCTGCATCGCTTACTGAATTCCGATTCTGAGGCATTGTTAATCGAAATGGAATAATGAAGCTCGCCCCCGCACGATGATCGGGGGCGCGATTTCCCTCATGATCGAGCCCGTTCACGCTTCACTTCTTCCCCATCCGAACGGAGCACGATCATGACTGACTCGACTCAAACCCATCCCACGGCGCGCGGCGTCGCCATTGTCACCGGCGCTTCGCGCGGCATTGGCGCGGCAGTTGCGCTGCGCCTGGCTCGCGACGGCCACGCCGTCGTCGTCAATTACGCCTCCAGCACACAGGAGGCCGAAGCATTGGTCGCGCAGATCAGGGCGGAAGGCGGCCGCGCGATCGCCGTGAAAGCCAATATCGCGAAGGCCGCCGACGTGCGTCATCTGTTCGACGCCACGCTTGAACAACTCGGCCAGCCAACGGTGCTGGTCAACAATGCGGGCGTGATGAAGCTGTCCACCATCGCCGATTCCACCGACGCGCTGTACGACGAAATGTTCGACATCAACGTGCGCGGCACGCTCAACACGATGCGCGAGGCCGCCACGAAACTCGCGAATGGCGGCCGCGTGATCAACTTTTCGACGACGGTGCTTGCGCTCAATCTGCCGGGTTACGGGATCTACACCGCCACCAAGGGCGCGGTCGAAGCGCTCACGCGCGTGTTCGCCAGGGAATTGCGCGGGCGCGGCATCACGGTCAACGCGGTCGCGCCGGGACCGGTCGCCACGGCCCTGTTCCTCGAAGGCAAAACCGAGGAACAGATCCGCCACTTCGCCAGCCTGCCTCCGCTGGAGCGCCTGGGTCAGCCTGAAGATATTGCTTCGGTAGTGTCGTTTCTCGCGGGACCGGACAGCGGCTGGGTGGACGGTCAGACGCTGCGCGCCAATGGCGGACTGGCCTGATCCTCAGTTCGCCGTCGCACCCCGCTACCCACAAAACAGGGTGCTAAACTCGGGAGTCGAATTCGGGCCGTTACATGGCGATGTCGCCATGGCGGTCCGGCCTTCATTGCGCCTACAACGTCTCCCGATCATGTATCTGTCCATCCTCGCCGTCGGCATCGGCGGCGCACTCGGCTCGCTGCTGCGCTGGGTGCTCGGCCTGCGGCTGAACGCCTTGTTCCCTTCGCTGCCGCTCGGCACGCTGGCGTCCAATATCATCGCGGGCTATATCATCGGCGTCGCGCTCGCCGCGTTCGCACGTCTGCCGGACGTCTCGCCGCAATGGCGCCTGTTCGTCATTACCGGATGCATGGGCGGCCTGTCGACGTTTTCCACGTTTTCCGCCGAAGTGGTCGCCCATTTGCAGAATGGGCGCCTCGGTTGGGCCGCGGGCGAAATCGCCATTCATGTGTGCGCTTCCGTGCTGATGACGATACTGGGTATCGCGACCGTGGCTGCCGTGATGCGCTGATCTGCATTCGATAAAAAAGGCTGCGGCGCAATGCTCGCAGCCTTTTTTATCGGCCAGATCAATCGGCCGCTTATTCAGGGCCGACGATAACCGCCCGGCAAGCCGTTTTTCGACAAAACGAATTGCCACAATTGAATATCGCGCGCGCGAAATGCACCAGCGCAAGAAAGCAGATAGTAACGCCACATGCGATAAAAACGATGCCCCATTTCCGCTTCGAAACGCGGCCAGGCGGCTTCGAAATTCGCGTGCCACGCCATCAAGGTACGATCGTAATCGGCGCCGAAATTATGCAGATCTTCGGTCACAAAAAGACCGCCCGAGGCATCCGCAACCTGACCGATGGTCGGTAATTCACCGTTCGGGAAAATGTATTTGTCGATCCAGGGATCGGGCGTGGTGTCGCGGCGATTCTTGCCGATCGTATGCAGCAGGAAGAGACCGTCGTCGTCGAGGCAGCGATGCGCCACTTCCATATACGTGCGGTAATTCTTTGGGCCGACGTGTTCGAACATACCCACGCTCGCGACACGGTCGAACTTTTCGTCGAGCAGCCGGTAATCCTGCAGCCGAAACTCCACCGGCAAGCCTTCGCAACGCGCCGCACCGAATGCGGCCTGCTCCTTCGAAATCGTCACGCCGACGCATGAAACACCATAATGCTCTGCGGCGAATTTCATCAGACTGCCCCAGCCGCAGCCAATATCGAGCAGACGCATGCCGGGTTTCAATCCCAGCTTTCTGCAGATCATATCGAGCTTGGCTTCCTGCGCCTCGTCCAGGTTTTTCGCCCCGCCGCCCCAATAGCCACAGGTATAAGCCATGTGTTTGTCGAGCATCGCCTCATAAAAAGCGTTGCCGATATCGTAGTGCTGCTGACCGACCTTCCACGCGCGACGCACGGTCTGGCGATTCATGAGGCGCGCCTTGAGCGCGTGAAATACCAGACGCGACGGATCGATCTGGTCATCTATATGGGCGCGCAGAACATGCGCAAAGAATTCGTCGAGCTGCTCGCAGTCCCACTGGTCGTCCATATAGGCTTCGCCCAGCCCCAGATTGCCTAGCGCCAGCACGCGCTCGGGCACCTGGGGATCGTGAATCTGCATGTCCCACGGTCGCGGGCCATTGAAAATCACATCCGCGCGCGCCAATAGTTGGGACGCGAACCGCCAGGCCCCTGAGCCAGTGGCCTCGCGGGCGGAATGGGCTGCTTCGAGATCGGTCGTTGCCATACGTGTTGCTCCGTATCAGACATTCGTCGTCGCGCGCGCTGCGAGAGCCTCTATGATGCACCCGCTTCAAAAAACGTGCAGGAACACAGACAAGCCCCCGCCGCTCTCGGCGATAATCAGGCGCTGCGGTTGCAGGGCTTGCCAGGCTTCGCTCTCAAACCGCGCCCTTTTTATGCGCGTTACCAGCGGCGCAGCGCGCAGGCGCGATCATCACGACTATCCCGACCCGAGGATTTCATGACCTACGACGACAACAACATCTTCGCCAAGCTGCTGCGCGGCGAAATTCCCTCCATCAAACTCTGCGAGAACGACGCCGCCGTCGCGATCATGGACGTGATGCCTCAATCCGAAGGCCACGTGCTGGTGCTGCCGAAAGAAGGCGCGGAAGAAATTTATGAGCTGTCGCCCGAAGCGGTGACCGCCGCAATGGCGATGGTGCAGAAAATGGCCGTGGCGCTGCGCAGCGCGCTCAAGCCCGACGGTCTGACGATTGCGCAATTCAATGGCGCGGCAGCGGGACAGACCGTGCCGCACGTGCATTTCCACCTGATTCCGCGCCGCAAGGGCGAAGAGTTGCGCATGCACGCGCGCGATATGGCGGATAAGGCGGAACTGGAAGCCGTTGCGCAACGCATTCGCGCCGCGCTGTAAATCGGCCTATAAACGCAGCAAAATAAAAAAGCGCGCGAATGCATTTCGCGCGCTTCTTCCCGCCGCCAGGTTTTATCCCATCAGAATTTGTGACGGATGCCGACCACGGCTAGCGCCTGCGTATCCGTTCCCGAATTCACGCCAAAATCGCCAATCGATGCCTGTGCATCGACCGCCGCGCCCTTCGCATTCAGCGTATGGCCACTGGCCTTTTGCCAGCCCGCCAGCGCATACACTTCCGTGCGTTTCGACAATGCGTAATCGCCGCCAATATTCACCTGGTTGTAATGCGCCGATGCCGGGCCCGTAAGCGACGTGTAGTTATAGCCCACGCCCGCGCGCAACGCGGGGTTGAACTGGTAATTCACGAACGCCGATCCGTTATTGAATTTCGCGGTTTGATGGAAGGTGGAAAAGCCATCGCTGCCATATTGCGTATTCGAATACGCAAGACCGAGCGTGACTGCGCCAAGCGCATAACTACCGCCCGCGCGCACAATCTGGATCGAGTTCGCGCTCGCGAAGCCCTGATTGATGACGGTATTGAAAAGACTGTCCGAGCTGCTGGTCCACGAGCGCACGCCGTTCGTGACCGTGTTGCCGCCGTTGGTGTAGAAGTAACCCGCCGCAAGCGCGAGCGGCCCATTCGTATAACCCGCGCCAAAGCTATAGGTCTGGCCGCTGCCGGTTGCGCCCGCCACGCCGCCCAGACCGTAAAGGGCCTCGAATTGCAGGCCTGAAATCAGCGGGCTCGTATATTTGAGCGAATTGCTCACACGCAGGCTGTTGTCGTAATTGTCGAGATCGCCGGGCGTGCCGAATACGCCCCCAAACGGACCGTCCTGCGTGAGCGGCTGAACCAGATCGACGAGCGGATCGTACTGCCGCCCGAGCGTAAGCGTGCCCCACGTATTGCTCGCGAGACCCACAATCGCCTTGCGCCCGAATTCGCGCTGCCCCTGTCCCGCCACGCCCGTGCCCACATTAAAGCCATTTTCCAGCTGGAAAATCGCGGCGAGACCATTGCCCAGATCTTCGCTGCCGCGCAGTCCCCAACGGCTGCCCGAAAGATTGCCGCTGCTGAATTTGAACAGCGTGCTCTGATTCTGGCCGCTCGCATTCTGCGCATTGTGAACCACGGCGATACCCGCATCGACGATCCCGTAGAGCGTCACGCTGCTCTGGGCATGCACGCCGGCTGTCGCTGAAGCAAGCGCGGCAGCGATGGCGAAAGAACTGGCGCGGGGCGAGAGGCGTTTCATAGGTGAACTCCGTAGCGTATGCGAGAGGGTGTTGGATTCAGGCAGGCAACGATACGAAACGCACGCCGTGCGGTGAACGAATCAATTCTTCATAGCTTTGCAAGAGTGCAGAGTTTTATTTAGGTGGCTTTTGCTTGCTTTAGCTGTTGCAGCCGTGCGAATCGTTCGAAAGGACTACGCGAATGCGAACGGCATATGAAACAATCGAATGAAAGTGATCACGCGAAAAGCGCCGCAAAAGCAGATGCCGCCCTTTTTAGAGCGATCGCAGGAGACGTTGCGCGAATGAAGTCGTTGTTCGCGCAATCAAAGCCGGACACAGGGAAGCAAGCCAGTGAATATCGCCGACGCCCCGGCCACGAGCAGCCGGGCGCACCCCAGACAGCACGCCGCACGCGGCATCGTCGCCTCCCGACTGACGCCGCCCGCCGGCAGTCCGACGCAATTACCGCGCAGCGCGCTACTCGACACCCTCGCGACGGCCCATGCCTCGCAGGCGGTGCGGGTCGTGTTGATGCGCGCGGCGCCCGGCTATGGCAAAACCACGCTGATGCAGCAATACGCTGCGCAGTGCCGCGCTGAAAGCATCGACGCGATCTGGCTGCGTCTCGACGCCGCGGACAACGATCTCGACCGCTTCCTGTTGCATCTGGACGCCGCCCTGCCCGGCCCACGCCCAACCCCGAGCGCCGACGCAATCATCGAGTACATCGCGGCCCACGATCGCCCGCTTGCGATCCTGTTCGACGACTTCGACGTGATCCGCAGCGCGAGCGTGCTGGCCTTCGTACAGACGCTCATCGATGCGATGCCGCCCGGCACGATGCTGATCGTCGCCACGCGCGCGACGCCCGAGCTTGGCGTCGGCGGCCTGCGGGCGCGCGGTGCGCTGCTCGATATCCAGACGGCGGCGCTGCGCTTTACGCTTGCAGAAGCCAGTGAATACGTCCGCGAAAAATGCGGGCTGGCGCTGGACACCACGAATCTGGCCGCGCTACATCGCTGCACTGAAGGCTGGGCAACGGCGCTCTATCTTGCGACGCTATCGTTGCGCGCGCATCCAGATCCGGGCGCGTTCATCGACGCGTTTTCCGGCGCGCATCCGGCACTCGCCGATTACTTCGCCGAAGAAGTTCTCGCGCGACAGAGTGAGGCGTGCCGCGACTTTCTGCTTGATACCAGCGTGCTGCCGCACTTCCCGGCGGCGCTTGGCGACGCGCTCACCGGCCGCGGCGATGCGCGGCAACGGCTCGACGAACTCGAACGGGCCAATCTCTTTCTCGTGCCGCTCGACGACGAGCGCACGGTGTATCGCTATCACCGGCTCTTTGCGAGCTTTTTGCGGCATCGCCTGCGCGCCGCCCAACCGCAGCGCGAAGCCGATATGCACACGCTTGCCGCGCAGTGGTATCTGGCGGCGAAGCGGCCGGTGCCCGCCATCGACCATCTGCTCGACGCAGGGCAGCCGCAGCGCGCGCTCGCGGAAATCGCGCGTCATGCGCGCACCTTGATGGGTGCGGGACGCATCCGCTTGATGATGGGCTGGCTGGAGCGTATCGATGCGAACCTCATCGCCGCGCAACCGGAAGTGGGCCTGACTTACGCGTGGGTGCTGCTGCTCAACCGACGCTACGGCGATGCGATGCGCGCAACGCAAACGCTCGTCGGCGATGGCAATGCGGCGCTTGAAGCCCAGGTGCTGCGCGCGGTGCTGCACGCGCTCACGGGCCAGATGGACGCCTGCATCGCCACGGGCGCGTCGCTGCTTGCGGAGTTGCCCGACCGCGCGACGTTTGCGGGCTACACGCTGTGCAATGCGCTGGCGTTCAGCTACGTCTGCGTGCAGCGCTATGACGAGGCGCGCGGCGTGCTTTCACGCGCGCTCGGTCGCACGCGCGATCATCCGTTTGCCGTGATGCGCACGATGGCCGAAACGATCGAAGGCATCATCGATCTGCTCCAGGGACGGCTTGGCACCGCGCTCGCGCGGCTCGATACCGCGCTTGCAGGTGCGCGCGCCGATCAACGCGGCGCGGGCGCGGCGGGAAGCGAAGGCATCGCCGGCGGCTATACCAGCGTGGACGCCGCGCGTGCGCTTGCGCTTTACGAACGCAACGAACTCGACGCCATGCGACGCCTGCTGGCCAACACCTTGCCTCGGGCCCGCAGCGCCGGCACCACCGATGCGCTGATCGCCACGCATGTGCTGAGTGCGCGTGCAGCGTGGCTCGCGGGCGATGTCGATCAATGGCTGCGGCTGCTTGCCGAGCTTGAGCAGAGCGGGCGCGTGATCGAGTCCGGGCGCAGTGTCAGCGCGGCGTGGCTGGAGCGCGCGCGCGTTGCGACGCTGGAGGGACGGTTTGAGGCCGCCATGCAGGCGCTGGACGTCGCCGAACTGGATGGCGAGTGGGCACGCACGGGCTATGCGTGGCATGCCACCGAAATCGATTGTCCGGTGGTGGTGCGCGCGCGGCTCGATATCGCGCGGCATCGCTACGCAGAGGCGGAAGCGGGGTTGCGCACTGCGCTGGACGCGGCGCTCGCGCAGCAACGCTATTGGCGCGCGCTCAAACTGCGGATCCTGCTGTGCCTTGCGGTGAATGGACGTGGTCTTGCGCATGCGGCGCTTGACGAACTTGCGCAGGCGCTGCGTATGGCGAGTCATGAGGGCTTCGTGCGGGCATTTCTCGACGAAGACCCCGCACTGCTCGCGCTGGTGGGCGCATGGGCGGCGCGTGGCGCGCAGGCGATGCGAGCGGCGGGCGTGGCGCCGGAATTTGTCGCGCAATTGCTGGAGAAGGCCGAGGCGCCCGCTTCGTGCGCACCGGCCGTCGCGGCCCATACGCTCAGTGCGCGCGAACTGGACGTGCTGCGCATGCTGTCCGCGGGACACCGCAACCGCGTGATCGCCGAGAAGCTGTTCGTTTCGGAGCTGACTGTGAAGGCGCATCTGCGCAAGATCAACGCGAAACTCGGCGCGCAGAACCGCACCCAGGCAGTGGCGATTGGGCGGGCGTTGGGGGTGATTGGGTGATGGCGCGAGTCAAGCGCGCGGGCGATGGCCCAAAAAACCAGAAGCCCCGCCAATCTGCGTGATTGTGCGGGGCTTCTGCGGGGCTTCTAATGTATTCGGTGGCGGAGAGACGGGGATTCGAACCCCGGATAGGTTATTAACCTATACACGCTTTCCAGGCGTGCGACTTAAACCGCTCATCCATCTCTCCTGCGGGACGCGAATTATAGCAGGCTTCTGGCGGAACGGGAAATCGGCGCACCAACCCGCCTCAACGCCCCGCCGTACAGCCTCCCTCCCCAACCAGCCGAACCAACGAACTCTCCAGCAAACTTGCCGGCGTAACCGTCTCCCGCGCCCACGGAATCCGGCCGAAGAACCACAGCTTCCAGAACGTCAGCCCGGCTTGCGGCTGCCGCGCGTACAGCTCGTCGAAGGTCTGTACGCAGCCGATTTCGACACCCAGCGCCTCGGCCAGCACTTCTCGCACGAACCTCGAACAGAATTGCCGCGACGATCGCAGATTGAAGCCGGTGTCATAGAACACGCCCATGCGCCTTTGCGCCGCGCGGCGGATGGCCTCGTGCCGCGACTTCATCGCACCGCCCGCAAGCCGGCACACGGCAAAGCGCGCCGCCTCGGAACGCCTCACGAAGCGCCGCAAGGTCGTATAGCGTGAGAAAGGAAAGGTGCTTTCGGCGACGATCGGTTCGGACCCGGAGGTATCGACCACGATCCCAACGTGATTGCTCCAGCACCCGGTAGCCGCCGATACTTCAAGAAAAGGCCTCGCCGTGACGCGGATAAAAATCAGGTCGCCTACTTCGATCAGCGCAGCGGCATTCATCGAGCAATCTCCAGTCGGGTTGCGATGAACGCATTCTTGCCTGCCACAACCGGCGTCAGCCCGTTCCGATCAATCAGCTCAACAAACTACGCCCCGAAGCATCAATTCCCGATACCGCAGCACAACGCTAAGGATGCCGAATATAGTCCACCAGCGCGACCGTGTATTCGTCCGGTTTGCGATCGACCAGACTCACGAGAATCGCCACCAGAAACCCCGCCGGCACGCCAAACACGCCCGAACTGATCGGCTCGATTCCCCACCACCTCGCGCCTTCGAATCCGGTGAGTTGCGTAAAGAACGGATACGTCGACACGATGTAATAGACGCACACGGCCAGCCCCGCCACCATGCCCGCCACCGCACCCAGCCGCGTCGTGCGTTTCCAGAACACGCCCAGCACCAGCACCGGAAATAAACTCGATGCCGCCAGCGAGAACGCCGCGCCCACCAGAAACAGGATATTCCCCGCGTTGAGCGAGGCCACCCAGGAAGCAAACAAAGCCACGCCCAGCAGCAGAATCTTCGACATCGTCACGCGCCGCTGGCTCGACGCATTCGGATCGACCATGTGGTAATACACGTCGTGCGACAGCACATTCGAAATCGTCAGCAGCAAACCATCCGCAGTAGACAGCGCCGCCGCAAGCGCACCCGATGCGATCAGCCCCGACATCACATAAGGCAGCCCCGCAATCTCCGGCGCGGCCAGCACCACCATATCGGGCTGCATCTGGATATCGCCCCAGTGCACAATGCCGTCGCTGTTCACGTCGCTGATGCCGATCATATAAGGCTCGATGCGCCGCCACTGCATGACCCAATGCGGCAGGTCGTCGAAGTGCTGGCCGACCAGGTGCGAAAGAATCTCGAACTTGATCAGCACCGCCAGCACCGGCACCGTCAGATAAAACAGCGCGACGAAGAACAGCGTCCAGCCCACCGAGCGCCGCGCCGACGCCACCGAAGTCGTCGTGTTGTAGCGCGTGAGGATGTGCGGCAGGCTCGCCGTGCCCAGCGACAGACACAGCAGCAGCGACAGGAAATTGCGCTCGTGGATGCGTCGCGCGTCGTCGCTTTCGGCGGGGAATGGTTCGTGCATCGGCACGGGCGGCGTGGCGCGCGCGAGCAGATCGTCGCGCTGCTGGGTCCACGCCGCGCGCGCGGCCTCCGCGTCGCGCGGGAAATGCGCGATTTCCCGCTCCAGCGAGTCGATATCGCGCAGCGGCCCGTTGTGGCGGCGCAAATCCGCGAGCGTATCGACGAGGCGCGTCTTCTCCTCCACATACGACTGCGGCAAGGCGTCCAGCCGCGATTGCCAGAGCGCCGCGCGGTGGCGATATTCGTCGCGCACATTCGCTTCGGCGCTCGCGTCGCGCACGTCGTGTTCGAGCGTTTCCACGCGCTGCATGGTCTTGCCGTAATCGAGTTGCGGCACCCAGCCCAGCCCATCCCGATGCGCGATCAACGAAACCGGTATCAGGATCGCCGCGATCAGGATGATGTACTGCGCCACCTGGGTCCAGGTGACCGCGCGCATGCCGCCCAGAAACGAGCACACGAGAATGCCCGCCAGCCCGCAAAAAATGCCGATCGCAAAGTCCACGCCGATAAAGCGCACGGCGATCAGCCCCACGCCCTGAATCTGCGCGACGAGGTAGACGAACGAGCAGAGGATCGTCGCGAGCACAGCCAGCGCGCGCACGAGGTTGCTGGAGAAGCGCGTGCCGAGAAAATCCGCGATGGTGTAGCGCGCGAGCTTGCGCACGTAAGGCGCGAGCAGAAAGGCCACGAGGCAATAGCCGCCGGTCCAGCCCATCAGATAGGCCAGGCCGTCGTAGCCGCTGGCGTACAGCGAACCCGCCAGGCCGATGAACGAGGCCGCCGAAAGCCAGTCCGCCGCCGTCGCCATGCCGTTGAACACCGAGGGCACGCGCCGTCCCGCCACGTAGTATTCGACGAGGTCCGAAGTGCGCGAGAGCAGCCCGATCACGGCGTACACGGCAATCGGCACGAACAGGAATACGTAGCCGATCCACATGCCGGGGCCGGTGACGCGTTCGATGCGCCACATCACGTAGACGAAGCCGAGAAAGCCGAGCGTATAGAGCGCGTAGGAGCGAATCAGCCGATGCGCGAGCTTCATGGCGGCGGCGCCTGGCGAGCGTCGCGGATCGCGTCTTCGGCTTCGCGCGCGGCCTGCAATTCGCGGTCGGCGCGCTGCATCAGCACGATATAGATGGCCACCAGCGCCACGTAGACCAGAATCGCCCCTTGTGCGCCGATGTAGAACGGCAGGCTGAAGCCGGCGAAGCGCACGTTGTCGAGCGTACGCGCGAAGAGCGGCGCGATGAACGAGACCGCGAAGCCGATTGTCATCAGCACGCCGATCAGCGCGAGGTTAAAGCTCCAGTAGCGCCGATGCGCGAGCGCCATTGCCTTGCTGACCGGCGGCGGTTCGGGCACGGGATTGAAGTTGTTCGGCGGTTGGGTGTGTGGCGCGGCCATGCGCCTGTGTAGCAAAAAGGCGCTGGCGCGGCAATTGGGAGGAATGCGAGGGCGGAAATAAAAACGCCGCGCGAGGCGCGGCGTCGAGTTCCTGCGCGAGTGAAAGACTTAAAGCGATTCGCCGAGCTGATCGAGAATCGCCGGGTTCTCCAGCGTCGACACATCCTGCGTGATCGCCTCGCCCTTCGCGAGCGAGCGCAGCAGACGGCGCATGATCTTGCCCGAACGCGTCTTCGGCAGGTTCTCGCCGAAGCGGATGTCCTTGGGCTTGGCGATCGGCCCGATTTCCTTGCCGACCCACGCGCGCAGGTCATTGGCGAGCTTCACGGCGTCGTCGCCTTGCGGGCGGTTGGCCTTGAGCACCACGAAGGCCACCACGGCTTCGCCGGTCGTGTCGTCCGGGCGGCCCACCACGGCGGCTTCGGCCACCAGCGGGTTCGCCACCAGCGCCGATTCGATTTCCATCGTGCCCAGGCGGTGACCCGAGACGTTTAGCACGTCGTCGATACGGCCCATGATGGTGAAGTAGCCGCTTTCCTTGTCGCGCACGCTGCCGTCACCGGCCAGATACAGCTTGCCGCCGAGTTCCTCGGGGAAGTAGCCCGACTTGTAGCGCTCCGGCTGGCCCCACACGTTGCGGATCATCGCGGGCCACGGGCGCTTGACCACCAGAATGCCGCCCTGCCCGTTCGGCACGTCCTGGCCGGTTTCGTCGACGATGGCCGCCATGATGCCCGGCAGCGGCAGCGTGCACGAACCCGGCACCAGCGGCGTCGCGCCCGGCAGCGGCGTGATCATGTGGCCGCCGGTTTCGGTCTGCCACCACGTATCGACGATCGGGCAGCGCTTGCCGCCCACGTTCTCGTAATACCAGATCCAGGCTTCCGGGTTGATCGGCTCGCCGACCGTGCCGAGAATGCGCAGCGAAGAGAGGTCGTAGCTCTTCGGATGCACCTTCGCATCGGCTTCCGACGCCTTGATGAGCGAGCGGATCGCCGTGGGCGCGGTGTAGAACAGCGTGACCTTGTGCTTCTGGATCATGTCCCAGAAGCGACCCGCGTTCGGAAAGGTGGGCACGCCTTCGAACACCACCTGGGTCGCGCCAATCGTCAGCGGCCCGTAGGCGATGTAGCTATGACCCGTGATCCAGCCGATATCGGCGGTACACCAGAACACGTCGTCGGGCTTGTAGTCGAAGGTCCACTTCATGGTCTGCGCGGCCCACAGCAGATAGCCGCCCGTGCTGTGCTGCACGCCCTTCGGTTTGCCCGTCGATCCCGAGGTATAGAGGATGAAGAGCGGATGTTCCGCGCCCACCGGTTCCGGCGCGCAGGTGTCGCTTTCCGCTGCGGCGACTTCGTTCATCCACAGGTCGCGGCCTTCGTGCCACGCCACCTTGCCGCCCGTGCGCTTGTAGACGAACACGGTCTTGACTGCGTCGCAGCCGCCCATGGCGATGGCTTCATCGGCGATATTCTTCAGCGGCAGCGCCTTGCCGCCGCGCATCTGCTCGTCGGCGGTAATGAGCGCGACTGCGCCCACGTCCACCATGCGTTCGTTGAGCGACTTCGACGAGAAGCCGCCGAACACCACCGAATGCGTCGCGCCGATGCGCGCGCAGGCCTGCATCGCCACCACGCCTTCCACCGACATCGGCATGTAGATGACCACGCGGTCGCCCTTCTTCACGCCGCGCTTCTTGAGCGCATTGGCGAAGCGCGAGACGCGCGAGAGCAGATCCTGGTAGGTGACGTTGGTGACGCTGCCGTCGTCGGCTTCGAAGACGATGGCGACGCGCTCGCCATTGCCGGCTTCGACGTGGCGGTCGAGGCTGTTGTACGAGGCGTTGAGTTCGCCGTCTTCGAACCAGGTGTAGAACGGCGCTTTGGACTCGTCGAGCACCTTGGTGAAGGGCTTTTGCCAGGTCAGCGTTTCGCGAGCGAGGCGCGCCCAGAAACCTTCGTAATCGCTTTCGGCTTCGGCGACGAGCGCCTTGTAGGCGTCCATGCCGGACACCGTTGCGTTCGCCACCGTTTGCGCGGACGGCGCAAATACACGATGTTCCTGAAGAACCGATTCAATCGCAGACATCGACAACCCCTTGGTGAAGATGAAACGTCAAACTCGTGGACGCGCGCCGCATCTTCGATGCCTGCGCGCGCCGTCTCCTATGTGCCGCCGCGCCCTCTTCAGCCCAGGCGCGGACGACGATTCTGTGAAGCTATGGACTCGCGCGCCAGTCCATCCACTCAAGGTTACGCAAAGCAACTTACCCGCTACTTACGAGGCCGGCCGATGACAGCCCAGCCCGTGTTGCGATAGCGACCTCTTAAACGTCCATTTAGAATGCTAACTGATCTGAGCGCCAGGATTCCAGCTTGAACCGTCATTCACTTTTTCTCGTCGCCGCCATGCTGCTCGTGGGCAGCAATGTCGGCATCGGCAAAACGATCGTTGCATTTTTGCCCGTCGAGCTGTTCGCGCTGCTGCGCTTCGTGATCGCCCTTGCGGTGCTCTGGCCCCTGCTGCGACTCGCCCGCATGCGCCGCGTGAAGCGCGGGGAATGGCTCAATCTGTTCCTGCAGGCGCTCTTCGGTACATTCGGGTTTACGCTGCTGATGCTCGGCGGCGTGCATCGCACCAGCGCCGTCGCCGCGGGCGTCATTACCAGCACGATTCCCGCCGTGGTCGCGCTGTTCTCGTGGCTATTTCTGCGCGAGCGCCCCGATGCGCGCGCCTTCGCGTCGATTGCGCTCGCCATCGTCGGCATCGCCGTCATCAATCTCGCGCATGCCGATGCCAGCGCCGCCAATCCCGGTTCGTTCACCGGCAATCTGATGGTGCTGGGCGCGGTCTGCTGCGAATCGCTCTATGTGATTCTTTCGCGCCGTCTGACGCAGACGCTCGCGCCGCTCGAAATCTGCGCGTACACACATCTGTTCGGCTTTCTGCTGATGCTGCCCGTGGGGCTATCCGGCGCGTTCTCGTTCGATTACGCGAGCGTGCCAGCGGGCATCTGGGGTCTCGTGCTGTGGTACGGGCTGTCGGCCAGCGTGTTCTCGTTCGTGCTGTGGATGATGGGCATCCGGCATGTGCCGGGCAGCATCGCGGGCGTGTTCACGGCCGTGCTGCCGGTGGCCGCCGCGGTCTACGGCATGGTGTTTCTGGGTGAGCGACCCACGCCCGCGCATGGTGTGGCGCTTGCCTGCGTGATCGCCGGGATCGCGCTTGCAAGTGTCAAGACGAAGCGCCTGCCGCCCGTTGCGTCGTGATCCGCCAGCCGCACGCCTCCCGCGCGCCAATGTAATGACCCTGAAAGAATGCTGCCCGCATCGCGGCGAAGTGTCGCGCCAACGCGTTACAATAGCGCCCGCCCGGCCCCTGCGGAGCTGCGGCGCGAACGGCGCGAGCCCTCTGTGACTCGGCGCGGCGCGCCCCGCGCCGCGTGGACCCCGCCCGATTTCCGCCCTACGTGAAACGCCCATGTCCGCCGCACGCCCCAAGTCGTCCGCCGCGAAGTCTGCCGCTCCTTACCGTCGCCGCATGGGCGTGCTGCCCAGCATCATCTTCATGAGCCGCTGGCTCCAGGTGCCGCTCTACCTGGGTTTGATCGTCGGCCAGACGGTCTACTGCGTGCTCTTCATCAAGGAAGTCTGGCACCTCGTCACCCACGCGATGTCGCTCGACGAAACCAGCATCATGCTGGCCGTGCTCGGTCTGATCGACGTGGTGATGATCTCCAATCTGCTCATCATGGTGATCGTCGGCGGCTACGAAACCTTTGTTTCCCGCATGGGCCTCGAAGGCCATCCCGACGAGCCCGAATGGCTCGATCACGTCAACGCCGGCGTGCTGAAGGTCAAGCTCGCGATGGCGCTGATCAGCATTTCGTCGATTCATCTGCTGAAGACCTTCATCAATCCGGACGCCGTTTCGGAACGCACCGTGATCTGGCAAGTGGCCATTCACATCGCCTTCCTGCTGTCCGCACTGGTGATGGCGTGGATCGATCGCCTCACCACGCATACGCATCCCGAGCATTATCACGATCTCGCCGCGCGCCATCCCGCGCCGGTGCGCGAGGTTGCAGAAACAGACTGAAGAACGACCGCGCAAAAAAGCCGCGCCCGAAGCCGCAACTAAAGCGGCAGGTCAGAACAAAAAATTCCACGATTCGAATCACCCCGTCCCCATAGAAGCTAGCCATGACCGTCATCAAGCAGGAAGACCTGATCCAGAGCGTTGCGGATTCGCTCCAGTACATCAGCTACTACCATCCGCAGGACTACATCGAGGCGCTGGGTCGCGCCTATGAGCTGGAGGAAAGCCCGGCCGCGAAGGACGCGATCGCGCAGATCCTCACCAACAGCCGCATGTGCGCCGAAGGCCGCCGCCCGATCTGCCAGGACACCGGCATCGTCACGATCTTCGTGAAGGTCGGCATGGACGTGCGTTGGGACGGCGCTACGATGGGCGTCACCGACATGATCAACGAAGGCGTGCGCCGCGGTTATCTGAACCCGGACAACGTCCTGCGCGCATCGATCGTGTCGCCGCCCGAAGGCGGTCGCAAGAACACCAAGGACAACACGCCGGCCGTGATCCATTACGAGATCGTGCCGGGCGACAAGGTGGATGTTCAGGTCGCGGCCAAGGGCGGCGGCTCGGAAAACAAGTCGAAGTTCGTCATGCTCAACCCGTCCGACTCGATCGTCGACTGGGTGCTCAAGACCGTGCCGACGATGGGCGCAGGCTGGTGCCCGCCGGGCATGCTCGGCATTGGCATCGGCGGCACCGCTGAAAAGGCGATGCTGATGGCGAAGGAATCGCTGATGGAGTCCATCGACATTCAGGACATCATCAAGCGCGGTCCGAAGGACTGGATCGAAGAGCTGCGCGTCGAACTGCACGAAAAGGTCAACGCGCTCGGTATCGGCGCGCAGGGTCTGGGCGGCCTCGCCACGGTCCTCGACGTGAAGATCCACGCAGCGCCTACGCACGCGGCTTCCAAGCCCGTCGCGATGATCCCGAACTGCGCCGCCACGCGCCACGCACACTTCGTGCTGGACGGCTCGGGCCCGGCGAAGCTGGAAGCGCCGTCGCTCGACGCATGGCCGAAGGTCAACTGGGAACCGAACACGGAAACCAGCAAGCGCGTCGACCTGAACACGCTTACGCCGGAAGAAGTCGCTTCGTGGACGCCGGGCCAGACGCTGCTGCTGTCGGGCAAGATGCTCACGGGCCGCGACGCCGCGCACAAGCGCATCGCCGACATGCTCGCCAAGGGCGAAAAGCTGCCGGTCGACTTCAAGAACCGCGTGATCTATTACGTTGGCCCGGTCGATCCGGTGCGCGACGAAGTGGTTGGCCCGGCAGGCCCCACCACCGCCACCCGCATGGACAAGTTCACCGACCTGATGCTCTCGCAGACCGGCCTGATCTCGATGGTCGGCAAGGCCGAGCGCGGCCCGGTCGCGATCGACGCCATCAAGAAGCACAAGGCGGCGTACCTGATGGCCGTGGGCGGCGCGGCGTACCTCGTGTCGAAGGCGATCCGCGGCTCGAAGGTCGTGGCGTTCGAAGACCTGGGCATGGAAGCCATCTACGAATTCGACGTTCAGGATATGCCGGTGACGGTCGCGGTCGATTCGTCGGGCACCTCGGTGCATAAGACGGGTCCGGCGGAATGGCAGGCAAAGATCGGTAAGATTCCGGTCGCCACCGCCTGATATTCGCCGGATGAGATTCATCTTGATGCGAGATAATCGGCCAGCCGTTCATTCGCCGATATAAAAACCGGGGCCTCGCGCCCCGGTTTTTTTTGGAGTAACGCGAAGCGTACTGAGACTAATTCTCAGCACGCCGCAAATTCACTAAATTGCCGCAATTTATCGAAGATTGCGCCTTGGCTTTTGCGTATTGAGCGTTTATTGTTTCGAACTAGTGTTAAAACCTGCACGCCCCACAAGGAAGGAAAAACTATGCAAGGCGATAAAAAAGTCATCGAATATCTCAATGCGCAGCTCAAGAACGAGCTGACCGCGATTAACCAGTATTTCCTGCACGCCCGTATGTACAAGCATTGGGGCCTCGAAAAACTGGGCAAGCACGAATATGACGAGTCGATTGGCGAAATGCGTCACGCCGACTGGCTGATCGAACGTATTTTCATGCTCGACGGCCTGCCGAATCTGCAGGACCTGCACAAACTCCTGATCGGCGAAGAAACCCAGGAAGTGCTCGAATGCGATCTGAAGCTCGAGTACATCTCCCAGGGCACCTGCAAGGAAGCCATCGCGTATTGCGAATCGGTGCGTGATTTCGTTTCGCGCGAAATCTTCACGAAGATTCTCGACGACACCGAAGAGCACATCGACTGGCTCGAAACGCAGATCGATCTGATCGGCAAGGTCGGCCTCCAGAATTATCAGCAGACCATGATGGGTTCGGTAGAATCCTGAGCTTGTTCCTGGCGCTGGCTTTGAGCTGACTGCCAAAGGGCCGCATCCGCGCTTGTGGGTGCGGCCCTCGCAACATCGACGCCCTGTTTGCGTCTTCCTCTCTTTTCCCGATTCACGTGAACTCTCCGGCTTCCCAACAGGCAATGTCTAACGCCGCTCCTATCGGTATCTTCGATTCGGGGCTGGGCGGCCTGTCGGTGCTGCGCGCCGTGCGCGCGCTGCTGCCGGCCGAGCGGATCGTCTACGTGGCGGACTCGCGCTATGCGCCCTATGGCCAGCGCGACGACGACTTTATCGCCGACCGCACCCTCGCCATCGGCGAATGGCTGGTGGCACAGGGCGCGAAGGCGCTGGTGGTGGCCTGCAACACGGCCACGGCGCAGTCGATCGAGTTCGTGCGCACGCGCCTGCCGATCCCGCTCGTCGGCGTGGAACCGGGCGTGAAACCAGCGGCGCAGCAATCGAAGTCGCGCGTGGCCGGCGTGCTCGCCACCCAGGTGACGCTGCGCAGCGCGCGCTTCCAGGCGCTCGTCGAACGTCACGCCGACGATCTGCGCGTGCTCTGCCAGCCCGGCCACGGCCTCGTGGAAGCAGTCGAACGCTGCGACATCGATTCGCCGGAACTGGTCGCGCTGCTGCGCGGCTACGTTGAGCCGATGCTCGACGCGGGCGCGGATACGCTGGTTTTGGGCTGCACGCACTATCCGTTTCTGGACGCCGCGATCCGCTCCATCGTCGGCGATCGCATGACGCTCGTGGATACCAGCGTGGCGATTGCGCGCCAACTCGAACGCGTGCTCGACCAGCACGGTCTGCGCGCGTCGGCCCCGACCACCGAAGCCTTGCCTGCCGACGTGCGTTTCTGCTCGACCAGCGACGGCGCGCACCTGCGCGCGCTCGCAGCCGCGCTGCTCAACCTCGAAGCGCCGGTCGATCGCGTGCAGATTCCCTCGCGCCGCACCCGCGAACTCGAATCCAACGCCGCCTGAATACAACAGCGCCACTTTCTGCGCATCGTTCCGCCCCTCTTTCCGCTCTCATCGCTTTGCCTTCTGGCCCCTGCTGAAGGCCGCTTGCCGCCTGCCTGAGCGATCCCGCCCCGATCTGCGCCCCATCCGTCGTTCGTCTGATCCAGAGCAAAATCCCTGCTAAGCATCCGGTTTTGTTACAAAAATTCCGGCTGCATGTGTTCCAGGTGCTTGCCAAACGAGCCAAACATAATGATAATAATTCGCATTAACTCTCTCTATTGCGCTCCATCATGATTGTCTGTGTGTGCAAGTCCGTCTCCGACCGTACGATCCGTGCCTCGATTGCTGAGGGCATGGACTCTTTCGACGAGCTGCAATTCGAGCTCGGCGTGGCGACCTGCTGCGGCAAGTGCGAAGAATCTGTTCGCGACGTGATGGCGCAAAGCGGTGTTTGTGCAAGCCGTTGTGGCGTAACGCATCACCACGCTCACCCGGTTGTGGCCGTACCGCACGTCGTACCCCTGACGTTCTACGAGCGCAAGGCCGCCTGATTTCCCGTGGCGCGCGCCTCAAGCCTGCTGAGACGCGCACCGCAACAACGCTCAGATAACCGAGCGCTTTATCGCCGACAGCAAGCCAGTTTCACGACCAGCCAGCTACCGCTCGCACCCTTTTCTGGAGGACGGGATGGAATTGCTGATCGGATTTGTGACCACCGTGTGCATCTCGCTGTTGATCTTTCGCCCATAAAGCTGCCCGTAGCGACGCGTTGTCTGCCTTTTGCGCCGTCGAATACAGGGCGGCCACGCTAACATGCAGGCTTCTCAAACCACCGCCAACGCGCTGACCTTCCCCGCCTTACGCACGAATCGCCGTGTCGTAACCGCGACGGCGATCGTTCTTGCGCTGCACGTCGCGCTCATCGCCGTCGTGCTCACGCATCACGACGACGCGCAGCCCATCGCACTCCAATCGCAAGCCATCACGGCCGAACTGCTCAAGCCCGAGCCAGTCGCCGCGCCGGCCGCGATCCAGTCCACGCCGACCCCGCCGCCGCCCAAGCCGGTGCCCATCAAGCGCGAAAAGCCCAAGGCCCAGCCGAAGGTGAAGCCGACGCCCACGCCGCCGCTGCCCGTCGCCGCCGCGCCGTCGCAGCACGCAATCGAAACGCCCGCACCGGCCGATCCTTCGCCGCCCGCGCCCGCCGCACCGCCGCCACAAGCGGCCGCACCCGCGCCGGCCAAGCCCGTGATGGCGCTATCCGCGCCCAAGAATGTCTCGCACCTCGATTGCCGCATCGTCGAACCGGATTACCCGACGCTCTCGAAGCGCCGCGGCGAGACCGGCACGGCGATGGTGCACTTCGTGGTGGGCCTCACCGGCAAGATCGAAAACATCGAGCTGCGTAAGTCCAGCGGCTACAGCCGCCTCGATGACGCCGCGATGGACGCCATGCGCAGCAGTTCCTGCAAGCCGTACCTGGAGGACGGCCAGCCGGTGCGCGCCGCTTACACGCAACCGTTCGATTTCAGCCTGCACGATTGATGCGCGCGGCTGTCGGTCGCGCTGCCAGCGCAGCGCGTCTGAATGAGAATCACACTGTTTTGATGAATTGAATTAAAGGAAAAAGCATGCAGAACTACGGTATCGCCCACGTCTGGGCGCAAGGGGATTTCGTGACGCGCGGCATCGCGCTGGCACTGTTCATCATGTCGGTGCTGTCGTGGTGCGTGATCGTCGTGAAGGGCTGGAACGTGGCGCGCCTCAAGCGCCTCACGAAGAACGCCGAACAGCAGTTCTGGCATTCGGACGATCTCGCCGATGGCGTGAAGAAGCTCGGCAGCGGCACGCGCGAAGACAATCCGTTCCTCGCCCTCGCGCTTTCGGGCCAGGAAGCCGCCGATCACCATCACCAGACGCAACCGCATCTGCATGACCGCATGGACGTGTCGGACTGGGTCACGCGCTGCCTGAAGGACACGATGGACGAGTCGGTTGCGAAGATGCAATCGGGTCTCGCGATCCTCGCGTCGATCGGTTCGACCGCGCCGTTCGTCGGCCTGTTCGGTACGGTGTGGGGCATCTATCACGCCCTGCTCGCGATTGGCGCATCAGGCCAGACCTCGATCGACGCGGTCGCGGGTCCGGTCGGCGAAGCGCTCATCATGACGGCCTTCGGTCTGTTCGTGGCGATTCCGGCGGTGCTCGGCTACAACGCGCTCACGCGCTCCAACAAGGCCATCGTGACGAAGCTCAACCGCTTCGCGCACGGCCTGCACGCCTTCTTCGTGACGGGCGCACGTCTGTCGTCGACGTCCAAGGGTGGCAACGGCGGTAACGCCGGCAACCTGCGCGTCGCCGCACGCAGCCATTAATTCGCGGAGACAAGCAACATGGCGATGAGCCCTTTTGCCAGCGACGATGACGATGGCCTCATGAATGAAATCAACATGACGCCGCTCGTCGACGTCATGTTGGTTCTCCTGATCGTTTTCATGGTGACGATCCCCGTGATCCGTCACGCCGTGAAAATCGACCTGCCGCATGCGAGCAGCCAGAAGGAAGACACCAAGCCCGCGCAGATCAATGTGTCGATCGAAGCGGACGGTTCGGTGCTGTGGGACGGCAATGCCGTGACCGACGAGCAGCTCACCGCGAAGATCGCGGCGGCCGCCCAGCAGGAACCGCAGCCGGAACTGCACCTGAACGCGGACCGCAAGGTTCAGTACGAGAAGGTGGCGCAGGTGATGTCGGCTGCGCAGAGCGGCGGCCTCACCAAGCTTGGCTTTGTGACCGATCCGGCGCACAAGTAAGACACGCTTTGCTTTAAGCAACACATGGAACGCGCGGCACGTTGTGTCGCGCGTTTTCTTTTGCGCGCCATTCATTCGGATGCCGAATTATCGACGCGCAAAGTAAAAGGCCTTCATCGTCGGATGAAGGCCTTTTTTCGAGCGCACGCGGCGCATTCGGGCGGTGGCGACACTCCCCGACAATCGCTCGGTTCACGTCGGCACATGCGACTGCCGTGGTCGACACGGACTGCGCTTTCGGCCCTGAAGGCTCGCTATGATAGCGGCCATCAATTCCCGCACAAGACCGGTGCTTGGCGAGAGGACTTCAATATATGCCTCTCGCTGCCCCGCTACAAGACTTCGGCCATTGAAAGTAACGATTGCCGGCCGCGCTTAAATGCCAAAAAGCAAACACGTCGCACAAGTATAAAAAGTCTTCATACAAGCGCACGCGCGTGCAGGTTCGCAAGCCTGCGGCGCTCAAGCCGTTTCGATATTGCTGGCAGCTTTCGTGCGCAGCGCCGTCTGCTTCGCTTCGATACCGTTCTTTGCGATCAGCGCGTCGATATCGCTTTTGAGCGGGCATTCCTGATGCAGGTTTTTGTCTGCATCCAGCACTTCCACGAGGTAATCGACGAATGCGCGTACGGCGGGAACCATGCCCTGGCGCGAGAGGAATACCGCATAAAGCTGCGGCACCGGCAGCGTCCAGCCCGGCATCACCGGCGAGAGCTTGCCCGAGCGCAGCGCAGCGCCGTACATCATCTCCGGCATGGCGGCGATCCCCAGCCCTTGCAGCGCGGCTTCGCGGATCGTGGTGAGATCGGCGCTGATGAGGCGCGGCTCGTGTTCGTGCGAATGGCGCGTGCCGTCCGGCGCGATCAGGTGGAATACGTGTCGCCCGTCGCCCGTGGGCGTATCGAGCGTCTCGAAACGCGCCAGATCGTCGGGTGTAAGCGGCGGCGCGTTCTGCGCGAGCAGGCTGGGCGCACCCACCAGCATCTGTTCCGTGCGCCATAGCGGGCGCACCACGATATTGGCGTTCTGCGGCGGCTCGGAACGCACCCGCAGCGCAATATCCACCGAATCCTCGAACAAGTCGATCACGCGATTGGTCACGCGCATCACCACCCGCACTTCGGGGTAGCGATGCATGAATTCGGGAATGATCTGCGAAAAGATGGTCTGCGAGAGCGTGACCGGCACGCTCACGCGCACCGTGCCGCGTGGCGACGAGCGCAGCGACTGCACCACGTTCACGGCAGCCTGCGCCTCCGCGAGCATCCCGCGGCAGTGCTGGTAGAACAGCTCGCCTGCCTCGGTGAGCGCGAGCTTGCGCGTGGAGCGCTGCAGCAGGCGCACGCCCAGCGACGCCTCCAGCTCGCTCACTCGGCGCGACAGCCGCGACTTGGAAATGCCAAGCACGCGCTCGGCCGCCGAGAATCCGCCGTGTTCCACGACCTGCGAAAAGTACATCAGGTCGTTCAGGTTGTGCGAATCGATTTTCATGTCGTCGTTCCAGCGATGGGACAATCCATTGCGATCAGGCGGTCAAACAGGCCAAATCGGCTACCTATAATAGCGGTTTGTTTCGCATATCGCGCAATTCCCATTTTTCCGAGGTGATATCCATGCCGGCCGTCCGCTCGATCGCCCACGTTTTTCCCGCCGTTCGCACTACCGAGGGCGGTGGGTTCGTCGTCCATCGCCCCTTCCCCACCCGTCAGCTGATGGATTTCGATCCGTTCCTGCTGCTCGATGAGATGGGCCCCATCGACTACGCGCCCGGCGCGGCCAAAGGCGCGCCCGATCACCCGCATCGCGGCTTCGAAACCGTTACGTACATGCTTGCGGGCCGCTTCGGCCACAAGGATTCGGCGGGCCATTCGGGCACGCTCAATCCCGGCGACGTGCAGTGGATGACCGCCGGTGCCGGCGTCATCCATAGCGAAATGCCTGACCCCGAATTCACGCGCACCGGCGGCCGCATGCACGGTCTTCAGCTGTGGGTGAATCTGCCCGCGACGGACAAGATGATCGCGCCGCGTTACCAGGAGATGCCGCACGCGGGCATTCCGCAAGGACGTTCGGCCGATGGTCTCGCCACGGTCAAGGTGATCGCGGGCGAATCGCTGGGCGCGAAGGCGGCCATCGAAACGCGCACGCCCATCCTGTATCTGCACTTCACGCTCGCGCCCGGCGCGCGGGTGGAGCAGCAGGTGCCGTCGGCGTGGAATGTGTTTGCGTACGGTATTGCGGGTACGGCCCGCTATGGCTCTGAGGGCGAGGCCATCGGCGCGCAGCAGATGGTGGCGTTTGCCGGCGACGGCGAAACCGTGACGATCGCCGCGCCCGCCGATGCGACCGAACCGGTGGAAGTGCTGTTGATCGGCGGGCTGCCGCTCAACGAGCCAGTGGTGCGCTACGGCCCGTTCGTGATGAACACCGAACACGAGATCCGCCAGGCCGTGCTGGACTATCAGGCCGGACGCATGGGGCGGATCTCGCACTGAGGCGCGCGAGCCGACGCTAACCCACAGCCTGCGCCGCTTTTTGTCACAATAAGGTTTTACACGTCGCGCACCGGGCCTCGCGTCCAGTGTGCGGCGGATTCCATTCAACCGTTCCGTCCGCGAGGCGCGCATGTCCGAACCGGAAGTTACTCCTTACGTCACCGCTCATATTGGCTCGACGAACTATCAGGTCCAGTTCGACGATGGCACTCACACGTGGATCGCCGACGAACCGGCCTCGCTCGGTGGCGGCGATCGCGGCCCATCGCCGTTTTCGCTGCTGCTGTCGAGCCTCGGCGCCTGCACGTCGATCACGCTGAAGATGTATGCGCAGCGCAAAGAGTGGCCGCTGGAAGGTGTGCGCGTGAAGCTCTCGATGCAAACCGGCAGCGAAGGCACCACGATCGATCGTCAGATCGCCCTCGAAGGCCCGCTTTCGGACGAGCAGCGCGAGCGTCTGCTGCAGATCGCCAATGCCTGCCCGGTCCACAAGGTCCTCACGAACACGATCCACATCCGCTCGGGCCTCGTCGCCGCCTGAAAGCACGTGGACGGACATCACAGGAAGCCGTCGCCTTGAATTTCGAACACCTCATCCAGATCAACGACCCGACGAATCCGCTCGTGCAGCCGATGACGCGCGAGCAGCTCTGGGAGGGCCTCGTGCTGCGCGCCGAACAGCCGCAGCTTTTCGTGCTCGGCCTCGACAGCTGCACGATCCTCACGCGCGAAGGTGCAACGCTTGAGCGCGAACTGCATTACGGTCACGCCACCGTGCGCGACCGCGTCACGCTCAACGTCAACCAGAGCGTGCGCTACGACATCATGGCGACCGCCGAGTATGTAGGCGGCTCGCTCACCATGACGATCGAGGAGCCGGACGCGCAGCAGCTATTTCTGCGCTTCGAATACAGCACCACCCTGCCGACCGCCGATTCCGGCGAGGAGCACGAGACCTCGGAGATCGTGAAATCGGCCTATCGCGAATCGGACATCGACACCGTGCGTCTGATCCGCCAGTTCGTGCAGGGTCCGGGCGAGCCGGAAGCACCGCTGCACTGAATTTTTTTCCCCCTGGTTGATCGCACCAGCACGCCCGGCCTCGCGCCGGGCGTTGTTTTTTCAGGGATATGCGCGTGCAATCGGCATAAAGCTATCGCTTGCCGATTCCGATGAATTTATCGCAATTGAAAATAAGAACAATTATCATTTAGAATTCACTCATCGAATCGAGACACAGACAGACCGTCACGTTCATGACTGAATTCAACCGCTCAGCAACACTTAGCCTGCGCCGCTCGGGCTCCGCGTTGACCGGCTCGCGAGCCCCGAAGGCCATCGCACCCGCCGCTGTCACGCGTACCAGCACCGAAACGGCAAGCAGCACGCCCGCAAGCAGCGAGCGCTCGCTGGACAGCACGGCCCTGCTTCAAGGCCGCAGCCACGTGAGCATCCTGCACAACGGCGAGACATATCAGCTGCGCGCCACGCGATTGGGCAAGCTGATTCTCACCAAGTGAGGTTCGAGCAGTAGTACCGAGTATTGTGGGGACCGCCTCCATCGAGAGGCGTTGGGCAGTAGCCAGCAACGACGGCTTGCACGCGAGATCTAGACCCCTTCGTGCACACATCCTTCAAGCTTCAAGCCGGCCGTCACAGCAAGCCAAGCCATTTTTTTGTTCTCACCTGTAACATCGGGAGCGGCGCGCGAAGCGTAGCCGTCCTGGCGAGAGCCGCGGCACAGTCCGCGGCTTTTGCTTTTCAAGGTCGTTGCTTTTGCTGCATGGGGAAGGCAGCGGCGGTTCGCATTTATGTGATTCAACGCGTCTATGCGCATGTGAATCAGCGATACCGAGGCGCGATTATAACCGCGACCTCCCCCTCCTCGTAAACCCTTTCGTGAATCGAAGCGGTTAATCGAGCCCACCAAGCGCTGCAATGCCGGCCTGCGCGATCATCGCGTCCTGCTCGGATTTCACGCCCGACACGCCGACCGCGCCGATCACATCCCCCTTCACGACGATGGGCACACCGCCTTCGAGCATCGCCGTGAGCGGTGCGCTCAGGAACGCCGTGCGGCCCTGGCGGATCGCTTCTTCGTACACCTTGCTTTCGCGACGTCCCAGCGCAGCGGTGCGCGCCTTGCCGGGCGCCATCTCGGCGCTGATGGGCGGCGCGCCGTCGAGGCGGCGGAGATACAGCAGATGGCCGCCATCGTCGACGATCGCAATCGTCACGTTCCATTCTTTCGCGCGGGCGTGCGCGACGGCTGCGTCGGCTACGCGGATCACATCTTCGTCGGTCAGTACTGCTCGCGTTCGCATGGGTGTCTCCAGAAAGTCAAAAACCGGGCGACGAACGTCAACCCGGTTTCTTGAGAGTAGCACCCACACCTGGGCCGCGACGCCCCAATGCGGCGTATACCGCCTATATCAGCGGCGCAGGAAAAATGCTCAGCGCGTCCAGCCCCAGAACATGAGCCACCACGCGCTATCCACCACGGCGAGCGCGAGCGCAAAGCCCACCATCGCCAGCGCGCGCTGCCAGAAGCGCGTGCTATAGCGTCCCGTCACGCGCCACGCCAGCCACGCGCTCCACAGATTCGTGATGACGAGAATCGCGATGCGCACTTCCGTGGCCCAGTCGAGCGGCACGTGTTCGGCGCGCAGCAGCGAGAGCGTCGTCGCCGACAAACCGAGGAACACGCCCGCGCCCGCCAGCGGAATCAGCGATTGCGCGAAGTGATGCAGACGGCGCATTTCGAAGCGCCCAAGCGTGGCCGTCGACGCCGCGAGAATCGCGAACAGCGCCGTGCCGTAAACCAGCCCCGTCGCGACGATATAGCCAACGATCATCGTGCCATCGAGCCACGAGAACACGTCGTTCTGCTCGGGATAATGCGTGAGCAGGAACCACGGCGCATTGGTGTCGAGCGGCCAGGTGATATCGCGGTCGATCAACCAGCCCGCCAGCCATTGCTTCATGCCGATAAACCACGGCGACCCGGTCCAATGGAACGCGCCGATGGCAATGCCAAGCAGTCCGTACAGAATCAGCGCGGTATCCCAGCCGTTGGCCTGGCTGTCGCCCAGTTCGACCACTTCTTCGGCGGGCGAGCGCCACGTCAGCGCAATCGCATCGCGGTGACCGCTGCAACGGCCGCACATATGGCATTGCGCGGCGCCCTTCATATTGCGCAGCGGCACCAGCGGCGCACAATTGACGGGAATCACGCGATGTCCGCCGTGCTCGCCATGCGTGTACGAGTTGCGCCACGCGTCTTCGTCGACCTTGAAACGGAACGGCGCGAGACGCGCCAGAAGCGCAAAAACCCCGTTCACGGGGCAGAGATATTTACACCAGACGCGTTTCTCGCGCCCGTACAGGAAACCGATCACCATCGCACCGAGCGTCGATCCGCCCAGCACCAGCAACACCGCCTTGGGATATTGGTAGACGCTCACCATCTGGCCGTAGATGGTGGTGAGGCCAAAGGCCACGAATGGCCAGCCACCCCAGCGCATCCAGCGCGGAATCGCCCAGCCGCGCCCGAACTTGCTGGCGAATTCGGTGAGCGCGCCTTCGGGGCAGAGCACGCCGCACCACACGCGCCCGAGCATCACCATCGAAAGCAGCACGAACGGCCACCAGATGCCCCAGAACACGAACTGCGCGGCGAGCGTCAGGTTGTTCCAGAGGTGCGAGGTGTCGTCGGGCAGCGGCATGACCGCGGGCACCAGAATCAGGAACGCATAGACCGCGACCACGACCCACTGCACGCCGCGAATGATCGCGCCGTGCCGTTGCATCCATTGGCCCGCCTGGGCCAGCCTGCCCTGCCGCCGCATCCCGGGCGGCTGGGCCGATGCACAACTCATGCTGCCTTCCTCTTCGCCACGGCGGCGTGACGTCCGCTCGCGCGGCGCGCGAGGAACCACACCACCAGCCAGTAGACCGCGTAAGCGATCAGGTTCATCAGCGCCGGGTGGGCGCGATAACCCGTGAGCGTCGCCACCAGCGAACCAAAGGTGCTCGAATCGTCGAGGATCGCCGACGAATTCCACACCTGGTCGACGATGGTCGGCAGGATTTCCTTGTCGATCAGCTTGTCCACGCCGGTCTGGAACAGACCCGCGCCGAGGAACAGCAGCATGATTTCGGTGACGCGGAAAAAGAGGCGCCACGAGAACACCTTGCCGCCCAGCTGCAGGAAATAGAACGTCAGGAACGCAAGGCCCAGGCCCAGCAGCACGGCCACGTACTGGCTCGCATCGACATGGCCCGACTGGCCGAAACCAAGGCCGTACAGGAAGATCACCGTCTCGCTGCCTTCACGAGCGATGGCCAGCGCCACCAGCACCGTGATGCCCCACCAGTTGGCATCGCGCGTGGTCTTTTCCAGCGACTCTTCCATCTCGCGCTTGAGCGTGCGGCCATGCTGCTTCATCCACAGCACCATCTGCACGATCAGCACGCAGGCCACCAGCACCATGGCGGTCTGGAAGTAGTCCTGGGCGTCACCCGACAGCACTTCCGTAAAGCCGACCAGCGCCGCGCCCAGCGCGCACGCCGACAGAATGCCCAGCCCCACGCCCGCCCACAGATACGGCAGACCGCGACGCGCGTTGGCGTCGCCGTTCTTCAGCCACGCATACAGAATACCGACCACGAGCAGCGCTTCCACGCTCTCGCGCCAGACGATGAACAATACCTGACCCATTCCACACCTCCTGCCGCCGGGCATCCGCCGGCCGCGTTTTTTTACTTCGCGACGATCACGCCCTGCGCCTGCTGGTGGAAATCGTCGAAAAACTTGTACTCGCCCGGATCGAGCGGCGCGATCACCACGAACGAATCCGCGCCCGGCGCCAGCACTTTTTCCTTGCGCAGCTGCACGCTCTCGAACTCCGCCGCGCCCTTGCCGGTGTTGCGCACCTCGATCTTGACGCGCTTGCCCGCCGGCACTTCGATGCGCGCGGGATTGAGCTTGCCGTCCGTCATTTCGAGCTTGAACGTCGGCAGATCCTCGGCGTGCGCGAGCGCTGCCGCACACGACATCGCCAACAGCACCGCAAACTTCCGCAATCCAGTCATCTGTCTTATCCGCTTCCTGGTGTTCGCTTGATGCACGTCTGGTGCAACCACACGCGCCGCGCGGCCTCAGGCTCGCGCAGCGCGCTTATTCAGCCGGCTTAGTAGCCGCCCTTCTTGCCGATGCCCGCGAACGGGAAATCGTATTCGAGCGTGATGGGCTTGAACCACGGGCCCACGCCGGTTTCCTTGTCGACGTGACGGCCGAACGCGTTGTGGCCCATCTGCATCGGCGCCTCGACGATCATCTTGAGGTGATACTTGCCCGGGCCTGCCAGCTTGACGTTGTCGCCATAGTGCGGACCGTCGTTAGCGACCATCGGCATCAGGTCGCCCTTTTGCACGTAGCTCGAACCCGGCTTGGTCAGCTCGTAGTGCACCTGCAGGTACGGCATCCAGTCGCCTTCCGCGAAACCGGTCGGGTTGTTCTTGACCGCGTGGATATCCGTTTCCAGGTGGATGTCGGAATCCGACGCCTTGCGCATCATGCCTTCCGGTTCCATGGTGATCGGCTGCAGATAGACCGCGCCGATTTCCATGCCACCCTGGATCTGCTGCTTGCCGATCGGGTACTCAGCCGCCTGGACCGAGAAGGCCGCAGCCGCAGCCGCGATGACGGCAGCGCCGCGCACGAAAGTTTGGATCCGCATCGAAACTCCTGATTTTTTTATGAGAGGTACAACCGAATGATCGAGTGTATCGAAGCACATCAACCTGAAAATGTTAATGCGAACAATTCTCAATAATGGCGAAGTTTAACACTGAAGCCGATGGGGAACAAATTGACATGAAAGGAAAACCCCTTTGCAGCAGGGTTTTAGCAGCGCCAGGTTAACAGCGGCTTACGGCAGGCTATCGAATATTTTTCAGTGCGTGCTGAATAGAAAGATCGCGCGACTGCGCCAGCAACGTTGGAAATAAAAAAGGGCGCAGACGGTGATAAACCGCGCGCCCTGCTTTGCGTCGCTGATGCCTATCGACCATCAGGCCGGAGTATCAGACCGGATGATCGCCCACGTTGGCCCCGAACACGCGCTGACGCAGCGTCGCCAGCTGGTCGCGCGTCTGCGCGGCCTTTTCGAATTCGAGGTTCTTCGCGTAGTCCATCATCTGCTTTTCGAGCTTCTTGATTTCCTTGGCGATCTGCTTCTCGGACATATCCTCGAAGCGCGCGCGCTCCTGCTCCTCGCGCAGTTCGGCGCGCGCATCGTCGACGTTGTAGACGCCGTCGATGATGTCCTTGATGCGCTTGACCACGCCGCGCGGCACGATGCCGTGCTCCTCGTTGAAGGCCATCTGCTTGGCGCGGCGGCGCTCGGTTTCGTCGATGGCACGGCGCATCGAATCCGTGATGCGGTCGCCGTACAGGATCGCCTTGCCGTTCACGTTACGCGCGGCGCGTCCGATGGTCTGGATCAGCGAGCGCTCGGCGCGCAGGAAGCCTTCCTTGTCCGAATCGAGAATCGCCACCAGCGAGACTTCGGGAATATCCAGACCTTCGCGCAGCAGGTTGATGCCCACCAGCACGTCGAAGGTGCCCAGACGCAGATCGCGGATGATCTCCACGCGCTCGACCGTGTCGATATCGCTATGCAGATAGCGCACCTTCACGCCGTGATCGGCGAGGAACTCGGTGAGCTGTTCGGCCATGCGTTTGGTGAGCGTCGTCACCAGCACGCGCTCGCCCACTTCCACACGCGCGTTGATTTCACCGAGCACGTCGTCCACCTGCGTCGACGCCGGGCGCACCTCGATGGTCGGGTCGACCAGACCCGTCGGGCGCACCACCTGCTCGGCGATCTGGCCCGTCACCTTTTTCTCGTAGTCGGCGGGCGTGGCGGAGACAAACACCACCTGGCGCATCTTGCGCTCGAACTCATTGAACTTGAGCGGCCGGTTATCGAGCGCCGAAGGCAGCCGGAAGCCGTAATCGACCAGATTTTCCTTACGCGCGCGGTCGCCGTTATACATGCCGTTGAACTGGCCGATCAGCACGTGCGATTCGTCGAGGAACATCATCGCGTCGCTAGGCAGGTAGTCGACCAGCGTCGGCGGCGGCTCGCCCGGCAGCGCGCCCGAAAAGTGCCGCGAATAGTTCTCGATGCCCTTGCAGAAGCCCAGTTCAGCGAGCATTTCCAGGTCGAAGCGGGTGCGCTGCTCCAGCCGTTGCGCCTCCACCAGCTTGCCTTCGGAATGGAAAAACTCCAGCCGGTCGCGCAATTCGGTCTTGATGGTTTCCACTGCGCGCAGCACCGTTTCGCGCGGCGTCACATAGTGCGACGACGGATAAACCGTGAAGCGCGGAATCTTCTGGCGCACGCGGCCCGTGAGCGGATCAAACAGTTGCAGCGTTTCCACCTCGTCGTCGAACAGCTCGACGCGCACGGCCATTTCGGCGTGCTCGGCCGGGAAAATGTCGATGGTGTCGCCGCGCACGCGGAAGGTGCCGCGCTGGAAATCCTGCTCGTTGCGGTTGTACTGCATCGCAATCAGGCGCGCGATGATGTCGCGCTGGCCGAGCTTGTCGCCCTGACGCAGCGTCAGAATCATCTGGTGATACTCGGACGGATTGCCGATACCGTAGATCGCCGAAACGGTCGCCACGATCACCACGTCGCGGCGCTCCATCAGGCTCTTGGTGGCCGACAGCCGCATCTGCTCGATGTGCTCGTTGATCGACGAATCTTTCTCGATGAACAGATCGCGCTGCGGCACGTACGCTTCCGGCTGGTAGTAGTCGTAGTACGAAACGAAGTACTCGACGGCATTGCGCGGGAAGAATTCGCGGAATTCGGCGTAAAGCTGCGCGGCCAGCGTCTTGTTCGGCGCGAACACGATGGCCGGGCGGCCCAGCCGCGCGATGGTGTTGGCCATCGTGAAGGTCTTGCCCGAACCCGTCACGCCCAGCAGCGTCTGGAACGACAAACCGTCTTCCACGCCCTCGACGAGCGTCTCGATTGCGGTCGGCTGGTCGCCGGCCGGCAGATACGGCTGGTAAAGCTGGAACGGCGAGCCGTCGTAGTGGACGAACTTCGACTCGTCGAGCGCGGGCGCGTCGGCGACGGTGTGGTCGGACATGGATGACATCCTGTGCGCGGAGCAAACAAACATTCTAGCGTTTCGCCACCGGGCGGGCGCGAGGCGCCTTTCGGTGCGGCGGGGGGCCGGGAGGCCGCTGCGTCTTATCGAGATGGGGCGATCAGCCCGTTGCTGCAAGAGTCCAACTACGGACTTTTTGCATTTAGATATAGCGAAAAGCTGGGGACAAAAGCCCCGCTGGCGTCGCAGTCGGCGAAAAACCAGCTTGAGGATTCGTTACAATAGCGCGTTGCGTGGCCGGCCGCCCCGCGCTCCCTCGCATCTCGGGGCGCACCCAGAAGTCCTCAGCACCACCCGCGGCGCGCGGACCACCGAGCTTCTCCCTTCACTTTTGCCGAACCATCATGTCCCTCTTTTCCGCTGTCGAACTCGCCCCCCGCGACCCGATCCTGGGTCTGAACGAAGCCTATAACGCCGATGCACGCGCGACCAAGGTGAACCTCGGCGTGGGCGTGTACACCAACGAAGAAGGCAAGATTCCGCTGCTGCGCGCGGTGCGCGAAGCGGAAAAGGCCCGCGTGGAAGCCGGTCTGCCGCGTGGCTACCTGCCCATCGAAGGCATCGCCGCCTATGACGCCGCTGTGCAAAAGCTGCTGCTCGGCGACGACTCGCCGCTGATCGCGGCTGGCCGCGTCGTCACGGCGCAAGCCATCGGCGGCACGGGCGCACTGAAGATCGGCGCCGACTTCCTCAAGCGCGTGAACCCGGCCGCCAAGGTCGCGATCAGCGATCCGAGCTGGGAAAACCACCGTGCGCTGTTCGAAAGCGCAGGCTTCGAAGTGGTCGCCTACCCGTACTACGACGCGCAAACCAACGGCGTGAACTTCGAGGCGATGCTCTCGGCGCTCAACGGCTACGCAGCGGGCACGGTCGTCGTGCTGCACGCGTGCTGCCACAACCCGACCGGCGTCGACCTCACGATCGACCAGTGGAAGCAGGTGATCGAAGTCGTGAAGGCGCGTGAACTCGTGCCGTTCCTCGACATCGCTTACCAGGGCTTTGGCGACGGCATCGCCGAAGACGGCGAAGTCGTGCGTCTGTTCGCGGCATCGGAACTCAACGTGTTCGTGTCGTCGTCGTTCTCGAAGTCGTTCTCGCTGTACGGCGAACGCGTCGGCGCGCTGTCGATCCTCACGGCCAGCAAGGAAGAATCGTCGCGCGTGCTCTCGCAGCTCAAGCGCGTGATCCGCACCAACTACTCTAACCCGCCGACGCACGGCGGCTCGGTGGTCGCAGCGGTGCTCGGCTCGGCCGACCTGCGCGCCATGTGGGAAGCGGAACTCGGCGAAATGCGCAACCGCATCCGCACGATGCGTACGGGCCTCGTCGAGCGCCTGGGCGCAGCCGGCGTCGACCGCGACTTCAGCTTCATCAACGTGCAACGCGGCATGTTCTCGTACTCGGGCCTGACGGCGCCGCAAGTCGACCGCCTGCGCGAAGAGTTCGGCATCTACGCCGTGAGCACGGGCCGCATCTGCGTGGCTGCGCTGAACACGCGCAACCTGGATGCAGTCGCATCGGCTGTCGCTGCCGTGCTGAAGTAATTATCGACCGCGTCGGCCAGGCGCCGACGTAGCGATAAAAAAGGCGTCCGTTCGAGAGAACGGACGCCTTTTGCTTTGGCGCTCAGGCTTTTTTAGGCCTGGCGCGGCCCCTTGCCGGGACCGCGCGTATCGCGATGGATATCGTGCGTGACAAAGCCCGAGTCGTTTTCCGGCTTTTCCAGCCAGCCAGGCTGCTCCAGCGTCGCGCGAATATCCTGTAGACCGCTAGCCCAGTGCTCGCGCATCGTGCTGGTGCCGAACTGGAAGTCCTTGAAATGCCCCTCGTACTCCTTCTGCCGATAGATCAGATGGATCACGTTGTACTTCTTCGAGCACGACAGTTCGTCCGCCAGCTCCACCCACTTGTCCTGCCGATGCTCGGGCGCCACGCGGTCCAGCACTTCGCGCAGCACATGCCGGAAACGCTGCGAGCGTTGCAGCATGTCGGTCACCAGACGCGTGCGGCTTGAATACTGGATGTCCTTCATGCGGCCCTGGACGTCGGTGATGTTGTCGGGCACCGGGCCGCGCGCGCTCCACAGATCGACCTGGAATGCGAGCGTATCGCGCCGCGGCGTGGTCTGGATCACCTCATAAAGCGGCGTATTCGACATCAGGCCGCCATCCCAGTAATACTCGCCGTCGATCTCCACCGCCGCGAAACCCGGCGGCAGTGCGCCCGAGGCGATGAAATGCTCGGGACGCAGCTTCGTGGTGGTGTTGTCGAAGTACACGAAGTTGCCCGTGCCCACGTTCACCGCGCCCAGCGAGACGCGCACCTCGCCCGAATTGATGCGGTCGAAATCGCAAAGGCGTTCGAGCGTGGCCTTGAGCGGCGTGGTGTCGTAATAGCTCGCCTTGCCGGGCTGCCCCGACGCATTGGGCAGCGGCGGCGGAAAGCGCGGCGTGAAAAAGCCCTTCTGTCCTTCGACTACCGCACCCGCCGCCTGGAACGCCGTGAAGGTCTTGCGGATGGCGTCGCCCGCGTTGAACAGCGCGTGTTCGAGAAACGCCGGCAACGGCGGACTCCAGGCCGGCTGACAGATCGTCTCCCAGAACTCGCGCAGGCGCGCCACGCGATGCTCGGGCGCATTGCCCGCGATCAGCGCCGTATTGAGCGCGCCAATCGAAATGCCCGCGATCCAGTTGGGCGCCACGCCGGCCTCGAACAGGCCTTCGTAGACGCCCGCCTGATACGCGCCCAGCGCGCCGCCACCCTGCAGCGTGAGCGCGACGGTTTCCCATTGCGCCGAGTCGCTGCTGCAGCGCGAGGTGCGCGCGTGGGCTTGCGCCGCGTGATGTGCCTGGTCCCGTGCTTCTTGTTGCGCCCGCTCGTCGCTGGCCTGCGGCGGCTGCGTACCCGCCCCGGTATGCGCGCCGGCCTCTTCGCCGACCGCGCTCGATTGGAACTGCCCTTCGACCTGCCCTTTCTTGCGCTGCGCCATGACCGGGCCTCCGCGTTACTGCATGAACCAGCCGTGGCTGACGACGAACGATTGCCCCGTGAGCGCCGCACTCGGGAACGCCGACAGGAACAGCACCGTCTGCGCGACGTCTTCGACCGTGGTGAACACGCCGTCCACCGTGCCGCCGAGCATGACCTTCTTGATCACTTCCTCTTCGGAAATGCCGAGTTCCTTGGCCTGTTCCGGGATCTGCTTGTCCACCAGCGGCGTGCGCACGAAGCCCGGACACACCACATGCGAGCGCACGTTGTGCTTGCCGCCTTCCTTGGCCAGCACGCGCGCAAGACCCAGCAGACCATGCTTGGCCGTGACATAAGCCGACTTCAGCGGCGACGCTTCATGCGAATGCACCGAGCCCATGTAGATCACCACGCCGCCGCGATCGTCCTTGTACATGTACTTGAGCGCGGCCTTGGTCGTGAGAAACGCGCCATCGACGTGAATCGCCTGCATTTTCTTCCAGTCGGCAAACGAATAGTTTTCGATTGGATTCACGATCTGGATGCCGGCGTTCGACACGAGGATGTCGATCGAACCGAAGGTGGCGGCGACCTTGTCGATGCCGTCGTTGACGGCCTCTTCGCTCGTCACGTCCATGGCGACGCCGATGGCCTTGCCGCCCGCAGCCTTGATCTCTTCGGCCACGGCGTCAGCGCCGCTCTGGTTCAGGTCGGCAATGGCGACGGCGGCGCCCGCCTGGGCGAGCGTGAGCGCGATCTGCTTGCCGATGCCGCTGGCTGCACCGGTAACAACCGCGACCTTGCCATCGAGCTTCGAATTCAGTGAGAGAGACGACATCGAGCACCTCCAGAAAATGGACACAGTGGACAGGATGAGACCTCGACGCGCATTCGCCGTCAAATCAGCCATTCGACCTATGCCATCCGGCTGAATGTTGCGCCGCGATCAACCGCGCTATTGTGCATGAAGCCGCCTGACACGCGCGTGAAGCTGGCAGGCCGCCTTCGCACTACCGATGCACGCCTGCCGCAGCGCGGCGCAAGCCTTCTGCGCCCGCTCGCGGATCGTGCTAACTTGCCTGCTCTATCGGCGGGATATTGGCTGCACATCGGCAGCATCAAGCAAAGGAGACGTTCATGAACTATCGGCGACTGGGCCGCTCGGGCCTGCAAGTCAGCGAACTGTCCATCGGTTCGTGGGTCACGTACGGCAATCAGGTCGACCGCAATCTCGCGCGCGAATCGCTTGCTGCGGCGCGCGACGCGGGCGTCAACTTCTTCGATAACGCCGAAGTCTACGCAGGCGGCCAGTCGGAAGAAATCATGGGTCAGGCGCTCAAGGAACTCGCCTGGCCGCGCGTGAGCTACGTGGTGTCCACCAAGTTCTTCTGGGGTTTGAACGAAGCGCCCAACCAGTACCACACGCTCAGCCGCAAATATCTGCTGGACGCCATCGACCATTCGCTCAAGCGCCTGCAGCTCGATTACGTCGATCTGGTGTTCTGCCATCGTCCCGACCCGAACACGCCGGTCGAGGAAACCGTCTGGGCGATGAGCGACATGATCACGCGCGGCAAGGCGCTCTACTGGGGCACCTCGGAATGGAGCGCGGACGAAATCCGCGCCGCGTGGGAAATCGCCGAACGCCATCATCTGCACAAGCCCGTGATGGAGCAGCCGCAGTACAACCTGTTCCACCGTCGGCGCGTGGAAGACGAGTATCGACGTCTTTACGAAGATATCGGCCTGGGCCTGACGACGTGGAGCCCGCTCGCTTCGGGGCTGCTCACCGGCAAGTATCGCGGCGGCGTGCCCGCCGACAGCCGCGCGCAACTGCAGGGCTACGACTGGCTGCGCAAACAGGTCACGGACGCCGATAAAAACGCCATCGTCGGCAAGCTCGCGGATTTCGCCAAGGAACTGGACTGCACCGTCGGGCAGCTCGCGCTGGCGTGGATTCTGAAGAATCCGAACGTGAGCACGGTCATCACCGGCGCATCGCGCGTGGAACAGATCGGCGAAAACATGAAGGCGCGCGACGTGGCGGAAAAGATCACGCCGGAAGTGAAAGAGAAGATCGAGGCGATTGTCGGCGAAGCCTACGATTGAGCGCTTGCGCTCAGGCTTGCGGTGGTGACGAGCCACCGCACCTGTACGCACCTGTACAATACGCGGCCTTTCTCCGGCGGCGCACGAAGCGCCGCCGATCCGTCTCACCTGCCATCGGTCTGCGCGACTCCACACGGAATCGCTGCCGCCCGAGCTTGCCTTTGGCCCCATCATGCTGAGCTACCGTCACGCCTTTCACGCCGGCAATCACGCCGATGTCCTCAAGCACGCCGTCGCCGTGCAATTGCTGAACTATCTCGGCAAGAAGGACAAGGCGTACTGGTATATCGACACCCACGCGGGCGCGGGCGCCTACGCACTGCGCGAAGGCTACGCCACCAAGAACGCCGAATTCGACACCGGCATCGGCAAGCTGTGGGGCCGCACGGATCTGCCCGCGATGCTCACGGAATATGTCGACGAAGTGGCGGCGCTCAATCCGGACGGCGATCTGCGCTTCTACCCCGGCTCGCCGTATCTGGCGTGGCGTCTGATGCGCGAGCAGGACCGCATGCGCCTGTTCGAGCTGCATAGCACCGAGATCGACGTGCTGCGCCATCGTTTTCGCGATGCGGGCCGCCGCGTGATGATCTATCCGGGTGATGGTTTCGACGGCATCAAGGCGCTGCTGCCCCCGCCGCCGCGCCGCGCGCTGGTGCTGATCGATCCGTCGTTCGAGGACAAGCGCGACTATTCGCGCACGATCAAATGTCTGGAAGAAAGTCTGGAGCGTTTCGCCACCGGCACGTATGCGGTCTGGTATCCGCAGGTGACGCGCCCCGAGTCGCAGCGCTTCCCGGACCAGCTCAAGCGTCTGCAGGAAAAGAACTGGCTGCACGTTTCGCTGTCGGTCAGCCATCCGCCCAAGGACGGCTTCGGGCTGTATGGAAGCGGCATGTTCATCCTGAACCCGCCGTACACGCTTTCGCAGTCGCTCAAGGAAACCATGCCGTTCCTCGTGAAGACGCTCGGCATCGACGACGGCGCGCAGTTCAAGATCGAATCGCGCGGCGATTGAACGTCTTTATTGCTGCGGCACGTACTGCTGCGGCGAATACTGCTGCGTGGAGCGCGGACGGGGTGGCCGTCCGCCGCCGCCCGGCACTTCCACATAAGGCGCGACGATGATCGGCTGCGAGCCGTTCGCGCCCGTCCCTTCAAGCGTGGGCAACTGCTGCATCTGCACCATCGGCTGATGCGAGAGCGGCGCGGTCTGCAGCACCGTGCCCGATTGCCCATCGTTGATCCCCGTTTCCGTATCCAGAATCAACGGCTTGCCCGCCGCGTGCACGCCTGCGCTCGCGAGCGCCACGGCGGCGCTCATCAGGGCAGCGGCTAGCGTTGGTCGGAAAAAGCGGTCTGACGCCATGTAAAGCCCCCGGAGTGAATTCGCGACACGCGCGGTCGTGCTGATCGCGCCTACCTACGTGTTGTCGGCCAATTGCAAAAAGGACTTTACCTTACCGTGGTGGCAAGGTTCAGACTGCAAGGTATGCAGAAGTTCGGAGCAGAAAAAACAAAGCCCCGCCAGATGCGGGGCTTGCGGCAAGTCGGCGGCCTTTTGCGCCGTGTGGCGCGGGCCGGTGACTGCGGGAAACTGCGGGAAACTGCTTACAGCGAGTAGCCGTTCGATTCGAGCGAGCGGATACGCTGTTCGAGTTGCACGATGTCGGCCGACGAGGCGAGGTAGTTTTCGCGGCGGCGACGTTCAGCAGTTTCGAACCAGGTGCTCAGCTTTTCGAGGAAGTACGCAAACATGATGGTGTTCTCCAAGGATCGGGAAGTATCCCCGGTGGATTTGCATCAGGGATTACCCTCGTAAGGGATAACCCGCATTATAGCGGTTGCACCTGATTTTTCCAGTGAATTGCTCGCATACAGTGCATTCCAATCTGGAATGGTGCATGACGGATATCGGGCAACATCATGATTTATCGGCAGATTTTTAGGACAACTCTTGCGGAGTTTGCAAATCCTGCAGAATTACGCACCAACATTGTGCAGGAAAACGCAAAAGTTGCGATCTCCTGCGCGACAGGGTTGCACCTTTTGCCGAAAAATTGCGCAACCTCAAGCATTAGCGACGTGTGCAACCGTGTCCGGGTCGGCGAGGCCTTCGATGATTGGGCAGTCCGGACGGTCGTCGCCGTGACAATGCGCCGCAAGATGACGCAGCGTGTCGCGCATCTGCGTGAGTTCGGCGATACGCTGGTCGAGCTCGGCCACATGTTCGAGCGCGATGGCCTTCACTTCGGCGCTGGCGCGCGAGCGGTCGTGCCACAGCGCCAGCAGCCGGCGGATATCGTCGACGAGAAAGCCCAGCCGCCGCGCCTGTCGGATAAAGCGCAGCGCGTGGACCTCCTCCATCCCGTAGACGCGGTAGCCCGCCTCCGTGCGCGCCTTGGGCGCAATCAGGTCCACGCTCTCGTAGTAGCGGATCATTTTTGCCGTCACGCCCGAGGCGCGCGCCGCTTCGCCGATATTCATGCTGCTCTCCTGCAATTTGCCGATTTTTTGATCCTACACCTTCCCACTATGGGAAGGTCCAGCCGCCTCGCCCGGTCAGCCGGAACACCGCTGGCATAATCGGGCGACGCTTTTTCCACCGTTCTCAGTCAAAAGGAATTCACCATGATCCAGTTCAACGTCGAAGGCATGAGCTGCCAGCACTGCGTCGGCGCCGTCACGCGCGCGATCCACGAGCAGGACGCCGCCGCGAAGGTCCAGATCGATCTGGCCGCGGGCCGCGTGAGCGTCGAATCGAACCAGAGCGCCGATGTGCTCAAGGCCGCCATCGACGATGCCGGCTACACCGTCACGGCCACTTCCGCCTGACGCGAGGCGCGCGCCATGTTCAAGGTCGCCATCATCGGCGCGTCCGGCTTGCTCGGTCGCGCGCTCGTGCGTGAGCTTCAGACGCAAACCGGCTGGCAGGTCGTGCAGACGGCCTTCAGTCGCGTGGGTCCGCAGCAGGTTGCGCTCGATGTGCGCGATGCGCGCGCGGTCAGTGATTTCGTGGCACGCGAAGCGCCTGACGCCATCGTGATCGCCGCCGCCGAGCGCCGTCCCGATGTCTGCGAGCACGATCCCGCTGCGGCGCGCGCACTCAACGTCGACGCCGTGCGCCACTTCGCGGCGGCGGCGAAGGCAGTAAAAGCACGCAATGCGTGGGTGCTGTCGATTTCCACCGACTACGTGTTCGACGGCAGCACTCCGCCCTATCTGCCCGAGTCCACGCCGAATCCGCTCAACGCCTACGGCCACAGCAAGCTCGAAGGCGAGCGCGCGCTGCTCGACGCCACCGATAACGCCCTCGTGCTGCGTCTGCCGCTGCTCTACGGGCCGATCGTCGCCTGGCAGGAATCGGCGGTGACGAGCCTCGTGCCTGCGATCCGCGCGTCCGCGCAAACCGGGCATGTGGGCGCGGTGATGGACGCGTGGGCCACGCGCTACCCCACCTTCACGCCGGACGTGGCGTTCGTGATCCGCGAACTGCTCACGCGCTGCGCCGATGGTGACGCCGTGCGCGGCCTCGCGCAATGGTCCGGCGACGAGCCGATGACCAAGTACGAGATCGCGCTGCGCATCGCGCGTGCGCTCGGCATCGACGCGAACCTGATCGCGCAGACCAAGCCCGCCGACGCCACGCCGCGTCCGCGCGACTGCCATCTCGATTCGGGACGGCTGGAAGCGTTGGGCATCGGCCGCCGCACGCCGTTCGATGGGGGCATTCGCGCCGTGCTCGATGCGTTCGAGGCGGAGCATCCGCAGGCATAAGGCTTTCTGGCGCGCGGCAAACTCAACGCCGCGCGCCCTTCCCCACGCTTAATGAAAATCGCGGCTCTGCGTCGCCAGACGTCCGAGCAAACGGCTATGGTCCTCCAGCCGCTTCGCCACCAGATGCACCACCTCGCCTTCGCGCTGCACCACGCCCGCCACCGCCAGCAGCGACGCGCCCAGCAATTCCTTGCGCTGCTTCTCCACCAGCGCCGCATGCACGATCACATTGACCGAGCCGGTTTCGTCCTCAAGCGACACGAAGATGGTGCCTTTGGCCGTGCCGGGCCGCTGCCGCACCGTGACGATGCCGCACACGCGCGCAGGCTTGCCGTGGCGGCACAGCGCCAGTTGCGCCGCGCTGAGAAAACGCTGCTTCGCCAGCCCCTCGCGCAGCAGTTCGAGCGGATGGCGATTGAGCGTGAGACGCAGGCTCGCGTAATCGGCGACGATTTCCGCGCCTTCGGACGCGCGCGGCAAGTCGATGCGCGCCTCGGCCACGGGCGCATCGCGCAGTAGCGCGGGCACCGCATGCTGCGCGGTCACGGCCCACCACGCCTCGCGCCGGTGGCCCGCGATGCTCGCGAGCGCGTTGGCTCCCGCCAGCGCTTCCAGTTCGCGGCGCGTGAGCGCGGCGCGGCGCGCGAGGTCATCGACATCGGCGAATGGCGCCTGCGCGCGGGCCGCGATCACGCGCCGCGCGGCGTCTTCCGAAAAGCCCTTGATGAGGCTAAAACCCAGCCGCACCGCCGGGCCGCCGCTGCCGTAATGCTCGGGCGCCTGCGCGGCGCGCAGACGTTCGATACATCGATGACGGCGCATCAGCTCGCCCAGACGCGGCACGCCGCGACGCGCCACGGCGGCCTGCAGACGCGCACGGTAATGCGCGACCCGCGTGCGGCGTACGCGCGCGGTGTCGTCGTCCAGACGCACGCCCGGTTTGCCGCGCGCCTCCAGCACGGATTCCCACGCGCTGATCCCGATATCGGGCGCGCGCACCGGCACACCGTGGCGCTTCGCATCCTGCACGAGTTGCGACGGCGAATAGAAGCCCAGCGGCTGACTGTTGAGGAGCCCCGCCAGAAACGCCGCAGGCTCGTAGCGCTTGAGCCACGAACTCGTGTAGACGAGCAGCGCGAAACTGGCCGCATGGCTTTCCGGAAAGCCGTAATCGCCGAAACCTTCGATCTGCTTGCAGATGCGGTCGGCGAATTCCTTCGAATATCCCTTGTGCACCATGCGTTGGGTCAAATCGTCCTGATACGGCTTCAGATTGCCGTCGCGCCGCCACGCCGCCATCGCGCGGCGCAGCTTGTCGGCTTCCTCGCCGGAATAGTCGGCGGCGACCATCGCCAGATGCATCACCTGCTCCTGGAAGATCGGCACGCCCAGCGTGCGTTCGAGCACCGGCCGCAGTTCGTCCTTGGCGTACTCCACGCGCTCCTCGCCATGCCGGCGCTTGAGATACGGATGCACCATGTCACCCTGGATCGGCCCGGGCCGCACGATCGCCACCTGGATCACGAGGTCGTAATAGGTGCGCGGGCGCAGGCGCGGCAACATGCTCTGCTGCGCGCGCGATTCGATCTGGAATACGCCGACCGTATCCGCGTGGCTGCACATCGTGTAGACCGCCGGATCCTCGATGGGAATGTCCTTCACGCCGAACTGCGGCAGCCCGCGCCGCAGCGCCACGAATTCGAGCGAGCGCCGGATCGCCGAAAGCATGCCGAGCGCCAGCACGTCCACCTTGAGCAGACGCAGCGCGTCGATATCGTCCTTGTCCCACTCGATCACGTAGCGGTCTTTCATGGCCGCGTTCTCGATCGGCACGAGCCGCGAGAGCTTGTCGCGCGCGATCACGAAGCCGCCCACGTGCTGCGAGAGATGGCGCGGAAAGCCGCGCAGCTCGCGCGTGAGGCGGATCAGTTGCTGCGTGACGGGCGAATCGGGCGAGAACCCCGCTTCCTGCAGATGATGCGCAATCGAATCGGGACCGTCCCACCACTGATGCGCGCCCGAGAGTTTTTCGACCAGCGTGTTGTCGAGCCCGAGCGCCTTGCCCACATCGCGCAACGCACTGCGCGAGCGATAGGTGATGAGCGTGGCCGCGAGCGCGGCGCGACGCGTGCCGTATTTGCGATAGATGTACTGGATGACTTCTTCGCGACGCTGATGCTCGAAATCGACGTCAATGTCCGGCGGCTCATTGCGCGCCCGCGACAGAAAACGCGCGACCAGCATGTTCATGCGCACCGGATCGATTTCGGTGATTTTGAGGCAGAAACACACGACCGAATTCGCCGCCGAGCCGCGTCCCTGGCAAAGAATGTTCTGCTCGCGCGCGAAGCGCACGATGTCGTGCACGGTCAGAAAATACTTTTCGTATTGCAGTTCGGCGATCAGCCCGAGTTCCTGCTCGATCTGGCTTTCGCGTTTGGGCGTCATGCCATCGGGCCAGCGCTCGGCCGCGCCCTGCATCACCAGTTTGCGCAGCCAGGTGGCGGGCGTTTCGTCGGCAGGGACCAGTTCTTCGGGATATTCGTAGGCCAGCTCGCCCAGGTCGAAGGTGCAGCGGCGCGCGACCTCCAGCGTCGCATCGAGCGTATCGCGCGGATAGAGCGCGCTCAGGCGCACGCGCGAGCGCAGATGACGTTCCGCATTCGGTTCCAGCGCCCGGCCGCACGACGCCAGCGGCTTGCCGATGCGCACCGCGCTCAGCGTGTCCTGCAAAGGCTTGCGCGAACGCGCATGCATCAGCACGCCGCCCGCCGCGACGAGCGGCAAGCCGCTTTCCTGCGAAACGTGGCGCAGCACTTCGATCTGCGTATCGTCGCCGCCGGTCTGCCAGAGTTCGAGCGCGAGCCACGCGCGTCCGCTCGCGAAGCCCGCGAGCCAGTGCGCGGCACGAAGCGTCTGCGCAAGCGTGGCGGTGCGCTGCGGCACCAGCAGCAGCACGCAGTCGCGCAGATGGCGCAGATGGGTGCTATCGGCTTGCGGATCGGTGAAGTCGGCTGGATGCAGGCGGTAGTGGCCTTTGTCCGCCCGCGAACGCGCGAGCGTGATCAGCTCGCAGAGGTTGCCGTAGCCCTCGCGATTCATCGCGATCGCAACGAGCGTGCAGAACGGTTCGCCGCCGCTTTCATCGCTGCCCCCGCTTTCATCGACGAGATTCAGTTCGCTGCCGATCAGCAGTTGCAGCGAAGGAACGAAGGGCGTGGCGCGCGCGGCGGCTTCGTGGGCCTTGCGGCGCGCCTCGTCGAAATCCCTGAGCGCGCTCCAGGCGCGCACGACGCCCGCGAACGAGCATTCATCGGTGATGGCGAGCGCGCTGTAGCCGTGCTGGATCGCCTGCTCGACCAGTTCGTTCGGGCGCGACGCGCCGCGCAGGAACGTGAAATTGGTCAGGCAGTGCAGTTCCGCATACTCCGGCAACTGTGCCGGTGATGGCGATGACGATGAAGGTTGCGCGGGCAACGATGCGCCCGCTCCACGATTAGACATGACGCGTTGTGAAAATCAGCCAAACAAGCCTTGCAGATACCACTGGCCGCCGATGCGCTCGCGGTAGAGCCAGAACATGCGGCCTTGATCGTCGGCGGCCACGTAGTAGTCGCGCCCGACGCCCTCGCCGTCCCACCAGCCCGCCTCGATACGCTCGGTGCGCGTGAGCGTCTTGAGCGGACGCCGATAAACCGGCCGGTCGTCGCGCGTGGCCAGCTTGAGCGGCTTTTCGAGCAGCCACGCGGGACGCGGCTGCGTCGGCAGCGGCACCTCGGGCAGATCGAAGGCGCTCTGCACCGGCGCGCTGTCGTCCGGCGCTGCGGCCTGCACGTTCGACTTGCGCGATTTGCGCTGAGCCTGGCGGCGCGCGGGCGCACGCGCAGGTGACCGATAAGTTCGCGCCGACATCGCATGCTCGGGCCGATGATCGTCCTCGACGAACAGCTGCAACACGTTCTGCTCGCCGATGCGCGCGCCGATGCGCTCGAACAGCTGCGCCAGCGACGCATCCGACGCCTCGGGCGACGGGAACAGCGTGTCGGTGGGCGGCGCGTACTCGCTCACCTGATCGGCGACCAGCGCGAGGCCGATCACGGGCGCAATCAACTCGGTCTGGTTGAGCTTTTCGCGCAGCAGCCACAGCAGATGGTCGGCGTCGCGCGAAGGCGCGGCCCACGTGAGCCGCAGACTCGACGTGCGCGACGCATGGCGCGACGCCAGCTCGTGCTCCAGCCGCAGTTCGAAGCCGCTCAACGCGCCATGCTGCACGGCGAGCCAGCCCGCCAGCTGCATCACCAGACGGCGCGCGGCGAACAGCAGCGCGTCGGCGCTTTCCACCCGCGCCTGCAATTCGAGCGCGGCATGAAACGATGGCGGCGCGGTGAACCACGCACGCGGATCGGGCGTCTCGCCGCGCGCCTGCGCGAGCCACGCGAGCACGCCATCGCCGAAACGCCGCACGATGCCGTCACGCGGCAAGCGCCGCAGATCGCCGAGCGTCGCGCAGCCAATCTGCGTGAGCGCGTGCTCGTGCTGCGCGGCGAACGGCGCGAGCGTAACCGGCAAGGCGTCGAGCGCACGCGCGAGCGTGCTGTCCTTGAGCACGTGAAAGCGCCGCGCGGTGTGCGCGCCCGCGCTTGCATGCGCCTGCGCGAGCGTCCACGCGCCCCACGCGGTCGGCGCACAGGCGATGCGCGCGGCGTGGCCGCAGTCGGCCACCGTGGCCGCGACCTTGGCGAGCAGCGCGCGCACACCGCCGAACAGGCGCAAGCCGGAGCCCACTTCGAGCAACAGCGTATGGGACTGCGCCAGCGACACCCGCGGCGTATAGGCGAGCAGCGCGAGCGCGAGCGCCTCGAACGTGCGCGTCTCGCGCGTCGCATCGGGTTCGAGCAGCACGAGGCCCGGCGCCAGCGCGAGCGCATGTGCGCGCGTGGCGCCGGGATGCACGCCCAGGCGAAACGCGTCGCGATCGGCGATCACGATGCGCGCGTGATCGGCGAGCGCGTAGCAGCGTTCGGGCGCGCTTTCGTCGCTTTGTCCTGCAGCCAGCGCCTCGTGCTCACACGACCCGGGCGACGGAAGCGGCGGCCTGACGGCCTCCAGCGGCAACAACGGCAAGGTGACGGCGATCCACAGCATGATTGACCCCGGGCCACGGCATGACCGGCGCTGCGCCCGGCTGGGGCAGCACCGACTCCTGCAGCGGCAAAGTGACGACGAGTGGCTGGGCGGGCGGCGGCCCGCGGCGCTTGAAAATATCGACGCAGACACCGGTGTGCTGCATCCATTCACGGCGATTCAGACGCGTATCCGCTTCGGGCGGCGGCACCGGCGTGCAGACCATGCGCAGCGGCGCGGGCGACGACTGGCTGCGCGCCGCGGGCGCTCGCACCAGAAAGGCCAGCGCCTGCGAATCCTGTGCGGCGACCTGCAGACGGCGCAGCGCGTCGGCGCGCGCCTTCGGCTGCCACAGCAGCACTGCGCCGATGCCGTCCTGCTTGAGCGCCTGCTCGGCGGCCCACGGCGCTTCGTCCTCCGCCGCGCGAATCCAGACGAGGCGATCGAGCGCGATCCCCCACGCTTCGAGTGCGCACGCATAGGGCCGCCACGGTGGCGCGACCAGCAGCACATGCTGCCCCTGCGCGGTGAGCGCGCGCAGCGCGGGCGCAACCAGACGCATCTCGCCGATGCCGCCCTGCTCCACCAGCAGCTCGGTCAGACTGCCCGACGGCCAGCCCGCGCCGGGCAGCAGCGCATCGAGCGCGGCATGGCCGCTCGACACCGTGCGCATGCCCGTGCCGCCGAGCTGATTACCCTGCCAGATCCGGCTTTGCAGCCGGGGCGGCAAATGTGTCGCCGCTAGCTGGAGTGCTGCTGCCATGATCGCGCTCTGAAAAAAGAAAACAGGACGCCCTGCCCGACGCTGGATGGGGCATGACGAGGACGTGGGGACGACGCCTCGCGCGGCGTCGTCGACCTGTATATTTATACAGTATTTGAGATGGTTTCTGGAAGGAGGTTTTTCAGGGACTGTTCAGGGAAAGATCCGAAGTCTGGTGAAAATCTATGGCGCGGATTCAAACCCATTTGACGAGACGGACGAAGGGACGATACAATCCACGATTCGTCGGAGCGTAGCGCAGCCTGGTAGCGCATCTGATTTGGGATCAGAGGGTCGTAGGTTCGAATCCTATCGCTCCGACCAGCAATACCGAGGGGTTACACGCCATTGGCCTGTAGCCCCTTTTTCATTTTCTCCCGCCCGGTCGCTATTGAAACCTCGGGCCTCGCCCGGAGAAACGCGGAAATGCAGCGTCCCTCGGCTGCTTCCCGCCAAGCACGGCTCAAGCAACGCTCAAGCAAGCGCTCGCGTTTTCGTCGTCCGGCTTCGTTCGATTTGGAAAGCCGACGAGCTTATAAAATACAGATCGGCCACGATTCCCGTGGCGACCGCACCCTGGCACCCATGTTACGTCTATCCGAAGTCAAACTCCCCCTCGACCACGCCGAAAGCGAACTTGAAGCCGCGATTCGGGGACGCCTTGCGGACCTCGGCGTAGCGAAAGACGCGCTCATCCGCTACACCGTCTTTCGCCGTGCGCACGACGCCCGCAAGCGCTCGGATATCAAGCTGACCTATATCGTCGATATCGAGGTTCAGGACGAGGCGAAGGTGCTCAAGCAGATCGCCGGCAAGCCGCACTGCGGACCGACGCCGGACATGACCTACCGCTTCGTCGCGAAGGCGCCGGAACATTCGACGCGCCCGCGTCCGGTAGTGATCGGCATGGGGCCGTGCGGCCTGTTCGCCGGGCTGATCCTCGCGCAGATGGGTTTCAAGCCGATCATTCTCGAACGCGGCAAGGCCGTGCGCGAGCGCACCAAAGACACCTTCGGTCTGTGGCGTAAATCCGTGCTGAACCCGGAATCGAACGTGCAGTTCGGCGAAGGCGGCGCGGGCACTTTCTCGGACGGCAAGCTCTACAGCCAGATCAAGGATCCGCACCACTACGGCCGCAAGGTGCTCGACGAGTTCGTCAAGGCCGGCGCGCCGGAAGACATCCTGTTCCTGAGCCGTCCGCACATCGGCACGTTCCGTCTGGTGAGCATGGTCGAAAAGATGCGCGCCACCATCCACGAGCTGGGCGGCGAAGTGCGTTTCGAAACCCGCGTCGAAGATATCGAGATCGAAAACGGCAAGGTGCGCGCGCTCCAGCTCTCGAATGGCGAGACGCTGCCGTGCGATCACGTCGTGCTGGCTGTGGGCCACAGCGCGCGCGACACGTTCCAGATGCTGCACGACCGCGGCGTGTTCATGGAAGCGAAGCCGTTCTCGCTGGGCTTCCGGATCGAGCATCCGCAGGGCGTGATCGATCGCAGCCGCTTCGGCAAGTTCGCGGGCCACAAGGAACTGGGCGCGGCCGACTACAAGGTCGTGCACCACGCCAACAACGGCCGCGCGGTCTACAGCTTCTGCATGTGCCCGGGCGGCACGGTGGTCGCGGCGACGTCGGAACCCGGCCGCGTGGTCACCAACGGCATGAGCCAGTACTCGCGCGCCGAACGCAACGCGAACGCGGGCATCGTCGTCGGCATCACGCCGGAGGATTATCCGGGCGGCCCGCTCGCGGGCATCGCGTTCCAGCGCAAGTGGGAGGAGCGTGCGTTCGAACTCGGCGGCAGCAATTACCAGGCGCCGGGCCAGCTGGTGGGCGACTTCATCGCCGGACGGCCGTCGACGTCGCTGGGCTCCGTGGTGCCATCGTACAAGCCGGGCGTGACGCCCACCGATCTGAGCACGGCGCTGCCCGACTACGTGATCGAAGCGATCCGCGAGGCGCTGCCGCAACTTGACAAGAAGATCGCCGGCTTCGCCATGAACGACGCCGTGCTGACGGGCGTGGAGACGCGCACGTCGTCGCCGCTGCGCATCCGCCGCAAGGACAACTACCAGAGCATGAACGTCGAGGGGCTGTATCCGGCGGGCGAAGGCGCGGGCTATGCGGGCGGGATTTATTCGGCGGCGATCGACGGCATCGAGGTGGCGCAGGCGGTGGCGCTCGACATGGTGTCGGGCGGCGCGGCCTGATCCGTGCGCAACGAGGGGAACGCAGGGACCGAGGGAATGCCTGACACTGCCCGGCCTTACCCTCCTCCTACAATGACGCCATCCCCCCAGGAGAGCCGCTAATGAACCTCATCCTCTGGCGCCACGCCGAAGCCGAAGAGATCGCCGCGAGCGATCTCGCCCGCCAGCTCACCACGCGCGGGCGCAAGCAGGCCCAGAACGTGGCGCGCTGGCTGCGCACGCGCCTGCCGGAAGACGCCGTGATCCTGGCGAGCCCCGCCGCGCGCACCATGCAGACGGCCGAAGCGCTCACCGATCAATACCGCGTGGTGCGCGAGATCGCCCCCAACGCCAGCGTCGAAGCCATTCTGGAGGCCGCTGGCTGGCCCGAGGGCATCGCCTCGACCGTGGTGGTGGTCGGCCATCAGCCGACGCTTGGCGAGGTGCTGGCCACGCTGCTGGGCAACGAAACGAACAGCGACGGCAGCGTGCGCCGCAGTTGGGCCGTCAAGAAGTCGGGCGTCTACTGGATCAAGAGCCGCGAGCGCAATGGCGACGGCGAAGCCGTCCTGATGGCCGCCATCACGCCCGATCTCGTCTGAAGCGACCCGCGTCGCATTGCGCCAACACCCAGCGCCGCGTCTGCCGCGGCGCTCTGCCGCTCCCCCTCCTCGCCCCTCACACGCCCGCCCAGCAAGCCTGAGGCGGCACAGGGCCACGCTCTGGCCCTGGCTGGCTTACAGCGCGTCATCGAATCGTCATTGCGTTTTCATGGAACCGTAACCCCGGCTTACTAAATTGCCGGGAAAGTTCCTTTACCTTTGACAGGACGCCCCATGCGAGATCTGCCGACGCCCTCCCTGCCGTTCGCCTTGAGCAGTTTCGAGTCGACCCGGAGTCTGCCGCGTGCCGAAGAGACGGTCACCGCGCAGCACCGGTTGCAGGTGACCTGGGCTCGCACCGACGAAGAACTGCGCGAGGCGCAGCGTCTGCGCTACCGCGTGTTCGCCGAGGAAATGGGCGCACGTCTGTCGGGCCCGGCCGGCCTCGACGTCGACGTCTTCGACAACTACTGCGATCACCTGCTGGTGCGCGACCTCGACACGCTCAAGGTCGTCGGCACCTATCGCGTGCTGCCGCCGCACCAGGCGACGCGCATCGGCCGCCTGTACGCGGAAAGCGAATTCGACGTGTCGCGTCTGGCGCATCTGCGCCCGAAGATGGTCGAGGTGGGCCGCTCGTGCGTGCACCCTGACTACCGCAGCGGCTCGGTCATCATGTCGCTGTGGGGCGGTCTGGGCGCCTACATGAAGCACAACGGCTACGAGACGATGCTCGGCTGCGCAAGCGTGGCAATGGTCGACGGCGGCCACTACGCAGCCAACCTGTACGTCTCGATGGGCGCGGACGCGCTGACGGACCCCGAGTACCGCGCCTTCCCGCACACGCCGCTGCCGGTCGAAGAACTGCGCACGGGCGCACCGGCCGTGCCGCCGCCGCTCATCAAGGGTTATCTGCGTCTGGGCGCGAAGATTTGCGGCGCACCGGCCTGGGATCCCGATTTCAATACCGCCGACTTCCTCACGCTGTTCCGCCTCTCGGACATCAACGAACGTTACGCGCGCCACTTCCTGGGCGACGCAGCGGGCCGTTAAGCCGCATCGGAGGCCTGGACATCGACGCAGGCCTCAAAAGCACAATGCCCGGCGCTCAGGCCGGGCATTGTCGTTTCTGGATCACATGCTCAACGCAGATCCGCTTATTCGTCCGAATACACCACGCGATACGGAATGCCGATCTTGCCCCACTCCGCCGCTTCCTGGACGAGGTTGTAGTCGGTGAGCGGATTGTTCTGCACCCACGCGTTCGGCAGGATGACTTCGTAGCCGTTGTGCTCCTGCACCACGGTGATCTTCGGCAGGCCGACATCGGCGCGACGGCGGCTCAGCAGCGCGGCCAGACGCAGGCAGAACAGCAGCGGCCACTCCACGTCACGCGTCTGCGAAAGCTTGCCGAGCTTGCCCACGTGGCCCAGCACCAGCGCCGCCAGACGCGCCTGATCGGTGCGCGAGAAGCCCGGCATGTCGGCGTTGCTGGCGATATACGCCGAGTGCTTGTGATACGCGCTATGCGAAATCGACAAGCCGATCTCGTGCAGCGACGCCGCCCAGCCCAGGAACATGCGGTTTTCTTCGCGACGCTCGGCGTCAGCTTCCTCGAACTGGTCGTAGAAGTTCATGGCCAGTTCGCCGATACGGCCCGCCTGGGCGCGATCCACGCCATAGCGGCGCATGAAGCCCTCCACCGTGACCGTACGCATGTCTTCGTGCTGCGAGCGGCCCAGCAGGTCGTACAGCACGCCCAGACGCAGTGCGCCGTCGGTGGTGTCGACGTAGTCGATGCCCAGTTCCTCGAACACCGCGATCATGATCGACAGACCGCCCGCCAGCACCGGAATGCGGTCGGGCTTGAGCGCGACCAGCTTCAGACGATTGACGTTCTCGGCCTTGATGAGCGCGCGCTTCAGACGTTCGAGCCCGCCGCGCGAGATGCCATGCGTGATACCTGGATCGTTGAAGCCGTTCGCCTCGACCAGTTCGGCCAACGCGCGCGCCGTACCCGACGAGCCAATCGCCTGATCCCAGCCGGTCTTGCGATAGTCGGCGGAAATGATCTGGATTTCGCGCGACGCGGCCAGTTCGGCCTGACGCATGGTGTATTCGTCGACGTTGCCGGCCGGGAAGAACTGGCGGCTATGACTCACGCAGCCGATGTAGAGGCTTTCCATGCGGATCGGCGTGTAGTGCGAACCGATGATGAACTCGGTCGAGCCGCCGCCGATATCCACCACGAAGCGCTTGCCGGCGCTCGCGGGCACCGAATGTGCTGCGCCCGCATAAATCAGACGCGCTTCTTCGCGGCCCGCGATCACTTCGATCGGGAAGCCGAGCGCCTTTTCCGCCTCGCCAAGGAATTCGCGGGCGTTCTTGGCCACGCGCAGCGTGTTGGTGGCGACGGCGCGCACGTGATCCGGGTGGAAGTCGCGCAGACGTTCGCCGAAGCGCTTGAGCGCGTCCCAGCCGCGCACCTGCGAGGCGCGGTCGAGCATCTTGTCCTTCGAGAGACCCGCGGCGAGTCGCACGGGTTCGCGCAGGGCGTCGACCGGATAGATCTGGCTGCCGGCGTCGGTTTCCTCGACCCGGCCGACGATCAGACGAAAGCTGTTCGAACCGAGATCGACGGCGGCAAGCAGTTGCGGATTGGTGACCATCGAGGGTGCGGGCTCCATGCGTGCGAACGCGGCCATCCTGGCTCTCTGAGCGGCGGCCGCATTATCCAAATATGCCATTTTAAGCGTACCCGACTTCCCCATGGCGCTCCTCGCGAAGGTTATCGTCAGTGAAAGGCAAGGAACGCCTTTTGAGGACGCCTTGACCCACTGTGCATCTTTACTTCGCAAGGTGTCGGATGCGTGAAAATGCAGCGTAAAATTTATGACACACTCAATGTCACAATAAAGTCACATTACTGTGAGAATTTCCGAGCGTCCGTTCGAATCATCCCCTGAAATTCCGCTTTCAATACCAATGTCCATCCGCTATCCACTCCTTAACCGCGAACTGGGCATTCTGGGATTCAACGAGCGTGTGCTCGCACAGGCCGCCGACCCATCCGTTCCCTTGCTGGAGCGCTTGCGCTTCATCTGCATTACCAGTAGCAACCTCGACGAATTCTTCGAAGTCCGCATGGCCGGGCTTCAGGAACAGATGCGCGACAACCCGGGCGCGCTCTCGCCCGACGGCATGTCGCTGCAGCACGTGTACGACCTCGTGGTCGAACGCGCACAACGTCTCGTGCATCGCCAGTACCGCATGCTGCACGACACCGTGCTGCCGGCGCTCGAACAGGAAGGCATCTACTTCCACGGCACCGATGCCTGGAACGAAGCGCAAACCCACTGGGCGCGCCAGTACTTCCTCGACGAACTGCTGCCCGTGCTCACGCCGATCGGGCTCGATCCCGCGCATCCGTTCCCGCGCGTGCTCAACAAGAGCCTGAACTTCGTGGTCGAACTCGAAGGTAAGGATGCCTTCGGACGTCAGGCCGTGATGGGCATCGTGCAGGCGCCGCGCGCGCTGCCGCGTCTCGTTCGGATGCCGCAGGAACTGTCGGGCTTCCAGCATGGTTTCGTCTTGCTCGGCTCGCTCCTGCAACGCTTCGTGGGCGAACTGTTCCCGAGTCTCGTGGTGCGCAGTTGCAACCAGTTCCGCATTACGCGTAACAGCGAACTGTTCGTCGACGAAGACGAAATCACCAACCTGCGCGTGGCACTGCAGGGCGAACTGCCCGCGCGCCATCTGGGCAATGCGGTGCGCCTGGAAGTGTCGGCGGAAACGCCGGTGCATCTGGTGCGACGTCTGCTCGACGAAAGCGGTCTGGACGAAAAGGACTGCTATTACGTCGATGGCCCCGTGAATCTCGTGCGTCTGATGCAGTTGCCCGAGATGGTCGATCGTCCGGATCTGAAGTTCGTGCCGCACGTACCGGCGATTCCGCAGCGCATCGCCGCGAACAGCAGCATGTTCGACGTGATCGATCAGGGCGACGTCCTGCTCCATCATCCGTACGAAAGCTTCCAGCCGGTGCTGGAACTGCTGCTGCAGGCCGCCAACGATCCGAACGTGGTCGCCATCAAGCAGACCATCTACCGCACCGGCACCGACTCGCCGCTGATGGACGCGCTCATGCAGGCCGCGCGCAATGGCAAGGAAGTCACGGTGGTGGTCGAACTGCTTGCGCGTTTCGACGAAGAAACCAACATCAACTGGGCCTCGCAGCTCGAAGCGGTGGGCGCGCATGTGGTCTATGGCGTAGTGGGCCACAAGTGCCACGCCAAGATGATGCTGATCGTGCGCCGCACGCCCGTGAACGGCCGCATGCAGTTGCGCCGCTATGTCCACCTGGGCACCGGCAACTATCACCCGCGCACCGCGCGCCTCTACACCGACTTCGGCCTCATGACGTCCGAGCCGAAGATGTGCGAGGACGTGCACCACGTGTTCCAGCAGCTCACCGGCATCGGCGGCGAACTGCAGTTGAACGAACTGTGGCAGTCGCCGTTCACGCTGCATCCGAAGCTCGTCGAAGCGATTCGCGCTGAAGCCCAGGCCGCGCGCGAAGGCAAGAAGGCGCGCATCGTCGCGAAGATGAACGCGCTGCTCGAACCGACGGTGATCGACGAGTTGTACGAAGCGTCGCAGGCGGGCGTGAAGATCGATCTGATCGTGCGCGGCGTGTGTTCGCTGCAACCGGGTGTGCCGGGGCTGTCGGAGAACATCACGGTGCGCTCGATCGTGGGGCGTTTCCTCGAACACCATCGCATCTACTACTTCTATGCGGGCGGCAAGGAAGACGTCTATCTGTCGAGCGCCGACTGGATGGACCGCAACCTGTTCCGCCGCGTCGAAGTGGCGTTCCCGATCCACGATCGACGCCTCAAGCGCCGCGTGATCGCCGAAGGTCTGTCGTGCTTCCTTGGCGACAACCAAGCGGCTTGGCTCATGCAGAGCGACGGCCACTACAAGCGCCGTCGTGCGGGCAAGGCGATCCGCAATGCGCAGATGAGCCTGCTGGCGAAGTTCTGCCCTTGACGTTGTCTCGCTATCCAGCGCCTGTTTTCAAGGGCGCTGGATGCAAAAAAGCCGCTTCAGTCATCAAGACGAAGCGGCTTTTTTATGCGGTGAAACTCAGGCTGGCGTAGGTTGCCGCCGCGTCGTGCGTGCGGCCGGGAAGCGCACCGTGAAGGTACTGCCCCGCCCTTCCTCGCTCTTCACTTCGAGCGCCGCATCGTGACGTTGCAGCACATGCTTGACGATCGCCAGCCCCAGACCCGTGCCGCCCGTATCGCGCGAACGGCTACGATCGACGCGATAGAAACGCTCCGTGAGACGCGGAATGTCGCTTGCTGGAATGCCATAGCCGCTGTCCGTCACCGAGAACACCGCATTGCCGCTTTCGAGACGCCACGACAACTGCACGCGGCCGCCCTCGGGCGTATAGCGCACCGCATTGGTCGCGAGATTGCCCAGCGCGCTCAAGACTTCGGTTTCCGAACCCGTCACGCTCAGGCCATCGTCGAAATCGGCGGAGACGATGTGATGACCGCCCGAAAGGCTTTCCGCATCCTCGCGCACATGGCCGAGCACCGCACGCATGTCGATGATCTGGTCGCCCGGCAGGCGCGCCTCGCCTTCGAGCTTGGCCAGCACCAGCAGATCGGTGACGATGTGGCGCATGCGCGAAGCCTGCTGCTCCATCAGATCGAAGTAGCGCATGCGCTCCTCTTCCGAGAGCGGCAGCTCGCGCATGGTCTCCAGGAAGCCCGAGAGCACCGTGAGCGGCGTCTTCAGCTCGTGCGAGACATTGGCGACGAAGTCGCGGCGCATTGCATCCGTGCGTTCGAGTTCGGTGATGTCCTGCGAGAGCACCAGCTTGCGGTTATCGCCGTACGGAAACACCTGCACGGACAGCACGTTCTGGCGCTTCGCGCCCATGCCGCGCATGATCAGCATGTCCTTGTAATCGTGCGAATTCAGATAACGCACGAAATCGGGCTGACGCACGAGATGGGTGATGTGCTGACGCAGATCGCGTTTGGCATCGAGGCCGAAATGCACTTCGGAGATGGCGTTGCACCACTCGATCTGATCGTGATCGTCGAGCATGGCCACGCCGTTGGGCGACGCCTGGATCGCCTGGATGAAACGCGAATGCTGTTGCTCGACCTGGCGCACCTGAGCATGCCAGCGCTTCGCGAGCTTGTGCAGACGGTAGTAGATTTCGCCCCACACGCCGGGCGCGCTCGGCACTTCGCCGTACACGGGCGCATCGAGCAGACGCCACAGACGCTGCTTGTGGAAGGTGCTGAAAACCATTTGGCCGACCAGCGCCACCACGGCGAGGGCCAGCCCGAATTTGACGCCGACAAACGCGCCGACGCCCGTGCAAACGAGCGCGAGCAGCACGATCGATACGAGGGCGCGCGCCCAGATGATGTTCATGTTGCGATCGAAGAGAGTGACAGTCCGTACCGGGGCGCTGCGGATTCGGAGCGCCGGCGCTGCATCTCGCACAGCGCCGACGTTTGACTGCGGTAAATCAGCTCAAGACAAAAGCGGCAAGTACGGCAAACGCGCTCAGGCGCTCTTCGCGAGACGATAACCGCTGCCGCGCACCGTTTCGATCATAGCATCGCACCCTGCCGGCTTGAGCGCGGCGCGCAGACGCTTGATATGCACGTCCACGGTGCGCTCTTCCACGAACACGTGATCGCCCCACACCTGATCGAGCAGTTGCGTACGGCTGTGCACGCGCTCCGGGTGCGTCATGAAGAAGTGCAGCAGGCGGAACTCGGTCGGGCCGAGGTCCAGCTTGATCTCCGAACCTTCCGCGTGAGCCGCCACACGGTGCGTAGCCGGATCGAGCTTGAGACCGTTGATCGCCACCACGTCTTCGGTGAGCTGCGGCGCGCGGCGGCGCAGCACCGCCTTGATGCGCGCCATCAGTTCCTTCGGCGAGAACGGCTTGGTGACGTAGTCGTCGGCGCCGATTTCGAGGCCGAGCACCTTGTCCTGCTCGTCGCCGCGGGCGGTCAGCATGATGATCGGAATGTGCTTCGTGCGCTCGTTGTTACGCAGATCGCGCGCGAAATTCACGCCCGATTTACCCGGCAGCATCCAGTCGAGCAGGATGAGATCGGGCAGCACGTCGCTGATCAGATTCTGCGCCTGCTCCGCGTTGTAGGCGCGGATCGGGCAATGACCTGCGTGCTGCAGGTTCACCGAGATCAGCTCGGAAATAGCGGGCTCATCTTCGATGACGAGAATGCTGCTAGGCATCGGCACCTCTTGACCTTAAGACCTGTTGATACGGATTACGAAAATGTCGGGGCGGTATCGATTTCAGAACCGGGCGAGAAAAAGCGCTTCAAAAGCGCCTTTTCCCACCACCCCGGCGTTTCACTTAGCTGAGTGCTTCGCGTTCGAGCGCGTCGCGCGACTTGTGTCGCACGTCGGTGCCCTTGACGATGTAGATGATGAATTCGGCGATGTTCTTCGCGTGGTCGCCGATGCGCTCGATCGCCTTGGCGATGAACAGATAGTCGAGGCCCGCCGAAATCGTGCGCGGGTCTTCCATCATGTAGCTCACCAGCTTGCGCACGAAGGCGCGGAATTCCTCGTCGATGGCCTTGTCGTCGCGCACGATCTGCGCGGCGGCCACCGTGTCCAGACGCGCGAACGCGTCGAGCGCACGGCGCAGGATCGACACGGCCATTTCGCCCGAGACCTTGATCTCGGCGATATTGACCGCACGCGAGTTGCCGTCTTCCATCAGGCGCTTGGTGCGCTTGGCGATCTTTTCAGCTTCGTCGCCGGCGCGTTCGAGGTTCGTGATGGTCTTCGAAATCGCGAGCACGAGGCGCAGGTCGCGCGCAGCCGGCTGACGGCGCGCGATGATGTTGCTGCACTCTTCGTCGATCTCGACTTCCATCGTGTTCAGGCGGTCTTCGGCGGCGATCACGCGCTCGGCGGCTTCGCCGTCGAACTCGTTCAGGGCCTGCATCGCCGTGATGATCTGCGATTCCACGAGGCCGCCCATTTCCAGAACCTTCGACGAAATGAGGTTCAGGTCGGCGTCGAACTGGCTGGACAGGTGCTTGTCGGACATGTCTTTTCTCCCTTCCGCTTAATGTGCTACCGACGGATCAGCCGAAGCGGCCCGTGATGTAGTCTTCCGTTTCCTTGCGGACCGGCTTGATGAAGATCTTCTCGGTGTCGCCGAATTCGATCAGCTCGCCGAGATACATGTACGCAGTGTAGTCCGAGCAACGCGCAGCCTGCTGCATGTTGTGGGTGACGATCACCACCGTGTAATCGCTCTTGAGTTCGGCGATCAGCTCTTCAATGCGGCCCGTGGAAATCGGGTCGAGCGCCGAGCACGGTTCGTCGAGCAGCAGCACTTCCGGACGGATCGCGATACCGCGCGCGATACACAGACGCTGTTGCTGACCGCCCGAGAGGCCGTAGCCGCTCTGGCCGAGCTTGTCCTTCACTTCGTTCCAGAGCGCCGCCTTGGTGAGCGCCCATTCGACGCGGTCGTCCATTTCCGGGCGCGACAGCTTTTCGAACATCTTCACGCCGAACGCGATGTTGTCGTAAATCGACATCGGGAACGGGGTCGGCTTCTGGAACACCATGCCGATGCGCGCGCGCAAGAGCGAGATGTCACGCTTGGTCGTGAGCAGGTTCTCGCCTTCCATCAGGATCTCGCCTTCGGCGCGTTGTTCCGGATAGAGCGCGTACATCTTGTTGAACGTGCGCAGCAGCGTGGACTTGCCGCAGCCCGACGGGCCGATGAACGCCGTCACCTTGCCTTCGGGAATCTGCAGGTTGATGTTCTTCAGCGCGTGATACTTGCCGTAGAAGAAGTTGAGATCCTTGACCTCGATCTTCGGACGCGACGACATGGCGCCACGGTTGCCCTGGGCGGGGTCGAAGCCGGACGGCGCGGTAGTGTTGAGGTGACTCTCTGCCATATTCATCGGATGGACTCCGCCCTTACTTTTTCGAAAAGATGGTGCGTGCAAGGATATTCAGACCCAGCACACCCAGCGTAATCAGGAACACACCGGCCCACGCAAGCGATTGCCACTGCGAGAACGGGCTCATCGCAAACTTGTAGATCGTGACCGGCAGGTTGGCCATCGGCTGATTCATGTCCGCCGAGAAGAACTGGTTCGACAGCGCCGTGAACAGCAGCGGCGCGGTTTCGCCTGCGATACGGGCGATCGCCAGCAGCACGCCCGTCACGATGCCCGCGATCGACGCCTTGAGCGTGATCGACAGCACCATCTTCCACTTCGGCGTACCGAGCGCGAAGGCCGCTTCGCGCAGTGCGTTCGGCACCAGCTTGAGCATGTTCTCGGTGGTGCGGATCACGATCGGGATCTGCAGCAGCGCGAGCGAAATCGCACCGGCCCAGCCGCTGAAGTGACCCATCTTGGCCACCACCAGCGCGTAGACGAACAGACCGACCACGATCGACGGCGCCGACAACAGAATGTCGTTGATGAAGCGCGTCACGCTCGCAAGCCAGCCCTTCTGGCCGTATTCGGCGAGATACACGCCTGCCAGAATGCCGATCGGCGTACCGACTGCCGTGGCGATGCCGACCAGCAGCAGGCTGCCGACGATCGCGTTGGCCAGACCGCCGCCATCGGTGTTCGGCGGCGGCGTGGACTGCGTGAACAGTTCGACCGACAGACCTCCCAGACCGAGCGAGAGCGTCGTGTAGAGAATCCACACGAGCCACAGCAGGCCGAAGCCCATCGCGGCCAGCGACATCGTCAGCGCGATCGCGTTGGTGAAGCGGCGGCGGCTTTGCAGCTTGCCGCGCATCTTGTCGAGTTCGGAGCCGTAGATCGCTCCGGGAATTTTCAGCATCGGCTCGCTCATCGCGCACCCTCCGACTTTTCAAGGCGCAGCAGCATGATCTTCGAGATCGCCAGCACGATGAAGGTAATCACGAACAGGATCAGGCCGAGCTCCATGAGCGCCGAGGTGTGCAGACCCGGGCCGGCTTCGGCGAACTCGTTGGCGAGCGCCGAGGTGATGCTGTTACCAGGCGAGAACAGCGACACGTTGTCCAGCAGGTTCGTATTGCCGATCACGAACGTCACCGCCATGGTTTCGCCGAGCGCGCGGCCAAGGCCGAGCATCACGCCGCCGATCACGCCGGTCTTGGTGAAGGGCAGCACGATCTTCCACATCACTTCCCACGTCGTGCAGCCGATGCCGTATGCCGATTCCTTCAGCAGCACGGGCGTGACTTCGAACACGTCGCGCATCACCGAGGCGATGTACGGAATGATCATGATCGCGAGGATGACGCCGGCGCACAGGATGCCGATACCGATCGGCGGGCCCTGGAACAGCGGGCCGATCAGCCACACGTTGCCCAGCAGATGGCCGAGCGGGCGCTGGAAGTATTGCGCGAAGATCGGCGCGAACACCAGCAGGCCCCACATGCCGTACACGATCGACGGGATCGCGGCCAGCAGTTCGATGGCGATACCCAGCGGGCGGCGCAGCCACGCGGGCGAGAGTTCAGTCAGGAACAGCGCAATGCCGAAGCTCACCGGCACGGCGATGACAAGCGCGATGATCGACGTGGCGATGGTGCCGTAAATGGGCACGAGCGCGCCGAACTGATCGCTGGGTGGATCCCAGTCGGCCGTCCAGAGGAACGAGAGGCCGAACTTCTGGATCGTCGGCATCGAGGCGACGATCAGGGACACGATGATGCCGCCGAGCAGCAACAACGTGACGATGGCGGCGCCGCGCGCGAGGCCGCCGAAAATGATGTCCCCTGCCGGGCTGGGCGCCTGCTGCTGCGCGTTGCTGCCGGGCGGGTTCGAGACGAGCGGGACGTCGGACATGGTGACCTGTTTCCAGTTGCCGCGAGCACGAGGCTCACGACGTTGATGCGGTTCTGAAACCGACTGCCGCCAGGGCCCGGTCATACGACCGGCTGAAGGCCCAGAGGCGGTACATCGTAGCGGGTGATTTACGACTGTTTTGCAACCAGATTACGGATGCATAACGCATAACCAGGAAGCAGCACGGGCCGCACGCGATGTCGCGGCGGCCCGTAGCGCTACACGGTCAAACCGCCTTCGCCTTACTCGGCGATGGCCTTGCCGCTAGCGTCCTTGACCTTTTCCTTCCACTGCGTCTTGATCTCGCTCACGACCGATTGCGGCAGCGAGATGTAGTCGAGGCTGTCAGCTGCCGGCGTGCCGTTCTTGAAGGCCCAGTCGAAGAACTTGAGCGTTTCCTTGCCTTGATCCGGCTTGTCCTGTGCCGTGTGCAGCAGCACGAACGTAGCGCCCACGACCGGCCATGCTTCCTTGCCCGGCTCGTTCGTCAGGATCTGGTAGAACGACTTCTTCCAGTCTGCGCCAGCTGCAGCTGCCTTGAACGTGTCCGTGCTCGGCTCGACGACCGCGCCCGCTTCGTTCTTCATGGCAGTGTAGACCATGTGATTTTGCTTGGCGTACGCCCACTCGACGTAGCCGATCGAACCCGGCAGACGCTGAACGAAAGCTGCGACGCCGTCGTTGCCCTTGCCGCCCGTACCCGTCGGCCATGCGACCGTCGAGCCTTCGCCGACCTTGCTCTTCCACTCGGCGTTGACCTTCGAGAGGTAGTTCGTCCAGATGAAGCTGGTGCCCGAACCATCAGCGCGGCGAACCACGGCGATGTCCAGATCCGGCAGCTTGACCTTCGGGTTCAGCGCGACGATAGCCGGATCATTCCACTTCTTGATCTTGCCGAGATAGATGTCGCCGAGCACTTCGCCCGACAGCGTGATTTCGCCAGCCTTGATGCCCGGCACGTTGATCGCCGGCACGACGCCGCCCACCACCGTCGGGAACTGGAACAGGCCTTCCTTGGCCAGCTCGTCGTCCTTCAGGGGCGCGTCCGAACCTGCGAAGTCAACCGTCTTGGCGACGATCTGCTTGATACCGCCCGACGAACCGATGCCTTGGTAGTTCACCTTGCCGCCGCCCGACTTCTGATAGGCGTCCGCCCATTTCGTGTAGATCGGTGCTGCGAAGGTGCTGCCCGCGCCAGTGATGTCAGCAGCGTGGGCTGCCATCGCGAAGAGGGCGCCAGCAACGCCAGCGAGCGCGGTTTGCATCAATTTCATGAGACCTCCAGATGTGTGAGCGGATGAACGACAGGGCGAAGAATAGGGCCTCTTTGTGACAGTACCGTGACGATTCATGAAGCAGTCGTGACAGTACGATTACCGGCTGAAAGGCGGGGAATGAGTGAAGAAGGCGCTTACTTCAGGCGCATTGACGCCCGTACAGCCAGCGCTGACGCGCGCGGCCGCCCGTGGGACGGGCGTTTGCCGAAACGGCGGGGTCGGACACGTAGGGGGTCGTGCGACCTTTTGAAAGGCGACTGAAACCGTCAGTGGAACGTTTGCTCGAACGATAAAAAAATCGTTGCGTCAGACGGCGCCCGGATGGCGGCGAATGCAGGCGCGGCACCTTGTCGCAGACAGGGTGCCGCCCTTTTCCGCCAATGCGGGCTCAAAAAAGTCAGGCGATGGCGCGCTTGACGGTTTCGGCGATCGATTCCGCGTAATGGAGCGTGTCGCGCTCCTCGCGCGCTTCCACCATCACGCGCAGAACCGGCTCGGTGCCCGAGGCGCGGATCAGCACGCGGCCTTTGCCTTTGAGCTCGGCTTCGGCGTCGGCGATCGACTTCTGGATTGCGGCGTTGCCCTTCCAGTCCGCGCCCTGCGCGATGCGCACGTTGATGAGCTTCTGCGGGAACAGCGTGACGCCGTCGAGGATCTGCGCGAGCGTCTGGCCGCTGCGCTTCATCGCCGCCAGCACCAGCAGCGCGGAGACGATGCCGTCGCCGGTCGTATGGCGGTCGAGCGAGAGGATGTGGCCCGAGCCTTCCGCGCCGATCTGCCAGCCGTTCTCGCGCAGTTGCTCCAGCACGTAGCGGTCGCCGACGTTGGCGCGCACGAAGCGCACGCCCAGGCCGTCGAGCGCCTGCTCCACCGCGAGGTTGGTCATCAGCGTGCCGACCGCGCCTTCGACCTTGCCGTCGGTCGCCATGCGATCCTTGACCAGCACGTAGAGCAGTTCGTCGCCGTTATAGAGGCGGCCTTGCGCATCGACGATCTGCAGACGGTCCGCGTCGCCGTCAAGCGCGATGCCCAGATCGGCGTGATTCGCACGCACCGCGCGCACCAGCGCATCGGGCGCGGTCGCACCCACGCCGTCATTGATGTTGAAGCCGTTCGGCGACACGCCGATGGGGATCACGTCCGCGCCCAGTTCATGGAACACGTGCGGCGCGATGTCGTAGGCCGCACCGTTCGCGCAGTCGACCACCAGCTTCAGGCCGCGCAGGCTGAACGCCTGCGGGAACGTGCTCTTGCAGAACTCGATGTAACGTCCGCGCGCATCGTCCAGACGGCGGGCGCGGCCCAGTTGCTCGGACGGCGCGCAGTCGAGCGGCTGTTCCAGCTGCGCTTCGATCTGCGTTTCGACGTCGTCGGGCAGCTTGTTGCCGTCGGCGGAAAAGAACTTGATGCCGTTATCGAAGTACGGATTGTGCGAGGCGCTGATCACCACGCCTGCGGCGAGGCGCAGCGCGCGCGTGAGATAGGCGACGCCGGGCGTCGTCATCGGCCCCGCCAGCATCACGTCGATACCGGCAGCCGACAGCCCTGCTTCCAGCGACGCTTCGAGCATATAGCCCGAAATGCGCGTGTCCTTGCCGATCAGCACGGCCGGGCGCGGGCCCGAAGCCGGCGCCGCCCCTGCGAGCACCTTGCCCGCCGCGTAGCCGAGACGCAGCACGAAATCCGGCGTGATCGGCGCGACGCCGACCTTGCCACGAACCCCATCGGTTCCGAAATAACGACGTCCCATACCTCAAACCTCACATTGACACTGTTGTACGGCGCCCGGAGCGTTCTGGCGCCCGGTCACGCCCTGTTCTCTTGATGCCTGCTTTAAGCCCGCACGGGTTAAGCCCTTTCCGCCTCGCGCATCGCGCCCCAGACCTTGAGCGCATCCACGGTCGGCGCGACATCGTGCACGCGGATGATCGCCGCGCCCTTCTGCGCCGCGCACACCGCCGCCGCCACGCTGGCCGCCACGCGTTCCGGCGCGGGCCGGTTGATCAGCGCGCCGAGCATGGATTTGCGCGACATGCCCGCGAGAATCGGATACGGCGCGACGCCGGCGGCAACCTCCGGCGCGGTCGCGGGCAAATGCGCGAGCAAGGCGTAATTATGCTCGACCATCGACTTGCCGAAACCAAAACCCGGGTCGACGCTGATACGCGCTTTCGCAACGCCCGCGCCTTCGAGTTCGGCGCAGCGCGCTTCCAGAAACTCGCGCACCTCGCGTATGACATCGGCGTAATCCGGCTCGCCCACCTGCATGGTCTGCGGCTCGCCGAGCATGTGCATCACACACAGGCCGCAGTTGCTGTCGCGCACCGCGTCGATCGCGCCTGGCATGCGAAAACCCCAGATATCGTTGATCAGATCGGCGCCCGCTGCCAGCGCGTGACGCATCACTTCCGGCTTGTAGGTGTCGATCGACAGCGGCACGTTCGCACCCTTGAGACGCTCGACCAGCGGAATCACGCGCGCGAGCTCTTCGTCGAGCGGCACGGGCGGCGCGCCAGGGCGAGTCGATTCCCCGCCGATGTCGATGATGTCGACGCCGTCGCGCAACATCTGCTCGGCGCGGCGCATGGCGTCGTCAAAGGCGATGTAGCTGCCGCCGTCCGAGAACGAATCCGGCGTCGCGTTGAGGATCCCCATGACGAGCGGACGCTCGAAGGTCAGCGTGAAACGACCGCAGATCAGCGGTTCGGGAAGATTAGCCTGCGATGTGAGATTGGGCACGTCAAGAAACGTCAGATGTGTAACGAAATGCAGCCGCCAGTTGTGGCGTAGCGGCGCAGCCACGCAGTGCTACGCACCGACAACGTCACAAATGCGGCCAGAAATGCAAAACGGGCCGGTGTGAAGCTCACACCGGCCCGCAACTTTACTCGATCTGGCAACCCGCAGTGGGTCAGGCCGGCTGCGTTGCGCTGCTGCCCGGCTTGACTTCGCTGCCTGCGCTGCCGCCCGAGGAGGAAGCGTCGCCTGCCGACGGCGTGCTCTTCGGCGAGCGCGGCGGACGGCCAGCCATGATGTCGTTGATCTGATCGGCGTCGATCGTTTCCCACTCCATCAGCGCGGCGGTCATGGCTTCGACCTTGTCGCGGTTTTCGTCCAGCAGACGCTTGGCGAGGCTGTACTGTTCGTCCAGCACGCGGCGGATTTCCGCGTCGACCTTCTGCTGCGTCGCTTCCGAAATCGCACGCGTGAAGCCCTTGCCGAACGGACCGCCTTCGTTTTCGTCGTCGACGTAGACCATCGGGCCCATCGCGTCGGTCATGCCGAAGCGCGTGACCATGGCGCGAGCCGTTTGCGTGGCCTTGTTGAAGTCGTCCGAAGCGCCCGTGCTGATCAAATTCATGAACAGCTCTTCTGCCACGCGACCGCCAAACAGGATCGCAAGACGATCAAGCAGGTAGTCCTTCGAATACGTCTCGTTGTCGTGCTCCGGCAGCTGCCACGTCACACCCAGTGCGCGACCGCGCGGGATGATGGTGACCTTGTGCACCGGATCGGCCTTCGGCAACAGCTTGGCGATCACCGCGTGGCCCGACTCGTGATACGCCGTGGCACGTTTCGCTTCTTCGCGGATCACGGCCGACTTGCGCTCCGGACCCATGAAGATCTTGTCCTTCGCGTCTTCGAAGTCCTGCATTTCGACGATGCGCTTGCCGCGACGGGCTGCGAACAGCGCCGCTTCGTTCACGAGGTTCGCGAGATCGGCGCCCGAGAAGCCCGGCGTGCCGCGTGCGATGACCGCTGCGTCGACGTCGTTGGCGATCGGCACCTTGCGCAGGTGAACCTTCATGATCTGTTCGCGACCGCGAATGTCCGGCAGACCGACATACACCTGGCGGTCGAAACGGCCCGGACGCAGCAGCGCCTTGTCCAGCACGTCCGAACGGTTGGTAGCCGCGATCACGATGACGCCCGAGTTGGCCTCGAAGCCATCCATCTCGACCAGCATCTGGTTCAGCGTCTGTTCGCGTTCGTCGTTACCGCCGCCCATACCGGCGCCACGATGACGGCCGACCGCGTCGATTTCGTCGATGAAGACGATACACGGTGCGTGCTTCTTGGCTTGTTCGAACATGTCGCGCACACGAGCCGCGCCCACGCCGACGAACATTTCCACGAAGTCCGAACCCGAGATGCTGAAGAACGGCACCTTCGCTTCGCCGGCAATCGCACGTGCAAGCAGCGTCTTACCGGTACCCGGAGGGCCAACCAGCAGCACGCCGCGCGGAATACGACCGCCCAGCTTCTGGAATTTCTGCGGATCACGCAGGAAGTCGACGAGCTCGGACACTTCTTCCTTGGCTTCGTCGCAACCCGCGACGTCGGAGAAGTTGACCGCGTTGTTGTTTTCGTCGATCAACCGCGCTCGCGATTTGCCGAACGAAAACGCCCCGCCTTTGCCGCCCCCCTGCATCTGCCTCATCATGTAGAACCAGAACACGATGATGAGTATCGTCGGTCCGAGGTAGTACAGCGCCGAGACAAGCGCGTTCGGCTCTTCGTCAGCCTTGCCGCTCACCTGCACGTTGTACTTCATCAGGTCGCCGACCATCCAGATGTCGCCCGGGGAGACGATCTGGTATTTCTGGCCATCGGCCGGAGTGACCGTGAGGTTCCGCCCCTGCACCACGACGCTCTTGACCTTGCCATTCTTCGCGTCGTCCATGAACTGCGAATAGGAAACGCCTTCCTGGACACGGGGCTTGTCGAACTGCTTGAACACCGTAAACAGCACCAGTGCGATCACCAGCCACACTGCTGCTTTCGAAAACATGTTGTTGTTCAAAGCACCACTCCTTCACTCATAGACGGGCGCCTACATTTGCCTTGCGACACCACCAAAGCATTCTAATCCAGTACGCAGGGCCTCGCCATAACGTTTCGCTAAGGCGTAAATAGGCGGCGCGCCTTGTCGGGACAACGTCCCGGAGCATTTCCGGGCGGATTTTTACAGTCCTGACAAGACGCCTGACGTGCTGGAACCGATCCTTGCGTAATGCCCGAGGTTAACGGGGTCGCTTCAGATGTTTGCCCAATATAAACGTTTCGGACGATTTATCGCGCGAAGCTTTCGGCTTGCGCGCGGCCACGACCTTGAACTGATGCTTGAATTTCTCGACGATCTGGCTGTAACCACTGCCGTGAAAGCATTTTACTAAAAGGGCACCATCGGGTTTCAAATGATTCTGCGAAAACTCGAGTGCGAGATCGCAGACGTGTTCGATACGCGCGGCATCTGCCAGCGCGACCCCCGACAGATTGGGCGCCATATCCGAAATTACAAGATCCACCGGACGGCCATCGACGATTTCTTCCAGTTGTTCGAGCACGCTATCCTCGCGGAAGTCGCCCTGCAGGAATTGCACGTCGGAAATCGGCTCCATCGGCAGGATGTCGAGCGCAATGATCGTACCGTCGATGCCGCCCTGGCGCTGTTCGTCGCGCTTCGAGCTCTGTGCGAGCTTGTTGCGCGCGTACTGGCTCCAGCTGCCGGGCGCCGCGCCCAGGTCAACAATGACCATGCCGGGGCGGATCAGCTTGTCCTGCTCGTCGATTTCCTTGAGCTTGTAGGCGGCGCGGGCGCGATAGCCCTCCCGCTGCGCCAGCTTCACGTACGGATCGTTGATATGGTCGTGCAGCCACGACGTGTTGAAGCGGTTTTTTGCCATTAAAGATTGAACTCTTGCTGCGTGATGTCGCGCTTTTAGCGGATAATACGCGTTTAATTCGTGCGGCCGTCGCGGCCCGTGCGGCTAAGTGAGCGTGTTCGTACCGCCACACCTGCCCGCATCAGCCCGCGCCACGCCGTTCTCCACGGTTTTCCGTTGTTTCCGACGCGCCTTTCGCCTTCTGCGCCTGCCCCTCTTCCTTGAGGTCCGACAGGCTGCCCAGCGAGCGCCGTCATTTTAGTCGAGTCTGCCACATCCCATGCCCGCCCTCACTCTTACTGCCGAACAGCGTTCCGAACTGCGTTCCCAGGCTCACGCCCTCAAACCGGTCGTGCTCATCGGCTCCGAGGGGTTGACCGACGCCGTCATCAAGGAAATCAAGGTTCACCTTGGCGCGCACCAGCTCATCAAGGTTCGCGTGTTCGGCGACGAGCGCGAAGAACGTATCGCAATCTACGAAGAAATCTGCGATCGCCTGAACGCCGCGCCGGTCCAGCACATCGGCAAGCTGCTGGTGATCTACAAGCCCGAAGAAGCCAAGGCCAAGACCACGACGGCTCGCGCTGGCGCCCGCGGCACCGTGACGCGCCCGTCCGGCGACGTGCCGAGCGCACGTGAAGCCGGCAAGGCCCCGCGCGTCGTGAAGGTCGTCAAGCCCAGCGAAAACCCGATGCGCAAGCCGAAGGCGCAAAAGGTCACGGTCAAGGGCAACGAACGCGTCACGCAAGGCGGCAACGTCAAGCGCGCCAAGAAGCGTCAAACCAGCTCGAAGCGCGCCCACCAGGGTTCGAAGTAAGCTCGAAATAAATTCGACGCCCGTTCGAAAAAAGAAAGCGCGACCTGAGTGCCGCGCTTTTTTTCGCCGTGCGCCACCGCAATGGATGGCAACCCGGCGCCTTGACGGATCAGCGTCGCGTGGACGGCAACAGCCAGACGAGCCACGCGCCCAGCAGGCTTTCGACCAGATAGAACAGGCTCGAAATGCCGTGGAGCATGCCAAAGCGGCTCGCATACGCCGAGTGCGCGATATCCACACCCGCCTGCATCGCGTTCATGCGCATGGCATTCATAAACGGCTGCAGCGCGTAATAGCCGATCACCACGCACAGCAGCATGCCCACCAGCAGCCAGCGCAGACGGCGATACCCCACTTCCCCGCGTCGCACGAACACATTCGCGAGCACCAGCAGCAGTACGCCGCACACCAGCCCGATCATGCCTTCGATGCGAAACAGCTGGGCCGCGAGCGCGCCCGCCGACATGCGGTCGAGCGAAGTAAACAGCACCGGCGCCACCGCATAGCCGATGGTCAGCTGACTGCCCACCCACAACATGGCGAGCAGCGCGAACAGGCGATGCGGCACGAGCGACGCGCCCGATGCAGCCGCGCGGATATCGGCGTTCACGTCGTTCTTGAGATCGTGACCCATGATCGGCGCCCCGTCAGACGTAGCGAACCTCGATGACTTCGTACTCGCGCACGCCGCTCGGAGCCTGCACGGCTGCGACGTCGCCTTCCGACTTTCCGATCAGTGCGCGCGCGATGGGCGAGCTCACCGAAATCAGGCCGTGTTCGAGATCGGCTTCGTCGTCGCCGACGATCTGGTACGTGACGGTCTTGCCCGATTCGAGGTCTTCGAGATCGACGGTCGAGCCGAACACGATGCGGCCATCCGCTTCGAGCGTGGACGGATCGATCACTTGCGCAGCGGCCAGCTTCGATTCGATTTCAGCGATGCGGCCCTCGATGAAGCCCTGCTTTTCCTTCGCTGCATCGTATTCCGCGTTTTCGGACAGATCGCCCTGGGCGCGCGCTTCGGCGATCGAATTGATGACCGCCGGACGCTCGACGGACTTCAGGTGTTGCAGTTCACCGCGAAGCTGCTCTGCACCGCGCTTGGTCAAGGGAATCGTGCTCATAAACAACTCGTTCAGCCGCTTGGGGCCGTATTGATGCCGCATGCAATAAACATTGCGGCCATAAAAAAAATCACCGCGGTTAAGTGCATCCCGCGAGGGCGGCGGCGCATGCTGGCGCAGCCTGAAAACCCTGTTGGGACGCCGCTTAACCGCGGCACATTCAGCTATGTTTGCCTGCCTCGTTCGTATTGGACAGACAATCGAAGCCTTAGTTTAGGCGAGCGTGGAGGCCTTGTAAATCATAGACTTCCAGGTTCTTCAGATAGCGCAAGCCCTCGACGGCGGCGCGCGCGCCGGACATCGTGGTGTAGTACGTGACCTTGTTCGCCTGTGCGCTCATGCGGATCGAGCGCGAATCGGCGATCGCTGCGCGGGTTTCGTCGACGGTCGTGAAGACCAGCGAAATCTCGCCGTTCTTGATCATGTCGACGATGTGCGGACGGCCGTCCTTCACCTTGTTGACGACCTTGACCGGCACGCCGGCCGCTTCGATCGCGGCTGCGGTGCCGCGCGTGGCGACAATCGCGTAACCGAGTTCGTGCAGCATGCGCGCGACTTCGACGGCCTTCGGCTTGTCCGAATCCATCACGGTGATGAACACCGTGCCCGATTCCGGCAGGCGCGAACCCGCTGCGAGCTGCGACTTGAACAGCGCTTCGCCGAAGGTCTTGCCCACGCCCATCACTTCGCCGGTCGAACGCATTTCAGGTCCGAGCACCGGATCGACCGCCGGGAACTTGATGAACGGGAACACCGCTTCCTTCACGCTGAAGTACGGCGGCACCACTTCCTTCGTCACGCCCTGATCCACCAGCTTCTGGCCGACCATCGCGCGCGCCGCGATCTTCGCGAGCGGCAGGCTGGTGGCCTTCGAGACGTACGGAACCGTACGCGAAGCGCGCGGGTTCACTTCCAGCACGTAGATGATGTCCTTCTTCGAACCGTCATCCTGCGGCACCTGCTGGATCGCGAACTGGACGTTCATCAGGCCGACCACGTTCAGCGCCTTGGCCATCGCGGCCGTTTGACGCTTCAGTTCGTCAACCGTTGCCTGCGACAGCGAGTACGGCGGCAGCGAACAGGCCGAGTCGCCCGAGTGCACGCCAGCCTGTTCGATGTGTTCCATCACGCCGCCGATGAACACGTCCGTGCCATCGGAGATGCAGTCCACGTCGCATTCGATCGCGTCGTTCAGGAAGCGGTCGAGCAGCACCGGCGAATCGTTCGACACCTTCACGGCCTCGCGCATGTAGCGCTCAAGGTCGCGCGGCTCGTGGACGATTTCCATGGCGCGGCCGCCCAGCACGTACGACGGGCGCACGACGAGCGGGTAGCCGATTTCGTCGGCGAGCTTGAGGGCTTCGTCTTCGGCGCGCGCGGTGCGGTTAGGCGGCTGGCGCAGGTTCAGGTCCTGCAGCAGCTTCTGGAAACGCTCGCGGTCTTCGGCCGCGTCGATCATGTCCGGCGAGGTGCCGACGATGGGCACGCCATTCGCTTCGAGGTCGAGCGCGAGCTTCAGCGGCGTCTGGCCGCCGTACTGCACGATCACGCCAACCGGCTTTTCCAGGTCGACGATTTCGAGCACGTCTTCCAGCGTCAGCGACTCGAAGTACAGACGGTCGGACGTGTCGTAGTCGGTCGAAACCGTTTCCGGGTTGCAGTTGACCATGATGGTTTCGTAGCCGTCTTCGCGCATGGCGAGTGCGGCGTGAACGCAGCAGTAGTCGAACTCGATACCCTGGCCGATCCGGTTCGGGCCGCCGCCCAGCACCATGATCTTCTTGTTGTTCGTCGGGTTGGCTTCGCACTCTTCCTCATAGGTCGAGTACATGTAAGCCGTCTTGGTGGCGAACTCAGCGGCGCAGGTATCCACGCGCTTGTAGACCGGACGCACGTTCAGCTCGATACGACGCTTGCGCACGTCGGCCGAGTTCGCGCCGAGCAGCTTCGCCAGGCGACGATCCGAGAAACCGCTTTGCTTCAGATACTTGAGTTCTTCCTTCGAGAGGCTTGCCAGCGTACGGCCTGCGAGCGCCTTTTCCTTCAGGATGATCTGTTCGATCTGCGCGAGGAACCACGGGTCGATCGCGGTTTCTTCGAAGATCTCTTCGCGCGTCATGCCCACGCGGAATGCGTCGCCCACGTACCAGATGCGGTCCGGACCGGCTTCGCCGATCTCGCGGATGATCTCGTCGCGGCTGGTGGTCTTTTCGTCGAGGCCATCAACGCCGACTTCCAGACCGCGCAGCGCCTTCTGGAACGATTCCTGGAAGGTGCGGCCAATCGCCATCACTTCGCCGACCGACTTCATCTGCGTGGTGAGGCGCGAATCGGCTTCGCGGAACTTCTCGAACGCGAAACGCGGAATCTTGGTGACGACGTAGTCGATGGTCGGCTCGAACGAAGCCGGCGTTGCGCCGCCCGTGATTTCGTTCTTGAGTTCGTCCAGCGTGTAGCCGACGGCCAGCTTGGCTGCGACCTTGGCGATCGGGAAACCCGTGGCCTTCGAAGCCAGCGCCGACGAACGCGACACGCGCGGGTTCATTTCGATCACGATCATGCGGCCGGTCTTCGGATCGATCGAGAACTGCACGTTCGAACCGCCCGTGTCCACGCCGATCTCGCGCAGCACGGCGAGCGAAGCGTCGCGCAGGATCTGGTATTCCTTGTCGGTGAGCGTCTGCGCCGGCGCGACCGTGATCGAGTCGCCGGTGTGGATGCCCATCGGGTCCAGGTTTTCGATCGAGCACACGATGATGCAGTTGTCCGCCTTGTCGCGGACCACTTCCATCTCGTATTCCTTCCAGCCGAGCAGCGATTCTTCGATCAGCAGTTCGCGCGTCGGCGACAGATCGAGACCGCGCTTGCAGATCTCTTCGAATTCTTCGCGGTTGTACGCAATGCCGCCGCCCGAGCCGCCCAGCGTGAACGACGGACGGATCACGACCGGATAGCCGCCCGTGCCCGTGAATTCGGCGATTTCGCCCTGGACCTTGAGCGCTTCTTCCATCGAATGCGCCACGCCCGACTTCGCCGAACCGAGACCGATCTTGGTCATCGCGTCCTTGAACTTCTGGCGGTCTTCGGCCTTGTCGATGGCCTCCGGCGATGCGCCGATCAGCTCGACGTTGTACTTCGTCAGCACGCCGTGGTGGTGCAGGTCGAGCGCGCAGTTCAGCGCGGTCTGGCCGCCCATCGTCGGCAGGATCGCGTCCGGGCGCTCCTTCTCGATGATGCGCTCCACCACTTCCCAGGTGATCGGCTCGATGTAAGTGACGTCGGCCGTGTTCGGGTCGGTCATGATCGTCGCCGGATTGCTGTTGACGAGGATGACCTTGTAGCCTTCTTCACGCAGCGCCTTGCATGCCTGCGCGCCCGAATAGTCGAACTCGCAGGCCTGGCCGATGATGATCGGACCCGCGCCGATGATGAGAATGCTCTTGATGTCTGTCCGCTTGGGCATAACGCTCTCGCTAAATATTCCTGTGTCTTTTACGTCTGGCGGCTGGCTGTCGTGCTGACCTGCCGCCCTGGTGCGCGCGTGGGCCGTATGTGGTGCCTACGGCTCGCTGCGCACCCTGCTCTGCTCGTGCTTTCTGGCGCGTTCGTCGGTTGACGCTTACGCCTTGGCCTTGTCCATCAGCGCCGTGAAGCGATCGAACAGATAGCCGATGTCCTGCGGGCCGGGCGACGCTTCCGGGTGACCCTGGAAGCAGAATGCCGGCTTGTCGGTCAATTCGAACCCTTGCAGCGTGCCGTCGAACAGCGACACGTGCGTGACGCGTGCGTTCGCGGGCAGCGTGGCGGCGTCCACCGCGAAGCCGTGGTTCTGCGAGGTGATGACCACGCGGCCATCGGTCAGATCCTTGACCGGGTGGTTCGCGCCGTGGTGACCGGTCTTCATCTTCAGCGTTTTCGCGCCGACGGCGAGACCCATGATCTGGTGACCCAGGCAGATGCCGAACGTGGGGATGCCGCGTTCGATGAAGGCCTGCGCCGCCTTGATGGCGTAGTCGCACGGTTCCGGGTCGCCAGGGCCGTTCGAGAGGAACACGCCATCCGGGTTGAGCGCGAGCGCGTCTTCAGCCGTCGATTGCGCCGGCAGCACCGTGACGTCGCAACCGCGTTCGGCCAGCATGCGCAGGATGTTCTGCTTCACGCCGTAGTCGAATGCGACGACCTTGTACTTCGGCGCCGATTGCGTGCGGTAGCCTTCGCCCAGACGCCATTCCGTGGTGTTCCACGGGTAGGCCGTGTCGGTCGACACGACTTTCGCCAGGTCCATGCCCGCGAGGCCCGGGAACGAGCGTGCGAGTTCGATGGCCTTGGCTTCGTCGTCGGAACCAGCGAGGATTGCGCCGGCTTGCGCACCCTTGTCGCGCAGGATACGCGTGAGCTTGCGCGTATCGATGCCGGCGATGGCGACCACGCCTTCGTCCTTCAGGTACTGGTCGAGCGTGCGCTCCATGCGGAAGTTCGAGGCGAGCACAGGCAGGTCGCGGATGATCAGACCGGCGGCATGGACTTTCGTGGCTTCGACGTCTTCGGCGTTGACGCCGACGTTGCCGATATGCGGATACGTGAGGGTGACGATCTGGCGGGAGTAGCTCGGGTCAGTCAGGATTTCCTGATAACCGGTGATGGCCGTATTGAACACGACTTCACCGATCGTATGACCCGGGGCGCCGATCGAGTAACCACGAAAGACCGTGCCGTCGGCGAGCGCGAGCAGAGCGGGAGAGAAAGACGGCAACACGGGAGACTCCTTGGGGGAGCACCCTGTGCCGACCTGTTGTCCGACGTTGCGATCTTGCGACCTGGGCGCGGCTGCGGCGTCGGCATCTTCATCGGCATGATGGGATGCGCGCGCGGCTCGCACCTTGCGCGGCTATTCCGTGTCGCGGGGCTCGCAGGTGACTGCGTCGGGCGCCTGCCAGAATGAAGCGTTTGTGACGCTCGATCGGGCGGCAGCCAGCCTTAAACAAGAAAGCGCGGGCGGCGGATGAACGGATGGGGGGAGGTAGGCGCTAGGGTGCGGGTTGATAAGCTCAAACCTTGAAATTATAGCGTGAAAACACCTATACCGCCAAATTTCGAGATGACAACCGTGTGAAATATGCCGGCAACGGGGCGGCAAACTGCCGTCGACGCGACATTCACTATAGACGTCCTTCAACCGTGCCGTAGCGCGGCAATTTGGGGACAGCCAGCCCCGCTCCGACGCCCTGCTCCTTCGCGCGCACCAATGAAAACGCCGTCATCCGGCGGGATGACGGCGTAGGAATAGCCTAAGTGATCGGAGCGAAACCGCCATGCGTTGCCCCCGCAACACATGGCTGAGCACCCTCAGCCAGCCGCTATTTGGACGACTTGTGCTTCTGCGTGTGGGTTTCGGCCTTCGGGCGGCTTGCCGCACCCTTCGACGCCTTGCTGGGCGCTGCGCTGGAGGACTTTTCCTTGACCGGCTCGGAAACCTTGACGACTTCCGTGCGCGCGCGACCGTGTTTCTTATCATAGCGCGACTTCGACCCCGACTCCGCGACGCGCGTACCGATGCGTTCCACACCGCCGCCGCCGACATTGGTCGCAAGGCGTTCCGGCCCCGGCTCGCTCGGCATCGCCTTGCCGACCGGCACGTGCAGCACGAGCACCTGACCCGGCGCCACGGCGTCGCGGCGCGTCTTGTTCCAGGCCTTGAGCTGGCCGACCGAGACGCCATAGCGGCTGGCGACCATATCCATCGACTGCTTGCGGCGCACGCGGATCAGCATCTTGCGCGTGTCGGGCACGTCCGGCTCCATGGCCAGCACCGCGCTTTCGGCCACGTCTGCGCTGATGTCTTCGTCGTCGGCGTCGTCGGTGCGCGGCACCACGAGCGTCGAGCCCGGCTTCAGGCGCATGCCCGCCGGAATCTTGTTGACCGACATGAGCGTGTCAGCGTCCACGCCGATCTTCTGCGCGATGGCCGCGGGCGTGGCGCGCGCGTCGGTGGTGTACACCGTCCACGACGACAGGTTGCCCGAATACGACTTCAGGTTGCGCTCGAACGCGCTGGCGTTGTCGAACGGCAGCAGGATCTGCGGATCGGTCGCGCCCAGGATCACGGGCTTCTTGAACGACGGATTGAGCGTGCGGAATTCGTCGGGCGTCATGTTCGCGAGCTTCGCGGCGACGTCCACGTCGATATCGTGCGAGGTGGTGACGGTGACGAAATACGGGTGGTTCGGGATGCTCGGCAGCGTCAGACCGTACTGCTGCGGGTTCATCACGATGTTTTTGACCGCCTGCAGCTTGGGCACGTAGTTACGCGTCTCGTTAGGCATGCGCAGGCTCTGGTAGTCGGTCGGCAGACCGGCGGCCTGGTTGCGCGCGATGGCGCGCTGCACATTGCCTTCGCCCCAGTTGTATGCGGCGAGCGCCAGATACCAGTCGCCGAACATGTCGTGCAGGCGCGAAAGGTAATCGAGCGCGGCGCTGGTCGAGGCCAGCACGTCACGGCGCTCGTCCTGCCACATGTTCTGCTTGAGGTTGTAGGTCTTGCCCGTGCCCGGCACGAACTGCCACATGCCCGCGGCCTTCGCCACCGACAGCGCCTGCGGGTTATACGCCGATTCGATGAACGGCAGCAGCGCCAGTTCGGTCGGCATATGGCGCGCTTCGAGCTCTTCGACGATGTGGTACAGATATTTTTGCGAGCGCTCGGTCATGCGCGCGACGTAGTCGGGACGCTGCGCATACCACTGCGCATTCATATCGACGAGATCGCTTTGCAGATCGGGCATCTGGAAACCGCGACGGATGCGGCCCCAGAGGTCGGCGTCCGGGCTCGTGAGCTGATCGACCGAACCTTGATCGACGTTAATCGTTTCTTTCGCGGCGGAGGTCTTGCGGATGGCGTCGGCGCGGGCCTGCGGATCGGCGGGAGAAAGGGAACTGGCTGAATTCGCGTTCGGTCCCCCGCTCGCACAGGCGGCGAGCATCAGGACCAGCAGCGCGCTTAGGATAAATCGCATGAACGTCAACTTGCAATGGCTGGAATTTGCAGCCGATAGTACGTAACGCACACGTTTCCGTCAATCGGATTAATTGGAAAAAAACCATGCAAATCCGCAGCTTGGATCACGTTCCATACGTTTGGGTTGAGCATACCCACGCGCGCTGGTGGGTTAGCGGAACCTGTTTTTCCACTCGCGCATCAGCGTGAAAGCGGTCAGCCGGTCCGGCACCGATTCGTGCAAGGCTTCAGCGAGATTTGCCTGCACCGCCGGGTCGTCGGCGCGCAGGAAGGGATTCACCGCACGCTCGTGCGCGATCGTGGTCGGCAAGGTTGGCACGCCGCGTTCGCGCAGTTCGGCCGCTTTCTGGCTCCAGTCGTGGAGCGCCGCGTTGCCGGGATCGCAGGCGAGCGCAAAGCGGATATTCGAGAGCGTGTACTCGTGCGCACAGTGCACCTGGGTTGCGCCCGGCAGCGCCGCAAACGAGTCGAGCGACGCCAGCATCTGCGCAGGCGTGCCTTCGAACAGGCGACCGCAGCCGCAGGCGAACAGCGTGTCGCCGCAGAACAGGTGCGGCGTGCCATGCGTGCCGATACTATCCGCGTCCTGAAAATAAGCGATATGGCCGCGCGTGTGGCCCGGCACGTCCATTACCTTGAAATCGAGCGCGGGCGCGTCCAGATGCACCGCATCGCCACCCGAGACCCGTGTGACGAAGGCATCGGCCGCGCCAAGCACCTCGCCGACCGGACCGTATACAGGCACGCGTTCGTCCGAAAGGAGATCCGCGACCCCGCCGACATGGTCGTTGTGGTGATGGGTGAGTAAAATAGCGGCGAGCCGCCAGCCCCGCTTCGCCAGATAGGCGCGAACCGGCGCGGCGTCGCCCGGATCGACGGCCATGGCATTGCGGCCGTCCGACACGACCCAGATGTAGTTATCTTCGAAAGCCGGAACCGGTACGTATTCGAGTGCGGCGGCCACTGCGGTGGCGTGGCTGGCCTGCTCAAGCGGACTCTTCATGGGGCGACGTATTCTTCGACATGTCTGACCGAACGATTATAGACTGGCCCGCCTGGACCGCTTCGCCGGCTGGAAGGTATGTGCTCGGCTGGGAGCAGGAGCAGCTCGACCGCATGGTGTCGAACGTCTTCGGCTACCATGCGCTGCAGCTCGGCCTGCCGCAGCTCGACGCGTTGCGCGAGAACCGCATGACGTATCGCGGCCTGGTGCTCGATTCCGCCAGTGCGGCCAGCGCGCCTTTTACCGTGCCCAGCGCCGAACCGCCACGCGCGCCCGCGCTGCATACGCCGGATGGCCGTAGCGCGGTCTGGTGCGACTACCTCGATCTGCCATTCGAAGCGCAGAGCGTCGATCTGATCGTGATGCCGCACACGCTCGAATTCACGAGCGACCCGCATCGCCTGTTGCGCGAAGCCGAGCGCGTGCTGATGCCCGAAGGGCAGCTCGTGATCGTCGGCTTCAATTCGCTGTCGCTGTGGGGCGCGCGGCAATCGGCGGGCAAGCTCACGGGGCATCCGTTCCTGCCCGCGCGCCAGGATCTGATCGCGTTCACGCGCCTGAAGGACTGGATCAAGCTGCTCGGTTTCGAGCTGGAACGCGGCCGTTTTGGCTGCTACCGCCCGCCACTTTCCACCGATAAGTGGCTGGGCCGTTATGAATTCATGGAGGCCGCCGGCGACCGCTGGTGGGCGATCTTCGGCGCGGTCTATATGGTGACGGCGATCAAGCGCGTGCGCGGCATGCGCCTCGTCGGGCCGCTGAAGGTCAAGAAACCCGTGCTGGCGCCGAGCCTGAAGGCCGCCGCCACCACCCCCTCCCCTACACGCAACAAGGACTCATGAGCACACCCGATTTCGTCGAAATCTTCTCCGACGGCGCCTGCAAGGGCAATCCCGGCCCAGGCGGTTGGGGCGCGCTGCTGCGCTTTGGCGCGCAGGAAAAAGAACTGTTCGGCGGCGAGCAAGGCACGACCAATAACCGCATGGAACTGATGGGCGTGATCGCCGCGCTCGAAGCGTTGAAGCGCCCTTGCAAGGTGATCGTGCACACCGACTCGCAATACGTGCAGAAAGGCATCAGCGAGTGGATTCACGGCTGGAAGAAGAAAAACTGGATGACGGCCGCGAAAACGCCGGTCAAGAACGACGATCTGTGGAAGCGCCTGGACGCGCTCGTCGCGCAGCACGAGGTGGAATGGCGCTGGGTCAAGGGCCACGCCGGTCACCCCGAGAACGAACGCGCCGACGCGCTCGCAAACCGCGGCGTCGCCACGCTCAACGAACGCTGAGCCGGACGCATCGTCCGCGCTTCCTGAAGAATCACGCTTTACAGCATCACGCCCGATACACCTGATACACGCCATGCGCCAGATCATCCTCGACACCGAAACCACCGGCCTGAATCCCCGCACGGGTGACCGCATCATTGAAATCGGCTGCGTCGAACTGCTGAACCGCCGCCTTACCGGCAACAACCTGCACTTCTACGTGAACCCGGAACGCGACAGCGATCCGGGCGCGCTCGCGGTCCACGGCCTTACCACCGAATTTCTTTCGGATAAACCGAAGTTCGCCGAAGTCGCCAACGAGATCCTCGACTTCATCGCCGGCGCGGACCTCATCATTCACAACGCGCCGTTCGACATCGGCTTTCTCGACGCCGAACTCGGGCTGCTCGGCAAGCCTGGCCTGCTCAAGCATTGCGGCGAAGTGATCGACACGCTGGTGCAGGCCAAGCAGATGTTCCCGGGCAAGCGCAATTCGCTCGACGCGCTGTGCGACCGCTTCGGCATCAGCAACGCGCACCGCACGCTGCACGGCGCACTGCTCGACTCGGAACTGCTCGCCGAGGTCTACCTCGCGATGACGCGCGGCCAGGAAAGCCTCGTGATCGATATGTCGAGCGCCACCGAAACCGCGGGCGAAGTCTCCACACCGCGCGTGAAATTCGATACACTCTCGCTCCCCGTGATTGCTGCAAGCGTCGACGAGTTGAGTGCGCACGAAGCGCTGCTCGACGGACTCGATAAAGCGGTCAAGGGAACCTCGGTCTGGCGTACCCAGCCGATGCCCGCAGAAGATTTTGCAGAGACTACGCAAAATACTTAAAAAAGGGCTTTACAAGATTGAAAATGCCCGGCATAATTTCAATCTCTTCGGGTGGTTAGCTCAGCGGTAGAGCACTGCCTTCACACGGCAGGGGTCACTGGTTCGATCCCAGTACTACCCACCAGGATTCTGGTGTTGGTAAAGACAAGCACCGAAGATAAAAAGCCCCGTTGCGCAAGCAACGGGGCTTTTTTCATTTACGCGCCTGTTTTCGGCAGGAGGCCCGGAGCCCGAATTTTTCGTACGAGCCGCCCGCTACGAAAACTGAGGGGCAATGCGAATGTTGCGCTGTCCTGGTCGAGAGCGCCGCTTGGATTGTTTGCGCAAACGCCTGACTTATAAGTGCCGAAGGGTCCACGCGTCGGTCCAATTTTCGGCAACTCCCAAACACTGGAAGGAATTGCCACGACGTCCACCGCTGACGGCGTAACCTCGTCGCCATCGCCAGACAGTAGGTCGGGAAGCTCGTTCGGAAGCAGCGCCCGCATCGCTTTCTTGTCCTTGCGGCCGTATTGCTGGACGATACCCCCCGCTCACCGTCCAAACGTACCCGCTTTCGATCTGTCGTCACGATAGAGACCAGGGGTCTATCTTGCCGCCCTGAATCACGAAGTGCTTTCCGCTGGAACTCGATTCGAAGAAACGCCAGTCTTCATCGTCTGGGTCCGCGTCAGTGCAAATAACGAGGCGCAGATTCTCCGACATGAACACGGTCACGTTAGCGTTGTCACCGACGCTGATGCGATTGACCGTGAATGGACCGCGGTTGGCAACAAGCTCTCGTATCCGTTCAAGCGTGACGCGAGTGTTGCTTTCCGAAACAGCAAAGTCCGGCGACGAAGCGAAAGTCGCGCCGCTGCGCTCGACTTTCCATCCGCATTGAATATGCAACGACCACACGCCTACGCGCTTGATCGTTCCCCGCCTCGTTGTGACGTCCCGGAGCGGTCCAAACTGAAGCGTCAGCATATCGGCCGCGCGCCCCGCAGCGCTAAGGTTGAGCCCGACGAGAGCGGACAGGCGTTGCGCGATCTGTTCTTGCATATCATCCATTTCAATCGCTCCCGCCAAACAGGTCTTGTGCGCGGTCCATGAGTCCGTGGTAATCCATCTCGTCGTCATCCTGTATGTCGTCGTGGAGCTGCCTGGCCTGATCCTGATTCAAGCCGAGGGCCTTTACCACCGCCCGAAATTGCTTGTTTTGCGCCTGGTTGTTCCCTGGCCGCCCATCGCCAGCCGCCAGTTCTTCAGCATCGCCACCCGGCATCTCGGGCTGATAGTCGAACGGCTGTGCATCGCCAAGTGGCGCTGAGTCGTAGGCCGTACTGCTGACGAAATCCGATTCGAGCACGCCATAGGCGCTCGTATCATCGCCGTCCGGGTCGACATCCCCACCGAGCTCCGCGTCCGCCGCCGTTTCGGCTGCACCTGGCCAATCAAATCCGCTGGAGGCGCTGCTCGCCCCCGCGATCACCTTGTTCTTGAGCGGTACGTATGGCGCGTAATCGACAAACGTCCCGTCCGGGTTGAGCGGTACGAACTCGCCATTTCGCACACTGTAGACGACCGGTTTCGGGTCCGGCGCACGCTTCGGCCAGCTTTGTGGTGCGTAGGAACGAGCGACCCGCCGGCTACCCCGCCACGCGCGATGGATAACGGGAACGATTCGACCATCGCGCACGGCCGCACACAGCACGCGCACCACGCCATCGCCGTTAACGGGTATGTCCCAGAGTGAGGCGCGCAGGGTGTTTCGGATGAAATCGACATAGGAGGGAAAATCCGGGTCGAATAGCGCATCCCGCTTGCGCAAGCTCACCCGGAATAGCTCTAGAAAATCCCTCCGGTCTTGGTCAATCTGCTTTTCCCGGGCCTTTCGCTTCTGCTCGCGCTGATCGTAAGTCAACTGCCACCATGAGGAAGGTTCCTCCACGTCACGCGCCAGCATTAGCGCGCATTGCCAGTCGCTCGTTAGCGGCACATAAAGCGCGTGGTATGAATGCCCCCAATCGGGTAATGACATTTTTCCTCCGGCTCGATTTGAGGCGGGTATACCTAGCACGCGGCCCCACTGCGCACCTTGCGGTAAACCCACGTTTCGCGATTAGATGCCGGGTGAATGAGCGGTTAAGGTTTTGCGGGAACTGGGGCCGCTGCGACGCCAGCAACGGCGGAACCGCGTTTTCAAGGCTGGAGGAACGTTCAGGTTTCTCAGGTTCTGGCGAGAATTCGGGCTGACCCGCCAAGGGGTATCAATTCAAAGTGGGGGCATGTCTGGGAGCATGCTGCGCTCATCCACTAACCACGCTTTGCTGGCAGCAGTTTGGACGAAGTACCTTTTTTCATTACGGTTCGCGCAAGGCACAACACGCACGCGCGCACTGCCGACGCGTCACTCTCCCACCGTCTCCACCCCAATCCCGCGCGCCATACCCGTCGCCGCGAACACCATCACCACGACCAGCACCGTCTGCCAGATGCCGATGCGCGCGTACTTCGGCGCGGACGTCAGATCCGGCACATCGCCGCGGCTCACCGCCGAGCGCCAGCGAACCAGCGCTCGCATCGGCGCGATTTCCAGCACCAGGATCAGCACGAGCGCGGCCATCTTCACGTGAAAGAGCGGTTCGTGCAGATAGTAATCAGCGCCCTTCTCGAAGCCGCCAAACGCGCGCGCCGCGCCGGTCAGGATCAGCACGACGGCCGACCCGCCCCAACCGTTGTCGGCGCGAAAGATCAGCGGCAGGTCTTCGGTAGAGGTACAGCGGCGCAGCCCGCGCGTGCGCCGCAGGATCGAGGCGAGCGCGAAGCCGAAGGCCAGCAGGTGGATGGCGGCAAGCAACCAGCGTATGAGCATCGCGACTCCTTCGGTGGACGACGGGATCGGCAAGCATGCGCGCAGCGCAATGCAAACTCGTGAAGCGGTGCAGCCTGAATTCTTGAAGCCCCGGTCGATGGCAACCCGACCGGGTATCACGCTTTACGCCTGGCTCAAGGCGTTATCGAGCGCCCGGGCAGCCTCACGATCGTTCACGGTCGCAAGACGCACGCGGAATACGGTTTGCCGGTTGTGCCCGGCCGCCGCCGGCGAATCCCACAGCAATTCGATTTTCGGACGGCGTTCGCGAGTCTGCGTGTGCGCTTGCGCACGTGCCGGCGTAACGGGAACGAGACTCGTGCCGGGAGCAGACGATGTAGCGCTTGCGGTTGCATCGGCAACGGGTTCGGCATTGGGCGGCACGACCGGCGCCGTGGCGACAGGACTCGCCGCCGCCTGGCTTTGTGCGCCCTGCGGCCAGCGCACCGACAACTCGCGCGCATCGTATTGCCCGAGCTTGCGGCTTTCCAGCCAGACGATGGTCGTGCGCGTAGCCGCATCGATCGACACCGCATAGCGGCCAATCGCAAAACGCCGAGCCGCGATATTGGTGCGCCAGAGTGCGCGCGGGCGGCAGATCCACACGACCGCCGCATAGAGCGCGGGCGCAACCACCAGCCAGCCATTGGTCTGGGCGACCGCATGCACCGCGCTGCGCCAGCCGGCGAACCACACGAACGCGCCAATCGACCAGAGCGCGAACAGGCACCCGAGCAGCCCGAAGAATCGCAGCGCCTGGCGCAGCCATTGCGGCAGCGGATGGAACGGCCGCTCGACGCGCGCTTTCGCCCCGGGCAGCACGATCAGCAGAAACAGAAAGACGATATTGAGGCACGCGACCGGCGACGACGCCATCGCCTCCAGCGCGGTGAGGAAGTGACTCATTTCCCCCATCGAGTGCAGCCAGCGCGCGAGAATGATCAGCCCGATCGCGCGCAGCGCGAACAGCGTCCCGGCACCGGGAACGGTGGCGGCGCGCGTGGGTCGGGTTCTCGCCAAAACTTTCTCCTGTGTCGGGCCGAGTTGGGGCTTCAGCCCCCTGCTCGGGTCCCATGCAAAGCTGTCGCTGTGGTCTTGCGCTGATTTCATGAGCTAGCCGCGAATTGCGCGGAACGGCCATTATAGGGACATTGCCCGCGCTCCTCATGCTTGCGGGCGCAGACGACGCGCCGCGCATCGAACCCGTTCTGAGGTAGCGCAGATACGACAACGCCCCAGTGCGCGGGCACGGGGGCGTTGGTGTGACGCTGGACGCGCGTGGGCGCGCCCAGGGACAGACGACTTAGCTGGCGTTGACTTCGCGCAGCACAGTGCGGCGCTTCTGGCGCAGCATTTCTTCGTACACGGCGACGTAGTTGCGTGCCATCACCTTCGACGAGAAACGTGCTTCGAACGCGGCGCGGACCTTCTCGCGCGGCAGCGTCGACAGACGCTTGAGCGCGGCGACCGCGCTGATTTCGTCTTCGACGACGAAACCCGACACGCCGTTTTCGATGACTTCCGGCACCGAGCCGCGCTTGAACGCGATCACCGGCGTACCGCAGGCCATGGCTTCGATCATGACGAGACCGAAGGGCTCCGGCCAGTCGATCGGGAACACCAGGGCGTGCGCGTTGCCGAGGAACTCACGCTTTTCAGCTTCGCCGATTTCGCCGATGTACTCGACGTGCGGCAGCGCCATCAGCGGCTTGATGACTTCTTCGTAGTAGGCGCGGTCGGCCTTGTCGATCTTGGCGGCGACCTTGAGCTTCATGCCTGCCTGGCCGGCGATGCGGATCGCGCGGTCAAGACCCTTCTCCGGCGACACGCGGCCGAGGAAAGCGAGGTAGCCCGGTTCGACGTTGGGGATCGGCGTGAGCACGTCTTCCGGCAGGCCGTGGTAGACGGTCTGCTGCCAGTTGGCTTGCTGCAGCGGCAGGCGCTGGTTGTCCGAAATCGAGACGACCGGCACGTCGCTGAACGCGTTGAAGATCGGCTGCAGTTCCGGCAGGTCGAGACGGCCGTGCATCGTGGTGACGAACGGCACTTCCTGACGCTGGAACAGCGAGAACGGGTAGTAATCGATGTGGAAATGCAGCACGTCGAATTCGTCGGCGCGGCGGCGGACTTCTTCGAGCAGCAGCATGTGCGGAGCCATCACGTCGCGGATCGTCGGGTCCAGACGCAGAGCCTGCGGCCAGAACGCTTCGAGCTTTGCCGAGGTGATCGAATCGCCGCTTGCGAACAGCGTGACGTCGTGACCCTGTTCGACCAGCGCTTCGGTCAGGTAGGAGACCACCCGTTCCGTGCCGCCGTAGAGCTTGGGAGGAACCGCCTCGTGCAACGGAGCGATTTGAGCGATTCGCATAGTGGTGAACTCCTTCCTCGTAATAAATCGGGCTAAGTGCTACAAATTTGACAATCGACCTTGCGTGCTGCGGCATCCTTGCCGCGCGCCTCACCAGGCGTTCCATACCGCTAACCGCGCCGGCAGCCCGGCACACAGAATCCGACGCAGTTGTTCAGTGTGGAAAGACACATGCGGCGGCTCAGGCGGTAAACGCGCAGGGTTCGCGGTCGTTGACATGCAAGCTGTCAAATTCCCTACGCTATTCGAGACGGCATTATCCGGGTTTGCACCCATGACCGGCTAGAACATTTCAAAGTCTTTACGTTGTTACAAACCGGAAACACTCCTCAACCCACTGTTTTCAAAGACAGTTCTAAATTGGGGGTACGTTTTCCCGCAGACGCGCCGTTATCACGGCCACGTTCCGACCCGGATTGCAACAGCGGAAGCACCAGGACAAAGTGTCAGATCGACAAGCACACGGCAATCCTGAATGCAATCCGTAATTGTATCCTCAAAAGCGCCCTGAAAACCTGTTGAGCATCAGGCGCCACAACGCGGTTGGGAATGAACACGCTGGAACACGTTGCATCGCCCGCTCGCGATAAGATTCGCCTCCCGCCGGGCACAAGCGATGCGTCATGCGCCACGCGTGTTTACAATGCGGGGATCCACCAAGGTTTGCCGCTGGCGCCTTTCCTCTTCTTTTACTACCTTGCACGGACGTAGCTCCGTCAGACCGACCACCGATCAATTGGAACATCTGACCATCGCCCAGCGTAACGCCCACAACGCAAAGCTCGCGAGCTATGCGCGGCATCCGCTCGCGTTCCTTTTCCGCTACATCAAGCGCCACCCATTCGCTCATGCCGTGGTGCTCGCCAGCGTTTTTGCGGCCGTTGGCTGCGCACTCGCCTCGCAGTACGCGATCAAGCATCTGATCGACGTGCTCGGCGCGGGACGCCACCATCCCGGCCCGTTGTGGACTGCGTTCGCCATCCTCGTCGGCCTGATTGCCGCCGACAACCTGCTCTGGCGCGTCGGCGGCTGGTTTGCCGCGCACACTTTCGTTGCCGTGACCGGTGACCTGAGGCGCGACCTTTTCCAGTATCTGAGCGGCCACTCACCCACCTATTACGCGGAGAAGCAGCCCGGCACGCTGGCCAGCCGGATCACTGCGACTTCGAACGCCGTCTATACCGCCGAGAACACCACGGCGTGGAACGTGCTGCCTCCCTGTATCGCCGTGGCAGGCGCCATCGTCATGATCATCGCGGTGAACCCGCTGATGGCCGGCGGCCTGCTGCTGTGCTCGGCGATTCTGTCGGTGATTCTCTTCAAGCTGGCCGGCCGCGGCTCGGCACGCCACCACACGTTCGCCTCGAAAGCGGCGGCGGTGGACGGCGAGCTCGTCGACGTGATCGGCAATATGGCGCTGGTGCGCGCCTTCGGCATGACGTTCCGCGAGCAGAAGCGTTTCGGCTCGACCGTCAAGGCCGAACTCGACGCGCGCCGCCAGAGCCTGCTCTATCTGGAAAAGCTGCGCCTGCTGCACGCCGTCATCACGGCGATGCTGTCGGCCGGTCTGCTCGGCTGGGCGCTGTGGCTGTGGAGCGAAGGCAAGGTCACTTCGGGCGACATCGTGCTGGTGAGCTCGCTCGGCTTCACGATCCTGCACGGCACGCGCGACCTCGCCGTGGCGCTGGTGGACGTGACGCAGCACGTCGCGCGTCTGTCCGAAGCGGTGCAGACGCTGCTGGAGCCGCATGGCATGCCCGACCGCAACGACGCGACCGAACTGGTCGCGCAAGGCGGCCGCGTGGATTTCGAAGGCGTGACGTTCGCCTATCCGCACCGCAAGCCGATCCTCGATCACTTCGACCTGAACATCAAGGCGGGCCAGCGCGTCGGCCTGATCGGCAAGTCGGGCGCGGGCAAAACCACCGTGCTCGCGCTGCTGCAGCGCTTCTACGAGACCCAGGGCGGCGCCATCAAGATCGACGGGCAGGACATCGCCCACGTCACGCAGGACAGCCTGCGCCACGCGATTGCGCTGGTGCCGCAGGATATTTCGCTGCTGCACCGCTCGATCTACGAGAACATCGCCTACGGCCGTCCCGAGGCAAGCCGCGAGGAAGTCATGGCAGCCGCCCGCGAGGCGCGCTGTGCCGACTTCATCGAAGCGATGCCGGAAGGCTATGACACGATCGTGGGCGACCGCGGCGTGAAGCTCTCCGGCGGCCAGCGCCAGCGCATCGCGATCGCGCGCGCGATTCTCAAGAACTCGCCGATCCTGCTGCTCGACGAAGCCACCTCGGCGCTCGACAGCGCTTCGGAAGAAGCGATCCAGCAGGCGCTCGACCGGCTGATGGTGGGCCGCACCGTGATCGCCATCGCGCACCGCCTGTCGACGCTGAACAACTTCGACCGCATCATCGTGATGAGCGCGGGCAAGGTGATCGACGACGGCAGCCCGGAAGAACTGCGCAACCGTCCGGGCCTCTACCGCGATCTGCTCGCCAAGCAGTACGGCAAGCACTCGACGCTGCATCTGGGCAACAAGAAAAGCGACGAGAAACACGTCGCCTGACGCACGCGCCGCTTTCGCCTCACGTTTTCGCCTCCCGTTTTCCACTCTACGGCACGCAGACGTAAAAAAGCCGCTTCGATTCGAAGCGGCTTTTTCTTTTCCTGCCTGGCGCGGCGGGCGCTTCAGGCGGATGCGGTCAGCCCCGTCAGATCGCGCATGAAACGGTCGCGCCACACCGAGACGTTGTTCTCGCGCAGTTGCACCATCATGTCGTTGTAGCGCGCGAGCCGTTCCGCGAGCGGCATCGCCAGCGCCGTGGCCAGCGCATCGGCCATGCCGTCGATGTCGAGCGGATTGACGATCAGCGCGCCCGACAACTCCTGCGCCGCCCCCGCGAAACGCGAGAGCACCAGCACGCCCGGGTTCTCCGGATCCTGCGCGGACACGTACTCCTTCGCTACCAGGTTCATGCCGTCGCGCAGCGGCGTGACATAGCCCACGTGCGAGGCGCGGAACAGCGCCGCCAGCACCGCCCGCTCGTACTGGCGATGGATGTACCAGATCGGCGTCCAGTCGAGTTCGGCGAAGCGGCCGTTGATGCGGCCCGACTCCGCTTCCAGCCGCAGGCGGATGTCCTGGTAGGCATGCAGATCGGCGCGCGTGGGCGGCGCGATCTGCACGAAGGAGACCTTGTTGCGTTGCGCGGTCGAATGCTCAAGCAGGCGTTCGAAGGCGCGAAAACGCTCGACCAGACCCTTCGAGTAATCGAGCCGGTCCACGCTCATGATGACCTTGCGGCCATGCAGCGTGGACTTGAGCGTGCGCACCGGCTTGCCGCGCTCGCCGGCCTTGGCCAGTTCCGCGACTTCGTCGGGATAGACGCCGATCGGATAGTCGTTCGCGTACAGCGTCTTGCCGAAAGCGCTGATGCGCGTGCGCCCGTCCTCGCATTTTTCGACCGTACCGCCCGCCTCGTTGACGATGTAATCGCAGAATGCGCGCACGTCCGGCTTGGTCTGGAAACCGAGCAGGTCGAACGAACACAGCGCATCCACCAGTTCGCGATGCGGCGGCACCGCCAGCAACACCTGCGAAGCCGGAAACGGAATGTGCAGGAAGAAGCCGATGCGGTTCTTCACGCCCGCCGCGCGCAGCGCCTGGGCGAACGGAATCAGGTGATAGTCGTGGACCCAGATGACGTCGTCGTCCTGCAGCAGCGGCACGAGTTGCTGCGCGAGCCACGCATTCACGCGGCAATAGCCTTCGTATTCGTGGCGGTCGTACTGGAGCAGATCGGCGCGATAGTGGAACGCGGGCCACAGCGTGGCGTTCGAAAAACCGCGGTAGTACTGGTCGTAATCGCGGCGCAGCAGGCCGATGGTCGCAAAGGTGACCGGGCCGCGCTCTTCGAGCTGGATCTGCGGCTGGCCCGAGGAGAGCACGTCGCCGCTCCAGCCGAACCACATGCCGCCGGTTTCCTTGAGCGCGTCGTACACGCCGACCGCGAGACCGCCGGCGGCCGGGCCGCCTTCGGAGATCGGCGCGACCCGGTTCGACACGATGATGAGTCGGCTCATGAGTTACAGGTTCCGTGCTGGGGTGAAACAGAGCGTGCCCGTGCCGGCAGTGCGGTCACGGGCGCGAAAATCGGGGTTGCGGCCAGACGTGCCGCCTGAAGTGCCGCCTGAAGTGCCGCCAGAAGTGCCACCATCAGGCGCGCAGCGACGCAAGCCATGCAAGCAGTGCCTGGACCGAATCGACACGCGTTTTCGCAATGGTCTCACCGCCGCCGACCTTGATCGACAGGCCGCCCATTTCGTTGACCACGGCGAAGCCTTTTTCGTCGGTGAGATCGTCGCCGGCAAATACCGGCGTGCGGCCCGCGAAAGGCGGCTCGTTCAGGAAAGCGCGCAGCGCGCGGCCCTTGTCGACGTCCTTCGGCTTGATCTCGTAGACCATCTTGCCGGGCTGCAGCACGTAGGCCGCGGCAAATTCGGCGGCGAGCTTCTCAGTGGCCGCGCGTGCGGTCGCTTCGTGCTCCGGCGCGTTGCGGTAGTGCAGCGCGAGCGCGGCGCCCTTGATCTCCAGCAGCATGCCGGGATGGGTGCGCACCACTTCCGCGAGCACCTGCTCCATGTGCAGCAAACGCTCGTCGTTGAAGCCAACTCGTTGGGTGTCGCCATTGGCGTCGCGGCGTTCCGCGCCATGCAGGCCCGCGATCGGCAGATCCGGCATGCCGAGAAAAGTGTCGATACTGTCGATGCCGCGTCCCGAGACGATTGCCACCGCGCCGTGCGTCGCGCGCCGCAGCGCAGCGAGCAACGCCAGCATGTCGGGCTGCACCAGCACGCCGTCGGGCGTGGGCGCCAGGTCGACGAGCGTGCCGTCGAAATCGAAGAAAAACGCCGTCCTGTCGAACGGCAATTCAACCGGAAGGTCTTGCGAAGGATGGTGCGGAGGTTGTTGCATCGCGTTCGTTTCGTCCCTCGGCGCACAGGCCGGGTAAGCGTCCGGCGGGTTGATGCCTGCCGGGCAAAGTGAGCGCATCTTACCGCGCATCACTTCAATTTTCGAGAAAACGGGCCTCACAGGCCGCTTTGAGCCGTGTTTCGGGCGATTTGGCGGCGTTTTCGACGCCAATGTTCCAGCATGGCATCGCTACGCGCCGTGGCACGAAACCCGGCCATAACAGCCTGCCTGCGACCGCGAACTGTCAATTTTGCTACAGTCCATCGACATGCCGCAGCCAGCCGCCCCTGCGCAGAACCCCAATCGAGCCGCCGAGACACTCTTGCATTCCGCCTTCGCTGTGTTGCCCGCCCTGCGTTTGATTCGTCTGGTACGCCGCACGGGTGCTGGCGTGGCGCTTGCGGGTTCCCTGCTCCTTGCCGCCTGCTCGCAGCCTGGCGCGCCCTGGCAGCTTACGAACGTCAGCGGCCATCTCCCCGATCTGGACTTCGCGCTCACCGCCGACAACGGCCAGCCCATGAGCGCCAGGGATCTGCGCGGCGAGACCACGCTGGTCTATTTCGGCTACACGCATTGCCCGGATGTCTGTCCTGAAACGATGGCGCGCCTGATGCAGGTGCTAGCAAAACTCGGCCCCGACGCGCAGCACGTCCGCATTCTGTTCATCAGCGTCGATCCGGCGCGCGACACCCCTGCGGCGCTGCATGCCTACGTGGACGCGTTCGATGCGCAGCACGCACTCGGGCTCACGGGCAGCGACGCGCAGGTGGAATCGCTGGCCAGGCGCTATCGCGTGGCCTATCAGATGGAAAAGCGCGACCCGGACGGCAGCTACGAAGTCACGCATAGCTCGGCGGTCTACGTGTTCGATGCGCAGGGCCGCGCGCGCCTGCTCGCCACCGACAAGGATACGCCCGACGCCATCGCGCACGACGTGCGCCGCGTGATCGACGCTCCGGCCTGATCGCCCCACTGCCACAGGAATTGCCACAGGAACTGCCATGTCGATGAAACTGAAACCCTTCGCAGTCACGTTCGCCCTCGCCTGCACATTGGCTGCGTGGATGCACCCAGCGCAGGCGGCGGGCGCGGCGCTCAGCACGCAGAACGCGTGGGTGCGCTGGTTGCCGAACGACCTGCCAGCCGCGGGCTACGTCACGATCCGCAACGATAGCGACCAGAATGTCGACCTCGTCGATGTATCGAGCGACGACTACGGCATGGCGATGCTGCATCAGACCGTGTCGAACGGATCGACGCAACAGATGGTGCTGGTGCACAAGGCGACCGTTCCCGCGCACGGCACGCTCGCAATCGCACCCGGCGGATATCACCTGATGCTCGAACATGCGAAGCACAAGGTCGCGCCAGGCGACACCGTGCACATCAAGCTGAAGTTCTCGGACGGCGCGACGCTCGATACACCGTTCGCGGTCAAGCCACCGTCGCAGCAGTGAATGTCGAGACGAAACCCGCGAAGAACCCGAGATGATCCCGAGATAACCCCGCGATGAACCCGCTCTACTGGCTCGATCCCTGGGAACCGTCGCCGACGGTCGTCATCGCTATTGCCGTGGCGGCGATACTTTTCGCGCGCGGCAAACGTCATGCGCGGGTCTCGCTGGCCCGGCAGATTTCGTTCTGGTTCGGACTCGGCGCGCTCTACGTCGCGCTGCATACGCGGCTCGATTACTTCTTCGAGCACGAGTTCTTCATGCACCGCGCGCAGCACCTCGTGCTGCATCACCTCGGTCCGTTCTTTATCGCGCTCGCCTATCCGGGCGCGGCGTTGCGCGCCGGCATCCCGTTCGCGTGGCGGCAGCGCTTCGTGCGGCCCGCGCTTGCCGCACGGCCAGTGCGCATCGTGCTCGATATCGTCATGCATCCGGTGGTGGCCGTGACGCTATTCGTGGGGCTGATCTACTTCTGGCTGCTCTCGCCGATCCATTTCATCGCGATGCTCGACTGGCGGCTCTATCGCGTCATGAACTGGAGCATGGTGATCGACGGGCTGCTGTTCTGGTGGCTCGTGCTCGATCCGCGGCCTGCGCCGCCCGCGCGCCTTGCGCCCGGCAAGCGCGTGCTGGTGGTGATCGCTGCGATCCCGCCGCAGATCATTCTGGGCGCGTTCATCTTTTTCACGCCGCGCGAGCTTTATCCGGTCTATTCGATCTGCGGACGCGCCTTCACCTGGCTCTCGCCCATGCGCGACCAGCAGATCGGCGGGCTCTTGCTGTGGATTCCGGGGTCGATGATGAGCGTGATCGGCGCGCTGATCGCGCTGCGCCACTGGATGCGGCTATCGGCGCGCGGACGCCTCAAACGCGAGCGGCCCGCACGCGCGCCGCATGGCGCTTCGGGGGCCGCGCAGCACGGTTGAGACGCGTTATTCCGATCGCATCCAGACGTGCGGGATGCCGTCTTCGTCGTGGATATCCGAGACCGGCTTGAAGCCGAACGCACCGTAGAACTTCTGAAGATGCGCCTGGGCATGCAGGCGCATCGGTACGCCGGGCCACTGCTGGGCGATGTGGCCGATTGCGCGTTCGAGCAGGCCATTGCCAAGCTTGATGCCGCGAAACGCCGGCGATGTCACCACGCGGCCGATGCGCACATCGGCATCGTTCGCATCGGGCAAGAGCACGCGCAGATAGCCCGCCAGCTTGCGCACGCCATCGCGCTCGCCCCAGGCGAACAGATGCCACGCGTCGGCATCGAGACCGTCGATATCGCCATACACGCAGTTCTGCTCCACCACGAACACGGCCGAGCGCAGTTCGAGCATGGCGTAGACATCATGTGCGTTGAGGGCGTCGAAGGCGCTCCACTGCCAGTCGAGTTGCGCCGTCGGCAAAGCGGGCGAAGTAGCGGAAGGCACGGCGGTGGACTGCGCAGTCATTTGATATCCGTCAAAGCTTGCTGAAAGGCTGATTATGCCTTGCAGCGTGGAGCGCTTGAACCCCGCCGAACGGCTACAGCGTGCATCACTTGCGCCGACGCGACGTTTCGAACTTGCGCCAATACTGGAACGGCTCTTCGTGCAGATCGATATCAAGCTCGACGATGCGGGCCTGCATGCGCTCCTGCGCCTCGGCAATCGCGCGGTTGTACACGGCCGGCCCAATCTCTTCGAGAAAGAAAGCCAGCAAGCCGCCCGCCGCGATGTTGCCGATCGGCTTTTCCATGTTGGCTTCGAAGTAGCGCTGGATCGAGGCGATCGCAGCCGTGCGTTCGTCTTCGGGAAGTTCGATGGGCATGAGGAGCGTCCGGAGGAGGAGGGTCCGGATATTGTGCCTGCAAGCACGACGCGTGGAACCCGCGAGGCATGGCAGCACAATCCGCCGCGGAAAAAAGAAAAGCCACCCGAAGGTGGCTTTTCTTGTCTTACCTGGAGGCGCGAGCCGGAGTCGAACCGGCCTAAACGGCTTTGCAGGCCGCTGCATAACCGCTTTGCTATCGCGCCAGAAGCGGGCTGTTTGATGCGAACGCTTTCAGCGTCGCCAAACAAAAGGGGAAGCACTGCTTCCCCTTTCTAAATGGAGCGGGAGACGAGGCTCGAACTCGCGACCTCAACCTTGGCAAGGTTGCGCTCTACCAACTGAGCTACTCCCGCATAACCTACCGTACTGCTTGTACTGCCTGGCGCCTCGTTTCACACTTTCGTAAAACGCTGCACCTTAATATGGAGCGGGAGACGAGGCTCGAACTCGCGACCTCAACCTTGGCAAGGTTGCGCTCTACCAACTGAGCTACTCCCGCATATTTACTGCCGTACTTCTTTACTGCTTCACCGTTGATTTGCCACTTATCTTCGGCTATCTCCACCGCATCTGCTTCGTTTGCTGCTTGTCGTGCAGCGGAGAAGTGAGATTATGTATAAGCCGCTGAATCCTGTCAACACCTTCGTGCGAACTTTTTGAAAAAAGATTCGCCAGGGCTTCGCGGCGGCCTTCACGCAACCGCCTGAAAGCCCCGTCCATCAAGGCTTAGAGGCTGCCCCGCTCGCGAATCTGCGGCCACGCGAGCTTCATGTAGTAAAGCATCGACCAGATCGTCAGCACGGCTGCCACGTAGATCAGCCACGTGCCCCACACCCGCGAATCGAACAAGGTCACGCCGCCGATCGTCAACGGCGCGTAGAACAGCAGCATCGGGATCGCCACCATCTGGCACGCGGTCTTGAACTTGCCGAGCTGGTTCACCGCCACGCTCTTCGATGCGCCGATCTGCGCCATCCATTCACGCAGCGCCGAAATCGCGATCTCGCGGCCCACGATTACCAGTGCGATCACGGCGTCGAGCCGTTGCAGATGCACCAGCACGAGCAACGCTGCGGTCACCATGAGCTTGTCGGCGACCGGATCGAGAAACGCGCCGAACGACGAGGTCTGATTCCATTTGCGCGCGAGAAAACCGTCGAACCAGTCGGTGAGCGCCGCCAGCACGAAGATCAGCATCGCCGAGCTGTTCTGTTGCATCGGGCTCAGCATTGTCTGCGGCAGATAGAACACGCCAACCACGAGCGGAATCAGCACGATCCGCAGCCACGTCAGGAGAATCGGGATATTGAACGGCATCGGGTGGCGCAGTCTGTCAGGGGGAGATTGCAATTATGGGAGATGCAATTGTGCCGCTTCGCTGCACCTGCCACAAGCAAACGTAAGGCGGCGAGCCTCACGCAGGCGTGGCAGGGCGCGGGCGTCAATGCAGTTGCTGGTAGATCTGCTCGGCGAGCGCGCGCGAAATGCCTTCGACGCTCGCCAGATCCTCGACGCTTGCGGCCATCACGCCGCGCAGACCGCCGAAGCGCGCGAGCAGGCGCTGACGCCGCTTCGCCCCCACGCCTTCGAGCTCTTCCAGGCGCGAGGTCTGTCGCGTCTTGCCGCGCTTGGCGCGCATGCCCGTGATCGCGAAACGGTGCGCCTCGTCGCGAACCTGCGCGACCAGCATCAGCGCCGCACTCTCCTTGCCGAGTTCGAGCGGCGCGCGGCCATCGGCGAAAACGAGCGTTTCGAGGCCGACCTTGCGCCCCTCGCCCTTCGCCACGCCCACCAGCATCGCAGGGTCGAGTCCCAGTTCGTCGAAGACCTGCCGCGCGATTTCGACCTGCCCTTTGCCGCCGTCGATCAGCACGATATTGGGCAGCAAGCCGCCCGCGGCGACCGGCTCCGCGCCATCGGGCGAAGCGCTCGCATCGGTGGGATCGCTCGATTCGGTCTGCAGCGTCTGCGCCTCATCGGCTTCGTTGCGCGCCGATTGCGCGACCATCTTTTCGTAGCGGCGCGTGAGCACCTGGCGCATGGCGGCGTAATCGTCGCCGCCCGTGATGCCGGTGATGTTGTAGCGCCGGTACTCGCTCGACTGCATCTTGTGGTGGTGATAGACCACGCACGACGCCTGGGTCGCCTCGCCCATCGTGTGGCTGATGTCGAAGCACTCGATGCGCAGGTGCGCCAGGTCGTCGAGTTCGAGCCCGAGCAGTTGCGCGAGCGTGCGCGTGCGCGCCTGCTGCGAGCCTTGTTCGGACAGCAGCCGCGCCAGCGCAAGCCGCGCATTCTGCTCGGCCATCGCGAGCCACGCGCGTTTTTGCCCCTGCGGCTGGCGCAGCACCGCGACCTTATGGCCGGCCTGCTCCGACAGCACGTCCACAAGCTCGCGGTTCGCGGGCGGGTGGCTCACCACCAGCACCGGCGGCACGCGATTGCCGAAGTAATGCTGCGCGATGAAAGCGTCGAGCACTTCGGATTCGATGCCGCCTGTACGCGATCGGCGCGTGGATGGCTTCGGCGCGGTAGCTGCCTCGATTTCGGCGTCTTGAGCATCCAGCGCGTCGCCCTCCTCACCGGCTTCGTCTTCAAGATCGGCAGCGATGGCGAGCGGATCGGGCTGCTCGGCCGCGTCTTCAGCTTCATTCGCTTCTTCCGCCTGCGCGTGCGCCGCCGCGCCTTCCACCAGCGCCTTGCGCGCCAGCGAGGGCAATGACTTCAGCGCCGCCGCCGCGACCACTGTTTCGTCGGCGATTTCCTCGGCCACGCCGCCTTCTTCATCCGTCAGTGCGCGTTCGACATGCGCCGGGAAGTAAGCTTTGTCGCCCAGATGCCGCCCGCCGCGCACCATCGCGAGATTCACGCAGACGCGCCCGCCCAGCGCCACCACAGCGAGGATATCGACATCGCTTTCGCTTCCGGTCTCGATCGCCTGCTGATGCAGCACGGTCGAGAGCGAACTCATCTGGTTGCGCACCGACGCGGCCTGCTCGAACTTCAGCTCGGCGGCGAACGCGTGCATCTTGGTTTCCAGCTCCTTCATCACCTCGCCCTGACGGCCGAGCAGGAAGCGCGAGGCATTGCTCACGTCGCGCGCATAGTCTTCCTGGCTGATCGCACCCACGCACGGCGCGGTGCAGCGTGCGATCTGATGGAGCAGGCAAGGCCGCGTGCGGTTGTTGAACACCGAATCTTCGCAGGTGCGCAACTGGAACACGCGCTGCAGGATCTGGATGCTCTCGCGCACCGCGTAGGCGCTCGGGAACGGGCCGAAGTACTGGTTATTGCGATCGACCGCGCCACGGTAATACGCCATGCGCGGAAACGTGTGGCCGGTGAGCTTGAGAAACGGATAGGACTTGTCGTCGCGAAACAGGATGTTGTAACGCGGCGCGAGCGCCTTGATGAGGTTGTTTTCGAGCAGCAGCGCCTCGGCTTCCGAGCGCGTCACCGTGGTCTCGATGCGCGCGATGCGCGTGACCATCATGGCGATGCGCGGCGAAAGCTGCGTCTTGGTGAAATAGCTTGAGACGCGCTTTTTCAGATCGCGCGCCTTGCCCACGTAGAGCACCGCGTTCTGCGCATCGTAATAGCGATAGACGCCGGGCAGATGCGGCAACTGCGCAAGCACCTCTTTCGGGTCGAAAACGTTGGGTGCGTCGGGTTCGGTGGAAGCGGTCATCCAGTGGGGCTATGTGAGGCTTGATGAGGCAAGCCGGCCGCCTTCGCGACGCCGTCATGCCGGTGTCCTAGAATCGCAAGTTTAGATCATTCCGTGCGGCCCCGAATCCGCTTGCCTGGCGTGCCCACTGGCACCTGGCGATGCTGGAGCCGATGCCGCCGTCGCCGCTTTCCGCGCCCTTGCGCTCACTTGCCACCATGCCCCACGACTCACGCCCCACCCAACCCGCCGACGCAGCCTCGACGCGCATCGCCTGCGACCTGTTCTGCGCCGTGATCGACAATTTCGGCGATATCGGCGTGTGCTGGCGTCTCGCGCGCCAGCTCGCGCACGAGCACGACTGGGAGGTGCGCCTCTTCGTCGACGATCTCGCGTCTTTCCAGCGGCTGTGTCCCACGCTCGATCCGCAGCGCGCGACGCAGAGCATCGACGGCGTCGTGATCGAGCACTGGCACGAGCCCACGCATGCGGGTGAGACGCTACAGATCGCCGATGTTGTGATCGAGGCGTTCGCCTGCGAACTGCCGCCGATCTACGTCGCCGCGATGGCGCAGCGCGAGCGCAAGCCGGTGTGGTTCAACCTCGAATATCTGAGCGCCGAAGACTGGGTGGCCGACTTCCACCTGCGCCCCTCGCCGCACCCGCGCTACCCGCTGCTCAAGCACTTCTTCTTCCCCGGACTCGGCAAGGGGACGGGCGGCGTGCTCAAGGAGCGCGATCTGGACGGCGCGCGCGCGGCGTTCGAAGCCTCGCCGCAGGCGCGCGATGCCTGGTGGCAAAGCGTCACGGGCGGGCCGCCGCCCGCGCCCGAAGCCATCGTGATCTCGCTGTTCGCCTACGAAAGCCCCGCCGTGGACGCGCTGCTCGAACAATGGCGCGACAGCCCGACGCCCATCGTCCTGCTGGTGCCGCAAGGCCGTATCTCCGGGGCGCTGGCGCGCTTTTTCGGCGTCGAATCGTTCGGTGCGGGCATGCGCGCCGAGCGCGGCGCGCTGACCGCGCACGGACTCGCCTTCACGGAGCAACCCGGCTACGACGCCCTGCTCTGGGCCAGCGACCTGAACTTCGTGCGCGGCGAAGACTCGTTCGTGCGCGCGCAATGGGCCGCGCGCCCGTTCGTCTGGCACATCTATCCCCAGGGCGACGACGCCCATCTGCCCAAGCTCGACGCCGCGCTCGAACACTACGCCAGCACGCTCGACGAAGCGCCCCGGCGCGCGCTCGAACAGTTCTGGCACGCATGGAACGGCAACTGCGCGCCAGACGGCCATCCGGCGGCCGATATCCGCGCGAACTGGAACGATTTCTCCCGACATCTGCCCGCCTACAAGGCGCGTGCGCAGGCGTGGGCACATGAATTGGCGCAGGCCGGCGATCTCGGTGGAAATCTAGCCGAATTCGCAAAAAGTCAGTTAAAATAAGCGGTTACCCGACGGCAGCCGTCTCAAGCGCTTCGATCCACGCCGTGGCTCCGCCCGGAACGGGAAACGCGAATCGCTTGCGACGTTTGCCGTCGCGCACACTCGAAGCTATTTAATCTGGACAGGACAGTTTTTTTATGAAGACCGCACAGGAACTCCGCGTCGGCAACGTCGTCATGATCGGCAACGACGCCATGGTCGTGCAGAAGGCCGAGTACAACAAGTCGGGCCGTAACTCGGCTGTCGTGAAGATGAAGTTCAAGAACCTGCTGACCGGCGCAGGCATGGAAACCGTCTACAAGGCCGACGACAAGTTCGACGTCGTGGTTCTGGAGCGCAAGGAAGTGACGTACTCGTACTTCGCTGACCCGATGTACGTGTTCATGGACGCCGACTACAACCAGTACGAAGTCGAAGGCGAGATGATGGGCGACGCCCTCAACTACCTCGAAGACGGCATGGCTTGCGAAGTCGTGTTCTACAACGAGAAGGCCATCTCGGTCGAACTGCCGACGGTCCTCGTGCGCGAAATCATCTACACGGAACCGGCAGTCAAGGGCGACACGTCGTCGGGCAAGGTCCTCAAGACCGCCAAGCTGCAAACCGGCTTCGAACTGCAAGTGCCGCTGTTCTGCAACATCGGCGACAAGATCGAAATCGACACGCGTACCAACGAGTACCGCAGCCGCGCCTGAGGCTCCGGCAACACCCTGGCGGCGCGTCATGCGCCGCACGGCTGTGAGTAAGCAGCCGAAACGCGAATTTCCATGCGTGGCGGATGCAATCGTAAAAGCGCCCCTCGGGGCGCTTTTTCTTTTTTTCCCGAGCGTGTATGTTTGTGACTGCATGGGAAAACCTTACCGGTTTAGCAGTCGCTTAAAATTACCGCATGTTGCAGCAGCAAGGCCAGGCGCTCATGGCATGGTTTCTGCTGGTTTTCTTTTGAGATAGCGCGCGAGCGCGACCTTCCATCGAAACCAGGAGAAACACGATGAACAATGACATCGCGGCAGGCAAGTGGAAGCAGATGATCGGCAAGGCCAAGGCGGCATGGGGCGAGTTGACGGACGACGAGCTGACCAAGGCCGAAGGACGCGCCGATCGCCTCGCAGGCCTGATCCAGGAGCGCTACGGCAAGACGCGTGACGAAGCGGAACAGGAAGTGAAGCGCTGGTTCGATGCGCATCGGCCGTTCGACGAATGATCGAGCCGGCAGATCGGGCACATTGGGCTGGCGTGGTAACGACTGGCAAGCCAGTCGCAATCGACTGACAAAGCAGACTAACAAAGCAGGTAACCAGGTCGGTCTGCGGCAATCCGCACTCGCATGAGCGGTGCGGTTGCCGACGGACCTTCAGCATGGGGGTAGTACGGCCCGAACGTCGCATCGCGCGATGGGCAGGGTCTGCGCGCAAGCAAGGCGCGACTGGTGGGCGGGCGAATGACGTCAAACCGGATCGTTGAGTTCGACTAGTGACTCAGGCGATTCGAAGAAATCCGCAGCCAGCGCAGTCTGCAACGTGCCAATCTGGGGAGGACCGGAACTGAACAATCTGACTCGAGACACGCAGGTGATCTCGGTGACTAATTCCGTATCGTGCCGCGCCCTGTCGCGCCGCTACGTCGCGTCTGTCGCACAGTTGAGCGACAAGGCGTGCACGGGCGCGTCGGTCCGGCCGCTTTGCGCCTCGCTTCTCGCCCCGCTTCTAGTCCCGCTTTTCGTCCATCGGTAAGCCGATTCCGCCATGCCACACGCCCTGATTGTCGAAGACGATCCTAATAGCCTGTCAGGCCTCTCCGCCATCCTGGCCGCCGACGGTTTCTCCGTCGACACCGCCGCCACTCTGGCCGACGCACGCGCCGCACTCGGACGCTTCATCCCCGATGTTGTGCTCGTCGACCTGAACCTGCCCGATGGCGGCGGCCTCGAACTGTTGCCCCACCTGCCCGCCCAGCCGCCCGGCGGCGCGCTGCCCGTGATCGTGATGACTGGCAACGCGACGGTCGAAAGCGCGATCGAAGGCCTGCGCCACGGCATCTGGGACTATCTGCTCAAGCCCGTCAACATTCCGCGTCTGCGCAGCCTGCTCGCGCGCATTCCACGCCCGTACGAGCTGACCGAAGAGGTCCGCACGCTGCGCGAAAACCTGCGCCTGCTCGGCCGCTTCGGCCCGATGCTCGGACGCAGCAGCGCGATCCAGCATGTCTACGACGCGATCGAGCAACTCGCGCCCACCGAATCGGCGATCCTCGTACACGGCGAACCCGGCACCGGCAAGGAAGTCGCGGCACGCACGCTGCATCAGCTGAGCCGTCGTCGTAAGGGACCGTTCGTGGTGTGCGACGCGCGTTCGGTGGCCGCCGAAGCCGCCAGCGGCCGCCCGCTCGCCAGCATCCTGTTCGGCCATGAGCGCGGCGCGTTCAATGGCGCGGAACAGCGCGAGCCGGGTCTGGTCGATCAGGCAAGCGGCGGCACGCTGTTCATCGATGAACTCACCGAACTGCCGCGCCAGCAGCAGGAAGCGCTGTTGCGCGCGCTCGACTCGCAGACTTTCATGCGCGTGGGCGGCAGCAGCGAAGTGGGCACCGATTTCCGCCTCATCGCGGCCACGCGGGCCGTGCCGCGCGACGCCGTCCAGCAAGGCATGCTGCACGAAGATCTGTGGCTGCGTCTGGACGCGGCGGCGTTGCAACTGCCGCCGCTGCGCGAGCGCGAGGAAGACGCCGCGCTGCTGGCCGCCGCCTGCGTCGACGAACTGAATCTGGAAGCGCATACGCGTGGCCTGACGGGCACCACGCGGCTTGTCGCGCCCTCCTTCGTGCGCGAGTGTCTGGCGTACGACTGGCCCGGCAATGTGCGCGAGCTTCAGGAACGCGTGAAGCGCGCCTGGCATGCCTCGGGCGACGTGCTCGAAACGCTGCAGGCCGAGGAAAGCAGCGGCGCATCGAGTCGCGATTCGAATGGCGGCCGCGTGCAGGTGCAGGTGGGCACACCGCTCGCCGATGTCGAGGAAATGCTGATCCGCGCCACGCTCGACGCGGTGGGCGGCACGCGCCATCGTGCGGCGTCGCTGCTCGGCATCAGTCCGAAGACGCTCTACAACAAGCTGCAGCGGATGCGCCTGAACTGAACGCAGCGGAAACAAAAACGGCGGCCCTTCGTGATCGAAATGATCGAAGGCGCCGCCGTTAGTTTTTCAGCGTGACGCTTGCGCGCCACCGCATCCGCTTAGCTCACTTAAGGCATCACGCTGCGCAACAGCGACTGAGCCGACAGATACGCCGGATCGGCCACCAGCTTGTCCCAGCTCAGCGCCTTGCCGCGACCTTGCAGCTTCTTGATGCGTTTGGCCGATGCCTTGCGCTCGCGCGACGGCTCCTCGGTGCGCAGCGCGTCGAGCACCTTTTCCGCTTCGTGCGGCTGGTTGCAGATCAGCACCATGTCGCAGCCCGCCTCCAGCGCGGCGCGCGCGCCTTCGGTCAGCGTGCCGCCCTGGCGCGCCGCTTCCATCGACAGATCGTCGCTGAAAATCGCGCCCGTGAAACGCAGGCGATCGCGCAGGATCTCCTGCACCCAGATGCGCGAGAAGCCGGCCGGTTTGGCATCGACCTTCGGATAGATCACGTGACCGGGCATCGCCGCCGCGAGCGACAGGCCGAGCCAGTCGTAAGGCTGCGCATCTTCACCGAGGATCGATTCGAGCGGACGCTCATCCACCGGCACCGCAACGTGCGAATCGGCGGTCGCGAAACCATGTCCCGGGAAATGCTTGCCGCAGTTCGCCATGCCCGCGAGCGCGAGACCGTGGTTCAGGCTCTTGGCGAGCATCGTGACGACGCGCGGATCGCGATGGAACGCGCGGTCGCCGACCACCTTCGACTGGCCGTAGCCCAGATCGAGCACCGGCGTAAACGACAGGTCGATGCCGCAGGCGCGCAGCTCGGCCGCCAGAATGTAGCCCACCGCGGTCGCCAGCTTGGTGGCGAGCAGCACGTCCTTGTCCCACAACGCGCCGAGGCGTCCCATCGCGGGCAGCACCGTGAAGCCATCGGTGCGAAAACGCTGCACGCGGCCGCCTTCGTGGTCCACGGCGATCAGCAGATCGTCGCGCACCGCGCGGATCGCATCGGTCAGCGCAACGAGCTGCGCGCGGTTTTCATAGTGGCGCGCGAACAGGATCACGCCGCCGGTGGAGGGATGCGCGAGGCGGCGCACGTCGTCATCGTTGAGCGTCGTGCCGACCACGTCGAGCATGACCGGTCCGGGAATTCGTTTCATCGATATTTGGACTTTGAGGGCCGTGTCCGGCCAGTTTGAGACCGCGCGCCACGCCTTCGGCGGGCACGCGCGGTGAAGTGGATTAGCGCTGCGGCTGGTCGGTCTCGGCGATCACGAAGGAGACGGCATAGTCGCGCTCGTCGGTGATCGTCACCTGCGTGGTGATGCCGCGCTCCTCCAGCCAGAGCGCGAGTTCGCCCGAGGCCACCATGTAGGGCTTGCCGCCGGGCGCGTTGAGCGTCTGCACGGCGCGCCAGGTCATCGGCATATGGATGCCCAGGCCGATTGCCTTCGAGAAGGCTTCCTTCGCGGAAAAGCGCGTGCACAGATAGGCCAGGCCGCGCACTTCCGAGCGCGCCTTGCGCGCATGGTAGACCTTGAGCTCGTCGGGGCCGAGGATGCGCTCGGCAAAACGTCCGCCGGTGCGCTCCATCGTCGCCGCCACGCGGCTGATCTGGATGATGTCGGTGCCGATACCGTAGATCGCCATGCGTTCCCTCGTCTTGCGTCGTGGTTCGTTGTGCAGGTGGGCGAACTCAGCCGCGCGTAGCCGCGAGGCGCGCCGCCACCATGATCGCCTTCATCTCGCGCACGGCGTTTTCCCAGCCCGCGAAGATCGCATGCGCGACCACGGCGTGGCCGATGTTGAGTTCGTGAATGCCTTCGATGGCGGCGATCTGCTGCACGTTGGTGTAGTGCAGGCCGTGGCCCGCGTTGACCTTGATGCCCAGCGCCACGCCGCAGTTCACGCCCTCCACCACGCGCTCGTATTCGCGCTGCTGTTCGGCGGCTTCGTGCGCTTCGGCGTAACGGCCCGTGTGCAGTTCGATCACCGGCGCGCCGGCTTCGTGTGCGGCGCGGATCTGCGTTTCGTCGGCGTCGATGAACAGCGACACGCGGATGCCCGCATCGGCCAGCTGGCGGCAGGCGGCCTTGACCGCTTCGAACTGCCCCGCCACGTCGAGGCCGCCTTCGGTCGTCAGCTCCGCGCGCTTTTCAGGCACGAGGCAAACATCATGCGGCTTGATCTCGCAGGCGATGTCGAGCATTTCGGCCGTCACCGCGCATTCGAGGTTCATGCGCGTCTTGAGCAGCGGGCGCAGCTTGCGCACGTCGGCATCGACGATGTGACGGCGGTCCTCGCGCAGATGCAGCGTGATGGCATCGGCGCCCGCTTCTTCGGCGAGCAGCGCCGCGCGGATCGGATCGGGATAGGTCGTGCCGCGCGCGTTGCGCAGCGTGGCGACGTGGTCGATGTTGATGCCGAGGTCGATCACGTTGGGCGAAGTCAGGAAGAAGCTCATAGGTTCTGCAGGTCGATCAGGATCTGGCGCGTCGCGAGCGGCGTGCCGCCAAGGTAAGTGTTCAGCAGGAAACGCATCAGCGCCTTGCTTTGCGCGACGGTCTGGGGTCGATGGTAATCGTCCTCTTCCATATCGAGCAATGTCTGGCCCGACAGCACCGGCCAGTGCGAGGGCCATTCGTCGGACGCCTCGCGCACGCCGCGTTCGGGATCGAACACATAGCGGCCCTCGGCCACCACGGTCCGGCGATTGACGGTGCGGTTGAGCGCCAGCGCGTAGCCGGTGTCGCGCAGCAGCACGCGCTCGAACGAACGCAGCACCTGCACGGGCGGCAGATCGTGCGCGAGGCGCGTGAGCGTGACGACGTAATGATTGAAGAGCGCCGGATGCGGGTCTTCGCGGGCGAGAAACTTCACCAGCAGCTCGTTGACGTAGAAGCCGCACAGCAGCGCGTCGCCCGCGAGCGGCAACATGCCGCCCACCCATTCCGCCCCGGTCAGCGTGCGCACTTCGTTCTTGCCAGTCCAGTTCAGCGTGAGCGGCTGGAAGGTCTGCAGCACGCCGCGCAAGGCCGAATGCGGGCGCTTGGCGCCCTTCGCGACCAGCGCGACGCGGCCGTGATCGCGCGAGAGCACGTCGATGATGAGACTGGTTTCGCGGTAGGGATAGCTGTGCAGCACGAAGGCAGGCTGCTCGGACACGCGATAGTCCGATGCCGTGCTGCGGGAAGCGCGCGGCAGTTGCGGGCGTGCGGTGGTTTTGCGCGCGGTACGAGCATCCGGACGGCGTTCGAGCGTGGCGTCGGCGCCTTCGCTGATGTCGCGCTCGCTCGAAGCCGGCGAGCGCGAGCGGCGGCTGCGCGTGCCGCTGGTGCTGCTGGTTCCGCTTGTTTTGCCCGTACTGGCACCCCGCGCGCGCGTTGAGCCGCCGCCGGGCGATTCGAAATCGTCCTCGGCGGCATCGGCGGCGCCCGCGTCGGGCGCGGACCAGTCATCGTTCAGGGTTCCGGCTTCGCCGTCACTCATGCCCGCTCACTCGCACCTTGAAATGGCTGTCGCTGGATAGCTGAAGCTGGGATACGTCCAGAGCCGCAGGGCCAGACGTTACTCGTAGCCGTAGGCGCGCAGGCCGGCTTCGTTGTCGGCCCAGCCGCTCTTCACCTTCACGAAGGTTTCGAGATACACGGGACCGTCAAAGAGCTTCTCCATGTCCAGACGCGCTTCGGTGCTGATCTGCTTGAGCTTGGCGCCCTTCTGGCCGATCACCATGGCCTTCTGCGTGTCGCGCTCGACGAGGATCGTCGCGAAGATGCGGCGCAGACGCCCTTCCTGCTCGAACTTGTCGATGATCACGGTGCTGGTGTACGGCAGTTCGTCGCCGGTCCAGCGGAACACTTTCTCGCGCAGGATTTCGGCGGCGAGAAAACGTTCGCTGCGATCGGTCAGGTCGTCTTCGCCGTAGATCGGCTCGCCTTCGGGCAGATACGGCTTGAGCGTCTCCAGCAGGCGCTTGATATCGTCGGTGTTCTTGGCCGACAGCGGCACGATCTCGCGGAAATCGCGCAGCTTCTGCACTTCCTGGATAAACGGATAGAGCGTGGCCTTGTCCTTCACCACGTCGATCTTGTTGGCGATCAGGATCGTCGGCGCGTTCGGCGGAATCAGATCCAGCACGCGCTGGTCGTCCGGGCCGAACTTGCCGGCTTCGATCACGAACAGCACGGCATCGACGGAACTCAGCGTCGACGTCACCGCGCGGTTCAGCGAGCGATTGAGCGCCGTGCTGTGGCGCGTCTGGAAGCCCGGCGTATCGACGAAGATGTACTGCGCGTCGTCGGTCGTGTTGATGCCGGTGATGCGGTGGCGCGTGGTCTGCGCCTTGCGCGACGTAATGCTGATCTTCTGGCCGACGAGCGCGTTCATCAGCGTGGATTTGCCGACGTTCGGACGGCCGACGATCGCGACCATGCCGCAGCGGAAGCCGGCAGGAGTGGTAGTAGGTGCGTTCATGATCGGACCAGGAAAATAAAGCGGGGCGCGCAGTGTTCGCGCGCCCGGGTGGAATCAGTGGCCGGCATCGGCCGCGCGCACGGGCACGGCCGCGCCGATGTCGGCGCTGGTTTCGGCGGTGCCGGACGACGTCTTGTCGTCCTGGACGCCATGTTGCGTCTCACGATTGCGCGAAACACGCGGTGCGATCGAAGCGGCCGAGGGCACGGCGTCGAAGCGGTCGGGCTTATCGGCGCCCTTCTCCGCCGTCTTTTCAACAGCTTTGTCCTGCACGTGCGCCGCACGGATCACGGCGAGCGGCGCGGCTTCCGCGCCCGCAGCCGCTGCGGCAGCCGCCGCCACGGTGGTCGGACGTTCGCCGCGCGCACGACGCTCCGGCGCACGCAGATCGAGTGCGCCCTGCACGCCCGTTACACCCGGCACGACTTCAAGCTCGGCCTTGGGAGCGCGCGCGCCCTTCGAACGGCGCGGCTTGGCGACCAGCGCGGGCGCGGCCGCCATCACCTCGTCGAGCGCCTTCTTCGCGGCGGCCTGTTCGGCCGCGCGACGGCTCGCGCCCGAACCCGACACCTTCACGTCGAGCTTGGGCACGGTGCATTCGACTTCGAACTGCTGATTGTGCGCCGCACCATGCGTCGCCACCACCGTGTAGGTGGGCAGCGCAATCTTGTGGCCTTGCAGGTACTCCTGCAGCAGCGTCTTGGAATCCTTGCCGAGCGTGCGCGGGTCGATGTGATCGAGGATCGGCACGTAGAGGCGCTTGATGACCGTCTGGGCGGCGTCGAAACCGCCGTCGAGGAAGATCGCGCCGAAGATGGCCTCAAGCGCGTCAGCCAGGATGGACGGACGGCGGAAGCCGCCGCTGCGCAGTTCGCCTTCGCCCAGACGCAGGCCATCGGCAATATTCAGGGCCTGAGCAATCTCGTAAAGCGACTGCTGCTTGACCAGATTCGCGCGCACGCGCGAGAGATCGCCTTCGTCCAGCTTGCCAAAACGTTGGAACAATAGGGCCGCCACCGCGCAATTCAGAACCGAATCACCGAGGAATTCGAGGCGTTCGTTATGCGTGGCACTGTGACTGCGGTGGGTGAGAGCCTGGCGCAACAATTCCGCATTGCGAAATTCGTAGCGCAGCCGGCTTTCCAACGGAGATTGGGGCATGGGGAGAGTATAACGCGCCCGCCGCCCCCAGCGAAAACGCGGGGCGGCGGGCGAAAAACCGTGAAGAAGCGGCGTTGCCGCGGGTTCTTCAAGTAGCGCGCGAAGATGCGTGGCGCGTATCGATCGAACTATGCATCAATCGTTACGCGCACATCGCACGATGCGCGTTACTGGAACGAACCGATGCGCTTCAGGCTGCTGAAGTTCATCCAGATGAAGAAGGCGCGGCCGACGATATTGGCGTCGGGCACGAAGCCCCAGTAGCGGCTGTCCGCGCTGTTGTCGCGGTTGTCGCCCATCATGAAGTAATGGCCGGCCGGCACCTTGCAGATCACACCGCGTGCGTTGTACTGGCAGTTGTCGCGATACGGATAGTCATCCGCGCCGACGACGAACGGCGGCACCGCCGGGTTGTTCAGGATGTTGTTCTTGCGGCCATTGCCGAGATCTTCCGTGAACTGCTTCGCGTAACCGATGCGCTCTTCGTCGAAGTAATCGGCTTGCGGCGTTTCAGGCACCGGCTGGCCGTTGATCGTGAGCTGCTTGTCCTGATACGCCACCACGTCGCCCGGCAGGCCGATCACACGCTTGATGTAGTCGACCGACTCGTCCTTCGGATAGCGGAACACCACCACGTCGCCACGTTCGAGCGGACGGCCCTGGGTGATCTTCGTGTTGGTGATCGGCAGGCGAATGCCGTAGTCGAACTTGTTCACGAGGATGAAGTCGCCCACCAGCAGCGTGGGCACCATCGAACCCGAGGGAATCTTGAACGGCTCCACCACGAACGAGCGCACGAGGAACACGACCAGGATGACCGGGAAGAAGCTCGCCGTGTACTCCAGCCACCACGGCTGGCGCAGCTTTTCGTTACGCAGGTTCTGACGCGTAACCGGCGCATTTTCGTCGGCGAAACGCTCGCCCACGCGTTGCTGCTGCCGGTCGAACTCGGCAACGGCCGCATCGGCGGCGAGGCGCCGGCGCGGCATGAAAACCAGCTTGTCTGCAACCCACGCGATGCCCGTCAAGATGACGAGCACAAAAAGGATCAGCGCAAAATTCATGTAGTGGTCCGTTGTTCGGCTTATTTGCGGGCTTATTTATCTTCGACGCGCAGAATCGCAAGGAAAGCTTCCTGCGGGATTTCCACGGAGCCAACCTGCTTCATCCGCTTCTTGCCTGCCTTCTGCTTTTCGAGGAGCTTCTTCTTACGCGAGATGTCGCCGCCATAACACTTGGCCAGCACGTTCTTGCGCAGCGCCTTGATGTTCTCACGCGCGATGATGTGCGCGCCAATCGCGGCCTGAATTGCCACGTCGTACATCTGGCGCGGAATGATCTCGCGCATTTTCGCGGCCACTTCGCGGCCGCGATACAGCGACTGCGAACGGTGCACGATGATGGACAGCGCATCGACCTTTTCGCTGTTGATCAGCATGTCGACCTTCACGACGTCCGCGCTGCGATACTCCTTGAACTCGTAGTCCATCGACGCATAGCCGCGCGACACCGACTTCAGGCGATCGAAGAAGTCGAGCACGATTTCCGCCATCGGGATTTCGTACGTGAGCTGCACCTGACGGCCGTGGTACTGCATGTTGATCTGATTGCCGCGCTTCTGCGTACAGAGCGTGATCACCGAACCCACATAGTCCTGCGGCATGTACAGGTTGACCGTGACGATCGGCTCGCGAATTTCCGCGATGCGCGACGGCTCCGGCATCTTCGCCGGGTTTTCGACCTTGATCAGCGTGCCGTCGGCCTGCACGACTTCGTACACCACGGTCGGCGCCGTGGTGATGAGGTCCATGTCGAACTCGCGTTCGAGACGCTCCTGCACGATTTCCATGTGCAGCAGGCCCAGGAAGCCGCAGCGGAAGCCGAAACCCAGCGCCTGCGACACTTCCGGCTCGTACTGGAGCGAGGCGTCGTTGAGCTTGAGCTTTTCGAGCGATTCGCGCAGCGCGTCGTACTGGTTCGCCTCGACCGGATAAAGACCCGCGAACACCTGCGGCTTCACTTCCTTGAAGCCCGGCAGCGGTTCCGGCGCCGCACGGTTCACGATCGTGACGGTATCGCCCACCTTGGTGGCGGCGAGTTCCTTGATGCCCGCGATGATGAAGCCCACCTGGCCCGCCGACAGCGATTCCAGGTTGCGCGACTTCGGCGCGAACACGCCGACGTGCTCGACCGGATACTGCGCGCCGGTGGCCATCAGCTTGATCTTGTCCTTCGGACGCAGCGTGCCGTTGACGATACGCACGAGCATGACCACGCCGACGTAGTTGTCGAACCACGAGTCGATGATCAGCGCCTGCAACGGTGCTTCCGGATCGCCCTTGGGCGGCGGCACATTGGCGATGATCGATTCGAGCACATCTTCCACGCCGAGGCCGGTCTTCGCGCTGCAGCGCGTGGCGTCGGTCGCGTCGATGCCGATCACGTCCTCGATTTCCTCGATGGCGTTTTCGGGGTTGGCGGCGGGCAGGTCGATCTTGTTGAGAACCGGCACCACTTCGACGCCGAGTTCGATCGCCGTGTAGCAGTTCGCCACGGTCTGCGCTTCCACGCCCTGACTGGCGTCGACGACGAGCAGCGCGCCTTCGCACGCCGACAGCGAGCGGCTGACTTCGTAGGAGAAGTCGACGTGGCCCGGCGTGTCGATCAGGTTCAGGTTGTAGACCTTGCCGTCACGTCCCTTGTACGTGAGGGCTGCGGTCTGCGCCTTGATCGTGATGCCGCGCTCGCGCTCGAGATCCATCGAGTCGAGCACCTGCGCTTCCATTTCGCGGTCGGACAAGCCGCCGCACAGCTGGATGATGCGATCGGCGAGCGTCGACTTGCCATGGTCGATGTGCGCAATGATCGAGAAGTTACGAATATGATCCATTCAGTGCCGATCAAGCGAAAAAGGCGCGCCCCAACGATAGCTGGGCACGCCTCGTAAACAGATGAAAAACCGAACTATTTTAGCCGAAAAGGGGTGTCGCAGGCGAACCCTGCGTTGAAGTCATGCAGGTGTTGTGCCAGCGACCTGACCTTGCGGCCGGGTTGACGAGCGATAAAACCGCTCCGTCAGGTCCCGCTCGGCGGCTTTTTGGGCACGTAGGGCGCGTCGGCGCTCAGTCCCAACGTGGCGCGCACGCGCGCCTCGTCGAGCCTGTAACGGCACAGTTCGATGCCGTCACAGACCAGCACCGGTACCAGTTCGTCGTAACGCGCGACGAGTTCGGGGTCGGAATCGACATCGATTACGTCGAGGCGCGCGCCCGCCGCCACGGCGAGCGGTTCGAGCGCTTCGCGCATTTCCTCGCAGAGATGACACCACGCCCGGCCGAACAGGACCAGATGCGCGCTCGCGCGCGCCACCGCGCGAGGCTGGGTGGCGGTCGAGGTACGCATGGGCGTGTTGGGCATGATGCTGACTCGCTGGTTTGCCAACTTCTAAAACTGACGTCTGTCGCTTATTTCTGCGCCGGCCCGCGCGGGCGGATCGGCACGAATTGCGTATTGTCGCCCCGACGCACGAGAATCGCGACCATCTTCTGCGGGTCCAGATGCGCGGTAACGTCCTGGAACTGCTTTGCGTTGGCGATATCGGTGTCGCCCACGCGCAGGATGATGTCGCCCTTTTGCAGACCGGCACGCGCTGCTGGCCCGTCCACCGAATCGACCACCACACCGCCCTTGATCTTGAGCTGGTTCAGCTGGTCGGCCGGGATATCCGTCACCGACAGACCCAGCGCGTTAGCCGCACGCGGCTTCGGCTCCGGCGCCTTTTTCGGGTCGGCCTTCGCGCCCTTGTCCGTCTGCATTTCCGCAATCGTGATCGGCAGTTCGCGCGTCTGGCCCTTGCGCCAGACCGTCACGGTTGCCTTGCTGCCGGGTTTGGTGTCGCCCACCATGCGCGGCAGATCGGTCGCAGTGTCCACCGACTGGCCGTTGAACTTCAGGATGATGTCGCCCGGCTGGATGCCCGCCTTCTCGGCCGGGCCGCCCGGTTCGACGCTCGACACCAGCGCGCCCTGCGCCTTGGGCAGACCGAGCGAATCGGCCACGTCCTTGGTCACTTCGCCGATCGCCACGGCGATACGGCCGCGCGTAACCTTGCCGGTGGTCTTGAGCTGATCCGCCACGCGCATCGCCTCGTCGATCGGAATCGCGAACGAAATGCCCATGAAGCCGCCCGTGCGGCTATAGATCTGCGAGTTGATGCCGATCACTTCGCCCTGCATGTTGATGAGCGGGCCGCCCGAGTTGCCGGGGTTCACGGCCACATCGGTCTGGATGAACGGCAGATAGTCGCCGGTGTCGCGCCCCTTGGCGCTGACGATCCCGGCAGTCACAGTGTTTTCGAGGCCGAACGGCGAACCGATTGCCACGACCCACTCGCCCACGCGCACCTTGTTCGAATCGCCGACGTTCACGGCCGGCAGGTTGTTCGCCTGGATCTTGACCACGGCGACGTCCGTGCGGTCGTCCACGCCGATCAGCTTGGCCTTGAATTCGCGCTTGTCGGTGAGCGTGACGTAGATGCTGTCGGCGTCATCCACGACGTGCGCGTTGGTCATCACGTAGCCGTCGCTCGTCATGATGAAGCCGGAGCCGACGCCGCTGTTCTGCTCGTCGCCGTTGTCCGGGCCGGAATCCTGGCCGCCCTGGCTACCCTGACCGCCCTGCCCACCCTGTCCGCCGTGTGGCGACTGGCCACCGCCCTGACCGCCTTGCGGACCTTGCGGCAACGGAATGCCAAAGAAGCGACGGAAGAACTCCGACATATCGCCGTTATCCATCCCCGGTGGCAGCGCGCCGCCACCCTGCGAGAGCGTCACGCGCGTGGTCGTGCGGATATTGACCACCGACGGGCCCACCTTGTCCACGAGATCGGTGAAATCAGGCAGATTGGCAGCAGGCGCCGCCGCTGCCACTTGCGGGGCGAGCGGCAGGCACACCGCCACCACCGCGGCCGCGAAGAATTTGCGCAGCGGGAGGATCGTCATATCGTATTCGGCCGAAGGAGTTACTTGGGAGCCTTGTATTCTATGGCAGACGCGAATTGCTGCAACGTGGCCTGGGGCACTTCGCCGAGCAAGGTGATCCAGTAATCGCCGTTGCGCTTCACCAGCACATGGGTCGCGCCGTTGCTGCCCGCGCCTTCCTTGCGGCTGTTGTGCTCGACCGGCTCGACAAAAACCGACACGGCCGACAGGCCATCCGAGAACACAGCCTGATCGACCGGGATCGGCGGCTCGCTGGCGTCGCGCGCGGCCATCGGGCGGCGCAGTTCGCGGATTTTGACGAAGCCCGGCACGGTCTGCGCGAAGCTCCAGCCCTGCGCTTCCATATCGACGGTCTGAAGCGGCGGACGCACCACGGTCCAGCCAGCGGTGTTACGCATGCCGGCTGCGATGGGCGCCTTATCGACCGGCACGCCAATGCTCACCTGCGTAAAGGAGAGCTGCTGGAGCACCTGGCCGTTCGACGGATCGAGCGTCTGCGAGCGCAGCAGCAGGCCCGTCTTCGCGTCCGCCCACAGCTTGTAGGCGAAGCGGTAAGTGTCCTTGGGATCGAGTTCGATGACCTGGCTGTCGATGCCGGCGACACGGTCGGTGCCGAGCATCTTCGGGTCGTAGACGGACAGCACCTGGTCGCCGCTGGTGGCGAGCAGCGCCGGGAACGCGTCCTTGTTCTGGCGTTTTTCGACGACGCAGAGCTTGCGCTCCGGCACGAAGGTGTAGAGGTCGTCGTTATGGCGCAGCATCTTGCGCGGCTTGCCGTCGAGGCTTTCGAGCTGCTCGAACTCGCCGTCGCTCTTCGTCGCGTAATGCGTAATGCGCGACGACTGCACGTAGTTGCCGCGCTGATAGACGAAGGTGCCGATGTAATTCTGCTGCTGGGCGGCCTGCTGGATGCGGTCGAGCCACTGCGCGGCGCTCCGGCGCGTGGCCGGATCCGTAACGGAAGCAGCCGACGCGCCTTGTGCATGCGCACGCGTGGCGGCAGACAGAGCGGTGAACATTACGGCTGCGCAGCACAGGAATGCCGGCAACCGCCCCCAGAATGTATTGTTATTCAACCGCAATGTCTGCATCAGACTCACTGGCCTTGCGTGGTAAGGGCGGCAGAGCGGATCAGCGGCATCGAATCCGACATGACCGGCTGCTGCGCGAACTGCTGGTGCGCTTCGAGATAAGCGTCCAGTTGTGCGTCGCGGATGATATTGCCATCCTGAACGGCGGCCGTCTGCACGGGCACGGTGTTCATGGCCACGCGCTGGACATTGTCGCCCGCGGGTTGCATGGCCGCGATCTGCGGACCGCCGGCCATGCCGACGCCACGCATCTGCGGCACGACAATCCACGTAAGCGTGGCTGCGGCAGCCGCCACAGCCAGCGACGGCATGACGCGACGACGCAGCGAAAGAATACGCGCGACGCGACCGTTATGCGTGCTGACGGCAGCATCCGCGGCGACGGCGGCAGGCGCCAGCACGTGCGGCTCCGCCTCAAAGCGCGCGGCAAAGCCCGCCATGAACGACTGGCTCGCGGCCGGGCTCATCGCCAGGTCGTCCGAGCGCAGCGCGTCGCCGATCAGGTGATACGCCGACCAGACCTTGCGGTCTTCGTCGTCGAGACTGGAAAAAATAGCGTTCAGATGCGTGTCCGCTTCACTCGCACTTGCAGCGGCGAATTCGCCATCGACAAAGGCGGACAGGCGCTCGCCGTGCGAGCTTGACACCGATTGCATCGAAACCGACCCCATGATGCTCCCCATTTCTTTACAGAAGCCCCGCAGTGACACACTCACTTTAGTGACTTGCGTGCGCGCCCGGCGCGAGCGTGGCTTTTTTACCAGCGCTTGCCTTCCGGTGTGTCCAGCAGCGGACGCAATTTTGCCGCAATGGCTTCGCGAGCGCGGAAAATTCGCGATCTGACGGTGCCAATGGGGCAATCCATCATTTCAGCGATTTCCTCGTAACTCAAACCTTCAATTTCCCGAAGAGTAATGGCGGTGCGCAGCTCTTCCGGTAGAACCGCCATTGCAGCATTGACCGTCTGGGCGATCTGCTTGCTCATCAACATCGACTCGGGCGTGTTGATATCCCTTAGTTGATCGGCGTCCGAGAAAGTTTCCGCTTCTTCTGCATCTGCTTCGGTGGAGGTGGGGGCGCGTCTTCCCTGGGTCGCAAGGTAGTTCTTCGCCGTATTGACCGCAATACGGTACAACCACGTATAGAAAGCGGATTCGCCACGGAACTGCGGCAGCGCCCGATACGCCTTGATAAAGGCGTCCTGGGCCACGTCCTCGACCTCGGCGGGGTCCCGCACGAGGCGCGAGATCAGGCGGATGATCTTGCGGTGGTACTTGGAGACCAGCAGTTCGAACGCGGCCTTGTCACCTTTTTGCACGCGCTCGACCAGCACCTGGTCAATTTCTTTTTCGCTCACCTGAAAAGTCCGTTAGCTCATGAAGTGGACGCGGGGCCTCATTGTAGCGTTACCGCCACGGCACCACGTTACGCGCGTAACAGCGGTTACAGTCTTTACAGCGCACCGCTGGAGGTGGAACTGGACTAAATGGGGACGCCCTGCCCAAGCGCAAGAGCCGGAACGAAAAGGAAGAAAAACGGAAGGGAAAAACGCGGATAAAGACGGGAATTCAGCGGCCGGACGCGCTGCGCGCCGCCACCGCAAGCAGACGGAACGACTCGGCATCGACCGAATCGGCGGCGACGAGCAGACTGCGACGTTGCCCGCCCGCTTCGACCACGAGCGAAAGCAGCGCCCCGCCCCACTGGGCCGCACCGCTCAGCCGCCCATCCATGAGACACGCTCCGGAGCGCGAAAACGCCGCGAAGCGATCGATCCCGATTTCGATATAGGCCGGCTGCGCACGACGCCATGCCGCGAAGGCAAGACCGCCGGCAGCGGCCAGTGAACATGCAGGCAGCAACGCTCGCCACAGGCCGCCAAACCCCGGCGTCAGCGTGACAAGCAAGGCCAGCGTGGCTATCGCAATTCCGATGAGCAGCAAGCCCTGCAGCACCCAGGACGGGCGCAAGGCAATGCGAGGACTACGCGGCGCATACACGCGCCGGGCAGGAGAAAGAGAGTCGCGGCCGGCCGGCGCGCAGTGTTGCGCCGGCGCGGCCGCGGTGTCGCTCGAGGCGATCACGTCAGGGCCGTCAAGCCTTAAGCGTGACGCTTGAAGACGAGCGTGCCGTTCGTGCCACCAAAGCCGAACGAGTTCTTCAGCGCGACGTCGATCTTCATGTCCCGCGCGGTGTTCGCGCAGTAGTCCAGGTCGCAAGCCGGATCCTGGTTGAAGATGTTGATCGTCGGCGGCGAGATCTGGTTGTGCACGGCGAGCACCGTGAACACCGATTCCAGACCGCCCGCGCCGCCCAGCAAGTGACCCGTCATCGACTTCGTCGAGTTCACGACGATGTCCTTTGCGTGGTCGCCGAACGCGCGCTTGATCGCGGTGGTTTCCGCGAGGTCGCCCAGCGGGGTCGACGTGCCATGGGCGCTGAGCCAGTTCACTTCGTCCGCGTTCACGCCGGCGTTCTTCATCGCCGCGATCATGCAGCGGCGTGCGCCGTCGCCGTCTTCCAGCGGAGCGGTCATGTGATACGCATCACCGCTCATGCCGTAGCCGCCGATTTCCGCGTAGATCTTCGCGCCGCGCGCCTTCGCGTGTTCGTACTCTTCGAGCACCATCACGCCGGCGCCTTCGCCGAGCACGAAACCATCACGGTCCTTGTCCCACGGACGGCTTGCCGTTGCCGGATCGTCGTTGCGCTGCGAGAGCGCACGCGCCGCCGCGAAGCCGCCGATGCCCAGCGGCGACACGGTCGATTCCGCGCCACCGGCGATCATCACGTCGCAGTCGCCGTATTCGATCAGACGCGACGCTTCACCGATGCAGTGCAGGCCGGTCGTACATGCCGTGACCATCGACAGGTTCGGGCCCTTGAGGCCAAACTTGATCGACAGATGGCCCGAGATCATGTTGATGATCGAGGCCGGCACGAAGAACGGCGAGATGCGGCGCGGGCCGCGGTTGAGCAGTTCGGTTTGCGTGACTTCGATCATCGGCAGACCGCCGATGCCCGAGCCCACGTTCACGCCAATGCGTTCCGCGTTCGCTTCGGTGACTTCGAGGCCGCTGTCCTTGAGCGCCTGCATGCCTGCAGCGATGCCGTAATGGATAAACGTATCCATATGGCGCGCTTCCTTGGCCGGCATGTACTCTTCGACGTTGAAACCCTTCACTTCGCCCGCAAAGCGGGTCGAGAAGTTCGTGGCGTCGAACTTCGTGATGTTGGCGATGCCAGACTTGCCGGCGACCAGATTGGCCCAGCCGTCGGCAACATTATTGCCAACAGGCGAAATCAGCCCCAGGCCTGTAACAACAACTCGACGGCGGCTCACGGTAACCCCTTTTCCATAGATGACAAAAACAAAAGCCACAGAGGCCACAGGAAATGCTCCTGTGAGCCCTGTGGCTAGTTGACCGGCAGATGCCTCGCAACGCGTGCGGCGGCCATATGCGGTTTCACGGGCGAGCGTCCTTGCGGGCCGTTGGTACTACATGCGCGCCGATGGCGCGCCCGGCCCCAACAGGAAGAAGGCTGATTAGGCCTTGACGTTCGCGCGAGCGTAGTCGATAGCTTGCTGGACCGTCGTGATCTTCTCGGCTTCCTCGTCCGGGATTTCCATGCCGAATTCGTCTTCGAGGGCCATCACCAGTTCGACGGTGTCGAGCGAGTCTGCGCCCAGATCGTTCACGAACGAAGCTTCGTTCTTGATTTCAGCTTCGGCGACGCCCAGTTGTTCGGCGACGATCTTCTTGACGCGCTGTTCGATGTTGTCCATTACCCCTCCAAGGGAAAAAAGTTAGCTCATGAATGCGAGTGCGCGCATTTTATCAGGTTTGACCTGGCAGAAAAGCAGCGCACCTGCGGTTCCGGAACGGCTGTCCGCGCCCGCATCTAACGGATCCTTTCGTCGGATGCTTCAAGGCGCGGATAGTACCTGAATCCGGTTAAGACATATACATGCCGCCGTTCACGTGCATCGTCGTGCCCGTGATATAGCCCGCCTGCGGCGAGGCCAGGAACGCCACCGCGTGAGCGATGTCTTCCGGGCTGCCCAGACGTCCCAGCGGAATCTGCTGCTTGAGCGCGGCCTGCTGCTCAGCGGGCAGATCCTTGGTCATGTCGGTATCGATGAAGCCCGGCGCCACGCAGTTCACCGTGATGCCGCGGCTGCCGATCTCGCGCGCGAGTGCGCGCGTCATGCCCGCGACGCCGGCCTTGGCCGCCGCGTAGTTGGCCTGGCCCGGGTTGCCCGACGAGCCGACCACCGACGTAATGTTGATGATGCGGCCGCCCTTGGCCTTCATCATGGGGCGCAGCACCGCGCGCGAGAGACGGAACACCGACTTCAGGTTGGTGTCGATCACCGAATCCCATTCGTCGTCCTTCATGCGCATCGCCAGGTTGTCCTGCGTGATGCCCGCATTGTTGACGAGAATCGCCAAAGCGCCAAATTCCTTGACCGTCGCGTCGATGAGCGCTTCTGCCGCAGCTGCGTCGTTGACGTTGAGGACCGCGCCGCGGCCCTTCACGCCCGCTTCCTCGAACGCTGCCGTGATGGCCTGCGCGCCCGCTTCGCTGGTTGCCGTGCCGATCACCGTCGCGCCCTGGCGCGCCAGTTCCAGCGCGATCGCGCGGCCGATGCCACGCGAGGCGCCGGTGACGATTGCGGCTTGATTGTCGAGAGTCTTTTCCATCTTCGAATCCGTTGCGAGTTATGCGCGTGTTACGCGTTCAGAAGCGCGAGCGTTTCTTCGAGCGACTTCGGATCGAACACCGAAGCGCCGACCAGATTGCCGTCGATACGCTTCGTGAGGCCGGCGAGCACCTTGCCCGGGCCGCATTCGATCACGTGCGTCGCGCCTTGCGCGGCGATTGCCTGCACGCACTCGACCCAGCGCACCGCGCCTGCGGCCTGACGCACGAGGGCGTCGCGGATCTTCGCGGGATCGGTTTCGAAGGCCACGTCGACGTTGTTGACGACCGGGATGACCGGCGCGTTCAGCGTGATGTTCGCCAGATACTCGCGCAGCTGGTCCGACGCCGGCTTGAGCAGCGACGAGTGGAACGGCGCCGACACCGGCAGCGGCAGCGCGCGCTTGGCGCCCTTCGCCTTGGCGACTTCGCAGGCTTTCTCGACCGCCGCCTTGTGGCCGGCGATCACGACCTGTGCAGGCGCGTTGAAGTTGACGGCTTCGACCACGCCGCCGCTGGCTGCTGCGGCTTCGACGCAGACCGCGCGCACGGTGTCGTCGTCCAGACCTAGCACCGCGGCCATGCCGCCCTCGCCCACCGGTACGGCGTTTTGCATCGCCTGGGCGCGAAAGCGCACCAGCGGCACCGCGTCGCGGAATGCGAGCACGCCCGCGGCGACCAGCGCCGTGTATTCGCCGAGGCTATGGCCCGCGACGATTGCCGGAGCCGGGCCGCCTGCCTGCTGCCACGCGCGATAGACGGCGTAAGCGGCGGTGAGCATGACCGGCTGCGTGTTGGTGGTGAGATTGAGTTCTTCGGCCGGACCTTCGGCGATCAGCTTGCCGATGTCCTGGCCCAGCGCGTCGGACGCTTCCTGAACCGTCTCGCGCACGATGGCGTTATCGGCGAAGGCGTCGAGCATGCCGACGGCCTGCGAGCCCTGGCCCGGAAAAACGAATGCGAATTTCATGACTTCCCCAAAATTCGGTCAAAACGGATGGGCGATGCGCTCGGTTGAACCGCCGCGGACCGCGCACGTCGCGCTGCTTGCAAACCCTCTTGCAAACGCGAGTGCGTGCGGCCTGCCGGGCGGGAGCGCGAAAGCCCGCTCGGAAATCAGTAGCGGATGACGGACGCGCCCCAGGTGAAACCGCCGCCCACGCCTTCGATCAGCACGTTCTGGCCGCGCTTGATGCGGCCGTCGCGCACTGCGACGTCGAAAGCGAGCGGAATCGATGCCGCCGAGGTGTTGCCGTGATCGCCCACCGTCACCACCATGCGCTCAGCCGGCAGGCCGAGCTTGCGGCACGTGCCCTGCATGATGCGGATGTTGGCCTGGTGCGGAATCAGCCAGTCGATCTGGTCGGCCGTGAGCTGCGCCTTGTCGAGCGCCTCAATGGCGACCTTCTCCAGCACGTTCACCGCCAGCTTGAACACCGCCTGGCCGTCCATGTGCAGGAACGCGTTGCCCGCGATCACGCCGCCGTTCACGTTGCCCGGCGTGCACAGGATGTGCGCGTAGCTGCCGTCCGCGTGCAGAGCGCTCGCGAGCACGCCCGGTTCTTCCGAGGCCTGCATCACGATGGCGCCCGCGCCGTCGCCGAACAGAACACAGGTGGTGCGATCGTTGAAGTCGAGGATGCGCGAGAAGGTTTCCGCGCCCACCACCAGCGCCGTCTTGTGCTGGCCGCTGCGGATCAGGCTGTCGGCAACCGAAACGGCGTAGGCGAAGCCCGAACACACGGCCTGCACGTCGAACGCCGCGCCGTGATTGCGGATGCCGAGCTTGTTCTGCAGCAGGCAGGCGGTGCTCGGGAACACGAAATCAGGCGTCGAAGTGGCGACGATGATCAGGTCGATGGACTGCGGATCGACGTCGGCAGCGGCGATGGCGCGCTGCGAAGCGGCGAGCGCGAGATCGCTGGTGGTGACGTCCGGCGCCGCGAAGTGGCGCGCGTGGATGCCCGTGCGGGCGACGATCCACTCGTCGCTCGTCTCGACGCCTTTGGCGGCGAGGCGCTCGGCCAGATCCTGGTTGGTGACGCGCTCAGGCGGAAGGAAGCTGCCCGTGCCGAGCACGCGGGAATAGAGAGTCGGTTGAGCCATTATGCCTTCGAGGATGATGCCTTCGAGGTGGATGCCGCGGCGGGCGGGACGGGCTGGGCGGCGTCTGCCGCCTGGCCAGCTTCACTCGCGGATGCGCTCGCGGCCGGGCTGTCGGGAGTCGACGGGGCAGCGCTCTGGCTGCCGGACGCCTGTTCGAAGGAACCGGCGTTGTCTTCCATGGCGCGGGCCAAACGCTCCAGCACGCCATTTTTGACGGCATCATACCCGCGATTGATCGCACACTCAAACGCGTAGGCGTCAGCGGAGCCGTGGCTCTTGATGACGAGGCTCTTCAGGCCGAGCAGCGCCGCGCCGTTGTACTGGCGGTGATCGACGCGCTTCTTGAAGCGCATCAGCACCGGCAAGGCGGCGATCGCCATCAGCTTCGTGAACCACGAGCGGCCGAACTCTTCCTTGATCATGTCGTTGAGCATCTGTGCGAGGCCCTCCGACGTCTTGAGCGCGACATTGCCCACGAAGCCGTCGCAGACGATCACGTCCACGCTGCCTTTGTAGATGTCGTTGCCTTCGACGTTGCCGCGGAAATTCAGCGTGCTCGCGCGCAGCAGTTCGCCGGCGCGCTTGATGGTTTCATTGCCCTTGATGACTTCTTCGCCGATGTTCAGAAGCCCGATGGTCGGGCGTTCCTTGCCTTCGAGCGCCGCGACGAGCGCGTGGCCCATCTCGGCGAACTGCAGCAGATGCTGCGGTTCGCAATCGACGTTCGCGCCAAGGTCGAGCATCGTCGTATAGCCGCGCGGATTGGGCAGCGCAAAGGCGATGGCCGGGCGTTCGATGCCAGGCAGCGTCTTGAGGACGTAGCGGGACACGGCCATCAGCGCGCCGGTGTTGCCAGCCGACACGCAGGCCTGCGCCGCGCCCTCTTTCACGCGATTAAGCGCGACGCGCATGGACGAGTCTTTCTTCTTGCGAAGCGCGACTTCGACCGGATCGTCCATTTCGACGACCTCGGTGGCGGGAACGACGGAAAGTGCGGGGAGGTCCTGCGCCTTGAGCTTCTTGAGCTGGGCGCGGATCGCCGTCTCGATGCCCACGAGCTGCAGATGCGCGTCGGGGTGGGAGCGGACGAAATGGACTGCGGCGGGCACCGTCACCGACGGGCCGTGGTCGCCTCCCATGCAATCTATCGTGAGCGTAACAGTCATGGAATGCGACGAATTTCAGGCACAAAAAAGCGGCAGTTGAATGCCGCCTTTTTTGCCGAGCCGAACAATTGTCAAGCGAACGGAATCGCCATGTGCGGCGCTGCTGGATGGCTCCTGGACGAACCCGGAGCCGCCGCGCTGCACGCTGGAACGATTAGTCGTTCTTGGTCTTGACGACTTTCTTGCCGCGGTAGTAGCCGTTCGGGCTGATGTGGTGACGCAGATGCACTTCACCCGTGCTCGGCTCGACAGCCAGCGGAGCGCCCGTAAGGAAATCGTGCGAGCGGTGCATACCGCGCTTCGACGGCGACTTCTTGTTTTGTTGAACTGCCATGATAACTCCTGAAAATTTTCCGAATTCTAACACAGCCCGATCCGGCCGCCGCCACCCTGGGGGATGGCCGGACTCCGGGCTCAGGCCCACGTATCTGAAACTGCTGCCCCTGCGGCCGCCTGATAGTCAGTAACAACCGACGCTCAGTGCTTGCTGCCGGGACCGTCCTTCTTGAGCGATTCGAGCGCCGCAAAAGGGTTGATGCGCTCTTCCGTCTCGATCTCCTGCTCCGGCACGTCGTCCACGGAGTCCACGCCTTCCGCGCCATCGGGACCCGAGGCGAGGCTTTCGTGAATTTCCGGACAGACTTCGTGCTTCGGCACGAGCGGCAAGGCGAGCAACAACTCCTCTTCGATCAAGTCGACGAGATCGAAATGGCGTGAGCCTACGATCACTTCGACTTCATCGTCGTCGAGCGGAAACTCATCCGCCTCTTCTTCCGTCTGGACGATACGGAAGACCGCATCGGCATTGAAGGCCTGCTCATAGGGAGCGAGGCACCGCTGACACGTGAGCCAGGCGCCGCCGTGGATCACGAGCCGCAGATACGGCTGCGGAGCATGGGTGCCGTCATCCTGCAATTCCGGCTGCGTAAAGCCTTCGGCCTGCCAGGTGAACGCGGTGTCGCGATCGGGCGCATCGGCCGGGACTTCATTCAATATGCGTGGCAACTGTCCGAGGCGGACCATACCGGCCGCGTCGCGTGCACTGCGCGCAAATTCAAAAATATCGATATCGCGTGGGTTGAGCTGTTCGGTCATGTGAGCCTCTCCTGCTTCAAACATGCGACCTGCAAGCGATGCAAGCCGGTTGATGTGAACGGCCTGATTTACCGATCGGCTGCCTGATCCTTGCTTGATCCCCACCGCATCGGCTACGCGCTTGCTTCATAGCTGCTTCATAACTACTTCACAGCTTCTTGCCGGCCTGACAGACGTGACAAGGCGAACGTACCGATGAAAAGCCCAAAATCATAGCGCCTTTATCTTTGTCAGTCAAACACTTAAGCTCCTGTCCGAGGGCGACAATACAACTGGCCGCAACGCCAGTCTCTGTCCCTAATGTATACCCGCAGTATTCCAGCTCAGACTCAGCTCAATTCCAACCATGCTGCCAGATTCTTCGCCCGCTCAAACCCAGGGTCGCCCCGCGCTGATCCTCGCGTCCAGCTCGCGCTACCGTCGCGAACTGCTCGAACGCCTGCGCATTCCGTTCAGCACCGCCGTGCCCGACATCGATGAAACGCCGCACGCGGGCGAGACGCCCGAAGCCACGGCGCTGCGCCTGTCGGTCGAAAAGGCGCGCGCGATTGCTGCTGCCTTGCCGCCCGGCACGGGCCGCACGCTCGTGATCGGCTCCGACCAGGTGGCCACCTTCGACGGCCGCCAGATCGGCAAGCCGGGCACGCACGAGCGCGCGCTCGAACAACTGCAGGCCATGCGCGGCCGCGAAGTGCTGTTTCATAGCGCCCTGAGCCTGCTCGACACCTCGACTGGCCAGACCGATAGCGTCGATGTCGTGACGAAAGTGCGCTTTCGCGATCTGCCGGACGCCGCGCTCGACGCCTATCTGCGCGCCGAACAGCCGTACGACTGCGCGGGCAGCGCCAAATCCGAAGGTCTGGGCATCGCACTGCTCGAAGCCATCGAATCCGACGACCCCACTGCCCTGATCGGTCTGCCGCTCATCGCGCTCACGCGCATGCTGCTGGCCGCGGGCTATTCGCTGCTGGAGACGCAAGCATGAGCACGGGCACCCTCTATCTGATCCCGAACACGCTCGGCGACGGTGACGAAGCCGCCCTCGCCTACGCCCTGCCCGCGCCGGTGCGCGAGCGCGCGGGCACGCTCGCGAGCTACATCGGCGAGAACGCCAAGACCACGCGCGCGTTCCTCAAGCGTGTGGGCACCACGCGCCCGATCCAGGAAATCGAGATTCACGAGCTGAACGTCAACACGCCGGCCGGCGAAATCGACAAGCTGCTCAAACCGCTGCTGGCCGGCATCGATACGGGCCTCGTCTCCGAAGCCGGCGTGCCCGCGGTGGCCGATCCCGGCGCGTTGCTGGTGCGCCGCGCGCACGAACGCGGCATCAAGGTCGTGCCGCTGGTCGGGCCGAGTTCGATCCTGCTCGCGCTGATGGCGTCGGGCCTGAACGGCCAGAGCTTCGCGTTCCACGGCTACCTGCCGGTGGACGCCAACGAGCGCATCAAGAAGCTACGCGAGCTTGAACAGACGTCGCGCAAGGCGAAGCAGACGCAGATCTTCATCGAAACGCCGTATCGCAATAAAGCGATGCTCGACACGCTGCTGTCGACCTGCGCGCCGTCGACGCTCATCTGCGTGGCCGCCGACCTCACGCTGCCCACCGAGACGATTCTCAGCCGCGCCGTGTCCGACTGGAAGAAGAAGCCCACGCCGGACCTGCACAAGCGCCCGGCGATCTTCCTGCTGCTGGCGAACTGAATCTGCGTGAACTCACGCCAGAAATAAAACGGCCGCTGCACGAAATGCAGCGGCCGTTTTGCTTCATCAGCGCGGAACTTGCGGCGTTTTACCGCACCGAAAGCTTCGCGCCCGAAATCAGCGAATGCACCGCGCCCGCGCCGACGCTCGCGCCGAACTTCTTGGCCACGCGGTCGGAAATGCTCTGCTTGACCGTGTAATCGACCACGTCGGGCGCCTTGATGACCTCGCGCGCGACGAAATCGGTGTCGCCGTAACCGTCGGCGAGGCCCAGCTCCACGCTCTTCTGGCCGGTCCAGAACAGGCCCGAGAAGATATCGGGCGAATCCTTCAGACGTTGGCCGCGCCCGGCCTTCACGGCGTCGATGAACTGCTGGTGAATCTGGTCGAGCATTTCCTGCGCGTGCGCGTCCATCTTCGGCGTATCGGGCGAGAACGGGTCGTAAAAGCCCTTGTTTTCACCGGAAGTGCGCAGACGACGCTCCACGCCAAGCTTGTCCATCAGGCCAGTAAAGCCGAAACCGTCCATCAGCACGCCGATCGAACCGACGATGCTGGCCTTGTTCACGTAGATCTTGTCGGCGGCAGCCGCGACGTAGTACCCGCCCGATGCGCACATATCGCCCACCACCACATAAAGCGGGATGGCCGGATATTTCGCGCGCAGCCGGTGGATCTCGTCGTTGATGATGCCAGCCTGCACCGGCGAGCCGCCCGGGCTGTCGATATGCAGGATCACGCCGGCCGTGCCGTCGTCGTCGAAGGCGCTGTCGAGGGCGCTATTGATGTCTTCGGCGTTGGCGGGCGTATCCGACGAAATCTCGCCATCGAGCGACACCAGCGCCGTATGACGGCCGCCGCCTTCGACACGCGCGCCGGAGAAGTCGAACACGCTCCACGCAATCAGCACCAGCACGGCGAGGAAGGCGAAGCGGAAGAAGATGCGCCAGCGCCGCGCCGCGCGCTGCTCGGTGATGGCGGCCATGGCGATGCGTTCGAGCGCTTCGCGCTCCCAGCCGCCATGACCGGCTTCCACCTTGCCCGAATGCATGGGGCGCGGCGGCTCGTTCGAATCGGGGGTCGGTTTATCTGACATGCGTAAGTGTTGGAATCAGCGATCGAATCGGGCCAAAGAATCGGGCAAAAGAATCGGGCCAAAAGTCGGCGGAAAAATCAGGTCGGGGCCGGAATCAGGTCCGCGTCCGGCAGCCAGAATACCGCACGGCCATCGGGCGTGTCGCGTTCCTCGACGCGCACCGCGCGCAGACGCCCGCCACGGCACGGGCCGCCCACGCATTTGCCGGTCTCGGGCTGATAGATGGCGCCGTGCGTCGCGCACATCAGATAAAGCCCCGACGACTCGAAAAACTGCCCTTCCACCCAGTCGAGTTCCATCGGCACATGCGCGCAGCGGTTCAGGTAGCCGTAGGCCTCGCCGCCGAAGCGCACGAAGAACACCACAGCCGGGCCGCCCGCATAGGACGCGTTCACGCGCACGCCCGCGCCGCCATCGGCGAGGTCTTCTGCCGCGCACACGCGCACGGGCGCGCCCGTTTCGTCCGATTCGCCCGATTCAAGCGCAGCGTTCATGCATGCTCCCGCAGCCACGCTGCGAGTTCGGCCACATCGGCGGCGATGAACTGGGGCGCAAGTGCCTCCAGCGACGCCGCCGAATGTGCGCCATAACCCACGCCCACGCCTGCCGCGCCCGCGTTCGCGGCCATCTGCAGGTCGTGCGTGGTGTCGCCGATCATCACGGTGCGGCCCAGATCCTGCCCCAGTTCGCGCGTGAGTTCGTGCAGCATCGCCGGGTGCGGCTTCGAGAAGGTTTCGTCGGCGCAACGGGTGCCGTCGAACAGGCTCGTGAGGTTGGCGTCAGCCAGCGCGCGGTTCAGGCCCACGCGACTCTTGCCGGTCGCCACGCCCAGCAGATAGCCGGTGTCGCGCAGTTCGGTGAGCATTTCCCGCACGCCCTTGAACAGCTCGGTCTGCTGATCCTTGAGCAGATAGTGGATGCGATAGCGCTCCACGAGGCGCGGGTAATCGGCGGGGTCGAGCGTGGGCGCGGCGATCTGCAGCGCTTCGCGCAGGCCAAGGCCGATCACGTAGCTCGCGGCCTCGTCGCCGGGCACGGGCAGGCTCAGGTCGCGGCAGGCGGCCTGGATGCTGCGCGTGATGTGGGCGGTCGAGTCCATCAGCGTGCCGTCCCAGTCGAACACAATCAGGTCAAATTGCTCTCGGGCCATTCGGTCCTTCTCCAAACACTGTTGTTCTTAAGTCCGGTGTATTTCCGTCGTCGGGCCGCATTGTGCCCCGCCTTCGCAACAACCGGCGGGCTATGCGGCCACGCCGGATCCGAACCCTTATTCGGGTTGCGCGGCGGAGCCTTCGCCCGCCGCCTCACGCTGCGCGCGCAGTTCATCGACGAAGCGGCGCAATTCCGGCGGCAACGGCGCTTCGAACTGCAGCGGCACGCCCGTGATCGGGTGCGTGAGCTTGAGCCGGTGCGCGTGCAGGAACATGCGCTTGAGGCCCGGCTTCGCGTTGGTGCGCGCCAGCGCCTTGTTGAGGGCGAAGTCGCCGTACTTGGCGTCGCCGACGATCGGCAGGTCCAGATGCGCCAGATGCACGCGGATCTGGTGCGTGCGGCCGGTCTTCAGTTCGGCTTCGAGCAAGGCGTATTCCGTCCAGCGCTCCACCAGATTGAAAACCGTATGCGAGGGCTGACCGTCCGGCTGCACGCGCACGCGGCGCTCGCCTTCCGGGGTCAGATACTTGTGCAGCGGCTCCTTAACCGCCCGGCGGCGACCCCAGTCGCTGGCCCAGTCGCCATGCACACAAGCGTAGTAACGCTTGTCGGTCTTGTTGTCGCGCATCTGCTCGTGCAGACCGACCAGCGCCGCGCGCTTTTTCGCCAGCATCAGCACGCCCGAGGTTTCGCGGTCGAGTCGATGGACGAGTTCGAGGAATTTGGCCTGCGGCCGCGCCTCGCGCAACTGCTCGATCACGCCGAACGCCACGCCGCTGCCGCCATGCACGGCGACGCCCGCCGGCTTGTCGATCACCAGCATCGCTTCGTCTTCGAACAGCACCTTGAACTCGGCGGCGGGCACCGGCGCCTGTTCTGGCGCGGTTTTTTCGGCGATGCGGATGGGCGGCACGCGCACGACATCGCCGAGTTCGAGACGATATTGCGCGTCGATCCGCCCCTTATTCACGCGCACTTCGCCGCTACGCAAAATGCGATAAATGTGGCTTTTCGGCACGCCTTTGCAGACGCGCAGGAGGAAGTTGTCGATCCGCTGACCGGCGGCGCCGTCGTCGATCTCGACGAAGGAAACCTGGTCACTTGCGACCTGATTCTGGGATATTTTGCCTAACCCTTTCATTCTGAATATAATTTGCCCAACGCTGACGCGAAGGTTGGCCCAACGGCCATAAAGTTCCCGATCCGCCCGATGGTTATCCAAGGGGGATCTTCCGGACCTGAAACCACGCGAAACGCGCAGGCAGCAAGCGATAAACAGTTATTTTACTTGCGCCCGGGGCTGGTTGCTCACCCTGTCTTAAGAGAAGCAACGAGTTGCACGCACGGAACACCCGACGGCAGGGACGGCGCCCACAGGCACGTTCGGTCGCACCGGGCTCCGACGGTAACGGAAGGTTGGTATAAAGAATTCATCCGGCGCGTCGCGCCGCGCGCCCGAAGCGATTTCGATGCGGCCGCGGAACGACGCGACGGCTGCGAAAATACGGCGAGCGCCCGATTTGTCCTGGCAACGTGCGGGACATGGCGACGTCAAAAGTGGCGAGACACCCGAGGGGGAAGACGGGCGTTCCTGTTAGCTTCCCATACGCGGCCCTTCAGCAGACAGCGAAGGCCGCGAAGCAGATCCAGCCAGCAGCGCGCGCAGTTCGCGGCTGCGGTTTGTTTCCTGTTGCGGTCGTGCGTGGCGCAGTTTGCCGCCGGCGCACGCAGCAGACGAAACTGACGGATCAGTGGAAGCGCAGGAAAAACCGTGCCCCGCCGGCACGTCTCTTCGCTTCTTGAAGACGTATTTCGCATGTGCCCACGCGGCCCGTCCCTGGCAACGCAACGCCGGCCGGCCGCCTCAACGGCAATTCTCCCCGCCATCTTTCCCGCTCCAGCGTGCTTGTGAAAACACAACAAGGCGCGGCTTGCCGCTGCCCGTCCCTGTGCCGTCCGGCGAAGCGCCGGATACCTCCAGGGTGTCACGGGTAGCGTGTGCAGCCGCACTGGAGTCGTTCAATGAAACGAATGCTGTTCAACGCGACGCAGCAGGAAGAACTGCGCGTCGCCATCGTCGATGGACAGAAGCTGATTGACATCGACATCGAAACCGCCGGTCGCGAACAGCGCAAAGGCAATATCTACAAGGGCATCGTTACCCGCATCGAGCCGTCGCTCGAAGCGTGTTTCGTCAACTACGGCGAAGATCGCCACGGCTTCCTGCCGTTCAAGGAAGTCGCCCGTCAATACTTCCGCGACGGCGTGGACATGCGCGGCGCGCGTATCCAGGACGCCCTCAAGGAAGGCCAGGAACTGATCGTTCAGGTCGAGAAAGAAGAGCGCGGCAACAAGGGCGCTGCCCTGACCACGTTCATCTCGCTCGCAGGCCGCTATCTCGTCCTGATGCCGAACAACCCGCGTGGCGGTGGCGTGTCGCGCCGCATCGAGGGCGACGACCGTCAGGAACTGCGCGAAACCATGGCGCAGCTGCAACTGCCGGAAGGCATGAGCATCATCGCGCGCACGGCCGGCATCGGCCGCTCCGCCGAAGAACTGCAGTGGGACCTGAACTACCTGCTGCAACTGTGGCGCGCCATCGAAGCCGCGTCGCAGGCGGGCACGACCGGTCAGCCGATGCTGATCTATCTCGAGTCGAGCCTCGTCATCCGCGCGATCCGCGACTACTTCCAGCCCGATATCGGCGAAATCCTCATCGACACCACCGAAATCTATGACCAGGCACGCGCCTTCATGGATATCGTGATGCCGGACAATGTCAATAAGGTGAAGCGGTATCACGACGATGTGCCGCTGTTCTCGCGTTTCCAGATCGAGCACCAGATCGAAACGGCGTACTCGCGCACCGTTCCGCTGCCCTCGGGCGGCGCGATCGTGATCGACCACACCGAAGCGCTGGTCGCCATCGACGTGAACTCGGCGCGCGCCACCAAGGGCGCCGACATCGAGGAAACCGCCGCGCGCACCAACCTGGAAGCCGCCGACGAAGTCGCGCGCCAGCTGCGTCTGCGCGACCTGGGCGGCCTGATCGTGATCGACTTCATCGACATGGAGTCGGCCAAGAGCCAGCGCGAAGTCGAGCAACGCCTGAAGGACGCCCTGCGCCACGACCGCGCACGCGTGCAGATGGGCAAGATCTCGCGCTTCGGCCTGATGGAGCTGTCGCGCCAGCGTCTGCGCCCGGCCCTCTCGGAAGGCAGCCACGTCACCTGCCCGCGCTGTAACGGCACGGGTCATATCCGCGATACGGAATCGTCGGCGCTTCAGGTCCTGCGCATCATCCAGGAAGAAGCAATGAAGGAGCACACGGCAGCGATCCACTGCCAGGTGCCGGTCGAAGTGACCGCCTTCCTGCTGAACGAAAAACGTTCGGAAATCAACAAGATCGAGTCGCGCTTCAAGGTCGGCGTCGTGCTGATCCCGAACAAGCATCTCGAAACGCCGCACTACAAGCTCGAGCGTCTGCGTCACGACGATGCGCGCCTGGACGATCCGCGCGCTTCGTGGAAGATGGCCGAGGAAGCCGCACGCGAACTGGAATCGGAAACCGGTTACAGCAAGCGCAACGCCGAAGCCAAGCCCAAGCAGGAAGCCGCGGTGAAGGGCATCACGCCGGAACGTCCGGCGCCGTCCGCACCGGTCAAGACCGTCGAGGCAGCACCCGTGGCCGCTCCGGTCGCGGCGGCAGCAGCCGGCGGTGGTTTCTTCGGCTTCATCAAGCGCCTCTTTGGCGGCGCGCCGGCAGCGGCACCCGCACCGGCACCGGTCGCCACGCAGGACAAGGCAGCCCGTCCGGCACGCGCCGAGCGTGGTGAGCGCACCGATCGCGGCGACAAGGCCGCTTCGGGCGATCGCAACGATCGTAACAATCGCAACCGCCGCACCGGTGGCCGCGATGCAGCGGGCCGTGGCGAAGCCGCGACCGGCACGCGCGCAGGTCAGGGCCGTCCGGAACGTGAAGCCCGCGAGCCGCGTGAAGGCCGTGAGCCGCGCGAGGCACGCGAAGGCCGCGAACCGCGTGAACAACGTGAAGCCCGCGAGCCGCGTGAACAACGCGCACCGCGTGAGGCACGTGAGCCGCGCGAACAACGCGAAGCCCGCGAGCCGCGCGCCGAACGTGAAGCGCGCGAACCGCGTGAGCAGCGCATCGAGCGCGTCGAACGTGGTCAGGAGCGCACCGAAGCCGCAGAAGCCGCACCGCGCGGCGAGCGTCAGGAACGCGCAGAACGGGGTGAGCGCCGTGAACGTGGCGAGCGTGCTGAACGTGGCGAACGCCGCCGTCAGCAGCCGGAAGCCGCCGAGGCTCAGGAAGCCCGTCTCGAAGCCGCTAGCGCAGGCGACGATGCGGAAACCGCTGACGCCGCACAAGCCGCCCTCACCGATGGCGTGAACCAGGCCGGTTTCGACGAAGACGGTGCAGCGCCGCAAGGTGAAGAGCGTCGTCGTCGCCGTCGCGGCCGCCGTGGCGGTCGTCGCGAGCGCGATGCAGAAGGCTCGGCAGCACTCGAAGGCGCGGAAGGCGAAGGTTCGGATGAAGGCGCAGTGACCGAAGCTCACGCTGACGCACCGGTTGCGCAAACGCCGGCATCGGAAGCGGTCGTGCATACGTCGGTCGCCGAGACCGTGGTTGTGACGGCTCTGCCGGTTGCGGCTGCCGCAGCAGCTGAAGCCACGCAGGCAGCAAGCCAGCCTGTGCAAGTGACGGAAACGCCGGTTGCTCCGGCGGCTCCGGCTGCGGTTGAAACCGTTGCTGCTGCTCCGGCTCCGGCTGCGCCTGTCGCACCGGTCACGCCGGTCGAGGCTGTCGCTCTGGTCGCTGAACCCGTTGCGCCGGTGGTTCCGGTTGCGCCGCTCGAGGCCGCTCCGGTTGCTCAGGCGCCTGCCGCGCCGGTCGAAGCACCCGCAGTCGAAGCACCCGCAGTCGAACTGCCGGTGGCACGTGAAGACCGCGTGGAAGCGCCGCACGCCGAAGCTCCGCAAGCTGTCGAAGCTGCACAACCCGCAGTGGTTGCTCAGCCCGCACCGGCTCCGGTCGAAACGCGCGTCGAAGCTGTTGAAACGGCTCAAGCGGTTCAAGCCGCTCCGGCCGCCCTGGCGCAAGTCGAAACCGCAGCACCGGCACCCGCTGCTACGCCCGTCCCTGCAGCCGCTCCGGCAGCCGCAGCCGCAACCGGCGAAGCGCTGGCTCCGATGCTCGAATCGGCGGGCCTCGTGTGGGTGAACACCGACACCGCCAAGCTGCGCGCTGCGCAGGAAGCGGCGGCCCAGGTGGTCAAGCCCGCGCGCGTGCCGCGCGAGCGCAAGGCCCTGCCGCCGGTCGACGCAGCACCGATGCAGCAAGTGGAAACGGGCCGTCAGGGCTAAACCCCGACGCGCTCTGGCCCCGGAACGCCCTCGCCGGCGTCTCCGGCGCCCTTCCGATCCGGTGCGCAATTGCGCACCGCGGCAAAAAGCCCGCCAACATATCGGCGGGCTTTTTTTTGATATATCAGCGTTCACCCTCGCCGGTGTGGGGCGTATGCTTCGGCTAAAATCGAGGCATCGAGCGAATTTCGCCGACCGTACCCAGCACGTAGAAACCATGTCCCGACGCATCATCCCCGTTACCGATGCCCGCACCTTGCCGCCCAGCGTCCAGCCGGCGGCGGCGTCCGTGCGCGCGCCGTCGGGCGAGGTGGTCGATGCGCTCGCGCGGCCGTTGCGCGACCTGCGTATCTCGGTGACGGATCGCTGCAATTTCCGCTGCGTGTACTGCATGCCGCGCGCCGTGTTCGACAAGGACTATCCGTTCCTGCCGCACTCGTCGCTGCTCACGCTCGAAGAGATCGAGCGTCTCGCGCGGCTTTTCGTCGCGCACGGCGTCACCAAGATTCGCCTCACGGGCGGCGAGCCGCTGCTACGCAAGAACATCGAATTCCTGATCGAGCGCCTCGCCGCACTGCGCACGCCCGATGGCGCGCCGCTCGACCTCACGCTCACCACCAACGGCTCGCTGCTGGCCCGCAAGGCGCGCTCGCTGCGCGACGCGGGTCTCACGCGCGTCACCGTGAGCCTCGACGCGCTGGACGACGCCCTGTTCCGCCGCATGAACGACGCCGATTTTTCGGTCGGCGATGTGCTCGACGGCATTGCCGCCGCGCAGGCGGTCGGCCTCGCGCCGCTCAAGGTCAACATGGTCGTCAAGCGTGGCACCAACGACAGCGAAATCGTGCCGCTCGCGCGCCACTTCCGCGGCTCGGGCGTGGCGCTGCGCTTCATCGAATACATGGACGTGGGCGCGACCAACGGCTGGAACATGGCCGAAGTGCTGCCTTCCGCCGATGTCGTCGCGCGCATCGCCGAACACTTCCCGCTCGTGCCGCTCGAAGCGCACAGCGCCGCCGAAACGGCGCAGCGCTGGGGCTATGCCGATGGCGCGGGCGAGATCGGCGTGATATCCAGCGTCACGCGCGCGTTCTGCGGCGACTGCACGCGCGCGCGTCTGTCGACCGAGGGCAAGCTTTACCTGTGCCTGTTCGCCTCGATGGGCTATGACCTGCGCGCACTGGTGCGCGGCGAGGCCAGCGACGCGTCCCTCTCCGCCGCCATCGCGCAAATCTGGGAACAGCGCGCCGACCGCTACTCGCAACTGCGCGGCAGCGCCGCCGCACCCGCGACCAGCGAAGAACGGCGCATCGAAATGTCGTATATCGGCGGCTGATCCGCCGCCTGCCCCGCCGGAGCGTCAGCGCTCCACCTCGCCCACGCGCTTCACTGCCTTGCCGCTGTCATGCCGATTCCAGACGCCTCCGCCGCACACGCCGCTATCCCCGCTTCGTCCATCACCGGCCTCGTGCTCGCGGGCGGGCGCGGCCAGCGCATGGGCGGCGCCGACAAGGGCTTGCAGCGCTTGCACGGCGAGCCGCTGGCCGCCCACGTGCTCGCGCGCCTCGCGCCGCAGGTCGGCCAGCTGGCGATCAGCGCGAACCGCAACCGCGACGTGTACGCGACGCTCGGCGCGCCCTGGCAAGCGAGCGTAATCGCCGATAGCCTGCCGGACTATCCCGGACCGCTCGCCGGATTGCTGGCCGGACTGCGCGCCGCACGCACCGAATGGCTCCTGAGCGCGCCCTGCGACTCGCCGTGGCTGCCCGCCGACCTCGCGGTGCGTCTGGCCGACGCGGCGCGCGAACGTGGCGTCGCCATCGCCACGGCGACCACCACGAGCGCTGCGGGCGAAGTCAGCCTGCATCCAGTCTTCGCCTTGCTGCACACCTCGCTCGCCGACGATCTCGCGGCCTTTCTCGATGCAGGCGAGCGCAAGGTGCGCGCGTGGTACGCGCGCCACACGGCGGCCGAAGTGAACTTTGCCGATGAACGCGCGTTTTACAATGTCAACTCCCTGCAGGATCTCGCCGACCTCGACCGTGCCTGACGGGCACAGCCGAACGCTGCTTCATGCGCTACGCATGCCGCCGGCTTCGGGCACCTCACCAGGACGATCGCCGCACCAGTTGAGCGAAGTTGCACACACGCGTACGGATGCGACGCTTCTCCACCCATGACCACGCCTAACACTTTCTCCGCGAGCGCCGCGAGCCTCACCCAATTCGACCCACAAGCCTTGCCCGTCAGCGCCGCCCAGGCCATCGTGCTGGAATGGGTCACGCCGCTTGCGCAAAGCGAACGCGTGCCGCTGCGCGACGCGCTCGCGCGCGTGCTCGCCGCCGACGTGATCTCGCCGATCGACGTGCCCGCGCACGACAACTCGGCGATGGACGGCTATGCGTTCGATGGCGCGGCGCTCACGAACCCGGCGAACCCCGGTACGCTCACGCTGACGGTCGCCGGCAAGGCATTCGCGGGTCATCCGTTCAAGGGCGAAGTCGCGGCAGGTCGTTGCGTGCGCATCATGACCGGCGCGCCAATGCCCGCCGGTTGCGACACCGTGGTGCCGCAGGAGCGCGTGAGCGTTCATGCCGATCAAGCCACCAGCGAATCGATCACCTTCTCCACCGACGCACTCGCCCCCGGCGCGAACCGCCGCCGCCAGGGCGAAGACCTCGCGCGCGACGGCGTGGCGCTGCGCACGGGCCGCGTGCTGCGCGCCAGCGACATCGGCCTGATGGCCTCGCTCGGTCTCGTCGATGTGAAGGTGAAGCGGCGTCTGCGCGTCGCGTACTTTTCGACCGGCGACGAACTGCGCTCGCCCGGCCAGCCGCTCGACGCGGGTTGCATCTACGACAGCAATCGCTACACGCTCGGCGCGATGCTGCGCCGTCTGGACGTCGAGCCGATCGATCTGGGCCGCGTGCGCGACGATCCCGATGCACTCGCCGCCACGCTGCTGCAAGCCGCCGAAAGCGCCGACGTCGTGCTGACTTCGGGCGGCGTCTCGGTGGGCGAAGCCGACTTCACGCGCACGCAATTGCAGACGCTGGGCGACGTGACTTTCTGGGGACTGGCGATGCGTCCGGGCCGCCCGCTCGCGTTCGGCCGCATCTGGTCGGGCGGCCGTCCCGGCGTGGGCCGCGCGGCACTGCTGTTCGGCTTGCCGGGCAACCCGGTCGCCACCATGGTGAGCTTCTACCAGATTGTGCGCCCCGCGCTGATCGCCATGTCGGGCGCGACGCCGCAGCCCGTGCCGCTGATTCCCGCGCGCTGCGACGCGCCGATCCGCAAACGCGCGGGCCGCACCGAATTCCAGCGCGGCGTGGCCGAACGCGACGAGCGTGGCCAATGGCACGTCACGCCGACGGGATCGCAAAGTTCCGGCGCGCTGAGCACCATGAGCGAGGCGAACTGCTTTATCGTGCTCGCCCATGAGAGCGCCGATCTCGATGCTGGCGACACCGTCGACGTCATGCTGTTCGACGGGCTCGTTTAAGGCCAGAATCACGCCGAAATCACGCGCCCGCCACAAGACACCTTCGCAGCCGCACCCGTTTTTATTCGTCAACGATACCGATACGCTACGTCCACTCGACCTACGGACCGACCACTATGAAAAAACAGATCTCGTTCATCGCCGCAGGCCAGACCGCCAAGGCGCTCATCCTCGTCTACCTTACGTTCAGCGTGCCGGTCGTGCTGCTGGTCGCGGTGGTCGCGTTCTTCCGCTACGGCACCTTTGAACTCGGCACCGTGTTCAGCGCGCTGATCCTCAACGCCATCGTCGGCTTCGTGCTGCTGTGGATCGCCTGCCACCTGTACAACTGGGTCGCGTCGCGCTTCGGCGGCATCGAGATCCATCTCTCCGACGTGCCCGAGGAAGCGTGATGAGTGCCACCATCCGCGCCGCCACACCCGCCGATGTCGGCGCGATTCACGCGCTGATGTACGAACTCGCCGAATTCGAGAAGCTCACGCATCTCTTCACCGGCACGCCCGAACTGCTCACCGACGCGCTGTTCGGCGCGCACCCCGCCGCCGAAGCGCTGGTCGCCGAGGACGCGGGCAACATCGTCGCCTATGCGGTGTTCTTCCATAACTACTCGACGTTCCTCGGTCGCCGCGGCCTGTATCTCGAAGACCTTTACGTACAGCCGTCGCAACGCGGCACGGGTCTGGGCACCGCGATGCTGCGTGCATTGGCGGCGATTGCCGTCGAGCGCAACTGCGCGCGCTTCGAATGGAGCGTGCTCGACTGGAACGAACCGGCGATCCGCTTCTACGAGAAGATGGGCGCAACCGTCTACTCCGACTGGCGCATCGTGCGCGTGACGGGCGATGCGCTCGACAAGCTCGCCGCGCCTGGCGAACCGGTTATCGGTTAAAGCCTTTTCCAAAGCGCAAAAAAAGGGCCGTCCGCAGTGTTGCGGACGGCCCTTTTGCCTGTTTGCGGCGCGTTCTTACTCGTCGATATTTCCCAGCGCATCGCCCAGCAGATTCGACGCTTCCTCGCCCGGCAGCGCCTCGACATCGCGCAGCTTGCGGTTCATCGCGCGCGTACGCACCTCGGCGGCTTCGATCGAGCGCGTCACCGTCTCCAGTTGTGACTTCGTGCGCGCGAGCACATCGCCGAATTTGCCGAACTCCGTCTTCACCGCGCCCAGCACCTGCCAGACTTCGCTCGAACGCTTTTCGATAGCAAGAGTGCGAAAGCCCATCTGCAGACTGTTGAGCAGGGCCGTGAGCGTGGTCGGCCCGGAAATCGTCACGCGAAAATCGCGCTGCAGCAGATCGGTGAGCCCCGGACGACGCAGGATTTCGGCGTAAAGCCCTTCGGTGGGCAGAAACAGCAGCGCGAAATCGGTGGTGTGCGGCGGCGCGACGTATTTTTCGGCGATGGTGCGGGCCTCGGCGCGGATGCGCGCTTCGAGCGCGCGTCCCGCTTCCTCGATGCCCGCGAGATCGGCGCGCTCCTGGGCGTCGATGAGCCGCTCGTAGTCCTCGCGCGGAAACTTGGCGTCGACGGGCAGCCAGACCGGCGCGTTATCCGCGTCCCCGCCTTCCCCGGCCTTGATGCCGCGTCCCGGCAGGCGAATCGCAAACTCCACGCGCTCGCTGCTGCCCGGCACGGTCGCCACGTTCTTCGCGTACTGATCGGGCGTGAGCATCTGTTCGAGCAGGGCTTCGAGCTGCACCTCGCCCCAGGTGCCGCGCGTCTTCACGTTGGTCAGCACCTTCTTCAGATCGCCGACGCCCGCCGCCAGCGTCTGCATCTCGCCCAGCCCCCGATGCACCTGCTCCAGCCGGTCGGACACCAGCTTGAACGACTCGCCCAGACGCTGCTCCAGCGTCGCATGCAGTTTCTCGTCGACGGTGCGGCGCATCTCTTCGAGCTTGGCCGCATTGTTCGCCTCGATATCCTTCAGACGCTGTTCGAGCGTTGCGCGCACTTCGGTCAGACGGCGATCGTTAGCCTCGATCAGCTGCGCGACCTGCTGGCCGAGCAGCGTGCCGAAGTGGCGCAGCGCGGCATTCTGTTCTTCGCGCGCCTGCTGTGCCTGCGTCTGCTGGCTCTGGCGCACGGCGTCGAGCTGTTGCGCGTTGGTCTCCGTGAGCTTCGCGAGTTGCTGCGCGAAGCTGTCGAGCTGACCGTTCTGCACGGTCGCGATGCTGGTGAGATGCGCCGCGAGCGCCTGCTGCACCTGCCCAAAGCCGCCGCCGAATTCGCTGCGCGAGGTCTGCGCGGTGCGCGCGATCTCGTTGCGCAGTTCGCGCTCGATGCGCTCGGCTGCGCGCGCCTGCGTTTCGCTCGCGCCGCTCAGGCGGTCGCTAAGCTGATCGAGCGCATCGAGCGTGGCATCGTCTTGCCCCTGCGCGCCGTGACGCGCGCGCAACAACGCAACAACCGCGACAATCGCCACCGCCAGTGCAATCGCCAGGATCAGCAACACGACCGCCATCAACGACTCGACGCTCATGAACGCGCTTTCCCCAACACGCCGGGATTGACCGGATTGGGCGGCTGCCCCGCACGCGGACCCTCGCCTAGCGCGGCGATCAGATTGTCGGCGGCGAGATTCGCCATGGCGCGGCGCGTGCCTTCGCTGGCGCTCGCGATGTGCGGCGTGAGCACCACGTTGTCCACTTCGAGCAGCGCGGGATGCACGGCAGGCTCGCCTTCGAACACGTCCAGGCCCGCCGAAGCGATGCGGCGCGTACGCAAGGCTTCCGCCAGCGCCGCGTCATCGACAATGCCGCCGCGCGCGATGTTGGTGAGCGTCGCCGTGGGTTTCATGAGCGCCAGTTCCGCCGCGCCGATGGTGTGATGGTTCTCCGGCGTGTAAGGCAGCACCAGCACGACGTGATCGGCCTCCTTGAGCAGATCGGCTTTCGAGCGATATTCGGCGTTCAGTTCGCGTTCGATCTCGGGCGCGACGCGCGAGCGGTTGTGATAGATCACGCGCATATTGAAGCCCTGCGCGCGACGGGCGAGCGCCTGGCCAATGCGGCCCATGCCGATCACGCCGAGCGTCGCGCCGTGAATATCCGCGCCGAGAAACATGTCGAACGACCACTTCTGCCATCTGCCCGCACGCAGGTAGTGTTCCGATTCGGTGACGCGGCGCGCGGCCGCCATCATCAGCGCCCAGCCGAAATCAGCAGTGGTTTCGTTGAGGACGTCCGGCGTGTTGGTGCCCAGCACGTTGGCCGCGTTGAAGGCCGCGATATCGAAATTGTTGTAGCCCACCGCCATGTTCGAGACCACGCGCAGACGCGGTGCGGCCGCCAGCACGGCGGCGTCGATCGGCTCGCCCATGGTGAGCGCGCCGTCCTTGTCGGCCAGGCGTGCCTTGAGTGCATCGGCGGACAGCGTCTCGCCATTGTTCCAGTCGACATCGAAATACTGCTTGAGCCGGTCGATCACATCCGGAAAGATCGGGCGCGCCACGAGAATCTTTTGCATCGTTGCTCTCCACACTGCTGGGGTTGAGTCGGGAGTTGAGTCGAAACAGTCTGAGCGCATTGTCGCGCTAGACGAAAAAGAGCCAGGTTGCGGCGGCAAAGACGGGCGTGAGTACCACGCACGACCAGCCAAGATAGCCGAAGAAGCCCGGCATGCGCACGCCGCGCTGCTGCGCGATGGCCTTGACCATGAAGTTGGGCGCGTTGCCGATATAGGTCATCGCGCCCATCCACACCGCGCCCGCTGAAATGGCCGCCAGCGTGCGCGCGCCGCTCGTCATGAGCGTGGGCGCGTCGCCGCCTGCGAGATTGAAAAACACCAGCCACGTTGGCGCATTGTCGAGGAACGACGAAAGCAGCCCCGTCGCCCAGAAATAGAGCGCATCGTTGGGGCGGCCCGGCGCGTCGTTGACGAACTCGATCAGCGAGGCGAACGCGCCCTGCTCGCCCGCCTTGAGCATCGCGATCACCGGCGTGATCGTCACGAAGATGCCCGCGAACAGCTTGGCCACTTCGGCGATGGGAGCCCAGTCGAAGCCGTTGTCGGCGCGCGCCGTGCGCGAGGTGCACCAGAGCGAAAGCGCCGCCAGTACGATCAGGCCAACGTCACGCACGAGATTCTGCAATTCGAGCCGCGCGCCCGGCAGATCGATGCCGATGCCGGGCTGCCAGACGCCGCTCATCAGCACCAGCGCGATCACGCCCGCCAGCAGCACGAAGTTGAGCTTGCCGCCGATGGCGATGCCGCCGCTATCGGGCGTGGGATCGTTGCGGGCGTCGAGCACTTCGTCAGCACGGCGGAAGTACCACGAATCGAGCAGCCAGAACGCGGCGAGCAGCACTGCGCAGACGAACAGCATCGGCACGGCGAGATGCTGCGTAGTCCAGAAGAAACTCACACCGTTCAGGAAACCGAGGAACAACGGCGGATCGCCGAGCGGCGTGAGCGAGCCGCCCGCGTTCGCAACGAGAAAGATGAAGAACACCACCACATGGACGCTGTGGCGGCGATTGTCGTTGGCGCGCAAAAGCGGCCGGATCAGCAGCATGGCCGCGCCGGTCGTGCCCATCACGCTCGCCAGCGCGGTGCCGAGCAGCAGGATCGTCGTGTTGGTGCGCGGCGATCCGCGCAGATTGCCGTAGATGCAGATGCCGCCCGCAATCGTATACAGCGCGCCGAGCAGCACGATAAACGGCACATATTCGTCGATGAGCGCGTGCACGAAGAGCGGATACGTCGCCCCGACTCCATGCGTGAGCGCGAACGGCAACAGAAACGCGAGCGCCCAGAACGCCGAAATCTTGCCGAAGTGGTGATGCCAGAACGCCGCCGCGAACATCGGCAGGAGCGCGATCGACAGCAGCATCAGCGCGAACGGCAGCCCCCATGCGGCGGAGAGCGTCGCGCCATTGACCGTGGCCGCGTGTGCGCCAGGCGCCGCGCAGGCCGCGAGCGCCGCACCGCCCTTCAGGATGCGCAGCAGAACGTCACGCGCCATGCACGACGATGACGTGGACGCGGTACGGTCCGTGTGCGCCAAGAATGATGGTTTGCTCGATATCGCCGGTACGCGACGGCCCCGACACGAAGTTGACCGCGCGCGGCAGCTCGCCGCGTTCGGCACGCATCAGCGCGAAGGCGTCTTCGTGACCGGCGACGATGCGCGAGGCGGGCACCACGGCGATGTGCGTTTCGGGGAGCAGCGCGCCCGAGGCCCAGGTGTGCGGTCCGGAGAGCAGTACCAGCGTGCCGGTTTCGGCGGTGGCGCAAAAGCAGCCGGTCAGGCCAACGAGATCGCGATCTTCAGGCTTGCGAAATTCGACGCTCAAACCCGCGCCGGTCCAGTCGAACGATTCGAGCGTCTGCCAGGCGACCGCTTGCGTCGGCAGACCGAGCGATGCGAGATAGCGCACGGCGGCAGCGGGCACGTCGGCCAGTTGCGTGACTTCGTCGACGGTGGTGGCCATCTTTTTGGCCTGCTCGACGAAGTGCGCGACGAGATTGCCTTCGATGACGGGACGCGGCCCCTGCGGATGACGCGCGAGGTAATCGGCGGCGGCTTCCCGTTCGTGCGGCGCAGGCGCAGCGTCGCGGCCCTGGGCCGCACGGATGCGCGCGAGTATGCTGCGGCGGGCGGCCGTGGTATCCATGAACGTCCTCGTCAGAATGAATAAAGGCGACGCGCCGATTATACCGGCGCGTCGCCTCGCTTTTTACTGGCCGAACGGCTAACGGCAGGCGGCCTTAAGGCCCCGCTTCAGTGCCCGGCAAGCTCCTCTTCTGTCGGCTGCTCGATGCCGAACACCTGACGCAGATAGGCGAGATAAGCCTTGTCGTCGCACATGTTCTTGCCCGGCGAATCGGACAGCTTGGCGACCGGCTGGCCATTGCAGCGGACCATCTTGATGACGATCTGCAGCGGCTGATAACCGAGGTCGTTGGTGAGATTGGTGCCCACGCCGAAGGCCAGACGGCAACGATCGCCAAAACGCTCGTACAGACGCAGCACCTTCGGGATATCGAGCGCATCCGAGAAGATCATGGTCTTCGTACGGCTATCGACGCGATTGTCTTCGTAATGCTTGAGCAGGCGCTCGCCCCACTCGAACGGATCGCCCGAATCGTGGCGCGCGCCGTCGAAGAGCTTGCAGAAGTACATATCGAAGTCGCGCAGGAACGCCTGCATGCCGTAGACATCCGACAGCGCGATGCCCAGATCGCCGCGATATTCCTTCGCCCACATCTCGAAGCCGTAGATCTGCGAATCGCGCAAACGCGGCCCGAGCGCCTGGCACGCCTGCAGATACTCGTGCGCCATGGTGCCGAGCGGCGTGAGGTTGTGCTTCATCGCGTAGTACACGTTGCTGGTGCCCGTGAACTGCTCGCCCAGATCTTCCTTGAGCGTGAGGATCACCTCTTCGTGCCAACGCTTGGAGAAGCGGCGGCGCGTGCCGTAATCGGCGATCTTGCAATCGGCGAATTCCGGCTTGGCACCCAGCAGCTCGATCTTGCGGCGCAGGCGCTCGCGGCCCTCTTCGTACTGCGGATGATGCTGCGTGTTGCGGAAATAGACTTCGTTGACGATGGCCAGCACCGGGATCTCGAAGAGGATCGTGTGCAGCCACGGCCCCTTGATCTCGATATCGATTTCGCCGTTGTTCTTCGGCGAAGGCGTGACCGAAATGTACTTCTCGTTCAGATGGAACAGCGCGAGGAAATCGACGAAATCGCCCTTCACGAAGCGCATCTTGCGCAGATACTCAAGCTCGGGCTCGGCGAAGCGCAGGCGGCATAGCTTGGAGATTTCGCTACGGATCTCGTCGACATAAGGCACGAGATCGACGTCCGGCGTGCGGCACTTGAAGCGATATTCCACGTTGGCCGCGGGGAAATGATGCAGCACCACCTGCATCATCGTGAATTTGTACAGATCGGTATCGAGCAGCGAAGTAATGACCATGATTGACGAGCCGGACTGCAATCGGAGGGCGCCCACCGGTCTGTTCCAGGCCGCCGGCACGCCTCGTGGGGCGTGCGGCGACGCCGGCGAACGGCGGGCATCAGCGGTGCGCTCATGTTACCCGAATGCGGCATTCCGACGCGGCCATGCTCGCACGACCGTGGCGGGCGCAGGGATATTGCGCAAGAAAACGACGCATCGAGCCACCCATCGCGCTGTTCCTTCGAGCCCATGCGGCGCTGCATAAACTAATCACGAAACGATATAAACGCTGCCGCGAGGGTGTGGATAGGGAATTTCCCATTCAGTTACAATACCGCTTTTGGCGCGGCCAACCCCAGCGCCATCCCCAATACAAAAGCTTGCAGGAGCTGCCTGAATGACCCACGTTGTGACCGAAAGCTGCATCAAGTGCCGCTATACCGACTGCGTCGATGTGTGCCCGGTGGACTGCTTTCGCGAAGGTCCCAACTTCCTCGCGATCGACCCGGACGAATGCATCGACTGCGCTGTTTGCGTCGCAGAATGCCCGGTGAACGCCATTTACGCTGAAGAAGACGTGCCTGGCGACCAGCAGCAGTTCATCGAACTGAACGCCGATCTGGCGAAGAACTGGCCGAGCATCACCAAGACCAAGCCCGCGCTGCCCGAAGCCGAAGAATTCAAGGACGTGAAGGACAAGCTCGAACTGCTGGCTCGCTAATCCAGCGACGCCGGGCGAGCGTCTGGCGCGTCTGTTGACACGCGCGGTGGCACCTCGCGGTGGCACCTGATTCGCGGCCTCGTCATCCCCTGCCGAAATTTTTTTCGCAGGAATAAAAATAAGATGACGATCAGGTGTTGACAGACCCCGCCAGACACCCTAGAATCTCGTTCTCTGCTTTTGTTGATTCCCCGATAGCTCAGTCGGTAGAGCGCCGGACTGTTAATCCGTAGGTCCCTGGTTCGAGCCCAGGTCGGGGAGCCAGAATTTTCAAAAGCCCGTTAATCACAACGGACTTTTTAAAGAAGTTAAAGCTGTAGATGTACTGCTGTTCCCCGATAGCTCAGTCGGTAGAGCGCCGGACTGTTAATCCGTAGGTCCCTGGTTCGAGCCCAGGTCGGGGAGCCAAAATATAAAGCCGTTGCGTTTTTGCGCAACGGCTTTTTTCTTTTCCAGCGCCGTTTTCTGACGCTGCGTCGCCCGCCTCCCCGTCGTCACCGCCCTGCCCGATAATGTCGCTTCACCATTCCCGGGAATCCGCATGAAATCGCGCACGACATCGACCCGCCACGCCGCCCGCCTGCACCACGCACTGGCGCTTTGCGCGAGCACGTTTGTCATGGTTACCGCGCACGCCGAGCAGATCGGCAGCGTGAACACCAACTTCCGCATGACCGGTTCCGACAAAGTGGTCGTCGAAGCCTACGACGATCCCGCTGTGCAAGGCGTCACCTGCTACGTGTCGCGCGCGCGCACCGGCGGCGTGAAGGGTACGCTCGGCATCGCCGAGGATCCGACCGAAGCGTCGATCGCCTGTCGTCAGGTCGGCCCGATCAGTTTCGCCGCCCCGCTCAAACAGCAAGCCGATGTCTTCAGCGAACGCATGTCGTTCCTCTTCAAGACGCTGCACGTGGTGCGCGTGGTCGACACGAAACGCAACGCGCTCGTCTATCTCACGTACAGCGACCGCGTCGTGAGCGGCAGCGCGAAGAACAGCGTCACCGCCGTACCGGTGCCCGCCGGCACGACGATTCCCGTGCGCTAAACTGAGAGGATCGTCGCCGCATCTGCACCGCTCATCTGTACGGGATAAGCACCCGATCCTCGCCATGTCCCACTCCGCCTTTCGCGATTCCGCCCGTTACTGGCGCTCGCCGCTCTTACCCGGCGCGGAGCTGCTCACGGCCGAGTATCACGACCACGAGTTCACCCCGCACTGGCATGACGCCTACACGGTTCCCGTGATCGAGGAAGGCGCGGAATGCTATCGCTACAGCGGCGCGCATCATGTCGCGGAAGCGGGCAGCGTGCCCGTCATCAATCCGGGCGAGCTTCACACGGGCGCGCGGGCCGTCGACGAGGGCTGGCGCTATCGCGTCATGTACGTGCCGGTGGACTATCTGCAGACGCTCGCGAACGACATCGCGGGCAGCGCACAGCCGCTGCCCTGGTTCGATGCCGAAGTGATCCGCGACCTCGATCTCGCCCGCCGGGTCGCGCGCGCGCACTTCCTGATGGAAACGCATGCTGCCGGCGGCGCGACGCCCGATTCGCCTGCTCCCACACATTCCGCCGATCTTCTCGCCGCCGAAGCCGCGCTGATCGACGCCCTTTCGACCCTGCTCGTCCGCTATGGCCGCACGCGCGCCACGCCGATCCTGACCACCTCGCGCGAACCGCGCATCGACGTGATGAAGGCATTGCTCGCCGCCGATCTCACGACGCCGCTGCGTGTGGCCGATCTCGCTCAAGCGATCGGTTTGTCGCCATTCCATGCGACGCGTCTTTTCACCCAGGCGACCGGCCTGCCGCCGCACGCCTGGCGCACGCAGTTGCGGCTGCAACGCGCGCTCGCGCCCTTGCGGGCGGGCGTGGCGGTCGCCGATGTGGCCGCTGCGCAGGGTTTCACGGATCAGAGCCACTTCACGCGCCACTTCCGCCGCATGTTCGGCGTGCCGCCGGGGCGCTGGCAGATGGCCTGAATTCAGGCCTGATTTTCGGCCGGAATCTGGGCATGAATCGCAAGATCGTACAAGCCACCCATCGCGCCACTCGCTAAGCTGATTCTCCGCAACAGGAGAACGGCTTGACCACGCACCCTCACCGCTTCAAGGAATTCGTCGCCGGCGCGCGCGATACCGTGCCGATGATGATCGGCGCCGCGCCCTTTGGCGTGATCTTCGGCACGCTCGTCGCCACCGGGCCGCTTGCGCTCTGGCACGGCCAGCTGATGTCGCTGGCCGTGTTCGCCGGTTCCGCACAGTTCATCGCGCTTGGGCTGATCGCCTCGCATGCGAGCTTCGCCGTGATCTGGGCGACCACGTTTATCGTCAATCTGCGCCACGTGCTCTATAGCGCGACGCTTGCGCCCTATGTCTCGCATCTGCCGCTGCGCTGGCGTCTCGTGCTCGGCGGCCTGCTCACGGACGAAGTCTTCGCCGTCGCCTGGGCTTACTTCCGCCGCCATGCGCCGGGCGACGTCTCGCCGTGGCATTTCCTCGGCTCGGGGCTCTCGATGTATCTAAACTGGCAGGTCTGGACCGTTGCGGGACTGCTGTTCGGTGCGGCGTTTCCTGGGCTGCAGTCGCTCGGGCTGGACTTCGCGATGGTCGCCACCTTTATCGCCATCGTCGTGCCGCAGCTGGTGGCCGTGCGCTATCTGGCCGCCGCCGTCACGGCGGGCGCGCTCGCGTTCTTCTGGCAGGCGTGGCCGTACAAGCTCGGCCTGCTGGGCGCGGTGCTGGTGGGCGTGGCGGTGGGCGTCGTGCTGTCGCGGCCGCGCAAGCCGCTCGATGTCAACGCCCATGCCGCCGATATCGATCCTTCAACACCCGCTCAAGCGCATCGCCAGCCGCCCGCGCCGCCCGAGTCGCCCCATCAGCGGCACGATCAACACGAGCCGCACGCCATCGCCGGAGGCCAGCAATGAACTACGTCGTCCTGATTCTCGGCATGGCCGCCATCACCCTGCTCGTGCGCACCGCCGTGTTCGTGCTGGGCGAGCGCCTCGTCTTCCCGCCGCTCGTGCGCACGGCGCTGGGCTTCGTGCCGGTGACGGTGCTCACCGCGATCATCGTGCCGATGGCCGTTTCGCCGCACGGCGAGCATGCCGAGTTGACCTGGCGCAATCCGCAGCTCGTCGGCGCACTGGCGGCGATCGCCGTGAGCGCGCTCACGAAGCGTCCGCTTCTCACCATCGCCGTGGGCCTCGGCGTGTTCTTTTTCTGGCAGGGCGTGGTCCTGCGCTAGCCCCCGCAGCGGGCCTTCCGCCAGTTTCGAGCCGACGCTCGGCCCGCTCCACTCAAGTTTCGCCCCCATCCGCCGTTAAACCGTCGAGGCCTGCTTTGGCGCGATCTGACCAAAGCGCGCCAAGCGAATTCAGGCACCGCCAGGAATACACCGGGGCAACCACAATGGGGCACATCACCCTCAATCTCAAGGACGAAACGCTTGCGTCGCTGCGCAAGGATTTCGACGCGTTTTTGCGCGTCTCGCTCAAGCTCGACCCGCAGTTTCTGACGCCGTCGTTCGAGGACTTCCTGCGCGCCAAGCTGCTCGACAATATGACGCCGCTCACCGAGCAGGCGGTGCAGCGTCTGCTGCAAGGCGGCCAGTACGCGTGGGCCAAACGCACGCTCGACAAGGAATTCCCGGAAGTCGTGTCGATCCTGCTGCGGCAGGCAGGTGAGTTTGGCTTCGGCTTTGCGTCGCGGCCCGAGTGGACGCCCGACGAGCTGGCCAAGCAGAGCCGCGAATGGGCGGCCGCCATCGTGACCGAGGCACAGGGCGAAGAAGCGCTGATCGACCCGCTCGCCGCGCAGATCAAATCGGGCGTGCAGGACATCCAGACGCTGGAAGAAACCATGCAGACCCCGGCCTGGCGGCTGGCGGAATCGCTGCGACAGCGCGTCTATGAAGCGAAGATCGGCTGCGAACAGGCCAGCGGCAGTCTCGCGCGCGAACGGCTGGGCGAACTGCGCGGCCTGCTGCGCATGGGCATCACGCACGGCACGTTCCAGAAGCAGGAGGCGCAACAGATCATGGAATATCTGCGTCTGCTGAAGCCGGAAATCTTCGTTGAGGAACCCGACGACGTGTTCACGCGCCTCGCCGCCTGGCTGCGCAACTTCTTCGTGCCGCCCACGCCGAGGAATCAGCCGCGCTAGCGCTCCGGCGTCAGACGCGGCGAAGCTCGTCGCGTCTGCGCCCTTCTCCCGCGTTTAATCCCACATCTTGCGCAGTTTTGCGCCGATCTCGACCTTGGCGCGCGCCGCCGCGGCCAGTCCGGTTGCGCTCGGCGCGCTCACCACGGGCGGCGGCGGCCACGCGCACGAATCGAACAGCGGCAGCATCTGCGCACCGATAAAGCGCGTGCGCGAAGCCCACACGTGCCGGTCGCCCGCAGCCGCCTGGTTGTGCACATAGAAGCGCTGGGGCACGACGATGTGCAGATCCTCCTTCGCTCGGGTCATCGCTACATACAGCAGCCGACGCTCTTCTTCCAGTTCCTCATCGCTACCCGCACCCAGATCGGACGGAATGCAGCCATCCACGCCATTGAGCACGAACACATTGCGCCACTCCTGCCCTTTTGCCGAGTGGATCGTCGAGAGAATCAGATAGTCCTCGTCGAGCAGCGGATCGGCCGATTCGGCACTGGTGGCGTCAGGCGGATCGAGCGTAAGTTCGGTCAAAAAGCGCTCTCTTGACGCATACGTGCTGGCAATGCTTTCCATCTGCAGCAGATCGGCCATGCGCACCTGGGCGTCTTCGTGATTGCGCTCCAGATGCGGTTCGTACCAACGCCGCACGCGCTCGAATTCACCGGGCCACGGCGTGGCGCGTGCGCCAATGTTGTCGATGAGCGCGGTGAACGCGGGCCAGTCTTCTGCCGCCCGCGGCGGCGGCGCGAAGGCTGCCAGCGCCTGGGCGGCCCGGTATGCGCCGGTACACGCCGCCACCTGATCCAGCAGCCGCGCAGCCGTTGCCGGCCCGACACCCGGCATCAATTGCGTGACGCGAAACCCCGCCACACGGTCGAGCGGATTTTCGGCCCAGCGCAGCACGGCCAGCACGTCTTTGACATGCGCCGCATCCAGAAAACGCAGGCCGCCGAATTTCACGAACGGGATGTTGCGGCGCGCGAGTTCGATTTCGAGTGTGGCGCTATGGTGGGCGGCACGAAACAGCACGGCTTGTTGCTTGAGCGTCATGCCGCCTTCGCGCGCTTCGAGAATCTGCTCGACCACATAGCGCGCCTGGGTGGCTTCGTCGGCGACCGTAACGAGGCGTGGGCGCTGCTGGGATGCCTTATCGGTCCAGAGATTCTTGGTGTAGCGCTCCGCCGCGGCGTCCATGACCGCATTCGACGCGGCGAGGATCGGCTCGGTCGAACGGTAGTTGCGTTCGAGCGTCACCTGCCGCGCGGGCGGGTCGAAATGGGTGGGGAAATCGAGGATGTTGCGTACCGTTGCGCCCCGGAACGAGTAAATTGCCTGCGCATCGTCGCCTACTACTGTCAGCCCGCGCCCGTCCGGTTTGAGCGCGAGCAGGATCGACGCCTGCAGGCGGTTGGTGTCCTGATATTCGTCGACGAGAATGTGATCGAAGCGCGCAGCAAGATCGGCGGCGATAGCCGGTTCTGCCGCCATATGCGCCCAATATAACAACAGATCGTCATAATCCAGCACGTTCTGCTTTTGCTTGGCGTCGGTGTAGGCCGCGAATAGAGCTCTTAGTTGCGGCTCCCATTCGAGACACCATGAAAACGATCGCGCCAGCACGCTCGCAAGCGAATCGCCGGTATTCACCACGCGCGAGTAAATCGCCAGACAGGTCGATTTGGCCGGAAATCGCTTCTCTTTCGCCGACAATCCCAGCTCATGACGCACGAGGTTCATCAGGTCGGCGGAATCTTCGCGGTCGTTGATCGTGAATGCGGGCGACAGACCGATCTGCTCGGCGTATTCGCGCAGCAGGCGCGCGCCGACGCCGTGAAAAGTCCCCGCCCACGTCAGCCCCTGGGCCAGCGTTGCCGCCACGCCCGACACGCCCGCTGCGATGCGCGCAACGCGACGCGTCATCTCCTGCGCCGCGCGGCGCGAGAACGTTAGCAGCAGGATGCGATGGGGATCGGCGCCGTTGACCACCAGATGCGCGACGCGATGCGCCAGCGTATTGGTCTTGCCCGAACCCGCACCGGCGATCACGAGCAGCGGTTCCGGAAGCGTCGCGCCCGGTGCGAAAGCGCTCGGTCCGCCATGCTCGACTGCGGCGCGCTGGGCGTCGTTGAGCTTCGCGAGGTACGCCGTCACATCGGGCAGGCCCGTTTCGGCTGGGGAGGAGTCGGCGAGAGTGACGGTGGACACGGCGGCGGATCACATAGAGGAGAAGCGCGTCCTGTTCGACGCGGCGACGCATACTGTATATCCATACACCTCACGCCCGCAAGCGCGGCGAACCCGCCGTGATCTGGCGATATTTATCGCCGATCGTCGCGCGAACCGCGCTTGCGCGAGAAAAACAAACGGCGGCATCCGTTACCGGATGCCGCCGTTAAACGCGCTGCAAAGCAGCCTGCGAGACTTACGGTTGCGACGTGCCGCTCTGCTGCACCGCGCCTTGCTGCTGCGCCGACTGACCGCTCATCTGATCCTTCATTTCCGAGTCGTTGGCCTGACGGTCAGCCTTGCGGTTGATCTTGGCGTCCTTGACCTGCGACTTGTACTGCGATTTGGCCTGCTTCTTCGCGTCCTTATATTCGGTGTTCGCCGATTTCTTCGCGCTGCGGTATTCGGCGCTGGCCTGAGCGTTGGCTTCACGCTTTTGCACCAGCGGATCCGTCGACGTAGGCGCGGTCAAGTTCTGCGGAGCCGGTGCGGGTTGCGCAACGCCGGCGGCGGCCGGCGCCTGGCTGGGTGCGGCGCCCGGTGCGAGCGTCGGTGCAGCCGACGGAGCCTCAGTCTGGGCGAACGCGCCTTGCGCGAACAGCGCGGCGGTGGCGAGAGCGGTACCGGTAAGCAGCTTGCGAATCTGAGTCATGGCATATCCTCTTTGCAGTAGTTCCGGAAGCCGGTTCGCAACGGCCATGCCTGCGTGCCTGTTGCGAACCGGCTCCCGCTCGATGAACCTGCCTCCTTGTCTTCGTCGATGGCGCAGTTTTATGCGTATCTTCGAGAGGCAGTTATCTCGGCTGGGGTAAATCCATTTTTGTCTGAGGAAGCCCGTGAAGTCCCGCAGCGTTACTCACCGTTTCACTTTCTGACGATTTCATAACATCTGGCCCCGAGATGTATCCGCCAGGTAGCATTTGCGATTCAGCCATCAATCAGCCATCGAATCAGCCACGCCCGGACCGCCCGCAAGCCTGGGATCGCTTATCATGCTCACCCTTCGCGCGCCCGCGCGGCGCGCTCCTGATTCCCGATCTGCCATGCCCAATCTCGATTTCACCCTGACCGGCGACTACGTCGAACTCCACAACCTCCTGAAGATCACCGGCCTGGCCGACAGCGGCGGCTCGGCCAAAGTGATCGTCGCGTCCGGCGCGGTCAAGGTCGACGGCGAAGTGGAACTGCGCAAAACCTGCAAGATTCGCGCGGGCCAATCGGTACTGCTCGGCGACACGCGCATCGCGATACACGAAGCGCAGTAGCGTGCGTCGATCGCGCGCGCAGACGTGCGGTTGGAGAAGCCCGAGAGCGAAGGTTTTCGAAAGCAAATGCACCATATAGGTGCTTTTTAGCCAAAAGAAGCGTAATCTCGTCTTTTGCATCCAACTCCACCCATACGCGAGCAGCACCCCAACACAGGACACGCGGCGCGATTCTTCGCGCCGCGTCTGCTTTTATGACCCGATCCACCGCCTCCGCGCGCACCCGCGCCATCGCCCCTCCCCCAACGCTTCGCCGTCACGCCGCCGATACCGCGCGCCTTGCTGCGCCGCTCGCCATCGCCCAGCTTTCGCAGATGGCCATGAGCGTGACCGACACCGTACTGCTCGGCTCGCTGGGCGCGGGCGCACTCGCGGCCGGCGGCCTGGGCGCGAATCTGTTCTTCGTGGTGGTGACGGTGCTGCAAGGCGTGCTGACCTCGGTGAGCGTGAGCGTCGCCCAGGCGCGCGGCGCCGACGATCTGCATCGCGTGCCGCATATCTACTGGACCGGCTTCGCGCTTTCGCTGCTGCTGGCCGTGCCGGCCTTTGTGCTGCTCTCGTTTGCCGGGCCGTTGCTGCTCGCGCTCGGCGAGCCGTCGGTGCTCGCGCATCAAGTGGGCGAATATGCGTCGGTGCTGCGCTGGGGCGCGCCCGCCAGCCTGATCGGCGTGGGGCTGATGCGCTCGTTTCTGCCTGCCATCGGCGCGGCCAAACGGCTGCTGTGGGTGTCGATCGGCAGTGTGTTTTTCAACGGCTTTCTCAATTACGGGCTGATTCACGGCGCGTGGGGTCTGCCGCATCTGGGCTTTCTCGGCTCGGCGGCGGCCACCTCGATCACGATCTGGCTGACCACGCTGCTGCTGATGGCGCTGCTGCATCTGCGCCCGTCGCACCAGCACTTCGTGGTCGCGCGCCGTCCCACCGCGCCGATGATGAGCGAACTGTTCACCATCGGCTGGCCGGTGGCGATCACCTTCGCAGTGGAAGCGACGCTGTTCCTCGCCACCGGCATCGTCATGGGCCTGCTCGGCTCGACGCCGCTGGCCGCACATCAGATCGCGCTGAACGTCGCCTCGGTGATGTTCATGGTGCCGCTGTCGATCGGCCAGGCGGCCAACGTGCGCGTGGGTTACTGGATCGGCGCGGGCCAGCCGGGCGCGGCGCGCCACGCGGGCTTCGTGGCGCTGGCGCTGGGTGTAGGTTTCATGTCGATGTCGGCGCTCGTGATGGTGCTCGCGCCGCACTGGATCGTCGGGCTCTACCTGCATCTGGACGATCCCGCCAATGCGCAGACCGTCGCGCTTGCCGCCTCGCTGCTGGGCGTGGCCGCAATCTTCCAGATCGTCGACGGCATGCAGACGGTCGGTTCGGGCTGCCTGCGCGGCCTCAAGGACACGCGCATTCCGATGCTGGCCGCGACGCTCGGCTACTGGGGCATCGGCTTTCCGTTTGGCTATGCGCTGGCGTTTCACTTCGGCCTGGGCGCGCTCGGGTTGTGGTGGGGGCTTGCCGCGGGACTGGCGAGCGTGGCCGTGCTCATGACCTGGCGCTTCCATCACATCAGCCGTCGCGTGCAGCGCGAGGCTGACGCCCAAGCCGACACGCAAGCGGGCTGAAGCGCTCCGGCGGGCGGTTAGAATACGCGGCTGGCAAGGCACGCCGACCGACCACGCGCCACACGTCAGCCGTCCCACGAGGGCGCAGAACACTACGCAAACGCCAGGCGGATCGCCACGCAATCCGACCGCGCACGACCTGCGCCGCCGTCCGACCTGCCCTGGCATCCCGCCTCGAACGCCCTCTTTCCCGGACTCTCACGCCCCATGCTCGCCCCGATCACCCGACTGTTCCCGCTCTGGGCCGTCCTCGTTTCGCTGTTCGCCTACTTCAATCCAGGCGCGGTCGCCCCCGTCACGCCGCACGTCACCACGCTGCTCACGATCATCATGCTGGCGATGGGCGTAACGCTCTCGTTCGCCGATTTCCAGCGCGTCTTCACCCGCCCCGCGCCCGTGCTGGCCGGCATCGTCCTGCACTATCTGGTGATGCCGCTGGCCGCGTGGGGCATCGCCCACGCGCTGCACATGAGCCCGGACCTCACCGCCGGCATGGTGCTGGTCGGCAGCGTGGCGAGCGGCACGGCGTCGAACGTGATGATCTATCTGGCGCGCGGCGACGTGGCGCTGTCGGTGACGATCAGCGCGCTCTCCACGCTGGTGGGCGTGTTCGCGACGCCGCTGCTCACGCGTCTCTACGTGGACGCCTCGATCGTCGTCGACGTGCACGGCATGCTCATGAGCATCGTGCAGATCGTCGCGCTGCCGATCGTCGTCGGCCTGATCGTCAACCGTCTGGCCGGCGGCGTGGTGCGGCGCGTCGAACCGATCCTGCCGCTGGTGTCGATGGTGTCGATCCTCGCGATCATCGCCGCCGTGGTGGGCGGCACGCATGCGAGCATCGCCACGGTCGGCCCGCTGGTGGCGCTGGGCGTGGTGCTGCACAACGGCATTGGCCTGCTGGGCGGCTACTGGGGCGGCCGCCTGCTCGGCTTTGACGAATCCGTGTGCCGCACGCTCGCCATCGAGGTGGGCATGCAGAACTCGGGACTCGCGGCCACGCTCGGCAAGCTCTACTTCTCGCCGCTCGCGGCTTTGCCGGGCGCGCTGTTCTCGGTATGGCACAACCTCTCGGGATCGCTGCTTGCTGGGTACTGGGCCGGCAAGCCCGCGCGCGGCAGCGAACGCGACGCCGACGAAGCGCGCTCTGGCGCGTCGTCCGCGCCGCGCGGCTGAGCGCTTTCGCTGCGGATCACTTCGGATCGCATCGCAGATCACGTTGCGCGGCTTGCCGATAGAATCGGCACAAGACCGCGCGCAACGTAAGCGAACCACGCGAATCTGACCTGCCCAGCGATGTGCTCGGGACAGGCCGACAGCGGGACGCCCGGCGCCACACGCTCAGGAGAACCCGCTTGCCCGCCCCCATCGTTCTGCACGCGTCCCGCGCGCGCCTTCACGCCCTGCAGCGCAGGGGCCGCGCGCTGTTCGGCATCACGCTCCTCATGCTTGTCGCGGCCTGCGCCACGCGCCCGCCCGCGACCGACTACCCGCGCGAGACCACCGCCGCCCTGCCCACCGCCGACGCCCATGCAACGGCGCTTGGCGTCGCGCTCGCCGCGCCCGAAGCGGCTCATCCCGACGAATCGGGCTTCCGGCTGCTGGCCACTGGCACCGATTCCTTGCAGATGCGCGTCGCCCTCGCCCGCGCGGCGACGAAGACGCTCGACATGCAGTACTACATCGCCAACGAGGACACCACCGGCAAGCTGCTGCTCGGCTCCGCGCTCTATGCCGCCGATCGCGGCGTGCGCGTGCGCATGCTCGTCGACGACCTGAACTTCCACGACATCGACCGCCTGATGGCCGCGCTCAACAGCCATCCGAACATCCAGATCCGCGTGTTCAATCCGTACGGCAGCACCGGCGAATCGATGTACCTGCGCACGCGCAACTTCTTCTCGAACGTCGATCAGTTCACGCGCCGCATGCACAACAAGTCGACCATCGTGGACAACGAACTGGTGATCGTGGGCGGGCGCAATCTCGGCGACGAATACTTCAGCGCCAGCCCAACCCTGCAGTTCCGCGACCTCGACGTGCTGGGCGCGGGACCGGTTGCGGCGAGCGTATCGGCGAGTTTCGACGAGTACTGGAACAGCAGCGTGTCGTATCCGCTGAACGTGCTCAATCATCAGAAGTTCGACGCGCACGATCTCGACGCCGCGCGCGACGATCTGCGCAAGCACTGGAGCGAGACCGCCGATCCGTACAACGCCAAGCCGCTCAACGCCACGCCGCTTGCGCAGCAGATCACGCGCGGCGAGCTGGGCCTGATCTGGGCCAGGTGGCAGTTCGTGGCCGATTCGCCGGGCAAGATCGGCGGCCCCGAACAAGGCGAAATGGGCGACGCGATGCGCTCGCTGCTCGACCGTATTCGCACGGCGAAAAGCAGCGTGCTGGTGTTCTCGCCGTACTTCGTGCCGCACGATGCGGGCGTGCAGGAACTCAGCAAGCTGACGGCGCGCGGCGTGCGCGTGGCGATCCTGACCAATTCGCTCGCCGCCACCGACGCCGTCGCCGTGCAGGCGGGCTACAGCCCTTACCGCGTACCGCTGCTGCAGGCCGGCGTCGATCTCTACGAATTCAAGCCGACGCAGCCCGAAGGCACGAGTCCGCGGCGCTTCGGCATCACGGGATCGAAATCGCGCGCGAGTCTGCACGCCAAGGCCTATGTGATCGACGACAGCACGCTGGTGATCGGCTCGCTCAATCTCGATCCGCGATCCGCGCGACTGAATACGGAACTCGCGCTCACCATCGACAGCCAGCCGATCGCGCATGAGGTGGCCGGTTATTTCGCGCACGCAACCTCGCCCGAAATCAGCTACCGCGTCACGCTCGCCACACCCGAACAGCTCGCCGCGCAACGCGGCACCGCCACCAGTTCGCCGCTCATCTGGACCGACGAGGAGAACGGCATGATCCGGACCTACAACCTCGATCCTGGTGCGGGTTTTTACCGGAATCTGCTAACCGGGCTATTCTTGCTGTTGCCGGTCGACAGCCAGCTGTAGAAAACAGCGGCGATTTCGCGCTGTAACACCCTGCCCTGTCGGCCGAGGCAACCCGGAAGTCCGCCCTTTAGCCAGACCTAGCTCAGGCGTGGCGTCCTCATCGGACGCTCACGCAGGCGCCGCCACGCTGCGCCGCTGCCCAGCCACCCTGCGGACCCGACCCGTCACATGCGGCGCCGCGCCGATACACCGGCGCCGCTTTCACATCGGAGTGTCAACATGACCGCCAGCAATGAGAATGTCAGAATGGAACGCGACACGTTCGGCGAAATCGCCGTCCCGGCCGCGCAGCTATGGGGCGCGCAGACGCAGCGTTCCTTGCAGAACTTCCGCATTTCGACTGAAAAGCAGTCGCCCGAGCTGATCACGGCGCTTGCCTGGATCAAGCGCGCCGCCGCCGAAGTCAACCAGCAGCTCGGCGTGCTGGACGAAACCAAGGCGCGCGCCATCGTGCAGGCCGCCGACGAAATCGTCGATGGCAAGCATGCGGGCGAATTCCCGCTCGCGGTCTGGCAGACCGGCTCCGGCACGCAGACCAACATGAACCTCAACGAGGTGATCGCCAACCGCGCGAGCGAGATTCTGGGCGGCGAGCGCGGCGAGTCGCGCAAGATCCATCCGAACGACGACGTGAACCGCGGCCAGTCGTCCAACGATGTCTTCCCGACCGCCATGCACGTTGCGGTGGCCGTGGCCATCGTCAAGCATCTGCTGCCTGCGCTCAAGACGCTGCGCGAAACGCTCAACAGCAAGTCGAAGCAGTTCGCCGATATCGTCAAGATCGGCCGCACGCACCTGCAGGACGCCACGCCGCTCACGCTCGGCCAGGAGTTTTCGGGCTATGTCGCGCAGCTCGACCACGGCATCAAGCATATGGAATCGACGCTGCCGCATCTGTACGAACTCGCGCAGGGCGGCACGGCGGTGGGCACGGGCCTGAACGCGCATCCGCAGTTCGCGCAGAAAGTGGCCGAAACCATCGCGAAGCTCACGGGCGTGCCCTTCGTGACCGCGCCCAACAAGTTCGAAGTGATGGCCGCCGCCGACGCGCTGGTGTTCGCGCACGGCGCGCTCAAGACCGTGGCCGCCAGCCTCATGAAGATCGCCAACGACGTGCGCTGGCTCGCCAGCGGCCCGCGCTGCGGTCTGGGCGAACTGTCGATTCCCGAGAACGAGCCGGGCAGCTCGATCATGCCGGGCAAGGTCAACCCTACGCAGTCCGAAGCGGTGACGATGCTCTGTTGCCAGGTGTTCGGCAACGATGTCGCCGTGAACGTGGGCGGCGCGAGCGGCAACTTCGAACTCAACGTGTTCCGCCCGATGATCGCGCACAACGTGCTGCAATCGATCCGCCTGCTCGCGGACGGCGCGCTCTCGTTCAACGATCACTGCGCCGTGGGCATCGAGCCGAATCACTCGCGCATCGACACGCTGCTCAATGAATCGCTGATGCTGGTGACGGCGCTCAATCCGCACATCGGCTACGACAAGGCCGCGCAGATCGCCAAGAAGGCGCACAAGGAAGGCACCACGCTCAAGGCCGCGGCGCTTGCGCTCGGTCACGTGACGGAGCAGCAGTTCGACGAGTGGGTCAAGCCTGGCGAGATGGTTGGCAATTCAAAATAAGCCTTTAACCACGGGCTGAAATGCGAAACAGGCGGCGAGGTCTCTAACCTCGCCGCCTGTTTTTTTGTAGCTCGCGGTGCAAGCGTCAGACTTGCCCGCGCGCGACTTCTTCCGGCTTCAGATCGACGATGGCGTCGAGCGCTTCCTTCACGTCGAGGGCGTATTTCGCCAGACGCTTCTGCTCGTCCGTTTCCGGCGTGAAAGTGGGCACGGGAATCGGGTTGCCGTTTTCGTCGACGGCCACGAATACGATCAGGCAATCGGTCGTCAGGCGCAGCTGGCCGCTTTTCGGGTCGCCCGCGTGCACGGTGATGTGGATGTGCATCGAAGTGCGACCCGTGGCCACCACGCGCGCGCGCAGCTCGACCATATTGCCCACCTGGATCGGGCGGCGAAAACGGATGTTGCCGACGCTCACCGTTACGCAGTAGCGACCGGACCAGACCGCGGCGCACGCATAGGCGGTTTCGTCGATCCACTTCATCAGCGCGCCGCCGTGGACTTTGCCGCCGAAGTTCACCGAGTTCGGCTCGGCGAGGAAACGGAACGTCGTTTCCGAACGGTCGAGAGGCTGCGTGGGCGTATTCATATCGGCTCCGGCTCGTGTGTGTGCGGGGTTGCGTGTTCCGGACGCTTCGTGCGGGGAACATCGTTTTGGGTGCCGTCGATTATACGAGCGCATGATGTCAATCACAGCGCCGTTCCCGCCCGCGCTTTTGCGGCCATCATGCGTCCATCAAGCGGCCATCGCATCGCGATTACGTCACATCAGGCGTTCATCGCGGAGAATCGCGCGCGATAGTCGCCGGGCAGTACGCCATAGCGCCGCTCGAACGCACGCCGCAGATTCTGTTCGGTGCCGAAACCGCAGTCGGCGGCGATACGTTTGACCGGCAGACGCGATTGCGCAAGCGCGTGAGCAGCGGCTTCGACACGCATCGCCGCTACGGTGCGCGCAGGTGTGCGCCCGACCGCTTCCGCGTAGCGGCGCGCGAAGGTACGCGGGCTCATGCAGGCGGCTTCGGCGAGACGCTCGACGCTCAGCTCGATATGCAGGTTCGCGGCCATCCAGCCGTGCAAGGCGTCGAACGCGCCGCCTGCCGCGCTCTGCGCCGCCAGCGCCTCGCTGAACTGCGCCTGGCCGCCCGGTCGCTTCATGAACACGACGAGGCGGCGCGCGGCCTGCATGGCGACTGCGTGGCCGCAGTCTTCTTCGATCAGCGCCAGCGCGAGGTCGATACCAGCCGTCACGCCCGCCGAGGTCCAGACCACGCGGCCCGCGCGTTCGTCGCGGATGAAGATCGGTTCGTCGTCGACGTCGATTTGAGGAAAGCGCCGCGCGAGTTGCGCGGCGTTGCGCCAGTGGGTGGCGGCGCGGCGACCGTCCAGCAGACCGGCGGCGCCCAGATAGAACGCTCCCGTGCACACCGAGGCGATCCGCCGCGCGCGTGGCGCATTGGCGGCGATCCAGGCGACGAGTTCGGGCTGCAGAACGGTGTGGTCGTCGATGGGCACGCCCGGGACAATCAGCGTATCGATGGTGGCGGGATCGAGCGCATCGAGCCGTTCGGCCAGCACCGGCAAGCCCGCGAAGGTGGGCAGCACGCCGCCCTCGACGGAAGCCAGCGTGACGCGGTAGGCGCAAGGCTCGGCTGAAGGCGACGCCGCCGTTGATGTAGAGACACTTTGCGCGCGCATCGTGAGTTCGGCGCGCCAGAACGCCTCGATGGGCCCGCAGGCATCCAGCAGGACAAGCTCGGGCGCCACCGCGAAGACGATGTGGCGCGGACGGGAAGGATCGGCAGGCATAGGAGCGGCACGCGTCTGGAAGCGAATGCGCTCATCCTCGCACGAGCAGCAGTGGCAGTCTCGTCAATCTGCCATCAATTCCTGCCACCTATGCAGGCGATGCGTTGCCGCACGGCTATTTATGGACCGAGATGCCTTCGTCGATCGTGCCGTACATGGTGATGCCGCTAGCGCTGTTCGACGACGGCGTACCGCCGGCACAGGCTGCGCAGAGCAGCGTGAACGCTGCAAGGGCCAGAATGCGTTTCATGACTGCGTTCATCACGACCTGAGTGCTTCGGAAAGGCCTTGATTCTAGCGCGGCCGCCCCGCCGCTCGCGCTTTCCCCGGCAGCACGCGACATTTCACGGCAAGCTGAAACGTCGAATGCCGCGTTTCGCTAGAGTGGAGCAATACGTAACGCAATGAGCCGATCATGCCGCTACCCACCGCCGACGAATCCAGCCATTTCCCCGGTCTCGCGCGCGTCGCCGCGCTACTAGCCGATCCCGGCCGCGCCGCCATGCTCTGGGCGCTCATGGACGGCAGCGCCCGTCCCGCCGGCGAACTCACGATGGTCGCGGGCCTGTCGCCTTCGGCCGCCAGCGCACATCTCGCGCGGCTCACCGAAGGCGGCATGCTCGCCGCCGAGGTGCGCGGGCGGCATCGCTATTTCCGCATCGCCACGCCCGAGATCGCCCAGACCATCGAGGCGCTGATGAACGTCGCGCACGCCACCGCGCCGCTGCGGCCTGTCACGCGGCCCGCCCGCACCGTGCCGCTGGAGATGCGCCATGCGCGCACCTGCTACGACCACATGGCCGGCGAAGTCGCGGTCCAGGTGTTTGACCGGCTCGTCGACGGTGGATGGCTCGCGCTCGAAGGCGACGATCTCGAAGCAACCGAAGCTGGCGTCGCCAGACTGGCGGCCTGGGGCGTCGATCTCGGCGCGCTGCGTGCGCGGCGGCGGCGTTTTGCCTGCACCTGCCTCGACTGGAGCGAACGGCGTCCGCATCTGGGCGGCGCGCTCGGCGCGGCGCTGCTCGAACGCTTCACCTCGAACGGTTGGGTGGAGCGCACTAGCCGCCCGCGCGTGCTGCGCATCACGCCGCTCGGACAGCGCGAATTCGACGCTTTCGTACGACCTTAGAGCGCCCGATATCCTGACAAAAACCCAACAACTCCCTTCAAATCACCTCGAAAACACCGGCTTCAGGTCGACATCACACGTTCTGTTACATATGGTGCATAGGCCTTAACAAATCCGTGCTCCCGGAAACACGCGCGGCGGATAAAGTGCGCCACATGGCTTCGCGATATTTCATCAGGAAGTCATGCTCTGCACCGCGCAGGAGAACACACCGTGAAAACGACTAAATATAGCCACCACACCTTTGCTCGCCGTACGCTCATCGCCGGCGCCGTCCTTGCCGCCTTCGCGTTCAACCTCGCCAGCACCGATGCGCTCGCGCAGTCCGCACCGCAAGGCGCGCCGGGCGCCGCACCCGCGGGCGATCCGCCCTCGCGCGTGGCGCGTCTCGATTACATGGCCGGTGACGTCACCACCGAACCCGCAGGCGCGACCGACTGGTCCTACGCCCAGCTGAACCGCCCGCTCACCACCGGCGACCAGCTCTGGAACGACAGCAACGCGCGCTCGGAAATGCACATCGGCTCGACGGCCGTGCGCATGGGTCCGCAAACGAGCCTCGACGTCCTCAATCTCGACGACGCCAGCGCGCAGCTCAAGGTCGCGCAAGGCACGCTGTCGACACGCGTGCGCTCACTGCCCGCCGGCACCGCGTACGAAATCGATACGCCGAATCTCGCGCTTGGCCTGAACGGCCCCGGCGACTATCGCGTGGATGTCGCGCCCGACGGCAGCGCCACCACCGTCACCGTGCGCAGCGGCAGCGTGACCGTCTATGGCGAAAACGGCCAGATGCCGATGCAGGCCGGCCAGCAGATCCGCTTCACGGGCACGGCGCTGCAACAGGTCGCCAGCGTCGCCGCCCCGCCGCCCGATGCCTTCGACCAGTGGGCGCTCGCGCGCGATGAGGCTGAAGACCGTTCGGTGTCGGCGCGCTATGTTTCTCGCGACATTCCCGGGTACGAGGATCTGGACGCCAACGGCACGTGGCGCGAAAGCCCGCAGTACGGCGAGGTGTGGGTGCCCAACGCCGAACCGACCGGCTGGGCGCCTTACCACGACGGCCACTGGGTGTGGCAGGCGCCGTGGGGCTGGACCTGGGTCGACGATGCGCCGTGGGGCTTCGCGCCTTACCACTATGGCCGCTGGGCGCAGGTTGACGATTCGTGGGCATGGGTGCCGGGCCCGATCGTCGCAAGCGCGCCGCCCGTCTATGCGCCCGCGCTGGTCGCCTTCGTGGGCGGCGGTGGCGGCGGCGCCGACTGGGGTGTGAATCTCGCGATTGGCGGCGCGGCGGCGGCAGGCGTGGCGTGGTTTGCGCTCGGGCCGGGCGAAGCGTGGCATCCGGGCTGGGGCGGCTGGAGCCCGCATTACTATCAGCGCGTGAACCAGACGGTGGTGGTCAATAACTACCGCACGAACGTCAACGTGACGAACATCAACGTTCACAACACGTATATCAATTACCACGTGCCGGGCGCGGTCACGGCTGTCCCCGCGACGGCCTTCGTGCACGGTCAGCCGACCGCGCGCTTCGCCCAGCACGTCGATCCGCGTCAATGGCAGAACGCGCGCATCCAGCCGGGCACGCCGAGCATTGCGCCGGTTCAGGGCAGCTTCGGTGCGAACATGCGCCGCGCCGACTATCGCCCGCCCGCCTCGCTGAACCAGCGTCAGGTCGTGGCGACGCGCGCGCCGGTTGCGCCGCCCGCCTTCCATGACAACCTCGCGCAACGTTTTGCGCACGGCGGCGGCACGGTGCCGGGTGCGGGTGCGCCGGTGGTGCGCGTTTCGGCGCCTGCGCATGCGTCGTTTGCGCCGTTCTCGACGGCGTCGCATGGCGGCTGGCCGCAGCAGAACGTGCGCGTCGTGCCGCCCCACTCGCCCGAGATCAACGCCGGTCGCCCCAATGCTGCGCCGGGCGTGGCCCAGCAGAACGCGCCGCATGGTCCGAACGAGGCGAATGCGCCGCTCGCGCAGCACGGTCAGCCGAACGGCCAGCCGAACTACGCACCGGGCGCTGGCGCGATGGCCGCGAATGTCCACGCTCCGAGCGGCGCGCAGCCGAACGAGGCGCATGGCGTGCCGCGTCCGCCGCAGTTTGCGGGCCATCCGGAAGCGGGTCAGCCGCAGGCCGCGATGAACGGTCGTCCGCAGGCAGGCGGTCCGCAGGGCGAGGCGCATCAGCCCGAATGGACCCAGGCCCACACGCCGATGGCGATGCGCGGCCAGCCGGGCGCGAACGAAGCGGGCCGCCAGCAGGCTCAGGCGATGCAGCAGCCGCATGAAGCCGAGACGCAGCGCGCGCCCGAGCACGGCAACATGCCGCAAGCGATGCAGCCGCAGCACGGCGTCGAAGCGCAGGCCCGTCCGGAGCAGCGTCCTGAGCAACGGCCGGAAGCGCAGCCGCAGGCTCAAGCGCCGGTTCAACATCAGGCCCAGCAGCCGCGTGAGGAATTCCATCCGCAACCGCAAGCCCAGCCGCGCGCGGAACCCCGCCCGCAGCAGCAGGCGCGCGAGGAATTCCATCCTCAGCCGCAAGCCCAGCCACGCGCCGAACCGCGTCCGGAGCCGCGCCCGCAACCGCAGCCTCAGCAGCACGCGGAATTCCACCCGCAGCCGCAACCGCAGCCGCGCGCGGAACCGCACCCGCAACCCCAGCCGCATCCGCAGGAACACGCGGCCGGCAACCATGACGAACACCATCATGGTTAAGCGTCGGCGCTAAGGGTCGGCGCTAAGGGTCGACACCAGGCCCGGCAGCAAAACAAAAGCCCGCGAACGTCACCGTTCGCGGGCTTTTCCATTCAGTGCATCAAAAACGTTACACCGCCATCGGCGCGGTCAGCGGTTCGTGGTGACGGTATCCGGCCAGCGAGAAGTCCGACGGCTCGACCTTCTCCAGCCACTCCGGCTCATACACGCCGGTCTTCGCGTAATCAGGCACGCGATCGGCGATCTCCAGACGCGGGCTCTCGAACGGCTCGCGGCGCAGTTGCTCGTTGAGCATGTCGAGCTGGTTCTCGTAGATATGCGCGTCGCCGATGAAATACGTAAACCAACGCGGCGTATAGCCCGTCAGACGCGCGACCAGACTCAGCAGCACCGCGCCTTCGGTCAGATTGAACGGCGTACCCAGGCCCACGTCGTTGCTGCGGATGTACAGGCAGAGCGAAATTTCGCGCTTCGCCGGGTTCGGCAGGAACTGATAAAGCAGGTGACAGGCAGGCAGCGCAATCTCTTCCAGCACCGCCGGGTTCCACGCATGAAACAGAATCCGACGGTCGGCGGGATTGTTCATGATGGTGTCGAGGCACTGGCGCAGCTGGTCGATCGCCTTGTAAAGCAGCACCTTCGGCTGGCCGTCTTCGCTGAACTCCGTCACGCGTGCGTAACCGCGCGACTGCGCATCGGCGATCTGCGCCGTCGCGCCTGCGTCGAGCACCTTGTAGGCCGGCCACTGGCGCCACTGCACGCCGTACACGTCGCCGAGATCGTCCGTGCCTTGACGGTACGGGTTGGCGAGCCACTGGGCGTTGTCATTGGCGTTCGCGTCCCAGACCTTGCAGCCCAGTGCGCGGAAGTCAGCCGCGCTGCGCGAGGCGCGCATGAAGCCAATCAGCTCGCCCACAGCCGACTTGAACGCCAGCTTTTTGGTCGTTACGGCCGGGAAGCCCTGCTGGAGGTCGAAGCGCAGCATCGCGCCGGGCATGCTGATGGTGCGGATGCCGGTGCGGTTTTCCTGCCAGCTGCCGGTGTCGAGAATCGAGCGGACGAGCTCGAGATACTGTTTCATGCGGAGTCCCTGAACGGGGTGCGAGTGCCCCGTGCGGCTTCAAAAGCGAGATTCTATAGCAAGCCGGGCGTCGCTGATCGGGGGCCATTTCCTGCGCGGGCGCGCAAACGCGGCGATAGATTGCATGGCGCTTAACAAATTTAGCTAAAACGTAATTAAGTCCAGACGCACGACGTTACGGAACATAAATCGGGAACATCCCAACAGGCATAGGAACGTCATTTGCTCGATAGCGCTATCGCGCATCGAATGGCATTTGAAACGGAAAATAATGCTGAAATTGCCGGCGGCGTTAATCGCCAAAATCCCTCGGCGTAATTTTTTACTCATAATGGCAATCACCTTACAATTCGTTCGGCTCTACCGAATTTTAAGGCAAGAGAATTGAGGTGAAAAATAATGCATCGACGGGATGCAATGCGCGAGTGAAGAGATAGCGCGCAAAGAACAGCGCACGCTAATAAAGCGCCGGCGCGTCTTTCGTGTGCAAATAAAATAGGGAATAAACGAAGAGAAACTGGATACCGGATTGCCCGGCAGATTTGACGGGGACATTCGCGGATGAGGCGGCCCGCTCACGCGAGCCGCCACCCGCACGAACCCGCGCCCCCGCGCAAGTACGCTTGCACCCCTGACACCCTCATGGCCTCTTCAGGCTCTTCGTCAGCGCTTCAAACCGCTCTGATCGCAATCAACGCGTACACGCCATCAACGTCTAGCCGGCCACGGATCGGGATTACGTGTGGCCGCTATTTGGTCCCCCTCTTGCGAAGCCTGTTCAGGCTCCGCCCCCCGAAACCAGTCCCCCCGGATGCGGCGCAAGCGGATCGCTTTCCATATGCCGCATGCCGTGCGCGCACAGCAGCCGGTACAGGGTGACACGCGAAATACCGAGTTCCTGGGCCGCGTCGCCCAGACGCCCGCGATGGCGCAGCAAGGCCAGCTCGATCGCCTGACGCTCGGCCGCTTCGCGCGCCTGCGCGAGCGACACCGGCACGACTTCGACGTAATCGCCCAGCTCCAGATCGCGCGCGGTAATGGCGCGCCCTTCCGACATGACGATGGCGCGGCGCACGCGGTTAATCAGTTCGCGCACATTGCCGGGCCAGCTGTAGTTATGCAGCGCCGCGATGGCGTCGGGCGAAAAGCCGCGCAGACGGCGCGCGCCATCCTTCTTGAAACGTTCGAGCATATGGCGGGCAAGCAACTCGATGTCCTTGCCGCGCGCGCGCAGCGGCGGCTCGTCGATCTGCAGCACGCACAGACGGTGATACAGATCCTGCCGGAAACGCCCTTCCACCATGGCCGCGCGCATATCGACGTGGGTCGCCGAAATGATGCGCACATCGACCGGCATCGACTGATGGCCACCCAGCCGTTCGATCTTGCCTTCCTGCAGGAACCGCAGCAGGCTCGCCTGGCTTTCCATCGGCAGGTCGCCGATTTCGTCGAGGAACAGCGTGCCGCCGTTGGCCGCTTCCACCCGGCCGATCTTGCGCTGGCTCGCGCCCGTAAAGGCGCCGCGCTCGTAACCGAACAGCTCGGATTGCAGCAGATGCGGCGGAATTGCGCCGCAATTGATCGGCACGAACGGCGCACTGCGGCGCGACGAGCGTTCGTGGATGGCGACCGCCGTGAGTTCCTTGCCGGTGCCCGACTCGCCCGAGATGAAGACCGGCGCGTCGGTCATGGCGACCTTGCGGATCGAGCGGAACAAGGCGAGCATCGCCTCGCACGAACCGACCATTTCGCCTTCGGTGCCGCCCGTGGTGTCGTTCGAGGCGGCTTCGACCAGCGAAACCATTCCGAACGCGTGACCGACGGAATCGACGATGCGCTCGCCGCTCCACGGCACCGTTACGTAATCGAAACAGTAATCGCGCACCAGACGGCGCAGATTGGCGTCCTGCAACTGGCCCGTGGTGGTGGCGGCCACCCAGCCTACGTTAGGCAGCGTCAGACACGGCTCGAACGAGCCGATCTCATGCAGATGAAACTGGCTCGACAGGTCGAGCAGGCCGCCCGCGGGCATGCCGGCGCGCAGCGCACGCCGCGCGTCCCGGGCATTGCCCACGATCTCCACCTGCCAGCCGCGCTCGTGGAACCGCTCGTTCAGCGCTTCGTTGGGACTGCGCGTCACGTAAACCAACTGCCGCGTTGCGGATTCCATTATTCAGATCCTCTTGCCAACACATCGTTGCGGAATGACGGCACGCTCCTGATGTACAGACACGCAGCAAACGCACCGCGCGTCCGGCACCGTGGGGCCAGACGACACAATTGCATTTGCTGACAGTGAATCCCCGAGCTGCGACGTGTGTATGTCAACAACTTGCCCATGGCTGGGCTTTTTGTTTTCGGCTTTACGCTTTTTCTGAAGCTTACTATATGCGCCCGGGAGTTGGATAGAAAATATGCGGCGTGAATGGATAAGGGCACGATGGAAAGGTTTCCATTAGCGTTTTACCCTGAATCATAAGAAGAAAATCATTACAACCGCATGCATCCGCCCCATTCCCGCGCAGGGGTCATTACGTAACGTCATTACGTAACACAAAAATCGCGCAAACGTTCTCCGTTGAAACTCCAAAACGAATTCCAGGGGTTTAAAGCGGTCGACGTTTCAGCGCTGAAACATTTTCTCGAATATCCGCAATTCAAAATCCGCAGAAAATATCGAGACCCCCGTCGCATCAAGGGTTTGCGGGACATGGCACACGTTTCGCTAAATGTCCTCGCACCAGGAGACACGCCATGCGACTCATTCGTACGAACGCCAAGCTCAGCCACACAGTCAGCCACGCCACCGCCGTTGCGGCCGTGCTGATTCCCGCTGCGCTCCTCGCTGTCGCGCCGTCGGTGTATGCGCAAACCGCTACGGATGCGGCCAGCGCCTCCTTCGTCGTGGCGAGCGTGAACGCCGATGTCGTTCCTGCAACAACTGCGGTCAGTGCAACGGTCGCGGCTCCTGCGCTTGATGCAGGTATGCAACCGGCGACGCTCGACACGAGCGCGTCCGCAAGTCAGGACAACGGCAGCGCCAGCTCGAACTTGAGCGCCGCGCCGCTTGCCGCCGATCCGGGCCCCGCTGGCGACGAACCGGTGATGGCAGGTGTTGGTTCGATCGACGACCAGACGCTCTCGCATCAGCGCGGCGGCGCGGTCGGCATGTTGATGGTAGCAGCCACCCCGCAACTGATGCGCGGCGGCAACAGCGTGACGCTCTGGGACGAAATCGCCCCGCCCGCGCCACTGCCGATTCCGGTGGATAGCGGCCAGGCGGCGCAAGGCAACATCGCCAGCTACACCCGCAAGTGAAACAGATTCGCGCAGTGAACCAGACGCAGTAATCCAGATACAGGACCCGCGCCGTACGCGGCGCGGTTCGGGAGCGGCGAAGCAAAGTCGCCGCCCCGAGGGGCAAGACGGAGACCGACATGAAAGCTCGCTTTACGACGCCAGGCGTGCGCCGGCGTTGCGCGCGGATCGCAGGAGTCCTGATGGGTTTGTGCGCATCGGCGTTCGCAGCAGGTGTCAGCGCGCAGCAGGTGGTGAACCCCGGCGACATCATCGTCGAGCGTGACGTCACCCCGCGAAGCGCGTTCGCCAGTGTGCCGAAGAGCCAGGATCCCGTGCTCGTGCGCGCTACCACGTTCCCGAAGAATTCGTTCGATCCGGCCATGGCGACGCTCGTCAACGATACGGATCTGACCAACGCCCGCGGCAACTCGGGTGTGAACACGAGCGGCGCGATGGCCGGCGAAGCGGCAGGCGTGCAGGCGATCAACCGGATTCTCGTCGGCAGCCCGGCGGGCGGCTCGAACGGCGCGCTCGGCGCCGGCGGCAGCGCCTCGGTGGTTGGCGGCATCGGCAACACGATTTCCAGCACCGTGACCGGTGCCCTTGCGCCGCTCACCAGCGCGCTCGGTTCCATCGGAGGAGTGAAATGATTCGTCGTCCCAAACTTCTGGCCACGCTCGCGCTTGCGACCGCTTCCGTTGCGCTCGCAACCGGCGCACACGCGCAGGCCACGGTCGGCGCCACCGCCGTGATCGCGCCGAACGCCGCGACCTCGACGACCGGCGCACTGACCGTGAACGAAGCGGCTGGGCTCGACAACGCTCAAGGCAATCAGCTGACCATCTCCAATGGCGGTGCGATTGCAAATGTGAGTCTGGATGATCAAAGCACCTCGACCCGCGCGCGGCTCGGTAACGCCAGCGCGATCATCGGATCGGGTGCATTCAACAACACGTCGGGCGCCATGATGATCAATCAGGCGGCAGGCGTGGGCAATATCCAGCGCAACAGTGCCCAGATCGGCACTGGGGCGTTCGGAGTGGCGATGCTCTCGGACGGGGAACTGTCCGCGGTCACCGCTCAGAACGGCAACACGGCAAACCAGGCAGGCCAGGCAGGCGGCATTCGTGAGGTACGCATCGACGGTGTGTCCTTCAGGAATGCAACGGGTCTCGTGCAGGTGAACCAGACGGCCGGTGCCGGTAATGCAACGGCGAACAGTTTTGTGCTCCGTCCCCCGGCGGGCACTCTTTTCTAACTGACCACTCAAGTATCGGAGCGAAACATGAAGCGCACCCTCATCGCAGCGGCAGTCCTCGCAACGGCAACCGGTTCGGCGTTTGCAGTCACCCCGAACTCGGCTTACCTGTTCAACTACACGGCAGTCGGCGAACAGGTTGGCATCGAAGGCTGGGTCAGCCTGTATGGCTGCGTGGCCGTCTCGAGCACCGCAGGCGCCGTCATCAACAACACGCAAACGACGTCGGGCGGCACGCTCACGCCGCAGGCACAAAGCTATGTGACCGGCAACGTGAAGACCACGTACGACAACAACACGTGGAGCGTGAACGGCACGGGCACGAACTCGACCTACTCGAACTCGTCGTATGCCACGGCTGACCAGTCGGCATCGTCGAGCTCGTCGACGAAGACGCACAACGTCGCATCGTCCACGTCGACGACGTCGGCCAGCAACAAGGCCTTTGCGAAGACCTACAACGCCGGCATCTCGGGTGACTACCACGTCGCCACGGATAGCGGCAACACCAGCAACTCGACCTCGTCCAGCATGCACACCGACACGGGCGACAAGGGCGTTGCAACGGCTTACAGCAGCACGGGCAACAACACGTCGACGAAGTCGCAAAGCGGCAATGGCAGCGCAGCCGTGCAAGTGACGACGAATAGCAGCGGCAACCTGGCCAACGGCACGGCAGGCATCGCGATCGCCGGCAACGAAGCCACGTCGCACACGAAGACCAACTCGCACAACGACACGGACAACACGTCGAAGGGTGTGGCCTGGACGTCGACGGACAACAAGAGCTCAAGCAGCAACAAGACGAACGCGAACACCGCCTACGCTGACGGCACGGGCAGCGCAGCCGTGTCGGCCTACGAGAACGGTACGAGCTCGAAGGCCAGCAACTCGAGCAAGACGTACAACCACTCGTATGGCGAATCGAGCTCGAGCACGAAGAACGAAGCTCACTCGTACGCCAAGGCGACGGAAGAAAGCAAGTCGTGGGGCTATAGCGTGAGCGACTCGCTGAACACGGTCAACGAAACGACGACCGGTTCGGTCACGCAGCACATCGACACGCAAGTCGCCGGCACGCTGAACGCCACCACGGGCAGCAACGCAGCAACGGGTGTGACGGGCAACCTGGGCGTGAACATTGCCGAAGGTATCAACAACGCTCAGAGCAACAACGTTGCGCTCGCGTCGGTTGATGTGGGCAATGTGTTCGGTAACGCTCAGATCTTCAACACTCAAGCTTCTGGTGGCAGCGCCAGCGTGAAAAACTTCAACCTGAATGCGTCGGTGGGTGATGGCTCGCTCGCCAGCGTCTCGGGCAACGTGGGCGTGAACGTCGCGTCGGGTATCGGCAACGCACAGAACAACAGCCTCGCCGGCTCCGTGACGACCGCCAGCAACGCAGGCACCGCCAAGACGACGGCGATGGTCGCAACCGACAACAACGTGCAGGACGCAGCAATGTCGGCTTCGGGCCAGTTCCAGGGTACGGCTAGCCTCGGCTCCGGCGCACTGGCTGGCGCAAGCGGCAACATCGGCGTGAACATCGCCGGCGGTATCGGCAACCTGCAACACAACGGCATGGCCATCGCAGCAATCAGCAACGGCCACTAAGCAGTCCGCAAGTAGAAGCAAACCAGGGCTGTACCTAGATGCACCGGCCGCCGCCACACGCGGCCGGTGCGCAAACCAGAAGCAGGAGACCACCATGTCCGGGCTCGTATCGTCCCCGGCGTCAAGGATGTGTGCTGTCGCGCTGGCGCTCGTCGCCACCGCGGCTTTCATGCCTGTCCGCGCGCAATCGATGATCGACGCAACGCATCTGGTCGGCGTGCCGATCAAGCTGCCGCTGCGCTCGATGCGCGATATCCGGTACAGCAGCATCGTCAGCCAGCAATACGACTACAGCTGCGGCGCCGCCGCGCTTGCAACGCTGCTCAAGTATGGCTACGGCATCGACATCCCCGAACCGGAACTGATCCGCCGGATGATGGTGTACTCCACGCCCGAAGTGGTCGTGAAGAATGGCTTCTCCATGCTCGACATGAAGAAATTCGTCGAAACGATCGGTCTGCGCGGGCGCGGCTTCCGCGTCAATACGGACGCCCTGTATCACCTGCAGATTCCCGTGCTCGTGCTGATGAATATCGATGGCTACGAGCATTTCGTGATTGTCAAACACGCCGAGAACGGCCGCATCTTTATCGCGGACCCTGCACTCGGTAACCGGATTGTTGCTGAGGACGACTTTGCGAAGACCTGGAATGGTCTCGTCTTCGCGGTGCTCGGCAAACCGTTCCTGGAGGACTCTCCGCTGTTGCAGAACAACGAGTCGCTTGCGCTGAAGCTGCGCGAGAACGCTTTGCAAAATGGCACGGCTGCGACTCCCTTCTTCGAATACGGCCTCGACAAGGCCGTCATGTTCTGAAGTACACAAGAGTCATGAATCGCAACCTCTCACAGACTGGCATCGCTGCAGGTATCTGCGCGCTCGCCTGCGCTTATTCGAACGGTGCGTGCGCCGCCGAGAGCCTTGCCGCCACGCAGCCTCCGCAACCGTTGACACCCGCCTTTCTCGCTGCCGCGGGCGGCTCCGACGCCCAACCCGTGCACTGCGAACCCGTCGATGACGACGTGCTCGCGCATCAAACCGGCAAATACGCCGGCAGCGACATGATTTCAGGGGTCGTCCTGAACGTCATCTCGCAATGGAACCTCCCCAACGGCGCTACCGCCACCGCCCAGGGCGCGCTCACGGTCGTGACCAACACCGTCAACCAGCTGAGCGCCAGCGTGCAGACCAGCGCCAAGGTCACCGACCCTGTCGCGGGCGGCACGACCACGGCCAACAGCGGCGCCGCGCCGTCCAACACGGCGACGGGCGGCCAGAACGTCTCCGTCAACGGCGTCTCGCAGGTGACCCAGGTGGCCGGCAATAACAACGTCGGCTCCAACGCCGCGTCTATCGATTACACCAATAGCAGCGGCAGCGGCGCGAGTCTCGCGAATGTCGCCAATACGCCGAGCGCATCGGCGTCGAACGCCAACGGCACCATCCGCGCCGGCATCGCCTTCGGCGGTAACGGCATCAGCGTCACGTTGCAAACGCCCGCCGGCATTGCCACACAAAACATCATGCCGAGCAACACGGCGCAGGCGGGCTCGATCGCCCAGCTGCTCCAGGTCGCGGGGAATAACCAGCAGGTCGCCAATCAGTTGTCGCTCAGCCTGCAGACGCAGCAGATGAGCGCGCAAATGATCCGGCAGGCCGGCGTACTACAGGCTCTGCGCAACATCCGCTGACAACCACCGCCAACCCCTGACACGCCGCCCACCGCCATGGGCGGCTGCCAGAAAACCAGAAGGAGACCGAAGAGGGAGACCAGTACACGCAGGCCGAGGCCCTGCGTGACGTATCGAGGAGGTGCATCGACGTGCGCGGGTACGGGGCCAGGGGGCTCGGTGAAGCGTGCGATTTCGATCCGGGGGAAGAAAAAATGAACACGATATTCAAGACGGCAGTGCCGCAACTGCGGCTGGCTGCCATTCCGACAGCAGTCCTGCTTTTCTCGCTCGCGCACAATGCCAACGCGCAGGCACTGCAGGGACAATCGCTGGAAGACCGGCTCAACACGCTCATGCGTGTGGTCGACGAGCAGCAACGCCAGATCCAGTCGCTCGAACGCCAGGTCACCAACCTGGAAATGTCGCAGCGCGGACGCGGCATGCCGGGCGCCGGTGCGCCCGACGCCGCCTCCGGCACGAGCGTCGCCGAGCAGCCTGGCGCGGACGGCCTGC
>NZ_VWWJ01000077.1 GCF_011753055.1 Burkholderia sp. Ax-1719 | reverse complement strand
ATCGCCAAGGCATCCACCACATGCACTTGTTCGCTTGACCCTATAACGGGTGTGTCTCTGCGTGATTGCTCACACCGGGATTCACTCGCTACAGGTTGAGTATTCGTGTTGCGCCGTATTTCAAGGCAATCTTTCGATCACTTAAAAATACATTGATACAATCACAACCCTGATTCACCTACTCGACGGCCATCTCTGTCCGCTTTCGGATGAATCTCTTTACTACTTCTTCCTGATTGTTAAAGAACGACAGCCGATATGATTTGATTCACATCGCTCTGACTGGCTCAATCGCCAATGCAAAACACTCTGCAAAACCCTTTGAGGTTCACAGAACACTGTGCATTGAGGATTGGTGGAGGATGACGGGATCGAACCGACGACCCCCTGCTTGCAAAGCAGGTGCTCTCCCAGCTGAGCTAATCCCCCAGTCACAACATGAACTACAAGGATCTGTCTCGTCTTCTACAGACAAAGTGGTGGGTCTGGATGGATTCGAACCATCGACCCCCGCCTTATCAAGACGGTGCTCTAACCGACTGAGCTACAGACCCCTGAGTCTGTCTTCTATACAGCCGACAAGTGTGAGCGCTTTAACAGCAAATGCAGCGGGCTCTGGAAAGGAGGTGATCCAGCCGCACCTTCCGATACGGCTACCTTGTTACGACTTCACCCCAGTCATGAATCCTGCCGTGGTGACCGTCCTCCTTGCGGTTAGACTAGCCACTTCTGGCAAAACCCACTC
>NZ_VWWJ01000076.1 GCF_011753055.1 Burkholderia sp. Ax-1719 | reverse complement strand
GCGCGATTGGGCTTGATCATTTGCTTTCCTCCAGTTCCTTGACCTGGTAGTACTGAAAGACTGCCATCGGCACGAGCAGCAGCAACACCATCGCGACGGTGACAGCCGAGGCCATCGGCCAGTCCATATTGTTGAAGAACTCGTCCCACATGACGCGGCCGATCATGAGCGTGTCGGCGCCGCCGAGCAGTTCGGGAATCACGTATTCGCCCACCGCCGGAATGAACACCAGCAGACTGCCCGCGATAATCCCGTTCTTCGAAAGCGGCAGCGTGATCTTCGTGAACGCCACCCACGGCTTCGCGCCCAGGTCATACGCGGCTTCGAGCAGCGTGAGATCCATCTTGCAGAGGTGCGCGTAGAGCGGCATCACCATGAACGGCAGATACGAATAGACCATGCCGATATAGACGCCCGCATCGCTGTGATAAAGACGCAGCGGCGAATGGATCAGGCCGATGGCCATGAGCGCGTGATTGAGCAGGCCGTCGTCCTTGAGAATGCCGATCCACGCATAGACGCGGATCAGGAACGACGTCCAGAACGGCAGCATGACCGCCATCATCAGCACATTGCGCGTGGCCGGATTGGAGCGCGCGATGTAATAGGCGATGGGGTAACCAATCAGCAGACAGAAGAACGTCGACACCGCCGCCATCTTCAGCGAACTGATATAGGTGGCGATATAGAGGCTGTCCTGCAGCAGGAACGCGTAGTGCGAAAGCTGCAGCGCGAGATGGACCATGCCGTCCTTCATCTCGACCAGGTTCGAATAGGGCGGAATGCCCATGACCT
>NZ_VWWJ01000075.1 GCF_011753055.1 Burkholderia sp. Ax-1719 | reverse complement strand
CCATGCCGTCCTTCATCTCGACCAGGTTCGAATAGGGCGGAATGCCCATGACCTGATCGGCGAAGCTGATCTTGAGCACCAGCACGAAGGGCAGGGCGAAGAACAGCGCCAGCCAGATGAACGGCACGCCGATCACGGTGGTGCGGCCCGAGGGCACGAAGCGCGCGAAGAAGCGCCCCAGCGCACCGCGCTTGACCGCGCCATGCGGTGCGGCGGAAGTAGAGGGAACGGAACTCATTTAGGCATCCTCCTCATCAGGCCGTGAGCACGACGCCGCTGGACGGCGACCACGAGACATAGACATCGTCGTTCCAGTCTGGCGCGCCTTCGTTCATCAGGTGCGAGCTGGACAGGTTCGAGACCACCACCTTGCCGCCCGGCAGACGAACGTGATAGAGCGAATAGCTGCCCATGTAGGCCACATCGGTGACCACGCCGCGCGCCCAGTTGTTGGCGGTGCCCGGCTTCTCGCGCGTCACGCGCACGCGTTCGGGGCGCACCGAAATGCCCACCGGCATGCCCAGCGGCCCGGTCACGCCGTGGCTCACGTACATGCGCGTTTCCAGATCCTCGCTTTCGACGAAGATGTGATCGGGTTCGTCCTCCACGACCTTGCCTTCGAACAGGTTGGTCGAGCCGATGAATTCGGCGGAGAAGCGGCTGTTGGGGAATTCATAGACTTCGCTGGGCGAGCCGATCTGCACGATGCGGCCTTCGCTCATGACGGCGAGGCGATTGGCCATCGTCATCGCCTCTTCCTGGTCGTGCGTGACCATCACGCAGGTGACATCGACCTTTTCGA
>NZ_VWWJ01000074.1 GCF_011753055.1 Burkholderia sp. Ax-1719 | reverse complement strand
GTGAAGGTCGGGATCTTGTTGCTGGTGGTGATCGGATCGCCCAGCGCGTTCGTGCCCGTCTGCGTGACCGAGCCGTAGGTGCGGTACTGCTCGTTACCCAGCATGAACTTGAAGGCCCACTGGCTGCTGTCCGGCGAGTAATTCCAGCCCACGCCCACGTAGCTGCCCGGATCCGAGAAGTCGTACAGCAGGTTGTGGGTGAGGGTGAGCATCTGGTTCGACTGCTGCACCTCGTAGCCGCCAAAGCTCGGCATCAGGCCTGCGACGAAGGTCTGCGTGGCCGTGATCGGCACCGTCACGACCGCCGTATTCAGGATGTTGTTGCCGATATCGCCATGCTCGTTGGCCAGCAGCGTAATGCCGTTGCCGCGGTTAGGCATGAGCGTGATTTCCGCCGACGGCGCCATCGGGCCGACACCAAACGTCTTCTTGATGTCGAGGTACAGATCGCCGAACGTGCTGTTGAAATAGTTGTACGAACTTTCGTGATTCGCGAACAGGAACGACGACGTGCCCGGGGCGCGGTTATACAGATACGTCGGATCGATATAGCCGGTGATCGACAGTCCCGCGATCGGGCCGGTGTTGGCGGCGTCGGAGAGCGAATCCACCTTGAGCTGCTGGCCGGCGATCTGCTGCTTCATCGCATCGACTTCGTCGTTGGTCAGATGCGCGGGCGCCTTGCCGTAGTCGGGCGAGGAGATGTCCACTTCCGGCGCGGCTGCTGCTGCGGTTGTCGTGCCCGCCGGAGCGATGGCCAGCTTCGAGGAACCCTTTGCGGTGGCCTTCGATTCCGACAGTTCGCTCTTGAGCGATTTCACCTCTTTTTGCAGCGCATTGAGCTGCTGCTGCAGGGCCTTGATCTGGTCGCTGGTCGAGTCCGCAAACGCGAGCCCCGGCAGTGCCCCGGCCACCAGCAGACAGATTAACTTCTTCTTCATCGACATTCTCCTTATGGGTCGTTATTGCAGGCGTTTCGACGTTTAATTCTTTTATTGCGGGTTTTTCTGGTGGCCGTTTTTATCCGTCGC
>NZ_VWWJ01000073.1 GCF_011753055.1 Burkholderia sp. Ax-1719 | reverse complement strand
CCCCGGCCACCAGCAGACAGATTAACTTCTTCTTCATCGACATTCTCCTTATGGGTCGTTATTGCAGGCGTTTCGACGTTTAATTCTTTTATTGCGGGTTTTTCTGGTGGCCGTTTTTATCCGTCGCACGCATCGCTGCGCGCGCCGTGTCAGGTCATCGGGAGAGGTCAGGCAGCGCGCCGTCCAATCGGCGAACCCACTGCGCCAGGCGGCGTGCCTGCCGTAGCGGTTTCAGCGGGATCGGGCTGGATGAACGCCATCTGCATATCGCGCATACGCTTCTTTTCACGTGCGCTCATCAACTGGTTCACGGCGATCACGCCAATCGTCACGGCGCTGATAAAGAGCGTCGCCAGCGCGTTCATCTCCGGATTCAGACCCAGACGAACACGCGAGAACACCACCAGCGGCAGCGTCGTCGAGCCGGGGCCGGAGAGGAACGCGGAGAGCACCAGGTCGTCGATCGAGAGCGTGAACGAGAGCAGCCAGCCCGAAAGCAGCGCCTGCGAGATGAGCGGCAGCGTGATGACGAAGAACACCTTCAGCGGCGTGGCGCCCAGATCGAGCGCCGCTTCCTCAAGCGACTTGTTCATCTCCTTCACACGCGACTGCACGATGATCGCCACATACGACACGCACAGCATCACGTGGCCGATCCAGATCGTGAGGATGCCGCGTCCTGCGGGCCAGCCAATCATCTGCTGGAGCGCCACGAAAAGCAGCAGCAGCGAAATGCCCTGAATCACCTCAGGAATCACAAGCGGGGCGTTGATCATGCCGGTGTAGAGCGTGAAGCCGCGAAAGCGCCCCATGCGGGCCAGCACGAAACCGGCCCACGTCCCGATCACCACCGACGCAAACGCCGTCATCAGACCGATCTTCAGCGACAGCCACGCCGCCGAGAGAAGCTCGTCGTCCTGCAGCAGCGCCGCATACCACTTGAGCGAGAAGCCCGACCACACCGTCACCAGTTTCGACTCGTTAAACGAATAGACAACGAGGCTGATGATCGGGATATAGAGAAACAGAAAACCAAGCGTGAGAACGCTGGTGGAAATCGCGCGATTGGGCTTGATCATTTGCTTTCCTCCAGTTCCTTGACCTGGTAGTACTGAAAGACTGCCATCGGCACGAGCAGCAGCAACACCATCGCGACGGTGACAGCCGAGGC
>NZ_VWWJ01000072.1 GCF_011753055.1 Burkholderia sp. Ax-1719 | reverse complement strand
ACTTCGCCCGGCGCCACCGACAGGTTCACGCGGTCCACGGCGGGCAGGCCGTTGAAGTTCACCGACAGGTTGCGGATGGTAAGAAGGTCAGTCATGTTCAGGCCATCCGTTTCAGCTTGGGGTCGAGCGCGTCGCGCAGCCCGTCGCCGAGCAGGTTGATCGCGAGCACCGAGATCAGGATCGAAAGGCCCGGCATCGTGACGATCCACCAGGCGCTGTCGATATAGTCGCGTGCGGACGCGAGCATCGCGCCCCACTCGGCGGCCGGCGGCTGCACGCCCAGGCCCAGGAAGCCCAGCGCGGCCGCATCGAGAATCGCCGAGCTAAAACCCAGCGTCGCCTGCACGATCAGCGGCGCCGTGCAGTTGGGCAGCACCTGCGAGAACATCAGCCGCAGCGTGCCCGCACCGGCCACGCGCGAGGCCGTCACGTATTCCTTGTGCAGCTCGCCCAGCGCCGAGCCGCGCGTCAGACGCACATAGCCCGGCAGCGCGACGATCGCGATCGCGAACATGGTGTTCGTGAGACCCGGGCCGATGATCGCCACCACGGCCACGGCCAGCAGCAGCGACGGCAGCGCGAGCAGCACGTCCATCAGACGCATGATCGGCGTATCGGCCCATTTTTCGAAGAACGCGGCGACGAGGCCGAGCACGATGCCCGGAATCAGCGCGAGCACGACCGACACGCAGCCGATCCACAGCGACAGGCGCGCGCCATACATCAGACGCGAGAGGATGTCGCGGCCCGCTTCGTCGGTGCCGAGGATGAACTTCCAGTTGCCGCCGTCGAGCCAGGCGGGCGGAATCTTGACGAAGTCGCGGTACTGCTCGATGGGGCTGTGCGGCGCGAGCACGGGCGCGAAGACCGCGACCACGACCAGCAGCAGCACGATCACGCCGGCGGCGACGGCGCCCCTGTTGCGCGAGAAGTTCGCCCAGAATTCGCGCAGCACGAGCGCGCGGCCCGAAGGCGGCGTCACGGCGCGGGGCGCGGTGTTCTGAATGTCAGCCATCACGCCTCCTTGTTTTCAGTATGTTGTGGGGTTTGCATCGTCATGGCGTGTTACCTCGTGTGGCGGATGCGCGGATTAAGCACGCCGTACAGCAGATCGACGACCAGATTCACGAGGATCACGAGCGTCGCGATCATGAGAATGCCGCCCTGCACCACCGGATAATCGCGGCGGCTGATCGCGTCGATCAGCCATTTGCCGATGCCGGGCCACGAGAACAGCGTCTCGGTGAGCACCGCGCCCGCGAGCAGCGTGCCCACCTGCAGGCCGATCACGGTCACCACCGGAATCAGCGCAT
>NZ_VWWJ01000071.1 GCF_011753055.1 Burkholderia sp. Ax-1719 | reverse complement strand
ACTTCGCCCGGCGCCACCGACAGGTTCACGCGGTCCACGGCGGGCAGGCCGTTGAAGTTCACCGACAGGTTGCGGATGGTAAGAAGGTCAGTCATGTTCAGGCCATCCGTTTCAGCTTGGGGTCGAGGGCGTCGCGCAGCCCGTCGCCGAGCAGGTTGATCGCGAGCACCGAGATCAGGATCGACAGGCCCGGCATCGTGACGATCCACCAGGCGCTGTCGATATAGTCGCGTGCGGACGCGAGCATCGCGCCCCACTCGGCGGCCGGCGGCTGCACGCCCAGGCCCAGGAAGCCGAGCGCCGCCGCATCCAGGATCGCCGACGAGAAACCCAGCGTCGCCTGCACGATCAAGGGAGCCGTGCAGTTGGGCAACACCTGCGAGAACATCAGGCGCAGCGTGCCCGCCCCCGCGACGCGCGAAGCCGTCACGTATTCCTTGTGCAGTTCACCGAGCGCCGAGCCGCGCGTCAGACGCACATAGCCCGGCAGCGCCACGATCGCAATCGCGAACATCGTGTTCGTGAGACCCGGGCCGATGATCGCCACCACCGCCACAGCCAGCAGCAGCGAAGGCAGCGCGAGCAGCACGTCCATCAGACGCATGATCGGCGTATCGGCCCATTTCTCGAAGAACGCAGCGACGAGCCCGAGCACGATGCCCGGAATCAGCGCGAGCACGACCGACACGCAGCCGATCCACAGCGACAGGCGCGCGCCGTACATCAGGCGCGAGAGGATGTCGCGGCCCGCTTCGTCGGTGCCGAGGATGAACTTCCAGTTGCCGCCGTCGAGCCAGGCAGGCGGAATCTTGACGAAGTCGCGGTACTGCTCGATGGGGCTGTGCGGCGCGAGCACGGGCGCGAAGACCGCGACCACGACCAGCAGCAGCACGATCACGCCGGCGGCGACTGCGCCCCTGTTGCGCGAGAAGTTCGCCCAGAATTCGCGCAGCACGAGCGCGCGGCCCGAAGGCGGCGTCACGGCGCGGGGCGCGGTGTTCTGAATGTCAGCCATCACGCCTCCTTCTTTTGAATATTGAGTGGGGTGTTCTTGTTCATGATGCGTGTTACCTCGTGTGGCGGATGCGCGGATTGAGCACGCCGTACAGCAGATCGACGACCAGATTCACGAGGATCACGAGCGTCGCGATCATGAGAATGCCGCCCTGCACCACCGGATAGTCGCGACGGCTGATCGCGTCGATCAGCCATTTGCCGATGCCGGGCCACGAGAACAGCGTCTCGGTGAGCACCGCGCCCGCGAGCAGCGTGCCCACCTGCAGGCCGATCACGGTCACCACCGGAATCAGCGCAT
>NZ_VWWJ01000069.1 GCF_011753055.1 Burkholderia sp. Ax-1719 | reverse complement strand
TGCGTATCGGCGTCGGCGAACACGTACAGCTGGCCGCCGCGCGCACGCACTTCCTGCATGTTCGACTTGAGCTTTTCGAGCAGCGCGTCGTTCGGCGCAACCGTCACCACCGGCATGGCTTCCGTCACCAGCGCGAGCGGGCCGTGCTTGAGTTCGCCGGCCGGATACGCTTCCGCATGGATGTAGGAGATTTCCTTGAGCTTGAGCGCGCCTTCCAGCGCGATCGGGTAATGCAGCCCACGGCCGAGGAACAGCGCGTTTTCCTTGCGCGCGAACTCTTCCGACCACGCGATGATCTGCGGCTCCAGCGCCAGCACGCCGTTGAGCGCCGCCGGCAGGTGGCGCAGCAGCTTCAGATAGGTGGCTTCCTGCTCCGCGCTCACGTGGCCGCGCAGCTTGCCCAGCGTCACCGCAAGGATGAACAGGCCGACGAGCTGCGTGGTGAACGCCTTGGTCGACGCCACGCCGATTTCGCGGCCCGCGTGCGTGAGGAACTTGAATTCGGTGAGGCGCACCATCGCGCTGGTCGCCACGTTGCACACGGCCAGCGTGTGCTCCATGCCGAGCGATTGCGCGTGCTTGAGCGCGGCGAGCGTGTCCGCCGTTTCACCCGACTGCGAAATCGTCACCACCAGCGAGCGCGGGTTCGGCACCGATTCGCGGTAGCGGTATTCGCTGGCGATTTCGACATCCGTGCGGATCTTCGCCACGGTTTCGAGCCAGTACTTGGCCGTGAGGCCCGCGTAGTAGCTGGTGCCGCAGGCGAGGATCAGGATGCTGTCGATGCCCTTGAACACTTCGGCCGCGTTGTCGCCGAACAGCACCGGATCGAAGGCTTCGTCGGCGGCGGGAATCGTGTCGGCGATCGCGCGCGGCTGCTCGAAGATTTCCTTCTGCATGTAGTGGCGATACGGGCCGAGATCGACCGCGTCGCCATAGCCGCCATACGCCTGCACGTCGCGCTGTTCGCGCGTGACGGCGTTGCCCGCGCGATCGGCGATGCGCACGCCTTCGAGCGAAATTTCGCAGACGTCGCCTTCTTCCAGATAGCTGATGCGGCTCGCGCTGCCCGCGATTGCCAGGCCGTCCGAAGCGAGGAAGTATTCGCCTTCGCCATAGCCCACCACGAGCGGCGAACCCGCGCGCGCGCCCACCACCACATGCGGCTGGTCCTTGTGCACCACGCCGATCGCATACGCGCCCGCGAGCTGCTGCACGGCTTCGCGCACGGCGGCGAACAGATCGCCCTTGTAGAGGCTGTGGATCAGGTGAGCGATGACTTCGGTGTCGGTCTGCGAGACGAACTCGTAGCCCTTCGCGCGCAGCATGTCGCGCAGCGCTTCGTAGTTTTCGATGATGCCGTTGTGCACGATCGCCATTGCGTCGCGCGAGAAGATCGGGTGCGCGTTGTTGACCGTGGGCGCGCCGTGCGTGGCCCAGCGCGTGTGCGCGATGCCGGTCACGCCTTCGAAGTGCGCCTCGCGCACCTGTTCGTCGAGTTCGGCCACGCGCGAGACGCTGCGCACGCGCTGCGGGCCGGCCGCCGTGACGGTGGCCACGCCGCAGGAGTCGTAGCCGCGGTATTCGAGCCGCCGCAGCCCTTCGATAAGAACGGGAACGATATTACGTTGCGCTACTGCGCCGACGATGCCGCACATGGAGTTCGATCCTTTGCAATGAGAGGCGGGGCGGCC
>NZ_VWWJ01000068.1 GCF_011753055.1 Burkholderia sp. Ax-1719 | reverse complement strand
CCATGCGGGTCCGGCACGAAGCGCTCGGCGGTCAGCGCCGGACGGCCCAGATAGCCGCGCGCGAGCGTCGCGCCGCCGATGCAAAGCTCACCCTGGCCGCCGTGCGGCAGCGGCGCGCCGTCGGCGTCGATCACGGCCAGCGTGCGCGAGGCGAACGGCATGCCGATGGGCGCAACGGCGTGAGTCGCGTCGGCGGCTTCGGTCGCGCGGCGCAGGCAGGCCACCGTGGTTTCGGTCGGACCGTAGAGATTGTCGATGCGGATCGACGCCAGCGGCGAGCGTTGCCACGCCGCCAGCGCGTCGCCAGGCAGCGCCTCGCCGCCCACCGTGATCTGGCGCAGCGCCGCGAAGCGGCGCGGCTGCGGCTCGCGCAGCCATTGCTGCCAGAACGCCGTGGGAATGCGCGCGAAGCTCACGCGCTCGTCTTCGAGCGCCGCGTTGAGCGCGGCCAGATCCCACTGTGCCGGTCCGCGCATCAGCACGCGCGCGCCCTGCATCAGCGCGGGCAGCATTTCGTGCAGCGCCACGTCGAAGTTGATCGTCGAAATTTGTAGCTGCGTGTCCTTGTCGTCGATGGCGTAGGCCTGCGCGAAGTCGCGCAGATGGCGCGCGAGCGCCGCGTGCGAGACCGCCACGCCCTTGGGACGCCCGGTCGATCCCGAGGTGTAGATCACGTAGGCAAGCTGTTCCGGATGCACGGCGAGCGCGAGCGGCGCGGCGTCGTCGGCGTGGGTGTCTTCGATGCGCAGCACGCGGCGGCCGTCCAGCAGCGCGCCCATTTGCGCGGCGCTCGCGGCATCGGCGATAACGATTTCGATGCCGGCGTCGTCGAGCATGGTGGCCAGGCGCGCCTGCGGATAGTCCGGGTCGAGCGGTACGAACGCCGCGCCCGCCTTGAGGATGCCGAGCAGCGCGCACGGCAGCGCCACCGAACGCGAGACCGCGAGACCTACGCGCACATCGGCGAGCGGCGCGCCGTGTTCGCGCAGCAGGCGGCGCGCGAGCTGGTTCGAGCGGCGTTCGAGCGCGGCGTAGTCGAGGGCCGCGCCTTCGCACTTCACGGCGACGGCGGTCGGGCGCGTCTGCGCCTGTGCGGCGATCGCTTGCCAGATTGGCTGGAAACGTTCGGCGTTTTGCGGATTCGCCGTGTTTTGAATCGGCAGATCGTGCGGCGCGCGCGACAGGCGCAGGTTCGCCAGCGGCGTCGCGCCCGCATCGGCGAACTGTTCGAGCACTTCGAGGTAGTGCGCGGACAGACGCTCGATAGTCGCTTCGTCGAACACGTCGCACGCGTAGTCGAAGTCGAATTGCAGCGCGCCCGCGCTTTCGGTCACGTTGAGCGCGAGGTCGAACTGCGCGCCGCGCGTGAGGTTGTCGATGTCGCGCACGCGCAGATGGCGCGAACGCGCGAGGCGGGCGCGGTCGATGCCTTCGTAGTTGAAAAGCGTCTGGAACAGCGCAGTATGCGAGCCGTCGCGCGCGCCGCCCTGCGTGGCGGCGAGACGCGCAAGCGGCACGTCCTGGCGCGCGAGTGCGTCGAGCACGTCGGCACGCGCGGCGTCGAGCCATTGCGTGCAGCTCAGGCGGCCCGACAGCTCGACGCGCATCGGCAGCGTGTTGACGAAATAGCCGAGCGCGCCACGGCTGGCCGCGCTCTCGCGCCCCGCCACCGGCACGCCAATGCGGAACGCGCGCTGGCCGCTATAGCGATGCAGCAGCGCGGTCCATGCGGCGTACAGGACCATGAACGGCGTGGCGCGCGCCGCGCCTGCCAGCGCGTGCAGACGCGTACGCAGGCTTGCGGGCACGGCCAGCGTGACGCGTTCGAGACTGGCGGCGTCGCTGTTG
>NZ_VWWJ01000005.1 GCF_011753055.1 Burkholderia sp. Ax-1719 | reverse complement strand
AGTTCGGCAGCGGGCGCGGCAAGCTGCGCGCGCCACCAGCCGAGATGCGCTTCGAGCGCGGCCGCGTGGGCCGGATCGCGTTCGGCGCGCGCGTGCTGCGCGTATTGCAGCGGCGCGGTTTCGAACGACGCGGGCAAGCTCGACACGCCGTCGATGCGCGCATCGTAAGCCGCGCACCATTCGTCGAGCAGCACGGCGAGTGCGTGCGCATCGGCGACGATGTGATGCACGTGCAGATGCACCACATGCTCTTCGTCGGCGACACGGCAGAGCGTTACGCGCAGCAGCGTGTCGTGCGCGAGGTCGAACGGCTGTTCGGCCAGCTCGTCGAGGAAGCTGTAGAGGCGCGCATCGCGCACGCCGCCGTCGAAATGCGCGAAGTTTTCGCTGCGCCATTGCGCGCCGCGCGTGTCATCGACGATCTGGCGCGGCACGCCCTGCGTTTCCGTGAAGCGCGTGCGCAGGATCGCGTGACGGCGCACGACGTCGCCGAGCGCAGCCTCGAAGGCCGCCGCGTCGAGCTTGCCCGCAATACGCACGCTCGCCGAAATCGCGTTGGCGGTGTCGCGCGGGTCGAGCTTCCAGAGCAGATAGAGGCTTTCCTGGCCGAGGCTGAGCGGGGCTTCGGCTTCAACATTCGCTTCGGCCTGGGGCTTTGCAGGCGCTTGCGCGGCCCGCTCAGGCGTCGCGATATCGGCAAGCGCGGCAGCCTGCGCCGCAATGGTCGGATGCTCGAACACGAAGCGCAGCGGCAATTCCGTGCCGAAGCGCGCATTCAGGCTCGCCACCAGTTGACCCGCGACGAGCGACTGGCCGCCGCTCAGGAAGAAGTCGTCGTCGCGCGCGGCGCGTTCGAGCGCCGGAAGCGCGTGCCACAGCGCGGCGATCTGCGCTTCGAGCGAGGCATCGGCCGCCAGCGGTTCAGCCGGGTTATCGATGGCGGATTCGCCCTGCACATAGCGCGCGACGGCCGCCAGCGAGCCGTCCGCGAAACCTTGCGCACACGCGGCGCGGCGCAGCTTGCCGCTCGACGTGCGCGGCAGCGCGCCCGCTTCCGGCAGCAGCACCGCGCCCACCGGCTCGCCGAGCGTCGCCGCCACGGCTGCGCGGATCGCGTCGATGACTGCTTGCGCCGCGCCATCGCGCTGCGCCGAGCGCGCCAGTTCGGCGGCCACGCCCACGGCTTCGTCGCCTTGCGCATCGCGCACGGCGAAAGCGGCGATGCGGCCGTTGCGCAGACCATCGACATTCGCGAGCGATCGTTCGATGTCCTGCGGATAGACGTTGCGTCCGCGCAGGATGATGAGGTCTTTCACGCGGCCCGTCACGTAGAGCCGCCCGTTATCGACAAAACCAAGGTCGCCTGTGCGCAGCCAGCGCGTATTCGTCGTGCCGGATTCGTCCTGCACGAAGGTCGCGTCGCTCGCTTCCGACTTGTTCCAGTAGCCTTGCGCGATGCTCGGCCCGGCCAGCCAGATTTCCCCGATGCGGCCATCGGCGAGCGGCGCCTGTGTGGCAGCATCCGCGATGCGCACTTGATGCTGCGGCGCGATGCGGCCGCAATCGACGATGGCGCTCGCCGTCGCGGCGTCACTCGCCGTTTCGGCGTCACTCGCCAGCGCGCCTTCGCCACGCGCGAGCGCGGCGGTGTCGAAGCCTGGCGCGCGCGCGCCCTCGCCCGCCGTCACGCCGCTCGCCAGCAAAGTGGCTTCGGCCAGGCCATAGCACGGGTACAGTGCGCGCGCGTCGAAGCCCGCGTGGGCGGCGCGCTGCGCGAAGGCGTCGAGCGTTGTCGCGCGGATCGGCTCCGCGCCGCAAAAGGCCACGCGCCAGCAGGACAGATCCAGCTCGGCCAGCGCCTTGAGTTGCGAATCGCGCACGCGCTCGGCGCAAAGCTGATACGCGAAGTTCGGGCCGCCGCTCACGGTCGCGCGGTAGCGCGAGATGGCGCGCAGCCAGCGCGCGGGCTGTTCGAGGAAATGCTGCGGATCGAGCAGCACGAGTTCGAAACCGAAGTACAGCGGCAGCATCATGCCGCCAATCAGACCCATGTCGTGATAGAGCGGCAACCAGCTCAGCATCACATCGCGCGTGGCGTCGATCGACATGGCCGCGTGAATCGCGTGCTCGTTCGCGGCGATGTTCGCATGGCTCACCATCACGCCCTTGGGCTCCGAGGTCGAGCCGGATGTGTATTGCAGGAAGGCCAGCGCGTCGATATCCGGCGCTTCAAACACGAGCGGCGCGGCGCGTTGCAGCGTCTCGGGCGCGAGCGTCACGCAATCGGCTTGACGGGTTGCGCCCTCAACCAGTGCGCGCCACGCCTCGTGCTGCGCCCCGACCACCACGGCGATACGCGGCGTGCAATCAGCGTGCATCGCGCGCAGACGGTCGAGATGCTGCGCGTTCTGCGCGTGCGGCGCATACGCCGGCACGGCGACGAGGCCTGCATAGAGGCAGGCAAAAAAGCTCACCACGTAATCGATGCCGCTTGGCAGCATCAGCATCACGCGCTCGCCCGGCTGCGCGTGTTCGCGCAGGGCCGCAGCGGCGCGCTGCACGTGTTCGAGCAATTGCGCGTAGCTCAGCGCCTGCTCTTCGCTCGCGCCATCGACGAGAAAACGCACGGCAATCGCGTGCGGGCGGCCGCGTGCATGATCGACGAGTCGAGAAACGATATCGGCGGGCATGGCGTCAGCGGCGGCCTGAGCCGACAGCGCTTCGCGGGCGAGTCGCGATTTGCGGCTCAGGAATGGGCAGACGTCGCCCGCGCGCGCGTTGTTATCGCCGAGAAAATACTGCTTCCATTCAAGGTTGCCGGGATCGCCGTAGAAGCCCAGATCCGGGTGCGGCTCGACCTCGTCCCATTTGAGCAGGCGCTGGCGCACCTGGTTACGCGCTTCGCGGCCGATCACCTTGTTAGTGATGGTGTCGACGAACACCGCGCGCGGCTGGAACAACAGCACCATGCCTGGGCCCAGATTGCGGCTGTGGCGCGTGGCGAACGACGGCAGCGCGCACACCACGAACATTTCGATGCCCGCGAACGCGAACTCCCAGGCTTCATCGGAAGGATCGGGGTAAGCGTCGGCGGCGGGATTCGGATCGGCGTCGTGCAGTTGCTGCAGGATGCGCCAGAAGTGACGCTGATAGTCTTCGTGACGCAGCGGCTCTTCGTCGGGCTCGAAGAACACCGCGATATTGTTCTTCCGGTACTCGGGCAGCGCAGCCAGACGCGCAAACGTTTCCATCGACGCGGCCATGTCGCCGGGTCCCTTGCCTTCCACGAACGCATAGAACATTTCGCCGCGACGCTCGGCCACGGTGCCGAAGAAGCACGGATATGCTGGGTCCATCACCTGCGAGCGCAGCGTCTGATACGACGCGTCGAGCCATGCGGGCAGCGCGATTTCCGCGCCGATGCGCTCGCCCTGGATCACGCGGCTGGTCCAGTCGGCGGCATTGCAGGCGCTCGCGCGCGTGGCAAGTTCGGCTTGAGCCGCGCGTTGTGCGTCGTCCAGTGCCGCGCTTTCGTGCGATGCGCCCTGCGTTTGATTCGATTCCATCATGCTCCCTTGCATTCGTCGATGAGGTGCGTTCGTTCGCAAACGCACCCGCCATGCGCGCCGTTCGCGGCCGCGCGTTCATGCGGATTTTTCGTGGGGAGAAGTCGTCGCGCTTCGGATGAGCGTCTGGTGATCTGACGGCGCCCGCCGCGCGCGGCGGGCTGGCCGGGTAAGGCTTGTTGTGTTTCTAGTGCGTATTCAGCGGTGCCAGACGTGTTACGCCGCGACGGGCGCGTCCAGTTCGGCCATCAGCGCTTCAACCCACGGATCGGGAATGATCGGCTGGTGATAGGTGCACTCGCCCGACACGACGGTCGAGCCATGCAGGCGGCCATCGGGGATCAGCACCATGTCGCCCTCGTTCATCTTCAACTGCATGCCGACGTTGCCCCAAAACAGCATTTCGCCCGCTTCGATCGTCACGAGACGGTGATCGTTGTGGACGTGCGTGGTCGAGCACATCTCATGCGGTTCCACAAACGTTTCGCGGTCGATGTCGGGAAATTCGGCGTAAATGCGCGTGCTGATGCGGCGGGCGAATTCGCAGAAGCGCTCGATCGCCGACAGCCAGCGCAACTGTTCGCCCAGGTCCCAGCGAGCGCGTTCGCACAGGCGCTCGGCGGCGGCGAAGCCTTGCATGCACTGCTCGCGCGCGGCCACGCCGTAGTGGGTTTCGAGTTCGCGCAGCGTGTCCGCAAAGCGGCGCGCCAGTTCGCGTTGACGGTCCGCGCCCGCATCGGGCGCCGCGCCGCCGCGTGTGAGATGGGCGCATGCACGCGTGAGCGCCGCCACGAACGCAAGCTGCTCCGCTTGCGCCGCAAAGGCTGCGCCGATCAGGCCGAAGGCGCGATCCGGACGGCGTCCGAGCGCATACAGCAGATTGCATTTGGCGAGGCTCGTCGGCAGATAGAACTGCCAGTACGAGTGTTGCTCGCGCGTGATCTGCGCGGCTTCGGCGACGCGTTCGAGCAGGTTTTCGCTCGCGTGATCGAGCGCCAGCGTCGGGTGCAACGCAGCGGGCAGCACGTCGAAAAAGCCGCTCGCCGCCGCGCGCGCCAGTGCGTGACGCTTCGACGGCAGCAGCGCCCAGCGCTGCACGGCGATAAAGCGCAGGCCGTCGGCGAGGTAATCGTTGCGCACCAGACGCGCGAAATTGTCCTCCCAGAACGCGAGTTCATCGCCGATCAGACGCGTCAGGCGCGCCGCGGCGGCGTCGCCCTGCGTGGCGCTGTCGGTGTCGCGGCTCAGGTAGTCGAACGCGTAGCCTTCGAGAAACGGCGCGATCTGCGCGCCCAGCACGCGCACTTCATCGGCGTGATAGGCGCCGAAGTGCCGGCTGCGGTCGTCCGACTGCGCGTCGCCGGTCTGCAGCGGCGGGCGCGCGATATCCAGTTCGTAGATCGACAACAGCGTGCGGTTCGAAGCCAGCGACGGCAGACGGCTCACGTTGTGCGTGCGCACCGGCTTGCGGAACTTGAGAAACTCGAAGTCCTCGGGACGCAGCGGGCGGCGGTGGAACTGGCCGTCGAGCACCAGTTCGTCGACGACTGCGCTGCGAAACGGCAGCGCGGCGGCAAAGCGCTTGATGAGCGCGACATGCTCGTCGCTCTGACCTTCGAACGGCGTAAAGTCGAAGAGCGCCGCGCTGGGCGAGATAGAGGGTTGCGACATCGTCAGGAGTCCTTCTGGAGGCGAGGGGAATGACGGCTGGGGCTGCAAAGCCAGGGTGGATCGCTGCGGCGCGCGCCGCCAGCGAAAATGCGTGCGTCAGGCGGGCGGCCCGCTCATCGCGACCAGCACGCGGCGCGGTCCGGCAAACGGCGCGCGGCCGTGCGACATCAGCAGGTTGTCGAGCATCAGCAGATCGGCAGCGCGCCAGTCGAACGCAAGCAGGCTCTCGCGATAAACCGCGCGGATCTCGTCGAGCATCGCGTCGGGAATCGGGCTGCCGTCGCCGAACAGGGTCTGACGCGGCAGGCGGTCTTCGTCGACCACGTCGAGCAGCGCCTCGCGCACGGCATCGGGCAGATTGGTGACATGGAACAGATGCGCCTGGTTGAACCAGACGGTCTCGCCGGTCACGGGATGGCGCAACTCGGACTGACACACCTGGCGCGTGCGCAGCGCCTCGCCGTCGTCGAGCCATTCCCAGCCGATGCGATGCGTCGCGCAATAGCGCTCGACTTCGGCGCGGTCTTCGGTGCCAAACACCTGCTGCCACGGCAGATCCAGGCCATTGCCGTAATTGCGCACGTACATCACGCCCTGTTCCGCAAAACGGCGGCGCAGCGCGGGATCGAGTCGCGCATGCACGAGGCGGCTATCGGCGATGGGCGTGGCGCCGCCCTGCTGCGCCGCGATCTCGCAATAGAACCAGATCGTCGAGGGCCAATGCGTGGTGTACGACTGTTCGTTATGCTGATCGATCCATTGATCGGCCGGATATTCAGTCGAGGAATACACGCGCTTTTCGATGCGCTTGCGCGGCGTGGAGCCAAACTCGTAGTCGAGCAAGGGCTCACCCAGACGCGCGGCAACCTGGCCGAAACCGTCCGCGCCCGGCGCTTCGAAGCCGCGCAGCAGCACGCCGCCCTGCACGTGGCGCGCACGGCCGAGCAGCGCGGCGACCTCGGGCCAGTGCGCGTCGAGATTCGTGTCGGCATTCGCACGCGGGCTCACGCACAGCACGCGGGTGCCGTAGTGCTCGATGATCTCCTGCGCGAGCGTGGCCGATGCGGCGTTGTCGATGACGGCAGCGTTCATGTGACGAGACCTTGCGCAAGGGGATGGGACGCGCACGACGCCAGCGCCGCGCCGATGTGGCGCAGCAGCGGCGCCGCGTGCGTGTCGAGATAGAAGTGGCCGCCGTCGAAAGCATGCTGCGCGAACGGGCCCTGCGCGCAATCGCGCCAGGCGGTGACATCGGCGCTATGCGCGGTCGCGGCATCCTCGCGGCCGGTGAAAACCTCCAGCGCGCAGGCAAGCGGCGCGCGCGGCGCACGCGTCCACTCGGCCCGCAGATGCGAGAGATAAACGCCGCAGAGGTGAAAGTCGGCGCGCAGCACCGGCAGCACCAGGTCGAGGAAATCGGCGTCGGCGAGCAGTTCGGCGGGCGTGCCGCCCAGTGCCGCGAGCTTCGCGGCCATCGTCTCGCGCGGGCAGTCGAGCCAGTGCGTTTCGAGCGTGCGGCGCTCGGGCGCCACCGACGCCGAAGCGCCGAACCAAACCGGCTCGCGCCCGTCGCGCTCGCGCAGCGCGTGACACAGCTCGTAGCCCGCCAGCGCGCCCATGCTGTGACCGAACACGGCAAACGGCGCGTGCCGGGGCACGCGTGCGACGACTTCATCGGCCAGCGCGTCGATCAACGGCGTCCAGGCGCGATGCGGCGGCTGCGCACGGCGCAGGCCGTGGCCCGCGTAATCCGGCGCGAACACGCGCACGCCGCGCGGCAGCGCGGCCTGCCAGCGACGGTACGAAGCCGCAGCGCCGCCCGCGTGCGGCAGGCAGATAAGCTCGATCGGCAACTCAAGCGGCATTTCAAGCGGCGGCGTGACGCTCTGCGCCGCGGTGGCGTTCAACGGCATCGCGTCAGGCCGCGTTGCCGCCTTGCGCGGACTCGGCCTGCTCCATCGCGCGGCGCAGGCTCAGCGGGCGCATGTCGGTCCAGACTTCGTCGATCCAGGCCAGGCAATCGGCCTTGTTGCCCGACTTGCCCGCTTCGCGCCAGCCCGCCGGAATCGCCTTGTAGTCCGGCCAGATCGAGTACTGCTCTTCGTGATTCACCACGACGTGGAAATGCGTGTTGTCGTCGCCCCAGCTCATGACGGCTCTCCTGTTGTGCGATTGCGGTTGGTTCGGATGATGTCGCGCTGCGTCCTGCAACGCCGGCGATGCCTGAGATTCGGGTCCCGGGTTCTCGCCCCGGGATCACTTACAAATACTAACGTAAACACGAATCATTCTTATTTCTTTTTAAAACTTAGTATTTGCAGGGCATGCTGTCAACCCGTCAGACCGACCTGCTCGCCTGATGCGGACGGATCCAGTCGGTGAATTCCCCGTTCGGACAATGACTTGAGGAATTTGTAAAAAAGATTATCCAAAGCGCCGTAAGCAGATTTAAAACTACGATCCATAGGGAATTGCTGGTTGCCGTCACGAATTTCGATTAAGGTCCCGCGCGGCGCTCTGTACGCGATCTCCGATGATGCGCAATGCATGCATCGACACGTACCTGACTTGTGACATCGCTTGAACGGATTTTTTATCAATACTTTGGAATGCCAACTAGATTGCGCGCGTAAATCGCCTGATAGCCGCGCTATTGGCGACGTAAAGAAAATCACGTAAATCGCCCGTCAATGGCCGCGCCCTCTTCCGGCGCGGCCGTCTTTCACCAGCGCAGGCTCAGTGGCCGCTGTCCAGCACGGTGACGTCCAGCGCCGGGTCGGCCTCGATCTGCGCGCGCGTGTACGGCATCTTCACCCATGACTTCGTTGCATAGCGCTGCGTGTAGTCGCCCGCGTGCGGCGATGCGGGATCGTCGGACAGCGAGGTCGTGAGGAAGGTCCAGGCCTGCGGCCCATCGGCGTCGAAGCTCACCACCTGCATATAGCTGTTGCCGTTCGGGTTGCCGTCCAGCGCAAGGCCATCCGGCTCGTCCACATGTGTCTGCGAGCACGCCGCCGTGAAATAGCCCTGCCCCGTGCAACCGCCGAACAGCGGCACGCGCACGCCTGCGCGCGTGGCGTAGAGCGCCGCGCCGCGCGGGCTGTCCGGCGCAAGGTGCGCGCGGCGCAGATCGTCGGCGGCGGCGATCAGGGTTGTCCGCGCGAAGGCGGCGTCGAGGGTCAGGCCGCGCGGCGTGTTGAGCGGATCGGCGGCGTTTGCCGGCACCGTGTACGCCCAGCCCGTCCTGGCGGCCTGCAGATGCGTCCAGAACGCGTCCCAGAGATTCGCGCCACGCGCGTCGGCGTTGCCGGTGTTGTCCCAGCGGCGCAGCGCATTGCAGGCGGCGGCAAGCGTTTCCGTTTCCGCTGACGAAGACGAAGGCGAAGGCGAGGTCGCGTCACCCGTACAGGCAGCCGCCAGCACATCTGCCTTGAAGCGCTCCGCCGAAAGCGCGCGGCTATCGAGCGTCATTGCCCGCACGCTCGCGCTGTCCGCGCGCCGTCCCGCGAAACCGTCCTGGCCTTCCAGGCGCGCGCGGATCATCTGCAAGCCCAGTTGCGCGCGCAACGACAAGCCTTCCTGGCTGTCGAAGATCGCGCCATAGCCGCCAAGCGGCGCGGCCGGATTGGCGAACACGTAGCTGTTGTTCATGTTCGCCACGTAGTCGCGGCGCACGAGGCCGGGCATGGCTGCGGGCGGCAACGCGCCGGGCTGCCGCGCAATAGGCGCATCGGCCCAGTTGCAGGCCGCGCGCGAGCCGTCCAGCACCGGCACGCCGCGCGCCTTCGCGGCGAGTGCCCGCGCGATCGGTTCGATCGTGCAGTGCGCCGACAGCGCCTCGGGCACGTCCGGGATCGCGCCGATATCCGCATACCAGGCGCGCGCGTCGTTGCGCCCGACCGCGAGCGTGTTGACCCAGGGCATCGACGCATCGTCGCGCGTGATCCGCATGAAGTGTTCGAGCGAATCCGCGCGGTCCCAGCGCAGGAAGGTGTCGAACGTCCGGGTGTTGTCGGCGTTGATGTCGCGGATCGCGAAGGCCGTCTGCGCATTCGCCGCCAGCGCCGGCGAGAGGCCCGACAGGTCGACCAGCGGCCCAAAGCGCGTGCGGTATAGCGTGCGCGTGACGGTGCCAGTCGTGCCGTCGGCGTTGCGGGTTTCGACGCTGATGCGCTCGGCGCGCATTGGCTCGGGCTTGCCGTCGATCAGATACGCATCCGGGCGACCGGGCGCGAGCGCCAGCCGGAACAGGCCGAAGCGCCGCGCCGACGAGACCGTCAGGCTCCACGCCACATCGCGATTGAAGCCGATCATCACGACCGGCGCACCGAGAAAGGCCGCGCCGCTCACGTCGAGCTTGCCGGGAATCGTCAGTTGCGCCTGGTAAAAGCGGTCGGGACCGCGCCAGAACCAGTGAGGATTGCCGAACAGCAGACCGCTCGGCGTGCCGGTGGCGTCGCTGCCGAAGGCAATCGCATTGCTGCCGATGCCCGCCGCGCCGCCCGCCTGCAGATACGGCACGTGGGCCTCCTGAAGCGCCTGCGGCTGGGCAGAGACCTGCGCCGGCACGGGCGGCTGGGCGTGGGCGATCGCGTGGACAAAACGCGCGTAACCGCCCGCATACATGGCGGCGAGCATGCGCCGGTAGACGTCGCGCGCATCGATGGGTTTCACCCACGGCGCGGCGCGGCAGGCCGCGTGCGCCCCCGCGTGGCCACCCGCCTGGATTTCCTTCACATAGCGGTCGTAGCCCGCCGCGAAGCCGTGGGCAAGCGCCTGGATCTCGCCGGATTGCTGCAATTCATAGCGCGCGAGCGCCGCATCGTCGACGAGGAAGCGATAGTAGAAGTCCGCGTCCAGGTTCTCGGGACGGCCGATGGTCGAGTAAGTCGGCGTGTGTTCGGCCGGACCGAAGTAACGCGAGCGCTCGCCGCGCCAGGTCACGAAGCCGTCCGCGAGCGTGCAAAGATCGTCGCTCGCCTGCGCGTAGCCGTAGCCGTAACCCAGACCGCTCCAGTTGGCGGCCTCGATATGCGGCACGCCATAGGCCGTGCGGCGAATGGTGGCGCGCAGCGGCGTCGCGGCGATGGCGTCGATGTCCGCGGCGCGCGTGGCGGCTACGTCGGGCGCATCCGGCGCGCCGCTCTTTACGCCGGGCGCGCAGCCCGGCAAAACCAGCGCACCCAGCAGCGCCAATACGGCGGCTGCCCTGCTCGTTCGATATCGATCTGCCTGTTTCGGGTCCTGCACACGCATCGTTCTGCCTCCTGGATCAACATGCGTCGATCGCAGCAAACGGCCGTGCGCGGACCTGGTGCGCAAGCAGCCGGTTCCCCGCGATTCTGGTTGGAAATCTGTGTTGTCGTACTCGCCGCGCGGTGTGTCGCGGATGCTGCGTCGGTGTCGCCGTGCCTTTGCAAAGGCGGCAACAGGCGATGGCGGCTGCGGCGTTGAGCAGTCCTCAGCGCGAAGCGATGTCGACACTTGCCCGGCCCTGGCGCTTTGCCCCGCCTGCCACCCTGGTTATTCTGGCAATTCTAAATGGTAATGGTTATCATTTACAAAGCCCAGTGATTCGGAAACCCCTTTTCCGTCCCGGGCGCGACCAGGAGGCTCGACCATGCATCACCTTGCCACGCTCGCTGCCGGCGCTTCGCCGGCCAGAGATCCGAGCTTGTCCCAGTGGGAAGCCGTGACACGCCAGGCGCTGGCCGCGTCGCACGAAAGCGGCACGGGCGCAGCGGCGCTTGCTGCTTACGAACAGGCGCTGTCGATCGCGCGCCAGTTGCTCGTCGCCCCGCCCGCCGGGCGCGCACAGGATTGCGTGGCCGCGCTGGTCGTCTCCTGCCACAACCTCGCCGATCTGCACCTGGAACACGGCGATACCGACACCGCCGCCGGTTACCTCTGCCGCGCACATGAATCGCTGATCGCGCTCCTGCTCGACGCCGACCGGCCGTCGTCGCTGCGCGAGGCCGCGTTGCAGCACAGCCGCGTCTCGCATCTCGCCCTGATTTCGCATGTGGCCGCTCACGGGCCGCATCCCCTCATTACCCGTGTCATGCGCATGGGCTGTCTGGCGCTCAACGTCGACCGTCCCACGCGGCACTGATCCACCTGCCGACCAACCCGCTGGCAACACGGCCAGCCTGCAAGGAGTCACCCGATGCCCTACGTTTTGCCCGAACTGCCGTACGCGGTCGATGCGCTCGAACCGCATATCGATACCCGCACGATGGAGATCCATCACTCGAAGCATCATCAGACTTACGTCAACAATCTCAACGCCGCGCTGGAAGGCACGGAGTTTCAGGACCTGCCGGTCGAGACGCTGATCGCGCGCATCGAGTCGCTGCCCGAAGCGCTGCGCCTCGCCGTGCGTAACAACGGCGGCGGCCATGCCAATCACAGCCTGTTCTGGAAGGTCATGTCACCGCACGGCGGCGGCGAGCCGGACGGCGCGCTGCGAGCCGCAATCGACGCCGATCTGGGCGGCTTCGACGCGTTCAAGGACGCCTTCACCAAAGCCGCGCTCACGCGCTTTGGCAGCGGCTGGGCGTGGCTGAGCGTCAACGCGCAGGGCAAGCTCGTGGTGGAAAGCACCGGCAACCAGGATAGTCCGCTGATGGCCGGGCTGATGTCGGGCAATACGCCGATACTCGGGCTCGATGTGTGGGAGCACGCGTACTACCTGAAGTACCAGAACCGCCGCCCCGAATATATTGGCGCGTTCTACAACGTCGTCGACTGGCAGGAAGTCGCCCGACGCTACGCAGCCGCACGCGCATAATCGCCGCCGGATCGTCCGCACGATCTCGATGATCTGCATAACGAAGCACATTTCCATCGCCTGACGCCCGGCGTCGCGCGGGAGGTTTCGATGAACACGGTGACAGACAGAGGCACGCTCACCGGCCGCGCGACAACTGCGATCCGCGAAGTGCTTGCGGGCGGCCCGCGCGGACCGCGTTCGCTACTGCTGTTCGCGGGCCCCGCCGTGATCGCCTCGATCGCCTATATGGACCCGGGCAACTTCGCGACCAACATCCAGGCGGGCGCAGGTTTCGGCTACTCGCTGCTGTGGGTCGTGCTCGCGGCCAATCTCGTGGCGATGCTGCTTCAGGCGCTCTCGGCCAGGCTGGGGATCGTCACTGGCCGCAATCTCGCGGAACTCTGCCGCGAGCAGTTTTCGCCTCCGGTGGTGTACGCGATGTGGGCGGTCAGCGAAGTGGCGGCGATGGCCACCGATCTCGCCGAATTTCTCGGCGGCGCCATTGCGCTTGCGTTGCTCTGCAAAATGCCCTTGATTGCAGGCATGGGAATCACGGCGATCGTCACCTATGCCATCCTGCTGTTCGAAAAAAACGGCTTCCGCCCGATGGAGATCGTGATCGGCGCGCTGGTCGGCGTGATTGGCCTGTGTTACCTCGCCGAGATGCTGATCGCGCCGGTTGCGTGGTCCGAAGTGGCGCGTAATGCGATCGTGCCGTCGATGCCGGGCGGCGGTGCGTTGATGCTTGCAGCGGGCATCGTCGGCGCGACCGTGATGCCGCACGCAATCTATCTGCATTCGGGACTCGCGCAAAGCCGCATCGCAAGCAACACGGCCAGCGAGCGGCGCATGCTGATCTGCTTCTCGAATCTGGAGGTGATCGTCGCGCTCTCGATCGCCGGGCTCGTCAACATGGCGATGGTCATCATGGCGAGCGCCGCCTTTCATGCGGACCACAAGGACATCACCGAAATCAGCACGGCATATCAGACGTTGACGCCGCTGCTGGGCGCGGGCGCGGCCAGCCTCTTTCTGGTTTCGCTGCTCTGCTCCGGCGTGTCCAGTTCGGTGGTGGGTACGATGGCGGGACAGATGATCATGCAAGGCTTTGTCGGCTTCCGGATTCCGGTCTGGTTGCGCCGACTCGTCACGATGGCGCCCGCGTTCGTGGTCGTCGCGCTTGGCGTGAACGCCACGCAGGCGCTGATCGTCAGCCAGGTGGTGCTGTCGTTTGCGCTGCCCGTGCCAATGCTCGCCCTCGTGCACTTCACGCGGCGGCGCGACCTCATGGGGGAATTTGCCAACGGCCCGCTCACCGACGCGGCAGCGATTGCCGCTGCCTGCCTGATCCTTCTGCTGAACGGCGTCTTGCTGCTGGAAACCTTCGGGGTGGCGTTGCCGGGTTTGGGCGTTTAATCGCCTGAAGCCACGGGTGCGCGGGATGCAATGACCCGATCGAGCGCGTCGGGTTGCTCGACGAGCACGCATTGCTTGCCGGTACGGGAACAATAATCCCTGACGCGCCACCAGTCGCCGTGACTCACGCAGCCAGCCTGGCAGATGACGAGATCGGCGTCCGCCAGGCCTTGCCTGAGCTGCTCCGCGTCGGCGGCATTCGTGCGCACGAGTCGCACGCCGGTCTCAGCAAGCGCGAGTTCGGCTTTCGCGGTTTGTTGGCGATCCTGACCAATCCAGATCACGACTTTTCTGCGGTCAGCCGGTAGCGCGGCAGCTTCGCGCTTTGGCTTTACCGCCGTCTCGCGGCGCGATCGCGGCGCCGTGCTGGCCTCGCCTCGCATCAGCGCATGAATTCTGGCCTCAAGCTCTCGCACCTGCTGCGCCAGCGCGAGACGCTTTGGCAGCCCTGCAATTGCCGTCTTCACTTCCGTCAATTCTTCTTTGGCCCAGGCGAGCGCGGTTTCGCGGATCATCACTGCGGCCCGCAATTGCATCGCCTGCGCCTCCAGCGCTGCGATCTTCCTGGCCTGCTCGACGATGACGGCCGATGCGCGCCGCTGCGCACGCCCTAACTCTCGGACCACTCTGCCGTGCTCATCACAGAGGTCTAGCCAGTTCAGATTCGTTGCCGTCATTCCGTTCCATCCTCGCAGATATCAGCGCTGGAATTTGCCTGCCTATTCTTCGCCCTCATATTAGCAATGATTCTCATTTGGGTGTGGACGACCATCTTTGGAATACGCCCTTTCAGCGTTCAATCTCGCTGCGCGTCTGAGACGATCGGCAACCTCTTTGGCTTTTGGGAAGGTTGTGCGACGCCTTCACGTCGCCAAGAATGAATGCATCGCTGAAGCCTTGCAGCACAAGCCGGGCAGCGCTCCCCACATTGGAGGACACAGACCATGCTGAGCCAGGAAAAAAATAAAATGCTCACCGAAGTTGGGCCAGGCACGCCGATGGGCAACTATTTGCGGCGCTACTGGCACCCGGTGGCCGGCGTCGCGGAATTCGACGATCAATCCGTGCGCCCTATTCGTCTGTTTGGCGAAGACCTCGTGCTGTACAAGGATTTGAGCGGCAATTTCGGCCTCGTGCAACGTCGCTGTCCGCATCGCAACGCCGATCTCGCGTTTGGCTTCGTCGAACAATGCGGCCTGCGTTGCGCGTATCACGGCTGGGAATTCGACTCGAAGGGCCAATGCACGCATCAGCCGTACGAAGAGATCGTCGATACGCAAGCGCGCCTGCGCCAGAAGACACGCATCACGGCCTACGAAGTGCGGGCCAAGGCCGGCATGGTATGGGCCTACATGGGTCCGTCGCCCGCGCCGGAATTGCCGGACTGGGAACCGTTTAGTTATACGAATGGCTTTGCGCAGGTCGTCATGGCGGAGATTCCCTGCAACTGGTTTCAGTGCCAGGAAAACTCGATCGATCCGATTCATTTTGAATGGACGCACAACAATTGGACTGAACGTCAGCAGGACCGCCACTCCGAACATGTGCCAACGCATCTGGAAACGAAATACGAAGAATTCGAATATGGCTTTGTCTACAAGCGCCTGCGCGCACACGAGACCGAGCAGAATCCGATGTGGACGACCGGGCGTGTGACGTTGTGGCCCAATGGTTTTTATCTCGGCCATCACTTCGAATGGCGCGTGCCCATCGACGATGAAAATACGCTGAGCGTGCTGTGGGTCTACAACAAGGTGCCCAAAGAACAGGAGCCGTATGTCCAGCAGCATATTCCCGCGTGGTATGGACCGCTGCGCGACGAGCACGGCGAATGGATCACTAGTCACGTAGCCAATCAGGACTTTGCTGCCTGGGTCGGTCAAGGTGCGATCACCGATCGCACGCGCGAGACGCTCGGTGCTAGCGATCGCGGCATCGTGATGCTGCGCCGGCGCTTCTTCGAGGAGCTTGAAGCGGTGGCGGCAGGCGCAACGCCCAAAGGCCTGATCACCGATAGCGCAAAAAACGAGAATGTGTTTTTGCCGTCGGCGTGCCGCGATGAAATGATCAATGGCTTGCCATTGGCGGAGTTGTCGGCGCATCCGCTGCTGGGTGCGTATCTGCGCGATTTCATCGGTCAATACGGGCAGCCGCCGAGCGTGCGCGAAGCCTATGAAGCGGCGATTGGCCAGAAAGTCAATGGCGCGCGTTTCTTCTCGGTGCACGGGGCGCGCAATGAGGCTGCGCACGAAGCGCGCGACGACGCGCCTGTCGATCAGACGTCTTGATACGCCTGCTTTCCACCTCACGAGAGTCTGCAACCATGCAACATCCAACCGGCGACGCGAGCGCGAATCCCCCACTTGCGCGCATCGAAGCACGCGTGCGCACGTTGCGCCATGAAGCGGAGCGCGTACTCGGCATCGAACTGGTGCCAGCCGGCAAGGAACGCTTTCCGCGCTTCACGCCGGGCGCGCATATCGATCTGCATCTTCCTGGTGGGCTCATTCGCAGCTATTCGCTCGTGAATTCGCCGGACGATGTGGACCGTTACGTGATTGGCGTACTCGCGGACGCAAACAGCCGCGGCGGCTCGCGTTATGTGCACGAGCAGTTGCGTTGTGGCGCGGTCGTGACGATTGGCGCACCGCGCAATCACTTTGCGCTGGACGAGAATGCAGCGTCGACGGTGCTGATCGCGGGCGGCATCGGCATCACGCCGATGTTGTGCATGTACCGGCGTCTGCGGGAAGCGGGCCGCAGCGTGCATCTCGTCTATTGCGCGCGCGAGCGCTCGCAGGCTGCGTATCTGGATGAACTCGATGCCGCCGATGGCAGCGTGCATCTGCACTTCGACGCCGAACATCAGGGGCGGCCGTTCGATCTCGCGGCTCTGCTCGCGCAACAGCCTGCCGATGTTCATGCCTATTGCTGCGGGCCGAATCCGATGTTGAATGCATTCGAAGCCGCTTGTGCGCAAGCGGGTATCCGCCATGTGCACATCGAGCGCTTTGCCGCGACGGCTCCGCTGGTCGATGTGACGCAACACGGCTATACCGTCGAACTTGCGAAGTCCGGGCGACATTTGCGCGTACCGGAAGGCGTGCCGTTGCTCGATGTGCTGCTCGAAGCGGGCGTCGATGTCGACTATAGCTGCCGCGAGGGTTTATGCGGCGCGTGTGAAACCCGTGTGCTGGCCGGTTGTCCCTCGCATCGCGATGCCGTGCTCACGACTGCCGATAGAGCCGCGAACAAGGTCATGATGGTTTGCGTGTCCGGCGCGCAAAGCCCAACGCTGGTGCTCGATCTTGCGTGACGTGAGCGGGCGCGATGTGTGTCGCGCATCGGCCTCGCTCACGCTGGGTCCTCACTGAACGACTACCGGCGCGGCCAGGCGCCGCGTCGCAACACCGCCCAGTAGAGCCAGCCGATCACGACCAGCGAAACCGCGCCTATCATCGTTGGGAGTACCAGGAAAGACCAGCCTGGTTGCGCGGCAAAGATGATGACGGGATTGCTGCCCGCCGGCGGATGAACCGTTCGCGTCAGCATCATCAGCATCAGTGCACATGCTGCGGCGATGGCCATCGGCAGATATCCCGGCCCAAACAGATGCAAACAGAGCAGGCCCGTAAGCGAAGTGAGGACATGTCCGCCGATGATGTTGCGCGGTTGCGAAAACGGACTGGCGGGAAAGCCAAACAGCAAAACACAGGTGGCCCCGAACGAACCGAGAATCCAGGGTGCCGAGGTCTCTTGTGCCAGCAAGCCCACGAGCGCCAATGCAACGAATGCGCCCAGGCCGGCAAACAGAATGCTGCCGGCCTGGCTGCGCCACGTTGCGGCCCCGTTGGCGCCAGCGGAAGTGGCGGCCGGGGTCGTCATAGGCGTCAGGCCACCTTGAAGCGCGCGGCTTCCTCTGAGCCCTTTGTCGCGTTGCCCGCGCTGTACGAATGTGCGCCAACGCCGGCGAGCTTGCCGCCCTGCACGATCAGATATTCGTCGCGGATCGGCCGGCCCTCAAAATAGCATTCGAGGATTTCGCGCGTCCCCGCCGCATAGCGCGCCTGCGCGGAAAGGCTCGTGCCGGAGATGTGCGGCGTCATGCCTTGATGCGGCATGCTGCGCCACGGATGATCGGCCGGAGCGGGCTGCGGGAACCAGACGTCGCCGCCATAGCCCGCCAGTTGACCGCTTTTCAACGCATCGACAATCGCGTCCCGATCGCATAGCTTGCCGCGAGCGGTATTGATCAGATAAGCGCCGCGCTTGAAGTGTTTCAGCGACGCCGCGTTGATCATGTGCTCGGTTTCCGGATGCAGCGGACAGTTCAGCGTCACCACATCGCACACGCGCGTCAGGCTTTCGAGACTCGTGTGATGCGTGAGATTGAGCTCTTTCTCCACCGATTCAGGCAAACGGTGGCGATCGAGATAGTGCAACTTCATGTCGAAAGGCTTGAGCAGGCGCAGCACGCGCAGCCCAATGCGCCCGGCGGCGACGGTACCCACGTTCATGCCTTCGACGTCATACGAACGCTCGACGCAGTCCGCGATATTCCATCCTCCATTGTTTGCTATGTTGTGCGAAGGAATATAATTACGCACCAGCGCCAGCGTGGTCATGACGACATGCTCGGCCACGCTGTTGCTGTTGCAATAGGTGACCTCCGCCACGGTGATGCCGCGATCCATCGCGGCCTGCAGATCGGTGTGATCCGAACCGATCCCGGCCGTGACGATCATCTTGAGCTTCGGCGCTTTCGCAATGCGCTCGGCCGTCATATAGGCCGGCCAGAACGGTTGCGAGATCACGATTTCGGCGTCGTGCAGTTCGCGGTCGAGCACGCTGTCGGCGCCGTCCTTGCTGGACGTCACCACCAGTTGATGATCGTTCGATTCCAGATACTTGCGCAGGCCCAGTTCACCTGACACGCAACCCAGCAAATGGCCGGGCGTGAAGTCGATCGCCCGGGGCGTCGGCGTGGTCTGGCCATCGGGATAGCGCGTGATTTCAGGAAGGGTGTCGCGGGCGTACTGCTTCGGCATACCGTTGACCGGATCGTCATACAGCACACAAACAATTTTTGCCACGATATCTGTCTCCACTCTGATGGGCGAGGAACCGGGGCCCTTGACGCCGCCGGCTGTCCGATCGCTTTGCTGCGGCGATCGATCGACGGACAGAGTGTCAACGAGAAGCACAATGGCGATCCAATCGTTTCGACGTATCAGCTGATAAACGCGGCTTATGAAACTTCAGCCGATACAGCGGCGCTGGCCTGCGGGCGCTCCAGGAAAGCGTCGAAACTGGCCTGCAGGTCGAGGTATTGTGCGACCCGCCACAAAGCCGCGACGAGCGGCGGACGGGATGGCAGGTCGCGGGCGATCAGACCGATTTCCCGCGTGAGTTCCGGTTCGAGCGGCGTGACCGCATCGCGCCGGGTGCTGTCCATGACGCTGAGCACGCTATGCGGCAACACCGTGTGAAGGCCCGCATGCTGCACGTTCGACATCAACGTCAGCAACGAATCCGCCTCAAGAACGACCTTGGGTTGCACGCCGGCGCGACGGAAAGCGGCGTTGATCACCTGGCGGTTCTGCATGGAGGAATCCAGCAGCCCGAACTGGAGATCGCCAAGGGCGTCCCAACGGCCGCTGCCGGCACGCGCGTCATCGTCAGATCCCGTCGGCGAAACCAGCACATAGCGTTCGCGATAGAGCGGCAGCACCTCGAAACCGGCCTGCGTATGATCGTCGAGATAGGTGAAGCCGATATCGAGCTCATATTCGTCGAGCTGCCGCAGAATGGCATCCGAACTCAACGAGCGCACCGCATAGCGAAGCAGGGGATGCGCCTCACGGCAGGTAGCGATGAGCAGGCTCACGACCGGCATCGTCGTCGGAATCACACCGATCCTGACCGTCCCCGTCAACAGGTTCGAGACAGAGACGTCCTGCCTCATATGGTCGAGTGCGGCGATCGTCTGGCGGGCCCACCCCAGAACGCGCTCGCCCTCCTCGGTCAAGCCCAGAAAACGGCGCCCACGCCTGACGATCACCAGGCCCAGTTCGTTCTCAAGACTGCGGATGGCGGACGAAAGCGCCGGTTGCGTGACGTTGCAAAGCTCGGCCGCGCGTGCGAAATGCTGTTCCTTTGCCAGGGTAACCAGATAGTTGAGCTGCCGGATAAACATTGCTTGCCTCCAGGTCCGGGGTTCGTATCGCTATATTCGCGAATATATTACGACAAGCCCGAAGACGATCACATCGCCCCCTTCTGCCGACAACACGCGAACGCCCGCGCGCAGGAACGATCAGCTTGCGGGCCGCCAACGCGCGGATCATGAGCAATTTTTTAATAGACGCATCATTACGATCAAGAGATGGGCGCGTAAACGGCCCATCGGGCTATCCATCAGTCGTGAACCACGCCAGGCTTACGCGCTCAGGATCCGAGCCATGAATTCGCGTCCTGATTGACCTGATTTTGTAAATTGATATCGCGATTGTTTTGATATTTTTCGCACATTCATCCATTGCACCGAATAACCGGCGCAAAGCAATCTGGCGATATAGTTTTAATTCAAACCTGCGTGAAGGACAGCATCATGACGACGTTGACAAACAAGCTCAAGCACGAATTTCTCAAGGTGCTCCCGCCCACCATTTTCTTTTTCGTCATCCTGCATATCGTCGCCATTGTTCGCTCCCTGATGATCAAGGGCACAGGCGTTTCAATCCCGACTTCGGCTTCCGTTCTGGTCGCTTCGCTGATCCTCGGCAAAGCCGTGCTGCTAGCTGACATGCTGCCGTTCATCAACCGCTTCCCCGACAAACCCCTGATCTGGAACGTCGCGTGGAAGACGCTGATGTACGCCGTCGTCGCTACCGCGCTTCACTATCTGGAGAGGCTGTTCGAGTACTGGAAGGAGTCGCACCATCTGCACGCCGCCAACGCCGCCTTGTTGGCCGATATGAACTGGCCGCGCTTCTGGGGCGTACAGATTCTTCTCTTCACGCTGATCTTCAACTACTGCGTGGTTGCCGAACTCGGACGCGTCATCGGTCGCGACAAACTCTGGGCGATCTTCTTCGGGCCGATCGACAAGGTCACCCGATAAGGCATCCAGCGCCTGCATATCAGCACACCATTTAAATCGTAGAGGAAGACGGATTTAAAAGACTTGATTCGATTGATAACGTGTGCCGGAATACTTTAAATCGTAGTTGGGCCACGACATTCTGGGTGGCTACTGGACCCATTGGCGATGGTGAGGCCGTCGCAGCGCAATCCATCAATGCCGCATGCGAGCGCTCATGCCGCCTGCACCGAATCCCGCGCCATTGGCCGAACTCTGCGCCGTGCCCGCTGCGTCGATCGTATCGGACTGTCCATCGTCCATCAGTAAGTTTCCCGAACTATCGCGATTGCGCTTCACGGTCACACCCGATGCGACCGGACGAATAGCGGTATCGAACGCGCCAAAACCACCACTCTCATGCGCGTGATGTCTGGGCGCAGCATCCACGCTTAGCGAGGGATGCGAACCATAGATATAGCCCTGCCCCACGCCAATCGCCACGCTCGCGCCGAACGCGCCGCAGCCGGTGCTGATCACTGCGGCCTCCTGCGTGAACGAGCCCATCGTGCCGACACCCGCCGACATCTCGCCGCTGACCGACACCGGCGTGCATTGCATCGCGTCGAACACAACGCCGTTCTCCGGAACGGTCACGTCGATGAATTCGTTGCCGCCGAGGTACAGGCTTGCCAGCTTCCCTGGCGCAAGCGCGCCGCCCTGGGTTTTGCCCGTCGTGACGAAGGCGATATCGACGGCAAAACCCGTCAGCCTGGCCGCATCGGGTGGCAGCTTGACGCGATACGCCGCGTCGCGCGGTCCATCGTCGATGCCTGCGAAGCTGCCGCCGCGAGTAATGATCCGAAAGCCAATGCCGGGCAGACTGGTCGCGTAGACGTTTCCGAGGCCCGAGTTCGTATCGGCGGGCGCCAGCACGCGTAGCTCGCGTGTGTTGTCCGGGCCGCTGCAGGTGAACGGAATATCGCTGACGATCGCCGCATGGGCCGAGCCAACCTGGGTGCCGACCGGCGCGTTAAGCGGCACGGCGATATGCACGGGCGAGAGCGGCAGGACGATCGTGCCGGGCTCGGCGGTCGGGCGGCAGTCGGCGTGAGCGAGCGGCGAACAGCACGCCGCCAGCAAGGCCAGCGAGAGGGACAGGCCACGTACGCGGCGAGACGCAGACGATTCGAAAAAGCGGAGCATCGACGGGACGGATCAGGGCAAATGAGCTCATCGATTCTAGGGCACGGCCATTTCATTCCCCCGACCACCGCTTTACCGATTCTTACTCGAACGCACGCCGAAAGCCGCCCGACAATCCCTGCCAATCGCCCCTTTTCCGTACCGGCGTCCGACCGATTAACTGTACCGGTACTGTACCGCGATCTGTCGTTACACTGGCTCGACACGATCGTCAGGATCGCCATCTTTTCCCCGGAGCCTTTAGCCCATGCTGCCCGAAATGCTCAGCGCCCTGCCCGCCGGCATGCTGTTCGTGGTCGTCACGTCGATCACGCCCGGTCCGAACAACACGATGCTGCTGACCTCCGGCGTCAACTTCGGCTTCCGTCGCACGGTGCCGCATATTCTGGGCATTAGCGCGGGCGTGGTGGTACTGATGCTGTCAGTGGGTTTCGGTCTGGGCGAGGTGTTCCGCCGCGTTCCGGTGCTCTATACCGTGCTGGAAACGGCGAGCGTGGCGTATCTGTTGTGGCTTGCGTGGAAGATCGGTACGTCAGGCGATATCAAGGTCAAGACCGGCGAGCGTCGCCCGATGCGCTTTCATGAAGCCATCGCGTTTCAGTGGATCAATCCCAAGGCGTGGATGATGGTGCTGACCGCCGCCACCACGATCCGGCTGTCGACGGATTTCGGCTTGAATACCGTGGCGATGGCCGTGGTGTTCTACGTGGTCGGCCTGCCCTGCATCTGTGTGTGGGCGGCGTTCGGCACGGGCATGCGCCGCTTTCTCGCCGATCCGCGTCGCCTGCGCGCGTTCAATATCTTCATGGCGCTGTCGCTGGTTGCGTCGATGTACCCGCTGGTCGCGCATCTGCTGCAACGCTGATCGACTTCATCAGGATTACAGATTGAAGCGGCGTCTTTCTGCTAGCCCGCTTTACTGACGCGCTCGATGAAGCGCCACAGCGCGTCGTCGAGCGAATACGGCGCATTGAAACGGAACCACGCGCTAGCTGCGTCGTCGGGACGGAAATAGGAGCCCGGCGCGAGCCAGATGCCGTCACGCAGGGCCGCCGTGGCAATCGCGGCGGCGCGCGACGCCTCCACCGGTAGGCGCACCAGCATGAAGAGACCCGCACGCGGCCGGCAGAACGGTTCGAGCCCCAGCGAATCGATGCGGTCTTCCAGCGCCGCGTGCGCCACCTTCAACTGCTCGTTGACGATTTCGACGTGGCGCGTGTAGCGCCCTTCCACCAGCACTTTGTCGACGATGCGCTCGATCGTTTCCGACGACGTCAGCCCCACCGCCATCTTCGCGCGCGCGAGTTCACGCAGCACGTCGCGCTCCGCCACCACATAGCCGCAGCGCAGCGACGGCGTCACCGTCTTCGAAAATCCACTCACGTAGAGCACGCGACGCAGCCCTTCCATTGCGGCCAGCAGCGGCGCGCCAGGCGGAGCGAGTTCGCGGCTTACGTCGTCTTCCACCACCCACATGCGTTCGCGCTCGGCGATCTGCAGCAGGCGAAACGCGTTCGCCATCGAGTAGGTCGCGCCGGTGGGATTCTGCAGCGTCGTGTTGACGAAGATCGCTTTCGGACGATGGGCGGCAACCTGCTGTTCGAGCGCGTCGAGATCGAGGCCTGCGGGCGTACGCGGTACGCCATGCACCGTGAGACCGGCGAGCTTGAGGATCTGGAGCAGGTTGCAATAGCCGGGGTCTTCCACCAGCACGGCGTCGCCGGGGCGTAGCAGCGTGCGCACGATCAGATCGAGCCCCTGGGTTGCGCCTTGCGTGAGCAGCACGTTCGAGACGTCGATCGGCAGGCCCTGGCGGTCCAGTTGTGCCGCAATGCGTTCGCGCAGCGGTGCGAAGCCATAAGGGTGGCCGTAATCGCCCAGCCGTGCGGCGGGCACGCGGCTGGTCGCGCGCAAGGCGTGGTGCAGGCCGGTTTCGTTGATCCACTCGGTGGGCATCCAGCCGCAGCCGGCCTTGATCGGCACGGAATGGTCCGCGTAGACGTCGGATAGCAGCCAGGTGGCGGTGAGCGCGGGCGGTTGCCAGCCGGTGTCGGCGGCGCGCGGCGCGAGTTGGCGCGGCGCCACGCGGTAGCCGGAGCCACGCCGCGCCACCACCAGGCCCATCGACACCAGACGGTTGTAGGCGTCCGTCACCGTATAGGTGGACAGCTCGTGCGATTGCGCCAGCTGGCGCACCGAGGGCAACAGCGCGCCCGTGCGCAGCGAGTTCGACTCGATCGCCTGGGCGAAGGCCCGCACCAGTTGCTCGACGAGCGTTGTGGCGGCGCCGCGTCCGCGTTCCAGTTCGAATTCGATCATAGGGAGGGAAATCGGGTTCAAGCGGACTTGCGCGCGCCGACCAATACAGTTGCGCCAGATTGTCCAGCACGGTTATCAGCGCAGTATAGAGACTGTATATGCCGCCCTTCAAGCCCGGACGCTACATTCTGTCCAACCACTTTGGAGGAGAACACCCATGACTTCGCGCCCCGTCATCGACGATCTTTCGTCGTTCTGGATGCCGTTCACGGCCAACCGCCAGTTCAAGGCCGCGCCGCGCCTGCTGGAATCGGCCAAGGGCATGTATTACCGCACGACCGATGGCCGCGAGGTGATGGACGGCAGCGCGGGGCTGTGGTGCGTGAACGCCGGTCACGGCCGCGAGGAAATCGTCGCGGCCATCGCGCAACAGGCGGGCAAGCTCGACTTCGCGCCCACCTTCCAGATGGGTCACCCGCTGGCCTTCGAAGCCGCCAGCAAGATCGCGGAGATCATGCCGGAAGGGCTCGATCGCGTGTTCTTCACGAACTCGGGTTCGGAATCGGTCGATACGGCGCTGAAGATCGCCCTCGCCTACCATCGTTCGCGCGGCGAAGGCCAGCGCACCAAGCTGATCGGCCGCGAGCGCGGCTATCACGGCGTGGGCTTCGGCGGCATTTCGGTGGGCGGGATCGGCGCGAACCGCAAGACGTTTTCGGGCCAACTGCTGCCCGCCGTCGATCATCTGCCGCACACGCATAACCTCGAACACAACGCCTTCACCAAGGGCCAGCCGGCCTGGGGCGCGCATCTCGCCGACGACCTCGAACGTATCGTCGCGCTGCACGATGCGTCGACCATCGCCGCCGTGATCGTCGAGCCGGTTGCCGGTTCGACCGGCGTGCTGATTCCGCCGCAAGGCTATCTGCAACGTCTGCGCGAGATCTGCACGAAGCACGGCATCGTGCTGATTTTCGACGAAGTGATTACGGGTTTTGGCCGTCTGGGCAAGGCCACCGCGAGCGAATACTTCGGCGTCACGCCCGACATCATCACGATGGCCAAGGCGATCAACAACGCGGCCGTGCCGATGGGCGGCGTGGCCGTGAGCCGCACGATCCACGATACGGTGGTCAACAGCGGCGCGCCGGGCGCGATCGAGCTGTTCCACGGCTACACGTATTCGGCGCACCCGCTGGCTGCCGCTGCCGCCATCGCCACGCAGGATCTGTATCGCCGTGAAGGCCTGTTCGAACGCGCGCACAGCCTTGCGCCGAAGTTCGAAGCCGCCGCGCACGCACTGCGCGACGCGCCGCACGTGAAGGACGTACGCAACCTGGGCATGGTCGCCGGTATCGAGCTGGACTCGCGTGATGGCGCGCCGGGCGCACGCGCTTACGAGGTGTTCGTGAAGTGCTTCGAAGCGGGCGTGCTGATCCGCTTCACCGGCGACATTCTGGCGTTCTCGCCGCCGCTCATCATCACCGAAGAAGAGATCGAGCGCCTGTTCGGCACGGTGCGCGAGGTGCTGGCGAAGGTGGCCTAAGCGTCGCCTGAGTTCGCGCCAGATCACGGTGCATTAACGGCCCGCTCGTTTCGAGCGGGCCGTTTTGCTTTCAGCATGCCGCTATTCGTCCGATCATCATGCGCGCAAGGCAAGCGCCATCGGCGTATTGTTGGCTGATGGAAACCGCAATGCAGGAGAGATGGCGATGAAAACACCGATTCGTGTGGGCGCGCACATCGAAGGCGTTCACTGGGTAGCGGAATATACGGCGGCGACGCACGAGATTCGCGTATTCCGCGAAGGCCACGCATTCGAGACGATTGCCGCGCCGCCCGCTTTATTGGGCGAAGAGGATGAAGCGGGTTCGGCCAGCGACGAAGCGAGCCGCGCCGAAGATGCCGCGGTGCTCGCCGTGTTGCGCCAGTATGTGGCGGAACACGACGCTGCGGAGTAAAGACTTTGCGTTCGAGGGCACGCGCGATGCGCGCCCTTTCGCACAGAATCAGGCCGGCTTGTCGCCTGCGGCCTGCGCGTCCTGCTCGCTGAAGATTTTATCGGCGAGGTGGAACGCGGAATTCGCTGCGGGCACGCCGCAATAGATCGCGGTTTGCAGCAGCACTTCCTTGATTTCGTCGCGCGTCACGCCGTTGTTTCGCGCCGAGCGCAGATGCAGCGCCAGTTCCTCGCTGCGGTTCAGCGCAACCATCATCGCGATCGTCAGCAGGCTGCGCGTGTGACGCGGCAGACCTTCGCGCGTCCAGATTTCGCCCCACGCATAACGCGAGATCAACGTCTGGAATTCCTCGGTCAGCTCGGTGCGATTGGCAATCGAGCGATCGACGTGCGCGTCGCCCAGCACGGCGCGACGCACTTTCAGTCCGGCTTCGTAGCGATCGTCTTCGTTCATTTCGACTCCAGCAGGAAGCTCAGGACCGTCTTGTTGAATTCGTCGGTAAGTTCGACGTTCGAGATGTGCGAGGCGTTCAGCTCGACGTAACGACCACCCTGCACCGATTCGGCCAGTTCGCGGCCTTGTGCGGGCGTTGCGGCCAGATCGTGCGTGCCCGAAATCACCAGCGTGGGCGCCTGGATCGACGCTGCTTCGCCGCGCAGGTCAGCCGCATTGATTGCTTCGCAGTTCGAAGCGTAGCCATCTTTGTCCGTATGCACGAACACGTCGCGCGCCTGGGCGATCACGAGCGGGTTGCGCTCCATGAATTCGGCCGTGAACCAGCGCGGCAGCACTGCGTCCGCCAGCGACAGCATGCCTTCGTTGCGGGCCTTCGCCGCGCGCGGCTCCCACACTTGCGGCGTGCCGATCTTCGCGGCCGTGTTGCACAGCACGAGGCGGTCGATGCGGCTTGCGAAACGCGCACCCAGACCCACGCCCGTGAGACCGCCCATCGACACGCCGCAGAAGTGCGCGCGCGCGATGCCAAGGTGATCGAGCAGGCCAATCACATCGCCCGTCAGTTGCTCGATCGTGTACGGACCTTGCGGCGCGGCCGAGTGGCCGTGGCCGCGCGTGTCGTAGCGCAGTACGCGGAAGTGCTTCGAGAATTCGACGAGCTGCGGCGTCCACATCGACACGTCGCTGCCGAGCGAATTCGACAGAACCAGCCACGGCGCGTTGGTGTTTTCGGCACCATCGACGCGGTAAAACAGCTGCGTGTCATTGACGGCTGCATAAGGCATGCGGTTACTCCTGATGAGTCTGCGATGAAGTATGGGGCGTGCGCTGCTGCGATTGCGCGTACGACGCGAGCACCGCGTCGACGAACGCGTGCGCTTCGCCCACGTAATTGGCGGGATCGAGCAGCGCCTTCAGGCGCGCGTCGTCCAGATGTTGCGTGACAGCGGGTTCGGCCGCCAGCACGTCGTAAAGCGTGCGGCCCGACTGCACCGCCGATTTCGATGCGCGCTCAACCAGATGATGCGCGTCGAGACGGCCGATACGGTCGCCCAGCGCGAGCATCACGGCTTCGCCCAGAATCAGGCCGTGCGTGACGTCGAGATTGGCCGCGAGACGCTCGGGGCGCACTTCGAGGCCGCCCGCGATCTGTTCGATCTGCGCGAGCGCGCCCGCCGCCAGGCGTGCGAGTTCGGGCAGCGCGTCCCATTCGGCCTGCCAGCCGCCAAGTGCGCGCTCGTGCTCCTGCACCATGCCCGCGAACACCGTGGCCACCAGCCCCGGCGCGCGCGTGGCGGCAGTCAGCACCGCCGCGCAGCCCACCGGATTGCGCTTGTGCGGCATGGTCGACGAACCGCCCTTGCCTGCTGCCGCAGGCTCGCCCAGTTCGCCGATTTCGGTCTGCATCTGCAGCGAGATATCGCGCGCGATCTTGCCCAGCGTGCCGATCAGCATGCCGAAGAACGATGCGGCTTCTGCGATGCGATCGCGCTGCGTGTGCCACGGCAGCGCGGGCTGCGCGAGGCCGAGGTCTTTGGCGAGTTCGGCGCTGACTTTCGATGCGGCGTCGCGCAGGCTCGCAAGCGTGCCCGCCGCGCCGCCGAATTGCAGCACCAGCGCGCGTTCGCGCAGCGCCGCGAGGCGTTCGCGATGGCGCAGCAGCGTGTCGAGCCACTGTGCGAATTTCAGGCCCAGCGTGATCGGCAGCGCCTGCTGGAGCCAGGTGCGGCCCACCGCTGGCGTGGCGCGATGCGCGCGGGCGAGTTCGGCCAGGTTCGCGCAGGTCGCGTCGAGACTCGTTTCGATCAACGCCAGCGCGTCGCGCAATTGCAGCACCGTGGCGGTATCGATGATGTCCTGGCTCGTCGCGCCCCAGTGCACGTATTTAGCGGCTTCGGGGTCGGCGTCCTTCACGCGCGCCGTCAATTGCTTGACGAGCGGAATCGCCAGATTGCCGCCCAGCGCGGCGTCGCGCGCGAGCGCTTCGGCGTCGAGCCTGTCGGCCTTGCAGGTCGCCTCGATCGCGGCCACGGCGCTGTGAGGAATCACGCCGTGGACTGCCGAAGCGCGCGCCAGCGCCGCTTCCACGTCGAGCATGCGCTGCAGCGTGGCGTCGGGCGACCAGACGGCGTTCATCGGCTCGGTGCCGCAGATCAGGCTCGTGAGGCGTTCAATCATGGATCGATAGGAAAAAAGTCTGGATACACGCGGGCGCAGATAAACGCAGATGGCGCGACGCCCGGCGACTGTTGCCGCCAGAGGTCGCGCCACGCGGGTTTCATCTGCGAGAGGAACGCGCGCTTCGGCAGTTTAAGCCGCGCGGCGATTCAGCGTCGCGTCGATCAGCGGCACGCCGGCGAGCTTTTGCAACGCGTCGAAGTCGATATCCGAATAGATTTCGCGCACTTCCAGACCTTGCGGCGTGACGTCGAACGCGGCCAGATCGGTGTAGATGCGGCCCACGCAGCCCACGCCCGTGACCGGGTACGAGCATTCATTCACCAGCTTGCTTTCGCCCTGCTTCGTGAGCAGTTCCATCATGACGAAAACCTGCTTCGCACCCAGCGCCAGGTCCATTGCGCCGCCGACGGCGGGAATGGCGTCCGGAGCGCCCGTGTGCCAGTTGGCGAGGTCGCCCCTCACCGACACCTGGAACGCGCCCAGCACGCAGTAGTCGAGGTGGCCGCCGCGCATCATCGCGAACGAGTCCGCGTGATGGAAGAACGCGCCGCCCGTCAGCAGCGTGACGTGCTGCTTGCCTGCGTTGATGAGTTCGTCGTCTTCGAGGCCAGGCGTGGGCGCCGGGCCCATGCCGAGCAGACCGTTCTCGCTGTGCAGGAAGATTTCCTTGCTCGGATCGAGGTGGTTGGCCACCAGCGTCGGCACGCCAATGCCGAGATTCACATAAGCGCCCTCAGGAATGTCCTGAGCCACGCGTTGAGCCATTTCGTCGCGATTCAACCGTTTCATTGCTTAACTCCGTAGCGTCCGTAGCGTCAGGCGGCCTGAGCGGCTTGCAGCGCAGCTTGCGCCGGCTGCGGCACTTCAACGACGCGCTGCACGAAAATGCCCGGCGTCACGATGTTTTCAGGGTCCAGTGCGCCGAGTTCGACGACTTCCGACACCTGCGCGATAGCTACCTTCGCCGCGCTCGCCATGATCGGGCCGAAGTTGCGCGCGGTCTTGCGATAGACCAGGTTGCCCCAGCGGTCGCCCTTGTACGCCTTGATGAGCGCGAAGTCCGCATGCAGCGGCGCTTCCAGCACATAGTGGCGGCCGTCGATCAGGCGCGTTTCCTTGCCTTCGGCCAGCTTGGTGCCGTAGCCGGTGGGCGTGAAGAAGCCGCCGATGCCTGCGCCCGCCGCGCGGATGCGCTCGGCCAGGTTGCCCTGCGGCACGAGTTCGAGCTCGACTTCGCCGGCGCGATAAAGGCCGTCGAACACATACGAGTCGGTCTGGCGCGGGAACGAGCAGATGATCTTGCGCACCCGCTTGGCCTTGAGCAGCGCGGCCAGGCCCGTGTCGCCATTGCCGGCGTTGTTGTTCACGATCGTCAGCTCTTTCGAGCCTTGCGCGATCAGCGCGTCGATCAGTTCCGCCGGCATGCCGGCCGTGCCGAAGCCGCCGATCATGACCGTGGCGCCGTCCTGAATATCAGCGACAGCGGCTTGAAGCGAATCAAAAATCTTGTTGATCATGCCTGTTCCTGAAAGCGATGCGCATCGCGGAAAGTCCACGCCACCCGATCGCGAAAAGTTCTATATACGAACACTGATTCGTTTAGCGAACGTCCAGCGCATTATCGGAGTGTGAACGCGCGCTTGTCAAGGCGGGGTCAACCCCATGCGACCTTCATTAACCCTTCACTAACCCGTCTCTGCGCACATACCCCAATATCCGCAATCCAGATTGATCGACTAAGGTTTATCTCGCTTCAGCATAGTCCTTCTGCCCGCCGATCCCCAATCCGCTGCTCCATGCAAGACCTCGACCTGAATCTCATCCCCTATCTCGTCGCGATGGAAGAGACGCGCAACGTGAGCCGCGCCGCCGAACGGCTGGGCGTGAGCCAGCCGCGCGTGAGCACGGCGCTTGGCAAGCTGCGTGAGTTTTTCGGCGATCCGCTGTTCGTGCGCACCTCGCGCGGCATGGAGCCGACGCCGCGTGCGCTCGGTCTGATTCCGGCGGCGCGCGACGCACTCGTGCGCATCGAGAAAGGCATGCTCGAAGCGCAGGACTTCGATCCGGCCACCAGCACGCACACGTTCTCCATCGCGCTTTCGGATGTCGGTGAAATTGTGTTCTTGCCGCGCCTGCTGCAACTGTTCGCGCGGCGCGCGCCGTTTGCGAATCTGCGTTCGGTTTCGCTGCCGCCGAACCAGGTCGAGCGCGGTCTGGAGTCGGGCGACGTCGATCTGGCCGTCGGTTTCTTTCCGGATCTGGGCGGTAACAACTTCTTCCAGCAGCGCCTCTTCACGCACCGCTTCATCTGCCTGATGCGCAGCGGCCATCCGCTGGCAGGCAAGCAGATGACGATGGAACAGTTTCTCGGCCTGGGCCATGCCGTGGTGCGCGCCGAAGGACGCAGTCAGGAGGTGCTCGAACAGTATCTGGAGAAGAATCGCCTGCGGCGGCGCGCGGTGCTGGAAACGCCCCACTTCATGAGCCTGCCGTTCATTCTCACGCGCACCGATCTGATCGCGACGGTGCCGCACGCGATCGGCTTTGCCTATGTCTCCGAGCACGCCTCGATCACGCTGGTCGAGCCGCCGCTGCCGCTGCCCCGCTTCGATCTCAAGCAACACTGGCATCGCAAGTTTCACAACACGCCGCGCGGCGCGTGGCTGCGCAGCGTGGTCGCCGAGCTGTTCAACGACGCGATGGACGAATGGCCCAAGTGATGTGCGGAAAGAAAGCGCTCTGCGCGAGGGCTTGAAAATCGTGGAACAATGCGCGTTCGTGGCGCGCGTCGCATGGGCGCGGGCCACCTGACAGGAGCCTCTGCATGAGCGACGAAAAGAACGCGGAAAAGAAGAAACGTAAGCCGAAGTCCAACATCGAAACTGCGCCTGTGGCTATCGCGCGCCCCTCGCGCGAAGAAGCGGAAGACGCGGTGCGCGTGCTGCTGCGCTGGGCCGGCGACGATCCCTCGCGCGAAGGTCTGCTCGATACGCCCGCGCGCGTCGTTCGCTCCTACGAAGAATTTTTCGCGGGCTATGAGCACGATCCGCGCGAGATCCTGTCGCGCACGTTCTCGGAAGTCGACGGCTACGACGAAATGATCGTGCTGAAGGACATCCGCTTCGAGAGCTACTGCGAACACCATATGGTGCCGATCATCGGCCGTGCGCACGTCGCCTATCTGCCCGAGCATCGCGTGGTGGGGATTTCAAAGCTCGCGCGTCTGGTCGACGCCTTCGCCAAGCGTCTGCAGATCCAGGAGAAGATGACCGCGCAGATTGCCGACACGCTCAACGAAGTGCTGCAGCCCAAGGGCGTGGGCGTGATCCTCGAAGCCGCGCACCAGTGCATGTCCACGCGCGGCGTGCACAAGGCCGGCGTGACGATGGTGACGTCTCGGATGCTCGGCACGTTCCGCAGCGACCCTTCCACGCGCCGCGAATTTCTCTCGATCGTGGGCAGTCCCGGCGTGATGAGCGTGCCGAATACCTAAGCGCAAAAGCAGACGCGGGACATTGCCCTGACGAACAATGTCCCGCGCGGCCCTGCAAAACAAGGGGCTTTCTTCAGGGCGTTTCGTCGCCGCGCTCGATCTCGCGGATCTTGCCCTGGCGCACGCTGCTGCCCGGCGGCACGCTATGCGTGAGCCACACGTTCCCGCCAATTACCGAACCACGCCCGATCGTCACGCGGCCCAGAATGGTCGCGCCCGCGTAGATCACCACGTCGTCCTCGACGATCGGATGGCGTGCATTGCCCTTCACCAGCGTGCCGTCCAGATCGGCGGCAAAACTCTTCGCGCCCAGCGTCACCGCCTGATACACGCGCACCCGCTCGCCGATGATGGCCGTTTCGCCGATCACCACGCCGGTGCCGTGGTCGATGAAGAAGCTCGACGCAATCTGTGCGCCGGGGTGAATGTCGATACCCGTGGCCGAATGCGCGATCTCGTTGATGAAACGTGCGAGCAGCGGCACGCCCAGCCGATGCAGGGCATGCGCGAGCCGATGGTGCGTCATCGCCCAGACGCCGGGATAGCAGAGCAGGATTTCGGTAATGTGCTGCGCGGCCGGATCGCCGGTGAAGGCGGCCTGGATGTCGCTCACCAGCAGCGCGCGGATATCCGGCAGTTGATGGCCGAATTCGCGCGCCACCTTGAAGGCGCGGGCGCGCAGGACATCGTCGCTGGCATCGGCATTTTCCGGCAGGAAACGCAGGGCGCGTCGGATCTGCTCGGCGAGCAGGCGCAGCGTGCTTTCGAGCGTATGACCGACGTAATAATCGACGCTCTCGTCGGTCAGATCGGGCGCGCCGTAGTGCGTGGGAAAGAGCGCGGCGCGCAGGCCTGCCACGATATTGACCACGGCTTCGCGCGAAGGCAGTTCGCGAATGCCCAGCGGATGGCGCGTGCGGTGACGTTCTTCGCGCGACGCGCGCAGATCGGCGACGATCTGTTCGAGGCCCCAATCGGACGAAGCGGAAGAAGCGGACGAAGCGGATGAACCGGTAGACGGGGGCAAAGCGGCATTTGACATGGTGATGCGGCGACGGCAAGAGCGCCCATCGCATGGAAGTGTATCGACCCCAGAGGTTACCGCTTTTTGGAATAGTTCGCCGAAGGTGCCCTGGGCGACGCCTCGCAGGATCAGAGCGTCACGCTGCTGGCGTCGATCCAGCGCACGGCCCAGTCGCGCGCATGGGCGATGGCGGCGGCTTCGTCTGGAAAACGTAGTTCGGCGGGGAAGAAACGGTTGGCAACCAGCTCGCCGTCGCTGGAGCGCGAAATCACCACATAGGGTTGATACGTGCCGTCGCCGGCGCGTGCGGGCGCGCAATTGAGCAAATAGCCGCGATGCGTGAATGCAGCGTCGAAGTGCATGTGTCTCGTCCGCCCCTGACTGCCTTGTCCGTTTTCGTAGGCGCGACAGGATCGTGCGGCAAAGCCACAGCGGCGATCCTCCGTGGGACCGTCTATCTAAAGCGCGCCAACTCGTTGAAAGAGGATCATACTCCGAGGAAATACGGCGATCCAACGAAAAAAATCCGCGGCGGCTGGAAGCGTTTTCCTGGCGGTCGGGCTTGCTTTTCCGCCGGATTCTGGGTCCACAGCAAGCGCGCTGGAACGGCTCTTGCTCGGCATCGGTTAGCAGGTTGCAGCAGACACTTTTTTGCCCCTTTCCTCCTGGAGGACAGACCATGGCTCCTTCCGATGGCACCCGTCGTCCGGCGTCCATGCCGGCCCCCACCGCGCCGCCGCGCAGCGCGGAATCGCACAACGACCGCACCCATGACAGCACCGTCGACACCGACGGGAAGAATCGCGAAGCCGCGCGCCTGGCCGGCGCTGGGTTGATCGGCCCCGATGAAATCACTAACAGCAATGCTTCGCTCGACGACAGCGTGCCCGAAAGCGGCGACGGACTGGCGGGATTCGACAGCCGCGGCCTCGCGCACCGCATGCCGTTTGCCACCCAGACCGACTTCGAGGCCGTGGACCTGGGCATGACCGCCGCGGAAATACCCTACGAACTCGACGGCGAACTCACCGATTCCCGCGTGCCGGTGCAACGGCGCAGCCCCGGTCGGCTGCACTACGCCATGAACCATCTACGCCCAACGCGCGTTTTCGAGTTGCACCGCAAGAATTGACGCGCTGCAATACAGCGACGCATGCATGCCCGCATGACGAACGTGTTTCGGCATGCGGTTGTGTTGCGTTTACCGCAAATTTGCAAACCGGTTCAAACTTTATGCGTTTTGAATAACAAAATCGCCGGGTGCAAAAAAATGCATCCGGCGAATGACGGTGAGTGGCCGATTAAGGCAATGCAGTCGGTAACGATTATTGCCAATTACGATTTAGCGATTTGCTAAATCGGTAATGAAAGCTGAAATGCAATTCCGCCCTATCTTGCTGTAAGCACGCATAGACAGGTCAAACACGCACTTTTGTTCAGAAACGTCCCGTTTTACGTCAGGGACTTCCCCAAAGGCCGGGCAAATCCCTGGCGCAAAGCCAGCATTGCCAGGGGATAAAGGCGATCATTGCGGAATTTAGTGATAAATTGTTACATCATAAGAAGCGAGGCTAGCAAGGGCAGCAGCATATCGCCCGAGTGACGCCTGCGGTCTGGCCCACCGCCGATGGAGAGTCTTGACGTGCCTCTACATTTCATTGAGCAGATGTCTTCCGTGCTCGACGCACCCGAGGATTCGGCGTGGTTCGACGCGGTGTCTCAGCTCGCCAGTTCGTGGGGTTTTGGCCAGGTCATGCTGGCGATCCTGCCGCGTCCCGGTATGCGGCTAGAAGACGCGTTCATCCGGACGAATTACTCGTCGGCCTGGCGGCAATCCTATAACGATCACAACATGGCGTATTTCGACCCGACCGTCGCGCACTGCACGACGCGGTCGTCGCCGTTGATCTGGTCGCCGGAACTGTTTGCCACCGAGCAGCAGCAAACGATGTACGAAGAAGCCCGCGCCCACGGGCTGCGCGCCGGCATTACCCTGCCGATCCACGGCCCGCGCCAGGAGGCGGGCATGCTGTGCTTCGTGAATGATGCGAGCCCGTCGGACTCGTTCTGGCAGGACGTCAACCGTGCGCTGCCCAATCTCGTGCTGCTGCGCGATCTGGTGCTCGACACCAGCCAGCGGCATCTGAGCGACCACGCTCAATCGCTGATTCCCAAACTCACGCCGCGCGAAAAAGAATGTCTCAAGTGGACCGCCCTCGGCAAGTCCACCTGGGAAATTTCGCACATTCTCAACTGCTCCGAAGCAGTCGTGAACTTCCACATGAAGAACATTCGCGGGAAGTTCGGCGTGAACTCACGGCGTGCGGCTGCCGTGATTGCTACCCAGATGGGTCTTATTGACCCGGGCTGAGCATCATCATCGACGATGACGGCAGGTCCGGACGGCGCAGCACGCGCTCGGCACGGCCAAGATCGCCATCGGAAATCGTCTTGTTGAAGTAAAGCCCCAGCAGAATCGAAACCGGCGGCGGAATTTCCGCGCCCGATTCAAAACGGCTGCCGCGCGACTGCGTCACGCCGAACCGCGCCCAGAAACGGCGCTGGCTTTCTTTCTTCTTTTTCCGATACGCGATGATCAGGACACGGTCGATTACCGACGAGAGGTCCCCCGCATTGTGAAGGGAGTTCGTGCCCGCCTGCCATTGATTGTCCAGAAGTTCCATTTTGTATCTCGCTGTCAGATATGCCTGTTGAGTGACGCCGCCCAGCCATTCTCCTGAACTGCCCCTCCCTGCGCACCTACCTATCTGGATAGGTGTTTTTTTATATCCAATACGCATAGCTTTCGATCCATACCGCTGCCCCCTCCACACCAAAAAGGGAGAGTTGTCATGCAAGCTGCGATTCGGATCGGACTGCGTCAGGAATTCGACAACGAGGACATCAACGAGATGTATCGACTGCGGGCGCGGGTGTTCCGTGACCGCATGGGCTGGGATATTCCCACCATCGCCGGTATGGAAATCGATGGGTATGACGCACTTGGACCCCACTACATGCTGATTCAGGATGGAGGCGGCAAGGTTCGGGGCTGCTGGCGTCTCATGCCCACCGAAGGACCCAACATGCTGCGCGACACCTTCCCACAGCTTCTGCATGGCAACGATGCGCCAACGGGTCGCAACATCTGGGAACTGAGCCGCTTCGCCATTGAATCCAGCAACGAGCAGGCCTTTGGATTTGCGGAAGTGACGATGCGCGCGATCCATTCGCTGGTCTGGTTCGCCGACCGCATGGGGATTTCGCGCTACGTAACGGTCACGACGACGCCGATCGAGCGCATGCTGCGCCGCACCGGCATCGAAGTGGGACGCCTTGGCGCGCCGGTGCGCATCGGCGTGGAAAACGCCGTGGCGCTGGAAATCGCGGTCAGCGCCCAGACCCGCAATGCGCTCTTCGGTCAGATGGCCGACGCTGCTTGATGTCGTCGCAATGTCGAAAATCGACCTGTTTTTCGTGTCGCGATCCGCGGCACCCGTCAGCTAGCTTACACTTTTGTCTGACGAATTGTGCCGAAGGTGGCCGAAACCACCGCAGCGGGCGGATCGCTTGCACGATCAACACGTGAGATAAAAACGACAGTTATTCCGGTTCGGCCGGCGTATCCGCCGGTGCAGATGCGGCGGCGCGGCCGAAACGGATATGCGAAATGCGGCGTACACACAACGCCGCAACCAGCGCGGCGAAGCCGGTTAGGCCGATACCCAAATGGATGGCATCGACCAGCACATGCCGCACCGCCTCGATCAACGCCGCGCCATCGAGGCCCGCCGCCTTCATATGGAGCGTTAGTCCGTCGCGCAGCGCCGGATCGATCAGCACGCGCGGGTCGGACAGTTGCGGCTGCCAGCGCGCCGCGCCTGGTGCGCCGAGCACGGCAAGCGCGTCGCCAATGCCCGCCGCATAACGATGGTTCACGATCGTCGCCACGATGCTGGTGCCGAGCATGCCGCCCACCATGCGCGTCGATTGCAGCAGCGCCGTGGTAATGCCAAATCGCTCGCGCCCGGCAATCTCCTGGCCGAAGATATTGAGATTGTTGAGGATGAAACCGAGTCCGATGCCCACCGCGGCCATCGAGAGTTCGAGCCACAGATAAGACGTGCTGCGCGTGGTAAACGCCAGTCCTACCGAAGCCGCCACTAGCAGGCCGAAGCCGACGCTCAGGATGGCAGTCGGCTTTTTCAGGTGAATCACGATGCGCGTGTTGACGAGGCTGCCCAGCGCGATACACGCCGCGATCGGCGTTGCCAGCAGGCCGGCCTGCTGCGGCGACAGTCCGAAACCGCCTTGCAGCAGCAGCGGCGCAAAGAAGATCAGCGAGAACATCACGAAGCCGGACAGCGTCGACAAGGTAAATAGCGTGACGAGCTGCGGGTCGCGAAAGAGATCGAGCGGAATGATCGGGTGCGTGGCGCGCCGCTCGCACACGAGCAGCGCCGCCGCGCCGATGGCGACCAGCACGATCAGCACGAGATTGCCCGTCGTCAGTCCGTCTTTGGGCACTGCCTCGATGACAGTCTGAAAGCCGCCCAGCACGAGCGCGACCAGCACCGCTCCGGTCCAGTCGATCCGCACCTCGCCCGTGCGCGCAGGACGATAAGCCGGCAGATGGGCCCAGATGAAGTACAGCGCCAGCGCGCCCACCGGCAGATTGACCATGAAGGTCGAACGCCAGCCGAAATGCTCGGAAAGCCAGCCGCCCAGTGACGGCCCCGCCGCCGTGCCGATGCCGTAGGCCGCCGCCATCACCACCTGCCAGCGCACGCGGGCGCGCGGGTCAGGAAACAGATCGGGGATCGAGGCGAACGCGGTGCCTACCATCATGCCGCCGCCCACGCCCTGCAACGCGCGCGCCGCCGCCAGGAAGCGCATGTCGGTGGCGAGGCCGCACAGCACCGAAGCCACTGTGAACACAATCACGGCCGCCAGCACGAAACGCTTGCGCCCAAAATAATCGCCGAGCCGGCCGAACACGGGCACGGTCACCACTGACGCCAGCAGATAGGCGCTCGCGATCCACGCGTAATACTGGAAACCGTGCAGTTCGGCGACGATCGACGGCAAGGCGGTACTGACGACGGTCTGATCGAGCGCGACCAGCATGTTGACGAGGCCGATGCCGAGCATGGCCAGCAGCGCGTCGCGAAACGGCAAGGGGGAATGGGTAGAAGTCACGATCAGAAGGGCTGCGGCGCGGACGTGCCGCGGAAATGCCGGCGGAATACGAAAGAGACGCAACGATAACGGCCAGGCGTTGTCGGCGCAACCAGACGAATTCACGCCACCATGCCGCGGCGGCCCTTCCCCGTCAGCTTATCCCGACAGAACGCGGCTGTGGCTTCCGACGCAGCTTCCCTTGATCTCCTTCATCCGACTTCCACATTTCATACAGCGGCGCTGCATCTTTTTAACTGATCCATTAAGCTCAATACAGATCGATACAGGCCGCGCAAGACCGCCCTCGCAGGTTACGAACGCGCGGGCGGTGCGCATCCCCGTTCAACTCAAGCGGAGGTTCCATGTACAAACGCATTCTGGTCGCGGTCGACGGCAGCGAAACGTCGCGCCGCGCCTTCGAAGCCGCGCTCGACCTGGCGAAAGCGATGGGCTCGACCCTGCAGCCGTTCTATGTGATCGAAAACACGCCGATGTATTTCGATGCGCCCGGCTACGACCCGTCGATCCTGCGCAACCAGATGATTGCCCAAGGCAATGAGCTTGCCGAAGACATGAACAAGGCGTTGAGCGCGCGCGGCGTGCAAGGCGCGATGGTGACGGGCGAAGCCTCTTCGCTCGACGACGTCCCCACGCTGGTGCTCAACGCAGCGAAGGCCCAGGGCGCGGATCTGATCGTAATGGGCACGCATGGGCGGCGCGGTTTCCAGCGCCTGATCCTTGGCAGCGTGGCCGAGCGCTGCGTGCGTCAATCGACGCTCCCCGTGCTGCTGATCCCGACGGCCGCTGGCGCGAGCGAAACCGACGCGGAATAAGAAGATAAGCCTGGAAATCACACCTTTCGTCGCCGACTTGCGCCTGATCATTTTCCGCGAAAGCGGCTTCTGACAAGGCGCAAGCGGCTTCATCTCAAAAGCGTGGCGTTTTGTCGCCTTTTTAAGATTTGAACGCGGTCAAGATTGCTCCGAAACCGATCACAGGAGCAAGCCGATGCTGACCTCGACCGACGTTACCCACACCACCGTGCGCCGCTCAGGCCGCACTCCCACCGCCAGCCCGCGCACCACGGCCCGCTGCTCAAGCTGCGCGATGCGACATCTGTGCATGCCCCAGGGGCTGTCGCTGGACGATCTGCCAAAACTCGAAGCGCTGATCTGCAACGCCCGCAGCGTGCGCCGCGGCGAATCGCTCTATCGCGCCGGCGACCCGTTCGACACGCTCTATGCAGTGCGCTCGGGTTCGCTCAAGACCGTCATGGCTCATCGTGACGGCCGCGAACAGGTCACGGGGCTGCGCCTCGCCGGCGACCCGCTCGGCATCGACGGCATCAGCACCGACTTCCACACCTGGAGCGCCACGGCGCTCGAAGACAGCTCCGTGTGCATCATCCCCTACTCGGCGCTCAAGCACATGTGCCGCGAAACCAGCGCGATGCAGGACCGCCTGCACCGGCTCATGAGCGACCAGCTGATCCGGGAATCGTCGCAGATGATGGTGCTCGGCTCGCTTTCTGCCGATGAACGTGTCGCCGCCTTCCTGCTCGACGTGTCCAACCGCAACGGCCAGCGCGGTTACTCGTATGCAGAATTCAACCTGCGCATGACGCGCGAGGACATGGGCAGTTACCTTGGCATGACGCTAGAAACGGTCAGCCGTACCCTGTCAAGATTTCAAAAGCGCGGCCTGATCGACGCCCAGGGCAAGCTTATCCGCATCATCGACCTCGAAGGCCTGCGCCACCTCTGAACCACTGGCATCAAGCCTTGCGCCGCGCGCCGCCCTTCCGGGCGGCGCGTTCGCTATTGCATACGAAGGCGCGTTGGCACAACTCCTGCGCAGCGGTTACATTCTCAAACACACCGCTCAAGTCTGGAGACTCGCCGCAATGCAGCTCCCGCTCACGCCCACGCTCGCCGCCCGGCTCGCCGCAGCCCGCGCCGCCAGTGACGCCCTCTTCGAGATCGTCAAACCCGAATTCCTGTACGAGCGCCCGATTCGCGAGCGCCACCGGATCGTTTTCTATATCGGGCATCTCGAAGCCTTCGATCGCAACCTGTTAGACCAGCGCCTGTTCCACCTGCCATCGGCCGAAGCGCGCCTCGATCAGTTGTTCGCTTTCGGCATCGATCCCGTCGATGGCGGCTTCCCCACCGATACGCCCGCCGACTGGCCGCACATGAACGCCGTGCGCGCCTATGCACGCGACGCGCGCGAGCGCATCGACGAACAACTCGCTGCGCTCGACTTGCCGCACGATGCACCGCAACACGAAACGCCGGCCAAACTGTTGAACGTGGCGATCGAACATCGCCTGATGCACGTCGAAACCCTGGCCTACATGCTCCATCAACTGCCTTTCGCACAAAAGCAGGCGCCCGACGGAGCGCGCGAAATCGCCGACCATCTCTATTCGGAGAAGTCCGCCACCGTCAGCGTGCCTGCCGGCCGCACCGAACTAGGCATGACGCGCGAACGCGGCGTGTTCGGCTGGGACAACGAGTTTGGCGAGGAACAGGTGGAAGTGCCCGCCTTCGAGGTCGACCGCTATATGGTGTCCAACGGCGCCTTCCTCGACTTTGTCGCCGACGGCGGGTATCGGCGCAAAGCGTTGTGGGACGACGCCAACTGGGCATGGAAGGAAGCCGAGGGCATCGAACACCCCGTGTTCTGGATACGCGATACGAACGGCTCCTGGCGTTTGCGAACGATGTTTGAGGACATCCCGTTGCCGCTGGCGTGGCCGGTCTATGTCAGTCACGCCGAGGCGACCGCGTTCGCGCGCTGGCGCGGCGCACGCCTGCCGACCGAAGCCGAATGGCAGCGCGCGGCGCACGGAGCGCTGCCGGGCGCGACGGATAACTTCGATTTTCGTAACTGGAATCCCGTAGCCGTGGATGCATCGCCGGACAGCGCGAGCACCTGGGGCGTCGAAGGGTTGTACGGCAATGGCTGGGAATGGACTTCCACGGTGTTTGGCCCGCTGCCTGGATTCGAAGCGTTTCCGTTTTACGAAGGCTATTCGGCGAATTTTTTCGACGGGCAGCACTACGCGATGAAAGGCGGGTCCTCGCGCACCGCTGCGTGCATGTTAAGGCCGACGTTCCGTAACTGGTTTCAGCCGCGATACCAGTATGTGTATGCCGGATTCCGGTGTGTGAGTCGCTGAGGCGAACAGGGCATGAGTCGAGCACATTACGCTCGATCCGCTTTATAAGCGTAACGACACGCAGGCTGCGCCTGATTCAGGCGCAGCCACAACCGCTTAGTATTTCGAATTAAATCACTGCGAAACCTTCACCATCCAGTAGATTCCTCAGCGCAAATTTCCTCGCTCTACCTCATTGCCATTCAATCGTTGCGAGAATACTTGTTGGCGAGGTTGTCCTCACTTCGATGCAAGCCAGACACCGGCGATGATGGCCCCAATGCCCGCGACACGCGTGATTTCAAGCGGTCGAGCCGTGGCGCCGAACCAGCCAAAATGATCGAGCATGACCGACACGGCGAATTGCGTCGCGACGATGATCGTGAAAGCCGTGGTCAATCCCAGCCGCGAAGCGGTGTAACCGATCGATCCAGCGATCACGAGCCCGAGCGCGCCAGCTGAAAGCGCATACCATGGCACTTCCGTCCACGCCTTAAGGTTGCCGCCCTGCAGTGCGAGCAGCAAGATCAACGCGATCATGGCCCCGCTGATGTAGTTCACGAAGATGCCGCCGGTGGTGCCGATGCTCCTTGCCATGACGCCCATGAACTGGCCTTGTAGCGCTACCGCACAGCCTCCGAGCGCGGCAATCGCGCCCAGTCCAATGATGTTGTTTGCCATAAACCCTCGTCAAAAGATTGCCGTCGATGTGAGCGAATCCGGCGCGAAAAGCAGCATGTCGCCGAATACTGCCCGTAACAGTATCGATGTCCGAGACCCCTGCGTGAAACGGTATATTTTCACGCGTTGCGTCAAAGGAATTCACATCAAGGAGCCGTGCATTGCTGTCTATCGAATCACTCCAGCTTGTCGAGTTGATCGCGCGCACCAGCAGCTTCACCGCCGCAGCAAAAGCGCTGCATCGCGTGCCTTCTGCCGTGAGCTATGCAGTACGCAACATCGAGGAAGATCTCGGCGTCGTACTATTTACGCGCGAGCATCGTAGCGTTGCGCTCACCGATGCGGGACGGCACTTCGTTGCCGAAGCGCGCGGCATGCTCAACAAAATGGACGAAATCCGCCGCGAAACGCGCCGTGTTGCGAACGGTTGGCAGCCCAGTCTGTCGATTGCGCTGGACAACATCGTTTCGAGCCATCGCATCAACGCGCTCATGGCCGACTTCTATCGTCACTTCGACAATGTCGAGTTGATCGTACGCATCGAAGTTTTCAACGGCGTGTGGGAAGCGCTCGCGACCGGACGCGCCGATATAGCGATCGGCGCGACCACGGCCGTACCGGTTGGCGGCGAATATTCGTTCCGCGACATGGGTTCTATCGAGTGGGCATTCGTGCTTAGTCCTCAACATCTTCTCGCAGGCGCACAGGAGCCGCTGGAACCCGAGCAGCTCGCGACCTTTCCCGCAGTCTGCCTGGAGGACACATCGCGGGAAATCCCTCGCCGGGATACGTGGCTGCTGCCCAACCAGCGCCGCCTCGTGGTGCCGGACTGGCAGCGCGCCATCAACTGCTTCGTGGAAGGACTCGGCATCGGTTATATGCCTGTTCACCTCGCGCGCGCGTTGATCGAATCGGGCCAACTGGTCGAAAAGAGCGTCTGCCATCCGAAGGCCGCGAGTCCCTGCTGCGTCGCGTGGCACGGACAAAAGACGCCGCCTGTCCTGTTATGGGTGCTCGACTATCTAGGTGACAGCAAGAAGTTGCACGCGGAATGGATTTCCTGATTGCGCGCCGCACAACCCTCCCCGTTTCACCGACGCGACGCCCGATAGCCGTCGTTCAGCATCCAGTGACTAAAGCGCGCATATTCCAGCGCGTACCCGGCTGCGTCCTGCACCATTTCCACCGCGTAAGCCAGTTCGCGCACGCGTGCATAGTGAGGAATCCGATTGCTTTCGTACGCCTGCAACGCCGCGCGCAAGTCGTCATGATGTTGAAGCGCATCGGTCAATACCCGAATATCCTCGACGCCGAGCGTCCCGCCCGCCGAAATATGCGGCGATAGCGCATGCGCCGCATCGCCGATCAACGCAACACGCGAGGACGTCCAGCGCGGCAGCGGCGGCACGAACATGATAGGGTTATGCAGGATCTGGGTTTCCGGCGTGCGCTCGATCAGCGCAATCAGCGCATCGTTCCAGCCGGTGTCGTTCATCAGCGCGGCGCGGCGCAACGCTTCTTCCTTCTTCGTGCCGGTGGGCGGCACGCTGTCGAACTGGTTGACCATCCATACGACCTGGTCGCCGTAGGTTCGCGTGAAGCCGCCTCGCACGCGCTGATGCCCCACGGTCAGGACGGTGCCTGCAGCCGGCTCGTCGCCAGCCGCGAGCATGCCGCGCCACACGTGGTGTCCTGTATGGGCCTGCGCGGGATATCCGGGCACCAGTTGCGCACGTACCGCCGAATACGCACCATCGGCGCCGAGCAGAAGATCGGCGCGCTCGACGCTGCCGTCGTCGAAGGTCACGCTGACGTGATCCGCTTCTTCGGAAAACGCGACCACCTTGGTATTGAGGCGAATGTTGTCGACGCCCACCGCCGCCGCGAGCCGGCGATTCAGTTCGGGGCGCGGCACCAGCAGAAAGGTGTGATCGACCGGATCGAAGCCGGGCGCCCTGTGTGGCTCGCCGCCCGCATCGTAGAACCAGGTCTCGACCGTCGTGCCAATCGACTGGATCGCGTCGCCAACGCCGACCTCCGCGAACACATCGAGCGCATTGCGCCACAAGCCAATTGCCGCGCCCGCCGCGCGAATCTCCGACGCCTGCTCGCAGACCAGCACGTCCCAGCCGATCGACCTGAAGGCGATGCCCGAGGTCAGCCCAACGATTCCGCCGCCTGCGATGATGACGCGCATGATGATTCGCTCCGTGAATTAGTGACGTAAGTCGTGCGTTTCGTGAAAAGATGCGAACTAGCATATGAGCGATCGCTCGCGCTGGAAACTCGCATCGCCACGCGGCTTACGAAACGATTGCGGCCTTGCGCGACGGCGCAAAGCGGCTGACATTCAACGGTATGAGAGCAGGCCCGAAATGCGGGCTCACATTTTCTGCGCTGTCTTCACCGGCTGAGCACCATGCGTCAGACAAAAACACCGCCCACCGCGAAGAAAACCGCTGCGCCCGGCCACGGCGCGAAGCCCGCTCTCGCTACGTCGCGCTCGCCGCGCAAGCTGCCGCTGCAGCCGCGAGCGAATGCAACCGTATCCGCGATACTGGAAGCGGCAGCGCAGATTCTGGAAACCCAAGGCCTGGAGGCGTACACGACCAACGCCATCGCCGAGCGCGCGGGCGCCAGCATCGGTTCGCTTTATCAGTACTTCCCGAACAAGGCGGCGCTCACGCAAGCACTGATCGAACGCGAGGACAGCGCACTCGGCGCGCGACTGACGACCTTGCTCGATCAACCGTCGGGGATTGGCCTGCTGCGGGCGTTATTGAAGATCGCAGTCGAGCACCAGTTGCAGCGCCCGGTGCTCGCGCGCCTGCTCGACGCTGAAGAAGCGCGGCTGCCGCCTCGCCAAAGCGCACAACCGCTGCACGCACTGTTGATGTCGATCTTCATTCGCGCGTTGGGCGAAGCGCGACTGGCTCGCGAGCCGCGTCTGCCACAAGACCTCTTTGCCATCATTCACGGCATGGTGGACGCGGCCGGGCAGCACGGGGAAGACGACAGCGACGCGCTGATCGGGAGGATAGAACGCGCCGTGTGGGGCTATCTGCGTATCGAAGACGAGCCAGTGTCGCGATGAAGCTGGATAAGAGTGCTTATCCAGGCGTGCTTAGCGCGCGCATTCCGCAATGCTGGCATCGAACCGGCCACCTTTGCCGCCCAGCGCCACGGTCGCGCGCTTTGCGCTATCGAGCAACGCCACCACGGCGGCATTGATGATGGCCGGCGTGCCAAACCTCGCTTTCGGTCCGGATAGCGTAAGCGCGCCCACCACCTCACCCGCCGCGTCAAACACAGGCACGGAAGCCGAAGCGGTCTCCGGATCGCGTTCGCCGTAGGACGCGGCCCAGAGTGCCTCGCGCACCTCGTTCCAGCGCGTATCGTGCGTCTCGGTAAAAGCAAGCAGCACCTTGCCCGACGCACCCCGGTCGATCGGGAACTCCTCCCCGACGCGGATCGACACTCTCACGCTTCGCGTCGGTTCGACGCGATACAGCACCAGGCGACGATCGCCCTGCCGTACGTAAAACGACGCGGTTTCTCCCAGATCGCGGCTCAACTGCTGGAGCAGCGGTTCGATGACCGGCCCCACCTGGAAGGATCGCTGATAGAGCGCGGCGAGGCGTAAGGGCTGATGGCCAACGCCATACTGCCCGTCGCTTAACTTGCGGATGAAGCCGCCGTGTTCCAGTGCGGCCAGCAAGCGCAGCGTCGTGCTTTTGTACAAACCCGTGCGGCGCGACAGTTCGCTGAGCGTCAACTGATCGTCCGTCGGCCCGAAGGCGTTGAGGATCGCAAAGGCCCGGTCAAGAACGGCCACGCCGCTGGAATTTTCCCCGGCCTGATCCGATGGTGCGGCCGTTGCAGGCGCTTCCTCGGTGCCGTCGTGTGGTGTCGTTGAGTTCATAGGCGTCATCGTAATGTTCTATCTGATAGAACTCAAGTTCTATTTTCTGGGTTTACCCTCCTTTCGGGCACCTGCACTTCATTCTATAGTTCTCTTCAATAGAATTTAGGTCTATCTGATAGAACACAGGTGAACGAATGGGTACGTCAAATCCGAAAGTGCTGATCAGCGAGGTTGGACCGCGCGATGGCCTCCAGAGCATCAAGAGCGTCATGCCCACCGCGGCCAAACTGCAATGGATCTCGGCGCTTGCCGCTGCCGGGCTCAAGGAAATCGAAGTGGGCTCCTTCGTGCCCGCGAAGCTGTTGCCGCAGATGGCCGACATCCGCGAAGTCGTTGCGCATGCGCTTTCGATTCCGGATCTGCACGTCGCCGTGCTCGCGCCGAACCTTCGCGGCAGTCAGAGCGCGTTCGAAGCCGGCGTGCATAAGGTCACGCTTCCCGTTTCGGTGACCAACGAACATTCGCTCGCCAATATCCGCAAGACCACGGAGCAGATGATCGAAGAAGTGCGCAATATCGTCGCGCTTCGCAATGCGCAGTTTCCGGGCGTACAGATTGAAGCGGGTGTCTCGGTTGCCTTTGGCTGCACGATCGCAGGCGTCGTGAGCGACGATCAGACGATGCGCATGTGCGAGGCCATGGCCGAATGCGGCGTCGACGAAATCGGGCTTTCGGATACGAGCGGCTACGCCAATCCGGCCCAGGTGCGCCGACTGTTTCGCAGGCTGCAAACGGAATTCGGCGCCAAGGCGGGCGGCGCCCATTTCCATAACACCCGTGGCCAGGGTCTGGCCAATGTCATCGCGGCGCTCGAAGTGGGGGTCACGACGATCGATTCCAGTCAGGCCGGTCTCGGCGGCTGCCCGTACGCGCCCGGCGCGACCGGCAACATCGTGACGGAAGACCTGGCGTTCCTTCTCGAAGCCATGGGTTACGACACGGGTGTGGACATCGACAGCCTCATCGCCGCGCGCGCGATTCTGGCCAGCGCGCTGCCCGGCGAAGCGCTGTATGGGCACGTGCAGGACGCGGGGCTCCCCAAGGGCTTCGTGTATGCCGATGGCCGCGCACCCAGCGCGCCGCAACCCGAAGGCTGCCTGATTGGAGTAGCGCAATGAGCGACGCACACGCAAACCAGAATTTGCCGTATAGCGGCCTGCGCGTCGTCGAGATGACGCATATGGTGATGGGCCCGACATGTGGCATGGTGCTGGCCGATCTGGGCGCGGAAGTGATCAAGATCGAACCGATTGCTGGCGACAGTACCCGCGCGCTGCGCGGGTCGGGTGCGGGCTTCTTCAGCACGTTCAACCGCAACAAGAAGAGCATTGCCGTCGACGTGAAGGATCCGCGCGGCGTGGAGATCGTTCACAAGCTCCTGGCCGGTGCGGACGTCTTCAGCGAAAACTTCAAGAGCGGCACGATGGACAAGCTTGGCCTGGGATATGCGGCGCTGTCCCGACTCAATCCGCGTCTGGTCTACGTGTCGCACAAGGGCTTTTTGCCCGGTCCCTACGATCACCGCACCGCGCTCGACGAGGTCGTGCAGATGATGGGAGGCCTGGCCTATATGACGGGACCGGACGGCAGGCCGTTGCGCGCCGGTACGAGCGTCAACGACATCATGGGCGGCATGTTCGGCGCTATCGGCGCGATGGCGGCGCTTGCCCAGCGCGAACGCACGGGCCGCGGCCAGGAAGTGCAAAGCGCATTGTTCGAGAACAATGTGTTCCTCGTCGCCCAGCACATGATGCAGTACGCCGTGACCGGCAAGGCCGCGGCGCCCATGCCAAGCCGTATTTCAGCCTGGGCGGTCTACGACGTGTTCTCGGTCAAAAACGGCGAGCAGATTTTCCTGGCGGTGGTGTCGGACACGCAATGGGCGCTCTTCTGCGACGCATTCGGGCTCGCCGATCTCAAGGCCGACGCGCGCATCGCCACCAACAATCAGCGCGTGCAGGCCCGCGAATGGTTGCTACCGCAACTTCGCAAACATATGGAAGCGTTCACTGCCGCTGAAATCAGCGAAATCTTCGAACGATGCGGGCTTCCGTATGCGCCGATCACGAAACCGCAGGACCTGTTCGACGATCCGCATCTGCTAGCAACCGGCGGACTGGCCGAGGTGACGCTGCCGCCTGACGCGAGCGGCGCGGGACACGCCATCACAACGAGAACTGCGCTGTTGCCATTGACGCTCGGTGGCGAGCGGCTGCACCTGCGCGCGGCGCCGCCGTCACTGGGTCAGGATACCCAGGCACTTCTCTCAGGTTTGGGATACACGCCAGAGGATCTGCGACAACTGGCCGAGGCCGGTGTCGTCAAATGCGGGGACGCCCAGCCGGGTGATGCCTCGAATCCTTCGGCGAACGAACTCGCCAGCGCCTGACGTAGCGACGAACACCGCGAATCCATGAGCCGCAGAGGTCGGCATGACCTTCTGCGCGCCGCGATTCGTCCGGAGACGAAACATGACATCCATTTCATCGAGCCTCGCGGCAGGCAGCGCGGAGCGTTCCACGCTTGAGCAGTCCGCAGTCAGAAAGGCCGCGTGGCGTTTCATCCCACTGCTTGCGCTGGCGTACTTCTTCAACTATCTGGATCGCACGAGCGTCGGGTTTGCGGCGTTGACGATGAATCGCGATCTGGGTCTGAGCGCGACGCAGTTTGGCTGGGGCGCGGGGATCATGTTCGCCGGCTACTGTCTGTGCGAGGTGCCGAGCAATCTCGCGCTTTACCGTTTCGGCGCGCGCCGGTGGCTCGCACGCATCATGATCACGTGGGGATTCTTCGCGGCGGCCACCGCGCTCGCGGTCGGGCCCAAGAGTTTCTACGCTATCCGGCTGCTGCTCGGTATTGGCGAGGCGGGCTTTTTTCCGGGCGTAATCTTCTTTCTCGCGGTCTGGTTTCCGGCCAGCTATCGCACCCGCGTGCTCGCGTGGTTTACCGTCTCCACGCCTTTGTCGTCGCTGGTCGGCGGTCCTCTTTCGGCATGGCTGCTCCACATGGACGGTGCGCTGGGACTGGCAGGCTGGCGATGGATGTTCGTCGTCGAGGGATTGCCTGCCTGCATACTCGGCTTTCTGGTGCTGAAACTGCTGGCCGATAAGCCCGCCGACGCAACATGGCTCAGCCAGGAGGAACGCCAGGCCCTGCAAGGCGCGTTCGATCGTGAGGGCGCATCTCGCCAGAAGGAGAAAAATTTCGTCGCGGCATTGCGGGACGTACGCACGTACATCCTGGCGATGATCTCCTTTGGCTTCACGATGGGCTCATACGGTATCGGCATCTGGCTGCCACAGATGTTCAGAGCCCACGGAATGAGCGTGACGCAGACCGGCTGGATGTCCGCCGTGCCCTACTTCTTCGCCACCATCGCGTTGCTCTGGTGGGCAAGACGCGTCGACCGTCGCGGCGGCCCGATCGCCAACCTCGCTGCCGGGCTGCTGATTGGCGCCATTGCGCTAGGCGTGTCGACGTATTTCGACCAACTGCTTCCGGCGATGATCGGCATTACGCTGGCGTTGATCGGCACGATCGCAGGACGGACGATTTTCTATACGCTCCCGGCGCGCTACCTTTCCGGGCAAGCGGCAGCCGGCGGTCTGGCATTCATCAACTCGATCGGCGCACTGGGCGGCTTTGCCGGCCCGTACCTGGTGGGCTATCTGAAGGACAGTTACGGTACGTTCGCGTCAGGGATGATTGGACTGTCCATCGTTCTTGGCATCACGACCTTGCTGACCTTGTCCCTGTATGCCTTCGGTCGCGCAAAGCAGTCTTGAGACGTTCGCATAAAAGGAAACGTACTTCGTGAGCACCAACGGCAACTATCTTCCTGTGCGGCCCGAATGGCTTGCTTCCGGCACCGAAGCCGCGCTTGAGCCTGACATGCCGATCATCGACGCCCATCACCACTTTTACGAGCGGCCTGGCTGGACCTATCTACTGGACGACTATCTCCAGGACGCACGATCGGGCCATAACATCACGGCGTCGGTGTACATGCAGGCGTTGACACGATATCGCTCATCGGGCCCGGAGGCGATGCGGCCCGTCGGCGAAATTGACTATGTTGCAGGCGTGACTGCGCCTCTACAAAGCAGCCAGGAGCAGATTGCGAAAGGCATGGTCGGCTATGCGGATCTGCGTCTGGGATCGGCGGTGCGTGCGGTGCTTGAGGCCGAACTGGACGCTGGCGATGGTCGTTTGCGCGGGATCCGGCATCTGGTCAGTTGGGATGCGGACCAGACCCTGGTCAATCCCCTGTCCGCCGCGCCGCGAGAACTATTGCTCGACCCGGCTTATCGCGCAGGTGTCGCACAACTGGCGCCTCTTGGACTGACCTACGACGCCTGGCTGTTCTTCCCGCAATTGCCCGAATTGCTCGACCTCGCAAAAGCCTGCCCCGATACACCGTTCATCATCAACCATTGTGGCGGCGTGGTTCGCATCGCCAGCTACGCATCCCAGCGCGCGGAAGTGTTCGATACATGGTCCCGTTCGATGCGTGAACTCGCGCGGTTGCCGAATATCTATGTGAAGCTGGGCGGTCTGGGTATGCGCATCAACGGCTTCGAATTCGATAAGGGTGAGCGGCCACCCTCATCGGATCAGCTGGCGCAGGCGTGGAAACCGTGGATGCATACCTGCATCGAGGCATTCGGTGCGCAACGTTGCATGTTCGAGAGCAACTTTCCCGTCGATAAGGGTTCCTATCCATTCAGCAATGGGTGGAACGCGTTCAAAAAATTAACTTCGCAGGCAAGTACCGATGAGCGGGAGGCACTGTTCCGGGGAACCGTGAGCAAGGTCTATCGGCTCAAGTAAGCCGCAGGAACGCGGGCGACCGTTGCAAACGGATGCATTCATGAGGGTGAGACCGGACGACGTCACTCTTAGCGTTCGTTTCAACGCTCTGGCATCGAATCGTCTGGCTCGAACCATTCTGGCCATGAACTCCGGTGCCGGTCTTCTGCTTCGATGCAGGGAATCAACGTTTGCGCCAGCACAGGTAATTGATCGGCGGATTTGGCGATCCGGTATTTGACACTGTGCACGCACTCACGATCGCCAAATTCGCAGCGATTGAGCCGGGTTCCGCCGCAAGGGCCGTTTGCCAGGCCTTTGGGGCAAGTCTCGGGGCAGACGTAAAGGGTATCCTGCAGGCGGCAGCGGCCGCAGGTATCACAGCCGACCAGCGGCCGTTTGACCGTCCGCTCGACAGCATGTAGCGCATGCGCCGCCACGCCGGTCTTCCAGATCGGCCGCGTCACGCTCCAGCCAAAGGCGCTGCCGAGCCATCCCGAGCGGTTGAAAAGCTGGCCATGGATTGTAGAGAGCAACGCGTAACGCAACCGCTCCCTACGCGTGGCGGTGACGTCGGATTGCCCCAGTTCCCAGGCAGCGCTTTCGGGGGAGAAGCCGACTTCCGGCGCCCCGGGCATCTGCCAGCTTGCATGCCATCGCTCGGACCAATCGGATAGTGAGGTGATGCTGTCCCGCTGCACGGTGATCGACTGCTCCAGCGAACGCAGTTCGTCGACCGTATGCACGCCGGACAGGTGGACGCCGGCATAACCCATCAATTGCAGACCCACGATCTGCAGCGCCAGGCGTTTAAGGCTTCGTGCGCTGGCATACGCTTGCGATACCTGCTGTTCTCTGTCCAGCAACTCGCGCATGGATTCGGTAATGACGACGCCGGGCACCGCCTGGAGGACGGCCGCGCGCTTGTCGGTCAGCCTCATCACACAGGCCAGCATGGGTTTCGTCTGAACCTGAGCGCGCATCCAGGTCTGCGCTTCAATGTGTTTGGCGGCGTCAAAACCCAGTTGCAGGGTAAGGAAATCAGCGCCAGCCAGAAGCTTTTTCTGCGCCTTCAGATACTGGGCGCCGCCCTCTTCTTCGCGGTATTTGAACGGGTTCAACGCAGCGCCCAATAGCCAGTCCGGGCAGTGCTCACGAGCAATCTGCAACGCCGGCACCGACTCCAGATAGCGCACTGGCGCCTGAGCGGGTAGATGGCCTGGCAAGCGATCGCCGCTGAGCAGCAGCAATTGCTTCAGGCCACGGGCCTTCATCGACGCGATCTGTAGCAGCAGGTCTGCACGCTCGCGATCCTTACCTGAAAAGTGCAGCAAGGACGAGGGCGCATTTCCCAACGCTTCAGCGCCTTCCAGAGGGCTCAAGTCCGAGTGCAGGCCGACACGATCGGCGAAGGCTGGCATCAACGGCCAGCCTGCCAGATGTCCGCGCTGCACGATCTGCTCAAGCGCGGCCTGGCGCGAAGGAGACTGTTGAGGAACGACCTCTAGCACGCAAACGAAGCGTCCTTCGTTCAGCGCCTGTTTCAATGAACTCAAGACAGCTCGATACGTTGTGAATCAGAGGGGAATTGTTGCCGCAGCCACTTCCTGATCGTGCGGAGCAACGACGGTGATGATTGCCAGCAGCAGGCTGGCATCATAGAAGAAGAGCAATCGCTCAAACCGCGCCGTGCGCAGCAATGTTGCGATATTGTCCTTTGAAATACAGCAATGGCTGCGTCGCAGCCGCTTCTTGCAGATTCAGCGCCTTCACTTCACCGATGACGATCAGGTGATCACCTGCCGCGTGTTCGGCATAAATTTCGCAGTCAAGCCAATGCAGGCTGCCCGCAATGATGGGATTACCCAGCGGCGACTCCTGCCATTCGACTCCGTGCCATTTGTCCGTGCCTCGTCGGGCGAACTGGTTGGAGATCTTGATTTGCTCTTCCGACAGGATATTGACCGCGAATCGACCTGCCTCGCGGATCCGGGGATAGCTGGCCGAGTTGGTCATTACGCTGAATGACACCAGCGGCGGGCTCATCGACACGCTATAAAACGACTGGCACGTGAAGCCAATCGGCTCGTCCTCGATGTGCGATGTAATCACCGTGATACCGGACGCGTAGTGCCCGAGCGCTTCGCGAAAGCTCAATGGCTCGATAGCGGTACTGGAAAGTGACATAGTAGGAACTAGATACAGGGGCCGGCCGGAAGGCATTACACCATTTCGATGGTGAGCGCAGCGTAACTCTGGATACTCGGGCAACCTGGGCGGCGCATCTCCACAGAAGATTCAGGGAGTTTCTTTACCCCCTGCAAACGACGCCACCTTCGATTCCCGAGCATCACTTCCGACTGCAGTTCTCGAATTAGTTCGAGAGTTCGTTGCGGACGATTTCTGCGCCCGCGCTCAAGGCTTCCAGCTTGCCCTTCGCGATTGCGCGAGACAGCGGAGCCATGCCGCAGTTGGTGCACGGATAGAGCTTGTCGGCATCGACAAACTTGAGTGCCTTGCGCAGGGTATTGGCGACTTCTTCCGGCGTTTCAATCGTATTGCTCGCCACGTCAATGGCGCCCACCATCACCTTCTTGCCGCGAATCAGCTCGATGAGTTCCATCGGAACGTGAGAGTTGTGGCATTCCAGCGAGACCATGCCGATGCTGGACTTTTGCAGCTTGGGGAAAGCCTCTTCATACTGCCGCCACTCCGAACCCAGCGTCTTCTTCCAGTCCGTATTGGCCTGGATGCCGTAGCCATAGCAAATATGGACCGCCGTTTCACACTTGAGCCCTTCGATGGCGCGCTCCAGCGTGGCAACGCCCCACTCATTCACCTCGTCGAAGAACACATTGAATGCGGGTTCGTCAAACTGAATGATATCGACGCCGGCAGCTTCCAGTTCCCGCGCTTCCTGATTCAGGATTTTGGCGAATTCCCACGCCAGCTTTTCGCGGCTCTTATAGTGATCGTCATACAGCGTGTCGATCATCGTCATCGGGCCAGGCAGCGCCCATTTGATGGGTTGCTTCGTTTGCTGACGCAGGAATTTCGCATCTTCGACAAAGACCGGCTTCTGGCGGGCAACAGCACCCACGACCGTCGGCACGCTCGCATCATAGCGATCGCGAATTCTAACGGTCTTGCGGTTCTCGAAATCGACGCCGTCCAGGTGCTCGATAAACGTGGTCACGAAATGCTGACGCGTCTGTTCGCCGTCGCTGACGATATCAATGCCCGCGTGTTGTTGTTCTTGCAGCGACAACCGCAAGGCATCCTGTTTGCCTTCGACCAGTCCTTCGTCCTGCAATTTCCACGGTGACCAGAGTTTCTCGGGTTCTGCAAGCCAGGAGGGTTTGGGCAAGCTGCCAGCAGTCGACGTGGGAAGCAATTTTTTCACAATAGATGACCTTGCGTTTTGATTCATTAGAGAGCGTAGTTAGCGGACCACTGCTCAAGAACTGTCTGATAGGGTTTGATGAATTGCTCCTCAGCAAACCTTCCCTGTTCGATAGCCAGCCGACTGCGTTCTTCGCGATCGTAAACAATGCGGGTAAGCGAAAAATCCTGGTTCTTCAGGCTAGGCTGATAGGACTTTCCGGCTGCCGAATTCGCGTTGTAAATCTCAGGCCGGTAGATCTTCTGGAAGGTGTCCATCGTGCTGATGGTGCTGATAAGCTCAAGATTCGTGTAATCGCCGAGCAGATCGCCAACAAAGTAAAAAGCCAAAGGCGCCACGCTATTCGGCGGCATGAAATAGCGAACCTTCAAGCCCATCTTCCGGAAATATTCGTCGGTCAGCGAATATTCGTCCTGCAGGTATTCGACACCCAGTACCGGGTGCTGATTTTCAGTCCGAAGATAGGTCTTGCTGCTCGATACACTGAGGCAGATCACAGGCGGTTTGGCAAAGTGCTCTTTGTAAGCGCTTGAATTCACGAAGCTCTTGAACAGCTTGCCATGCAGATCCCCAAAATTATCCGGCGTGCTGAAGCTCGGCTGATCCTTGTTGTGCTCCAGCAAGATCACGCTAAAGTCATAGTCCCGCACATAAGAGGAAAAGTTATTCCCCGCAATGCCTTCAATGCGCTCACCGGTTTTTCGATCGACAATATTCGTTTTCAGAATTTCGATCAAAGGAAGAGCTTTGACACTGCTTTCACCATCAATATTCATTTCGACAGAAATGATCTCAAGATTGACGGCATAGCGATCGCCTTTAGGATTGTCCCAATGCGCGAGCGCATTGAAACGATTGTCAATCATCCTGAAGGTGTTGCGCAGATTTTCCTGGCGGCTCGCGCCTCTAGCCAGATTGGCAAAATTGGTGGTGATGCGCGTGTTATCTGCAGGACGATAGTCTTCGTCGAAGCAGATGCTCTTGATAGCGAACGTAAAATCTTTACTCATTGGGATCTGGAAACCTGAATTCTGATTCGAAGCGATCGGTTAATTCTTGCGTTTCCAGAATTTTATGCTACGCCATCCATGAATAAAAATGAATTGATTTCATGCAACCATTAGCCGTTTTCATGAAGCAAGCTACGTGCTGGATCGCCGTAAAGCTTGCCCGGCTGGGTCCAGACGCCGACTTCAGGATTCGGTTGCAGCGTCGTCGCCGTAGAACTTCACGCCCAGTTGAATGCGCTCGCGGCCGCTTTCCACGCGATGCCGATTGGTATCGCGTAGCGAATAGACGCAGCCGCAATATTCTTGCTGATAGAAGTTTTCTCGCTTGCTGATCTCGATCATGCGGGCGGATCCGCCTGCTTTGCGCCAGTTGTACTCCCAATACATCAGGTCAGGATAACGGGACGCAGCACGCACGCCGCTTTCGTTGATCTGCTGCATGTTCTTCCAGCGGGAGATGCCTAGCGAACTGGTGATGACCGGAAAGCCATGCTCATGCGCATAGAGCGCCGTGCGCTCAAAGCGCATGTCGAAGCACATCGTGCAGCGGATGCCGCGCTCCGGCTCATGCTCCATCCCGCGTGCGCGTTCGAACCAGTTATCCCGGTCGTAATCGGCATCGACAAACGGAATGCCAAACTTTTCGGCAAAGCGGATGTTTTCGTCTTTGCGCAGTTCGTATTCCTTGAGCGGATGAATATTCGGGTTATAAAAGAAAATCGTGAAGTCGATGCCCGACGCCACCATGGCTTCCATGACTTCCCCAGAACATGGCGCGCAGCACGAATGCAGCAGCACCTTGCTCTGGCCGCCAGGCAGTGGGAGAGGTTTGCGGTTATCGATTGATGTCATGACATCTCCTATCGCTGAAACGTCACGCAGGCTGAGGCGAGACCGGCATGCTTTCGCAGCGGCGCTTGTCTTTCAGGCCGCGCGGGAAACGCTCAATTTGCTGAGGTAACCCGCGATTATCCTGGACCGCCTGTTATTCGACTATGGATTATTCTTCATATATCCATTAGTTCCATTCATCGAAAACCGTTCGTTGGCCGCTCCCCGCGTTCGCTACCGTAGCTGGGGAAGGACCGCTTTCCGGATGAGCGCGAAGAGCGCTGCGTCTGCTTCGGTCGCTTCGGACCGTATTTGCGTATAGCGCGGTGAATCGGGCCACGTATCGGCGAGCGCGCCCTGTGTGCGCGAACTTGCGGCCCAGGCTTCGGCAATACCGGACACCGCCGGCCGGTCATGCGCGAGCAGGTAAGACACGACAATACGCCCGACTTCTTCGTAGAGCGGCCAGCATTCTTCCGCATCCGATTCAAGCATCTTCATGAGCCGCGCGATCTCGGCACTCTCGTTGATCGTCATGTCGCTTTTCTTCGAAGAAAACCCCTGGCAACGTCGTCGTTGAGGAGCGTGCACGGCCTCCACGACCCTCTTTACCGCCGTCCCGTTAAAACAAACAACGTTCGGACGGAGGAGCGATTTTAGGGCTTATCTTCAATGAAGAAAAATGGCATTATTTCATCTGTCCATTAGTTTTCTTCATTCTTTTCCGGTCTATCCATTTCCATGCTCGAACGCGTTCATCTCGTCATCGTTCGCGAAGTGGCCCGTCAGGGCTCACTCACCGCCGCCGCGGAGTCGCTTTTCCTCACGCAATCGGCGTTGAGCCACACGGTCAAAAAGATCGAGCAGCAACTTGGCACCGCGATCTGGCACCGCGAGGGGCGCAGTCTGCGCCCGACGCAGGCTGGCCAGTATCTGCTGTCGCTCGCCGAGCGGCTACTGCCCCAATTCGAACTCGCCGAAGAGCGCATGAAGCAGTACGCGGCAGGCGAGCGCGGCACGCTGCGCATCGGTATGGAATGCGCGCCGTGCTATCAGTGGCTGCTGAAGGTGGTTTCTCCGTATCTGGCGAGATTTCCCGATGTGGACGTAGACGTGAAGCAGCGCTTCCAGTTTGGTGGGATCGGCGCGCTGATCGGTTACGACATCGACGTGCTGGTGACGCCCGATCCGCTCAACCGCCCCGGCCTGCGTTTCGAGCCGGTGTTCGACTATGAGCAGGTGCTGGTGGTCGCGGAGAGCCATCGGCTGGCAGGCGAGCGCTATGTGAAACCGGAACAGCTGATCGACGAAACGCTTATCACCTATCCCGTGGAAACCGACCGGCTCGACATCTACAACCAGTTTCTGCGCCCCGCCGGCATCATTCCGCGTCGGCACAAAACGATCGAGACGACGGACATCATGCTGCAGATGGTCGCGAGCCTTCGCGGCGTGGCGGCGCTGCCCAAATGGCTCGCGGAAGAATACGCGGACCGCATGCCGCTCGCCATCGTCAAGCTCGGCAAACAGGGGATCGCCAAGCAGATTTTCCTCGGCACGCGCGAGGACGATGCCGTGGTGGATTACCTCAATGCTTTCGTCGAATTCGCGCGCGAGTCGAACTGGCAAGCGCCGCGCGTGAAAGGCTGATAGCCGCTCGGCCGCTCAATCGGCAGTCGCGCGGCTCGCTTTGGCGTAGTGCCGTGGTGCCACCCTCCTGCCGCAGGGCGGCACAGCGCGAATCCAGCACCCGCACGCCGCATTTTCAGCAATGTCCAGCTTCAGGCCTTGACCGCACGAGCCGCATTTCTTCCGCGCAGCCATTCGAGCGCAAGCAGCAGGCAGGTCGAGAAGACAATCAGGATCGTCGCCAGCGCGGCAATCGTCGGGCTGATGTTCTCGCGGATGCCGGTGAACATCTGGCGCGGCAAGGTGGTTTGATCGGCGCCCGCAAGGAACAGCGTCACGACCACCTCGTCGAACGACGTGGCGAACGCAAACAAAGCCCCCGAAATCACGCCCGGCGCAATCACCGGCAAGGTGATGCGAAAGAATGTCGTGACCGGATTCGCTCCCAGCGACAGGCTCGCGCGCACGAGATTGTGATTGAAACCCGCGAGCGTGGCCGACACCGTCGTCACCACGAACGGCACGCCCAGCGACGCATGCGCGAGAATCAGCCCGACATACGTATTGGCGAGACCAAGCGGCGCGAAGAACAGATACATGCCCACGCCCACCACCACCACCGGCACGATCATCGGCGAAATGAGGATCGCCATGAGCAGCGATTTGCCGCGAAAATCGGCCTTGTTCAGACCGATGGCCGCGAGCGTGCCCAGCACGGTGGCCACCAGGGTCGCGAGCGGCCCGACAATAAAACTGTTCTTCGCGGCCATGCGCCACTCGTCGGACATCACGAGATTTTCGTACCAGCGCAGCGACCAGCCCGGAATCGGATACACGAGGAACGTGCTCGACGAAAACGAGAGCGGCACGATCGCCAGCACGGGCAGGATCAGATACAGCAGCGTGAGCACAGCAAGGCCGCGCAGCGTGAAATACCAGACGCGTTCGATGCCCGACGTATGCGGCGCAAACAGCGGTTTTGCGAATTTCATGTCGTGGCCTCCGTTAGCCGAGGCTCAGGTTGGTGCGCGTGAAGCGCACATAGACGAAGTACAGCACCGTGGTGGCCGCCAGCAGCAGCGCGCCAAGCGAGCACGCCATGCCCCAGTTGATCGACACGTTGGTGAAGTACGCCACGTAGTAGCTCACCATCTGGTCGGCGGGACCGCCGAGCAGCGCGGGCGTGATGTAGTAGCCAATCGAGAGGATGAACACCAGCAGCACACCCGCACCGATGCCGGGATAGGTCTGCGGCACGTACACGCGCCAGAACGCCGCAAACGGATGACTGCCGAGCGAGACCGCCGCGCGCTGATAGGTGGGCGGGATCGACTTCATCACGCTATAGAGCGGCAGCACCATGAAGGGCAGCAGAATGTGCGTCATCGAGATATACACGCCCACGCGGTTGAACAGCAGCGCGAGCGGCGACGAGATGATGCCGGTGCCGATCAAGGCCTTGTTCACCAGACCCTCGCTTTGCAGGATCACGATCCACGCCGCCACGCGCACGAGAATCGACGTCCAGAACGGAATCAGCACGAGGATCATCACGAGATTGGCGCGGCGCTCCGGCAGCGTCGAGATCCAGTACGCGAGCGGATAACCCAGCGCGAGTGCGAACAAGGTGACGAACACACTGATCACGAACGTGCGGCCGAATACGGCGAGATAGATCTGCTGTTCGGGGTCGGCGGCCACGATGCCGCCAAAGGCGTCCTGTTTGTGATCGAGCGAGGCGAGCAGATAGAACGGCGAATAGCGGCCGCTGTTCTTCGCGATGGCCTGCCAGTACGCGACATCGTTCCAGCGATCGTCCAGTTCGACGAGTTTGGCGTGCGTTTGTGCGGGTGTGAGCGTGAGCGGCTTGCCGTCGTCGTCGGCCAGCGGCATGGCGCGCGCGGTCTTCGCCACCAGCGAACGGTAACCGGCGATTTCCACGTTCAGCCGGCGGGCAAGCGCGCCCATGGCATCGCCGTCCTGCACCGCCGTCAGATCCTGCGCGAGCGCGGCATAGGCTGCGTCGGGCGGCACGCGCTTGCGGTCCCAGTCATGCAGCGCGGCGACCGTATGCGGCAGCGCGGTGGCCACTTCGGGGTTCTGCACGGCGCGCGTGAGCAACGCCGCAATCGGCACGACGAAAATCAGCAACAGAAAAATCGCCAGCGGCGCGATCAGCATCAGCGCCATCGTGCGCTTCTTCGCCTGCGCGACGCGTAGTTCGCGTTTCAATCGCGCGCTCGATTCGCCAGCGTTGTCGGCTACGTTTGTTGCGGTCGTCATCGTTGTCACTTCAGGTCTCCTGCACTGCCTCCGTTGCTGCGCGGCGCGTCTTGCGTCCTGCAAGCCGGGCGCCGCGCAACGGATACTTCAACGCTTCACGCGCTTACTTCGCTGCCCACGACGCGAAGCGCTGCTCCAGTTCGTCGCCGTGGTCGGTCCAGAACGTGAGGTTCTGCTGCACCGCGTTCTTGCCGTTGGCCGGCGAGTTCGGCAGGTTGTCCAGCGTCTTCGCGTCAAGCGACTTGATGGCGCTCTCGTTCACCGGACCGTAAGCGATGTGCTTCGCGTACTCCTGCTGCGGCTTCGGCGAAAGCGTGTAGGCGATGTACTTGAGCGCCGCATCCTTGTTCGGCGTGCCCTTCGGAATGGCCCAGTAGTCCAGATCGTAGATGCTGCCGTTCCACACGACCTTGAGGTTCTTGCCTTCGCGCTGCGCGGCGTCGATCCGGCCATTGAAGGCCGTGGACATCACCACGTCGCCGGCCACCAGAAACTGGGGCGGCTGTGCGCCCGCTTCCCACCACTGGATATTCGGCTTCAGCTCGTCGAGCTTCTTGAAGGCGCGGTCCTGCCCGGCTTTCGTCGAGAGCACCTTGTAGACGTCCTGAGGCGCCACGCCGTCGGCCATCAGCGCGAATTCGAGGTTGTACTGCGCGCCCTTGCGCATACCGCGCTTGCCCGGGAATTTCTTCGTGTCCCAGAAGTCGGCCCAGCCTGCGGGCGCGGTCTTGAGCTTGTCGGCGTTATAGGCGAGCGCCGTGGACCACACGAAGAAGCCCGCGCCGCACGGCTGCTGCGCGGCCTTCATGAAGTCGCTCTTGTTGCCGAGCTTCGACCAGTCGAGCTTCTCGTACAGGCCTTCGTCGCAACCGCGTGCGATGTCGCCGGTTTCCACTTCCACCACGTCCCAGTTGACGTGCTTCGCTTCGACCATCGCCTTGACCTTGGCCTGCTCGCCGTTGTACTCGACGGTCGTGATCTTCGTGCCCGACTGCGCCTGGTACGGCTCGTTGAACGCCGCCTTCTGCGCATTGCCATTCGCGCCGCCGAAATTGACGACCGTGAGTTCCGCAGCGTGGGCTGCGCCAAACGAGAATGCGAGCGTGGCCGCGACCGCCGCAACGTGCATGTTGCCGATCTTCTTCATGATGAAATCCCTTCTCCTTGGTGGTTGTCTTGCCGGGCCTTCAGCACGCGAGGCGTGGCCCGGTCGTCTTCACGCGAACACGCGCAGATGTTCGGGCGCAAACTCGAGCGCAACCGGCTGCCCGGGCGCGAAACCGGCGAGCGCCGCGGTGCCGAGCGGCACTTTGACGAAGCACTCGTCCTGCTGGTGCAAACCGCAGCGCATGCGCACGTGGTCGCCGTAATAGATGAGACTGCGCGCCTCGCCGGCGATGGCGTTCGCCGCCCCGCTCGCCGCTCCATTCACACCGGGCACGCTCAGCTTCATGCGCTCGGGACGAATGCAGGCGATGGCATCCGCACCGGCTTGCGCGCCGGCGACATTGCGGCCCGTGAGGCGCGTGCCGTCGGCCAGATGGATTTCACAGAACTCGCCTTCGACCGAGGCGATCTTGCCGCGCAGGCGATTGCTATCGCCGATGAAGTTGGCCACGAATTCGTTGCATGGCGATTCATACAACCGGTCCACGCTGTCGAGCTGTTGCACGATGCCCTTGTCGAACACCGCCACGCGGTCCGACATGGTGAGCGCCTCGCCCTGATCGTGCGTGACGTAGACGAACGTGACGCCGAGCTTTTCGTGCAGCGACTTCAGTTCGTACTGCATATGTTCGCGCAGCTGTTTGTCGAGTGCGCCGAGCGGTTCGTCCATGAGCACGAGCTTGGGCTGGAACACCAGCGCACGCGCCAGCGCGATACGTTGCTGCTGGCCGCCGGAAAGCTGCGCCGGATAACGCTTCGCGAAGCTCTCCATGCGCACCATCTTGAGCGCATCGTTCACGCGCGCGGCGCGCTCGCCCGCAGGCACCTTGCGCACGCCCAGCGGATACGCCACGTTCTGTTCGACCGTCATGTGCGGGAACAGCGCGTAGTTCTGGAACACCATGCCGATATCGCGCTTGTGCGGCGGCACGTTGTTGAGCAGCTTGCCCTCCAGGCGGATTTCCCCGCCAGTCGGAAATTCAAAACCCGCGAGCATCATCAGACATGTGGTCTTGCCCGAGCCGGATGGCCCAAGCAGCGTCAGGAACTCGCCCTGATAGATGTCCAGATCAAGCTGCTTCACCACGAGGGTTTCGCCGTCGTAGGTCTTGCGCACACCGCGAAAGCTGACGATCACGTCCGACTGCTTCATCGCCCGGTCTCCTGTCTTTATTCCCGTATTGCCGTGAACCGTCGATCCGGCGCGATTAAATAAAAGCTGTCGCTGGCATTAACCGAACCTGACGTGCGGATTACTATAGTCGGTTACGGTTCCATGCAATGGAGCCATTTCATTATTCCGAATAGAGCCACTTTGTCAGGGTGATCCGATGGTAATTTTGTCCGACTGGCTCGCCGCGCAACTCGATAAAGCCGATGTCGAACCGGTTTACCGGCAACTGCTCAGCCTGATGCAGCAAGCCATCCTGACCGGCCGGCTCGCGCCCGGCACCAAGCTGCCCAGTTCGCGCACGCTCGCAGGCGACCTCGGCATCGCGCGCAATACGGTGCTGCATGTGTACGACCAGTTGAGCGCCGAGGGCTACGTGCTGTCGACCACCGGCAGCGGCACCTACGTGGCCGACACGCGCCCCGACACCACGGCGGTCGGTCCGCGCGCCACCCGCGCCCCGGAAGACGCCGATGCGCCCGTTGCGCCCGCATCCTGCCCGCGCGGCGACCTGTCCGTGCGCGGGCAGCGCCTGATCGACGAAGCGGGCGTCTCGGCGAAGCAATGGGGCGCGTTCATGCCCGGCGTGCCCGACGTCGCCGAGTTTCCCGCGCGCACCTGGAGCCGCCTGCAATCGCGTCTGTGGAAATCGGCGAGCCACGACCTGCTCACCTATGCGCCAGGCGGCGGCTATCGTCCGCTGCGGCGCGCCTTGTCGGACTATCTGCGCGTCGCGCGCTCGGTGCGGTGCTCGCCCGACCAGATCATCATCACCACCGGCATCCATCAGTCGATCGATCTTGCCGTGCGCCTGCTCGCCGACCACGGCGACCGCGCCTGGGTCGAGGAACCGTGCTACTGGGGCGCGCGCAGCGTCCTGCAGGCGTCCGGCATCAAGCTCGCGCCCATCCCGGTGGATGCCGAAGGCCTGAACCCGCGCGAATCGGATTTGCGTCATCCCCCGCGTATGGCGCTGGTCACGCCCTCGCATCAATATCCCCTCGGCATGGTCATGAGCCTCGCGAGGCGGCGCACCTTGCTCGAATACGCGCGCCAGCACAAGGTCTGGATCATCGAGGACGATTACGACAGCGAATTCCGCTATGGCAGCCGGCCGCTCGCTTCCCTGCAAGGACTCGACGAATCGGATCGTGTGATCTATGTGGGCAGCCTTGGCAAGCTGCTGTTTCCGGGCCTGCGCATCGGCTATATGGTGGTGCCCGAGCGACTCGCCGCGACCTTCCGCACTGCTGTGGCGGAGCTTTATCGCGAAGGCCAGTTGATGCAGCAGGCCGTGCTCGCCGAATTCATCATGGACGGCTATCTCACCTCGCACGTGCGGCGCATGCGTACGCTGTATGGCGAGCGCCGCCAATTGCTGATCGACGCCGTCACCCGGCACTTCGGCGATGCCCTGCCGGTGATGGGTGACGAAGCGGGGCTGCATTTCGTACTCGGCTTGCCCGAGTCCTGCGACGACCGCGTGGTCGCGGCCGCAGCCTACGATGCCGGGGTCATCGTTCGGCCACTTGCCTCGTACTATCTAGGCAAGCAACAACGCAAAGGATTACTAACTGGATATGCCTGTGTCCCGCACGAAAACATCGATCCGGCGTTCGCTACGCTCGCGCGCGTGATCGAAAGGCATGCGTTCGGCAAGCGCGCGGCGTAGCGGCCGCGACGCCAATAGAAGCGACTAGAGCGTGTCGCGCCGCGCCCTCAAACTTTCCGATGGAGACTCGCCGAACGCACGCTTGTACTCCATCGCAAAGCGCCCGAGGTGAGCGAAGCCCCATTTCAGCGCGATATCGGTAACTGACGAACGTCGGAGCCCATTCGCAGGCTCGATACTGAGCAGATCCATCCGCACCCGTTCGAGCCGCAACTGGCGCACGAGCGCCATCGGCGTGACGCCGTGGCAGTGCTTGAACGCGGCAAACAAGGTGCTTGGGCTCACATTGCCATACTCCGCAAGGCGCTCGATCGTCAACGGCTCCTGCAAATGCGCGCGGATGTATTCCTCCACACGCCTGACGTAGAACGGCGCAAGCGGCCGACGTTCGTGCATCGTGCTGTTGCGTACGCTATTCGGCTGACCGTAGATCAATGCGTTGAGCAACGTCGATTCGAACTGCTCGAACGCGAGCGGATTACGCAGCGGATGCGCCTCCGTGCTCATGATCTCCGCGAGCACCGGCAGCAGTTGCATCACGCACTGCCCCTGCGCCGATGTCAGCGAGAACTCCGGTTCGAATTCGATGGGACCACGCGCGGCATCCCCGAAATGACGCTGGGCATGGCGTTCCAGCACGGTGCGCTCGACGCGAAGAATCGCCTGCGGACACGCTTCGCCCCAACGCATGCGCAGCGCCTGCGTTGGCGAAACCAGTGAAGCGGCCAACGGCGACGATACGAACTGCCGCCCGCCGCATTCGATCTCGGCCTGCCCCTGTAGAGGAATCTGAAGCAGAAAGAAGTCTTCGAGCTGATCGGGCTCGATGATGACTTCACTGCCGTAATCGAGCAGATTCAACGAGAGATTGGCCCAGCGCGTGTGGTGCAGGCGGCCGTGCAATTCGTTGCCGTGTCCGGCGACCGTCAGGCGATGCGGCTTGAACACGTCGGCGACGGACGCGCGCATTTCGTCGAGATCGGTCGACTGCATCAGCAGATTGCCGTAATTGAACCATTGGGCGTCGGCAAGACGGTTCCCGGGGGAAGAATGCGCCATCGAAGATCTCCAATCCCACTCACTTGCACTCCATGAGTGCATCCGTTGCTGTTGTGGTGAACCGCGCCGCGCTATCCCAGGAGTTTGCGGATATCGACGCGAGTATCTGGACAATCCGGCGATCCAGACGGTTCACGACAGGGAAAATGCAAAAAGTGGGCCTGTGTGCATCGTAGGAGAGCGCATGGCATGCCCCCATCCGAATAAACCCGCGCCGACCGGCGCTCCTCGCGCACGGACCGCGATTTTTCGGAATCGACGGATAACGGTTCAATGAAACGGATAGAGCGCGTTGTTTCGGCCACCAATACTAGGTCCAACACAAACTCAATGGAGGGACCTCATGAAAGGGCGAAACATCGAGATCGCGTCGCCGCACGGCGAAAGCTTCGGCGCGTATCTGAGCACACCGGCGAGCGGTAAAGGGCCGGGGATCGTGCTGTGTCACGAAATATTCGGCGCCAATGGCTATATGCGCGAGGTGGCCGATTACTACGCCGAAGAAGGCTACACCGTGCTGTTGCCGGATCTGTTCTGGCGCAGCGCGCCGGGCATTGAACTGGGCGATTCACCCGAAGATCTGGCGCGCGCGATGGCGCTTTACGAAGCGTATGACGAAAATCTTGGCGTTGGCGATATTGCCGCCGCGCTGCGCGCACTGGAACAATTGCCCGAATGCAATGGTGGTATGGGCGTGCTCGGCTTCTGCCTCGGCGGCAAGCTCGCCTGGCTCGCGGCCTGCCGTCTCCCACAGGTGGCGTGCGCGGTGAGCTATTACGGCGTGGGTATCGAAAAGGCGCTCGATGAGGCTGCAGCGCTCACTGGCCGCGTCGTCCTGCATATGGCGGGCGAGGACCGCTTCTGTCCGCCTGAGGCGCGCGAGCAGATCGGGCGTTCGCTCGCCGGACGCGCGGGCGTCGAACTCTACACGTACCCCGGCGCCGACCACGCTTTTGCCCGTACCGGCAGCGCGCATTGGGACAAGGCTGCGGCGTCGATGGCGCACCAGCGCGCCGTCACGGCGTTTCGTGAAACGCTGGGACCGCGCCACGATCTTTCCGCGCTATGGGAGGTTCACCTTGCGCACGAGTTCGATACGCGCAACGTCGACGCGACCATGGCCACGATGGTGGCCCAACCGTACGTCAATCATATTCCCACCCTCACCGGCGGCGTCGGTCACGACGAACTCAAGCATTTCTACAGCCATCATTTCGTCCACACGAATCCGCCGGATACCACCATTACTCCGGTTTCGCGCACGATTGGCGCGACCCAGGTGGTCGACGAACTGCTTTTCTGCTTCACACACACGACCGAAATCGACTGGATGCTGCCAGGTGTCGCGCCCACCGGCAAGCGCGTGGAGATTCCGCTCGTCGCGATCGTGAAGTTTCGCGGAAACAAGCTCTATCACGAGCACATCTACTGGGATCAGGCCAGCGTACTGGTGCAGATCGGCTTGCTCGACGCCGAGGGTCTGCCAGTCGCGGGCGTGGAAACAGCGCGCAAGCTCCTCGACGAAACCGTCCCCTCCAACCGGCTCATGCCGCGCTGGCAGCGCGATAGCGCTGCGAACGAAATCCACTAAGCCTTTATCAGGAGACCTGGCATGATCGAACTCAAAGGTAAGGTCGCCATCGTTACAGGCGGCGCGACGCTGATCGGCGCGGCGGTAGTACGCGATCTGGTTCATGCGGGCGCACGCGTCGCCATTTTCGATATCGACGAAGTACATGGCGCAAGCGTCGCTCAATCCATCGGCGAAAACGCCCTGTTCCTGTGCGTCGACATCACGGACGACAGCGCGATCAATCGCGCCGTCGCCGCTGTAGCGGAACGCTTCGGCGGCGTGGATCTGCTGGTGAATCTGGCTTGCAGCTACGTCGACAACGGCATGCGAGCCAATCGCAACGACTGGCTCGCGGCGATGGATGTGAACGTGGTGTCGGCGGTGATGTTGAGCATGGCCGTACATCCCTATATGGTCAAACGCGGCGGCGGCGCGCTCGTGAATTTCAGCTCGATATCGGCGGACTGCGCGCAAACGGGCCGCTGGCTGTATCCCACCTCCAAGGCCGCAATACGCCAGCTCACCCGCAACATGGCGATGGACTTCGCACGCGACGGCATCCGCGTGAATTCCGTTTCCCCAGGCTGGACGTGGTCGCGGCTGATGGACGATCTCACGCACGGCGACCGCGAGAAAACCAATCGCGTGGCCGCGCCCTATCACCTGCTAGGGCGCGTAGGCGACCCCGAGGAAGTGGCGCGCGTGGTCACTTTTCTCTGCAGCGACGCGGCAAGTTTCGTCACTGGCGCCGATTACGCCGTAGATGGCGGTTACTCCGCGATGGGCCCGGAGCAAGCGGAAGCCGCGATTACGCGCCTCGCAGAATAGGCTGTTCTTCCCATATTCAAGCCCCACTCATTTTCTATCAATCAGGATTCCATAATGAGACGAATTGCCATTGTCGGCGCTGGCCAGTCGGGCCTGCAACTCGCCTTCGCCCTGCTCGATCAGGGCTATCAGGTTACGCTCGCCACCAATCGGGACGCGCAATCGATCCGCACGGGCAAGGTCATGTCCAGCCAGTGCATGTTTCACTCCGCCCTGCAGCTCGAACGCGATCTTGGCCTCAATCACTGGGAAGAAGCCTGCCCCGCCGTGGAAGGCATCAGCCTGACGGTGGTGTCGCCCGACGGACGGGGCCACAAGGCGATCGACTGGTCGTCGCGGATGACCCGTTACGCGCAATCGGTCGATCAGCGCCTGAAGATGTCGGCGTGGCTCGAAGAAATCGAACGCCGTGGCGCTCAGGTGCAGATCGGCGATGTGGGCATTCCCGAACTGGAGACGCTCGCGCAGAGCCATGATCTCGTCCTGCTTGCGGCGGGCAAGGGTGAAATCGTCAATCTGTTCGGGCGTGACGCCACACGCTCGGTATTCGATCGGCCGCAGCGCGCGCTTGCGCTCACCTATGTCACCGGCATGACGCCGGGCGCGCCCTATTCGCGGGTGCGTTTCAATCTGCTGCCAGGCATTGGCGAATACTTCGTTTTTCCGGCGCTCACGCTTTCGGGCCCCTGCGAAATCATGGTGTTCGAAGGCATTCCGGGCGGCCCGCTGGATTGCTGGGGCGACGTGCAAACGCCCGGGCAGCATCTGGAACGCAGTCTGTCGATCGTGCACCAGTATCTGCCGTGGGAAGCCGAACGCTGCCGCAACATCGAACTGACCGACGCGAACGGCACGCTCGCCGGACGCTTTACGCCTGGCGTGCGCAATCCGTCGTTCCGGCTGCCCTCTGGCCGTGCAGTGTTGGGGATGGCCGACGCCGTCGTCGTCAACGATCCGATCACGGGCCAGGGCGCGAATAGCGCCGCGAAATGCGCCAGCGTCTATCTGGACGCGATCCTCACGCATGAGGCGGCGCCATTCAGCGAAGACTGGATGCAAGCCACCTTCGAGCGCTACTGGTCATACGCACAGCACGTCGTGGGCTGGACCAATTCGCTGCTCACGCCGCCTGCGCCGCATCTGCTCGATCTGCTGGGCGCGGCAGCCACATCGCCATCGCTTGCCGCGCGGATCGTCAACGGCTTCGACGATCCGCGCGCGTTCTCGCCGTGGTGGTTCGATCCGCAGGCGTGCGCCGCGGCAATTCGCGAACATGTCGAGTGCGCAGCATGAGCGCCACGGGAGCCCTAGCCATGAACGCTTCGCTTGAACTCGAATCCCGTGATACACCCACTCTCGATCCCGCGCAGTTGCGTGCGGTATTCGGCCAGTTCGCAACCGGCGTTACCGTCGTGACGACGTGCGCCGAAAACGGACGCCGGATCGGGCTGACCGCGAATTCGTTCTCTTCTCTCTCGCTCGACCCGCCTTTGATCCTGTGGAGCCTGCGTAAGGCCGCGCCGAGCTGCCTGGACTTTCAGCATGCCGAACGTTTTGCGATCAACATTCTCGCGCACGACCAGATCGATCTTTCGCGCCACTTTGCCACGCCTGCCGATGACAAGTTTAGCGGCGTGCCCTGTACGCACTCGACGCTCACCCGCGTGCCATGCCTCGACGGAACGAGCGCGCGACTCGTCTGCCGCAATGTCGGGCAGTACGAAGGCGGCGATCATCTGATCTTCATCGGCCTGATCGAGCACTTCGATGTATTCGGCAAGCCGCCGCTGGTTTTTCACGGCGGCCAGTACCGCGCGCTCACTGAACATCCCGCCTTGGCACAACCGTGATCATTAGTCATCCATAATTAACAAGAGGAGTTCGTCATGAAACACCGTATCCGAAAGCTCGCGCTCGCTGTACTTGGGCTAAGCGCCTGTGCCAGCGCCGCGGCGTCCGATCTGCCCTCGCTCAATCTCGGCTTCACGAGCTTTCTCGATGGCCTGCCGCCTGCAGGCTCAGGCTGGTATGGCACACAGTACCTTGAGTACTACAGTGCATCGCGCATCAACGACAACGCGGGCGGACGCGTGGCGTTGCCCAAGCAGTCCATCGATGTCTTCGCGGGACTCAGCCAACTGGTCTATCAGGCGCCGCTCAAATTCGCGGGCCTCCATCCGGGCCTCGATGTGATTCTGCCGTGGGTCGCCTCCGCGCATACCGACGACGGCATGAACAATATGGCGCTCAATGGTCGCGCCGGTTTTGGCGATATGGTGATTGGGCCGTTCCTCCAGTCCGATCCGGTCATGGGGCCGTCTGGGCCGCGCTTTGCCCAGCGCGTCGAACTCCAGTTCATCGCGCCGACCGGCGCCTACGATCCCTCGCGCGCGGTCAATCCCGGCAGCCACTTCTGGTCGTTCGATCCATACTGGGCGGCCACGGTCTGGCTCACGCCGCAATGGACGCTTTCCTGGCGTCTGCACTACCTCTGGAACGCGACCAACCACGAACCCTCCACGGCGCTGGGCACCGACGTCACCTCTACCCAGGCCGGCCAGGCGATTCATGCGAACTTCGCAACCGAATACGAGGTGCGCCCAGGCTTGCGGTTGGGCCTCAACGGCTACTGGCTGCGCCAGATCACCGACATGAAGGAGAACGGCCAGGACGTGCCCGGCACGCGCGAGGGCGTATGGGCAATCGGCCCAGGCGCAATGTACAGCTTCTCGCCCGAGGATCATCTGATGTTCAACGCCTATTTCGAGCGGGACGCGCGCAACCGGCCTCAGGGAACACGTGCCGTGTTGCGCTACGTGCATCACTTCGGCTAGACAACTCAGCCGGTCTTGCTGGACCTTTTCACAGCGGGCGCACGACGCCCGCTTTGCAATGGGCAATAACAATGCGCCATCGGACTACGCTAAGGAGTTCTTCGCAGTTGCATCATCACGGCAAATTCCAGCGTCCACTGATAAAATCCGGCACTCTCCGTTCCACCGCTCCATCTGTATCATGCGCATCCTTGCAATCGAAGACGATCCCGACATTCTCGGCAATATCGCCAGTTATCTTGGGGCACGAAATTACCTGGTCGATTGCGCGCTGGACGGCATGCAGGGCTACACACTCGCCACGCGCAACGAGTACGACCTGATCATCCTCGATCTGTCCCTCCCGCGTCTGGACGGCTACGAGCTGTGCCGCCGCCTGCGTTCCGAGGCCCAATGCGATACCGCAATCATCATGGTGACGGCGCGCGATACGCTCGACGAACGCCTGACCGGCTTCCAGGCGGGCGCGGACGATTACCTGGTCAAACCTTTTGCGCTCGCCGAACTGGCCGCGCGCGTCAATGCCCTGCTCCAGCGCCCGCGCAAGCGCAACGCGGCACGCACGCTCCAGGTCGCCGATCTCGTACTCGATATCGACACGCGTTCGCTCTCGCGCGCGGGCGTCACACTGCGCCTGCCGCCCGCGCCAATGACCGTGCTGAAAATCCTCATGCAGGAAAGTCCCGCCGTCGTGTCGCGCGTGCGCCTCGAAGAAGCCTTGTGGCTGGATTCCCCGCCCGATAGCGACAGCCTGCGCACGCATATTCATCAACTGCGCCAGGTGATCGACAAGCCGTTTGGCAAGCCGCTGCTGCACACCGTACATGGCGTGGGCTATCAACTTCAGGCCGGATCCAGCGATGCCGGTTGAGCAGGCCGCGTCCGCCGCGTCTGGAGAATCCGCGCCTCGCCCGACGCAACGCACGCTGGCGCGCGAACTGGTGCTCGCCTATCTGATCGTCGCTGTGCTGGTGGGCGCGCTGCTCTCGCTGGTGTCGATGTGGACCGTCAACCGGCTCGAAACGCATCTCCAGCAGATCGACATGGGCATGGCGCTCGATCGCGTGCGCGGCGAATTTCTCGCGGGCAAGGACGTCGGGCGCGGCAGCCGCTTCTTCCATGGCGAGCCCGGCAGCGAAACGTTCCCCGAGTGGCTGCGCCAGGTCGAACCGGGCTTCACACGCATCGAACACAATGATCGCGACTGGCACGTCATAGCCGACGATCGCGACGGCGTGCGCTATGTGCTGCTACGCGACTACACAGCCTTCGAACAACGCCGCGTGCGTTCGCACTGGCTGACTGTGCTATGCGTGGGCGCAAGCCTCTTTGTCGCCTTTCTGCTGGGCGGCGCGGTAACGCGCCGGGTGGTGCGCCCGCTCGTCGGGCTCGCCGAACAGGTGATCAAACGCCCGGCGCTGCCTCCACAAACCCGCATCGCCCACGCGTATCCGGGCAATGAAATCGGCCGTCTCGCAGCAGCATTCGATGCCACCTACAACCAGCTCGAAATGGCCTTGCAGCGCGAAAAGCTCTTCACCGCCGACGTCAGCCACGAACTGCGCACGCCGCTTACGGTGATATCGAGTTCCTGCGAACTGCTGCTCGACGATCCCGAACTCACGCCGATGCAGCAACAGAAACTACAACGCGTGCACAGCGCCTCGATCGACATTCATCAGCAACTCGCCGCGTACCTGATGCTCGCGCGCGATTCATCCGATGCGAGCGGCTTTACCCGCAGCACGGTTGCCGATGCGGTCGAACAGGAAGTGACGCACTGGACCAGCCGCGCGGACCGACTGGGCCTGCGCCTGATTGCCGATTACGACAAGGCAGCAGACCCAACTGGCTCGCCCACCTTCCCCGCCGCCCTGGTGCGCATTGCGCTGTCGAACCTCATCCGCAATGCGCTTCAGCATGCGTCAAGCGGCACACAGATCGTCGTTCACGCCAGCGCCGCCGCTTTCGAGGTAACGGACGATGGCCCCGGCATTGCCGCCGATATCGCTCCACAGGTTTTCGCGCCTTTCGTTCGAGGTGGCGCGGCACAGATCGACAATCTCGGTCTGGGACTATCGCTCGTGCAACGCATCTGCGATCACCAGGGATGGCATATCACGCTGGACTCCCAGCCGGGAAACGGCGCGCGTTTTCATATCGACCTCGCACCGGCATCTAACGCCTGACGCTTATCCAGCGGGTCAACTATCGGCCCACATGCGCAGCAGGTTGTGATAGCAGCCGGTAAGCTGCACGAGCGACTCTTCGCTCGCCTCCTGCTGCGTGAGACGCTGGATCGCCACGTCCATATCGAGCAGCAGACTGCGCTGTGCGTCTTCACGCACGAGGCTTTCGATCCAGAAGAATGAAGCGACGCGCTCGCCGCGCGTCACAGGCTCCACTTTGTGCACGCTCGAACCCGGGTACAGGATCATGCTCCCGGCCTTGAGTTTGACGCGTTGCTCGCCGTACGTATCGCGTATGACCAGTTCGCCGCCGTCGTAACTATCGGGATCGGAGAGAAACAGCGTGGCGGATAGGTCCGTGCGCACGCGCTCACGTGAAGCCCGGATTCCACGCACCGCGTTATCGATATGGAATCCGAATGATTCACCCATTCCATAGCAATTGAAAAGCGGCGGATAGATGCGCTTGGGCAAGGCCGCCGACATGAACACCGCGTCCTTGGCGAGCCGGTTGATGATTTCGTCGCCGATTTCCCGGCCCAATGGGTCGTCGCCATCCAGTTGCCGGTTGTGCTTGACACGCTGCGATTGCGCGCCCGCTGTGACTTTTCCGTCGACCCACTGCGCAGTGCGCAATTTATCCACGAGATACTGTGCTTCTTTCGGGCTGAATACGCCCGGAATTTCCACGATCATTTTCGACTCTTTGAATGACACGAAACGGCGGCCCACTCTACGCGGGCCGCCGTCATGGCTGACTTTCCTGGCCGATCAGAAACGCACGTCGGCAGAAAGCAGCACCGTGCGGCCCGCGCCGGGCACGCCGTAAAGCTGGAATCCGTCGAGCGATGCGCCAATGGCCGAGTAATAGAACTTGTTGAACAGGTTCTGCACATTGAGGCTCAGCGAGAGATTCTTATTGACCTCGTAGTGCGCCGCCAGCGAATGCAGCCAGAACGACGGCGCCTTTTCGGCATCGTAGACATAGGCCGGATGCTTGCCGCTCGAACCACTCACCGTGCTGCTGTTGTTGTTCTGACCGCCCACATATTCGTTGTCCGTATAGCGACGCGTACCGACATATTGCACGCCGTAGCTCACCGAGAATTTCGGCGTCACCGCATACGTGGTCCAGAGATTGAAGGTCGCATTCGGCACATTGGCAGGGCGCTGTCCCGCATTCACGCCCTTGGTGATGCGCCCGCGCATCGCCGCCACGCCCGCGAACGCCGACCATTTATCGGTGATATTGCCCGATACGCCCAGTTCGATGCCATCGACACGCTTGGGCGGCAATTCACGCACCACGCTCGATGTCGTATCGCCGTAATCCCACGAATCGCTGAGTTCGGTGCGGAAAATCGCGCTGGTCAGCGACAGACGCTGATTCAGCAGATCCCATTTCGTGCCCAGTTCATAGGTCTGCGCGACAGCCGGCTTGAGATTGGCGACCGCCGAAGACGTTGCGCCGTAAATCGTGTTGTTGGTGGTAGCGCCCACCGCCGAAGGCTGAGCCGCACGCGCGTAGCTCGCGTAAATGCTGCCAAACGGCAGCGGCTTGTAGGTCACGCCGATACGCCCGCTAAATGCGCCGTCGCTGGTGTTCAGGACTGTGTGGGCATTAGCCGCGCCGCTCACCTGCTTGACCCAGAAACGGTCGTAGCGCGCCGCGCCTTCCACGATCCACTTCGGCGTGATGGTCACCGTATCGCGCACATAAACACCGGCATCGTTGACTGCCGCGTAGTCGCCCGTCGTGCCCTCCATCGTATTGACGCCGCCCATCGACACGCCATACGCGTTGGTGAGATCCATCACCGGGTTGGTCGATGGCGCGAGCACGCTGCGCGGCAGATCGCCATATCGCTCGTGATAAAACTCCGCGCCAATCACCAGATCGTGATGCAGTCCCGCCGTATCGAACGAGGTGTTGACGTTGGTCTCGTTCGCAAGAATGTCGTAGCGTTTCGACGTCCCGTAGTTATTGCCGCGCAGAACCGCCAGCGGAGAAAGATTGGCATCGGCGGTCACACCGCTATACGACAGAATGCCCGCACCGCTCGTCACCAGCGAACCCGTTCCCGTATAGCCATACGACGTACCGCTGGTCGAATTGAAACGCGCGGGCGCGAGCACCGTCGTGCGATCGGTCTGCTCCCAGCGGGTGATATTGGAAATGCGGGTGTTGTCGTTGAAATCGTGTTCGACCTTGATGGTCGCACGATTGGTGGTCGAATGGTCCTTATACAGATTCGGATCGCCATACCACGCGTTGCGGGCCACGCCCGGGAACGTCTTGCCGCCGGTGCCGCGTTCGATCGGCACGCCGGTATCGGGCACGTTGTTGTCCTGCTGGTGGAAGTAATCGAGCGTCACACGCGTCGGCGTGCCGAGTCCCATCGCCAGCGATCCCGCCACGCCCCAGCGGTCGTCGTGCACATTGGCGCGCTCATCCACATCCTGCGTATGACGCATCAAGTTCAGGCGCAGCGCCGTATGCTCGCCGATCTGCTTGTCCAAATCCGCCGTCACACGCCGATAACGCGCACTGCCAAGCGTGGTCGAAAGATGATACGCATCGCCCAGATGCGCCTCTTTCGTGACGAGATTGACGCTGCCGCCCGGCGCGGCCACGCCCGATTCGATGGTGCCCGTGCCTTTGAAGACCTCGACGCGTTCGACGTCGAAGGTATCTGAACGGCTCGCCAGTCCCGCGTCGCGCAGACCGTCGATCGTAATGCTCTGCTCGCCGGAAAACCCGCGAATCGTGAACATATCGCCCCAGCCAAGATTGCCCTCGCCGGAAGTGAAGGTAATGCCAGGCACGTTCTTGAGGATGTCCTGCAGACTTTGCGCCTGCTGCTCCTCGAGCACGCGCTTGGGCACGATCGCCACGCTCTGCGCCATATCGAGAATCGGCGCCGTGAATTGATCGGATTGCAGATACTTCGTTTGATAAGGGGCGTTTTGTCCGCTGATCTTCACGGCGGGCAAAATCGCCGATGCGGCCGACGACGCGCCCGCCTCCGATGCGCCTGATGCGCCCGCTGCGGTTGCTGCTTTCGCTGCTTTCGCCGTATCGGCTACCGCGGACACCGGCGGATTCGCCACGGTCTGCGCGTGCACATTGGCCACGGCTACGCAGCCCACCGTCGCGCTCAATAAATTCGTCAACAGCGCCGACGGCCTGCCCCACGTTCCCCGACTCAACACCATCTTGTTATCCTATATCGCAAATGAAAATCATTCGCGATAGTAAGGAAAGGGGCGTCAAGAAAACGTTAAGGCAATCGTTAGGGAGGCGATTGAGGAAGTCACAGGGGCAATCGTCGAAAAGCGCTCAACATGAAAATCGTTTCATCCGGGCGCGCACCCGACGGCGGCGCGGGCCGGGCCAGAATGAATTTCTCTTCATGTTTATGCTGGGGTTGTGTTCGGAAGCCTCCGCTATCGTGCGTTCCGTGGGCGCTCTGCCCTCCTCCGAACTTTTATCAAGGAACGCCATCATGAAGATCGCTATTCAAGCTGCAATCGCCGCCACCCTGCTCGTTTCGGCTCTCGCACACGCTCAATCGGCGCCGCAAGCCGCCAACCAGGCAGGCGTGGCTGCACAAACCGCAACCCAGATCAAGACCGCCGATGGCGCGTGGGTGCCGCCGTATGGCCAACCCGTTGCACAGAAGACGCGCGCCCAGGTGTATCAGGAACTGATCCAGGCAGAAAACGACGGCCAACTGGCTTATCTGGATTCGGTTGTGTACGCGCATTCGTGATTCCTGCGCAGCGATATTGTCGTGCCGGCGCGTGACGCCTGAGCGTCACGGCCGCGCATCACCCGCCCACGACAATCGAATAGCTCCCCGGCCCCACGCCGTTGAGATATTGATAAGCACTCCCATCCGATGCCACGCCGCCGGGATCGAGAGCCGACGTCGACGACGCAGCGCTCACTGCGCCGTTCACCTTGACCGTCCCGCCAGCCGGCAACGCGATGCTGCCGGTCGTTCCCGCGGGCACCGTCACATCGATCCTGAACACACCGTTCTGCGTACGGCCCCACTTGACGGCAATCGCGCCATACGGCGTGGGCGTCGTGCCTGTGGCCCATTGCAGATCGCCGGTCTGCGGCTTGATAAGCCATTGCTTGAACCCCGCCGCCACGGGCCGCACGCCGAGCACATAGCGCGACAGCGCCGAAGTCGGCCCCGACGACCAGCCATGCGCGAGACTCGTCTGCGAACTCACCGGCAAGCCGTTGGTGCCGAGCGCTTCCCACACCGTACCCGTGTAGTTGTCGCCATCGGCGATCATATTGCCCCACAGCGTATCGATCAGACTCAATGCCCCGCGTGTATCCCCGCTCGCGAGGCGCGCACGCACTTCCATATCGCTCGCAAACGGACTGACGACCGCCGTGCGTCTGCTGTCCGACGAAAATGCCAGACGTCCATAGGGATTCGCCAGTTTCTGCGCGACGCTCGCCAGCACCGTCGCAGCGCTGGATGGCGAGGCAACGCCGGTCACCACCGCGAGCGCATTGGCATCCTGCGCCACGGCGCTCATGCTGGTCGCGCTCATGCCGTAGTAGCCGCCAGCGGCGTTGTACAGCCGCGCGTTGATGGCCTGTTTCAGCGTGGCGGCGCGCTGCGCATAGACCGACGATGTGCTGGCATCGCCCATCGCGGCCGCCAGCTCTGCAGCGTCGCTCAATACCTGGTAGTACAACATATTTGTCGACGCAACCTCGCCCACCACGGGACTAGCGAAATCCGGCAACCAGTCCTGCGCATTGCTTGCGTCCACCGAAATCAGCCCGTTCGAATCGACCTGCGTTTGCAGATAGCTCAACTCGCCTTGCGCCGCGCTCCATTGCTGCGCCAGCAACGCCGCATCGCCCGAATACAGGTAATAGTCGTGCAATACTGTGACGAAATACATCGAATATTGCGTCGAATAAAAATTCGATGAGCCATAAGCATCCGCGACCGTGCCGATCAGCGGGTCCTGCGGACTATGCGTAGTGGACACCTCGCCATTCGCCAGCCGGTAGCTGCCCAGCAGGCGGATCGATCCGGCCACGGCGTCGCTTTGCGCGGTCGTGTAGAACACCGTGGGCAGTTCCACAGCGATGTCGCCGGACCACACGGTGCGGTCGCGCTTCGCGCCGTCAATCAGCAACGGCAATGCGTTCGTGTTGGCCGAGAAGTCGTCCAGTGCGCTGGACGTCATCAGCGTATTGGCGTAGAGCGACGCTCCATTCGCTGTAATCGCCAGATTGCGGTATGTGGCCTGGCTCGCGGGCACGTTGAAGAAGCCCGCGCTGCCGTAATTCGTGAGCAAAATCGACGCCGCGCCTGACGCGTCCAGCGTGCCCAGATTCGCGCCATCCAGCGTCACGCTCACCGTATTGCCGCTGACCGACGTGCTGACGCTATGCCACGCGCCCGTCGCAATCCCCGCCGACACCGGCAGTTCGCCGAGCTTGACCGCGCCGCCCGCGAACGTGCTGTACGCGTCGAGTTCTAGCGTGTTGGGCGTGCCTTGCGTATCGCTTGCCGAATGCAGCACGAAGCGCAGGCTCGTGAGATTGCCCGAATCGCGCATGGTCCAGCCCGCGCTATTGCGATTCACGCGCACGTCGAAGGCCATCGCATAGTCGGAGGGCCACGCGCCGCTCTTTTGCACGATGCCCGTGCCGCTGGTGCCAATCGTCATGCCTTCGGTCGAAACCTGCCACGCAAGCGGCAGCGCCGTTGCGGCCAGGCGGTCCATTTCCACGGTGTACGCGCCCGCCGCCCAGATGCGGTTGAGCGTATCGGAGCTGGAGACGAAGCTGCCGCGCGTGGCCGATGTCGTTGCCGTGGGCGCAACATACAGCGATTGAATGGCGACGCTGTCGAGCGTCACCTCGCCCGGCGTGGCAAGCGACAAGGTTTCGTAGCGCTCGCCACCCTGCACGCTGCTCGACTGGATCGTGCCGGTCGCGCTCAACGGGAAGAGGCTCGTGCGCTGCGGATCGACCGAGACGGTCAGGCCCGCGCTCACGTCGCCGGTCGTCGCGGTGGTGCGGCTTTCGCTGAACGTCGCGGAAAGCGTCGGCTCACCGCTCTGCGCGGCGACGCCGAAGGTCGGCAGGCCGCCGACTTCGTGACCGTAATCCAGCACCACCGTGGGCGCAGTGCCGCCCGCCACGTATTTGAGCGTGAGTGCGCCGCCCGTGAGCAGCGCATCCGCGCCCGTCACCGAGCCTGACACGCTCACCACCTTCACCGGGTGCACGCTACCCGTATCGGGCAGATAGCTGGCCGCGCTCACGCTCGCGGGCCATGGCGTGGCGCTGTCCGCGCCGCCGAGCGTGCCGCCGCAGGCGGCGAGCGCCAGCGCCACACCCAACGCCGCGCCACGATTCAAGCGCTTGATCGCGCAAATGCGCGTACAGGCCGCGATCGCGCGCCTGCCTCCGGAATGCCTGGGCATCTCTGTCTCCATTGTTTTGTTTTCGATTCTTATCGTCGATATCGCGATAGGGAGCTTGCCCGAGTCCCGCCCGGCCAACCCTCGCAAATCGCGATATGTGGCATCGCGAAACGCGCGGGCTGGTGCGGCGATGTCTCTCTACACTTTCGCAACGCGCCCCACTTTGCGCGAAATCAAAACAAATGGAGACAGACATGCCCCCACGCCAAGGATCGAATGGCGCACTGGTGGTCGCCCACGTCGCGGGAATGATCGATCTGGTGGCGCTTCCCGTCTGGGTCAACACGCTGATCGACGGCTTCCACTTCGACGCCCAGCGGGCGGGCGCGCTCGCCACCACTTATCTCGCCTTCGCGGTGCTGTGTTCCGTGTGCGTCGCGCCGCTGTTCGCGCGCCTGCCGGGGCGGCTGGCTGCGGCGCTCGGCTTCTTCGTTGCGGCTTGCGGCTTCGGCGTCGCCACGCAAGTCACGACGTTCGGCGCGATGTTCGCCGCCCATGCACTGGCAGGCGCGGGCATCGGCTGCGGCCTGTCGGTCGTGCATGGCGCGATCGGCAAAACCGCTAATCCGCACCGACTCTTCGCGATGGGCCATCTGGCTCTGGCCGTTTTCGGCGTCGTCTACTTCGCGGCCGTTCCACCGCTCGTGAGCACGCATGGCGGCGCGCTGCTGTTCGTCGTGTTCGTTGGCCTGTCGCTGGTTGCGAGCGTAGCGCTTGCCGTGGCATGGCCCGCCGGGCTTCAGGGCATCGATGCCAGGGACGCAGCGCGGCGATTCGCTCAAGCACGCGGCGCACGGCTCGAACGCGGCTGCTGGAGCGCAATTGCCGGCATCGTCTTCATGGCGATCAACCAGGCAATGGTGTTCAGCTTCGCGCAACGCATCGGCCTGGCGCGCGGGTTCGGCGAAGCGCATGTGAACGCCGTGCTGATCGCCGTCGGCCTCGTCAATCTGCTGCCGCCCGTGCTTGCGGCGCTGCTCCAGCGCCGCTTCGACGCCCGCAACGTGGCGCTGGCCGGGCCGCTCGCGCAGGCCGTGCTCGCCCTCGTGATTGGCAACAGCACGAGCTTCGCGCCCTACGCGCTCGCCGCCAGCCTGTGGGTCTTCGCGATGATCTTCACGCACACCTTCCTGTTCGGCCTGCTCGCGAAGCTGGACGCCACGGGCCGCGCCGTCGCCTATACCCCGGCGATGCTGATGGCGGGATCGGCGGTGGGGCCACTGCTTGGCGGCGTGCTGATCGTGCGCTTCGGCTTTGGCGCGCTCGGCATCGCGGCTGTTGGCATCGCGTTCGTCAGTTTTCTCTGTTTTGGCCGTCTGCGTGCGCTCGCTCTCGTGCAGCCACAACTCGATCTTCCTTCGGCACATTGATTGTTCCGCTTGTGTAATCAAGCAAATTCGCACCTATTTTTGAGGCTCCAACATGGCAGGCATCGTTTTCAACAACGTTCGCGTATTCGATGGCAGCGGCTCCGCGCCCTTCCCCTCGCAGGTGCGCATCGAAGGCAACCGCATCGACGCTCTCGCTGCCCCCGGCGCACCCTCGCTCGCCCAACCCGACGATGACATCTACGAAGGCGGTGGCGCGACGCTGATGCCGGGCCTTGTCGAGGCGCACGCGCATCTGTCCTGGCCCAGTTCGGTCGAGAAGTTCGTGCCCGGCATGGCGCTGCCGCCCGAGGAACTCGTGCTCACGACCGCCCGCAACGCGCGCATCCTGCTCGATCACGGCTTCACCAGCGCCTATTCGGCGGGCTCGCTGAGCAAGCGCGTCGAAGTCGCCCTGCGCGAGCAGATCGAAACCGGCGGCATGCCCGGCCCGCGCCTCGTGGCATCGTCGATCGAGCGCACGCCGCCCGTCGCCGCCGACGAGCAGGCGCTCAACCCCGGCGAGGTGGACCCGCACGGCGTAGGCCCCGATGCCATTCGCGCCTTCGTGCGTTCGTGCGCGGACATGGGCGCGCGCTCGGTCAAGTTCCTGCTTTCCGGCGAAGACGCGTTGCAGCCCGGCGCATCGCAGCAGTTGCTCTATTCCGAGGAAGAAGCGCGCGCGGCCGGCGAACAGGCAGCGGAATCGAACGTCTGGCTCGCCGCTCACGCGCAGGCAGGCGAGGCCGTGAAAATGGCGCTGCGCAACGGCTTTCGCGTGCTCTATCACTGCACCTATGCCGACGAAGAAGCACTCGACATGCTCGAAGCCGCGCGCGATCGCATCTTCGTCGCGCCCGCCATCGGCATCATCCAGGCGACGCTCGATGCGAACCCGCCGCCGCATTTCGACATGACGCACATGAAGCAGAGCGCCGCCGAAGTGCGCGAACTCCAGCAACGTCTGGTGCCCGAACTGCGCCGCCGCGGCGTGCGCGTGCTGCCGGGCGGCGACTACGGCTTTCCGTTCAACCCGAACGGGCGCAACGCACGCGACCTGCAACTGTTCGTCGAACTGTTCGGCTATACGCCTGCGCAGGCGCTTCATGCGGCCACGGCGCTCGGCGGCGAACTGATGGGTCTGGAAGGCGAACTCGGCCGCATCGCGCCGGGCTATCTCGCCGATCTGCTGCTGGTCGACGGCGATCCTACCGTCGATGTGGCGATCCTCCAGGACAAGCAGCGCCTCACCGCCATCATGAAAGACGGCCGCTTCCACAAAACGCCGCACGCGCTGCGCGCCGCGCGTTAAAGCAGGTAGAACAGAGACCGACGATGAGCCATCACGCACTCCCCACCGCCCAGCAACTCGCCGACCTGATCCGCTCGACGGGCGCGGTGATCGACCCGCCGCTGGTGAAGGGCTGGTACGCGCCATTGCGCGAAACGCAATCGCGCGAAGGCGCCGAACTGCGCGCCGATATCGCCTATGGCGACGACGAACGGCAAAAGCTCGACGTCTATCTGCCGACCGCAGAGCGCGATTCTGAAGAGACGAAGGGCCGCCCGCTCCTGCTGTTCGTGCACGGCGGCGGCTTCGTGCGCGGCGACCGGCGCGAGCGCGCCAACGTGGGCTGGCGTTTCGCGCGCGCAGGTTTCGTGACCGTGCTGCCCAGCTACCGGCTGGGTCCGCAGAACCATTGGCCCTCGGGCGCGCAGGATGTCGCGGCCGCCTGGGCGTGGGCCTACGCGAACGCCGAAGCGCTGGGCGCGGACCCGCAGCGCATCTACGTGGCCGGCGAATCGGCGGGCGCGGCGCACGTGGCGGCGGCCACGCTGATCCAGCGCCTGCGTCCCGCCAACGTGCCCGAGCCGCGCGCCGCGCTGCTGATTTCAGGCGTCTACAACGTGCATCTGGAAAAGCTCGCGCGACGCCAGTTTGGCGTGCCCAGCCCCGATCCACGCAACGAAGCCTATTTCGGCAGCGATTTCGCGAACTATCCGGCCATGTCCACGGTGGAACGGATCGATAGCGCGCCGTTTCCGCTGCTCGTCACCTGGGCCGAACTCGATCCGCCGCAAATGCAGATTCAGGCGGGCGAGCTGTTCGCGCGCCTCGTCACCCAGCATGGCTTCGATCCCGACGTGGCCGTGATACCGGGACACAACCATCTTTCCCAGCTCGAAGCGATCAACACCGTCGACGACACGCTGGCGCTGACGCTGCTCGATTTCATGCAGCGTCGCTGACGTACACACCCACACCACACGCACAACAAAAAACACGACATGGAGACACGGACCTTGAAAACAACTGCTTCTTTCGCATTCCGAACCATCGTATTATCCGCAGCATTCGCAGGCGCAGCGCATGCCACCGAAGGCGGCGGCACCGTCGTGCCGATCGGCGTGCAGACCATTGCCTCCGGCGTGCTGCAGGATCCCGGCGACTATCTGCTCAACTACAACACCTGGGTCTACGCTAGCAGCTTCCCGAACAACGACGGCAAGAACTCGCTGCCCGACGGCAATCTGCGCGTGCAAGCGCATTCGCTGCGCTATCTGCATATATTCGAGAACTTCAAGATCGCGGGCGGCGACACGGCCTTCGAAGTCGCCTCGGCCTATGTCGATACGACGCTGAGTTCGCTCTATGCGAACGGCCATAACAGCGGCATCGGCGATACCTCGCTGGGGCCGTCGATCGGCTGGCATAGCGCGACGTTTCACCAGATGGTCTCGCTGCTCGCCGTGTTGCCCACCGGCTCGTACGAAGCCACCCGCGCGGTTAACGTCGGCCGCAATTACTACGCGCTGCAAGCGGACTACGCGGCTAGCTGGTTCTTCGCGCGCGGCTGGGAATTGAGCGGTATGTTCAAGATGATCTTCAACGCGAAAAATCACTCGGACGGCTATAAATCCGGCATCGAAACCGATCTCGACTACGCGCTCAACTATCACATGCCCTATGGCTTCTTTGCGGGCGTGGGCGGCTACTGGCACAACCAGCTGACCAACGATACGCTCAACGGCAACGTGGTCGACAGCGACGGCTACCGCGTGCGCGACGTCGCCGTCGGCCCGCAGATCGGCTGGGGCACGCAGAAATACGGCGGCTACATCGCGTGGCAGCATCAGGTCTATGCGCGCAACACCGCCAAGGGCGACCTGCTCTGGCTCAACGCCTTCGTGAAGTTTTAATCGACTGACGCGAGCGCCGCCGCAGCTTCAACCAGGCGCTCGCGCAACCAGCGGTGGCACGGGTCTTTCTCGCGATACTCGTGCCATTGCAGAAATTCGCGCACGGTGGGAATCGCGACCGGCGGTTCGACCAGGCGCAGCGGCAATCTCTTCGCCAGCTCGCTCGCAAAACGCCGGTGCATCGTCGCCACCATCTGGCTGCCGATCAGCGCGGGCGCGATGGAACTGAAATCCGACGTGGTCACGCGCACGCGCCGCCGGATGCCCTGCTCCTGCATGAAGCGGCTGTCGTAAGTCGGTGCGCGCGGCCAGCCCAACAGCGCTTCCACATGATCGAGACGCTCGAACGCTTCCACGCTCAGTCGTTCGCCCACTCGCTCGTTACCGCTCCACACCACACAGGTATAGCTGTCGTCGAAGAGCGGCAGGTTCGGATGATCGGACGCGATGAACGGCTCCGGGATGATGAGCAGATCATATTCGCCGCGCCGCAGCTTTTCGGCCGAGTCCTCCACTTGCGGCATGAATTCCAGCGTGATGTTGGGCGCGCTCTGTTCGATCACGGGCAGCACGCGATGCATCAGCACGTTGATGACGTAGTCCGAGGTGGCGATCTTGAAGTGACGGCGCGCGTGGGCGGGGTCGAAGGCCGGGTCGATCGCGACGATGGTCTGCACCTGCAGCAGCAGGTCGCGCACCGGCTGCACCAGTTCCTGCGCCAGCGGCGTGAGTTCGAGATTGCGCCCGACCGGCACCAGCAGTTCGTCGTCGAAATATTCGCGCAGCTTCGCCAGCATGCCGCTGATCGCCGACTGGCTCAGGTTCAAACGCTCCGCCGCACGCGTGATGCGGCGCTCGTCGAGCAAGGCGTCGAGCGTGACGAGCAGATTCAGGTCCAGTCTGTTGAAGCGCATCGCGCGCGTCTCCATGCAAAAGGCCGCCTCGTCGGGCGGCCTGTCGTTATTCAAAGGCTCATGCGCGCCGGGTATCGGAACCGGCTAACGCATCGCGACGCTCATCCGGCTACGCCGGGATCGTGGCTCACAGCGCGAACCGCGGTGACTTCGGCGTTGTTCGTATCGCCCGCATCGGCCGGCAGCGCGGCAATCTCCGTGCGGCCCAGCGCGATCACACCCGCAGCAAGCACCAGCGCCAGCGTGAACAGCGCGAACGTCCACATCGGGTCCGGATTGATCGACGCGACGACGCCCACGATAACAGGCCCGAGTATCCCGCCTATCCGGTTCAACCCCACCGCCACGCCCATGCCGGTGCCGCGCAACTCCGTGCGATAGCACATCGCCTGGTAATTATTCATCACCGCCTGCGCACCGAACACGAAGAAACCCGCGCCCGCCACCAGCACCATCGCGAACGGTTTGCCCAGCGCCACGGACAATGCCGCCATGAAGAGGCCCGCGCCCAGATAGCCCACCACCATGGCGCGAATGCGGCTGCGCAGACGATCCGCGAGCCAGCCCATCGAAATCCCGCCGAATACCGAAGCGATCATCACCAGCGTGCCATAACCAAACGCCGACGATACCGCCCCGCCGCCCGCCACCACCAGCGCCGGCAGCCAGCCCGTGAGACCGTGAATGCAGAACAGGCTGAGCGCACCCGCCATCCAGTGTACGAGCGTGTTGTGACGATAGTCGCGCGAGAGCAGATCGGCGATCGAACCGGTGCGCGAGGCAGGCCGCATCGTCTCGATCGTAGCGTCGCGATAGACGTCGGCCCGTTCAGGACGCGCCTTGACCAGCAGCGCGCGCACGTCGTCCATACGGCCGCGCAATGCGAGGAATTGCGCCGATTCGGGCAACCAGCGCCACGCTGCAAGCGCAACCAACGCCGAAAGCACGCCCACGAAATAGAGCGATTGCCAGCCCAGATGCGGCGTCAGCGTGAGCCCGGCGATACCCGCGAAGATTCCGCCCGCTGAAAAGCCGAACTGGAACACCCACGTCGCGAATGTATTGGCATTGCGCCGGGGTGCCCATTCGTTGATGCAGGTGAGCGCGAGCGGCGTGACCATGCCCAGCGCCGTGCCGAGTACGAGCCGCGCGAGCGCAAAGGCCACGGCCGAATGCACCACCGTCGCGAGCAGGCCACTCGCTGCGGTCAGCGTCCACAACGCACCGAGCATGACCTTGCGCCGACCAATGCGATCGGCGATTACGCCCTGCAACACTGATCCTATCGACAAACCAACGATACCGCTCGACAACATCATGCCGATCATCGTGGGCGAAGGCTGCCACGCATGGCGCACGAGCGGAATCACATAGGCGGCGTTGAAGAGATCGTAGCCGTCGAAAAACATGATGAACGCAACGAGTACGGCAAAGCGCAGATGGAAGCCGCCGATGCGCGCGTGCGCCAGCTCCTCCCTGACATTGATGGATGTTGCCAAGGTTGTCTCCGTGTTGTGTCGTGTCCGGCACCGCCTCTTGTGGGCGGTTGACCGGGTGCTTCAGATACTTCAGCCGTGTAGCGCTGCGTCCAGTTGCGCGAGCGCAGCGGCAAGCGTCGCTGCATCGGTTGCCACGCCATAGACGTAGTGATCCGGACGCACGATCGCCGCGCGACATTCGTTGCGCTGGAACCAGTCCGCCAGCACGCCGTCGATTTCGACGATGCGATGCGTCTGCGGCATCACCGCCGCGTGTTGCCCGTCGCCATCGGGCGCCAGCTCGATGAGTTGTGCGCCGAGGCGTTTCGCGGCTACCTGCACGGCATCCGTGACGATTTCGCCGCCCAGCGTGACGACGCGCCAGTTGCCTCCAGCGACGATATCGAGCAACGTGCCCTCATCGACACCATCGCCATTCAACACGCGCGGCTGCGGAAACAGCGTGCCATTGGCCGCATGCGCCGCATTGGTGAGCAACCCGGCTTCGAGCTTCGGCACAATGTCCTGGCGCGCAATCGTCTTGATCTGGCCGCCCGCCTCGCGCAGCAAACGCGCATCGCGCTCGCGCGCCGCCGCCACGTCGCGCTCGCAGATCAGCTTGCCGATCTCCTTGATGCGCGTCGTGAGCCGTCGCACGTGCAGGCCACGTTCGGCCGCGTAGCTATCGAGCAGCGCGGGCTGCGCCTCGCCCTGCATCACCGCATCGAGCTTCCAGACCAGATTGACGACGTCGCGAATGCCCTGGCACATGCCCTGGCCGATAAACGGCGGCTGTTGATGCGCCGCGTCGCCCGCGATGAACACGCGCCCGCGCCGCCACTCCTGCGCGACCAGCGCATGAAAGCGATAGCTCGCGGCGCGCCACAGTTCGCCGTCCTCGCGCGTGAGCCAGCGCGACAGCAGCTTCCAGACTTGCGCCTCGGTCTGCATCTCGCGCGGGTCTTCGCCCGGCATCAGCATGATTTCCCAGCGACGATGCCCGCCCGGCCCAACGATGTACGTGCACGGACGCGACGGCTCGCAGTACTGGACCGCCACCTTCGGCAGCTTCGCAATGCCGCTCTCGTTCACGCGCACGTCCACCACCAGCCACGGCTCGTCGAACACGAGGTCTTCGTACGCGATACCGAGTTGCGTGCGCACGGTGCTTGACGCGCCGTCGCAACCGATCAGGTAATCGCAGGTGACGGTGCGCGTGTTGCCTGCGTCGTCCTTGAGATTCACCGTCACGCCTTGCGCGGTTTCCTCGAAGCTCACCAGTTCCGTCCCCAGCGCCACTTCGACCGATTCATACGCGCTCGCATGCTCGCGCAGCGCGGCCTCCACCGGCGGTTGCGTGAACACCATCGTCGGCATATAGCCCAGCGGCCAGGGTTTGGGCACCGTATCGATGCGCTTGATCAACTGGCCGTCCACGCCGTAATACTCAGAGGGCGGAAACACGGCCACGTGTTCGGCAATGCGCTCGACCACGCCCAGGCCCTGAAACACGCGCATGATTTCGTGATCGACGGCGATGGCGCGCGGCTTGTCATACACCTCGCGCGCTCGGTCGACGCACAGCACCTTGCGCCCGCGCTGGCCAAGCAGACCCGCCGCCACCGCGCCCGATGGGCCGAAGCCCACCACGACCACTTCGTAATGGTTGTTCGCCGCCATCGTCATGCGTCCGGTGCGTTCTGCTCGTCCTGCACGGTGTTTTGCAGGCGGCCCACGCGTTCGATATCCACTTCCACGCGGTCGCCGTGCTTGAGCCACACCGAAGGTTCGCGCGCCCAGCCCACGCCTGCGGGCGTGCCCATCGCGACCACATCGCCCGGTTCGAGCGTGAGGCATTCGCTGAGCAGTTCGATGGTTTCGGCCACGCCCCAGATCATGTCGCTGGTGCTGGCCTGCTGCATCACCTGGCCATTGAGGATGAGGCGCAACGTCAGGCCTTCCGCGCCCGGCGGCAGATCGTCTGCGGTCACGAGCCACGGGCCGAACGAACCGGTGCCGTCGAAATTTTTGCCGATGGTCCATTGCGACGTGCGCTTCTGATAGTCGCGCACCGAGACATCGTTGAAGCACGCGTAGCCGAACACGTAATCGAGCGCATTCTCGCGCTTGACGTGGCGCGCACGCTTGCCGATCACGATCATGAGCTCGGCTTCGTAGTCGAGTTTTTCCGACACGCGCGGGCGGATCACCGGATCTTCATGCCCAATCAGCGACGACGCGCCACGGAAGAAAATCAGCGGATAAACCGGTTTGAGATTGCCGCCCTCTTTCGCGTGGTCAAAGAAGTTATGACCGAGACAAACGATCTTGCCCGGTTCCGGCACGACAGGCGCGAGATCGAGCGAGGCATACGGCGCGCGATGCTCGCCGCTGGCGATGGCGCGTTGCGCGGCGGCGTTCAGATCGATTCCGGCCTTGAGGGCCGCACGCAGATCGCTAGGCACGGAAGCATCGGCTTGATTGAGGTCGACAACGTCATCGCCGTCGATAACGCCAAGGCGCGTGGTTTCGCCCGATCGGAAAGTAACGAGTTTCATGGTCTTTTAAATGATGCGAATGGATTGATCTGGTATGCGAATGAATCGTTATTCGGCTTGCGGCGGCTTGAAGAAGATCGTCTTCTGCGCGGTTTTCAGCCTGTCGGACGGATTGCGTCCCACGCCCCACTGGTCGATACGCCCCGGCGGCCACTTCCAGTCGTCCGGGCCACCGGTGCGATAGGAGTCGTCCACCTGCTGTACCTCGGCCGTGTATTCGATAACGAAATCGAACGGCCCAAGAAAATAGGCAAAGACGTTATTGCCGGGACCATGACGGCCCACGCCCCACTCGATCGGATAACCCGCGTCGTTCATCCGACCGCCGCCGCGCATCACCGAATCCAGATCGGGCATCACGAAGGCAATATGATTGAGGCTGTTTTCCTGCGCGTCCGCCAGCGCGATGCTGTGGTGATCGCTTGAACAACGCATGAAGGCCATGATGCGCGTGCGGTCCGAGAGCCTGAAACCCAGCGCGTTTTCGAAGAAGGCCTGCGCCACGGCCACGTTCTCGCTATTGAGGACGACGTGCGTGATCTTGATCGGACGGTCTTTCACGCTATCCGTATTGGCGTGGCTGCGGTCGCCTGCGATAAAGCGCAGCACGCGCCCCTGCGGATCCAGCGCTTCGAGCAGCGTGCCGCCGCCGGGCATGGTCGTCGGCGCGGGGCCGGACACCAGCTTGCCGCCGTGTTCGACGATGGCCTGCGCGAGCGTGTCGAGATGCGCGGCTTCGGCCACGCTGAATTCGATCGCACGCACATCGGCGCGCTCGCTCTGCGTCAGCGTGAGAATGTGATGCGCCGCGCCCGTGCCGCGAAAATAGACTTTTTCCGGGCGGCGCGTGAGTTCGGTGAGATGCCAGGTGTCCGCGTAAAAGCGCGCGGCCAGTTCGAGATCGGGCACGCCGATCTCGATGCCTCTGAGGCCTGTAACGAGGCACTGCGTCATGTCATGCTCCATTCCTGATGCCCAGGAATTCCCGGGCGTTGCGATAGATGAGCCGTTCCGCGGCGGCCGCGTCGAGGCCGAGCGCCTGCACGCCGCCCACGGGATCGCGCTCGCGGAACGCAAACGGATAATCGGTGCCCAGCATCAGACGCGTATCGCCGAAAGTCTCGACGAGGTGGCGCAGCGTGGGCGTATCGAACACGAGCGAGTCATACCAGAGACGGCGCGCCTGCTCGCGCGGTGAGATCTCCAGCGTTTCGCGCAGCGGCGCGAACACCTGGCTCGCCTGCTCCAGACGCGGCAGCAACGAAGCCAGCGTGCCGCCGCCGTGGCTGAACGCAATGCGAAGCTTCGGATGCCTGACGATCAGATTCGACGTAATGGCAGATGCCGCTGCCAGCCCCACATCAGTGGGAAACGCGAGCGCCTGAACCAGTTGCGCCGGGCCCACCAGACGCTCCTTGCCCGTGGGCCGCAGCGCATGCACGAACACCGCCGCGCCCAGCGCCTCGCAGGCCTCGAAAAAGGCATCGAACTGCGCCGCGCCAATGGGCGCGCCATTGATATTGCTGCCGATCTCCACGCCCGCGAAGCCCGGCGTGCGCATCAGGCGTTCGAGTTCGCCAATCGCCATGTCGACATCCTGCAGTGGCACCGCGCCCAGTCCCACCATGCGGCCCGCGCTCGCGTCGGTCATGCGCGCGATGGTGTCGTTGAGGTATTGCAGCAGCGGCAGCGCGTCTGAGGCGTCCATCCAGTAGGACAACAATTCGGGCATCGGCGAGATCGCCTGGATCGCCACGTTCTGCGCGTCCATATCGGCAATACGCTTTTCAGTGTCCCAGCACAGATCGGACACCGTGCGGTAGATCTTCTCGTCGATCACCACATGGCGATGGCAGGCGTGCGCGGCCTGCATCGACGGCCAGTCGCGCGGCGCACGCGCGCCCAGGTAAGCCGGAAACTCGGCGGGCACGATATGCGCGTGAACGTCGATGCCGTGACAGGCGCAGCGGTAAGCGGCTTGCATGGCGTTAGCCTTAACGATGCGCGAGGCCGACTGCGCGCAGGGCCTCGATGCAGATGGCCTCGTCTTCGTCGCCGGTGCCGCCGCTCGCGCCGATCGCGCCCAGCACCTGTCCATTCGCCGCGACGATCACGACCGCCCCCGTCTGCGCAATGAACTTGCCGCCGCTCGCAGGGGCAATGGCGTTGAAGAACACCGGATTCGCGCTGGCGCGTTCGTGCAGGGTGCGCGTATTGACGCCCATGCCGAATGCCGCAGCGGCCTTGCCATGTGCGATCTCCACGCGCAGCGGCGTGGCGCCGTCTTCGCGCGTCGCCAGTTTCAACTGGCCCGCCTCGTCGAGTACGACCAGCGCCATGGCGCGAAGGCCATCGCGTCGAGCCGCGCCCAGCGCAGCGGCCGCAATAAGGTTGGCCTGATCCAGCGTCAACGTCTCCATCCTGTCTCTCTCCTGCCTCGGTCCTGCGTTTCGATCTGCCGACGATCATAATATATACAAAACTACGTTGTCGATGATTTTGTGTATTTACATGGGGAAAACCCCATAGACTCGCCAAACAGCAGGAATGCAAGACTGATCGGATATACTTTCACGCAAACGAAACAATGCAGAGGTGTGAACTTGTCCCGCACAGTGACTTATCCCGCGCCACCCGCGGGCGCGGGCGGCGCAAGCGCCGCCACGCTGGCCACGAACCTGTATGACCGCATCCGCGCCGACCTGCTGGACGGCAAGCTCGAACCGGGCCGCAAACTCCAGATCGAGTTTCTGTGCGACCAGTATCAGGCCGGTCAGACGCCAGTGCGCGAAGCGCTCAATCGCCTCACGTCGGACGGGTTGGTCGAGCGGCGCGACCAGCGCGGCTTCGCGGTAGCCGGCATCAGCGCGAGCGACCTGCAGGAGATCACCAAAACGCGTTGCTGGCTGGAGGAAGTCGCCCTGCGCGAAGCCTTCGCCAGCCGCTCCGTCGAATGGGAAGAAGAGGTCGTGCTGGCCTACCATCGGCTCTCCAAAGTGCCGCGTTCGCTCAGCGACAGCGAATACAAGGAGAACCCCGAGTGGGAGCGCCGCCATCGCGAGTTCCATCGCGCGCTGATCGGCGGCTGCCAGTCGCGCTGGCTCATAAACTTCTGCGAACAACTGGCCGACCAGCTCTACCGTTACCGCCAACTCTCCGTGCGGCGTGTGTTCCCCAAACGCCATGAGGGCGCAGAGCACAAGTCGATGCTGGACGCGGTGGTGGCCGGCGACGCCGCGCTCGCCATCCAGCTCCTCACCACGCACTACCGCCAGACCGCCGACATCATCCTCGCGGACGCCGATCTGTTCCCGCCTTCGCGCTGAGCCTCCCGCCAGCCGCGTCCCTGCCGCCTTTCCCTTGCTGAGTACGCCCGCGCGCCGTCTGGCGCGTGCGGGCGTGCTTTCGCTCACGGTTTGTCGATTTCCCGCAGTCGAATACACAACCTGGTGTTTTCGATAGTTTTGTATATTTTTTATTGACCATCCAGCCCTCGTACACAAAACTCCTGCTTTCAGAGAGTGCCGCATTTCGACGGCACCGTTCAGGAGACAAGATGAGATTTGCACCGTTCGCCACCACGGCCCTGGTCACGACCGCCGCCACACTGGGCGCATCCGGCGCTTACGCCCAGTCGTCCGTCACGCTCTACGGCATCATCGACACGGCGATTCAGGTCGCCAATACCGGCGGACAGACCGTTGTGCGCGAGGCCTCAAGTTCCGTCGCGCCCTCGCGCTGGGGATTCTTCGGCAAGGAGGATCTGGGTGCGGGCTATACCGTGGTGTTCAAGCTGGAGAACGGCTTCAACGCGAACTCGGGCGCGATGGCCAGCAGCACGGCGCTCTTCAACCGCGAGGCGTGGATTGGCGTGCGCGGACCGTTCGGCCAGATTCAGGCGGGCAACAACTACACGCCGCTATTCCTGAGCTACGTGACCTATTCGATCGGCGAACTCAACGCGCTGGCCTGGGGCAACGCCACCAACAATTACGTGTTCGTGCCGGTCGCGCGCACCGCGAACTCGCTGCGCTACGCTTCGCCGGAAATCGCGGGCTTCACGCTGCGCGCGCTGTATGCGCGCGGCGCGAACGGCTCTAGCGGCGTACCGGCATCGCTGGGCGACACGCTTTCGGCAGGGCTGAACTTCAAGGCGGGCGCGTTTTCCGCCGATGTCGACTATCTGCAGCAGCGCTTCGCGGCCACCGCCACGCTCACCACGACAACGCCGGTCGCTACGGGCCGCTACTACCTGATCGGCGCATCGTACGATTTCGGCGCAGTGAAAACCGCCGCGCTTTACCAGGCGCATCGCAACGCCACCGGCGTGAGCAGTTCGATGTCGAGCGCCTACGCCACGCCCAACCACGACTTCTACGAAGTCAACGCGCTGATCCGTCACGTCGCGGGCGGCTCCTTGCTCGCGAGCTTCGGCCAGTACTGGCTGCGTTCGGGCGGCGACGGCCACGCGCTCTCGTGGGCCTTGCGCTACGACTATCTGCTTTCGAAGCGCACCGGCTTCTATGCGGGCGTGGCAGGCGTGCGTAATCACGGATCGACGGCTTTCACGGTCACGGACGCGGCAGGCCCAGGCATCGCCGTGGGTGCGGGCAAGAACATCACGACGGAAATCATCGGCCTCGTGCACAACTTCTGATGCACGGCGCGCGGGCTTCGTTCAGAAGCGATGGCGAATGCCCGCCGTCACGAGCGTCTGATTATTGCTGTGCGAAGCGCTCACGCCGCCGAGCGCGGCAACCGCCGGCAAGCCGCGCGAATCGGTGCCGCTGGCGTGCTGAAAGAACGCCATCGTGTAGAGGTCGGTACGCTTGGACAAGGCATAGTCGAGCGCCAGATCCACCTGTTGATAGTGTGCGCGCGTCACGCCGCCGCTCTGCGTGTACGAGTACGCCGCGCCCACCATCAACGCGGGACTGAGCTGGAACTTGAGGTTGGCTTCGCCGATATTGAACGTCGCCGTGCCGCGAAAGGCTTTTTCCGCTGCTGAAAGTCCTGTTACCGCCACCGTGCCGAGGTCCGTGAAGCGCGTATTGCTATAGGCAAGGCCGAGCGTCGCCCAGTCGATCGTATAAGCAGCAGCAGCCGAGAAAATCTTCTGCGCACCCGCCGAAGCGAAACCCGCATAGACCGGATTGTAGATATTGTTGGCGGTAGCGCTATCGTTCGCCTTGTTGCCAAAGAACGAATAGTTGGGCCGGTTGGCGTCCTGGTAACCCAGGCCCATCTTTAGGGGCCCGCGCGCAAAACCCGCGCCAATCGCGACGATCCGGTTGGTCGCAATCGAGCCTGCCTGATTGCCGAACGCAACCATGCCCGACAGCGTGAACCCGTAGAATTTTGGCGTCGTGTATTTGACCGCGTTATTCACGCGCGCGAAGGTATCCTGATTATCGACATCGCCGGGATGCGCGCCATAGCCCGCGCCAGACCCGGCCCAACTGCCGCCAGCCGTGAGGTAGCCGGTGTACCAGTAAGCGCTCGAATACTGGCGTCCCAGGGTCAGCGTCCCGGCGTTGCCAGAAAGCCCGACGAATGCCTGTCTGCCGAACAACGTACCGTTTTGCGAAATTGTCCCTGAGGTCGCGCTATAGCCGTTCTCGACCGTAAATATCGCCGCAAGGCCGCCACCCAGATCCTCGCTGCCCTTGAGTCCCCAGACGCTCGAACTGGCGTTACCGCTCGCGAGCCCATACTGCTGCTTGCCGCCCGAGTTCGAATTGAACACCATGCCGACGTCCGCCACGCCGTACAGCGTTACGCTGGATTGGGCATGCGCTACGCTGCTGAGCGTCCCCGTTACCGCCATTCCCACTGCCGCAGCCGCTACGCGATGACGCATCAAAAGATCTCCCGTTTTCTTCATGCTTTTATTTCGGCATCCGAATTAATTGATTGACGCGAATGTCTTGTCCATTCGCGTGTGAAGAGGCTTAACTGGCGTTACACAGATACGATTCGGCGAGCGCCACCCAGCAGGCCGCGCCAATCGGAATCAATTCGTCGTTGAAGTCGTAACCGTCGTTGTGCAGCGAACAGCCCACCCATTCGCCCGTGCCGTTGCCCAGCGAGAAATAGCAGCCCGGCAAGCGTTCCAGCATCCACGCGAAGTCTTCACTGCCCATCTGCGTGGACGGCGGCACCTGTATGACCTTATCCGCGCCCAATACACTCGCGACTGCCGCGCGTGCGATCTGCGACTCGGCTGGCGTATTCATGATTGCCGGGACCATATGTTCGTAGACGATATCGGCTTCCACGCCCGCCGATGCGGCCTGATGCGCAACCACGGCGCGAATGCGCGCTTCCAGTAGTTCGCGCACGGCGGGAACGGTGGCGCGCACGGTCAGTTTCAGCGTGGCGGTTTCGGGGATCACGTTATACGTGCTGCCCGCGGATAGTTGTCCCACGCTGATCACGCCCGCATCCACGGGCGCGATGTTGCGCGAGACGATACCCTGCAGCGCCACCACGGTCATGCACAAGGCCAGCGTGGGATCGATCGCGCGATGCGGAATCGCACCATGACCGCCCTTGCCACGAAACGTCACGCTCACGCGATCCGACGATCCGCCCAGCGGCCCCGCCTGCACCACCGCCTTGCCGACCGGCAGGCCAGGCGCATTATGAAAGGCATAGACGGCGTCACACGGAAAGCGCTCGAACAAGCCATCGTTCATCATCGCGAGCGCGCCGCTCAGGCCCTCTTCATCGGGCTGAAAGATCAGGTTCAGCGTGCCGTCGAACGCGCGCGTGGCGGCAAGATATTCCGCGGCGGCGAGCAGCGTCACGGTATGGCCGTCGTGGCCGCACGCATGCATGCGGCCATCCACGGTGCTCGCATAAGGCAAGCCGGTGCGCTCCTGCATCGGCAGTGCGTCCATGTCCGCACGCAGGCCGAGCCGCCGCGTGCCCTCGCCCACTCTCAACTGGGCCACGACACCGTGGCCGCCAATTCCAGTATGTACGTCATAACCCCACTCGCCCAGCAGCTTCGCGACGAGACCGGCCGTATCGGGCACCTCTGCGCCCAGTTCAGGATGAGCGTGGATGCGGTGACGAATGGCGGCAAAACGCGGAGCAGAAGCCGCGAGCGCGGCGGCAATTTGATTGGGATCGCGCTGATTCATGATGTTTTCCGGCTGATTGAATGATCGATGCGGCGGGCGGAATCAATCGCGGCCCGGATTGCTGGGATAAAACAGCAAGGCGATAAAGCTGATCAGATAAGCGCCCAGCAGATATCCCGCAGGCGCCATGCGGCTGCCGGTCGCGCTGATGAGCCAGGTGACGGCTAGCGGGGCGAAGCCGCCGAATATCGTCACGCCAAAGCTGTACATGATTGACATGCCGGTGGCGCGATGGTGACGCGGCAGCGCCTCCATCATCATGGCCGTGCCCGCGCCGGTGCCAATCGACATCAACACGCCGGAGATCGCCACACACACCATGATGAGCGGCAGCCCCGGCGCTGAAGAAAGCAACATGAAATTGGGGATCACGATCAGCATGGAGAGCACGCTGTTGGCGATCAGAAGCGGTTTGCGGCGCGGCAGACGATCGGCGAAGCGGCCAAACAGCGGCGCGAACACCAGCATCGTGAGTCCCGATACGCAGGTCGCGGCGAACGCGGTGACCTGCGGCATGTGCAGCGTGCGGACCAGATACGTCGGCATGTAGAACACGATCACATACATCGCCGACGTGCTGCTCGTCATCAGAAACGTGCCGAGCACCAGCGTGCGGGCATGCTCGCGGAACACGGCTCCCACGCCGTTGAACGCCGACGGCTTCGCGCTCACATGCGTTTCTTCCAGATGCCTGCGGATATAGATGCCCACCGGCGCAATCAACAGGCCGAGCAGGAACGGCAGACGCCAGCCCCACGATTGCAGTGCATCGGGCGACAACGTCGCGGACACCGCCACGCCCGCGAGCGCGCCCACGAGCGCCGCGCCGCCTTGCGTCGCGGCCTGCCAGCTAACGAAATAACAGCGGCGCGCCTTGCTGCCCGACTCCATCAGCAGCGCGGAAGCCGCGCCAATCTCGCCACCCGCCGAGAGCCCCTGCAACAAGCGGCCGATCACCACCAGGATCGTTGCGCTCACACCGATACTTGCATAGCCCGGCGTGAGTGCGATCAAAGCGGTGCCAGCGGTCATCAACGCGATGGTCAGCGTGAGCGCCGCCTTACGGCCGCGCTGATCCGCGAGATTGCCGATGATGACCGCGCCCAGTGGACGCATCAGAAAACCCGCGCCGAACGTCGCAAACGACAGCAGCAGCGAAGTGAGCGCATTGCCGGTGGGAAAAAACAGCTTGCCGATGGTCACGGCAAAGAAGCTGTACAGCGTGAAGTCGTACATTTCCAGGCCGTTGCCGATTGCGGCGGCGACGATGGCGCGGCGCGTGGGCGCGCGCCGGACCGGTTCGGCCTGATGCAGGGCATGGCGCATGGCGGGCGCGCCGTCGTGCAGCGCGCGGGGCATTTCATTCATCGACGTCCTCTTGTCCACTTGTCAGAGCGATTCGGATTGCGGCGTTCGTCACCGGAAACCAGTGTTTGTTGCCAAAATCGACGCGACAAGTGACGGATTTTCAATCCGTTGACGTCTGGTTATAGCGGCGTCAAGGCTTGAGGGTATGAGGACGCGTGGGATCGTAGTCGCGCAAGGCGTCGGCGATGGCGTCGTGCAGGCGTTCGGCCGAACCCGGCAGCGTATGGCGGTCGCGCGTAACGAGCGAAATCGCGCGCGCGGGCAGCGGGTCGTCGAGATCGAGAAAGTCCATCGTTTCACGCATGAAACGGCTGCTGGTGGATTCGGAGGAAAGCAGGATGAGCGTGTCCATCTGCGAACACATCGAAAGCGCCAGCGACATCGACGAGCATTCGATCACGCGCGCGGGCAACGCCAGACCATGATCGGCGAATAACTGCACGAAGGGCGCACTCGCATCCGCCAGCGGATCGAGCACGATCCATTCGGCATCGAGCAAGGCCTTCAAGGACCGCTCGCCGCGCAACGGATGCCCCTTGCGCGCGGCAACCAGCGTCGCCATGCTGAAGACGGGCGTGCAGTCGAGCAAACCATCGGACGCCATACGCTGCGAGGTCACCGCAAAATCGAGCGTGCCTTCACGCACCTGTTCGAGCAGCTGGTTGGGCCGCATTTCCAGCATACGCAGGCGCACCTGCGGATAATCACGCCGGAATGCGGAAAGGCAATCGGCAAGTGGGCGTAACAGTGCGGTCACCGGCGTCACGCCAATGCTGATTTCGCTGATCGCATTGCCCTTCATCTCTTCCATATCGTCGCGCGCGCGACGCACGTTCTCGCTGATGAGGCGCGCATGGCCAACCAGCCGCTGACCGTAGACCGTCAGTTGAACGCCCTTGCTGGAGCGCACGAACAGCGTTGCGCCCACCTGCCCCTCCAGTTCCTTGAGCGCCTTGCTGAGCGCCGATTGCGTAACGTGCAGCACACGCGAAGCCTCCAGAATGCTGCCGGTTTCCGCAACGGCGGCGAGCGCTTTGAGTTGATGCAGTTTCATATCGGATAAAAGGGAGGGACGGACGGCACGCGGGAGTGTAACTGCAATGGCGCGCGGTTTTGCTGCGCGCTCGCCCTTCAATCCGGTAAAACCCATAGGCGAAACATCGCAGACCGAATTTTGAAAAAGCGGTTGCCGTGGGCGCGGCGCACCGCTAATCTTGAAGCGTTCTCACACGCTGCATGGAAGAGATCGTTCTACCGGAACGACGCCGACGGAGCAACCGCCCCGGAAACTCTCAGGCAAAAGGACCACGCAGCCGGAACATCTGGAGAGCGGCGCACCGCCATGGTGGCGCCCACCGAAGGGGAGCCACGCGCGTCGTAAGCGCGCGGGCGAAACTCTCAGGTACATGGACAGATGGGGCATCGGCGCCGGTTGCAATCGGCCGGCGATGCCCACTGCGCAACTTCGCTGATGCGCGCAGTCAATGCACTCTGGACCATGTCATGTCACGAATCGCCGTAATCGGCGCCGGCATTACCGGCGTCACCACCGCCTATGCACTCGCACGGCGCGGCCATAGCGTCACCGTCATCGATCGCCATCGTTACGCTGCGATGGAAACGTCGTTCGCAAACGGCGGCCAGCTTTCCGCGAGCAACGCGGAAGTCTGGAACAGCCGCGCAACCGTGTTCAAAGGCCTGCGCTGGATGATGCGACGCGATGCGCCGCTGCTCATGAATCCGCGTCCCAACTGGCATAAATACAGCTGGATCGGCGAATTTCTGCGCCAGATTCCGAATTACCGCAGCAATACCATCGAAACAGTACGCCTGGCGATCGCCGCGCGCGAACATCTGTTTTCGATTGCGCAGCGTGAATCGATCGGTTTCGATCACGAGCAGCGCGGCATTTTGCACTTCTACGCAACACGAAAGGAATTCGATTCCGCAACGAAAGTGAATGCGCTGCTGCGCGAAGGCGGGCTGGATCGGCGCGCCGTTACGCCAGAGGAAATTCGCGCAATCGAGCCTACGCTACAAGGCGATTTCCACGGCGGTTTCTTTACCGAATCCGATTCGACCGGCGACATTCACAAGTTCACGCGCGGCCTTGCGCTGGCGTGCGAACGGCTGGGCGTCGCGTTTCAATACGACACCACCGTGCAATCGATCAGCGACGCACACAACGACACGGTTTCGATCGCCACGTCGCGCGATGCGCTGCCTTCGGTTTCCACCTTCGATCGCGTGGTGATCTGCGCGGGCGTGGGCAGTCGCGCGCTCGCCGCGCAGGTGGGCGATCACGTCAACGTGTATCCGGTGAAGGGCTATTCGATCACCGTTTGCCTCGACGATGCGCGTAGTCAGGAATCCGCACCGTGGGTGAGCCTACTGGACGATGCAGCGAAAATCGTCACGAGCCGACTGGGTGCGGATCGCTTTCGCATTGCAGGGACGGCGGAAATCAACGGCGCCAATCGCGACATCCGTTCAGACCGGATCGAGCCGCTGGTGCGATGGGCGCGCACGCACTTCCCGTCGATTTCAACTTCGCGTGTGATTCCGTGGGCGGGACTGCGCCCGATGCTGCCCAGCATGTTGCCGAGAGTCGGGCGCGGCAAACAGCGCAATGTGTTCTACAACACGGGGCATGGCCATCTGGGCTGGACGCTATCGGCGGCCACTGCGGAAACCGTCGCCCTGCTGATCAGCGACGATATCGCCGATGCGCGTCCGCGCGTCGTTGCGCCTGCAACGACTGTGACCGCACGCACTAGCTGATCGAAACGGCGCGCAGTTCCTCCAGTTCCCTGCGCGCCGCTTCCAGACGCCGCACCAGCACCTCGCTCGCGGGCATGATCGGCATGCGCGTTTGCGCAGACAGGGTGCCGTCGAGCGACATCATCGCTTTGATCGCGCTGGGATTGGGCGCGGCGAATAGCAGTTTGAGGACGGGTTCGAGCCGTACGAACAGCTGGCTCGCATCCGCTTCCTTTCCCGTAATGAAAAGGCACCGCACTTCGTCCAGCAGATCGGCGCATACATGCGCGCTCGCCAGAATGCCCCCTGTTGCGCCCGCACGCAGGCAGTCGAGAAACGCATCGTCGTTACCGCAGAGCAACGCAATCGGCAACTTGCCAAACGCCGCGAAACGCTCGCGCGCGCAGGCCTTGATCGCGCGGATAGTGGGCACGCGCGCCAACTCGGCAACCGTTGCTTCCGCCAGCCCTACCCCAGTGCGATGCGGCACGTCGTAAAGCACGATATCGCGTTCGGTCGCCTGCGCAATCTGCCGGAAATGCCAGAGCAAGCCGGCCTGATCCGGACACAGATAGGCAGGCGCGGAAACCAGATACCCGGCCAGGTCCCAGACTTCCAGACGATGGATTTCGTCGACGAAAGCTGCGGTGTCGAGGCCGCCCACACCTGCGATCACAGGAATGCGCCCCGCTACGACTTCTGTGATCGCCTGCATGACCACGCTGCGTTCACGGTGGTCGAGCAGCGCGGCTTCGCCCGTTGTCCCCAATGCAACGATTCCAGCGATGCCGCTTTCCACATAGCGCCGCGTGAGCGCTTCGAGCGCGGATACATCGACCTCGCCGTCGCGAAACGGCGTCACCAGTGGCAACCAGATACCCGAATACATATCAGTGCGCCTCCTCATCGGCACGCGCGCGCAGCGCACTGATCGTCGCTTCCGGCACGACACCCAGCAGCGTGTGCAGCGTAAAGCCAAAATCCTCCGGCGCGATGTCGAGGCGAACGACGATCGAATCGCCCCGCTCGGCGGTGCGCGTCACATAGACACCAAGCGCCGAGTGGAGCAGCCCCGCCAGATGCGTGCGCGATTCAATTAGCGTTTTGCCGTTGAGGGCGATATCGAGCCAGGCGCGCGGAGCGCGAAACGGCAGGATCGTCGCGCTGGGGCGACGTGCAACGGAAACGGAAGACGAAATGGCGGAACGCGTGTCGGTAAGCGCGGAGGAATGGGCGTGTTGCATGTGAACGGGCACGGGATGCGTGCGTTGTGGCGATGAAACCAGCGTATCGGGCTTCGCGTAAAGCAGGCGTAAAAATTGCGAGGGTTACTGCAAAGACCTTGCGTTATACGGCGCGTTTACCGCGGGACCTGCCAATCCTTGCGCGCCGTTTATTCGCAACTCAATAGCATCGTTGTTTCCATATCAACATTCTTTCGGGGGATTAATGGCCATCACCATTCCGAGGCATACGCACCGTTCAGGTGAAAACGCGCTGCAGCGCGGGTCGATTGAAAGCCGGCAACTCGCGCGTCGGCGTCTGGGCGGACTGGCGATACTGGGCGCAATTGCAGCGATTGGCCTGATCGTAATGGGCGCGCCCGTCATTGGACTGGGCGTATGCATCGCCACGCTGGTACCGTTGATCGTCAGCGTTTGATGCGTGGTAACCTCCTGGCGGCCGGTCATTGCCTTTGCGACCGGCCCAGCAATCAGGAGCGCACATGAACAAGCACGATCTCGAAGCCATGTCGGCCTTCCGCTACGACCTGCGCAAATTCCTGCGCGCCTCGGAAGAGATCGCCAACGCCGCCGGCATCACGACGCTGCAATATCAACTTCTGCTGCACGTCTGCGGCTTTCCCGACCGTAAATGGGCGACGGTGGGCGAACTCGCCGAGCGCCTGCAAGGCGCTCCCAACGGCACCGCAGCGCTCGTTTCGCGCTGCGAAGTAGCCGGGCTGGTGCTGCGCAAGCCCGACCCCGCCGACCGCCGCCAGGTACAGGTGCATCTGACGCCCAAGGGCGAGTCCTTTCTGATCGAACTCGCGGCCCAGCACAGGGCGCTCTACGGTGCATTCCACTGGGTCTTCGGCGATCAGGCCGGCTAGTCACTGCGCAGGAATTCCAGGGCCGCCAGCGCGATTTATGTCACAATGTGCCATAAACTGCATTTTCCCAGCGCGTCCATGCGAATTCTGACCCTTATCGACCGCCGATCGATCCAGCGCAGCCAACGCCGCTGGATGTATCTCGGCATCTTCTGGCTCGGCGCGGTCGTCACCGGCCTCGTGGCTGTTCTGTATGCACGCCTCATCGATTACGGCTACGACCTGTTTCTGCGCATGACCGCGCATGCGGCGTGGCTGCCGCTCATCGTCACGCCGGCGGTTGCGGCGCTGGGCGTCTGGCTCACGCGCCGATGGTTTCCGGGCTCGGAAGGCAGCGGTATTCCGCAGGTCATCGCGACGCTGCACGATGTGCGCACGCTGGGTCCGCGTTTGCTCACGCTGCGCATCCTCGTCGGCAAGATTGCCCTGTCGTTTCTGGCGATTCTCGGCGGCTTCACCATCGGCCGCGAGGGTCCGACGATTCATGTGGGCGCGGCGCTGATGTTCAGCCTGCGGCGCTTCTATCCGGCGCGCCTGCGCAGCATCTACGGGGTCGGCCTCGAACATAAACTCGCTCTCGCGGGCGCGGCAGCGGGTCTTTCGGCGGCGTTCAATGCGCCGCTTGCGGGTGTCGTGTTCGCCATCGAGGAACTGACACGCAGCTTCGAGCAACGCACGAGCGGCGTCCTGATCACGGCGATCATCTTCGCGGGCGTCGTCTCACTCGCTCTGCAGGGCAACTACGTCTATTTCGGCACCATCGCCATCGACGGGCATTTCCCCAACCTGCTCGCAGCGGCAGTCGTGCTGGTGGGCGTGCTGACGGGGATAGCGGGCGGCATCTTCTGCTGGTTGCTGCTCAACACGCCGCGCTGGATGCCCGCCCGGCTGCTCTCGTTGCGCGCGCAACGGCCTGTTGCGTTCGGCGCGGTGTGTGGATTCTTTATCGCCGTGATCGGCGTGGCGAGCGGCGGCCATCTGTTCGGCAGCGGCTACGCGGAAGCGCGCAATATGCTCGAAGGGCATTCGCAGCTCAGCGCCGCTTATCCGCTCTTCAAGATGGCGTCGATGGTGGGATCGTATCTGCCGGGCACGCCGGGCGGCCTGTTCGCGCCGTCACTGGCGATTGGCGCGGGCATGGGCAACGCGCTGCATATGGTGTTCGGGCAGATGCAGTTGCCGATGCTGATCGCGCTCGGCATGGTGGGCTATCTCGCCGCTGTGACGCAAAGCCCGATTACGGCCTTCGTGATCGTGATCGAGATGATCAACGGGCACGCGCTGGTGCTGTCGTTGATGGCGACGGCGCTGATCGCCAGCCAGGTGTCCAAACTGTTCGCGCCACCGCTCTATGAAGCGCTGGCGCAGAGGTATCTGCGAACTTGAAACGCGGTGGCAGGAAAGCAGTCGGCTCTCCTGCCACCGTTGTTTCAGCGCAGTGCTTTGACGTCGCTTGCCGTGACGTTCGCTGCCTGGCCGCCCCACGTCGCGCGCAGATAGTTCGACAGTTGCGCGAGTTCATCGTCGCTCAGGGTCGAGGAAAACGCCGGCATCGCCTGCATGTTCTCGACGCCCGCGAACTTCTGTGTATCGATGCCGTCGAGCATCGCCACCAGCAGGTTGTGCGGATCGCTCTGACGCAGTGTTGAATTGCCGTTCATCGCCACCGCAACATGCGGCTTGCCCTCGCCCGCCAGCCCGTGACATCCCGCACACACCGCGAGATACACCGAACGTCCTGCCGCGAGCGCCGCGACATCGGCGGACACGGCCGCGACCGGCTGCGGTGCGGGCGGCGTATCGCCGAGCAGATAGACCGATAGCGCACGCACATCATCTTTGCTGAGGTACTGCGTGCTCAGATGCACGACCGGATACATCTCGCCGAACGCCGAGCCTTGCGGCGCGATCCCGACGCTAAAGAACGTCTGCAGATCGGCGGCAGTCCAGCCCCGCCCGGCGAGTCCAGCCGGCGTGATATCCGGCGCGACGACGCGCCCGAGCGCCGCGCCCGAAAGCGGCTTCGCATCGACCAGCTGGCCCGCAAAATTGCGCGGCGTATGGCATTCGGCGCAATGGCCGAGCGCGTTTGCCAGATAGCGTCCGCGCTGCCAGTCCGCCGATTGCCCTGCCGATGCATCAGGCAAGGCGTCCTTGAGGAACACCATGTCCCATAACGCCATGCCGAAGCGCAGGTTGTACGGGAACTTGAGGTCGTGCTCGTGGTTCGCCACGGGCGCGGGCTTCACCGACATCAGGTAGGCATAGATCGCGTCCGAATCGGCGCGCGTGAGCTGACGATAGGACGTGTATGGCATCGACGGATACAGGCGCTTGCCGCGCGCATTGCCGTCGTGCAGCGCGCGATAGAAGTCGTCCGCACTCCAGTCGCCGATGCCGTGCTCTTTATCGGGCGTGATATTCGAGCCATAGAACGCGCCATAAGGCGAGGCGATTTTCACGCCGCCAGCAAACGGCGCGCCGTCCTGCGAGGTATGGCAGGCGGCGCAGTCAGCAGCCTTGACGAGGTAGCGGCCGTGCGCGATCTGTTCGGGCGTGGGCGTAAAGGCTGCGTTCGCATTGTCTGATTGCGACGATTCCTGCTGCCCGCACGCCGCTAACGTTAGCGCGCACGCAGCGATCAACACGCCGTGCGCGATGCGATGAATGAGCGCGCGCTTCATGCCGCGTCCTTCACGAGACCGGGCGTAGTCATCACCACGTCCTTGACCGCTTCGTAATAGCGCACATAGCCCGTGCAGCGGCACAGATGGCCGTCGAGCGCGGTCATGATGGTGCTTTCGACGTCGGCCTTCGCAACCGGTTCGCGCTTGAGGCGTTCGATCAGCACGGTGGCGGCGTTGACGAAACCCGGCGTGCAGTAGCCGCACTGGAAGCTGAAGTGCTCCAGGAACTTCTGCTGGATCGGCGAGAGTTCGACGACTTCGCCCGCTTCGTTGCGCTTTGCGTGGCCTTCGACGGTGCGGATCGTGCGGCCGTTGAAGAAGTGCGCGCCGGTGATGCAAGTGCGCATTTCCTCGCTCGTGCCGTCGGTCTTGTCGAGGATCACCACGCAGGCGTGGCACACGCCCTGCCCGCAGCCGAGACGCGAGCCGGTCAGGCCCGCGTACTCGTGCAGGAACTCGATCATCATGAGGCCCTCGGGCACCTGCATCGGGCCGACTGCCTTGCCGTTGATCGTAAGCGAAAGCGCCTTGGGCTTGTATTGCACGAGCGGGCGCTCGACGGGCGCGTTCGTCTGTGCCTGCGGTGAGGAAGCCGCGGCGGCGCTGGCGCTCACCGCGGAAGCAGCGGATTGGGGCAGCGTCATGCGAGCACCTCCTGAATTTTTTGCGGGGTCACCGGCAAGTCGGTGAAGCGATGGCCGATGGCATGCGCGATACCGTTCACGACCGCGCCCACCACGGGAATCATCACCACTTCGGCGATGCCCTTGGGCGGATCGGTCTCGGACAGCGGCGGCAGCACCTCGCCGCTCTGCGTCCACACGGCGACGTCCGATGCGCGCGGCAACTGGTATCGGTTGAAGTTCCACGTACCGTTACCGGGACCGTCTTCGTAGAGCGGCAGATATTCGTGCAGCGCATGGCCGATGCCCATCGCCAGACCGCCCTGCAACTGGCCCGAAACCAGTTGCGGCGAAATCTGGTTGCCACACTCCATGATCGAATGATGCGTGAGCAATTCGACCTTGCCGGTTGCTTCATGCACAGCGAGCTCGACCAGCGTGCCGACCGCGCTGTAGTAGGTCACCGCCGCGTTATTGCGGCTCATCGGCGGGATGAATACGCGCTTGCGGTCCAGCACGCGATAGCCGTTAGCGGTGACGCTCAAGGTTGTGGGCGCAACGGTTGCCGTCGTTGCCGTACTGCCGTCACCCTTTCCATAGCGCAAGGAAAGCGCGTCGATCGGCATGCGTTCAATCGTTGCGCCGATATCGAACTCGGCTTCGGTCCATTGCCAGCGGTTGAACACGTGCACGGCCGCGCCAGTAGCCAGGCCCATCGCATGCGCCTGTTTCGCGATCTGTTCGAGCGGCAACGGTTCAAGCCCCGCTGCAGTGAGCTTGCCGTCCACCCAGCGCGCGTCTTCGATACGCACCACCAGCGGCGCAGCCTGGCCGCCGCCGATGCCCTGCCCCCAGATCGCCATCGCCGCCGGCCAGAGGCCGAAGCGGAACACGGCGCGCGCCGCTTCGCGCGTGCTATGCGTGAAGTAATACGCGGAATTGGTTGCACTCGACGGCGAGGCGATATTTGGCGTCCAGCGCGGGTTCACGCTGGCCTTGTCCTGATCGGCCTGGCTCATCATGTAGGGATCGCCGCTCGTCACCACCGGCAGATCGGGCCAGTCCGTCACGGCTACACGAATGTCCGCTGCGGGCTTGCCGAGCCACTTCGCCACGGCCACGGCCTGCGATGTCGACATGCCCGTGCCGATCTCCGCACCCGTGTGCTGCAGAGAGATATTGCCGTTCTCGTCGATTTCGACTTTCGCGATCGATGCTTCGGATCCCGTACCAAAGTCCTTTTGCACGCAGGCGAAGCCTACGCCATAGCGCTTGCCCGGATTGGCCGCTTCGTACTCGGTCTTGCGCTTCGCGCGCTGCGTCCACAACGGATGCGCTTTCGCGCGTTCGAGCACGTCGTCCACGCGGATCGCGCCAGCGGGAATCGCGCCCTGGGTGTTCTTCATGCCCGAGCGCAACGCGTTCTTGATGCGGAAATCGATTGGATCGACGCCCAGCTGCGCAGCGATTTCGTCGACGGCCATTTCGGTCGCCGCCATGCTTTGCAGCGTACCGTAGCCACGCGCGGAACCCGCATCGATTGCGCGCGAGGCGATCGCCACCGCCGCGAAGTCGTTCTTCGGGAAGTAGTAGATCGATTGCGCAGCGGTCGCGCCGACCATCGCCACCGAAGGCGAAAAATTGCAGCGTCCGCCGCCGTTGGCTTCGAAATCGCCCTTGAACGATTGCAGCAAACCGGTCTTGCGATCCACGGCGATGCGGTAATGCATCTTGAACGCGTGGCGCTTGAGCGCGGTCTGGAACTGCTCGTAGCGGTCGTTGGCGAAGCGCACCGGGCGGCCGTCGCCGTACAGCGCCGCTACCAGCCCGTAATAAGGCACGTTGAAGTGATCCTTCGAACCGTAGCCCACCGTGTAGCACGGATGCAGGAACAGTTGCTTCACCGGGAAGTGACACTTCGCGACCATACCAGCAGCGGCATCCGCCACTTCGAGCGGCGACTGCGTGGGCACCACCATGTGCAGCGACTGCGTGGCGGCGTCGTACCAGACGTTAGCGTTATCGGGTTCGAGCGCGGCAGTATCGACGGATTGCGTGTTGTATTCGCGATCGAACACCAGCCAGTCCGGCGACGGATGATCGAGTTCGTCGGCGATACGCCCGGCGTGGAACATGCCCTGCTCGTCGAGCTTGCCGTGTTCGTTGCCGTCCGGCCAGACCGGCGCGTGCTTGCGCATCATGCTCGGGAAGATGGGCGCGTCCTTGAGGCTCGAATAGACGTCGTCGTCATAGGCCGTCTTGCCGCCCACGCGCACAAAGCGGAACGTGCCCCACGGATCGCGCTCGAGCGCTCCCGTCTGTGCGCCGTAGCGGATCACGTCGTCGCGGAATTTGAGCGCATTCTTTGCGAAGCGAAAGCGCGCGAAGTCGTGATAGATCAGGATCGCGACGGCCTGGCCCAGATAGGCGGGCGTCTTGCCCGCGGGCAGCAGCATGTCGTCGCCGTAGAAGGCCGGAAAGGCGAGACCATCGCGCGCGAGATCGTCGGCGGTAACGACGCGGTCGGGCTTGAGATCGTCGCCCAACAGACCAAGGTCGAAGCCTTCGTAGAGGCGGTCGGCCTGGGTGGTGCGCAGGATCAGCGCATGGGCCTGCTGCTGCGGCCAGTGGGGCATGTCGGCGGCGCGGATGTCGCGCGCGAAGACCTTCGAGCCCGTGACTTTAGCGATACCGTCGATACGGAACTTGGGTGCGCCGGTAGCGCTATCCCATTTGACCGGTGTGAGGAGTTTTTCTTCGAACAGGGCAGCGAATGCGCGGCTGCCAAACGGCGCCACATATACCGCCACGCCCGCCAGCATGCTGGCTTTGAGAAAACCCCGCCGTGACAGGCCGTGGTTTTTCATGAGGGGACCTCCAGGTGCGTGCGCGACTCACAAAGGCGACAGAGTGTCGCGGCTTGCGGAGCGGCCCGCATTCTGGCATCGAGATTCATACGATCCCATAGCGATCTTCACATAGACAACTTATTGGGGCCGTTATAAGCCCATGCAGCCGGGCGTACGGCGCCAAACCGCCGAAGAGGCGGCTCGGCGAAACACTGATGCGCATCAATATATTGCGCCGATTCTGGTTAGGCGCATATTTATCAAGATACGACTGCAGGCTTTCCTGGCAAGAAAGGAGGCTTGATCCATCCGCAATTTTCGCGCTGGTCAAAATCGCCGACACTGATATCAGGTGTCAGTGCCACACAGCGGAGCAGCATCCACCCCGGATCAGTCCCGATTTACGCACTCGCCTGACCGTCGGCCCTGACGAGCCGCGGCATACCTATACCAGGAGACACGATGAACAGCCAACCTCTGGATCTGGGCGGCCACGCAGGCCCAGGCGGCCCTTCGGCGGCAAGCCGCGCCGCGCAGGACCGCACGTCGCGCGCCACTACGCTTGGCGCCTTCATGGACGAGATGCCGGTGGGCGCGCTGCACCGCTTCGTGGTGTGGGTCGTCGGCATCGGCCTGTTCTTCGACATGTACGAGATCTTTCTCGTCAGTTCAATCGGCTCGGCGCTGCAAAACGAGTACGGTCTGGACAGCCACAGCACCGATTTCAAGCTGCTGCTGGCCTCTGCGTTTATCGGCATGTTCTTCGGCTCGCTGTGCCTGGGCAGTCTCGCCGACCGCATCGGCCGCCGCCGCGCCTTCCTGCTCACGCTGGTCTGGTACAGCGCGTTTTCGTTGCTGGGCGCGTTCTCCGTCGATGCGACCATGCTCGTGATCTGCCGCTTTCTCACCGGCATCGGCGTGGGCGCGATCTATCCCGTGGCGGACAGTTACCTCTCCGAAATCCTGCCAAAGGACAAACGCGGGCGACTTGCCGCCTGGGCCTATACCACCTCGTATGTTGCCGTGCCGCTAGTGGGCTTTCTGGCCGTGTGGCTCAATCCGCTTCACTACGACGGCATCGCGGGCTGGCGCGTGATTCTGGCGATTGGCGGGCTGGGCGCGGTGTTCGTGCTGGCCGTCAAGCATCGCCTTCCGGAAAGCCCGCGCTGGCTGCTCGCACAAGGCCGCACGCAGGAGGCGCACGCCACGCTGCGCCGTTTCGCCGATAGCGCAGGCGTTGCCATGCCGGCCTCCTTCGAAGAACCGGGCGAGCGCAAGCATCCTTTGGGCCTGCGCGAGCGTATCGCCGTGCTCGGCAAAGCGCCTTATGACAAGCGCTACGTGATGCTGGTGATCTTCCACCTGTTTCAGGGCTTCGGCTATTACGGCTTTGGCTCGCTCGCGGGCGTGGTGGTGAAAAGCCGCGGTTTCGATGTGACGGGTAGCACGCTGTTCGTCGCGCTCTCGTTTCTCGGCTATCCGATTGGCTCGCTGCTTTCCGTGCCGCTGCTCAACTGGATCGAGCGGCGCACGCTGGTGATCGGTTCGCTCGTGACGATTGCGCTGTTCGGCCTGGGTTTTGCGTATTCGAACAATGCGACCATGATTATCTGCTTCGGGGTGCTGACGACTTGCGCCTCCAATGTGTTCAGCAATTCGTATCACGTCTATCAAGCCGAAATCTTCCCCGCAAGCGTGCGCTCGACCGCAATCGGCAGCACCTATTCGCTTTCGCGCATCGTCAGCAGTGCCCTGCCCTTCATCCTGCTGCCGGTGCTGACCCAGCATGGGCCGCTGGCGATGTTCGGCGTGATTTCGGCGGCGCTCGCCATTGTCGCGGTGACCTTGCGCGCGCTCGGGCCGCTCACGACGCGCCGTAGTCAGGACGAGATCAATCCGGTTTGAGGCAGTCGCAACGCAAGTTGTACAAGGCCGGGGTTCAATTCAACCCCGGCCTTTTCATTGCTGGCTGCGCGCCGACATATAGTCGAACAGGCTTGCGACATCCGATTTCGGCGCACTGCCCGCCTTGATGCCGACCCACAGCGTGCGCGTAGACCACGCATCCGAAAGTTTCACTTTGGAAACGCCAATCTTGCCGCGTTCGTCGCTGACCGAATCGCGCGGCAAAATGCCGATGCCCAGACCGGCTTCGATCATGCGGCACACGCCATCGAAGTTCGACGCCTGAATGCGCAGCTTGAGGGAGCGCTCGGCGGCAAACGCCGCGTCGGTCATGCGCGCGAGCAGCGAACTGCCATCGCTCAGGCCCACGTAGTCTTCATCGAGCGTATCGGCAAAGCGCATGATTTCCTGCTGCGCGAACCGGTGTCCCTGCGGCACCAGCAGCACCAGTTCGTCGCGCCGATAAAGACGCCGCTCGATGCCAGGCGCGGGCACGTTGTCCGCGAACACGCCAATATCCGCTTTACCCGCGCCCAGCGCTTCGACGATCTCGTGACTAAGCCGCTCTTCCAGACTCACCTTGATGCCCGGATGACCGTTGAGAAAGCCCGCGAGATCGACCGGCAAAAACTGCACGATCGCCGAGGTATTGGCCCACATCCTCACGTGGCCGCGCACACCCGCTGCGTAGTCGCCCATCTCGCTCGCCATGCGGTTGACCTGATCGATGACGCGGCTCGCATGATCGAGTAACGCGATGCCGGCGGGCGTGAGTTCGACGCCGCGCGCGCGGCGGATGAACAGCGCACAGTCCGTCACGCTCTCCAGCTCCGCGATGCGTTTGCTCACGGCGGACAGGGTGAGTTGGCCATGCTCAGCGGCTTTGGTGAGGCTGCCGTGTTCCGCGACGAGCAGAAACACGCGCAGCGATTGCAGATCGAAATGAAGCGGATTGACCATGATTCGGGAATTGGGTTTGCCGATGAGGCCGATGCAGAGGGCTTCCACAAGCCCAGGTGAGCGACCATTGTGCGGCATCCAGCGCGCGCGTGAAAGTGGCGGCGCAATGCGGGTTTCCATCAGGAAACCATGCGTGGCGGATGGTAGAGAGATGAGGCGTGAGGCGGACGCGCACACGGCGCGTCCGTGCATGGACGGTATGCCCATGCCTTCGGCAGCTTGCCGGCGCCCCCCGGCAAGCTGCGAAAGATCGCGGTAAATATCGGGAAAACTTTATCTCCGATCGGAAACGCCGTTCCCGACCAGCGGCGTTCAGATCAGTTCGGAAATCTCGATGAGGTTCAGATCGGGATCGCGCACGTAGACCGAGCGGATCTTCTGCGTCGCGCCCGTGCGCTCGACCGGCCCTTCGACGATGGGCCATTCGAGCTTGTTGAGATGCGCAATCACCGCATCGAGCGGCACGGCGGCGATAAAGCAAAGGTCGAGCGCGCCGGGCACGGGCACGTGCGCCTTCGGCTCGAATTCAGCACCGCGCACATGCAGATTGATCTTCTGGTTGCCGAAACGAAACGCCAGCCGCCCCGCGCCGAACGTCTCCAGTTGCATCTGCAGCACCTCGGTATAGAAGTGCTTCGTGGCTTCGGGGTCCACGCAGGTCAGCACCAGATGGTCGAGATGGTCGATCAATGCCATGAGTCTTGACTCCTTATGTGAATGCGCGCTGCGCGGGCATACCCTGCACGCTGTCCGGCAGCGGATGAAGATCGGTGCGGCGACCGGCCTTGAGGATCTGGCTTGGCACGTCATGGCCGATCAGTGCGGGCAGACGCGCGGCGGCATCAAGCACTGCGGCCAGATTTACGCCGGTATCGTAGCCGTCCAGTTCGAGCATGTGAACCAGCTCTTCGGTGCAGACATTGCCCGTTGCGCCCGGCGCATAGGGACAGCCGCCCAGGCCGCCCAGCGATGCGTCGAAACGCACGATGCCGGCGTCGAGCGCGGCCAGCGTATTGGCCAGCGCCATGCCACGCGTATTGTGAAAATGCAGCGTCAGGTCCAGTTCGCCGAATTGCGTGCGCGCACGCTCGCACAATTCGCGCACCTGATTCGGATACGCCATGCCGGTGGTATCGCACAGCGTGACGCCCTGTACGCCGCGCTCTGCAAAGCGCGCCATCCAGTCGAGCACGATCGGTATTGGCACGTCGCCTTCCATCGGGCAACCCATCGCCGTAGAGAGCGAAACGTTGATCGCTACGCCCGTGTCACGCACGGCTTCAATCACATCACCCAGTTGTGCGAACGATTGCTCGCGCGTCATACGCAGATTCGCGCGATTGTGGCTTTCGCTCACCGACATCACGAGATTCACTTCGTCCACATTGCACGACAGCGCGCGCTCCGCACCGCGCACATTCGGCACCAGCACGGTGTAGACGACGCCCGGCGCACGTTTGATGCCGCGCATCACGGCTTCGGCGTCACGCAGCGCAGGGATCGCTTTTGGCGAAGTAAAGGAGGTCACTTCGATCTTCGCGTAGCCGCAGGCGCTTAGCGCATTTATCAGCGCGATCTTGTCGTCCGTGTCGATAAAGGCCGCTTCGTTCTGGAAGCCGTCGCGTGTAGCGACTTCGTTGAGGTACAAACGCTTAATCTGATTCGTCATCAAAGTCCCCTGGTTCAGATCACGCCGCGTGCGCGCCAATCGTCGCGCGTCGTTGCGTCGATACCGATCGCTGCCAGCACCGTGTCCGTATGTTCGCCGAGCGTCGGCGCGCTGTGCTCGATGGTGCCGGGCGTCGCGTTGAGTTTCGGCACGATGCCGGGCACCTGCACGGGCGTACCGTCGGGCAAGCGATCTTCGACGATCATTTCGCGCGCGTGATAGTGCGGATCGACCGCGATATCCGCGACGTCGTAAATGCGCCCCGCCGGAATGCGCGCTTCATTGAGCGCGGCGAGAACGTCGTCGAGCGTGCGTTGCGCGCACCAGGCGCTGATCGCCTCGTCGATACGACCCACCTGCGCAACGCGGCCATCGTTGGCGGCAAGCGTCGGATCGGCGCCCAGATCGGGGCGCGCGATCAATTCCATCAGACGGCGGAAAATGCTGTCGCCGTTGCCGGCGATCAAGGCGTATTTGCCGTCGCTGCAACGGTAAGCATTGCTCGGCGCGATGCCGGGCAAGCTGCTGCCCGCAGGCTGCCGCACCGCGCCAAACACCGAGTATTCGGGCAGCAGACTTTCCATCATGTTGAACACGGACTCGTAGAGCGCGACATCGACCACCTGGCCTTTGCCGCCCTGCTGCTCGCGATGGCGCAGCGCAAGCAGAATGCCGATCACGCCATGCAGCGCCGACAACGAGTCGCCAATCGAAATTCCCACCCGAACCGGCGTGCGCTCCGGCTCGCCGCTCAAATGGCGCAGGCCGCCCATCGCTTCCGCCACTACGCCAAAGCCGGGCCGGTCGCGATACGGGCCGGTTTGCCCATAGCCGGAAACGCGCAACATGATGAGCCCCGGGTTGATCTCGCTGAGCACATCCCACCCCAAGCCCCAGCCTTCGAGCGTGCCAGGGCGAAAATTCTCGATCAGCACATCGGTTTCCGATACGAGACGGCGGATCACATCCTGCCCCTCCGGCGAGCGCAGATCGAGCGTGAGCGACTGCTTGTTGCGCGATTGCGCAGCCCACCACACGGACGTGCCTTCGTGCAGCAGACGCCATTTGCGCAGCGGATCGCCGCTGCCCGGCGGTTCGACCTTGATGACGCTCGCACCGAATTCGGCGAGCATTTTCCCGGCGAACGGGCCCGCGATCAGTTGCCCAAGTTCCAGAACGCGAATTCCCGAAAGGGGTCGTGACATGATTGTCTCCAGGCTGGTTTTGACTCTGGACGTCATCATGGGCGCGATTGGACGCTTTGATAATCGATCGTTGCTCAATCGAGGTTGAGCAAATGGAAAGGCTTGGCGCGCATTTCCTTATCGGAAACTTTTGTCGCCTATTGAGCAAACCACGCGCGCGGCACACGCCGCACAATGCGGCGTCCCCGTCCACTCTCCGTACCCCGCCAATGACCGACCAGGCCGCGCCACACCGTGTTGTTTTTCTCGACCGCGCCACGCTTTCCCCGCAAACCCGCTTACGCGCCCTGCCGTTCGACCATCATCTGGAAACCTACGAACGCACCTTCCCCGGCGACGTCGCGCAACGTATCCGCGACGCCAGTATCGTCATCACCAACAAGGCGCCGATCACGGCCGATGCGCTCGCGCACGCGCCGGGATTGCGCATGATCGCGGTCGCCGCCACCGGCACGGATAACATCGATCTGCACGCCTGCGCCGCGCGCGGCATCGTGGTGAGCAATATTCAGGGCTACGCGCTCAACACGGTGCCAGAACATACGTTTGCGCTGATCTTCGCACTGAGGCGCAGCCTCGTGGCCTACCGCGAAGCGGTGCGCGCGGGGCGCTGGCTCGAATCGGGGCAGTTCTGCTTCTTCGATTTTCCGATCAGAAACCTCGCCGGTTCGACGCTCGGCATCATCGGCGCGGGCGCACTCGGGCAGGCCACGGCGGCCATCGGGCGCGCGCTCGGTCTGCGCGTGTTATTCGCCGCGCATGGGGACCGCGCGGGCACGAACGACGATCACGTACCGTTCGACACGCTGCTGGCGCAAAGCGACATTATTTCGCTGCACTGTCCGCTTACGCCCGCCACGCGTCATCTGATCGACGCGGCGGCGTTCGCGCGGATGTCGCGTCGACCGCTGCTGATCAACACCGCGCGCGGCGGCCTTGTCGATGAAGCCGCGCTTGTCGACGCTCTGCAATCGGGGCAGATTTCCGGTGCAGGCTTCGATGTTGTCTCGCAGGAACCGTTGCCCGCGCACCATCCGTTCCAGGCGATTCTCGGCCACCCTGGCTTTATTCTCACGCCGCACGTGGCGTGGGCCAGCGACGAAGCCATGCAGGTGCTCGCCGATCAGCTCATCGACAACATCGTGGCTTTCCATGCGGGAGAGTCGCGCAATATCGTGCGATTCAATTAATTGCGGGCGCAACAAAAAAGGCCCGACTGGGCCTTTCAGGTTTTACTTGATTCGACGCGCTCAGGCGGTCGCAGGATGCGCGGTGTGCCAATCGTCAATCGACTGACGCGCCTTGTGCTCCACCATGCTCACCACCATCAGCACGTCGATCTTGAGCTTGGGGAATTCAAGCTCTACAACCGGCAGCGCCACGTCGCGCACCTGGCTCTCAACGCCTTTGATATCTGCGCGGCACAGCCATTGCGTGTCCGTCGCGTCCGCTTTCGTATCGACATTGATCTGAAAGCCACGGTATTCGATTGCCATTTAACTCTCCGCCACCTGACAAAACGTAAGCATTATTCGCTGCTGCATTGCAACGACTTCGGCAAATATAGCACTGCTCTGCATGACGTTCAGTCTACCGGACCAGGAAAAATCGAATGCTGAAGTTTGCCCGTCAGAACCCCGCGGCCAGGCCATCGCGTCGTGTATCGCTGGCCGCCACGTAACCGCGTTCCGGATCGTCGCGATCGAGTTTCCAGATGAACTGGCCCGAGCCAAAGTCCATGTACGGATCATCGATACCCTTGATTTCATGGCCTCGCGCTTCAAGCGCCTGGGCCGTGTGCGGATCGAAAGTCGATTCGATATCGAGCGTGAAATCACGGTTGACCTTCCAGCGCGGCGCATCGCAGGCGGCCTGCGGCTGCTGGCCGTAATCGAGCATGCGCACCACAGTTTGCACATGCCCTTGCGGCTGCATATCGCCGCCCATCACGCCAAAGCTCATCACCGCTTCGTCGCGACCATTCACCTGCTGCGTCAGGAAAGCGGGAATGATCGTATGGAACGGGCGCTTGCCGCCTTCGACCACATTCGGCGATGCGGGATCCATCGAAAAGCCGCAGCCGCGATTCTGCATGGCGATGCCCGTGCCCGGCACGACCACGCCCGAGCCGAAACCCATGTAGTTCGACTGGATGAAGCTCACCATCATGCCGCGCTCGTCGGCGGCCGAGAGGTAAATCGTGCCACCGGAGCGCGGCATGCCGAAGTCGAATTGCGAAGCGCGCTTCGGGTCGATCAGCTTTGCGCGCGACTTCAGATAGGCGTCGTCGAGCATCTGCTCGGGCGTGATTTCCATCGATTTCCGATCGGAAACATAGCGATAGACATCGGCGAACGCGAGTTTCATCGCCTCGATCTGCAGATGCTGCGATTCGATGCCGTCGCACGGCAGCGATGCCAAATCGAATTGCTCCAGAATGCCAAGCGCGATGAGCGCGGCGATGCCCTGGCCGTTGGGCGGAATCTCGTGCACCCGGTAGCCGCGATAGTTCTTTGAAATCGGCTCGACCCACTCCGCGCGATAGTCGCGCAGATCGTCGAGCGTGAGTGCCGCGCCGCCTTCGCGCGCGAACGCCGCGATACGTTCCGCGATTTCGCCTTCGTAAAAGGCTCGCGGGCCGAGTTGTGCAAGCCGTCGCAGGGTGGCCGCATGGCCCGGCAGGCGCACGTGCTCGCTCACCTCAGGCGCGCGACCACGCGGCATGAAGGTTTCCGCAAAGCCGGGCTGATTGTGCAGCTCAGGCACCGCAGCCTGCCACTTGCGCGCGACGATGCTGGCCACGGCATAACCACGCTCGGCGATGTCGATGGCGGGGGCCATCAGATCCGCGAACGGCAGCGAGCCGAACTTCGCGTGCAGCGCTTCCCAACCGGCGATCACGCCGGGCACCGTCACCGAGTCCCAGCCGCGTTTGGGCTGTCTGGCCAAACCGTGTTCTTCGCCATGCTTGCGGCGGAAATAGTCGGGATTCCAGGCTGCCGGCGCAGTGCCCGACGCGTTCAGGCCGTGCAAACGCTCGCCATCCCAGACCAGCGCGAAAGCGTCGCCGCCCAGCCCGCACGAAACCGGCTCGACCACGGTGATGGCCGCTGCCGCCGCGATGGCGGCATCGACGGCATTACCGCCTTGCCAGAGCATGCGCAAGCCCGCCTGGGCCGCGAGTGGATGGGAGGTCGAGACGACGTTACGGGCGAACACCGGCAAACGCGGCGTGGGATAGGGGTTGTTCCAGTTGAATCGTGTCATGACGGTATCGGTTGGACTAGTCGAAGCACGGCGCGGTGAACGGCCCGCGCGAAAGAACTAGTGTATTTCATTGGGGACGAACGACGCGCACACGCTCGCGCAGGCGCCTTGGGCATTCGCGTAAGCTAACGCCAACCTTCGCGCGGACGCTCCATGCAAAGTACGCCCTTCCCTCCGGTTGCCAGGCACACCCGAACGCGGGCGCCGCTTTGCGCGCTGATGCTCACGCTCATGCTCGCGGCCTGCCAGCTTCCCTCACCGGGCGTTCGCACGACGTCGACCGCCCTCGGCGCGACCGAGGCACAAACCACGCCGCTCGGCAACGCCGCCGATGGCGCGCTCGCAGCGCATCCCGGCCTGAGCGGCATCGATCCACTCGCCAAACCGCTGGAGGCCTTCGCTGCGCGCGTCGATCTCGTGCGTACGGCACAACGCACGCTCGACGTGCAGTACTACATCTGGCGCAACGACCTCACCGGCACGCTGCTGCTCGAAGCGCTGCGCGAAGCCGCCGATCGCGGCGTGCGCGTACGGCTCCTGCTCGACGACAACGGCATTCCCTCTTCGCTCGACCCTACGCTCGCAGCACTCGATTCGCATCCGAACATCCAGGTGCGGCTGTTCAATCCCTTCGCCGTGCGCCAACCCAAATCAATCGGATTCCTTACCGATTTTTCCCGCCTTAATCGGCGCATGCACAACAAGTCGCTGACCGCCGATGGCATCGCAACGATCCTCGGCGGCCGCAATATCGGCGACGAGTATTTTGGCGCGACGGAAGGCGTTGTCTTTGCCGATCTCGATGTGCTGGCCATCGGCCCCGCCGCCAGCGACGTCGCGCACGATTTCGACCGTTACTGGTCCAGTGCGTCGGCATGGCCGGCCCATGAAATCCTGCCAGCACCCCAACCGTCGCAAATCGAAGCGCTCGATCGCGCTGCGCAGGCCGTGCAGACCAATCCCGCCGCGACGGCGTTCATTGCGGCGCTGCAGGAAAAGACCGATGTACGCCGCCTGCTGGACGGCACGCTGCCGCTCGAATGGGCTTCGACGCGTCTCGTCAGCGACGATCCTGCGAAAGCGCAAGGCAAGGCCGCGCCGGAATCGCTGGTGCTCAACCAGTTGCGCGACATCCTCGGCGAGCCGAAGCGCGAACTCGATCTGGTTTCGCCTTATTTCGTGCCTGGCGAGGTGGGCACGCAGTACTTCACGCAACTCGCCGCGAATGGCGTCACGGTACGCGTGCTGACGAACTCGCTGGAAGCAACCGATGTGCTGCCCGTGCATTCAGGCTATGCGCGCAGACGCAAAGCGCTGCTCAAAGGCGGCGTGGAACTGTTCGAGTTGCGCCGCGCCGCGGGTTCTAGCGCGAGCAAGGAACAGGCACCGGGCGTGTTCGGCAGTTCCGGTTCGAGCCTTCATGCGAAGACTTTCGCGGTGGATGGCCAGCGCGTATTTGTCGGCTCCCTCAATTTTGATCCGCGCTCCGCCAACCTGAATACGGAGCTGGGTCTCGTAATCGAAAGCCCCGTGCTCGCTGGACGCATCGAATCGGCGTTCTGGAACCAGGTTCCGCAACTCGCGTATCAGGCGAAGCTCGACTCGAACGGCTCGCTCTACTGGGTCCGCCAAACCGCGGACGGCACCACGCGCTACGACACAGAACCGAACTCGCGCTGGAGCACACGCCTCGCGGTCTGGTTCTTTTCGATTCTTCCCATCGAGTGGTTGCTGTAGCAGCAGGATTAAGCCCTCGTTCACATTCATTTTTTTCCGATGCGAAACCCGGCGCACAATGCGACTGCACGTCGTCGTGCGCACGGGTAATCCCCTATTTCGCATAAGTTGTCTATACAACATGATCCAAGGATCTCGGCGCTCGCCTGCACGGGCGCCATCACCCTTTCCACCTCCCGGAGCCGCACGTGGCCATTCCTGAATCCCTCGTCAAGCTTGAGCCGGAAGGCCGCAAGCTGCTGGAATCCCGCTCGATCGACTATATTCCCGATGCGGAACGCCACGGCAGCCTCTTCAGCCAGTTCACGCTCTGGCTCTCCGCCAATCTTCAGGTCACCGCGATCATCACGGGCGCGCTCGCCGTCGTGCTGGGCGGCGACGTGTTCTGGTCGCTCGTCGCGCTGTTGATTGGACAACTTATTGGCGGCGCGGTCATGGCGCTGCACGGCGCGCAAGGCCCACAGCTCGGCCTGCCGCAGATGATCTCCAGCCGGGTGCAATTCGGTGTCTATGGCGCGGCCATCCCTATCGCGCTGGTCTGCCTCATGTACGTGGGCTTTTCGGCGAGCGGCACCGTCCTCGCGGGCCAGGCCACGGCGCAATTGCTGTCGGTTTCCGATACGACCGGCATCTGCCTGTTTGCCGCGCTGATCGTCGTGCTGACGATTCTCGGCTATCGCTCGATCCACTTCGTGGGCCGCATCGCCAGCGTGATTGGCGTGCTGGCGTTCTGCTACATGTTTGCGCAACTGTTCGCCCATCACGACATCGGCGCGCTGCTTGCCAACCGCCACTTCACGATCGCGAGTTTCCTGCTTTCCATGTCGCTTTCGGCTTCGTGGCAGATCGCATTTGGCCCTTATGTGGCGGACTATTCGCGCTATCTGCCGCGCTCGACCTCGCCCGCAAAAACCTTCCTTGCGGTGGGGCTGGGCTCGGTGCTTGGCGCGCAGGCGTCGATGGTGTTCGGCGTGTTCGCCGCCGCGCTCGCCGGACATGAATTCGCCCATCACGAAGTGGCGTATATCGTCGGCCTCGGGGCAAGCGGCGCGGTCGCGGCGATGCTGTATTTCAGCATCGCTTTTGGCAAACTGACCGTCACCACGCTCAACGCTTACGGCAGCTTCATGTCGATGGCCACGGTCGTGAGCGCGTTCCGTGCGAAGCGCGCGATCTCCACGCGCCACCGTTTTATCTACATCATCGGTATGGTGGGTTTGTCGACGCTCGTGGCGCTGACTGGGCGTCATTCCTTCCTCAAGGAATTCACCGCATTCATCCTGTTCCTGCTGGCGTTTTTCACGCCGTGGAGCGCGATCAATCTGGTCGACTACTACTGCTTTACGCAGTCGCGCTATGACGTGCCCGCGCTTTCCGATCCTGATGGCCGTTATGGCCGCTGGAATGCAAAGGCCATCGGGATCTACGTGCTAGGCGTACTCGTACAGATGCCGTTTATTTCCACGAGCTTTTATACGGGCCCATTCGTAGATGCGCTGGGCGGCACCGATATCTCCTGGATTCTCGGCCTCATCGTCCCCGGCGTAATCTACTACGTCACCATGCGGCGCGCCCCGCAAACCATGCCGGATCGCCTGATTCTGCCGGTCGAGCGCGATTGACGCCCGGGCGCTTTCAAAGAGCGCCCTCTCCGGTTTTCCCCTCTTTGCAGTCCACCCGCGCGAGTCTAACGACCCGCGCGCTTATTCTTTTATTTTCAATAAATAGTTGTACTGATAATGAAAAAGACTGTATCCCTCGGCGCTACCGCTCTCGCACTTCTCACCCAGACTGCTCATGCTCAGGACGGCGTCACGTTCTACGGCCTCATCGACGAATTCGCACAGTACGTCAACACCGGCAACGGCTATACCGCGGCGCTGGGCTCCAGCGGTCAATGGGGCAGCCGCTTCGGCCTGAAGGGCAAGGAAGATCTGGGCGGCGGCCAGACGCTTTCGTTCGACCTCGAAAACGGCTTCAATCCAACCGACGGCACACTCGCCACGAGCGGCTCGCTGTTCGACCGCCAGGCGTGGGTGGGTCTCTCGGGTGACTGGGGACAGGTGCGCGCAGGCAGACAGAATTCGCCGCTGTTCAACGATCAGGGCGGCCAGGACGCCTTCGGCGGCGTCACCCAGGCCTCGGGCATGGACAACCTCACGGTATTCTCCTTTCGCACCAGCAACACCCTCTCTTACGTGACACCCGAATTCGCGGGCTTGCAGGCCGGTGTCTATCTGGGCTTTGGCAACGCGGGCGGTTTGCGCGCGGCAGGCTCCAGTCAGCAGTTCGACGTGACCTACGAAAACGGCCCCTTCAACGCATTCGTGGCCGGCCAATGGCTCAAGGACAGCGACGGCAGCGCGACCAATCGCACGATCATGGCCGGCGTTTCCTACGCAATCGGCCGGGCGACATTATTCGGCGGCTATTCGGACATGAAATGGCCCGATCTCGCGCTCAACGCTTATACATCGGGGCTTTCGGTCAAATACCAGTTCAACGCAACCAGCACGCTCGCGTTCGGCTACGCGATGCTGCGCGACCGAACCTCGCAGGGCAATAACGCGGACCAGTTGGGCCTGATGTACGAATACGATGTGTCCAAGACCACGAACCTGTACGGCGCGCTGTCCTTCCTGCGCAATCGTAACCAGGCGGCCTACACGCTCGCGGGCGCGGCTAACGCGGGCTTACCGCTTGCGTATCCCGGCGCCAATGCACGCGGCGTGCAGGTTGGCATCGTGCATCGCTTCTAAACAAGAAAGGCTCTGGACGACGAATCCAGAGCCTTTTATTTCGGATTACTGATAACGCGAAGATATCAGGCAGCGCTATTGAGCGCCTGAATCGCTTCCAGTGCACCAACCACCATCTTGCGCAGCACAGGCTCGACGCGCTCAGCCAGCGCCGGTGCATAGTCGAACGGCGCGTGTTCATTCATATAAGTCGACTGGCACATTTCAAGCTGGATGGCATGCACCCCGTCTTGCGGCGCGCCGAAGTGGCGCGTAATGTAACCGCCCTTGAAACGACCGTTGGCGACCCACGTATAGGTGCTATTGGCGGCGGCCTGTTCGGCGCGCACCTGCACCGTTGCGTGCGTCGTGCGCCCCTCCTGGGTGCCGATATTCAGGTCCGGCAGCTTGTCGTCGAACAGTCGCGGCAGCACGCTGGCGATCGAATGCGCTTCCCACAGCAATACATTCGCATGGCGGCTGCGCAGACGCTGCAATTCCGCGCGCAGCGTCTGGTGATACGGCTGCCAGTACGCTTCGACGCGACGCTGGCGCTCCGCCGCGTCGGGCTCGCAGCCTGGCCGATAAATCGGCTCGCCGCGAAACGTCTCTGTTGGGCATAGCGACGTAGTCGTCTGGCCCGGATAGAGACTTTCGTCGTTGGGCGGCCGGTTCAGGTCGATCACATAGCGCGAAACGCGCGCGCCCAGAATGGTCGCGCCCAGCGACTGCGCAAACGCGTAGAGGCGGTCGAGATGCCAGTCAGTATCGGCGACCGTCAGCGCGACGTCGGTGTACTGGCTGCGCAGCGCTTCGGGAATTGCCGTGCCCAGATGCGGAATCGAAATAACAAGCGGCGCATCGCCGCGCTCGAGAGTGTAGAGATCGGTCATGAGTCGGTCCGTTCGTTATTCAGGCATCGGCCAGCAGGCGCGCGAGCGCCGCGCGATAGTCCGCGTACAAACGCGCTTCGTCGCGATGGCGACGGTCTTCGACGACTTTCTCGCCGCCCGTGTAGACGTCGAGCACCGGCGTTTCGCCGTGTTCACAGAACACAACTGACGAGAGCCAGCTTTGTGGCGTCTTTTCCGCGAGATCAGGATGTTGCGGATCGAGCACGATCCAGTCGGCGCGTGCGCCTGCTTCCAGTGCGCCCACCTGCCTGCCCGTCGCGCGCGCGCCGCCCGCCAGCGCGGCGCCGAACAACCGGTCCGCGACGTTGGCCTGCTGCGGCGCGGCCAGCACGTTGCGTTCGCGGCGCACAAGACGCTGGCCATATTCGAGCAGGCGCAACTCCGCACGCCAATCCACGCCAATATGGCTGTCCGAGCCGACCCCAAACGCACCATTCGCCGCGAGATAGTCATGCGCCGGGAAGATACCGTCGCCCAGATTGGCTTCGGTGGTGAGGCACAGTCCCGCGACCGCACCGCTGCGCGCCAATGCCTGGGTTTCCTGATCATCGACGTGCGTGGCGTGGACGAGACACCAGCGCGTATCCACATCGAAGCGATCGAGCAGCCATTGCACCGGCCGCGCGCCTTCTGTCTCGACGCAGGCATCGACTTCGGCGGTTTGTTCGGCGATATGGATATGCACGGGCGCGCCAGGCGACATCGCGTCGAGCCCGCCCAGCAGTTCCCGCAACGACGCTTGCGACACCGCCCGCAGCGAATGCGGCGCAACGCCGTAGCGCAATGCGCCATGCTCGGGCCGCGCGCCACGCAGGCCTTCCACGATGCCCAGCAATTGCTCGGGCGTATTGATGAAGCGGCGCTGGTCGTCGCGCGGCGCACGCGCGCCAAAGCCGCTGTACTGATACAGCACCGGCAGCATCGTCATGCCGACGCCGGTCTCGCTCGCGGCATCGACAACGCGTTGCGCCAGCTCAGCCGGATCGGCGTAACGCTGCCCATCATGCGCGTGATGCACGTAATGGAATTCGCAGACCGAGGTGTAGCCCGCTTTCAGCATTTCCACATAGAGCCAGCGTGCGACCGCGCCCAGATCGTCGGGCGTGATGCGCGCGGCGAAGCGATACATCAGGTCGCGCCAGCTCCAGAAGCTATCGGTGGGATTCGCGCGGTATTCCGTCAGGCCCGCCATCGCACGCTGGAAGGCATGCGAATGAAGATTCGGCATCCCAGGCAAAACCGGACCCGCCGCGTGCGGGACACCCGCAGGCGCGGCGTCCATATCGGCCTGCACGCGCAGCAGCGTGCCCGCGCTATCCCATTCGAGCAGCACGTTGCGCCGCCAGCCTTGCGGCAACCAGGCCTGGGCTGCGAACAGCGCGCGGGTAGAAGCATTCATGTTCGTGACGTGATTCATGCGGTCAAGGGACGATTGAAGACGGTCTTGCCGCCGCGCACGACGCGCGTGCAAAGCGGCCGCCCAATCCAGTAAGCGAGTTCGGCGAGCGACTGCACCTCCCATACCGCGAAATCGGCGGGACGGCCCACGGCCAGCGTGCCGTGATGCTGCGCATCGCCGAAAGCACGTGCCGCGTGCTGCGTGACGCCTTGCAGCACTTCGGGCACCGTCATGCGGAACAGCGTGCATGCCATGTTCATCATGAGCAGCAGCGACGTGGCGGGCGACGTGCCCGGATTGCTGTCCGTCGAAATTGCAATCGGCACTTCGTAGCGGCGCAGCAGATCGAGCGGCGGCAGCTGTGTTTCGCGGATGAAGTAGTACGCGCCCGGCAGCAGCACGGCGACGCTGCCCGCGTCCTTCATCGCAGCCACGCCGGCTTCGTCGAGAAATTCAAGGTGATCGGATGAGAGCGCCTTGTATCGCGCCGCCAGCGCCGCGCCGCCGCTATTCGAGAGTTGCTCCGCGTGCATCTTGACCGGCAGATTGCGGCGCGCGGCGGCTTCGAATACCCGCTCGCTCTGTGCGAGCGAAAAGCCGATGCGCTCGCAGAACACGTCAACCGCATCCACGAGTCCTTCATCGGCCAGCGCGGGCAGCATGCGTTCGCAGACTTCATCGATATAGGCATCGGCGCGTCCTGCGTATTCGGGCGGCAAGGCATGCGCGCCGAGGAACGTCGTGCGCACCGTGACCGCGTAGCGCTCGCCCAGCTGGCGCGCGACGCGCAGCATCTTGCGCTCCGCATCGAGTTCGAGGCCGTAGCCCGATTTGATTTCCACCGCCGTCACGCCTTCGGCGAGCAGCGGTTCGAGACGCGCCGCCGATTGCGCGAACAGCGACGCTTCGCTCGCGGCGCGCGTGGCGCGTACCGTCGAGACGATGCCGCCGCCATTGCGCGCGATCTCTTCATAGCTCACGCCGGCCAGACGTTGCGCGAATTCATCCGCGCGCTGGCCGCCGTAGACGAGATGCGTATGGCAATCGACGAGGCCGGGCGTCACCCACGCGCCCTGCAGGTCTTCGCGCGGCCATTGCGCGAATTGCGGCGGTAGCGCCGAAGCCGCGCCCATCCACGCAATCGCGCCGTTTTCCACGGCAATTGCTGCGTTTTCGATAGTGTCGCGCGGTTCGCCCTGCGCGCATAGATTCAGGTGATGCCAGACAGTCTGATTCATGGCTTGATGGACTCCAGTGCGATGGCGAACAATGCGCCCTCGCCTTCTGCATCGATCCGCACGCTGCGCGCCGTATTTTTCGTGTCGATGCGCAAGGTGTCGCCGACCGCCAGCGCGACGCGGTCGCCGCCATTCACGCTCACATTCGCCACGCCAAGCGCGCAGTAAAGCAGTACGGTTTCGGCTTCCACATCGCGCAGCCCAGCTTCACGCCAAACATCGAACGTTGCGCGCGCAACGTCACGGCGCACCATCAGATTGAAGTCGCGTGTGGGACCGTCGATCAGGCGTGCGGAGATCGGCGCTTCGCCGTCGAAACGCGCGACGTCCAGCACCTTCTCCAGTGAATGCGTGCGTGCGTGAGCGCCGGTTTCATCGAGCACCATGCCCGCACCTTCGAGCAGCACGAGCGTACGCGCAACGCCTTCGAAACGCGAAAACGGCCCGGCCTGAGCGACATCGGCGACGCTCACGCGCCACGCGAACGCTTCCAGCGGACCGCTTATGGCGATCTCCCGCGTGACGCCGCCGCCGTTTTTCCACGGCGACGCCACCAGGTCAGCGCCGCGCAGCAGCGTGAGCGGCGCGGCGTCTTCCACTTGCTGGGCGGGCGTGCGGCTCATCGGCCCAGCATCGGCAGATTGAGGCCCGCTTCACGCGCGGTCTGCTGCGCGAGTTCGTAGCCGGCATCGGCGTGGCGCATGACGCCGGTGGCCGGATCGTTGTGCAGCACGCGGCCCAGACGCTCATGCGCAGCCTGCGTGCCATCAGCGACGATCACAACGCCCGAGTGCTGCGAGAAGCCCATGCCCACACCGCCGCCGTGATGCAGCGAGACCCACGATGCACCGCCCGCCGTGTTGAGCAGCGCGTTGAGCAGCGGCCAGTCGCTCACGGCGTCCGAGCCGTCCTTCATCGATTCGGTTTCGCGGTTCGGGCTGGCGACCGAACCCGTGTCGAGGTGATCGCGGCCAATCACGATCGGTGCCTTCAGTTCGCCGTTCTTGACCATTTCGTTGAACGCCTGGCCCAGACGATAGCGATCCTTCACGCCCACCCAGCAGATACGCGCCGGCAGGCCCTGGAACGCGATGCGTTCGCGCGCCATGTCGAGCCAGTTGTGCAGGTGCGGATCGTCCGGAATCAGCTCCTTGACCTTCGCATCGGTCTTGTAGATATCTTCGGGATCGCCCGAGAGCGCGACCCAGCGGAACGGACCCTTGCCTTCGCAGAACAGCGGACGGATATACGCGGGCACGAAGCCCGGGAAATCGAAGGCGTTTTCCACGCCCATTTCCAGGGCCATCTGGCGGATATTGTTGCCGTAGTCGAGCGTAGCCGCGCCGCGTTCCTGCAGCGTGAGCATCGCCCTCACCTGGTTCGCCATCGACTGCTTGGCGACCTTGACGATGGTTTCGGGCGCAACCTTCTGCGCTTCGCGCCATTGCTCGACGCTCCAGCCTTGCGGCAGATAACCGTTGATCGGATCGTGCGCGCTGGTCTGATCCGTCACGCAGTCCGGCGTGATGCCGCGTGCGACGCATTCCGCGAACACGTCGGCCGCATTGCCCAGCAGGCCCACGGAAACCGGCTTACCGGTCTGCTTCGCTTCTTCGACGATGGCGAGCGCCTCGTCGATGGTCTTCGCCTTGCGGTCCACGTAGCGCGTCTTCAGACGGAAGTCGATGCGCGTCTCGTCGCATTCGACCGCGATCATCGAGAAGCCCGCCATCGTCGCAGCCAGCGGCTGTGCGCCGCCCATGCCGCCAAGGCCGCCCGTGAGAATCCAGCGGCCCTTCGGATCGCCGTTGAAATGCTGGTTCGCCACCGAGAAGAACGTTTCGTAGGTACCCTGAACGATGCCCTGCGAGCCGATGTAGATCCAGCTGCCCGCCGTCATCTGGCCGTACATCATGAGGCCCTTGCGGTCGAGTTCGTGGAAGTGTTCCCACGTGGCCCAGTGCGGCACGAGATTCGAATTCGCCAGCAGCACGCGCGGCGCGTCCGCATGCGTGCGGAACACGCCCACCGGCTTGCCCGACTGGATCAGCAGCGTCTCGTCCTCGTTCAGATCCTTGAGCGACGCGAGGATCTGGTCGAAGCATTCCCAGTTGCGCGCGGCGCGGCCGATGCCGCCATAGACGACCAGTGCGTGCGGATGCTCAGCCACTTCCGGGTCCAGATTATTCTGGATCATGCGGTATGCGGCTTCGGCCAGCCAGGTCTTGCAGACCTTCTCGCTGCCGCGCGGCGCGCGGATCGTGCGGGACGGGTCGAGGCGGGGATCGGTGAAGTTGGGATGGTTCATGGCGTTCGTTCGTCTCGGGATGGAAGTTCTGGCGCGACCGGGCTGCCTGGGATCGCGGTGAAGTGAGAGCTAGTCTATCGCCGTTAAGTTGTATATACAACTCGTTTCAATAAAACGAACGTAGGTAGTTACCCTGGCGATTTTGCGGGGTAATTTCAGCAAAAAGAGGGGGATCGAGCGCCAGAGGCGGCGCTCATTGACTAGACAAGAAGACGAACGCGCAGAGGGGGGAAATCAGACCGTGCCGGCCAGATGGAAGCGCGAAGCGGGATGCCAGAGGCGCACGGACGTCGCCACATGCCGCCCGACCCAGGTGCGCCGCAACAGCAACAGACACGGCTCGCCAATCTCCATCTCCAGATACTGGCGCACCCGCGCATCGGGTTTTTGCGCGTAGATGCGGAACTCCGCGCGCTGGATCGGTGCGAGACGCACCATGTAGTGATTGGGCGTTTCGACCGTGAAGTCCTGTTCCAGATAATCGGGAAACACGTCAGGGTTCACGTAGCGATCTTCGTACTGGATCGGCTCGCCCTCCTCGCTGTGCACGATGCGCGAATGGAACACCGGGCCGGCGTCGAGTTCGAGCGCGGCGATGGCGCTTTCATCGTCGCTGGCTTCGAGCGCCAGCACGCGCGCCGCGTGGCGGTGGCCGCGCGCGGCGATTTCATCGGCGATATTGCGGATCTGCAGGACGGTCGATTCGTACTGACGCGGCGCGACGTACGTGCCCGACCCGCGCACGCGGTTGAGCACGCCATCGGCCATCAATTCACGCAGCGCGCGCGATACGGTCATGCGCGCCACGCCGAATTCCTTGACCATCTCCGTTTCGGAAGGCACGACATCGCCGGCCTTGAGCGCGCCGCTCTCGATTTGCGCCAGAACGTGGCGCTTGATCTGTTCGTAGGCGGGTAACGACGTGGTGGACGTGGTGGACGTACCTGTCGTGCCTTTGGCCGGCTTTTTTTGCATGGTCTTCGATCGGGAAATAAGCGGCGTCGCATTGAGGCTGCGACGAAGCGGCCTGCTGGCCGCGGCACATTGTACCGTCCCCTACGCGGCGGCCCGCGCGGCAAGGCCGTGGAGATAGCGCGCAGGCAGCATGCTAAGATCGTTCGCTACGCTTTTCGCGATCCGTAACACAAGCCGTTTCACCGACTCTCCCACAACCCCGCGCAGGTTCCGCGCAGCTGCCGACACTGCGCTGCGCCCCGCGAATCTGCGCGCTCCCGGCGAACCATCTTGCACGCACCGACCCAACTCCTCTTCCTGCCCGGCGCTTCGGGCGACCCGGCGTTCTGGCAACCGCTCGCGGACCAGCTCACGCATCCGGCCACGCGCCGCTTCGCTGCGTATCCCGGCTTCGGCGACGTGCCCGCCGATCCCGACGTCGAGCATTTCGAAGACCTCGTGCGCAAGATCGTGCAGCAGATCGACCAGCCAACCGCACTGATCGCACAGTCGATGGGTGGCGTGATCGCGCTGCGCGCGGCGCTCGCCAAGACGGCGCTCGTCACGCACATCGTGCTGGCCGTGACCTCGGGCGGACTCGACACCGAGGCACTCGGCGCACAGGACTGGCGCGCGGATTTCGCCGCGAAGAACCCGCACTTGCCGGACTGGTTCCTGACGCTGCGCGAAGACCTCACGGGCGAACTCGCCTATATCCAGCAGCCGGTGATGCTGCTGTGGGGCGACGAAGATCCGATCAGCCCGCTAGCAGTGGGCGAGCGCCTGCTCGAACTCCTGCCGAATTCGGAACTCGACGTGGTGAACGGCGGCGGCCACGACCTGGCGAATGTGCATGCGCGCGTGCTCGCGCCGCTCGTCGACGAATTCCTGCTGGGCAGTAACGCCTACGAGGATGACGACGAATACGACGAAGAGGATGAAGACGGCGAAGAAGACGAAGCGGACGACGACAAGAACGACAACCGCAACGCCTGATTCCACGTTTCTCCCTGCCTTCACGGTCCCGCGCGCCAGGTTGCGGGACCGCTGCCTTGATGTCCCCGGCGCGCTCGCCGCCCCGCATTCCTTTCAATTAGCATTCAATTCACCACGAATTCACGGCGATCTGACGTGAATTCGCCGCATGCGCACGCGTGCACCCCTCGCCGGCTTGACATTCACACCGCATAAGGCGACTATTGGCCGGTTCGATAAACGAAACGATGTTCATATATCGAACTTTAAAACAACAAGAACGGGCCTGGCCGTCTCGCGCAGTGTTTTCAGCTTGCCGCGTGAGGCGCATACAAACCCGCTGTGCCGGGGCATAACGCCTCGTGCAATGGAGGAGCGCCGCACGGCATCCCGACCACCACGCTCGAAGACCGACTGCCAGCCCGCTCAACCAGCCATCTGCCAGTTCGGCCGCACGGCCGCATGGGGACGGGCCCACCGCACACGCACGCCGATCCTGACCGCACCGGCCAGCAAACAGCCACGGACGGCAGCAAGCCGCCACACGCTGCGTGAGCAATAACAGCATGAAAAGAGACAACACTCCCCGCGCGCAAGCGCAATCCGCCAAGGGGCGCGGCGTGGTCGCCGCCCTCGTCTACGTGTTCGAACGGGTCATGCCCGATCCCTTCGTCCTGTCGATCTGCCTCACCGCTTTCGTCGCCGTGCTCGCGCTCGTGATCGCGCCGCACGGCAATGTGCCGACGCTGCTGGACGCGTGGTACACCGGCACCTTCGGCATCCTCGGCTTTGCGTTGCAGATGATCCTGATTCTCGCGACCGGCTATGCCATCGCCGAAGCGCCGATCGTGCAACGCGGTCTGCGCGCCCTCGCCGCCCATGCGCAGACGCCGACGCGCGCCGCGCTGCTGGTGTTTCCGGTCGTCGCCATTGCGGCGTGGCTCAACTGGGGGCTCGGTCTGATCGTCGGCGCGCTGCTCTCGCGTGAAATTGCGCGGCGCGTGAAGGTGGATTTCGCGTGGCTGGTCGCGGGCAGCTATTCGGCGTGGTCGATCTGCAATAGCGGTCTGTCCAGCTCGATCGCGCTGTCGCAGGCATCGCACGGCAATGCGCTGAATCTGGTCGAAAAGGCCACCGGTCAGGTCGTGCCGCTGGCGCAGACGGTGTTCGCGCCGTTCGTGTTCGTGCCGACGGTGCTGGTGGTGGTCGTGATGACCTTCATCTTCATCCGCATGCATCCGAAGGCCGAAGACGTGGTGGCCTTCAACCAGGCTGCCGAAAGCGAAGACAACGCCCCCAGCGACGACCCGCACGCGCGCGTGAGCGACACGCCGTCGTTCGCCACGCGGCTCGAACAGTCGATGATCGGCACGCTGTTGCTGATCGTGCTGGGCGCGGGCTATCTGGCGATGGAATGGAGCGAAAAAGGCTTCGATCTCGACATCAACACCACGATCCTGATCTTCCTGCTGATCGGCCTCGCCCTGCAGCGCACGCCCATCGCCTACGCCAACGCGATCCGCCGCGCCGCGCGCCAGACCGGCTCGATGCTGCTGCAGTATCCCGTCTACGGCGGCATCATGGGCATCATGAAGGGCACGGGTCTCGCATCGATGATCGCCAAGGCGTTCGTGACGATCGCCACGCCCGTCACGCTGCCGATCTGGAGCTATCTGAGCTCGCTGATCATCACGCTGCTGGTGCCGAGCGCCGGCGGCCACTGGGCCGTGCAAGGGCCGTTCGTACTGCCCGCCGCGCTGAGCCTTCACGCCTCGGTGCCGCGCACCGCCATGGGCGTGGCGATGGCCGAGAACGTCTCGAACATGCTGCAGCCGTTCTGGGCCGTGCCGATCGTCGCCATCGCGGGCATCCGCATCCAGCGCGTGATGGGCTATACCGCCGTGACTTTTGCGGTGTCGCTGGTGATTTATGCGGTGGCGCTCTGGCTCGTACCTTGATCGTGATCTGCTAACTGGACAGCCCGTCCGGTTGGTCGAAGCGGCGCTGCGTGCCTGGCCACGCAGCGCCGTTTTTCATTGCGCTGGCGCCAGCGCGCAGCAACCGCACAATTGGGCCACAATGGACCCACGCCTTAACGCGCGCCAAGCAAAAGGAGCCTGCCGTGACCGCACACCTGCCGCCCAGCGACGATCTCGACCCGCGCCTCATCGATTTCGCGCGAGAAGTGTTCGATACCGCACGTCGCGGCGAAGCGGCCACGCTGGCCTCGCTGATCGACCAGGGCCTGCCGCCCAATCTGCGCAATGAAAAAGGCGATAGCCTCGTCATGCTGGCGAGCTACCACGGTCACGCCAATGCGGTGCGCGCGCTGGTCCAGCGCGGCGCGGACCCCGACCTGCGCAACGACAACGGCCAGACGCCGCTCGCGGGCGCGGCCTTCAAGGGTTATGCGGAAGTGATCAGCGCGCTGCTCGACAATGGCGCCGATGTGGAAGGCGCGTCGCCCGACGGCCGCACGGCGTTGATGATCGCGGCCATGTTCAATCGCGTCGATATCGTCGATCAACTGCTTTCGCGCGGCGCAAATCCGCGCGCGCAGGACGGTTCGGGCAACACGGCGTTCGACGTCGCCAACGGCATGGGTGCGACCGACGCCGCCGCCCGACTTGCGCACGTAAGCGGCAGGACGGTTTAAATCCCGCTCTCGCCCACCTCCCTGGTGTCAGTCCTGGTTTGCATACGAGCCGAAGCCAGGCGACGCTATCCCTGTAGCCCGCGATGCGGCACATGACTTGCTCTGACAGCTTGTGTAACCCGTGATATTGTTGGGTTACCGGAGTCGTAGCGCACACGTGCCCGTCAATCGAACTCTGTCACCTTCGCGAGCGTCGCCATGAGTGATGTACGCCACCACCTGAGTCCACGCGACCGCGTGGAATTGCTCTGCTGGCTCACCTGCGGGAGCCTCGGAGCGTACTATCTCAACGAATCCTGGCCCAACGCGGCCTTCCACGTGCAGGCGGCGCACAAGTGGCTCGACCGCCATGCGCGGGAAGCTGACTGGCTAGCCATCGCGCGGCTCACCGCCGTCGCCCAGGAAATCGCCAAGCAGCACGCCTGGTTTGTCGACGCCACATGGGCGCGCGACGCCGTCGAGGAAATTCTCGACACGGACGACCTCAACTATCAGGCCAAGCTGGTGCTACAGGTGCTCAAGGATTGCGAACTGGCGCTCGCCGATCGGCGCGCTGCCGATTGAATCTGCTGAAACCGCATGACGTCGCGCCGGGTTCGACCACGCCGGGTTCTTCCACTTAGCCCTGCCTGAAAAGCCTGAAAGCGCCGCACGTTTCTCCACCAAACGATGGAGGCGGCGGCGCTATCGTCGGACCATACTCAGGAACGCAGCGCCGGCCCCCGCCAGCGCACAGGCGGGAGCGTTCCCATGGCCTCGAAGATCCCTTCCCCGTTCGTTTCCACGCTCGCCACGGTCGCGCTCTGTGCGTGCGCGACATCGATCAGCAGCGCGGCGTGGGCGCAAGGCAACGCTGTCGCGCCCGGCGTGAGCGCCAGCAAGCAGGTACAGAAAATCTCACGCAACGATCACAAGCCGCAGCAGATCGGCAAGGTCGCGCGGCCCGCGCCGCAATCGCTGCGCTATCTGGTTTCCGACGCGCCCTGATCGCGCATCCCTTTGCGATGTGAAAACGCCTCGCGGCCGTGGTTTGCGGCAACGCGAGGCGTGAACGGTGGAATTGCCGCTATGACTGCGGCGCGGCTTTGGTATCGGCGCTCGTGGCCGTCTTTGGCGTCCAGCCGTAACCGAGCGCTTTGTAGAGATTGACGATCTGCGCCAGTTGCTGATCCTGCAATTGCGACTGCTGGATCTGCGCGGCGAACAGGCTGCGTTCGGCATCCAGCACTTCGAGGTAGCTCGTGTAGCCGCCCTCATACAGATCGCGCGAGAGCGACGAATACTGCGTGAGCGCCGCCACCTGCCGGGTGGTGGCATCGAGTTGATCGCGCGTGCGCGCAACGCCGACGAGCGCATTCTCGACGTCGGCGAAGGCCTGCTGGATGGTCTGCTGGTAGCTCAGCAGCGCTTCCTGATGCTGCGCCTCGGCTTCATGCACGGAACCGGCAATCGCACCACCCTCGAAAATCGGCTGCGTGATCGAGCCAGCGAACGACCAGACGCGTGCGGGACCGGTCCAGAGTCCCGAGAGCGCCGTGCTGGCCGCGCCGAATAGCCCGGTAATCGAGATATCCGGGAAATACTGCGCGCGTGCCGCGCCAATCGACGCATTCGCCGCAACCAGCGTCTGTTCTGCCTCAAGAATATCGGGGCGGCGTTCCAGCAGTGTCGACGGCAAGCCAGCCGGAATGGCAGGCGCAGTGAGTTCCGTAATCGTCTTGCCGCGCGGAATTGGCCCAGGATTCTGGCCGAGCAGCAGCGAAATGGCATCTTCCTGCTGGGCGATCTGTTGCTGGATCGAAAACACCGACGCCTGCGCCGATTCGTACTCGGATTTCGCCTGGCTCAATTGCAGCTGCGACACCACCCCGCCCGCAAAGCGCTCCTCGAACAGATTCACCGAATCTTCGCGACTTTTGAGCGTCTCGCCCGCAATCGTCAGTTGATTATCGAGATCGCGCAGTTGCAGATAGCTGGTCGCCACATTGGCGATGATCGCGATACGCGTGGCCTGTTGCGCCGACTGCGTGCCGAGATAGTTCGCGCGCGCAGCCTCCGTTAAACGGCGCAACCGCCCGAACAGATCGAGTTCCCACGACGCCACGCCCTGAAGCTGAACCTGGTTGCCCACCAGCGGCGGATAACCGGGCGCGGGCACGCCGCGGCTGCGCGAGCCGCCGAAATTCGCGCTCACTTGCGGGAACAGGCCCGCACGCGTGACGACATACTTGCCGTAATACTCTTCGACGCGCGCCGCCGCGATGCCCAGATCCTTGTTCTGGGCAAGCGCTTTCTCGATCAGGTCGTTCAGCACAGGATCGTTGAACTGCTTCCACCAGTCGATCGACGGATCGACCACCTCGCCGCTGGCCGAAGCATAGCGGTAAGTCGAAGGCGTTTCGACCGTAGGCCGGTGATAGTCCGGGCCGACCGCGCAAGCCGCGAGGCACAGCACGCTCGCAGCGATCGCGGAGTGAGGCAAGAACCGCTTGAGTGTCGGATTCATATCCTCAACCCTCCTGCGCGGGCGGCGCTGAAGGGGGAACCGCGGGCGGCGTCATAGGCGTTTCGGCCTTCGGCTTCTTGCGGGACGACAAGGTTTCAAGACCCCAGAAGAACATCGGAATAAAGAACAACGCGATCAGCGTGGCGCCCAGCATGCCAAAGATCACCCCCGTACCAAGCGAGCGACGGCTTGCCGCCGACGCCCCGCTGGCAATCGCAAGCGGCACGCAGCCCAGAATAAACGCGAGCGAGGTCATGATGATCGGGCGCAAGCGCAGCTTGGCCGCAGCAATGGCCGCGTCGTACGGCGACATGTTTTCCTTCTCGCGCATTTCCACCGCGAATTCAAAAATCAGAATGGCGTTCTTCGCCGCGAGCGCGATCAGCACCGTCAAGCCGATCTGGAAGTACACGTCGTCTTCCATCCCGCGTATCAGAATGCCGACCAGCGCGCCGAAGATGGCGAACGGCACCGCCAGCAGCACGCCAATAGGCAGCGACCACTTCTCGTACTGCGCCGCGAGAATCAGGAACACCATCAGCAGCGCGAACGCGAACACCAGCGCGGCCGTCGAACCCGCCTTCTTCTCTTCGTAGGCCTGACCGCTCCACTCGTAGCTATAGCCGTCGCCGAGCGTCTCCTTCGCGATCTCCTCCATCGCCGCGATTGCCTCGCCCGAGCTATGGCCCGGTGCGGCGTCGCCGGTGATCTTGGCCGACGGGAAGTTGTTGAAGCGGTTGACGATGTCCGGGCCGGGCACGAAACGCACCGTTGCCACCGCCTTGATCGGCACCATGTCGCCGGTACGGTTACGCACGTAAAGCTGCTGGATGTCGTCGGGACGCGTGCGGTACTGCGGCTCCGCCTGCACGATCACCTGAAACAGCCGGCTGCCCTTCGGGAACTGGCTGACATAGGACGAGCCGAACATCGTCTGCAATGCCGAATAGACATCCTGAACCGGCACGCCCATGGTTTCCGCACGCTCGCGATCCACTTCGACCAGCAACTGACGCGAACTCGTATTGATGGTCGAATTCACGCTGCGCAGAGCCGGGTTCTGACGCGCCTTCGCAATCATGGCGCGAACCTTCTGCTCCAGTTGCTGATAGTTGCCCTCGCCCGTGCTTTGCAGCCAGAACTCGAAACCGCCCGTCGTGCCCAGACCCGGAATCGACGGCGGATTGAGCGCCACCACCGCGCCATCCTTGAAGGTCGAGAAATACTTCTGCGATTCGCGGATCAGGTCCTGCGCCGAGCCATTCTTGCCACGCTCGCCAAAACCCTTGAGCGTGATAAAGAGCGTGCCCGCGTTCGACTTGTACTGCGAGTCGATCAGGCTATAGCCGATAGGCGCCGCCACCGAACTCACGGCGGGCTGCTTCGCGAACCAGTCTTCCGCCTTTTTCGACAGATCACCGGTACGGTCGAGACTGGCCGCATCGGGCATCACGACCGCGCCCAGCAGATAGCCCTGATCTTCCACCGGCAGGAACGACGAGGGAATCGACTTGAAGAGGCCGCCCGTCGCCACGATCATCACGAGAATCAGCACGATCGAGAGCATCACTCGGCGGATCGCGGTCTGCACCCAGCTTGCGTAGCCATTGGTGAGCTTCTCGAACTTATCGTTGAACCAGCGGAAAAAGCGGTTCTTTTTCTGCTCGCCCGGTTTCAGCAGGATGGCGGCAAGCGCCGGCGAGAGCGTCAGTGCGCAGAGGCCGGAGAGCACCACCGACACCGCAATCGTCACCGCGAACTGCTTGTATAGCTGCCCGGTGATGCCTGAAAGAAACGCCACCGGAATGAACACCGCAAGCAGCACGAGCACGATCGCGACCACCGGTCCGCTCACTTCGTCCATCGCGCGCTTGGCGGCCTCGCGCGGTGGAAGCTTGAACTCGGTCATGTTCCGTTCGACGTTTTCGATCACGACGATCGCATCGTCCACCACGATGCCGATTGCCAGCACCATGCCGAACAGCGTAAGCATGTTGATCGAGAAGCCGAACGCCTCCATGCCGATGAACGCACCGATGATCGACACCGGCACCGCGAGAATCGGCACCAGCGTCGCCCGGAAGCTCTGCAGGAAGATGTACACCACGATAATCACGAGAATGATCGCGTCGCGCAGCGTATGCACCACCTCGCCGATGGACTCGCGCACGAACTCGGTCGTATCGAGCGCGACCTCATACTTGAGTCCGGGCGGGAAGTTCTTCGACAGTTCCTCGAGCGTCTGATGCACCTGCTTGGCCACTTGCAGCGCGTTGGCGCCCGGCTGCTGGTAGACGGCGATCAGGGTGGCCGTCTTGCCGTTATAGCGACCGCGCAGCGAATAATCCTTCGCGCCCAGTTCCGTATGGCCAACGTCCTTTATCCGCACAATGGCCGCATCGCCCGACGCCGCGCGCAGGATGATGTCGTCGAATTGCGACGGTTCCGTGAGCCGTCCTTTGGTGGCCACCGGGAAAGTCTGCTGCACAGGCGTATCGGTTGGAGACTGCCCTAATCGCCCGGCCGAGAACTGCTGGTTCTGCGCACTGATGGCGTTCTGCACGTCGGCGACCGTGATGCCGAGTTTTGCCATGCGATCGGGCTTGAGCCAGACGCGCATCGCGTAGTCGGCGGAACCGAAGATCGTCGCCTGGTTGGCACCCGGAATGCGCTTGAGCGCGTCGAGCACGTAGACGTTCGCGTAGTTCGCCACGTACGACTGGTCGTAGGCGTTATCGGGCGAGTAGATCGCGATCACCATCATGAACGCCGACGAACGCTTTTGCACGGACACGCCCTGCGCCGTGACGGCGTCGGGCAGCGTGGGCAGCGCCAGGTTCACGCGGTTCTGCACATCCACCTGCGCAAGCGCGGGGTCTGTGCCGATGTTGAAATACACGGTCAAGGTCATGTTGCCCGTCGACGAACTCGACGAGCTCATGTACATCATGTTGTCCGCGCCGTTGACCTGCTGCTCGATCGGCGCGGCCACGTTCTGCGCGACGATATCCGCACTCGCGCCCGGGTAGGTTGCGCTCACCGTGATCTGCGGCGGCGAGATGTCGGGAAACTGCGCGATCGGCAGATTGAGCAGGGACACGAAGCCCGCGACCACCAGGATGATCGACAGCACCGACGCGAAGATCGGCCGGTCAATGAAGAAGTGGGAGAACTTCATCGCTTAGCCTCCCGCTGCGGGCGAGAGGGTCACGTCCACGCGTCGGGACTTGTCGGCGGGATCGGTCGCCACCACGCGCGCGGGTTTGCGCATGTCGATGCGCGCGTCCTGCACGCCCGCGACGATGAGCGCCGAGCGCACGGTGTCGGCGCGTGCATGAGCAAGCCGGTCGTTCTGCGCGGCGGAGCCGGTCGAATCGGTGTAACCGGACACCACGACATGTGCATCGGGCGATGCCGCCAGACGCTGTGCTACCGCTGCGAGCGCCGTTGCCGATTGCGCATCGAGGCTCGCGCTGCCGCTCCTGAAGTAAAGCTGGGTGGAACCTGAAGCACTGCTTGCCATCTTGCCGCCCGACGTGGCGGCGTTCGCCCCGCCGTTCGACGCCGCTGCCTGACCGGCATTCGCAACGCTGTTGACACCGTTGGCACCACTGCCGCCATTGCCGCCACTCCCGGCCGCAGCGCCGCTCGCGCCAACGCCCGCATCCGCCGCCTTCGCGGGCGCCTGCACCGCGTGCGGATTGACCGACGCGCCCGGCATGAGCCGCAGGGTGTTATCCACCACCACGCGATCGCCCGCGTGCAGACCCGAGCTGACCACCCAGTCGTTGCCGTTCCACTCGCCGGTTTCGATCGAGCGCTGCTGTGCCTTGTTGTCCTTGTCCACGGTCCACACGAACGCGCCGCGCGGTCCCTGAATCACGGCGTTCTGCGGCACCGCGATGGCGTTGGCGCGATCGGCGCCGCGCAGCTTGATCCGCACGAACTGGCCGGGCCGCAGTGAGCCCTTCGGGTTCGGTACTTCGGCGCGAATCAGATAGGTGCCGGTTTTATCGCTCAGCGACGCATCGGCGAAGGCGATGTGACCGGTATACGGATAGGTGCTGCCGTCAGCGAGCACGATATCCGCTTCCAGCTTGCCCACCTGCGGCAGCTTGAGCGTGCCATTCGCCGTCTGCGAGCGCAGATTCAGCATCTCGTTTTCCGAGAGCGAGAAGTTGATCCACATGGGATCGAGCTTCGCGACGTAGGTCAGCAAACTATTGGTCGCATCGATATAGGAACCGTCCTGCTTCTTCGCGAAACTGGACAGCCCCGTCACCGGCGCGGTGATGGTGGTATAGCCGAGATTGAGTTCTGCGCTCGTGACATTGGCGCGCGCCTGTTCGAGTGCGGCCGCCGCGGCCTGTTGCTGGCCGACGGAATCGTCGAGATCTTTCTGGCTCAACGCGTTTTTGGCCACGAGCGGCTTGACGCGATTGAGATTGGCCTGCGCAGTATCGAGCCGCGCCTTCTGCTGCGCGAATTCAGCACGCGCTGCGTCGAGCGAGGCCTGAAACGGCTTGCGATCCATCTGGAACATGACGTCCCCTTGATGAACCATCGAGCCTTCTTCATAGACGCGCTTTTCGAGAAAACCGCTTACGCGCGCGCGTATTTCGACCTGCTGAGAACTTTCTGTCTGACCGACATAGTCAAATACAACTGGCACGTCGCGCAGCGCGACGTCCATCACATCTACATTCGCGGGCGGTGGAGCCGACGCAACCGGCGTCTTGTCGTGGCACGCAGCAGCGCCAATCACCAAACCCATAGACAAGCACAAACGTGCTACCCGATATCCGCATGTCATGCTTTTCTCCGTTATCGACGATCTACGCTGGACCGACGAACCCCAGGCGAATCCTGAAAGACAGGACGTGCTGCGCCGCCTCAAGCTCGGAGCAAATCTTACTGCGTTTCTTCAGGGTGCACGATCACAGTGCCCATTAAAAGCAAGCCGTCCTTATTGTTAGTCAAGGTTCAATACAGACAAAGAAACAATCACATCATGTGTTGCATTGGAAGCAATGAATTTGAATATTTGGATTGCAAACATTTGAGATGAAATCTAAATAAAGATAAGCAGCGAAAGTCTTTATCAACGGCTTCGATCCATGCGTCGGATTGCGCCAAACTCCGCGCCTGGCAAGGTGCGAATCAGAAGCGCCATCGCATCGGGCACGCGGGCGCGCTCCAGTTCGACATGCAGACAGGCCAGGTCGCGGCTGCGATCGATATCTATCGTGTGGACACCTAGCGCCTGGCCCAGCAGTCCGTGCAGCAGGCAGCGGGCCAGTTGCGCATCACAGGTCGCGACGCGCACCGCCATCTGCACCGTGACGTGACGAATGGGTTTCGACTGTTGTATGCGCGCCGTGCGAGTCGCGCGCTGTGCAACCCTGACGGGCGAGGCAAGATGATGCGGCAGGAGCGATGCCATATGAGCGAGGCGCTTGCCGATAGAACCGGTGCGCCATGTAGTTGAACATGGCTCGATTCTAGAAAGCGGCGTGCAAATGCCGCGTAAAGAAACATGTGGCGCGCGCCAAAAATTTATAGCGCGCGCCACATCATTTAACCCCATCGAATTTATCCGACGTGTCGGACAAATGCGTCCGCTTCAGTCGAGCGGACGTCCAGCCGGTTCGCGGATCAACGGCAATGCAATCAGCGAGACCGCACCGCAGCCGATCAGATACCACGCCGGTGCAAGCGGATTGCCGAATAACTGGATCAGCCAGGTCGCGAAGAACTGCGCAAAGCCGCCGAAGATCGACACGCCCACGCAATAAACCATCGACATGCCGGTTACACGCATCGACTGCGGGAAAAGTTCGGGGAGCATGACGATATTCGGCACTGCCGTAAAAGCGACAATCGCGCCGAGCACCGCAACAACCCCCAACACCGCCGGCACGGTCGGCACCGAATGAATCAGCATGAAGGCGGGATAGATCACCGCGATCAACAGCGCACGCGAGTAGCCGAGCACACGCTTGCGTCCGAACCGGTCGGACAGCATGCCCGCGAACGGCGAGCAAACCGCCGTGACGAGCGCGGCCACCAGCGCCGCACCCATGCCCACCGACATCGGCAAGCCGAGAATCTTGATCGCATAAGTGGACATGTAGAACAGCACGATGTAGTTCGCCGCCGTGCCGCCGATGGTGGTCAGCACGCCCGCAACGAGCGCCGTGCGATGGCGCGCAAAAATCTCCCGCACCGGGCGCGCCGCCACGGCCACCGTCGTATCGGCGTCCACTGGCTCGACATGCTCCAGCGTTTCATTGAGATGGCGGCGGATATACACGCCCACCGGCACCACCAGCATGCCGATCACGAAGGGCACGCGCCAGCCCCAGCTTTGCAGCGCCGCAGGCGACAGCGCGGTCGAAAGCGCCACGCCCAGCAACGCGCCGCACACCGTATTGAGGCCCTGACTCACGAACTGCCAGCTGCCATAGAAACCGCGCGAACGGTCGTCGGCGTATTCGAGCAACATCGCGGTCGAGGCCCCGACTTCGCCGCCCACCGCAAAACCCTGCACCAGCCGCGCGAACACGATCAGCGCGGGCGCGGCCAGGCCGATCTGCGCGTAAGTGGGCGCGAAGGCGATCAACGCGGAGCCAAGCGCCATGAGCCACAGCGTCAGCGTCATGGCGGCCTTGCGGCCCGCGCGGTCGGCGAACGCGCCGATCATCACGCCGCCGATCGGCCGCACGATAAAGCCCACGCCGAAGCTGCCCACGGCGAGCAACAACTGGTTCAGCGCGCCATGCACGGGAAAGAACAGCGTGCCGATGGTCGTCGCGAAGAAGCTATAGACCGTGAAGTCGAAAAACTCCAGACCATTGCCGAGTGTGATCGCGGCGATGGCCTTGGCGCGCGAGACGCGCGCAGCGAATGACGAAGCGGGCGCGGCGGCGTCCGCTTCGGTGTGCAAGGTGCTGGCGTTCATCGTGTGTCTCCTCCTGGGCCGCGTCGGCGTTCATGCGCCGCTTCCCGCTGCCCTGATGCCTCGTGCAACCACTGGCTCGCTGCGCGTCAGGCGCGCAGGAAACGTTCGGCGAGTTGCACCCAGTACGCCGCGCCCGTTGCGAGGCAGTCGTCGTTGAAATCGTAGCCGGGGTTGTGAACCATGCAGCCGCCCTCGCCGTCGCCATTGCCGATGATCAGATAGCTGCCCTCGCACTTTTCGAGCAGGAAGGAAAAGTCTTCGCTGCCCGTGAGCGGATCGAGATTGTCGATCAGCCCATCCTCGCCCAGCCAGTCGCGCGCAACGTCCTGCGCAAAGGCCGTCATTTCCGCGTCGTTCACCAGCACCGGATAGCGCCGCTGATAGTCGATGCGCGCCGTCGCGCCATAGGCGCTCGCCTGCGCGTGCACCAGCGCCGTGATGCGCGCCTCCAGGAGATCGCGCACTTCGGGGCGCAGCGCGCGCACCGAAAGCTTCATCTGCGCGGTCTGCGGAATCACGTTGGGTGCTTCGCCCGCGCGAATCGCGCCCACCGTGACGATCGCCATATCGAGCGGCGAAACGTTGCGCGACACGATGGTTTGCAGCGCGAGCACGATGTTCGCCGCCACCACCACGGGATCGATCGCCTTGTGCGGCACCGCGCCGTGACCGCCGCGTCCGTCGATATCGATGATGACGGTATCCGACGACGCCATGAACGGCCCCGAACGGAAGCCGAGTTTGCCGGTCGGGAAACCCGGCATGTTGTGCATTGCGAAGACAGCGTCGCAGGGAAACTGCTCGAACAGACCTTCGTCGAGCATACGTTTGGCGCCGCCCAGGCCTTCCTCGGCGGGCTGAAAAATCAGATGAAGCGTGCCGTCGAATGCGCGCGACTGCGCGAGGTGCTTCGCGGCGGCCAGCAGCATCGCCGTATGGCCGTCGTGGCCGCAGGCGTGCATCTTGCCGGGAATGCGGCTCGCGTAATCGAGGCCGGTGGCTTCGTGAATCGGCAAGGCGTCCATGTCGGCGCGCAGACCGAGGCGGCGCGCGCCGCTGCCCAGCTTGAGCGTACCGATGACGCCCGTGCCGCCCAGTCCGCGATGCACCTGGTAGCCCCATTCTGCGAGCTTTTCGGCGACGAGATCGCTCGTCACGAACTCTTCGAAGCCGAGCTCCGGATGGGCGTGGATTGCGTGGCGCAGCGCGATCATTTCTTCTTCGATCGCCGCGATTGCGGGCGGAATCGCCATCGTGTTCATCCGTCGTCTCCTGAAACGCTGTGATAGCTGGATGCCTCAGGATAATGACGCCGATTTTTCGCCGACAGCCCTAAAATGGTTAGCCCGCCAACCGCAGGTTTTCACCCGGGTTTTCCCTCATGAAGTTCCATCAGTTCCGGGCGCTCGTCGCCATGGCCGATACCGGCAGCATCCGCGCGGCGGCGCGCGCGCTCGGCATTTCGCCGGCGGCCGCCACCAAGGCGGTGCGCGAGCTGGAAGCCGAGCAACAAATTGCCCTAGTGTCGCGCAACGCCAACGGCATTGCGTTCACTGAAGCCGGCCAGGCGCTGCTCGTCCATGCGCGCGCGATCGTGCATCAGCTCTCGCGCGCCCAGGACGAACTTGACGCCCGGCGCGGCAGTGGCGGCGGCAAGCTCTCGATCGGCGTGACGCCGTGGCTCGCGCTCTCGTTCCTGCCCGATGCGGTCACGCGTTTTCGCGAGCGCATGCCCGGCATGCAGCTGGAATTCTACGAGGGACTCCTGAATATCGTGATGCCGCGCCTGCGCGACGGCACGCTCGACTTTTCGCTCGGCAAACCGGGGCTGGCGTCCCTGCACACCGAGTTTTCGCAGACGCCGATCTTCGCGACCGAATCCGCCGTGGTCGTGCGCAAAGGCCATCCGCTCGAACACGCGCATTCGCTTGCCGATCTGCAGGAATGCGAATGGCTGCTCAACTGGGATCCGGCCAGCAAGGAAATGGTCACCGACGATGTATTCCGCCGCCACGGCCTGCCGCTGCCCCGCAACGTGCATCTGGCGCATTCGTTCATCGTGGCGATGGGGCTCATCATGAACACCGATATGGTGAGCATCTTTCCCTGGCCGCTGGTCGAGACGCGCTTCGCGCGCGAGAATCTGCAGGCGCTCACGCTTCAGGAAGAAGTGGACCGCACGGTGGTGAGCGTGGTTGCGCGGCGCGGCGTGCCGCTTTCCGCCGCCGCCGAATGCTTTCTCGACTGCCTCAAGGAGGCGATCCGGGCGGGCGAGGCTTCGCAAGACCCCGAGCGGCGGCGGCTCTATCACTCGCTCGAACTGCTCATCTGACGCCATTTCTTACGCTGTTGTCAGAAACCCACATCCGACCCTTGCATAAAAATTACAGTCGCAATTAAGAATCATTCGCATTATTATTGCGGACTTTCAAACAGCTTGACCCGCGAGGCATAAACCTCGGCGCTTTGCCGTTTTTCGGCAACGGCCGGCCCGCGCGCGTCCGCAAGAATAAACAGGGGTTGGGTTCGATGTCGTATGCCGCACAGGGCCTTCATGGCCGCCGTCACCGATTGATCAACGCATTGCTGGCCGCCGGTGTGATCGGCGCGATTGGGAGTCTCGGACTGACCGCCCTGCCCGCGCTGGCCGCCGACGCGCCGTCAGACAGCGCCACCCGTGCCGATGCGAATGCGAAATCGGATAACGCCAGTTCGGGCGAAAAACCTGCTGCGGATTCAGGCCAGCCCGGCCAACAACTCGCCCCGATCAAGATCACCAGCGGCAAGACGCAAGGCTTTGCGCCGAAGAGCGTCGAAACCGGCCAGTATCGCGGCCAGGACGCGCTCGACGTGGCCGCGACCGTAAACGTCGTCACGCGCGATCTGCTGGACGCCCAGGGCGCGACCGGCCTGTTCGACGCCGTGCGCAACGTCGCGGGCGTCTCGCGCCAGCAGCTCAACGGCCTCGCCTACGACAACCTCTCCGTGCGCGGCATCGCGCTGGACAACCGTTCGAGCTTCTATATCGACGGCCTGCTGCCCATCGACAACAACATCTGGATGCCGATGGAAGACAAGGAGCGCGTGGAAGTGCTCAAGGGTGCGTCGGCGCTCTACTACGGCTTCACGGTGCCGGCCGGCATCGTCAACATGGTGATGAAACGCGCGGGCAGCGATCCGGTCACGAGCCTGAGCGTGCTGGGCGATTCGAATGGCTCGATTGGCGCGGCCGTGGATATCGCGCGCCGTTTCGGCCCGGACGATCAATTCGGACTCCGTGTCAATGCGATGGACGAGCACGTTGAAACGCCCATCGAAGGGGACCGCGGCTATCGCAAGTTCGTGAGCGCCGCGTTCGACTGGCGCGTGAACAGTCAGCTCAAGCTGCAATACGATCTCGAACACATCGAAACGAAGATCGTCGAGCAGGCGGGCATTGCGCCGCTCGCGGCCGTCAACGGCGTCATCACGCTGCCCGCGATGCCGGACCCGAGCCGCCTGCTGGTGCCCAACAATCGCCCGACGTATGCGAGCGCCACCTCGCAACTCGTGCGCGCCGATTACACCTTCAACGACCACTGGAGCGCGAACTTCTCGATCGGCCAGTCGATCACGCGACGCGACCGCTGGGCGTGGGTGTTCCAGAAGTACAACGTGGCGACCGGCACAGGCACGCTGCAAGGCAGCCAGCAGAATGGGCAGATGTACGAGAACAAGAACGTGCGTCTGGAAGTGAACGGCGACTTCAAAACCGGTCCGTTCACGCACACCGTGACAGTAGGCGGCACGCAGAACTGGCTGTTCCAGCCGGATTTCACGACCTACACCTACACGGCTACGCAGAATCTCTACGATCCGATCGACATCGCCAAGCTCACGCGCAGCGCCACCAGCAAGGCGTTTTACGCCCAGCATGTGCGCAATAGCGGTCTGTATCTGTTCGATCAGATCGATCTGACTTCGCGTCTCCAGGTGATGGGCGCGGTGCGCTACTCGCAGTACACGAGTTCGCAGGCAGGCACGCCGAGCCAGAACATCAACCGCACCTCGCCTTCGGGCAGCATCACGTATCGCCTGACGCCCAATACCAGCGTCTACGCGAGCTATGTGGAAGCGCTCGAATCGCCGGGCAGCGCGCCCGCGACAGCCGCGAACGCGTATCAGATCCTGCCTGCGGCCGTGAGCCGCCAGGAAGAAGTGGGCGTGCGCACGCGTCTGCCGGGCAACACGCTGGTGTCGGTCGCGCTGTTCAACCTGCGCCAGCCTTCGGCGGAAACCAACACCAGCAATGTCTATACGCTCGACGGCATGGCGCGCTATCGCGGCCTGGAGTTTTCCGTGCAGGGTGAGCCGGTGCGCAATGTTTCAGTGTCAGCATCGGCGATGTATCTCGATGCGAAAACCACCGAATCGAGCGATCCCACGCTGCTCGGCAAGGTGCCCGAGAACACGCCGCACGTAACGGCCAGCCTGTTCGCCGAATACCGCGTGCCCGCGCTCACCGGGCTGGCCGTCAACGGCGGGCTCTACTACACCGGCCCGCGTGCGGTAAACGGCGCGAATCAGGCGTGGATCGGCGGCTATACGATCTTCACGGCGGGCCTGCGCTATGAAACGCGCGTGCATGGCAAGCGCGTTTCCGTGCAGGCCAATCTGGAGAACGCCACCAACAAACGCTACTGGAGCGCGGCGGGTTCGAACCAGATCGCCGTGGGCCTGGGCCGCACGGTCGAGCTGTCGTCGACGATCGACTTCTAAGCGGGTTTAGCCGTTTAGAACGACGTGCCGATCTGGAACTGGAACTTCTGGTACTGGTCGCCCGCGTGCTTGACGATCGGGAAACCGAGGTCGAGCTTGAGCGGGCCGATCGGCGAAATCCACTCCAGACCGGCGCCGTAGCTGTAACGCAGACCATTCGCGCCGGTGCTGCTGCCTTCGGTACCCCAGACGTTGCCGCCGTCGACGAAGGTGAACACACGCAGCGTGCGGTCGTAGCCTGTGCCCGGAAGCGGGAACGTCAGCTCGATATTGCCGACCACCATCTTCGAACCGCCGATCGGATCGTTGGTGGTCGTATCGCGCGGCCCCAGCGAGCCCGACTCGTAACCGCGCACGGAACCGATACCGCCCGCGTAGTAGTTCTTGAAGATCGGATACGGCTTGCCGCCCAGGCCGTTGCCGTAGCCGCCCTGGAAGTTCAGACCCAGCACGAAGCCGCGCGCGAATGAGTAGTAGTACTGCATTTGCGCATCGGCTTTGTAATACTCAGTCCCGGCCGGCGTGCCGACTTCGGCGTTGGCCTGAGCGAAGTAACCGCGGCTTGGCACCAGCGCGCTGTCGCGATTATCGCGCGACCAGCCCACCGTGAACGGCACCGTGTTCGACACGCGCCCGAACTCGGCCACGTAATCCTTGTACGTCTGCGGCGTTTCCGAGTCGATATCCAGGCGGTCCTGCTCGATGCCCAGACCGAAATACACCATGTCGGTTTCGGAGAACGGGATGCCGAATTTCATGTCCGCACCATACGACACGATGCGGAAACTCGTGTCGTTGGTGCTCGAATAGTAGAGCGGCTCGGTGGTGCGGTAATAGACATCGGTGATGCGCTTGATGCCGTCCACCGTGAAATACGGATCGACCTGCGTGACCGACAGCGTGCGATACGTGGACGCCGTATTCACGTTCAGCGACAAACTCTTGCCCGTGCCAAACACGTTGTCCTGCGAAATCCCCGCCGAAATGATCGGCCCTTCGCCCGAGCCGTAACCCACGCCCAGCGACAGCGTGCCAGTGGGCTTCTCGGTTACCTTCACGTCCACGTCGACTTCATCCTGGGTGCCTTCCACGGGCACGGTGCTGACATCGACATCGGTGAAATAGCCAAGACGGTTGATACGATCCTTCGACAGCGCCAGGCGGTTCGAATCGAACCATGAGCTTTCGAGCTGGCGCATCTCGCGGCGCACCACTTCATCGCGCGTACGCGTATTGCCCACTACATTCACGCGGCGCACATACACGCGGCGGCTCGGATCGACCTGCAGCGTCAGCGCGACGGTGTGATGGACCTGATCGATCTGCGGCTCGGCATTGACGGTCGCAAACGCGTAGCCGTATTCACCGAGTTTATCGACCAGCGCCTTGGTGGTGTCCTTGAGCTTCGAGGCCGAAAAGCGCTGCCCCGGCTTCACGGCGACCAGCTTCTTCAATTCCGCCTCGCGATCGAGCAGATTGCCTGCCAGATTCACGCTGGAAATCGTGTAAGGCTCGCCCTCATGCACCGAAATCGTCAGGTACATGTCCTTCTTGTCGGGCGAGAGCGACACCTGGGTCGAATCGATGTTGAATTCCAGGTAGCCGCGATCGAGATAGTACGAGCGCACGTTCTCCAGGTCGCCCGTCAGCTTCTCTTTGGAGTACAGATCGTTCTTCGTGTACCACGAGAACCAGTTCGGCGTGGACAGCTGCATTTCATCGCGCAGCGTGCTCTCGCTGAATACCTTGTTGCCGATGAAGTTGACCTGGCGGATCTTCGCGCTCGGTCCTTCGATCACGGAAAACAGCAGGGCCACGCGATTGCGGTCGATCGGCGTAACCGTGGTGGTGACTTCGGCGGCGTAATAGCCGCGCGTGAGGTACTGGCGCTTGAGTTCCTGTTCCGAACGGTCCACAAGCGCCTTGTCGAAGCTGCGGCCCGGCGACAGGCCCACGGCGCCCAGCGCCTTGGTGAGATTGTCCTTGTCGAATTCGTGGATACCCGCGAAATCGATCGTGCCGATGGCCGGGCGTTCCTGCACCTGCACGACCACCGTGCGGCCTTCGGTGGACACGCGCACGTCGCTGAAAAAGCCGGTGGCGTAGAGCGCGCGGATGGCGTCGGAGGCCTTGTCGTCGGTGAAGGTGTCGCCCTGCTTGATGGGCAGATAGGCGAACACAGTGCCCGGTTCGATGCGCGCCAGTCCGTCGATGCGGATGTCCTGGACCACGAAGGGCTCGGTGGCTTGCGCGGTGGCGGCGATGCCGAATCCGAAGCCGGCGAAGGTCAGCGCGCGCGCGTAGCGCGAAGAAGATGAAACCGTCATGCGGGAAGTCGAGAAGTAGGCCAGCGAAGACAAACGAATACGCCGCGCAAACCGGCGCGACGCGAGGGACGCGGCGCGGCGGACCGCGCCAGCGCGTGACGAATTGGGCGCACGCAACCCGGCTGCGTGCAGCGGCTAGAGGGCGGCGGCTATTGCATGCGCATCCCGCTGGGCCGCAGCGGCTTGGCAAGACCGGTTGCGAGCGAGAGCACTTCGGTCATATGCGCGGCTTGCGCCGGATGCAGCCTGAACGAGAGTTCCGCGCCGCCAGGCAGCCTGAAGCTGACCACGAGATGCTGCACAGCGCCGTTCTCGCGGCCCACTTCCCACGCTTCGCAAGGCATCGCGAACTTCACGCTCGCGGTCTTGTGGCGAATGCGCTCCGAGCGGCCGATGGCATTGGACAAGGCAGCCAGCATCTCGTGCAGGACCGAGCAATGCAGCGCGACGCTGTCCGGCTGATTGCCGTTGACCATCAGATACTGGCCGTCCGCGGTCAGCTCGAAACCGCGCAACGAATCGATGGCTAGTGACGTGGACGTGGACATGAACGGCACTCCGTGACAAAAGCATCGGCGGAGTCTAGAGGGCGCGGCGCAGCGGGGAATTACCCACGCGTTACCTGGATTACTTTCATCAATATTGCGTGGAGCGCACGCGGAGAATGGTCAAAGATGCTGAAGCGTCGGACCCAAGGGGGCTGCGCCGCCTTTCAGTTTCCCGTTGCGGGCGCAATCAGCGAACGAGATTCGAAATTCGCTGTAATCAGATGGATTACCAACGCTGACAGAGCGCAGACAGTCAGATGAATGCGCGCACAAGGGGTCGCATCGGGCCGAAAGCGGGATGTCGATCGCCTGTCATGTCAGGGACCACCCCTCGTCCACGCTACAATGCCGCTGCCGCTCCACTGTCCAACCAACATGCAGAATTCCAATCGGGCCTTCCTGCTCGGCCCCTTGCTCAAGGGCGTTTCCCGCTCGTTCTACCTCACGATGCGCGTGCTGCCCGCCGGCATGCGCGACCCCGTGGGCGAGGCGTATCTGCTCGCGCGCGCCGCCGACACCATTGCCGATACCTCGCTGATCCCACCCGCCCAGCGCCTCGCGCTGCTGCTGGCGTTCCGCGAACGCGTCAACGGCACCCATGCGCGTACAGGAACCGCGAACGACGACGCCCTCGCCCACATCGCCAGCGAAGTGGCGGGTCAGCAGATGCAATCGGACGAAAAACTGCTGCTCGAATCGCTGGGCGGCGCACTGGACGTGCTCGCGCAACTCGACGAAGCCGACCGCGTGGCCGTGCGTGAGATCGTCACGACGCTCACCGAGGGCATGGAATTCGATCTGAACACCTTCCCGGACGAACGCTCGGGGCAGGTGGCCGCGCTTGGCACCTGGGACGCGCTCGACCGCTATACGTATCTGGTGGCGGGCTGCGTGGGCGAGTTCTGGACGAAGATGACCTATATGCACCTGCCGGGCACGCTCGCGCCAGAACTGCGCGAGACCATGTATCAGCGCGGCATACGCTTTGGCAAGGCGCTGCAACTGGTGAATGTGCTGCGCGACTGCGGCAAGGATCTGCGCATCGGACGCTGCTATCTGCCCACGACGATGCTCGCGCAAGCCGCGCTCACGCCCGAAGATCTGCTGCAGCCGGGCACTTCGCCGCGCGCGCGTCCGCTGATGTTCAGCCTCGTGCGCATCGCGCTCGACCACTTCCGCGCGGCCATCGACTATACGTTCGCGCTACCGCGTCTTTCGGTGCGTCTGCGTCTGGCGTGCCTGTGGCCGATCCTGATCGGCCTAGAAACGCTGGAGCTGCTGGTGGCCAACGAAGACTGGCTCGATCCCGCGCGGCCATCCAAGGTCACGCGTAACGACGTCTATCGCATCCTCGCGTGCTCGACGCTCGCGGCGGCGTCCAACACGCTGCTCAACGGCTGGTTCAAGCGCCTGCTGTCGCGCATCGAAGCGCGCATGGCCGCCATCGAGAAAGCCTGAAAAAAGCGGCGCGAGCGTGTGACGCCCGCGCCGCTTCATTGGCTGACGCGCTTCTGCTCCTTAGCCCTGCGCTTTGCGATACAGCTTGATGACCGCCGAAAAATCGAGCTTGCCGTCGCCCTGGCTGCTCATCGCCTGATAGAGCTGCTGCGCGATCGCTCCCATAAACGCGGGCTGATGCGCGCTTTTCGCTGCATCGGTGGCAAGACCCAGATCCTTGAGCATGAGATCGGTGCCGAAGCCGCCCGTATAGCCGCGCGTCGAAGGCGCCGTTTCGATCACGCCGGGAAACGGGTTATACGTATCCGAACTCCAGCAACGGCCCGTCGACGTATTCATGATGCCGCCCAGCACTTTCGCGTCGATGCCGAGCGCCTCGCCCAGCGCCATCGCCTCCGCCACGCCTGCCATCGTCACGCCCAGCACGAGGTTGTTGCAGATCTTCGCGACCTGCCCCGTGCCCGTATCGCCGCAATGGACAATATTCTTGCCCATGCCCGACAGCACCGGCTTCACGCCCTCGTAGAGCGCCGCGCTGCCGCCCACCATGAAGGTGAGCGTGCCGGCCGCCGCGCCGCCCGTACCGCCCGAAACCGGCGCATCCACGAAGCTGTTGCCGTTCGCCGCGGCGAGTTTGCCGAACTCGCGCGCGCTGGCCGGATCGATGGTGCTCGAATCGATGATCGTCAGACCTTTGGCGATGCCCGCCAGCACGCCGTCTTCCGAGGTCAGGACGCTGCGCACGTGCGCGGCGGCGGGCAGCATCGTGACGACCCATTCGGCTCCGCTTGCCGCCGCTTTGGGCGACGCAGCTTTCGTTGCGCCCGCATCGGCCAGCGTCTGCATCGCTTCGGCGCTCAGATCGAACACGCTCAGCGTGTGCCCCGCCTTGAGCAGATTGAGCGCCATCGGCGCACCCATATGACCCAGCCCGACGAAACCTATTTTCATGAGCGATTCTCCCTTGATGGTTCGCTTAAGCGTCGGGTTTAACGCAGGCTGATGGTCGTGTTCACGCCGTCGTTGACGGTCGCATCGTCGAACCAGCGCGCCGTCACGGTCTTGGTCTGCGTATAGAACTGCACGACCTGTTTGCCGTAGGGACCGAGATCGCCCAGCTTCGAGCCGCGCGAACCCGTGAAGCTGAAATACGGCACCGGCACCGGAATCGGAATATTGATGCCCACCTGGCCGATATCGATTTCGCTCTGGAATTTGCGGGCTGCCGCGCCACTTTGCGTAAAGAGGCCCACGCCGTTGCCGAACGGATTCGCATTGACGATGGCAATGGCTTCATCGAGCGTATTGGCGGTAAGCACCACCAGCACCGGCCCGAAAATCTCATTCGTGTAGATATCCATGTCCGTCTTCACGTCCGTGAAGACCGTCGGGCCGACGAAGTTGCCGCTCTCGTATCCCGGCACCTTGACGTCGCGGCCATCGAGCGCGAGCGTCGCGCCCTGCTTCACGCCGGATTCGATCAGGCCCAGAATGCGCTGCTTTGCCGCGCGCGACACCACCGGGCCAACGTCGGTTTTCGGCTCGTGGCCTGCGTTGACCTTGAGCGTCTTGGCTTTCTCGACCAGTTCGGGAATCCATTGCTGCGCCGCGCCCACCAGCACCACCACCGAAGTCGCCATGCAACGCTGTCCCGCCGCGCCAAACGCCGCGCCAACCAGCGCGTTGATCGCCTGTTCGCGGTTCGCATCGGGCAGCACGACCGCGTGATTCTTCGCGCCCATCATCGACTGCACGCGCTTGCCGTGCTCGCTGCCGAGACGATACACATGCGTGCCCACCGCCGTCGAACCGACGAACGAAATCGCTTTAATCAGCGGATGCGAGCAGATCGCGTCGACCACTTCCTTGCCACCGTGCACGACGTTGAGCACGCCCTTCGGCACACCGGCTTCAAGCGCGAGTTCAACCAGTTGCATGGTCGACAGCGGGTCCTGCTCCGAAGGCTTCAGCACGAAGGTATTGCCGCAGACGATCGCCATCGGGAACATCCAGAGCGGAATCATCGCGGGGAAATTGAACGGCGTGATGCCGGCGCACACGCCAATCGGCTGTTGCAGCGTGTAGGTATCCACACCGCCCGCGACGTTTTCAGCGAAGCCGCCTTGCTGCAACGTGCCGATCGAGCACGCATGTTCCACCACTTCCAGGCCGCGGAAGATATCGCCTTCGGCGTCCGGCAGCGTCTTGCCTTGCTCGGCCGTGAGCGTCTGGGCGATGCGCGACATGTTTTCGCGAATCAGCGCCTGCAGCTTGAGCATGATGCGCAGACGCGTGCCGATCGGCGTGTTCTTCCACGTGGCGAACGCGGCATGCGCGCTCTGCACGGCCTGATCGACTTCCGCGACCGTGGCGAAGGGCACGCGCGCCAGCACTTCCTGAGTGGCGGGATTGACGATGTCGCGCCATTCCGTCGTCTTCGATTCGACGAATTCGCCGTCGATCAGCAGCTTGACGGTCGAAACGTGCGCATTGGATGCCTGGGTGACTGCGTTCATCTTGAACTCTCTCTCAAAGGTTCGAACAGACTGGAACGATGCGGCCTTGGCCGTGCCTCGCTCCATTACATAGGATGACTTAATGTTATTCAATCGTGGTGTGAGCGCATCAGCAGCGTGCACACGAAGGCGATCACCGCCAGCACAACCATATAGGCCACCACGTAATGCGGCTTGCCGCCGCCGTACGCGAGCAGCGCGGTTGCGATCATCGGCGCGACGCCGCCGCCCAGCACACCGGCCACCTGCACGGACACCGAGATGCCCGAATAACGGATTTCAGCGGGAAACTGCGCGGCAAACAGCTGTGATTCCGGTGCATAGAGAATCGGGAACACAACACCCACGCCCAGCACCATCGCCCACCAGACCGTGCCGGGGTGCAGCGTTTCGAGCATCGTAAAGAACGGTGCGGCGAACAGCGCCATGATCACGAGGCCTGCGAGGAACAGACGCTTCTGGCCAATGCGATCGCTCAGCCAGCCGGAGAACGGCATGGTCACGAGCGACAGCACCGCACCCGCCGTGATCGCGTGCAGAATTTGTACTTTGGGAATCTTGAGCTGGTTTGCGGCGTAAGCCAGCGCGAAAGCCACTACCAGGTAAAACCAGGTATTCTCCGCCGTGCGTGCGCCGATGATGGTCAGCAGTTCGCGCGGCTGGCGACGGAATACTTCCAGCACGGGCGCCTTAACCGGCTCGCCCTGGCTTTTCACACGTTCGAAATCGGGCGACTCAGGCACCCGCACGCGGATCACCCAGCCGATCAGCACCAGCAGGATGCTGGCGAGAAACGGCACACGCCAGCCCCAGGACAGCAGATCCGCTTCGGGCAACGCGGTGACTGCCGCCATCGCAATCGAAGAAAGAATCAGTCCGAAGCCCACGCCGGTTTGCGGCAGCGACCCAAAGAAGCCCTTGCGGCCCGGCGGTGCGTGTTCCACCGCCATCAGCACGGCACCGCCCCACTCGCCGCCCACAGCCATGCCTTGTAGAAAACGCATCGCCACCAGCAGCACGGCGGCCCAGTAGCCGATGCTCGCATACGAGGGAATCAGACCGATCACCATGCTGGGAATGCCCATCAGCAGGAGCGTGGCCAGCAGCATCGATTTACGTCCGATGCGGTCGCCAAAGTGGCCAAACACGATGCCGCCCATCGGACGGCCTATAAAGCCCACGCCATAAGTCGCGAACGCGGCCAGCGTGCCGAGGATCGGATCGAGCGTAGGGAAGAAAACCTTGTTGAAAACGAGCGCGGCCGCGGTGCCGTACAGGAAGAAGTCATACCACTCGATCGTCGTGCCGGCCATGCTGGCCCAGCCGGCGATCAGGTAATCGCGCGCGCGGCGTTTTTGTCCAGAAACGGGAACGGCCACTGCCGCCCCGTCGGGGGTCGACTGCATGTGCATCGTTTGTCTCCATCTTTATAGTAGGCGACCGTCTGCCGTATCGGCTGGAAGCTTTTATGAAGCGGTCTGCTAACGAGTATAGTTATTCGAATATGCTCGGCATATAGACGAAAAAGCCCATCCGATATGCAAAAAAACACAACGGGACAGGTGGAGACAGTGAACTGGGACGATTTGCGCTACTTCCTCGAAGTGGCGCGCACACAGCGCGCGAGCGCCGCCGCCAAGCGGCTTGGCGTGGATCACACTACCGTCGCGCGGCGCGTGCGCGAACTGGAAACGGCATTAGGGACAGTGTTGTTCGACAAGTCGCGCTCGGGCGGCTTCGTGCTGACGGCGGAAGGCCAGCGTCTGCTGTCTTATGCGGATGCGGTGGAAACGACGGTGCAATCGGCCAGCGAGCAATTCGCGCTGGGCGCGCAGTCGCTTTCGGGCCATGTGCGGGTGGGATCGACTGAAGGTTTCGGCTGCTTTTTTCTGGCGCCGCAACTCGCGCGCTTTACGGGCAAGCATCCGGATATGTCGATCGATCTGCTGCCGGTGCCGCATTTTGTGAGCCTGTCCAAGCGCGAAGCCGATCTGGCGATCATGCTCGAACGCCCCGAACGCGGCCAGTATGTCTATACGAAGTTATGCGACTACCGCCTCAGACTGTATGGGACACCTGAATATCTGCAACGTCATGGTCCAATTCGCTCTGCCGCGGATCTGCGTCAGCATGCTTTCATCAACTATGTCGCCGATCTGGCCTTTAGCCATGAACTGCTTTATCTGGAACGGACCGCGCCCAACGTCACGGCGAGTCTGTGCAGCACCAGCGTGATCGCGCAATATCATGCGGCACTGCAGGGCAGCGCACTCGCGATCCTGCCGTGTTTTATGGCGGAACCCGATCCGCGTCTGGTTAGCATCCTGCCCGACGAAGTGATGGTGACGCGGCGTTTCTGGCTGTGCAGCCGTGAGGAGTTGCGCAAGCTGCGGCGCATTATGTCGTTATGGGATTATTTGCGCGCCGCCGCCGATGCGAATCAGGCACTGCTGCTCGGCGAATCGCCCACGATGCATTACGTCGAACCCTGACAATAAAATAAAAAAGCCGCACGGACAATCCGCGGTGCGGATTGCGCGTACGGCTTTGGTGCAGCGTAATACGCCTGCGATCAGGTCCCGACCGGACGGATCGTCAGCGCATTCTTCACCGACGTCACGCCAGCCACGCCCTTCGCCACGTCCGTGGCGTGATCGACCTGACCTTGCTCCGGCACGGTGCCTTGCAGGATCACGGCGCCGTCCTTGGCGCGGACGGTGATGTTGGCCACGCTGATGTCCTTATCCTTCGCGAGTGCAGCGCGGACCTTGCGCGAAAGCGCACGGTTGGCAGCCTTGGCCGACTTGTATTGCTGTTTCGACTGCTGGACCTGGGCCTTGGCGCTGTCGGTCGGCGCGGCTGCGGGCGCGCTGGCAGCGTCCTGCGCATAGACGTGAAGCGAAGCAGCGACCAGCATCGTGCCGGCTGCCAGTTTGAACGCCTGAATAGCCTTCATGCAGTTTCTCCTGTTGTCACAGTTTTTTGATGGCCCACTGGTAATGGACCCGTGCACTACACACCCTTCACTACCGAAAACCGCGATTGGGGACTAACGATACTCTATTTATTTCGAGTCTGATGCGAAAGCTGCCGCTATGACTATTCGAGTGTGGGTGAAATGCTTCGATTCCACAGAGGAATTGAAGCAACCGGCCAAGCCACGCCTACACGACATCCCGCATGCCAGGATGAAACCCCTCATTCAAATGCTATTGAATAGCATTTAAGAGCGCGCCAATGAGGTGCATACAGCGGCGCATGCAGCGTGAATAGCGCGACATGGCGTAATTCATTCACAAACAATTGAGCGCCCTTATCGACCAGCAACGCGCGCCATTCACGCCGCGTTGACAAACGCCAACACAGGTTTTACCCGCATTTACTCACGAAAGAAAAAAGCGCGTGTTGTATCGCCACACAGCATGACGCGCATGTTCGATTACGTGGCGAGTTGCGACTTCACCCAGCGATAGAACTGCTGGATTGCCGCTTCGCGCGGATGCCCTTCGCGCCAGGTGAAGTAGTAATCGAGCGAAGCCGGGATGCGGGCGTGACCGAGTTGCACCAGTTCGCCGCGATCGATGAAATCGCGCGCGAGTTGCAAACGCGCTGTTGCCGCGCCCTGGCCCGCGACGGTTGCCTGCAATAGCAACCCGGCGTCGTCGAATACCGGGCCGCGCTCGGGTTCGTCACCGGCGACTCCGGCTGCTTCGAAGAAGTCGCGCCACGAACGGCGCGAAAAGCGCAGCAAAGGCATGGCGGCCAGATCCTCGATACGAAAGTCCGGATAGCGCGCCAGCAGCGTGGGGCTGCACACCGCCACCACCTGATCGTCGAGCAGTTTGCGAATCTGGAAACCGGGTTCGTCCACGCGACGATGCCAGATGCCGATATCGAACGGATAAGGATCGGGCGGCGTAACGTCGGCGTGCATGCGCACGGAAAGATCAACATCCGGATGGCGGTCGTAGAAGTCGCCCAGACGCGGAATCAGCCAGACCGACGCAAAATCGGACATCACGCTCAGTTCCAGCCGCGTCACGCCGCTCACGCCGGGACGCGTGGCGTCCAGCGCCTCGCGCAGGTCTTCGAGGCTGCGCCGCACCCGTTCGGCGAGTTGCGCGCCCGCCGCCGTGGGAATCATGCGGCTGCCCGCGCGCCGGAACAGTTCGACGCCGAGTTCCGCTTCGAGCGCGCGCAGATGATGGCTCACGGCGCTGTGCGTCAAATGCAATTCTTCTGCCGCGCGGCTGAAACTACGCCGCCGCGCCGCCGCTTCTAGCGCGCGCAGGGCCTGCAAGGGAGGGAGCGATCGGGACATGACGTCAAATTCTACTCACAATCGCGGCTGAAATCTCTCGCTGGCCTCGGGCCTGGCTTTCGCCAATAATCGTGTCCCAGCCATTCAAAACACTTTCGAGGCGCGCGGCCCCGCCGGTTTTTGCCCTGTTGCACGGCATCTCGCGCGCCCATCGACCGTCCGCATCATGACCGCACTCAGACTGCGCGTATTTGCCGTGTTCGCGCTCGGCTATTTCGTTTCGTATCTGTTTCGGGGCGTCAACCTCGGCTTCGCGCCGTTTTTGACGCACGAAATGGGCTTTACCGCCACCGATCTCGGCACGCTCACGAGCCTGTACTTCCTGGGCTTTGCGGGCGCGCAGATTCCGGGCGGCGTGCTGCTCGACCACTTCGGCCCACGCCGCGTGACCGCCTGCGTCATGCTGGTGGCCGCCGCCGGCGCGCTCGTATTCGGGCTCTCGCACAGCATGGGCGCGATGATGTTCGGCCGTCTGCTGGTGGGCGTGGGCGTTTCCGTGTGTCTGGGCGGCGCATTCAAGGCCACCGCCCAGCACTTTCCCGTCGCCCAGCTCACGCTCGTCAACGGTCTGGTGATGGCGGTGGGCGGCCTGGGCGGTGTGGCTGTCGGCGCACCGCTCTCCTGGCTGCTGACGATCGCGCCGTGGCGATCGGTGAGCCTGGGTCTGGCGGTCCTCACGGCGGCCGTCGCGGCGATTATCTGGATCGGCGGCCCGCGCACGCGCGACACCCACAATCAGGCAAGCGTGCTCGAACAATTCAAGGGCACCGCGCATATCCTGCGCAGCCACGCGTTCTGGAAGACGGCGACGTTTTCGGCTCTGACGCAGACCGTGTTCTACGCGATGCAGTCGCTCTGGGTGGGCGCATTCCTGCGCGACGTGACGCCCGCGGGCACGGTTGACGTGGCTTCACGCGCGGCTTCGCTGGTTTCCGTGCTGGGCGGCGCGTTTATCGTCGGCAATATTGGCTTCGGAGCGCTCGCACGCGCATTCGAGCGCCGCGGCGTGAGTGTCGCGCGCTTTTCCGGCGTGACGATGGCGCTGTTCGTGGTGGTCCAGGCGCTGCTGGCTGCCCGTGTGCCGCTGCCCGCTCCACTGCTGTGGGCCGCTTACGGTGCGCTGGGCGGCACCGGCATCCTCACCTATGCGGTGCTGGCCGAATACTTCCCGGCGCGCATGATCGGCCGCGTCAACACCACCTTCACGCTGGTGATCTTCGTCGGCATCTTCGTCACGCAGATCGCCATCGGTGCGGCGCTCGGCCACTGGAGCGCCGTGGACGGCCACTATCCGGTCGTCGCGCATCAGTCCGTGTGGACCGCGCTGATCGTGCTGCAAACGGTCGCGGGCCTTTGGTACTTCATGCCGGGCCGACGCGCCGGCGCTACGCAGCCCGCGATGGAATCCTGATCCGCCGCGCCTTCTGAACGACGCCTGCCGCGCAGCATCGCGGCGGGCGTTCTTATTGCCGCAATTATTTCGCTATCCATATCAATGGGATTGAATGAGCGAAATGCGTGCATCTGCGAGTCCATGCGGCAAAGTTTCCTTCTGGAAACCCCCGCTCACATAAATCGCCGCGTCGCGTACAATGCTGCCCCGCCGGCCTCGGAGCCATGCGCGCAGGCGCTGAAAACCGACTGGCCGGTCGTATGACAAAAGCCCACGCACCACGCTACGCCGATGCGAAACATAGCTTTTGATGTGATGCAGCGTATGCAGGGTGCGTGAGAAAATACGCATTCGAATGCTCAGATAGCGTCCGGTTCATGCGCTCAGGCGATGATTGGAAGCGAGATCGGAAACGGTAAAAACGCACGTCCGTCCGCTTTTGTCCGGTTCTCGTCCGCTTGTTTCCGAACTGAAACCCGGCGGCCCGGCGTAAACTTCCGCGGTGCCATTCGATTGTGTCGATTGATGATAGAGAGAGAAACTTCCATGCCAGACCATAACCACTCGCACGACGACCACTCCGAATCGTGCGGCTGCGATCTGCTGCACCTCCTCGACGGCGTGGACGAGTTCACTCATCAGGTGTTCCCGGGCAACCAGGACCTGTTCCGCAGCCTCGCCCATAGTCAGGCGCCGCATACGCTGTTCATTACCTGCGCCGACTCGCGTGTGTCGCCGGAAATGATCACCCAGGCGCGCCCCGGCGAGCTGTTCGTCTGCCGAAACATCGGCAATATCGTGCCGGCTTACGGCGAGATGCTCGGCGGCGTGTCGGCGGTGGTGGAATTCGCCGTGATGGCGCTGAACGTCAAGCAGATCGTGCTGTGCGGCCATACCGACTGCGGCGCGATGAAGGGCCTGGCCTCGGGTGGCGCGGCTACGGCCGGCATGCCGACGGTCACCGCCTGGCTGCGCAACGCCGAAGCGGCGCGCAGCGTGGTGCAGACGCGCGGCCTGGACGAAAACCAGATCGTGCAGGCGCTGGTGGAAGAAAACGTCCGCCTGCAGCTCACGCACCTGCGCACTCACCCGGCCGTCGCGGCCCGCGTGGCGCAGAACCAGCTTCAGTTGCAGGGCTGGGTGTACGACATCGGTCAGGGCACGGTTTCGATCTTCGACGACACCCACGGCCGCTTTGAATCGCTAGGCGAGGCGCGCGCGCGCCTGCGCAAGGACACCACGGGCTGATCCGGTTCCGGATACAAGTCTGTCCGGGCGGCCTCGCCGCCCGTCATTCCCCCGCTATTAACCCCGTTCCGGACCGCGCCGCGCAGGCGTCGTCCGGTATTGGCGCTCGATCTTCTCATCTCCTGCAACAATGATTTGACAGCCAGGTAACGATCTAGGTGTTTACCCTAGGCGAGGATCTGGCTATACTCTCGTCCGTACCATATGCGGTGCCCGACCGCAGCAGAAAAATAATTCTGGAGGTTGGTTACCCATGCAGTGTGCTTCCCTGCCGTATCCGCCGTACAAGTCATCGAATACCCGCTTCACCCGCAGTCCTTTTGCTTCTTTTGCAGTCGCAGGACGATCGCCCGCGCCGCGCTAACGCCGGCACGCGCATCGCGCCGTCGCGCCCGTTGTGGTGCGACCGGCCAGAATCTCAGGCCCACTCCACGTCAATCGCCGTTCTCAGCGCCGCAGCGTCAGCCGCGGCGAACGGCTCGCGCTTGCGCGCGCACTGGCGGCCGGTAATGGGCTTCGCACCCGACACGGGCCATGCGCCCGATTACCGATGGAGATGTGCCATGGAGTTCACCCTCAAGCCGCCCGCCAAGATCGAAGTCAAACTGCTGCTGCATCCGCACGACCACGACCGCGCCATGGCGATCGCCAAGGCCGCCAATCTCGCCGAGCGCGACTTCTACGCGCTGGCGATCCACCTCGGCGCAGCGGAAATCCTGCGTTCCGCCGAGTCCGAGTAAATCGCTACAGCGTTGCGTGCGGCGCGGACAGCCTCAGACCGGCGACGGATTGCGCTCGCTGAACCCTTCCTGATGCCAGTACGGATACACGGGCCGCACGGCGCTCGCCGCATCGAGCTTCGCGACCTGCTCCGCCGTGAGGTTCCAGCCCACCGCGCCCAGATTCTGGCGTAGCTGCGCTTCGTCGCGCGCGCCGATCAGCACGGTCGCCACCGTCGGCCGCTGCAGCAGCCAGTTCAGCGCGATCTGCGGCACGGTCTTGCCGGTTTCCTGCGCCACTTCGTCGATGGCATCGAGCACGCGATACAGGTATTCGTTCGGCACCGGCGGCCCCTGCTCGGCGGTCTTATGCAGCCGGCTCGTCTGCGGCAGCGGCTGGCCGCGGCGAATCTTGCCGGTCAGACGCCCCCAGCCGAGCGGGCTCCACACCACCGCGCCCACGCCCTGATCGATGCCGAGCGGCATGAGCTCCCATTCGTAGTCGCGTCCGATCAGCGAGTAATAGGTCTGATTGGCGACATAGCGCGGATAGCCATAGCGATCCGCCACGCCCAGCGACTTCATCAGGTGCCAGCCCGAAAAATTCGACACGCCGGTATAGAGAATCTTGCCCGCGCGCACCAGTTCGTCGAGCGTCGAGAGCACTTCCTCGGCGGGTGTTTTCGCATCGAAGCCGTGCAGCTGGAACAGGTCGATGTAATCGGTTTGCAGCCGCTTGAGCGCGGCATCGACGGCGCGCTTCAGATGAAAACGCGACGAGCCGACGTTATTGGCGTCGTCATCGTCGAAGCGAAACGTTGCCTTGGTCGAGATGATCGCCTTGTCGCGGCGCCCCTTGAGCGCCTCGCCGAGCACCGACTCCGAGACGCCGCGCGAATAGATATCCGCAGTGTCGAACATCGTCACGCCCGCATCGAGGCAGATGTCGATCAGGCGGCTCGCTTCGGCCACATCGGTCGCGCCCCACGCCTCGAAGAATTCGCCCTTGCCGCCGAAGGTGCCCGTGCCGAAGCTCAGCACCGGCACCTTGAAGCCCGATGCGCCCAGAAAACGGTGTTCCATTTCCTATCCTCCACAAATCGTGCGTTGAAGAAGCGCCGATGAGTGTACGCGCCTCTGCATGGAGCTGCCCCGTGCCCGCCGCGATCTTCCAGCCGCCTGGACACACGCCGGAGGCTGTACATAAAGCGCGTTCGTATCGGAAACTGTTGCCTCGTTTGTTTCCTGACCGATGCACCATGTCATTTCCCGATTGTTTCCTTTGCGGTTTCCAATACGATCCGGCCGCCTCACGCGAGGCGGCACGATGAACGACACCGCACAACCCGGTTCCGCTCGCGCCGCCGCCATCGGCTGGCTGCCCTACATCGTCGCGGCGACGTTCTTCATGGAGTACCTCGACACCACCGTGATCGCCACGGCGCTGCCGCAGATGGCGCACTCGTTCGGCGTCGGGCCTAACAGCCTGAGCCTGGGCGTCACGGCCTATATGCTGGCGCTCGCCATCTTCATTCCGGCGAGCGGCTGGGTGGCCGACCGCTGCGGCTCGCGCACGGTGTTCTTCGGCGCGGTGGTGACGTTCACGATCGCCTCGATACTCTGCGGGGTCTCACAAAATCTCGGCGAATTCGTTGCCGCTCGCGTGCTGCAAGGCATGGGCGGCGCGATGATGGTGCCGGTCGGACGCATGATCGTCGTGCGCAGCACCGACAAAAGCCGCCTGATGCAGGCCATTTCCACCATCACCTGGCCAGCGATCGCCGCGCCCGTGGTGGGGCCGCCGGTGGGCGGTTTCATTACGACGTATGCGTCGTGGCGCTGGATCTTTCTGCTCAACGTGCCGTTCGGGCTCGCCGTCCTCGTTGCGATCGCAACCATCGTTCCGAACCTGCGCGGCGAACAGCGTCGCCCGCTCGATGTCGTGGGTCTGGTGCTGAGCGGCGCGGCGCTAACAGCGATCCTCTATGGCGCGGAACTCGCCAGCCAACCCGGCGAAAATCCGTGGCGCGCGGCGACACTGGTGGCGGCGGGCGTGCTGGTGGGCGCACTGGCTTTCCTGCATGCGAAGCGGCATCCCACCCCGCTCGTCGATGTTTCGACGCTGAAAATTCCGACCCTTTCGGTGACGGTCATCACCGGCTCGATTACGCGCATCGGCATTGGCGCGGCGCCGTATCTGATGCCGCTGCTGTTCCAGATCGGCTTTGGTCTGTCGGCCTTTAAATCGGGGCTATTGCTGCTCGCGAGCGCGCTCGGCAACCTCGGCATGAAAGCGCTCACGACACGGATTCTCGAACGCTGGGGCTTTCGCGCCGTGGCGGTGGTGGATGTGTCGATCGCCGGCCTGTCGATGATCGCCTGCGGCCTGCTCACGCCCGAGGTGCCGCTCGCCATCGTATTAGTCGTGGTGTTCGTGTATGGCGTGACGCGCTCGATGCAGTTTTCGACGCTCGCCACGCTCGCCTATGCCGATGTCGCGCAGCCGCAGATGAGCGCCGCCAGCACGCTCTGGAGCGCGGCGGCGCAAATGACCAATGGTTTGGGAATCGCCTTTGGCGCGCTGGCGCTGCGCGTCGCCGCGAGTTTCCATGGCGAAACGACTGGCCACGTCTTCACGCTGGACGACTTCCGCCTCGCGTTTCTCGGCGCGGGCGTGCTCACGCTGCTGTCGGTGTGGGGATATGCACAGATGGCGCGCGATGCGGGCCAGAATGTCGGCGGTGGTTCACGCCGTCAGCGTGCATAAAACGTAAATAGCGCCGCTCCGGCGCGGTAAAGGTCGATATCGCGCGATGCTTCGGCATCGCGCGAATTGAAGCGGATTTACTTGGAAAGGCTCGCGCGCACCGTGAACTCCTGCCCGGCTTCCGCTTCGAACCCGGCGTCGACATCCTCGTCAGCCAGCCCATGCGCGCGATGGAATTCCGACGACAGCGGCTCGACCGGATAACCGCGCCGCTCCCACGCATCCAGCCCGCCGCGCAGCGCATGCGCATGATAAATGTGCTTGTCGCGCAGACGATTGACGATCCGCTTGGCCGTCACCTCGTTCGGGCAGACGCAATACACCACGATGGGGCGCGCGATCAGCTCGGCGGGCAGCGCCTCGCTCGAATCCAGATTGAGCGGCTGCGCACCTGGAATGCGATACGCCTCTTTCTCGCGCACGGTCTGCGGACGCGCGTCGAAAACGATCGGCGGCGCGGCGGATTTCATCATCTCGTCGAGCTGATCGGGCGAAATGCGATGCGTGGCGAGCCAGTGGCGCAACTGCAGACGGCGCACCCAGCGCCAGGCAAGAAACACCACGCCCGCGACCGCGAGCACATCGAAAATGGTCCAGCCGTTGGCGCGCACGAACATGGCGAAGCGCGCAATTTCCGTATGCAGCGCTGCCCCGCCGATCAGCCAGGTACCGGCCCACAGCGTCGCGCCAATGGCGTCCCACAGCAGGAAAATCCGCACGTCCATCGACGTAGTGCCGAGCAGCGGCGCAGACATCAGACCGAGTCCCGGCACGAACTTCGCCACCGCGAGAATCGGTGCGCCGTGGCGTTCGAACACGTTGCGCGCAACGCGAATCGTCGTATCGAGCGAGAGCGAAAAACGCACGAGGCCGTTGAGCAAACGGCGACCGCGCAGGCGGCCCGCCGTGAACCAGAGCGAATCGGCAAATAGCGTCGCCACCACCGCCGCCAGCAGCAGATTCACATACGAAGCTTCCCCACCCGCCGCCATCGTGCCCGCCAGTATCAGCACGGGCGCGGCGGGAACCGGCACGCCCAGTTGCGTCACGAGCACGCTGAGAAATACCGCCCCGGTGCCAAAATCGGGCGGGATGGCGGTGGGGAGAGTCCACATGGCGGGGTTTCCGGCTTGAAGCGATCTGAGAAGAAAGGAAACATTTGCGCCTTTTTGACGCAAGTACGGAGATTACCGCAAGTGGGCGAATTCTTGCTTGCAGCCCCGCCGTTGTCCGCGCTGTTGAAACGGGTATCGATCATCGGGCTTACTGCCGTCTCGGTGCTTTCCCTGCGCGTTCCGGCTCACGCAGCGCGCTCGTTCGGTGCTACGCTCGAAAGCCGTGCCCTGTTGTTTTTCCGCCGCTGTTCTACCGTTTTCTTTTACGAAACATGCGTTACTGGCGTCTCGACCGAACCCGACAGGCCGGTTTATCCGGCTCATTCGACCTGGCCCGCGTCACTGGCCTCGTCGCCGCGATCGGCGGCGATAACGCCAATGCGCTCGCTGCCGAAGTGCTGAACCTGCTCGGGCCGGCCACGTCGGTATCGCAATGCACGGTGTTCGCATACGAATTCGGCAACCGGCCGCGCACGGTTTCGGTGGCCGACCATCGCGGCGGCCGTTTTCTGCGCGATGTCGCCGACACCTACGCGCGCCTGTTCTACGCGCTCGACGGCAATCAGCGCATCGTCACCGGCGAAGACGGCAACCGCACGGACCCGCCTTCATCACTGGTACTGCACTGGCAATCGAGCGACGACATCGCCCACGACGGCTATCGCCAGACCTGCTATGCCACGCCGAATGTTTCCGATCGGCTCTCCCTGCTCATGCAGCCTGCCGCCGATATCTGGCTCTCGGTCAATCTCTATCGCGAACGGGACGCCGGCAATTTCCAGCCCGGCGAAGTGGAACTGGTCGAAGCGCTCGCGCCTCTGATCGGCGAGGCCACGAAACATCATTACGCGCTGCGCGGCCAGAGCCAGCTGGGTATTCCGCAACTGATGCTGGCGCGACTGCGCAGCCTGTGTCCCGCACTCTCGAAGCGGGAGCTGGATGCACTGCGCGGCGTGCTCGAAGGCCATAGCGCGGCTGAAATCGCCGACAGCATGGGCGTGAAACCCAGCAGCGTCGTCACGTATCAGAAGCGCGCGTATCAGCGCCTGGGCATTTCGAGCCAGCGCCAGCTTTTCGCACTCTGCCTCGCCAACGACGCACGCTGAGCGTCGTCCGGCGCGCTGTACCCAAAATGAGGACAGCGCCGCCTCCCTCGCCCGCCATACTCGCTGCATCGCCGTGAGCTGACGAAGCCCGCGGCGCCGCGTGGCGCGCCTTGCGCCGCGCGCGAACAAAAATTTCCTATCGGAGACAACGTGCGATGAGCGACTCGATGCACGCGCAATTCAAGCCCTATCCCTTTGTGGCGAAGCAGTACGACGCCCGCCTGCCCGAACTCGTCGATGGCCGCGAAACACGGCGTCACGCCGCCACGATCGTCGGCGGCGGTCCGGTTGGACTCGCCATTGCGTTGGGCCTCGCAAAACATGGCGTGCGCTCGGTGCTGATCGAAGCCGATGAGTCGGTATGCGAAGGCAGCCGCGCCATCTGCATTTCGCGCCGCAGCCTGGAGATCATCGAGCGTCTTGGCGCGCTGGACGGCTTTCTCGCCAAAGGTCTGCCGTGGACCGGCGGGCGCAGCTTCTATCGCGAGAATGAAGTCCTGCACTTCACCATGCCGCAGGACGAGAACCAGAAGCTGCCGCCGATGGTCAATCTCGCGCAATACCACATCGAGCAATTCCTGCTCGACGCCGCCGAACGCCACGCCGATCTCATCGACATTCGCTGGCGCACGAAAGTGACTTCGGTGCAGCACGACGCGCATGGCGCGACGCTCACGCTCTCGACACCGCTGGGCGATTACGAGACGCAGACCGACTGGCTGGTCGCGGCGGACGGCGGACGCAGCACCGTGCGCGAGGCGCTGGGCCTCAAGCTCACGGGCACGAGCTACGAAGGCCGCTATGTGATCGTCGATATCCTGCTGGACAGCGCGCGGCCGACCGAGCGCCTTGCGTATTTCGATCCGGCCTCGAATCCCGGTTCGACCGTGCTCGTGCACAAGCAGCCCGACAACGTCTGGCGCATCGACTATCAGCTGCGCGACGGTGAGGACGCCGAAGCCGCCGTGAAGCCCGAAAATGTGATGCCGCGCGTGCAAAGCCTGCTCGACATGATGGGCGAAACTTCCGCCTGGTCGCCCATCTGGATCACGATTTACAAGGCCAACGCGCTCACGCTCGAACGCTATCGCCACGGACGCGTGCTGTTTGCTGGCGACGCCGCGCATCTCGTGCCGATCTTCGGCGTGCGCGGCGCAAACTCCGGCATCGACGATGCGGACAATCTCGCCTGGAAGCTCGCCTCGGTCGTCAACGGTCGCGCCGATGCACGCCTGCTCGACAGCTATTCCGACGAGCGCGTGTTCGCCGCGCATGAAAACCTCAGCTACGGCACGAAGAGCACGGAATTCATGGCGCCGCCCTCGTTCGCCTTCGAATTGATGCGCACGGCGGTACTGAGCCTCGCCACGCGTCATCCGGGCGTGCGTTCGCTGATCAATCCGCGCCAGACATCGGCGATCGCGTACAAGGATTCGCCGCTCAACGCGGTTTCCGATCCGCTCGCCAGCGGGCCCGTGCCCGGTGCCGTGCTGCCCGAATGCCCCATCACGATCGTCGGAGGCGTCGTTGGCGATGGCGAGCGCGTCGGCCACATCACCGATCTGATCGGCCCGCAGTTCACGGCGTTTTATTTCAGCGATGGCGGCGACGTGCCGCCGGAGTTGGCCGCGCTGGAAACGTCATGCACGGTGTCGCTCACGCTCGTGCCGCTCGCTCGATGCGCGCCCGTCGATGCCACGCGTCGCTGCGCCTGGGATCACACGGGCCGCCTCTTTCCGATGTACGGCGCGGATGCCAATACGCTCTATCTCGTGCGGCCCGACGGTCACGTACTGGGCCATTGGCAAGGCAGCAGCACAACGCTCGCGCAGCGTGCACACGACGCGCTCCAACATGCGCTGTACGCGTGAGCAAATCGACAATACGAAACAGGAGAACACCATGACCGACAGCGAACTCGACGCGGTCTACACGCGGCTGTGCAAGACCATGACCGATCTGGGCGAAGCCAGCGCGCCGCTTTTTCTCGCGCGCTTTGCGCTGCTTGCCGTGGAGCGTATCGGCAACGCACAGACCGCACTGGCCTTGATCGACGCTGCACGCGAGGATATGCAGGCGGCTCAATAGTCCGTGTATCTCCCACGCATAGCCAGCGCGCCAACGGCCACTGTCAACGCCGCGGCAGATGCAACAGCCGCGCAAGACGCGACCGGTTGCTGACGCCAAGTTTCTGAAACGAGCGATCGAGATGCGTACGCACGGTCGTATAGGAAATCCCGAGCCGTTGCGCGATTTCCTTATCCAGCAGGCCTTCGGCGGCCAGCGTCACGACCTCGCGCTCGCGCCGCGTCAGGCGAGCGATGGGATCGCCGTCAACCGGCGGAGCGAACGCTCCGTCCGGTAGCCTCTGCGCCTCGGCTGCCTCGCCACGGGAGCGCGCCAGCGCAGCGGTAAACGCCGGTCGGATCAGATCGAGCATCGCCAGTTCGTGATCGGAAAAATTCTCGCGATGCGCGGCACGCCAGATGCGCAGATCGCCGATGTTGGTTTCGCCATCCCAGGCGAACAGATTCATGCCCCAGTGCAGCCCGTCGCGGCGCAGGAAATCGTTGAATAGCTCGGTTTTCGCGAGTTCTTCGTGCGCGAGTACATCGGTCACGCGCACCGCCACGCGATGCGGCTGCAGACGCGGCGTGAGCGGATCGCGGTACTGGAAGTAGCGCTCGTAATCGCCGAGATTGTCGGCGGACATATTGATGGCGACGCGGTTCGTGAAGAGGCCCTGCGCGTCGTCCCACACATAGGAACCGAGGAAATCCGCACGCAGCAAATCGAGCATGCGCCGCCCCACTTCGAGCCGTAAGACCGCCTCCGGCACGGTGCGGTCGGCCAGCAGCTTGAAGACGTCGGCGAGCAACGCCAGTTCGCGGCTTGTCAGATACATGCGGGCGCAAGTGCTCTGCGTGGATGTTCCGATTGACGGTGACGTACCAGCCCAAATAGTGGAATCCTGGGGCCAATGACGGTCTGCACGCGTCCTCGTTGGCCGCCGCAAACGCTATAGCTTAAATAGCGGTTTTGGCGAGTTCAAGCCGCCGTGCAGGCACGCAACACCGAGGGAAAATCAGGAGAGAAAAAGAAAATGGGCAGCCGAAGCTGCCCAGTCAAACACACGCCGGCTGGGTGTTCACGTCGCCGGAGCTTGCATCCTACGCGATGCACCTCGCGCTGAAATCCTCATTAAAGAGGATATCCCGCGAACAAACGTGCATCGCATGCGAGTTTTTATCCGACTCCCGTGCATCGCTATGCCGATCGAATTTCAGGAAAACTTGCGCAGCAAAAATTGCCTATCGGCAACACGATGCACGCGCAACCGGTAGCAATGACCGGCAGTGTCCAGGCGCGTTACTGGACGATACGCGTCACACCGCGTCCGCGCGGATCGGCAGCCGCTTCAGGCGTATCGCCGTCGATGCGGATCGCCTGGATATCGCCGTTGAAGTCTTGCCCCTTCAGCACATAGCCTTTGGCTTCGACCTGCTTCGCCAGATCGCCGTTGATCGGCTCGTACGGCTCCCAGAAGATCGTGTTGGGCGGCAGCAATTGATGATGGAAGCGCATCGCGCCCACCGCATCCTTCAACGGCATATTGAAGTCGTAGATGTTGTTGATGACCTGGAAGATCGACGTGAAGATGCGCGAGCCGCCCGGCGTACCGATCACCAGCGACACCTTGCCGTCCTTCGTGAGGATCGTCGGCGACATCGAGGACAGCGGGCGCTTCTTCGGCGCAATCGCGTTCGCATCGCTGCCGACCACGCCGAACATATTCGGCACGCCCGGCTTGGCCGAGAAGTCGTCCATCTCGTCGTTGAGCACGATGCCCGCGCCCGGCACCACCACGCCCGAGCCGAAGTAGCCGTTGATCGTGTAGGTGTTCGACACGGCGTTGCCCCATTTGTCGACCACCGAGAAGTGCGTGGTCTCGGCCTTTTCCGGCATCGAGGTGCCGAGTCCCGCCTGCACGCTCTTAGTGTCCGACGGCTTGTCGGGATCGACTTCGGCGGCGCGCTTCGCGATATAGGCGTCGTCGGTCAGTTGCGCGACCGGCACTTTGTAAAAGTCAGGATCGCCAAGATATTGCGCACGATCCGCGAACACGCGCTTTTCGATTTCCGCGATCAGATGGATGTATTGCGGCGAATTGAGCGGCACATCCTTGAATTGCGGCGCAAGATCAGCCTTCATCTTGAGCAGTTGCACGAGACCCACGCCGCCCGAGCTGGGAGGCGGCGCGGTGATGACTTCGTAGCCGTTCCAGCTGGCCTCCACCGGTTGACGCCAGACAGCCTTGTATTCCTGCAGATCGCGCTTCGTGATGAGGCCGTGGCCCTTCATCGAAGCCGCGATCAGGTCGGCGGTCCTGCCGTCATAGAAGTCCTTCGCACCTTGATTGGCGATGCGCGTGAGCACATTGGCGAGATCGGGCTGCTTGAAGGTCTCGCCCACCTTCATGTTGCCGAAGTACTGATCGAAGTTGGTCTTGCCGTCGAACTCTTTGGACGCTTCCTCGCGGCGCTTCGCCAGCAGTTCGTCGACGACGAAGCCGTCGCGTGCGTATTTGATCGCGGGCTGCAGCACCTGCTTCCACGACAGCTTGCCGAAGCGCTTCTGCGCTTCCCACATGCCCTCGACCGTGCCCGGCACACCCACGGCGTCATAGCCATAGAGGCTCTTGCCCGGGATCACGTTGCCCTGCTCGTCCTGATACATCGTGCGCGTGGCGGCCAGCGGCGCACGCTCGCGATAGTCGAGGAAATAAGGCTTGCCGTTCACATAGAGCGTCATGAAACCGCCGCCGCCGATATTACCGGCTTCGGGATACGTCACGGCGAGCGAGAAGGCGATGGCAACCGCCGCATCCACGGCATTGCCGCCTTCCTTGAAGATCTGTTCGGCGGCATCGGCGGCGAATTTGTCGGCGACAGCCACCGCCGAAGCATTCAATACCGCGGGATGTTGTTGCGTGTCTTTGGCAAAGGCCGGCGTGGCTTCGAGAAAGCCCGCGGATAAGGCGGAAAGTGAAACGAGTGCGAGAGCGGCAGCGGATATTTTCGTTCTATCGACCAGCTTCATTGAGTGACCTCCATGATTCGGTTCATCGTATAACGCGTTCTTGCCCAGCTAACACCTGGCTTGTGACCCGGTCTCAACGCTTATAGCACGCACAGAAAACGATTGCGATCCGGCCATCCGCCGATAGCCGCCAGGCTCCAATGCCTGCGATCAACCCTGCGCTCAGGCCTGTCCGCGCCGCCCGCGTGCGATCTCGTCGCCTGCATGGGCAGGCAGGCGCAAGGTGACGGGAATCGACGCAACCGAAAACAGGCCCACCACCAGAAACGCCGGCCAGAAGTCGGACCACACGATGGTCGGATGCCCTTGTATCCGATGCGAAACCTGCAGCACGATCCCCGCGATCGTCACGCCAAGGCCAAGCGAGACCTGCTGGATCACGCTCGCGACGCTCGTCGCACGGCCAATGTCCTTGCTGGGAATATCCGCATAGGCGAGCGAATTGAGGCCGGAAAACTGCAGCGAGGGAAAAATGCCGCCCACCAGCACGACAAGCCAGATCAGCCACACTGGCGTGCCCGGCGAAAATGCACCGTAGATCGCAATGGCCGCACCGGCAATCGCCGCGTTGACGATCAGCGTGCGCCGAAAGCCGAAGCGCCCCAGCACGCCGGAAACGATCGCCTTCATAAAGATCGATCCGAACGCCGATGCACAGGTGATCGCGCCCGAAGCGAACGCCGTCATGCCCAGCCCTTCCTGCAGCGCGAGCGGCAACAAAAACGGCACCGCACCGAGTCCGATACGAAACAGCGAGCCGCCCGCCACACTCGCGTTGAAACTGGGAATACGCAAAAATTTCAGATCGAGAACGGGGCGCTCGGCGCGCTGCGCGTAAAACCAGTAGACCGCTAGCAAAAGCGCGCCGACCACGCACATCGTCACGGCTTTCGTATTGGAAACCAGCTCGCCGCCCACCAGCGAAAGCCCCAGCATGAAGAGCGAAGCGCCGCCCGCCGAAAGAAAGAAGCCAGTCCAGTCGAGCGGCCCGGGATGCTCTTCATGCATGTTGGCGATATGCCGGTTCGCGAGCCAGATGCCCAGCACGCCGATCGGAATATTGACGAAGAAAATCAGCCGCCAGTGCAGATACGTGGTGATGAAACCGCCCAGCGGCGGCCCGACGACGGGACCGAGCAGCGCGGGCACGGTCAGATAGTTGACGGCGCGAATGAAGTCCGATTTCGGCAGCGAACGGAAAATAATGATGCGGCCGACCGGCACCATCATCGCCCCGCCGATGCCTTGCACGAAGCGCGCGGCCACGAACATTTCGAGCGAGCGCGAGGCCGCGCACAGCAGCGAGCCCGTCATGAAAATGCCGATGGCCGTGCGAAATACATTGCGGGAACCGAAGCGGTCGGCCACCCATCCGCAGATCGGGATGAATACGCCGAGGCCGATCACATAACTCGTGACGGCTAGCTTGAGGGTAATGGGATCCTGGCCAAGATCGCGGGCCAGCGCGGGCAGCGAAGTGACGATGACGGTCGCGTCCACGTTCTCCATGAACATCGAGCACGCAACGATAAGCGGAACGATGAAAGCGCCGAGGGCTAGTGGCATGGGCAGGAACGACAATCAGCGCGGCTGATGGCGTAAAGCTGCCATTATGGCACTGTGTTGCGGAAAACGGGCAGACGGCAACAGATGAAGCGGTGCGCGAAAACAAACAGGCCACCTGTGACGGTGGCCTGTCTGCGCATCAGAGCGACGCGATCATGCAGCGCTTATTCAGCAACCTGCTTGACGCGGCTCGCAACCGGCGTGAGTTGCGGCAGCACCTGTTCGGCGGCGCGCGTCACGTCGTTCGGGAAGTCGATCTCGATCCACGGCGCGCCGGTGACGTCGGCCGTTTCGAATTCCGCGCCGCGTTCGAGCAGCAGATCGCGCAGCGCTTCTTCGTGCGGCAGGTTCGCGCGGCCCGTATCGACATAACCTTCGACGATCTGCGCGAAGCGCTTCGCCGTGGCTTCGTTCAGGCGGAAGAAGCCCACCGATTCGCCGATGGTGTCGTACTGCAGGCCCACGGCCAGTTGCTTGCGCAGCTCGACCGGCACGCCGTCGCGCAGGCACAGCTTCACGGGCTCGTCGCCGGCTTCGAAGTCGCGGTCGATCAGCAGACGGTTGGCCGGCGCCTCGCCGGCCACCAGCGGCGCGAACACGCGCTCGTCGTAGAGCACGTCCGCGTCCATCAGCAGCACGTCGCCGCCGCGCGTCATCGCTTCGGCGGTGCGATGCACCGTCAGCACGCTGCCCAGATCGAAGCGCGGGTTCAGCACCACTTCGACCTTGTGCGGCCAGCCGATGCGCTTGAGTTCGGCTTCGACCAGCTCGGGCTGGAAGCCGAGCGCGAGCACAACTTCAGTGACGCCCGCCGATTCGAGCATCTGCAGATGGCGTTCGAGCAGCGACACGCCCTCGAATTGCAGCAGGCATTTCGGAAACTGTTCTCCAGCGCGTTGCTGAAGGCGCAGGCCGAGGCCTGCCGCGAGAATGATGGCGCGCATGCGCAACGTTCCTTGGGAGAAAAAGGTCAATCGGCGATTTCGACAGCGGGCACGCGCGGGGCGCGCCGGCGTTGCCAGCTACGTTCGCTCAGATGCAGATACAGCAGGCCCGGCAGGCCGAGCACGATTTCGCGCGCGCGCTTGGTGAGCGAGAGCGCGAGCGCCGCCTCGGGCGGCAGGCCGACGAGCGGCGCGAGCAGCAGATAACCACCCTCCTGCACGCCAAGCGAGCCGGGAATGGCAAAAGCCGCGCCGCGGATCGCCTGGCCGATGCTTTCCAGCAGCAGCGCGTCGATCCAGCCAACCGGATGGCCGAGGAAATGCAGCGCGAGCCACACTTCCGCGGTGCCCACGAGCCAGCCCGCCAGACTCAGCGCGAAGCTGGCCGCGGCGCGGCCGCGTTCGGCGTAGAGATCCTTGACGGCGGCGTCGATGGCGTCGGCGCGCGTGGCGAGCGACGACCAGTCGCGCTTGCCGAACACCTTCGCCGCGAGACGCAGCAAACGGCCAAACAGGCCGCGGCGCTGCGCCACGTAAAACAGCGCGATCATGCCGCCGAGCACGACCGTGGCGATCATGGCGGCGACGCCGAGATCGCGCGGCGCGCCATTGGCGGCATAAGCGGAAAAGAGCGCGATGCCGAACACCGCGAAGACGATCTGCGCGACCGCCTGCAGCGTCGTGCTGACCGTAATTGCTGCCGCTGCGTCGCGCATGGCCATGCCGCGCTGCGCCAGCTGACGCACCATTGCCACCGGGCCGCCGATCTGGCCAGCCGGCAGCAGGCTATTGACGGATTCGCCGGTCCAGCGCGCAAGCAGCGCGTCGCGTTGATCGACGCGCTCGCCCTTCCTGAACATCACCGCGATCGCGCCCGCATCCAGCGCGAGCGGCACGACGTGGAACGCCGCGACGAGCGCGAGTCCCCAGCCAGCAGCCGCCAGCGTGCTCGTTATCGAGCCCAGGCCCTGCCAGGCCAGCAGCGCGATAAAGAGTGCCGTGCCGATCGACAGCAGCAGGATGGCAACACGACTCACACCCGCTCTCCGGTCTTGCGCGCGCCGCCAGTGGCGGATTGCAGCGCCTTGCGGAACACCTGGCGGAAGCCGAAGTACGCAATCGCGTCTTTCATGTTCGAGATGAAACGCCGCCACGGACGCATATTCGGGTTGGTCACGTATTCGAACGTGAGCGAAACGCGCACCTCGCCTTCGCGGCTGGCCGTGACGCGGTGGCGCAGCTTGTCGCCGTCGAACAGCACGAGCGCGCCCGGCGGATATTGCACCGCGCCGGGTTCATCGGCCTTGTTCTGGTCGCGGGTGTGCAGTTCGTAATCGAGAATGCACGACGAGTCGTCGATCACGCCCAGCAGCACCGTGTAGCGGCGGCCGTCGTAATACGACGTGTCATAGTGCCAGCCGATGTGATCGCCCGCGCGCGTGTAGTAATACAGCGCATAGGCGTGCGGATCGTCCTCGGGCGAAAGCTGGAGCTTGTCGCCGGTGATCTTTTCGAGCCAGGCGATCAGCTTCGGCGAGCGGTATAGCTCGGCGATGTAAGGCTGAAGGCGGTCGATCGTATGGCGGCTGACGCTGCCGCCCGCCTTGTGGCCGGGAATGAAATTGCGGTTGACCTCGGGCATCAGCGCATTAGCGGCGTCGATCAGCCGCTGCGTGGCGTCCGCAGGCAGGAATTCGGAGAGATACAGAAACGAACCCTGATTGACGTATTCGTCGCGCAGACGCGCCGAATCCAGACCGCCCAGGGCGCGGCCAATCGAGGCATCGGGCACGCCGGCCGCCGCTGTGGCGTCGCCACGCGCGTTGCCCATTACTGCCTGTTCTTCTTCTGCTTGCACACTCATCTGCTGATCCAAACCTGACTGGTTTCCTTGCCGACCGCGCGACGCGTCACGCGCCAATAGTCGAACACCACGTAAGCCGCAAACAGCGGCGCGCCAATGGACGCGGCCACGACGAACGGCGATGCGATACCGGTAAGGGTGACGAGCGGCAGGAGATACAGCACGTCTTCCGTTTCGAAACCGCCGACAAAAGCCTGCTGCGTGCCGGCTTTGCCCGCCATTTCCTCGATACGCATGCGCAGGAAGAAGATTACCGCGACGGCCACCCCGGCGATACCGCCGAGCACGGCCGGCGGCACGCGCCATTCGGCCGCAGTCGCGCCGGAGGCGGCGGCGACGCCCAGGCCATAGCCCATGCCAAAGAACAGCAGGATGGTGGTGGCGGCGTCCGCAGCGAGATCGTAGAAATGCCCGATACGGCTGGTTTTTCCGCTGATTCGCGCGAGTTCGCCGTCGGTGTGATCAACGAAATTCGACAAAACGATCAGAAATGCGCCAATATTGACGTGCAGGAAATCGCCGCGCGCCAGATAGAAGGCGCCAGCGAGCCCGATCAAAAGGCGCAGGGTCGTCAGGTGATTCGGAGTCACGCGGGTCGGCACGAGAGGCGTGACGAGCCAGCGCGCCGCGCGCGCATCCCACGTGCGCGGAAGCGGCACCGATCGCGGTAGCGTTTCCGCAGGTTGGTCTTTTCCAGTCATAACCGGGAAGTATAGTGTAAGCCGTCTCGATATGCTCTCGGGCCTAGCACACTTACGTGTAACTCATCGATCCGGAAGTGTGTCGTTTTCTTGAGATAGCCGGGCCTGGTTTGCGCTGACGCGCCGCGCCAACGTCCTAGCCGCGAAACAGCCTGCCCGATGCCAGCGTCAGCCAGCTCACGGGATCGGTTTGCTGCTGGCAAACGGTCTTGAGGTCGGCGAGTTCCGTGATGGCGCCGGAGTCGGCCTGAAGCGCCTTGCACGCCCCCGAGGTAATGCTGAAGCCGTAGGCGAGCATGGCGATGTAGACGACGAGTAAGACGTCGACTGCCAGGAAGGCCGACGCGGCGAGCGCGGTGTTTTTCATATTGCACGTTCTGGTTTTATTCGGACTTCGACGCCTGCGATGGGCGCGTCCGGGCGATTTTCTTGAGCATCTGTGCGCCCTGGTATGATTCCCCGCCATACCGGCACTTTTTACCGCACCAAGGCGATAATTCATTCAGAATGCATCAATTTTACCGCCACCCTACAGAGCGCGCATGGTTCCTGACGAACGGGAGAAAAGAATGTCCGCCCTTGAGTGGGCGAACGTTTGCCTCGATCAGATCGGACAGGATCTGGACACGCCCGATGCGGCCCCGCGAGCACGCTCCGGCAAACCCGCGTACAGTGCATCCCTTCGCATCGGCCCCGGCTTCGCGCCTACGTGCGGCGCCGACGCACCCAGATCGCCCAGAATTTCGATGAAACGTCATTCCCTCGCTGCCCTGCTGCTCGCGGCGCTCTCTTTCGCACCGCTCGCCGGCCACGCCGCCGCCCTCGACGACGCCCTCACCTGCAAGGAGTCGGCGCACGACTTCGTTTCCGGCTTGCTCGACCAGAAACTGATCGACGAAAAGCCCATGCGCGTGGAGAAAAATTCGATTAACGCGTTTTGGCCCGCGCACGGCCAGCATCTGACCGCCTACGGCTTCAGCGTGTTTGCGATTGTGGGTTTCCAGCAGGACGATCCGCTGTTCAAGACCGGCGACGGCAAGCCGATCGCCCGTTCGGCCTATGGCGCGGTGGTGGTGGGCACGCAGGGCAAGGTGCAGGCCGCCCTCGATGCGGTCGGCAATACGGCTATCGTCCATCACGCCGGGCCGCTGCTGACCGCCATTTTCTGCCAGCAGGATTGAGCGCCCCGGCGCGCGAGTGTCTTACTCGATGCGCCCGAATCCGCCCTCGGCCCACGATTCGGCGCGTGCCTTGGTCAGCTTGAAGCTGGGCGCCACGCGCACCTGCGCGAGCTGTTCGCCAAAGGCGTCGAGCGCCGTGAGCACGGCGTAGGGTTCGTACTCGTCGGGCACGATGTCGAGCGTGACATCGATGTCGCCATCATTGGTTTGCAGGCCAACGCGCTTGTGCAACAGCGCATGCAACTGCTGTTCGTGCCGGCGCAGGACTTCCGACGCCGTCTTCACGAGCGTATTGAATGCCGAGGTATCGAGCGGCTTCGGATTCTTCTTGTCGCGGCCCATCGTCCACGGGCCGACCAGCGCGGGCTCCGGCTCGCCGTCCTTGATCATCGCGACAGCCCAACCGTCGTCGTCCTCGTTCTTGATGACACGCGCCGTCCAGCCGTCCTTGCGCCACAGGCGCGGATCCTGGATCACATCGTCGTCGGCGGGCGTTTCATGGGCGTCGTCGGGGAAAGCGGCGGGCGAAGCATCGGTCATGGCGGGTTCCATCGGGTTCTGCGGGCCTGCCCGATTTCAGCGGGCAGGGGCAGGATTTTACCCGCAAGCGCCGCAACGGCGGTCGCACTCCCCGCCCGTCGCTTGCTTGCGATCAGCGGCCCGCTTGCGCAGAACGCCTGTCAACCGATAATCCGCGCAATCAGAAAACTGACGTTTCAATAATGACCGGCATTCGAATACCCATCAAATAACACTCAATCGCCGATACCCGATGCGGTAATGAACGCAATCTTCAAGCGTCAGACCTTATTTCGTTTTACGCAACACTATCTTTCGCGCGTCGATTGAACCATCAATGATTTATATCAACGCAAAAAAAACGCGGCCCGAGAGCCGCGTAAAACAGATGAAAAAAGACCACCCTTGGTCAAGGGGCGAACGAATTGTACCGCCGCGACCGATGCCTATAGAACGCATAATCTGGAACAGTACCTTTCAGAAAACGGCAGAAATATCGCGTAAAAATCCCCCGATCCCGCCAATCCGCCGCCACACAAGCACAATAAAGCCGTAGTACCAGCGCAACAAAATCGGGCTTGTCACATTTTGTCGCATCTCTCACGATTAAGAAAAATACCTTTATACGCAATTACTTACGCGCATTAATTCGGCTATTACAAATTTCAGAAAGTATTGTTGCGCCCAATAAAACCAATCGGCGAAATCACCGGAATACACTTGCCCTCGAATCGTCAGACCACGGATCGCATTGCCAGGCAATCGCATTCCGTGAGATTCCCAAGTACTGTCCGGAGTTAAAAAGCATGAAAAAAACCCTTATCCTCGCTGGCGTTCTCGGTGCATTCGCAATGAGCGCTCACGCGCAAAGCAGCGTGACCCTGTATGGCTCGCTCGACGCAGGCATCGTGTATGCCAACAACGCGGGCGGCCACAGCATGTGGGCGCAAGGCAGCGGTGCAATGTCGAACAACTACTTCGGCCTGAAAGGCGCTGAAGATCTCGGCGGCGGCCTGAAGGCGATCTTCACGTTGGAAAGCGGCTTCAACCTCAATAACGGCGGCTACAAGAACGGCGACTCGGGCTTCAACCGCCAGGCGTTCGTCGGCCTGCAAAGCGACCAGTACGGCACCGTCACGCTCGGCCGCCAGTATGACTCGATGAACCAGTACCTCGCCCCGCTCTCGGAAGCCGGCGCGGGCTTCGGCAACAACCTCGCGGGCCACCCGTTCGATAACGACAATTTCGCCCAGTCGTTCTCGATCAAGAACGCGGTCAAGTACTCGAGCGCGAACTACTCGGGTCTGCAGTTCGGCGGCCTGTATGGCTTCTCGAACCAGGCCGACGGCTTCGCGAACAGCCGCGCATGGAGCGCGGGCGCGTCGTACAGCAATGGACCGCTGAACGTGGCGGCTGGCTACCTGCAACTGAACAACTCCGGCACCGTGGGCGGCAACACGAGCGGTGCGGCTTCGGCTGACCAGAACATTTCGGCACGCCAGCAACGCACCTTCGGCGCGGGCGCGAACTACACCTACGGCCCGGCGCAAGTCGGCTTCGTGTGGTCGCATTCGCAGATCGACGGACTGCAGAGCCTGTCGAGCGGCGGCGCGACGCTGGCTGGCGTGAGCGGCCTGAACCTGCACATGGACAACTTCGAACTCAACGGCGCGTACCACCTGACGCCGGCGCTCGCCCTCGTGGGTTCGTACACGTTCACCGACGGCACCGTGACCGGCACGGGCAACGGCGACCAGAGCCCGAAGTGGCATACGGTCATGATCGGCAGCGACTACTCGCTGAGCAAGCGTACCGACGTGTACGTCGCCGGTGTGTACCAGCATGCTTCGGGTTCGATGGGTGTGAATGCCTCGGGCCAGGCTGTGGCGAACGTCGCGGCAATCAACACGCTGTCGCCTTCGTCGACCAACAACCAGATCGCTGCAACCATCGGTCTGCGTCACCGCTTCTAAAGCACACGGGAATCATCGGGCAAGCGGCGCAATCCGCTGTCTTGCCTGGCTCCAGCAAAACGCACAGGCGGCACGAGCGCATGTGCGTTTTTTCATTCGATGATTTCGCTTGCGCGTCGCGTGTGTTTTCAGCGCATTCTTTCAGTTTCGTATCGGCAACTTTTGTCGCGCAGGCCTCGCGAAGCAATGAGCGCTAGCGCTCGCGCAGTTGCATCTTTTTACTTCTCGATCAGACTGCGTCGGCGAACGCGTGCGTATACTCCTAAGCACGTACTCGCAGCGCATCTCGCGTTGCGTCCTGCTCAGCATGGGTCACACCGCTTATGAACACCCTCACGCAACGCCTCATCGCCGCCCTTCCGCTCGCACTGATCGCAGCCTGCGGATCGTCGCCATCCAGCACCGCCTCGAACGGCGAAACGATGATCTACGCGTCATCGGCACGCTCGCCTTCGTCGATCGCGAGTTGCCTTGAAGACCGCTTGCCGAGCGTGCATGAATCGCGCAACGGCAATGCGATGGAACTCGCAATTGGTTCGCGTTCGGATGCGTCGTACTTCGTCTCGCTCACACCGAATGGCTATGGTTCGGTGATCCGTGTGACGCATGGCGCGTCGAGTTCGGATGATCCGCCTGAAGCCGAAATGCGCTTCGATGTCGCGCGTTGCACGACCTGATTTCAACTTATTTTCTTTCGTTGCAACTAACGACGCTGTGCGAGCGAAAAACTCGCACAAAGCCTCTGTCATGATGTCGTCACATCTGCGAAGATTGCGCCCTCTTAAGATTTTGCACGACATCGCTTCATGGCTTCTGGGTCCGCACATCACGCCACCGGCTGGGCCGCCGGCGTCATCGCCGCAGCTATCGTCACGCACGCGGGAGCGGACACCCCCTGGCATCTCGCTGCGGCGTTGGCCTTCGTTGCAGGCGTATTCGGCGGCACTGCACCCGACTGGCTGGAAGTCGCGTGGTGGCGCAAGAAGCGCAAGCTGTGGATCACGCATCGCACGCTCACACATTGGGGTCTTGGCTGGATAGCGTTGCTGCTAGGCTCGTATCGCGAACTGGGGCACTGGCTGATTGCCGCGCCCGCATTTGGCTTCGCGTGCGGCGGCGTGATTCATCTGTTCGCCGACTGGCCAAATCCGCTTGGCGTGCCGTGGATCGCGCGGCGACATTCTTTGAATCTCTGGCGCAGCGGCCGCTGTGATCTGATCGTGATCGCGGCATCATGGGTGGCCGCGTGGTTCTTCGCCGTGCACGGCGTGCCGCACAGCTGGTCGTTCGAGCCGCTGCGCCGCCTGGCTTCTTGATTCGCAATCCAAAATAAACGCACGAAAACGAAGACGGGGCGACGCATTGCTGCATCGCCCCGCCTTTTGCTTTTCTAACGATCAATCGAGCGAGAAGTCGATGCCCTGCGCAAGCGGCAACGCCGACGAATAATTGACCGTGTTGGTCGCGCGTCGCATATAGCCCTTCCACGCATCCGAGCCGGACTCACGACCGCCGCCGGTTTCCTTTTCGCCGCCGAACGCGCCGCCGATTTCCGCGCCACTCGGCCCGATATTCACGTTCGCGATGCCGCAATCGCTGCCCGATGCCGAAAGGAAACGCTCCGCCTCGCGCAGGTCAGTCGTGAACACGCACGACGACAAACCATGCGCTGAGGCGTTGTTCGCCGCGACGGCATCGTCGAAGTCGCGATACTTCATGACGTAGAGAATCGGCGCGAACGTTTCCTTCAGGACAATCGCGCTTTGCGTCGGCATTTCCACCAGCGCGGGACGCACGTAATAGCCATTGGCCAGACCCGCAACCTGAACCCGCTCGCCGCCCGTCACCGTGCCGCCCTCCTCACGCGCCTGCTGCAACGCCGACTGCATGCCTTCGAATGCATGCGAATCGATCAGCGGCCCCATCAGCGTGCCGGCCTGCAACGGGTTTCCGATCGGCACCTTGGCGTAAAGCTGCTTCAGGCGCTCGACAGTCGCTTCGTACACGCTCTCGTGCACGAATAGACGGCGCAGTGAGGTGCAACGTTGCCCCGCCGTGCCGACTGCCGAAAAGAGAATCCCGCGCAACACGAGTTCGCGATCGGCGCTGGGCGTCACGATGCCCGCGTTGTTGCCGCCGAGTTCCAGGATGGAACGGCCAAAGCGCTGCGCCACCGCGACGCCAACCGCGCGGCCCATTTCCGTGCTGCCGGTTGCGCTCACGATCGCCGCGCGCGGGTCGGCCACGAGCTTCGCGCCAACGTCGCGTCCGCCGACGATGAGCGATGCGAGGCCCGCAGGCGCATCGCCAAATGCGCGCAACGCATCGTCCATGATCTTCTGGACGGCCAGCGCGGTAAGCGGCGTTTTTTCCGAGGGCTTCCAGATCACCGGATTCCCGCAGACCAGCGCGAGCGCCGCGTTCCAGGACCACACCGCAACTGGAAAATTGAATGCCGAGATCACGGCGCACACGCCCATCGGATGCCAGCTTTCGGCCATGCGATGGCCCGGCCGCTCCGACGCGATCGTCAGGCCATAGAGTTGCCGCGAGAGGCCCACCGCGAAGTCGCAGATGTCGATCATCTCCTGGACTTCGCCTAGCCCTTCCTGAAGGATCTTGCCCGCCTCCAGCGAGACCAGACTGCCTAGCGCTTCCTTGCGCTCGCGCAGGCGCTCGCCCAGCAGCCGCACGAGTTCTCCGCGTCGCGGCGCCGGTACGTTTCGCCACTGCAGAAACGCCTGATGCGCGCGAGCCAGCGCTGCGTCGACATCTGCCGCCGACTGGCTTGCCACCCGCCCGATCACCTCGCCGGATATCGGCGATTTCACCTCGATGTCACCCGACCTGGCCTCTTCTGAAATGCCGAGGTCAGCAAGAATGCGTGTTGCGTCCATGACCGATCCTTTATTTCCGATAAGAAACAAAACTCTGGTGAGGCGACTATACACGGGCGTCGAAAGGGCATCAAGACGGCATTGAGCGTGTATGACAGACGTAATATCGACTAACAAGCAGCCATTCCGCTTTGTACTGCAGGCATTTTGATTAGAAAACCTAGCCACGGGCTGAAGTTTCCTTTAGGAAACAGACTGCAAAGATACGGGTTTCCGATAGGAAATGAAGAGCACCACGCAACCCGCGTGGCTGCGTATAACGACAAAGGCCACCCAACACGATGGGCGGCCTTTATGTCTTTAGAGGGAATGTATTCAGGGGAACGCCGGAGCGTCAAACTCCGGCATCGAAGGACAGCAGGTTTCGACTAAGACTCTTCCACGCATTCGGCGCGGCCGATGCGATGTCCGACGATCAAGCCTGCGTCATAAGCGGATTCGAGCGCGCGGCCAACGTCGTCCGAACTCACCAGGTGGTAGTCGGCGGTTTGCTTGCCCGTCAGTTCGAAGCGCTCGACACCCAGCGTTTCTCGTGAGATGGCCAACAGTAATTCGAGACGTTCGTCGCGCATTTCCTTCTCCTTGCTTGATCTTCAGCATTCAAATCAATAGTAAGGATCACCGCATAGTGCAACGGGACGCCTCGACGAGGCTCCACTCACATCCTTACTATATTGAAAGACAGTTCTGACAGCGATAAAGATCCGCGCCGATCTTCAAACATTGTCAATTCACGCCCATGAACGCCCGAAGTGCGACAAAAAGTGCCACCAAAGCGCGTTAAAACAACGCATCGATTGCAAACGTTAGCCATTTGGCCGATGTTTCCTAAAGGCGACGCTTTGCTATGATCGGAAACGTGCCAGAACATACCCACACGCCCTTTTCCCTCATGGACACTACGCACACGCAATCGGCAGCTTCATCGACCACGGATCTGGGACGCCGGGTCCGCACCGCGCGCCTCGCCCAGGATCTGACGATCGAGCACGCCAGCCGCGTGTGCGGCGTATCGCGTTCCACACTATCGAAGATTGAAAACGGGTTGATGTCGCCCACGTTCGATGTGCTGCAAAAAATCGTCGCGGGTTTGAAGATCGATCTGGGCGAACTGTTTGGCTCGACGCCGAAGCTCGATTCCGGTGGCCGTCGCGCGCTCACGCGGCGCGGCGCAGGCAAGCCGCACGCGTATCGCGGCTACTCGATGGAACTGCTTGCCACCGAACTTGCGCATAAGGCCATGCTGCCTTTTCTGGTGCGTATCACCGCGCATTCGGTTGACGCGTTCGACGACTGGGGACGCCACGAAGGCGAGGAATTCATCTACGTAATCAGCGGCAGCGTCTGCTTGCACACTGAGCTGTATACGCCCACGCATCTGGAAGCGGGCGACAGCCTGTACTTCGACAGCCGCACCGGCCACTACGCCGTGTCCACGAGCAAGGAGGACGCGGTAGTGCTCTGGATGTCCACCGGCGAGACGGTGCCGGGCGCGCCTGAGGCTGCCGAAGTCGTCACCGCCGCGCCCGTTGCGACCGCCAAATCGCCACGTTCCAAAAGGAAACTTCCAGCAGCGTGAGGCCCCGCGCGCCCATCACGCCTTGCTCTTGCCGCGCGAACGCCCCTTCTTCGCCGCAACAATAGTTTGCGAACCAACGCGTTCGCGCGCCGATTGCCTCACCGCATCCATCAAGCCGCGCCCCGCCGCTGTTGGCTGCGTATCGGTGCGCTGAATCAGGCCCACAGGCTCTTCGCCGCCAGCGGTGGGCAGCGGCAAGCGCACTAGCGTGCCCTCTCGCAGGTCGTATTCGACCGCGCCGGAAGGCACGAACCAGACCGCGTCATTCTCCAGCGCAAGCGCGCGCCCGACCGAAACGGATAACAGCTCGACGAACGAGGTCAGCGGCGGCGCGCCCCACGCCGCCAGCAGACTGTCCGCCGCCTGGCGGATCAAGGTGCCGAAGGGCGGCAGCACCAGCTGGAATGCCGTTGGAAACGGCGCTAGCGGTTGCGCTTCGCCGGTTTCAGCGACGAGCGGATGCCCCTTGCGCACGACTACTGCGAGCGGTTCGTTGTAGAGCTGCTCGAAACTCAGCCCCACCATGCGTTCGGGGTCCGCGAGCCGCCCGACCGCAAAACTGATCGCGCCCGCCTTCAACAGTTCGAGCAATTCTGCGTTAGCCCCCGTCACCAAACGCACGCTCACGCGCGGCCAGTCAACGGTAAAGCCGCACAACGCGGCGGGCAGCAGCGCCGTCGCCACCGTCGGCAGCACGCCGATATCGAGCGTGGCCGCCACCGCCCCTTCCTCGCGCGCGAGCAGCGCCACGCCCTGTCGTAGCGCGCTCACGCAAGCGCTCGCGTGCGGCATGAAAAGCTGCCCCTCGCGCGTGGGCACCGCGCCGTGGCGGCCGCGCTCGAAAAGCTTCACGCCCAGCGCGGCTTCAAGCTCGGCGATCGTTTTGGACACAGCGGGTTGGGTGATCGACAGGCTCTCCGCCGCCTGCTGCACGCTGCCGAACTGCGCAACGGCAAGAAAGCACTGGAGATGGCGGAATTTGACGCGCGAATCTGCAAGCCGGTTTTGCATAACGATTGGTTATACGAGACACGATAAAACGTCATTTTGCATAACTTTTCGCATTGGATAAAGTGACTGCATGCGCGTGATGCGACTGCCCGTCACGCTGCAATAAACTTCATCCCACAAATCCTGCCAGGAGACACCCCCACCATGGACGAGTCCATCCTGTCGCCGCGCGACTTCGATTCGCATCCGGCGTTTGTCTATCCCCCGTATCGCTCCTCCGTCAAACGCGGCCCGACGCAGCCGATGATTCCGCTCAAGGAAAAGCTGCGCAATCTGCACGCGCCGGTTTATGGCGCAGAAGATCTCGGCGCGCTCGATCACGACCTCACGCGCAATGCCGTCCGCAACGGCGAGCCGCTGGGCGAGCGCATCATCGTGACCGGCCGCGTGCTCGACGACGGCGGCAAGCCGGTGCGCAACACGCTGGTGGAAATCTGGCAGGCCAACGCAGCAGGACGCTACGTTCACAAGCAGGATCAGCACGATGCGCCGCTCGATCCGAACTTCCTCGGCGCAGGTCGCTGCGTGACGGATAACGAAGGCCGTTACCGCTTCCTGACGATCAAGCCGGGGGCATATCCCTGGGGCAATCACCCCAACGCGTGGCGTCCGCAGCATATTCACTTCTCGCTGTTCGGCGATTACTTCGGCTCGCGTCTCGTGACGCAGATGTATTTCCCCGGCGACCCGCTGCTCGCGTTCGACCCAATCTATCAGGGCACGCCTGAGCAAGCGCGCGAGCGCATGATTTCGCGCTTCTCGCTCGACACCACCGAAGACAGCTACGCACTCGGCTACGAATTCGACATCGTGCTGCGCGGCCCGAACCAGACCCCCACGGAGCGTTGATCATGGCACTCAAGGAAACGCCCTCGCAGACCGTCGGCCCGTACTTCGCTTACGGCCTCTGCCCGCAGCAATACAACTTCGACTACAAGAGCCTGTTTACGCACGAGATCGCCGGTTCGCAAACGCCCGGCGAGCACATCACGCTGATGGGCCATGTAATCGACGGCGACGGCAAGCCCGTGTTCGACGCGATGCTGGAGTTCTCGCAGGTCGACTCGCAAGGCCACTACCCCGAATCGCGCGCACAGGTGGCCGAAACCGGCTTTCGCGGCTTCGCCCGCGTCGGCACCGGCACGGACCCCGAGCAGCGCTATATCGTGCGCACGGTAAAGCCGGCCAGCGAAAACGCCGGTGAAGCACCGCATATCAATGTGATCGTCCTGATGCGCGGCATGCTCACGCACACGTTCACGCGCATTTATTTCGATGACGAAGTCGCCGCGAATGCAGCCGATCCGGTGCTCGCTTCGGTGCCCGAAGCGCGTCGCAATACGCTGATCGCGCGTCGCAGCGAACAGGCCGGCAATATCGTTTACCACTTCGATATCCGCATGCAGGGCGAAGGCGAAACGGTGTTCTTCGATCTGTAATGCGAGCCCGCCCGAGCGGCTATTTCGTGATTTTCGCGTGGACTTTCACGCGGCTTTCATGAACCGGCCCTAAGATCGCAATCACTGCGATCTGATCGCGGAACTCCGAGCTGTACCTTTGATGAGGCCTGCCATTGAGCAGGCTTCTTTTTTGTGTCGCCGCTTTTGTGTTTTGTGGTGTCGCCCGATCAGCCGAACGGTCGCACGCCGATCAGCAGGCCATGCAACCAGAACGCAAAAATGGCCCACGCTACGAGGCCGATCACAACAGTGACCCCATCGCGCGCGACGGAACCCGGCGCGTAGACGACACCGGCTTCACGGTCGCGCCTGCGCCCCGCGCGCACTTCGATCAGCGACCAGACGAGAAACACGAAGAAAAGCAGCATCGCGTGCAGCGTGCCGTTGGCGAGCAGATGCGCGAACGCCCATAGCGCCACGCCGCTCACAAAGGGCTGGCCCAGCGCGCGCTTGATGCGATTGCCCGGCACGTAGGCGGCCGTCATCATCACGAAGGCGATGGCGGTCAGCAGGCCGGTAAGGTGCGCCATACCGAATGGCGGCAGCCAGACAGGCACCGGATAGCGACGCGCGAGCCCATAGCCCATGACGGTCAGCACGATGCCGAGTATCGAAACGAGCGCAAAAAACCCGCGCCACGCGCGTATGCCAAAACGCTCGATCTGTGCGGCGCGCCACGGCGCGGCCACGACGCGAATCGAATGCACGCCGATAAACAGCACGAGCCCGACGACCAGTAACGCCATATCCGCCTCCTTGCAGCCGCCAGGCCGCAGCGAGCACGATTATGGCGCTTATCGCGCAAAGCGGGCTTGAGCCTGATGCCTGAGCCGCTTTATTGCGCTTCAGAACAAAAGGACGTGACGGTGCGAAGCGCCATTGATTAAATGGGCAATATTCGTTGAATGGCTGAAAGGTATTTTAAAGCGACACTGAAAAATATCGGAGAAGTCAAAATCAGCCAAACGGGCGTTCGGCGATCGGACTACTAGCAGCGAAAATGCTCGATATCCTGACCCGCATGCTTATAACGCAACAGCCAGCTCGGCATATCGCCTTCTCCATTCCAGGAGTTGCCATATGCGTCACGGTACTTCGGAAGCCGTTCGCTTTCTGCAATTGATGATTCAAGAACTTCGAGCGTAATGCCGTACTCGTCCATGCGGCGTTTAATCCACACGATGAGCCGTTCGCGCGCCTCACTGTCGAGGTCGAACATCGGTTAATTCCTCTCGCATCGCCAAGGGCCGTGTGCCGATCGATATCGAATCGTCTGCCCTGAAAAGACAAAGGCTTCGCCAGTTTGCGCGAAGCTTTTCTGCACTGATGAGGTGACCAGGAGGTGGAATCCGTGGCCGGTTCGGAGGGGATCTGAGGTCCGCTGCTCCGCTCGCCAGAATGTGCCGCAAAGGTGCGCGGCTATTTGCTGCAAGCGGAGCCCATCATACCTTGCCGCCGCTGCCCAGATCAAGCGATTTGACGCCTGCGCGGGCCATTTACAGCCGTTGCAGGCGTCCTTGTGAAGCGTCGGACGGGGTTACCCCTGGGACGCTGTCGCGCGCCGTCTGGCGCCCTCTGGTTTGTCCGCAGCCTCGGCCGCCGGCGCATCGATTTGCGGTTCGTCGGATGGCGTGCGCGCGAGCACCGGTTTGAGGGCCGCGCCCGTGTGGCTCGCGGCCACCTTGACGAGCCCTTCGGGGTCCGCCGCGCCGACGATCGTACCGCCGCCCACGCCGCCCTCGGGACCGAGATCGATGATCCAGTCGGCTTCGGCGATCACGTCGAGATCGTGCTCGATCACCACTACGCTATGCCCGCCATCCGCGAGACGATGCAGCACGCGAATCAAGCGCGCGACGTCGGCCATGTGCAGGCCCACAGTCGGTTCGTCGAGCACGTAAAGCGTATGCGGCGCTTTCTGACCGCGGCGCGTGATGTCGTCGCGCACCTTCGACAGTTCCGTCACGAGCTTGATGCGCTGCGCCTCGCCGCCCGAAAGCGTTGGCGACGGCTGGCCGAGCGTGAGATAGCCAAGCCCCACGTCCTTCATCAATTGCAGCGGATGCGAAATGCTCGTGATCGAGGCAAAGAACTCCACAGCTTCGTCGATTTCCATCGTCAGGACTTCGCCGATATTGCGCCCGCGCCACGACACCGCCAGCGTTTCCGGATTGAAGCGCTGACCATGACAGACATCGCACGGCACCTTCACATCGGGCAGGAAGCTCATGCCAATAGTTCGGACTCCCTGGCCTTCGCAGGCGGGACAACGACCGTCGCCCGTATTGAACGAGAAGCGTGACGCACTATAGCCGCGCGCACGCGCTTCCAGCGTATCGGCGAACAGACGGCGAATCGCATCCCACACACCGATATAGGTGGCCGGACACGAGCGCGGCGTCTTGCCAATCGGCGTCTGGTCGACTTCGAGCACGCGATCGATGCTCTCCCAACCGCTGATCGATTCGCAGCCCTGCCATACGTGTGAAACCTCCAGCTTCGGCTTCGCGCTGGTGCGCGCGAGCACGCTCGAACGACGTTCGGCGGCGCTCGGCGCGGTCTCCTTCGCGCTCTTGCGCGCACGTCGCACTGCCGGCGACGACAGCACCGAACGGCCCACTGCATCGAGCAGATTCGAGAGCAGCACATCGCGTGCAAGCGTGGACTTGCCGGAACCGCTCACGCCGGTAATCGCCACCAGACGACCGAGCGGAATCTGCGCCGTCACGTCGCGCAGATTGTGCAGCTTGCCGCCGTGGACGGTCAGCCATTGCTCGGGCACCGCTTCGCGGCCCGCACGCGCCGGCTTCACTTCGCGGCGCGGTTGCAGCGGATGCACGATCGGATGCGCGAGATAGCGGCCCGTGAGCGAATCGGGCTGCGCCGCGAGATCGGCGACCTTGCCTTGCGCGACCACGCGACCGCCGCGCTTGCCCGCGCTCGGCCCGATATCGATGATGTGATCGGCGCGGCGAATCGTATCTTCGTCATGCTCGACCACGACCAGCGTATTGCCCTTGTCGCCGAGGTTGCGCAGCGCGTTGAGCAGGATCTGGTTGTCGCGCGGATGCAGACCGATAGTCGGCTCGTCAAGCACATAGCAGACGCCCTGCAGATTGCTGCCAAGCTGCGCCGCCAGGCGGATACGTTGCGCTTCGCCGCCCGAAAGACTCGGCGCGGCGCGATCGAGACTCAGATAACCCAGGCCGACTTCTTCGAGGAATTGCAGGCGGCTGCGGATTTCGCTGATGACGTCGCGCGCGATCTGCGCATCGCGGCCATTCAGTTCGAGCGATTCGATCCAGCCGCGCGTTTGCGCTACGGTCCATTGCGCGACCTCGACGATCGCATGCTCGTCGAACGTCACCGCACGCGCCTCGGGATTCAGGCGCGTGCCATGACAATCCGGACACGGCTCGTCGGCCATTCCTTCGGGCTCCTGCTCTTCCGAAGGCAGCGTCTGTTCGCGGCCGCGATCGTCGGCGGACATCACCGTATCGTCATACACGGCGCGCTGTTCGCGCGTGAGCGCGAGGCCCGTGCCCACGCAGGTCGTACACCAGCCGTGCTTGCTGTTGTACGAGAACATGCGCGGATCGAGTTCGGGATAGCTCGTGCCGCACACCGGGCAGGCACGGCGTGTGGAAAGCACTTTCACCGTGCCGATATGCGACGTCGACGTGCCGTTGCCGAGTGCGTCGTTCAGACCGTCGAGCGGCGCGAGCAGATGCACGACGCCCTTACCCGCTTCGAGCGTGGTTTCGAGCATCTGACGCAATTGAGCCTCGTTTTCAGGCTCGATCACGAGATCGCCCACCGGCAGTTCGATGGTGTGCTCGCGGAAGCGGTCGAGCTTCGGCCACGGCGCAACCGGCAGGAATTCGCCGTCGACGCGCAGATGCGTATTGCCGCGCGCCTTGGCCCATTTCGCAAGATCGGTATAGACGCCCTTGCGGTTCACCACGAGCGGCGCAAGCAGCCCCACGTGCTCACCGCGATGCTCGCGCAGCAATTGCGCGACGATCGCATCGGCGCTTTGCGAAGTGACTGGCGTGCCGTCGTGCACGCAATGCTGCATGCCGAGCTTCACGTACAGCAGACGCAGGAAGTGCCAGACTTCAGACGTAGTCGCCACCGTACTCTTGCGACCGCCGCGCGAAAGACGCTGCTCAATGGCAACGGTCGGCGGAATGCCGTACACGGCATCGACTTCAGGGCGTCCCGCGGGTTGCACGATCGAGCGCGCGTAGGCGTTCAGCGATTCCAGATAACGGCGCTGGCCTTCATGGAACAGAATGTCGAAGGCGAGCGTGGATTTACCCGAGCCCGACACGCCCGTAATAACGTTAAAACGGCCATGCGGAATATCGACGTCGAGCGCCTTGAGGTTGTGCTCGCGCGCATTGACGATACGCACGACGTCCTCGCCCTGGATCTCGCGGCGCGCCTGCGCGGCGCGCATCGCGGTCTGCAGCGCGATGCCTTCTTCTTCGGCAAGCACGGGTTCCACACCGTGGCCGAGCGCGGCTTCGTAGCGCTCCAGCGCCGCGCCGGTATGCGAACGCGGGCAGGCAATCGCGTCGTCGGGCGTGCCAACGCACACCACTTCGCCGCCCGCATCGCCGCCTTCGGGACCGAGGTCGATCAGCCAGTCCGCCGCGCGAATCACGTCGAGATTGTGCTCGATGACGAGCAACGAATGACCGCCCGCCAGCAGCTTGCCGAACGCGCGCATCAGCTTGGCAATATCGTCGAAATGCAGGCCCGTGGTGGGCTCGTCGAACATGAAAAGACGGCCGCCCACGGCCTTGTCCTTGCCACGCGCCTGCGCCGTTTCCGCGAGATAACCCGCGAGTTTCAGGCGCTGCGCCTCGCCGCCCGAAAGTGTGGGCACCGGCTGGCCAAGCTTCACATATTCCAGGCCCACATCGACGATAGGCTGGATCACGCGCAATACTTCGGCATCCTCAGCGAAACATTGCACCGCTTCGCTCACGGTCAGATCCAGCACATCCGCCACCGACAGCAGACGTCCGCCACGCTCGATCTTCACTTCGAGCACTTCCGGACGATAGCGGCTGCCGTCGCAATCCGGGCAACGCAGATAGACGTCGCTCAGGAACTGCATTTCGATGTGCTCGAAACCCGAACCGCCGCAGGTCGGGCAGCGGCCTTCGCCCGAATTGAAACTGAACATGCCCGCCGTGTAGCCGCGCTGCTTCGCGAGCGTGGCCTTGGCGAACAGCTTGCGGATCTCGTCGAACGCGCCCACATAACTGGCCGGATTCGAACGCGCGGTCTTGCCGATCGGCGATTGATCGACGAACACGGCGTCCGTGATCTGCTCCGCACCGGTGAGCGCGCGATAGACGCCCGGCGACTCCGTGGCCTTGCCGAGATGGCGCGCCAGCGCCGGATAAAGCACGTCCTGAATGAGCGTCGATTTGCCCGAACCCGACACACCCGTCACGCAGACGAGACGCTGCAAGGGGAACTGCACCGTCACGTCGCGCAGATTGTGTTCGCTCGCACCTTCCAGCAGCAGGCTGGGCGTATTCGCATCGACAGGGCGACGCTCCCAGTGCGAGGCGTCGGCAACCGCACGATGACCACCCAGATACTCGCCGGTCAGCGTGCCGGACGAACGAATGTCCCTGGGCGTACCGTCATAGACGATCGTACCGCCGCGCTCGCCCGGTCCCGGACCCATGTCGATCAGACGGTCGGCGGCAAGCATCACCGATGGGTCGTGCTCGACCACCACCAGCGTATTACCCGCGTCACGCAGGCGCTGCATGGCTTCGACGATACGATTCAGGTCGCGCGGATGCAGACCGATACTCGGTTCGTCGAGCACGAACAGCGTCTTGGTGAGCGAGGTGCCGAGCGCCGTGGTCAGGTTGATCCGCTGCACTTCGCCGCCCGACAGCGTGCGGCTCTGGCGATCGAGCGTGAGATAGCCCAGCCCCACGTCGCACAGATATTTGAGGCGCGTGCGAACTTCGGCGAGCAGCAGTTTTAGCGCATCGTCAAGGAGTGCCGACGATAGCGAAAGATTGTCGAAGAAGCGGCGGATGCGCTCGATCGGCAGCAACATCACGTCGTGCAGCGTCAGACCGGGCAGCGCTTCGAGTTGCGCGCGCGACCAGTCCACGCCATGCGGCAGGAAGCGCGCGGCGGGCGCGAGCACTTCGTCGGCGTTTTCCTGCGTGCCCAGACGCCACTGCAAGGCTTCGGTCTTCAGACGCGCGCCGCCACAGGTTTCACACGGCGTATAGCTGCGATATTTGGAGAGCAGCACGCGAATATGCATCTTGTACGCTTTCGATTCCAGATACTGGAAAAAGCGCTTCACGCCATACCACTGCGATTGCCAGTTGCCCTTCCAGTCCGCCGCGCCATTGATCACCCAGTCGCGTTGCTCCTCGGTCAGCTCGGACCACGCGGTATCGCGCGGGACGCCAGCCTTGGCGGCGTAGCGCATCAGGTCGTCCTGACACTCCTTCCACGCGGGCGTCTGCAGCGGCTTGATCACGCCACCGCGCAAGGATTTGCGCGCGTCGGGAATCACCAGCCCCCAATCCACGCCGATCACCCGACCGAAACCGCGGCACACTTCACACGCGCCATAAGCCGAGTTAAACGAGAACAGCGCGGGTTGCGGGTCCGCGTAGCGAAGATCGCTGTCCGGGCAATGCAGGCCGGTGGAGAAACGCCAGATCTGCGGCTCGGGTTTCGTATCGGAAACGTCGCTAGAAGCGTCCGTTTCCGATACGACATAAATGTTCACGCGCCCGGCACCGCGCTTGAGCGAAGCCTCGATGGCCTCGACCACACGGGCTTTGTCGGCATTCTGCAAACGGAAGCGGTCGGCGACCACGTCGAGCACCTTGCGCGTGCCTTCAGCAGTTTTGACTTCGCGCTGTGCCTGCACGCGCGTATAGCCGCTCGCGGACAACCACTGCTGCACTTCTTCCTCGGTCGTCGTATCCGGCAACTCGACCGGGAACGTCACCACCAGACGCGGATCGCCCACCGCCGTGCGCGCGAGCAGTTCCGCGTAGATCGTTTCCGGCGTGTCGTGCCGCACCGGCTGCGCCGTGACGCGATCGAACAGATTCGCAGCGCGCGCATAGAGCAGCTTCAGGTGGTCGTTCAGCTCCGTCATGGTGCCGACCGTCGAGCGCGAACTGCGCACCGGGTTGGTCTGGTCGATGGCGATGGCGGGCGGCACGCCATCAACGCGATCGACCTGCGGACGGTCCATGCGGTCGAGGAACTGGCGCGCATACGCACTGAAGGTTTCGACGTAACGACGCTGCCCTTCCGCGTAAAGGGTGTCGAACACAAGACTGGACTTGCCCGAGCCGGAAGGCCCGGTCACCACCGTCATTTCGCCGGTGTGCAGGTCGAGATCGAGGTTCTTGAGGTTGTGCTGACGGGCACCGCGGATTCGGATGGATCGGTTATCGCTCACTTGCGCTGGCATTCCGGATGGATCACAGGCGTGGGAACCGGGCGCTGGGCCCGGCCGCTTTCGGCCCGATCGGGCGGGCAGAGTATTGGAGATTTTACTGTATATTTATACAGCATGCAGGGCGCGTGCTGAATCACTGCCAGAGCGGCTTTCCGCCTCGTCAATCTGGCCAGATGGCCTATGCCATCCGGCCAGTTGCGTCAGATCGCGGTTTGCGGTTTCTCTTCCCCCGCCCCGCTCCATTCGCTCCACATCGCTGCGTACGCAGTTTCCATACCGCGTGCAAAGCGGGCGCCATCCATCAGTGGCGAGGCCTCCATCCGCGCGCGCAGGGTCGCGCGCAAATAGGCCAGTCGCGGCAGATACGTAGAAAGCGATACCACCGTCTGCACGAAATCCTCGTCGGAAAACGCGGCGAGAGCATCCAGCCCCAGATTCGCCAGTTGGGACAATCCGGCCCGGCCTGCACAGGTCGCACCCACCCGCGTCACTACGGGTACGCCCATCCACAGCGCGTCGAGCGTCGTGGTGTGGCCGTTGTACGGCAGCGTGTCGATGGCGAGGTCGATCTGGTGGTAAGTGCGCAGATAGGCATCGCGCGGCTGGAACGGTACGAAACGCACGCGTGCCGGATCGATGCCGTGTTGCGCAAGACGCGTGGCCAGAAGCGCCTGCGCATCGCCCTGTGCGGCCATCAGCATGAGGCGGGCATCCGGCAACGCCGCGAACACGCGCGACCACAGTGCGAGTGTCGAATCCGTCAATTTGCAGGGGTTATTCAAACTGCCGAGCGTAATGTGTCCCGCCTGCTTCGCGGGCAGCGCGTTGACTGCCGGTTCTCGCGCAAGCGGGTCGTAACACCAGAATGTGTCTGGCAAACGCACGGTGCGTTCGGTGTAATGCGCCTCAAACGAAGGCGGATCGAGGTGCGGGTCGGTGAAGCGATAGCCGATTGCGTCGATGCCCGTCGTACCGGGATAGGCCAGCCACGCAACCTGCACCGGAGCCGGTTGCCGCGCAAACAGCAATGGCCGGCCATCGGCCATATGCATGGTGAGATCGACGAGGATATCGATGCCGTCTGCGTAAATCTGCTGCGCGAGCGCCGCGTCGTTGAGCTGACGCACGTCGTGCCACACGTCGATATGCGCCGCGAGACGTGCCGTCACTTCATCGGGACGTACGACGCTCGAATACGCATGGATCTCGAAGCGGCTTCTGTCGTGATTCGCAAGCAGCGGCGTCATGAATAATGCCTGGCAATGCTCACGAAAATCCGCCGATACATAGCCGATCTTCAACCGCCGTCCTTGCAGGTCTTTCGGTTCGTGAAAATATCGTTGCTCACGCAACGGCGCTTCATGCTGTCCCGACCAACGCCGCGCCTCTTCGAGAATCGCTTCAGGCGCGGCTGACTGGAACGAAAGCGCGTAAAGCAGATTGCTGTGCGCAGTGAGGTTATCCGGATCGCTTTTCACGGCGCGCTCGAAACACGCGATACCTTCATCAAGCTCGCCGCGATCCTTCAAGACGTTGCCGAGGTTATTGAGCGTGGGCGAATGTTCCGGCGCGAGTTCGAGCGCCTTGCGCAGCAGCGCACAGGCCTTGTCATGCTGCCCCAGCGTACGCTGCAGATTCGCCGCGTTGTTCCAGGCATCGACGAAATCGGGCCGCACGCGAATGGCGGTTTCAAAAGCGTCCATCGCTGCCTTGTGCTCGCCCAGTTCGCGGCATACATTGCCGAGATTGTTAGCGGCTTCGGCATGGGCGGGATTGATCGACAGCGCGTGACGGTACTGTGCCTGAGCCTCACTGCGCCGTCCTAGCGCGTGCAGCGCGTTACCGTAGTTATAGGCCGCATGCGCAAAATCCGGCGCAATCTTTAGCGCGCGTTCGAGCACTGCTGCCGCCTCTTGCGGATTGCCCTCGTCGACCAGCAACACGCCAAGGTTCACGAGCGCTGCCGTGGAATCGGGCGCAGCTTCAACGGCTTCACGCAGCAACGCCAGCGCTTGCGCATGCTGCCCTTGCGCACGCAGCAGCGTGCCCAGATTGACCAACGCGTCGGCATTGCCCGGCTGCGCCGCCAGCGCGCGCTCGTACGACGCTTGCGCGAGCGCCGCCTCGCCAAGCAATTGACGGCAATTGCCGAGATTGTTGAACGCGTCGGCGCGCTGTGGATCACGCTGTGTGAGTACTTCCCACGCCTGCGCCGCGTCGTGATACGCACCCTGCGCCTGCAGCGCACTGGCGAAGCCAAACCAGTGATCTGCATCGCTGGCGTCTTCCTCCAGCAGCGTGCGATAAGCTGCCGCGGCCTCGGCGTGGCGCTGCGAAAACGCATACGCCTGCCCGATTGCCTCGCGATAGCGCCGGTTCGCCGGTTCGATTTCAAGCGCTTTCGTAAGCCCGCCGACCGCTTCCTGAAAGCGGCCTTGCTGCATCGCAATCACCGCGAGCCGGAAATGCGCTGGGCCGTGCAAAGGGTCAAGTTCGACGATACGGCTATATGCCTCGCAGGCGGCGGCGAAATCGCCGGCGATATGCCGTTCATGTGCCTGCTGGAAAAGTTCTTCGGTCTGCATCCGGACGCACGGGTCGATGGGCGAAACGCCCATTGTAATCGGCCAATGTGTCCAGCATCGGATACCTCACGATCCTTATCTGGAAAGCAAACATTTGATTCGGAGTGCAATTCAAATTCGCATTGAAAATGCTTCGTTAAATAACTTCTTTCCCTGATGCGATACCCATTGCGTCGATATGACACGCGCAATTCCGGCGCGTTACTTCACACAATTTGGCACACTGAAAGAGTCACGAAAGCATGATTGCGCAGGTGTAGCGCTCTTACCCCGAACAGGAGCCGATGATGAGCAAGACAATGCAGGCAGCCGTGGTCCGCGAATTTGGCAAGCCACTGGTTATCGAAGAAGTGGCCGTTCCCGAGCCGGGTCCCGGCGAACTCGTCGTGAAGATCGAAGCCTGCGGCGTGTGCCATACGGACCTGCACGCCGCGCATGGCGACTGGCCCGTCAAGCCGCAACCGCCCTTTATTCCGGGCCATGAAGGCGTCGGTTACGTGGTGGGCGTGGGCAGCGGCGTGAAGCACGTCAAGGAAGGCGACCGCGTGGGCATTCCGTGGCTCTATTCCGCATGCGGTCATTGCGAACATTGCCTGGGTGGTTGGGAAACCTTGTGCGAGCAGCAGAAAAACACGGGCTATTCGGTCAACGGCGGCTTCGCGCAATATGCAAAAGCCGATGCCAACTACGTCGGCCTGCTGCCCAAGGGCGTGAATTTTATCGACATCGCGCCGGTACTTTGTGCGGGCGTCACGGTTTATAAAGGCCTGAAAGTGACCGATACGCGTCCCGGCAATTGGGTCGTGATTTCCGGCGTAGGTGGGCTCGGGCACATGGCGGTTCAATACGCGCGCGCGATGGGCCTGAACGTCGCCGCCGTCGACGTTGACGATGCGAAACTCGAGCTTGCAAAGCGATTGGGGGCGACGGTTACCGTCAATGCGAAGACCACCGACCCGGCGGCTTATCTGAAGAAGGAAATTGGCGGCGCGCATGGCGTGCTCGTCACCGCGGTTTCGCCGATCGCGTTCTCACAGGCCCTGGGGATGGTACGACGCGGCGGCACGGTTTCGCTCAACGGCCTGCCACCCGGCGATTTCCCCTTGCCGATTTTCGACATGGTGCTGAGCGGCGTGACGGTGCGTGGCTCGATCGTCGGCACCCGGCTCGACCTTGAAGAGTCGCTGATCTTCGCGCAGGAAGGCAAGGTCAAGGCGACCGTCAGCACCGACCGGCTCGAAAACATCAACGACGTGTTCGCACGCATGGAGCGCGGCGCAATCGAGGGCCGCGTGGTACTGGATTTCGCGCACTGACGCGCACCGACCAGGACCAACGAAAAAGCGCCAGGGCAACACATCGCCTTGGCGCTTTCTCTCATACAAACGAGGCTATCGCTTCAAACTCAAGCAGCGATATCCACGCCCACCAGTGCCTTCACGTCGACCGGCTCGGCCAGCCAGTCGCCGATCTTGCCGCGAAACGCCACATAGTGCGCGCTTTCGCGATGCGCCTGAACAGCGGCTTCATCCACGTATGTCTCGTAGAGATGAAAACCCGGCGTGCCGTCCGCGCGACGCAGCAGGTCGTAGCGACGATTGCCCGCTTCCTTGCGCGTTTCGACCACCATGTGACGCAGTTCCGCTTCGAGGTCGGCGACATGTTCGGCCTTCGGCGTGAGGCTCGCAAAAAGATAGATGCTCATCAGAGTGTCCTTATCGTCGGTAAGTCAATGAGTCTGCGTCGATGAAATTTCCGATCGGCAATTTCCGTCGTCAGGCCGCTCAGGCCTTGTAGCGTTCGAGCCAGTGCGCGTACGGCGCCGGCAGCACCCACGCCGCGCGATCGACCTTCAGTTCCTGCGCAGCAAAGTACGGCCAGTGCGGGTTCGCCAGATGCGCGCGGCCCACCATCACCAGATCCAGCTGCTCCGAAGCGACCGAGCGCTCGGCCAGTTCCGGCGTGCCGATACCCCATGCCGACGACACCGGCAGGCCCGCCGCGCGACGCACCTTCTGCGCGATCGGCGCGAGGAAAGCCGGCGCCCACGGAATCTGCGCGGTCGGCGTGGAGAAACCCACGCTCACGCCCAGCATGTCCAGGCCTTCGCGCTTGAAGTTCTTCGCGAGTTCGATGGATTCGGCCAGCGTCTGCTCGTCGCGGCCATCGTATTCGATCACGCCAAAACGCGCCGTCAGCGGCAAATGTTCCGGCCAGACCTTGCGCACGGCAGCGAGCGTTTCCAGAAGGAAACGGCTGCGGTTTTCGAGGCTGCCGCCGTAAGCATCGGTGCGCTGGTTCGAGTGTTCCGAGAAGAAGCTTTGACCCAGATAGCCGTGCGCAAAGTGCAGTTCCAGCCATTCGAAGCCCGCGTCCAGCGCGCGCTTTGCCGCTGCGACGAAGTCTTCGCGCACGCGCGCGATATCGTCGAGCGTCATTTCCTGCGGCACCTTCGGCAGATGCGCGCCAAACGGGATCGCGGACGGCGCGATGGTCTGCCAGCCGCGTGCGTCGCCTTCGGCGATATGGTCGTCGCCTTCCCACGGACGATTGGCGCTCGCCTTGCGGCCCGCGTGTGCGATCTGGATGCCGGGCACCGAGCCCGCAGCCTTGATAGCGGCGACGGTCGGCGCAAACGCCTTGGCCTGCTCGTCATTCCAGATACCCGCGCAGCCCGGCGTGATGCGGCCTTCCGGCGACACCGCCGTCGCTTCGACGATCACGAGGCCCGCGCCGCCGCGCGCGATCTGGGCGTAATGAACGTGGTGCCAGTCGTTGATCATGCCATCGACGGCCATGTACTGGCACATCGGCGGAACCGCGATGCGGTTGCGCAGGGATACATCTTTGAGCTTGAACGGTTCGAACAATGCGGACATCTACTGCTCTCCTTGGGCGGCGCGAACCGGGAATCCGGCGGAATTTCGCGCCCTTGAAAAAACGTTGAATAAAGAATTCAGGATTTCCTTTAAGCACGCGCTCGCGCAGCGAGCGACAAAAACGCTCCCCGCGCCGCATATTTCGCGGCGCGCAGAGTTGCTTGAAGGAAATGGGGATAAACGGACTTACTTCTTGTTCAGCAGTTCGAGCAGCGCTTCGGCGACCGGCTCCGACGATGCGGGGTTTTGCCCCGTGATGAGCAGGCCATCGATGGCCACGTGGGGAGCCCAGTCTTCCGCCTTGGAGTAGTCGCCGCCGTTGGCCTTGAGCATGTCCTCGACGAGGAACGGCACCACATCGGTCAGCTCGACGGCGGCTTCTTCGCTGTTTGCGAAACCGGTCACCTTCTTGCCCGCCACGATCGAGCGGCCATCGGCGCCCTTGACGTGACGCAGCACGCCCGGTGCGTGGCACACGGCCGCGACCGGCTTGCCTGCGGCGAGGGTCTTTTCGATCAGCGCGATCGACTGCGTGTCTTCGGCGAGATCCCACAGCGGGCCGTGGCCGCCCGGATAGAACACTGCGTCGAAGTCGTTCGCGTCGACATCGGCGAGACGTTTCGTATTGGCCAGTTCGGCCTGTGCCGCGGCGTCCGCGTCGAAGCGGCGCGTGGCATCGGTCTGCGCCGACGGATCGCTGCTCTTCGGATCGAGCGGCGGCTGGCCGCCCTTGGGCGACGCCAGCGTGATCTTCGCGCCCGCGTCGCGCAGTGCGAAGTAGGGAGCGGCAAACTCTTCGAGCCAGAAACCCGTCTTCTTGCCCGTGTTGCCGAGTTGGTCGTGCGAAGTCAAAACGATCAGTACGTTCATCGAGTTTTCCTTTTATCGATGATGCCGGGCGCTCTCGCGCCCATTGAAACCGGTCTTGCGTGCCGTGCCGATTCTTTCGGCGCCTGCACAATTAGACCGGTCGTCTAGTCACTTGCCGCATGATACGACTCTTCAAGAAGACGCCTGCTCAAACGCGTCCAATCGATGATGTCATGCCGATGTGGCGTGTTGGTTACGTTCCCGGGTAAGCCCGGGACTTGCCGTCAGACTGCGCGCGGCAGATTCAGAAGTTGCCGGGTCGTGGCCATCGCCGCGTCAAGCGGACGGCGGTCGCGGCGGATCTTCTCCATCAGCGTCGCGCCTAGCCACAGTTCGTAGAGCGTCGCAGCGGTAGAGCTCGCATCGCTGATGCCGGTGAGCGAACCGTCGGCGCAACCTTCGTCGATACAGACCGCAATACGCCGGATGATCTCTTCAGTACCACGACGCAGCACCGCGCGCATCGGCTCGGACAGGTCGCTGACTTCCGCGCCCAGCTTCACCGCGAGGCATTTGCCGTCGGGACCGTCCGCGCACTGCATGACACGCCAGTCCTCGAAATAGCCCATCAGGCGCTCGACCGGCGAACCGGCCCGCTGTACGAGCTGCGCTTCAAGACGCTCTTCGTATTCGGTGAAGTAACACGTCAGCAAAGCTTCGCCGAACGCCTCTTTCGAGCCGAAATAGTGATAGAACGACCCTTTGGGGACGCCCGCGGTCGCGAGAATCTCATTGAGACCGACGGCCGAAAAACCCTTGCCCAGAATGATGGGCATGGCGGTATCGAGGATGTGTTGTCGAACTTCGACGGCTGGCGCTGCGTTCATGGGTTGCCATGTTACAGGCGGATTAGACCAGTCGTCTAGTAATCTCCCGACTCACGAAGTGGCTTTTATCGCTCCGGCCACGCACGCGTTCGCGCACCATAAAGCGCTCGACAGCCGGAAATTTCGCATCGGAAACTCACCAACAGGAGAGCCATCCATGTCGTTACGCACTCTGCTCTGTTATGGCGATTCGAACACGCACGGCACCAAACCGCTGAACCTGCCTGGCGTACTCGAACGCTTCGGCCCCGCCGAGCGCTGGCCGGGCGTGCTGGCTGACGCGCTCGGCAGCGGCTGGCGCGTGGTCGAAGAAGGCCTGCCCGCACGCACCACGGTTCACGACGATCCCATCGAGGGACGCCACAAGAACGGCCTCGCGTATCTGCGACCGTGTCTGGAGAGCCAGTTGCCGGTGGACGTCGTCGTGCTCATGCTCGGCACCAACGACCTCAAGACGCGTTTCTCCGTCACCCCGGCCGATATCGCCCATTCGGTCGACGTGCTGCTCGAAACGCTCGTGGCCTGTCGTGCGGGCCCAGGCGGATCGACGCCTCACGTGTTGCTGATGTCGCCCGCGCCCATCGAGGAGATCGGCTTTCTCGGCGAGATTTTCACGGGCGGCGCGGCAAAATCGCGCCTGCTTGCGCCGCTCTATGAGCGCGTGGCGGTGAAATACGGTTCGGCGTTTCTCGATGCGGGCGAATTCGCGAGCGTCAGCACGACCGATGGCATTCACTACGAAGCGGATCAGCATCACAAGCTCGGCGGCGCCGTGGCGCAAACCGTGCGACAGCGCTTCGGCGTCTGAAACGCGTCAGAGAACAGCGCGCCTTTCCGATACGAAACACCCAAAAGAAAAACGCCGCCGGGCGCAAACCCAGGCGGCGTTTTTTGCTTTTCAGCGAGACGTGCGTTTAATCGACGATTAACGCGACATCATGTTCATGCTGACGTTGTGCATGACCCACAGCGTACCGATCACGACGATCAGCACCGTCATGGCCGTAAAGCCAAATGCGGTCACGTTCCAGCGCTGGCCCGACGACGTGTTCATATGCAGGAAGAACACGAGGTGAACCACGATCTGCACGACTGCCAGAGCGGCCAGGCCGAGCAGTGCGGTTTCACGCGGGAAACCGCCATGCAGAACCAGCCAGAACGATGCTGCCGTGAGCACCACCGCCAGGACGAAACCGGCCACATAGCCGCCGAAGCTGCCGTGGCTTTCTTCTTCGTGGATAGGATGAGCACTCATTTAGATCACGCTCGCAAGGTAAACAAAGGAGAACACGCAGATCCAGACGATGTCCAGAAAGTGCCAGAAAAGGCTGAGGCACGACAGGCGGCGCACTTCGCGATCGCCCAGTTCCGGCGCCTTCAGGGTCTGCACCATGAGGACGACCATCCAGATCATGCCGAACGTCACGTGGATACCGTGGGTAGCCACCAGCGTGAAGAACGACGACAGGAACGCGCTGCGTTGCGGACCGTTGCCTTCGGCAATCATGTGCGCGAATTCATGCAGTTCGAAATACAGGAACGTTGCGCCCAGCAGGAAGGTGATCGCCAGCCAGAACAGCACTTGACCCTTGCGCTGCTTGTGCGCGCCGATCATCGCGAAGCCGTACGTGATGGACGACAGCAGCAGCACTGCCGTTTCCATCGCGACGCCGTTGATGTCGAACAGGTCCTTGCCCGACGGGCCGCCTGCGAACTGGTTCTGCATCACGGCAAACACTGCGAACAGCGTGCCGAACAGAATACAGTCAGTCATCAGGTACAGCCAGAAGCCGAACACCGAGTGTGACGGCGGGTGATCGTGGTGATCGTGCTCCGCGAGTGCGGCCGCACCAGTCTTCGTCAACATCAGTTGGCCTCCAGTGCTTCTTCAACCTTGCCACCGCGTTGCTTGACAGCAAACGCCTTGGCCAGTGCGCGACTACGCGCTTCTTCGTCGGCCCGGACCTTGGCGGCCGGGATGTAATAGCCTTCGTTCTTCTGGAAGCTGTAAGCGATTGCCGTACCGACGATGCCGATAAAGCCAACGATCATGAGCCACCAGATGTGCCAGATGCCAGCAAAGCCGAGAATCAGGCTGAACATACCGATGAACAGACCAGCGCTGGTGTTCGAGGGCATGTGGATGTCGGTGTAGTGCGTGTTCGCGACATCGACCGTTGCGCGGCCGGTTTCCTTCAGGTGCTGGAACTCATCGAGTTCCGACACGTTCGGGATGATCGCGAAGTTGTACGACGGCGGCGGCGACGACATCGACCATTCCAGCGTACGGCCACCCCACGGATCGCCCGTCACATCGCGGTTTTCCGGCAGGTTGCGGTCGCGGATCGACACATACAGCTGCATCAGCTGGTGAGCGATACCGATTGCCACGAGCACGGCGCCAACCCAGGCGATGATCATCCACGGATGCCATGCCGGATTGTCGTAGTGGTTCAGACGACGCGTTGCGCCCATGAAGCCCAGCACGTACAGCGGCGTGAAGGCAACGTAGAAGCCCACGAGCCAGAACCAGAATGCGCGCTTGCCCAGCTTTTCGTCCAGCTTGAAGCCGAATGCCTTCGGGAACCAGTAGTTGAAGCCAGCCAGGTAGCCGAACAGCACGCCGCCGATGATCACGTTGTGGAAGTGAGCAATCAGGAACAGCGAGTTGTGCAGCACGAAGTCAGCACCCGGGATCGCCATCATCACGCCGGTCATGCCGCCGATGGTGAAGGTGACCATGAAGCCAAGCGTCCACAGCACCGACGAGTTGAACTCGAGGCGACCGCGGTAAATCGTGAACAGCCAGTTGAAGATCTTCACGCCAGTCGGGATCGAAATGATCATCGTGGCGATACCGAAGAACGCGTTGACGTCAGCGCCCGAACCCATCGTGAAGAAGTGGTGCAGCCAGACGACGAATGCCAGCACCATGATCGCGCAGGTCGCGTAGACCATTGCCTTGTAGCCGAACAGCGGCTTCTTGGCGTAGGTAGCCACGACTTCCGAGAAGATACCGAACGCCGGCAGGATCAGGATGTACACCTCGGGGTGACCCCAGGCCCAGATCAGGTTCAGGTACAGCATGGCGTTACCGCCGCCGTCATTCGTGAAGAAGTGCGTACCGATGTAACGGTCGAGGCCCAGCAGCGCCAGCGTGACGGTCAGGATCGGGAACGCAGCCATGATCAGCACGTTCGTGCACAGCGCCGTCCACGTGAACACCGGCAGCTTCATCATCGTCATGCCAGGAGCGCGCATCTTGATGATGGTGACGAAGAAGTTCACGCCGGTCAGCAGCGTACCGACACCGGAGATCTGCAGCGCCCACAGGTAGTAATCCACCCCTACCCCAGGACTGTATGCCAGCTCCGACAGCGGCGGGTAGGCAAGCCAGCCCGTCATGGCGAATTCACCGACGACCAGCGAGATCATCAGCAGGATTGCGCCAACAGCGGTCATCCAGAACGACAGCGAGTTCAGGAACGGGAACGCGACGTCGCGTGCGCCGATCTGCAGCGGCACCACGATGTTCATCAGGCCAACCATGAAAGCCATGGCCATGAAGAAAATCATGATCACGCCGTGAGCCGTGAAGATCTGGTCGTAATGGTGCGGCGGCAGATAGCCCGGCGCGTTGTACGCGAGAGCCAGCTGGGTACGCATCATGATTGCGTCGGCGAAACCGCGCAGCAGCATGATGAGGGCGAGCACGATGTACATCACGCCCAGACGCTTGTGGTCGACGCTCGTCAGCCACTCCGTCCACAGATATTTCCACTTACCGAGGTAAGTGATACCACCGAGCACGAATGCGCCGATGATCGCCATACCGATCATCGTGCCGAGAATAATCGGCTCGTGATACGGAATGTCGGCTAGTGTAAGTTTTCCGAACATGCCTGGTTACCCCTTGGTCACGCACGACGGGTCACTGAAATTCGTGACGTGGCCGTTGTTGTACTTCGCGATGATGTTGTTGAAGAGCTTCGGATCCACCGTCGAGAAGTATTCAACCGGTGCCTTCTCGCTCGGCGTCGCAACCGTCGCGTATTGATCCATCGAAAGCTGCGTCTGCGACGCCTTGACCTTCTGGACCCATGCGTCGAAGTCTTGCTGGCTCGTGGCGAGGGTGCGGAACTTCATGTCCGAGAAGCCCTTGCCGCTGAAGTTCGCCGACAGGCCGGCGTAGTCGCCAGCGTGATCAGCGATCAGGTGCAGACGGGTCTGCATGCCTGCCATCGCGTACACCTGCGTACCAAGCTGCGGGATGAAGAACGAGTTCATCACCGAGTCCGACGTGATGCTGAAGTTCACCGGCGTGCCGACAGGAACGGCCAGCTGGTTCACCGTGGCGATGCCCAGATCCGGGTAGATGAACAGCCACTTCCAGTCGAGTGCGACCACTTCGACATTGATCGGCTTGACGTTCGATTCAAGCGGCTTGTAGGGATCGAGTTCGTGCGTGGTCTTCCACGTGAGTACCGCGAGGAACAGGATGATCAGCGTCGGGACGGTCCAGACGACGACTTCGATAGCCGTCGAGTGCGACCATTTCGGCGCGTAGGTGGCGCTGCGGTTCGATGCGCGATAGCGGTACGCGAACCACAACGTCAGGATGATCACGGGGATCACCACGATCAGCATGGCCCAGGTGGAGGTCGCGATCAGCTGCTTTTCCGCTACGCCCACGCTACCTTTGGGGTCGAGGACTTCCAGATTGCAACCGGAAAGACACATGGCCAATCCGGCGCTGACGGGAAGCAATAACCTTTGCAAGGTTGTTCTTTTCATCACGTTTGCCTGAATTTCATTCATTGAATAGTTCCGGGCACATCCCCTGACATCCGGCAAAGGAAGCGCGCCCGAATCATACAGCCGCTTTGATCCATGACAATCAATGAATGCTGAAAATGATCTTTGTCAAAACAAAAGTGAGACACTATGTCGCATGCGTTCGCGAGGTCTGTCGCGCCTCATCAACACACGCACGTAATGCCCCACTTAAGCCTTGACGCCAATCCGCCGCGGCTTTTCTTCCGAATTACACAATCCGAAACTTTTGAATGCGCCGCGCGCCGTACCGCCCTGATGGGCGGGACAGCGCGCGGTGCGTCGTCATTCTTCTGCAGTCATTTCTGCGGTACTAACCTGCCCTGCTTACGTCGGCGAGTGCGGCGCGCGGGTCTCCGTGGCGGAGCGTGCGGCATCGGTGCGCACAGCATCTGCGTTGGCCGTGTCCTCGGCGGGCTGCTTGGTGCGGCCTGCCTGGGTCACGAGGTTGGCGGCCGACAGCTCGATGGCGTCGGTCATAGGCTTCGGATAGATGCCCACTGCCAGCACCAGCGCGGCGAGCGAGCCCAGAATCAGCGTTTCGCGGCGGCCGATGTCGGCCAGCTTCGCGACGCTCTTGTTCGCGACCGCGCCGAAAATCACGCGCTTGTACATCCACAGCGTGTAGGCCGCGCTCAGGATGACGGTGGTCGTCGCAATCGCGCCAACCCAGAAGTTCACGCGGATCGCGCCCATGATGACCATGAACTCGCCGACGAAACCCGAGGTGCCCGGCAGGCCGACGTTGGCCATGCAGAACAGCATCATGAAAACGGCGTAGCGCGGCATCACGTTGACAACGCCGCCGTAGGCCGAGATCGTGCGCGTCTTGGTGCGGTCGAACAGCATGCCGATCGACAGCAGCATCGCGCCCGAGACAAAGCCGTACGAGATCATCTGGACGATCGCGCCTTCGGTGCCGATCTGGTTGAAGAGGAACAGGCCCAGCGTGACGAGACCCATGTGGGCGATCGTCGAATACGCGAGCAGCTTGGTCATGTCGGTCTGCGCGAGCGCGAGCAGGCTCGAGTACACCACGGCGACCAGCGACAGCGTGATGATGGCCGGCGCGAAGAAGTGCGCGGCGTCCGGCGTGATCGGCAGCGTGAAGCGCAGGAAGCCGTAGCCGCCCAGCTTGAGCATCGCCAGGATCACGGTCGCGCCGGTGGGCGCTTCGAGGTGGACGTCCGGCAGCCAGGTGTGGAACGGCCACATCGGCACCTTGACCGCGAAGGCCGCGAAGAAGCCGATGAACACCAGCAGCTGCGGCACGAGGCCCATCGACAGGTTGTGCCATGCGGCCATGTCGAAGGTGTGCGCCTGGCTGTAGAGATACAGCATCGACACCAGCATCAGCAGGGAGCCGGCCAGCGAGAAGAAGAAGAACTTGACCGCGGCGTAGCTGCGGCGGGCGTGGCCCCACGAACCGATCAGCAGGTACAGCGGAATCAGGGTCGCTTCGAAGAACACGAAGAACAGCATGCCGTCGGTGGCAGCGAAGGTGCCGACCATCAGGCCCGAGAGGATCAGGAACGCGCCGTGGTACTGGGCCACGCGCACGGTGATCGACTCCCACGAAGCAATCACGATCACCAGCGTCGTGAATGCGGTCAGCACGACCAACCACAGCGAAATGCCATCAATCCCGAGTCGCCACGCCACGCCGAAGTCGGGCAGCCAGTTACGGAATTCGACGAACTGCATGGCGGCAACATGGTTGTCGAAACCGGTAATGAGCGGAATGGTCACCAGCAGACCGACGATGGAGCCGATCAGCGACAACCAGCGCGTGCGCTGCGGATGGCGATCCGACCCGAGGCGCAGCACAGCCACGCCGAACAGGATGGGAATCCAGATCGCCAGACTCAGGAATGGAACGGATTGCATTTCAACAGGACCTTAAAAATGCGGGGCACATAATTCGTCTGCGCACGGGCTGGCGCGCAAGCAAACTGAAAGATAACGCGGGGTGAAAATCGGACCAGGCTGGCTGCAATGGTTCTGTCAGCTGAGAGGCGAAATGCAACACACGTCCAAGGGTTAACGAGGGTAAACGGAATACTGAACTTTTGCAGCGCAACAACACAACCCAGATCAGGCACTGATACAAGTCATTGTTTTTGTGCAACTTTATGCTAGTACAAAAAACAGGAAACACCGCTTATCAGCGCTTCTCCGCTCTCAAAAGAGCCCCCGACGACCTCTTGAACGCCTGTGCAAGCGACACGCCGTCACACCGCGCGGCCCGAATAATACCTTACTTGTTCTTTTGCCCTCAATGACTTATGCATAGGGGCGCAATCCTGCAGGCCGCGCCAGGCTTGCGGGGCGAGGCTTTGCGCGGTGCAAAAAAAGCCCCGGCCGTCTTCGGGCCGGGGCGAACTCTCACGATGCGCCAGCGATGCTGGAACACGCATGGGCGGCACTGTAGCGGCTTGTGGCCCTCCAATTAAGCGGCCTGCCTGGAAGAGTCCTTTCCCACGTCACCGGTGATTGATTCCGATCTTTAACGCGGTGCTGCTGCACTGCCGCATGCGCATTCGCTGCCCACTGGCATCGCCATTATACAAATGAGAATCATTTGCATTTGGATGCGTTTTGGGGCATCATGCTTTCCATGCCGGCGAGGCCGGCCTGATTGATCGATTGCTGATTGATCCGCTGATCCGCGCACCCTGCTGCGCGTTTGCCCTGTTCGCCGGAGGCCCCATGAACTACACCGCCCCTTTCGCGAGAAACGACACGCTGCTCGACGACACCTTCGTCCAGCATCCCGATAGCGCCGAACAAACCGTTCTGCGCGCCGTGCGCACCTGGCTGCGTCCGCACTGCGACGCCTACGGCAAAGCCGAAAGCTGGCGCGGCGTACTGGCCGACGCAGGCCTTGGCGCCGAAGGCATCGCCCACTTCGACCTGCTGATGGGCACGCTCTGCCGCGCCTCATGCCGCCCGCTCGACACGCGCTGCCGCTGCGCCTCGGAACTGGCGAAGGATGAAGGCTCGCTGCTGCAGGTGATCGCGCTGCTGCAATCGACCCGCAGTGAAGCCGCCGTGCGTCTGCTCAACGACTGGCTGCCCATGCAGAGCGTGAGCGGCATGCTCAAGACGTCGCGCTGGTTCGCCATCTGCCTGCTCGACGCCGGCGTGCAACTGAGCGACCGCACGCGCCGCGTGACGTATATGCACTAAATGCACTAAAAATGGGCATCCATGCGCACCGCATACGCAGCGCATAAGCTCATTACGAAAGACGATTTGGGCGTCCAGCGGGCCGCCGGTAGCATTCGAGGCTTTCCAGCCGCCGCCCGCCTGCCCGCATGACCACCGCATCCTCTGCTTCCCCTTCTTCCAACGGCCGCGCGCTGATCCGCAGCGCCGCCGATGTCTCGCGGCTCGTCAACGCGGGCGGCGCGCCCGGCAGCAATGCCCGCATCGTCGTCGCGATCGCGCTGGGCGGCGTGTTCCTCGATGCCTACGATCTGGGCGCGCTGGCCTTCGGCCTCAAGGACGTCGCTCGCGAATTCTCGCTGTCACCGGCGGGCACCGGCTTCGTGGCCTCGGCGATCACGTTCGGCGCGATTGTCGGCGCGTTCCTCGGCGGTTTTCTGACCGACCGCATCGGCCGCTACCGCGTCTTCATGGCCGACATGTTCTTCTTCGTGATCGCCGCGCTGGCCTGCGCGCTCGCGCCCAACGCCTGGGTGCTGGGCGGCGCGCGCTTCGTCATGGGGCTGGGCGTGGGCATCGATCTGCCCGTCGCGATGGCCTTCCTCGCCGAGTTCTCGCGCCTCTCGGGCCGCGGCAACAAGGCCGCGCGCGTGGCGATGTGGTGCCCTGTCTGGTATGCGGCGATCAGCGTGTCGTACCTGCTGGTGCTGGCGTTCTATGCGACGCTGCCCGCCTCGCATTCGCACCTGCTCTGGCGTCTGACACTCGGCTTTGGCGCGGTGCCCGCGCTCGTCATCATCGCGATCCGCAGCCGCTACATCAGTGAGTCGCCGGTCTGGGCGGCCAATCAAGGCGATCTCGCGGGCGCGGCGCGCATCCTGCAACGTTCCTATGGCATCGACGCCGATGTCGCGCCCGAAGCGCTCCAGGCGGCCGCCAAACCCGCGCGCGTGGCGTCGTGGAAGAACTACGGCGCGCTGCTGCGCGGCGTCTATGCGCGGCGCACGGTGCTCGCGACCGTGATCGGCGTGGCTTCGTCGTTCGCCTATAACGCCGTGGCGTTCGGCCTGCCGGTGATCATTTCGAGCTTCCTCGCGCAGTCGATGCTGACCACCATCCTCGCCTCGCTCGCGCTGAACCTGGGCTTCGCGTTCGTCGGCGGCCTGATCGCGGTGCGCACCGTGCCGCGCTTCGGCGCGTGGAACATGACCGTGTGCGGTTATGTGATCCAGTTCTGCGCGCTCGTCGGCCTCGCCATCGTCGGCAAACCGGCGACGACGCCCGAAGTCGTCAGCGCCGTCGCGCTGCTCGCGGCGTTCCTGTTCGGCCAGGGGATCGGCCCGGGCTCGCACAGCATGACGTTTGCCTCGCTGGGCTACCCGACTTCGCTGCGCGGCGTGGGCGTGGGCCTGAACCAGACGCTGATGCGCGCAAGCTCGACCGTGTCGCTGTTCCTGTTCCCCGTGCTGGCCGCCGCGCTCAACACGCGGGTGTTCTGGATCATCGCCATTGCGCCGCTCGCGGGCCTGGTGGCGCTGCTTTCGGTGCGCTGGGAACCGTCGGGCTACGATGTGGATGCCGAAGATTTCGCCGCTGCGGAGAACACGGGCGCACGCGTGGCCGAAACGGTCTGATCGGAAATTCCGATTCCTGAAGGAAACGCAAAGCGGCGCCTTGATTGCGCCGCTTTTCTTTTACGTCGATTGATTCGAATGCCTTATCGAATCGACGAACGGCGCATCGTTATCGGGAGCGCGACGCGAAACGCTCACGCACGAAATCGCGCACCGCGCGCCACATCTTCGGATATTGCTCGCCAGGCACAGCGAACAATACGAGCGCGCACAGGGCGAGCACGCCGCAAAACAGAAACGTGCCGCGATAACCGAACGCCTGCACCAGCATCCCCGACAGCACACCGGACAGGATCGAGCCCAGCCGCGACGCATTGAAGAACAGCGCTGTCGCCCGTCCCGGCGAATCGGGCATCAGATCCTGCACGAAAGTCATGCCAAGGCAGGACGTCACGGCCACCACGAAGGCGTTGAGAATCTGCATCGGGATGAGCGAATGCACGCCGGGCGCCGCCGCCATCGACGCGAAATACACCGCGTGCACCACCGCGCAAGCCGCGAGCCAATGCGGCTTGTTCAGGCGCGACGCCTTCGCGCCCAGCGCGAGCATCATCGGAATCTCCATGAGCGCGCCCAGCCCCAGCATGATCGACACATCAATCCGCGAACCCTGCAAGCCGTGGACGATGTACAGCGGCAACACGATCATGGTCGCGTTGGCGGCAAGACCGATCAGTGTGAGCGCAACGATCGCGCGCATGATGTCCTTCTGCGAGACATCGGGCGCAGCGACGCGGATACGCTGCTTCACGGCGGGCTGCACCTCGGCTTGCGTGAGCGGCTGGCCCTCGTAAGGCGCGATGGCGTCTTCGGCGCGCTCCTGCGCCACTTCCTGGGCCGTGGGCCGCGCCATCAGATGTTGCGTGGCGTGCTCGTCCTGACGCGGCTCGCGCATGCGCCAGACGATCGTGCCGCAGGCCGCGAAGCTGGCCGCGGCGAACAGGAACAGCCCGTAGAAGCCAGTGGCCGCGAGCACCAGCGCGCCCACCGCCGGACCGAACACCCAGGCGGCAGACAGAATCGTGCGCAAGGTTGCGCTGGCGAAAGTGCGCTCGGCATCGTCGGCGGCAGGCAATGCTGCGCGGCTGAACGAGAACACCAGCGAAAGCGCACAGCCGCCCGCGCCGATAAACGCGATGCCCACCGCCAGCAGCAGCCGGTAATCGCGCACGACGCACAGACACAGGTAGCCGAGGGTCGCCGCGCAGAGCGACACCAGCAACAGCAGCCGGTGCTTGCCCGTACGATCGCTCCAGCGCCCCGCCGCCGTACTGGCGATCACACCGCTCGCGGCGATGGCGGTCATGAACACGCCCAGCCTGAATGGCGTCATGCCGGCGCGCTCGACGCCGAATAGCGAGAGGTACGGCGCGGTGAAGGACATCGCCACGCCCAGCATCAGGGTGGCGCCGGCTAGCGGCAGAAAACCGGGAATATGCAGGAGACCGACAAAGCGCGAGTTCTTGAGCACGGCGCGATGGAGAGTGGCGGGGAGAATGAGTCGCGACGCGTGGAGCGAAGCGTACGTGATGCGTGCTGCGAACTGTTCAGACTGCCAGGCTACGGCGGTGAAGCCATCCATCACACCCGCGAGGCAATCGACTGCGAACCCGATTATCGGACTGAAACTGCGGGCCGCGCAAGGCAAGTGTTATCGATATCAGCATCTGGGTCTCATCCCTGCAGACTATCCACAGTTTTTGTTAGCAGGCCTGTGCGTAACCCAGGGATGAGTGCGCCAAGTACCTGATGCATATCGGATTGTCTGCCGCGTTGCCGTTTGCAGCAGTTTTGACCCGGATGCGTGCAATGGGGCTGCGCTTGTCCACAGTTTTTGTTCACAGCCCTGGGGACAAGTGCTGGACATCGCAACCAAGCCTATGATTCATAACGATAAACGCGCATGCACAAGCAAAAATGCACAAAAAACGCGCAGAAAAGTTGTCCACAGCTTCTTGGGATAAACCTGTTGATAACCCACTGAAGAGCGCGCCAACTCATTGATCGGACGGACAGTTAGTCGATTTAGTCACGGATTCAGCAGATGGTTTCCGATGGGCAACTTTTGCTCGCCTTCTGCTCCGGTCGCCCACCCTCGCCTTCTGCCTTCATCTTCTGCCGCCTTCTTCAGGCCAGATCGAGCGCCGCCGTGAGGTCGCCCGGCGGCGTTTGCCCGCGTGCCGCAAAGGCCTTGTCGCGCGACGCCACGCCGTCGAGCGGGGCAAGTCCATGCACGCGGCTGATGAAGCGCAGGATCGAGTTGGTGTCGTAGAAGGTGTGATCCACGTGTCCCTTCTTCGCGAACGGTGCAATCACGAGCGCCGGAATGCGCGAGCCCGGCCCCCAGCGGTCGCCCGTGGGCGGCGCGACCGGATCCCACCAGCCGCCGTTCTCGTCGTGCGTCATCACGATCACGGTATTGGCCCATTGCGGGCTGCGCTGCAGATGCTCGATCACGGCGGCCACGTGACGGTCGCCGGATTCCACATCGGCGTAACCGGCGTGCATGTTCAGGTTGCCTTGCGGCTTGTAGAACGTGACGGCGGGCAGGCGTCCCGCGTCGATATCGGCGAGCAGGCGGTTGGTGGCCGGGTCGTCGCCCACGCCTGCGTCGCGCAGATGCCGCGCGCGTTCCGTGGTGCCCGGCGCAAAGTTGGCAAAGTAGTTGAAGGGCTGATGGTGGTACTGGAAATCAGGCACCGAGCCCGTGTCGCGATGGTCGAGCGCGAATTGCCACGCGCCGCTGTACCAGGCCCAGTCGACGCCCTTGGCCGAAAGCCGGTCGCCAATGGTGGCAAAAGTTTGCGGCGGCATCACGCGCGGATCGGAAGGGTCGGCCCAGGCCGGATTGCCGTCCTCGGCGGGGCGCACGCTGCTCGGTTGATACGGCGGGGCCATCGTGTTGACGGCGTAGCCATCGGGCGTGAAGGCGCCGTCGTTGACGAATTTCGGCGGACCGCCCAGCGCCGATGCCGGACTGCTGGCCGCGAGCTTGAGGCGGGTGCCGAGCGGATCGTCGCCGTCGAGCACGGAGACCAGATGCTTCGCCGGGCTCGACTGGACGTTCGGGTAATACGGCGGCTGCCCGGCAATCAGATAGATGTGGTTGAGCCACGACCCGCCGAAGGCCGCCATGAAAAAATTGTCGCAAAGCGTGTACTGCTGGGCGAGTTGCCAGAGCCGCAGGGTGTCGGCGGAGTTCTCGTAATAGCCCATCACGAGGCCGCCCGAATCGCCCCACGCGGCGAACTGGTCGTTGCGCCCGGTGTTGATCTGCATCTGGTTCTGATAGAACCGGTGCACCAGATCGCGCGTGATGATTCCGTTCGGCAACGGTTGACCTTGCGCGTCGACGATGCGAAACGGCTGGTTCGCCAGTCCCTCAATCGCCTGTTCGCCAATCATGTAGCGTTTGCCGTCCAGTTCCTGCGCCTGCGGAACGAGGCCGCCCCAGATCTTCGGCAACTGCGTGAGTGGCGTTTTGCCGTCGCGGTCGAGTTGCGCATAGCGCGAGGCAGGCACACCGGAAAGCGGCGTTTGCACGCCAGGAAAATTGCCGTAGAGGTTGTTGAAGCTGCGATTCTCGGCGTAAATCACCACGATGTGGCGCACCTGGTCGCGCAGCGCTGCATCGACGCGCGCATCGCCGGCGCTCCGTGGGCCGAGGCCCGCGTTCGTTTCCGGGGTCTGGCAACCGCTGAGCGCGAGGCCCACGCCCACCGCGGCGAGGCCGCCCAGCACGCGCCGGCGCGCGGGATCGTCCGGGGCGCCGCTTGCGTCGCCTACGTGACTTGAATCGCTCGTCGGGTGCTCGTTCTGATCCGCTGCCTTGGGGTCGTCATGCTTCATCAGCCTGCCTCCTCGTTCCGGTCAAAGGGCGCGCTGCTCGCGCCGACATTTACACGTCCTGCAGGAGGATACCGCGCGAAGCGGCCCGCGCGGGCGCCCGCGCATGACAGATCCGTGACGCGAGCGAAAACGCACGGCACGCCGCCGCGCGGTTCAGAAACGAGGAAAGAGAAAAATCAGCTGTTGCGCGGCGGCATCGCCGGTTGCGGCCCTTGCGCGAGCGTCTGTGCGGGACGCGCTGCGACGCTGTCCGCCCGCTGCCCTTCGAGCGGCGGGCGCGGCACCGCTGGCAACTCAACGCGCTCATGGCGCGGGACGTCACCGTCGTCGGTCCAGAGCGGATCGGGAATTTCGCCGAACACCTGACGCAACCGTTCGCCCCAGGTCGAATGCAGCATCTGGAAATAGGCGTTCGAATGATCGAGCGACGCATAGCGCGTCACTCGCAGCGAATCGCGCTCATAGACCAGCAGATCGAGCGGCAGCCCCACGGAAAGGTTCGAGCGCAGCGTGGAATCCATTGAAATCAGCGCGCATTTGGCGGCCTCGTCGAGCGGCGTGCGCGGCGTGAGCACGCGGTCGATAATCGGCTTGCCGTACTTCGATTCGCCGATCTGGAAGTACGGATTGACGCTCGATGTTTCGATGAAATTGCCCGCGGCGTAAATCTGGAACACGCGCATGGCCTGGCCCCGAATCTGGCCGCCAAGAATGAAGCTGCAATTGAAATCGACGTTGAACTGCTTGAGCGCTTCTGCATCGCGCCGATGCACTTCGCGCACGGCCTCGCCGACAAGACGCGCGGCGTCCACCATGCTCGGCGCGCTCCACAGCGAGGGCTGCGCACTGTCACGCTGCTCGCTCAGCACTTGCAGTGTCGCCTGGGTGATCGCCAGGTTGCCGGCCACCAGCAGCACCAGCACGCGCTCGCCGGGCTCTTCGAACACAGCCATTTTGCGCGACGTGCTGATGTGATCGACCCCCGCATTGGTGCGCGTATCCGACAGGAAAACCAGCCCCTCTTCCACCGCTAACGCTACACAGTACGTCATAGTTGTCCTTCGAATCGGCTCGTGCCTGACTTGTACGTAGCCGCGATTTTCGCATGCTCGCCGTTGCGGTGTTGCTGATCGGAAACCCGCGCCTTTTCAGGCGTTTCCTTTCGTATAAAGAGAAAACTATTGCTGTTGTTGCTGCTGCGTGTCGCTCGCGCTGACCCGCACGCTCACATCGAGCGTTTCTCCGAGGCCGCCAATACGACGGCCGCGCACCGGCGCAGCCGCTTCGTAGTCACGCCCCACGGCGATCCGGCAGTATTTTTCGCTTGCGAAACACGCGTGCGTGACGTCCACCGTCACCCAACCGTTGTCGAGCCAGACGTCCACCCAGGCGTGGCTCGCCATTTCGGGTACATCGCCGGGCGCGAAGTAGCCGCTCACATAGCGTGCCGGCACGCCGCGCGCACGACAGACGGCCAGCATCACATGCGCGTGATCCTGACACACGCCGCGGCCGAGTGAAAACGCGTCGGCGGCGGTATGGGCGACATCGGTCACGCCGGATTCATAACGCACCTGCTGCGTGATGCGCGCCGCCGCCTCCAGGAGCGATGCCGCATCGTCCAGCGGTCCGAGGCTCTGCGCAAATTCGGCAAGCGCCGCATCGGCCTCCGTGAGACGCGTGGGCGAGGTGAAGTGCCAGGTGGGAATCGGCCCTTCGCCTTCGGTCAATCGTCCCTGAGCCAGCGGCACGGTTTCCACTTCGCCGCGCACGCGCAGCCGTATCTCACGGTGCGGACGCGAAAGCACCAGCGTCATGAGCGTGTTGCCATAGGCATCGCGACTCGCGTCGAGCTTGCCCGGCGCATCCACATGCCATTGCGTGACGATCTGCGTAGGCGTGGTAAGCGGCGCAAGCCGCAATTGCTGGATCGAATAATGCACCGGCGCGTCGTAGCGATATACGGTGTCGTGACGAATCGCGAGTTGCATGGCGAATTTCCTTCAACGAATCGATCTGGAATGCGAACGACCTCGCATCGCATTAGCCCACCGGCAACATCAGATACGTGCGCGCCACCTGGTTGCCCAGTTCATAGACGCGTGCGAGAAACTGCGTGAGGAAGGTATGCACGCCCACGGAGAAAATCTGCCGCAAATCCGCGTAGAGCAGTTCGGCGCGTAGTTTGCCCGCTGTGCGCTCGACTTCGCGTGACGCGTCGGTGCGCAGCATCGCCAGATTCACGCACACCCCTTCCATCGAAGCGAGCAGCGAACGCGGCATCTGTTGATTCAGAATCAGCAGCTCCACTACGCGCGCGGGCGTCACCACATCGCGATACACCTTGCGATAAATCTCCAGCGCAGACACCGAACTCAAAATCGAGGTCCAGTAATAGAAGTCTTCAAGCTGGCGCGCCGCCGAGCGCGAATCGGCCTGATCCACCTCGACGAAGCGTACGTCCAGAATGCGCGCGGTGTTGTCGGCGCGCTCCAGGAAGGTGCCGAGTTGCGTGAAGAACAGCGCATCGTCCTGCAACGCGGTGCCCACGCGAACGCCACGCGACAGATGCGAGCGAAACTTCACCCACTCGAACAGCGACTCGGGATGCGTGGCCAGGGTGTCGCCGCGCAGCAGTTCTGAGAATTGCAGCCAGGTGTCGTTGACGGTTTCCCACCACTCCGTGGTGAGCGTGCCGCGCACTGCACGCGCATTCTCGCGCGCCGCCTGCAAACACGAGTAGATGCTGGACGGATTCGTTGGGTCCGCAACCAGAAATTGCAGCACGTTATTGCGCGTGGTCTTTTCGTGGCGCGCATCGAAAGCCGTGTCCAGCTCGGAAATGCGCAGCATCGCGCGATGCGTGCGCGCTTCGTCATCGGCGTTGCCGGGCAACAGCAGCGCCGTCAGGTTGATGTCGAGCATGCGCGCGGTGTTCTCCGCACGCTCCATGTAACGGGCCATCCAGAACAGGTGATCGGCGGTACGGCTCAGCATGCTCGCTCCTCTTTCAATGCGCGTTTTGCAGTGTTTTTCGTGGAATCTTTTGCAGAATCGTTGGGCGCGTTCATTCGAGCACCCATGTGTCTTTGGTGCCGCCGCCCTGCGACGAATTCACCACCAGCGAGCCCTCCTTGAGCGCGACGCGCGTGAGCCCGCCCGCCGCCATCTGCACCGTCTTGCCCGACAGCACGAATGGACGCAGATCGATATGGCGCGGCGCGATGCCCGCTTCAACAAAGGTCGGACACGCGGATAGCGACAGCGTGGGCTGCGCAATATAGTTACCGGGCCGCGCGATCAGCCGCGCGCGAAACGCCTCGATTTCCTCGTGCGTCGAAGCCGGGCCAACCAGCATGCCGTAGCCGCCCGCGCCATGCACTTCCTTCACGACGAGTTCAGGCAAATGGTCGAGCGCATAGGCCAGATCCTCAGGACGGCGGCACTGCCAGGTGGGCACGTTGTTGAGTATCGGCTTTTCGCCCAGATAGAACTCGATCATGTCCGGCACGTAGGGATAGATCGATTTGTCGTCGGCTACGCCGGTTCCCATCGCATTCGCCAGCACCACGCGCCCCGCGCGATAAGCCGTGAGCAGACCCGGCACACCAAGCGCGGAATCGGCGCGGAACGCCAGCGGATCGAGAAAGTCATCGTCGACACGCCGATAGATCACATCCACGCGGCGCGGCCCTTTGGTCGTGCGCATGAATACGTAGTTATCCTCCACGAACAGGTCACTACCTTCGACCAGCTCCACGCCCATTTGCTGCGCAAGAAAGGTGTGCTCGAAATACGCGGAGTTGTACATGCCCGGCGTGAGCAGCACGACAACCGGATCGTCCACGCCATCGGGCGCGCACGAGCGCAGCGTTTCGAGCAACAGATCGGGATAGTGCGCGACCGGCGCGACCTTGTGCTGAACGAACAGATCGGGAAAGAGCCGCATCATCATCTTGCGGTTTTCGAGCATGTACGAAACGCCCGAAGGCACGCGCAGATTGTCTTCGAGCACGTAGAACGCGCCATCGCGACCGTCACGCACGATGTCGATGCCGGCGATATGCGCGTAGACGCCCAGCGGCAAATCGATGCCCTGCATTTCAGGCCGATACTGCGCGTTGGTGTAGACCTGCTCGGCGGGAATTACGCCGGCGCGCACGATATAGCGCTCGTGATAAACGTCGTGCAGAAACAGATTGAGCGCCTTCACGCGCTGACGCAGACCGCGTTCGAGCGCGGCCCATTCGTCAGAAGGAATAATGCGGGGAATGAGATCGAACGGGATCAGCCGCTCAGTGCCTGAGAGATCGCCGTTGACCGCGAACGTGATGCCGACGCGGCGGAACAGCAGGTCCGCCTCGGCGCGTTTGCGCGCCATCGTCTCGCTGGTCTGCCGCTCCAGCCAGTGCTGAAAGCGTTCATAGTGCGGGCGCACCGCGCCCTCGTCGCGCATTTCGTCATGGACTTGCATCGCTCGTTCTCGCGCGTGGATGCAGCGACACGACCTCAACCATGACTTCGCGTCATGAGCCGCGCACTGCGATACGCTACAAAAAGCAAGGCGTATGCCATCACCGGAGTGCGATTGCCCGCGCCTGTTTCAAGCGCTTGTCACACCAATCACGCGCCCGAATGGTGCATGATTTCGGGCGCACTGGCGCGGCCGGACTGCATTACGATTCGACGCCTCATCATGGTGCAGTCTAGCCGCAAGTGCCGCGCTTGCCCAGTCAGCGAGATTGCGCTGCCGTTTCGCGCCGTTGTTGCGCGCTCAATCCGGTGCGCTGCTGCACGCCCCATTTGCGCCGCCCGAGCAGAAAATGCAGCCAGCCCATTGCTGCGCCGGTGTGGCGCATGAGTTGGAACGAGAACGGTTCGAAAATCGCCGCCAGCAGCGCCATGCCAAAGCTAGAACTCTTGCGGTCGCCGCTCCAGCGTCGATACAGATGCACGGAAAACAGATGAAACGCGAGGTCGATCACGATCTTGCCGACGATCACCGCCAGTACCGGTAAGACAATCGTAAAGCGGCCGTCGAACAGAAAACCCAGCAGCAGTACGAACGCCGTGAGGCCGTAGATCGGCTGCACGGTGTCGAAGGCCTTGACCGGCAGCATCATGAGGCCGAGTTTGCCGTAGCGGCGATTGCCGGTCATGTCGCGATACCAGTACTGCGTCTGCAGGAAGCCCGCGAACCAGCGGCGGCGCTGGCGCAGAAAACTCGCGAGCGTGCCGGGCGCATCCGTCGTGGCGCGCGCCGTGCCGATCACGCGCACATCCCAGCCCAGACCTTCGCGCGCCGAATAGCGGCGCAAGCGGTGGATCAGTTCGTAATCCTCTACGAGACAATTCGGATCGAAGCCGCCTACCGACACCACCGCTTCGCGGCGGAACGCGGCGAACGCGCCCGAGACGAGCAGCAGGCTATCCGCGCGCATCCAAGCAAAGCGCGAGATGAAATTGCGGATGTACTCGTAGGTCTGGAACCACTGAAAAAAGCGCCCGCTCGGCGAGGTGCCGCACACCGGCGTCAGCAGTCCCGCCGCCGCCACGAGCGTGGGCTGACGCGCGAAGGCATCGGCCATGGCGGCGCAGGCGTCGGGTTCGAGCAAGGTATCGGCATCGACGGTCATGACCGCGTCGGTGTCCATCGCGCAAAGCGCTGCGTTCAGGGCGCGCGCCTTGCCGCCATGCGCGAGCTTGAGCCAGCGCAGATTCGGATAGTGCGCCGACGGCTCGCTCATGCGCCCTTCGCCCGGATCAGTGAGCCCGTAGTGCTTCACAAGCAACGCGGCAGTGCTATCGGTCGAGCCATCGTCGGCGATCACGATCTGGCGCGGCGCACGCGTCTGCGCGAACAAGGCATCGAGCGTGATCGGCAAGACGCCCGCTTCGTTATGGGCCGCGACGATCACGCCGAGCGTCGGCAAGGCGGACGAGGCAGGCGCAGCCAGATTCGCGCTTTCATACGGCCGCAGCAGTACGCGCGACTGCCAGGCCACGAAGATCAGCAGCACGGTGTCGTAAATGACGTAGGCGATGCCGGTCGACCACGCGACCACCCCTTGCAGGAAGAACGCGCGTGCGAACAGCACGCACCAGAGCACCATCACGCCCAGATGAATCACGATGCTGATGAGCGGCGTGGGCGGCGGCGCAATACGCGGCGAGGTGCGCGCAAGCGCCTGGTCGAGCGAGTCGTTCAAGACAGTCCCTTTTCCTGACTATTCATCACACAGCGTCACACTGCGTCGTTCACGGCATCATCCGGCGCAGCACCGAATGACGGTCGATCCACTGATGCTTGAGCGCGCCCGCAATATGCAGCGCGAGCACGCCATAAAGCGCGTAGCTGCATGCCGTGTGCAGCGCGCCGAACTGCTCGTGCAGCTGGTTCTTGGTGGCCGGATCGAGATTCATGATGAAGCCGATGCGCGGCCACTGGAACAACCCGAACAGATACATCGGATGCGAGGCGGCGGCCACCCAGGCCGAATCGTGCAGCCAGCCCGTGAGCGGCATCGCAAAGATCAGCACATAGAGCGCGAGATGGGCCGCGTGAGCGGCGGCGCGCTCCCACATGGGGAATTCGGCGGGCAGCGGCGGCGGACGGTGCGTGAGACGCCACAACACGCGCAGGATCGCCAGCCCCAGCACGGTGATGCCGATGGACTTGTGCGTGTCGATCACGAAGCGGATGTTTTCGTCGGAAAGCGTGCCGTCGGGCAGCAGCGCGGCCGTCAGGCCAAGCGCGACATTGCCCAGCATCAGCAAGGCAATCGACCAGTGCAGCAGCACAGCCACGCGCGTGTATTTCTGCGCGGGCGGCGCGGCGGAAAAACTCGATTCGGCGGAAAAAGAAGTTTTCACGAGAGCGGGCCGTAACGTTTCAGTAGGAGATAACGCGCGGCGAGGAGGATTTATTCCCCGCATGCGCAAAACAAGCATCGTGCATGGCCGAAGCGGTGCACCCATATTGGCGCACGCGCATTATGCGCCCTCACACCTGACCGTGCAGAAGCCGAAAAATGGCGGGATTGTCAGCTTCGCTGCGTTCTGCAGCGTTGCGCCGCAGACGCAAAAAAGGCCGGAACGGCGCTTGCGCACCGCCCCGGCCTGCGATTCACTCCGGATCGATCGACAGGCGCTTATTTGCCGCTGCCCGCCTGCTCCTCGATCTGACGTCCGACGTTGGCGTCGATGTTCTTCCAGTATTCGAACACGCGCTCGCGCACCGGGCTGCGCACGCCGCCCAGGCTCGCCACCACCTGCTCGACGAGCAGCGCGCGTTGCTTGTCGTTGAAGACATGGCGCACGAGGTTGCCCGGCTGGCCGAAGTCATCGTCCTCGGCGTGCAGCGTGTAGGCGGTGCGCACCATCTCGCCATCGGTTTCCCAACCGTCGTCGGCGGGACCGGTCTCATCGGCCCACGGACGCCCAAAACTGTTGGGCACGTAGGTCGGCGCATTGCCGGTGTGCTCATACGCCATATGACCGTCGAACTGATAGGTCTGCACGGGCACCTTCGGACGATTCACGGGCAGCTGGTTGAAGTTCGTGCCGATGCGCGCGCGATGGGCGTCGTTATAGGCGAACGCGCGGCCCAGCAGCATGCGGTCCGGCGACAGGCCGATGCCCGGCACCGTATTGCCCGGCGAGAACGCGGCCTGCTCGATCTGCGCGAAGAAGTTCTCAGGATTGCGGTTGAGCGTCATCGTGCCGACCTTGATGAGCGGATAGTCCTTGTGCGACCACGTCTTCGTCAGATCGAAAGGATTGAAGCGATATTGCTTTGCCTCCGCGTACGGCATGACCTGCACCGAAAGCGTCCACGACGGGAATTCGCCCCGCTTGATCGATTCGAACAGATCGCGGCGATGGAAGTCGGCGTCGCGGCCCGCAGTCGCTTCGGCTTCGGCGTTCGTGAAGAATTCCATGCCCTGGTTGGTATGGAAGTGGTATTTCACCCAGAACTTCTCGCCCTGCGCGTTGACCCACATATAGGTATGCGAGCCGTAGCCGTTCATGTGACGCCACGTCTTCGGCAAGCCACGCTCGCCCATCAGATAGGTCACCTGGTGCGCGGATTCCGGATTGTTGGTCCAGAAGTCCCATTGCATCTCGCCGTCGCGCAGGCCCGAATCGGGCAGACGTTTCTGGCTGCGGATAAAGTGCGGGAACTTCATCGGGTCGCGCACGAAGAACACCGGCGTGTTATTGCCGACCAGGTCGTAATTGCCTTCGGTCGTGTAGAACTTCAGCGAAAAGCCGCGCACGTCGCGCCACGTGTCCGGGCTGCCCATCTCGCCCGCCACGGTGGAAAAACGCGCCAGCATCTCGGTGCTCGCGCCCTTCTGGAACAGGGCCGCCTTGGTGTACTTCGAGACGTCCTCAGTGGTCTTGAACTCGCCGAACGCACCCGAACCCTTCGCGTGCGGCTGGCGCTCCGGCACTTTCTCGCGATTGAAGTGCGCCATCTGCTCGAGGAAATGCACGTCGTGCAACACGATCGGGCCGTCGGGTCCGATCGTCAGCGAATTGCGATCGCTGATGGCCGGCGCACCTGCACTCGTCGTGGATTTGCCGAGAGACTTACCGCTCGAATCAGCCATGTGACTTCTCCTTCGGAATCGCCGAGCCGCATAGCGCGGGACGGTTCGCTTCGCGCGCGAACCTCTGCTGCTTCACCGTTGCGTCGCGGCTCTGTGTTGGGGGACGACCTGACGTATGACGTAGGCCAGCGCGCCAGGGAGCGCACATTCTGCACCCGCATGCAAAGCGATGCGCTTAAGCGTGCCGCGCGCGGGCGGACACGCCGGCGAGATGGCAGCGAAGGCTGCCGCACCAGCGTCGTTTCCGATCGGAAAATCCACGGCAATGCAGAATTTTCATGCGTTTCAAATCGGAAATTCCTGCGCTGACCAATGGCTGCCGATGTCAGTAAATTCTTAATTCGAATCAAGCATTTACTGAAATGTTGCGATGCACAACATAACGCTTGACACGCGTTACTTTTGAGATATTATGGAGCTAGATTGCTGCATCGCACCAATGCGCGAACCGGTGATCGATAGAACGTTTTCTTCTTTTCACGGAACCGACGCGTAACGGTCCACCATCAGGAACGACGACATGACTCTGCCTACTCCCGAACAATTCGCCGCCACCCAGAAAGCTGGCCTCGAAACCCTCTTCGGCCTCACGACGAAGGCATTCGAAAGCGCAGTCAAGCTCGCCGAACTGAACATCGAAACGGCTCGCAACGCAATCGCTGAAGGCCAGGAACACGCCCAGCGCGCACTGTCTGCCAAGGACCCGCAAGGCTTTTTCGCCCTGCAAGCCGGCTTCGCACAGCCCGCAGCCGAAAAGGCGCTGGCTTACGGCCGCAACGTGTACGCCATCGTTTCGGCGACGCACTCGGAACTGAGCGAAGCCGCCCAGAGCCAGTTCGAACAGCAGCAACGCGCCGTCCAGTCGTTCGTCGACAGCGCAGCCAAGAACGCACCGGCGGGTTCGGAAAGCGCAATCGCCGCGTTCAAGTCGGCCATCACGGCAGCGCAAGGCGCATTCGACTCGGTGAACAAGGCTGCCAAGCAAGCCACCGAAATCGCCGAAAGCAACATCGACGCCGTCACCAAGGCGGCATCGAAGGCAGCGGCTCAAGCAACGCGCGCTGCAAAGCAAACGGCCTAAGCGGGCGCAAGATTTCCGGCTGGACGCTCACGGCGTCGCAGCCGTGTAAAAAACGGGTTTCGTGCGAACGAAGCCCGTTTTTTCTTTTCAGCGTAAATATTGCCGATCGGCGTCAAGACGACTTGACGGTTTCCTTTCGGAATCGCGGTTTGCATCGGCCAACGATACTGGCCAATCAGTCGTCGCAACTTCCCACGTCGAACATCATATTGAGCGCGCAATGCGAAGTGAGCATGCGCGCCTGGTTGTGCCCGACACCCGGCACGACATGAAACTGCTGGTTCAGGCTGCCCGGATGGCGGCTCTGCATATAGCCGAAGAAGCTTTCGGCGCGTGCGAGACGTTGCGGCCCTTGCGCCATGGCGGCGCAGCTTTTATCGAGCGAGGCCGAGTTGGGATCGTGATCGTCGCCGCCCACCAGATAGAGAATATGGCGCTGCGCGTAGCGCGCTTCCAGTTGCTCGGGTGAACGCCCGCGCAGAAACGCGGGGCGCGCCTGCATGCCGTATTTCCAGTTATCGAAGCCGGGACAGCTCGCCGCGTTGAAGGCGACCGGGCGCTGCGCATCAAAGTATGCATACGACGAGGGGCTGGCTACCACGAATCGCACGTCGATACCTGCCTGCGCCAGCTCATCCGGCGCATCGGAGGCAAGCGCATAGCGCTGCAACACCTGCGCGCCGCCCGAATGTCCCGCGAACACAATCGTCTTCAGGTTGGGAAAGCGCTGCTTGTCGGCGAGACGATGCGCGATCACATCGAGCACCGCATAGGCGCCGATGGGCACGCCGGTCTTTGCATCCGCGCCGCCCATCCATGCGTCCGCATGCCAGCTCAGGAGATCCGGCGGCGAGTGAAAGGCGCGCGTATCGTCAGTCGAAAGGAACTGCGGTGCAATCAGCAGCGTGCTGGCAGGATCGCCGCCCGCTGCTTCGCGCGCGCGTTGCGCCGTGCGGAAATAATCGTCGGCGTTGCGCAGACGGCCATGCAGCACGATCAGGGCGCGCACGATCTGGGGCTGCGGTGAATTCCAGTCGGCGCTCAGGTCGAGCGCAAAATCGGCGTGACCTTGCGACGTATCGACCGGCATACGCGCACTGGCGATGGCGTCCACGGGACGCCCGCTAGAAGCGTGTGCGCGGCTCGCTTCGGCGCGATCAACAAAAGCGGCGCAAAGCGCACTGGCCAGAAAGGTCGCGACGGTGGCGCGAAAGACGGTCGAACGCATCGTGTTTCCCATTGGAAAGACACAGGATAAAACGTTCGGAAAGGAAACTCGCTGACCGGGAAGCGCGAAATGCGAGAAAAAACGCGCGTAAAAAAGGCGGCCTTGCGCCGCCTTTCAATCGCCAATCACGCGCAATGCCGCGCTGATCAAGAGCCAAACATCCGGCTGACCGCATGTTCAAGGTGCTCGCGCATGGCTTCCGACGCGCGCACAGCGTCGCGCGCCTGGATTGCTTCGAGCACTTCCAGATGCTCCTGCTGCACGATGCGCTGACGCTCGATCGACTTCACGAGCGAGAGGTTACGCGACAGATTCATGCTGAAAACCATCTGCTCCTGAATGCCCGAGAGCGCGGTAATAAAGAACGAATTCTTCGAAGCGCGCGCCACGGCCATATGGAACGCAAAGTCGTCCTTCGCGCCAATACCCGAGGTTTCGATGATGGTCTGAAGATTGTCCCACTCGCGGCGGATGGCGATGATGTCAGCGTCGTCGGCTTTTTGCGCCGCGAGCGCGGCCGCGCCCGCTTCCACCACTACGCGATATTCGTAGCAGCGACGGATGTCCGACAACGTTTCGAGCGGCGCAAAACGGCGCACGTCCGGATCGGGACGGCGCATGACCGTGGTGCCCGAACCGTGACGCGTGGCGATAATGCCGTCGGCGCGCAGTTGTGCGAGCGCTTCGCGCACGGTCGGCCGGGAAGTGGCGAAGCGCTCCGCGAGCATGTGCTCGGTCGGCAGGCGTTCGCCTTCCTTGTATTCGCCTTCAATGATGCGGTTCAGGATGTCGCTGTAAATCCGCGCCGGCATATTCGGCGCTTTCTGCTCAGCCATGGTCTGGTGCTACGCGGTGAGTTGTCAGGTGTGTCGGGGATTGTAAGTCATATGAGACGCGCACAGAACGAAACTCCCCTTCCGGCAAGGCTTCTGCGCGTTCACAACGTTGTTTTCCACCCATCATCATCGCAGCGCGCTCACGGCAATACGCAGCGTCGCCGTTTCGCTCTGGCCCGGCGCGAGCCAGCGCAGCCCCAAACCGTTGTGGATCGCGTCGGGCAGCCCGAGCCACGGTTCGACGCAATAAAAATCCGATTCCGGCGCGAGTGTCCACGACGTCACCGCGTACCACGGCAGCGAGCCGGGGCGCTTCAGGTCGATTTCAACGGCGCGGTTGAGCGTCGGCATTTCGATGCGCACGGGCGACACAGGTTCGCCGTCGAGGCAATGGAAGCGATCGACGATCTGCGGATCGTCGAAGCGGTAGCGCGTCGCGCCGGGCTGCGGCGCGGTCGTCGCTCCATCCGCCAGTTGGTGCCGATACACATTGCGCGGCAGTGCGAGCGTCGCCTCGCCGCGCTGCGTGTGCGGCAGCGCGAAATAGAAGTGATGACCTGCGTAATACGGCATGCGCTCCGCGTCGGCATCAGCGGTATTCGTCGTGGTGAGCGAGACTTCGAGCGTCGCCTCATCCACCAGCCGATACTGCGCCGCGAAGCGGAAACGAAACGGATACCTCGCGTGCGTCGCTTCGCTGTCGGTGAGCGTCATCCGCACGCTGGCGCCTTGTGCATCGACCCGCGCGTCGAACGGCAGATCGCGCGCGAAACCATGCAGCGGCATCTCGCGCACAACGCCCTGCGCATCGCGCCAAAAGCCGACGCGCCCATCCACGCGATGCCGCGCGATGAACGGAAACAACAGCGGATTGCCGCCGCGCACCAGCCCCGGCTGGCTCCAGTCGGCGGCATCGGGCCAATGGATGATGGGCGCGCCGTGCAAATGCCACGACAGCAACCGCCCGCCCGCTTGCGGCGCGAGCAAGAGACGCGAGCCGCCGCGCACGATTTCGATGACGTCCTGGTCCTGAAACTTCGGCATGTCGTATCGGAAATTGAGAAAACTTTTGCTGTCGCGGGTTGTTTCAGCCGCGCGCCTTTTTCCACTCGGCGTAGGCGGCGAGCGTGGCCTCGTTCGGCGGATAGGTGCCGGGCAGCGCCGCGCCCGCTTCGATGCGCTCGGTGATGAAGCATTCGAGCGTTTCCTGTTCCGTGGCCGCCTGCGCCACTTCCTCGACGAGATGGCGCGGGATCACAACCACGCCGTCGGCGTCGCCGACCAGGATATCGCCGGGAAACACCGCCACGCCGCCGCAGCCGATCGGCACGTTCAGGTCGACGGTGTGGTGCTTGCAAAGGTTGAGCGGCGCGGACGCACCCGCGCAATACACCGGAATACCGAGCGCGGCGATGGTCGCGCTATCGCGCACCGGGCCGTCCGAGACCATGCCCGCCACACCGCGCATCTTCAGCCGCGTGGCGAGGATCGAGCCCATCGACGCCGCATCGGTCACGCCGCGGCAGTCCTGCACGAGCACCGCGCCGGCCGGCACGGTCTCGACGCCCTTGCGCTGCGGATGCTCGGGATTCTGGAACGCGCTCAACTGGTCGAGATCCTCGCGCGCCGGGATGTTGCGCATCGTGAAGGCCGGCCCGACGAGATTGGGCGTGCCCACCGCCGGCGACGCCAGCGGCTTCACGCCCTGAATGAAGACGTTACGCAGACCGTGCTTGAAAAGCTGGGTGGTGAGCGTTGCGGTGGAGACGTGGCGCAGTTGTTCGAGCGCTTGTTCGCTCACGTTGATGGCGGGTGAATTCATCGTGTCTCGTCCGTTTCCGGTGTGATGGCAGGGGCGCAATGGTCGCGCAGATGGGTTGCCCGACCATCCCTATGGACGTGATCGGGCGCAATGACCGCATTGTTGTAATACAACACGAAAATTGTCAACCAGCCCGTTGCGACTCGCTTTGCGAGCAGTCATCGGACAACCGCGTCAAGCCCCGATACACCGGCTCGGGAGCACCTGTGCCGTGCCTGTCCACCCTCAATAGCCACGATCGCCCCCTTTCCTGACAACCCACAAACCCGACGCCAGTACCGACGAAATCCCAGGGAAATCCCCATTCAAACAAGATTTGCTTTACAACTTTGCCGCAAATAGAATGATGTCTTACATGACAGGCCTTATCCGGGTCCGTCACGGCCAGGTCGAAGGAACCGAAAACGGCTGAACAACGGAAGCGGGACCGCAGGGTTGCATGACAAACGCCGCGGCTACGCTCCCAGCAAAGCGCACGCATACAACATCCATCAGGACGTCCCGCCAGGCCTCGCGCCCACGGAACCGACGTCCGCCAAAGCAGGAGACGAGCAGTGCAACGCAAGACTATCAAAGGGGTTCGGTGGTGGATCATCGGCCTCATCATGATCGGCACGATCTTCAACTATCTCGCGCGCAGTTCGCTTTCCGTGGCGGCGCCCACGCTCACGCAGACGATGCACATGACCACGCAGCAGTACTCGTACGTGGTCACTGCCTTCCAGGCCTGTTACGCGCTTTCGCAGCCTATCGCTGGCTTCGTGCTGGATTCGTTGGGCGTCAAGATCGGCTTCGCGATCTTTGCGTTCGGCTGGGCCATCGCCAATATGCTGCACGGCCTGGCGGGCAGCTGGGGTGCGCTGGCGTTCTTCCGCGGCCTGCTGGGCATGAGCGAAGCCGCCATCTTCCCCGCCGGCATGAAGTCCATCAGCATGTGGTTCCCGGCCAAGGAACGCTCGGTCGCGACCGGCTGGCTCAACACCGGCACGTCGATTGGCGCGATGATCGCTCCGCCGCTGGTGGTCTGGTGCATTCTCAAATACAACTGGCAGTTCGCCTTCGTGCTCACGGGCGGCGTGGCGCTGATCTGGGTCGCGCTGTGGCTGGTGTTCTTCAAGACGCCCGCTGAGCATCCGAAGCTCTCGCAGGAAGAAGCCGACTACATCAGCGCCGGTCAGACCGCCGCGCAGAAGGCAACCGGTGGCAAGCGCGCCTCGTTCAAGGAAGTGCTCAAGACGCGCCGCTTCTGGGGCATCGGCATCCCGCGCATGCTCGCGGAACCGGCATGGCAGACCTTTGGCGCGTGGATTCCGCTGTACATGGTCACCGTGCGGCACATGAACCTGAAGGAAATCGCCATGTTCGCGTGGCTGCCCTTCCTCGCCGCCGACCTCGGCTGCCTGATCGGCGGCTACCTTGCTCCGCTCTTTATCCGCTGGTTCGGCTGCTCGCTGATCACTTCGCGCAAGCTCGTCATCACGACCGGCGCGGTGCTGATGATCGGACCGGCCTGCGTGGGTCTGGTCGCCAGCCCTTACGCCGCCATCGCCCTCTTCTGCGTCGGCACCTTCGCGCACCAGACGATCTCGGGCGCCCTGTTCACGCTCTCGTCGGACGTGTTCGGCCAGCATGAAGTCGCAACGGCCACGGGTCTGTCGGGCATGTTCGGCTACCTCGGCGCGACGGTGTTCTCGCTCATCGTCGGCGCACTGGCTACCACGATCGGCTATAACCCCCTGTTCGTGTGCCTGATGCTGTTCGACCTGATCGGTGCCTGCGTCGCCTGGCGTCTGATCTCGAACCAGCAGCGCGATAACGTCGCCAGCGCCTCGTTGCAGGCCGCGCAGAACGTAAAAGCCTGATCGGCCCATCATCGGCCGGTGCCCGCGAGGGCGCCGGCTTTTGGCGTTTTCAAGAGAGGTAAAACCACTGTGAAGAAAGTTGCATTGTCCGGCGCGGCCGGCCAGCTCGGCACCGTCCTGCGCAAGGGTCTGCACGAGCGCGGCGTGAACCTGCGCTCCGCGGCCGGCACGAAGCCGCTCGAACCGCTATTCGACGGCGAAGACGTCATGCACGGCGACCTGCGCGATCCCGCCGTGGTCGACCGCCTGCTCGACGGCGTGGACGTGCTGATCCACATGGCGGGCACCAGCGTCGAACGTCCCCTGCCCGAGATCATCGAGAACAACCTGCGCGGTCTCGTCGAAGTCTACGAAGGCGCGCGACGCCACGGCACGCAACGCATCCTGTTCGCCAGCTCCAATCACGCGATCGGCATGTATCCGGTCGAAGACAAGCTCGATCTCGATTGCGCGTTCCGCCCGGACGGTTTCTACGGTCTCTCGAAAGCGTGGGGCGAATCGCTCGCGCGCCTCTACTGGGACAAGCACGGCATCGAAACCGTCAACGTGCGCATCGGCAGCTGCCTGCCGAAGCCGACGGAGTTCCGCCATCTGAGCACGTGGTTCGGACACGAAGATCTGTTTCACATGATCGATCGCGTGATCAACGTCGAATCGATTGGCTTTGCCGTGGTGTGGGGCGTGTCGAACAACACGCGCAGCTACTGGGCGCAGGAAGGCGCAAGCGACGACGCGAAGCGTCTGGGCTATGAGCCGAAGCAGAATGCCGAAGACTGGGCGGAAGAAATTCTGGCGCAGCAGAATCCGCTGGATGCGACCGCACAGCGTTATCAGGGCGGCAGCTTTGCGAGCTTCGATTTCACGCCATCGGAAAAGCGTGGGCGTTAAACGCTCTTTCGCCTGAAACGAAAAAAAGCGCCCAGATCCAGACGGGCGCTTTTTTCATGGTGTGACGTGTGCCTTCACGCAGTCACAGCACACCCGACTTCAAGATCATCTGCACCGCCGCCGCCAGCACGCACACCAGCACCACCACGCGAAACGCCAGCGGATGCAATTTGTCGCGCAAAGGGCGGATCAGAAACATGCCGATGATCGCCGGCACACTCGCCAGCGCCGAGATACCCAGATCCGTTCCATTCGCATGCGCGCCGCTGCCGAACGTGGTGATGAGCGTGAGCACCGACACCACCAGAATGATGGCGATCTGCTTGGTAAAGACGCGCCCCGTCGCGCCCGATGCGATCAGATACATCGCCAGCAGCGGCCCTGGCACCGAAGCGATGCTCTCCATCAGCGCCGCGCCGAAACCCAGCACGAATCCCACCGGTTTCACCAGCGCGGGCGACAGCGTGAGCTTCGGCGACGCGAGCAGCAACGCCGCCGCCACGATCAGCGCCAGCCCGGAAGCCGCCTGCGCGTGATGCGGTTCAAGCCGGATCAGCAAGGACACCCCCACCACATTGCCCAGCACGGTGCCAAGCAAAGGCGCGGCGATCTGCTTGACCGTCTTCCAGAACTCGCCGCCTTCGAGCGCCTGCGGAATATTGCCGAGGATGATAGGCATCGATAGCAGCAGCACCGCCTGTTTGACGGGCAGGAAGTGCGTGAGGATCGGCATGGCGACGAGCGGCACGCCGATGCCCGTTACCCCCTTCACCATGCCGCCAAGCACCAGCGCGACAGCGATCCCGCAGAGTTGCAACGTGTCGAGCGACTGCATGTGCGGAAGCAGGACGCCTCCGGAAAGGTGGAAATCGAACATCGTTGGCGATGGGTGCGTGAACGGTCGTGAAGGATGCGCCAACGGGCGCGGCGCTTTTTTGCGATACCGGAGAAGGATGATAGCGCACGACAAAGTTCATGTAAGACACCAACCCGCCAGGTGCTGATAGACTTGCGCCCACGCTGGCCTGAAGAACGCGATAACGCGCAAAGGCGGCTGTCGATAACAACGCGGGGTTGATATGTCTATTCGCACACTGGCGATCCTTCTGGTCGCCGCCACTACGCTCGGCCTCACCGGCTGCAATACCGTCGCCGGTTTCGGCCAGGACATCACGGATTCGGCACGCACGGTACAGCACGCGCTTTAAAGCGCTCGCCCGCCATCCCTCACAGATCGAAGCCCATTTGCGCGCAGCCTGACGCCGTAAGGTCGTCCGCTGTTGCGCGGCCAATGAAATCCACTTCGAAATGATCGGCTGGAAAATCGGGCGGACTTTTGCCGTCCAGGAAAGCCGGCAATTGCCGCTTTAAATAAGCGTCGTTCTTCGCGCAACCCGGCAGCGACGCGATATACATCACGTTGCTATAGCCCTTGCCGCGATGCGCATCTTCGACCGCGTGAATCACGTCGCTATGCCAGAACACCGTGTCGCCCGGCTGCATCAGCGGAATCGAACTGAGCGCGCGGAACAATGGCGCGTGATAGTCGGCCTTGATCGATAGCGCGCGGCCCGGCATCGCGCCGCACAGATCGTCGTCGGCGACATCGTCCTGCAGGGCTCGCAGCAGAATGTAGGCCATCGAGTTAGCGATCGGCACCAGTTGCAGCGTGCCGTCGCCCGGCCCCTGCTGCGTGAGCGCCGTCCATCCCTGGAAGGTGCGGAACATCGAGCAGACCGCAGGCGATGCGATCTCCTCAACCTGCGTGCGCCAGGCCGCGTCGAACGGGTCGTAGTCGCGCCAGTTGCCCGAGAAAACGTGTCGATACACCTTGCGGAAGTTCAGCTCGATCCAGCGCTCGACCGACCCGCCATCGCAATGTGCGGATAACCCCAGGGACTCCGAACCAGGCGGGCGACGACGCAGGCGATCTGCGTAGACCGGCACGTGATTGGGATCGAAATGCACGCGCCCTTCGCTTTCCGTTCGCCAGAGGCGATTGAGAAAGACGCGCGCCTGCGTGAGTTCGTTCGACTGGCGTGCGAGCACTTGCGGCTTCGACCAATAAACCCCGTAAATCTGCGGCTTGCTGGACGCAAGCTGGCCAAAGTATGGGTCTTCGGCGCGATTCTGCAAGCGCGCATCGAGATCATTTCGCTCGACGTAATCCGCGATCTCGTTGTCCCACTGCTCCACGAGCGAGCGCTCGAACACATTGCGGATCACGCACGCGCCCCGCGCCTTGACGAGCGCGATCTGCGCTGCGCTCACGCGGCTCCCTACGATGTCCTTGAAGGCGATTTCCGGTATGACCGGCTCGCCGCGTTCGCGCAGCGTCGCGATCTGGTCCGCGTCTCTCGTCAACGCGGCTTCGACCTCGGCGAACACCTCGCGGTAGTTGGGCAGTTGCTCGCGCAGTTCGCGCTTCGCATTGCGGATAGCCGCCGCCAGATCGTCGATTTGCAAGGCCATTGCGTCGTCTCCATGTCATGTTTTCGATACGTGGAGCGTACGCGAGCCACCAGCGCTTGCGTGATACTATCCGGCCAATGATTTCTTGATTCCGGCCATGAAAGCAGCGTTCGAACTTGTCGATTTCGGCCACGATTGTTCGGTGCGGGTTTACCACCGGCAACTGCGGCGCATTCCATTCGAATGGCACCACCATCCGGAATACGAACTTACGCTGACGTTGAATAGCCAGGGCAAGCGCTATATCGGCGATTCGGTATCGAGCTATGGCGCGGACGATCTGGTGCTGGTTCCGCCCAATCTCCCGCACACCTGGGCGTCTAACCGCTCCATCGACGATACGCAGCCGGAAGTCGCCATCGTCGTATGGTTCGATGGCGCATGGGTGCGTCGTCTCGCCGATGTCTGCCCGGAATACAACGGCCTGTGCGATCTGCTGCGCCGCGCAGCCTGTGGGCTGGCGTTTGAAGATGGCGCGGGCGCACACATGCGCGAGCATCTCGACCAACTGTTGTCCGCCACAGGCCACGCGAACGCCTGCACGCCGCCCTCGACATTCTGGATTTCCTCGCCGCGCTGCCCGCCACGCCGCTCGCCTCACCCAGCGCGTTCGACGCAAAAACCGGCGCGGCCAACGGGCACGAATCCGATCAGATCAATCGCGTGCTTGCGTTGATCGAAACGCAATTCGCCCGACCGCTCAGGCTATCGACCTTGGCCAAGGCTTCGGGCCTTTCGGAGCGCTCCTTGACGCGGCATTTCACGCATCATCTGAGCGAAAGCGTCGGGCGCTATATCAACCGCGTGCGTATCGGCCACGCCTGCCGCATGCTGACCGACACGCACGCGCCCGTCTCCGTGATTGCCACGCGCTCCGGCTTTCCCAACGTTGCGAATTTCAATCGGCAATTCAAAGCGCTCAAAGACATCACGCCGCTTGAATATCGGGCGCAGTTTGCGAACGCCCGTCAGGATGACGAAGCAATGTCGCCCAGGCTGACCGAACGCTCCGCTTCGCTGCAGCCCATAAAAAAACGGCAGCGCCGTGCTGGCGCTGCCGTCAAACCTGCCTCGGAGCGTGAAAATCCCGCCTGAAAATCAGAAGCGATGCACGATGCCCACAGCGCCCGCGAACTGGCTGCGCGACGAAGACGGCGCACTGTTCTGGCCGTCGCCGATATCGGCGGTTGCGTTGATGATGTTGCCCGCGCCGTTCGTGCCCAGCGTCTGACCGCCCGCGCGCTGATACGCCTCGACGAAATACAGGCCCGTGCGCTTGGACAGGCTGTAGTACTGCGAGAGATTGAACTGCTGGTACGAGGCCGCGCTCTGGATGCCGTTGGCCTTGGTCGCGCGCGTATAGCTGTAACCGGCCGCAAGATCGAGCGCCACGAGCGGCTTGTAGTGCAGCACGACGCCGCCGGTGTTCCAGATCTGCGTGTCGAAGAACTTCGAGCCCGCGCCCGCGATGTACTGGACGTTCGAATACGACGCCGAAATATCCCACTGCGAGTTGAACGCGTAGCCACCCGTCACCGCCAGGCGCTGCTGCGTCTGCGCCGTCTGGAAGCCGTTGGTGACACCCGACACGCCCGGCTCGCCATTGCTGTACGCCGTCGAGCTGGAGCCCCACGTGCCGCCGCCGCTCGTCGAGTTGCTCAGACGCTCGAAGCCCACCGCAAGACCCACGGGACCGTGGATATAGTTGGCCGCCACGCTCCACGTCTGACCCGCGCCGACGCTGCCCGGCACGCCGCCGAATGCGTACATGCCGCTGAACGTGAAGCCCGCGAAGTTTGGCGAGGTGTAGACCAGCGAGTTGTTGATGCGGTAGATCGTGTCCATCGAATCCAGATCGCCCGGGTGCGCGCCGTATGCGCCCGTGAGCCAGTTGGTCGGGCTATAGGGCGAGAGCAGCGTGTAGTAAGGCGCGTACTGGCGGCCCGCCGTGAGCGTGCCGTAGTCCTTGTTGGCAACGCCGACAAACGCGGCGCGGCTGAACATCAGGTTCGAGGTGGATTGCGCACCGTTGGCCGAGTTGTAGCCTTCTTCGAGCTGGAAGATCGCGCGCGTGCCGCCGCCCAGGTCTTCGCTGCCCTTCAGGCCGAAGCGCGAACCGGCCCACACGCCCTGCACCATCTTGACGGCGGAATGACCGCCCGAGTTGCTGCCGAGCGCCGCCGAACTGCTTTGATAACCAATGCCGGTATCGACGATACCGTACAGCGTGACGCTGCTCTGGGCGTGCGCGCCCAACGCGGCGAATCCAAGCGCCGAAGCAATAAGGGTCTTCTTCATCTGTACTCCTGATTTAATCGTTGTGATGTATTGCTTTTTTTAACTACTCGTGAATCTCTTTGCGAGAGTGCTCCTCCTGCTCAGCACGGGGCCGCGTAACGTTAAAACAACGCGAAACCCCGTGCCTTCCGGCGTGAACCTCGTTCCTTAGTGGATTTCGGGCTCGCCGCCTGCTTCGCTGCTACCGCCGCAACCGCCCGCGCCTTCACTCTGCATGAAGTCGAATTCGCAACCGTTGTTGGCCTGCATGACGTGCATCTGGTACATCGCCCCATAGCCGCGCTTGAAGCGCGGTTCCGGCGCCACCCACGCGGCCTTGCGGCGCGCCATTTCTTCATCGGAGATCAGCACGTTCAGGCGGCGTTCCGGCACGTTCAGCTCGATCAGATCGCCGTCCTGCACCAGCGCGAGCGGGCCGCCGATAAACGATTCGGGCGCTACGTGCAGCACACACGCGCCGTAGCTCGTGCCGCTCATGCGCGCGTCGGAAATGCGCAGCATGTCGCGCACGCCTTTCTGCAGGATCTTTTGCGGAATCGGCAACTGGCCCCACTCGGGCATACCCGGCGCACCCACCGGACCGGCGTGCTGGAGCACGATCACGCTGTTTTCGTCGCATTCCAGCTCTTCGCTGTCGATGCGTGCAGCCATGTCGTTGTAGTCCTTGAACACCACGGCCTTGCCCGTATGCACATGCAGACGCTTCTCAGCCGCGCCCGGCTTGATGACCGCGCCGTCCGGCGCGAGATTGCCGCGCAGCACGGCAAGGCCCGTATCCGGCATCAGCGGCTTCGCACGGCGATAGATCACCTCTTCGTTGTAAATCTCGGCATCGGCGATGTTCTCGCCCAGCGTCTTGCCGTTGACCGTCATCTGCGTGCCATCGATCAGGTCGCCCAGCTCCTTGAGCATCGCGCGCAGGCCGCCCGAATAATAGAAGTCCTCCATGAGGTACTTGCCGGTCGGGCGGATGTTCGCGAGCACCGGCGTGCGGCGCGCGACGTCGTCGTAGTGCGCGAGCGTCAGATCGACGCCGGCGCGGCGCGCCACCGCGATCATGTGCACGATCGCATTGGTCGAGCCGGAGAGCGCGAGGCAAGTCGTGACCGCGTTATCGACCGCCTTGCGCGTGATGATGTCCGAGGGCTTGAGGTCTTCCCACACCATTTCGACGATCCGCATGCCGGTTTTCGCCGACATCTGCGCGTGACGCGAATCCGGTGCGGGAATCGACGCAAAGCCAGGCAGCGTGAAGCCGAGCGCTTCCGCCGCGCTCGTCATCGTCGACGCCGTGCCCATCGTCATGCAGTGGCCCGGCGAGCGTGCGATGCCGCCTTCCACGCCCTTCCAGTCGTCCTCGGTGATCTTGCCCGCGCGCAGATCGGCCCAGTACTTCCAGGTGTCCGAACCCGAGCCGAGCGTCACGCCGTTCCAGTTGCCGTTGAGCATCGGGCCGGCGGGCAGGAAGATGGTCGGCAGGTCCATCGAGATCGCGCCCATCAGCAGCGCGGGCGTGGTCTTGTCGCAACCGCCCATCAGCACGACGCCGTCGGCCGGGTACGAACGCAGCGTCTCTTCCGCCTCCATCGCGAGGAAGTTGCGATAGAGCATGGTGGTCGGCTTCTGGAACGGCTCGGAGAGCGTCTGCACCGGCAGTTCGATCGGGAAGCCGCCCGCTTGCCAGATGCCGCGCTTGACCTCTTCCACGCGCTGCTTGAAGTGCGTATGGCAAGGGTTGATTTCGCTCCACGTATTGAGGATCGCGATCACCGGTTTGCCCGCGTACTCTTCGCGGCTGTAGCCCATCTGCGCCGTGCGCGAACGATGGCCGAACGATCGCAGGTCGTTCACGCCATACCAACGGTGGCTGCGCAGTTCTTCGGGGGTCTTTCGCTTGTTGCTCATCTTGCGTTGCTCCAGGTGTTTCCGCGGATGTGTTTCAGTAAGGCCGCCAGCCGCTCTAACGCGATTCCTTCACGCGCGACACGAGTTGTGTCGGGCTGACGAACTGCAGCGCGACCAGCACCCATGCGAGCGTGATCGCCATGTAGATCATCGCCATGGCGTCGATGGACTGCGGCGCGCGCACGCCCGTCGAGAACACTGCGTAATACAGCGCGACGACGAGGGTTTGCGTGTCGGGTCCGGCGGTAAAAAAAGTGAGTTCGAACATGCCGATCGTGCGCACCAGCACGAGCAGCCCGGCCGCCAGCATCCCCGGCACGAGGAGCGGCAGCAGTACGTAACGGAAATAGCGCAGCGTGTTCGCGCCAAAGATGCGCGCCGCCGATTCCAGATTCGGATCGATCTGCTCGATGAACGGCGTCATCACGAGAATCACGAAAGGCAGCGCGGGCACGAGATTGGCGAGAATCACGCCGGGCAAGGTGCCCGCGAGGCCAAACTGGTACATCGCCGTGGCCATCGGAATGCCGTAAGTCACGGGCGGCACCATCAGCGGCAGCAGAAACACGAGCATGCAGATGCGCTTGCCCGGAAACTGCGCGCGCGCCAGCGCATAAGCAGCAGGCACGCCCAGCGCGATGGACAGCAACACAACCGCGCCCACCACTTCGAACGTCACCCACAGCACGCTGCCCAACTGGAAGTCGCGCCACGCCTGCGCATACCAGTGCAGCGTGAAGCCCTGCGGCAGCGGCGTGCCGAACCAGCGCGTGGCGATGGAATTCACGCCCACCGTGGCGATCAGCAGCACCACGTTGAGCAGGAAAAACACCACGCCGCCCCAGACGATCACTTTCCAAAGGATGTCGGGCACGCTCGCGCGGGGCTTTGTGCGCGGCGCATTGGTCGCGCTGTCGCTGTTGATCGGCGTATTCGCGTGCAGGCCGGCTGCGTTGCGTTGATGTGCGGTCATCAGCCTTTCCCTCCGCTCACCGGGCCCGAATAGAAGTAGCGCTTCGCACCGAGCATCGCCGCCACGACCACGAGCTGCACGAAGCCCATGGCAATCGCGATGGTCGACGCGAGCGAATAGTCGTAGCTCTCGAACGCCGCCTCCGAAGCCGCAATCGAAATCACGCGCGTGGGACCGGCCGGCGCGCCAAGTAGCACCGCCGAAGGAAACACCGAATACGCCTGCACGAACGACAGACACGCGGCCATCGTCAGACCGGGCGCAAGCAGCGGCAGATAGATCAGGCGGAACTGCTGCCACGGTCCCGCGCCGAGTGTGGCGGCCGCCCGCGCGAGCGTCGGATCAATGCCCGTGACGTACGAAAGCGTAAGCAGAAACGCAAACGGAAAACCCGACACGATCAGCGAGATCAGCACGCCCCAGTAGTTGTGCGTGAGGCGAATCTCTTCGCTCGTGTACAGATGCAGCGCGTGCAGCGCCTGCGGAAACCAGCCGTTCGGGCCGAAGTAGCTGAGCATGCCATCGGCGATCAGCACGGTGCCGAGCGTCACCGGAATCACCAGCAGCGTCGTCACCAGCTTCTGATACGGCGATTTGCGGCGCAGCGCGAACGCCACCGGCAGCGACAAACCCACGTTGATGATCGTTGCGGGCACAGCCAGTTTCAACGTGACGAATACGGTCGGCCACAGCGCAAGATCGTGGAAAAACTGCACGTAATTCGCGAGCATGCCGCCGCCGTTCATCGGCTTGAACGAGAGCACGAGGCCGTAAGCAAACGGATACAGAAACAGCGCGATGATAAAGCCGAGCGCAGGCGCGACCAGCCAGCCGCGTGCGTCACGCGGCGCCTTGGTGAGCGACGTGACGAGTGTGCTCATGCGGCACGCTCCGCGGCTTCGGCGTACGCCAGCACGCGCGACGGCGCGACACGCAAGGTAGCGCGCTCGCCCGCTTCGAATTCGCCTTCCACGCGCGCCCACAACTTGCCGAACGGCGCGTGGGCGAGCAGCAGCGAATCGCGGCCACCGTATTCGACCATTTCGACTTCGACGTCGAAGGCGTTGGCATCACCCGCATTGGCGCGCTCGAAATCTTCTGGACGCATCGCCACGGCAATTTCACTGCCCTTGATATCGCCCATCGGCACGCCCGTGAGCGTGATGCCCGACGCCGACATCGCGATATGTTCGCCGCGCTCCCCGCTCACCGCGAACGGCAACACGTTGCGATAGCCCATGAAACGCGCGACATGCAGATTCGAAGGGCGGCTATACACTTCCTTGGGCGTGGCGACCTGCTGCACGACGCCCTCTTTCATCACGACGATGCGGTCGGCCATCGACAGCGCCTCGTCCTGATCGTGCGTCACGTAGATCGTCGCGCGTTCGAGCTGGCCATGAATGCGGCGAATTTCCGCACGCATTTCAATGCGCAGTTTGGTGTCGAGATTCGAAAGCGGTTCGTCCATCAGCACGAGCGGCGGCTCGATCACGATCGCGCGCGCAATCGCCACACGCTGCTGCTGGCCGCCCGAAAGCTGGCCCGGCAGCTTGCCTTCATGGCCGACAAGCTGCACGAGTTGCAGCGCTTCGCGCGCGCGGCGCTTCACTTCATCGCGCGAAACGCCCTGCATTTTCAGGCCGAAACCCACGTTTTCCAGCACCGTCATGTGCGGGAACAACGCGTAGTTCTGGAACACCATACCGAAGCCGCGCTTTTCCGGCGGCAGCACATCGATACGTTGTTCATCGAGCCAGATGCTGCCGCTCGTGAGCGGTTGCAGGCCCGCAATGCAGTTGAGCGCCGTCGATTTACCGCAGCCCGAAGGCCCGAGCAGCGCAATGAATTCGCCGCGGCGAATGTCGAGATCGAGACCGCGCAGCGCCGCGAGCTGCGTGCCCTCTGCGCTGGCGAAACTCCGACACACCGCGTCCAGACGCAGACGATCGAAAGAATGCTTCATGACCCCTTCCTGACCCCGTGATCCACTCATCCGAGGCCAGGCTTCAAACATCGCTCGAAGCCTGGCGTCGCGCCGTTGTAGATGACTATTGCGACTTCTGCGAGCCGATTTCGCGGTCCCATTTCTGGAACGCCGCCACCATCGCCTGCGCCGAAAGCGGCTGGACGTGCGGATACTGCGTGAGCCACTTTGCGTACTCGGGACGACCGAATTTGGCGATCACATCCTGGCTCTGCTTCGGCGCCATCGCGAGCGTCACGCCGTTCACGGCCGGGCCCGGATAAAAGTAACCGTCGTCATACGTCATGGCCTGCTGCTGCGGCTCCAGCATGAAATTCATCAGCTTGAGCAACACCGCGAGCTTTTCCTTCGACACGCCCTTGGGCACCACCATGAAGTGCGCGTCGTTCACCCACGTCATGTTGTCGAAGGCCTGCACCTTGAATTCGGCGGGTACGATGCCGAGCGCACGGGGGTTGATGTCCCAGCCCGTCACGGTCACGGTCATGTCGCGCGAGCCCTCGCCCAGTTCCTTCATCACCGCCGAGGTGCCGCCCGGGTAGTACGGCACGCACGTATTCAGCTCTTTGAGGAAGGCCCAGGTCTTGTCCCAGCCGTTGATCGGGTCTTGCGGATTTTTATCGCCGAGCAGATACGGCAAGCCCATCAGGAAAGTGCGCCCCGGGCCGGAATTGGCCGGACGCGCATAGATCAGCTTGCCCGGATTGGCCTTGCAATACGCGAGCAGTTCGGCGGGCGTGTGCGGCGGCTTCGCGACCTTGGCCGGGTTGTATTCGACCAGCGGACCGGCCGGCATGTATGACACTTCGAGGCCGTAGCCCTGTGCGAGATCCTGCATCTTGCGCGGACCCGGCGCGTATTTGTCGAGCACGCCCGGCAGCGCCGCCGATTGATCCGGCAGCAGCTTTGTCCAGAGGTTTTGCTCGATGCCAGCGGCGAGCGCGTCGGTGCCGGTGAGGACGAGATCGATATCGGCGCGGCCTGCAGCCTGCATCGCCTTGATCTTGCCGGGCAGTTGAGGCGCGGGCGCGTTGGTGTAAGTGATATTGGAGACGAGATTCGGATACTTCGCCTTGAACGCCTCGAAGGCCTTCTGCGTCAATTGCAGATTGCCGGCCACATCGACAATGTTCAGGGAAACGGGATCAGCCTTTGCCGCGCTCATGCCGAACGTCGCCACGGCCGTCACACAAACGGCCAGCACCCTGGCCTTCAAGCGTCCATCGAACATCGCATCTCCTCACTCTGTTTATGGAATTTTTTCTGCGCAGCTACGGTTGTTCCGTTTTTTTGTGCGCCGCTTTTTCTGGCGTTTCTGTCTTCTGAGCCGCGGTCAAAGGATGCCGAACCACACATCAAGTTGTCAAGCAACGTGTAGGGATTTGCGAGGCAATTCTGAAAGCCTCGCCGGCAGCCCTACGACGAAGGCGCTTGCAGTGGTTGTGCAAGCGCCTTCGGCTGGCCTCTAACGCTTACTTGCGCACCAGCTCGCCGTCGCGCAGACGCCACAGCTCAAGCGGATTGCCGTCCTGCAGCGCAGCCGGCAGCAGTTCAGCCGGCAGATCCTGATAACAGACCGGACGCAGGAAACGTTCGATCGCCATCGCGCCCACCGAAGTCGTACGCGCATCCGAGGTAGCCGGGAACGGGCCGCCATGGACCATCGCGTACGACACCTCGACGCCAGTCGGGAAACCGTTCGCCAGGATACGGCCCGCCTTGCGCTCCAGCACCGGCAGCAGACGCGCGGCCATCGCGTAGTCGTCGCGGTCGATCTGCAGCGTGGCCGTGAGCTGGCCTTCCAGATGCTCGGCCACGCGCACGAGTTCCGCTTCGTCGCGGCAGGCCACGACGATCGAAGTCGGCCCAAAAATCTCGTCCGACAACGCGTGCTGCGCGAGGAACTGCTCGGCGCTGGTCTTGAACAGCAGCGGCAGCGCGGCGCAATGTGCGTCCGTCTGCGCGCCTTCGGCCAGTTGCTCGACGCCCTGCGCGGTCTTGCGCGCCGCCACCGCTTCGCCATACGCGGAGGCGATGCCCGCCGTCAGCATGCTCTGCGACGGCTTGCCGGTGAGCGCCACGCTCGCGGTCTGCACGAAGCGGTCGAGTTCCGGTGAATCGATGGCCAGCACGAGGCCCGGATTCGTGCAGAACTGACCGACGCCGAGCGTGAGCGAATCGACGAAAGCCGTTGCGAGCGCTTCACCGCGTGCGGCCAATGCAGCCGGCAGCACGAACATCGGGTTGATGCTGCTCATTTCGGCGTAGACGGGGATCGGCTCGGCGCGCTGTGCGGCGATGTGCGCAAGCGCCAGACCGCCGCGGCGCGAACCCGTGAAACCCACCGCCTTGATGGCCGGATGCGCAACCAGCGCTTCGCCGGTCTCGTTGCCGCCGCCGAAGATCAGCGAGAACACGCCTTCGGGCAGGCCGACATCGGCGACCGCCTGCTGGATCGCGCGACCGACGAGTTCCGAGGTGCCCGGATGCGCGAGGTGCGCCTTGACGACGACCGGACAACCGGCGGCCAGCGCCGACGCCGTATCGCCGCCCGCCACCGAAAACGCCAGCGGGAAATTGCTCGCACCGAACACGGCCACCGGGCCGAGGCCGATACGCTGTGCGCGCAGATCGGAGCGCGGCAGCGGCTTGCGATCCGGCAGCGCCGAATCGAGCACCGCGCCGCACCAGCGGCCATCGCGCACCAGCGACGCGAACAGGCGCAACTGGCCGACCGTGCGGCCGCGCTCGCCTTCGAGACGCGCCTTGGGCAGCGCCGATTCCAGATGCGCGCGCTCGATCAGTTCATCGCCGATACCGACGATACGATCGGCGACCGCTTCGAGCAGCTTCGCGCGGGTTTCGTGTGGCGCGGCGCGAAAGGCGTCGAAGGCCTGCGCCGCGAGTTCACAGGCGCGCGTGACTTCGGCCTTGCCGCCCAGCCCGAACGACGGCTCGATGTCCTTGCCGAGCGCGGGCGCGAAGGCGCGCATCTCGCCGGCCTGGCCGCGCACGGCCTGCGCGCCCAGCAGCATGTTTCCAGTGATAGACGACATGGTCGCTCCGTTCAGATCAATCGGTTGCTTGACGCTCAAGCGTGCGCCGTCGCCAGCGATTGCTCGAACGCCAGCAGTTCCTTCGCGGCAGCGCCAATGGCGGGCAGCGCTTCGGCCGGCGACTGCGAAAGCAGCGGCAGGATCGGACCCATATCGGCGATACCGGACAGCGTCACGGCGTCGTGCAGCACGCGGATCAGCGAGATGTCATCGCGCAGCGTTTCGAGCGGCATGAAGGCGTCGTAGATGCGCTGGGCGTCATCGGCGCGGCCTTCCTTGGCGGCCTTGAGCAGCGCCATGACGGCGTGCGAGGCGATGCAGCCCGAACCCGTGGTCCACGCGGCCAGACCGAAGTCGCGCACATGCACCAGCGCCGGACGCTCGCCCATGCCCGAGACGACCTTCGAAGCCGGCACGCTTTGCAGCAGGCGGCGCAGGTACGGATCGTTGGCCGGATCGGCGCGCACGATGGCGTACTTCACGGCGATCAGCGTGCCGCGGTCGATCAGGCGCACAAGCGTGTCGACATCGACGTAATCCTCGCTCTTGATATAGAGCGTGAGCGGAATACCGGCGGCGTCGGCGATGCGCGTGAGGCCGGCTTCCACGCCAGCGGGCGTGGTGAAGCCCGCGAGCGGCAGGACCATGGCGGTCTGGTATTTCGTTTGCGCGAGGATGTGCGCCTGATCGAGCATCTTGCCGTAGTCCGGGCCGATGGCCGGGATCACGCGCGTTTCGGGCGCGGTCTGCTCGGCCAGCATGTCCAGCAGTTCGCGGAATTCGCTGACGGCGACGTGATACAGGTTGGCATTGCCGCCGTACAGCAGCGTGCGGATGCCGCCCGCTTCCATGTGACGGATGAGCTTGCCGTTGGCTTCAACGTCGAGCGAGAAATCGGGGCGGCGTGCCAGAGGGGGCACCGCCATCACGGTCGAAGCGAATTCGCTCTCGACGATCGGGGACACGTTCATGAGGCCTCGTGCTGGGTGGGAGGGTTGTCGATAGCCTGAACAGTAGCACCGGGCTCGCTTAGTTGTCAAACAACTTGAGGATTTGTTAGGGTTTGTTTGGAGGACGGCTTCCGCCGCGCACTTTGCTGCCGCGCGGCATCAGCTGCTTCGAATTCAGAATCTTCTTGTTGTCTTGAGCAAGCTAATTCGCAACCATCGGACCTTCCGGCAATGTTCAAAAACATATCAAGATGGGAGTCATTGCACATGCTGCGATTGATTTTATGCGCCGAGGACAAACCAGAAACCGGCGGTTATATCGATAAAAGCGTCTTACCGAAATCCCCAACCATTAACGGATTCCATCAAGCATTTATCGGCAGCAAATCATTCTGCGATGCTTGCAAGAGTTTCGGATTGATTGAAAAATCGGGCGGCCCTTCCCGTCGAACACATAGTGGGCTGGAGATCGCGCTGGACGGCGATATCCTGCGATGCCAATGTAGTCAACCACCAAAAATGAAAGCGATGACGCAATCCATATCGCGTCACAACGACGGCATCGAGCACCTCGGATCGTTCGATGCAGAAAAATCCGCGACTATAGCCGATTCATCTGGCGCGGATTCTGAATTCGATGAACAGGTCCGGATTGTTAACGCCAGTGAATGCGATGAATATCCTTATCGAATCAAATCACCTGATATACAACCCGTTAGCGGTCGCCTGAGCGCCACAGGATTGCTGCCGCGCGTGAGTACCGAATTTCCCGACAACACATATTTCGTCGTATGGGGTGACGAAGCTTTGGCGGAGCAATGACCGATGCCAAATAGAAGAGTCGCTATTCAAACGAATCCCACGCCAAACTCAATCAAGGACATTCAGCTGAAGGTTCTGACTTTCAACGAGTTATGGAATAGCTACCCGAGCGGAAATCCTTATAAAAATCCTGACTACCCCGATCAATGCGCAATTCGCCTAAGCGTGGCTTTCCACAGAGTAGGTATCGAAATGAAATCGTTTTCCTCGAAATTAGTCAAACCCCTGGCGCGACAATCAAGTATTGGTCGGATTATCCTTGATGGTAAAGCGACTGCAACACGTGCAAACGAGCTCGCTGAGTGGCTGAGGCTTCGTCCTATTGCGGGTGTTGACAAAGCCGAAGACATCACTGGAGAGAATTGGGTATCCAGAATCAAGGGCAGAACGGGCATTGTTATGTTTGACGGTTACTGGTATCGGGAGGGTGAAGCCGTCGCCAACCCAAGTGGAGGACACATTGATCTTTGGAATGGAAGCAAGCTCACAGGTATCGGGACAGGATTTCGCGTGAACTGGAATATCGTCATTCCGGGCATATGGGAAGATTTTCGGAAGTCACGCACAATCCTGTTCTTCCCTCTCAAATGAGAATCATGAGATTTGTCCTCGGCGCAGTATTCGGCGCAATCCTCGCAACTGCCGTCTCATGGGGAGGACTGTATCTTTATGGCCGATTCCGCCCGGCAGGCAGTCTGTTCGACACAGATCCGCAATCAGCGGATCTTTTTTTCGCGATTTGGCTAGCGCTGGCCGCGGTCCTTGCTGCGATCGTCGGTTATCTCACGTCGCGCCGTTAAAGGGACACCAACTTCATTGGCGATTTTCATCAGACAAATTATTGCCTGCGTCAGTGCGTCTACCAAATCCTCCAGCCTCCTGACAACCCGGCGCCGCTATTCTTCCCCTAAAAGCAACAAAAGCGACACTGCGTCTCTTGCCAGTGAAACCCACATACGCATCGCGACCGTGATAAGTCAGCTTTGAGAAAAACTCAGTAACCACCTGATTCGCTTAGAAATTCCGGCTACGACGCTTCCCACTTGGCATGCCGCCAACCCAACCCGTAACCCCTCGCGCAGCACTACCCCTACCTCCCCTGAAATTGATTATTGTAAAATTCTCGGATAATCATGGAACCGGTTCCAATTACCATTGCCCCGCAAAGCGGCCTAGGCTAAAAGCCGGTCCCCGCAAACGGCACGGCCGGATCAGGCCATGCCGAATTGATACAGAATCCACAATCATGTCCGAATCTCCTCTCACGTCACGCCGGGGCTTCCTGCGCACGGCGGTGGTGCTCGTTCCGGCAACCGGCGCCCTCGCGGCCTGCGAGGGCGGCTCGCAGTCGTCTGCCGGTTCGGCGCAGCAAGGCGGCAGCCAGCCCTCAGGCGCGACGGGCCCGTCCGCGCAGACCGAATACAAACCCCGCTTCTTCGATGCCCGCGAGTGGAGCTTCCTGCGCGCGGCGGTCGACCGTCTGATTCCCGCCGATGCCGAAGGCCCCGGCGCGCTCGACGCGGGCGTGCCCGAATTCATCGATCGTCAGATGGATACGCCTTACGCCCACGGCGCGCTCTGGTACATGCAGGGCCCCTTCCAGCAAGGCGCGCCCGAACTGGGTTACCAGTTGAAGCTGGTGCCGCGCGATCTCTATCGCCTCGGCATCGCGGCGGTCAACGCGTATTGCTCGAAGGCGTACGGCAAGGAATTCGATGCGCTCGACGCCAACACGCGCGACGCGGTGCTCGGCGCCCTCGAAGCGGGCAAGGTCGAACTCGACGGCGTGCCGGCCAAGGTGTTCTTCGGCCAGTTGCTGCAGAACACGCGCGAAGGCTATTTCTGCGATCCGATCCACGGCGGCAACAAGGACATGGCCGCGTGGAAGATGATCGGTTTTCCCGGCGCGCGCGCCGATTTCATGGATTTCGTCAACCAGAACGGTAAGGCCTACCCGTACGGTCCGGTGTCGATCAACGGGGAGCGCACGTAATGGCGATCAAGAAACCTCATGTGGACGCGGTCGTCGTCGGCTTCGGCTGGACCGGCGCGATTCTTTCGAAGGAACTCACGGAGGCGGGTCTGTCCGTGGTGGCGCTCGAACGCGGCGAGTATCGCGACACCTATCCGGATGGCGCGTACCCCAACACCATCGACGAGCTTACGTACAACATTCGCAAGAAGCTCTTCCTCGATCTCTCCAAGACCACCGTTTCGATCCGCCATAACGCGAGCGAAACGGCGCTGCCCTATCGTCAGCTCGCCGCATTTCTGCCGGGCGAAGGCGTGGGCGGCGCGGGTCTGCACTGGTCGGGCGTGCACTTTCGCATCACGCCGGAAGAGCTGCGCCTGAAGAGTCATTACGAAGAGCGCTACGGCAAGAAGTTCATCCCCGAAGGCATGACGATCCAGGACTACGGCGTGAGCTACGACGAACTGGAACCGCATTTCGACTTCGCGGAAAAAGTCTTCGGCACCTCGGGCCAGGCGTACAAGGTCGGCGACAAGGTCGTGGGCGACGGTAACGTATTCGAAGCGCGCCGCAGCGACAATTTTCCGTTGCCCGCGCAACTGAATACGTACTCAGCGCAACGCTTTTCCGATGCGGCGAAGTCGCTCGGTCTGCATCCCTATCGTCTGCCATCGGCGAATACGTCGGGTCCGTACACGAATCCGTACGGCGTGCAGATGGGCCCGTGCAACTTCTGCGGCTATTGCAGCGGCTACGCGTGCTACATGTACTCGAAGGCCTCGCCGAACCTGAATATCCTGCCCGCGCTCAAGCAGGAAAAGCACTTCGAATTGCGCGCGAAATGCCATGTGCTGCGCGTCGAACTCGACGATACGAAGAAGCGCGCCACCGGCGTCACTTATGTCGATCCGTCGGGCCAGGAAGTGTTCCAGCCCGCCGATCTGGTGATCGTCTCCGCGTTCCAGTACCACAACGTGCACCTGCTGCTGCTTTCGGGCATCGGCAAGCCGTATGACCCGGTGTCGGGCGAAGGCGTGGTGGGCCGCAATTTCGCGTACCAGAATCTCTCGACCATCACCGCGTTCTTCGACAAGGACACGTACACCAATCCGTTTATCGGCGCAGGCGGCAACGGCGTGGCCGTGGACGACTTCAACGCCGATAACTTCGATCACGGCCCGCTCGGTTTCGTCGGTGGCTCGCCGCTGTGGGTGAACCAGGCGGGCGTCAAGCCGATCAGCGGCATCGCTACGCCCTCGGGCACGCCCAACTGGGGCTCGCAGTGGAAGAAGGCGGTGAAGGACCACTACGCGCATACCGTGTCGATGGACGCGCACGGCTCGAACATGTCGTATCGCGATGTGTTCCTCGATCTTGATCCGACCTATCGCGATTCGTATGGTCAACCGCTGCTGCGCATGACCTTCGACTGGAAGGACAACGACATCAAGATGGCGCAGTACGTGACCGGCCAGATGAAGAAGATCGCCGAGGCGATGGGTCCGCAGGCCATCAACGTCTATACGCGCGAATTCGGCGCGCACTTCGATTCGCGTCGCTACCAGACCACTCACCTCGTGGGCGGCGCGGTCATGGGCGAAGATCCGAAGACGAGCGTGATCAACCGCTATCTGCAGAGCTGGGACGTGCACAACGTGTTCGTGATGGGCGCGTCCGCATTTCCGCAGGGCATCGGCTACAACCCGACGGGTCTGGTCGCTGCGCTCGCTTACTGGTCGGCGAAGGCCATCCGCAACCAGTATCTGAAGAACCCCGGCCCTCTGGTGAGCGTGTGACGAGCCGCATGAAGACGATCTTTTCCCCCACGCGCTTGGTGCGCATGACAGTGCGCATGACGGTTGCGGCCGCAACGTTTTCTGTTGCGGCCCTCGCTGCGCACGCCGCCGATGCACCCGCCGCCAGCAACGCCAAGGCCGACACCGCGCTCCTCGCGCACGGCGAATATCTCGCGCGCGCCGGCGACTGCATCGCCTGCCACACCACGAAAGGCGGCAAGCCCTTCGCGGGCGGCCTGAAATTCGACACGCCCATCGGCGCGATCTATTCGACCAACATCACGCCCGACGCCGATACTGGCATCGGCAAGTGGAGTTACGAGGATTTCGCCAAAGCCGTGCGCGAAGGCGTGCGCCCGAATGGCGAGACGCTCTATCCGGCGATGCCCTACCCGTCGTACGCGCGTCTGTCCGATGACGACATGAAGGCGCTCTACGCGTACTTCACGCAGGGCGTGGCGCCCGTTGCGGCGAGCAATCGTGCGGTCGATATTCCCTGGCCGCTGTCGATGCGCTGGCCGCTCGGCATCTGGCGCACGATGTTCGCGCCGAAGGTGCAGGCGTTCGACGGTTCGCATTACAACGATGCGATCGTCTCGCGCGGCGCGTATCTGGTGCAGGGTCTCGGCCACTGCGGCGCGTGTCACACACCGCGCGCACGCACGATGCAGGAACTCGCGCTCACCGATCTCGAAGGCGACGATTTCCTCGCAGGCGGCGCGCCGATCGACGGCTGGGTGCCCGCGAGCCTGCGCGGCAATCCGCGCACCGGCATCGGCGCATGGAGCGAGGACGATATCGTCCAGTTCCTCAAAACTGGCCGCAATCTGCACACGGCGGCGTTCGGCGGCATGACCGACGTGGTTCAGCACAGCATGCAGTACATGACCGATGCGGATCTGCTGGCCATGGCCCGTTACCTGAAGACGCTGCCGTCGAGCGACGCGAAGGAAACGCCCTATGCCTACGACGCCGCCGCTGGTCACGCGCTGCAAAGCGGCGACGCCAGCGCACGCGGCGCGGCCGTCTATCGCGACAACTGCATGGCCTGTCACCGCAGCGACGGCCACGGCTACACGCGCGTGTTCCCCGCGCTCGGCGGCAACCCCGTCGTGCAGGGCACGGACGCGACCTCGCTGATCCACGTGCTGCTCACCGGCGCGGCGCTCGAAGGCACGAAGACCGCGCCTTCGACCTTCACCATGCCGCCGTTCGGCTGGCGTCTTTCGGATCAGGAAGTCGCCGATGTCGCCACTTTCGTGCGCACGAGTTGGGGCAACACCGGTGCGCCGGTCAGCACCGGCGATGTCGCCAAGGTGCGCAAAACGGTCAGCATCACCGCGCCCGAGATGCCGCCGGGCGCGTCACTCAAGCGTTAAGCCCATAAAAAGCAGGGGTTTTCGCGCACGGCATCGCGCCGTGCGCGACGCCGTGCGCGAAAAAGGCACTGGCGCTTTCGCCACGACTCCGTAAAATCCACGCCTTTTTTCCGCGCGCAGGCCGCGGGCCGCCACGCATTTTCACGCGAGGCGGCCTGTGCCTGCGCGCATAACAAGAGACCGCTGCATGGCGGTCCACCTCTCATCGAGACAACACATGATGAAAAAACACCTGATCTCTGCACCGATTCTGATGTCGCTCGCGGGCGTCGCGGCGGCGCAGGGCTCCGTCACGCTCTACGGGATTGTCGATGCGGGCATCACGTACCGCAGCAGTGAGCGCACCGGCAGCGCCGGCGCGTATCAAGGCCATTCGAACGTGGGCGTGACGAGCGGCAACCTCTCGGGTAGCCGCTGGGGGCTCAAGGGCAAGGAAGACCTCGGCAATGGTCTCGCCGCGATCTTCCTGCTTGAAGACGGCTTCGACATCAGCAACGGCACTTCGGGTCAAGGCGGTCGCCTGTTCGGGCGTCAGGCCTTCATGGGCCTCGCCGACAAGCAATACGGCTCGCTCACCATGGGCCGTCAATACACCTCGCTCAACGACTTCGTCGCGCCGGTCGCGCCGGTCAGCGTGGTGGGCGGCTTCGGTGCGCATCCGGGCGATATCGACGATCTCGACCAGACCACGCGTGTCGACAACTCGATCAAGTACACGAGCGCGAACTACTCGGGCTTCACGTTCGGCGCGCTGTACGGCTTCGGCGGCCAGGCAGGCACGCTCAAGCGCAAGAACACGTGGAGCGTAGGCGCGGGCTATGCGAACGGCCCGCTGCACGTGGGCGTAGGCTACGAGCGTTCGGACAACAGCAAGACCGGCCTCACCGATTCCACGTACGGCAAGTGGCAAGGCACCTTCGACGGCACCTTCAATTCGTCGATCAACGAAGGCTACGCCAGCGCGCAATCGCAACAGGTGGTGGCGACGGGCGCAACGTGGGACTTCGGCACCGTGCTGGTGGGCGTGAACTACAGCAACGTGCAATACAAGGCGGGCGCGAATTCGCTCTACTCCGGCACGGCGAACTTCAACATCGCGGGCGCATTCGGCATGTGGAACGTGCAGCCGCGCACGCACCTGTTCGCGGGCTACAGCTACACGCGCGGCAGCCACGTCGACGGTCTCGACGATGAAGCGCAGTACCACAACGTCTCGCTCGGCGCGCTTTATGATCTGTCGAAGCGCTCGACGGTGTACCTGCTCGCGGGCTACCAGCACGCTTCGGGCATGACGCTCAACGCACTCGGCGAACCGGTGGCGGCGACGGCGTCGGTGTCGGACAAGGGCAACAGCCACTCGTCGGCGGCGCAGTCGCAGACCATCGTCAGCATCGGCTTCCGCCAGAAGTTCTAAACGCTCAAATGCAACAGGGCACGCGGCGCGGGTGCGCGGCGTGCCCTGTGTGAGGTTCGTCGTTCGGGCGAACCTTTATTTTTTTCGATGAGGATTCCGGATCAATCCGGAAACGTCAGTGCAAAACCTCGGGACGCGCGAGCAGACCGATGAATTCCTCGATCGACAGCGCCGGCGCGAGTTCGGAAAGCGTCGAATAGATCACGGTGTCGTAAATCGCGGAACCTGCTGCGGATTCCAGTTCGACACCCGCGACGGCGGCACGATACTCGGCGCGCTCGTGAGCGATCGAGAGGATCAATTGCGCTTCGGATTTGGAGAATGGCGTCTTCATATCCCGGCTAACGGCGTCGCCGGGGGAACCTTTAGGGTAAGGCGCGGTAATGCGCAAACGTTTTCAAGCGAAAGCAAAACGCAAGAATCAACGCGCGGCGACCTCGTGCAGCGGCGGGGCAGGCAACGGCGTGGGCTGCGTCAGTGCGGGTGGCGGCGTGACGGTATAGCCCGCATCGCGCAGATGTTGCAGCAGCGAACGTTCACCGAAAAAATGCCCCGCGCCCACCGCAACGAGGATCGGACCCTTGCCGTAAAAGTAGCCGTCGCGCTCCAGCGTGGCCGCGAAAATGTCCGTTCCGCGCGAGAAGAGATATTGGCTGAAGTCGTAATGCGCGTCGCTCTCGCCTGGATAACGCGCGTTCGCCAGATGCTCCAGCGCTGCCGCATCGCCCTTCGCCCAGGCGGCCTGGAACGATTCATACGACACCTCTCCCGGCGTCTTAGCGCCGCGCAATCCTTCGCACACGCTCTGTAGAAACGCTTCCTGATCGGCGGCGGGCATGTCGTCGAACAACTGCATGCCCTGCTCCATCGTTTCCAGATAGATCAGAGGAATCTGCCGGTGGCGCGCCAGCGTTTCCAGTCGCTCGTCGATGCCGGGGAACACCAGCGGCGCAGCCGTCCTCACGAAATGCACGCGCTTCGATCCGTCGGATGCCCAGCGCCACTGATGCAACCGCACCGCCTGCACCGCAAAACCCGCCAGCCACGGTTTGGTCTGGAAAAAAGCGTGGATGTCCGCGCCGCTGTCGCGCGCGCAACGGGCCAGCGATTCGGCCGTCATCGAGCTCACGTGATTGGTGAGATTGTCGCTCGCGGGATAGAAGCCGATGCGTCTGACGGTTTGCGTATCCTCGGGCGTCGGCTTTGTGTGGGTTTCCAGCACGATTGCCTGCACGCCATCCGCAATCGAGGCAAGCGCTGCGTTCACGCGCGGGTCGTCGCTCGCCAAAGCGTGAATGGTCGGCAACAGGATCAAGGTGGGATGGCCCGGCGAGCGTGCGATCCAGACGGGTGGATGATCTTCAACGGCCGGATTGGACGCGGCAGCCGGTGCTTGCGCGTACACGGCATTCGCGGAGAACACCGAAGAGAACAACGAGAACAACGCAAACGGCAAGGCCGCGCGCAGCGCCGCGCGCAATGTCCCGGAGATGTGCCTGGTGCCTGGCATTGTTCGACCCTTTATTAGCCCCGCCATAGGGGAAGGCCCGCTTACAGCTTATGCCATGCGACGTTTCGCAACCGTGCGCCAGACCACATGCGGCGTCTTGCCCGCGCGTGCGAAGATGCGGGTCCGAATCACAGTGCCAAAGCACGCCGAGGAGTTCCCATGGACCGTCTGCAGACCATGCAGATCTACGTGAACATCGTCGAACGCGGCAGCTTCACGCAAGCCGCCGAGGCGCTGCAGTTGCACCGCCCTGCCGTCACCAAGGCCGTGCAGCAACTTGAGACGGAACTGGGCATCCGCCTGCTCAACCGCAGCACGCGACGCGTGAGCACTACGGCCGAAGGTGAGGCGTTCTATCAACGCTGCGTCCATCTGCTCGCCAACGTCAACGAGACCTTCGCTTCGTTCGCACAATTCGCGCAGAACCGGCCGCAGCCCAAAGGGCGCTTGCGGATCGAATTGCCTGTGGCGCTCGCCAAAACCATGGTGGTGCCCGCCCTGCCCGATTTCCAGCAGCGCTATCCGCAGGTGGAAATCGTGCTGGGCGTGAACGATCAGCCCGCCGATCTGATCAGCGAAGGTATCGACTGCGTGCTGCGCGTGGGTGAACTCAAGGATTCGGGCCTGATTGCGCGCCAGATTGGCGTAGTGCAGATGGCGACATGTGCTTCTCCCGCCTATCTCGCGCGCCACGGTGTGCCGCGCACGCTCGACGAGTTGCAGACGCATAAGGCGGTGAACTTCTTCACCGGGCGCAACCGCCGCGTGATCGACTGGACGTTTCGCTCCGGCGGCAAAACCGTCACGCTCAAGCTCACAAGCGGCCTCCTCACCGACAACGCCGAAGCCGTGCTCGCCAGCGGCCTGGCGGGCCTGGGCATCGTGCAGGCGTTGCGGCCCGCGCTGCAACCCTGGATCGATACAGGCCATCTCGTGGAAGTGTTGCCCAACCTCGCGCCCGTGCCCAAGCCAGTGTCCGTCGTGTATCCGAACCGCGACCATCTGCCGGGCAAAGTGCGGGTGTTCATCGACTGGATTTCGGAACTCGCGGCGCGCAGGCTGCCGGGCTAGGCCCATGTGGCCTCGCGTAACAAAGCCATGCCGATTGTTATCGATCGAATAACAATAAGTGATTCCGTCGCGCGTTTATCCGCAGTCTGAGGCGGCCTACAGTATCCGTTCGAAACCGTTTGATCGAAGGAGCCTGATATGTCACGAGTCGTCCGTTTCAACCGCACCGGCGGCCCCGAAGTCCTGCAAGTCGAAGAGATCGATGTGGCCGCGCCCAAGGCCGGCGAAGTGCAGATCCGCATCAAGGCGATTGGCCTGAATCGCGCCGAGGTGATGTACCGCAGCGGCCAATACACCCACGCGCCGCGCTTCCCCGCGCAGCTCGGCTATGAAGGCTCGGGCGTGATCGAAGCGGTGGGCAGCGGCGTGCAGGACTTCGCGGTCGGCGACGCGGTGAGCGTGGTGCCCGCGTTTTCGTTTCTCGATTACGGCATGTACGGCGAGCTCGTCAACGCGCCGGTGCATGCGGTCGTGAAGAATCCGGCTGGTCTGTCATTCGAGGAGGCCGCCGCCACGTGGATGATGTACACCACGGCCTGGGGCGCCCTGATCGAACTCGGCGGACTCAAGCAAGGCGAAGCGGTGCTGGTGGGCGCGGCATCGAGCAGCGTCGGCCTCGCTGCGATCCAGATCGCCAATAGCGTGGGCGCGACGCCCATCGCGCTCACGCGCAGCGACAAGAAACGGGATGCGTTGCTGAAGGCAGGGGCCAAACACGTGATCGCGGGCGGCGGCGCGGCGCTCACGCAACAGGTGCTCGATTGCACGGACGGGCGCGGCGCGCAGATCGCGTTCGACCCGGTCGGCGGCCCCGAAGCCGCGCATCAATTGCGCGCGCTCGCGCGTGACGGCAAGTTCTTCCAGTACGGCGCGCTCGACACGCGCGATCTGAGCGTGCCGGTGATGGAACTGCTCGGCCGTCACCTGAACGTGCGCGGCTACGAGCTATTCGAGATCACCACCGATGCCGCCCGGCTCGAACGCGCCAAACGCTTCATCACCGAAGGCCTCGCCTCGGGCGCGCTCAAGCCCGCGATCGACCGCACCTTCGCATTCGAGCAGATCGCCGACGCGCATCGCTACATGGAAGCAGGCGAGCAGGTCGGCAAGATCGTGGTGACGGTTTAAGCGCCCGGCTGCGCCGCGCGTGCTTTCGCCAGAACGTCGAGATTGCCTTCGCCGAAACCCTGGTGTCCGCTGCGCTGCACCACCTCGAAGAAAATCTCGCCCGCGCGGCGCTTCACAAAGGTCTGGAAAAACAGGCGCGGCACGCCGTCTTCGCCAATCTCGCCGTCGATCAGGATATGGCGCTTGCGCAGCGCCTCCAGATCGACGCCATGACCGGGCAGACGCGCATCGACCGAATCGTAATAGGCGGCGGGCGGCTCGACGAACTCGACGCCGTTGGCCATCAGCGCGTCGATGCAAGGCACGATGTCGTCGGTCGCAAGCGCAATATGCTGCACGCCCTCGCCCGGATGATCGGGCAGATATTCGTGCATGAGTTCGGTGCGGCGCGTGCCTTCTTCATAGACCGGAATGCGGATATCGCCATCCGGCGACACCATCACGCGCGACTCCTGCGCAACGTGCCAGTTCGCGTTGATCTCGTGGATCTCGCGGAAATGCAGCAGATCGCGATAAAAATCGAGCCATTCGCCAATGCGCCCCGCCCCCACCGTCTGCGTGAGGTGATCGACGCGTTGCAGGCCCGTGCCGCTGTGCTCCAGATCGGCCTGCGCGGTGGCCACATCGATGGGACGAAAGTCGATGTCGAAGATCGAGATATCGCCCACGCCGCCGCGCTGACCACCCCGGCCGCGCCAGCGGTCGACGAAATAAATATGCGAGTCGCCGATACCCTGAATGGCCGGGATGCGCAACTCGCCCGCGCCGATGCGCTCGCCTTCATAAGCCCAGGCGCCCAGACGCAGCGCGTGCTCGAAGGCGCGCCGCGCGCTCTCCACACGCACGCCGATGGCGCACACGCCCATGCCGTATTCCTCGGCATAGCGGGCGGCGAACGAATCGGGCTCGGCGTTGACGAGGAAATTCATCTGGCCCTGACGCCACAGGGTGACGTCCTTGCTGATATGACGCGCGATGGCCTTGAACCCCAGCTGCGCGAGCTGCGCCGCCAGCGCGGCGGGCTCGGGCGCCGCGAATTCGACGAACTCGAGCCCGGCCATGCCGAGCGGATTGGCCTGCTCCGCCGCAGCGGAAATAGGGGTGGACGACATGCGGGAAGCTCCTGATACCAGACGATGAAGCGTCTAAAGAAAACGTTGAAGCGAAAACGATCAAGCAGGCAATGAAACCAGGCGGCCAGCACAGCTAGAGAGTGCGTGCAGAACGCGCGTGGCGCAAGCCCCGGCGACGGGTCATGAAACGCTTGACGACCTGAGCAACGCCACCCGGCCGCCGCGCGGCAATTTTAACCAATTCGTACACCGCGCCAAAGACAGCCCGCTCGTACGGCACGCGCCATCCTCCGTGCTAACCCTCAAAGCGTTCGATAATCGCACACTTATGGGCGATAATCGCGCATTTCGCGCGCTGTGTGCATTGATCCGGGGCGCGCGCCGCCCTATGCTCCGTTTCACCGCTGGCGACCACACGCACGCCGGCGCAGAACGACGCAAGCAACATCGCAAGCATCACGCTAGAAGCACCGCAAGCAACAACGCAGGCAGACCAAAGCGCTGCCGGGACTGGAGACACTCTCATGACCCCCACCCTCGAATCCACGGGCGCGGCCGAACCGTCCAACGCCGGCCAGGCACGCAGCCAGGCGAAGAAAGCGGCGCTCGGCAGTTTCGTTGGCGCCGTCGTCGACTGGTACGACTTCCTGCTCTACGGCATCGTTGCCGCGCTGGTGTTCAACGCCGAATTTTTCCCCGCCATCGGCAAAAACATGGGCACGCTCGCGGCCTTCGCCACCTTCGGCGTGGGCTTCCTGTTCCGCCCGCTCGGCGGCGTGGTGTTCGGCCACTATGGCGACCGCCTCGGGCGCAAGCGCATGCTCGTGCTCACCGTGATGCTGATGGGTCTGTCCACGGTCGCGATCGGCCTGTTGCCGACCTTCGCATCGATCGGCTGGTGGGCGCCCGTGCTGCTCGTGCTGATGCGCGCAATCCAGGGCTTCGCGGTGGGCGGCGAATGGGGCGGCGCGGCGCTGATGGCGGTGGAAAGCGCGCCCAAGGGCAAGAAAGCGTTCTATAGCAGCGGCGTGCAGGTGGGCTACGGCGTGGGTCTCGTGCTGGCGACCGGCATCGTCGCGTTGCTGAGCCATCTGCTTGGCGATACGGCATTCCGTGCATGGGGCTGGCGTCTGCCCTTCCTGTTCAGCGTCGTGCTGGTGCTGATCGGCCTGTGGGTACGGTCGAGCATGGATGAATCGAAGGAATTCGTCGAGAAAGTCGAACACGGCCATCGCAAGCTCAAGATGCCGGTGCTCGAAGCGCTCACGCGCCATCCGAAGGCCTTCCTCTACATCATCGCGCTGCGTCTGGCCGAACTCTTCACGATGTACATCGTGACCGCCTTCGCGCTGAGCTATTCGACCGCGAATCTGGGGCTGTCGCGCGACCTGTTCCTCGGCATCGGGCTGTTTGTCGGCGCACTCTCGTGCGTGACGATTCCCTGCTTCGCCTGGCTCGCCGACCGCCTGGGCATGCGCCGCATCTATCTGATTGGTGCGGTAATCGGTCTTGCCAGCGCGGTGCCGTTCTTCCTCGCGCTCGAAGCCCGCTCGACGCTGTGGATCGTGATCTTCTCGGTGGCGCTCGCGAACCTCGCACACGACATGGTGGTGAGCGTGCAGCAGCCGCTCTTCACCGAACTGTTCGGCGCCGAATACCGCTACAGCGGCGCAGGCGTGGGCTATCAGTTCGCCAGCGTGGTGGGTGGCGGCTTCACGCCCTTCATCGCCGTGGCGCTGGTGGGCGTGGGCGGCGGCACGTGGCATCTGGTGGCCGCATACCTGGCGGTGGGCTGCCTGATCTCGCTGATCGTCGCGGCGCGCATGAAGCCCGCGAAGGCCTGATACGCAACGGACTTAACCGACGAAGAGAGGCCGGGCGCATGCCCGGCCTTTTGCGCTGATCGGCCTTCATAGAGCGATGAAAACCTCAACCCTCGACAAACGCGACTGGATTGCGGGCCTGGAAAAAGGCCTCGCGATTCTCGAAGCGTTCGACAGCGAGCACGCGCGCATGACCGCGACGCAAGCCGCCGAACGCACGGGCCTGTCTCGCACGGCCGCGCGGCGCTATCTGCTCACGCTCGAATCGCTGGGCTACGTCTATACCGATGGACGCCTGTTCGGCCTCACGCCGCGCGTACTGCGCGTGGGCTGGTCGTATTTCGATTCGGCGCGCCTGCCGCGCACGGTGCAGCCCTATCTTCAGCAGCTCAGCGCGACGCTCAACGAATCGGCCTATGTGAGCGTGCTGGATGGCTGGGATCTGGTCGTGATTGCGCGCAACGGCGTGTCGCGCGTGATGACGACGGGCTTCGTGCTGGGCGCACGCGTGCCCGCGCCGCTGATCTCGCCGGGCGTGGTGCTGCTCGCCTACAAGGAAGACCAGCAGGCGGTTTCCGCGTGGCTGGACGGCGTGGAACTCGCGCCCTTCACGCCGCACACGCTCACGAGCGCCACGCGCCTGCGCGAAAAAATCGTCCGCGCGCGCGCCGACGGCTATGCGCTCATCGAACAGCAGTTGCAGGTAGGCGTGCGCGGCGTGGCTGTGCCCTTGCGCAACCGCGCGGGCGATGTGATCGCCGCCTTGAGCACGAATATGTCGATCGGCAGCGAAAGCCCGGAAGCCGCCGTGCAGCGCGTGCTGCCGCATCTGCAGGAAACCGCGCTGGCGATGCTGAATGTGCTCTAACCGCGCGCTCTTTCAGGCCGCCGCTTCGGCGACGATCCACGTCTCGAACAGCCGCATCGCCGGCGTCATCGCCCGCGATGCCAGGCTCGTGAGCCAGTAACTGCCCGTCGGCACCTCGATATCGAAGGGCCGCGCCAACATCCCAGCCTGCAATTCGCGCGTGAACATGCGCGCGGGCGCGAGCGCCACGCCCGCGCCCTGCATCGCGGCCTCGGCCATCAGCCGCGACGAATCGAAGATCGGCCCGCTCACCGTCCACGAATCGATTCCCGCCGCCTCGAACCAGCGCAGCCATTCGTCGGTGCGATAGGAGCGCAGCAGCGTCTCGCGCGCGAGATCTTCGGGGCGACGCAAACGCTGCGCAACCTCGGGCGCGCACAGCACCGCCAGCGGCGCGTCGAGCAGCCGCGCGTTCTGCGTGGCAGGCCATTTACCGTCGCCAAAGCGGATCGCAAAATCCAGCCCCTCGCCCGCCAGATCGACCAGATTGTTGTTGGTCAGCAGTCGCAATTCGACGAACGGATGCGCCTCGCGAAACGACTTGAGGCGCGGCATCAGCCAGCCAATCGCGAAAGTCCCCACCACGCCCACCGTCAGCACTTCATGCAGACGGCCGCCCTCGAACTGCTTGAGCACGCCCTCGATGCGACCGAACGCGTCGCTCAGCACCGGCAGGAGCGCGCGCGCCTCGTCGGTCATGCCAAGGCCGCGCGGCAAACGCCGGAACAGCGGCACGCCGAGCCAGTCTTCAAGCATGCGCACCTGCTGGCTGACGGCGGCCTGCGTGACCTTCAGTTCGAGCCCCGCACGCGTGAAGCTCAGATGACGCGCCGACGCTTCGAAGGCGCGCAGCGCATGCAGGGGCACATTGGGACGCATGGACGATCCATAAGTTTTGCTTTTGGGTAAGGCAAATTATCGTCGCTTGTCGGCGGCGCGGCAACGCCAGAGAATGCACGTCGCGCAATGCATTCGACGCTTTCCTCAACCGATCATGACCAACGCGATGAATATCAAGACAAAAGTGGCACTGATGGCTCTGACCTGCGCGGCTGCGAGCGCGCACGCTGCGCAATCGGGCGTGAAATCAACCGTCGATGCCGCTATTGCGCCGTTGCAGGCGCAGTACGGCATCCCTGGCGTGGCCGTGGGCATCAGCGTGGACGGCAAGCACGCGTTCTACAACTACGGCGTGGCGTCGAAGGCCACGCAGGCGCGCGTGGATAACGAGACGCTGTTCGAAGTCGGCTCGGTGACCAAGACGGTGACGGCCACGCTCGCCTGCTATGCGCACACGCAAGGCAAGCTCTCGTTTTCCGCGCCCGTTACCGATTATGTGAGCGCGCTGCGCGGCAGTGTGTTCGATCGCGTCAGCGTGCTCAACGTCGGCACGCATACTTCGGGGCTGCCGCTATTCGTGCCCGATGCCGTGACCAACGACGCGCAAATGAACGCGTGGCTGCGCGCCTGGCAACCCGCCAGTGCGCCGGGCACGCAGCGCGTCTACTCGAATATGGGCATCGGTTTGCTGGGCCGCGCAGCGGCGCAGAGCCTGGGCGTGCCCGAGCGGCAAGCCGTCGAGCAGCAATTGCTGCCCGCCCTCGGCATGACGCATACGTGGCTGCGCGTGCCAACCGCGAGCGAGCCGCACTATGCGCAAGGCTACGACAAGACGGACACGCCCAAACGCATGAACCCCGGTGTCTTCGACGACGAGGCCTATGGCGTGCGGACTACCGCGCCCGATCTCGTGCGCTACATCGACGCCAACATGGGTATCGCGCCGCTCGACGCGGCCTGGCAACGCGCGATCGACTGCGCGCATACGGGCTACTACACAGCGGGACCGTTCACGCAGGACCTGGTGTGGGAGCAGTATCCGTGGCCGGTTTCGCTCGACACACTCGAACGCGGCAACGGCCCCGACGCCATCCTCAAGCCGACGCCCGCCCACGCACTCACGCCGCCGCTCGCGCCGCAGGCCGACGCGCTCATCAACAAGACTGGCTCGACCAACGGCTTCTCGGCCTACATCGCCTATGTGCCGGCGCGACGCATTGGCGTGGTGATACTCGCGAACAAGGCGTATCCGAACGAGGCGCGCGTACGCGCGGCCTATGCGATCCTGGAGGCGCTGGACAAGGCGAAACCGCAGCCATGATCGCCCGCGGTGGTTGGGGAAGATAGGACGCATCACCACGAGCTATCATATTTCCCTCAACAACCCATCAAGCCGGGGACATGCCGTGGCTCATCGCTTCTTGCTCAAGGAGATCGCCCTGCAGGCCGGCGTGGGCATTGCCACTGTCGATCGCGTGATCAACGAGCGCGGCAACGTGCGCGTGCAGACTCGCATGCGCGTCGCGCAAGCCATCAAGGAGCTTGAAGAGCAGGAACGCTTTTCCGGCGCCAAAGGACGCAAGCTGATCGTGGATGTGATCGTGGAAGCGCCCCGCCGTTTCGCCGATGAAATCCGCGACGCGCTCGAAGCCGAATTGCCCACGCTGCAACCCGCCGTGTTCCGCCCGCGCCTGCTGCTGCAGGAAACCATGAGCACACAGGATGTGGTTGCGGCGCTGCGAGCGGTTGCACAGCGCGGCAGCCACGGCGTCCTGCTGAAGGCGCGCGATGTGCCCGAAGTTGCCGACGCCATCGGCGAACTCAAACGCAGCGGCATCCCGGTAGTAACGATTTTTACCGACCTGCCTCATTCGGGACGAATCGCCTACGCGGGGCTCGACAATCGCGTCGCGGGCGCCACTGCGGCGTGGCTGCTAGGGCGCTGGCTGGGCGACAAGCGCGGCAAGGTCCTGATCACCCTCAGCGACGAGCGTTTCCGCGGCGAGGAAGAGCGCGAGATCAGCTTTCGCCGGGCCTTGCGCAGCCGCTCCCCGCAGCTTGCCTTGATCGACGCGAACGGCGGTCACGGGCTCGATGCGCCCACGGAAAAGCTGGTCGGCAAGGCGCTCGGCGCTCACGCGGACATCCTCGCGGTCTATTCGATGGGCGGCGGCAATCGCGCCATCCTGCGTGCGCTCGAAGCGCAGGGAAAAGCGCCGAAGTGCTTCATCGGGCACGATCTGGACCGCGACAATGTCGAGTTGCTTCGCACAGGCAAGATCGACGCGATCCTCTATCACGACTTGCGGCAGGACATGCGCGCGGCGTGCCAGCACGTCATGCGGTTTCACAAGCTGTTGCCCGAGGCGGCGGTCACGCCATCGTCTTCGGTCGTCGTGGTGACGCCGGAGAATATCCCGGAGCATGTGGCGGCCCGCTTCCGGCGATAGCCGCACGTTTGCGCGCACTGCCCGCACACAGCCCGTGCACTTTCCGCACGCTATACTGGGCACTTTTGCGCACGAAATGTCCTCTACTTCCTCCACGCAGCCGATCCAGCCGGGCAACGTCTTCAAGGACAACCTCGCACAATTGCCCGCCATCGACGGCATCGAGCGCATCGATCTGGTCGACGGCCAGGGCGCAGTGATCTCGACGATCGAAAACAAGCCGGGCAAGCAAGGCTCGCTGGCTGTTTATCACTACCTGAAGCTGGCATTCGGCACGCTCGACGCGAAAGCGGCCGAGCACGGTCTGGCCGTGTTCGCCGAACACACCGCCGACGCACGCAACCGTCCCGGCGCGCATCCGAACGTCGATCGCCTGCTGGAAGTGGCGGCAGGCGGCGAGGCGCTGCGCATCGACGTGATCGCGGCAGCCTGACGTTGATCGCGCAAAAGCGGTGGCCGCAAGCCACTGCGCCACTGCTTTTGCCGCCCCAGCAGACTTCACATGCTGAAGACGACGGAGTTCTACCGTAACGGCGCACTGGAAATCGCGCGCATTCGGGCCACGGGCACGGCGGAGTTTGCGCGCCACACGCATGCCGAATATGTGATCAGCGCGACGCTTTGCGGTAGTGAAGACGTCTGGCTCGACGGCAGGACCTTCAGTTCGCCCGCTGGCACGGCAACCGTCTACAACCCGTACGCGATTCAGGCTTCGGCCTTCCACCCCTCGGCAGGCGACACCGAATTTATTTCGTTGTACCTGGAACCACAATTGCTCGCCGATATTGCCAGCGCGAATGGCTGGACGTCGCGGGCGGGCGCGCAGGAAGTCAGTCAGGGCGTCTTCGCGGATGCGTCGCTGCATCGGCGCATTGTCGATGTGTATCTCGCGGCGCGCACACCAGGCGCAGATCGACAAGGGCTTGCCGACACGCTCGAATACGATACGGCGCTGACCGAACTGGCCGCCGCACTACTCGCGAACGGTCACGCCCACGGGCCTCATGCCCGCATCGAACGCCTCAACGCCCATCGTCTGGACGGCGTGCGGACGTATATGCGCGAACAACTGGACACGCCGGTCAAACTCGATGATCTTGCAACCATCGCCGCCATTAGCAAGTTTCATCTGATCCGCGCGTTCAAGGACGCATATGGGATGTCGCCGGGCAAGTACCACATGCAATTGCGCCTGATTGAGGCGCGCCGTCTGCTGCGCGCTGGCGCGACCATTGCCGATGTCGCGTTCACGCTGGGCTTTTACGATCAGAGCCACTTCATCAACGCGTTTCGCAAGGCGCTAGGCGTGAGTCCGCTGCGTTTTGCTACGCCGCGCCGCCCAGAATGAGTGTGCGGTAACCCGACGTCACCACCTGAAACGCGAAGAACGCGAACAGCGCCGCAGAGGCGAAATAGCAGAACGACAAACCACGCGCGCCGAAACGCTTGCCGCCCTGCCGAGCCACGAAGCACACCGCCACGGTCCACACCACGCCCGCCGCGAAGAATCCACCGAGAAAACTACCCGTGGCCTGCCAGCCACTTACGCCCGATTGCGCGATGAGCGAACCGCCCACCGCCGCGAACCACACGATAGCCGAAGGCGACGACAGCGCGAGCAACGCACCCTTGGCGACTTGCTGCAACGGCGAACCTTGATCCACACGCGATTCATCGACCGAACCCGCACGTGCCGAAGCAAAAGCCGATTTGATCATTTTCACGGCCAGCACCGCCAGCACGACGGAACCGCCCAGCCACATGCACCAGCGCACGGCGGAAAACTGCAGTAATGCCGTCATGCCCGCGAGCGCGAGCACGGCGTAGATCAGATCGCCGACGCACGATCCCAGGCCCAGCCAGAAGCCGTTCCAGTACCCGCGCTGCATGGCGAGATTCATCATGGCGATATTGGCGATGCCGATATCGAGGCAAAGCGAAAGAGACAGCAAAAAACCATTGGTGGCGGGATTCATGGCGTGGCGCAAAGCGTGAGCAAAGCCGCGATCGTGCGACACGCCAGGCGCGAAGTCTTGGAAGAAATTGCTGCGCCGTCCGTAATCGCCGACGCGAATCTCCGGCTGGCGACCGCTGGAGGATAGACCTGGCAGGAGCGTGGTCGCCTTACAACATGGCTTGAAAGAGTTATGCTGATTAGTGATAATGCGAACCATTCTCAGAACGAGTGCCGACCGTATTCAATCGCTGCGGAGGTCGCGCACCCGCTACCTCATACACCGAATGCACAAAAATACGGCTTTGCCCTCCGGGGTCGCATCGCGCTCGTCGTCAGCACTCAAGCGCTCCTTGCATCGCTCCCCTATTTCTCTTGCAGCCCTCAGTCTGGTGAGCGCCGCCTTCGCGGTTCTGCCTCAGGTCAGTGCGGCACAGGCGGCACAGGCGGCTCCGGCCGCTGCCGCATCCGCATCCGCATCCGCATCCGCATCCGCATCCGCATCCGCATCCGCCGCGACCGACAAGGCTTCGTCTGCGGGCAAGAGCGAGCAAACGGCTCAGACGCTCCCGACGGTCAAGGTCACGGCATCGACCGACGGCGATCCGTTGAGCACGGACCATGTCAGCGCAGGCGCGCTCGGCTCGCGCAAGCAGGTGGATACGCCGTTCTCGACCGACGTGAAATCGAGTGAAGACATCAAGGATCTGCGCGCGACCAGCGTGAACGACGTCTTCAAGTACGACCCGGCGGTGTCCATCGTCGGCAACGGCCGCACCGGGGAAAACTCGACGTTCAGCATTCGCGGCATCCAGCTCGACCAGCTCAACGGCAACAAGATCGACGGCCAGAGCTTCACGGGCTGGGACATGAACCTGCCGCTCGAAGCGTTCGAGCAGGTCCAGTTGCTCAAGGGTTTGAGCGGCTTCATGTACGGCTTCAGCGCGCCGGGCGGCATCGTCAATTACGTGCTCAAGCGCCCGACCGATGATCCGTATCACGCGTTCACGTTCGGCTACGAGTCGGCGGGCGTATTCACGGAGAGCGCCGATCTGGGTGGCCGCTTCGGCAACGACAAGCGCTTTGGCTACCGCCTGAACGCCGTCAACGAAGACGGCAATACCGCCGAAGCGAACGGCCATATCCGTCGCCAGGCGGCTTCGCTCGCACTGGATTTCCGCATCACGCCCGATCTGACGCTGACGGCCGACGCGCTCTACCAGAAATCCAAACAGACCGGCACGCTGTTCGACATCATGATTTTCGGTGCGAACTCGGCCGTTCCGGATGCGAGCCGCGTGACGCGCAGCCTCACGCAGCCGCAAAACTGGTACGAGACGGAAACGACCTCGGTAGGCACCGGTCTGCAATACCGTATTTCGGATGACTGGAAAGCGAGCGCCAATTACCGCTTCTCCAAGCTCAACCGCTACAACAACGACAGTCTGCTGTGGGTCAACAACGCCCAGGGCGACTATTCGAACACGCTTTACACTGCCCTCACGCGCTATTTCTACTCGGACGCGACGGCGATGGTGCAAGGCAAGTTCTCGACCGGCTTCATCAAGCATGACGTCGCGCTGGGCGCGGAGTACTCGCAGCAGACCGCCGAGTACGACAACCAGCCTGGCGGTCTGTCGGGCGGTTATTCGCTCGGCAGCGGCAACATCTATACGCCGATCACGCTGTATAACCCGGCCGTCTCGTTCAACTCGCAGCTGTATCGCCACGACACGACGACGCAGACCGCGCTGTTCGCGAGCGACACGATGCAGTTCACCGATCGTTTGTCGGCGCTCGTGGGCCTGCGTTACACGCACTATCGTCAGGACACCTATAACGTCGACCAGACCTACGCGTCGCAATACAGCAAGAGCCCAGTCACGCCCACCGGCGCGATCATGTTCAAGACCGATGCGTATTCGACGGCTTATGTGAGCTATGTCGAATCGCTCGAACAAGGCGGCGCGGCCTCGCAGTTCAACGCGAACTACCCGACGGTCTACGGCCCGCTGCGCAGCAAGCAGTACGAAGTGGGCTTCAAGACCGATCACGAGCGCTGGGGCGGCAATGTCGCGCTGTTCCGCATCGATCGCGGCTACGACTACACCAACACCGCGAACATGTTCGTGCAGGACGGCACCGAGCGCTACATGGGCGTCGATGCAAGCGCCTGGTTCTCGCCGGTGCGCGATGTGCGCGTGATGGCGGGCGTGCTGGCGCTCAACGCCAAGGGCGTGGGTATCGACGATGCGAGCATCAACGGCAAGCGCATCTTCGGCACGCCGCGCTTCCAGGCGACGGCGCGCGTCGAATATTCGCCGCCGGTCGTGCACGGCCTGACGCTCGATGCGGGCGTCAAGTACACGGGGAATATGGCGCTGGACGCGGCGAACCAGTTCATCGTGCCGTCCTATACGACGGTCGATATCGGCGCGAAGTACGAAACGGCAATCGCGGGCAAGGACGTGACGTTCCGCGCAGGCGTCAACAATCTGTTCGACAAGCGCTACTGGACCACCGGATACGGTTACTACGTGCTGCCGGGCGCAGTGCGTACGTTCATCGCCAACGCGACTGTCGAGTTCTGATCGCGCTGAGTTGATGCACTCGTTGTACACGTAGGCCTCCACTACGGTGAGCAGATTTTTCGCAAATCTGTGAACCGGGTGGAGGTCTTTTTGTTACGTCGACTTTTTTGTCGGCATTGACAATCGAAAATCGCGCATCTAGTTTACTGGACAATACCATCCACTAAACTGGACGCCATGGATATCCATTCCGCGCTGGCCCAACGCCTGCGCGAACTGCGCGACGCGCGCGGCTGGTCACTCGAAGCGCTCGCGGAGCGCAGCGCCGTCAGTCGCTCCACCATCTCGCTGATCGAGCGCGGCGAAAGCAGCCCCACCGCCGTCGTGCTCGACAAGCTCGCGACTGCGTTGGGCGTCACGCTCGCCTCGCTGTTCGAGCCGCCCGACTCCACGGTGGCCGCCGAACCTTCGCCCTATTGCGCCGCGCACGGACAACCGGTCTGGACCGATCCGGCCTCCGGCTACGTGCGCCGCAATCTTTCGCCCGAACTCCCCTCGCCCATCCAGCTCGTCGAGGTGCAATTCCCCGCTGGCAAGCGCGTCGCCTACGACACCAGCCTGCGCGACGCGGAAATCCATCAACAGGTCTGGATCATCGAAGGCACGATGGAAATCACGGTCGGCGAACAGCGCTGGCGTCTGGAGACGGGCGATTGTCTCGCCATGAAGCTCGATTGCCCGATCGTCTGGCGCAATCCCACGCGCCAGCGCGCGCGCTATCTCGTGGCCTTGAGCCGCGTCGCTCCTTAATCATTCGCGGACCTCACCATGAACAGCGATATCGAAGTGCGCCGGTTAGGCGCGAACGAAGCGGCGGCAAGCATCGATGCACTCGCCGACGTGTTGATCGACTGTGTAGAAGGCGGCGCGTCGGTGAGCTTCATGGCGCCGCTTGCGCGCGAGACCGCGCTCGCATTCTGGAAGCGCGTCGCCGATGGCGTGGCCGCCGACGAGCGCATCCTGCTGATTGCCGAAGACGCACACGGCCGCATCGTCGGCACGGTGCAGATCGTCACTGCGCAGCCGGAGAATCAACCCCATCGCGCCGATGTCGCGAAGATGCTGGTGTCGCGCGCCGCGCGCAGGCAAGGCATCGGCGCGCGGTTGATGCAGGCCGTGGATACGCACGCGCAACTGGCGGGCAAGACCGTGCTGGTGCTCGACACCGTCACAGGCGGCGAGGCGGAGCGGCTCTACGAGCGCGCAGGATGGCAGCGCGCGGGCACCGTGCCGGATTACGCACTGATGCCCGACGGCGGCTTCTGCGCGACCACTTTCTACTACAGGCAACTCGATCCCGCACGCCGCCAGCCTTAATGGAAGCTGCGGATTTGCACCTGCACCTTGCCGTCGCGAATCGGCATCACGTCGGGGTTATCGTCGCCGACTTCATTGGCGATCGCCGCGTTGAGCTTGTCGTTCATCGCCAGCAGCAATTCGCCGTTGCGTTTGCGGTCGACGGCCAGATTGCGCATCTCGCCGGGATCGCTCGCCACGTCGTATAGCTCGACATCGTTCTGCGCGAACAGGGTTTCCAGCGATGTCGGCGTATTGAATTGCAGCGGCGAGAAATAACGCGTGAAGCGGTAACGCCCGTCGAATACGCTGCGTATCGTGCCGCGCAAGCGGAAATCAGGCTGCTGCGCCAGCGCGCGGCGGCGCAATTCGTCTTCAGGCACGCCTTTTTCGCGCAGCGTGCTCAATTCCTTGAGCATCCATTCGCTGTCGTAATAGAGCAGCATCGCGTAATTAAAGAGCGCGGTGTCGCGCACGCTATTGGTTTGCGCTTTCTCCGGCGCGGCGAGCCACGGCGCGAGATTCTTGCCCTTGAGCGCGGGACCGCCAATGGCCGCGCGGCGCGCATCGTCGAGACCGGCGAGGCCGAGCAGCGTAGGCGCAACGTCGATATGCGAGGTCAGCGCATCGCAGTGCTTGCCGCCCGGATAAGCAGGATGGCGGATCACCAGCGGCACATGATTCTGCGGCTGATACGCGGTCGCGCCCTTGCCCACCAGTTGATGCGCGCCCACGTGATCCCCGTGATCCGCCGTCATCACGACGATGGTGCGCTCATCGAGGCCCAACGACTGAAGCGATTGCAGCAGACGCACGACATGCGTGTCGCAATCGCGCAGACAATTAAAGTAGTTATCCTGATAGATCCGAATCCGCTCGTCAGTGAACGGATAGCGGCCCACCAGATTCGCGTGCGCCGCGTTGAACATGCCGTGCGCGGGCGGGCGGCCCGGCTCGTCATAAGGCTGATGGCGCGACGCCGCCAGCGGCACGCGGTCCCACTTCTGCTGATAAAGCGCGTCTTCGGGCGGATGCGCGTTGCCGAGCATCGGCTTGTTCGCGTCCTGCAGGTTCGATCCGGCGGGATCGGTATTCACGAACATCACGTCATGCGGATTCACGAGATTGACCGCGAGAAACCACGGTTTGCCCTCTTTCGCAAGACGCGGCGCGTGATTGCGCATCCAGCTCACCGCCGATTCGGTGGTGATGCCGTCGTAGTTGTAGCCGCCGCGCACCATGCCGATCAGATCGCCCACGCCGAAGTAATCGTCGAAGCCGTATTCCTTGATCGTGTGGTTGTAATCGCTCACGGGCGCGGTGTACGGGCTGGCCGTTTCGTGCAGCTTCGAACTCAGATGCCATTTGCCCAGATAAGCCGCGTAATAGCCCGCGTCGCGCATCATGTCGCCGACGGTGCGGATATCCGGTGACATGTCGGGCTGCCAGGGCACGCCCGCGTTGTCGAGCACGCCGGTGTGCTGCGTGTGCTGCCCCGTGTAGATGGTCGAGCGCGAAGGCGAACACACGCACGAGGCGATCTGGTGATTCGCAAAGGTGATGCCGTCGCGGCGCAGCGCGGTTCTGCCCGGCACCGGGAACGGCCAGGCGTCGAAGTGGCGCTCTTGATCGGTGAGAATGAAGAGGATGTTGTAGCCCTCGGGCGCCTGCCCGGGCGCGCTGGCAGCCTGGCGGAACGCGGGCACACCGTCGGGCGCGCTCGCGGCGCGGGGCGCTTCGGCCGCCATGCCCGTCGCGGGCGCGGCGGCGCTAACGCCCACGGTCGCTACAGCCGCGCCGGCTGCCTTGAGGAAATTTCGGCGGCCGCCATTCGCGCTGCCGTTCGTGCCGTCATTCATCGTGCGTCTCCTTCATTCGTGGCCCGCCGTCATTGCGCGCGGGCCTTGTTCGCGGGCTTTTCATTATTCGCGGATCGGCGTGCGATTCGATGAAAGATTCCCCATAATCCATAACCGCAGATATATGAATGGAATCGCCCGATCATGTCCGCCACCCGCCCCGCCTCGAAGCCCATTCAGAAGGTAGCCACATCGCCGGACGCGGCGCGCCTTGCCGCGCTGCCCGTTGCACTGCGCCGCCTGCGTCTGCGTGATCTGGAAACGCTCGAATGGCTGGGCCGTTATCGCAGCTTCGCGCGCACCGCAGAAGCCGCGTCGATCTCGCAGCCCGCGCTCTCCAAATGGCTGCGCGAACTCGAAGAGTCGCTGGGCCTGAGACTGTTCGAGCGCACCTCGCGGCGCGTCGAACCCACGCTCTACGGCGAGGCGATGCTCGACTGCATCGCGCGCATCCTCAACGATCTGCGCGAGATCGAACCGGCCTTCGAGGCGCTGCGCCAGGGCCTGGGCCAGCCGCTCACGATCGGTCTGCTGCCCAATATGGACGAGCAGTTCCTGCCCGCCGTGCTGGCGTGGCTACACGAGCACGACACGCCGCTGCAGCTCAACGTGCGCGTCGATACGCTCGACCGCCTGCTGCCGCTCGCGCAGCGGCGCGAACTCGATCTGCTGGTGTGCCGCCTGGAAGCGACGGCGCTGGCTTCCGGGCTGCGCGCGGACGCACTGCTGCACGACGAGGTGGTCGTGGTGGCAAGCCATCGGCATCCGCTGCATCGGCGCAGCAAGGTGAGCTGGCCGGATACCACGGCGTTTCCGTGGATCGCACCGCCGCTCGGTTCGCCCATGCGCACCGCCCTTGAAGCCGAATTCGCGCGCGCGGGCCACGCCATGCCGCAGATCGTGATGGAGTCGGCCTCGCATCACACCAACCGCGCGGTAGCGCAGCGCATGCCGTGTCTGTTCGTGACGTCGGCCACGCGCGCGGCCCGCAGCGACGCGATGCGCGAATTGCGCGTGCTGCCGCTCAAGCTCACGACCATCGCGCCCGCCGTGGGCGCGCTGAGCCACGAGCCGCGCAGCGCCGCCGTCGCCACCGTGCTGGAGGCATTGCGTCACGCCGCGGGCGAACAGCAGGCCGCGGCGTAAATCGGCGAATACAGTCGATAAAACCAAATTCCCAGAAAAATACGTTAAAAATAACTGGACGAAAATCAATACGATTGCACAAATTACTGAACTCACCCACTCACCTTCGTCCGCAGGATCGCCCATCATGCCGCGCCCCATTTCCGTCCGCATCCATCCCGAAGCCATTCGCCATAACCTTCAGCTCGCCGCGCGCAGCGCCGCGGGCGCACGCGTGTGGGCCGTCGTGAAGGCCAACGCTTACGGTCATGGCATCGAGCGCATCTACGCGGCGCTCGCGGACGCAGACGGCATCGCCCTGCTCGATCTCGACGAAGCGGTACGCGTGCGCGAGCTTGGCTGGACCAAGCCGATCCTGCTGCTCGAAGGCGTGTTCGATGCCGCCGACGTCGCCACGGCCGTCGCGCATCGTCTGACCGTCGCCGTGCATTGCGACGAGCAACTGGCGCTGCTGGCCGCGGCACACACCACGCAGCCCATCGACATCCAGCTGAAGATGAACTCGGGCATGAACCGTCTCGGCTACCAGCCCGACGCCTATCGCGCCGCCTGGGAACGCGCCCGCGCGATCCCCACCATCGGCGCGATCAGCCTCATGACCCACTTCGCCAACGCCGACGACGGCGCCATCGACTGGCAGCTTGACCGCTTCGACGCCGCCACCGCAGGCATCCCCGGCGAGCGCTCGCTGTCGAACTCGGCGGCGGTGCTCTGGCATCCGCGCGCGCACCGCGACTGGGTGCGGCCCGGCACGATCCTCTACGGCGCATCGCCCACCGGCGCGGCGCGCCATATCGAAGGCGTGGGCCTGCGCGCCGCGATGACGCTGTCGAGCCGCATCATCGGCGTGCAGACGCTCGCGCCGCAGGACACCATCGGCTATGGCCGAACCTATGCGGTCGAGCAGCCGATGCGCATCGGCGTAGTTGCCTGCGGCTACGCGGACGGCTATCCGCGCCACGCGCCGACCGGCACGCCGATCGCCGTCGACGGCGTGCGCACACGCGTGGTGGGCCGCGTATCGATGGACATGCTCACGGTCGATCTCACGCCCTGTCCGAATGCGGGCATCGGTTCGCATGTGGAGCTGTGGGGCGAGAACGTGAAGGTGGATGACGTGGCCGAGCCGTCGGGCACGATCGGCTACGAGTTGATGTGCGCCGTGGCGCGCCGCGTGCCGGTGACGGTCGACGATCTGGATGCCGTGCGGCGGCGTGAGGCGGAGGAAGGCGTCGCAGCGTAAGCGGGAAGCAGTCCGACGCGTGCGCCGCCGTTTGGTCAGCGCGCACGCGGTCGTCGCCTTAGTCAGGCATCGCCACGCCTATCTCCGCGAGCACTTCCTTCGCAGCACGAAACGCCTCACTGGCAGCAGGCGCTCCCGCATAGATCGCGCTGTGCAGCAGCACCTCCCGAATCTCGATCACGCTCGCGCCGTTATTGATCGCGCCGCGTACGTGGCCCTTGAGTTCGGTGCTGCGCCCGAGCGCCGCCAGCATCGCGCAGGTGCACAGGCTGCGCGTCTTCAGATCGAGCCCGTCGCGCAACCATGTGCTGCCCCAAGCATGTTCGTTGAGCCATTCCTGAAGCGGCCGCGTAAAGCCATCCATCGAGCCCATCGCGCGCTCGACGAACGCTTCGCCCATGACTTCGGTGCGACGGGCCTTACCGGCTTCGGCGCCGGTTTGCGCCTTTGGCGTTGTTGTCTTGCCGGGTTTCGCTTTCGACTCCTTCGCATTGCTCATGATTTTCGTCGCTCCTGACGGCTGATGGTGGCCTTTGCCGTTCATGCTAACGCGCCAGAATGACAGCACTACGCCGAATAAAGCCCTTCCGGCCCATTGCGTAGCGTGCGCGCCAGCAGTTCCAATGCCTCGCGCAAAGTTTCATGCGAACGCGCGCCGCCCAGACTCAAACGCACGGCATGCGGCGCGGAACCCCGTCCGATCACGAAACTATCCGCCGTCTTTGCAAGCACGCCTGCCTGACGCAAAGCCGCTGCGAATTCAGCGGCGCGCCAGGGTTCGGCGAGCGGCAGCCACAGATGCGGACTCGCCGGATCGGTGCGATAGGTCCATCCCGATAGCACCTCGGCGGCAATCGCCTGACGCACGTCCACACAGGCGCGCTGCTGTGCGACCAGCCGGTCGATTTCGCCGTTGACGATCCAGCGCGCCGCAATTTCGGCACTCAGCGGCGAGGTCATCCAGCAGTCGCTGCGGATCACGGCGAGAATCTTGCCCACCCAGTCCTGCGGCGCCTGCACGTAGCCCACGCGCAAGCCGGGCGCGACGGCCTTCGAAAGACTGCTGATCGCGATGCCGTGCTCGGGCAAACGCGCCGCCAGTGGCGTGGGCGGCGCATCGAGCAGCGCGGCGGGCACGAGGTCTTCGATCACCACCAGATTGTGGCGCACGGCGATCTCGGCGATGGCCGCGCGGCGCGCTTCGGAAAGTGTCGCGGTGGTGGGGTTGTGCAACGTCGGCACGCAGAACAACGCACGCGGCGCAAGCAGCCCGCAGGCGCGTTCTAGCGCGGCGGGCACGATGCCCTCCTCGTCGATTTCGATGCCCACGAGATTCAGGCGCAATTGCCGCGCGAGCGCCACGATGCCGGGATAGCTCAGCGCCTCCGCGAAGATCGTGTCGCCGGGACGCAGCACCGCGCGCAACACGCAGGCGAGTCCATGCTGCGCGCCCTGCGTCACGAGCACGCGTTCGGCGGGCACCGTGCAGCCCATGCGCGCGAGCCAGCGCGCCCCGGCTTCGCGATGCGAGCGGCGGCCCCCTTCGGGCTGATAGAGCAGCAACTCGCCGGCGAGGCGTTCGTCGGCGGCCAGTTCGCGCAGCGTCTGGGTGAGCAGCAGCGCTTCGTCGGTGGGCATCGGCACGTTCTGGCCGAGATCGACCGGCCTGCCCGGCGCAGGCGGCGCGGGTGTACTGGCCGTGGAAGCAAGACCGACGGCGCTGCTGGTATTGCTCCCTTCGCCGGCTTCGGGCGACTGGCGGGTGCGCGCTGGCAGACGTGCGCCGTCCGCATCGGGCTCGGCGACGTAGGTGCCGTCGCCCACGCGCGCCACCACCATCCCGCAGCGCTCCAGCTCCGTATAGGCGCGGCTCACCGTGCCGGTGGTCACACTGAGCTTTTTCGCGAGCAAGCGGTGCGCAGGCAATTTCTCGCCGGGCAACATCTGGCCCCCGTTGATGGCCTGCGCGTAGGCGTACGCAATCGCGCGGTATTTGGGTTCGCCGCGAGGCAGCGCGGGCAGCGTGGGCATCCAGCCGTTCATGGGTGTTTTCCCGAGGGGTCGAAGCGCGTCGCGCCCCCGCACGACCGCTGCGTCATTATCGCGCCCAATCCGGGGAATTGAAGGCTGTCATTTACTTGAATTGACTTCATTGAGTGCCACTAATTGACCCTCTAGGATGCCGTAACGCCAGCACAGGCCAAGGAGACAATCGCCGACCGGCGCTGCTTTCAGCGCGCCAAAAGCGACGCCACACGCGCCATGACAAATCGCATCGCCCGCATCACGGTCAGCCAGCATCGCCTGCCGCTCGACCCGCCGTTTCCCGCCTCCTGGGACAGCCGTCCGCGCCGCGCCTTCCCGGCGACCATCGTGCGTGTGGAGGACACCGAAGGACGTGTGGGCATCGGTTCGGGCGACGCCATGTATGGCTTCGACGACTATCGCGATCTGTTTATCGGCGCTGATCCGCTCGATCTCGCGCGCCATTCGGCCGTGCTCGACAACCTGAGTTTCCACGCGGGCCGTCTCTGGCCGCTCGATGTCGCGCTCTGGGATCTGGCCGGCAAGATACTCGGCCAGCCGTGCTGGCAGATGGCCGGTGGCCGCGCGCGGCGGGTGCGGGCCTATGCGTCGTCGGGCGTGCATCGCTCTCTCGACGGCATGGCGCAGTGGGCCGAACACGCAGTGGCGCGCGGCTTTCCGGCGCTCAAGGTGCGCTTTGGCCGCGCCAGTCTCGCCGACGATATCGCTGCGCTGGCCGCCGTGCGCGAAGCCGCGGGCGACGCCATCGACATCATGGTGGACTGCAACCAAGGCTGGCGCATGCCCTGGGACACCCAGGCGCCGTGGCGCATGGAAGACGCGCTCGCCGTGATCCGCCAGATCGAACGCTATCGCCCTTACTGGGTGGAAGAACCGCTGCATCGCGGCGATTACGCCGGTCATGCCCAACTGCGCGGCTCGACCGAGGTGCGCATCGCAGGCGGCGAGATGACGCGCGAGGCGCACGAATTCGCAGCGCTGCTCGCGCACGATTGCCTCGATGTGTATCAGCCCGATGTGGTCTGCTCGCTCGGCATGGAAGGGGCCCGACGTCTGGCCGCGCAGATCGAAGCCAACGGCAGGATGTTCACGCCGCACACCTGGGGCAACGGCATCGGCCTTGCCGCCAATCTGCATGTGACGGCGGGCGCGGGCAATGCACCCTTCGTCGAATTCCCCTACGACCCGCCAGAATGGACGCCCGCGCGCCGTGATTTTCCGCTCACGCGCGCCATCGAAACGGACGCGCAAGGCTGGATCGATCTGGGCGACGCGCCGGGCCTGGGCATCGAACTCGATGAAGCCGTGCTGACCGCGACGCGCGCGAACGACAGCCGCTACGACTAGCACCCGACGCTCGAAAAACGACATCCGAATCAAGCGGGTCGACACATGATTGACCCGCTCCGGCAAAGCAAAGATTTCGCGAACGACCGGACTAAACCCGAAGCATTCCGAAACAATTCCAATAGAAGGAGACATGTCATGAGAAAGTTAAGCCGACCGATTCTGGCCGCCATCCGCGCGGCCCTGATCGCTGCGCCGATCGCCGTCGCCACGGTTCCCGCGCACGCCGCGGGCAACTGGTGCAGCCAGGGCAAACCGGTCCATTTCGCAGGCGTTACCTGGGAAAGCGGCAACTTTACGAGCGAAGTGCTGCGCTACATCGTCAAGAACGGTTACGGCTGCCAGACCGATAGCGTGCCGGGCAGCACCGCCGCCACCGAAACGGCGCTCTCGCGCAACGATCTGCAAGTGTGGTCCGAACAATGGACGGGCCGCTCGGAAATCATCGCGGGCGCCGTCAAGGCTGGTTCGGTGAAGCTGGTGGGTGATACGCTGCCGGGCGGCACCAAGGAGGGCTGGTACGTGCCCGACTACGTGATTCACGGCGACCCGAAACGCGGTATCAAAGCGAGCGCGCCCGACCTGCAATCCGTGAGCGATCTGCCGAAATACAAGACGCTTTTCACCGACGACGAGGAACCGGATCGTGGTCGCTTCCTGAACTGCCCGTCGGGCTGGGACTGCGAGCGCGTGAACACGCGCCTCCTGAAGCTGCTCAAGCTCGACGACAGCTATACGAACTTCCGCCCCGGCACCGGCGCGGCGCTCGACGCGGCGATTTCCTCGGCCTATGCGCGTGGCAAGCCGATCCTCACGTATTACTGGGAACCGGCCGCGTTGATGGCGAAGTACAAGTTCGTGCAACTGAAGATGCCGCCGTTCAACGAAGCCTGCTGGAAGACGCTGCGCGACGCCAACAGCACGCAGCCGTGCGCGTCGTCGTATCTGGTCTCGCAACTGAAGATCGGTGTTTCCACGCCTTTTTATCAAGCCGAACCGGACGTGATGACCTTCTTCTCCAAGGTCAACTTCCCGATCGACTTCCTGAACACGACGATTCTCGACATGACCGAGCATAAGGTCGATGCCCAGGACGAAGCGATCAAGTTCCTCAAGACCCATCCGGAAATGTGGAAGACGTGGGTGCCCGCCGATGTCGCGACAAAGGTGCAGAAGTCGCTGGGCGCGTAATCGTTCGATCGGGCGCTCAATCTGAGCGTTCGATCAGCGTCCCATCTGCATTCGATCCGGACTTATTTCGTTATACCAGGTAATCATGCAAGTCAGTATTCAGGCAGAACAAGCAGAAAAAAGCGCCGCAGCGAGCGGCGTTCAAACAAGGAGACTCGGAGTGAAGAAGAAACTTCTCGCGGCGCTGCCGCTCGCGCTGGCTGCGGCAGGCGCACACGCGCAAAGCAGCGTCACGCTGTACGGCATCATCGATCTGGGCGTGGACTATGCCAACAACGTCGTCAACGGCGCGAACGGCAACCTCGTGCCGGGCAGCGGTGGCCGTCTGGTGCAGATGCAAAGCGGCGTGCCGGCAGGCAGCCGCTGGGGCCTGCGCGGTTCGGAAGACCTGGGCGGCGGCTATTCGGCGATCTTCCGCCTCGAAAGCGGCTTCAACGCGGCCACCGGCGCAGCAGGCGGCGGCCTGATGTTCTCGCGCAATGCGTATGTGGGCGTGAAGTCGGAACAATACGGCCAGATCACCCTGGGCAAGCAGTGGGACGCCACGGTCGACCTGATCGAGCCGTATTCGCTGAACGGCAACTATGGCGGCTGGTACTTCGCGCACCCGAACGACATGGACAACCTCGACAACGGGTTCCCGGTCAACAACGCCGTCAAGTACATCAGCCCGGTGATGGCGGGCTTCCAGTTCGAAGGCCACTACTCGTTCGGCGGCCAGGCGGGCCAGTTCTCGAACAATGCCTCGTATAGCGCGGCAGCCGCGTACACGCTCGGCTCGTTCAGCGCGGGCGTGGGTTACCTGCGCATCAACGATCCGATTTCGGCGGTGGCCGGTTACGGCAGCGGCGGCGGCTACGTGAACACCATCTACGGTAACGCGCTGGCGAATGCCCGCTACCAGGGGATTCTCTCGGCGGGCGCATCGTACGTGCTGGGCAGCCTCAAGATGATGGCCAATTACTCGAATGTCGACTTCTCTTCGGGTAACGGCAGCCACGACCTGCACTTCCAGAACTACGAACTGTCGGGTACGTATGCGATCACGCCGGCCTTCACGGTGGGCGCGGGCTACACCTTTACGATGGGCCAGGATCACGCCACCGACGCCTCGCCCAAGTACCATCAGGTCAACCTGATCGCGCAATACTCGATCTCCAAGCGCACGTCGGTCTACGCGATGGGCTCGTACCAGCACGCAGCGGGCGGCGCAGAAAACGCACAGATCACGGGCTTCAACCCGTCGAGCACGCAGAACCAGGTAGTCAGCCGCGTGGGCATCACCCACTCCTTCTGACACCCGCTGTTTGAAACGCCGGCGCGAGCCGGCGTTTTCGATTTAGCTATCCGTATCGTTCCGTATCAAGAGGTTGCAGCATGCGCCGCCTTCCTTCCCTTTCGGCCCTGCGTTCATTCGAAGAGGCCAGCCGTACTCTCAGCTTCACCAAGGCGGCGCAGAATCTGCACGTCACACAAGGCGCGATCAGCCGCCAGATCCGCCTGCTCGAAGATTATCTGGGCACTCCGCTGTTCATGCGGCATCACCATCGGCTGGAGATTACTGCTGCGGGCAAGCGTCTACTGCCTACGTTGCAGGCTGCGTTCGACAGCATTGCTCATACGCTCGATACGATTCGCGCCGATCCTTCGAACAGTCTGCTGAGCCTGAACGCCGCGCCCACGCTTGCGACCCGCTGGCTTACGCCGCGTCTGCGCGATTTCCAGATGCTTCATCCCGATCTGCGTATCTCCATCACGAACGAATATGGCCCTTTGCATGGCAGCGAACGCAATGAGGATTGCCAGATACGCTTCGGTATGGAACCGCTGCCGGGAGGACAATCGACATTGCTGATGCGCGAGCGGCATGTGCTGGTCGGATCCGCGCGCGAGTTCTCTCATGTGCCTGAAAACGCGGATGCGCTGCGTGAGATTCTGGCGCAGCATCCGTGGCTTTATATTCTCGACATCGATCGCCGTTTGCTGGTGTGGGAGGCGTGGCTCGAAGCGGCCGCGCTGGACGTGGAAATGGCACCACGCGGCGAGCTGGAGTTCAGTACGCTCGATCAGGTGATTCATGCGGCAGTGGCAGGCCTGGGCATTGCCGTGGCGGACAGGCACATGATCGAACAGGAACTGGCGAACGGGACGCTCGTGCAGTTAAGCGAGATCGAGGTGGACGGGCCTTCTGGGTATTGGCTCGATGTGCGGCCCGAGGTGCAGGAGACTGTGCGGGTGAGGAATTTCAGTCAGTGGTTGGTGGGGCGGCACGCGGTGAACGCGTGACTGTGCCCTCACCGATATGAAGTCTCGTCGAAGCTAGGGCCAGACGGCGACGTAGAGCACAAGGTAAAACGCCAACGTCGCGATAGCCATCGGCACTATGCGCCTGCTGAGTTGAAGCGGCAGAAGTTCTTTCGCCAGCCAAAATCCAACCATAGCCCAAACTAACGCTGGGCCGATTATCGACGCCACAACCATCGCATCGCCTAGCCACGAAACCTGACAACGCTCCGCGTCCCAACATGGATGCCAACTCGTATCGATCAATGGCCACGCAAATCGCGACGCAATCCAACTCGCGAATAGCATCGATATCCACGATGTAAAAAGTCCCGCAACGAGGAATAGTCCAGTCACCACGAGGCGCCTCATTTGACTTCCCAAAAGAGGATTTGCTTTGATTTTCCAAGGTCCGAATACCAGGCTGAATTCTGGCCTAGCCGGAACCGGAAGAACGACGTAAGCCTTCCTTGAATCCCCGGCGAGGTCAAAGTATTGCCGTTCCATAGGTCGATATGATCGCCCGTAACCTGGCCATTGTGATCGGTCTGCCGCGCCCAGTAGCCGGAAAAGAACACGATGCCCCTCTTGCCCTTGATTTTGCTCTGCCAGTCTGCGCCCGTTACATCGACCGGCAACGGCAAGCCCGCCATTGGACGTAACTTCAACCACTCGGCCATCTCCCGCGCACGCAACGAGGTTCGCTTGCCGTCGACAAGAATCTGCCCTTCACCTCGAAACGACTTCATCGCAATGCCGACACGGTGAAGCGTCAGGCTTAGTCGGATTGCACATTGATTATCTGCGTAGGCGGGCACTTTTCCTGTCTTCGGATCGACAAACGGGTCTTCCTCGTCTGGATATGCGGACCACAGTTCGTCGAACGTCACGGCCCTTAAATGCACTTCGTAGATCGAATTTGGCGTCGAGTTGGTCCTGACAATTGTTTTGGGATTTGGCACCTGTCATCCTCCGCTCTGAGTTTTCAGCAATCGATGTATCGCTTCCGGTCGGCGAAGCGACTATCAGAGTCCTTGAACTGATCTGCAGAGGAAATCAGAAACGGCTGAATCTTGACCGCGTACACACGCGCACAACAAAAAAAGCCGCCCCGTTTTCACGTAGCGGCTTTCGCCCATAAAGAGCAATGCGTGGAGAACGCTCAACACTGGATGAAGTTCACCCCAACCCACCCATCATCATGTACTTCGTCTCAAGATACTCATCGAGACCGTACTTCGATCCTTCGCGTCCGAGGCCCGATTCCTTCACGCCGCCGAACGGCGCGACCTCGGTCGAAATGATCCCTTCGTTGATGCCGACCATACCGCTTTCCAGCGCGCCCGCCACCCGCCACACGCGGCCGATATCGCGCGCATAGAAGTACGCCGACAAACCAAACTCGGTGTCGTTCGCCGCCTGGATCGCTTCCTCTTCGGTTTCGAAACGGAACACAGCAGCCACCGGACCGAAGGTCTCTTCGTGCGCGAGCATCATGCCGCCATGTGCGCCGGTGATGATGGTCGGCTCGTAGAACGTGCCGCCCAAAGCGTGCGCCTTGCCGCCACACACGATCTCACCGCCCTTTTCGCGCGCATCGCTCACATGTGCTTCAACCTTGCGCAGCGCCGCGGCGTTGATGAGCGGCCCCTGCGTCGCGCCCGCCTCCATGCCGTTCGATACGCGCAGCGCGCGAACTGCCGCCGTCAGCTTTTCGACGAACGCATCATGCACGCCCGCCTGAACATAGAAGCGGTTCACGCACACGCAGGTCTGCCCCGTGTTGCGAAACTTCGATGCCATCGCGCCTTCCACGGCGGCGTCCAGATCGGCGTCATCGAATACGATGAACGGCGCGTTGCCGCCCAGTTCGAGCGAAACCTTCTTGACGCTATCCGCGGCGGCGCGCATCAGCAGCTTGCCCACCCGCGTCGATCCCGTGAACGAGATCTTGCGCACGGCCTTCGACGCCATCAGCGTGTCGCCAATCGCCGGCGCGTCGCCCGTCACGACGTTGAACGCGCCGCGCGGAATGCCTGCTTCTTCCGCCAGCACGGCAAGCGCGAATGCGCTCAACGGCGTTTCCTCGGACGGCTTGAGCACCATCGTGCAGCCCGCCGCCAGCGCCGGTCCGGCCTTGCGCGTAACCATTGCGAGCGGGAAATTCCACGGCGTAATCGCGCCGACCACGCCCACGGCTTCCTTCGTCACGACGATACGCGAGCCCTTCTTCGGCGCCGGAATTACATCGCCATATGCACGGCGCGCTTCTTCCGCGAACCACGTGAGAAAGCTCGCCGCGTAGCCCACTTCACCCAGCGCTTCCGCATACGGCTTGCCCTGCTCGGCCACCATGATGCGCGCGAGGTCTTCGCGATGCGCGACCATCAACTCGCCCCAGCGGCGCACCTTCGCGCCGCGCTCTGCCGCCGTGGCGTCGCGCCACGCCGGGAACGCATGCGAAGCGGCCGCCACGGCTTGCAGCGTTTCGCGCGCCCCTGCACGCGCGACTTCTGCCAGCGGCTTGCCCGTTGCCGGATCGATCACCGCGAAGGTGCTGTCGCCCGCCACCCATTCGCCGTCGATAAAGCTCGACGTGCGCAGCAAACGTGTTTCCTTGAGACCGTCGATCATGCTGCAATCTCCAGGCGGCGCGATGCGCGCGGCACGCGCGGAATGCGCGACGTCACGTAGTCGTTGATCACGTCGCACGGCGTGTAGTTGCGATCGAGTTCGTAGATTTCATCGGCGTCGAGCTTCGTGTCGAGTGCGGCGAGCGCGCTGTCGAATTGCGCAACGGTATCCGCGCCCACCAGCATCGACGAAATCCCCGGACGATTCAGCACCCACGCCTGAGCGATCTGCGCGCACGACACGCCGCGCGCTTCGGCCACTTCGGCTACCGAAATCGCCACGTCACGCGAAACCTGATCGTCGTACATCTGCGTGGTGAAGAAGTCAGTCTGGTTGCGCACCGACTTCGCGTCGCCCGACAACAGGCCGCGAGCCAGCGGGCTGAAAACCGAAACGCCCACGCCCTGATCCTGGCAGAACGGCACCATCTCGCGCTCTTCCTCGCGATAGGCGCAGTTCAGTTGCAACTGCATATTGATCGGGCGTGCGAAGTTATAGCGCTCGCAGGCCTGCAGGATCTTTGCGAACTGCCACGTAAACATGGTCGATACGCCGATATAACGCGCCTTGCCCGAGCGCACGATATCGTTGAGCGCGTCCATCGTTTCTTCGACGGGCGTATTCACGTCGAAGTAATGGAGCATGTAGACGTCGACGTAATCGGTTTGCAGACGGCGCAGCGAACCGTCGATGCCATCCATGATGTGCTTGCGCGAATGGCCCTGATTATTCACGCCGCCGCCAATCGGATAACCCACCTTGGTGGTCAGCACGAGTTCGTCGCGCTTCGCGATGCGCTTGACGATGCGGCCCACGACTTCCTCGCCCACGCCGGTCGAATAGAAGTCTGCGAGGTCGATAAAGTTCACGCCCGCTTCGAGCGCGTGGCGCACGATCGGCTCGCTTTGCTCTTCGTTATAGATCCAGGGCTTCCAGTCGGGCGTGCCCATATTCATCGTGCCAAGGCACAGGCGTGACACTTTCAGGCCAGAGCGGCCGAGTTGCACGTATTGCATCGTAGTCACCTGATAGAAGAGTCGCGACTCAGGCCGCTTTGGCCTTGGGCGTGTAGAACGGATTGCTGATCTGATCCTTGATCTTCGCGATGTCGTCGAGCTTGGGCAGCCCATTCATCGCAGCATGGATCGCGGTCTTGCAGGCGACGTAATTGTTCTCGTACACAGCGTCCAGATCGTCGCACGACCAGTTCACCCAGTTCGCCGTGACGACGCACCATTCGTTTTCGGCTTCCGGCGGCAGCGTGCCGTCGAGCATCGCTTCCGTCACCGCCTTCGCGATGGCCGCCTGCGAGGCGCCCCACGTGGCGTTGCCATGCAGATCGCCGCGAATATCGGCCTTGTTCACGTAGAGCGTGGCGGGCTTGACCGGCACGTTGGGCTGCGCGACCACCATGAAAGGCACGTGACCTTGCGAGGGCGACGAAAGGCTGTTCGTGAACGCCTGACCGACCGGGCCATTACGCGGGCCAATCATGATGTTGATGTGGGCAGCGTTTACGCCTGGTCCTGCAAAACCCTCGCCGATATAGACTTCCAAGGCTTTCATATTGACTCCGTCTCCTGGTGTGCCGGTGTTTGATTGGTGCGCTGCAACGTGCGTTTTTTATCGATGCAGGCTGCGCGTCGAGACGAATTCCAGCACACGCCACGCAGCGCTGAAAGCTATGAAATCTCATGGGGGCATGACGCCGGATCATCGGCATGAGATCAGGTAATGCTTCGATGACTTTTCGTTGCTTCGCAACCCAAAATGCTGCCGTTAGACTCTGTTCGCGCCGAAACGAAAATCCGCAAAAAGCCGCTCCATGCAGCGGCACGCACGGCGACCCCGACAACGAACGGAGGAGACATGCAACGAATCACCCTGGCAGGCGTGCGCCTTGCCGCAGCACTGGCGCTCACCTGCGCCGCGACGAGCAGCTTTGCAGCCGGTAACTGGTGTCAATCAGGCAAAACGGTGAAGCTCGCCCAGATCACATGGGAAAGCGGCGCGCTGATGACCGAAATGGTCCGCACGGTGCTGGAAAAAGGCTACGGCTGCAAAACCGAAGTCGTGCCGGGCGCGACTGCCGCCACCGAAACCGCGCTCACCAATAACGACCTGCAAATCTGGGCCGAACACTGGACCGGCCGCAGCCCGATCATTGCGCGCGGCCTGAAAGACGGCAACGTGAAACTGGTAGGCGAACTGATCCCCGGCGGCGACAAGGAAGGCTGGTACGTGCCCGACTACGTCATCAACGGCGACGCCAAACGCGGCATCAAACCGCTCGCGCCGCAACTGCGGTCGATCGCGCAACTGCCGCAATACAAGGATCTTTTCAGCGACGACGAAGAACCCGGCAAGGGCCGCTTCTACAACTGTCCGGCTGGTTGGGATTGCGAGCGCTTCAACAATCGCCTGATGTCCGCCTACAAGCTCGGTGACGATTACACCAACTTCCGCCCCGGCACCGGCGGTGCGCTCGACGCCGCGATCGCTTCGGCGTATGAGCGCGGCAAGCCCATCCTCTTCTACTACTGGCAACCGGCCGGGCTGATGGCGAAGTATCACTTCGTACAGCTTGCGGGTGCACCGTACTCCGACGCCTGCTGGAACACCATCGCCGATCCCAAGGGCACGCCTTGCGCCTCGGCGTTCAAGGTCTCGCATCTGAAGGTCGCGGTCTCCACGCCGTTCTTCGACGCCCAGCCCGACGCCGTTTCGTTCTTCGAGAAAGTGAGCCTGCCGCTCACGCTCGACGAACAACTGGTCCAGCAGATGCACGACAAGAAACTCGACGCCTCCACGGTCGCGCGCAGCTTCTTCGAGCAGCATCCGGAAATCTGGAAGCAATGGGTCACGCCGGATGTCGCGGCGCGCGTGCAGGCGGGTCTCAAGACCTGACCTGATCCGCAGGATCCGCACTTACCGCATTACACGTCACACGCAGAATGAGGCTCACCATGGGATCTCCCTTTCTCCACCTGTCGATCGCCGATTGGGTCAACGATCAGGTCACCGCGTTCGTGCAGCAATACGGCGACGCGTTCCACAACTTCAGCGTGCTGATGCTGCGCGACGTGCTCGTGCCGCTCGAAGGCCTGCTGCGCGCCATGCCGCCTCTGCTCGTGCTCGCCCTCGTGGGCCTGCTGAGCTGGCATGCGTCGCGCCGTGTGGGCGTGGCGCTGCTGTTCGTCGGCCTGCTCTGGCTGATCGGCTGCTTCGGGCTGTGGGACAAGCTCATGCAGACCTTCGCGCTGATGGTGGTCGCCACCGTCATTTCCGTGGCGCTGGGCGTGCCGCTGGGCATTCTCGCGGCCGGTAGCGCCACGCTGCGCCGCATTCTCCTGCCCGTGCTCGACGTGATGCAGACGCTGCCCAGCTTCGTCTACCTGATCCCGGTGCTGATGCTGTTCGGCCTCGGCAAGGTGCCGGCGATTCTCGCCACCGTCGTCTACGCGCTGCCGCCGCTGATTCGTCTGACCGATCTGGGCATCCGGCAAGTGGACGGCGAGATCGTCGAAGCGGCGCGCGCCTTCGGCACCACGCGTGTGCAACTGCTGTTCGGCGTGCAACTGCCGCTGGCGCGCCCGAGCATCATGGCCGGTATCAACCAGACCACGATGATGGCGCTGTCGATGGTAGTGATCGCGTCGATGATCGGTTCGCGTGGCCTGGGCGAAGACGTGCTCGCGGGCATCCAGACGCTCGACGTGGGCAAGGGCACGCAGGCCGGTATCGCGATCGTGATTCTCGCGATCGTGATCGACCGTATCAGTCAGGGTTACGGTCAGGGACGCCGCACGCGCGGCCTCGCGCGCCAGAAGCAGCCGTCGCGCATTCCGTTCCGCCGTGCCCGCAATCAGGCCGACGCTAACGCCGATGCATCCAAGTCCAGCGACCTGAGCGGCCAGCCCGCCAAGTAAAGCGAACTAAGGCGCACTCGCGCAGTACACACGAACACGTATAGAGGTAACCAACATGAGCGGCATTGAAGTCAAACACGTGTACAAGATCTTTGGTTCGCGCGACGCGAGCGAACGTGCGCTGGAACTGCTGCGCGGCGGCGCGGGCAAAGCGGAAGTGCTGGAAAAGACCCGCTGCAACGTGGGCCTGAACGACGTGAGCCTGTCGATCGGCTCGGGACAGATCTTCGTCATCATGGGGCTGTCGGGCTCGGGCAAATCCACGCTCGTGCGCCACTTCAACCGCCTGATCGAGCCGACCGTCGGCGAAATCCTGATCGACGGCAAGGACGTGCTCAAGCTCAACGACAACGGCCTGCGGGAGCTGCGCCGCTATGGCGTGAGCATGGTGTTCCAGAGCTTTGGCCTGCTGCCGCATCAGACGGTGCTCAACAACGCCGCCTACGCACTCGTCACGCGCGGCGAAAAGAAGGCGGCGGCGCTTGCCAGCGCGCGCGAGTGGCTCGGCAAGGTGGGGCTCGGCAATTACGGCGACCACTACCCGGACGAACTCTCGGGCGGTATGCGTCAACGCGTGGGCCTGGCTCGCGCGCTCGCCGCCAACACCGACGTGCTGCTGATGGACGAAGCATTCTCCGCGCTCGATCCGCTGATCCGCACCGAAATGCAGGACCAGTTGCTCGAACTGCAAAAGTCCCTGCAAAAGACCATCGTCTTCATCACGCACGATCTGGACGAGGCGCTGCGCATCGGCAACCAGATCGCGATCCTGCGCGATGGTCGCCTGATCCAGTGCGGCACGCCCGAAGACATCCTTGAGCGCCCCGCCGACGACTACGTGCGCCGTTTCGTCGAGCGCCGCAGCGCCGTGACTCACTAAGCGCCCGATGCGGGCGCTCTACGGCCTGCTGGGCGGCTACACGGTTCTCGTCTGCGGCAACAGCCTCCTCACCACGCTGATCTCGCTGCGCATGCTCGAAGCTGCGCACGGCGCGCTCGGCGTGGGTCTCGTGCAATCGTGCTACTACGTCGGCTTCATTGCGGGCGCGTTGGGGCTGGGTCCGCTGGTTGGGCGGATCGGGCCGCAGCGCGCCTTCATCGGCTTCGGCGCGCTCACGGCGCTGGCCGCCCTCGGCTATCTCTCCTTCGATTCGCCCGATGCCTGGGCCGCGCTGCGTTTCGTGACGGGCTTCAGCATGGTCGGCGTGTTCACGTCGATCGAAAGCGGCGTGAACGGCGCGGTGCCCAACGAGCGGAGCGGACGCGCCTTCGCGCTCTATCTGGTGCTCACCTACCTGGGCGTGAGCGCCGGGCAATTCCTGCTAGGCGTGGCCGCGCCCGGCAGCAATGTCGAACACGCACTCGTCAACGGGCTTTACGTGATTTCGCTGATTCCCGTCGCGCTGATCGGCGATTGGCAGCAAAGCGTGCCGCCGCCCGTGACCGAAGCCGCCGCGCGCGCCTCGCCGCTCGCCACGCCCAAGCGCCCTACGCTACTGCTCGACGGCCTGCGCGAACTCGCACGCGTCGCGCCGCGCAGTGTCCCCGCGTGTATCGGCGCGGGGCTGCTGTCGAGCGCGTTCTACGCGCTCACGCCGGTTTATCTCGCGCGTATCGGCTTTCCGGCGGGCGATATCTCGCATGCGATGGGGGTCGTGCTGATTGGTGCGCTGCTGTCGCAATGGCCGGTGGGACGGCTATCCGATCTGCTTGGCCGCCGCGCGACACTCGGTCTCGTCTCGCTGGTCGCCGCCGTCGCGGCCGCCGCGCTGATCGTCGTGCGCATTCCGCTTCTGGTCGATACGCTGCTGTTCCTGTACGTCGCGCTCACCTTCACGCTGTACGGCGTGATCGTTTCGGACGTCAACGATCACGTCGACCAGACCCGCCGCGTGCAGACCAGCGCCACGCTGCTGCTGGTGTTCTCGCTGGGCGGCGCGGCCGGGCCGACGCTAGCTTCGCTCTTCATGCGCCTGCTCGGCCCTGGCGGCCTCTATATTTTTGCGACGGCCGTGACGCTCGGTCTGGCGGCGCTTTCGCGGGCGCGGCGCTAGATGGCCGCGCGGCCCGGTATACTCCGTCGTTTTGGCGCCGCGCCTTTTCGCGATAGCGCCGACCGCGAGGAGACGACCTTGAAGCGAAAGATGCCGGCGCTGAACGCCTTGAAAGCGTTCGAGGCGGCAGGCACGAGCGGCAGCTTCACCCGCGCCGCCGAACAGCTGAACGTGACGCAGAGCGCCGTGAGCCGCCAGGTGCGCCAGCTCGAAGAACAACTCGGCGAAACGCTGCTGGAGCGCCACCATCACCGGCTCGAACTGACCGAGGCCGGGCGCGCGCTTTTGCGCACGCTCCAGCAGTCGTTCGATCGTATCGAAGTGACCGTGCGCACGATCCAGCAGAAAAGCGACCTGAACCGCCTGCGTGTGAACGCGCCGCCCACCTTCGCGAGCCGCTGGCTGGTACCGCGCCTCACGCGCCTGCACGCGCGCCATCCTTCGCTCGAATTGAGCCTCACGACGCAGTTACAGGACACGCTCGCCGATTCGACCGCGCTAGACTGCGCGATCCGTTTTGGCGATGGCGAATGGGACGGGCTGGAGAGCTCGCTGCTGATGCACGAGTCGCATATCGCCGTGTGCGCGCCCGCGCTGCTGGCGAACGGTCCCGTCGATCTCTCGCAGCAAACGCTGCTACACGTGCTGGCCGCGGAAAACCAGCGCTATCTGACGTGGCGTCACTGGCTGGACGCTGCGCGCATCGAGGATGTGGACACCTCGGGCGGCTATGAATTCGATCTGCTCGACCATGCGATCCGCGCCGCCATCGAAGGGCTGGGCGTGACCATGGCCGATCGCAACATGATCGGGCGCGAACTGGCCGATGGCCTGCTCGCGCCGGTGCGCGACATCCACGTGGATGGGCGGCAATCCTACTGGTTCGTGGTGCGGCCCGAACAGAAAGCGTCCAGGCCGCTCCAGCTTTTCAGGCAGTGGCTTCAGGAAGAGATCGCCGCGGCCCGCTGAACGTTTTGCGCCAGGCTGCGCGCGGCGATCGTGCGATCTGCGTCTTCCAGAATCAGATCTGCGCCCTTTTCCGCCACCATCATGGTCGCCGCGTTAGTGTTGCCGGACGTGATGTTCGGGAAGATCGACGCATCGACCACCCGCAGACCGTCGATGCCATGCACGCGCAGGCGCGCATCCACCACCGATGTTTCCGGGTCCGGACCCATCGCGCAACTGCCGCACAGGTGATAGATCGAGCCGCTTTGTTCGCGGAAGAACTTGAGCATGCTGGCGTCGTCGGTGACTTCGCCGGCGGGCGTGACTTCTTCCACCGTGATGTCCTTGAGCGCCTTCGCCTGCATGAGCTTGCGCACCAGACGGCTGCCTTCGATGGCTTCGTCGCGATCCTTTTGCGTCGACAGATAATTGCCGCGGATCTTCGGCGCATCCGCAACGCTATCCGAGGCAATTTCGACCGAACCGCGGCTGGTCGGACGGCACGGATTAAAGCAGACGAGGAAGCCCGAATACGGTTCCGGCGTCAATTGTGCGCGATTTGATTTAGGAATCCGATACGACAGCGGATTGAAATAAATCTGCATATTTGGATGGACCTGATCCTCAGACGTACGGAAGAAACCGCCCGACTGGTTCACGCTCATCGAGAACGGCCCTTTGCGCTGGAAGACATACTGCATGCCGAACTTGATCTTGCTGACCCAACTGCTGAAGGCGTCGTTCAGCGTCTTCACGCGCGAGCGATAGTAGAAGCTCACGCACAGATGGTCCTGCAGATTCTGGCCCACGGCAGGCAGTTCATGCACCAGGCCGATGCCGTGCTGCTTGAGCAGCGCGGCCGGGCCCACGCCCGAGAGTTGCAGCAGCTTGGGCGAATCGACGGCCCCCGCCGCCACGATCACTTCGCGATTGGCGTGAAATGTGCGCTTGACGCCTTGCTGCTCGATTTCAACGCCGATTGCGCGCGGCGTCTGCGGGTTCGCCTCCGGACTCGCATCGAACAGCAAGCGTGTTGCGCGTGCATGCAGCTCGATCTTCAGGTTCGGACGCTCGCCCGCGCGATGCAGATACGCAAAGCTGCTGGAGGCGCGCTGGCCATTGCGCGTATTCACATCGTAAATACCCACGCCTTCGAGCTTCGCGCCGTTGAAATCGTCGTTGCGCGCATAGCCCAGTTGCTCGCAGCCTTCCAGGAAGGTCTGGCAGATCGGATGCGCGCCGTCTTTCATCGGCGAAATACGCACGGGACCATTCGCGCCGTGCCACGGCGTGTCGCCCAGCGGATGCGATTCGAGCTTGCGGAAATACGGCAGCACGTCCTGATACGACCAGCCCGGATTGCCCGCAGCCGCCCAATCGTCGAAATCGCGCTGCGCGCCGCGCACGTAGATCATCGCGTTGATCGAGCCCGAGCCGCCCTGCACCTTGCCACGCGGAGCGTAGATCTGGCGACCCGCGAGTTCCGGTTCCGGCTCGCTGTAGTACATCCAGTTGTGCACCTTGTTGTAGTACAGCTTGGCAAAGCCGATGGGTATCTTGAACCAGAACGAGTTGTCCGATCCGCCCGCTTCGAGCAGCAGCACCGAATGGCGTCCCGAAGCCGAAAGCCGTTCGGCGAGAATGCAGCCCGCCGAACCCGCGCCGACAATGATGTAGTCGTAATTCATCGCTATGTTCCCGCGTATTGACTGGCGCCTAGCCGCGTGCAGGCGAGTTATCGCGCACGTCAGCCGGTTGGCTCGCCATCTGCAGATGCAGACGCTTGCCGGTGTAAGGCGAATGCGCGCGCACCACGTCCATGTTCAGTTCGACGCCCAGACCCGGCGCCTTCGACGGAATGATGTAGCCCTCTTCCCACTGGATCGGCTGCTTGAGGACTTCCGCATGGAAACCGCCCCACGTGCCGATACTTTCCTGGATCAGAAAGTTCGGCGTGCAGGCCGCCAGCTGGATGCTCGCCGCCGCGCCAATCGGGCCGTTGTAGAGATGCGGCGCGATCTGCGCGTAATAGACCTCGGCCAGCGTCGCCACTTTTTTCGCTTCGAGCAGGCCGCCCACGCGCGCCACGTTCAACTGGATGATCGAGGCTGCGCCCGCTTCCAGCAGCTTGTGGAACTCGTATTTCGTGATCAGACGCTCGCCCGCCGAAATCGGAATGCTGGTGTGCTTCGCGACTTCGGCCATGGCGTCGGGCTGGCCCGGAGGGACCGGCTCTTCGAACCACAGCGGATCGTATTTTTCGAGGCGTTTCGCCAGACGGATCGCCGACGAAGGGACCATCTGACCATGCGTGCCGAACAGAATATCGGCCTTGTTGCCCACGGCTTCGCGCACCTTGCGGCAGAACGTTTCGCAGCGGTCGAGCACTTCCAGCGAAAGCTGATGGCCCGAGTACGCGGTGTACGGGCCGGCCGGATCGAACTTCACGGCGCTAAAGCCCATCTTCACCATCTGCGCGGCGCATTCGGCGGCGAGATCGGGATCGTCGTAGTCGTACTCGCCCTTGGCGTTCTTCGGATAAAGATAGGTGTACGAACGTAGACGCTCGTTCACCATGCCGCCCAGCAATTCGTACACGGGCTTGTTCGCGGCCTTGCCGATGATGTCCCAGCAGGCCATTTCCAGACCGCTGACGATGCCCATCATCGTGAGATCGGGGCGCTGCGTGAAGCCGCTCGAATACGCTTCGCGGAACAGGCGCTCGACATGATGCGGATCGTGGTCGAGCAGATAGCGCGAGAACGCATCTTCGATGGCCGGCACCATCACATCGGGATGGAAGGTGGCCGCGTAGATTTCACCCACGCCCTGGATGCCGCAATCGGTTTCCAGCGTGACGAAGATCCAGTACATGCCGCCGAGGTGCGGAGGAGGCACCGCAACGACGTGCGTTTGCATTGCAACGACTTTCATGGTTCGAGCGTATTCAGGCAGGTTGTGAATAGGACATGCGCTTGAGCACGAGCGCGGCGATGCCGCCAAGCGTGCCGATAGCGGCCACGTAAGCGAAATAGAACTGATAGCCGAGCATGCCCGCGTAATGCTCCGTGATGTAACCGTTCAGGAGCGGCAGGAAAATGTCCGACGAGTAACCAATCAAGGAAACCAAGCCAATGGCGAGACCCGTAATGCGCATCGGAATCGCGCAGTAGTCGAGCAGCGTCCAGTAGAGGCCGCGAATCGCGTAAGTCATCAGGCCGATAAACAGCACCACCACGCCGAGCAGCGCCATATTGCGCAGCGAAGGCAACACGATCAGTCCGATCAGCCCGACCACCGCGAGGAACATCGCCCAGATCAGCACGCGCAGATTCGAGAGACGGTCGCCCAGATAGCCGCCGCCGATACCGCCGAGCGGGCGCATCCACAGCTTGAGCGTGGTGACCATGCCGGCCGCCACGACCGTCATATGCATCTCGCCCTGTTGCAGATAGGCGGAGAAGCTGTAGGTCGCCCAGAAGATCTGATAGCCGCAGAACACCACTGCCGCTACAAGCCACAGTTGCGGAATCTTCGCGAGCGTCGAGAGATCGCGCCAGAGCGCGCCGCGCGCATTCGATTGCTTCGCGTCAGCGGCGCCTTGCGTATCGTCCTGGATAGGCGCGGCGTCCTTGAAGAAGCTCATCAGCGCGCCAATGCCAATACACGTGAACGAATACAGAAAGATCACATGACGCAGACCCGTCGCTTCGCCACGGCCCGAACCGGTTGCCGCCGCGAACAGCGCAAGCGCAACCGTCGCCAGCAAGGCTTCGACCAGGCCTCGCCCGCCGTCGAGCAGACCGAAGAAGCGGCCCTGTTCGTTCGCGCCTGCGATCATGCGCACACGCTTGAGCACCGACGCCCAGAACGTCAGCCCCGTCGTCAGGCCCCAGCAGCAGAAGATCACCATCAGAATGGGGAACGCCGGCGCGGTCGAATACCAGAGTCCCAGCGCGCCCGTGCCAATCAGCGAAAAGCAGATCAACAGACGTGGCGCGACGCGGTCGGCGAGCCAGCCGCTCGGCAGATACGACAGAAAGAAAATAATGCCGAGCACCGAATAGAGGTAGCCCAGTTGCGCATTGTCGATATGGAACACATCGAGCATCGTGGTCTGATAGACCTGGCGCAGATAAAGAATCGGATAAATGGCGCCTGCAGCCAGCACCAGCAGCATGAGCTGGCCGTAGCGCTGCATCTTGCCTGATGAGGTGGAAATGGACGAGGCAGTCGGCGACGCAGGCGCGCCGGGTTTCGCGATGGACTTCTGCAAGATTGTCTCCATACCGCAGACTCGCTTGCAGGCTCGCTCAAGGGCGGCCGTGCAGCGGTCGGCGTTTCTTCAAGCGGGCGTCCGTTGCAGCAGACGCCCTTTACCTATTCGCTCAGTGATCCGAACTAATCAATTTCCTGCAACATCTTTAGAACGGCATGACCACGAGGCGCGTCTGCGTGAATTCGAGCATGCCATGTTTGCCGTCGTCACCGCCCAGGCCAGAACGCTTCCAGCCGGCGTGATAGCCCTGGTACGGGTCCGCGGGCGTGCGATTGACGTACAGCTCGCCTGCTTCGATCTCGTTGGCGACGCGCATCGTCGAGCGATAACGCTCCGTGTACAGCACCGACGACAGACCGAACTGATGATCGTTGGCCATGCGCAGCGCGTCGTCGAGCGTTTCGTAGGACAGCACCGGCAGCACCGGCCCGAAAATCTCTTCCTGCACGATCTCCATGTCCTGGCGGCAGCCGCTCAGGAGCGTGGGCGGATAGAAGTGGCCCGTGCCTTCCGGCAGATAGCCGCCGGTTTCGATCTTTGCGCCGTCGGCCACGGCGCGCTCGACCATCGCGTGGATCGACGCGCGCGCCTGCTCGCTGATGAGCGGGCCCATATGCGAGGCATCCACCGCGCGGTCGCCAAACGTCACGGCCTTCATCTTTTCGCGCAGCAGCTCAACAAAGCGCGCGTGCACCGACGCCTGCACATAAACGCGCTCGATAGCTGTGCAAAGCTGGCCGCAGTGCGTGGTCTTGGAACGCACGATGGCAGCAGCAGCAGCTTCGAGATCGGCATCCGCCTCGATGATGGCCGGCGTCTTGCCGCCCAGTTCGAGCGACGGCTTGGCGATGTTTTCCTTGCAGTAATCGAGCACCTTGCGACCCGCCGTCACGCTACCCGTGAGCGTGATCATGCCGACGTCGCGCTGCGTGCAGAGCACGGCGGCAGTGTCGTGATCCATCGCCAGCACGTTGATGAGACCGGCCGGCACTTGCGCCTCTTGTGCGGCGCGCGCCACTTCGAAGGCCGAGCACGGCGTGTTGTTGCTCGGGCGCACCACCACCGCATTGCCCGTGATGAGCGCGGGGGCGATCTTGCGCAGCAAGGTGTAGATCGGGAAATTAAACGGAATCAGGCAGGCCGCGACGCCGATCGGCTCGCGCATCAGGACGAGATTCTCGTTGGCGCTGTCGCTGGGGATCACCTCGCCTTCGATGCGGCGGGCCCATTGCGCGTGATAGCGCAGGATTTCGGCGGCGTAATGCGCTTCGGCGGTGGCGTCGGCCACGCTCTTGCCGGATTCGGCCGCCAGCACCGCGCCGATCACGGGCGAGCGGGCGTCGATGGCATCGGCGAATCGTGTGAGGATTGCGCCGCGCTCGGCGGCGGGCAGGCGGCGCCAGCTGCGCTGCGCCGTGGCCGCGGCCTCGACCGCGCGAACCGCATCGGCGGCGCTTGCGGCGCTTACATGGCCGATCAGCCCGCCTGTGGCCGGGTTATAGACGGCGATGCGCTGCGCGTCCGTTTCGAGGAATGTCCCGTTAATGAAGTTGTAATCTGCTCGCATGATGTGATGCCTGATCGTCGCCACGTCTGAGGTGGGCGCAGTATCCCGCTGCGACGGAATGGCTCACAAACGATTAATTGTCGAGGGAAGCATGCGGAAAACGCATGCTTCCCACAGGCCCACCCCGTAAGGGTTTCAGCCCTTACCGGCGGCAAGGTTACGCAACATTTTTCGCAGCCGCACCGCGCTTGCGCGGCGGCATTGGTATACCCGCGAAAGGACTTGTAAGGCTTCCGGTAAAGCGCCCCTTTGATTGTTGCTTCATGGCGCGCCGCTTGACGCGAAGATTCACTCGCCGCCACGAAACCCGGTTTCGGGCGGTGCACCACGGGGGCGGCCGCTGCGGCGGCGCGCGCCCTCCTCTTCGTTTCACTGTGCCAAGGAGGCCCCACATGACCAGTTCCATCGGTTCCAGCAACCTCACCCGCCCTGCGTCGCTCGAGCCGCTCGCAAACAATCGCAGCAGCAAGCCCAGCGGCCTGCAACAACCGGGCGGCGAATCGTCGGCCAAGCCGGAAACCGTGCAACCGACCCCGGTCGGTCCGCTCGGCCACACCATCAACACCACTGCATGACCGCTGCGTCGATTGTCGTGTCGTACTCCCAGGTAATGTCCAGGCTGACCGCCATGCAACTTTCCAATGGTTTCACGCGTACAGCGTCGGCCCTTTTGCTCGCCAGCCTCGCGCTGCCGCTCGACGGCTGCGCGGTTGTGGCGTTCCCCTGCCGTGTCGCTTCGGCGACGCTGAAGATCGTGCCCGTCGTCGGACATCCGGCGGCGATCCCGTTCGACGCCTGCGCGGCGGCAGTCGACTAAGCGGAGCTGCATCATGAAACGGGCGTCGTGGATTGTCTGCACGGTAAGCGCTATCGGTGCACTCTGCACTGGCATGTTCGCCATGCCGGCGCGTGCCGAGGCAGTGAGCACCGCGGCGTCCGTTACTGCGCCAGCAGCAACGCACAACGTGCACAAGGCCGAGCTTGAGCAAGCCCAGCAAAAGTCGTCGAATCCGCCGTCATCGCATGCGGCATCACCTGCGCCGGCGCCACGCCGTGCGACGGCCGCGCGCACGCGTACCGCCGTGCCGGACGACACGCCGTTCTCGTTTCGCGGCATCTCGCTAGGCATCACGCTGAGTGCGCTGCGCGAAGCCAACATGATCCGCGCGACGCCGCACGAAAGCACGCTGGTATGCGAAACCGACGTGGCAGGCGGCGACATCGGCATGATGCTCAAGAGTTACGCCAGCCCCACCATCGCCTGCCGCTGGGCGCACCGCACTTCGAACGGCTGGACGCCTTCGCTTGCGGTTGTAGCCGGCGCGCCCGCCGTGGATCATGTGCTGCGTTTCGCGCACGACGCGCCCGGCGAGCCGCTGCGGCTCTATGAAATGTCTTTCGTGGTGGACAGCATGACCGCGTTCGATCTGCGCGATCTGCTCGCGGCGCGTTACGGCAAGCCGCGCATGCGTGGCAACGCCGATGTGCCGCTGCTGGTATGGGACAACGCCGCCAGCACGATCACGATCTGCATGCTGCCCGATGGCGGCCGCGCTACGCTCACCTATCAGCTGAAAACACCCAGCCCGCGCCCCAAGGGCTTCGAGCGCGCGTTGAAGGTCAGCCAGTTCGACGAAGGCTGACCGGACCGGCAGCCTGCGGGCTGCAGAGGCCGACAAACCGAGCCCGCCCCCACGCGTATCCCGACGAAAATGATGAAATCTTCTCGCGCTCAACACCTTCCGATTAAATCGGATTCCTTATCTTCTGTTACGGGCCGCAAGGCGGTGAAATATTCGCCGCGCTTTGCGCTCTGCCTGATTTCCGGCGCTGCGTTCGCGCTCGCGGGCTGCGCCACGCAGGACTCGATTGTTGAAACGCCGATGACGCCGCCGCTGGCCGAAGCGCCGCTCAACGTGAACACGAGCGGCTCGATCTATCAGGCCGGCACGTCGGTCGCGCTTTATGAAACGCCGCGCGCCCAGCATATCGGCGAAGTGCTGACGATCCGTCTGTCCGAATCCTATACGGGCAACGACAACGCCACGGCTGCCGCCAAGCGTTCGAGCGACATTACCGCAACCGCCGCCGATCAATCGACCGGCACGGCAGCGCGGCTTGCGCGTCTGTTCAACATCGGTTCGGCGTCGACGACATTCAATGGCAGCGGCAGCCACACGCTGTCGAGCGGCATGAACGGCACGCTCGCCGTGACCATCATCAGCAAGACGCCGACGGGCAATCTCGTGGTATCCGGCGAGAAAATCATTGCCATGAGCGGCGAGCATCAGCGCCTGCGTTTGTCGGGCATCGTCAATCCCAACGATGTCGAAGCCGACAATTTCGTCGATTCCGGCAAGATCGCCAATGCGCGTATAGAAGAAGTCGGCCACGGCATGCTCAACGACGCGACAACGGTGGGCTGGCTGCAACGCATGTTCCTGAGCGTGCTGACTTTCTAAACCGTATTCCTGGCCAATCCCTGGACAATAGAAAAAGGGCGGATCGCTTTACATAGCGATCCGCCCTTTTTTACTGAATTCTGACTCTTTCTTAATCGTCTTCGATTTTCACGTCGTTTTTGTATTCGCCCTTATATTCGCTGTAACGCTCCGCCACGCCCACTTCGCCATCGGGCACGAATACATAGCCGTGACCCCAGACCGTTTGCAGATAGCGCGGCTCGGACGGATCGGTTTCGATCAGTCGACGCAGACGCCAGATCGCCACATCCAGGCTGCGGTTGCGATAACGCCCCGCTTCGCCATAGACGATTTCGATGATCTGCTCACGCGAGAGAATCGTCATCGCGTGATTGACGAACAGTTTCAGGAACGCGAATTCGCTCGAACGCAGCGGAATACGCTCTTCGTCGCGATAGAGTTCGCGCGAGCGGAAATCCAGCTCGAACGGCCCGAAGCTGAACGATGCACGGCTTTCCGGCGCGCCCGTCGCGCTTGCCACGCTGCGTCGGCGCATGACCGTGCGGATACGCGCGGCCAGTTCGCCTGGATCGAAGGGCTTGCCCACGTAATCGTCCGCGCCGAATTCCAGGCCCAGCACGCGATCGATCACTTCGTTACGCGCGGTAAGCATGATGACGGGCAGATCGTCGCCGCTCGCGCGCAATTCGCGCAAGGCGCTGATGCCGTCCACTTCCGGCATCATGATGTCGAGCACGACCACCTGCGGTCGCTCGGACCTCAGCTTGTTCTGCAGGGCGCGCGCCGACGGCAGCGCGGTGACGGTGAAGCCGCGCATCTGGAGATACTCGGCAGTGACGTCGCGCACGACGGGATCGTCGTCGACGAGGAATACGTTATTGGTCATGCGCAGATCGTAAGGGACTTCGCCGGTCGCGGCATAGACCCCTTACCTTCCCATTCCTTTCCTGAAATACGCGGCGAGAAAGATTACTGGCCGCTCGAAGCCGACTCGAACGTGTTCGCAAGACGCGTCTGATCCACCACCATGCTGTCGATCAGGCCCTGAAGCTTCACGGTCGCGCTGGAATAGCGGTCGGTGCTCAGGCCATGCACTTCGTAGCGCGCCGTGACGGCGATACGGTTGTGCAGAAAGATCGTCATATTGATGGTCGACAGATAGGCCTTGCTGTCGTCGCTAAACGTCGGACGGCCAAATTCGATCGACGCGTTATAGACCAGCCGTCCGGCGCAATTGGCGGGTTCCGTGCCCGGGCTATAGAGATCCGAGCGCACACCGCGCTGCGCGAGCGCATATTGCAGCGACGGCACGAAATCGGCCGCCGTCACCATCGGATTGATTTCGATGCAGACATCGGTGAGATTCACGGGCCGCCCCGTCACGAATTTCGGCGACGAGTAATTCGAGGCCACGGCGTAACCGGCCTGGATTACCGAACCGGTCGCGTCGGCGGCCGTAATCAGCGTCCACGCGCAGCCGTTGAGAGCGAGCGGCGCAGCAAGCGCCGCTGCGCAAAGTGAGGTGCGGATAACGTTGAGCATGGAGGCGGAGGCAGAACGCGTCGATGGGCTGCACGGCGGGCGGCAGGGCTCGACGTGCATCATCGCGGCAAAGCGTGGTGCGCGAAGGCGCAGACATCGGCCAATGTTGAAAGTGGCTTCCCACTTCTTCGCAAATCTCCCAGCGCGTAAGCGTTTTTTCCACGGCACACCCGCCGGACTGGCTGCCCAGCGTCGATTGCGCACGCCATTACTTACCGCTCACACCCCATTTGAAATGATTCGTAAGCGATTCAGCAATCGCCCCGTTGAGCGAGGTTTTGTGTCGAGGTCGCTGCGTCTATCGTTTCCGTGCGGCGCAGTGCGCCGTGGCGACGCCGGACGAGCCGCCTGTCGTCCCCTGCCATTTCAACATCATCGTGTCCGCCATGAACCGAGAACAGACCAACCGCCGCGCTAAATCTTTCCTGCATCGCGGTCTGAGCACCGCCGCGCTTGCGCTCTTCGCTACGTTCGCCGCAACGACTGCAGCGCAGGCGGCGAGCTTCCATTGCCCGCACAACGCTTCGGCGTCGGAGCGTATCGTCTGCACCGATCCGCAGCTGTCGGCGCTCGACGACAAGCTCGCCGCGCTCTATAAAACAGCCATCGACGCAACGCCCGATTCGACCGCGCTCGAAGCCGATCGCGTGAGCCAGTGGCAATGGCGCCAGCACAACTGCAAGGACAAGGCTTGCGTGACGGACTGGTACAACCGCCGTATCGCCGAACTCGAAGGCGATTTCAAGCACGGCCAGCAAGCCACCGTGCAACGCGTGAAGGATGGCGTTGCCGATCAACACCTCGCGCCGACCGCACGTGACGCCGTGCTGGAAATGAAGGGCATCGAGCCCGCAGTCAAGCACACCGACGCGAAACACGAAGACGCGCAAGCCAGCGCCGAAGCCCTGCGTCTGCGCAAGATGCCGAGCGGCGTGGCCGCCGACGCGCGCCAGAAGCGTATTGCCGACGCTCTCGCCAAGCACATTCCGGCCGCCGTGCCCGCGCCGTCGGCGTCGAACGCGCAGGCAAACGCCGCGTCGAGCAAGGCCATTGCACACGCAACCAGCGTGGCGTCGATCGACGAAGTGATCGCGCAGTCGAAGGACAAGACTGTCAAGGCGGCAACGGGTTCGACCCCGGAAGCCAAGACTGCGGCACAAACCGCACAAGCGCCTGTTCAGGAAGCCGCGGTCGCTGTCAAGTAAGCGACGGCAGGCCGTGGGACGTTGGATAAGGCCCGTCTTGGGCCTCTTGTAAGCGAAGGTAAGAATTGGTCACATCGACAGTATTCATCGAAACGTCGACAACAATTAAAATTTCACGATGAGTCCACACGTTCTCATCGTCGACGACGATCCGGTCGTGCGCGATCTTCTTTCCCGCTTCCTGCGAACCCACGGCTTCCAGACCTCCGTGCTGCACGAGGGTACCCACCTCGCGCGGCGGCTCGAGCTCGAACGACCTTCGGTCATCGTGCTCGACGTCATGATGCCTGGCACCGATGGACTGCGCACGCTCGCCGCGTTGCGCTCGCAGGGCGATGACATTCCGGTGATTTTCGCCTCCGCGCGCGGCGCGGTGACCGATCGCATCGCCGGGCTCACGCTCGGGGCAGACGATTATGTCGCCAAGCCCTTCGATCCGCAGGAACTGCTGCTGCGCATCCAGACCGTGCTGCGCCGTCACGGCGCAGTGCCGCCCAGCGCGCCCGAAGCGCGCGAGCGTTGCCAGTTCGGGCCGTTCGAGCTCGATTTCGCCACGCGCTCGCTGCTGCGCGACGGCGAACGCGTGCCGCTGCGCGACAGCATATTCGCTCTGCTGAAGATCTTCGCCCGCAATCCGTACCGCGTGCTTTCGCGCGTGCTGGTCCACGATCTGCTGCGCGAAGACGGCGTGCCGTTCAACGACCGCAGCCTCGACGTACCGATCTGGCGTCTGCGCCGCGTGATCGAGGACGATCCCGCACAACCGCGTTATGTGCAGACCGTGCGCGGCAAAGGCTATGTATTCGTGCCGCTGCGCGAAGATGAAATCGATGGCAACGGCGTAGCCGATACTGCTAACGCCGGTTCATGAACAATCCGCTGAATACGCTGTTTGGCCGCATGGCCTTGATGTCGGCGCTCGTGCTTTTTATCGTGCAGGCCTGCTGGTTTGTCGTATTCGCACCGCAGCCGCGCCGTCATGAGGTCGAAGGTTTTGAGCGCGGACTGTTGCTCATGCTGCACGCGGCTAACGGCGCAGCGCCCAATGAAGTCGAGCTGGCTCCCGCGTTACGCGTGCATCTGGTGCCCACATGGAACATGCCCGCCGACGTGAATCTTGAAGTGCCCAAACGCGAGCCGCTCGCCGATCTGCGCAAGCAGTTGCTGCGCGATCTGCCGGCAGGCACCGAAATTCTTGCGGATCTGCAGCATCACCGCGCGGCGCTCTGGGTACGCTTTCCGGGCCACCCCACGTGGATCGTCGCGCCCGTCGATCTGCCGCCGCCGCCCAATCTTTTGCCGCAGGCTATCGGCCTGCTCGCCATGTCGTTACTGGTTGCGCTGCTTGCCATGTGGCAGATGCAGCGCCCGCTCTCTCTCGTCGCCAACGCGGCGCGTGCATTCGGCAGCGGCCATCGCCCCGCGCCCGTCAACGAACAAGGGCCGCGCGAACTGCGCGATCTGATCGGTTCGTTCAACCGCATGATGAAGCAGCTGAATGAGGCCGACGACGATCAGGCCGTCATGCTGGCAGGCGTCGCGCACGACCTCAAGTCGCCCCTCACGCGCATCAAGTTGCGCGCCTCGATGCTGGGTTCCGATCTCGAACGTCAACAGCTGTATCGCGAAGTCGATTCGCTCAACGATATCGTCCAGCAGTTTCTGGAATTCGCGCGACAACGGCCTGAATCCGGGCCCGAAGTGGAAGTGGATGCGCTGCTGCGCGAGCAATACTATTCGGATACTGGCAGCGATGAAGACGTGCTTTTCAGGCTCGATCTGCGCGCGGGCCCGGCATTTCGCATGCCGCGTACGCTGCTGGACCGGCTGATTTCGAATCTCGTCGACAACGCGCTCGAACACGGCGTGCCGCCCGTGGAGATTTCCACCCGCCGCGAAGGCGCGCAATGGCTGATCGAAGTGCGCGATCACGGTCCCGGCATTCCCGCCGACCGCGTGGCGGCCGCGATCAAGCCATTCGTGCGTCTGGACGAAGCGCGCGGCGGCGAAGGCCATTGCGGCCTCGGTCTCGCGATCATCACGCGCCTCGTGCGCAATCAGGGCGGTCAGTGCGACCTCTCCAATCACCCCGAAGGCGGGCTGCGCGTACGCATCGCGCTGCCCGCGCTGTAACGCTCAGGCATCCGAACTTCCTTAAACCGCGAGACGCGCGCGCAGACGGCCGACCGTCACCGAATCAAGACCCAGGCCGCTCTGCAGATAGCGATTGATATCGCCGTAGCCGGACTGCAGCGCGTCGCACGCGGCCTGCAGATAGCTCGCCTGCACGGGCGGCGTGAGATTCTGCGAATCCACCGTGGTCGAGCGCCACGCATTCGTCAGAAGAAAATCCTGCACGACGATTTCAAGCGGCACATTGGCGATCAGCAACAACAGCGCCGACGCCCAACCCGCCACATCCACGCCATTGCCGCCAACGATCAATTGCGGCCCCGGCGCTTCGGCAATATGTTCGAGCAGCGCGCCATACGCGATGCATTGTTCGCGCCCCATCACCAGTTCACGCCATTGCGCCTGCATGGCCGCATCCAGTTCGCTCGCCGAATAGCCGGCGAACGAGCGCGGTGCGGGCGTCGCGAGCACGTTGAGCGTGACGCGATTGGCGCTGGTCAGCACGATATCGGGCGTGGCGTCGTTTTCGGCGGGCGTGCGCAGATCGTAGATGCAGGCGAAGGCCATGCGTTCGAGCGTGACCGTGTCCGCTGTATTGGGCGTGAGCGCGTCGGAGCGATACAACAGTGCGCGGCGCACGTGCGCGCCATCGCTGGTCGAATAGCCAGGCGCCGCCCCGCCAATGTCGCGGAAATTCGCCACGGAATTCACGACCGGCGTGGGTGCGAACTGCGGCCCTGTGCCATCCGAATAGTCTCCGCCGCATGCGCTCAGGAGGGTGCTTGCGCAACCACCCAGCGCCAGAACGCTCATGGTGCCCTTGAGCAGCCTGCGCCGCGGCGGACTGGCCAGCGTACCAGCCGCGCCGCGCGCAGCCGCTGTGACGCCGGCAGTGACGCCGCCGGGCATCGCGCCCGGCAAACCTTTGCGCAAGTGTCTGAACGAAGAAGAACTGGCGGAAAAAGGAAGCATCATCGATAGAAAGCGAGTGAGGGGTGCTCGCGTTCCGGCGAGCACGCGGGCGGCGAGATATGCCACGCGCGTAAAAATTGGAAAGCCGAAGTTTACCGGCAGACGGGACGAAAAAGGTTACGTTGCAAGAGTCCGTAATAATCCGTATTACCGGGCATTGCACCGCGCAGGCGCAGCGGCGACATCATGCCGCGCCATAAAGGCCGCGTCACGGTGCATTTTCACCACAAATCTTTCCACTCCTTTCCAATTCGGCAGAGCTGGAAAGTTTGCATGAAACACCTTGTTTGCTCGCGCCTTAGTGGGCTTGGGCCGATGCGAAAACCCCTTGATTTCATTAACGAAACTTCCAATTACTTCCAAAATATTATTCTTGACGCTCAATCTGCCGCTTCTATAATCGCCCGTGAAATTCAGGCATGGACGCCACGCTGCGAAGTTTGCGCACTGGCAGCGACTATTGCCCATGGGAGTGCAACGACATGTACAAAGGCAGTGTCACCGAAGAGGCGCGCGAGGTCATGCGCGCAATCGAACTGATCCAGCTTGGCGCACGCATGCCGGTGCTGGAAAAAGAGCTCAATCTCTCGCGCAATCGTTTGATCCGGCTCTATCGCGAACTCAAGGATGCGTCGCCGCCCAAGGGCATGCTGCCGTTTTCGGCAGACTGGTATTTCACGTGGCTGCCGAATATTCACGCCTCGCTGTTCTACAACATCTACCTGTATCTCAGGGATGAGGCGAAATGCAGCAGGCTCGACGCGCTTACACGCGCGTATCGCCTCTATCTCGAACATTGCGATTGCGCCGAAATCGAACGCGTGCTGAGTTTCACCCGCGCATGGACGCTGCTGCGCTTTTTCGAGGGCGGCCTGCTAACGCTCACGCGCTGTGGCACCTGCACGGGCCGCTTCGTGCGTCCGGTGCGCGAAATTCATAAGCCCTATACCTGCTGCGTATGCGCCCCGCCCTCGCGCGCCGGCGTCACGCGCGCCGTGCTGGAAAGCCGCAACCAGGAAAACGCTGCAAGCATGGCGCTCCTCGCTACGCCGCACGCGGCCTGAACCACGCGGCATATACGTTCGAGTCGATCTAGGGATCGAATCGAGCGTCGCTACTTTCCACGTTCTCCCGCGCGGCGCGAATATCGCGCATTTCTACGCGCTATTCGTCAGGCAATCGGACATCGCGACATGGGAATATCGGGGCGTCGCGATAAAGCGATGGAATTAAAAGAGGTGAACAATGGAAATCGGCAGTTTAGCGACGACCGCGGGCGACGGCGCCGCGTACACCCGCAGCAGTAATACGGATGTCACGACCACCACCACACAAAACGGGGCAGTAAAGACAGACACGAGCGATAGCGCCACGCCCGTGTCGCAGGACGATGCTGTAGCGATCTCGCCACAGGGCTATGCCGCTGCATCGAACGATGCGTCGGCGGACGATGCAACGGACGATGCCGCCGCTGCCTCAACCGATGCATCCGCAACGGCATCGACCGACGCAACAGGGGACGCATCCACAGCCGCCGCCACGGATGCATCGGCGGGAGAAAGCTCCGATCAGGCAAACGCACAACCCATGCGTTCACTGGTCTACGGCGCATTAGGACTTGCACGGCCCGACCAGCCGCCCGATCCCAACCACGCCTATTCGTTTGGCCGATGGCTGGCCGCGGGCATCACCATCGGCGGCCTGATCTCGCTGTTTATCTGAACACCGCGATCCAGTCACGCAGATTCAAAGCATGCGCTGTGTGGGCTGCTTCGCCAGAAAACGCCGCTGGCGAATGTAGCCCACCGCAGCGAGCACCGCACAGCATGCGAGCGTGGCAATCACCTCGCGCCGGTGATCTTCGCTGAGCACCATCACCCCAAACGCGCCGCCGATCAGCAACACCACCAGCACGCCCAGGAACGGATGCAGCCACATTCTGACCTTCAACGGGCCGCTTGCCACGAGGCGCTTGTGCAGACGCAATTGACTCACCGCAATCACGAGATACACCAGCAGCGCGATTGCGCCCGTGGTCGACAGCAAGGCATCGAAGACATATTTCGGCGCAAGATAATTCGCGCCGCACGCCACGAACGCCACCAGACTCGACGCCATCACAGCGCGCGCCGGCACGCCGTTGGCCGTCGTGCGCGTCACAAAACGGGGTGCCTGATGTCGCGTGCCGAGCGAATACATCATGCGCGACGCCGTATACAACGCGGAATTCAGGCAGCTTCCCACTGCGACGAGAATCAGGCCATCGGTAATCAGTTGTGCATAGGGAATGTGAAAACTACGCAATACCGCCTGATACGCGCCCAGCCGCGTCAGATCGGGATCATTCCACGGCACCGTGCAAATAATGACCAGCACCGAGCCGATGTAAAACAGCGAAATACGCCACACCACCGAGGTAATCGCACGACCGATTTCCCGCGCGGGATTTTCCGATTCCGCGGCGGCGATCGTGACCACTTCCGTGCCAAGGAATGTGAACATCGTCGTCAATAACGCTCCAACGATGGGCGCCATGCCTCGCGGAATAAATCCGCCGTGTCCCGTCACGGTTTGCCAGGGCGTCAGATGCACCGACGGCAGCATGCCTGAAAGCGCGGCAATACCGCAGCCGATAAACAGAAGAATGCCGCTCACCTTGATAATCGCGAACCAGAATTCGAGTTCGCCATAATTGCGAACGCTCGCAAGATTCGCGACGGTAAGCGCCGCAGTGACCAGCACGGAGAGTTGCCAGACCGGCACATCGGGCAACCAGCCGTTCAGGATGTTGGCGGCGGCGGTCGCTTCCAGCGGCACCACCAGCACCCAGAACCACCAGTACATCCAGCCGATCGTAAAGCCCGCCCACGAGCCAATCGCCTTATCCGCGTAGGTGGAGAACGAGCCGGAATCGGGCATCGCGCAAGCCATCTCTCCGAGCATGCGCATCACCGTCACGACCAGCAGACTGCCGAACACATAGGCCAGCACGGCGGCCGGCCCGGCTTCGGCAATCGCATGCCCCGAACCGACGAACAGACCCGCACCAATGCTCCCGCCGATGGAAAGCATCACGACGTGGCGCTGTTTGAGTCCGTCTGCCAGGCGATGCGAGCCGTGATGCGCGTCCGCTCGCGCTTCGAGATCCGCGTAACCCGCGGTCGCTGGGTCGATCAAACTGGCTTGCCTGTCTATCTGTCGCATATGTCTTCCTCCGTGTTTTTTTCGGGGACATCGTCGGGCATTCGTCTTTGATCGCTTTCATCATCCGGAGCCAAAAACGCCCGATATAGAACCGTTTCGACCGGCCGTATAACGGTCGCGACAGTCAGCTGCCGCCCTCTCTTCCCCCGTGCGGCCACGTCCCGCCTGCTTCCGCGCCTGATTCCCTGCCTCCAACCCAGGGAAAACCCTCCCATCATTGAAGCATCATCGTCCGCGCCTTCCATGCGCAATCGCAGCGCGTAAACCCTTATTTTTACTATGCCTAATCAAAACCTATACTCCGTCTACAATTTGTATACACACAGATTGGACGGCAAAAGACTCGCCGTCAAACGACGGTCTGGAAGACGCCGTCGTGTAGTACGGCCCCGAGGGGCGGCGCATGCAGCCGGTGCGCGATCACCCGAAGGTGCAGTGGGTTTCAAAAGCGATATTGGAATTAGAAATGCAAACGGTTACCTCGCTCCCTGCCGACGACAAGATGTGTGGCTGGTATCACACGAGTCGCGCGCGCACTCCCAAGGCTGCTCACGCAGGAGAAACCACGGCTCGCTGGGCCGTGATCGGCGCCGGCTTCACCGGCCTCGCGGCTGCCCGCCAGCTCGCGCTCAATTTCCCCGACGATGAGATCGCGCTCATCGAAGCCCAGGAGGTTGGCTTCGGCACCTCGGGGCGCAACGCCGGTTTTGCGATCGATCTGCCGCACGACATCGGCGCGGACGATTACATCGGCGATATCGACACGGCCCGCACCACGCTCAAGCTCAACCTGCTCGGCCAGCAGATCCTGCGCGAACTGGTCGACGAGCACGGCATCGATTGCCATATGAACGCGTGCGGCAAATATCAGGCGGCAGTGGAAGAGCGCGGCGTGGCCGTGCTCGATGCGTATCGCCGGGGTCTGGACAAGCTGGGCCAACGCTACGAAGTGATCGACGGCGCGGCGCTGCCCGAACACATCGGCACCTCGTTCTATCGCAAGGCGCTGTTTACGCCAGGCACGGTGCTGGTACAGCCGTCGGGTCTCGTGAAAGGGCTGGCCGACAGCCTGCCGCCCAACGTCACGCTTTACGAACACACGCCGGTTACCGAAGTGGAATACGGCGACAAGATCGTGCTGGCGCATCGCAATGGCCGCATCACCGCCGACAAACTGGTGCTCGCGAATAACGCCTTCGGCATGCGCTTCGGCTTTCTGGATCGCACCATGCTGCCGGTGTTTCTGTATGCCAGCCTCACGCGTCCGCTCACGAGCGCGGAACAGGCGAAACTCGGCGGCAAGCCGTTCTGGGGCGTGATTCCCGCCGATCCGTTCGGCAGCACCCTGCGCCGCACGCACGATAACCGCATCCTCGTGCGCAACAGCTTCTCGTTCAATCCGGATGGCCGTCCCAAGGAGCAATGTCTCTCGCGCTTTTCGGATCGCCATCGCCTGTCGTTCGAACGGCGTTTCCCCATGCTGCCGCAAGTGGAATTCGATTACACCTGGAGCGGTTCGCTCGCGCTGTCGCAGAACCACAAGGGCTTTTTCGGGCAACTCGCGCCCAACGTCTATGGCGCGCTGTGCTGCAACGGCCTGGGCATCACGCGCGGCACGGTCACGGGCACGCTGCTCGCCGACTGGCTGGCCGGCAAGCCCAATGAACTGACGAATTTCCTGCTGCAAACCTCCGGGCCGAACAAGGCGCCGCCAGAACCGTTCCTTTCGCTGGGCGTGAACGCCACGCTCTGGTGGGGACAACGCAAGGCAGGGCTCGAAAGCTAAGACTCACAACACAACGGCAGACCGCGAAAAATCGGCAAGTTCACATACAGACCGATCGCACCTTATACGAAGCACAGGACGCCACAGACGTGGTTCGGACCACGAAATAGCGTTCCATTTCATGGAAGGAGACTGGCAATGTCGAATCAACACGTATCCATCGAGGACGTCCCGCTCAACGGATTCCATCAGTTGCTCACCATCCGTTCAAGCGGCGGCTGGCTCATGGATGGCTATGTCCTGAGCATCATCGGCGTGGCGATGGTGCAATTTTCCGCAGCGCTCGGTCTGACCAGCTTCTGGGAAGGCATGGTGGCCGCATCCGCGCTGATTGGCATCTTCGTCGGCGGCTTTGCGGGCGGCTGGCTCTCCGACCGCCTGGGTCGTCAAAAGCCCTATTTTTTCGGGCCCGTTATCTTCTTCGTCTGCTCGCTCGCGCAACTCTGGGTCCATTCCGGCGAAGCGCTGTTCGCGCTGCGCTTCCTGATCGGCGTAGGCGTGGGCATTGAATATCCGGTGGCCGGTTCGCTGCTGGTCGAATTCATGCCGCGAAAATACCGTGGTCCGCGTCTGGCCATGCTGACGATCATCTGGTTCCTTGGCGCAGCGCTCGCTTATATCGTCGGCAATCTGATTCTCAGCAGCGGTGCGCCCGATGCGTGGCGCTGGGTGTTGGCCAGCCCCGCTGTGATCGGCATTGCGCTGTTTATCGTGCGCCTGGGTACGCCGGAATCGCCGCGCTGGCTGCTCAGCAAAGGCCGTCGCGCCGAAGCCGAAGCGATCATCAAGAAGGTCTATGGCCCGTCGTTCTCGCTGAAGAATCTCCCTGAAGAAACGACTGAAAAGAAAGTTTCGCTGCTGGCGCTTCTGCACTCCGGCTATGGCAAGCGCATGTTGTTCGTCACGCTGTTCTGGAGCTGCTCGGTCATTCCCGTGTTCGCGGTCTATTCGTTCGCACCGCGCGTGCTTCAGGCGCTCAATCTGACCGGCCAATGGGAATCGCTGGGTTCGGTCGCTATCACGCTGCTGTTCGTGGTCGGTTGCATCATCGCCACGCGCATCATCAATACGATTGGCCGCCGCGCGATGGTGATTCACAGCTTCCTGTGGTCGGCGTTGGCACTGCTCGCGCTGGGCGCATGTTCGAACGGCTCGGCCATTCTGATTCTCGTGCTGTTTGGCGCCTATGCCGTGCTGATTGGCGGTGCGCAGGTGCTGCAACTCGTGTATCCCAACGAAATTTTTCCGACCGATATCCGCGCTTTTGCAGTGGGCATGGGCGCATCGCTCTCGCGTATTGGCGCAGCAATCGGCACGTGGTGCGTGCCCATCGCGCTCAATAGCATCGGCATCGGCAACACCATGTATGCGGCCGCTGCGGTGTCGTTCGTGGGTCTGGCGGCGTCGCTCGCGCTCGCACCGGAAACGCGCTCGCTGAGCTTGCAGGAAGCCGCTTCACTCAATCACTGACTTACTGACCCGCGATCAGTCGCTCCTCATTCCCTTTTTCACGGAAGAACATCATGAAATTTGAAGGCATCTACACGCCGGCCATCACGCCCCTCGACGCAGCAGGCCAGATCGACAAAAAGGCCTTTGCGGAAGTGCTCGAATCGCTGGTCGCAGCCGGTGTGCACGGCATCATCATCGGCGGGTCGACGGGCGAGTATTACGCTCACACCGCGCAGGAGCGCTTCGATCTGGGCAATCTGGCGAAGGAAGTGATCGGCACGCGCACGGCGCTCATCATCGGCACGGGCGCGGTGCGTACCGAGGATTCGGTGGAATACGCCAAGGCCGCAAAAGCCATCAAGGCCGACGCGATTCTGGTCGGCTCGCCGCCCTACGCTCTGCCGACCGAACAGGAAAACGCCGAGCACGCGCTGACGATCGATCGCGCCGCCGATCTGCCGATCATGCTCTACAACTACCCCGGTCGCATGAGCGTTTCGATGGGCCGCGAGTTTTTCAACACCGTTCTGGCGGCGTCGAAGAACTTTGTCGCGATCAAGGAAAGCTCGGGCCAGACCGGCCAGTTGCATATGCTGGCGCGCGAATACCCGCAACTCGGCCTGTCGTGCGGCTGGGACGATCAGGCGCTCGAATTCTTCGCATGGGGCGCGCGTAGCTGGGTCTGCGCCGGTTCGAACTTCCTGCCCGCCGAACATATCGCGCTGTATCAGGCTTGCGCGGTGGAAAACGACTTCAACAAGGGCCGCCGCATCATGTCGGCGATGCTGCCGCTGATGGACTTCCTCGAAGAAGGCAAGTTTGTGCAGTCGATCAAGCATGGCTGCGAGATCATCGGCCTGCGTAGCGGCGGCGTGCGTGCACCGCTCAAGGGTCTCGACGACGACCAGAAGCAACGCCTGCAAGCCATCGTTACCGAACTCAAGCGCGAAGTGGCAGTCGCCGTTGGAGGCCAGGTCTGATGGCCGATCTGCTCAGCGCCCAGGAATATGCTGCGCTGGCCGCGCAGCTGACATTGCCGACCCAGGCCTTTATCGACGGTGCATTCCAGCCCTCGGTTTCCGGCGAAACGTTCACGACCACCAATCCGGCCACGGATGAAGTACTCGCGGAAATCGCCGCCTGCAACGCCGCAGATGTCGATCGCGCCGTCGCCTGCGCGCGCGCCGCATACAAGGATGGCCGCTGGCGCAATCTGCCGCCGTCGCGTCGCAAGTCGATCCTGTTGAAATTCGCCGATCTGCTCGAAGCCAACGCGCACGAACTGGCGACGATGGAAAGCCTGGACAGCGGCAAGCCGATTCGCGAATGCCAGAACACCGACGTTCCCGAAACGATCCATACGATTCGTTGGCATGCCGAACTGATCGACAAGATCTACGACGCCACGGCGCCGGTCGGGTCGAGCGCGCTCTCGCTGGTCGTGCGCGAGCCCATCGGCGTGGTCGGCCTGGTGCTGCCGTGGAATTTCCCGCTGCTGATGCTGGCGTGGAAGATTGGCCCCTCGCTTGCGGCAGGTTGCTCCATCGTCGTGAAGCCCGCCAAGGAAACCACGCTCACCGCCCTGCGCGTGGCGCAACTGGCGCACGAAGCGGGCGTGCCCGCCGGCGTCTTCAACGTGCTGCCTGGCGGCGGCAAGGAAGTGGGCGAGCCGCTGGGCCTGCACATGGACGTCGATATGGTGAGCTTCACCGGCTCCACCGTCACGGGCCGACGCTTCCTTCACTATGCCGCCGAATCCAATCTCAAGCGCATTGTGCTAGAGTGCGGCGGCAAAAATCCGGCCGTGGTGCTCAAAGATGCGGACGATCTCGACGCCGTCGCGCAACACGTCGTCAATGGCGCGTTCTGGAACATGGGCGAGAACTGCTCGGCATCGTCGCGCCTGATCGTGCATGCGGACGTCAAGGACGCCCTGCTCGAACGCATCGGCGTACAGATGCGCGAATGGAAGATGGGCGATCCGCTCGATCCGGAACACCGCATTGGCGCGATGGTCAGCAAGGCTCACTTCGAGAAAGTCCGTTCGTATCTGGAACAGGCGCAAACGGAACAATTGCGCGTCGCTTACGGCGGCGACACGGAACGCGGCATTTTCGTCGAGCCCACCGTCGTCGATGGCGTGAGCGCGCAAAGCCGCCTCTTCCAGGAAGAGATCTTCGGCCCCGTGCTGTCCGTCACGACGTTCAAGGACATCGACGAAGCGATCGAACTCGCCAACGACTCGGTCTATGGTCTGGCCGCCTCGGTCTACACGAGCAAGCTGAACCATGCGATCCGTCTGTCGCGTGAAATCCGCGCGGGCGTCGTGACCGTCAATTGCTTTGGCGAAGGCGACATCACGACACCGTTCGGCGGCTACAAGGAATCGGGCTTCGGCGGCCGGGACAAGTCGGTCTGGGCGCACGACCAGTACACCGAGATCAAGACCATCTGGATCGACGTGCCCGTGTGAACGTAGGCGGTATTCGACGCAGTCGCCGTGGCCAGAGCACTGTTGCAGGTCACGGCGTCGACGCGGGAAAACGCCGGCAATATGGAAATATCAAAGCAGGTTCGAGGAATGAAAAAGGATACGGCCACGCTGATAGGGCTCATCGCGATCATGTTGTGGGCGTCGATCGTCGCCCTGATTCGCGGAGTCAGCGAAAGTCTGGGCGCCACCGGCGGTGCGGCCATGATGTACACGGTGGCTTCCGGGTTTCTCGCGTTGACGGTCGGTTTTCCCAACCTCAGGCAATTTCCGCGTCGCTATCTGATCTGGGGCAGCGGGCTCTTTGTCGCCTACGAACTCTGCTTATCGCTGTCGATCGGCTATGCCCACAACGGCAGGCAGGCGATCGAAGTCGGCATGGTCAATTATCTGTGGCCCACGTTCACGCTGGTTTCGGCCATCGTATTCAACAAGCAGAAGGCCAATCTGCTCGTGGTGCCGGGTTTCGTGCTCTCGATGCTGGGTATCGGCTGGGTGCTGGGCGGCGATCGGGGCATCGATCTCGCGGGCATGCTGGGGAACGTCAAGGACAATCCGCTGAGTTATGGCCTCGCGTTCAGCGGCGCATTGATCTGGGCCGCGTACTGCACAGTGACGGCGCGACTCGCAAACGGCAAGAACGGCGTGACGCCGTTTTTCATGCTGGTATCCGCGGTGCTGTGGCTCAAATATGCAATCGAAAGCGCCAGTGGGATGCACTTTGCGATGCACTTCGATATGCAGGCGATGGTCTATCTGTTTCTGGCCGCGGCGGCGATGGGCTTTGGCTACGCGGCCTGGAACATCGGCATTCTGCATGGCAACGCCACGGTTCTGGCAGGCGCTTCGTATTTCATTCCAGTGATTTCCGCCGCACTGGCGGCCACGCTGCTGCACGCGCCGCTTTCGGATGCGTTCTGGCACGGCGCGCTGATGGTCTGCGCCGGATCGATCCTGTGCTGGATCGCCACGCGCTCTCGCTCGGTCAAGAAGCCAGCCAGCACTGAGGCGGAACGAATTGGGGAGCGAGTCTGAGCGCCCACGGGCCGCGCGCCTGGCGCATCGTCTGGTGAATTTCTATTCGGCGATTTATAGTACACAAAAGGTAGACAGAGAATCCCGATGAAAACGAGCCCCGACGAAACCCAGATCGACAACGCCCCCACCGACCGCAAGGCCGTGCTGGCCGAAACCCTGCGCCGACGCATCGTCAGCATGGAATTGAAGCCTGGCGCCGTGGTGGACGAACTGGCCCTGTGCGATGAATTCGGCCTTTCGCGCCCTCCCGTGCGCGAGTTGATGCGCCAGATGGCCGCCGAGGGCTATATCGAGCTGGAAGCCAATCGTGCGGCGCGGGTTTCGTCGATGAACTACCACTCGCTGCGCAGTTTCTTCCTGGCCGCACCGCTCATTTACGTCGCCACGACGCAACTCGCGGCAGCCAACGCCACCGCCGCCGACGTTGCGCGCCTGCGCGAAATCCAGAAGCGCTTTCGCGCCGCCATCGACGCCCACGACGTCGAAAATCGCGTGCTCTATAACGATCAATTCCATCTGGAAATCGGCACGATGGCGCAGAACGATTATCTGATGCCCAGCTTGCGCCGTCTGCTGATCGATCACGCGCGCCTGGGCAAGACGTTTTATCGCCACCCGGCCAGCGAAAACATGGTGCACGAGATGAATCAGGCGGCGCATCAGCACGACGAGATCATCGATGCCATCGAACGCCGCGACACGGAGCGCGCGGCTGAACTGGTCAGAGCGCATTGGGAACTGTCGCGCCGACATATGACGGATTACGCGATTCCGGAGGGGCTGGAAGTACCGCTCAGCCTGGCGTGATCGTTTGAATCACGGCTTCGATCGGCGCGTCAATGCGCCGATTCTTTTGCCGTTTTCTCGCGCTTCTTAAAATATAGGATGACGAATTGAATAGCGGCACGCCGGCTTTGCCAAAGCCAGTTCGCTTCGGCATTGTCCTGCTGCCGAATTTCACGTTGACGGCTTTCTCAGGCTTCGTCGATCTGCTGCGTCTCGCCAGCGACGACGGCGATATGAGCCGCCCGGTGCGCTGCAGCTGGACCATCGTCGCGGAATCGCTCGCGCCGATCCGCGCAAGTTGCGGCATTCAGGTCACGCCCTGGACGACCTTCGACGATGCCGGCGCTTTCGACTATCTGCTCGTGGTGGGCGGCCTGCTGCATTCCGGGCCTTCCGCCAGCGAAGCGACCCATCGCTTCATTCGCGCCACCGCGGCCAGCGGCGCAACCCTCGTGGGTATCTGCACAGGCGCATTCGCACTGGCCCGCGCAGGCGTCATGGACGGCCATCGCATCTGCGTAAGCTGGTTCCACTACTGGGATTTCGTCGAGCGATTTCCGGCCATTCCTGAATCCAGCCTGATTGCCGACCGTCTGTTCGTGATCGACCGGCGGCGCATCACCTGCTCGGGCGGCCGCGCATCGATCGACGTCGCCGCCGCCATCCTTTTACGGCATCTGGACGCGGCGATCGTGCAGAAAGCCCAGCGCATCCTGATCGTCGACGATGCCCAGCGGGGCAACGCGCCGCAGCCCTATCCGCCCGGCCTGGATCCCGCATCGCATCCCAAGGTGCGCCGCGCCATTCTCATCATGGAACAGCACATCGCCAGTCCACTGCCGTTCACCGAACTGGCGCGGCGCGTGGATACGTCCGTGCGGCAACTCGAAAGGCTCTTTATCGCCGAGACCGGCAAATCGCCCAACGTCTATGGGCGCCAGATGCGCGTGCGCATGGCCGCGTGGATGCTGACCGCGTCGGACCGCACCGTTGCCGATATCGCCATGTCCTGCGGCTTTTCTGATGCCTCGCATCTCGGCCGCGAGTTTCGCAAGGAATTCGACGAATCGCCCAGCGCGTACCGTGTCGCGCGCCCGCATGTTCAGGAAGCTGTTGCGTGTGAGGAATGACCATTCCGGCGGCCATCCCTTAGGCTTGTCGCAAACGTTCTATCAAGTCCGCGTCGCTTGCCTTTAAATAGGCGCAGTGCAGCCGGGCAGTGCACGATAAACAGACAAGAACCTGAGAGCCTAACCCTCCGACATCTGGAATGGATAAGACATGTTCAAACGCGCCGCCTCAACCGCCGAAACGCTAGAAAGCGTCGATGCCGAACTCTTTGCCGCAATCGAACTCGAAAACCGCCGTCAGGAAGATCACATCGAACTGATCGCGTCGGAAAACTACACCTCGCCCGCGGTCATGGCCGCACAGGGCTCGCAACTCACCAACAAGTACGCCGAAGGCTATCCGGGCAAGCGTTACTACGGCGGCTGCGAAAACGTCGACGTCGTCGAGCAACTCGCCATCGACCGCGTGAAGGCGCTGTTCGGCGCGGAAGCCGCCAACGTGCAGCCGAACTCGGGCTCGCAGGCCAACCAGGGTGTGTTCTTCGCCGTGCTCAAGCCGGGCGACACCATCATGGGCATGAGCCTCGCCGAAGGCGGTCACCTGACGCACGGCATGGCGCTCAACATGAGCGGCAAGTGGTTCAACGTCGTGAGCTACGGTCTCGACGCGAACGAAGACATCGATTACGACGCACTCGAAAAGCGCGCGCACGAAACCAAGCCGAAGCTCATCATCGCAGGCGCATCGGCATTCGCGCTGCGTATCGACTTCGAGCGCATCGCCAAGGTCGCGAAGGCCGTTGGCGCGTATTTCATGGTCGACATGGCGCACTACGCTGGTCTGATCGCTGCGGGCGTGTACCCGAACCCGGTGCCGTTCGCCGATTTCGTCACCACGACCACGCACAAGAGCCTGCGCGGCCCGCGCGGCGGCGTGATCCTGATGAAGGCCGAGCACGAAAAGGCCATCAATTCGGCGATCTTCCCTGGCATCCAGGGCGGCCCGCTGATGCACGTGATCGCCGGCAAGGCGGTGGCGTTCAAGGAAGCCGCATCGCCGGAATTCAAGACCTACCAGCAGCAAGTGGTCGAGAACGCACGCGTGCTGGCTGAAACGCTGGTCAAGCGCGGTCTGCGTATCGTTTCGGGCCGCACGGAAAGCCACGTGATGCTGGTCGACCTGCGCGCGAAGAACATCACCGGCAAGGCGGCGGAAGCCGTGCTGGGTTCGGCGCACATCACGGTCAACAAGAACGCGATCCCGAACGATCCGGAAAAGCCGTTTGTCACGAGCGGCATCCGCCTGGGCTCGCCCGCGATGACGACGCGCGGCTTCGGCGTGAAGGAAGCCGAACAGGTGGGCAACCTGATCGCCGACGTGCTTGAGAACCCGGAAGACGCAGCGACGATCGAGCGCGTGAAGGCGCAAGTGGCCGAATTGACCACGCGCTTCCCCGTGTATAGCTAAGCGTTTCTGATGTGGCGGCGCGGTCGCAAAGGACCGCGCCGCGTTTATTGCAGTGCTGCTACGGCTGCCCGCATAGCAAGAAGATAGCTCTGCGAACCAAATCCGCAGATCTGCCCCGTCACGATTTCGGCAAATACCGAGTTGTGCCTGAATGGCTCGCGTGCGTGAATATTCGACATATGCAGTTCGACGACCGGGCAAACCAGCATCGCCAGCGCATCGCGAATGCCATAACTGTAGTGCGTCCACGCACCCGCGTTGATCAGTACCGCATCCGTACCCTCTTCAAACGCGCGATGGATGCGTTCGCACATCGCCGCTTCGCTATTGGTCTGAAATGATTCCACTCGCACGTCCAGTTCCGTGGCGAGCGCCTGCAATTGCGCGTCGATCTGTTCGAGCGTAATGGTCCCGTACTGAATGGGATCGCGCTTGCCGAACATATTGTGATTGATGCCGTGCAGCATCAGGATGTGCTTCATACCGTCTCCGAATAGCACTTAATCGAGTGGAACCGTCAATCGGTCGATCACGGCTTGCGTCGCAGGTCGCACGCCGCGCCACCATGCAAAGGCTTCGGCGGCCTGCTCCACCAGCATGCCAACGCCATCCGCAATGCCTGCCACGCCCGCATTGCGCGCCAGTCGCAGGAATGGCGTCAGGCGTTTGCCATAGGCCAGTTCGTAAGCCGTGCCATGCGGGCTGAAAACACCGGGCGGCACCGGCGGCAGATCGCCGGTCAGGCTCGCCGATGTGGCGTTGACCACCAGGTCGAAGCGCCCCAACCGGTCGAGTTCGCCATATGCGCAAGCCGTTAGCGCGCCCTGCGACGACAGTTGCGAAGCCAGCGCCCGGGCTTTTTCGACATGACGATTGGCGATCACCAGTTCAACGGGACGTGCGCCCAGAAACGGCAGCAACGCACCGCGCGCTGCGCCGCCCGCACCGAGCAGCAGCACGCGTTTGCCCGCGAGCGGCGCGTGCAGATTCACTTCGATATCGCGCAGCAGGCCGATACCGTCGAAATTCTCCGCGAGAATCCGCCCTTCTTCGAACTTGAACGCGTTCGCCGCGCCCGCGAGCGTGGCGCGCTCGCTGCGTTCATCGGCCATATCGAATGCCGCCAGCTTGAACGGCGCGGTAATGTTCATGCCTTTGCCGCCCGCCGCGATGAATTCGCGCACCGTGGCCGCGAACGCATCATCAGGATCGCGTGGTCCTTCGATCGCCGTGTAGTGCATCGCCTGCTGCGTCGCAGCGGCGAAAAGCCCATGAATCAGCGGCGATTTCGTATGGTCGATAGGATTGCCAATGACTGCATAGGTATCGTTCACCGTCATCTCCATGGTCTTTAGCGTTCGAACAGCACGCCGTCGGTTTGCATCGCGTCGATCTCGGCAGCGCTGAAGCCGAGTGATTGCGCCACTTCGGCGTTGTGCTGACCAAGGTCGGGCGCGACCTCGCGTATCGTGGTGTCGCACGCGGAGAAGCGGAACGGCAGATTGGGCAACCGCAGCGTGCCATAGCGCGGATGCTCCTGTTCGACGATCATGCCGCGCGCCTGAATCTGCGGATCGGCAATCACTTCATCGATGCGCTGCACCTTCGCACACGGCACATCGATACCATCGAGCAGTTCGAGAATGTGCGCCACTGTGCGCGCCGCCACCCACGGTTCGACCACGGCAAGGATCGCCAGCCGGTTCGCATTGCGTCCCACGCTGTTGTGAAAGCGCGCATCCGCTCCAAAACCACGCGGCCCCCCGTTCGCTTCGATCAGCGCGGCGAAACGCTTCCACGCATCGTCCACCTGCGCCGCGATCACCAGATCGCCGTCCGTCGCATGGAACACGCCATACAAGGTCGAACCCGGCATATCATGACCCGTTTGCTCGGGGAGCACGTCGGCAAGCGTGTAGCACTGCACCGCGTATTCGTGCATCGAAACCAGCGTGTCGTAAAGCGCCATGTCGATATGCTGCCCGCGCCCGCTTTTCACGCGGCCCAGCAGCGCCGCATTGATGGCCGCCACCGCATGGATGCCCGTGTACATATCGCCAAGCGAAATGCGCAACAACGGCGGCCGCTCGCCCGGCGTGCCAACCATCTGCATGATGCCGCTCTTCGCCTCGGCAATCAGGCCGAAACCCGCGCGATGTGCGTCCGGCCCTGTGTGGCCATAGGCAGAAATCGAGCAGTAAACCAGCGCCGGATTGCGTGCGGATAGCGCTTCGTAGCCCAGACCGAGCTTGTCGAGCGCGCCGGGACGATAGTTCTCCACGAACACGTCCGCAGAATCGCAGAGCCGCTCCATAAAGGCTTTGCCGCGCGGGTCCTTCATATTCACGCTGACGCCGCGCTTGCCCATATTGAGCTGCAGAAAATAGCCGCTGCTGCGCTCGTCGAGCACGGTGGCGTGCTGGCGTCCCGCATCGCCGCTGCCGGGCCGCTCGACCTTGATCACTTCCGCGCCCAGCGCCGCAAGGCATCGCCCCACATACGGCCCCGCGAGAAAATGGCTGTAATCGACAACGCGAATACCTTCGAGTGGACGAGCCTGCTTCATTGCGTGGCTCCCGGACGGCGCGGCACCATCAAACGATGCTCGCCGCGCTGCACCACTTCGTTATGCTGATTGATGAGTTCTGAAGGCAGAATCACGATGCCCCAGTCAGGACGGCTCTTGCTCGGTCGCATCGAACCCACGCGAAACTTCACATGCAGCACGTCGTTGACCTTGATGGGCAGAACGAAGTCCCAGCTCCAGCCGAGCGACATGCCCGGCAAAAAGCGATAATCGCTCTGTGTTTTAAGGCCATCCGCGATAGAAAGGCCAAACAGCCCGTGCGCGACGAGGCAGCCAAAGTGGCTTGCGTTCGCGTACTCCTCATCCACATGAACCGGCGTGTGATCGCCGGTGAGATCCGCATAAGCCAGAATGCGTTCCTTCGTCACGGTGTAGTGCGGGCTCACGCATTCATCGCCTTCGCGCGCGTCGTCCCAGTATTTTTCAACGATAGTCACGGTGTTCACCTCATCCCTCTGCGCGCGGATCGATGGCGAGCGCCTGCGCAACGCAACGCGCCGGTTTCGCCTGAATGAATTCGATGGCGAGGCCATCGGGCAAACGCAGCCAGTTTGCGCCTTGCGGCATCGGCTGCACCTCATGGCGATGTGCCGCAGCGAGCGCCGCTTCGACGTCTTCGCACATGATGCCGAGATGTCCAAGGCGTCCCTCCGGACCCTGAAAATCCGGCATATGAATGAACTGCATGCCACCGAGCGTCCAGTACTGACGCGGTGATTCGCGTGTACCGTCGACCTCGCGCATCGTCATGCCGAATACGTTTTCGAAAAAGCGGATGTGCCAATGAATGTCGCGCACGAAAATGGCGACGTGTTCCAGATAGGCCTTTGGCGCACTCATGCTCTCGCCTCTGCTTTCTGACGATCGGCCATGGCGCGTTCGATGCCCTTGATACAGGCGACGAGCGTTGCATTGACGGGCGTGGGCACACCGTGACGCGCGCCCCAACGCACAACCGAGCCGTTAATGAAGTCGATTTCGGTCACCGAGCCTTTTTCGAGGCTTTGCAACATCGACGTCTTGAACGCAGCGGGCAAGCCTTCAGCAGCGAGTGTCCACGCCTGCTCCGGATCGGTCATGGAAAGCGTCACGCCCGCAGCCTGCGCGGCCGCGATCGCCTCCGAAACGGCCGCCAGCGAAGCAGCCTTGAGCAGCGGCTCGTCATAGAGCTGGCCATAAGTCAGCGACGTGATGCCGGTCAGCGCGCCCGTCGCAACATTGACGAGCAGTTTGTCCCACATGGTGCCGACGATGTTGTCGCTGACTTGCGTTTGCAGACCCGCGCGGCTGAACGCCCCGGCGATACGCTTGGCGCGTTCCGTCACCCGCCCGTCCAGTTCGCCAATGATGGTGTGCTTGCCAACCACACCCGATTCGATATGCCCCGCGCCGCGTAGCACGCCGCCCACATAGGTCTTGCCCGCCAGCACGCGCTCGCGGCCCACGGCGTCGGCCAGAATGTCTTCGTGGCCCAGACCGTTTTGCAGCGACAACACCACGGTCTGCGGCCCGACGAGCGCGAGCGCGCCACGAATCGCCGCATCGGTATGAAAGGATTTGACCAGCACGATGACGACGTCCGCCTCGCCAGCTTCGGATGGCTCCGTCGTTGCGCGAACTCGCACCTGGCGCGTGCCGCGTGCGTCGTCGACGCGCAATCCGTGCGTACGCATGGCGTCGACATGCGCGGGCGAGCGATCGATCAACCAGGTTTCGTGACCGCCTTCGGTCAGCGTCGCGCCAATCGCGCAACCCAGCGCACCGGCACCCAGAATGGCAATTTTCAAGAGCGTCTCCTTAACCTCTCTAACGTTGACGTCACGATAAGAGTCGCCGCCCGATGTCGCAATGCAATGGCTACAATGACGTCATTGCCTCACGCAATAATGGTGAAACGCCGTGACTCCCGCCGATCTGCCGGACCTCAAGCTGTTGCAGCTATTCGACCTGCTCTACGACACGCGCAGCGTCACGCGCGTAGCCGAACAACTTGGTCAAAGCCAGCCAACCATCAGCATCTGGCTCGCACGACTGCGCGAGCATCTGCACGATCCGCTCTTTATTCGCACGCCGGGCGGCATGATGCCCACTCCCCAGGCGGAGGCGCTAATCGGTCCGTGCCGGGAAATTCTCGAATCGTTGCGGCGCTTTGCGGCGTGGGAAATTGCCTTCGATCCAGCCACGGCGCAACGGCGCTTTCGCATCTGCATGACCGATGCGAGCCACGTGACGCTGCTGCCACGCCTGCTCGCCCATGTGCGTGCGCAAGCGCCTGGCGTACGGCTGGAAGCCGCACGAATCGACGGCAATACGGAACGCGCGCTCGAATCGGGCGAGGCGGATCTGGCGATTGGATACGTGCCCTGGCTCAGCGGCGGCATTTATCAGCAGCAGCTTTACGAGCAGGATTGGGTGTGTCTGGCGAATCGCCATCATCCGCGCATTCGCAAGCGGCTCAGTATCAAGGCGTACCGGACCGAGGCTCACGTGGCCATTACGGCGGGAACCGGCACGGCGCTGCTCGAACAGGCGCTGGTTCGGGAGCGGATCGAGCGGCAAATTGCGCTCGAATTGCCGGGTTTTCTGGGTCTGGGCGCGATCGTGCAGACCACGGACCTGATCACGACGCTGCCGCGCCATATCGGCGAGACGCTGGCGCAGGCCGGCGATCTCGCGGTCCATCCCTGCCCGATTCCCGTTGAAGGTTTCGCCGTGCGGCAGCACTGGCACGCGCGCTATCACCAGGAGGCCGGCAACCGCTGGCTGCGGGCCGTGGTTGTGGGTCTGTTCGGCGCTTCGGCGCCAGGCGCTGCGTCCTCTCGCGCTTAAGCCGCGATACGGAAAACCGCCACGGTCGAGCGCAGCCGAACGGCCTGTTCGTCGAGCGCTGCCGCGGCAGCCGCGGCCTGCTCCACCAGCGCCGCGTTCTGCTGCGTGACGGTGTCCATCTGCGAGACCGCAAGATTGACCTGCTCAATACCGGTGCTTTGCTCGACCGATGCGGCCTCGATCTCGCCCATGATGTCGCTCACACGCGTGATCGACTGCACGATTTCCCGCATGCGCTCGCCGGCCACCGCAACCTGGCCCGAGCCCGCGTCGACGCGCGCCACCGACGACCCGATCAACGCCTTGATGTCCTTCGCCGCCGCCGCGCTGCGCTGTGCAAGCGCCCGCACCTCGCCGGCCACGACTGCGAAGCCACGACCTTCTTCACCCGCGCGCGCCGCTTCGACCGCCGCATTCAAGGCCAGAATATTGGTCTGGAACGCAATGCCTTCGATCGTGCCGATAATGTCGCCGATACGCCGGGACTCGTCGGCAATACCCTGCATCGTCTCGATCACCTCGTTGACAGCGCTGCCGCCGCGTCCCGTCGCCTCGGAAGCGAGCACCGCAAGCTGACGCGCCTGGCGCGCGTTTTCGGCGTTCTGCTTGACGGTAGCCGTGAGCTGCTCCATGCTCGCCGCCGTCTCTTCGAGCGACGCCGCCTGTTCTTCGGTGCGCTGCGAAAGATCCGCATTGCCGTGCGCGATCTCCGACGACCCCGTAGCGATCGAGTCGCTGGAATGCTGGATGCCCTGCACCAGCTCGCGAAGTTTGCCGCGCATTTCGTGCAGCGCGTGCATCAGGCTGGAACGGTCGTCGCTGGCCAGCGCAATATGCGCAGCGAGATTGCCGGCGGCGATCTGCGCGGCCAACCCGGCGGCATCGGCGGGTTCGCCGCCCAGCGCGCGGCGGATGCTGCGCGTCATCAGCCAGGCCATCGTGCCGACCACCGCGAAAATCAGCACGGCGATCGCGATCATGGCGCGCGCGACACGCCAGAAGGCGGCGTCGATATCGTCATAGAAGAATCCGGTGCCGATCCACCACTGCCACGCCGGCACCGCCACGACACCCTGCAACTTGGGTTCGAGCGGGCTATTTGCAGAGCGGTGGATCAATACGTCCACAAGTGCGATATGCTCTTGATTGAGTCCTTGTGCGTATGCCTGCGTATCCGTGAGATCGCCAATCGTCGTACGATTGCCGCCGGTTTTCGTGCCGATCAGACTGGCATTCGGATGTACGAGGTTAATGCTGTCCGTCGTGGTGATCCAGTAATAGCTCTTACTATCGGCATTTAACTCGCTGATGGCCGCTTTTGCGGCATTTTGCGCATCGGTGCGCGAGAGTTTCCCCTGTGCTTCCTGGCCCTGGTAATACAGCGCCAGATGTTCGGCTTTAAGCAGCAGATTGCGGATTTCCTGCTGCCGGCTCTCGACCAGCGACTGCTTCAATTGCGAAAGCGTCATCGCGGCTATGCAAACGACACCGACCAGCGCGGTGCCGACGAGAAGGATCAGCTTGGTTGAGACTTTCATTTCGGCTCAAGAAGGGCAGGGGAAAAAACGTCAAAAGACGTCGCTCACGGAAGCAAAATTAACCATTTGGTTAACGCCGCGTGAATGCATATCGGCACTCCGTCTGCCCTTCTTGAGTCGGGTAAAGACCTGGACTGTGGCATGACTCGTTACGTTGCCTTTCCCACAATAACGAATGGATGCGCCTGGCATATTAGGCATTGTCCGTTGTGTTATCCTGGTGAGGTATGATTTACCCCGGCCTGCACGACGAATACGTGGCAGGCGGAGACAAACAGAATGGATGAAAGAAAGCGCGACAGCATCGTGGCTTACCTGCAGCGCAGGATGGCCGAATTCAATATCACGCCCGAAGCACTTGCCGCATCAATCGCGGAAGATCAACGCCGCCAGCTCGCGGTAAAGTATCGCGATGCGTTTGGTAATGGCTGGGACGGCGAAGGCGCAGCCCCGCAATGGGTGGTCCAGGCGACCAGCGCAGGACAGTCCCTCGAGCATTTTTCGGTTCGCAAGGCCCAGGAAAAGCCCGCGAACAAGCCCGCCGGCGTGGACTGGCGCGACGACCCGTTTGCCGGCACCCGCCTCGCCACCGTTAAAGCCGAACCGCTTCAAGCCTCCTGAGCCAGCCCCTCTTTAGACGACCTTCACTTTTAAGTCCGCACGCGGGAAAGCGAAAGCGCTTTCAGTCCTCGCCCAGCGCATTCTTGAGTGCCGCAAGCAGCGCCGTATCGCTGAAAGGCTTATAGAGGCAATCGATCGCGCCCTGCCTGAGCAGCCGCTCGCGCAGCGCGTCGTCCTGATGGGCGGTGATGAAGATCACCGGCAATGTCCGGCTATTCCGTTTTAACTCGCGTAAAAGTCCCAGGCCGCCCATGCCAGGCATATTGAGGTCGAGAATCAGGCAATCGGTTTGATCCGCGATTCCCGACGCGAGAAATGCCTCCGCAGAAGAGAATACGCTTACGGCATAGCCGAATATATTCACCAGATCGGGAAGCGATTCCCGCAGTGCCTCGTCATCATCGACCAACGTTACCCGCATCGTTGCCCCGCGCAATCGTCCTCGTTTGCCCCTGAATCAGGCGCCTTACGATGCCCGATTCGCGGACCCGCGTCCACCATACAGAAGTATGTGTCCGGGCTTGCCCGCGGGCATTACGACAGACGCGGGGCCACGTAGACGGGAAGGGAGAATGCGAAAATGGCGCCAGGCGCATTGGCGGGTAATTCCGCCCACAGACGCCCGCTCTGGCTTTCGATGATCGAGCGGCTGATCGCGAGCCCCACGCCCATACCGTCGTCCTTGGTGGTATAGAACGCGTCGAAAAACCGTTCCGCGCTCTCCGGATCGAAGCCCATACCGCAATCGCGCACCGACAAACGCACCATGCCTTGCGGCTCGGCTTCGGTCTTGACCCACATGAGCCGAGGACGGTCATTCACGGTGCTCATCGCGTCCGCCGCATTGCGCAGCAGATTCATGATCACCTGCTGCACCTGCACGCGATCACAGCCCGCGAGCGGGACATCATCGGCGAATTCCGTGCGCAGGATCACGCGTGCGCGGTCGAGATCGTTTTGCATCAGCGCGATCACCTCGCGCGCCGTGTGGCCCAGATCGACGGCTTCGATCGTGGCGCTACGTTTGCTGAACAACGCGCGCAGCCGCGCAATGACATCAGCGGCGCGGTGCCCGTCGCGGATCGTGCGGCGCGCAGTTTCCTGTGCGGCTTCGATATTGGGCGGATCGGCCGCAAGCAGGCGCAGGCAGGTGCTGGCATTGGTCACGATGCCCGCCAGCGGCTGATTGACTTCGTGCGCGATTGACGCGGTCAGCGCGCCCAGGCTCATCACCCGCGAAACGTGCAAAAGCTCCGAGCGCGCCTTGTCGAGCGCTTCTTCCGACGAGCGCCGCTGGCTGATATCGAGCGTCGTACCGATATATTCGTAGCTTCCCGGCTTATCGCTGGCACGATGCGCGATCAGATGCAGGTGCTTGATGGACTGATCCGGCATCACGATCCGGTGCTGGCACTCAATATCGGCGTCGCCGCGCTGCCCTTGTTCGAGGAATTGCGTGACAAAGCATAAATCGTCGGGATGACAATGAGCGATGATTCGCTCCAATGTCATCGTCGTGCCCGGCTCGATGCCAAAGATGTGATAAAGCTGCTCCGACCAGGCGATTTCGTTCGAATCGACGTGCCACGAAAAGTTGCCCATTCTGGCCAGAGCCTGGCCCTCGGCAAGGAAAGCCTCGCTACGCCGCAGTTCCTCTTCCGCGCGCTTTCGATCGTCGATATCGACATTGACGCCATACCATTTGATGACGTTGCCTTGCTGGTCCCGCAAAGGACTCGTGCGGAACAGAAACCATCGATACTGGCCGTCATAACGCTGCATGCGCGCTTCGGCAGCGCCCGGCATGCGGCTGGCCATGATGTCCGTCCACGCGGCAATGAGGCCGGGAAGATCCTCCGGGTGCACCGTGCTGGTCCATTCGAAATCGCGCACCTGCTCAAGCGTGCGGCCGACATAGTCCAGATAATAGCGATTGAAAAACTCGCCGGTGCCGTCCGGGCGCGCCGTCCAGATGAGCGCGGGAAGCGTGCTGATGGTCTCGTTGAGATGGCGCTCGCTTTCCGCAAGCGTGATTTCCGCGCGCTTTCTGTCTTCGATATCGATTGAAAGAAGAATCCAGCGCAGGATATCGCCATTGCGGTCACGCAGTGGAAACCCGCGCACATTGGCCCAGCGATAGATCCCGTCGGCACGCCGGTGGCGGCTCTCTACGTTATAGGTCGCGCCGTTTGCGAGTGATGTTTCCAGACCGGTGACCGCGGCTGCCAGATCTTCCGGGTGGACGACCTCGTCGCCCCGCCACGCCTTGAGTTCCTCGAACGATTTGCCGAAATAATCCAGTGTGAGCTGATTAAGACTTTCAACCTCGCCAGTTGGCGACGTGACCGTGACCGGCACGGGAATGCTTTCGACGATCAATTGCAGATCGAGTTCGCGGCGCTTGAGCGCTTCCTGCGCTTGCCTCAGATCGTCGATATCGTTGCACAGCACGCACCAGCGGAGGATTTCCCCCTTGGCATCGCAAATCGGGCTGGATTGCAGCGTGTGCCAACGATATTGGCCATCATGACGGCGCAGACGCACCGATATTTCACCCGCGAGGCCCGAAACCAGAATGGACGCGAACTGTTCTAGCGCTTCAGGCAAATCGTCAGGGTTTATCGCGTTCCGCCATTGCGCATCAAATGACGCGGTGATGTCCAGGCCCGTATATTCGGTCCACTTCCGGTTCACAAAATCGACACGGCCATCGGCAAACACAGTCCAGGCGATGGCCGATAGCCCATCCAGCATGACGCCAAGATCAATCGCCAATCCCATCATTGTTTGAATATTTGCAGGCAGGCGGTGGCTATTCGAACACAAGCCAAAACCTGCATCGGGGTGAAAAAATCGATTCAAGCAGCAATGAGGGAATTATCCCATGCTGATATATACGTCGCAAACTTGCTGCAAATTGCCCGACAACTCACTCATTGCCGGCCGAGGACTCAACACCCAGCAGCACCCATTTTCCATCCCTCGCCTGATACACCGTGGCCGTTGCATTGCGCAGATCGCCATTAGCGGCAAAGGCAATGCGGCCACTGACGCCATCGAACGAACCGGTGCGCAACGCATGCAGGTATTGCCTGGGGTCCGTGGAGCCAGCCTGCTGCATGGCGTTGATCATCGCCCAGGATGCGTCATAAGCCAGCGGCGCATAGTGCACGATGCCGGAGCCAAAACGCGCCTTCAGTTTTCCATCGAGTTCTGCGGCGCGAGGCATCCTTTCCAGAGGCAATCCGTACTCCCAACTATACATTCCTTGTGCGCCCTCTCCCGCCAGTTTCAGAAAGCTCTCGTTCGTGAATCCACCCTCGCCCATGAAGCGGATCTTGATGCCTAGCTGACGCATCTGCCTCGCCAGGCCAGCGGCCTGCACATCCTGTCCGGCGAAAAAAATCAGATCGGGGTTGACGCCCTTGATGACGGTGAGAATGGCGCGAAAGTCCACCGATTGAGGCGTCGTGTACTGGCGCGAGACGACTTCACTGCCATCTTTCTCCACGGCGGCCACATATTGACTGACGAAATTGCTGCCGTAGTCCGTGCCATCGTCGATCACGGCAATCCGCCTGGCGTGCAGTTGATGGGTTGAATAGCGCGCACTTAGCGCGGACATCTGGCGATCGCCGCTCGTCGTGCGGAAAGTCGTCTTGAAGCCTTGCGCGGTATAAGTGGGCGAGCTCGACGTCGGGGAAATCTGTGGAATCCCAGCGCTTGCATACAGTGCCGATGCGGCCACCGAACAGCCCGAGTTGTGATGTCCAATCACGCCGCTCACGCCTTCGTCCACGAAACGCTGGGCCACCACGACCGCGGTTTTGGGATCTCCCGCATCGTCCTGGGCATCGACATCGAATCGCACTTTGCGCCCGCCAATCACGAGACCCTGCTGATTCGCCTCTTCGAATGCGAGCCGCGCGGCATTCTCCTCGTCCTTGCCGTACGAGGCAGAGAAACCGGTCAGCGGCTCTGCAATACCGATCTTGACGACGTCCACGTTTTCGCACTGCGCGGTCGAAACAACTGCGCAGCTTGCCAGAATGACAGCCATCGTCCACACGCTTCGACGAAGCATTCGCCCTCCGTTGAACTCCTCACTGCCGATTACGGGATTCCGTATGTCTGGCGCATTTCGGACTATTGCCCAGGTGCTTGCGCCAAAAACGCGTAGAGCTGGTCGAAATGGGAATGCGCCACGTTGAATCGCATCCACGACGTCGTGACGTTGCCGCCGTAAAAGAGCTTGCCCGGCGCAAGCATGATGCGCTCCCGCAACGCATGGGCCGCCAGTTCCGCCGAATCCCCGTGCCATCCTGCAGGTCTCGCCCACACGAACATGCCCGCGCGCGGCTCGCAGAAAATCTCGTAACCAATGGACTCAAGCCGACGGCACACGCGCTCCTGCGCCATAGCGAGACGATCGCGCAACTGCTCCATCTGCTTGCGTAGGTGTCCTTCGGACAAGATGGAATTCACGAGCCGTTCTGTGACTGTGGGTGTGGACATGCCCGAAACCAGCTTCTGATACAACAACCCTTCGATAATGCCCTTGTCGGCCGCAACAAAACCAACGCGCAAACCCGCGCCAATCGTCTTCGAAAAGCTGCCGACATAAATCACGCGTTTGAGCTGATCCATGGATGCAAGCGTGACCATCGGTGATTGCACCAATCCGGCAGAAACATCGTCCTCGACGATCAGGCAATCGAAACGGCCAGCAGCGTTCAGGATCTGGAAAGCGGCGGCAGAGCTATAACTCGCACCGGTTGGGTTGTGCAACCGGCTGTTGGTGAAGTAAAGCCGCGGACGGTGCGTTTCGAATAGCGTCTCGATCGAGGTGATGTCCGGTCCTGCCGGCGTCATGGGAATGCCAATGCACTTGACTTCGCGAAGCCTCAAAGCAACCAGCAGGTCGCTATAGCACGGCTCGTCTACGAAGACCGTGTCACCCGGCTGGGTGCACTGACGAATGATCAGATCGAGCGCCTGATTCGCACCGAGCGTCGTCATCACGCCCGCAACATCGGTCGCGGTTTCCTGCTCGGCTAATTGACGCACGATTTGCGCGCGCAGCGGCTCGTACCCTTTCGCGTGTCCGTAGCCAAGCAGATTCTCCGACTGCAGCGCCGCCTGCCGCAACGCACGCGCAAGGCCGTCGCTGTCGAACCAGGCATCGGGCAACCACCCGGCGCCTGCGTGAATCGTGCCTTCGTCGGACCCGGCGAAGTTGCGCACGGACCAGCCGTTCGTGAGCTGCTCATCGAGTTTTTCGACCGCAATACGCGGCGCGCTCCAGCTCTTCTCCGACACATAAAAGCCAGAACCTCTTTTCGCAACCAGCACACCCTGAGCGACGAGCCGGTCATAGGCCTCGACGACTGTAAAGGTGGACACGTCATGCACCTGTGCGAACACGCGGATGCTTGGCACCCGCATGCCGGGCCTCCAGCGCTTGTCCTTCACTGCATCGATGATGCCGCCGACGATCTGCTGGGTCAGCGGTTCTTCAGCGTTGGCGTTCAGGGTCAGGACGGGATTCATGGCGTTGAAAGCAGTCGGTCTGGATAACTGTAGAGGCGTGACGGCCTGCACAGTAAATAAACACCTCCAGGAAGTGTACATGGTTCTGTACAGGTCAAAAACTTAAATTCGATTCCAGTTCAGCGTCGTTATTCCGTCGCGAACAGAGGTGGCGCGAAACAGACTCAAAACACGCACGCGCTGAATTCGTTTTCCTCAAGATCGAATCGAGTACCCAGGTATGCAGAAAATCCGCAATTCCGATGCGCTTCTTTCGCAGGGCGACGTAGCTTCACGCCGTATCGTGCTCGAAATCGCCGACCGAACCCTCGCACGTCTCGACAGCAACCAGCGCATTCGCAGCATCATGCGGCTCGAAGGAAGCGTGCTGCATATCGGCACGCGTTCGTGGGATCTCGCGAAGAAGCGCCATGTGTATCTGATCGGTGCAGGTAAGGCCTGCAACCATATGGCGATGGCGGTCGATCATGTACTGGGCGACCGGCTGACGCGCGGCATCGCCATCGTGAAGATTCACGAGGAGACCGACCGCTTCAATAAAACCGAGATCTTCGTGGGCGGCCATCCGCTCCCTAACGAAGAAGGTCATCGCGCCTCGAAAGAAATTATCAAGCTTGTCGATGCTGCGGGTCCCGACGATCTGTTTATCGCAGTCATCAGCGGCGGCAGTTCGGCGCTGATGTCGTGCCCGATTGACGGGATTTCGCTTCAGGACGAAATCGATACCACCGATATTTTGCTGAAATCCGGTGCGGGCATTTACGAAATCAATGCAGTGCGTCGCCATATTTCCGCCCTCAACGGCGGCATGCTGGCCAGGCGCATCCAGGCCGTGGGCGCCGAATTGATCGGCTTTGGCATCAGCGATGCGGTGGGCTCGCCCGCGACCGGCGATATCGCCGTGCCCTATGCCGCGTACAAAAGCACGCCGATTGGCCCGGATATGACCACGCTGGACGATGCGCGCGCAACCATCGTCAACCGCAACGTTGCCGAGCGTCTACCGGCCAATGTGGTGGATTATCTGATGCATGCGGGTCCCGAAGGCGAAACGCCCAAAGCCTTTCCCGATAACACCTATTTTCTGCTCAATACGCTGCCCGATTCGTGCATCTACGCGAAAACCGTATGCGAGGAAATGGGACTGCCGGCGATGATTGTTTCATCGTTTCTGGAAGGAGAAAGCCGCGATGCGGGCACATTCTTCGCCTCAATCGCGCGCGAGATCCAGACCTACGGCAATCCGCTGAAGCCGCCGTGCGTGCTGCTGAGTTCCGGCGAAGTCACCACGCATATCGCCGATAACAGCGTGATTAAAGGCCACGGCGGTCCAGGTCAGGAAATGGCCGTGAGCTTTGCGATCACCGCAGCGAAAACCCAAGGCGCGTGCCTGCTCTCTATCGACAGCGAAGGAACCGACGGCACGGCCAAAGTCGCGGGCGGCATCACCGATTCCACCAGCTTTGAGGCAGCCGCGAAACAAGGCATCAGCCTCTTTCAGACACTGCGCGAGCACAGTTCTTTCGAGGCGCTCGACGCCATCGATTCGGCAATCTTCACCGGCAATACCGGCACCAATCTTTGCGACCTGAACATTCTTTATGTTCCGGCTATCGACGGGGGCAAATAACGTGCAGGACAAAATCGTCTCTATCCGGGCGCAGCAGATCATCGATTGCAAATGCCGCCCCGCGGTTGAAGTTGAAATCGTCACCGAATCCGGTGCGGTCGGTCTGGGTGCAGCACCGACCGGCACTTCCGTCGGCATGCACGAATCGTTCGTGCTGCGCGATGGTGACAAGTCGACCTATAACGGTCTGAGCGTACACAAGGCCGTCGATATCGCGCGCGATGTGATTGGTCCGGCACTCGTAGGCATGAACGTGTTCGACCAGCGTGCCATCGACGAACGCATGATCGCACTCGACGGCACGCCCAATAAGGCGCGCCTGGGCGGCAACACCATCTACTCGGTTTCAATTGCCGCGTTTCGCGCGGCGGCAGCGGCACGCGCCATTCCGCTCTACAAACACATCGCCGGACGCGATGTGCGAACCGTGCCGGTGCCCTGCTTCAACGTCATCAACGGCGGCCGCTACGAGAAGTTCACACAGGCGTTCAACGAATTCCTGATCGTTCCGTACGCTACCGACAGCATCGATTTCGCCATCGAAATGGCGGTTGCGGTGTTTCAGCGTCTGGGCGATGTGCTCACCGACTATCTCGGTCACAAGCCGCAAGTAGCCAGTTCATACGGCTATGCCGCGCCGTCCGATGATCCGGAAGTCCTGCTGGAATTGATGCAAAAGGCGATCGACGATTGCGGTTATACGGGACGCATTGCATTTGCTCTCGATTGTGCGTCGAGCGAAATGTACGACAAGGCAACCGGCACGTATCTGCTCAAAGGTCGTCGGGTTTCAACGGAAGAACTGATTGCCTACGCGAAGCGTTTGAGCGAGCGATTCGACCTGGTCTTTATCGAAGACCTGCTCGACGAAAACGACTGGGAAGGCTATAGCGCCGCCGTCAAGGCTCTGCCGCGCACGATAGTCGTGGGCGACGACCTGACCGTAACGAGTTTGCCGCTGCTGCAACGCGCCCATGAAACGCGCGCAGTCGACGGTTTCGTTCTCAAACCCAATCAGGTCGGCACGATCACCGAAGCGCTCGACGCGTATCGCTTCGCCGAAAAGCATCGCATGCTCGCCGTTCCATCGGGGCGATCGGGTGGCGTGGTTGATGACGTGGTGATGGACTTCTCCGTTGGCCTTGAAGTGCCCTTCCAGAAAAACGGCGCGCCGCGTTCGGGCGAACGCATCGAAAAGCTCAACTTCCTGATGCGCGCCAACGCGCGCAGTCCTGGCTGCCGATTGTTCGATATCTCGTCGCTCCTGCGGTTCTGATCCAGTTTCCGCCAATACGGCTTCAAACACATTCAGCCCTCTTTAACAAGGCAGGCATCATGTATCCGAAAATCGATTTTCTGTATCTCTCCGAACCCGACATGATCGAAGCGGGCGTACTGGACGCCGCGCGCTGCGTGGGTGTCTGCGAGGAAACCTTCAGCCTGCTCGGCAAGGGCGATTATCTGATGGGTGGTGCGAACCATAACAACCACGGCATGAACATCGTTTTCCCGAAGGAAACGAAATTCCCGAATATGCCGGTGGCCGGGCCCGATCGCCGTTTCGCGGCGATGCCGGGCTATCTGGGTGGTCGCTTCGACGTGTGCGGCAATAAGTGGTATGGCTCGAATCACGCGAATGCGCAAAAGGAACTGCCCCGCTCGATCCTGACGATGATGCTCAACGACAAGGACACAGGCGCACCGCTCGCGCTGATGTCGGCGAATCTGTTGAGCGCGGCTCGCACCGGTGCAGTGCCGGGCGTGGCGGCAAAGTATCTTGCCAACCGCGAAGCGAAGAGCGTGGCAGTGATCGGCTGCGGGCCGATCAACAAGGCCTGCTTCACGGCGATCATGACGCAACTGGATTCTGTCGAACATGTCGTTTGTTTTGACGTGTTCCTCGACAAGGCCAATGAATTCGCGAATTGGGTCGAAGATAAATACCGGATTCGCGCGGTCGGCGTGGACGAGGCCGAGCAAGGCTTCCGCGATGCGGATGTCATCACGGTAGCCGCCTCGCGCCTGAAACCCCTGTTTTTCAAGGACGAATGGATCAAACCTGGCGCGACGATTCTCGCTTCGGGTCCTTTCAACACCGACGAATCGTTTCTCACGAATTGCAAGGTCGTGTATGACCATACCGCATTGCAGGAAGCTTATGTCGAAGACGCCATCGCATCGGGCAACAAGGAAGGCTATTACAGCGGCGTGATCGGCGGTCCGCTTTATCGTTTGATCGACGCAGGCAAACTGCCTTCACTCAAGGATTCGACTGGGCTTGGCGATGTCGTCAACGGCAACAAGAAGGGCCGCCAGAACGCCGCCGACCGAATTCTCTTTATCGCTTGCGGCATGGCGGTGTTCGATATCAGCTGGGGCTTCGATCTCTACAAGAATGCGCTCGATAAAGGCATTGGCCAGTCGCTGAATCTCTGGAACACGCCGGCTGGCTTCTAAACGCCGCTTCACAGACATTCAATCTGAAATGCCCCTCGTCAAAAAGGGGCTTTCTGTCGTCGTCCTCCGCGACGTCGCTGGATTGCAACACCCAGGCCCGTAATACTTGTGAATATGCACGCGATCCTTCACCCTTTTCCGTACCTCCACGCGGCGAGTATCGACATGGGTGAACTCTACCGTTCCGGGCAGGTCACGGCCCTGCGAAACGACCTGGCTCTTGCTTTGCGCGCAGCAGCGCACTTTGGTCTCGAAGAAGGGGTTTGCAATCACTTCAGCGTGATGCTTCCTGGCGATGACGGCTTATTCCTGCTGAATCCCAGAGGACTGATGTGGCGTGAAGTACAGCCCGACGATATCGTCATTGTCGATGGCGATGGTAACAAGGTGGCTGGCAAGCACGATGTCGAACCCACGGCCATGTTCATTCATGCTGCCATTCACCGGATCGCCGGGAAACGCTGCGTGCTGCATACGCATATGCCGAACGCAACAGCGCTCACCTTGATCGAAGACTGCGGTCTGGACACCACCCTTTCGCAAAACGCCATGCGATTTCACGGACGCGTTGCATCGGATCGCGACTATAACGGTCTGGCACTGGATGCCGCCGAGGGGAAGCGCATTGCCAACGCGATGAATAGCAAGGACATTGCGTTTCTGGGCAATCATGGCGTGGTCGTGTGCGGCGAGCGTATCGACTATGCGTTCGACGATCTGTACTACCTCGAACGTGCCTGCGAATCGCAGGTTCTCGCCATGTCGACTGGGCGACCATTGCGCCCGGCCAGCGCCGAACTCGCGGCCACGGTGGCTGCGCAAATGGAAAGTGAACGCCTGCAGTCTGCTTTATTTTTCTCGGCGCTCAAACGCATGCTTTGAACAACATAACCCGGCGAATAGCACTCCGCCGGGTCAGTTGTTTAAAACTTGTGCCGGATGCCCACGCGTCCCACAACCTGATTCGAGGTCGACGAGACACCATCCGCACCGGGAACGTAGGCAACATCCAGTACGGAACCGGTCTTGTCGCCGCCCGCATGTTGATACGCGCCCTGGAAGTACACGTCGGTGCGTTTCGAAAGATTGTAGTCGGCCATCACGCCAACACTATGAAACTGCGGATGCGACTTGCCATTGCTCGCATTGAAATCGGTGCGCGTGAACGTGTAAGCCGCGCCAACGAAGAATGCGGGCGTGAACTGATACTTTCCATTCACTTCGAAGTTATTGAAGCGCAACGACGATAGCGTTGCACCACCGCCCGGCGTGATCGCGCCGACATAGCCTGAGCTAACCGGCTGCGCGACAAACGTATTCGTATACGCAAAGGCGACGGTGGCGTTGCCGAATCCATAGGTCGCTCCGGCACCGAAGATACGCAGGCGCTTCGCCACGAAATTCTCGTCGCCGCCGTTGTTGATTGCGCCGCTTGCCGTCGCCGACGGATTGTTGGCCTGAAGATACGCCGCTGCGAGTAGCAAGCCGCCAATCGTGTATTGTGCGCCGATGCTGTACTGCCGGTTATTGGCGAAGTTCGTGTCGTTGCTGAAGCTATACGTGCCACCGAACTGCAGCCCGGCGATATTCGGGCTGGCGTATTTGACCGTGTTGTTCACACGGAAGGTATTGTCCGTATTGTCGTTATCGTACGGATGGGAAAACAGGTAACCGCCCCAACTGCCGTTCGAGGTGGTCTGAGCCAGATAGTCGACCACCGAATCGTATTGCCGCCCGAGCGTGAGCGCGCCGAATTTGTCGCTACCAAGTCCAACATAAGCCTGCCGTCCAAATCCCAGCCCACCCTGGCCGAGTTTGCCCGTATTCACGTCAAAGCCACTTTCGATCTGGAAAATTGCGGCAAGACCTCCGCCAAGGTCTTCGTTTCCTTTAAGACCCCAGCGGCTGCCTTGCGTATAGCCGCTTTGCAGTTCATAGACCTTGCCGCCTTTGACATTGTTCGTATAGTCGAATCCTTCATCGATCAAGCCATAAAGCGTCACCGAGCTTTGCGCCAGTGCGGGCAACGAAAAGCTTGCCACGCATCCAGCCAATATCATTTTTTTCATTAGTTATCCAAACCTTTGTCGTTAAAATAAATTGTTATGGAACAGCTACATCGACATCATGCGGCGGACTTGACCATGCCGCGAAGTTCGTGAGGGAACAAAAGGTCACGTGCAGGTGAATCGTCCTTGCGCAATTGTTCGGCGGCTTCCTTAACGCCAAAGAACTCCAGGAACAGCGGGGACTGAAGAATCAGCATGTCGAAACCCGGCAACACGGCGTTGCCTTTCGCCATTGCGGCACGAAGCAGCGGCGTAGGCTGGTTTTTCATCAGGATGTCGCACACCTGCGTTTCGACGCCAAGGCGATCGGCGGGCACCGGCAGCGGGTCCGACTCCTTGAGGCCCACAGGCGAGGCGTTGATCACCACGTCGAATCCTGCTGGGTCGTTGTTCTCTTGAACCGTCGTGCGGATCGGAAAGCGTTGCGAAATGGCTTGCGCGAGCTTGCCTGCCTTTGCCGAATCAACATCGAAAATCGCCAGCGACGAGATCCCGCCTTCGGCCAGGGCCGTACAGATGGCCGACGCCGCCCCGCCCGCGCCAATCAACAGAACGGATTTGCCGCGATAGTTCATCGAATAGCGATCCATCGACTCGACGAAACCGATGCCGTCGAACTGCGCGCCTTCGAGCGTGCCATCCGGCTTGCGGCGAATAGCGTTCACCGAATTGGCCACCTGCGCACCAGCCGTCAGATGATCGACCAGCTGCGCCGCGGCCGTCTTGTGCGGAATCGATAGCACCATGCCGCGAGTCGTGGGCGACTCGAAAACCGATCGAACAGTCTCAGGTAGATGATCCGCTTTCACGTGCAATGGCACCATGACTGCGTCGATATTCAATTGTTCGAATACCTGATTAAAAATCTCCGGCGTGCGAACCTGGTCAATCGGGTCCGCTACCATGAAGAAAACGCCTGTTTTTCCGGTAATCATCATGTTCCTCAAATTCTGTTCTCTAAGGGGACGACCGCAAGAGAACACCGCTTGCGGTCAGCCAACTGTGCAAAGCGTTACGCGCCGAATCAGCCCTCGCCCCACGTATCGCTCAACATGAAGCCTGCTGCCAGCGGATCGTCGGGATCCACGCCCATCTGTTCGACGCTATAGATCCACGCGCGTCCGGTGATCCGCGGCAGCACTGCGGCGCGGCCGCCCACCTCTGCCTCGCCCAGATGCTCCACGCGGAATTCGCTGCCGATGGTCGAGCGCGATGTCAGCTTCGAGCCCTTCTCCACGATCCCGCGCGCCGCGAGCGTGGCGAGGTTGGCGGAGCTTCCGGTGCCGCACGGCGAGCGATCGATCCGGCCAGGCGGAAGCGTCGTGCACGTCTGATACGTCGTACCATCGACGCGATTGCGGAACATCACGTAGGCGATCCGGTTGATCGACGCATAGAGCGGATGCTGCACCTTCACCTGGCTATCGATCAGTGCACGCAGACGAACGCCAAGGTCGGCCAGCTTGCGCGCGTTTTCGGGCGCGATTGCGATGCCCAGTTGCTCCACGTCCACGAGCGCGTAATAGACGCCGCCAAACGCGAGATCGATCTTGATCTTGCCGAACTCCTGCGCGTCAACCTCCACGTCGAGTTGCTCGACGAACGCGGGCACCATATCAAGCGACACCGACTTGCAGCGTCCGTCCTGACACGTCGCCTTCGCGGTCACCAGGCCGGCAGGCGTATCGAGCACCACGGTCGTTACGGGCTCTTCCATCGGCACCATGCCCAGTTCGAGCAGCGCCGTGACCACACAGATCGAATTGCTGCCCGACATCGGATGCGCCTTATCTGACTGCAGCACGATGAAACCCGCATGCGCTTCGGGCCGCGTGGGCGGCAGCAGCAGATTCACCGACATCTGCAGACAGCCGCGCGGTTCCAGCACCACCAGACGCCGCAAACTGTCGTCGACCTCGTTGATGTAATTCATCTTGTCGAGCATCGTCTCGCCGGGAATGCTGACAACACCGCCGGTAATGACTTTGCCGATCTCGCCTTCGCAGTGCACGCCTACGAGTTGCAGGGTCTTTTTCCAACGCATGATTGAAACGTCCTCAAAGAATGAATGTGCCGCGAGATAATCAGAAGCGGTACGCGCTGAATGGACTCAAATCCGTTTTCGGGACCTTCCCCGATACGAGATCCGCAACGAGTCGCCCGGTAGTTGCGCCCAACGTCAGTCCAAGCTGCCCATGACCAATCGCCATCGTGACGTTGGTGAGTCGTTTCGAGCGATCGATGACCGGCTTCGTATCGGGCAGCAGGGGGCGATATCCCACGCCGTATTCGTGCTTTTCCGTGCGTAGTTGCGGCAGAATCTTTTTGGCCTTGTCGACGATGATCTGCGCGCGTTTGAAATTCGGCGCTGCGCCACGCGCTGCAAATTCAATCGTGCCGCCAATTTGCAGGCCGCGCGTCATCGGTGTGAAGCAGAAACCGCCATCGGCATAAATGACCGAGTGATTGAATTCAACACCGGGATCGGCAAGCAGGGTCTGATAACCCGCTACACCCTCAAGCGGCAAACTCACGCCCAATTGTCCGAAGAATCGCCGCGATCCCACACCGGCAGCCACCACGACATGCGCCGCGGGCAGTCTTTCGCCATTCGCCAGCGTGACGCCGGTGGCCCGTCCGTTCGATTCGTCGATACGATCAGCGCCGATCTGCACACGGCGTCCGCCTTGCGCGATGAAGCTATCGGTCAGCGCACGAATAAAGCCTTCGGTATCGCTCACGAATCGCCATTGCGACAACAGCAGTCCGTGCGAAAAGCGGCCGGCAAGCGCCGGTTCGAGATCCGCAATTTCCGACCCATTCAATACCTGCGATGAAAAACCCAGCGCGGCGCGCGTTTCATTATGTCCGCGCTCGTGCTCGACACCGGCAGCGCTGTCGAAAACCTGAAGGATCGGCCGCTGCACCAGCAGTGCCTTGTCATCGCACGCTTCCAGCAGCGGCGCATAGTCGGCAAATACATGCTGCGTCAACGAGGCCATTTCTCCGGCTATCGTATTGATCCGCGAGTGCCGCGCACATGAGAGAAAACGCAGAAACCAGGGGATGATGCCAGGCATCGCGCTGGGACGCAGCGCGAGCGGTCCAGTCTGGTCCAGCAGCCACCCCGGCACCTTCATCAGAATGCCGGGTTTGGACAGCGGAATGATCTCGCCCACCGAAATCTGGCCGCAACTCCACTTCGCCGTGCTGTCGCCCGCCTGGGCTGGGTCAACCAGCGTCACCGCGTAGCCGCTGCGTTGCAGATACAGCGCGCAGCAGGTGCCGACGATGCCGCCGCCGATCACCACCACCTGCTCCTTCGGCACGGGGCTGACGGCCGGCGGAAAGTGCGCTTGAGGAATCGCGTTCATTTCGTGAAGTCCTCCAGGGTAAAGCCATGCGCATAGGGATGCGCTTCGTCCACATAATGCTCGCCGCGCCCGGTAATGTAGGCGCTCCCTTCGATACTTGGGAAAACGGCATCCAAACCGCTTTCGAGTGTCGTCGTGCCTTCCACGCGGCCGATAAAGCGGCTGCAAATCAAGCTTTCGTGGCGAAATGCCTGACCTTGCGAAAGCAGCCCACGCGCATAGCGCTGCGCGACTCGCGCGGAAGTGCCGGTTCCACACGGCGAACGATCGATCAGAATATCGCCGGTAATGACGACTGCACGACCGTCGGCATCGGTTGCCATCGGCCGCCCCGTCCACATGCAGTGTTTGACACCGCCAATCTTCGGATTGTCCGGGTGAACCACGTCGAGCGCCTCGTTGACGCGCTTCTGCACTTCGCGCCCCATCGCCAGCAGTTCATCGGGCGTGAAGTGTTCACACCCCGGCCAGTTTTCCTGCACTTCAACGATAGGATAGAAGTTACCGCCGTAGGCAATATCGACCTTCAGTTTGCCCAGTGCTGACACCTCGATTTCCAGATCGCGATGCAGGAGGAAACTAGGCACGTTCGTAAAGCGGACCCATTTAACTTTATCCCCCTCCATTTCGTAGCGCGCGCTGACCTGTCCCGCCGGCACGTCGACAACGACGAGCCCAGCCTGTTTCGGCGTGACCAGGCCGGATTCAAGCGCAAAGGAGATCGAGCCGACGGTGGCATGACCGCACATTGGCAAACAACCGGACGTCTCGATGAAAAGCAGGCTGAAATCCGCATTTCCGCTGATCGGCGGATAGAACACCGTACCCGACATGTGAGCGTGCCCGCGCGGCTCCAGCATTAGCGCACGGCGAATCCAGTCGTAGTGTTCAATGAAATAATGGCGACGGTCATTCATCGTCGCTCCCTGCAACTGCGGCGCCCCCTCGATCACCATGCGCACCGGCATGCCTTCCGTATGTCCCTCAATGCACTTGAACGTATGCTTTTTCATAGTATTTTTCATCACCATTTTGCGGGTTCACTCTAGTATGCAAAGCGTCGCAGGAAGCGCCGCTCAACGAGGCCAACCAGACGCGTGAGCGGGAATGCCACGAGAAAATAAATCAGGCCCACCGTCGTCAGAAATTCCAGCGGCCTTGCCGTGCTGTTAGAGATACTTTCGCCGACGAACATGAGATCCGCCACGCCTACCGAAGAGATCAGCGCACTTTCCTTGAACAGGCTCACGACGTTCGAAAGCAGCGGTGGAATCGCACGCAGCAAGGCTTGCGGGAAAATCACATAAAGTACTTTCGCTTGCGGCGACAGACTCAGCGCAATACAGGCGTCATGCTGTTCCGATGAAATCGACTTCAGCGCAGCGCGGAATGTTTCGCTGGTGATGGCGCCCATAAAAAGCGTCAACGCAATGACCACAGATAGATACGGTGGAATTGGCAACTGAAACACCACCGGAAAGCAGAAGAACACCCAGAAGAGCTGGATCAGCAACGGTGTACCCCGGAAAAACTCGACGTACAGCGTCATGGGCAACCGGATCCACGCGACGGTCGAACTTCTAAGCAGGCTGACCACGAAGCCCAGCAAGCTGCCAATCAACGCGCAGAGTCCGGTGAGGCCAAGGGTCATCGCGAGACCTTTGAGAAGCAGCAGCCAGTACGGCAGCACGACGGAAAAATCGATGTTCATGTCGCCTCCTTAGCGCTGATGGGCCAGATCCTGGCGGCGTTCGATAACGTGCACCAATCGCGCGATCGGCAAAGACAGCAGGAAATAGACAAGCGCCACGACCGAGTACGTTTCGATGGGGCGATACGCCTGGGTCGCAATCGTCTTGGCGACGTACATCAGGTCGGCCACAGCGACAATCGCCACCAGCGCACTCTGTTGCAGCGTGCCGATGCCATTGGTCATCAGCACAGGAAGAGAATTGCGCAACGCCTGCGGCAGAATCACGAAAACCGTGCGCTGCCAAGGCTTGAGACCCAGCGCCACACACGCGTCGATATGCTCTTTCGGTACTGCCTGCACGCCCGCGCGATAGGCCTCGGCGTTGAACGCGGTCAGGTTGAGCCCCAGCGCGAGCACGCCCATCCACACCGGATCGAGAAACACGTCCACCATCATCGGAATGCAGTAGAAAAACCAGACGATCTGCAACAGCGCCGGCGTACAACGAAAAAACTCGATAAATAGCTGCGCCGGCACGCGCACGACCGCCCAGCGGCTCATTACCAGCAGGCAAAGCACGAAGCCCAGCGTCAGCCCCATCAGGTTAGCGGCAATCGCCAGTTCGACAGTCACCTTCAAACCCTGCAGCAACGGCGGCACGCTATCCGTGAGAAAGCTGAAATCGAAGTGATAGTGCATGACCGTTTCCTCAATCAAGGTGAAGCACTTTTTCGAGGAACTCACGCGTGCGCGCTTCCTTCGGACACTTGAACATATCGCGCGGCGCACCCTGCTCCACGACCTTGCCACTGGCGCAGAACACCACACGCGTAGCAATGTCGCGCGCGAAATGCATGTCGTGCGTGACGATGATCATCGCCATTTTTTGCTCGGCCAGTTTGAGCATGACGTTCTGCACTTCCACCACCATTTCCGGGTCGAGCGCGGAGGTCACTTCATCGAACAGCATCAGTTTGGGTTCGAGCATCAGCGCACGGGCGATAGCCACGCGCTGCTTCTGGCCGCCAGATAGCTGGCTGGGATAAGCGTTCAGCTTGCTTTCCAGTCCCAGTCGCGCGAGATACATGCGTGCGCGCTCCGTCGCCTGCGCCTTTGACACGCCGCCCACCTTCACAGGCGCGAGAATCAGATTGCTCAGCACCGATAGGTGCGGAAACAGCGTGTAATGCTGAAACACCATGCCAATCTGGCGCTGTAACTTACCGTCGATGCGCTTGCCACGTCCTGAATCCGCACCATGAATATAGGGCTTGCCCTGAAAGCCAATCGACCCGCTCTGAATGCCCTCCAGGCCCATCATCACCCGCAGCAGCGAACTCTTGCCGCTTCCGCTCGGTCCGATCACGACGAGCCGGTCGTCTGCGCGCATGTCGAGGTTCATGTGGTCCATGACAACCAGGTTTTCGCCGTACGATTTATAGACCGAACGGAGCTGGACGAAATCACCTGCGCTTGCCGATTCGACGGGATCATCCGCTGTAATGGAAGTGGGTACGATCTTCATAGTGGATTGCAACATGGGAACTTTCTCCGTAGAACGCCTCGCGGGGCGCTTCGGTTTGATCCGAGCCTGAGGGCCAACGCCGGAACCGTCATTCGTCAGGCAGAGCGGCGCGAACGTCCCGTCACGCCGCCTGCCCGATTTACGCTTACTTCGTCGAAGCGATCGTTTCCTTCACCGAACGTTGAACAATGGCGTTCACTCCACCGGATTTCTGCTCGTCCTCGATAAACTTGTTGAGCACGGCAATGTCGGCAGCGGACGTTTCCTTTCGGATACCAAAGCAGATTCCTTGTTGCGCCAGCGGCGGCGTGGGGTTGAACGTCGTGGCCCAGTCCGGGTGCGCCGAATCCAGCAGATGGTTCGTCATGTTGTCGTCGGCGAGCATGTCTGCGCGCCTGGACATCAACGCCAGGCGCGTTTCGTCGAAGCCTGGCAAACGCATGATCTGCGCCTGCTTGATCTGGCCGGAGATCGCCTTGTCCTGCGCCGTGCCGGACATGACGGTGATGATCACGCCAGGCTTGTCGATATCGGCGATCGAATGAATGGCCTTAGGCAGCTTCGGATTGTTCTTGTTATAGGCAAGCGTCACGTTGTAATCGACCACCGGGCGCGAGAAAGCAATGGCCTTTTCACGTTCCGGCGTGTCGTTGAGCGACAATGAAATGTCCCACTTGTCCGACTGCAGCCCCGCGACGATGTTGTCCCAAGACGTATCGACGAACTGAACCTTGACGTGCAGGACTTTCTCGCCAAAGTCCTTGCAGAGCGCCGGGAAAATGCCGCCGTACTCACCGGTCTTGACATCGCGCATGGTGTAGGGCGGCGACAGTGCGATACCGCAGCGGAGCACGCCGGCCTGCCGAACGCTTTGCCACGTCGACGTATCCTGGGCATGGGACGGAACACTCGACATCAACGCCGAGAATGCGGTGGCGCACATCAACGTGCGGCGAATAAGGCTGGACATCCGGATCATTTCAAACCTCGCAGGGTAAGGGATAAGTCCGACGCTTTCTGTTCAACGTCGCAATCTATTTTTTTGTGGAACGCCGGTTCAGTACCTATAAAAACCATTTCATACGTCGATGCAATTTCCATGATCCGAGCTTCTTTACATCGGAATACTAAAAATCTACAAAGGCGTACTTGAAACAATCGACATGAAATTACGAACGAATTTCGAAGATCCCGTCGATTTCCACCGCCACATTTCTGGGCAGTGAATTCGCACCAACGGCGAAGCGGGCATGCTTGCCGCTTTCGCCCAGCACCTGCACGATCAGATCCGAGGCCCCGTTTATCACCTGAGGTTGCTGTCCGAAGTCCGGATCGCAATTCACGAAACCGCTGAGCTTCACGCATCCCGCGAGACGATCGAAACTTCCTCCCAGTGCGGTGCGAACCTGCGAGAGCATGTTCAGCGCACAGAGCCTGGCCGCCGCCTGACCGTCTTCGAGCGGAAGATCGCGCCCCACCTTGCCGACGAATCTGTCTTCGCCGTCTGCGGTCGGAATCTGACCGGCAATGAAAAGCAGATTGCCGACCAGTCGCGCTGGAACGTAATTCGCCTTGGGAACCGGGCTTGCTGGCAGCGTGTAGCCCAATTCGGCCAGACGTGCTTCGATTTGCTCCATTTCAATGACCTTTGTCGACCTGCCATCAGCGCCGGTGTGGTGTGACGCCGATGGCACTACGGTCAAAGATGTCGCTGTTCAGAGGTTCAGGCTGCGGCGCGCTGGCGCTTCTGCAGCGTTGCATCGCGGTCGATTAAACCCACCGCATTGATCACGATGCCGTGGTGTTGTTCGGCAAACGCCGCACTCACTTTGCCGTCACGCAGATCGCGTTCGATCAGATCGACGTCGCGTTCGAGCGGGTTGCCGTAGCCGCCACCGCCCGCCTGCTCGTGACGGATCACCACGCCTTCTGCCAGTTCCATCGTGAACTTGCTGGGCGCGGCCTCAGCCGTGGTGGCCGGATTCAGGATGTTGCGCGAGGGCGCACCGGCCGCGCCGCCAAAGAGGCCGTACGGCGCGTGATCGGCGCGGTCAGAGCGAATCTGCGCCACTACCTGCTTCGCCAGCACGCGATATTGACGCACGAGACCCAGACCGCCGCGATAACGGCCAGCACCGCCAGAATCGTTACGGAAGCCATACTCTTCCATCAGGATCGGATAGCGCGCTTCGAGCGTCTCGATCGGCAGATTCGACATGTTCTGCGACGGATTCGTCACGCCTTCCACGCCGTCCTTGTTCGAGCGGCCACCCCATGCGCCATTGATCATGTCGACCAGAATGAAGGGCTCGCTCGCATCGGCGTCGTAACCGCTCAGCGCGATCACGGTGTTGCCGCCCTCGCCCGCCGCCATCACCTTCTTCGGCGCGATCTTCGCCAGCGCGCCGAAAACGGTATCGACCACGCGGTAGCCGGTCAGCGCACGGGCCGCCACCGGCGCCGGCATTCTGGGGTTCAGGATCGAACCTTCAGGCGCGGCGATGTCGATGCAGCGATAGACGCCCGCGTTGTTCGGCACATCGGCGTCGAGCACGCAGCGGATGCTCAGATATGTGGCCGATTTGACGAATGAAAGCGTCGAATTGATCGCGCCTTTAACCTGCGGCGACGAGCCCGCAAAATCGACTGACAAACTCGATCCCGCCACCGTAATCGCGCATTTGATCGGAATCGCGTCGCTCGTAAAGCCGTCGTTGTCGATATAGTCGGTGAATTCGTAGGTGCCGTCCGGCCATGCTTCGATGGCCTTGCGTGTGAGGCGTTCGCCGTAGTCGAGCAGTTCGTCGAAGTAAAGACGCAGATTGTCTTCACCATAGCGGCCGATCATGCGCAGCAGTTCACGTTCGCCGATATTGCAGGTCGCCAGTTGCGCATCCAGATCGCCCAGCACCAGATCCGGCAAACGCACGTTCTTCTTGATGATGTCGACCAGCGTTTCGTTTTGCTGACCTTCGCTGTAGAGCTTCATCGGCGGAATGCGCAGGCCTTCCTGGAAGATCTCGGTCGAATCGGCGGCATTGGAACCAGGCACGCGTCCGCCCACATCGCAGTGGTGAGCAATCACCACCGAGAAACCCTGCAGCCGGTTCTCGAAGAAAATCGGCTTGAACATGAAGATATCGGGCAGATGCATGCCGCCTTCATACGGATCGTTCAGCACGATCACGTCGCCGGGCTTGCATGTTGCGGCGAATTTGCGAATCACCACGTCCACGGCGTCGGGCACGGCGCCCAGATGCAGTGCGACCGTCTTTGCCTGCGCGAGAATGCGGCCGCCCGCGTCGCACATCGTCACTGAATAGTCCAGCACGTCGCGAATAATCGGCGAGCGAGCGGTGCGCATGACGGCAAATGCCATGTCGTCGACGATGGTGTCGAGCGCATTTTTTACGACCGCAAACGTGATGGGGTCGACTTTACGTTGTGTCATGTTAGCTCCAATGAAGTCAGGCGAGCGTCGCGATGACGCAGCCAACCCGATCCGCGCTTACGCGCCAGCCCGGCGGCACCACGATGGTCGTATCGGTGCTTTCGAGAATGACGGGGCCGACGATCTCGTTGTCGAGCAGCGAACGCGAGATGACCGGCGTATCAACCCAGCCCGACTCGCGATTGAAATACACGCGGCGCGTACTGCGCTTTTGCTCGCCCTTCGCCGCTTGCGCACTGCGAATATCACGGAAGTCCAGCGTCTTCGAGGCGATGCCACGCGCGAGCAAACGCAGATTCGCGCATTCGATGGCGTCCTTCGAGGCGTAGCCGTACATCGCCGTGTAGGCCGCGATAAACCCTTCGCGCAGCGCTTCGCGAGTCGACCCGTCGATCGTTTCCGGCACACGCACAGGAATTTCGTAGTCCTGCCCACGGAATCGCATATCGAGGTCGAAGACGAATTCGATGCGGTTGGCGGGATAGCCCTCTTCGGCCAATGCCTTCCTTGCGTCCTCACGCATTTGTTCGACCGTATTCGCGAGTTCGTTGATATCGAGGCTATCGAGCAGATTCAGCGAAGGACGCACGAAATAGCGTTCAACCGCACCGGCGAGCATGCCCATCGCAGTGAACACGCCGGGCGCTGCCGGGAAAATCACCTGCTTCATGTCGAGCGCGCGAGCAAGATCGCAAGCGTGCACGGGACCCGATCCGCCGAACGCAACCAGCGTGAAATCGCGCGGATCGACGCCGCGTTCGACCGTCACCGCCTTGATGGTGCGCGCCATATTGACGTTGACCACTTCACGGATCCCAACCGCTGCCTCTTCTACGCCGATGCCAAGCGGCCTGGCGAGCAGCGTATCGATCGCGTTGCGCGCAGCGTCCAGCTTCAGTTCCATCGTCCCGCCTGCGAGACTCGGCGGCAGGAAGCCGAGTACGGCATTCGCGTCCGTCACCGTCGGTCGCTCGCCGCCGATGCCGTAGCAGACCGGGCCAGGAAATGCGCCCGCGGATACCGGACCGACGCTCAGCAGTCCGCCTCCGTCGATCCAGGCAATCGAGCCTGCGCCGCTGCCTACTTCAGCCACGTCGATCGTCGGCACACGCATCATGTAGCCACCCGCCTTGATAAAGCGGCTTGGCGTGGAAATACCCGCGCGGAATTCGTATTCGTTGGTGCGGGCCAATTGCCCTTCGTGAATGAGCGAAGCCGAAGCCGTCGTGCCGCCCATATCGAACACAACCATTTCCTTGCTGCCCTGCGCGTCACCCAGCCGGCCTGCGCCCACGACGCCTGCCGAGCGGCCCGAAGAGATAAAGAAGACCGGCGTGTCCTGTGCAATGCGAGCGCTCGACAGACCACCATTCGAATTGCTCACAAGCAGCGGCGCATTGACGCCGATCCGCTTGAGGCCCGATTCGAGACGCTGCAGATAAGTGCGCAACGCTGGCAATACATAGGCGTTGACTACGGTGGTCGACGTGCGCTCGTACTCGCGCATTTCCGGCAGAACGGAAATCGAAGCCGTGACGCTGATTTCCGGGAAGGCCTTCTGGAAGGCTTCGAGCGCAATCCTTTCGTTCTCCGCATTCTTGTATGAATTCAGAAAACAGATCGCGACGGACTCAACGCCTTCAGCGCGGAAAAACTCGCCCGCACGGAGGACTTCATCGATGGACGTCGGCACCAGGACTTCGCCCGCGGCATTGACGCGCTCGTTCACTTCCAGGCGATAGCGCCGTTCCGCGAGCGGGACCGGCTTGTCCCAGGTGAGATCGAACATCGACGGCGTACGCACGCGGCCAATTTCGAGCACGTCGCGAAAGCCTTTGGTCGTGATCAGACCGCACTTTGCGCCGACCTTCTGAAGCATGGTGTTCGAGCCGACGGTCGTGCCGTGCAGCACCTCGGTGACATCCGAGGTCTTGAGTCCCGCCTGCCCGAGAATCCGGTCGATCCCGGTGAGGACCGCTTCTTCCGGAGCAGCCGGAGTTGAGGATACCTTAGTAAAGGTCACCTGTCCGTTGTCGTCGAGGAGTACCAGATCGGTAAATGTCCCGCCGATGTCAACGCCGATGCGTGCGCTTGCCATAGTTTCATCCGTTCAGAGTTTGCGCGATGCAAATACCGCTAACGAGAGGGCGCTGCGTGCCTGAGTTCGCTCATGGCTGAGGGTTGATCAAGTCCTCGCCAGCGTGCTGCGCTGTCGATTTCTCAGGTGCATTCGCCGCACATCAATTGTCGACCAAATGCCGACAAAGTCAACGAGAAAAAATTCTCAATGCGCTGATCAATGCGTTTTTTCCTTTATTTTCAATGCTATCTACGCATCACCAAGGAAAACCCTGGCGCGAAAAGGCATGTCAAAAATCGAAGTTTTCTTGACAGTTTTTTTGCTCGGTGCAAGCATTTGTCGACATTTGGTCGACTAAAAAGATTGCCTTTCGGGTGGTCTTTCGTCGGAAGGAAGTTCGGCAGCACGCACTTGCGCCGTACCGGCGCGGGCTTGCTCAACGCAATGGGGACGTCTTATGGATCAGGAACACAAGCTGGCTGTGGTGACGGGCGGCGCGAGCGGTATCGGCGAAGCAGCCGCGCGGCGATTTGGTAGCGCGGGCTATCGCGTAGTCGTGGCGGATGTGAACGAAGAGCGCGGCAAGAGCGTCGCGCGGGACATGCAGCAATCCGGGGCGGCCGCCGAATTCCTGCGGGTCGATGTCTCAAAGGAAGACGACGTGCGCCGCTTCGCCGCCGAGGTCATCGAGCGTTTTGGCGTACCGGATGCGCTCGTGAATTCGGGTGGCATTCTGCAGAACGCAGTGCGCCTGCTCGAAGTGGACGTTGCGGAAATCGACCGTCTCTACGACATCAATGTGCGCGGCACGCTGCTCGTTTCGCGTGCATTTGCCCGCGAGATGTGCCGCCAGGGAGAAGGCGCAATCGTCAATCTCTGTTCGCTGACGACGTACCGTCCTTCCGCACAGATCGGCTATGCCGTGGGCAAGGCCGGGCTGAAGATGATGACCGAAGTGATGGCCGCGGAATGGGGGCCGAGCGGCGTGCGCGTGAATGCGGTGGCGCCAGGCTACACGCTCACGCCTGCAATGCAGGCGCGGATCGACAGCGGCGAACGCGACCCCCAGGCCATTATCGATATGTCGGCATTGAAGCGTTTCGTGAAACCCGCAGAAGTCGCGGATGCGATCTTCTTCCTGTGCTCACCGGGCGCGTCCGCCATCACGGGTTCGACGTTGCCGATCGATTGCGGCTGGCTGGTTCGCTCGGCCTACCTGGCGTATGCATCGCAACCGGCACCCCAGCCCGAAGCATAATCCGAAGCACAATCTGATTGATATCCCGACTCAAATACGAAAGGACGATTCGCAATGCCAATTATTCGACTTGAAATGCTCTCGGGCCGAACTCACGCCCAGAAAGCTGAACTCGCCGAGGTCTTGACCCGCGAAACAGCTCGCATCGCCAAATGTCCGCTAGCGGATGTGCAACTGGTGATGACGGAGGTGGAGCGCTCGATGTGGTCTGTGGGTGGCACGCTTGCGGAACCGACGCAAGCCAGCCTGGCGACGAAATAAGCCTGTTGCGCCGTAAAGTGCGACTCCTGTCGAAAAGACTGGAGTCGCTTCCCTGCAAGCGACGTCTTATTCCGTTGTCGAAGTTTCGCGCGACGGTGCGCGGTAGTTCAAGGGCACGGACGCAGTGAGATTGCGATCCATGAACTCCATAAATTGCCCCTTGAATTGCACAGCGTGAAGATGGCCGTACTCCTCGGCCTTGTCCGCATCGCCCCGCTCGATCGCGTCGAGAATCTCGGTGTGGTCGGCGCCCATTTGCTGCGGCGAGATATTGGGGTCCTGCAGCTTGAATTGCAGATGCAGATGCAGCATTCTGCGCCCCTCGTCCAGCAAGCGGCTGTAGAGATCGGCGAAATACGTGTTGCGTCCGGCGCGCGCCACGGCCATATGGAATTCGTGATTCGTCTCGATCATCGGCAGGCTGACACGCGTACGGATGCTCGTTGCCACGCCCTTTTCGTAGGCCTTATAAGTCTCGCGAATTTTGACGAGATCCGCCGGCGTGCGGTGTAACGCGGCGAGACGCGTGGTCACCCGTTGCAGCAGATCCAATGCGTCGAGGAATTCCGGCACGCGCGCGAGTTCCATCGGCGTGACGACGGTGCTGCGATTGGCGAGCGTGGTCACCAGGCCATCGGCCGAAAGCCTGACCAGCGCTTCCCGGATGGGCGAGCGCGATGAATCGAAGCGCTCTGCGAGGCTGACCTCGTCCAGCGCTTCGCCGGGCGCGAGCGTCATGGTGAGGATCTCGCTGCGGAGCATTTTGTACACTCGGGCCGCGCCCGTTTCTTTGCCGGACGGCTGTTCCGCTACTGGCTTAGCCATATCAATTCCTGAATTCTTGCCGCTTGTGGAGCGTGCGGCCCTGCTTCACGGGAATCGCGGCCATGCCACGTTCGATGAGCCAGGGACTCTGCTCATTCAATTGTCGACATAATGACGACAATGTCAATGGAATTTTATGGGGATGGACCGCAACTAGAGCTTTCGCTCCAGTTTACTTGAATTGCCAAGCGGATCGCGGCTGGTGTCAATAAGGCGGATTCCAGCCAGGGAGGGAAGCGAGTGTATTGGTGGGACGCCCTGGGCCAAAGGCGTCGGCATAGCAATGAGCGGCGGTTGCGCTCAGTTGCGCGAGGTAGAAGGCATTGCAACGTACGGCGCGCACCGTTCGACAGCGACACGAACCGTCTCTTCGGGTGGCCGCTCCCACCAGTCCAGCTCGGAGAAAATCTCCAGCTCGAACGGCCCGGAGTAGCCGATATTGTCGAGCCAGCCCTTGATACCCGCAATATCGATGACGCCGTCACCAACCATGCCGCGATCGCGCAGGTTGCGGGTCGGCACGAGCCAGTCGCAGTAATGGAAGGTGAGGATGCGCTCAGGTCCCGCACGCCGAAGTTCGGCTTCGAATGCCGGGTCCCACCAGCAGTGATAGACATCGGGCACCAGCCCCGCGCCTTCGCCAAGCTCATCACATAGATCGTTGGCGACCTTGATCGAATTCAGCACACTGCGATCGCCGGCGTACATCGGATGCAATGGTTCAAGGCCGAGTTTGACGCCGACCTCGCGCGCATGCGGCAGCAATGCAAAGAGCGCATCGCGCACACGCGCGCGCTGCCCTGCGATGTCCTTGCTGCCGGGTGGCATGCCGCCGACCACCATCATTAGACAGGCGGCGCCAATTTCCGCGGCTGCATCTAGCAGTCGCCGATTCGTGTCGATCGCAGCCGTCATGCTCTGCTCGACACTAACGTTCAACCATTCGCTCGTGCATAGCGAAGGCACCCACATCTCCAGTTCCCTGAGATGTTTGCGTGTTTGCGCAACGCCATAAGCTTCGAGAAATTGCCGCCAAACCGCAATGCCGCTAACACCCTGACGGCTATATCCGTCGAGTGCTTCAGGCATGGTCCATTTTGGCGTCGTGATCTGATTGATCGCAAAGCGCGAAAGATCGTATGTCATGCGTCGATGTCTCCGGAGTGCTTTGATCAACAAAGTCTCACTCACTGAAATCGCGCATGACAGGTACACGTCGACATTGCTGTACAGGTCGTGGGGACTGCACAGCCGCATTGCTGAAGTCGAACAACCCTTTTCGTAGGGCAGATTCCGCCGAGATCAGAACGACGGTTGACGAGCCAGCCGCCATCAAGATTCAGGACGCGTCCGCCACTTTGCGCGTCATTTTCCATTGCTTGCTCGACGCTCCATCGACAGAAGAATCGAAGCCGGTATCGAGCACCCATTCCCAGTCTGGCACGGGCATTTTGCCCGCGGTTACGCGTGCCACCTGAGACTCCACCTGCTCGCGGTTCGCGAGGAACTTCAATGGCCCGCAGACTACGTTGAACAACGGCACTTGGGAGTCGACCATGAACACGTGGGCGACGAGACCATCAGCGCAAGCAATACGCGTTGACGCGCCGATTGACCGGGGAAAGGATACTGCGGATGTAACCATGAACTCCTCTTTCATCAGATAACAGGACCGTCCCGAGCGCGCTGGCGATGCCAGGGCAAGCCGCCGTGCGCGCACGAACGATCGTGGCTGGCGCGGCAAGAATGCATCCGCTAAACAAAGCGTCACGATGACACCTGCGAGTTAACGGCATCAGCGTGAGCAACTTTATTGCGAATGGATGGCCGAAAGGTGATCGGCCCCCTTCATTAAGCTTTCGTCAGTCCGTTACGGAGGCGCAAAGATATAAGCTTCAGAAACTGCAGACTTTCCGACGGTGTTTTCGAAATTATTCAGTCTTCAAATGCCTCGTTCGCAGCGCTTCAAAAACTCTAAAGAACAAGGCTGGCAGAGGCGGAGGTCGTTCCGACAGACGGTCGCTTAACAAATCGATACGCCGCACCTTTTATTGAATAGCGAGTTTACGCGGACGCCTTCTGCTCGAAAGTCGATTTTCGCAGCGCGACTATCGGTTCGGCTGCACCGCCTTTTCGGACGCCTTCTCTGCCTTATCGACTTTTTCCTGTAGTTGCCGGTCATAGGCTGCCGCGGCTTTATCACGCTCGCGCGACGCTTGCATTTGCGCGTTCGCCTGAACATCGAGTTCGCCTTGAACCGTATACGGATCATTACTGACCGGCTTGTCCAAAGGACTGCCGTCGTCAACGCGCACACGAACCCGGTCGTTCTCGAGGAACTGCACGATGAAGTTATATTGCTTTGGTCCATAGGGTGGGACCTTCGCCGTGGCCTCCAGCCATTGGTCGCCACTACGATCGTCGTCATAGGGGTGAGTGTCTCGCCTCCAGCGAACATGGACCGACATTCCGTCATGCCACTTCTGCGGGACATAGACGCAACACATATCGAAACCTCCTCCACTCGGCTGGCCCGTCTTACTGACCGGCGCGAGATTGGGGCCGCCCCCGCTTCTTCCTTCGGCATCCGTGATGGAGAAAGTCGCCACGCCATACGATGCATAGTTCAATCCGCTCACCGACGCCGGATTTTCGACGTTATCAACAACCGGTGCCGATGACTTCGCGGCATCCGTCTGCGCCACGTCCTGATGACAGCCCGCCATCATCAGACCAAACGCGAACGCGGCAAACAATCGCACAGGTACGCTTGCATCCTGCGCGCCGCGACGCACCAGAACATTCTTTACGAAATGAATCAACTTGCTTCCTCGATCTGTTTTTTCTGACTGACACTGAGCCGGCGTGAATTTGTGAATACAGATCGATATGTTCAAGCTCGTCAAACCACGACGCATCGCGATCATCGACTCGCGCGAGATGAAGTGACGCCGGTCCCAGCGCTTCCTCCGGCAAGCCTTCAAAGACCGATTTGAATTCCGCTCCGGACTCTTCCAGCAGCATGTGAATGCGCCCCGGACTCGCGGCCCCGTCGATCAACGCGAACAGTTGCGAAGCGGGACGGCTTTCATGCGATGTCATAACACATTGCGATCAAACTAAAGAAAGCTCCTGGCGGAAAGCAGATGGAGTCGAACCATCCCGGGAACGGCTGACGTCCCCAACTGGATTTGAAGTCCAGCCGCACCACCGGATGCGATTGCCTTCCCTTGACCACAAAACCTTTGGCACGGTGCTTTCAAACGCGATTTCGATGCACGCGCACGCACTTTTATCATCTGTTCATAGCCATTCACGCATATGGCTATCGGGCCTCAACAGATGCAGATCGCGCTGGAACCGAGTATATCCAACGCGATCGAAGAACTCCAGAATCTGGATCGCACGCTTGCGCCCCAGACCAGAAGCATCGCGAAACGCAGCAGCTCCCACTCCCGCCACCTCACTCTGCGCCGTAAGCGCAATCAAACGCGCCAGTTCATGCACAACGTCACGGTCGTAAAACAGATCACGCACGATCTGATAAAGACGCCCAAGGCGCGCAAGTTTGCGCAGCAACGCGCGTATCTTCTCCTCCGGTTGCTGCGTTTCGCGCGCTAGATCGCGCACCCACGGCGGATCGTAGCGTCCTTGCGCGATCAACGGCATGAGACGCGCCGCCAATTGCTCCTCTTGCGCATCGAGCGCCACCGCATGCGAGGGCAAATGCAGCCACGGCCCACTACGCGCGATACGACCATCCTCGACTAATGCATCAACTGCCGCGCGCCAGATCGTATCGCTCGCTAACGGAGCCGCCATACGCCGCAGACGCGCCGCATCCGGGCCTTGTTCGTCAGGCATACGCGCATGAAAATCGCCCAGCGCTTCGACGATACGCGCGGCCAGACGCACCCAATGCTCACGGGCCATTAGCGTCGCGGCTTCGACACGGCCTTGCGGCGCGATCACGACAACATCATCGGGCAATGCCAGCGTCGCGGCATCGTAGCCGGTCAATTGCATCAACGCGCGGCGCTCCAGCCCACGCGGCGCTTGATCGATCATGGCATCCACGCGCTTTTCATCCAGCCACGCGCAAAGCGCATCGAGCCAGGCCCGACGTTCCGGCGTGCGTCGTCTGCGCGCAGGGCCAAAGGGATCCAGCACGCGCCCGCCGCCCACTGTGCGACTCGCCTGAGCGTTGCGCACGATAAAACGATCGCCCGGCATCGCATGCAGCGGCGCGTCGAACACAAGTTGCACGCGCGCCCGCTCGCCTGCCGCAAGCGTGTCGGCTTCCAGCAGCGCCACGTTCGCCACCCTATGCGTCGTGCCCAGATGCACATGCAAAGGAGCCCAGTGCTGCAGCGTGATATCCGCATCCACGAGCAGTTGCAGTTCGACGTCGAGCCGCGTGGCCGGTTGCGCGAGTCGCGCATCCACAATCCAGTCGCCGCGTGCGATGCGATCTTTATCGACGCCGGTAAGGTTGAGCGCGCAACGTTGTCCCGCATGGCCGGTTTCAGATGCACGATTCTGCGCATGGATGCTGCGTATGCGCACCGGCTCCGCGGCAGGCGCGAGCAGCAGCGTATCGCCCGTCTGCACGCGCCCGGAAAACACGGTGCCAGTCACGATGGTGCCCTGTCCCGTCAGCGTAAATACACGGTCAACAGCAAGACGAAACAAGCCGTCGTCGCGGCGCGACTGCCAGTGCATTGCGCGCTCGCGCAAATACTGATCGAGTTGCGCGACGCCTTTATCGCCCGCTACGCTCGCATTCGTTGCGAAAACGAGTGCATCGGAGAGCGATGTCGGCGCGAGCCACGTTGCAATTTCCGCACGCACCTGTGCGAGCCTTGCTGCGTCCACGCGATCCACTTTCGTGAGTGCAATTGCGCCATGCTGCACACCCAGCAATTGCAGGATCGCGAGATGTTCCCGCGTTTGCGGCATCACGCCATCGTCGGCGGCGATCACAAGCAGCGCAAAGTCGATCCCGCACGCGCCGGCCGTCATCGTGTGCACGAGTTTTTCGTGACCCGGCACGTCGATAAAACCCAGCACATCGCCGTTCTCCAGCGGCGCATAAGCGTAGCCTAATTCGATGGAGATGCCGCGCGCCTTCTCTTCTTTCAGGCGATCAGTGTCCACGCCAGTGAGCGCACGCACGAGCGTAGTCTTGCCGTGATCGATGTGTCCTGCCGTGCCGACAATCACAGGCGCAACTCCGCGAGTTGCGCGATGAACGCTGCTTCGTCCGCGCTTTCGAGGCAACGCAGATCGAGACGCAAGGCATCGTCGGCGATGCGGCCGATCACCGGGCGCGGCAGCGTGCGCAATGCGCGTTCGAGTTTGAGCAGCGCGCGACCGCTGCCGCCCTTGCCACGATGCCGCACGACGAGCCCGCTGCTCGGCAGCACATCCACCGGCAACGCGCCACTGCCGATCTGGCTGAACATCGGTTCGATGCTCACGTCGTAGCCGTCACTCAGTACGTTTTGCCATGCCGGCAAAGCGCGCGTCGCGACTTCGTGAATCTCCGTAGCCGGACGCGTAAGCAGACGCAGCGTGGTGAGCCGATCGCGCAAAAACTCGGGCGCCTGATAGAGCCTGAGCACCGGCTCCAGCGCCGCGAGCGTGAGCTTGCCCACGCGCAATGCGCGCTTGAGCGGATGCTTCTTGACTTTCGCAATCAGTTCCTTGCGACCAACGATCAGCCCCGCTTGCGGCCCACCAAGCAATTTGTCGCCGCTAAAAGTCACGATATCCGCGCCTGCTTCAACGGTGGCCCGCACCGTGGGCTCGGCAGGCAAGCCCCATTGCGTCAGATCGGTCAGCGTGCCGCTGCCCAGGTCCACTGCAACGGGCAGATGATGGCTACGCGCGAGGGGCGCGAGTTCGTCGAGCTCAACGCTTTTGGTAAAGCCACTGATCGCGTAGTTGCTGCAATGGACCTTCATAAGCAGCGCTGTTCGTGCACTGATCGCCGCTTCGTAATCCTTAAGATGCGTGCGATTGGTTGTGCCGATCTCCCGCAAGCGCGCGCCCGCGCGGCTCATGATGTCGGGAATGCGAAACGCACCGCCGATTTCCACCAGTTCGCCGCGCGACACGATCACGTCCTTGCGCGCTGCGAGCGCGGACAGCGTCAGCAATACTGCCGCCGCGTTGTTGTTCACCACGGTTGCTGCTTCCGCGCCAGTGAGTTCGCAGATCAAGTCGTCGATCAGATCGTCGCGATCGCCACGCTTGCCGGAAGCCAGATCGAATTCGAGGTTCGCGGGCTGTGTGAGCGCCTGAACCACAGCGCGCACCGATTCGTCGGGCAACAGCGCACGGCCCAGATTCGTGTGCAGCACCGTGCCCGTGAGATTGAACACTGCACGCAGCTTGCTTTGCGCACGTTCGCTCAAGGCCCGTTCTGCGGCAGCAATAACGCGCTCGATTGAAAACGCGGCAGGATCGGCGGCTAACGCGAGTGTCCCGCTCTGCGCATCGTGCCGCCATCCATCGAGCGTCGCGCGAATCGCAGCAAGCACCTGCGTGCGCCCATACTGCGCGATTAACGCCTGTGCTTCGCTTGAAGCGATCACGCGCTCCACCGCCGGCATCTGCGCCAGCAGCGCATTCAGCGCAGGCGTATCGATTGCAGGTTTTGCGCCCTGTTCCACGGTTTCGCTCATCGGGCTGATCTCACGGGTCACTGGTCGGCCGGGGCTTCGGGATACAGCAGCGGGTTTGCGCTCGCACGGCGGTATCCCGCTTCGCTCATCAGCAGATCGAGCGTGAGACTGGCGAGGTCGTCGGCGAGCGGTTCGAATTCCAGGTCCTTGTCCTGATAGCCGATCTTGCGATACGTATGGCATTCGTCGCACGATTCAGCCTTCAATGCACCATCGCTGCCTTCGATGCCGTGATATGCGATGCCTTTGGTCGAATCGCAATTCGTGCATTTGACGCGCACCACATGATGCTCGGCGGCACACAGGCTGCATTGGGTGTACCGATAACCCTGGAACGCGCCGCCCACGCGCACGATGCTGGCCACGGGCGGCAGGCCGCAAACGGGGCACACGCCGGGCGCGTCCACGTAGGGAACGTCCTTCACGTCGAGCCGGCTCGCGAGATCGGTCCACACCGTCTGCAGCGCGGCCATGATGAATGGCGCGGTAGCGGGGGCGACTTCCGTATATCGTTGCGCGAGCAACGCATCGGCTTGCGTATCGAGTTGTGCATCGCTCATCGTGCGTAAGGCGTCGAGCACGTTCGCGAGCGCGGGCGTGACCGCGCCAGCGGCTTCAATACGGTCGGCGAGACGCCGCAGCACCGCACGCCATTGCGGATCGCGATCCGCGCCCAGCGCAGGCAGGATCGGCATCGAATGACGTTGCGCGTGAGCGATCGCTTCTGCCGAAGGCATCTGTGCGCTCAAGTGCTCGAGCGCTTGTTGCTGCGCGTCCACCAGAGCCGCCATCAGGCGCATATAGCCGCCGATGGGATTGCGGTCCGCCAGCTTGCGCAGGCGTGCGGCGCGCTCCTTGAAGAGCGTCGCGCGTTCGGGCAGTCGGATGCGCGGAATCGCAGTGGGATCCTGCGTCTGGATCTGTTCCGGGTCGAGTATGCGTTGTTGCGTCACGGCGTTAGTCTCCGTCCAACCAGCAAAAAGCCGCCGCGCCCTCACGGGCGAGGCGGCTTGCGCGCAGCGTGCCGTGCAACGGCGACGCTACTTGATGCTCTCGCGGAACCAGCGCGGATGATGCTTGCGCGCCCAGCCCCAGGTGACGTAGCCGCGCGTCATCGCGCCAATCGATCCCTTCACCCAGATCGCCGCGTAGATATGCACGACGATGCTCACGATCAGCACGAAGGCCGCGGCCGCATGCACGACAGCGGCAATGCGGATGATCGTGATCGGGAAATAGAACGAGAAGTAACGCCGCCAGATCACGATGCCGCTCACCAGCAGCAGCACGAGGCAAACCACCAGCGTGAAGAATAACAGCTTCTGTCCCGCATTGTATTTGCCGATTTCGGGCAGTTTGTCCTCGCGATTGTGCAGTACGTCGTCCATCTGTTTGAGCCATTGCACGTCGGCTTTGTCCAGATAGTTGTGATGCCAGAAACGAAGCGCAAGAATCATGAACGACACGAACATCACGATGCCAATAAACGGATGCAAAATGCGCGTCCACTGCCCGCCGCCGAACAGCGCGGAAAGCCAGAACATAGCCGGATGGAACATCGCCAGCCCGGAGAGCGCGAGCAGCACGAAGGTGATGGCCGTAATCCAGTGGTTGCTGCGCTCGTTGGCCGTGTAGCGTTGAATCAAGCGCGGCTCGATCACGCGCGGTTCATGGTCGCTCATCGTTGCGCTCCTCGGGAGGGATACCGCCAATACCGCCGATTCCACCAATGCCACCGATGCCGCTGCGTTGCGAGCGAATGCGCTGCGCTTCGTCGAGCGCGGCTTCTTCGTCCTCGGCATGCGTTTCGTTCGGGCCGATGCGCGTGTAGTGGAAGAAACCGGCCACCGCGGCCAGCGCGATCCCCGCGAGTGCGAGCGGCTTGGCCACGCCCTTCCACAAACGCACCAGTGGGCTGATGCGCGGGTTATCGGGCAAACCGTGATAGAGCGACGGTGTATCCGCGTGATGCAGCACGTACATCACGTGTGTGCCGCCCACACCCGGCGGATCGTAAAGCCCTGCGTTTTCGAAGCCGCGTTCCTTGAGGTCGACGATACGCTCGGCCGCGTGCACCTTCATGTCTTCCTTGGTGCCGAAGACGATTGCGCCGGTCGGACAGGTCTTCACACAGGCCGGTTCCTGCCCCACGGCCACGCGGTCCGAACAGAGCGTGCATTTGTAAACGCGATGCTCGGTCTTCGACAGCCTGGGAATATTGAACGGACAGCCCGTAATGCAATAGCCACAGCCGATGCAGTTTTCCTCGTGAAAATCCACGATGCCGTTCGTGTACTGCACGATCGCCCCCGGCGACGGACACGCCTTGAGGCAGCCCGGATCCTCGCAATGCATGCAGCCGTCCTTGCGGATCAGCCATTCGAGGTTGCCATCCGGATTTTCGTATTCGGTGTAACGCATCACCGTCCACGAGTGTTCCGTGAGATCGCGCGGATTGTCGTAGACGCCCGTGTTGATGCCCACTTCGTCGCGCAGATCGTTCCACTCCATGCACGCGGTCTGACACGCCTTGCAACCGATGCATTTGGTGACGTCGATCAGCTTCGCCACCGTGCCCGTCACCGGTTCGCGCACGCCCGGCGGCGGCGTGGTGGTGGCGGACAGGCGCTTGATGTCGAGAGACTGGAATGCCATGTTCCCCCCTGCTCCCCGTTATGCCTTTTCCACTTTCACAAGGAATGACTTGAACTCAGGCGTCTGCGAATTGCCGTCGCCGACCGGCGGCGTCAGCGAATTCGTCAGATAGCCGGGTTTGGTCAGTCCCGTGAAACCCCAATGCAGCGGCACGCCCACGGTATGCACCTTTTTGCCCTCGATCGTGAGCGCCTTGATGCGTTTCGTGACCACGGCAACGGCAATCAGATAACCGCGATTGCTCGATACCTTCACGCGCCCGCCATCGACCACGCCGACTTCGTTGGCCAGCTCTTCGCCGATTTCGACGAACTGCTGCGGCTGGATGATCGAATTCAGGCGTGCGTGCTTGGTCCAGAAGTGGAAATGCTCCGTGAGGCGATAGGTGGTGGCGACATGCGGGAAGTTCTGCGCCGTTCCAAAGGTCTTGCGGTCGTCCGGGAATACGCGCGCGGCCGGGTTGGACGTGGCCTGCGGATTGTTCGGATGGAACGGGTTGTAGCCCAGTGGATTTTCAAACGGTTCGTAGTGCTCAGGGAATGGACCTTCGTTCATGCCGTCGCGGGCAAAGAAACGCGCCACGCCTTCCGGGTTCATGATGAACGGCCCCATGCCCAGATCGGGCGATTCGTCGACCTTATAGTCGGGCACGTCCGCGCCTGTCCACGCCGCGCCATTCCAGCCAATCAGCTTGCGGGTAGGATCGAAAGGCTTGCCCGCCGTATCGCACGACGCGCGGTTATAGAGCACGCGCCGGTTCACCGGCCATGCCCAGGCCCAGTTCAGCGTCTGGCCGATGCCGGTGGGATCCGAATTGTCGCGCCGCCCCATCTGGTTGCCCGCTTGCGTCCACGCGCCGCAGAAGATCCAGCAACCGCTCGCAGTGCTGCCGTCATCCTTGAGTTGCGCGAAGCCCGATAGCTGCTCGCCCTTCTTGACGAGCACCTTGGTGGCATCCTTGGGATCGGTCTGATCGGCGAGGGCCTTGCCGTTGTATTCCCTGGCCAGTTCTTCGGGCGTCGGGCTTTCCGGGTCGGAATACGGCCAGCTCAGCTTGAGGATCGGGTCGGGCACCTTGCCGCCATCCTTCTGATAGGCAGCGCGAATACGCAGGAACAAGCCCGACATGATCTCCAGATCGCTCTTTGCCTCGAATGGCGGCTCCGCGCCCTTCCAGTGCCATTGCAGCACGCGGCTCGAACTCACCAGTGAGCCGTTTTCCTCGGCAAAACAGGTGGTCGGCAAACGGAACACCTCGGTCTGGATCGAGCCGGTATCGACATCGTTATAGTCGCCGTATTTTTTCCAGAACTCGGACGTTTCCGTAGCAAGCGGGTCCATGATGACGAGCCACTTGAGCTTGCTGAGCGCCGAGACCGTTTTCGCCTTGTCCGGCGCCGAAGCGATCACGTTGAAGCCCTGGCAGATATAGCCCGTCATCTTGCCTTGATTCATCAGCTCGATGGTCTGCAACAGGTCGTAGGGCTTGTCGAGCTTGGGCAGCCAGTCGTAGCCCCAGTTGTTCTCCTGAGTGGCGTTATCGCCCCACCACGACTTCATGAAACTCACGAAGAACGCGCCGTAGTGCTGCCAGTAACTCAGTTGATTCGGCCGCAGCGGTTGTTGTGCGCGCTTCTTGATGTACTCGCCGTAATCCTGTTCGGCTTCGACCGGCAGGGTCATATAGCCAGGCAGCAGATTCGACATCAAGCCAAGATCGGTGAGCCCCTGGATATTCGAGTGACCGCGCAGCGCGTTCATGCCGCCGCCCGCAATGCCGATATTGCCAAGCAGCAATTGCACCATTGCACCCGTGCGTATCATCTGCGCGCCAATCGAATGATGCGTCCAGCCCAGCGCATAGAGGATCGTGCCCGCACGGCCCGGCACCGCCGTGGTCGCGAGCATTTCGCACACCTTGAGGAATTTATCCTTTGGCGTGCCGCACACTTTCTCCACCATCTCGGGCGTATAGCGCGAGTAATGTTGTTTGAGCAACTGATACACGCAGCGCGGATTCTGCAGGGTATCGTCGGTCTTTACGAAACCGTCGTCGCCCAGCTCGTAATTCCACGAGGTTTTGTCCGGATACGCGTGCTTTTCGGCGTTATAGCCCGAATAGATGCCGTCGTTGAACGCGTAGTCGTCGCGCACGATAAACGAGAAGTCCGTGTAGTTCTTCACGTACTCGTGCTGGATCTTGTCGTTCGTGAGCAACCAGTTGATCACCGCGCCCAGAAATGCGATGTCCGTGCCGGTACGAATCGGCGCGTAATAGTCCGCCACCGATGCCGTGCGCGTGAAGCGCGGGTCCACCACGATGAGCCGTGCCTTGCGGTGCGCCTTCGCCTCCGTGACCCACTTGAAGCCGCACGGGTGCGCCTCGGCCGCATTGCCGCCCATCACCAGAATCACGTCCGCATTGCGAATGTCGACCCAATGGTTCGTCATCGCACCACGGCCAAACGTCGGGGCAAGACCTGCCACCGTCGGGCCGTGTCAGACACGCGCCTGGTTATCGAATGCGAGCATGCCCCACGAGCGGGCCACTTTATGCGTGAGATAACCGACTTCGTTGCTGCCCGCCGATGCAGCCAGCATGCCGGTGCTCAGCCAGCGATTGACCGTCTTGCCGTCCGCGGTTTTATCGACGAAATTCGCGTCGCGGTCTTCCTTGAGCAGCTTCGCGATGCGATCGAGCGCTTCGTCCCACGAAATGCGCTTCCACTCGTTCGATCCCGCCGCACGGTATTCCGGATACTTCAGGCGATTCGGACTATGAATGAAATCGATCAGACTCGCGCCCTTGGGACAGAGCGTGCCGCGATTGACGGGGTGATCGGGATCGCCCTCGATGTGGATGATGCTCGCCGTCGCGTTTTTCGCGCCATCGCCGAGACCGTACATGAGGATCCCGCAACCGACCGAGCAGTACGGACAGGTATTGCGGGTTTCAGTGGTGCGCGCCAGTTTGTATTGTCGGACTTCGGCAAGTGCGTTGTCAGGCGCGAAGCCCATCAACGCGAGGCTGGATCCCGCCAGCGACGTAGCCGTGACCTTGAGGAACTGACGCCGGGACATCTGCAGCATGATGTGCGTCCTCGGCTTTCTGGTTGTGGGTCATTTCAGTATAAGACGTTTTGGGAACCGGATCGCATGAGTTGCGCCCGGACTTTTTCGATTTCATTTGACCTGTCGTTCATCGCGCAACCGGGTATCGGGATTGCTATAGTCGAACGAAAGGTGCAGCGCAAAATCTGCGGCGACGCGGGTCGCGAAACTGGCTGCATGCTTGCTGGATCACGCCCGACTACGCTGCACACGCTTGAACGCGGGACGCATACACATGACGACGATTTCATCCCGGCGGCTCGAATCGGCCGCGCGCAAAGAAGCTTCCTGGGTTGTCGACGCCTGCCGGCAGTTCATCGCCGACCGCTGCCCGTCACTGGCCGCCAGCATCGCCTTTTATTCGGCGTTTTCGCTCGCGCCCACGCTGGTCATGGTGATCGCCGTGGCCGGCTGGTTCTTCGGCGCCGACGCCGCGCGCGGCGAGTTGTTTCGTCAGGTGCATAACGTGCTGGGCAACGACGCCGCCGCCGGCATCACCACCATCGTGCAGAACGCCCATCGCGCGGGCGACGCGGGCGGCCTCGCCGCCGTGATCTCGCTGGTGCTGCTGGTGGTCGGGGCGTCCGCAACGTTCTCTTCGCTGAACTCCGCGCTCAATATGGTGTGGCCGCTGGACGGCCCGCGCGCCTCCTCGGTGATCGCCCTGGTGCGAGTACGCCTGATCTCGTTCGGGCTGGTGCTGGGCGTGGCCTTTCTGCTGATCGTTTCGCTGGTCCTCGACGCCGCCATCACCTTTGTCGGCCAGTGGCTCTGGGGCGCGTCTACCTATCTGTTTATCGGCAATATCGTGCAGTTCGTGGCGGGCCTGCTGGTACTCGCGGTCGCGTTCGCCGCGCTGTTGCGCTTTCTGCCCGATGCGCTGGTGCAGTGGCGCGACGCCATGGTGGGCGGGATCGTCGCCGCGGTGCTGTTTTCGGTCGGCAAGAAACTGTTCGCGCTCTATCTCGCTCACGCGGGCATGGCGACGGCGTTCGGCGCGGCGGGTTCGCTCGCGGTGCTGCTGATGTGGCTGTATTTTTCGGCGGCGGTGCTACTGCTGGGCGCGGAGTTCTCGGCGGCACGCGGACGCCTGCACGATCCGCGCGGCGCATGGGGCTTTCTCGACGAACCGCCGCCCGGCAGCCGCGCCAAGCTGGCGTCCGTGCTGGCAGCCTCGACCATCGCGCCGCTGCGCGAAGCCGCCACCGGCGCGCGCAAGGCCGAGGCCGTTCCCATCGGAAACGCTGCTGAAGCAGACGCCGCCCTGAGCAACGGCACCTTGCCGCCCTATGCGGCGGCCGTGGCGGCCGAAGCCGCCGCCGGCACGCCGGCCGGCCCCGCCGATCTCGCCGCAGCCGACGCCGACGCGCCCCTGCGCGCCATCGGCCAGGCGCGCGCCGCGGGTGGCGCCTTCGCACGGCGCGGCGGCGGGCTGCAAATCCGCCGCTCGGTCGTGCGGATCGAAGACAGCGCCACCTATGCCGCCGCGCTCACGCTCGTCCAGGCGGGTCGCACCGTGGCCGCCGCCGACCGCTATATCAAGCGACATCCCTGGAGTTCAGTCCTGATAGTCGCGAGCGCCGCCATCGCCGTGACCGCCACCACCAGCCGCCGCCACGCCAGCTCTCGCAACAAGTCCTGAGCGCAGCCAGGGCGCGCTTCCCCTCCCGCGCGCCACTATATATAGAGAGCACCGCTAACTTTGTGAGGCGCAACCAGGGCACACCCCTGGTTGCTCCACGTTTACCCGTACACCTTACAAAGTGGAGTTGCACTTTTCGCGACTTGTAGCGAAAACGACAATAATGCAGAGTCGGGAATCCGATATTTCAGGATTCGGAAGAATCGCCGAATCTCCCGTATTTCAAGGCCTTACGCGCGTGTGTCAGCTTTTCGCGACACTGATTTTTTTTCAGTTCAAGAGATTTGCACCCCTGCGTTATTCTCCTTTGCGCAACAGCAGCAATCAAATTGCGCAACAGCAACAACTAAATCAAACATCTGCGTGGAGAATTCTGGATGAAACGAGTCGCACTCTCGACCCTCTCGCTGGCACTGCTCGCCGTCACCGGCGTGGCACATGCCCAGAGCAGCGTCACCCTGTACGGCGTGATCGATGAATCGATCCAGTGGGTTCACAACACGGCAGTCGATGGCGCCAACAAGAACCTGTACCAACTGGCTGGCGGCAACCTCTCGGGCAACCGCTTCGGCCTCAAGGGCACGGAAGATCTGGGCGGTGGTCTGAAGGCGATTTTCCAGTTGGAAAACGGCTTCAACATCAACAACGGCAAGATGGGCAGCTACAACGGCAACAGCGCCCTGTTCGGCCGCCAGGCCTACGTTGGCCTGACGCATGAGCAATTCGGTACGGTCACGCTGGGCCGCCAGTACGACCCGCTGGTCGACCTGGTTCAGCCGCTGACGGGCGACAACTACTTCGGTAGCCAGTTCGCAACGCCGGGCGACATCGACAATAACGACAACAGCTCGCGTACCAACAGCGCAATCAAGTACACGTCGCCGGTTCTGGACGGCTTCCAGTTCGAAGGCATGTACGCACTGGGCGGCGTCGCTGGCTCGACCGGTTCGGGTCAAAGCTGGGGCGCAGCTGCAACGTACGGCATCGGCTCGTTCAACGCTGCTGCTGGCTACTTCCGCATGGACAACTCGTCGAACCCGGCTAACCGCGCGACGACGAACGGCGGCTGGGCATCGACGGCTACGTCGGACAACGTGTTCCAGGACGGCAGCGTCATCACCGACGCATTCGCTACGGCGAAGTCGGTTGGCATCGCTTCGGTGGCTGGCCAGTACGTCGCAGGTCCGTTCACGATCGGCATCCGATACAGCAACGTTCAGGTCAAGCCGGACGGCTACTCGTCGTTCGCATCGACCGAGCGTTACAACGTTGGCGGCGGCTTCCTCGGCTATCAACTGAACCCGGCGCTGCTGCTGGGCCTCGGCTACATCTACACGCACGCTGCAGGCGAAACGTCGAGCTCGTACCACCAGGTTTCGCTGGGCGCCGACTACAACCTGTCGAAGCGCACCGACTTCTACGCTGTGGCGGCTTACCAGCACGCCAACGGCACGCAACCGGGCCAACCGGGCGTGAACGCAACGGCTTCGATCGGTTCGTACGGCTACAACTCGGCTTCGAGCTCGCAAGAGATCGTCAGCCTGGGCATCCGCCACAAGTTCTGATCGACGGCATGAGCCGGGCGCAAGCCCGGCCACGCGACGAGACCTCGCAGCGGACTACACGCTGCCCCCAAACCAGCCTTCGGCGCGAGCCCAAGGCTGGTTTTTTATTTGGCCGCACGGTTTCTTCGTCGCGCCGCTTCGGCTTGCGCGAGGCTTACTTCAGTCGCGCGAGTGCGGCCGCTGCATGCCGGACGAAAGCTTCAGCCAGCGGCGAAAATTCAGGTTGCGCGCCGCGCGCCACGTTTACGGGTACGTCGAGCACCGGCTCGAATCGCTTCACGGCGACGCGCGCTCCCAAGGCCGCAGCCGTCACCGGATCGACGAGCGCGACGCCCATTCCCGCCTCCACCAGCGTCACCACCGCCTGCGCGAGATCGGCTTCCACGCCGCTCGCGCGCGTCACTGCGCACTCGGCAAACAAGCGGTCGATTCGCAGCCGCGCTGGCGAACCCGCCGCGAACGAGACGAACGCCTCGCCTTCGCAATCCGCCGCGCTCAACACACGCTTGCGTGCGAGCCCATGACCGCGCGGCACGATCGCGCGCATCGGCCATTGCCCCAGACGTTCGAGTCGCACACCGGGCGGCGGCGCGGCCTCGTTCACGATGGCCAGATCGCAGCGCTGCGCGGCCACGCGTTCGAGCGCGAGCGCCGGTTCGAGTGTGAGCAGCGTCACGTCCACGCCTTCATGTTCATGCGCGAAGGCCGCCGCCACGCGCGGCAGAAAATCCGCGGCAAATTCGGGCGCTGCTGCGACGCAGATCGCCCCGCGCCGCTGCTCGCGAATCTGCGCGGCCGCCTGAACAACGCGATCGAAGCCGCTGAACGCGCGCTCCACTTCAGCATGGAGTGCGTGCGCCTGTGCGGTAGGCCACAGGCGCCCTTGCCTGCGCTCGAACAGCGCGAAACCCACACTCGATTCGAAATCCGCCAGCAAACGGCTGACCGCAGGCTGCGATACGCCCAGCGTATGCGCGGCGTGCGTGACGGTACGCGCATGCATCAAGGCGCGAAACGCTTCGACCTGGCGAACACTGAGTTCATTGGCAGCCATAATATAAAGGTATGGTTTGCTGAATAAATTCCGTCAAAACAACGTCAAACGAAGATCCGTTTCATCAATTCTTCGCTATTTATTGCCTGATATTACAGCACTTCATTCCATAACATTTGAACATGGCGCAGCACTCGTTTCGCGCAGATTCATTTTTCGCGGGCAAATAAAAATCCCCGTGGGCGCATCGCCAACGGGGATTCTTTGGGTACTGACGCAAACCGCAACCGCCAGGGTTGCGGCGCGAGGCGCTTAGCCTGCTGCTGCGTCCTTCAGCTTCTTCAGTGCGCGTGCCTTGACGCGAACGCTAGCCGGCTTGGCCGGGAACCAGCGCTCTGCACCCGTGAACGGGTCCTTGCCGAAGCGCTTCTTCTTCGCCGGCACAGCCTGAACGACGATCTTCAGAAGGCCCGACAGCGTGAATTCGCCAGCGCCCTTCTTGTGGACCGAACCCAGGATCGTGTCTTCCAGTGCGGCGAGCACAGCCTTCGTTGCCTTCGGCTCGACACCAGCGCGCTCAGCGACGTGAGCAGCCAGCGAGGCCTTCGTGAAGGTGTCCTTGATCGGCGACAGAGCGCCGGACGCCTTCACGGCGACCTTCTTAGCTGCGGGCGTCTTGGCTGCGGCCGTCTTGGCGGGCGCTGCTTTCTTTGCAACAACCTTCTTGGCCGGGGCAGCAACTGCCTTTTTGGCCACTTTCTTTGCGGAAGTCGGCATGTTTCTCCTACCAGTGTTGGTCAGTGAAGCGACGAAGCACTGCGGGATGCAGATGCTTCATCGGCGGATTCTACAAGCGTGCAAGCGTTTTGCGTCATTCTTTTGCATCGCCGATGCAAATTTTTTGTTTCAAGCCCACTCTCGAACGCATTTTGACGCCTGTTTACAGGGGTAAACGTGCCCAGGCTCGCCTGTCAGACCTGCCTTCCGCCTCGATGCGACGCAGCGGCGATGCAGCGAAAACGCCACACGTATGGCGTTTTTCGCGTTCCAGCGCGCTTCACTCAGCCTCAAGATGCGCGGCGAGCGCACTCAGCGCGGCGTCGATCTGCTCGACTTCGACCGCGCCGTAGCCAAACAGAAAGCCTTGTTGCAGCGGTGCATTCAGATGAAACGGCGCGAGCGCATGCAAGCCAACCGACGCCTCACGCGCCGCCGCCAGCAGCGCGTTTTCATCCGCGCCAGCGACGAGACGCGCAGCCAGGTGCAGCCCCGCCGTGTTCGGCATCACCGGTTCGAGCCATCTGGAAAGCGGTCCGCGCAGGTGGGCGAGCAGCGTTTCGCGCCGCGCCGCATAGGTCTGGTGCATGCGCCGTAGATGCCGCGCGAAGTGGCCGTTGAGCATGAAATTCGCGAGCGCAGTCTGTGTGAGCACGCAGCCGTGGCAGTCCGCCGTCTGGCGCGCACGCATGAGCGCGCCCTTGAGCGCGACGGGCGGCACCATGTAGCCAACTCTTAACTCGGGGAAGATGGTCTTCGAAAACGTGCCGACGTAGGCCACCAGACCGGCGTTATCAAGACTCTTGAGCGGTTCGAGCGAACGCCCTTCGAAGCGGAACTCGCAGTCGTAGTCGTCTTCGATCACGAGCGCCCCGTGCTTTTGCGCCCATTCGAGCAGCGCCACGCGCCGCGCGAGACTCATCGGCATGCCGAGCGGGAACTGGTGCGAAGGTGTCACATACACGACACGCGCGCGCTTCGGCAGCTTCGCGACGATCAGGCCGTCGTCATCGACGGGAACCGGCACGACCTTCGCGCCAAACGACTCGAACGCTTCGCGCGCAGGCGGATAACCGGGATCTTCCACCGCGACGATGTCGCCGGGCCGCAACAGCACGCGCGCGAGCAGCGCGAGCGCCTGCTGTGCGCCCTGCGTGACGATTACATCGTCCCAGTTGCTCGCCACGGCGCGATTGAAAGCGAGGTAGCGCGATACGGCGAGACGCAGTTTTTCCTCGCCCGCCGGATCGCGATACGCACCCTGACCTCGCGCCTGCACGCGCAGCGCGTCGGTGATGCAGCGACGCCAGACGTCGAAGGGAAAGCGCGATTTGTCCACGATGCCGCCCGCGAAATCGCAGGCAAGATGCGGATCGGGACGCGGCAGCGCGAGCGCTTCGGTCTGCGTCTGCCACCACGGCGGTGCATCGGCGTCGTGCAAGATGGGCGGATCGTGCGGCTCGCGCTGGCTGAGCGCCTGCGCCGCGCGAATCTGCGCATTCGGATGTCCAGGCGCACGCGCGGGCAGACGCTCCAGCGTATCGGCGACGAAGGTGCCCGAGCCGCGCCGCGCGATCAGATAGCCTTCGGCGAGCAGGCGCTCGAAGACGTCGAGCGTGGTCTTGCGCGAGACGCCAAGCTGCGCGGCGAGCTCGCGCGTGGACGGCAGGCGCGTGCCACCCGCCAGCCGTCCTTCGACGATGCGTTCGCGCAGTTGCCGGTAGATCTGCCCGGCAAGGTTGCGCTGGCCGGATACGGTGACGTGTAGATCCATGTGAATGACGAGTGGTCGTGCTGGCAGGATGCTGGCACAAAGCCGCGCTGCGCTGGCAGCTTTTGCGCGTTTTTTGGCGCTCGTGCGCAAACGTGCCTGCTTAAAGTGACGACGCGGTGAAGATGAGCCGACGTTGGCGCGCTGCCTCGACGGCCGCTCGCCCGGATTTCACTCCTCTATAAAGGCACTTTCCATGACGCTCCAGATCGGCTTTCTGCTGTTCCCTAAGGTCCAGCCACTCGACCTCTGCGGCCCTTACGACGTGCTCGCCTCGATGCCGGATACGACCGTGCGGCTCGTCTGGAAAACGCGCGAGCCGCTCATGTCGGCGACAGGCATGCTGCTCACGCCCGATACGGTATTCGACGATTGTCCGCCGCTCGACGTGCTCTGCGTGCCGGGCGGCAGCGGCGTCGGTCCTTTGCTGGAAGACGAGGCCGCACTCGCCTTCGTGCAGCGCCAGGCGCAAAACGCACGCTATGTGACCTCCGTGTGCACCGGTTCGCTCGTGCTGGGCGCAGCGGGTCTGCTGCGCGGACGCCGCGCGACGACGCACTGGGCCTTCCATTCGCTGCTCGAACCGTTCGGCGCCATCGCCGTGAAGGAGCGCGTCGTGCGCGACGGCAAGCTGATGACGGGCGGCGGCATCACGGCAGGCATCGACTTCGCGCTCACGCTCGCGGCAGAACTGATCGGCGACGAAGCCGCTCAAGCGCTGCAACTCGAACTGGAATACGCGCCCGCACCGCCTTTCGATGCAGGCAGCCCGCAAAGCGCGCCGCCCGCCGTAGTCGAACGCGTGCGCCAGTTGAACGCGGCGGCGCTGGCGCAACGCACGCGCATCGTCGAACGCGTGACGCAAAGGCGCTGAAAATCCAGCCGCGGAGCTTCGGGGGGCGCACGTCGCGTCGGGTTTCGCGCTTAGGGTCGGCACTTGCTACCGTGTTTTACAAGGATCGTATACATTGAGCCTCGGGCGTGACATGCATTGCACTCGTTGTTTCGGGTCGCGCCGCTTGTCCAGCACTTCTCGCCTTATCTGCATCACAAACCCTGAATCCAGCAGCACACACAACCAAGAGGGGTATCAATGCGTTCCATTACCAGCAAGCTGACTCTCGCCGCGGCCACCGCCGCATTCCTGCTCGGCGCTGCCGCGCCCGTGTTCGCCCAGGACGCCAGCGCGCCTGCCGCCACGGCACCGGCCATGGCCTCCGCGCCGACCGCCAAGGAGCAGAAGGCCGCCGCGAAGAAACAGGCCCGCGCCCAGCGCAAGGCCGAACGCAAGGCCGCGCGCGCCAAGAACAACGCGGAACTGAAGAAGCTCGAAGACGCCGGCTACAAGCCCGCGAACAACGACCCGAACTATCCGCAGAACCTCCAGGACGCGGAAAAGAAAGCCGCTGCCAAGGGTGCAAGCCAGTAAGTTCGCAGTCGTTTCGTAGCTGACCCAGTCATAAGCCAGTGACGCAATAAAGCTGCATGAGGACCGGCGCTGCCGGTCCTGCCACGATCCTCCGCCGCCCGCTCCGCCGCTCCTCCTTTCCCCGCTTCGCTTCATTACAGAGCACCTACGACGCACGCCCCGATTCGTTATGGGACGATGCCCGACGTGCCGGTCCACATGGAGCGCAACGCATGAACGCAGCGAAACCGGAGGCAAGCGCCGCCCAGGCGCAGAAAAAATCGGGCCTTCCGATCGGCTTGATCGCAGGTGTAATCGCACTCGTCGTCGTGCTGTTGCTGCCGCTGCCCGCGAGCCTGCCCGTGGCCGGCCAGCGCATGCTGGCGATCCTCGCCTTCGCCGTGGTCGTATGGCTCACCGAGGCCGTCTCCTACGAGGCAAGCGCCATCATCATCACTTCGCTGATGGCGTTTCTCGTCGGCACCGCGCCCACCATCGACGATCCCTCGCAGCTTTACGGCACCTCCAAAGCGATCAGCATGGCGCTTGCCGGCTTTTCGAATTCCGCGCTCGCGCTGGTGGCGGGCGCGCTGTTCATCTCGGCGGCGATGACCGTCACCGGCCTCGACAAGCGCATCGCGCTGGTCACGCTCTCGCTGATCGGCACCACCACGCGACGCATCCTGATCGGCGCGGTGGCGGTCACCATCGTGCTCTCGCTGGTGGTGCCGAGCGCCACCGCGCGCAGCGCCTGCGTGGTGCCGATCATGGTGGGCGTGATTTCGGCGTTCGGCGTGGACAAGCGCTCGAATATCGCGGCCGGCATCATGATCGTGGTGGCGGAAGCGACCAGCATCTGGAATGTCGGCATCCAGACCGCCGCCGCGCAGAATCTGCTGACCGTGGGCTTCATGGACAAGATGCTGGGCGCGCGCGTGACGTGGCTCGACTGGCTGATCGCGGGCGCGCCGTGGGCGATCGTGATGTCAGCGGTGCTGCTCGTGCTGGTGCTCAAGATGCTGCCGCCCGAGACCGATGCCATCGCGGGCGGCAAGGAAGCCGTCGAACAATCGCTGCGCGAGCTCGGCCCCATGACCGGCCCGCAGAAACGCCTGCTGGGCGTGTCCATCGGCCTGCTGTGCTTCTGGGCCACCGAAGGCAAGCTGCATCCCTTCGATACCACCTCGGTCACTTACGTGGGCCTCGTGCTGCTGCTTCTGCCGCGCTTTGGCGTGATGGACTGGAAGACCGTGCAAAGCCGCATTCCGTGGGGCACGGTGATCGTGTTCGGCGTGGGGATCAGTCTGGGCACCGCGCTGCTGACCACCAAAGCGGGCCAGTGGCTAGGCGATCTCGTCGCGCATCACACCGGGCTGGATACCGCCGGGCCGTTCATGGCGTTCGCGATTCTGGCGGCGTTTCTGATCCTGATTCACCTGGGATTCGCCAGCGCCACGGCGCTCACTTCCGCCATGCTGCCGATTTTGATTGCCGTATTGCAGTCGATGTCGGGCGATTTCAATCGGCTGGGCATCGCCATGCTGCTCGGTTTCACGATGAGCTTCGGCTTCATTTTGCCGATCAACGCGCCGCAAAACATGGTGTGCCTCGCCACCGATACCTTCACCGCGAAGCAGTTCGCGCGCGTGGGCCTGGTGCTGAGCGTGATCGGCTATCTGCTGTTGCTGCTGTTTGCGGCGACGTGGTGGCGCTGGCTCGGTTGGGTGTGAGCGCACGCTCGCGCACCAGCCATGAAAAAGGGGCGCTTTTTCGCGCCCCTTCTGTTTGACTGCGGTTTTCCCGGCTTAAACCGCCACGGCGCCTACGTAGTTCTCGGCCATCGCCATGGCCGCCGCGCGCGAGGTGGTGACGTGCTCCAGTTCAGCCACCTGCAAACGCTGCTCGAACGGCGTAGCGTCGTCGAGGCGGTGCATCATGCGCGTCATCCAGTACGAGAAATGCTCGGCGCGCCAGATGCGGCGCAGCGCCGTTTCGCTATAGCCGTCGAGCAGATCCGTGCGGTTTTCCTTGTAGAACGCCACCAGCGCCGCCGTCAGCACGCGCACGTCGGCGACGGCCAGGTTGAGGCCCTTTGCGCCCGTCGGCGGCACGATGTGCGCCGCGTCGCCCGCGAGGAACAGGCGGCCGTGCTGCATCGTCGTCGAAACAAAGCTGCGCATGCCGACGATATTCTTCTGGAAGATTTTGCCTTCCACCACCTGATGGCCTTCCTCCGAATCGACGCGGGCGTGCATTTCCGCCCAGATGCGGTCGTCCGACCAGTTGTCGACGGTGTCCTTCGGATCGCACTGGAAATACATGCGCTGCACATTGGGCGAGCGCGTGCTGACCAGCGCAAAGCCGCGGTCGTGGCGCGCATAGATCAGTTCGTCGGACGACGGCGGCGCTTCCACCAGAATGCCGAACCAGCCGAACGGGAACACGCGTTCGTAGTCCTGGCGCAGCGCGGCGGGAATGGCGGCGCGCGAGACGCCTTGCGAGCCGTCGCAGCCGATCACGTAGTCGCAATGCAGCGTGTGCGGCTCGCCTTCGTGCTCGAAGCTGATAGAGGGTGCATCGGTTTCGATGCCGTGGATTGCGGTGTTTTTGACGTTGAAGAACAGCTTGCCGTCGGCGGCCACGCGCGCTGCCACGAGGTCCTTGAGCACTTCGTGCTGCGCGTAGACCGTGATGGCCTTGCCCGTGAGTTCGGTGAGATCGATGCGGCGGCGCTTGCCTTCGAAAGCCAGCTCGAAGCCGTGATGCAGCGCGCCTTCGGCCTTCATGCGTGCACCGACACCGGCTTCGGTGAGCGTATCCATGGTGCCTTGCTCAAGCACGCCTGCGCGGATCGTCGATTCGATCTGCTCGCGGCTGCGCATTTCCAGCACGACGGAATCGATGCCGCGCAGATGCAGAAGATGGGAAAGAAGCAGGCCCGCAGGCCCCGCGCCGATGATGCCAACTTGAGTGCGCATAGGTGTCTCCATGTGCGGTTTTGATTTTCCGCAAGTTTCGCTTCGGCCAGCGGTATCGCGCAACGCGATATGGAGAATAGGAACTATCCCGATTTTAGATAGTGTAGTTACGGTGTTCCGATCGTCCCGCAAAAACGGGGCGGAACGAAAATTGCTGCGCCACAGCGTTTTTGCCGGCGACACGGTCGCGCGCCGGCAAGCGCCCTTCCACCGAACAATCACCGCGAGCCATGCCGATGCCGTTTTCCACGCCGCCTGATTCCGCCACGCTCAAACGCACACGCCGCTATGCCGCCGCCCTGATCGCGGCGCTGCCACTCGCCTGCGCCATGACGCCGACCTTTGCGCAGATCAGTGCGCCAGACCTGGCCTCCTCCGTAGCGCCTCAGCAGGATTTACAAAACGCGCCCAAACCGCCTTCCGAACTGTTCGGCCAGCTGTACCGCGACGTCGAACTCGCCCAGGTTTTCCCGGACAGCAAAACCTTCGCCGACATGGTGCCGAACGAAGCGCCCAGCAAAATCGTCGCCGAATACGAAATCTGGAGTTCGCGCAACGCCGGCATTACCGAACCGGGCGCGCGTCAAGCCGCGCTGCGCGAGTTCGTTGCCCAGCATTTTTCCGATCAGAAACAGAGCGACGATCACTATGTTTCCGATCCGGATCAGGACGTCGTGAGCCACATCGACACGCTCTGGGACGTGCTGCGCCGCAATCCCGATAGTGCGCAGCAGCCGTATTCGTCGCTGCTGCCGCTGCCCAAGCCCTATGTCGTGCCGGGCGGCCGCTTCAACGAGATTTACTACTGGGATTCGTACTTCATCATGCTCGGCCTGGAGGCGAGCGGCCGCCACGAACTGACGCGCGACGAACTCGATAATTTCGCTGCCCTGATCGATCGTTACGGTCATATTCCGAACGGCAACCGTAGCTATTACCTGAGCCGTTCGCAGCCGCCGTTTTTCGCGCAGATGGTGGCGCTCGTGGCGCGCCGCGACGGCGACGCCACCTACGTGCGCTACCTGCCCGAACTGCGCAAGGAATACGACTACTGGATGGCGGGCGCCGATACGCTCAAGCCCGGCGAGGCGACGCGCCACGTCGTGCGCCTGGATGACGGCACCCTGCTCAACCGCTATTGGGATGCGCGCGACACGCCGCGCGACGAGTCGTATCGCGAAGACGTGCTGACCGCCCAGAGCGCCCCGCAACGCGGCGCGCCGGAACTCTGGCGCAATCTGCGCGCGGGCGGCGAAACAGGCTGGGATTTCAGCTCGCGCTGGCTGGCCGACAACCGCACGCTGGCGACCATCGATATCACTTCGCTCGTGCCCGTCGACCTGAATTCACTGCTGGTCGATCTCGAGCGCGCGCTCGCCAGGGGCTACGGCCTGACCGGCGACGCAGCCCAGGCGCAGCAGATGAACCAGCGCGCCGCGCAACGCAGCGCCGCCATCGGCCGCGTGCTCTGGGATCCGCAGATCCACGCCTTCAGCGATTACGACTTCGTGCATCAAACGCTCACGCACCGGCTCACGGCGGCGACGGTTTATCCGCTTTATACGGGCGTGGCCACGCGCACGCAGGCGCATCAGGTGGCGGGCGCGGTGCGCGCCGGACTGCTGCGCCCCGGTGGTCTCGCGACCACGCAGGTAACGAGCGGCCAGCAGTGGGATGAGCCCAACGGCTGGGCGCCCCTGCAATATCTGGCCGTGACGGGCCTGCGACGTTACGGCGAGAGCGCGCTCGCGCAGACCATCGCGACACGCTGGATTGCCACCAACCTCGTCTACTACCAGCGCACGCACAAACTGGTCGAGAAATACGATGTGAGCGCGGCGGCGGCCAGGGCTTCGTCGGCGGGCGGCGGGGAATATCCGCTGCAGGATGGCTTCGGCTGGACCAACGGTGTGCTGCGCGCGCTGTTGACGATGTATCCGCACACGGAAAACACGCCGGCTGCGCGGGCCTCCAGTGTGCGGAAACCGGCAGTCCCGGCGCATTGACGCCGGACTTTGGCGATGCGGTGAGTACAGGCATGGCGGATGCGCGCTCTCGGTGACTCCGCCACGCTTCGCGCATTGATTCGCAACGTTTGAGCGTCGATTGAGCGCCGATTACGCAATGCAACATCCATCGTGCCAATCGGCCTCGAATCCGCGCTACATGGCGTTCTGACGGGGTGCAAGCCGCCCCGCATCGGCGTATCCTGAAAACCTGCTCCGCAGAGCGATCTGCCTGCTGGCCGCCGGCTTGCGCCGCCCGCAACGCGATGGAAGATGGAACCGCGATGAACGCCTCCGCTCCCGCTCCTGGCGCCTCCGGCGCCCCAGCCCCGACTCCCCCATCGGGCCCCCGCATCACCGTGGTGGTGCTCACCCGCAATCATGTGCGTCAGGCAGTCGACACCGTCGCGCGGCTCACCGCGCTGCCTGAACATCCTCATGTGATCGTCGCCGACAACGGCTCGACCGATTCCACCATCAGCCTGCTCGCCTCGCTGTTTCCGCAGGTGCGCATCGTCCAGTGTCTGGGCGATCGCGGCATGGCGGGCTTCAACCGCGCCGTCGCCCTTGCGCCCACCGAATACGTGGCCTGCTGCGACGACAGCACCTGGTTCGCGTCCGGCGCGCTCGCGCACGCCGCGCAATGGCTCGACCAGCATCCGCAGGTGGCCGTGCTCAACGCGCGCGTGGTCGGGCATGACGAACGCGAAATCCACCCCGCCTGCCTGATGCTCAACGCCACCTCGCCCGGCGACGACGCGCTGCCCGGCCCCGCGCTCGCGGGCTATATGGCGGGCGCCTGCGTGTTCCGCACCGCGGTGTTCCGCGCGCTCGGCGGCTACGAGGAACGGCTCTCGCATGGCGGCGCGGAAGAACTGGCCGCGCTCGACGTGCTCGCCGCCGGCCATTCGATCGTCTACTGCGAACCGGCGCTGGCGCACCGCGAACCGCTCTACCGCTGGCTCACGCGGGCGCAGCATTGCACGCACGCGCGCAATTCGGCGTGGGTCGCGTGGATGCGCCTGCCGGTGCGCGACGCGCTCGCCGCCACCGGCCGCGCGCTGGTTGTGTTCGCGCGTCAGCGCTCGCTAGGTCCGGCCGGTTTTGCGCTGCTGCGCGGCGCATTCTGGACGCTGCGCCGCCGCCGCGTGGCCCCGGCACACGTCGTGCTGCTGACCCGTCAGGTGCGCCGCGCCGAGCGTCTGGTGCGCGCCGGCATCCCGGCGATGGCCGAAAAGTACGATCGCGCCGGTCAACGTGCGTGGTAAGCTGCCGCGCGACATGTAACTGGAAACGCAGCGGACATTGCATCCGAAACGCAACAGCAGCGCATCGCGAGCGCCTGCCCGCCTGAGAGGCGTTCCATCTTTACCGATTCAAAAAGGACCATGACCACGTCCGATTCCGCGATGCAACCCGATGCCGGCCTGTCCGCCGAAGGGCACAGCGGGCGCCGCTTCGAAGCGCTCGTGCAGCCCATCGAGGACTACGCGATCTTCCTGCTCGACCCACGCGGCCATGTGGTGAGCTGGAACCGGGGCGCCGCGCGCATCAAGGGCTACGAAGCGCACGAGATCATCGGCCAGCATTTTTCCCGTTTCTATACCGACGAAGCCAACGCCCGCCGCTGGCCCGAGCACGAGCTGGAACAGGCCGCGCTGCACGGCCGTTTCAACGACGAAGGCTGGCGTCTGCGTAAAGACGGCTCGATGTTCTGGGCCAATGTGGTGATTACCGCGCTGCGCGAGCAGGACGGCTCGCTCGCGGGCTTTGCCAAGGTCACGCGCGATCTCACGGCGGAGCGCCGACAGGTCGAAGCGCTGCGGCTTTCCGAAGAGCGCTTCCGTCTGCTGGTGGAAAGCGTGAGCGATTACGCGATCTTCATGCTCGACGCGCAAGGCCGCGTGGTGAGCTGGAACAGCGGCGCGACCAATCTCAAGGGCTACCGGCCAGCCGAAATCATCGGTCAGCATCTTTCGGTGTTCTATCCGCCCGACGACATCGCGGCTGGCGTGCCCGAGCGCGAATTGCGCCGCGCCGCCGATCTGGGCCGCTGCGTCAACGAAGGCTGGCGCGTGCGCAAGGACGGCTCGATGTTCTGGGCCAACGTCACGCTCACGGCGATTCATGACGCGCATGGCCGCCTGACCGGCTTCGCCAAGGTCACGCGCGACATGACCGAAAGCCGCCGCACTGACGAACTTGAGCATTCGAGCGAGCAGATGAAGCAGTTCCTCGCCATGCTCGCGCACGAACTGCGCAATCCGCTTGCGCCGGTGCGCAACGCCGTCGCCACGATGCGCCTGATGACCGCGCAGAGTCCCGAAGTCGAGCGCGCGCGCGATCTGATCGACCGCCAGATCGTCCATCTCACCCGTCTGGTGGACGATCTGCTCGACGTAGGCCGCATCACCTCGGGCAAGATCGAATTGCGCGAGGCGCCGCTCGATCTGCGCGAGGTCGTCAAGGACGCACTGGAAGCCGCGCAGCCTTTCACGGCGGCGCGCGGCCAGCAAGTCGAAGCCATCCTGCCCGCCGCCCCGTTGCCGATGACCGGCGACCACACGCGGCTCATGCAGGTTTTGCAGAACCTGCTGCACAACGCCTCGAAGTTTTCGCCGGACCAGACGCGCATCGCCATCGAAGTGCAGGTGGCCGGACGCGGCGTGCAGATCCAGGTGCGCGACGAAGGGCGCGGCCTGCGGCCCGAGACCTTCGAATCGATCTTTGGCCTTTTTAGCCAGGACCGCTCGATGCCAGGCCCCAGCGAAAACGGCCTGGGCATCGGCCTGATGCTGTGCCGCTCGCTGGTCGAACTGCACGGCGGCACCATTTCCGCGACCAGCGAGGGCCTCGGCGCGGGCAGCACCTTTACGATCCGTCTGCCGCTCGCGCGCGCCAGCAACGCGGCGCACGTGGATCTGGCGGTGGAAGGGCTGATCAGCACGGTCGGCCAGACGGTGCTCGCGCACGACGAATCCTTGCCGCTGCGCGTGCTCGTGGTGGACGACAATCGCGATTCCGCCGACAGCCTGGCGATGCTGCTCGAACTCAAGGGCCACGACGTGCGCGTGGCCTACAGCGCAGCTCAGGCCCGCGAATGGGCCGAGCGCTTCACGCCCGATGCCGCGCTCATCGACATTGCGATGCCGGAAATCGACGGCTATGCGGCGCTACGCGACCTGCGCACGCTGGAAGCGCTCGCGCATACGGTGTTCGCTGCGATGACAGGCTTCGGCCAGGCCGCCGATATCGAACTCACGCGTGCAGCGGGTTTTGAAATGCACCTCGTGAAGCCCGTCGATGTATTGCTGTTCGATGAAGTGCTCGCGCGCGCCGCTGCCCGGCGGGCAGCGCGCGTGGCGTGGACAAGCACACATCCGCAGATTTAAGGCAGGTCAAGGCGCGACGGGTTTGAAATCGCGGTACTCGATCTGCGGGCCGCGTACCACGATCGCGGTCGATTCGGGCACTTCGGCCCACGCTTCCGGCAGGTCGACGATCGGCTCCGATACCAGCAGATACGCATCCTCGCCCACCGCCGCAATGCGCGGGTCGTCGGGATACAGCTCCCGCAGATGCTTGAACGAGGTGCTGTGAAAGAGCGAACGCGAGTTGTGCTCGCTCGAATAGCGCACGGCCACGATCTGCTCGCCGTCGCTGGCAAAGACCGTCATGTTGAGCGCCGGCTCGATGCCGTGCTTTTGCGCGGTCGCCTCGATAAAACCAGCCATGCGTTCGAGCGCCGGCACCGGATCGACTTCCAGGCCAAACGTCATCGCGAGATAAAACATCGCCTCGGAATCGGTCGATCCTTCGAGCGCGTTAAAGCGCCCAGGATCAATGGCCAGCAGCAACTCGCGCCGCATGAGCGGAAAACTCTGGATCAGCCCGTTGTGCGCAAACATCCAGCGCCGATGCCGGAACGGATGACAGTTCGTCTCCTGCACTGGCGTGTGCGTGGCCGCACGCACATGCGCGACAAACATCGGCGCGTGTACGGCCCTGGCCAGTTCGCGCAGGTTGCGATCGTTCCAGGCCGGATGCACGCTGCGATAGCGATAGGGAATATCGTGCGGATGCTGATACCAGCCAAGGCCGAAACCATCGCCATTGGTGGTGGTCGCGCCGAGCTTCGAATGCAGGCTCTGGTCGATCAGCGAATGGCGCGCCCGAAACAGCACTGTTTCGAGCGAAATCGGATTACCCGTGTAAGCAAGCCAGCGGCACATCGTTGCCTCCATCGATCAGATCGGCGGTTGCCTTCGCGCACTGCCACGCAGTTCGCTGTGTAGTTTGCCGCGTCGCCGGCGCTTTAGTTCGCGGCGTGCAGCCCCGCAGCGATCGGTGTGAGGAAACCGGTCAAGCCGGTCAAGATAATCTGCACACCGATACACAACAGCAGGAACGACGACACGCGCATGGCCACCCGCGTGCCCTCCACGCCCAGATAGTGCGCCAGACGCGCGGCGCGGCTGTAAACGTAATAGATCACCAGCACCACCAGCAGCGAAATCACCACGGACGCGATACTCGACAGCAGCCACGCGGAAAGCTTGTGCGTGCGGTTAGCGTTCAGCGCGATGGCCGTCGCGATCGAACCGGGGCCGGTCGTGAGCGGCACCGTCAGCGGAAAGAAAGCCTTGCCGCTTGCCGACCACGAACTCACCGGCTTGACCGCCGGATCGCTCGCTGCGGGCGGCTCCGGTTCCGGCGCGTTGAGCATCTGCCAGCCGCTCACGGCCACGGCCAGACCGCCGCCGATACGCAGCGCTTCCATCGAAATACCAAAGAAATGCAGGATCGGCGTGCCCACGAAAAACGCCGCAAGCAGCACGAAACCCGCATTGGTGGCGACGCGCTTGGCGAGCAGGCGGCGCTCCTCGTCGGTCAACGTCGCCGTGCGATCGAGAAAGACAAAGGCGATGCCGATGGGGTTGATGATGCTGATCAGTCCGGTAAAACCGAACAGAATGTCTGAAATCAGGCTCTCGATCATGAAGTCGATCCGGAAAACGGGGCAGGTGCTGGCATCGAATAATGCGGCGGCGCGTGGCGCGCAATCGTTGCAAGCGCGCGCATCGCCAAGGGTGCGTGAAGTGTAACTGGATCGGCCTGCGGCGTGCCCTCTGAATGCGCTGCGCGCGCACGGAATCTGCTTGCACGTGCCGCAGCGCAGCATCGAAATGCAGGCACTGACGCGGCGATATCAGGATTTTTGGCGGCTTTACGGGGTGCGTACACCGGCATAGAGTGAATCGTTCTAACCCGGTCGCGACGTTCCCCTTTTACAAAAAGGAGTTGCCATGTCACTGAGGTTGCTCGCAGCGCTACCCTTTATCGGCATTCTGCTGGGCGTGCCGTTCGTCAACCGCACCGAACCGCTGATCCTTGGCATGCCGCTCGTGCTGGCCTGGATCGTCATGTGGGTCGTGCTGACGTCGGCGATCATGGCCATCGTCTATCGCCTCGATCCGGTCAACCGCCTGCCCGCCGACGCGCAAAGCGAGGTGCGGCCATGAGCGCGCTCATCATCATCGCGGCGATCACGGTCGTCGCGCTATTTCTGGGCATGCGTGCGCGACGCGGGCACGACATGAGTCTCGAACAGTGGTCGGTGGGCGGACGCAGCTTTGGCACCGCATTCGTGTTCCTGCTGATGGCGGGCGAAATCTACACCACCTTTACCTTCCTTGGCGGCAGTGGTTTCGCCTACGGCAAGGGCGCGCCGGTCTATTACATCCTCTGCTACGGCACGCTCGCGTACATCCTGTCTTACTGGATGCTGCCGCCGGTCTGGCGCTACGCCAAGCAACACCGGCTGATGTCGCAGCCGCATTTTTTCGCGCGCAAATACAACAGCCCTGCGCTGGGCGTGCTGGTAGCGTGCGTGGGCGTGCTCGCGCTCGTGCCGTATCTGGTGTTGCAACTCAAAGGCCTCGGCATCATCGTGACAACGGCCTCCTTCGGCGCGATTTCGTCGACGGCGGCAATCTGGATCGGCGCGGCCGTGGTGACGGTTTACGTGATTGTCTCGGGCGTGCGCGGTTGTGCGTGGAATTCGGTCGTAAAAGACACGATGATTCTCGCCATCGCTATCTTTCTGGGCATTTATCTGCCGGTTCATCACTACGGCAGCATGTCGGAAATGTTCCGTGCCATTGATGCCGCGAAGCCCGGCTTCCTCGCCTTCCCCGCGAAAGGCCAGAGCGTGACGTGGTTCCAGTCGACGGTCCTGCTCACGGCGCTGGGATTTTTCATGTGGCCGCACACGTTTGGATCGGTCTATACCGCGAAAGACGAACGCATTTTCCGCCGCAACGCCGCGATTTTGCCGCTCTATCAGCTGATCCTGCTGTTCGTGTTTTTCTGCGGATTTGCGGCAGTGTTGAAAGTGCCGGGTCTCAAGGGCGGAGATATCGATCTTTCGCTGTTCCGTCTTTCGCTGCAGACCTTCGACCCGTGGTTCGTCGGCGTCATTGGCGCGGCGGGCGTGCTCACCGCGCTCGTGCCGGGATCGATGATCCTCACCACCGCTTCGACGCTGATCGCCAACGACGTGTATCGCGGCGCCATGATGAAACAGGCCGACGACGCGCGCGTGGCGAAGCTCGCACGATTCTTCGTGCCGGTGATCGCGCTGGTGGCGGTGGGCTTCACGCTCAATGGCGGCGAGACCATCGTGGCGCTGCTGTTGATGGGCTATAACTTCGTCACGCAATTGTTCCCGGCGCTGGTATGCAGCCTTTCGGCACGCAATCGCGTCACGAAACAAGGCGCATTTTGCGGGATTTTGTCTGGCGTGGCCGTGGTCGTGATCACGACGGTGACGCATGTGAGCGTCGCGCAATTGATTCCTTTCGCGCCCGACGCGTTCAAGGACATCAATATCGGCTTTCTCGCGCTGGGCGTGAATATCGTGGTGCTCGCAGCGGTGAGCGTGCTGACGCAGCCGCATACGCATGCCGATCATAAGCATGCGGGCGCGCATTGAATGAGGTGATGGTTCCGCTGCAAATGACTGGGGCCGACGTTGTCGGCCCTTTCGTTTCTCGCATGCGCAGGCTTAACTGCGCTCGCATATATTCACGTATTCGCGTGCGGCATCGTCGCTCAAACCATTGCGAGCGAATGCGTGCGCGACGTCCGCGACGCTCAAATGCGCCCGGTAGCGGCGATACATGGCGCGCACGCAAGCGAATTTGCGTAGATCGCAGTAGTTTTTCAGCAGGGCCACGCCTCGCGGAGAGGCCAGCGTCTGAATGTCCAGACCATCGATGATCTCCAACATCACGCTGTCTTCAACGTGCCGCCACATGTTGAAGAATCCATGAAAGCCGAAGGTCGGTTGCCTGGGTACGCCATACTCGTAGGCGAATTCGTCGGCAACGTCGCCTGGCGCAAAACGGATTCCGTGTTCGGCTTCCAGCGCCTCCCGCCAGGTGCTGCCAATCAGGACATCTTCTGCTGCGCCGGGATCTATCGAGAACCGATCGTTCGCCAGCGCCTTCAGCAGTTTCGCCGAGCGCAAGGAAAATCCGCCGTTTCCGACGTCGTTTCCGCTGCTGGAGTTGGGCCAGCGCGCGCCGATGTAGTCGTATTGATAAAAGCGGTCGCTCCACCTGGACGCGTCCAGGACGTAGCCGTCCCATTGAACCACCAGCACCCAGGGCGTCGCGATGTAGTCGGCCAGGCGCTTGAGCATGAAGTGCGAATACTCGGCCAGCGAGCGCAGCGCTGCGATCTTTTCGATACGCGCCCGCGTTGGCGCATCGACGTCTGCGATCAGCATCGCGTCGCCGAAATCGCACTGGGAGAGCGAAATATCGAGAGCGCGCGCCGCGAGTTTCGGGTTGACGGTGTCGACGGCGCAGAGGGTGACGTCGCGCAGATTTCGTGACGGACTGTGCACGTCAAAAGCTCGTTCACTCATTTCCCGCTCCCAGACAGTGAACACTGAAAAACCGTGAGTGACAGACGTCAGGCAATACGTTTAACGACATCATAGCTTGCAAATTCCAGCCAGTTTCCGAGCCACGATTTTGCAACACTCTTAAAAGCGAGATCGTGTTTTCTGAGCCGAATTGACCGCAATTGCCAGCGTGTCTGTAATACGTTTGCGCTAGCGCAATACATCGCCAGCGCGAGGCTTTCAGCCCGCCTACCGCTTCCCCACCCCATACAACTTCGAATCCGCGAAGCCCTGCGCGCCCAGCACACGCCCAACCAGAATCAAGGCCGTGCGCTCGATATCCGTCGCCTGCACTTTCGCGACAATATCCGCGAGCGTGCCCGTCACGCGCTCCTCATCGGGCCAGCTTGCGCGATAAATCACAGCCACCGGGCAATCGTCGCCGTAGTGCGGCCGCAATTCCTCGACGATACGCGCGATATGGCGCACGCCCAGATGAATCGCCATCGTCGCGCGATGACGCGCGAGGTCGCCCAAGGCCTCGCCTTCGGGCATCGACGTTTTAGTCGCGTAACGCGTGAGAATCAACGTTTGCGAAATACCCGGCAGCGTCAATTCGTTGCCCAGCGCCGCTGCACAGGCGGCCGTCGCCGTCACACCCGGCACGACTTCGTAAGGAATCCCAAGCTCACGCAAACGCCGGATCTGCTCGCCGATCGCGCCGTACAACGAAGGATCGCCCGAATGCACGCGCGCCACATCGTGTCCCTGCCGATGCGCGTTCTCCAGCAGCGCAACGATTTCATCGAGCGTCAGCGGCGCGGTATCCACGACCTGCTGCGCGCGATGACCTTCCAGCACGGCGGGCGGCACGAGCGATCCCGCGTAAAGAATGACCGGACAAGTCCGCACGAGCCGTTGGCCCTTCACGGTGATCAATTCGGGATCACCGGGTCCCGCGCCGATAAAGAAAACAGTCATGCGTCGATATTCCGTTGAGTGAGATCCGCAAGCGCATCCAGCACGTCCTGCACCGAGGCGAATTCGCGTTGCGCGGGCGGCAGCGCGGGCCGCCGCACCATCACCACCGGCAAGCCCATTTCGCGCGCAACGCCGAGTTTTGCTTCAGTCGCCGCGCCGCCGCTGTTCTTGCTGACGATCACGTCGTAGCGCCCTGTTTCGAACAGCGCGCGCTCGCCTTCGTCCGTAAAAGGCCCGCGGGCGTCAATCACCTGTGCGCGCGCATGGCCCGGATGCGCATCGAGACAGCGCACCGTCCAGTGCTGATGCACCGGCACGTCGTGAAGATGCGCGAGCGGTTCGCGGCCCAGCGTAAACAGCACGCGCGTATAGGGCGTAATGGCTTCGACCACGCCAGCCCAATCGTCCACCCAAAGCCAGTCGTCGCCGGGCTGCGGCTGCCAGGGCGCGCGACGCAGCGCCCAGTAAGGCACTTTCGCCTGCTCGCACGCGCGCGCCGCGTTCGCGCTGATCTGCGCCGCGTAAGGATGCGTGGCGTCCAGAACGATATCGATGTCCTCATCGGCGAGATAGTCGGCGAGCCCTTGAGCACCGCCAAAGCCGCCTACCCTAACCGCGCAGCCCAGATCGGCTGGCACGCGGCCCAGGCCCGCAAGGCTATAAACATGCTCGGGGCCGAGTGCGCGCGCGATACGCAGTGCATCTCCCGTTCCGCCGAGCAGCAACACGCGTGCGCTCATGGCTTGATCGCTTCGTATAGCGTGACGGGCAGCGCCTGACGCCAGGTATCGAAGCGTCCAAGCGGTTCTGCCTCGCCGATGCCAATACGCGTGAGCGTGCCGCCATATTGCGCACGCCAGCCCACAAGCGCCGCTTCGCTCTGCACGGTCACGGCGTTCGCCACCAGCCGGCCGCCAGGCGCCAGCCGGTTCCAGCACGTTTCGAGCACGCCCGGCGCCGTCACACCACCGCCGATAAACACTGCATCGGGCGTGGCAAGTCCATCGAGCGCATCCGGCGCGCGTCCGGCCACCAGTTGCAGCGCGGGCACGCCCAGCGCGTGGCGGTTATGTTCGACAAAGCGCTGGCGCTCGGCATTCGCTTCGATCGCAATGGCGCGGCAAGCCGGATGCGAGCGCATCCATTCGATGCCGATCGAGCCGCTGCCTGCGCCCACGTCCCAGAGCAATGCACCTGGCGTCGGCGCGAGACGCGCGAGTGTGAGGGCGCGCACATCGCGCTTGGTGAGCTGCCCGTCGTGCCGATACGCCTCATCGGGCAAACCCGGCGTGAGTGTCCAGTTGCGCGCGGGCGCTTCATCGGCGGCTTCGCATTCGAACGCAACGAGATTGAGCGCGGCCACTTCGTCCAGATGCCAGGCATCGGCACGCCCATCGATGCGCCGTTCCTGCGCGCCGCCCAGATGCTCGAATACGGCAAGGCGCGACGCACCCAGGCCCTGCGCGGTGAGCAAGGCCGCGATGGCTTTGGGCGTGTGTCCATCGGCGCTCAAGGCGAGCACGCGCGAACGCGCATACAGGTGACGGCGCAGCGCATCGAGCGGACGCCCCACCAGCGATGCAACCGATATGTCCTGCAACGCCCAGCCAAGCCGCGCCGCGGCGAGCGACAGCGACGACGGCGCGGGCAGCACGCGCAACTCATCGGCCGCGAGCTGGCGCGCAAGCGTCGCGCCGACGCCATAGAACATCGGATCGCCGCTTGCCAGCACGCACACGCAGCCCTGGGCATCGCGCAGCGCAAGCAGCGGCTCGACGCTGAACGGCTGCGGCCACGCCTGGCGGCGCGCCTGCACGCGTGCGGGCAGCATCGCCAGGTGGCGCGCGCCGCCCGTCACGACCGTCGCCGCGAAGAGCGCGCGGCGCGCTTCGCGCCCGAGTCCTTCGTATCCGTCCTCGCCTATGCCGATCACCGTCAGCCACGCTTGCCTGCCCTGCATCCGTGCTCCGTCATGCGTTGCGCGCGCCCCGTCTGGATTCGCGGATCGCGCTGGAAAACGGGCATAATACCGCTTCCGCTGGCGCCGGACGGGCCTGAAAACCGCGAATTTCCCACGTCTTTCGCACCCTTTCCCGCCTTTTGCCGATACCGCCAGCGCTCGCGCCGCGCTTAAGCCTGTCCAACGCAGCATTGGGCCACGGATCCGGCGACCGCGCGATTCCCTACACGAGTGCCCCTTGAATCACGACTCGAAGCCCGCCGCTTTGTCCGCTACGTCCGCTTCGTCTGCTTCGTCCCCCGCAGCATGGGCCGCAGCCCGCCGTTCGGCGTGCCCGGGGCTCGTGCGCGTCGTCGCGGCGCTCGACGGCGGCCTCTGCCGCGTCCGTCTGCCGGGCGGCGTGCTCCTGACCGCACAGGCGCACGCGATTGCCGAAGCCGCGCTCGCGCACGCAAACGGCACGCTCGAACTGACGAATCGCGCCAACCTCCAGGTGCGCGGCATTCGCACGGGCAGCGCGGCGGCGCTCACGGCGGCGCTGGTCGAAGCGGGCCTCGGTCCGTCGAATTCCGGGAGCGAAAGCGCCGATCTCTGCGCCGCCGACGAGCTGCGCAACCTCATGCTCAGCCCGCTCGCCGGCCTCGATCGCGCGGCGCTCATCGACACCACTCAACTCGCCGCGCCGATCGTCGCGATGCTCCAGGGCGAGCCGCGTTTCGCGGCACTGTCGCCCAAGTTCGCGCTGCTGATCGACGGCGGCGAACGGCTTGCGGCGCTCGATCATCCGCACGATATCTGGCTGGCCGCTGTGGCGCATGACGACGGCGTGCGCTTTATGTTCGGCCTTGCGGGATGTCCTGCCGATGGCGCACTCGGCTCGATTGCGGCCGCCGATGTAATCGCGTTCATTCAAGCACTGCTGCACGCCTTCCTCGATCTCGCCCAGCCCGGTCAGACGCGCATGCGCGAAATCGTCGCCGCGCATGGCGCGCACGCCGTGTTGCAACGGGCGCAGGACCACGCGCCGATCGCCGTCGCGCACGAGAACGAACACAAGCACCGCTGGCATCGCCCGGAAGTCGATCTGGCCTTGCGCCTGGGCGCACATGAATCGAAACACGGCACGGTTTATATCGGCTGCCAGCCGCCGCTTGCGCGCCTCGACGCCGCCACGCTGCATGCCCTCGCCACGCTCGCGCAACAGCACGGCGACGGCACGCTGCGCCTCACGCCCTGGCAAGGCGCGATCCTGCCGAATATCGATAACGGCAGCGCGCAGGACGTGCTAGAAAGCCTGCAAGCGCTCGGCCTGATTGCCGATGCCGCCCACCCGCTCGCGCGCACGATTGCCTGCACGGGATCGGCGGGTTGCGCAAAGAGCCGCGCCGATACCAAGGCCGACGCCCTGCGTCTGGCCACCCAATTGCCGCCTGACGTCCACGTCCACCTGAGCGGCTGCGAGCGCTCTTGCGCCGCCGCCCATCGCGCGCCGTTCACGCTGCTCGCGGTCGCGCCCGGCGAATACGACCTGTACGAACAGGGCGACGAAAACAACCACCCGCGCGCGGCGGACATGGCCCCATTCGGCCGTGTCGTCGCGCGCCACCTGACGATCGAAGCCGCGGCGCAGATGCTTACGCAACTGACCGCCCAGCGGCCCCGGAGCACCCCTGATGTCTGATTACATCCGCGACGGCCAGGCGATCTATCGCGAGTCCTTCGCGACGATCCGCGCCGAAGCCGATCTCTCGCGCATTCCCGCCGACCTCGAAAAACTCGCCGTGCGCGTGATCCATGCCTGCGGCATGGTCGACGTGGCCGCCGACCTCGCGTTCTCGCCGGGCGCGGGCGCGGCGGGCCGCACGGCGCTGGCCAACGGCGCACCGATTCTCTGCGACGCGAAGATGGTCGCGTTTGGCATCACGCGCGCACGCCTGCCCGCCAGCAACGAAGTCATCTGCACGCTTGACGATCCGGCGGTTCCGGCGCTCGCGCGCGAAATGGGCAATACGCGCTCGGCTGCCGCGCTCGAACTGTGGCGTCCGCATCTCGAAGGCAGCGTGGTCGCCATTGGCAATGCGCCCACCGCGCTCTTCCACCTCATCGACATGATCGCGGCAGGCGCGCCGCGTCCTGCGCTGATCCTCGGCATGCCGGTGGGTTTCGTGGGCGCGGCGGAATCGAAAGCGCTGCTCGCGAGCGCCGCGCACGGCGTGCCCTTCGTCGTCGTGCATGGCCGCCGCGGCGGCAGCGCCATGGCCGCAGCCGCCGTCAACGCACTTGCTTCGGAGATCGAATAAATGTCCATCAAAGGACGACTGCACGGCATCGGCGTCGGTCCGGGCGACCCTGAACTGCTCACACTCAAGGCGCTGCGCCTCATCAAGGCCGCGCCCGTGGTTGCATACTTCGTCGCGAAGGGCAAAAAGGGCAACGCCTTCGGCATCATCGAAGACCATCTCGAACCGCGCCAGGAACAACTGCCGCTGGTCTATCCGGTCACCACCGAAGCGCTGGAGCCGCCGCTCTCATACGAAGCGATCATCGCCGACTTCTACGACGGCGCAGCCGAAATCGTCGCCGCGCACCTGGACGCGGGCCGCGACGTGGCTGTGATCTGCGAAGGCGATCCGTTCTTCTACGGCTCGTACATGTATCTGCACGACCGGCTCGCCACGCGCTTCGAAGCCGAAGTCGTACCGGGCGTGTGTTCGATGCTGGGCGGCGTGGCCGTGCTGGGCGTGCCGCTCGTGTACCGGAACCAGAGCCTGTCGGTGCTCTCGGGCGTGCTGCCCGAAGACGAACTGCGCCGCCGCCTGGCCGACGCGGACGCCGCCGTCATCATGAAACTGGGCCGCAACTTCGAAAAAGTGCGCCGCGTGCTGACCGATCTCGGCCTCGCCGATCGTGCGCTTTATGTTGAGCGCGCAACCATGTCGAACCAGCGCATCGTGCCGCTCGACGACGTCGATCCGATGGCATCGCCCTACTTCTCGCTGCTGGTCGTGCCGGGGGAAAAATGGCAACGCTGAGCCCTGCGCTGCAAGCGCCCGCCGTCGTCGTACTCGGCCCCGGCGCGCTGGCCACCGCGCAGCGCGTGAAGGCGCTCTATGCGGGCGCGCAGATTCACGCCTTGCAGGACCGGGCGCAAGGCGACATCGCGTTCACCGAACTGGGCGAGCATCTGCGCGAACTCTACCGACGCGGCACGCCGCTCATCGCACTGTGCGCGGCGGGCATCGTGATCCGCTGCCTCGCGCCGCTGCTCGCCAACAAGGGCATCGAGCCGCCCGTCCTCGCGCTTGCCGAAGATGGCAGCGCGGTCGTACCGCTGCTCGGCGGCCTCACGGGTGTCAACGTGATGGCGCGCGAGATGGGCGCGGCGCTTGCCATCGCGCCTGCGATCACCACGAGCGGCGAACTGCGCTTTGGCACCTGTCTGCTCAATCCGCCCGAAGGCTATGCGCTGTCGAGCCTCACGCAGGGCAAACGCTTCGTGTCGGATCTGCTCGCGGGCGACACGACGCGCATCGACGGCGACGCGCCCTGGCTCGACAACGTCGATCTCCCGCGCGACGCCGCGGCGCGCCACGCGATTCGCGTGAGCCCGCAGGCATGGGACGGCAATCCCGAGCATCTGGTGATTCATCCGCGCTCGGTTGTTGCGTACGCAACCGAAGCGCCCGCCTTGCTGGCTGAATACGTACGCGAAGCATTGACTGAAAATGGCCTCGCTGAACAGGCGCTCGCCGCGCTGCTCGCGCCCGCGGCGCACATGGGCGATGCCGCGTTCGAACAGGCCGCAGCGGCGCTGGACGTGCCACTGCGTTTTGTCGATGGCGAACCGCTCGCGGCGTTGAAGCTGCCTGAGCCGCATCGACTGATTGAAGCGGGACACGGCATCGCGCTGGGCGTCGCGGACGAACCGCTCGACGTGTCCACGCTGGGACGCGCGCGCGGGCGTCTCACCGTGCTTGGCCTCGGCCCGGGACGCGCCGATCTGCTGACACCGATGGCGCGCGCCGCGCTCGACGAGGCTAGCGATATCGTCGGCTATGCCACGTACGTGGAGATGGCCGGCCCGCTGCGGCCGGGCCAGGTGCGCCACGCCACCGACAATCGCGAGGAATTGCAGCGCGCGCGCCATGCGTTCGAACTCGCTTGCGAGGGACGGCGCGTTGCCGTGGTGTCGTCGGGCGATCCGGGTGTGTTCGCGATGGCTGCTGCGGTGCTCGAAGCGCTTGAAGGGGCTGAGGACTCGCGCTGGCGTCGGGTCGAGCTGCGGATCGTGCCGGGCGTGTCGGCGGCGCTTGCTACGGCGGCGCAGGCTGGAGCGCCGCTGGGTCACGACTTCTGCATGCTCTCGCTTTCGGACAATCTCAAGCCTTGGGCGGTGATCGAAAAGCGTCTGCATCATGCGGCGCTGGCTGATCTTGTGATGGCTTTCTATAACCCGATTTCACGGGCCAGGCCGTGGCAGCTCGATCGGGCGCTGGAAATTGTGCGTGCAGTGCGGGCGCCGGAAACGCGGGTGGTGCTGGGGCGTGATGTGGGGCGGCCCGGGGAGACCCTGAGGGCGACGACACTGGGGGCGCTGCAGTCTGATGATGTCGATATGCGGACTATGGTGATTGTGGGGTCTTCGGCTACGCGGGGGTTTATGCGGGAAGGTGAAGCTGGTGGGCTTGATGAGTGGGTTTATACGCCGCGGTGGTATAGGTAGGATTCTGGGTTGTTGTTGGCGTTGCTGTTGGCATTTCCTTGTTTTCTTGTCGGTCTATTAGCGTTGCCCCTGTGCGGGGCGGCACTTACTTTTCTTTGCCGCGGCAAAGAAAAGTAAGCAAAAGAAAGCCGCTCACACCGCTAATGCTTCGCAGTACACCTACAGCCATCGAACAGAGTGGCGCCCGGGCAGCGCCCGCACCACGCGCCCAATATCGGAGTGGAAACGCTCGCACATCCGGGGGCGCAAGCGCCCCGAAGGGCATAGCCAAAACCGAAGGTTTGCGCCTTCCCTCGCATACCCAACCGTTGCGCGCGCAGCGAGCAACGGAATGCATGACTGCCTTGTCACTCCGCTATTGGGCGCGTGGTGCGAGCAATGCCCAGTCACCACTCCGATTAAAGGCTAGTGGTGGACGGCGTCACATTAGCGGTGTGAGCGGCTTTCTTTTGCTTACTTTTCTTTGCCGCGGCAAAGAAAAGTAAGTGCCGCCCCGCACAGGGGCAACGCTAATAGACCGACACGAAAACAAGGAAATGCCCAAAAAAATGCCAACAAAAAAATCCACCCAGCATAACCCCAAACCCCAACCCTAAAACTTCACCCCCCAGCGCCGTAAACACAGTGATCCCATCACTCGCAGGACGCGCGCCGATGACCGATAGCACTGAAGCCACCGAGGCTACCACTCCTCAGACAGCGGCCACCGAGGACGCCCCCACCATACTAACTCCCGCCGACATCGCCCTAGGCCAGCCCCTAGACTGGCCCCTGATCGATGCCGACGGCACGCCGCTACTCGACGCCGGCGCGACACTCGTAGGCGAAATGGAACGCGCCTTCCTGTTCCGCCACTTCGCCCCGCAGCGCGGCGACCGCGAGCCGCCCGCCAGCGCCCCGGTCAAACCCCAGGAACAGGACACCGCACTCGCCGTCCGCGATCTACACCTGACCATCGGCGCGCTAATGGGCCTGCGCCCGCAACAGGGCGCGAGCGGCGCGCCCATGCATCCGTGCAAGCTGATCGGCGTCGCGCCCAATGAGGCAATCTTCGTCACGCTGCCTTACGTCGACCGTCGCCCCATCGAAATCACCCCCGGCGAAAACGTCGAAATCGTCGCGATCGCGAGCCACGCCGTCTACCGCTTCGTCTGCACGATTCACGCGATGTATCAGGCGCCACTGGGCTACCTGCTGCTCTCGAAGCCCGCCAATATCCGCATGCTGCGCGAGCGCAAATCGATCCGCGTACGCGCGCAGTTTCCGGTGCGGTATGGCATCGGCGAAGAATCCGAGGGGTATCAGGGTGTCGCGCTCGCGCGCGGCGTCAGCGCGCTCGGGCTGTCGATCGCCGCGCCGTGGGCGCTCGCCAAGGTCGGCGAGCGTCTGCGCGTGGCCTGGCGGCTGCGCTCGGGCGAACTCGATTCGACCATCGAAACCAGCGCAGTCGTGCGCAATGTGCACCAGGAAGACGGCCCCGAGCCGCTCGTCACGCTCGGTCTCGAACTCGATCATCTCTCGCCCGCCGACCAGATGGCGATGAAGGTCTACGTGTTCGATCGTCAGGACGACGTGCTGTACTGGACCGGCGCGGCGCGCTAGATCGCCGGAAGCGCCGGACGCTACGTAAGCGACGGAGCGATCAATGCGTCCACATCGACGCACTCGCCCTGCCAGGCCTGCGCCAGTGCGTGGCAGCGCCCGAGGCGCACGTTGGCAGCCTCGCAATCGACCACGGTGATGTGGTCCGCCTGGCGCGGGCGCGCGGGCCATTGCGTGGTACGGCCGTCGCTGAAGAGCCAGAGGTGACGTTCACGCGCGGGGTCGCGCCGCGCTGTCGCGTCGAGCAGTTGCGAGGCGCGCGCGATACCGGCGTCGAGCGGCGTGCCGCCTCCGCCGCCAATGGGCGCAAGCCAGCGCTCGTTCCACCAGCGCGGCACCGCAGGCCCGAACCGTAGTTCGGCCTGCGCGCCGCCAAAGCAGATCAAGGCCACTTCCACGCGCTCAGCGCGCGCGCGATCGAACAGCGCGATCAGCAGCCCCTTGGCGAGCGCAAGCTGGCCGTGCGCGAGCATCGACGCCGAACAATCGAGAACAAAGCAATGCAGTGCGCCGGTGCCGGTCTTGCGCTGCGCGTAACGCAGATGTTCCGCGCGCAGCGCAGTCCCGCGCTTGGCCGCGAGCGTGGCGGGCCAGGCGAGGCGTGCGCCACGCGCGGGGTCGTGCGCGATGCGCGCTCGCGCAGTTCCTGGACCTTCACGCCGTCGTGCGCCGCCCTGTGCCTGGGCGGCGGTCCTTGCCCGACGGGTCAGCGTTTTTTTGCGGGCAGCGGGATCACGCCTTTGACCGCTTTCGCAGTGACGGGCTCGGGCGGCAGTTCGCCCCAATCCGATTGCGGGTCCGAATTTGCTTCGGACTGCGGGTTGTCTCGCGTTTTGTCGTGATGCGGCGGCTGTTGTTGCGTTAATTGTTGCGGTAGCTGTTGCGGCTGCTCCGGCAACGCGCGCCGCCGATGCAAAAGCACCGCATCGGCCACCTGATCGACGTGTTCGGGCGTGATCTGCGACGCGCCTTCGAACGCCGCCAGCGCACGCGCCGCGCGCAGCATCACGAGATCGGCGCGCATGCCGTCGACTGCCGCTTCCACGCACAGTTGCGCCGCGCGTTCATGCACGGCGTCGCTCCACGCCAGCGATTCGAGCGCAGCACGCGCCGCTGCGATACGCGCTGCCAGCGCATTCTGGGCCTCGGCCTGCGCCGCGCAAAACGCCTGCGGATTCGCATCGAAAGCGAGCCGCGCCTTGACGATGCGTTGTCGTTCAGCCGTGTCGTAGCGATTGTCGAGTTCGACCATCAGACCGAAGCGGTCCAATAGTTGCGGGCGCAACTCCCCCTCTTCCGGATTCATGGTGCCAACCAGCACGAATCGCGCCTCGTGCGTATGCGAAACGCCATCGCGCTCGACCGTGTTCACACCGCTTGCCGCCACATCGAGCAAGGCATCGACGAGCGCATCGGGCAGCAGGTTCACTTCATCGACGTAAAGCACGCCGTCGTGCGCGCGTGCGAGCAGTCCTGGCGCGAAACGCACCGCGCTCTCGCGCAGCGCGGCTTCCAGATCGAGCGTGCCGATCAGTTTTTCCTCGCTTGCGCCCAGCGGCAGCGTGACGAAGGCGCCGTCGGGTAACAGCGCGGCCAATGCGCGCGCCGCCGTCGATTTCGCGGTGCCGCGCGGCCCGCTCACGAGCACGCCGCCAATCGCGGGATCGATGGCCGCCAGCAGCAAGGCGCGCTGCAACGCCGCCTGACCGACCAGCGCGGTGAAGGGAAACGCGGGACGCGCCGCCGCTACGTTCATGGTCACTGTCCTTCCATCTGCTGCCCGGTTTCGAGCAGACGCTGTTCGATTTGCGCGCGATGTTCGCCCGGCTCCTGCCACAACCCACGCTGCATCGCTTCGATCAGTCGTTCGCAGATCGCGTGCAAAGCATTCGGATTGTGGCGCTGCATGAAGGCGCGCGTGTCGTCATCGTGCACGTAGGCATCGGCAACCAGTGCGTATTGATGATCGCCCACCACACGCGCGGTCGCGTCATAGCCAAACAGATAATCGACAGTCGCGGCCATTTCCGCCGCACCCTTGTAGCCGTGGCGCTTCACGCCGTCGATCCACTTGGGGTTCACCACGCGCGAGCGGATCACGCGCGCGATCTCCTCATGCAGCGGCCGGATGCGCGGCGCGGCGGGGTTGCTGTGATCGGCGTGATACATCGTGGGCTGCGCCTGCGAGAAGTGCCGGGCCGCCGCCGCCATGCCGCCCTGGAACTGGTAGTAATCGTTCGAGTCGAGCAGATCGTGCTCGCGGTTATCCTGGTTCTGCAGGATCACGTCGATCGAGGCGAGGCGTTTGCGGAAGGCATCGCGCGCTTCGTCGCCGCCGGTTTTCTGTGCGTAGGCGTAGCCGCCCCATGCCTGATACGCGAGCGCGAGATCGGCATCGGTCTGCCATTGGCGGTGATCGATCATCGATTGCAGGCCCGCGCCGTACGCGCCCGGCTTCGCGCTGAATACGCGCCAGCCTGCGCGGCGGCGCGCTTCGCCTGCTTCCATGCCATCGGCGATCAGGGCGTCGCGCTCGCGCTGGATGCGCGCACGCAGCGGGTTCAGATGCTCCGGCTCGTCGAGTTCGGCCACGGCCTGCACGGCGGCGTCGAACAGATGCATCACGTTCGGAAACGCGTCGCGGAAAAAGCCCGACACGCGCAACGTCACGTCGATGCGCGGCCGGTCAAGCGCTTCCACCGGCATGATTTCGAAGTCGATCACGCGCTGGCTGCCCGCCGCCCATTTGGGACGCGCGCCGATCAACGCGAGCGCCTGGGCGATATCGTCGCCGCCCGTGCGCATGGTGGCCGTGCCCCACACAGAAAGACCGATGGCGCGCGGATAATCGCCGTGTTCCTGCAAATGCCGCTCGATCAGCTGTTGCGCCGACTTCAAACCGAGCGACCATGCGGCCTGCGTCGGGATCGCGCGCGTGTCGACCGAGTAGAAGTTACGGCCCGTGGGCAGCACATCGGGGCGGCCGCGCGAAGGCGAACCGCTCGGGCCAGGCGGCACGAAACGGCCTTCGAAACCGCGCCTCAACTGGCGCAATTCTTCGCGCCCACATGCGTCGAGACGCGGCAAAACATCGTCGCGCAAACGGGCGATGACAAGCGCGGCGCGCGGCAGCATCGAAGCGATTTCGCCTAAAGCGTTCGCCTCTTCGCAAGCGCGCGCGAGCAACTTGGCCGCCAGCGCTTCCAGACGCTCACGCGTATCGCCCGCATGACGCCACGGCGCGTCGATGGCTTGCTCAAGCGGCAATGGACGCGCACCAGTCCACGGCGCAGCCCAATCGACAGTCGCCGCTTCCAGCAGATGATCGATGCCGAAATCGCGCGCCAGTGCGTCGATCAAACCCGCATTCGCGCCCTGCCCGTCGCCGCACGCATAACGTCCGAGCGCGAGCAGCGTATCGCGCCGCTGCGTGCCTTGCGGCGATTCGCCGAAGGTATGCAGCCCGTCGCGGATCTGCGCTTCCTTCAGTTCGCACAGATAAGCATCGGCGCGCGTGAGCAGTTCGTCCTCGCCCTGCTGGTCCTGCGGCGCGGCCACGCTCAATTCCTCGTGCAACTTGTGCTCGATGATGGTCGCCAGAATCGTCTTGCGCAGCAGCTTGGCGCGGCGCGGGTCCACCATCAATGCTTCGTAATACTCATCGACCTGACGCTCCAGGTCCTGCAACGGCCCGTAGTTTTCCGCGCGCGTGAGCGGCGGCATCAGATGATCGACGATCACGGCCTGAGCGCGGCGCTTGGCCTGGCTGCCCTCGCCCGGATCGTTGACGATGAACGGATAAAGATGCGGCAGCGGCCCGAGCGCCATGTCGGGCCAACAGGTATCGGCGAGCGCCACGCTTTTGCCCGGCAGCCATTCGAGATTGCCGTGCTTGCCCACGTGCGCAATCGCGTCGATGCCAAAGTGCTCGCGCAGCCAGAAATAGAACGCCAGATACGCGTGCGGCGGCACCAGATCGGCGTCGTGATAATTGGCGTAGCTGTCGTCGCCGCGCGAACGCGACGGCTGGATGCCGACGAACACCTGCCCGCAGCGCCAGCCCGCAATCATGAAGCGGCCACGGCGCACGGTCGGGTCCTGCTCGGGCGCGCCCCAGCGCGCGATCAGCGCGTTCTGTGCTTCCACGGGCAGTTGCGCGAAATGCGCGCGGTAATCGTCGATCGACAGGCTTTGCCACGCGGGCCGCAGCGCGCGCGTGTCCGGATCGTTGGTCACGCCCTGCGTGAGCGTGTTCATCAGCGCTGCGCCGTCTTCAGGCAGATCGCCCACGCGATAGCCTTCGTCGGCCAGCATGCGCAGGATGTTCACCACCGAAGCCGGCGTATCCAGCCCCACGCCGTTGCCGATGCGCCCTTCGCTCATCGGATAGTTGGCCAGCACCAGCGCGAGCTTCTTCTCCGCGTTCGGCAGCGTGCGCAGACGGCACCAGCGGCGCGCGAGTTCGGCCACGAAGGCCACGCGTTCGGCATCGGGCTGATAGCGCACGACATCCACTTGCGTCTCTTTGCAGTGGTACGCCAGGCCCTTGAAGCTGATCGCGCGCGTAATCACGCGGCCATCGACTTCGGGCAACGCGATATGCATGGCGATGTCGCGCGAATTCAGGCCGTGGTTGTCCTTGAGCCAGTCATCGCGATTGCCGCCGCTCAGGATCACCTGAAGCACGGGCGCATCGCCCGCGAGCGCGAGCGGCTCCGGATCGTCGAGCGACGAGGCCGCGAACGCCGTCGTGTTGAGCACCAGCGCGATATCGTGCTCCGCCGCGAGGCGGTCGAGCACATCGCGGCTGATGGCGTCCTTGAGCGAGGTGATGGCGAGCGGCAGCGGGTTGAGGCCGCGCTCGATCAAGGCGTCGATCAGCGCATCGAAGGCGGCCGTGTTGGCAGCCTGCAAATGCGCCTTGTAAAACAGGATCGCCACGACGGGCGCGCCGGGCGTCCAGCGCGCGCGCCAGTCCTCGACGGTCGCCACGTCGCGCGACGGATGGTAAAGCGAAGCAGCGGGCAGCACGACCGGCGGCGGCGGTTCCGCGCCAAAGCCGAACGCATGCCACGCGAGCGCGCGCAAAAAACCTTCGGCATTGGCCGCGCCGCCTTCGCGCAGATAACGCCACAGCAGGCGGCAAAACTCCGGTTCCGCGCGGCTTTTGGCGATCAGATTGGGATCTTCCTGCAAGTCGCCCGAGAACATCGCGAGCAACTGGCCGCGCCGTTCGGCCAGCGTCGTCACCTGCTCGATGCCGTACGGCCAGTAGGCCTCGCCGCCCAGGTGGTCGACCACCACCACCTTCGCGTGCTGCAAGACATCGTCGACGTAAAAGTCCACCGATGCGGGCTGGCGCAGATACGTCACGTTGGCGAGCCGCACGCTGGGAAAGCCCTCAGGCAGACGCGGCACGACGCTCGCAAGCAGGGCGAGCGTGGTATCGGCGGAACTCAGCACGACGATTTCGGCGGGCTGCTGGTCGATGCGGATGACGCCCTGCGTATCGTCGACGAAACCGCCCGGTGTGGTGCGCAAAAGATGCATGGCGGTTCCGTCAGTGCAAGCTTGAAATAGAGGCGTGCCGAAGCACGCTTACTGCGTGACTGCGTGCGCGACAGCCGCCAGCGCCGCGTCGAACGCGCTTTGCAGCGTGGCCGCGTCGAGGTCTTCGCCGATCAGCACGAAGCGGCTCGCCAGCTTGCCGTCCGCCAGCGCCGCGCTTTCCTGCGCGTTCCAGCGGCGGTCGAAGTAGCTGTCGAAGCGGCGCCCCACGCCCTGGATCACCAGACGCATCGGCGCGCCCGGCAGCGCGGCGAAGCCCTTCGCGCGATAGATCGTGTGACCGTCGACGAGCTTTTGCAGCGCGGCGATCGCGATCTCGCGCGACGCCACCGCGCCTTCCACCACCACCGAATCGAACTCGTCGTGATGATGGTCGGCATCGTCGGCCGAACCGTGATGGTCGTGGCGCAGATGGATGCTTTCTTCCGAAGCGGCTTCCAGACCCAGCAGCGTGTGCAGATCGAGCTGGCCATGTTGCGCGCGCACGATCTTCACCTGCGGCGGCAGTTCTTCGCGCAGTTCGGCGATGAGCGCGTCCTGGCCCGCTTCATCGATCAGATCGGTCTTGTTGAGGATGACGAGATCGGCGGCCGAAAGCTGGTCTTCGAACAGCTCATGCAGCGGCGATTCGTGGTCGAGATTCGGATCGGCGCGGCGCTGCTCGTCCACGGCCTGCGGGTTGGCCGCGAACTGGCCGCTCGCGGCGGCGGGACCATCGACCACCGTCACGACCGCATCGACGGTAAAGGCGTTGCGGATCGACGGCCAGTTGAAGGCCTGCACCAGCGGCTTGGGCAGCGCGAGGCCCGAGGTTTCGATCAGCACGTGGTCGATGTCGCCGCGGCGTTCGAGCAGTTGCTCCATCACCGGGAAGAATTCTTCCTGCACCGTGCAGCACAGGCAGCCGTTGGCGAGTTCGTAGAGCTGGCCTTCCGTTTCGTTGCCGTTCTCGTCGCAGCCGATACCGCAACCGCGCAGGATTTCGCCGTCGATGCCGAGTTCGCCGAATTCGTTGACGATGACCGCGACGCGCAGGCCGCCAGCGTGCTGGAGGATGTGACGCATCAGCGTGGTTTTACCGCTGCCGAGAAAACCGGTGATGATGGTGACGGGGATCTTGCGCATTTGCATGAGGTGCTCCTTCGGCGCGTGGGCCGCAGGTGGATTGCGCCGCGCACGGTATGGGCCTTGAGCGTCTTCGCTGACGTCTTGCTGGTTCAACAGGATTGAACGCGTTGCGCGCCGGCCGCTGGGCAGGCGTCACGCGATAAATCAAGGCAAAACAAGGCTTTGGGCGAAGGCGCGTCGCGGGCCCAACCCGGCTGACGCATGGAAATCATGGACGGTGCGCCGCATTCCCGCAGCGCGCGTCCCGCGTATCTGGCCGGTATCCGGACTGACGAAACGCCGCTTCGCCTTCCCACGCGCGGCCTTGTGGCCCGCTCGCGCAGTGGCGTACCTTGAAGCGGCGTGCATCGGCTTGCGGCTGATGCGCTCGTTGTACCGTTGCGGGTGCAGTTCAGGCTGGCCATCGCATCGTATCTACCCTGCGCGATAGCTCCCTGATTCCCGTTTAACCGCGTGCAGATCGATCGCGCACGCGAGCACCAGAGTGCGTGCGAGTGTAGGCGCGGGGCCCCCCTGCGTCAACCGGACGCCGCCGCTGGAGCCGCGCTGCGGGCGCTTGAGCGTGTGCTATCGTAGCGCGCAGTTTGATGCGCTATCTTCACAATCGCGCGGAAAACGCAGCCGCCCGCCTTCACGTGAACCACTCCCACACCTCCGACACCTTGCCCGACGCCCCCGCCGATCTGCCGCTAGCCTTAGGCGTTGGCTGCCGCAGCGGCGTGACGCTCGCGCAGATCGAGGCGGCGGTGCAGGCCGCGCTGTCCGGACGCACGTTCGCGCAGGTGAAAGTGGTGGCCACGCTCGACGCGAAAGCCGCCGAACCCGCACTGCTCGCGTTCTGCGCCGCGCATGCGCTGCCGCTGCGCGCCTTCACGCGCGAGCAGGTGGCCGCGCTTGAAACCGCGCTTGAAACCGACGCCATGCAATCGGCGCCGAGCGCCGCTGCGCAGGTGCGTTTTGGCGTGGCGGGCGTGTGCGAACCGTGCGCGCGTCTGGCCGCGAATGGCGGTGCGCTCGTGCGCGCCAAAATCGCGCTCGACGGCGTGACGGTGGCGCTCGCCGCAATCCCGAACTCAACAACCCAGACCGCAAAACAGGACTGATCCGCGACGATGAAAACCGATCCCGAATCGCACCAGCGCATGACCCAGCGCCGCCGCGAAGGCCACGAAAAGAAGCAGGCCGCCGCGACGCACGAAAAAGGCCTCCTGATCGTCAACACCGGCACCGGCAAAGGCAAGACCACCGCGGCGTTCGGCATGGCGGTGCGCGTGCTCGGCCACGGCATGAAGCTGGGCGTCGTGCAGTTCATCAAGGGCGCGCTGCATACATCCGAGCGCGACTTCCTCGCGAGCGTCGCGCAGTGCGACTTCGTGACGATGGGCGACGGCTACACCTGGAACACCCAGAACCGCGACGCCGACGTGGCCACCGCGCGCAAGGGCTGGGACGAAGCGAAGCGCATGATCGAGAGCGGCGAGTACGCCATGGTGATCCTCGACGAGCTGAACACGGTGCTCAAGTACGAGTACCTGCCGCTCGACGAAGTGCTCGAAGTGCTCACCGCGCGCGGGCCGATGCAGCACGTGGTCGTGACCGGCCGTCACGCGCCCGACGCGCTGATCGAAGCCGCCGACCTCGTCACCGAAATGCGCCTCGTCAAGCATCCGTACCGCGAGCAAGGCGTGAAAGCGCAAAAGGGCGTGGAGTTCTGACGTCATGAACGCGAAGGTTTCATGCCCGGCGCTGTTCATCAGCGCGCCCGCATCGGGCCAGGGCAAGACCACGCTCACCGCCGGGCTGGCGCGTCTGCACCGCCGCCAGGGGCGGCGCGTGCGCGTGTTCAAGACCGGCCCGGATTTTCTCGATCCGATGATCCTCGCGCGCGCAAGCGGCGCGCCAGTCATGTCGCTCGATCTGTGGATGGTGGGCGAAGCGGGCTGCTGCGCGCTGCTCTCGCAGGCGGCAAGCGAGGCCGATCTGATCCTGATCGAAGGCGTGATGGGCCTCTACGACGGCACACCCAGCAGCGCCGATCTGGCCGCGAAGTTCGGCGTGCCGGTGGCGGCGGTGATCGGCGCGAATTCGATGGCGCAGACTTTCGGCGCGATTGCCTTCGGCCTCGCGCGCTATCGCGCCGACGTGCCGTTCCATGGCGTGCTGGCCAATCGCGTGGGTTCCGCGCGTCATGCGCAGATGTTGCAGGAAGGGTTGCCGGCGGATATCCGCTGGCTCGGCCATGTTGCGAGCGACGCGCAGTTCTCGTTGCCCGATCGTCATCTGGGCCTGCATCAGGCCAGCGAAATCGCCGATCTCGACGCGCGCATTGATCGCGCCGCCGACGCGCTCACCCAAACCGCGCTGGCCGATCTGCCGCCCGCCGTAACGTTCGACGCGCCAGAAACGCAAGCCGCGCTGCCACGCCTGCTCGATGGTCAGCACATCGCGGTGGCGCGCGACGCTGCGTTTTCGTTCATCTATCCGGCGAACCTCGCGTTGCTGGAAACGCTCGGCGCGCGTTTGAGCTTCTTCTCGCCGCTCGCCGATGAAGCCGCGCCCGCGGATGCCAGCGCCGTCTATCTGCCCGGCGGCTATCCCGAACTGCACGCGGCGACGCTCGCGGCCAACGCGCGCAGCGCCGCATCGCTCAAGGCGCACGTCGAAGCAAACAAACCGCTCGTCGCCGAATGCGGCGGCATGCTGTATCTGCTCGACGCGCTCACCACCGTTGACGGCACGCGCACGCCGATGCTCGGCCTGCTACCAGGCGCCGCCGCGATGCAAAAGCGCTTCGCGGCGCTCGGCATGCAAGGGCTGGACGGCGTGCACGGCACGCTCACGGGCCACACGTTCCACTATTCGCGCGTAAGCACGCCGCTTGCGCCCACACTGCGCTCGCGCCACGCCCAGACCGGCGCGGACGGCGAAGCGCTCTATCGCCACGGTTCGATTACCGCGACCTATATGCACGCCTACTGGCCTTCCAATCCGGCCTTCGCGGCCGCCCTGTTCCATGGCACAACCCTTTGACGAAGCCGAACGCGCGGCGGTTTACCGCGCGATTTACGAACGGCGCGACATGCGCCATTTCGCGCCCGGTCCGGTCGATCCGGCAGTGCTCGCGCGCCTGCTCGACGCCGCGCATCACGCGCCGAGCGTGGGCTTCATGCAACCCTGGCGCATCGTGCGCATCACCGACGCCGCCGTGCGCGAAGCGCTTCAGCAAGCGGTCGAGCGCGAACGCCTCGCAACCGCCGATGCGCTAGGCAAGCGCCGCGACGAGTTCATGAAGCTCAAAGTGGAAGGCATGCGCGAGTGCGGCGAACTGCTGGTCGTCGCTCTCATGGACCGCCGCGAGGCGCATGTCTTCGGTCGCCGCACGCTGCCGGAAATGGATCTGGCGTCGGTGGCGTGCGCAATCCAGAACATGTGGCTCGCGGCCCGCGCCGAAGGCCTGGGCATGGGCTGGGTGTCGATCTTCGATGTCGACGAAGTGCACGCGCTGCTGGGCATGCCGCCCGGCGCAAAGCCGGTGGCGATCCTGTGCGTTGGGCATGTCGCCGAGTTCTATCCGAAGCCGATGCTCGAAATGGAGCATTGGGCCGAACGCAAGGATCTGGGCGAGTGTGTCTATGAGAACCGCTGGCCCGCGTCGCCCGAAGGCTGACGCGACGCTTTTGGCATTTATGGCGCGACGGGCGAGACCGGCGTAACCGATGTCACTTCGGGCATTGCGCCCGCCGTCGCCGCGTCCTTCATCTTCACGCGCCATTGCGGTGCGCCCGCATAAGGCATCTTCGCCAGCGCACTGGCGACGAGATACGGCAGCGCCTGTTGCGCATCGGCGTTGCGGTCGCGCTTTTCGGCGCTGACCTTGTAAGCCTCCTGGCCATCGGGCAGCGTGAAAAAGCGCAGCGTGAGCGTGTGGACGTAACGATGGCCGAACCACGGCAGCGACGGCCCTTCAGCCGGCGCGCAGCCGCCCTTGCAATCGCCGGTGGCGACCGTGACATCGGCGGGCCGCGACGCCCACGCGGCGGAGACAAGATAGCGCGCGGCATCGGCGCCTTGCTGGAAACCGCGCTGCGCGAGCCCCTCGCGCAGCAACGCCTCGTAAGGCAGGTTGTCGCCTGCGTCGGCCTGTGCGGGGGTGCGTGCGAAACGGTAGGTCGATGCCGGGGCGGACGTGCTTGCTGCGCCCATCGAGGGCAAACCGCCACTCGCCTGCACATCGGCGCTCACGCCGGCGCAACCGGCCAGCGCGCCCGCCATCGACACGGTGCAGATCGTCATCAGGAACTTCACTGGGTACTCCATCGGAATCTTTGCCAGCAGGTTCTGGCAACACTCGGGGGAGTCAGGCGACATGTAGCAGGCAAGGACCGCGCGGCCCTCATTCCGGTGCTTCTAGCGCGGGCAGCGACATCGTTACCGTCGTGCCCTGGTCCGGCATGCTCTCGACGTGGACGTCGCCGCCATGGCGCGTCACCACCGTCTTCACGAATGCCATGCCAAGCCCCGCGCCGCTCACTTCGGGCCGCTGCCCTTCGTGAAAACGGCGGAATGGCTCGAACAGCTTCGCCTGATCCTCGAGCGGAATGCCGTAGCCCTGATCGCGGATCGAGCAGATCACGCGCGGGGCTGAACCCTCCACGACAGCGATACTACAGATAATTCTGGTATTTGGTGGGCTGTATTTCACCGCATTGTTAAGAAGGTTGACGAGTGCGCGGGTCATCAGCGAGCGATCGGCGTTGATCCAGCCCATCTGCTCTTCGTCGAAGGCAGTCTCGACGTGGATGTGCTTGGCGCTGGCCTGCGGCCAGACTTCGTCGCTGGCGTCGATGGCGAGTTCGGTGAGGCTGGTGGGCTCCAGCGCGTAGACCTGCGACTCGGCGCGCGCGAGTTGCACGAAGTCGTCGGCGAGCGTGAGAGAGCGGCGCGCGTAGCGCTCGATGCGGTCCATCACTTCGCGCACTGGCGCGGCTTCAAGCGTGCCGCGCTCGCGCTCGGTCTCGACCAGCGCAACGATCGATGCCTGCGGCGAACGCATGTCGTGCGAGAGCAGACGCAGCGCGTCCTCGCGCTGACGTTCGGCGTCGTGCAGCGCCGTCACGTCGACGAGACCCGCGATCCAGCCCACGCCCTGCCCCTGCGCGTTGGTGCAGCTTGCGTAACGCAGCAGGTAATCGCTGCCGTCGCGCGCGCGCACTTCGACGCCGCGCTCCATCAATTGCGCGTAGTCGCCCAGCGCAGGATCGAGCGGCGCGGGCCAGTGTGCGTGCGCAAAGGCGAGCGTGTCCGGATTCGGGTCGATCGGCTTGACGAGCGCGAGATCGCCAAACACATCCTTCATCTGCCGCCCTTCGGCGACATCGACGTTGAGGCGGCCGAAATACGCGCGCGCCGCGTGATTGGCGATCAGCACGACGCCTTGCAGATCGGCCACCAGCAGCGGTTCGGGCACGGAATCGAGGCTGTCCCACACGAAGCGCCGCATGTCCTGCAGGCGCTGCGCGGCCTGCGCCATCAGCGCCATTTGCTGGGCCAGCGCATCGCCGCCAAACTCGCGCGCGGGCGCGGGCGCTTCCGGGAGCAGATAGGGTTCATCGGCGAGTTGCTTGAGCTCCTTGCGCAGATACGCCATCGTCATTTCGAGACGTCGCCAGCCCCAGAGCGGATAGACCAGCGCGAGCGCCAGCAGCGCGGGCACCGGCGCGAGCCAAATGCGCGCGTAATAGAGCAGCGCGGCGCTGGCCGCCAGCGTGACGAGCGCGAGAAACGGCAGCAGCAACAGCGTGCGCAGCGGCGATAGCACCAGAAAGCCGGCCAGCAGCAGCGCGAGCGGCAGCAGCGAGGCCAGCACGACGGCCATGCGCGAAGCCGGTTCGATCGCCGAGCCGGTGAGCAGCGTATCGAGCACGAGCGCGTGGATATCGACGCCCGGCATCGGCCCGAGCGTGCCCGAAAGCGGCGTGGCAAAGCGGTCGTAAAGGCCGGAAGCGGTCACGCCCACCAGCGCCACGCGGCCGCGCAACAGGTCGGGCGGCGCGCGGCCTTCGAGCACCTGCGCGAACGAAACCTTGCGGTACGACTGCGTGGTCGGGCTGAACGGCAGGAGAAAGCGCGCCTCGCTGTCGGCGTCGCCCGTGCGCAGAACCCTGGCGTCCGCGCGTTTGAGCGCGTCGGTCGGCGGGTAAGGCGTGGCGGCCAGCGCAATCTTGCCGTCGCGCGCGGCGCGCCAGAGCGGCTCCATCAGCTGCGGCCAGCGCTGCTGGGCGTCGCCTTCGAACAGCGCGACGCTGCGCACGATGCCGTCGCTATCGACTTCGAGATTGATGTGGCCAAGACCCGCTGCGGCGTCGGCGAGCGGCGCGACCGGTTTGACCACCTGGCGATGGCCATCGGCGGCTTCGTCAGCCGGAGAAAGCAGCACGGGGAGAAACGCGGGACGCTCGCGCAGCGCCGCGCCAAAGCGCGCATCGTCGGGCGAGGGTTCGGTGAAGAGCACGTCGTAGACGACGGCAGCCGCACCCGCCTTCGCCAGTTGATCGACGAGCTGCGCGTGGATGCTGCGCGGCCAGGGCCAGCGCCCCAGCGCGGCGACGCTGGCGTTGTCGATTTCCACGACCACGATATCGGGCGAAACCGGCCGCTCGCGCGCGGCGAGGAAACGGTCATAGACCAGCGAATCGGCGCTGAGCGTCCAGTGCGTGAGCACGCTGAGCAGGACAATGGCGACGCCCGCGCACGCCACGCCCAGCCATTCGAACAGAAAACGTCGGCCGACTGGACGACCGGGACGACCAGGCCGCCCCGGCCGAAGACTCATGCGTGCGCCTGCGCTCATGCGCGCACGCCTCACCAGTCGAGCCGGAACGACTGGACCGGGCTGGCCTTCTGGTAGTAGCGACCGCCCTCGAACTGCTCGGCGATCACGGTCCAGTAGTAGACGCCCTTGGGCAGATCGCGCACGACGGCCTCGCCATCCTTGATGTCGGTGCGATCGACCAGCGGTGTGTGCAGATCCGACGACGCCGCCAGCACGAAGCGGAAGCGGGTGTCGCCCGAGCTACGCTCGACAAACCAGCGGAATGCGTAGTCGCGCGAACCGTCGACACGTCCCGCCGTGGCGTTCAGCGAGACGCGGCGGCGCTCGAACGCATACGTTGACGGCATGCCTTCGAGGCCGTTTTCGTCGATAGCCGACAGGCGCACGAAGTACGTGCCATCGTCGAGAGAACCCACGTCGATGTGAGATGTATCGGTGCGCAGGTCGCGGATCATGTCCAGCAGGCCCGCGTCGCGACCGACCTGCACGCGATAGCCGTGCGCGGCGGTGACCGGCGCGAGATCGAACGCGACCACGGCGTCGTCCTGGATCTTCGAAGGATTGCGCAGATCGGGCGCGTCGAGCAGCGGCACCGCGCCGCCCACCGCGCGGCCCGCGAGCGTAAGGCTGCCGTGACGGGCCGCAACGAGTTGCGTCGACGCGGCCAGCGGA
>NZ_VWWJ01000067.1 GCF_011753055.1 Burkholderia sp. Ax-1719 | reverse complement strand
CCATCGACTTCGCGAAGTTGCGGCACTTCCTGGCGGCATCGCTCGATCGCATACGGGCAGCGCTGATGGAACGTGCAGCCCGACGGCGGATTCAGCGGCGAAGGCAGTTCACCTTCGAGCTTGATCTTCGCGCGGCGGTCCTCCTCGAAGATCGCCGGTGTCGCCGACAGCAGCGAACGCGTGTACGGATGGCGCGGCCGTCCGATCACCGTGGCCTTGTCGCCCAGTTCCGCGACGCCGCCCAGATACATCACCATCACATCGTCGGCGATATGCTCGACCACGGCCAGGTTGTGCGAGATGAACACGTAACTGGTGCGGAACTGCTCCTGCAGGTCCATGAACAGATTCAGGATCTGCGCCTGGATCGACACATCGAGCGCCGACACCGGTTCATCCGCCACCACGATCTGCGGATCGAGGATCATCGCGCGCGCAATCGCCACGCGCTGGCGCTGCCCGCCCGAGAACATATGCGGATAGCGCTTCGCGTGCTCGGGCCGCAGGCCCACGATGCGCATCATGTGCGCGATGCGGTCGGCGCGCTCGCTGGCCGTGAGCTTGGTGTTGATCGCCAGTGGCTCGCCCAGCGTCTGCTCCACCGTCTTGCGCGGATTGAGCGAGGCGAACGGGTTCTGGAACACCATCTGCACCCGGCGGCGCAGTGCTGCGATCTGCTCGCGGCCGGCGCTCGCCACGTCCTCGCCGTCGATGGTGAGCGAGCCCGAGGTCGGCGGCTCGATCATCGTCAGCTGGCGCGCGAGCGTGGACTTGCCACAGCCCGATTCGCCCACCACCGCGAGCGTGCGCCCGCGCGTGAGCGAGAACGACACGCCGTTGAGCGCCTTCACGGTGCCCGTGCCGAACATGCCGCGTTTGACCGTGTAGTGCTTTTTCAGATCGTGCGCGACCAGGACCTTTTCGTCGTCATGACCGGACTGGGTCGCGGATTGCTGGACTGCGTTCATCGCGCGCCTCCATTCAGGGTTTCGGTCGCCACGTTCAGCGGCTGGATACAGCGCACCAGCGCACAGCCGCTCGCGTCCGCCACGGCGTCGAGCGTCGGGCGCTTCCTGTTGCACGCATCAACCACGTATTTGCAGCGCGGCGCGAAGAGACACCCGGTTGGGCGATCATCGCGGCCCGGCACCATGCCCGGCAGCGCGGCCAGACGCGCGGCACCCGTGTTGTGCTCGGGAATCGCCGCGAGCAGCGCCTGCGTGTACGGATGGTGCGGACGCGAGAAGATATCCGGCACGCGGTTGGTCTCGATCACCTCGCCCGCGTACATCACCGCCACGCGCTGCGCGACTTCCGACACCACCGCCAGATCGTGCGAGATCAGCACGAGCGCCATGCCGCGCTCCTTCTGCAGGCGCACCAGCAGCTCCATGATCTGCGCCTGGATCGTCACGTCGAGCGCCGTGGTCGGCTCATCGGCGATCAGCAGTTTGGGGTTGCAGGCCACCGCCATCGCGATCATCACGCGCTGGTTCATGCCGCCCGACATCTGGTGCGGATAGTTGTCGATGCGGTTCTTCGCGTCCGGAATGCCCACCTGGTCGAGCAGTTCCAGCGCGCGTTTATGCAGCGCCGCGCCGCGCAGCCCTTCGTGCAGCTTCAGCACTTCCTTGATCTGGTAGCCGACGGTGTAGCTCGGGTTCAGGCTCGTGAGCGCGTCCTGGAACACCATGGCGATGTCCTTGCCGACGATGCGGCGGCGCTCCTTGCCCGTGGCGTTCAGCAGATCGCGGCCATCGAAAGTGACCGCATCGGCGGTGACCTTGCCCGGCGCGTCGATCAGGCCCATCAGCGCCATCATCGTCACGCTCTTGCCCGAGCCCGATTCACCGACGATGCCGAGCACTTCGCCCGGCGCCACCGACAGGTTCACGCGGTCCACGGCGGGCAGGCCGTTGAAGTTCACCGACAGGTTGCGGATGGTAAGAAGGTCAGTCATGTTCAGGCCATCCGTTTCAGCTTGGGGTCGAG
>NZ_VWWJ01000066.1 GCF_011753055.1 Burkholderia sp. Ax-1719 | reverse complement strand
CTGATGAAGGCCGGCAAGGCCGCCGACATCAACCAGAACCCGGTCGGCACCGGCCCGTTCATCTTCAAGAGCTACACCAAGGACGCGACGATCCGCTTCGACGGCAATCCGGATTACTGGAAGCCGGGCGCGGTCAAGATCTCGAAGCTGATCTTCTCGATCACGCCGGACGCCAGCGTGCGCGTGCAGAAGCTCAAGCGCGACGAATGCCAGGTGATGAGCTATCCGCGTCCCGCCGACATCGCGCCGCTGAAGGCCGATGCGAATCTGGCGATGCCGTCGCAGCCGGGCTTCAACCTGGGCTACCTGTCGTACACCGTGACGCGCAAGCCGATGGACAAGCTCGAAGTGCGTCAGGCGCTCGACATGGCGATCAACAAGAAGGCGATCATCGAATCGGTCTATCAGGGCGCCGGCCAGGCCGCGACCAACCCGATGCCGCCCACGCAATGGTCCTACGACAAGAGCCTGACGGCCCAGCCGTATGACACGGCGAAGGCCAAGGCGCTGCTCACCAAGGCCGGTTTCCCGAACGGCTTCGAGATGACGCTGTGGGCGATGCCGGTGCAGCGCGCCTACAACCCGAACGCGCGTCTGATGGCCGAAATGATCCAGGCCGACTGGGCCAAGATCGGCGTGAAGGCGAAGATTGTCACGTACGAGTGGGGCGAGTACATCAAGCGCGCGCACGCGGGCGAGGACGACTCGATGCTGATCGGCTGGACCGGCGACAATGGCGATCCGGACAACTGGCTCGGCACGCTGCTCGGCTGCGAGGCGGTCAACGGCAACAACTTCGGCAAGTGGTGCTACAAGCCCTTCGACGACCTGATCCAGAAGGCCCGTCAGACGTCCGACCAGGCGCAGCGCACCAAGCTCTACACGCAGGCGCAGCAGATCTTCGCGCAGCAGATGCCGTTCTCGCCGATCGCGCACTCGACGGTCTACCAGCCGGTCAGCAAGAAGGTGGTCGACATGCGCATCGAGCCGCTGGGCTACGCGCGTTTCGACGGCGTGAGCATGCAGTAAAGATCATCGGGTAAGACTTTCCGCTTCGTCCGCTTATCGGGCAAACAGGCGGAAAATGGTCCGGCGACCGGGGTCACGAGCCCCTGTCGCCGGTTGCGTTTCCATTCAGGCTTTTGTTTTAGGGGGAACACCACATGTTCCGCTTCGTACTGCGCCGCATCGGCATGGTGATACCGACGTTCATCGGTATCACGATCCTGGCGTTCGCACTCATTCACCTGATTCCGGGCGACCCCATCGAAGTGATGATGGGCGAGCGCGGCGTCGATCCGCAGATGCACGCCGACGCGATGCATCGCCTGGGGCTCGACGAGCCGCTGCCGATGCAGTATCTGCACTACGTCGGCCACGCGCTGCAGGGCAACCTGGGCACCTCGATCATCACCAACACCAGCGTGATGGGCGAGTTCCTGGCGCGCTTTCCGGCCACCGTCGAACTGTCGATCTGCGCGCTGGTCTTCGCGCTGGTGGTCGGCCTGCCCGCGGGCGTGTTCGCGGCGCTGCGCCGCGGCACCGTGGTCGATCACGGCGTGATGGGCACCGCGCTCACCGGCTACTCCATGCCGATCTTCTGGTGGGGCCTCATCCTCATCATGGTGTTCTCGTCGAAACTGGGCTGGACGCCGGTGTCCGGGCGCATCGCGGTGGAGTTCGACATTCCGCACGTGACGGGCTTCATGCTGATCGATTCGCTGCTGCCTGGTACCGATGAAGGTTCGTTCAAGTCTGCGTTGAGTCATCTGATCCTGCCCGCGATCGTGCTCGGCACGATTCCGCTCGCGGTGGTCGCGCGCATGACGCGTTCTTCCATGCTCGAAGTGCTGCGCGAGGACTACATCCGCACGGCGCGCGCCAAGGGCCTGTCGCCGGTGCGCGTGATCGTCGTGCATGCGCTGCGCAATGCGCTGATTCCGGTGGTGACCGTGATCGGCCTGCAGGTGGGCACGCTGCTCGCGGGCGCGGTGCTCACCGAGACGCTGTTCTCGTGGCCCGGCATCGGCAAATGGCTGATCGACGCGATCAGCCG
>NZ_VWWJ01000065.1 GCF_011753055.1 Burkholderia sp. Ax-1719 | reverse complement strand
CCCGGGGAAGTCTCATCTTGAGGCGAGTTTCCCGCTTAGATGCTTTCAGCGGTTATCTCTTCCGAACATAGCTACCCGGCGATGCCACTGGCGTGACAACCGGTACACCAGAGGTTCGTCCACTCCGGTCCTCTCGTACTAGGAGCAGGCCCCCTCAAACTTCCAGCGCCCACGGCAGATAGGGACCAAACTGTCTCACGACGTTTTAAACCCAGCTCACGTACCTCTTTAAATGGCGAACAGCCATACCCTTGGGACCGGCTACAGCCCCAGGATGAGATGAGCCGACATCGAGGTGCCAAACACCGCCGTCGATATGAACTCTTGGGCGGTATCAGCCTGTTATCCCCAGAGTACCTTTTATCCGTTGAGCGATGGCCCTTCCATACAGAACCACCGGATCACTATGACCTGCTTTCGCACCTGCTCGACTTGTCAGTCTCGCAGTCAAGCACGCTTATGCCATTGCACTATCAGCACGATTTCCGACCGTACCTAGCGTACCTTCGTACTCCTCCGTTACCCTTTGGGAGGAGACCGCCCCAGTCAAACTGCCTACCATGCACTGTCCCCGATCCGGATCACGGACCAAGGTTAGAACCTCAAACAGATCAGGGTGGTATTTCAAGGACGGCTCCATGCAGACTAGCGTCCACACTTCACAGCCTCCCACCTATCCTACACAAACCGGTTCAAAGTCCAATGCAAAGCTACAGTAAAGGTTCATGGGGTCTTTCCGTCTAGCCGCGGGGAGATTGCATCATCACAAACACTTCAACTTCGCTGAGTCTCGGGAGGAGACAGTGTGGCCATCGTTACGCCATTCGTGCAGGTCGGAACTTACCCGACAAGGAATTTCGCTACCTTAGGACCGTTATAGTTACGGCCGCCGTTTACCGGGACTTCAATCAAGAGCTTGCACCCCATCATTTAATCTTCCGGCACCGGGCAGGCGTCACACCCTATACGTCCACTTTCGTGTTTGCAGAGTGCTGTGTTTTTATTAAACAGTCGCAGCCACCAGTTTATTGCAACCCCTTCACCCTCAGAGCGCAGGCTCTTCAAGCTACAAGGGCGTACCTTATCCCGAAGTTACGGTACCAATTTGCCGAGTTCCTTCTCCCGAGTTCTCTCAAGCGCCTTAGAATACTCATCTCGCCCACCTGTGTCGGTTTGCGGTACGGTCACTGTTGAACTGAAGCTTAGAGGCTTTTCTTGGAACCACTTCCAGTTGCTTCTCCACCTAAGTGGATGGCCTCACACCCTTGAATTCCGCGCCCGGATTTGCCAAAGCGCCTTCTCCAATGCAAGGACCGGGACTTCCAACACCCGGACAACCTTCCGCGATCCGTCCCCCCATCGCATTCAACAATGGTGCAGGAATATTGACCTGCTTCCCATCAGCTACGCATTTCTGCCTCGCCTTAGGGGCCGACTCACCCTACGCCGATGAACGTTGCGTAGGAAACCTTGGGCTTACGGCGAGGGGGCCTTTCACCCCCTTTATCGCTACTCATGTCAGCATTCGCACTTCTGATACCTCCAGCACACTTTTCAATGCACCTTCGCAGGCTTACAGAACGCTCTCCTACCATGCACATAAATGTGCATCCGCAGCTTCGGTATATAGCTTAGCCCCGTTACATCTTCCGCGCAGGACGACTCGATCAGTGAGCTATTACGCTTTCTTTAAAGGGTGGCTGCTTCTAAGCCAACCTCCTGACTGTTTTAGCCTTCCCACTTCGTTTCCCACTTAGCTATATTTGGGGACCTTAGCTGGCGGTCTGGGTTGTTTCCCTCTTGACACCGGACGTTAGCACCCGATGTCTGTCTCCCGTGATTGCACTCTTCGGTATTCGGAGTTTGCTATGGCGACGTAATCCGCAATGGACCCATCAACCATGACAGTGCTCTACCCCCGAAGGTGATACACGAGGCACTACCTAAATAGTTTTCGGAGAGAACCAGCTATTTCCAGGTTTGTTTAGCCTTTCACCCCTATCCACAGCTCATCCCCTAACTTTTCAACGTTAGTGGGTTCGGTCCTCCAGCACGTGTTACCGTGCCTTCAACCTGGCCATGGATAGATCACCTGGTTTCGGGTCTACACCCAGCGACTAATCGCCCTGTTCGGACTCGCTTTCGCTACGCCTGCCCTATTCGGTTAAGCTTGCCACTGAATGTAAGTCGCTGACCCATTATACAAAAGGTACGCCGTCACCCCTTGCGAGGCTCCGACTGTTTGTATGCATGCGGTTTCAGGATCTATTTCACTCCCCTCCCGGGGTTCTTTTCGCCTTTCCCTCACGGTACTGGTTCACTATCGGTCGATCACGAGTATTTAGCCTTGGAGGATGGTCCCCCCATCTTCAGACAGGATTTCACGTGTCCCGCCCTACTTGTCGCATACCTAGTTCTTCCTCGCTGTTTTCGCCTACGGGGCTATCACCCACTATGGCCGCACTTTCCAGAGCGTTTGGCTAACAACGAAGATAAAGAATGCAGGCTGGTCCCATTTCGCTCGCCACTACTCTGGGAATCTCGGTTGATTTCTTTTCCTGCGGTTACTTAGATGTTTCAGTTCACCGCGTTCGCTTCACATGACCTATGTATTCAGTCATGGATACTCCATACGGAGTGGGTTTCCCCATTCGGATATCGGTGGATCAAAGCTTGTTTGCCAGCTCCCCACCGCTTTTCGCAGGCTACCGCGTCCTTCATCGCCTGTGATCGCCAAGGCATCCACCACATGCACTTGTTCGCTTGACCCTATAACGGGTGTGTCTCTGCGTGATTGCTCACACCGGGATTCACTCGCTACAGGTTGAGTATTCGTGTTGCGCCGTATTTCAAGGC
>NZ_VWWJ01000064.1 GCF_011753055.1 Burkholderia sp. Ax-1719 | reverse complement strand
CTCCGCGCCGCCGGGCGCCGGGATCGCGCCGCGCGACGCGCGCGAGCGCATCGTGCTCGACGTCTGGCGCAAAGTGCTGCAACGCGACGATCTGGGCGTCACCGACGACTTTTTCGAAGCAGGCGGCGACTCGATCCTCACGCTGCAGATCGTTGCGCGACTGCGCGAGGCCGGCTATGCGGTCACGCCGCGCGAAGTGTTCGACGCGCCCAGCGTCGCGCGTCTGGCCGCACTGATGCGCGAGCAGGCCGGCGTGGCGCGTCAATGGAGCGAACGGCGCGCGCCGCTCGCGCTCACCAGCGCGCAGCGCGGCTTCTTCGAGCGCCATCCGGATGCGCCCGCGCACTGGAATCAGGCAGTGTGGCTCGACGTGCCGACGACGCTCGACGCCGAGGTGCTGCGCGCCGCGCTCGACGCGCTGGTCGTGCGCCACGACGCACTGCGTCTGCATTTCATGCGCGACGAGGCGCATGCCTGGCATCAACAGGTGCAGGGCGGCGGCACGGCGCGCTTCGAATACGCGCCGCACGACCCTGCCGCCTCGTTCGAAACGCGCTGCGCCGAAGTGGCCGCGCGCCTGCAACGCGGCTTCGATCTGGCGCATGGGCCGCTGTTCGGTGCAGCGCTGGTGCGCGCCGATGGCGCGAGCGGATCGGATCGCCTGCTGCTGGCGGCGCATCACCTGGTTGTCGATGCCGTGTCCTGGCGCGTGCTGATTGCCGAGCTGGGCGCGGCCTGCACGCGTCTTGCGCGCGGTGAGGCGGCGTTCGCGTCGGCCGCGCCGTCGATGCCGTGGAGCGCCTGGGTGGAGGCGTCGCGCACGTCCGTGGCTGCATCGGCATCGCTCGATGAAGACGCCGCGTTCTGGCGCGAAGCCTTGCGTGACGCTCGCGCGCTGTGGCCCGCCGAAGCCTTGCAGGGCCAGCGCACGCGCGACGCCCGCACGCTCACCACCACGCTCGACGCCGATACGACGCGCGCCTTGCTGCAACGCACTTCGCACGCGCTGCGCACCAGCGTCGACGAGGTGTTGCTGAGCGCGCTTGCGCGCGCCTGCGCCGCATGGGGCGGCGTGCTCGTATCGATGGAAAGCCACGGCCGCGCCGTGCGCCGCGACGATCTGGACGTGGCGCAGACGGTGGGCTGGTTTACGACGCGTTACCCGCTGTGGCTCGCCGCGCAATCGGCTGGCGCCGCCACTCTTGAAGGCGATGGCGCCGATGCCACTGATGCCACCGATGCCACCTTACGCGCCGTCAAGCGCGCGGCGCGCGGGGCAATCGCGCACGCCACGGGCTGGGCGCGCGTGCAGCCGACGCTGCGCGAACTTGCCGCGCCGCAAGTGAGCTTCAACTACCTGGGCCAGTTCGACGACACGCCGGGCGAGGGCGGCTTCGCCTTGCGTGCCGAACTCGCCGATGATTGCATCGACGCCAACTGCGCGCTGCATTACGCGCTCGACCTCAACGCCATGATTGTCGCGGGCGAGTTGCGCGTGCAATGGCGCTACGCCAGCGGCCTGCTCGATGACGAGACGGCGCAGGCGCTCGCCGCGCGTTTCGAGGCGCAATTGCGCGCGCTCGTCGCGCATTGCGCGCAGGCCGCGCCGGGCGCGACGCCCGAAGATTTCCCGCTGGCCGCGCGCGCCGGTCTGGACGCCGCCACGCTCGCGCGTCTGGCGCTGCCGTTCCAGAACGTCGCCGATCTCTATCCGGCTACGCCGGTGCAGCAAGGCCTGCTGTTCCACGCGCTCGACGGCGCGGCCAGCGGCGTCTACGTGAACCAGAAGCGCCTCACGCTCGCGGGCGCGCTCGATGCCGACGCGCTGCGCGACGCCTGGACCGCGGCCCTCGCGCGCCATGACGCGCTGCGCGTGTCGTTTGAATGGGCGCATGGCGGCGTGCCGCTGCAGGTGGTGCATCGCACACTCGCGCTCGACTGGCAGACGAACGACTGGCGTGAGTCCACGGCGGCGGCCTTTGAGGCGCGCCTCGACGCGTGGCTCGCCGCCGACCGCGCGCGGCCGTTCGATCTCGCGCACGCGCCGCTGTGGCGGCTTGCGTTGTTCGCGCGACCGGACGGCGCACACGATCTGGTCTGGACCACGCACCATCTGTTGACCGACGGCTGGAGCGCGGCGCAACTGCTCGACGAAGTGCTGGCCGATTACACGGCGGCGCGCGCGGGCCTCGCGCGGCCGGCGCAGTCGGGCGTAGCGCCCACATGGCGCGACTACGTCGCCTGGCTCCAGCACCATGCCGACGACGAAAGCTGGTGGCGCGCCCAGCGTCCCGCCGACGAAGCGGGCGCGAGCGCCTTGCTGCTCGACACGATTGCGCCGCCATCTTCATCGCGAGACACAGCGCAGCCGTTACGCGTGCAACGTGTTTTCGACGCCGCTTTCACTGCGCAACTGGCGCAGACCGCACGCGCCGCGCGCGTCACCGTCAACACGCTGCTGCAAGGCGCCTGGGCGCTGCTGCTGGCGCGCCGCGCCGACCGCGCGCGCGCTGCGTTTGGCGTGACCGTGTCGGGCCGTGGCGCCGCTCCCGAAGGCAGCGGCCGCACGGTCGGGCTCTTTATCAACACGCTGCCGCTCGACGTTGAGTTGCCGCCGCATGCCGATTTCGGCGACTGGGTTCGCACGCTGCAGGCCTCGAATGCCGCGCTGCGCGAGCACGAAGCGACGCCGCTGGCGCGCGTGCAGCAGTGGTGGGGCCGCAGTGGCGACGCGCTGTTCGACAGCGTGCTCGTGTTCGAAAACTATCCGGTCAGCGACGCGCTGCGCGCCGCCGACGCGCCCTTGCGCATCGACGCCGTGCAGGCCAGCGAGCGCAGCCACTATCCGCTCACGCTGACGGCGCTGGCGGGCGCGACGCTCGAACTCGGCTGGACCGCCGACGCCGCGCGCCTCGACGCCGCGTCGCTCGACGCGCTGGCGGATGGCTACGCCGCGCT
>NZ_VWWJ01000063.1 GCF_011753055.1 Burkholderia sp. Ax-1719 | reverse complement strand
CGTCGACGCGGCCAGCGGCGTGCCGGGCGCGGGCGCGACCGTCGCCGCCTGGCCTTGCGGCGCGGCGTCCACGCCCACAGCGCCTTCGAGCACTTCAACCGCCGTCGAGCCCTTGTCGCCGTCGTAATTCACGCGGAAGCTGGTGCCGCGCACGCCCGCGACCACCGACGGCGAACGGATCTGGAAGCGGTCGTCCTTCTTCGTGGCGTGCGTGACTTCGGTGTTGACCTCGCCGTGCTGCAGATTGACGATGCGATCGGTCGAGCCCGTCAGCGCCGTCTGACGCAGCGTGGCGAGATCGAGCGCAGTGCGCGGCGGTATCACCAGATGCGAGCCGTCGGCCAGTTCGAGCGTGGCGAAACCGTTGTCGCCGGTCTGCACGTGTTCGCCTTCCACCAGCTTCGCGCCGACGATCAGCGGCAACTGCGGGCCGCTGCCGAAGGTATGGCTCGCGGGCCCGGACGTGGCGATCACCTGTGCGCTCAAACCGTCCTGGCGCAGCAACGCGACCGGCACGCGCAGCGCCGTGCCCGGCTTCAGGCGGCGCGGCGCACTCACGCGGTTCAGACGCGCGAGCTGGGTCCAGTCGGCGGGATCGCGCAGGTAGCGCTGGGCAATGTCGTAGAGCGAGTCGCCCGAACGCGCGACGTAGATCGTGGTTTCGGCGGGCTGGTGAGCGTGTGCGGCGGACAGCAGGCCAAGCGCCAGCGCGCAGGCGAGCACTGGCCGCGAGACCGCACCGATCACCGCCGCGCGTGACGAACGCGCGCCGCTCAAGCCGCGTCCCCTTCGATGCGTTCGAGACGGTAGCCGTAACCGTAGATCGGCGTGAGGCGATAGCCGTTTTCGGGACGCAGTCCGAGCTTGGAGCGCAGCATCGAAACGTGCGTGTCCATGGTGCGCGACGGGATATCGTCCGATTGCTTCCAGATCACGTCGAGGATGTGCGCGCGTGACAGCGGACGGCTCAGGTGCTGGAACAGCAGCAGCGCAAGTTCGAACTCCTTCTGCGTGAGCGCGACCGGCTTGCCGCCCACCGACGCCTGACGCGACTTCAGGTCGAATTCGTAATCGCCGAACACTTCTTTCTGCGCCGGTGCGTGCAGCTGATAGGCGCGGCGCAGCAGCGAGCCGACGCGCGCGAGCAGCACGGGCGCCGAAACCGGCTTGACCACGTAGTCGTCTGCGCCGCTATTGAGCATCAGCGCGATATCGACTTCACGGCTGCGGCTCGTCATGAACAGCACGGGCAGACGTGTGGACAGGCTCTGGCGGACCCAGTGCAGGACTTCGTCACCGGCCATGTCGGGGACATTCCAGTCGAGCACGAGCAGATCGAAAGTCTGCCGTCTGAGCTGCTTGACGAGATCGCCGCCCTTGGCGAACGCGTGACAGACATGGCCCGCGGCCATCAGCGTTTGACAGACGAAATCGGTTTGCGCCGGATCGTCATCGAGTACTGCGATTCTCATAGTGCCCTGCACCCAGTTCGTTATTCATCTTCTCGGGCCAGGCCGGCGCGACTGCCGACCGGACTCCATACCCAATCTCTTGCCGCGCGGCCCCTGCCGCGCGCCCAATCCGCTACTCTCGCTGCGTCTTGAAACAAATGGGAGTGCCGGTGGGGAACCGACGGCCCATCGAGATCGGGACCTGGATTTCGCTCATGGTAGTCGAAATCCGCCCAAAGCCGGGCCGCATGGGCCTGGCGGCGCTATGCCAGCGCCGATTGCAGCGCTGGTTGCAGCGCTCACTTCACTGCGCATGTCGCCACGCATTTCACCGCTCACCGAGGCTCGGTCCGCGTCCTGTCTTTGTGATCCTCACTGCCGTAGTCGCCATCGGGCGTCTCATGCGCGCCCGGCTGCGGCAGTCCCGCGAGCACGGCGACCAGTTGCACGCGCACGTGTTCCCATGCGGCATGTGCGTAGTCGGCCTGGATGGCGGCGCGCGACTGCGCCAGTACAAACGCGCGCAGCACCGTCGAGGAACAGTTCGTCAGCTTCTCCGGGCGCCCGAAGCGCGACTGGCGCAAGACTTCGCTGAGCCAGGGCAATTCGGCTTCGCAGGAATCCGCATAGGCTTCCATGGCGGCACGCGCGTGCCGGTCGCGGGCGAGATCGAGTTCGATCCGCTCGAGATCGCGGCTGCGGCTCCCGCCGCTCAGGCGCGAGGCGGGAGGAAAACGGATGCTGCCGATACGGAAAAACATGACAACCCTCGTGTTGCGGATCAGTCCGGCCACCTTTGGCCATAGCGCTGCGGCACCGGTGGCTTCGTCAAGGAAGACCCGCGCGCAGACTCAGATAGACAGACCGATAAATGAAAAACGAGTGGCGACAACACGGCTTGCGCGCTGCGTGGTCTCCGGCGGCCCTTCCCCCCGGACTCGGCCCACCGGCGCAGACACCGCCCTCACGGCGCGTCGCGTGCAGACTGGCATCACCGCCCGATGCCCGGCCTGCGGACTGCAACCGATCTGAAACTGGCGTTCCCGACGCCATCGCCACTCCTACTGCCAGGCGCTGTTGACCAGCGTTATACGGCGGGCTCGAACCCGCTCTGACTGCCTCGCCACCGGCGCGCCGCCGTGTCCCGACCGCGCCAGCCCCCGTAGCCGATATACGTTGTGCAACAAGCACGAGATGCTCGCCGCATGCCGCGACTCAGACGTTTCTGAACCCGCGTTGGCTTATTGTCGCCAATTGCGTCCGAATCTACTGTCAGGGATTGTTAAATCCCTCAGACGAAATTCAGACAGGCGGTAGGAGACGAGCAAAGGCGATGAAGGAATCGAAAACCAATCGGAATCCTCATCAATGGAAATCGACCAGCAAGGTGCTGCACGCAACTTATCTCGATCAAGATAAAAAAGGGCGCTCTGTCGGAGCGCCCTTCACACTGCTGCTTAGCGGGAATCAGTTCGGCTGATGCCGATCGTCGTGACCACCGCCCCCGCCGCCCTGGCTGGGCGCATGGCCGCCGCCACCTTGAGGCGGGCCCTCGCGGCCATGTTCGGCGGGCGGTCCACCCGGACCCGCCGGACGACCACCGCCCTGCATCTGCGGCGGCGCGGCAGGACGCGGTGCATTGTTCTGCTGCGGCATCGGCGCGTGCGGCTGATTACCCGCGCCCGGCGGCGGGCCGCCAGCGTTCATCGGCGGACGCGGCGCCTCGGCACGCTCGCCGCCATTCATCGGCGGACGACCGCCTTGCGGCGGTTCGCCATTGCCCGGCGCAGA
>NZ_VWWJ01000062.1 GCF_011753055.1 Burkholderia sp. Ax-1719 | reverse complement strand
CGCCCGCGTGCGCCGTGCTCAACCACTATGGCCCGACCGAAACCACGGTCGGCGTGCTGACGCATCGCCTTGGCGACGACACGTCCGGGACGCCGCCGCTCGGCCACGCGCTGGACGGCGCACGCGTCTATCTGCTCGACGCCGATGGCCAGCCCGTCTTGCCCGGCGCAAGCGGCGAACTCTGCGTGGGCGGCGCGACGCTCGCACGCGGCTATCGCGGCCGCCCTGGCGCGAGCGCCGAGCGTTTTGTGCCCGATCCGTTCGGCGCGCCGGGTGCGCGGCTCTATCGCACCGGCGACCGCGCGCATCGCCGCGCGGACGGTGCAGTGGTGTTCGAAGGCCGTCTGGACCAGCAGGTCAAGGTGCGCGGCTATCGCGTCGAACCCGCCGAAGTCGCCGCGTGCCTGCGTGCGCAGCCGGGCGTGGCGGAGGCTGTCGTACTCGCGCAGGCCGATGAGCAGGGCGCGGTGCAACTGCGCGCGTTCGCGGCGGCGGTCGGCGAAAGCACGACGCTCGACGGGCATACCTTGCAAGCAGCACTGGCAGCGCAACTGCCCGCGCATATGGTGCCCGCGAGCGTGAGCGTGCTCGCGAGCCTGCCCGTCACGCCGAACGGCAAGCTCGATCGCGCCGCGCTGCTCGCGCTCGCGCCAACCAGCGCTTCGGCCGCCGCGAACGTCACGAACGCCCAGCGCGCCACGGTCCAACCGCGCAACGACGCCGAAGCCACCTTGCTCGCGGTCTGGCAGCGCGTGCTGCGTCGCGACGATATCGGCGTCACCGATCACTTCTTCGAAATGGGCGGCGACTCGATCCTGAGCCTTCAGGTGATCGCCCAGGCGCGCCGCGCGGGTCTGCGTTTCACGCCCAAGCAGATGTTCGATCATCCGGTGATCGAGCGGCTTGCGGCGCTCGCCGCGACGGCTGCGGCATCGGCGTCGGCTTCTTCGGCTGCTCAGCAGGCCTCGCCCGCGCACGCGCCGTTCGACCTTACGCCGATCCAGCAGGGCTTCTTCGCGCGCTTCCCGCAGGCGCAGCATCACTGGAATCAGGCCGTGCTGCTCACCGTGCCGCCGACGCTCGACGAAACCGCCTTGCGCGCCGCGCTCGATGCGATGGTCGGCGCGCATGAGGCGCTGCGTCTGCGCTTCGCGCGTCATGCCGACGGCTGGCGTCAGCAGGTGGGCGCGCGCGAGGCCTGCGCGCTCGACGTGTTCGACTGGCGCGACGGCGCACCGTCCACTGACGCCGATGCCGATGCAGCGCTCGAACAGGCCGCCACGCGCGTGCAGCGCTCGCTCGATATCGAACGCGGGCCGCTCGTGCGGGCCGCGTGGTTCCGCCGTCCGCAAGGCGACCGGCTGTTGCTGGCGGTGCATCACCTGGCCGTCGATGGCGTGTCGTGGCGTGTTTTGCTCGACGACTTGCAGCACGCTTATGGACAAGCGGCGCAAGGTCAGACGATCGCGCTCGCGGCAGGGACGCCGTGGAGCGCCTGGGCGCGCGGCCTCGCCCAGCGCGCGCAGCGCGACGCGGTCAAGCGCGAGGCCGCCTGGTGGCGCGCCTCGCTCACGGGCGCGCGCGCTGCGCTGCGCGGTGTCGATGCTGTCGATGCGTCGGCGACGGTCGCTTCGGCGCGCGTGTTCGAATCGGCGTTCGATGCGGATCTCACGCGCGCGCTGCTCGAACGCGCGGGCGCGGCGTACCGCACCAACATCGAAGAAACTTTGCTGGCGGCGCTTGCGCATGCCGTGGACGAGCGCGGCGTGCTGCTTTCGCTCGAAAGCCACGGCCGCGAGACAGCAGGCGAAGAGGGCGTCGATCTGAGTCGCGCGGTTGGCTGGTTCACGGCGCGTTTCCCGTTCTGGATCGAGGCGCAGCCCGATTTGCGCCGCGCGCTGATCGACGTCAAGGCGCGCCGCCGCGCGGTGCCGCATCAGGGCGTGCATTGGGGCCTGCTCGAACAATACGGCGACGAGGGCGTGCGCGCGGCGCTCGCTGCGTTGCCTGCGCCGCGCGTGAGCTTCAACTATCTGGGTCGCTTCGACGAGCAGATCGGCGCGCGCGACGGCTTCGCGCTCGCGGCGGAAAGTGCAGGCGAGCTGACCGATCGTGCAGCGCGGCTGGCGTATGCGCTTGATGTGAATGCGCGCATCGTCGGCGAGCGGTTGAGCGTCACGTGGCGTTGCGCGCCGCAAGCCGAAGCGGCGACGCAGGCGCTCAAGGCGCGCTTCGAGCGTAGCCTCGCGCAATTGGTCGAGCACGCCTCGGAGGCACAGCCTGAGTTGACGGCGGCAGATTTCCCGTTGAGCGGCTTGCAGCAGGGCGCGTTTGAAGCGCTGGGCTTCGATCTGGCGAATCTCGAAGATATCTATCCGGCTACGCCGGTGCAGCAAGGTTTGCTGTTCCATAGCGCGCTGGAAAGCGGTAGCGGTTTGTATGTGAACCAGCGTCGTCTGACCTTGCGCGGCGAGCTTGATCGCGCAGCTTTGCGCGGTGCATGGGCGCATGTTGTCGCCACGCACGCAATCCTGCGCACGCAGTTCGAAACGCGCCACGGCGGCGACGCTTTGCAAATCGTGCTGCGCGAAGTCGATCTGCCGTATGCAGAACACGACTGGTCCGCGCTTGAATCACACGCGTACGAAGCGCAATTGCAGCAATGGATGCGCGACGACCTGCAAAGCGGCTTCGACGTCGAGCGTGCGCCGCTGCTGCGTATCGCGCTGTTCGCACGCGCCGATGGTGCACACGATCTGGTCTGGACCGATCACCACGTTTTGCTCGACGGCTGGAGCAGCGCGCAATTGATGCGCGAAGTCGCGGATGCCTATGAAGCCTTGCGCGCGCAACGCGAGCCTGAGCGTTTCGCACCGCCGTATCGAGATTACGTGCAATGGCGTCTGCAGCAGGACGAAGGCGAGGCATGGTGGCGCGAGCAGGGCGAGCGTATCGACGAACCTTCGACCTTGCTCGAAGCGCTGGGCCTGAACACGGGCCGCGCGCTGGAAACCGGCGATGCCGACGAAGCCCCGCTCGAATTCCGTCTGGATGCCGAACTCAGCGACGCATTGCGCGAAACCGCGCGCCGTCATCGCGTGACGCTGAACACGGTGCTGCAAGGCGCGTGGGCGCTGCTGCTCGCGCGTTACGGTAACCGCTCGCAGGCCGCATTCGGCGTGACGGTGTCGGGCCGTCCGGCGCATCTGCCGCAGGTCGAAAACATGCTGGGGCTGTTCATCAACAGCCTGCCGGTATGGATCGACGTGCCTGGCGAAACAAAGCTGTCGGCATGGCTCGAAGCACTCCAGCAGCACAACGGCGCGCTGCGCCAGTACGAACACACGCCGCTGTCGCGCATCCAGCAGTGGACCAATCGCAGCGGCGACGGCCTGTTCGACACGCTGCTCGTGTTCGAAAACTATCCCGTCGATGCCGCGTTGCAAGGCACCGGCCTCACGCTCGACGCGATCGAATCGGCGGGGCGCGCGCATTATCCGCTCACCCTCGTGGTGCTGCCCGAGCGCGAAACCACGCTGATCTGGAAGTACGACGCGAGCCGTATCGACGCCGCGCGCGTTGCGCGATTGCATGGGCATTTCGCACAGTTGCTCGAACGCCTCGTCAAACAGGACGATCCCGTGCTGCGCACGTTGACGCTCGACGTCGCACCCGCGATCGCAGGTGCAGCGCGCGCAGGCGAGGGCGCGATGCTGGCCCGCATGGGCGACCATGCGCGCACGCGCGGCGACGCCACCGCAATCGTCTGCGAAGGCCGCGCGCTGAGCTGGCGCGCGCTCTGGAACCGCGCGGGCGCGCTCGCGCAACGTCTGCTC
>NZ_VWWJ01000061.1 GCF_011753055.1 Burkholderia sp. Ax-1719 | reverse complement strand
AGAGGACGGACGTACGATGTGAGCACTAGTATGTGACGCGAGTACACTAGCATATATAGAGGGTCGGTAGCAGACGAGACGACAATGAGGATGACACACATAGCTACTCAGACAGAGCGTGATGAGAAGACGTAAGGATGGTAGATCGGAAGAAAGTCAAAGACTAGTGAAAAATGTAGAATATAGTATTTAAATATCAAGATATATTTTTTTTTTTTTTTTTTTTTTTTTTTA
>NZ_VWWJ01000060.1 GCF_011753055.1 Burkholderia sp. Ax-1719 | reverse complement strand
TGACTTCGCCCTGCACATCGAACAGATCCTTGACCGACACCGGAATGCCCGCGAGCGGCGACAGCACCGTGCCGCTGGCGCGCAGGCGGTCGTGCGCATCGGCGGCGGCGCGTACGCGTTCGGCATCGACGTGCGTGAAGACGGTTGCGCCCTGGCCCGCCGGATCGGCGATGCGTGCGAGCGCGGCTTCGGCGAGCGCGCGGCTGGTGGTGGCGCCCGCAGCCAGATCGGCGGCCAGTTGGGCGAGCGGCGGGAAGGGGAGCGAGGGGTGCGAGGGGATCGGGGTGGCGCTAGAGGTCATGGCAGCGGGGCACAGAAGGCGGTTCGTTGAACTCGGGCGGCGGCGCGGGACGACCTGAGGCTGAGGGCCGGGTATGACGCACCGCAAGGGACACATCATTGTAGAACGGTGGATTTTTGTTGCGCGGACGATTTGGCCGAACCCGATCATCGGGTAACATTCAGCTATTCGATAGCATTTTGTAATGAATTGAGCTTATGCACCAGGGAATCGGCTTCATTCAGGATCTGGCAGTCGTGATGGCGATCGCCGGGATCGTCACCGTTCTGTTTCATCGCCTGAAGCAGCCGGTGGTGCTGGGCTATATCGCGGCGGGCGTGATCATTGGGCCGTACACGCCGCCGTTCCAGCTGATCCACGACGAGCAGACCATCCAGACGATGGGCGAGCTGGGCGTGGTGTTCCTGATGTTTTCGCTCGGCCTTGAATTCAGTCTGCGCAAGCTGTTCCAGGTTGGGGCGACGGCGATTGTCGCGGCGATCTCGGAAATCGTCGTGATGCTGTGGCTGGGCTACGAGATTGGCCGGGCGTTTGGCTGGGCCGCGATGGATTCGCTGTTTCTCGGCGCGATTCTGGCGATTTCCTCGACCACCATCATCGTCAAGGCGCTCTCGGATCTGGGCGTCAAGCGCGAACCGTTCGCGCAACTCGTGTTCGGCATCCTGATCGTCGAGGACATTCTGGGCATCGCCATGCTGGTGCTGCTCGGCGGCATCGCGCAGACGGGCGAGCTGTCGCCGGGCATCGCGCTCATCACGCTCGGCAAGCTGCTGCTGTTCATGACGGTCTCGCTGCTGGCGGGCATTCTGATCGTGCCGCGCGTGATCGGCTACGTGGCGCGCGTGGGCAGCGACGAGATGCTGCTCGTTTCCGTGCTCGGCTTCTGCTTTGCGTTCTGCCTGCTGGTCGTCAAGCTCGATTATTCGATCGCGCTGGGCGCGTTCCTGATTGGCGCGGTGATGGCCGAATCGCGGCATCTCGAACGCATCGAGCATCTGGTCGCGCCGTTGCGCGATGCGTTTTCCGCCATCTTCTTCGTGACCATCGGCCTGATGCTCAATCCGCTCGTGCTGGTCGACTACGCCTGGCCGATCGCGGTGATCTCGCTGGCGGTGGTGTTCGGCAAGCTGGTGTCGTGCGGTCTGGGCACGTTCCTGGCGGGCCGCGACGGCCGCACGGCGATGCGCGTGGGCATGACGGTGTCGCAGATCGGCGAGTTCTCGTTCATCATCGCGTCGCTTGGGCTCACGCTCAAAGTCACCAGCAGCTTTCTGTATCCGATTGCGGTGACGGTGTCGGCCATCACCACGCTCACCACGCCGTATCTGATCCGTTTCGCCGATCCGCTTTCGCAGCGCCTTGCGCGCGCCGTGCCGCCATCGGTGTCGAACGTGTTCGGCATGTACAGCCAGTGGCTGCGCTGCCTGATGCCGCGCTCGCAAGGCGAGGGCGGCCCGACGCTGTTCTCTCTCACACGGCGCATCGTGTTGCAGATCGCGGTGAATCTGGCGCTGGTGTCGGCGATCTTTATCGGCGTGTCGTATGGCGCGCGCTACGCGTCGCCGTTCATCGCCAGCTGGGTGCCCGACGAGCGTATCCAGCGCGTGGTGCTCTGGAGCGCGGCGCTGCTGCTGGCCATGCCGTTTCTCGTGGCGGTGTGGCGCAAGACCCAGTCGCTCGCGCTGCTGCTGGCGGAGGTGAGCGTGCAGCCGGAGAAGGCGGGGCGCTTCACGCGCGCGCTGCGCCATGCGATTGCCGAACTGGTGCCGGCTGTGTCGATGATCGGCGTGTTCGTGCTGGTGGCGGCGCTCTCGGGCACGATCCTGCCGCCGACGGGCTTTCTGATTGGCGTGCTGGTGTGCGCGGCGCTGCTCACGATGCTGTTCTGGCGCTGGTGCGTGAAGATCCACGCGAGCATGCAGATTGCGTTGCGCGAGACGTTCGACGAGCGTCAGGACACGCATTGAGCCCAGACAGGGCGTCGGCGCTGGGGCGCGGCGAATGTGACGGAATGTGAGCAATTGTGCAAATGGGTGGCGGCGTGATGCAGTGGGACGCATAATCGGAACCCTGTTCATCCGTTTGCGCCCTGCAACGATGTAGCGCGCCCCGACCCCACGTCATGAGCGACAACAAGACCGACCGCCCTGAGGTTCCCGACGGCGCAGGCCGTCCCGCCGGATCCAGCGAATCCACCCGTTCCGCCGATTCCGGCACTGCTTCTCCCTCTTCTGCTTCCGCAACGCCCCCTGCTGGCCAGACGACTGCGTCCGGCGAGGCCGCCCAGCGCGCGTCGACCGATGCGCCGGACAGCGCCTCAAACGTGACGTCGGACGCTGCAGGCGCCGACAGTTCCGGCGGCGGCATCGACGAGGAGCCGGTGGCGCCAAGGACTGCGCCTTCCGCCGCTTCGGCCACTGCAGCCGCAACTGAAGCCGCAACTGAAGCCGCAGCCGAAGCCGCAGCCGAAGCCGCCCAGGCCCGCGCGGAAGCAGGGCGCGCCGTCGAGCGCCAGGCCGCCGAAGCCGCTGCCAGAGCCGCCGCAACCGGCGCTGGCAAGCCGCAGGTGCCAATCGAAGTCGCCGCCGATGGCGATCGGGATATGCCGGCGCCCACCGCAAGCGAAGCGAAACCCGCCGCGCCCGAAGCCGCTGCGCAGGCGAAGCCGCCTCAGACCGGCGCGTCCCGTCCTGGCGCCGCGCCCGCAGGGTTTGGCCAGGCGCCTGACTTCACCGCGCAGAATCCGCCGCCGCCGGGCGCATTGCCGCCTGAAACGCCGCGTTATCTGCGTCCGAGCGATTCGGCGTGGTCGGTACTTGGACGCATCATCGCGGCGCGCGCGCGTCAACTGTTCGACCGCGCGGGCCAGCGCATCACGCAACGCACGTTGCGCATCGGCGTATCGGCGCGCATCTTTCACCCCGAACCGGGCGCTCAAGGGCTGCGCGGCAAGACGCTGCAGTATCTGGAGGAGTCGATCGCGCACTGGGTCATGTCGCGCGACGTGATCGTCTTCATGATCCCGACGGTCGGCCATCAGGGCATGCTGCACCCGAGCAATATCCGCCTGCGCGACTATGCGAAGCACCTCGACGGCCTGCTGCTGCAAGGTGGCGCCGATGTCTCGCCGCAGACTTACGCGGAAGTGTCGCCGCGCCCGGAATGGCCCGGCGACCGCGTGCGCGACATGTACGAACTGGAACTGCTGCACGAATTCGTCGAATCGGGCAAACCGGTGCTGGGTGTGTGCCGGGGTTGCCAGTTGATCAATGTCGCGTTCGGCGGCTCGCTGTATCAGGACATCGCCACCGATGTGCCGACGGCCGGCGTGCACGTTAGCGAGCATTACGACCAGCACCGCCATGCGATTACTTTCCCGGAAGGCTCGTCGCTGGCGAGCATGTTCCCGGGCCGGCGCGAAGCGATCGTCAACTCGATCCATCACCAGGCGGTAAAGACGCTTGGCCGCGATCTGACCGTCGAAGCGGTTTCGGCGGGCGATGGCCTGATCGAAGCGGTGCGTTACCGGCGTGCGCCGTTCGTGGTCGGCGTGCAATGGCACCCGGAGTTTCATCGCGCAGGCGGCCCCGAACTGCTCGACTGCACACCGTTGCTCGATAACTTCCTGCGTTCGGCGCGCGAGACGCGTTTCTGACGATCCCGACGCAGCACTGACCGACGTTTCAAAGAAAGGGGCGACTGCCCCTTTTTCTTTTCCCGTACGGGTCTTCCGACAATTCCTAAGATTGAGTAGGTGATTTCGGACAAGCAAATCGCAGGTTCTTTTGTTATCCGAAATTAAACGACGTTTATGAGATTTTCGGGCGGCGATAATAAACGGTTACTCGGAATCCTGAACGGAACAGGCAGTCATGAAGCAATCCTCTGTGCTGCGGCGCGCCCTGCTGGCCGCCGCGGTCTCCACCCTCCTGCAGCAAGGCGCGCCCGCTTGGGCCGGTGCGC
>NZ_VWWJ01000059.1 GCF_011753055.1 Burkholderia sp. Ax-1719 | reverse complement strand
GGCGCTCGCGCCGCGCCATTGCGTGGAGGCCTCCGCGTCGCGCACGAATGCGCGCGCGGTCAGCGGCGCGGTCGACTGCATGGCGGCGACGCTCGCCACGCTCGAACAGGCGGTGGCCGCGCACGAGGCCGCCTGGCAGGCGTTTCCGGGCCGCCGCCCGACTGGGACGGGCCGCCTCGGGTCGCCGTTCGGCAACCGCATCGACCCGTTCACTCAGCGCTTGAGCTTTCATCCGGGGCTCGACATCGTTGCGCCCACCGGCACGCCGATTTTCGCGGCGGCAGGCGGGCGCGTGGTTTTCGCCGGGCCGAAGGCGGGCTACGGCAATTGCGTCGATATCGACCACGGCAACGGTTTTGCGACGCGCTACGGACACGCCTCGAAGATCGACGTGCAGGTGGGGCAGATCGTGTTGCCGGGCGACCATATCGCCGACGTCGGCTCGACGGGCCGTTCCACCGGGCCGCACCTGCATTTCGAGGTGATCGTGAATGGCACCCAGGTCAATCCCGCCGGTTATCTCGCGCTGTTTGGGGCCTACCACAATGGCTGACGCACGCCGCTCCGTTCGCGCGCGCATGGATGCGCAACGCGCCTTTGAATTGCAGCCGGTGCGCTCGCGCGCCTCGCGCTGGAGCCTCGCGCTCGTCTGGACGCTGCTGGCCGCAGGCGCGGGAGCGGGCACGGTGGCGTGGATTCACCACGTCAACGACGGGGGGCGCTGTCCCGTGCTTGCGCCCGATGCCCTGCAAATCCGCCTGACTAACGCCGAACTCACGCTGGAACAGGAGCGGGCGGCGCGCGATGCCCTGCAGAAGTCGGCATCGGCAGCGCAGGCTCAAGCTGCCTCGCTACAGACCGAGGTGATGTTCCTGCGCGGCCACGGCGGCCGCGAAGGCGCGCATTAAAGCCGTCTCTCCTTCCACACCATCGATCCGCATTCCGACAATCAACGCAACGCTAAACGTACAACGGTCACTCCCATGTTCAACAAGAAGAAGCCCCAGCCGGGCATCCAGCAAACCAAACTCGCGACGCTGATCTCGGAAGATGTCCGCATCACCGGCAACGTCGAATTCGCCGACGGCATGCGTCTCGACGGGCTGATCACCGGCAACGTCAGCAGCAAGCCGGGCGCGCAGACGCTCTTCGTGCTCAGCGAGCGCAGCGTCGTGCAGGGCAACGTGCACGGCTACGACATCGTGGTGAACGGGCGGATCGTCGGCGACGTGATCGCCGATCATTTCGTCGAACTGCAGGCGAATGCGCATGTGGTCGGCAATATCTACTATCAGCAGTTGCAGATGGAATGCGGTGCGACCGTCGACGGCAAGCTGACGCGGCGCGATCCCGCCGATGCGCCGAGTCTGCTGCTCGATACCTCGATCGTTGATGTGCATGCGATGGAGTGAGGTGGCGTAGCGAGATGCGGCAGGTAGCGCGCTATCTCGCCATTTCGTGAATCGCGCGGTTTGCGGTTACACTTGCGGGCATGTCACGTCAACCGAGCCTCTTCGCCTCGCCCTTCGCCGCCGCTGCGTTTGCATCGCGCGCGATGAGTGCGCGCGTCCCGGCAGCCTCGGTCGGCGTGAAAGCCAAAGCCAAAAAACAGTCGCTCATCTGACCGGAGCTTGCTGTTCCGTCGGATGTTGCGATGGAACAGCCTGCCGGCACCCCGCCTCTCTCTTCTCCCTGGCTCGCTGACTCCCGCGCACTGCTCGACGGACCTTTTATTGCGGTCGCGTTCAAGGGATAGTCATGTCTTCGTTTTCGGGTATCTGGATTCCGCTCGTCACGCCGTTCAGCGCTGGCGCTGTCGATCATGAGGCGCTCGACGCGCTGGTGCGCCATTACGTGCAGGCGGGCGTGGCCGGTTTCGTCGCGCTCGGCACGACCGGTGAACCGGCCGCGCTGGACGAGCGCGAGCAGGATGCGGTGCTCGCCACCGTGCTTGCCAGTGCGGGCGCCTTGCCGGTGGTCGCGGGTGTGAGCGGCAATCACACGCAGTCGGTCTGCGAGCGCATTGCCGCGCTCAATGACACGCCCGTTGCGGGCGTGCTGGCGGCCGCGCCGTACTACATCCGGCCGTCGCAGGCTGGCGTGATCGGTCATTTCGCCGCGCTCGCCGACGCGAGCCGCAAGCCGGTGATCCTCTACGACATTCCCGCGCGCACCGGCGTGGCGCTCGCATTGCCGACGCTGCTCGAACTCGCGGAACACGAGCGCATCGTCGCGGTGAAGGATTGCGGCGGCTCGCTCGACAAGACGCTGGCGCTGATTCTCGATGGCCGCTTGCAGGTGCTGTGCGGCGAAGACCTCGATATGTTCGGGATGATGTGTGCGGGCGCGAGCGGGGCGATCGCGGCATCGGCGCACGTGATGCCGGAGCGCTTCGTGGCGATGGAGCGTGCGTTGCGCGAAGGGCGTCTCGACGAAGCCCGCGCGATCTGGCACACGCTGGTGCCGCTGGTGCGCGCCATGTTCGCCGAACCGAATCCCGGACCGGTCAAGGCTGCGCTCGCGCGACAAGGCTTGCTGCGCAACGAACTGCGCGCGCCGATGATGCGCGTGAGCGACGATCTGGAAGAAGCGCTGGGGAAACTGCTGGCCTGAAATGTTCAAACGCGGCGCGCCCGGATGACGGGACGCGCCGCGCTTCGATCATCGACGATCGAATGGCCCTTGGACTGCGTACGTTTAGCGAATCGCGCGTGCGCTCGCGCTGCTGCGTGCGCGACGTCGCGTGCGTGGACGTTCGGCGTCGACGGGTTCGCCATTGAGCAGAATCCGGCGGCCAGGCACATGTTCCGCGACGAGTCTCGCAATTTCGAACGCCGAACTTTCTGCGGGCACGACCTGGCGGCGCGCGCCGTCGTCCAGCGGAGTGGTCCATTCGACCAGCCGGTACGCGCGGCCCCAGGGATGCTGCAGCGGCGTCGAGACGCGGCACGACGCCACGCGTGTAGTCGAGCCGTCGCGCAGCAGTGACTGCAGGTGCACCAGCACGTCGTTGTCTTCAACCATGGCTTCGCTCCTCCTCGACTAACCGCATAAAAAAACGCCGCCGATGTTCCGGCGGCTCAACAGGGGTGAGCGTATGGTTGCAGCGAAGAATTAAACCAGCCTTAAAAGCGTCAGGGCGCGTAAGGCCTGTCAGCAAGGACTTTCGCGCGCGCAGCGTCCCGCGCGGACTGTCAATCCGTGCGGGACGCTGCAACCAGGTGGATCGAACTGGACGGGCCAGGCGGTGCGGACTCCCTGGGAATCCGGCGCGATTTCAGTGCGTGCCTGTGCCGTTTTGCCGCAGCGTCGCGCGTACCTTGCGCGCGGCGAATAGCGGGAGATAGTCGTGAATGCGCGCGTCGGTGCGGTATTGATCGAGTGCGTCGGCGTAGATGCGGGCGACCGTTTCCTCAGGCGTGTGAGTCTCTTCGGCAATGCTGTGAACGATTTGCGCGGCGTCGACTTGCGGCATGACGGTCCTCCGGTGAGCGGGTTGGGCGGGCAGACAGGATTCGAATTCAAGGACACCGCAGCGCGCGATGCCAATTGAAACGTCCTATCGGGAACAGGGGGAGCGAAATGGGGCTTGTGCTTAGTTCGGTCGAATACGGTTCTTTGCATGAAAAAGCCCCGGCGCAGGCGATTGCCATGGCCGGGGCTCTATTTCAAGGCAATACCGCGCTACCTATATAGTGGGTAATGAGCGGGTCATGCCTTCGACGCCGCTGGTGCGTTATGCGACGTTTTCGAGCGCAGGATAGTCGGTGTAGCCCGTTTCGCCGCGCGCGTAGTAGGTCGACGGATTCGGCTCGTTGAGCGGTGCGTTCAGTTCGAAACGGCGAGCCAGATCGGGATTCGCAATAAAGAGCTGACCCCAGGCGACAGCGTCGGCCTCGCCATCCGCGAGCACTTTTTGCGCCGATTCCAGCGTGAACTTCTCGTTCGCGATGTACGGACCGCCGAATTCGGCCTTCAATTGCGGCCCCAGACGATTGTCGCCAAGCGATTCGCGGGCGAAGAGGAAGGCGATCTTGCGCTTGCCGAGTTCGCGCGCGACGTAGCCGAAGGTTGCGGCCGGGTTCGAATCGCCCATCGTGTGCGCGTCGCCGCGCGGCGCGATATGGACGCCGACGCGGTCCGCACCCCACACGTCGATACACGCGTCGGTCACTTCGAGCAGCAGGCGTGCACGGTTTTCGATAGAGCCGCCGTAGACGTCGGTGCGCTTGTTGGTGCTGTCCTGCAGGAACTGATCGAGCAGGTAGCCGTTTGCGCCGTGAACTTCAACGCCGTCGAAGCCAGCGGCTTTCGCGTTGAGCGCGCCCTGCCGGTAAGCGGCGACGATTCCAGCGATCTCATCGGATTCGAGCGCGCGCGGCGTCACAAATGCGCGCTGCGGGCGCACGAGGCTCACGAAGCCTGCCGCGGCGATCGCGCTGGGAGCGACGGGCAGTTCGCCGTCGAGGAAGATTGGGTCCGAAACGCGGCCCACGTGCCACAGCTGCAGGAAGATGCGCCCGCCTGCCGCGTGGACGGCTTCGGTGACGAGCTTCCAGCCTTCGACCTGCTCCTGCGACCAGATGCCTGGCGTTTCTGCGTAGCCGACGCCTTGCGGCGTCACCGACGTCGCCTCACTGACGATGAGGCCGGCGCCCGCGCGCTCGGCGTAGTACTTCGCCATCAGTGCGTTGGGCTGGCGTGCCTCGCCGGCGCGCTGACGCGTGAGCGGCGCCATGATGACGCGATTGGGGAGCGTGAGATCGCCGATCTGGATGGGGTCGAAAAGCGTTGGCATGTGATTACCTTGTGGCGGGCGCGGCCCGCAGCCTTGAAGCGTAAAGGGGAGGAAACCGGGGTTTGCGTCGGTTTCCGACGATGCGTGCCGTCACAACTGCTGGTGCATGTGGGCGAGAAACGCCTCGATGACCGGCTCGTTGCGCTTGAAGAACACCCATTGGCCAACCCGCTTCGACGTGACGAGCCCGGCTTTCTGCAAGGCGGCCAGATGCGCGGAAACCGTCGATTGCGATAGCCCGCAGTGCGCGTCGAGCCGTCCCGCACAGACGCCGTGGTCGAGCGGGAGGGCTTGATCGGCGAAATGCACTTGCGGTTCGCGCAGGCAGGCGAGGATCTCGCGGCGCACGGGATTGGCGAGCGCTTTGTAGATCGCGTCGAGGTCGATGGTTGACGGTTGTGGGTGGTTCATTGGAGTTGCATCGTTACTGTACGAATCGTATATCGTGAATCTACGATATGGGCGATGGCACTGATTGCAATAGGGGTGATAGATAAAAGATGGATTGTGCGGCTGCTGGCGGATGAGGAGGCTGGGCGCGGGGCTTATTACGGTCTACCCCTTGCGGCTTGCTTCAGGTAGCGCTAAGATTCGCCCCCTTCGCTGTTCAGCCTGATCGGCAGCGAAGCCTGCCGCGAGAAACGGCGGGACGCTCCGGCGGCATCTTTTCCTGCTTTTAAGCAGTGACCTAAAAAAAGATGTTGACGGATCGGAAAAGAGTCTG
>NZ_VWWJ01000058.1 GCF_011753055.1 Burkholderia sp. Ax-1719 | reverse complement strand
GCAGATCGTCGCGGCGCGGGGCGCGGGGCCGCTGCGCGGCTTCGCGCTGCCGGTGCCCGAAGCGGCAGCCGCGTGGGCCGCACCGCTTACTGCGCATGCGTTCAGCAGCGTGCTCGAACGTTTCGCCGCGCATGTGCGCCAGACGCCGGATGCGCGCGCGCTGACCTGCGCAGCGGAATCGACGGATGCTGATGCGCCCGCCGAACATCTCACGTACGCGCAACTCGACGCCTGGTCGGACGCGCTGGCCGCGCAATTACGCGCGCAAGGCGCAAGCGCGGAAACGCGCGTCGGCCTGTGCGCGCGCCGCTCGGCGGCGCTGGTGGCGGGCGTGCTCGGCGTGCTGAAGGCGGGCGCGGCCTACGTGCCGCTCGATCCCGACTATCCACGCGAGCGCCTGCGCTACCTGCTCGCCGACGCGGCCATCGAAACCGTCCTCGCCGACGAAGACAGCGCCACGCGTCACGCCGCCTTGCTGCGCGACTTGGCAGTGCTGCCGCTCGGCACGGCGCAGGACGCCGTTCGTGAACCGCGCGCGGCAGCACAACAGGTCACGCCGGTGCATCCCGAACAGCTGGCCTACATCATCTACACCTCGGGGTCGACCGGGCAGCCCAAGGGCGTGGGTGTGACGCACGCCAACGTCGCGCGCCTGCTCGATTCGGCGATGCCGCAAGGCGACGCCGACAACGCCTTCCATGCCGATGACGTCTGGACGCTGTTCCACTCCGCAGCCTTCGACTTTTCGGTGTGGGAGCTGTTTGGCGCGCTGTGCACGGGCGCGCGTCTCGTGGTGGTGCCGCACTGGGTCGCGCGCGACACGGCGGCGTTCCACGCACTACTGCGCGCCGAGCGTGTGAGCGTGCTCAACCAGACGCCGTCCGCATTCGGCGCGCTGATGCAGCACGATCTCGCCGATGACCAAAGCGCTGCGCCGCTCGACACGCTGCGCACGGTGATCTTCGGCGGCGAGAAGCTGGAACCGGCGGCGCTCGTGCGCTGGCGCCGTCTGCGCGCGCCGCGCGGGATGCAGCTCGTGAATATGTACGGCATCACCGAAACCACGGTGCACGTGACGCGCCATGTTCTGACCGCCGCCGATCTCGACGACAACAACGGCCATAGCCCGATTGGCGCGCCGCTCGACGACCTGGGCCTCGCACTGCGCGACGCCAATGGCGAGATCGCCGCGGCGGGCGAACTGTGCGTAGGCGGCGCGGGTGTGACGCGTGGTTATATCGGCCGCGCCTCGCTCACGGCCACGCGCTTCGTGCCCGATCCGCACGGCGCGCCGGGTTCACGCCTGTATCGCTCGGGCGACCGCGCGCGTCTGACGGCGCACAGCACAGCACACGGCGCGTTCGAGTATCTGGGCCGCGACGACGCCCAGGTCAAGCTGCGCGGCTTCCGCATCGAGCCGGGCGAAATCCGTCACGCACTGCTCGCCGACGCCGACGTGAGCGACGCGGTCGCGCTGGTGCGCGGCGAGGGCGAGCGCGAGCAACTGGTGGCGTGGATCGTCGCTGCGCCGGGCGTGCAGCTTGACGGCGCGGCGCTGCGCGAACGGCTGGCCGCGCGCTTGCCCGCACACATGATTCCGCATGCGCTGGTGCCGCTCGACGTGCTGCCGCTCACCGCGAACGGCAAGCTCGACCGCGCCGCGCTGCCCGCGCCGCAATTCGACGGCGCGCGCGTGGAAGCCAGCGGCGACGCCGAAGCCACGCTGCTCGCGATCTGGCGCGCCGTGCTGGGCCGCGACACGCTGGGCGTCACCGACAACTTCTTCGAAGCGGGCGGCGATTCGATCCTGAGCCTGCAGATCGTGGCGCGCGCACGCCAGGCCGGGCTGCGCATCGCCACGCGTCAGGTGTTCGACCATCCGACCGTGGCCGCGCTCGCGGCCCACGCCGAAGCCGCCGCGCCGCAGATCGCGCTGGCGGTCTCGCACGACGTACTCGGTCTGACGCCGATCCAGCAGGCCTTCTTCGAGCAGTTCCCGCAAGGCGAGCATCACTGGAATCAATCGACGTTGCTGGCCGTGCGCGGCGAACTCGACGAAACGGCCTTGCGCGCCGCGCTCGATACGCTGATCGCCGCGCACGACGCGCTGCGGCTGCGCTTCTTCCAGCGCGACGGCGCGTGGCAGCAGCAGGTCGGCGAGATCGCGCCGTGCAGGCTGGATGTGCACGACTGGCGCGCGGCCGACGACTGGCGCGATGCGCTCGCGCAGATGGGGCAGCGGCTGCAGGCGTCGCTCGACATCGGCCAGGGGCCGCTGGTGCGCGCCGCTTATGTGCGGCTGCGCGGCGAAGGCCGTCTGCTGATCGCGATCCATCACCTGGCCGTCGACGGCGTGTCGTGGCGCGTGCTGCTGGATGAACTGCAATCGGCCTATGAACAGGCCCTCGCAGGCCGCACGCCCGCGCTGCCGCCCAATGTGCCCTGGAGCGCATGGGTACAACGCGCCCAGGCGCATGCGGCCCACGCCGAGGTGCGCGCCGAGGCGCAATGGTGGCGCGATGCGCTGGCAAACGCCGAAGCGGGCTTGCCGTCCGCGAAGGCAACGGCCAACGCCCCCTGCATGGCCGACACCCACGCCGTCACGCTCGAACTCGACGAGGCGCGCACGCGCCGTCTGCTCGACGCCGCGCCGCAGGCCTATCGCACCAGCGTCGAAGAAGTGCTGCTGGCCGCGCTTGCCGAATCGCTGCACGCGTGGAGCGGCGCACGCGGCGCGCTGGTGTCGCTCGAAGGGCATGGCCGCGAAGCGCTGGGCGAGGACGCCATCGACCTGAGCCGCACGGTGGGCTGGTTCACCACGCGCTATCCGCTCTGGCTCGACGCGCACGGCGACGCGCATCGCGCGCTGACCCACGCCAAGGAGCGGCGGCGCGCCGTGCCGCACAACGGCCTGCACTGGGGCCTGCTCGCCACCCACGGCGATGCGCAGTCACGCGAGACGCTTGCCGCGCTGCCCGCGCCGCGCATCAGCTTCAACTATCTCGGCCAGATCGACGCAGGTCTGGATGCCGCAAGCCGCTGGCGTCACGCGCACGAGCACGCGGGCTGGCCCGTCGCCGCCGATGCGCCGTTCGCGTGGGCGCTCGACCTGAACGCCAGGGTGCTGCGCGGCGTGCTGACGATCAGCTGGCGTTTTGCGCCCGCGCAGTTGTCGGCCGCCCGCGTGCAGGCACTCGCCGATACCTTCGCCGCGCAACTCGACGCGCTGGTCGCGCAGTGCGATTCGGCCGCGCCGCAGTACACGCCGTCGGACTTCGGCAGCGCGATCGATCAGGACGATCTCGACAACCTGCTGGAGAGCTTCGATGCGTGAGTTCAACTTTTGCCGTACCGCCGCGGAGTTCGCGTCATGACGTTTCGCCGAAAAGACAACATCGAAAAGATCGTTGCGCTCACCGATATTCAGGCTGGCATGCTCGCGCACGCGCTGCGCGGTGGTGCCGATCCTTATCACGCGCAGAAAGCCCTCGAATTCGAGGGGCCGCTGGACATTGCGGCGCTGCGCCGCGCGTGGCGCGAGGTGGTCGCGAAGCACGCGATCCTGCGCACCGACTTCCGCTGGAACGGGCTGAAGTCGCCGGTGCAGGTGGTGTATCGCGATGCGGCCGATAACGATGGCGATGGCGATACATTCGTCACCGAGGACTGGCGCGAACTCGACGCCGCCGCGCAACGCCTGCGTCTAGCCGACGAATGGCGCGCCGCGCATGCACGCGGCTTCGATTTCGAACGCGCGGCGAGCCTGGACCTGCGCTTGATCCGTGTGGGCGAGGCGCGCTACTGGCTGGTGTGGCGTCTGCATCACATCCAGCTCGACGGCTGGAGTCTCGCCGCGGTGCTGGCGGGCTGCATCGCGGCCTACGACCGGCACCGTGAGGAAGGCACTGAAGGCGCGCCGCTCGAAGCGGCCGAGCCGCCGTTTTATCGCTATGTCGAATGGCTGCAGAAGCAGCCGCTCGACGAGGCGTCGTTTCGCAGCGCTTTCGCGCCGCTGCTCGCGCACGATGGCTGGCCCACGCCGCTGCCCGCGCGAGCACGTTCGCGCATCGCAGCGCCGCAAGCGGCCCAGGCGCGCGCCGAATGTGCCGAGCAGACGATCGTGCTCGACGCCACCCGCAGCGCCGCGCTCGAACGCTTCGCGCGCGAGCGCCGCATCACGCTCAATACGCTGCTGCAGGCCGCCTGGGCGTGGCTGCTGTCGCGTCATGCGATGACGCGCACGGTGTGTTTCGGCGTGACCGTGTCGGGGCGGCCTGCCGATCTGGCGGGCGTGTCGCGCATGGCCGGGATGTTCGTGAACACGCTGCCGCTGGCGCTGCGCGTGCCGTCGCAGAAGTCGGTCGGCGCGTGGCTCGACGAGGTGCAGCAGGCCAATCTCGCCTTGCGGCCGTTCGAGCACGTGCCGCTCGCGACGCTGCGCAGCCGTGCGGGCGCGGATGCCGATGCCGCGCTGTTCGACAGCATCGTCGTGTTCGAAAATTTCCCGCAGCAACTGGACGCGCAGGCGCGCACCGATGGTCTCGCGATCCGCCGTCTTGCCGATGAAGGCGCGCCGTCCGATGCTCAGGCCGATGCAGAGGTTGATCCGCAAGCCCAAGCCTGCGGCGCGGTGCTCGGCAGCGGGCGCAATCACTATCCGCTGAGCCTGATCGCCGTGCCGGGCGAGACGCTGCGTCTGGTGCTGGCGTATCGACGCGCGCAATTCGCGCATCGCGACGTGCAACAACTGGGCGAGGCGCTGGTTGGCGTGCTGGAGTCGTTCGCGGCGCAGCCGCAGCGACGGCTCGGCGATTTCGCGCTCGACGATCCCAACGCGGTTGCGCACGCGGCGAGCGAAGCGGGCGAGTGCGAATCGGTGCTGGCACGCGTGGCTGCTCGCGCCGCCGATACCGCGCAACGCGACGCCATCGCCTGCGTGCAGGAATCCGAATCACTCACCTGGGCGCAGCTCTGGACCCGCGCGGGCGCGCTCGCGCAACGTCTGCGCTCGCATGGCGTGCGCGCGGAAACGCCGGTTGCGCTGGCCTTGCCGCGCGGCGTCGCGCTGGTCGTGAGCGTGCTGGCCAGCTGGCGCGCGGGCGGTGCGTACGTGCCGCTCGATCTCGCCGCGCCCGATGCGCGTCTGGCGTGGCAACTGCGCCATAGCGGCGCGCGTTGCCTGATCTGCGACGCAGGCGAGGCGCAACGGCTCGCGCCGCTGGCCGCGCAGGCGGGCTGCGAAATCGTCACCTTCGGCGATATTGCCGATACAAACGGTGAAGCCGCCGATGACAACACGCCGTTGCCCGCGCAAGCCGCCTACACAATCTACACCTCGGGATCGACGGGCGAGCCGAAGGGCGTGACGGTCTCGCACGGCGCGCTCGCAAGTTACGTGAGCGCGGTGCTGCGCCGTCTACCCGACGGCATCGCCAGCGCGGCCTACGTTTCGACGCCCGCCGCCGATCTCGGCCACACGATGCTGTTCGGCGCGCTCGCGGCGGGCTGGCGTCTGCATCTGTTCGACGACGCCGACGTGCGCGACCCGGACCGCTTCGCCGCCGCAATGGCGCGCCACGAGATCGACGCGCTCAAGATCGTGCCGGGCCATCTCGCCGGCCTGCTGCACGCCGCCGACGCTGCGCGCGCCTTGCCGCGCCGCGCGCTCGTGCTGGGCGGCGAGAGCG
>NZ_VWWJ01000057.1 GCF_011753055.1 Burkholderia sp. Ax-1719 | reverse complement strand
CGGGCGCAGCGGGCGCCGCTGCACGCGCGGGCGCAGCCGGACGCACGCGGGCGCGCGAGGCGGCGCGCACCTTGTCGGCGAGCTTTTCGGCGTAATCGAGCATGCCGTCGCGAATGCCGACCTTCGGCTTGGTCACGAAGTCGACCGCGCCCAGTTCCAGCGCGCGCAGCGTGATTTCGTTGCCGCGCTCCGTCAGCGACGACACCATCACGACCGGCATCGGACGCAGGCGCATGAGCTTCTCGAGGAAATCGAGACCGTCCATGCGCGGCATTTCCACGTCGAGCGTGAGCACGTCGGGGTTGTGCTGCTTGATCAGCTCGCGCGCCACGAGCGGGTCGGGCGCGGTGGCGACGACAGTCATGTCCGGCTGGCTGTTGATGATCTCTGTCATCAGGCTGCGGATCAGAGCCGAATCATCGACGCAGAGAACCTTGATTTTTTGCACAGCGTTCACGCCTCCTCTACTGTCCTGGCGTTGTCATGGCCGAAGCCATGACCTTGACTGGATGGCCGCGTGGCCGATGCGCCGCCGACACCGAACAGCTCGATGCGCGGGCGCGCCGGCTGCGGCGCGGATGTTGGAAAGTGGTTGCCGCCTGCCGCGCTCGCATTGCCCGCCGCGCTGCCGTTGCGGCCAGCGCCGTTCAGACCGAACAGCTCGACGCGGGCGCGGGCGCGCGCGAGACGTTCGGCACGCGCTTCGGCGCTTTGCGCGGCGAGTTGCTGCTCGCGCTCGGCGACGCTCGTCTCCTGCGACAGGCGCAGCTTCTTGACCATCACCTGGCCCGTGCGCGGCAAAAACGCCACCTTGCGCGGATGCGAGCCCTGCAGATCCTCGGCGGTGATGCGGATGCTTTCGGTCGCCAGATAGCGGCGCACGAAGGCGGAATTGCGATCGCCGATATTCATCGTGGTCATGCCCGCCAGCACCGCCGCGCCGCCGAACACCTTGGCTTCGAAGCGCTCGCGACGGCCGCCCGCCTTGATGAGTTCGTTGATGAGCATTTCCATCGCGTACGCGCCGTAGCGCATCGCGTCGGAACCGGCGTGCGGCGCGTGAGCGGCGTCGGCGCCGTCGTCGGGCAGCATGAAGTGGTTCATGCCGCCGATCCCGGCGGTGCGATCCTGAATACAGGCGGCCACACACGAACCGAGTACGGTGACCAGCACCATGTCTTCGTTCGTGGTGAAAAATTCGTTCGGCAGCAGCTTCACGCCGGGACGGTTGAAGTGCGTGTCGAAATAGCGGTTGGTCGCGATCGGCAGGCGCGTGCTCATGCGGTCGCTCCCAGCGCTTCGGCTTTCGCGCCGGGCTTCGTCGTTGCGTTCGTGGCGCCCGCGGCGTTGGCGGCCTTGCCGCGCGTCAGTTCATAGACGGTCTGGCCGCGCAGACGGAAAGCCTGCGTCACATACGTGAAATTCTCCGAATGCCCCGCGAACAGCAGGCCGTCGGCCTTCATCAGCGGCTCGAAGCGCGTGAGCACCTGCGCCTGGGTCGGCTTGTCGAAGTAGATCATCACGTTACGGCAGAAGATCGCGTCGAAGTTCTGACGCAGGCCGTAATCGGCGTCCGTCAGATTCAGCTGCTCGAACTTGATCATCTGGCGCAGTTCCGGGCGCACCTTCACGAGACCCGCGTGCGAACCGGTGCCCTTCAGGAAGAAGCGCTTGAGGCGTTCCGGCGACAGATGCTTGACCTGATCGTAGGCGTACACGCCCGCGTCGGCCTTGGCGAGCACCTGGGTGTCGAGGTCGGTGGCCAGCACTTTGGCTTCGCGCGCGGCGCGATCGCCCAGCGCTTCGATCAGCGTCATCGCGATCGAATACGGCTCCTCGCCCGTCGACGCCGCCGAGCACCACACGGACACCGGCTGCGCGCGGCGCTTGACGAAATCAGCGAGGATCGGAAAGTGATGCGCCTCGCGGAAGAACGCCGTGAGGTTGGTGGTGAGCGCGTTGGTGAACGCTTCCCACTCGCTCGCGTCGTTGCGCTTTTCGAGTTCGTCGAGATAGTCGCGGAAGCTGTCGAGGCCAAGCGCGCGCAGACGTCGCGCGAGACGGCTGTAGGCCATGTCGCGCTTGTGGTCCGACAGCGAAATGCCGGCGCGGCGGTGGATCAGCGAACGGATGCGCTCGAAATCCGCCGAGGTGAATTCGAAGTCGCGCGCCGCGCCCTCGCCACCGGTGCCGGGCGCGCCGGCGCGCGGGGCGTCGCCATGACGGTCGGCGCGATCGCTACGATCGTTGCGGGAAAAACGCAGCGCGTTCATGCGGCCGCTCCGGCGCGCCGTGCGCGCATGCCTGCTGCGTTGATCGAATCTTCCATGGCCGTTGCCGCCTGGCCGCCCGCCTGCAATGCGTGCGGCGCATACGCGGCGCGCGCCGCGTCCGCCGCCTTGCGGGCAGCGGCACGGTGCAATTCCAGCCGTCCTTGTGCGCTCATGTGCATTGCTGTGCTCGTCGCGATATCAGTGGTTCAAGGGTTCCGCTCGACGCGGAAGGATCAGAACGTTTCCCAGTCCGAATCGTCCGAAGCGGACGACGCCGTGCTGGCGATCTGCGGTTCAGTGCGTGCTGCGGGCTTCGCCAGCGGCTTTGCCGTCGCTGCCGTGTCCGACGCCGGTTTGGCCAGCGGCGCGCGCCTGGCTGCCGGTGCGGCTGCGACGGGCTTCGGTGCTGCGGGCTTCGGTGCTGCAGCCTTTACAGAAGGCGTTGCCGATGCCGATACAGCAGGCGCAACCGTCGCACGCACAGCACGCGCTTCGCTGCCACCGTGGCTGCTGCCATTCGTACGCCACGTCCCCAGCACGTTCTGCAGATTGCGCGTCTGCTCTTCGAGCGACGCCGCCGCTGCCGCCGCCTCTTCCACCAGCGCCGCGTTCTGCTGCGTGACGGTGTCCATCTGCGTGACGGCGCGGTTGACCTGCTCGATGCCGCCCGACTGCTCTTCCGAAGCCGCGCTGATCTCACCCATGATGTCGGTCACGCGACGCACGGCCTGAAGGATGTCGTCCATCGTCGTGCCTGCGCGGCCCACCAGTTGCGATCCGCTTTGCACCTTCTCGGCGGAATCGTTGATGAGTTCCTTGATTTCCTTGGCGGCGCTGGCGCTGCGCTGCGCGAGGCTGCGCACTTCGCCGGCCACCACCGCGAAGCCGCGGCCCTGCTCGCCCGCACGCGCCGCTTCCACGGCCGCGTTGAGCGCGAGAATGTTGGTCTGGAACGCGATGCCTTCGATCACGCTAATGATGTCCACGACCTTCGCCGAACTCACGGCGATCGCCTGCATCGTCGATACCACTTCGCCCACCACCGCGCCGCCGCGCGTCGCGATGTCCGACGCGTTCACGGCCAGCTGGCTCGCCTGGCGCGCGTTTTCGGCGTTCTGGCGCACCGTGCCCGTGAGCTGTTCCATGCTCGACGCGGTTTCCTGCAGCGACGCGGCCTGCTGCTCGGTGCGCTGCGAGAGATCGGTGTTGCCCATGGCGATTTCGCGCGCGCCCACGTCGATCGAACCCGCGCCGTTGTGCACGGCGGACACGAGCGAAACGAGCGCTTCCTGCATGCGCTTGATGCCCGCGAACAGACGGCCGATTTCGTTATTGCTGTAGACCTCGATGCGCTCGGTCAGATCGCCGTGCGCAATGCGCTCGAACGACTTCACCGCGTCTTCGAGCGGCTGCACGATCAGACCGCGCATCGCGAAGCGGATCACCACCAGCAACACCAGCGCCACCGCAATCGCACCGCCGATCAGCGAACGCATCAGCGTGATCTGCGAGCGCGCGCTTTCTTCGCGCGCCTGCGCGCCGTCCTGCAACTGCTGGGCGATGGGAGCAGCCGCGTTGTCGTAATCGACGAACATCGGGCTGATCTTCGTATCGGCGATGGCGTGGTAGGCGGCCTGGTCGTTCGCGCGCAGTGCGGCGAATTCGGGCTGCACGCCGTCCTGCAGCAGCGACGCGCGCTTCGCGTTCAGCGCGTCGAGCGTGGCGGCGTCGATGCCTGCCTTGGGCGCGGCCACGAAGGTCTTCCACGCGTCGTTCGACTTGCCGAGCAGGAAGTCGGCGCGATCGATGACCTTTTTGGCTTCGTCGTTCTGGCCCGCGGCGTAGAGCGCGTTGACGCGGTCAAGCGACACGCGCGAGCGCAGCAGATACGACGAGGCGTCATTGAGCGAATGCATCGCGACGAGATCGCCGCGTGCGATGGTCGCGAGCGAATCGCTCGCGTTGCCGAGCGCGATAAGCCCGAGCGCGCCGACCAGACCGGTCAGCGCCAGGAGAATGACCCCAACGCCCGTGAGCGTCGTGCGGATCGACCACTTGTGCAGCATCTCGTTTGCTCCTGTCCTGTGCGGCGGAATCGGATTTATCGCGGGTTTAGCGCGGGTTTAGCGCATGAATGTTGCCGGTGATGAACGAAGCGCACAGGAGGAAAACGATGCAGCGAGGCGGTTTTGCCGCTCTTGCGCGGCGGCTTTTCCGCTCTTCCTCTAGCGCGGGCCTTGCGGCCTCACCCCCGTAGCAACAACTTTGCTCCGTCCCTGATGTAGTGCCTTGTCTCTGATGATCACGCGGCTCGAACGTCGAATTAAACGCCGAGCGCTTCGATCAGCGCCATCTCGCGGCTCGTCATGAGCTTTTCGATGTCCATCAGGATCAGCATGCGGCCGTCCACCGTGCCGAGGCCCGTGAGGTACTCGGTGGTGAGCGTCGCGCCGAATTCCGGCGCGGGCATGATCTGGTCCATCTGCAGCGTCAGCACGTCGGACACGCCGTCCACCACCATGCCGACCACGCGATGCGCGACGTTCAGGATGATGACCACGGTCTGGTGGTCGTACTCCACGCGGCCGAGGTGAAACTTGATGCGCATATCCACGATCGGCACGATGATGCCGCGCAGATTGATGACGCCCTTGATGAAATCCGGTGCGTTCGCGATGCGCGTCACGCTCTCGTAGCCGCGGATTTCCTGGACCTTGAGAATGTCGATGCCGTACTCTTCCGCGCCCAGCGTAAAGACGAGGAACTCCTGACCGCCTGCGTCGGCCTGTTGCGCGTCGCGGCGGTGCGCGCCGGCGACTGCGCCCTGTGCGCCGCCGCCCTGGATGGAATGGACTTCTGCCACGTTAGCCCCTGAACGGTTGGGAAATGGTTGGTTGATGCGTGCTCATGCTTTTGCCTGGCTGCGTGCTCGTGCTCAGGCGAATTCGGCGAACGAGCCGGAATTCGCGCCGCCGTGCGAGCCCACGGCCACGCCGTGTGATGCACGCGTTTCGCGGTTGAGCGCGGCCACGTCGACAATCAGCGCGACGCTGCCGTCGCCCAGGATCGTCGCCGCCGAAATGCCGTGCACCTTGCGGTAGTTCGTTTCGAGGTTCTTCACCACGACCTGCTGCTGGCCAACGAGCTCGTCGATCAGCATCGCGAAGCGGCGACCCTCGGTTTCCATGATGGTGACGATGCCCTGCGTCGGGTCCGTGCGCGCGCCTTCGACGTTGAAGACGTTATGCAGCGCGACCAGCGGCAGATACTCGCCGCGCACGCGCACCACGCGGTCGCCGTTGGTGACCGTGTAGATGTCCTCGTGGCGCGGCTGCAGCGACTCCATCACGAAGTTCAGCGGCAGGATGAAGATTTCGTTGCCGACCTTCACCGACATGCCGTCGAGAATCGCCAGCGTGAGCGGCAGCACGATGCGCGTGGTGCTGCCCTTGCCTGCGTGCGAGGTGATCTCGACGTGGCCGCCCATCGACTGGATGTTTCGCTTCACCACGTCCATGCCGACGCCGCGGCCCGAGACGTCCGTGACCTGTTCGGCGGTCGAGAAACCCGGCAGGAAGATGAGGTTCCAGACCTCGTCGTCCGACATCGTGTCGCTCACCTGCATGCCCTGCTTGGCGGCCTTGGCGAGAATCTTGTCGCGGCGCAGGCCCGCGCCGTCGTCGCTCACTTCGATCACGATATTGCCGCCATGGTGCGCGGCGGACAGCACCAGCTGGCCGGTGCCGTCCTTGCCCGCGGCGCGGCGTGCTTCCACGGTTTCGATGCCATGGTCGAGCGAGTTGCGCACGAGGTGGGTCAGCGGGTCGATGATGCGCTCGATCAGGCTCTTGTCGAGTTCGGTCGCCTGACCGAACGTGACCAGTTCCACTTCCTTGCCGAGCTTCGACGCCAGGTCGCGCACCAGACGCGGGAAGCGGCTGAACACGTAATCCATCGGCATCATGCGGATCGACATCACTGCTTCCTGCAGATCGCGCGCGTTGCGTTCGAGCTGCGCCATGCCGTTGAAGAGACGGTCGTGCAGCGCCGGATCGAAGGTGCTGGTGGTTTCCGCCAGCATCGCCTGGGTGATGACGAGTTCGCCCACCAGGTTGATAAGCTGGTCGACCTTTTCCACGCCCACACGAATCGAGCTGCCTTCCGCCGAGGCGGCAGCGGCCGG
>NZ_VWWJ01000004.1 GCF_011753055.1 Burkholderia sp. Ax-1719 | reverse complement strand
GGGCGCAGCGGCAGGCAACGCGCTCGGCACACCACCCGTCGCACCGCTGCCGGCCGCGACCTCGGGCGCCGCGGCGATGCCCGGCGGCGCGCTGAAGAACGCATTAGCCAACCGCGCAAGCTGCGCGGGATCGGGCAGACCGCCAGGCAGAGGCACGGGATTACCGGTAGGTGTCTGCATAGTCATGGTACTTGCCGATTTCCACTTCATCGAGAACCGCGAGCGCGTCCGGCGAATGCACGGCGAGCGAGCAATACAGCGAGATCAGATACGAAGCGATCGCCTGATTGTTGATGCCCATGAAACGCACCGACAGCCCCGGCCCCTGCTCGCCCGCCACGCCAGGCTGATACAGCCCGACCACGCCCTGGCGCTTGTCGCCCACACGCAGCAGCAGGATCTTGGTCTTGCCGTCGGCGACCGGCACCTTGTCGGACGGAATCAGCGGAATGCCGCGCCACGTGATGAACTGCGAACCGAACAGGCTGACCGTGGGCGGCGGCACGCCACGACGCGTACATTCGCGCGCGAACGCCGCAATCCCCAGCGGATGCGTGAGGAAGAACGCCGGCTCTTTCCAGACCTTGGTGAGCAGTTCGTCGAGATCGTCGGGCGTGGGCGCGCCAGTCAGCGGAAAAATACGCTGTTCCTCCTCGACGTTGGCGAGCAGGCCGTAGTCGGGATTGTTGATGAGCTGGCTCTCCTGCAGCTCCTTGATGGTCTCGATAGTGAGACGCAGTTGCTCCTTGATCTGATCGTGCGGACTGCTATACAAATCGGAAATGCGCGTATGTACGTCGAGCACGGTGCTCACCGCGTTGAGGAAATACTCGCGCGGATTTTCTTCGTAGGGCACGAAGGTGGTCGGCAGCGTGCCTTCGTCTTCGCGCGCGGTGCAGGTCGCGCGCACGGCCTCCGGGTCCTTCACCTGGTTCAGACGATAGATACCGGCTTCGACCGGCACCCATTGCAGCAGATGCGTCAGCCAGCGCGGCGTAATGGTGGACAGCTGCGGGACGGTCTTGGTGGCATTCGCCAATTGCCGCGCGGCGTTATCGCCGAGCGCGTTCTGGCCGTTCAAATTCGTGGACATTGAATGAAGACTCCGGTTGCTTAGAACGAAAACAGCTTTGCTTATGAGGCGGGGTGATTACGCGTGGTGATTATTCAGGCCCCTGATCGCAGGCTCAACCTGCTATAGACACCAAATGCCCGGCGCGCCTCAATGCGCAGGCGCGCATGGGGCTACCACGCCGGGCAATCAGCGCGGAAATCACAGCTATAGCGGATGGAAAGCCTAGAGATTGAGTGATGCGCGCGGCGAGAGATACGCACTGCCAACGAGCGCACCCAGCAGATCGGCGACACTCATGTCCAGCGCCTGGGCGATTTTCTCGACGGTAACGATGGAGGCGATCACCGTGCCCCGTTCGATCTCGCCGACATAGGTGCGATTGAGGCCCGCATGCTCGGCGAGCCGCTCCTGCGACCAGGCGCGCGACTCGCGCAGCCGCCGCACGGCCACGCCGAAATCCTGCACGATGGCATTCATGTTGCGATGCCCGCTGCGTGCTGTCCTTCGGCAATGCGCGTGGAGGCAGGCTGTCGCGTCTCGTTGCGGGAAATGGCCTGAGTGATGTGCGCGCCGGCCGGCACGCTTTCGGTCAGCCACACATTGCCGCCGATCACCGCGCCGCGTCCCAGCGTGACGCGGCCAAGAATGGTTGCGCCCGCATAGATCACCACGTCGTCTTCGACAATCGGATGGCGCGCAAGGCCTTTTTCCAGCTTGCCCGCTGCATCGCGCGGAAAACGCTTGGCCCCCAGCGTGACTGCCTGATAGACCCGCACGCGCTCGCCGATCACCGCCGTTTCGCCAATCACCACGCCGGTGCCGTGATCGATAAAGAAGGTGGAACCAATCTGCGCGCCCGGATGAATGTCGATGCCGGTGGCCGCATGCGCCAGCTCCGAGATAATGCGCGCAAGCAGCGGCAGGCCCAGCCGATACAGTTCGTGCGCGAAGCGATGATGGATCATCGCCAGCACGCCGGGATAGCAGAGCAGCACCTCATCGACGCTGCCCGCCGCTGGATCGCCATCAAAAGCCGCCAGCACGTCGCTGTCGAGCAGCACGCGTATTGACGGCAGACGCTGCGCGAAGGCATGAATCGCCGCTTCGGCGCGCTGGTCGATTGCATCGTGATCGGGCTCGTCGCGACGCGCGCGATAGCGCAATTCCAGCCGCGCCTGGGCCAGCAGTTTGTGCAGGCCCGCGTCGAGCGCGTGGCCTACATAGAAGTTTTCGCTTTCCTGACGAAGTTCGGGCGGCCCGAGCCGCATTGGAAACAGCACGCCCTTGAGCGTATCCACGATCTCCGCCAGCGCTTCACGCGCCGGCAGTTCACGCCCGCCGGGCTCCAGCGAGCGCTGCTGCACCTCGCGCCACTGCTGGCGCACGGTTTGCAGCGCTTCTACGATTTCCGCCACACGAAACACAGTCACGCTCGTTACTCCCCGTTTTATAAGCCGGGCCGCGCTACACCCGTTGCAGCGCGTTCCCTGCGGCGGTCGGCAGGCTTATCAGGCCCCGCTTAGTCCTGCTTCCACGGCAAGCCGTGAAACCGCCAGCCGTTTTGCCTGCCCCGCTGCCCCGACGCATCCAGTTCGCCTTCAAATCCTTCGCTCACGTTGAACACGTGCGTAAATCCCGCCTTCGCCGCGGCTTCGGCGGCTTGAGCCGATCGATTGCCGCTGCGGCACAGCAGCAGCACCACGGCTTGCTTGCCCGTTTTGGCTTCGAGTTCACGCACGAAGCGCGGATTGCGCGTGAGGCTCGTACCGGTCGCCCACGCGACATGCAGCGTGTCGGGCACATGTCCGACAAAACGATGTTCTTCCGCCGTGCGCACGTCCACCAGCACGGCTTCGCCTGCCTGATGCAGGCTCCACGCCTGGCGCGGCGTCACGCTGCCCGCGTAAGCCAGACCGGCGGCCTGCGCCGTTTGTTGCGCGGCTGCCAGATCCGCATGCAGCGGCTTTTCCAGAATCTCGACCGTCATAGATGTCTCCATGTTCTCGAAGCCGCCGCGTTGCCCAAGGCACGCTTCGGTCCGACTTCATTTGCCGTCTATAGACGGCAGGAGTCCACTATGCGATTGCTCGACGCCGCTTCCAACCAACTAAATCTGCTATTTAAATGAGCAGCCTGATTCGATGCATCTTTCGATGAGTTGGCGTTCCGCGACGTGCCGTATGATTCGCTATCGCTTTTGCGCCCCTTTATCGACATGACCCATCTGACTCCTTACAGCGCGCTCGCCGGGGGCCTGCTGATCGGCCTGTCGGCCTCACTGCTGCTCTGGCTCAATGGCCGGATCGCCGGCATCAGCGGCATCGCGCGCCAGTTGATCTGGGGCGAGCGCCGCGAATCCGCCTGGCGGGCCGCGTTCCTGCTTGGCCTGGTGGCGGGCGCCGCCGCCTGCTACGCGCTGGCGCGCGTGTTCGGCCACGTCGATCTCGCGCCGCAAGCCCGTGCGGGTTTCCCGCCGCTGCTGCTGATCGCTGCGGGCCTCTTGACGGGCTATGGCACCGCGCTCGCGCACGGCTGCACCAGCGGACACGGCGTCTGCGGACTGGCCCGTTTTTCGCGTCGATCGGCAGTGGCGACCGCCGTCTTCCTCATCACAGCAATCGCCACGACCTTCGTCGTGCGCCACGTACTGGGACTGCAATGAATGCGCTGACACTGCTGGCGAGTCTTGCGAGCGGCCTGCTGTTTGGCGGCGGTCTCGCGCTTTCGGGCATGACGCGCCCACAAAAGGTGCTGGGTTTTCTCGACGTCCTCGGCGCGTGGGACGGCAGCCTGCTGTTCGTGCTGGGCGGCGCGGTGACCCTCGCGACGCTCGCGTTTCATTTCATCCTGCGCCGCAGAAAGCCGGTGCTGGCCGACCAGTTTTCCCTGCCGACCGCCAAAACGATCGACGGCAAGCTGATCGCGGGTGCGGCAATCTTTGGAATCGGCTGGGGCGCGGCGGGCTACTGCCCCGGCCCCGCCATCGCGCTACTCGCGCATCCGAATAGCGAAGCGCTCTATTTCCTGCCGTCGATGATCGCGGGCTGGTGGCTTTATCGCTGGACGGCCGGACGCGCGCAAAGCCGACGATAAACGTCGCGCTTATTCAAGCGGGATTTCCGGCACAAAGGGAAAGAGCAGCGGCGTGAAGCTGGAATGGAAATAGCCGTGGCTCGCATAGAGCGCGGCGCGTTCGGCCTGTTCATGGGTGTCCGGGCGTTGCGCCGCGGCTGCGGCAGGGTCGCGCTTGAAGATATTCCACAGGCGCTGGGCGATGGGATTCGACATGACGATGTCCTCGCAGGATGGCATATCGTCCAATCTAGTCAGCGCCTGCGGATCAGCCAACCAAGCATTTCTCCGATGCTTAGCAGGTCTGCCGATCGATTCTTTACGTTGCCGCCGTGGCCATCGGTAAAGCGGGATCGGCGGCCCATTCCTGCAAGGAGCCGTCGTAGATCGAAACGGCGTCGTGGCCCGCCAGCGTGAGTGCAAGCGCATCCACCGCCGCGGAAATACCGCCGCCGCAGTAGACGCACACCGATTCTTCCGATGCGAGCGCGCCAAGCGCTTCGCGCAGCGCCGGTATCGACGCATAACGCCCGCTGGCGTCGAACAGCTTGCGCGCAGGCAGATTCACACTGCCGGGAATATGCCCGCGCCGGGCATAGCGGCTCGCCGCTTTGCCCGTGAACATATCAGCTGAAAGCGCGCAAACGAGCGTGGCGCGTGTGCGTCCCGCGACGATGGCTTCAACATCGGCGCGATCGGTCCACATGCCTGGGCGAGCGTGCGCCTCAAAGCGCACAGCGGCGTGCGTTGCGTGCGGCAGCCCGCTCTCGACGGGCAGATCGGCCTCGCGCCACGCACGCCAGCCGCCGTCGAGCACACGGGCGTCGATGCCGATCCAGCGCAGCATCCACCAGAGCCGTGCGGCCCAGAATCCATCGCTGCGGTCGTAGATCGCGACCCGCGAGGCCGGTCCGACGCCCAGCGCCGCAAGCCCTTGCGCGAGCGCTTGAGGCGTCGGGCGCATGAACGAGAGCGTCTCGTGCGGCGCGGCAAGGGCCGCGGTGAGATCGGCATGACGCGCACCCGGCACGCGCTGCGCGAGCCAGCCGTCGTAACCGCTTGCGACCCGATAATCGCCGTCGAAACGCGGGGAAGGCAATTCCACCTGCGCATCGAGCACGACGAGGCCAGGCTCGCCCAGACGCTCCGCCAGCTCCGTCGCTTCGATCAGGATACGGGCGCGGCGGGCCGCGTCATCAGGATGTTGATCGCTCATGCCTTGCCCTCCATGCGGCGGCGCGCGCGCAGCCACGCCAGCAGTCGTTGCCCGTCATCCTGCGCGAACCAGCGCGCGTGGCCCAGCAGATAGCCGTCGTAGGCCGCTATAACGCCGGTTTCGTCGCCCAGAATATCGTCGAAATATTCGACTTCGAGCAGCGCGAATTCCGTATGCACGATCGGCAGCAGCGCGATCAACGCTTCGTATTCGGCGTCGCTCAAGGGCGCGAGCGATTCGTAGCCGTCAAGCAGCGCGGCAATGTGCTCGTACTCCACCGTGCAGGCCGCTGGGGCCGCCAGCCAGTCGATGGCGTTGCGTTCGATGGCGAGCGCCAGGTCGTAAACCGCGCAGGTGCGATCCGCCAAACCGAAGTCGAGCACGGCACGCACCTGTGCGCCGGGCGTAGCGTCGGTCCACAGCAGGTTCGAGGCGTGCCAGTCGCCGTGGGTCCAGAGCGGGCGCAACGCGGGCAACAAGGGCGCGAGCCGCGCGTGCGCGGGGGCGATGACGTCGGCGATATCGGCGCGCCAGTCGTGCTTTGCCAGCGAGCGCGCAAGCCCCGGCTGGGCCTGCACCCACTGCTCCAGCGCCGGTTCGAGCGAGGGCGAGCCAATCACACGAAAGCTCGACAACAACGGCTGCAAGGTGCGCGCAGGCGCGTCATAGTCCGCCGCAGCCAGATGCAGACGCGCGAGCGTACGTCCCGCCGACCAGGCATGGCTCGCATGGAAGAACGGCTTCCACGACATCACGCCGCGATAGGCGTCCATCCCGGGCGCGGCGGCGTGGACCTCCCAGGTCCAGTCGTCGCGCGTGATGGCCGTGCGTCCCGTGCGATCCGCAAGCACATCGGCGACCGGCAGGCCGCGGCTGCGCAAATGGGCGATGAACGCGTGTTCTTCGACCAGTCCCGCCGCGCTGCGAAGGCGGGCGTGATGGCGCTTGACGAACCACGCGCGGCCATCGAGCGTATGCGCGAGCACCGCCGACGAAAACGGCCGTGGGCTGTGCCAGGCGATCTTCGCGAGCGGCGCGAGACCCGCATAGTCCGCCAGCAGGCGCTCGACCTCGTCGCGTGTGATGAGCGGCCAGTCGCGCTCGGCTTTCTCGCCATCGACGGTGAATTGCGGCGCGGCGTGCGAGGTGTCGTGATTCATAGGCTGAATCGCTTCATGGGTCATCAGACGCGGTTCTCCGAAGCAGCGTAAGACGCATCCGCAGCGGACGCGCGCAGCGCGCGCGACCAGTCGCGCCAGCCGAGCGCCGCGAGCACCAGGAACACGGCATACAGGCCCGAGGTGAGGTACAGCCCCTTGAACACGAACATGCCGACGTAGATCACATCGACCACGATCCACAGCGTCCAGGAGGCGACATAGCGCCGCCCGGTCCAGTATTGCGCGACGAGGCTGAAGGCGGTGAGCGAGGCGTCGACCCAGGGCAGCGCGGCATCGGTGAAATGCGCCATGGCCGCGCCGAGCAGCACGCTCAGCACCACCGCCGCGAGCAGATCCGGCACGATGCGCGCGAACGGCACGTTGCCGACGGGCACGACGGGCTGTGCATCTTCGCTACCCGGCTGCGGCCCGCGCCGTTGCGCGTACCAGCGCTGCCATCCGTAGATCTGGAGCACGGCGAACGCGCCCTGCAACAGCGCATCGGAATAGAGTTTCGCGTCGAAGAAGATCCAGCCGTAGAGCGCAACCGAGGCCAGCCCAACCGGCCAGCACAGCATCTTGCGGCGCGCCGTGAGCCAGATCGCAAGGGCGCTGACGATCACGCCGACGATTTCGAGTGGAGACATGTCAGGTAGAAGAGATCCGTGGCGTGAGTTTATCGGGCGGCGTCGTCAGGCAGAAACGCATTCGTGAACGCGTGCGCGCTCTGCGAGGCATCGCGCAGCACGCCGTGCTGGCTGAGCCACTGCGCGTAGGGACGCAGCAATGCGTCGCGCTGCACGCCCCACTCGCCTTCGTGCGTCCAGGTCGAGGCGATCAGCGGCAGCGAGCGCGCCAGCAGCGAACGCGGGAAGTACGGAATCACGCGCTCCAGCGACGGCAGCGCGCGCTCGGGCGCTTGCGCCACTGCCAGATAGCCGCGTCGTGCGGCCGCCAGGAAGCCGCGCACGATCTCGCCGCGCGTCTCCAGCGTGTCCTCGTGCGCGCCGAGCAGATAGCTATGGTAAGCGGGTGCGCCGATTTCATCGACCGGCCAGATAAGGCGCTGATCGTCAGGCACGCCGGTTTGCAGCAGCGTGTCCCACGCCCAGTAGCTGCCGAACGAGGCATCGGCCTCGCCATCGACAAAGCTTTCCGGCGCAAGCTCGCGCGCGCCGCTATCGACGATGGTGACGGCGTCGGGATCGCCGCCGTCGTGCGCCACGAGGTGACGCACCATCGCCAGCCCGCGCGGCGTGGGGTTCAGCGCCAGGCGGCGGCCCGCCAGATCGCGCGGACGCGCGATGCCGGTCGCCGCCACGGTCTGGATCGTTTCCAGCGCGCGATGATTGACCGCCGCAATGCCGACCAGCGGACGCCCCGCCTCGCGCTGCACGAACAGGCGGTTGCTGGGAAACACGCCAAAGTCCACCTCGTGGCGTGCGAGATGCGCGAGCGCGTCGCCGCGCGCCGGATCGGGCACGACGATCTCCACGTCGAGTCCCGCTTCGGCGAACCAGCCTTCGTCGCGCGCGACATAGAAGCCCGCGGCGTTGGTCCACGGGTGAAAGTATTCGAGCATCAGGGTGATACGGGTCATGCCAAGGTTCTCCGCAGATGCGTTCAGAAGTCGTAAGTCACGGACAGGCGCGCCGTGCGCGGCGCGCCCAGGAACAGATAGGCGTCGCCCTGCTGCTCGCCCGCATCGCGCCAGTAATAACGGTTGAAGAGGTTGTCGACCCACAGGCGCACCACCGTGCGATGACCGGCGATCTTCGTCGTGTAGCGCGCGCCCGCGTTGACCACGATCCAGCCCGGCACGCGCGCCGTGCCTTCTTCGTTGGCGTTGCGGCTCGAACTGTATTCGAGGCCGCCCAGCAGATCGAAGCCGGCGAGGCCCGGCACCGCCCAGTCGGCGTTGAGCGCCGCGTGCAGCGCCGGTACGTTGATGACCTGATGGCCCTCGTAAGCGGGCGTGCCTGAATCGTAGGCGCGCGCGCGGATCGCCGCGACGCTGGCCGTTAGCGTCACCCGCTCGCTCACGCGCCCGGCCGCCGAAAGTTCGATCCCGTCATGCCGCTCCGTGCCGCGCTGCACGAAGGTATAGCCCGATTCGGACGCGTCTGGCTGCGCATATTCGAACGGCTTCGTGATCGAAAACACCGCGGCCGTGAGGCTCAGCCGATTCGCCCAGTCGTATTTCGCGCCGATCTCGTACTGATGCGACTCCACCGGCGGCAGGAACGAATAGGCGTTGCTCGCCCGAACCGGCGCCTGATCGCCCAGCGACAGATCCTTGCTGTACGACGCGTAAATCGATAGCGGCGCGACCGGCTTGTACACCAGCGCAATCTGCGGCAGCAGCGCGGATTTATCGGTGCCGGTCTCCGGGCCGTCCTGGCTGGTCCACGCCTTCTGGCGCAGGAACACGGCGCGACCGCCCGCGAGCACCTGCCAGTGCTCGCCCAGGCTCACGCGATCGCTGGCGAACAGCGAGTATTGCCACGCGTCGAGTTGCGGATACGACACGCTCGGCGAATTGGGCGACGGCGAGAAGTCTTCGTCCGGACCGTAGATGTTTTCGCTGCCCACGTAGTCATAGACCGCATCAGACAGATGCACAACGCGGTGCAGTGCGCTGGTGCCGAACAGCACGTCGTGACGCAGCGCGCCCGTGGTGAACTTGCCGTCGACGGCGGCGCGCATTTCGTCGTTGCGGCGATATTCGCCGGGGCTGCGGTAGTCGTAGACGTCGTAATCGCCGTTCGCGCCGAAGAAATACGGCGAGGTCGTGCCCGCGCTACAGCTGGCCGCGTAATAGCAGCCGTACACGAAGGCGACGTTATCGTCGATCATCGTGCGGCTGCGTCCCGCCGTGACGTAGGCACGCCAGCTGTCGTTGAAGGCGTAGTCGAAGCGGCCATTGATGTTGAGCGCGTCCGTCGTCACGGGCTTGGCCCACGACTGCGCGCCCAGCAGTTTCGACGACGATACCGACGACGGCACCACCGTGCCGCCCAGCAACTGGTAGCCCGACGCCGAGCGCTGGATCCATTGCTGGAATTCCGCGTTCAGTTGCAGGCTGGCCTGCGGGTTGATGTTCCAGTCCGCCGCAATCGAGCCGAAGCTGCGGCGTCCATTGGTGCCGTCGATATACGAGTGCATGTTCTCTTTGGCGGCATTCACGCGCAGCCCGAACTGATCGTCGGGGCCGAAGCGCCGCCCCAGATCCACCGCCGCCGAAGTCGAGCCACGGCTGTCCACGCCTGCCGTGACGCTCGCCACATTTTCTGGACGCTTGCTCACGTAGTTCACCACGCCGCCTGGCGCGATCACGCCGCTGTCGATGCCCGCGAGACCCTTGAGAATCTCCACGCGCTCCTTGTTTTCCAGCGCGACGTTCTGCTCACCGGAGAGCGTGAGCCCGTCGAGACGATACGCGCTGGCCGGATCGAGCGCGAAACCGCGAATCGAAAAGCCCTCGTAGTAGCCGACTGGCGCGTAGTCGTTATTGACCGATGCGTCGTTGCGAACCACATCGCTCAGGCGTTTGGCCTGCTGGTCGTCGAGTTGCGCGCGCGTGACGACGGTGATCGACGCGGGCGTATCGCGCAGCGGCGCGTTTTCATAACCGCCCACCGATGCCGTGCGGGCGCGCCAGCCGTTGTTGTTTGCGCCGTTGACGGTGACGGTCGGCAAGACCTGTGCGTCGTTCGCTGTCGTGGCTGTTGCCGATGCCGCATCCGCCGCTGCTGCGATTGCGGCCTGTTCAGCCGCGATGGCCAGCGGATGCAGCGCCATCAAGCTCAATCCCAGGCCCAGACTCATACCCACCGGACGCACAAAAGTGCGCGCCCTGCCACGCGGCGCCATCGCCCCGCGCGTTCCCCCCGACAATCTTTTCATGTATTACCTGCTAGTCAATCCGCCCTTGAACGAGCGACGGCGCCGTTGCGTTGACACGTATTTCAATGCCTCCACATACGGCTTTTCGAATATTCAAATCACGTCATTCCATATATGAATTACATGGCACTCCGACGTAAAAGCGCCCGCTATACTGCGCGGAATCTGCGTGCAATCTTCACGAGATCGAATTCGACCATAGCCGCGCCGCGCGGTCCAATGACATGTTTTCCAGGCGGTGATAACTCGCGGATATGAACTTCCATTTGCTCAAATCTTTCGTCACGCTCGCGGATTCGCTGCATTTCGGCTTCGCTTCGCAAATGCTCAATCTTTCCCAGCCCGCGCTGACCAAACAGATCAAGCGTCTTGAAGACGATCTGGGCGCGCCACTGTTTCGACGCGACCGCCACGGCACGGAACTGACCGAACTGGGCCGCCATTTCCTTGGCGAAGCGCGTCCGCTCGTCGAGCAGGCCGAGCGTGTTTTCTCGCAAGGCAAACGGGCCGCTCGCGGCGAAGTCGGTCGGCTCGCGATCGGCTATAGCTTTTCGACGGTGGAAACGGTCTCGCGCGTGCTGCCGCGCTTTCGCGAGCGCTTTCCCGAAGTCGAGGTCGCGCTGCATGACCTGTCGTCGGCGGAACAGATGGAAAGGCTGCTCGAAGGCAGCCTTCAGGCGGGTTTCGTGCGTCTCCCGGTGCAGGCGGGGCTCGCCCACCGGCGTCTCCTTTCCGACCGGCTCGCGCTGGTGGTGCCGCGCTCGCTCGCGCACACCATAAAGGGCTTCGAGGCCCCTGCGCTAGACGCGTTGCAGGCGTTGCCGTTTCTGATGCTGCAACGCTCGCGTGCCCCGGGGCTGCACGATCACATCGTGCGTTTTTGCGCGTCGCGACGCTTCGAGCCGCGTTTCGTACAGCACGCGAACGAATCGCTCACCATCCTCTCGCTGGTTGGCGCGGGGCTGGGGGTGTCGATTATGCACGAATCTGCGCTGCAATCGCCCGGAGACAAAGTCGTGTGCCTGCCGATCCACGACGCCGATGCGCGCTGGGATGTGGGCCTCACGTGGCGCGATACGGGCGTGGATTCGATTGTGGCGAATTTCGTGGCGAGTTTTGCGGATCTCCTGCCACATGCCGATGCCACGGAAGAAGCGCTCATTCCAGCCCTGTAGCGTTGCCTAAAGCGCCCACGCGCAGCGCCCGGTTCTGACGCCTCCTGCGCAGCCAGTCGCCTAGCGCGGCAGCCAGCGCGCCGCCCAGCAGACCCAGGATCAGAATCAGCGCTTCGCCAAAGGCCTGACGCCACGCGAGCAGTCCACCCTGCGCCTTCGCACCGCCCAGAAACAGCCCGATCCCCCACGACATGCCCACGGACGAAGCGAGCCGCTGCGACAGCTGGAAGAACCCGGCAGCGGTCCCCCGCCCCTCGCCGGCACCGATTTCCGCCAGCGCCATCGCCTGATTCGGCGCATGAATGAGGCCGCCGAACGCACCGAGCAGCAAGCCAATCAGCGGATACAGCAGCAATATGCCGATCACCGGCAACCACATCACGCCCGCGCCGAGCACCATCAGCGCCGCCATATACGCCGCGATGGCCGCGACCACGCCAGGGCGGCCAAAGCGCGCGGCGAAACGCCAGCTCCGCGCGGACGACACCATCATCCCCACGGCAGGTGCAATCGACAGCAACGCGAACAGCAGCGGCCCGGTTTTCAGCCCGTCGAGAAAGAACAGCGTCGTCACCATGCCGAAGGTGGTGCCGCCCGCGAACTGGAACATCGCGACGAGCGTCCCCAGCACGTAGCCCGGCGAACCGGTCAGGCCCGCGCCCAGAATCGGCACGCCGCCCTGACGCTGATAACGCCGCTCCCAGAGCAGGAACAGCACAGCCCCGGCGATTGCGCCCACCAGCCAGGTCCGCGCGGACAGCTGCACATCCGCGCCCTGAAGCGTCGCGAGCATCGAGAACAGCGTCACGGCGCTCAGTAACAGCAGCCCTATCGCATCGATGGAAAATCGCGCATTCGAAGAACGGCTGCGCGGTAAATGCCTTAGCGCCAGATAGAAAATGACGATGCCAAACGGCACGTTGACGAGAAACATCAGCCGCCAGCCGACGTCTGCGGGCGTGAGCGCGAGAATCAGGCCGCCCAGCACGGGGCCGGCCAGCCCCGCCATTCCGCCCGCCGAAGCATAACGGCCAAGCGCCCTCGCCTGACTGTCGCCGCGAAACAGATCCTGGATCAGTCCCAGCACCTGCGTGTTGATCATGCCCGCGCCCACACCTTGCAGCACGCGCGCAACGATCACCACCTGCGCGCTTGCGGCGAGGCCGCCCACGAGGCTAAAGCCGCTGAACATCGTCAGGCCGACGAGAAACAACAGCCGCCGCCCGATCAGATCGCCCAGCCGCCCTGCGGGCACGAGCGCAATGCCGAAGGCAATCGAATAGACCGACACGATCAACTGCAATTCATCGGGCGACGCATGGAGGCTGTCGCGCAGATGCGGCAACGCGAGGCCGAAGATCGTCTGGTCGAGCAACGTAGTAAAACCCATCGCCACGCAGATGCCCAGTACCGGCCGCGCATGATGGCTATCGAATTCCGCCTGCGTCACGTCACGCGCCCCGCAAGCGACGCTTTAACCACCTTAAACGCGTTCATCGAGCAGTTGTTCACGTGCGTGGGTGTCTTCGTCGTCGATATCGTGCTCGGTCGGTTCGTACTTTACGAGCGAGAGAAAGCCGATGGGAATGACCGCCGCCAGCGCGACGACCCAAAACATATCGGTGCCCAGCCGCGCGTTGAGAATCGGCAGCACGAACAGCGCCACCGCACTGCCTATGCCCGTGAGCGCGCGGCCAAAACCCAGCCCCGTACCGCGAATCGAAGTGGGGTACGAGAGCGCCGGGTAGATCATCATCTGCGCGCCAGGACCGAAACCTTCGGCGAACAGCCACGCGCCCAGCCCCGCCAGCGCGATACCGATACCCAGCGCTGTCTGCGGGTGACCAAGCAGCGCGAGTGCCACCAGCGCCACGAATTGCAGTGCAAAACCCGCCAGCGCGACATGACGCGAAGGCCGCGTATGGGCGAGCCGCATGCCGAGCAAACCGCCCGTGAGCGCAAACAGCACATTGAGCGCGAGCGACGCCGAAATCGTCTCGAACACGCCCGCGCCGAGGAACTGCGAAAGAATCGACGGCAGGAAGAACGCGATCGCCGTGTATTCGAACGGAATGCACAGGTTCATCACGCTCGCCACTATCGTGCGGGAAAGATAAGGACGCTGGAACAGCACGCGAAAACTCACGGGCGGCTGGCTGGCGGCGTTATGTGGTGCAGGCGCGGTATCGGCCTTATGGGCGTGAATGCCATACGACTCGCGCAGGATGCGCACCGCGTCGTCGAGCTTGCCCTGATTCGCGGCCCACAGCGGCGATTCGTTCATAAAGCGGCTGCGCACGGCGATGATGATGAGCGCGGGCACCGCGCCGAAAATCAGCGAAGCGCGCCACAACCAGCCCGCGTGTTCCTGCGGCAGCAGAAAATACAGCGCGAACACGATCAGAAAGCACACCGAAGACGCGGCGTACCACATCGGGCACCACGCGGCGAGACGCGAAGCCTTGTTGCCGCTGCCCTGAAACTTCGAAAATTCGGACAGAAACGCCATCGCCACCGGCAGATCGATGCCCACGCCCAGCCCCATGACGAAGCGCGCGGCAATCAGCACCCACACGTTGGGCGCGAGCCCCGCGGCGATGGCCGCAACCACGAAGAACAGCATGTCGGCCATGAAGACCTGATAGCGGCCGATGCGGTCGGTGAACCAGCCGCCGACCAGGCTCCCTAAAATCGTGCCGATCATGATCGACGAGGTGACGAAACCCGTCAGTGCGGGCGTGAGATTGAACTCGCGCACCACGTCCTGAATGCCATACGACAGCGTAGTCAGATCGTAGGCGTCGAGAAATACGCCACCCAGCGCCAGCAGCACGATGACCCGCGCGTGGCTTGCGCGGGCCGTGCTGGCGTTGATCAGGCGCGAAACGTCGCTGGCGGAGCGAATGGGTGCGGACGCAACCGCATCGATATCGAGCGTGCTCAAGATAATCCCCTGTATGACGGCAAGAACAGCGTGCAGTTATACGAGGCCGATTCATCCAGCACAACGAACGAGTTCTCGGAACCTTATCGATATCGCGGGAATATTGGGTGGAACGGTGCGACGCGCTTCAGAACGGCGCGTCGCCTTCGATGGTCGTGCGATAGAGCCGCCGGCGCAAATGATCGGGCGTGCCCGCGGCGAGATGCATCAGCGAGCGGTTGTCCCAGAACACCATGTCGTGCTCGCGCCAGACGTGGCGATACAGGAATGCGTCGCGCACGCTGTGAACGAACAGTTCGGCGAGCAGCGCGCGGCTCTCGTCTTCGGGCAAATCGACGATGCGCGTGGTGAAGTGCTCGCTGACGAACAGCGCCTTGCGACCCGTTTCCGGATGCGTGCGCACAATCGGATGTACCACGGGCTTGACCTGCGCGATCTGCTCCGCGGAGAGATTGGGCCGCCACGGGCTGCGTGACTGCAACTCGGCATAGCGCGCGAGATAGGTATGTTCGGCGCTGCGCCCTTGCACCGCGCGGCGCAAATGTTCGGGCAGCGTATCCCACGCCAGATGCATGTTGGCGAACAGCGTATCGCCGCCTTCCGCGGGCAATTCCTGCGCGTGCAGCATCGACCCGAGGCTGGGCTTTTCCTTGTACGAGAGGTCCGAATGCCAGAAGTGACCCGCGTCGCCCAGCCCTACCGGTTTGCCGTTCTCAACGATGTTCGAGACAATCAGCACTTCGGGATGATCGGGCAGCGCGAACTGGTGCAGCACGTGAATCTGCAACGGCCCGAAGCGCCGCGAAAACGCGATCTGCTGTTCCGGTGTAATACGCTGATCGCGAAACACCAGCACGTGATGATCGAGATGAGCGCGATGCAGACGCGCAAAATCCTGCGTACTGAGCGGTTGCGACAGATCGAGGCCGATGACCTCCGCGCCCAGCGGCGCGTCCAGCGCGCGGATTTCGATTTGCTGTTGTGGGTCGGATGAGGTAGCGGTCGTAGTCACGCGAATTGCCTTGAAATTGCCGAAACCTTCAATCTACGTCCGCCACCGCAGGCTGACAACGAAGCAAATCCGATACGTTTATCCAATCAAGTCATAAAGCCGCTGCTAACGCATACACGGGCATACACCGGCACACACGGCCACAGGCGCGTGCAAGCCATCGCGCCGAATCCTCGTACAAAAAGCCGCTGCACGCAAAACGTCACCTGATCGCATCGGTGCTATGGTGCTCAGGCTGTCCACCTTGCGGAAGGAGGCTTCATGAACCAGCCGTCATCGCCGGTCACCGATCCACAGCGCGCCCTGGATACCGAGCCGCAATCCATCGACGCCCCCATCACCGCTGCGGCTGCGTTTCTGGTGCTGACCGTGAAAGACGACAGCGCGTCGATTGCCACCGCGCAATCGGTGCTCGCCAGCACCGACGATCTCATCAAGGACATCCGCATTCGCGCGCACGGCGGCCTGTTCACCTGCAATGTCGGTATTTCGCATCGTGCGTGGGGACCGCTCACCGCGAAGCCGCCGCCGAAGGAGCTCGCGCCTTTCAAGGAAGTGCACGGCGCGAAACACACAGCGGTCTCCACCGCGGGCGACCTGCTCTATCACATTCGCGCGGAGTCGATGGACGTGATCGTCGCCTTCGAACAGATCCTGCTGGAGGCTTTCGGCAGCGCGGTCGAGGTGGTCGACGACGTGGCGGGATTTCGTTATTTCGACGGGCGCGATTTGCTGCAATTCGTCGATGGCACGGCGAATCCAGACGGCCTCGATCTGCCCTTCGCAACCCTCGTCGCCGACGAAGATGCCGATTACGCGGGCGGCAGTTATGTCGTGATCCAGAAGTATCTGCACGACATGGCAGCGTGGAAATCGCAAAGCGTGCAGACGCAGGAAGCCATCATTGGCCGCACCAAATTCGACAATACGGAATTGCCGGACGCCACCGAAGGCCAGAAATCGCACAAGACGCTCTGCACGATCGAGGACGCCGATGGCGAGCACGATATCCTGCGCGACAACATGCCGTTCGCCAGCCCCGGACGCAACGAATATGGCACCTACTTCATCGGCTATTCCCGGCATCTCTGGGTGATCGAGAAAATGCTGGAGCGCATGTTCATAGGCGATCCGCCGCCGCTGCACGACCGGATTCTGGACTTCTCCAAAGCGGTGAGCGGCGTGACGTTTTTTGCCCCGGCGCGTGCATTCCTTGGCAATCTCGCGCCGTAGTCGATGCCTTACGGCGCGGCTTTCGCGATGAGCGAGCGAAGGCGCGCCCTCGATCGGGAATCCAGCGGCAGCATTTCGCAGCCCACACGGCTCCAGCCGCGTTCGTGATCCTCCGCGATCCAGCGCACTTCCAGCGCCACCACGACGACGATTTCGTCATCGTCGTCGATGGCCGACGACTGCAGCCAGCCCGATACCGTTTCGCCGCGCGCGAACAGGCCGCTGCGCGCGTGCAGCAGCGCCCCGTGCGAACTCAGGTCGGCGACCTGCGCAAGCGCCCTGCCGTCCTTATTGAGCAGCAGTGGGCCGAACAACATCGGTGTGCGGACGTCCCGCCGCAAATCATGTTCACTCGCCATATGATTAACACCAGTTTCTCAAGATTTATTTTTATCGTGCGCTGGTTGCTTCAATGGACTTCGATAAAGTCCTGCCCTCGAAATTTCCTAAAAGGAAACATTTATTTAATTGCGAAGCAGCGCCCGGATTGTAACTTGTCAACTTGATTACATGCAATTGCGCATCGTCGATGAGAAAAATGCGCGCGCAACTAGTTTTTTAATGCAAGCGAGGCCGCGGACGAACCGGACATCGCGCGTCTGAATTCGTCGCCCGCCAGCGGCGATCCGCATAGAAAACCCTGCATCTGGTCGCAATCGAGCGCGAGCAGCTTGAGCGACTGCGCAACGGTTTCGACGCCCTCCGCCACCACTTCGATGCCGAGCACGCGCGCAAGCGCCATGACCGCCGATAACAGCGCCGAACTGCGCGACGACGTGTCGTCGAGGCCGCTCACGAAGGCGCGATCGATCTTGATCTGGTCGACGCGAAAATCCTGCAAATGACCAAGACTCGACAAGGCCGTGCCGAAATCGTCGAGCGCAACCGCATAGCCGCGATCGCGCAGCGCCTGCACCACGGCGCGCGTGCGATCCACGTCCTGCATCGCGGTGGCTTCACTGATCTCGAACATGAGCCGCTCGGGCGGCACGCCCGCCGCTGTCACGATGGCGTCGATGCGCTCGACGATGCGCGGCAGATTGAATTGCATCGACGAGAGATTCATCGCAATCGACATCGGGCCCAGCGCTTCGCGCTCCCATTCGAGCAGATGCGCGCAAATGCGGCGCAACACCCAGTCGCCGATGGCAATCATCAGGCCCGCACGCTCGGCGATGGGGATGAATTCGAGCGGCGGTACGTTGCCTAGCACCGGATGATGCCAACGCAACAGCGCTTCCGCGCCGGTCATGGCCTTGCCGTCGACGGTGTATTTCGGCTGGAACACCAGATCGAACTGTTCGCGTGCGAGCGCCACATGAAGATCACGCTGGATGTGCAGCGAGCGCAGCGTCGAGCGGCTCATGCTGTCTTCGAAGCAGAGAAAGGTGTTGCGACCGCTGCGTTTGGCCGCGTACATCGCGCAATCCGCGTGGCTCAGCAAGGTGTCGAGCGACGTGCTTTCATCCTGCGAGAGCGCAATGCCGATGCTCGCGCCAATACGCACCGGCAGCGCTTCGGCCAGCACGAACTCTTCGGCGAGGCTGGCGAGAATGCGCCGCGCGATGGTTTCCGCTGCATCGCCAACAGGATTGTCCGCGTGGCTGTGCGCACGCGTCGATCCAGCCGTCACGACCACGAATTCGTCGCCGCCCAGCCGGGCCACCAGATCGCCCTCGCGCGCGCAGTCCGCGATGCGCGCGGCGGCCTGGCGCAGCAGATCGTCGCCGATCTTGTGGCCGAGCGTATCGTTGACCACCTTGAAGCCGTCGAGGTCGACAAACAGCACGGCAAGCGCGCCGCGCTGCGCGAGTTCTTTGGCGCGCGCCATCAAATACGCGCGGTTGGGCAGATCGGTCAGCGCGTCGTGAGTGCCGAGGTGACGAATGGTGTGAGCGGCGCGATCAAGCGACGCGGACAGACGGTTCGCCTGGGTGCCGAAAATCCACAAGGTGCCGATCAGCACAACCGTCGAGGCCACGCCCACAATCAGCGCGAGTGCGTTGGCATCGACTTTATGTGTGCTCAGGCACCGGCTGCCCTCCGCGAAAGTGGCGGCGCTCATGCCGGTGTAGTGCATGCCTGAAATGGCGAATGCCATCACGGCCGCCGCGCCCAGACGTTTCCAGACGATGTTTTCGCGGCGCGAGTCGCGCAGATGAAACGCGAGCCAGAGTGCGCTGATGGACGCGCCAATTGCAATCGCCACCGATAACGCCACGCGCGCGGGATCGTATTCGATAGACGGCGACATGCGCATGGCGATCATGCCGGTGTAGTGCATGGCCGCCACGCCGATTCCCATTACGCTGCCCGCCGCAAGCAGCCTGCGCGCCGAGAGACAGCCGCGGCTCACGGTGGCAAGCGCCACCAGGGCCGCGAGAACGGCCAGCGCCAGCGACGCGGCGGTCACGTCGAGGTCGTATCCCACCGCAATCGGCAGCGTGAGCGCAATCATGCCGATGAAGTGCATCGACCAGATGCCGATGCCCATCGCACAGGCACTGCCTGCGAGCCAGACGTGGCGCCAGCGGTTGCTGGTCACGGTACTGAGCATGGCAGCGCCCTCCAACGCCGTAAACGACGCAAGAAAGGCGACCACCACGGACAGGCACGTCAATAGCGGGTTGTAGACACCGTTCATTCGTGGCCCTTTGCGCGCCTGTTTCTATGGCGCGTCATTCTGTTCATGTCTCTATGTCGTGCAGGCGCCGCCCGGCTTCCCGCCGGTCCGGCATGCACACGCCGCGTCTCTCAGCGCGGCGTGGTCTTCAAGTGTCGAAAGAACGCATCGATGCGTTACGACTACTGCATAACGGTCGACGCGGAAAAATCTGAAGGGCATAAATGCACGATCGATCTTTCATCGCGTTACGGCGGATTTCGTCGGCCGCGCGGATCAGTTTTTCACCGGGAAAAACCACAGATTGCGGTCGCTATAACCGAACTGCTGGATGATCGAGGCGAGTGTGCCGTCGGCGCGCATTTCGTCGAGCGCACGCGAGACGGCGTGGTTCAGATCGACATCGCCTTTGCGCAGCGCGTAACGCGCATAGCCATATTCCTGCGGCAAGGGCTTGTAATCGCTCACCATTTCAATCGCCGACGAGGGATGCTGCTTGAGGAACATGCTGATCTTGATGCCGTCTTCCATGGCCACGTCGATGCGGCCTGCGATCAGATCGGCGAATTCGGCCTCGCTGCTGGTGTAGAGCTTGAGTTCCTTGAGGTCCTTGCGCTCGCCAAGCAACTGGTGATTGATACTGCCGCGCAAGGTGCCGACGGTGTGCCCCGCGAAATCTTCCCAGCTATGAATCTTCAAGGGGTTGCCGCGCTGCGTGGCGATGGCCGAGCCGTACCAGTAAGCGGGACTCGTAAAAGAGACCACGCGCAGGCGCTGCGGATTGGTGTGCAGATTGTCGACGATGATGTCAGTGCGGCTCGAAAGCAGCGACGGGATCATCGCGTCGAACGGCATGATGTTCCAGGTGACTTTCGTGATGCCCAGGCGCTTCGTGATTTCCTTGAAGATGCGCACGTCCGCGCCATCGAACTGATGCGTCTTGTCGTCGAGGAAAGTCGATGGCGGATCGGCGGCAATCGCCAGCGTCACGCCATTGCGGACCGCGCGAGTATACGACCCGTCTCCGCCCTGAAAACTCACGCCGACAATGCCCCCATTGTCGTCCGCGTATGCGTTGGACAAGGCCCCCAGCCCGCCCAGAATGGCGACAAGCGCCACCACGAATCTGCGCATGAAACACCCCCAGTGTGATTAAGTATTAACGACGTAATGAAATAATCGTAATTTCGTTCTTATTACACGCTTCTTCCACGCGTTTTCTATTACAGCTTCTTTCCGTAGCCGGACGATGAATTTGCCGTGCGCGGAGTGCCCATCTTGCGCTCAAGCCAGCGCACGACGAGCGCACTGGGCCACGAGAACGCCAAATATATCGCGCCGATAATCGTAAACACGGTGGCGTACTGAAAATTCGTCGACGAAATAATCTGGCCCGTGAACATCAGCTCCTTGACGGTCACGATCGATACCAGCGACGTGTCCTTGAAAAGCGAAATGGCGTAATTGCCGAGCGGCGGCACCACGATGCGCAGCGCCTGCGGCAGCACGACCAGCTTGAGCGTCTGAGCGCCCGACATGCCCAGCGCTTTCGCGGCCTCCACCTGGCTTTTGGGCACCGCGTTGATGCCGGCGCGATACACCTCGGCAAGATAAGCCGAGTAATTGATCGACAACCCTATCACGCCAGCGATGAAGGGATCAAAACGCAGCCCGAACGACGGCAGCACGAAATAAATATAGAACAGCTGCAACAGCGCCGGCGTGCCGCGAATCAGCTCGATATAGGCGGCGGCCAGTGTGCGCAGCACGCGCCCGTGGCTGATTCTGGCGATGGCGAGCACGAGGCCGAAAGGCAAGCTCAGCGCCAGGATGCAGAACGTCAGTTCGACGCTCGTGAACGCGCCGCGCAGCAAATCGGGCAGATAGCCGCTCGCGCCGTGAAGATCGAACAGTTCCAGGATGGTAGTCGGCATGATGTTTCCGCCCGTCTCGCAGGTGCGGGGTCGAAGATCAGCGTGCGGTGATCGAAATAGCGTCAGTCGCGCATGTCAGTCGCGCACAACGAGCTGCGGCTGCGCGCCGAGCTTGCTGCTGATGCGCTCCGCATACGCGCGCAGCGTGCGGCCGAGCGCATGCAGATCTTCGTCGCTCAGGCCGGACTTGAGCGTGGTCACGCTGATCGCCGCGACGCCCTCGCCGTCACGGTTCGTAATCGCCGCACCCACGCAGACCACGCCGATATTGTCCTCTTCGTCGTCGAATGCGTAGCCGCGTTCGGCCACGAGAATCAGATCCTTCATCAGCTCGGCGGGCGTCACGCGCGTGAATTGCGTGCGGCCCGGCATACCGGTATGCGCGAGCAGTTTGACGACGCGCGCCGGCGGCAGCAGCGCCATCAGCGATTTGCCGAGCGCCGAACAATGCGGCAGTTCGCGTTGCCCGAGTGCGGAGGCGATGCGCACGATGCCCGGTGCATCGACGCGATTGATCGCGACGGCGTAACCGTCGTCGTCGAGCACCGCGAGCCGCGACGTGAGGCCGGTTTCGTCGGTCAGTTCCCGCAACACCGGCATGGCCACCTGCGAGACGCCCGTGTCGGCCGCCGCGCGATCGCCCAGATGCACCAGCGCAAAGCCCAATCGATAGCGGCGCGAACCGCCCAGCCGCACGTCGATGACATAGCTGCGCGCAAGCAGTGTCTGCAGCAGCGCGAACGCCGTGCTTTTTGAAACGCCGATGATGGTGGCGATTTCCGCGACCGTGAGCCCTTCGCTGCCGCAAGTCCCCAATGCTTCCAGCACGTCCAGCGCCCGGCTGACGCTGCGAAGTGCGTAGCGATCTTCAGTGGTTTGAGCTGCTTGTGTCATTTTTATTTCGCGTTCTTCCCGTCGCTGGACCGATGAAAACCTCGGCTCGCTGTGCATGGTCTTTATTGACAGCCGTCAATGTGGAACCTACCATAAATAACACTACCGAACGGCGTTCGGTACAGCCGAACGAAAAATAAATCTGGCTCCGTTCGAAACGCGAACTCATCGCGTGCTCGACCCGAATAGATAGCAACAGGACGTCACAAGGCCGGCGATATGCGCATGGCATGCGCGTCACCGCTTTCCGAGGCGAAAAATAATGGGAATCATGTCTGAAGGGGGTCTTGAAGTCGGCGCGAGCCCGAAATTGTCGGGTGCTCATTCGCTCAAACTCGCTCACGACGATATCCGGCACATCAGGTCGATGCTCGATAGATTGTCTGCGCAGGACATGAAGGAACTCGGTTTGCCGCCGTCGTACTGGCGCAAACGCTTGCGGGATATTGCGCAAAGCCATCAACTGTCGAAGGGACAGCTGGGTGAAATCGACCGTCTGATCGATTCGTTGAAGGCTTAGCGCGTTGAACTAAAGAGGGCGTCGGCTAATTCAATAAAAGAACCTGAGAGAACCGACTTCGGCCGATTCAAATAGAGAGCCTGATATACAGGCCGTCGGCCGGGTCAATCAAAAAGAACCTGAGAGAGCTTCAATCCATCAGCTTGAGCACGTCGTTGTAGAGCGCACGGGGCACGCGAACGCCATGGCGTTCGCTGCGCTCCCGAGCCTCGAAACGACGCTGCGAAGGCAGTCTTGCCCCTTGATCGACAATGGCTTCGAATAGACGCTCGGCACGCGCCTGGCCGGCGGCGTAGTCGCTGGTCGATTCATCGCCTGAAAAACGCTGCGGGTCGATGGCGATCACCAGTTCGCCATGGCATGGGCTGGCGCCCGCGCCATCGTCGAAGGCTTGCGATTCCATGCTGGTGAGATCGCCGATCAAGGCGCCCGCGAGCAACTCCACCATCGCGGCCAGTGCCGAGCCTTTATGGCCGCCGAACGTCTGCATCGCCCCGTCGAGCGCCGCGCGGGCGTCCGTGGTTGGATGGCCATCGCGGTCTATCGCCCAGTGCGAGGGAATCGGTTTACCTTCGCGGGCGTGTAGTTCGATATCGCCGCGTGCAATGGCGCTGGTTGCAAAATCGAAGACAAAGGGGTAACCATTGGCGCGCGGCCAGGCGAAGGCGATGGGGTTCGTGCCGAATACGCCGCGCGTGCCGCCTGCGGGCGCGACCCAGCTGTGGCTGGGATTCATTGCGAGACCCACCAGACCTTGCGCGGCGATCGCCTCGACTTCAGGCCAGAGCGCTGAAAAATGGAAACAGCGCTTGATCGCCATGGCCGCGAGGCCTTGCTTACGGGCTTTTTCCGCCAGCACGGGCAGCCCGGTTTCGAATGCTAGCAGCGAAAAGCCATAGTGCGCATCCACGGCGAGCACGCCCGGCGCCATGTCGCGCAACGTCGGTTCCGCGCGCGGATCGACCTTGCCGCTTTGCACCGAGCGCACGCAGCCCAGCAGACGATAGAGCCCGTGCGAATGACATTCGTCGCGCTGGCCCTGGGTGATGACGCGCGCAATCGCGTCGGCGTGGGCCTGCGATACGCCGTGATGCACGAGCGTCTTGCGAGCCAGTTCGAAGAGTTCAGTCAGCGACAGCGCAACGTCATCATCCTGCTCAGTCATGCGGGGTTTCCTCACGGTGGAGCACGCCGTTCACGCGGCGCGCGAGACGTTGGGGATTGGCCTCGCGCAAAGCTGCGGGCAGCAGATCGTCGGGCCAGTCCTGGTACGAAACGGGGCGCAGGAAGCGCTCGATGGCGCGGCTGCCGACCGACGTGGTGCGTGCGTCCGAGGTCGCCGGGAACGGGCCGCCATGCACCATCGCGTGACCGACCTCCACGCCCGTGCCGAAGCCGTTGGCCAGCACGCGGCCTGCCTTGCGTTCGAGGGTTGGGAGTATGGTACGGCAAGCCTCGTGATCAGCACTTTCGAGGTGCACGGACACCGTCAACTGACCTTCGATTGACTTCAGCACCGCATGCAGCTCGTTCAGGTCCGTACAACGCACGATCAGGGAAGCCGGGCCGAACACTTCGGCGCGCAAGGCTTCATCGGTGAGAAAGGCCTGTGCCGATGTGGCGAAGAGCGCGGGCTGGGCGTCGAAGGGGCCGCCCTGCTTGTTGGTCTGCTCGTTAGTCTGCTCGTTGCCTTGCTCACTGGCTGCGAGACGTTCTACCTGAACGGCGCGGGCGAAACGCGCCACGCCAGCGCAATAGTTCGCGTGAATGCCAGGCGTGAGCATGGTCTGCGCTGCGGCATCGGCCAGCGCTGCGGTCGCCGCCTGCTCGAATGCGCGCAGCGCCTCGCCCTCCACGGCCAGCACCAGGCCGGGGTTCGTGCAGAACTGCCCGGCGCCCAGCGTCAGCGCCGCCGCGAACTGACGCGCGATCAGCTCGCCGCGCGCGGCTAGCGCTTCCGGCAACAGCACGACCGGATTGATCGCGCTCATTTCCGCGTAGACCGGAACCGGCTCCTCACGCGCGTTCGCGATCCTCATGAGCGCGACGCCTGCAGCACGCGAACCCGTGAATCCCACGGCCTTGATGCGCGGATCGGCAACGAGCGCACGGCCAATGTCGATGCCGCTATCGAACAGCAGCGAAAACACGCCCTCTGGCAAGCCGCATTGCGCCACGGCACGCTGGATCGCACGCCCGACGAGTTCGGACGTGCCGGGATGTGCGCTGTGCGCTTTCACGACCACCGGGCAACCCGCCGCAAGCGCCGAAGCGGTGTCGCCACCGGCCACCGAAAACGCCAACGGAAAATTCGATGCACCGAACACCGCCACCGGGCCCAATGCGATATTGCGCAGACGCAGATCCACACGCGGCATGGGCTTGCGCTCAGGCTGCGCAGGATCGATGCGCGCATCGACATAGTCGCCCTGGCGCAGCACGGCCGCGAACAGTTCGAGCTGACCGACCGTGCGCGCGCGTTCGCCTTCGAGGCGCGCGCGCGGCAAACCGGTTTCGGCCATGCATCGTTCAATCAGCACGTCGCCGATCGATTCGATCTGTTGTCCTATCGTTTCCAGAAATGCGGCGCGTGCTTCGAGCGAGGTTTCCCGATAGAGATCGAATGACGCTTCGGCAAGCGCGCAGGCGCGCTCCCGATCGATGACGCTGGCGCCGCCGAATGCGGGTTCGAGCGCTTCGCCCGTGCGCGCGTTGACGCCATTAAAAGCGCCGTTATCGCCGCTCACGCTGGCCGCGCCGATCAACGACTGTCCGGAAATGCTAAAAGTGCTTTCGCTCATGGTGCTTCCTGCAAAGAACAACCGGGCCGGCGTGGCCCGGTTCAATCAACGGATAAGGTGTGATGGCGTGACGTTACTGATCGTCTTCGTCGAGACGCAGTTTGCTGGCCGGTACGCCGGTATTCGCACCCCAGTAGTAGATGCCGAGGCTGGCGAGCGCCACCACAACGGTGTCGTACGGATGCGCAAGCGTACCCGTACCGCCGAAGCTGCCCTGCCACGACAGCAGGATCATCACCCCGTAAAACGCGATCAGCCAGAGCGACGAACGCACCTGCTCGGCCAGGCTCAGATCGCGCGTCGGCACGAAGCGGCCGGCAGCGAGATAGATCACGAACATGACGATCTGCAGTCCCAACAACCACGACACCGTGCCCCAGCCCGACCAGTAAACGATCAACGCGGCAATCACGAACGACACCGGCCCGACGATACCAAAACGTCCCACGCGAAACGGGCGCTCCAGATCAGGCGCATTGCGGCGCAAGGCGGCGACCGAAATCGGCGCGACCGCGTAGCTCAGCACCAGCGCCGCCGACACCACGTTGATCAGCGCTTCCCATGAGGGAAACGGCAGCGTCCAGAACACCGCCAGCGCGAACGTGAGCCACAGCCCGGGACGCGGAATGCCCGAGGCCGCATCCACACGCGTAAACACACGGAAAAACGTGCCGGTTTTCGCCCACGCGTAGACCACGCGCGGCGTCGCGTTCATGTAGATGTTGCCGCAACCGCTCGGCGAGATCGCTGCATCGGCCACGACCATATAAGCGAGCCAGCCTACGCCCAGCGCAAGTGCGATGTCGCGATACGGCAGCGAAAACGCCTTGCTCACGCCATCCCAGCCGCTCTTGAGCATATCGGTCGGAATGCTGCCGATAAACGCCAGTTGCAGCAGCACGTAAATCAGCGTGGAAAGCAGCACGGAGAGAATCAGCGCAACAGGAATCGTGCGTTGCGGATTGCGCACCTCGCTCGCCACCGAGATGATCGGCGTGAGGCCCAGATAGGCGAAGATAATGCCGCCCGCCGAGACCGCCATTTCGACGCCCGAAAGACCGAACGGCGCGAAGCCGTGCACGCTCAGATTCGCGGGTTTGAAAAACGTGAACAGCACGCCGATCACCGAAAGCGGCACGATGAACTTGAAAATGCTGATGAGATTATTCGCGCGCGCGAATGTTTTTACGCTCGAATAATTGAGGCGGAAAAACAGCCCCAGCAGCGCGAGCTGGACCAACCAGCCCACGGTAGTGGGATTGCCTGAACCGGGCTGGCTCAGCATGGGGAACCACGCGGCCGCATATTGGCGCGCGGCGACGACTTCAATCGCAATCAGGCTTGAAAATGCGATCAGCGTGACAAAGCCCATCAGGTAGCCCAGCAACGGGCCGTGCGAAAACACCGGATAACGCACCACGCCGCCCGCGCGCGGCAATGCCGCGCCCAGTTCGCAATAGACGATACCGAGTAGCAGCACCGCGAAGCCGCCGATCAACCAGGAGACGATACCGGCGGGACCGGCAATGGCCGACACGTGGCTTGCCGCAAACAGCCAGCCCGAGCCGAAAATGGCGCCCAGGCCGATAAACGTGAGATCGGTCAGGGACAACTGCTTCTTGAAACGACCTTCGCCTGCCTGTTCCGATGCTGCGGTGGCTGCGCCATCGCGAACCGGCAAAGGACGATGTAAATTGCTTTGACTGGACACAGTCGAGTCTCCTGTATAGGAATAAGCGCTTGAGCGTTCTGCTGCCGCATCGACGTGCGAAAGCCTGAAACGTGGAAGGTGCGGTGCGCTATAGGTGCGGTAGGACGCGAGTGACTACGCGAGAAGCGCGGGAAAATCGATGCCTGGCATCAATGCGCGAAAGGACTGCTGACGGCGGAAATCACTCCGCTCCATGGAATAGCGTTGCTGCTCACAGTGCCAAACTCCTTCGTTGTATGCATCGCGCCAGATCAGCGGCGATGCGAAGAAGTATCGCTATCCATATTCGGTTCGGCTTGAGGACTTTCGCGTCTCAGCGTGACGAATTCGGCACAATGACGGATATGCGCACGCATGAACGAATCACTTGCGTTAACGCTATCGGGGACAACACTTAGATTTTTGAGCGTGATACTGGTGGGGCCGCTCGATGGTTTTTATTCGGCTGGCGTCGCTTGCGGATGCAGCAGCGCACGATATTGGCTCGGCGTCAGTCCCACAGTAGCCTTGAATTGGCGCGTGAATGCGCTGTGATCGTTATAGCCGCAGCGTGTGGCGATTTCGGTAATCGTCGAATCGCTTGCGAGTAGTTCGGATGCTGCATCCAGCCGCGTCTTCAGCAGCATTTGACGCGGCGTGAGGTGAAAGACCTTGTGGAAATAGCGTTCGACCTGCGCCACCGACATATCGATCAGCGTCGCCAGATTCGAAAGTTTCAGGGGCTGCGCGTAGTTGTCCTGGATATATTTCGCCGCAAGGGCCACGCGCTGATACGCCGGATGCGTGCCCTCCGCCGCCTGCAGATCGCGCGAGATACCGGCGACGCCCAGCACGCGCCCTTGCGCGTCGTGCAGCGGCACCTTGGAGGTCAGGCACCAGCCGGGCTGGCGTCCGGGATAAAGATGTAATTCGAGCTGGTCGATCAGGCGGCTGTTATCACGCACTACCGCTTCGTCCTGCTCCATGTAGATGTGCCCGAAGCGCGAGGGGAACACCTCGGCCGCCGTCTTGCCCAGCAATGCGCGGCGATCCTTGCAACCGCAGCGCGTCGCCAGCGTGGCGTTAACGATCACGTAGCGCGCCTCATGGTCCTTCACGAAGAAGACCACATCGGGCATGGCGTCGAACAGCGGTTCGAGCAGGGAGAAATGCGCCACCATCTCCGGGAGCGTCGTGTTTGCGCTAAGGGCGGGCAGGAGCAGGTCGGGCATTGCAAGGCGTGGCAAGTCGGGATCGGCTCGATTATGCCTTCGCCGCCCGCGCTTGCCCACCTGCAAAGAAAAAACGGGCGGCGCTTTTGCACCGCCCGTATGAGCGCTTCACGCCTGCGTTTGCGCCTCCATCAAGGTGCCGATGCGCGCGGGCGAGAACGGAGGGCGCGGTCCGTTGCGCGACCAGCCCAGACAGAACGCGGCGGCTTCGCCGCAGATCTTGCCCTGGCACGGTCCCATGCCGCAGCGCGTGTGCAGTTTGGCGTCGCGCCAACTGCGATGCTGCGCGGCATCCGCAAACCGCACGTCTTCGCAGCGGCATAGCACGGTGTCGGGCGTGGCGAGGCCGCGCAATTGCGGATCAAGCGCGAAGGCCGCGTGCATCCGCGCAGCGAAACGACGGTAGCGCTCACGCTCGCCAAACAAAGTACGCGCCTGCGTGACGTTGCCGAGCGCGGCATGCGCTGCGATCTGTCCTTCCAGCGAAGCCAATTCCATGCCGCCCACGCCCGTGGACTCTCCGGCTGCATAGATATTCGCCTGCGTGCTGGCCTGCAATTCATCCACGACGATCGCGGCAACGCCTTGCGTTTCCTCGATCCGGCAGCCCAGCGCCGTACCCAGCTCGGTATTGGGCACGAGACCAAAGGCGCACGCAAGCCGGTCGCAGGCGATCTGAGTTTGCTTGTGCCCCTGCTGCACCGTCACCTGCGCCAGCTTTCCGTCGCCCTGAGCGGCGCTCACGTGCGCGCCGCACAGATACGGCGTCGCACGTAGATCGAAACGCATGCGCGCCGCCTGTACAAGTTTTGCCGGCGTGTGGATGAGCGACGCCGCAAACCCGCGCACAGCCAGCGCAGACGCCTGTTCGACAATCGCCGCAATCTGCGCGCCCTGTTCGCGCGCCGTCACTGCAGCGGCCCACAAAAGTGGCCCGGTACCGGCAATCACGATGCGCTCGCCGCGCACCGGCAGGCCCCCCTTGATGAGCGCCTGCAAGCCCCCTGCTCCCGTCACGCCCGGCAGCGTCCAGCCAGGATACGGCAGAAAGCGCTCGCGCGCCCCGGTGGCGATTATCAGCTTGCTATAGCCAACGGTGAAGCCTCGTTCGGCGTCCTCCACCAGCAAGCGGCCGGCACCTTGAGCCTGCACGACACGCGTACCGCTCAGATACGTGACGTTCGCCGCACCACGTATCGCGTCGATGGCATCGCGCGCCCGGCCTTTGGCTTGATGCTGCGGACCTTGACGCCAGATCTGACCTCCCGGCAGCGCGTTGTCATCGACGATGCCGACTGTCACGCCCGCCTGCGCAGCGACGCGCGCGGCATTCAAACCCGCTGGCCCCGCACCAATAATAAGGATATCGAAATTCATATCGAAGACCTCGCGGTCCTGATGTCCATGCCTTGCGCACAGAGCGTCTGACATGCGAGCCGATGGCGCACGCCGTCTATCGTCACGCGGCACTCCTGGCACACGCCCATCCCGCACAACGGCCCGCGTTGCGCGCCACTCACCGATTCGCGCGTGACTACGCCAGCATTGCCGGTCGCGAGCGCGATGGCGGCCACCACGGAACTGCCGCGCGCGACCTGCACGCTGCGGCCATCTACATCGAGCGTCAACATCTCAGGCATGGCTGACTCCGGCTTCTGCGAAACGCGCGGGACGATACGGCGCGGGGTCGATGGGCAATACATCGCCCAGATCGAGCATTTGCGCGGCAATCAGCTTGCCCGTGGCGAGCGCGGTCGTTACACCCAGGCCTTCATGCCCCGTCGCGAGCCACGTGGATCGGTGGCAGGTGTCGCTCGTAAATGGCCCCGCTGGGCCGATCAGCGGCAAGCCATCGCTCGTTGCAGGGCGAAAACCGGTCCACGCGCGGATGGCGTTGAGCGTCGGCAATTCGGGAAGATACTGCGCGGCGCGGCGCAGCATGCGCGCGAGGATTTCGGGTTCGATGGCCGGATCGACACTGTCGAACTGGCGCGACGATCCGATCAGGATCTGCCCCGTAGGGCGCGGCTGCACATTGAAGGCCACCGAAGTGCCGCTCGCGTTGTGTGCGCTCTTGATATAGCCGAGTTCCAGAATCTGATGGCGGATCGTGCCGGGATAGCGATCCGTAATAATCAGATGTCCTTTTTTTGCCTGCATCGGCAAACCGGGTAGCAGATCGGCGGCCTGCAGACCGTTGGCCAGCAGCACCGCGCCCGCCGCGAGTGTTTCGCCGTTGGCCAGCACCACACCCTGGCGATCCACGCGCGCAACCTGCGCATCGAGCCGGCACGTCACGCGCCCTTTCACCGGCTGCGCGAGCAGCCACGCGGCGGCAGCGGGCGCATAGACCACGGCGTCGTCGGGGAGCAGCATGCCGCCGCGCAGGCCTTCGCACAAGGCGGGTTCGGCTTCGCGCACCTGCTGGGCGTCGAGCAGCGTACACGCTACGCCCGCAGCCGCAAGCGCCTGCTGACGCGTTTGCGCGAGTTCGTATTCCTCGTCGTCAACGGCCACCCAGAGCGTGCCGCAACGCACGAACGCCTCGCGCTGGCTCAGGCGCGGCGCAAGATCGAGCCACAGATCGCGCGACCACCCCGACAACGCAAACTCGGCGGGACTGTCGTCCATCAGCACCAGATGGCCCATGCCTGCCGCCGTCACGCCGCCGCCAACGCCTGCGCGGTCAAGCACGAGCACATCCGCGCCCTGCTGCGCCAGTTCGTGCGCGCAAGCCGCGCCGACGATGCCCGCGCCCACCACGATCACATCGGGACTCGAATGCAACGGCTTGCTCACGCGCGGATGCCCCATGCGAAGGGATCGTCGGCGGCGAAGATCAACTTCGCTTCGGCGCTAACGTGAGCGCTACCGCGAATGCTCGGGCGCACGTAGCTCCGGCCCGCGTCTTGCGCGTCTGCGCGTGAAGCTTCGTACGGCTCGTAGCTCGCCTCGAACACGCTGCCGATGATGCTTTCCTGACGCCAGATCGCGCCAGGCGCAAGAACAGCATCCGCTGCCAGACAGGCGATTTTCGCGCTGGTGCCCGTGCCGCATGGCGAGCGGTCATACGCCTTACCGGGGCATAGCACGAAGTTGCGGCTATCGATGCCCGGCACGCTGGAATCCGCGAAGAGTTCGATATGGTCGATCAACGCACCGCCTTCGCCAGTAATGCCGTTGGCTTCGAGTGCCGCGCGGATTTTCCATGCGACATCCGTAAGCGACTCCACCTGCGCGAAGTCGAGCGTCTGGCCGTGATCGGAAACGAGGAAAAACCAGTTGCCACCCCAGGCGATATCGCCATGCACGCGGCCAAGGCCCGGCACGTCCAGCGGCACTTCCGTGCGATAACGGTAGGCGGGCACGTTATGGACGCTCACGCTGCCGTCGTCGTGCAATTCGGCTTCAACCACGCCCACGGGCGTTTCGACGCGATGCACGCCGGGCGCGATACGCCCCATATGCGCGAGCGAAACGATCAATCCGATCGTGCCGTGCCCGCACATGCCGAGAAAACCCACGTTATTAAAGAAGATGACGCCAGCCGAACAGCTGGGATCGTGCGGTTCGCAGAGCAGCGCACCGACCATCACATCGGAGCCGCGCGGCTCGTTGACCACGCCTGCGCGCACGTGATCGAAATCGCGCCGAAAGATTTCAAGCCGCTCAGCGAGCGGGCCGCGGCCCAGATCCGGGCCGCCTTCGACGACGAGCCGCGTGGGCTCGCCGCCGGTATGGGAGTCGATAACGGTAACGGTGTTCATGTCGACAATCGTAGGCATCGACCGCAAGGCCGTCTTGTTCGAACGGCCCCGCAGCGATGACGATTTCTGCACAGGGCGGAAACCGCGTTGCCCCCTTATTTCGTACCCACGGTCTGCAACGGCTTCCACGCGCCATTGACGACCTTGTACACAGTCACACCGCCATACTTGAGATCGCCGTACTGATCGTAGGCCAGCTCGCTGGTGGTGACGCCCTTCATGTTGGTTGCCTTCAGCGCGGTGAGGAAGACATGCGGATCGGTGGAGTCGGACTTCTTCATCGCGTTGAACACGGCCATCGTGCCGTCATAGGCGTACGGCGCGTACAACTCCACGGGCTGGTTGAAGCGCTTCGCGTAGCGCTCGCCGAATGCCTTGCCGCCCGGCATCTGCGCCAGCGGACTGCCTTCCGATGCCGCCAGCGTGCCTTCCGAAGCCTCGCCCGCCACCTTGATGAGATTGTCGGACTGCAGCATATCCGGGCCGATCAGCACGGATTTGATCGCCAGCGAGCGCATCTGCTTGAGCATCGGCGCGGCCTGGGTATCGGCGCCGCCGTAGAAGACGGCATCGGGATTCGCAGCCTTGATCTTGGTGAGAATCGCGCGGAAATCCACGGCCTTGTCGCTTGTATATTCCTCGTCCACGACGGTTGCGCCCGCTGCCCTGGCCGCCTTGGTGAACTCTTCCGCCACGCCTTGGCCATATGCGGTGCGGTCATCGATGATCGCCAGGCGCTTGAATTTAAGGCCCTTGACGGCGTAATCGCCCAGCACGCTGCCAAGCTGCGTATCCGAGGTCAGCAGACGGAAAGTCGTGGGCAGGCCCAGGCGCGTGTAGGTCGGCGAAGTCGCCATGGCGATCTGCGGCGTGCCCGCTTTCGCGTAGATCGGCGCGGCCGGAATGCTGGTGCCCGAGTTGTAGTGGCCGATCACCGCCACCACGCCATCGTCCACCAGCTTCTGTGCAACGGTCGTACCTGTGCGCGGGTCGGCCTGGTCGTCCTGGGCGTCCAGCACAAAGCGCACAGGCTTGCCGCCGATGACGGGATTAGTCGCGTTCATGTCCTCGATGGCGAGCTGCACGCCGCTGCGGAAATCCGCGCCGTAGTGCGCCTGACCGCCGGTGAGCGGCGCGGCAAAGCCGATCTTGATATCGACCGGCGACGCCGCGTAGGAGCAAGGTGCGCCAGCCAGGGCCAGGCCCATGACTAACGCGCTGGAAATAGCCGTTCGCTGAAATTGCATTGTTGTCGTGCTCCTCGATAATGGAAAACCCCGTGACCCGCAGCCTCCGTGGCGCAGTGGCTCCGTGGCCGTTGCGGGTACTTGCCTCGCGCTGTTCCGGCTCGACCGGTAGTGGGCTGGGAGCAATATAAGATTCCAAAAATCGAGGAGTCTTGACGAAATTCGACACCGGAAATGCAGAAATCGGCATAGCGCCAGTCAGCATTTCCTTAATAGAGCCGACAAAGAAAAAGCGCCCAACAGGGCGCTTTCGTTTGCTGCTTCGCAGCAGGTACTACGACTGCCAGCGATCCTGAAGCCTCAGGCATTCACCTCTTTCGACCAGCCCGCGTACCAGTTGCGGAACAACGCATACTGGGTTTGCGCGTAGTTGCGCTGCGCGTCGCTCAGGACATCGGTCTCGTTGAAATGCAGCGTATATTCCTTATCGCCGTTCAGGACCATCAGATACTTGTAGTAGAGGACCAGATCGGTGCCTTCGTCGAACGAGGACAGCACGGCGAGTGCCGATTCCAGTTCGCGCGCCTGACGACGTGCGGTGACATCGCCCTTGGCGGCCTTGCGGCACAGGTCGACCAGTTGCAGGACTTCACGCGGCAGCGCATTGCCGATGCCGGTGATCGCGCCCGTTGCGCCGCAGTTGACGAAGCCGTGGAAAACCTGCGTGTCGACGCCAGCCATCAGCGTGACGCTGTCGTCCTGGCTGGTGATGTGCTCGGCGGCGTAGCGCATGTCCGCAGCACCGCCGAATTCCTTGAAGCCGATCAGGTTCGGATACTTCGCGCGCAGTTCGAAGAACAGATCGGCGCGCGTGGCGAAGCCGTAGTACGGGCTGTTGTAGATCACCGCGGGCAGCGCGGGCGCGGCTTCGAGAATCGCCGAAAAGTGCGCTTTCTGCGCAGCCGGGGATGCGCCGCGCGACAGCACGCGCGGAATCACCATCAAGCCGCTGGCGCCCACCTTCGCCGCGTGCGCGGCATGCGACACGGCTTCCTTCGAGTTGACGGCGCCCGTGCCGACGATGGTCGGGACGCCGGCTGCCACGAGGCGCGCCACGCCTTCCTGACGCTGCGCTTCACTCAGCAGCGGCCAGTCGCCCATCGAGCCGCAGTACACGACCGCCGACATGCCGATATCGATCAGTTCGCGCCCCTTGGCGACGAGTGCGTCGAAATCGGGCGTGCGATCTGCCTTGCACGGCGTCATGAGGGCCGGAATCGTACCCGTGAAGATGTTGTTGCTCATGATGTTCTATGGATCCTCAATAATCTGGAAGCCGCATTGCGGAATGCTCGCTCGTAGAACACGCCGTCCCGGCAAGCGGGACGCGGCCCGCATCGGGGCCGCCATCGGCGACGGGGGGCGTGGGGTCGCTGCCTCGTCCGTGAGCCGATTGCCGCGACCGTGTTCATGGCGCTAATCGTAGGCAACGCAGAAATAGCCGTCTTGCTTCCGTGGCCCGGTTCTGATGACGATTTCTGCATAGGGGCGACATTGCGCACGATCTGCCCCCATCTCCCCTCCCCATCCCGCAAAGCTGAAGCGTCCCGGCACGCTCACGCCTATCTCTGAATCGAACTCCTCCTAAAGACCTGGCCACCCAGGATTTCTAAGATGGTCTTCGGGTCAAGCGCGATCAAACGATCGGGCGCCGGCGGTGCCCCCAAACGAACACACCTTAGTCATTCCGCCGATTTGTCACATGGAGTCTTGAATGAAGCAAACCAAACTCGCTGCCATGCTTGCTGGCGCAGCCATTGCCGCCCTGTCCGCGATGTCGGCTTATGCCGCTGACGGCACCATCACGATCAACGGCACCGTCACCGACACGACCTGCTCGATCAACGGTGCAGCGTCGGGCACGCCCGCCGATCTGGCTGTGACCTTGCCTGCAGTTCCGACCGGCTCCCTGGCAACCGCTGGCGCCATTGCCGGCACGTCGAACCCCGGCGACATCCAGTTCAACATCAGCGGTTGCTCGGGTACGGCGACGAAGGCCGTGGCGCATTTCGAAAACAGTCCTACCGTCGACCAGGCAAGCGGCTATCTGCTGAACCAGGCGAGCGCTTCGCCTGCACAAAATGTCGAGGTCCGCCTGCTGAACGCCTCCATGCAGCCGATCAATGTCGTCACCGGCGCCAACAACACGCTGGCCGCAAACGGCGCGACGATCACGAGCGGCAATGCGGCGCTCCAGTACTTCGCGCAGTACTACGCAACCGGGAAGGCACAAGCCGGTAACGTCAACTCGTCGGTGCAATACACGATGCAGTATCAGTAAGCGCATCGACTGGCGCCGCGCCGGCAGGCCTGCGGCCGGCGCCATCGGGCGACTTGATTCCAATGTCGAAGTCCATGGTGAGTGAGATGAAAAAAGCGAGAAAGTATTTCGCATTGCTTATTACGAGTGCTGCACTGGTGACAGGAGTCGCTCAGGCAAGCGTGGTTGTTGGCGGAACACGCGTCGTGTACCCCATGGATCAACGCGAAGTTTCCGTCAAGCTGACCAACGATAGCGCCAACGCGTCACTGGTCCAGGTGTGGATCGACGACGGCGACGCGAACGAAAAGCCCGCTGACAGCAAGGCGCCCTTCGTCATCACCCCGCCCATCTTCCGCATGGACGCGGGCAAATCGCAGACGCTACGCGTGATCTATGGCGGCGCCGCGTTGCCCCAGGATCGCGAGTCCGTCTACTGGCTCAACGTGCTGGACATCCCGCCCAAAGCGGAGGAGCAGCCAGGCGCCAACACGCTGCGGTTCGCGTACCGGACACGTCTCAAGGTCTTCGTGCGCCCCAAAAAGCTGCCGGGCAATCCAGACGAAGCACCGCGTCAGCTCGACTGGAAGGTCGTTCCCGCGAACCAGGGAAGCGGTCAATCACTGGCCGTCACGAACCCTACGGCGTATCACGTTTCGTTCAGTGAGATCAGCGTGCTCGCGGACGGCCACATCTACAGGAACGACAAGGGTGGCATGGCAACGCCCAAAGGCCAAAGCCTCATCGACATCCCGAAGATGAGTGGCGTACACGGCGGCAAGGTCCACTACATCGCCATCAACGATTTTGGCGGCGCAATCGAAGGTGACGCGACGCTCGCCCCATGACGCAGACGTTTCCACCAACTTTCTTTTTCTTATTGATTCGCAGTCCATGAGATTACGCCACCCGTCACCGTCGCCAGCGGCCACCTGTTCGCCCGCCTTCAGGCTGAAGCCGTCCGCGGCTATCGTCCTGTCCGTGCTTGGGCTGCTAGGCTTCACAGGTGCAAGCGACGCGGTGGCAGCGCCAACCGGAAAACAGACCGAATTCGACACGATCTTTCTGCAGGTCGACCCGAAACAAAGCGTCGACATCCCGCGCATCTCGCAAGGCAATCTGGTCACGCCCGGTGCTTATGTGGTGGACGTCTGGATGAACGACGCCCGCGTGGCACATGACGAATTGCGCTTTGACGCAGCGCCCGACGGCGGCAGCGCACGCCCCTGCCTCACTCGCATCACGCTTGAAAAGTATGGCGTCGATTTCGCGAAGGTTGGGATTGATAACAAGGACTTCGCAAAAATCGGAGCCGACGCGTGCGTCGACTTAAGCACGGCGATTCCGGGCGCGCAAGCGGACTTCGACTTCGAAGAGCAGAAGCTCGCCATTACGGTTCCGCAAAAGTACATGCGCAACACGGCGCGCGGCTATGTGCCGCCCGAGTTGTGGGACAACGGCGTGAGCGCCGCTTTTCTGAACTACAACGCCAGCGCATATCGCGCGAACGGCAATGGTGTGCGCTCGCAACAGGAATATCTTGGCCTGAACGCCGGTGTGAATGTGGGCGGATGGCATTTCCGTCACCAGTCGTCGATCACGTCCGGAACGGGCCAGCCGACACAGCTCGACAACATCGCGACCTACGTGCAGCACGACGTACCGAAGCTGCGCGCACAAGCGACCTTCGGCGACTCGCAGACCACGGGCGATGTGTTCGACAGCGTGTCGTTTCGCGGCGCCCAGCTCGCCACTGACGACCGCATGTCACCCGAGTCGCTGCGCGGCTATGCGCCGCTCGTTCGCGGCGTCGCCGATTCGAATGCTCGCGTAACGGTGCGTCAGAACGGCCAGGTGATTTACGAAACGACCGTGCCGCCGGGGCCATTCGAGATCAACGATCTCTATGCGACCGGCTATGGCGGCAATCTCGACGTCACCGTCACAGAGGCCGACGGCCGCACGAAGCAGTTCAGCGTGCCGTATGCGTCGGTGCCGCAACTGCTGCGACCCGGCACGACTCGCTTTGCTTTCACGGCGGGTCAATTGCGCGACGACTCGCTGGAAACCAAACCTGAATTCGCGCAAGTGACCGTGCAGCGTGGCATCACCAACTCCGTCACACTGTACGGCGGCGCGATCGCGTCGACCGGCTATGCGGCGGTGAATATGGGCGCGGCGCTCAACACGAAATATGGCGCGTTCGCCTCCGACGTGACAGCGGCACGCACCGAAATCCCGGGAACCTCGACGGCACAGGGATACAGCCTGCACATCGGTTACAGCAAGCTGGTGGACTCGACCAACACGAACATTTCGGTTGGCGCGTATCGGTTTTCGAGCGCGAACTATCTGAGTTTTGCCGACGCTGCTCGCGTGCGCGACGTGGCCATGCACGGCACCACCGGCGACACAACCGACCGTCAGCGCGGCAGATTGCAGCTCACGCTGAACCAGTCGCTCAAAGATCATGGCTCCGTGTACGCAGATGTATCGTCGCAGAGCTACTGGAACCGCCCGGGGCGCGACCTGTTTTATCAGGTCGGCTATTCGAACGTCTTCAAGTACGGCACGTATAGCGTGTCGGCAAACCGCATGCGTGACGCCAGCGGCACGATGTCGAACGAGATCATGCTGAGCACGTCGATCCCGCTTGGTCATTCGCAGCACGCCCCGCAACTGACTACGAACCTGAATCTCGGCAGCGGATCGTCGAACCTGCAGGCCAACATCAGCGGAACAGCAGGCGAGCACAATCAGTATTCGTACAACGCATACGGCAGCGCAACCCAGGACTCGTCCGCTTCAACCAACGCAACTGCCGGGGCGAGCGGCGCCTGGCGCACGCCTTACGCGCAGTTGAATGCCTCGGCGAGCGGCGGCGTTCGCTCGTCCCAGGTATCGGTGGGCGCGAGCGGCTCGATCGTCGCGCACCCAGGCGGTATCACGCTCTCGCAAACCGTTGGCGACACCTTCGCCGTGGTGGAAGCAAAAGGCGCGGAAGGCGCCAGCGTATCAAACGCCACAGGCGTGAAAGTGAATAGCCACGGCTACGCGGTGGTGCCCTACCTCACACCGTACGGCATGAATACCGTCGATCTCGATCCCAAGGGCACGTCCGCCGATGTCGAGTTCGAATCAACTTCAGAGAAGACCGCGCCTCATTTTGGCTCGATCGTCATGCTCAAGTACAAGACGATGAACGGCCGGGCCGCGTTGATCCGCGCGCCGCAATCGAGTGGCGAACCGTTGCCGTTCGGAGCCGATGTGGCCGACCAGAACGGGCGCAGTGTCGGCACGGTCGCACAGGACAGCCGCATTTTCGTGCGCGGCATCGAAGACAGCGGCACGCTCGTCGTCAAATGGGGCGAAAACGGCCAGCAATGCAGCATCCGGTATGCGCTGCCGACCAAAGCAAAAAAGAGCGACGCCGTAGAGGCATACGACAGCGTCGAATCGCATTGCCTGCCCGCACCCTCAGGCGTCACCGCCTCAAACGGAAATCACGGCGCAACCGACTGAAACTACCTGGAGAAAAACTCACTATGAAATCCGCCTGGCACCGCTCTATTTTGCTGCTGCTCTCCTTCGTAGTCGCACTGTCCGCGCTATTCGGCGCGCCCAAAGCCCACGCTGGAACCATTTCGTGCGATGTGACAAGTTTATCGAGTTACACGCCCGTGATTGGCGCCAACAGCTTTGGCCGCGATGCGCCCATCGGCAGCACGACCGCTTCCTATCCCACGTCATTCAGCTTCAATTGCCCAGGTGACCCCTGTTGCGACCGCGATATTTTCGTCGCCTTTGCCCCGCAGCCGAGCACGCTCATATCCGGCTACAAGAACGTATATCAAACCAATGTGCCTGGTATCGGCGTGCAGTACACGATTACCAATGGCGCGGGCACGTCGTGCAACGGCCTGCCATTGGCCGTATCGAAAACTTCAACCCAGGTGACCTGTCATCAACTGGTTGCGGCTGCGTCACCGGGATACAACTACATGCTGACCGTCGCCGTACAGTTCATCAAGACCGGCGCAATATCGCCCGGTGCGCTGACAACGATCCCGGCTCTATCGGTAACCAACTACATCAACAATCAGTCGGGCACGTATCCATGGGGCAACCTGTACAGTGGTTCCGCTTCGGGCAGTTTCAGCAGCATCGCCTGCTCGGTCAAGCAATCGGCCATTCAGGTCACGTTGCCACAAGCCAGGACGAAGGATCTCGGAAGCGTCGGCGCCACCACGGGAGCAACGCCATTCGCGCTGGCGCTCGACTGCGATCCGGGCGTGAACGTGGCGGTCACCTTGACCGATGCGTCCAACCCCGCGAACCGGTCCACGACGCTTGGCGCCGCGCCTGGCTCGACGGCCGGCGGCGTAGCGCTGCAGATTGTGAATGGCGCAACGGCCGTTGCCTACGGTCCGGATTCGGCAGTAGCGGGCAACGTCAATCAATGGTCGGCAGGCCGAACTGCGGGCGGAGCCTACGACGTCCCGCTGTCCGCGCAGTACGTGCGCACTTCGGCGGCGTTGACCCCCGGGACGATCAACGGCGTGGCGACTTTTACGATGTCGTATCAGTGAGGTGGTTTGGTCGAGCGTGGCGTGTCTTGTGAAACTGGGACCGGTACGGTGCTCCTCGCCAGACGCGCACAGCGTGGGCCTGCAGATGCAGCGCCTCCCTCACGCCGACGATGCCCGCGCCCAGAACGATCGTTTACTTGCTCATTTTTCATCTGGAATCCCAACTACTTTTCCGTTTTGTGTGAATTTTGTATGGCAGTGTGCACTACCTGTGGCCGGGCCATCCAGACACGCGGCGCAGCATCCGCAAGGCTTCGCCCTTTGCTAACTTCATCGTTTGGCAAATAGCCGCCGTCGATTCGCGCGTTCCGGGACAATGGCATTCCCGCTACCCACTGCGAGGCGGAAATGAGCGAGCGCCGAAATCCCCTCCTTCTCCATTCGGTCAGACGATTCCATTCGTTGACCGGCCGACTTTTCGCAAGCACGCGCCACGCGCTGCAGCTGTGGCTCCGGCGACCACCAGCCGCCGGTTGCACGGTCGCCCTGGCGGCTGGCGTGGCGCTCGCGCTTGCCGCTTGCGCCCCGGCGACGCCCTCGCAGTCCCAGTCACTTGAGCCAGAAGTCGCCAACCTTTCGCCACTGGCCAGCCAGCTGTTCACGGGCCACGATCAGGCCGGCGCGTACTACTCGCTGGACGCGAAGGCGACGTTTGCCATCGATGCACCTGGCAAACTGCGCCTGCTGGACGTGCGCTCCGGCGAGCCCATTCCTGGCGCCGCCGATATGCAAGGCGAGACGATGTCGACGGCATGCAAGCCCTTTGGCGCGGTGGCAAACCAGCGCACGACATGGTTTCCTTACACGGGCGTTTTCGTGCGCGGCGGCACGCTTGTCGCGGTTTCTTCCCGTGGCGGCAATATTGGCATCAAGTCGCTATCGGCGCGCAATGATGGCGCGATGATCTACACCGGCCACGATGCGGACGAAGTCGAGTTCTTCTACGCGCCGTGCGTCGGCGCTCAACGCGTGACACACGGCTGGCGAACCCAGCACTACATTCCGGACGGTTCGGTGCTGCGGGTGCGCGCGGACGCCGGCACGCGCGTCGACCTGCAACTGCCGCAACGTTTTGTTCCCTACGTGCTGCTGCGTTATCGCTCGGGGGCAATCATCCCGGTGCCCATGCGCGTGGTACTGGCCACCGTCGACTTGAGCAGCCGACGCGTCGTGCTGCAATACCAGAGTACCTTTGCGGCGGCTGTGCCGATCCGCAAGATCGAAATGCGCCTGATTACGCCAGGCGGCCTGCCGTCGTCGGGTGAAACCGCTGCGCGCTATCAGGAACGTACCCAGGCCATGCTGCAAGATCTGGCCGCGTGCCCGCCGCCGCGCGCACACGCAATCGAAGCCTGCGCCACACCGTCACGCATGCCGAATCCGCTGATTTACTATTCATCGGCGGAACTTGCCAGCCAACGGCAGACAGCAGCGGCTAGAGCTTCGCCGTAGGCAGCCACGGCGCGATGATTTCGAAGCGGTCAGCCGTCGCGTGGCGTGAAATGTGCGCAACAACGCGAGCGCAGGCGGATATGGCTCATTCGTCGCCTTGCCACCACGCCTTCGGCTGGGGCGCATCGATCGCGGAGTCCTCAAGGCGCGTGCCCACGAGCCAGCGAGGACGCTTGCCCTTGCCCGACCATTCGTTGCCGGTGACCGGATCGTAGTATTTTGCGGGCAGACCGGCCGCAAAATACTGCAAACCTTGTCGACTGAGCGTGGGCGCCGCTATCGCACAGGGGTATCATCCGCTTCTAGCGCGCCTGCAACAGACACTGCAGCGCTTCCTTCCATGCGCCGTTTTGCATGTGAGGGCTAACCTAACTGAATCGAAGAGGTTGATGCATGAATATGAAATGTCCGCAGCGCTACTCTGTCTGGGAGAACGACAAAGGCGTAGAGATCTTCGTTGAGGAAGCCAACTACGTAGAGGACGAGGACGAAGGCGAGGAACCGTTTTTCACGGTTAGCGTGGTCGCGTATCGCGATCGGGACAACGTGAACGCGATGGGCGACGAAATGGACCCTGACGAATGGGCAGACTTCATCGAAACAAACGGATTCCGACAAACCAGAATCGAGCCGCCCAGCTCCGACTAACGCGTCCTTGTTGCGATGACGCGGCGTGGCGGTCTCATCCCCCCGCACAAATTGACTAATGGCCGTTCAATACGCGTCAGGCGTCACGCGCAATCGGCGCTGGGTTGCGCTTTGCCCCGCGCCGGTTAATGGCTTCGCTCTAAAAAGAATGCTCTTCTTACGGCGAAGGTCGGTATCGCGCGCGGCTTGAACGACAGGTGCGTGCCGCCTGCATAGCCGTTATCGCCATCGTCGACGCGATATCCGCAAGAGAACGCCTTCAAAGCGCTCACACGCGGATGCCCATTACTGGGCACGTCTGGTCGATTGGCCCGACCGTAGACAGCACTTCTACGACGCGCTCATCAGCTTCCAGAATTTCTGCGCAGGACTGACATCCGATACAACCGCGGATGCCGCTGCCTCAGCCGTACGCGCCTTTCGTTTCATCATCTTATTGTTGCTTGTGCTCGCCGTCTCGATACAGGCAGGTCAAGTTTTTGCAGGATACAGGAAGACTACGGAGCTATTAGGATAAGTATTCTTATCATAAGGTATGCATTTATCTAGTAAACTCGATTGTATGAAAACGCGTCACACCTCCCTGCCCGCCCTGGATTCTGCACAACCAGAAGGCTTTCCCGATGCCGCCGAACTCGCCGTACTGCGTGCGTGGTATGCAGGCGTGGCCGTGCGGCCCGCTGTCGAGCGCTATCTGCCTTCGGCCTTGGGCGAAGGAAAGTCCGCGCGCGGCGTGCTCGGGCGCATCCGGCGCAGGCTTGTTGCTATCGCCCGCGCCGTCAATCGCGACGATCTGGCCACGCTCCTCGATCACCCCGCGGACGAGCGCCCGCAGCATGCGAAAGCCGTCGCGCAGGCCATCGACATCTTGCGCACTTCCCGCCCACGCGAACCACAGATCGCCGACGACATCGCGCAGTGGTTCGCCCCGCGCGCCGTGCGCGTGCTGCAGGCCTATGGGATCACGACGCTCGCCGATCTCACCGTGCGCATTCCACGCCGTCGCCAGTGGTGGAAGGTCGTGCCAGGACTTGGTGCGGCCAGCGCCCGCGTCATTGAAGCGTTCTTCGCGGCATGGCCCGCGCTCACGGAAAAAGCCCGCGCGCTGGTCGTCGCAAGCCAGCGCGGCGACATCGTGCCGTGGGAATCGATCCGGGTGCCGCATGAGGTAGACGGCACGGAAGGCACGTTCCGCGCCCCGGCCGCCACCTGCACGCTCGACGCGACCAACGACTATCAGGCCGTCCAGACCTGGCTTTCGCTGCACGAATCGCCCGCCACGCAGCGCACGTATCGCAAGGAAGCCGAGCGGCTTATCCTCTGGGCCATCGTCGAGCGCGGGCGCGCGCTGTCCTCGCTCACCACCGAAGATGCCATCGCCTATCGCGCGTTCCTGCGTCACCCTTCGCCACATGGGCGCTGGGTCGGGCCGGTCCGGCCGCGTACCTCGCCCGACTGGCGGCCGTTCAATGGCAGTCTTTCGGCGCGCTCGGTAGCACATGCGCTGTCAATTCTCGGAGCGCTGTTCCGCTGGCTCATCGAGCAACGCTATGTGCTGGCCAATCCGTTTGCAGGCGTGAAGGTGCGGGACGCAGCAGGCACAGGCGTGCTCGACGCATCGCATGCCTTCAGCGAAGGCGAATGGGCGCTCTTACGGACGATTGCCGATGGGCTGGAGTGGTCGCACGGCTGGTCGGCGCCCGCGGCGCAGCGTGTGCGCTTTCTGCTGGATTTCGGCTACGCGACCGGTTTGCGCGCGAGCGAGTTGGTTGGCGCTACGCTTGGCCACGTCGAATCCGATCCGCGCGGCGATCACTGGGTGCGCGTAACAGGCAAGGGGAAGAAACTCGCGCGCGTGGCGCTGCCGCCGCTCGCATGGGACGCGCTCACGCGCTATCTGGTCGAACGCGGGCTGCCGGTCACACAGATACACTGGCGGCCGGAAACGCCAGTCATCGGCAATCTGGAGGCGGATAGCGGCAGCGTGACGGGAACAAGCATCAGCAGCGTGCGCCTGTGGATGGTCATGCGCCGCTTCTTCCTGCTGGCCGCGAAGGTAATCGAATCGGATCATGCGCCGCTTGCGGAAAAGCTGCGCCGCGCGAGTCCGCACTGGATGCGCCACACGCACGCTACGCACGCGCTCGGACGCGGCGCGGAACTAACGACCGTGCGCGACAACCTGCGTCACGCCTCGGTCTCAACGACGTCAATCTACCTGCACAGCGACGAAGTCAAACGCGCGCGGCAGATCGGGGATGCGTTCTCCAGGCGAAATTGAACAAGCTGCTACAAGCAGTTGCGACGCGAAGGAGCGCCCAGATCCGGCGTTCAGATATGTCGCCCCGGCTCAGCAGAGGCTTGTTCGATGGATCATCGAGCACGCCGTTCGAGCTCGCGAACGGCGCCGCCATTCAAATCGGCACCAACGTCGGAATCGCGCTTTTGCCGCGCGCCATATAGCGCAAAAAAGGCGGGCACGGGCGCTTATCGAATCCTTGAAAAGGCCGGGAGCGGGGATCATTGATCCCACGCCCCTCCACCAGTAGTACCGTAAAACATCAAGGGATGGAACTGTCGTCGCCCTGATTCTGAACAAATAGCTGTTGTATATCTTTGTTAAGCCCTTTGAACCGGTAAATCCGCTTCGTCACTTTGCTGCCTTCTCCACCCACACCCAACGTTCCGGTTCCTTCCTCTGCGTCCACTGTGAGCCCCACATTGCCCTTTCCTGACACGTTATAAAACTCTTCGATTTCGACTTCTTCCGCGTTATCGATTCGTCTTGCGATTGCCAGCTCCTGCGCAACGCGCGCCTGGTGCTGCGCAAATTTCATCTGCAAATCCTGCTTTGCAACTTCGGCGCGCAGTTCATCGACACCCTCCGCGGATGCTTTGGCAACGGCGTTGGCTGCCAGTTCAACGCCCTCCACGACTAGCCAGGCAGTTGGATTTGCGTATTTCAGGGCGGACTTCGCCATGTCCCATGCCGCCATGCTCAACCTCGTTTTGTTGTCAATTGTTTAGCGATATCGCACCGATCCGACGATCAAGGAACGAACACACGCTTATTTACTAAAATGCGACGTGTTGAAACGCTAGCGTCAGCGCCGCCCAGTCGCTTCGGTCCTTATCACTCGCGCCAGCCTTCGCGCGCAATTCGCTGCGACGCGCCTCTACAGGCTGCAAATCCTCCAGTTGCACGTGCGCAATCACATCGGTCACGCTTTGCATCAGCCCCGAGTAAAGCTGCGTGCACGCTTCATCGAGCCACTGGCCGCGCTGCAACGTCCGGTCCTGGCTCGCTTTCACGTCACTCTCCTCGCCGTAATATTCGACTCCAACTTCCGCCAGCAGGGCAACCACCTGAATCACGGGGGCAGCCCTGTCGGCCCAACGGCCAAGCGTCTTGGTCCATCGGCCCTTGAGGCCCGGAATCTTCAGCTTGCGGCCAAACTCCAGCAGCGTTTGCACATGCTCCTTGTGGACGCCTTTCATCCCGTCAAGCGCGGCGTCGAGAATCTTGTTGCCGAACTCGCTGCCGCTTGCGCCGTTTCCCTTGGGAAGCTCAAGCCCGTCTGCGGCGAGCGCCGCGCCGATGCGCCCCTTGACGTTCTGTTTGAGTTCCTTCTCCAGCCAGGCCTGCACGATCTCGCTCACCGACTCGCCAACCTGCGTCAACGCGGCCATCACCATGTCGCGCGAACCGCCTTGTGCAATAGCTTCGCTAATCGTCGGGCGCCGCAGCGTCAGCTCGGTGCGAATCCTGCTGGACGCGGCATTCGTGAGCAACCGGTACTCTCGGGTAATGTGACCGATCTGTGCGTCGACTTCCTGCATATCCCCTTGCGGCGCCGCCTCACGGTTGATCGACTCCGACACCGGTTGCAGCAGTGAGCGCTCGAGCCCCGTGCAGATCTGCTGCAGAAGCTGCTTCTCGCTGTCGTATTGCACAAGCCAATCGCGGAAACGCAGCATGAAGACGTCGAAGCGGGAATGCTCAAGCAGCACGGCCTTGTTTTCGAGTCGTGCGCGACAAGCCGACTTGATGTTCATGAGAATCGTAGGCACCGTGTCGAGGGCCGCCTTGTCGAATCCACGCCGCTCGGCATACGTGTGAAGCATGTGGGTAAAGCGCGCCTGAATCGCTTCGATCTGCGCGGGATCGCCATCTTCGTAGTTCAGGACTATGAAGAGAGGCCGCTTCTGTTCGAGCAGATCGAAGATACGATTCATAATGTCGCTCGCATCCTGGTCCTCCTGGCGCAGCACGAACACGATCAGGTCGGCACGCCGCAACTGCTCGAGGCTGATTGCCTCGTGCTCGATCGGCGCGTTGACGCCAGGCGTGTCGAGCAGCAGGTGACCGTCCCATTCATGGAAGTCCACGGCGTCCGTCGTGGGCACGTCGCCGGCCTTCGCCACCTCGCGCCCAACAAGAGCATTGATCAGTGTGCTCTTGCCGGCGTTGTAGGCGCCGAACATCATGACGTGAACCTTCTGCTTCTGGATACGCTCCTGCCATTCGGCGATGATCGCCTCGGCGCCAGGAAGGTATCGCATTGCCACTGGCTCAGCCTGTTCAAGCAGCGACTTGTATTGTTCAAACGGATTCACTTGCACTCCTCCTTCAACCTCTCCAGTTGCTTTTCGCTTTCGTCGACAACGCGCTCGATCCGCGCGACCTCAGCCATCACCTGCTCGACGCTGTCCCGGCACCGCTCGACCACCTTGGCAACCGCACCCGGAAGGCGCTTGCGCAAATCCTGCGAGATCGCCTCATATAGGCGCGTGTAGCTCACGCCTACAGAAACGCGCTGACGCTCTGTTTCGACGAGATAGTCACCGCCCTTCTCGCCCAGCAATGAGCTCACCACACCGCCCAGCAGGCCGCCAACGGCCTCGCCCACACCCACGCCCGCGATCGTCCCGGCTCCCGGAAACAGGGAACCGATCAGTCCGCCGAGGATTGCGCCGCCTATTCCCGCCGCCCCGGCGACCGCGCTCTTCTTCCAGCGGCCTCGCGTGACCTCGCACTCTTCGGTGACATCGTCGAAAGCGCCATACTGGCCATCGTTCAGGGCGAACAGGGCGGCGTCCATCTCTTGCGCGTATTCCGCCAATTCGCGCGCAATGTGCTCTTGCACGCTCTGGTGAACCCGCGCGCGCAATTCGCCATGCACCGCGGCACTGTCACGCGTCGATTTGTGCCGTTCGAGCAAATCGGCCAGTTCGCCGAGCACCTCATCCAGCACGCTGCTACCGATTTTGGAAGCGGCAGAATCCAGCGATTTCGCCGCTTCCGCAGCGCTCTTGCGCATGATTTCGAGCTGCGGCCGTATCTGCTCGTTCAGTGGCCGCACAACGTCTTTTTCAAGATGACTGAGCATGAGCACGGCCGCCTTGCGCTGCTTGATTTCCGTCGCGGCCTCGGCGATCTCGGTGAGGCCACCGAACAGACGCTGAAACCCCGCACCCTCCAGCGCCTCGTCAGGCTCCGGACTTTTGCGAACCACCAGTGCTGAAACCGATACGGGGGAGTGCACAAGGCCCTCGTCCATCTCAGCCTGGCGCAGTTTGGCCTGCGCCCGCTTGAGTACATCGCCTTCCTGGAGTTCGCGGTTCTTCGCCGTCTTGTTCTTCAGAATCGTGACGATGGCACCATCGAGCTCGTCCTCCTCTGACATGTCGCTCTTCGTAATAACGGGTAGCAACGGCTTGTTCCGTTTGAGCTCCTCGCGCAATTCGTCGAGTTCCTGTACCTGGCCCGGCGACGTCGAGCTCGTGAGCCACAGAACACCATCGGCGCTGTCGGTGAAGCTTTTGGTCAGAGCGCCATTTGCCTCCGTGACCGAGTGCAGGCCCGGCGTGTCGAGCAAGATGAGCTTGCTGCCAAGCCGGATTCCCTGGATACGTGCTGTTGCTTCCGTTGCTGCTTCTACGAACGGCCCCTGGGTATCAATGCTTTCGCCGTTTTCGAAATAGAAATACTGGACTGGCTCGCCATGTCGTTTGAATCGCTCCGCAAGGAAATTGCAGAACGAACTCTTGCCGGCATTGACCTTGCCGAAGACAAGCAGGATGCCCTGGTCACAAAACTGTTCGCTAAGGCGTCGCATGGGTCCGCTGCTGTCCAGCCCGCGCGCCCAACCGGCCACGCATTCGCCGATTTGACGCCGAAGGTCGTGGATCTGGCGCGCGAGTGCACCGCCTGCCTTGACCCCCTTGACCTCATTGTGCTCGAGGACGAGTTTCGCCTCCAGTTTGAGCTTCCAGCCATTCAGTTCGTCGACCCGGACCTGCATGTCCTTTGTGACGTACTCGAACTGTTTCAACTTCCTGATGAAATGCGCTTCTGGTGTCTGCACTTTAGTCGTTCCGTTCACTTCCTGGCCCCGCGAGTGATTCGAATCCATGTTTTATTCGTGCGCTCGATGCTCACGGTTTCGCCGCCACCGCGTTTCCCTCACCGTTCGCAGTTGCATCCTGTTGCGCCATCACCGAGCGAATCGCCTGCGCCGCCTCCTCAAGACGTTCGATTTCGGCCTTCAGGCTATCCATCTCGGCAACATGCAGCTGCGTCTCCACCGTGTCCTGGTGCCGTTTTTCGAACTTCATCGACACTGCGGGCGTCGACGTGGCTGAGCACGCCATGACCAGTTCCTTGATTTCCGCATCCGTGACGGGGATGTGGTGCTTCTGAAAGAAGCTTTTCAACATGACCGCCGATTCACTTTCCGCAATACGCCGCGCCCCCGCCCGTTTCGCGACTTCCTGCTGGAATGCGGACGACGAGGTGCTACTGGACGAAGACGACGTGGGCGAAGGAATCGCGTCCGTTACCTTCTGAATGCCATCGGCAATGGACTCGAGTGTCGTTTCCGCCACCGACTCCAACATGCTGCCCAAACTGGAAAAGAAACCCATGCCTAGATCGCCCCGATTTTTCTGTGAATATCTGCTTGAAGCGACTCAAACTCGCTCTTGAAGCGCGTCAGCCGCCTGCTGCGCTCGTTCGTGAGCGCTTTCAGGCGCGCATAACGGTCTGCACCCGCGGAGGCCAGTTGCGCACGCAGGACGATACCCGCTATCCGCCGCTCTTCGGCCCGTGCGGAGAACACCTGACGGACCGCATGGGCGATACGGGCTTTCAGCACCGGCATGCCGCTCTTTTCGATCAGCAGTGGCTTGCCGCCTTCGCGTCCGCGCCGGTAGCGCATCGCCGAAACGGGCAGAATCTCCAGTGAAGCGACCTGTTCCTTGATGATGCAAAGGATGTCGGCAAACGTGTCTTCACCGACCTCCTCAATCTGCGTGATAACCACCAGCGCCTCGCGCCGGGAATGCCTGGCTTCGGCCGCAAGCTCCGCGAGCAGCGCCTTTTCGCTGGCGTCGAGTTCGCCTTCGCGCGCCGAGTGGACAAAGAGACGGATATCCGCCTCCTCCCAGCTCCCGCGCAATGCGCGCCTGTCGTCCTCGGTCTGGACGTCGGCGTCGAGTCCCGGCGCATCGAGCCAGCGCACGCCGTCCTGGTCGAAGGCGTCCAGATCCGTGGTCTGACGCGCATCGGAAACCGCGAACACGCCCTGACCAATCAACTCGTTCAACAGCGTGCTCTTGCCGTGATTGAACTTCCCCAAAACTGTCACGACCGGCAGCTTGCCGGTGTCTGCGAGCTGTGCGAAGCGAGCCGCATCGGCGGCGCGCTCCGGAATCAGCTCTGAAATCACTGTCAAGTCCATGAATTCATCGCAATAGATGACGAAAGGCGAGCGGGTCGAATCGTCCCGCCCGGGTTGTACGCAAGTTAGCGGCGGCTGCCAGCCGGAAACGGCCACGCCGCCGCCGGGTTGAGCGCCGTCTTGACCGTATTCGAAGCCAAGGGTGCCGCCCGCGTGTCCTCTGCAACGTTGACCGCCTTTGCGGCCCGCTTGGCCGCCGCCTTCTTCGCAGCAGGGGGCGGTGATGCCTGGCCCGACGCTTCACGCTTGAGGTTCGAGGCGTCGGCCTTGCCGAGATAGCCGAACACCTGCTCCGGCGTGAAGTCGAATTGCCGGATCTGCGAGCGCACCAGGTCGAGCGCCTGTTGCACGTCCTGCAATCGCGACTTGAGGGAAACCTTTGGGACGTCTTCCGTCGATTCGCTCTTTTTTCGTACCGCCATGTTTTCCATTCTCCACGTTGCCTGACGCTCAGTCACACCCGACCCAGCAATACTCCTGCCGCTCGCACCGACATCACGCTCGCGAATTCCGGCGCGATGGACCCGACGTAATCGACCAATTGCCGGTTGAGGCACACGTACAGCGCACGCTTGCCGGCCGCGACCGCGCCATGCAGGACGCCGATTGCCAGCTGCGGCTTGCCCAAGCCGGCCGTACCGTTCACCCGCAGCCGGAAGGCTTCGAAGTGGATGTTGCGCGCCCACGTGGCCAAGCCACTCGACACCTGGGTCATCAGTTTCGATGCCGCACCGATCATCGCCCCCACATCGGGCATCAACGACAACTCGCCCGTCAGGAACTGATGAATCCCGTCATGGCAGGGCAGCGGCGGTTCGTCTGCGGGCAATATCTGTTGGACGATGTCGGCCAGCCATTTGCCGCGAGTCGCATCCACGATATGGGCAGGGTGCACACCCGCGATGTCGCGATTGATGACCGTGTAGTCCGGGCAATACAACAACTCCTCTACGCCGTAGTTGCGTGGCGTGAACGCGTCGGACAAACCGTCGCGCAACGCCGACACCGATCGCGATATCTGTTGTGTCACGCTCTTCGGTTTGCCGGAATAAGTCTTCGCGAGCCTTTCGGTGATCTCCTCCAGGCAGCCCGCCTTTTGCCCGATCGCCATAATCCGGCCGGATGGGCTGACGACAACAAAGTCCAGGTCTCCGAACACCGATAACCCCTTCGCGAGTCGTGTCCAGTGCACTGAGTGATAGACCGTGTAGTCGTCGGGCAAGCCGGTTTCGAGTTGCTCCAGCGTTTCGAGCTCGCGCGCGGCCCCTCCGGCCGTGCGCAGCGCCTTCCAGCCGTCAGGAAGAATACGCGCCATTAAGCCCCCCCCTGGAGACGGGATGCAAAACAATTCCCGGTGCGGTTATGTACGCGGCCAAACCTGTCTTAACCGGCTCGACACCTGCTCGATCAAATTCGCCCGTGACCGCGTCAATGCAACGGTGCCGCAGCGCGGACAACGCGAATGAATATCGATTTTCGGTAGCAGAACGTCGCTTTGGGGCGTAAACGTGTGTTTCCATCCGCATTGACCGCATTTCAACGTAAAGGGTGCTGGACGTATTGGCATAGAGTCTCTCGCAAACGCTACCGGGTATCCAGAGGGTTACGTCAAATCCTTCATTCACTCCCGCGGATCGATTTATCCCCGTTGCGCGGCGGCCTTCACCGAATCGACATAGGCACCGACTGCGGCCGTACCCACAACCGCGGCGACAAAAACAATCGTAAATGCCGCCAGATGTTGCAGCGGGGAGGATTGGCAACTCGTCAACATGTTCGCTCCTGAGCAGGGTTTCGATTGAACAGCATCTGTGTGCTGCCCTCCCACGATAACCACTGCATGAGACAAATCGTGTCCGAGTCCCCAGCGACACCGGCAATCGCACGTCCACTCACGCTCCCTCGTAGAGTGCGGCCAGCGCCCTGGCCTCCGCCGCCAACTCCGCCCGCAGGCTCGCCGGGTGCAATATCTCGACGTTCGGCCCGAACGCGCGCAGCCACCACCGCAGCCGCTGGGTTGACAGCACGGTGCCGCGAACATCGAGCGTGTCCCCGCTATGGATGGCTTCCTGATCATCGGACATTGGTGCTTCGAGCAGATGGTTCCCCGCGCCGCTCCTGAAACGTAGCCTCAGGTCGATTTCGCCCTCCACAATGAAGTCGAACTGGCGTTGCTCGCGCACGTAGACCGAAAGCCGGAACCCACGCGGATAGGGAAACGCCTCGGGCAACATGGTTGCACGCGCAATGCGATCCATCCGGTACATCGCGGGCTTCAGATGACGCGGCATCGCCGCCACGAGATACACCAGCCCGCCCACCTCTACCATCCCGAGGGGGTGCACGATCTTCGCATCTGCATTGTCGGTTTTCGTGCGAGGCTGGTAGACGACTTCGAGTTGCTGCTCGTTAAAGAGCGCCTGCGAAACCGTCGTGAAGATGTCGAGGTTGACTTCGGGGTATCGCAGCGAGAAGGCGCCCGTTTCAACCTCGATCTTGTCGATCCACTTGCGATAGCGGCGCTCATGCTCGCTGTTGGCCGCCGCCAGCCGCTTGCCCGCCACGTCGAACAACGGCGCGAGCGTTTCGGCGACCAGTGCCGGAATCCGCCACGTTGAAAAGCGTCGCAACGTCTGCAGCGCCAGCGCCTCGTCGTGCGTCATCATGCCAGCCGCTTTTGCGGCAAGACCACTCGCGCCTGCCACCTTGCGCCAATACTTGGCACGCCCGCGCCACTCCACTTCGACCAGCCCATTCTTGAGCATCTCGTCCAGCTCGCGATGCACCGTCCGCAAGGATCGCGGGTCGAGCACGTTGACACTGAGCTTGCGATGGACCTCCCGGGTGGAAAGGGGTAGGTCATCTCTGCCCGCATCGGGCAGGATCAGCATGATTTCTCGATCCAGCATCTCGAAAATAGGATATGAAAAGCCGTTTAGATGCAATATTTTTAGTTAACGACTGGATTCTCGATTTCTTAAGCGCTTATCCCCTAGTTCTGGCACCGGGCGTGACGTCACGCCCAAGGACCGCTTTAAGGCCGCTAACTGCACCAAAAATTTTAAGGGGTTGAGTGCGAAAACGTCGATGGAAGTTGAATATCGAGGTTACACCACGTAAATCAAAGTACCCTACTGGTCTAGCCTCGGCGGCGGAACCAAATGGCCGCCCCAGATGCTCGTCGACCAAATCTTGACACTACAAATACTATGTGAAACGCATAGATCCGTCTGATCGTACCGCTCGTCGCACTTGATGCTGCATCTCGCACATATCGGCTAAAGAAAATAAGCCGCCATATTCCGTTGCCTGCCGTGCGCCAAAGAGACCAGCTTCACCCCTTGCAGATCGCGCAAGGCGGCAGTCGGTCGGCTAGAGCCGACCGCATCGGGCAGGGGTCGGCCAAGATAGCGTTCATTGGGACCGATCTCTGGACGCTCAGGCGGCATATCCGCCAGCGCATGCGGCCATTCGATTCTCGGCGGCGAATGTTGTTTCATCAGCCTGATCCGACATTAGGAAATCAGCGTTTGTGAGCCTGTTACAGGTTGCCCTCCTACCATCCGCACTTCCTGCTGTAGCGAATGCTAGGCCTCAATGTGAGCGGATGCGTACTTTCGACTCAAGCCTCAAAGGTTCCGGGTGGACACCGTTTTTCTTGTATCGGGATGGTGGAGGTCCGAATTTGCCGTGGGCAGCTACAGACCTACAAACTCCAGACGTCGGATAGCGGAATCGAACGGCCATCGATAAATTCACGATCGACGATAAGTATCAATGCCGCAGTGATAATATTGCACGAAAGCAGCGCCGATTTACCACTACCAATCAATGTTGCTAACTATGAAGATCACGCCAACAACTCTAACTCTCCAATAGTTTTTCTCCGGTGGACATGAACAGTTTCTAATACCGGCGTACTAGAGGCGTTACCGGCGGTGATCGACCGGGCACGGTATGCATTGGGGATGTTCGAGTATCACGCCATCTGCCATAAAAACGAGTATTACCTTGCAAATCCTGACGACCTCGAACTGGAGCACATCGTTCCCAAAGCGGCTGACAAGCCGGGCACCAAGATTGTATTCGGCGATTGGCCGACCTATCTGGGCGAGGGTGGGAAAACTAAACACTCAAAGATGCTTCATCGTGATGGGAATATGACCTTACTTGCGGACGAATTGAATGTGGTTGCATCCAATAACCCGTTTTTCGCCAAACGCAAGGATTATGCTAAGTCCAACATTCGTTTGACCAAACACTTGGCAGACTATTCGAATTTTAAATTCAAGACAATTGAATACTGGTCGCAAGCGTTTGCGCAGCAGGCAGTGAAGATCTGGAAAGTCTAATTGTTGGCAGCGAGTCCGTACGCGTTCCGCTTACTTTCTTATAGCTGCGTCTCCGCCAATCCAGCAGCGATGGAAGAGGCACTGGTTCTTCCTAAGGATTTTCTTTCTAGCAACTAGTTATATCGTATCGATATAGCCAATCCGCGTGAGCTGGGTCTTCGCATCCCATCGGGCAATGAAGCAGGAGCAAACGAGTTCTGGATTCCAGGGGGTAAGCTTCCGACGGGCAATCTTGAGGCAGTGATCGATGCCGGGGGGGGTCCAGACACGCGATATACTGCAACTCCTGTTGATTTTTGACGCTAGTTTTATGGATTCCCATATGAGATTCGAAGACAGCTATTTCTCTCGTGATCAGCGCTACTCGTTAGGTCGGGAAATGGATTCGGGAAAATATTATCTCTCGATTCCAGTTAGTAACCGACTAGTCGACTACGAAGAATACTACGAAATCACGGAAGCTCAAGCTGATGCCTTTGTTCGCAATCCAGAATTGGCTGTTGAGTTCGCCGACCAATGCAGGAACCGACTCATGGACGATCGACTGCTTGTACAACCTGGTACCGATCGGGGCGTAGCGAGCTAACAAAGGCTGGGTCGCCAGCGACGCCGGTGTTGCCCTCCGCGCTGCCTGGTCCAGCCCAGCAGCGCGAGCGCACCTGCGTAGACCTTCACGCGTGACCTCCACTTCGGCCTGGTTATGGATTTTCTGGTTGTCTGTCCACGTCGAACGCAGAGGATGCGCTGCACCTCGCCTGCATATGAGCGAGTCACCGCAGACCGCTGACAAAAGGCCAGCGGATATACGTAACCCCGACGCCAAGGTTTTTCGATGAATCCATCTGACGGCGATGTACTCATCGCCATAAATTCTGGTTCGTTCGGCGCCGTACTGCGCGGTGAACGACTTCCGTACGCTACGCCAGCGGAAATAAACGATGATATGCTGCCAACCGATCATGCTGAATTGCTTGGCCATGCCATCTATCCACTTGCGCGGCAGCATGGAATCTCCTTCATTCAAGAGAAACTTGAAAGAGCCTTGATAGAGGCATGTAGCGACGCCTTGGGCGTTTTCTGCGCGATCCAGTGTTTTTATCTTGAGATACGACGTGAAGCACGAAATAGCTCCCCGCTGCATCTTGACCGCGATGAACTACCAAAATTGCTCGCAGCGGGGTTTCTGAGGGAGTCAACTGGGCTCCATGCGCTGGGCCTGCATCCCAAAGACCTTAAGTACGATCGCTCATACTTGGTGACGTTGTCTCGCATGTCAATTCTTGAAGAACAATTCCAGATCGATTTGGGTGTCTCTTTGCCGAAATCATAATTCTGGGTGCAGACAAAATCCTGGACTATATGGAAATAGTCCATGTATTACAGATATTTTCTCCACCTCGCTCCCTGCTCCAGACACTCTCCCCAAAACTTAAAGCGAGTGTTCACGGGGAGCAAAACTGTCGCTGCCGAATCTGCGATTTCGACTGTGAGATGCTGTTCGACTTCGCCGTAAAATTCGTCGACAACTCCCTTTCATATGCAGCGCAGGAAGCTGAGATCAAACTCGAATGTTCAACGCGCAAGGGTGCGCTGGAAGAACGGCGCAAGCACCGAAACCGCCTCGTCGACATACTGAGGGACGTCGTACAGTGACATGTGGTTCGCACCTTCGACGATGTGAAACTGTTTGTCCTTGCTCGCCGCGCGTGAGAACAGGTCGTCGCTCATCCACTTACTGCCTGCCATGCTGCCGGCCACGATCTGCAGGGGCTGGGTCAGAAACGCTTCGGCCTTGTTATAGGCGTCGTAGGTGATGATCTGGTTGAGGCTGCGTGCGGTCATAAAGCCGGGCGCATTCGGATGCTCGCAGCGCGGCGTATGGTAATACTCCCAGGCTTCTTCCAGTTCCTTGTTCGGCGCGTCTTCGCGGCGCATCGGTGCGAGCGGCAGCGTCGCCAGTTGCGCGTTCGTCGCATCACTGGTGCGTGCCTGGGAACCGGCTGCGATAAAAGGAATCGCATCTGCATCTGACACCGTGTTTTCCCAGCCATTGCGAAACATCTGGCCGATGTTGACCGCGCTGACCGTCCCCACCGCCTTGATGCGGCGATCGTTGATGGCGGCGTTCGCGGTATAGCCGCCGCCCGCGCAGATGCCCATCGCGCCGATCAGCTCTACGTCCACATACGGCAGCGTCATCAGATAGTCGATAACCGCGCTGATGTCTTCGGTACGGATGTAGGGATTCTCGAGCTGACGCGGCTCGCCGGTACTCGCGCCCTGATACGAAGCATCGAAAGCGATGGCCACGAGGCCGTTTTCTGCCAGCTTGCGGGCGTACAGACCCGCGGTCTGTTCCTTCACGCCGCCACCCGGATGCGCGACCACCACGGCCGCGTACTTGCGGCTGGCGTCGAAATCCGCCGGGACGTGGATGTCGGCCGCCATCGTCACGCCCTGGCCATTGAGATTCTTGAAGTTCACGCGTTGCATGATCGGTTTGCTCCTGGGTGGAAAGTCCGTTGCGATGGAGTTCATCTTAGGCGGCTCTTTGGTAAAGAAAAACGGCCTCGCAAACACATCAGTGTTAAGCTGATCTTGACAATAAGCCAACTGGACATTCGCGATGGACACCTCGCTCCTCCCCGCGCTCGCCTCGTTTGTGAACATTGCCCGACACCGCAGTTTCACCAGGGCGGCCACGGAAATGGAGGTGTCGCGCGCAGCTCTCTCGCAACAACTCAAGACGCTAGAACAGCAACTCCACGTTCGCCTGCTCCATCGCACGACGCGCGACATGTCGCTCACCGAAGAAGGCCAACGCCTCTTCGATACGCTCGCGCCCGCACTCGCCACCATCGAGCGCGCGGTGTCCGAACTGGACGAAGCGCATGGCGAGCCCGTCGGGCAAATCCGCGTGAGCACCTCGCGCGTGGCGTCGCGGCTGCTGCTGGAACCGCACATGGCGGCGTTCCTGGCGAGCCATCCCGGGTTGCGCCTCGAACTGGTGATGAGCGACGGATTTTCGAATATCGTGGCGGAAGGTCTCGATGCGGGCATCCGCCTTGGCGAGAGTCTCGACGAACACATGGTCGCCGTGCCCGTGACGCCCATGCTGGAGATGGCCATCGTCGGCTCTCCGGAATACTTCGCGCGCCACGGCATACCGGAGACGCCCTCGGATCTCATGCGTCACAACTGCCTCTCCTATCGATTCACGTCGAGCGGCACGATCGATCGCTGGTCGTTCACCACGCCCGGCACAGAAGCACAAACGATCGTCTACGAGCCGCAAGGCAACGCGGTTTTCAACGACGACGACAGCATGCTTCGCGCAGCGGTACAGGGCGTGGGGCTCGTACAGCACATCGATCTGTGCGTGCGTCATCACCTCGCCGACGGATCGTTGGTGCGCGTGCTGAAACCGTGGTGTCGCCCGTTTCCGGGCTTCTATCTCTACCTCCCATCGCGCTTACAGATGCCCGCGAAAATGCGCGCGTTGATGGACTTCCTCATCGCTCAGCGCGAACAGTTCGAACAGGAACGAGCCTTTCCAATATAGGTAAAACGAAGAGACTTCAAGCGCTATTCGCATCGCGCGCATCGTTGATTACCAAAGTACGGAACGCACGAATCACATGCATTGCGCCCGCTGATACCCGCAGGTTCAATGCGTGAGATCCGTTCATATCCGCTTTGGAATCTCACATGCAATACAAAGAATTTGAGTACATCCGGTTCGAGCCGCAACACGACGGCGTGATGCTCGTCACGCTGAATCGGCCCGACGTCCTGAATGCTACGAACAATAGAATGCACTGGGAGCTAACCCAGCTCTGGGGCGTGCTGAACGACGACCCCATGGTCAAGGCTGCGGTCGTCACCGGCGCGGGCGACCGCGCGTTCTCGGCAGGCGGCGATCTGTCCGTTGTCGAAGAGATGTCGAACAGCCACGAAGCCACCATGCGCGTGATGAAAGAGGCCGCCGACATCGTCTACAACATGCTGGCCTGCGATAAGCCCATCATTTCCGCGATCAACGGCACGGCCGTCGGCGCGGGCCTCGCCGTGGCGCTGCTGGCCGATGTGAGCGTAATGGCCGAAGAAGCCCGCCTGACCGACGGCCACACGCGCCTGGGCGTTTCCGCGGGCGATCACGCTGCGATCATCTGGCCGCTGCTGTGCGGCATGGCCAAGTCGAAGTACTACCTGATGACAGCCGATTTCATCGATGGCAAGGAAGCGGAGCGTATCGGCCTCGTCACCTTTTGCGCGCCTCGCGCCGAGGTGCTGACGAAATCGCTCGCGATTGCCGCCAACCTCGCGCGGGGCAGCCAGAGCGCCATCCGCGCGACCAAGAAGTCGCTCAACAACTGGATGCGCCTCGCCGGACCGGTTTTCGACAACTCCCTCGCCATGGAAATGCTCTGTTTTCTGGGACCGGACGTCAAGGAGGGTCTGGCCGCACTGCGCGGCAAGCGGCAACCGGATTTCCCATCGGCCCGTTTGCCGTCATAGGGCGCAGAGGCCACGCGGTGCGCAGTTCCATCCCGCGTCGCCGCGCTCTTTTACCTAACTAATAATAGTTAATATGAGACAACTCACCCTGCTGCTCGACGGGATGACGCATACCGAAGGCGCACGCTGGCACGACTCACGCTTCTGGTTTAGCGATCTGTACTCCGAACGGATTTATTCGATACGCGAGGACGGCAGCGACCTGTGCACCGAACTGCACGTGCCCGAGTGCCCTTCCGGCATCGGCTGGCTGCCCGATGGACGTCTGATCGCCGTGTCCATGCACGATCGCAAGCTGCTGCGCCGCGAACATGACGGCACCGTGGCCGTGCATGCCGATATGTTTCCTCATCTGGAATTCGAGCCGAACGACATGGTCGTGGATGCGCAGGGCCGCGCATGGGTGGGCAATCTCGGCTTCGACGTCATGAAACTGGCGCCACGCCGCCCTGCCAGGCTGGCGCGCGTGGACCCTGACGGCTCGGTCGCGATGGTCAGCGAAGGGCTCCATTTCCCCAACGGCCCGACCATCATCGACAACTGCACGCTGGTGGTGGCGGAATCGTTCGGCAATCGTATGTCGGCTTTCGATATCCAGCCCGACGGTTCGCTATCGGCGCGACGCGACTGGGCAAGCTTCGGCCCGCTGCCGCAAAGCGACGACGTGCTCAAGTCGATCGGCGAAATCCGCGTTGCGGCGGATGGCATCTCCAATGTCGATGCCGAAGGTGCGATCTGGGTCGCCGATTTCACGAAAACGCGCGTGCTGCGCGTCGCGCCAGGTGGACGCATTCTCGACGAGATCCAGACCGGCGATCGCAACTGCTACGCCTGTGCGCTGGGCGGCGAGGACGGCCGCACGCTGTTCCTGTGCGTCACCCCCGCCGACTTCAATCCGGACCTGCGCCGCACCAACCCGCTGAGCGCCGTGCTGTCCACCCGGGTCGACGTCGCTGTCGCCTGAGGGTTCTGTCCATTCACGTGGGAGCTTCATGACGACATCATCCAATACTGCTTGCTCTGCGCGCGAGAAAGCGCTCGCCTGGATCAGGCAGGGCCGCAAGCGCCTTCTGATCGACGGGGCGTGGATCGACGCTGCGTCGGGCAAGACCTTCGGGGTCATCAACCCGGCCACGGAGGAACCGCTCAGCCAGGTCGCCGAGGCCGATAGCGCGGACGTCGATGCAGCAGTCATCGCCGCGCGCTGTGCCTTCGAGGCGCCGTCCTGGTCCGCCCTGTCACCGCACGCCCGCACCCGCACGCTGCTCAAGATCGCCGACATCATCGAGTCGCATATCGACGAACTGGCCGCTATCGAATCGCTCGACAACGGCATGCCCTTCTGGTTTGCCCAGGGCGCGGTGACGGCAGCGGTCGACATCTTCCGCTACTACGCCGGCTGGTGCTCGAAGGTGCTGGGCAGCACAGTGCCGTCCGACAGCAGCACGCTGATCTACACGCTGCGCGAACCGCTCGGCGTTTGCGGCCAGATCATTCCCTGGAACGTGCCGATCCTGATGGCCTCGATCAAGTTCGCCAACGCGCTGTGCTGCGGCAACACGGTGATCCTCAAGCCCGCCGAACTGGCATGCCTGACGTCGATCCGTCTTGCCGAACTGGTCGAGGAAACCGGTTTGCCGCCAGGCGTCATCAACGTGCTGCCGGGCTTCGGCGCGACGGCGGGCGCGGCGCTCGCGCAGCACATGGGCGTGGACAAGATCGCCTTCACCGGTTCGACCGCCATCGGCAAGCAAATCGTGCGCGACGCCACCTCGAATCTGAAGAAGGTCACGCTGGAACTCGGCGGCAAAGCGCCCAACGTGGTGTTTGCCGATGCCGATATCGACAAGGCCGTCCATGCCGCCGTCAAGACGTTCTGCGGCAACTCCGGCCAGGTGTGCTCGGCGGGCACGCGCCTGTTCGTGCAGGAAAGCATTCACGACGAGGTCTCCGAACGCGTGGCCCGGCTCGCCGCCACCTGGAAAGCGGGCGACCCGTTCGCGGCGGATACGAAGCTCGGCCCGCTGATTTCGGCGCAACAGCGCGAGCGCGTCTGGTCGTATATCGGCGCCGGTCAGGAAGGCGGCGCGGCGCGGCGACTGGGCGGCAACGCGTGGCGCGGCGCGGGCTACTTCGTCGAGCCGACGGTGTTCGACAACGTGCGCAACGGCATGCGGATCGCCCAGGAGGAGATTTTCGGGCCGGTGCTCTCGATCATCCCGTTCAAGGACGAGCACGACGCGGTGCTGCAAGGCAACGATACAAGTTATGGCCTGTCGGCTGCGGTCTGGACGCGCGACGTGTCCCGCGCCCACAAGGTCGTGCGCGCACTCAAGGCCGGCCGCCTGTGGATCAACACGTTCGGCGAATCCGACCCGGCCATGGCCTTCGGCGGCTACAAGCAATCGGGCTGGGGACGCGAGTTCGGTCAGGAGTCGATCGAGGCCTACACGCAGACGAAATCGATCATGGTCCGCCTGTGAGCGCGGCCCCTCTAACACAAATCAATCCAACAACAAGGAGACATGCCGTGGACCTGAACACGCCAGCATTCGTACAAGGCAACAAAAATCTGCTGATCGGCGGCCAATGGGTCGAGCCCCGCTCCGGCGAATACATCGACTCCATCAATCCCGCTACGGGCGAAGTGCTTTGCCGTATCGCCCGTGGCGATGCGGGCGATGTGGACCGCGCCGTGAGCGCCGCGCGTCGCGCTTTCGAAGGTGCATGGAGCCGTTTCACCGCGCACGAACGCCGCAAGCTGCTGCTGCGCGTGCACGACGCGATCCTCGACAACTTCGACGAACTCGCGCTGATCGAGACGCTGGACATGGGCGCGCCGCTCGCGCGCACTCGCGGCTACAAGGAATGGCTGTCGCAACTGCTGCAGTTCTATGCCTCGCAGACCGGTGCGGCAACGGTGGCGGCCAGCCCCTTGTCCATCGCGCCCAACTTCACCGCCCTCAAGCACTTGATGCCCGTGGGCGTGGTGGGCGGCATCATCCCGTGGAATGGCCCGCTGATGGGCTTGTGGTGGATCTACGGCCCGGCGCTGGCGACTGGCTGCACGGCAGTGCTCAAGCCCGCCGAAGATGCATCGCTGTCGTCGCTGCGGGTGTCGGAACTGATGATGGAAGCGGGCGTGCCTGACGGCGTGATCAATGTCGTCACCGGTTATGGCAAGGACGTGGGCGAGGCGCTGTCGGGCCATATGGGCGTCGATCGCCTCGCCTTCACAGGTTCCGTGGGCACCGCGCAGGCGATCGTGCGCGCTTCGGCGGGCAATCTCAAGCGGCTGCAACTGGAGCTGGGCGGCAAGTCGCCCGACATCATCTTCGCCGATGCCGATCTGGACAAGGCCGTGCCCGGCGCGGCGATGGGCGTCTTCACCAACAGCGGTCAGGTTTGCGTGGCAGGCACGCGCGTTCTCGTGCAGCGCGCCATTCACGACGAGTTCGTGCAACGCATGGCCGCGTTCGCCAAAACCATCAAGATCGGCGACGGCCGCGAGCCCGGCACCCAGATCGGCCCGCTGATCTCGCAGCGCCAGCTCGAACGCGTCATGCATTACGTCGATATCGGCGGCAAGGAAGCGCAGCTGGTGCACGGTGGTCAGCGACTCAGCGGCGGGCTTGCGAACGGCTATTTCGTCGAACCGACGGTATTCGCCGACGTGCGCAACGACATGACCATCGCCCAGGAGGAAATCTTCGGGCCAGTGGCTTCGGTGATTCCATTCGACACTCTGGAGGATGCGCTGCAGATCGCCAACGATACGCCCTACGGCCTCGCAGGCGGCGTGTGGACGCGCGACCTTGCCACCGCGCACAGAGCCTCTCAGGGCATTCGTTCGGGCACGGTCTGGGTGAACTGCTACGGCGTGATCGATCCGGCCGTGGGCTTCGGCGGAACGAAGATGAGCGGCTATGGCTGGAAAGGTGGCAAGGAACATGTCGAAAGCTTCCTTTATCCGAAGGCCACCTATATCAACCTGGATTGATGACCGGTCACAAGAAAAACACAGGAGACAATCATGAAAGGCATCGTTTTCAGAGGCGACAGGAAGCTGGAGATTCTCGATTTCGACGATCCCACGCCCGGCCCGCTCGACGCCATCATCGAAATGAAGGCCTCGGGCATGTGCGGCAGCGATCTGCATTTCTATCGCAACAAGCCTGCCGATGTGATCAAGTCGCTCGGTTTCAAGGACCTCGCCTCGCGCGGCATGTCGGAGGACACGCCGATCATCGGCGGCCATGAGCCCTGCGGGCAGATCGTGGCGCTCGGCGTGGCCGTCGATCCGCGCGCATTCAAGGTGGGCGATCGCGTCGCGGTGTTCCACTACGAAGGCTGCCAGCACTGCGACCACTGCCGCACCGGCTGGACGCAGATGTGCAGCCACGGCGCGGATATTCACGGCATCATCAAGCACGGCGGCCACGCGCACTATATGCAGGTGCCCGTGACGTCGCTCGTGCAACTGCCCGACGAAGTGTCGTATGCCACCGGTGCGGCCATTTCGTGCGGCACGGGCACAGCGTGGGGCGCGCTGCTGCGGCTGGACATCACCGCACGCGACACGCTCGCGGTGTTCGGGCTCGGGCCGGTTGGACTTTCGGCGGTGCAACTGGCGTCGGCGATGGGTGCGGAAGTGATCGGCATCGATATTGCCGCCGACCGCGTCGAGCGCGCGAAAGACTTCGGCGCCGCCCATGTGATCGACGGCAGCAAGGAAGACCCGATCGAAGCGATCCTCAAGCTCACCGGCGGTCAGGGCGCCACCTGCGCGATGGACTGCGCGGGCGGCGACATTCCCAAACAGCAGGCCGTGCGCTGCACGCGTGCGTGGGGGCGCATCGCGCTGGTGGCTGTGGGCGGCAATCTCAATGTCGACGGCATGAAGGACGTGATCGGCAAGCAGCGCACCATCATCGGCTCGTACACGATGTCCGAAGTCAGCATGAAAAATTGCATCCACTTCGTCGCCGATCATGGCGTGGACGTGGACAAGCTCTTCACCGACCGCTGGAAGCTCGAACAGGCCGACGAGGCCTATCGTCTGTTCGACGGCCAGGCCGGCGGCAAAGGCGTGTTCCTGTTCTGATTCCGAACCCTGCATCGCAGCTATAAAAAGGAGACATTCGTGGCAACCGTTCACGACAACCCGGCCGCCGCGCCCGCCAACTGCCCGCCACTGGAGCAGGCGGTGGTTCGCTTCATTCAGGAACTCAAGTACGAAGACCTCGACGCCCAGGCGCTTGCGGGCATGAACCGCCTGATGCGCGACCAGATCGCCTTGCAGATCGGTATTTCGAAGATGCCGTGGTCCGCACAATTGCTGAAATATGCCAGGGCGCAACAGCGACCGGGCAAGAGCCGCGTGAGCGCTTCGGCGCTGACGATGAGCGCGGCCGACGCCGCATTCGTCAACGGCTCTTACGGCCACGGCTTCGAATACGACGACGCCCATGGTCCCAGCTACAGCCATCCCGGCAGTTGCGTGATCCCGGCGGCGCTGGCCATTGGCGAGGAACTGGGCTCGCCGCTCGAAGACGTCATCACGGCGATGGTCGCGGGATACGAGGTCTACGCGCGCCTTGGCGTGCTGGCCCAGCCGGATCTCCTGCAGCGCGGATTCCACCCGCACGGCACGCTTTCGAACTTCGGCGCGGCCGCTGTAGCCGCCAAGCTGTACGGCTTTGACGCCGAGACCACGCTGCACGCGCTGTCGATCGCACTGAGCCACGTCTCGGGCACCACCGAGTACACCTCGACGGGCGGCTCGATCAAGCGCATCCACGCCGGCATCGGCACGCGCAACGGCATGGTGGCGGCGGACATGGCACGTGCAGGCATCACCGGGCCGCGCGCCTTCCTGAGCGGCAACAAGGGCTTTTTCCGCACTTACCTGCAACGCGCGGCGGGCGATGCGCCCGAGCGACGTTTCGCGCTGAATCGCCCGTTTGAAATTGGCACGGTCTGGCTCAAGGCGTATTGCGCCTGCTACTGCACGCATGCCTATATCGACGCGCTGCGCCCGTTCGCCTCGCAGCGCGACGAAATCACCGATGTGCATCTGAAGATCACGCCGCACTTCAACGTGGTGGTCGGCACGGCCAACGCTAATGCCTACGAGCCGCACAATATCGAGCACGTGCAGTTCAGCCTGCCGATCCAGGCCGCGTTCGCGTTGCTCGGCATGGGCAACGGCTATCGCGTCCACCGCGATTATCTGGCTGGCAACGTGGATATGGCGCCCGTGATCGCGATGGCGCGCGGCATCCGCATCAGCGAAGAACCGGTGCTGGAGAAGCAGTATCCGGGCAGGTTTGTCGCCGATGTAACGGTCACCTTCAAGGATGGCCGCACGCAACATGTGTTCGTGGAGGAACCGGTCAACACCGACCGCAATCCCATGCCCGAACACGACCAGGACGCCAAGTTCATGGAGTTGACCGCCGATGTACTAGGCGCGCCGCGCGCAGAAAGCCTGCTGACCACCTTGCGCGCACTCGATCCCGCCATGCCCACGGCGGAACTCACCAATATGTGGTCGATGTAATGTTGAAGCTGAAACGGCGCGGGATCGCTCCCGCGCCGTTTTTTTAGCCAATTTTTCCTAGGCGCATCACATGCCCGAGTAGTTGGGACCGCCCCCACCTTCCGGCGTCACCCAGACAATATTCTGCGAAGGGTCCTTGATATCGCAGGTCTTGCAGTGCACGCAGTTCTGCGCGTTGATCTGCAGCCGCTCGCCGCCGTTCGCCTCGTCTTCCACGAACTCGTACACGCCAGCCGGGCAATAACGTGCTTCCGGGCCGCCATACTTCGCCAGATTGAGACTCGTCGGCACGCTGGCATTCTTGAGCGTCAGATGCGCGGGCTGATTCTCCTCATGATTCGTATTGCTGATGAATACGCTGGAGAGACGATCGAAAGTCAGCTTGCCGTCCGGCTTGGGATAGGCGATGCGTTCGCACTCGCTGGCGGGTTTCAGGTAGGCGTGGTCCGCCTTGTGGCGGCGCAGCGTCCACGGCATACGCCCACGCAGCACCAGTTGCTCGAAACCGTTCATGACGGTACCCACTGTCAGGCCGTATCGGAACCAGTTCTTGAAGTTGCGGTCCTTTTTCAGTTCGGTATGCAGCCAGCTTGACTCGAAGGCTTCCGTGTAGGCCGTGAGTTCGTCATGCCCGCGTCCTGCCGTGACGGCGGCATACGCCGCCTCGGCCGCCAGCATGCCGGTCTTGATCGCGGCGTGGCTGCCCTTGATGCGGCTCACGTTGAGAAAGCCCGCGTCGCAGCCTACCAGCGCGCCGCCCGGAAACACGAAGCGGGGCAACGCGCTCATGCCGCTGGCGTTAATGGCGCGCGCGCCGTACGAGAGACGCCGCGCGGTCACTTCGCCCTTGTCGTTCTCGAAGAAGCGGCGGATCGTGGGATGCGTCTTCCAGCGCTGAAATTCCTCGAACGGACTGAGCCACGGATTGCTGTAGCCGAGGCCCGTGACGAAACCCACGGCGATCCTGTTGCCGTCCAGGTGATAAAGGAATGCCCCGCCATAGGTTTTGCTGTCCATCGGCCAGCCGGCGGTGTGCATCACGAAACCCGGCTGATGACGCGCGGGATCGATTTCCCACAACTCCTTGATGCCGATTCCGAAGCTCTGCGGATCGCGCCCTTCGTCGAGCTTGTAGCGTGCAATCAACTCCTTGCCCAGATGCCCGCGCGCGCCCTCGGCGAAGATGGTGTAGCGGGCGTGCAGTTCCATGCCCAGCTGAAAGTGATCGGTCGGCTCGCCGTCCTTGCCGATGCCCATATTGCCCGTGGCCACGCCTTTGACGGAGCCATCGTCGTGATAGAGCACTTCCGCCGCGGCAAAGCCCGGAAAAATCTCGACGCCCAGCGCTTCCGCCTGTTCCGCCAGCCATTTTGTCAGCGCGCCCAGGCTGATGATGTAGTTGCCCTCGTTGTGCGCGAACGGCGGCAGCATCAGGTTCGGCACGCGCCACGATGTTTTTTCGCCGAGAAACACATAGGCGTCTTCGGTGACCGGTTGATTCAGCGGCGCACCGCGCGCTTTCCAGTCCGGAAAAAGCTCATTCAGCGCGCGCGGATCCATGATGGCGCCGGACAGAATATGCGCGCCGGGCTCGGAGCCCTTTTCGAGCGCGACGACCGACACGTCCTTGCCTTGCTCCGCCGCCAGCTGTTTGATGCGAATGGCCGTGGCCAGCCCACCGGGGCCGCCGCCCACTACCGCCACGTCGTACTCCATAGCTTCGCGCGGGCCGTACTGGGCCAGAAGGTCTTTGCTGTTCATCTGTTCTTTTGCGTAAGTGGGGCTGCCCGGTTAAACAATGCTGCGCTGCCGCAGATCGGCAATGGTCTGCGCATCGATGCCGATGCCGGCGAGGATTTCGTCTGTGTGTTCGCCGGTCAGCGGCGGGCGCGTATGAATCTCGGGCGGCGTGCGCGACAGCGAAACCGGCGTGGCGAAGATCGGCACCTTCTTTGGCGCGCCGGGGTAATCCATCCACTGGATCAGGTTGGCCGCCTTGATCGTTTCGTCTTCCAGCGCCTGGCGCGGCGAATTGACCGGCGCGGCGGGAATGCGCGCCTTTTCCAGTTGCGCGAGCGCTTCGGCGAGCGACAGGTCCCGGCACCACGCCGACATCACCTCGCTCAGATACTCGCCGTGTTCGCCGCGCAGTTTGTCGTCGGCGAAACGCGGATCGTCGAGCAGTTCGGGCCGCTCCATCAGCCTCGTCCAGCGTTTGAACATGGGCGCGCCGATCACCTGGGTGATGAACCAGCCGTCCTTCGCCTTGAAAATATCCGATGGCGCATAGCTGGAGGCGCGGTTGAGCGTGGCCGCGCGGTCGAGGCCCAGTAGCGCTTCCTCGATCAGCGCGCCGCTCGCCATATTGAGCCCGGTGCACAGCAGCGACGCGCTCACCTCCTGGCCCTTGCCGCTGCGCTGCCGTTCGTAGAGCGCGAGCATCGTGCCGAGCGCGCAGGAAAACGCCGTGGCGAAATCCACCACCGGCACCATCGCCTTTTGCGGCTGCTGCGGCGTGCCCGCGATATGCACCGCACCGCTGAGCGCCTGGCCCACGCCATCGAAACCCAGCCGGTCGCGCACCGCCTCGCTGTTGCCGAACGCGTTCGCAGCCACGAGGATGATGTCCGGCTTGATGGCGCACAGGCTCTCGTAATCCAGCCCCAGACTTTTGAGCGTGCGCGGCGGCATGTTGGCGATCACCACGTCGGCGTCGGCCAGCAGGCGTCGCACGATGTCGCGCCCTTCCGGGCTATCGAGGTCCAGCGTCATCGAGCGCTTGTTGCGATTGACCTGCAGGAATAGCGCGCCCTCGCCCTGTTCCGTGACCGGCACGATAAAGCGGTCCTCGCCGCCGCCCACGCGGTCGATGCGGATCACCTCGGCGCCATAGTCCGCCAGCAGCGCCGAGCAGAACGGCCCGGCGATAAAGCGACCAAAATCGAGGACCTTGATGCCATCAAGCACTTTCATTGTTTGTCTCGCATAAGTGTCGATCCGACCGCGCAATCATTGCCTCGCGGTCACTGCCCGATCACGTTGAATTCCGCTTGCAGTTCATGAGCCATCGCCAGCAGGCGCGGCCCCAGTTCGCGCTCCACGCGCGCACGCGTCATGAGGTGACTCGCGCCGATGCAGGTCAGCACGAAGGGCGCGTTGCCTTCGAGCGGCACCGAGGCGGCCAGCACGCCCAGCTCCGGCTCCCATTCGCCGATGGCCGTGCAATACCCCTTCTCGCCAACCTGCGCCATGCCCTCCAGCACGCGTCGGCGCAGCCGGGTCCAGTCGCGCGGAATGCGCCGCTCGACGTTGTCGAGCAGATAGCTGCGCTCAAGTTCGGGCAGCGCCGCGAGTAGCGACCAGCCCATCGGCGACAGCGCGATGCCCACCCGCATGCCCACATGCAGCGGCAGCATGACGGGCGATTCGAGACTGCGCCGGCATTCGAGCACGACGAGATCGAGCCGGTCGCGCATCGCCAGGCAAACGTGCAGCCGGTGCTCGCGCGCGAAGGCCGCCATGCGCTCGCCGGCCAGGCCCTGGATCGCCGAGTGGGCGATCGCCGCGTAGCCCAGACCCAGCACGGCTGGCGAAAGCCGGTACTTGCGGCGCGAGCCGTCGTACAGCAGATAGCCGAGGCAGACCAGCGAGTGCGCGATCCGCGACACCGTCGAAGGCGGCAAACCCGTGCGCTGTGCGAGCTGGCCGTTGCCCAGCCAGCGCTCCTGGGGCGTGAACGCGGCGATCATCGACAGCGCGCGCACCAGCGGCGCGACGACTTTCGCCCCTGGCCCGGCACGCAACGCAACGGTTGGCCGTGGCGCTGGTGCATCGGGCTGCGCGGTCTGCGGCTGAGCAGTCTGGGCAAGCGCCCGGCTGGCGTTCATGGCGTGGGATGCATCAGGCCGAAGGCGCAGCGTTTGCCGCCACCGCGCGCACTTCATCGAGCGCAGCCGGGTTGTCGAGCGATGACAGATCGCCCGGTGGCAGTCCGCAATACACGCTGCGGATCACGCGGCGCATGATCTTGGAGCTGCGCGTCTTCGGCAACTGCTCGACCACGTGCACGCGGCCGGGCCGGAACGGGCGGCCCAGACGTTTATCGACGTGACCGGACACAGCGGCTTCGAGATCCGCGTGTGCGCTTGCCGCACCGGGCTTTGGCACCACGAAGACCACCAGCTTCTGCCCCTTCTCCGCGTCGGCCACGCCGATGGCGGCGGCTTCGGCGACATCGGCCAGTTCCAGCACCACTTCCTCGACTTCGGCGGGACCCAGACGCTTGCCCGCGACCTTAAGCGTGTCGTCGGAGCGGCCCATCATGAAGTAGTTGCCCTCGGGCGTGCGCAGCGCCAGGTCGCCATGCACCCAGATGCCGGGAATGGTCTGCCAGTAGGTTTCCAGATAGCGTTCGTCGTCGCGCCAGAACGAATGCGTCATGCCGACGAACGGCGCGCGGATCGCCAGTTCGCCCACTTCGCCGCTCACGCTGTTGCCTGCGGGATCGACCACGTCCGCCGCCACTCCAGGCGAGACGGTATTGAAGCCGCTGGGCGGGATCGGGCGGATCGGCACGCTCGCCAGCAGCGCGCCCGAGGCTTCGGTGCCGCCCGTGTAGTTGATGACGGGCGCGCTGCCGTCGCCGAAGCGCTCCAGGAACCAGTTGAAGTGCTCCGGCGCGATGCCTTCGCCCGCCGTGATGAGCAGGCGCACCGTCGAACGGTCGCCCTGAAGCGCCACGGCCTCGTGGCTCGCCATGCCGCGAATGAGCGTGGGCGCGGAGCCGAAATGCGTGACCTTGTGGCGCTCGACGATACGCGACATGCGCGACCAGTCGGGATAGTCGGGCGCGCCGTCGTAGCACACCAGCGTTGCGCCGCGCAGCAGCGCGCAGCCCAGCACCAGCGTGCCCGCGATCCAGCCCATGTCGGCGGGCCAGCAAAAGACGTCGCCGGGATGCACGTCGAAATGGATCAGTGAATCGTGCGCGATCTTGATCGGGAAGCTGCCGTGCGTATGCACCACGCCCTTGGGCTTGCCCGTGGTGCCCGAGGTGTAGATCACCATGAACGGCGTATCGGGCGTTACCGAAACCGCAGGCGTGCCTTGACCGCGCGCAGCGGCAGCGATGTCCTGCCAGTCCAGATCGCGCGCGTCCTGGGCGGTTTCGCCTTCGGCGCGCTTCCAGATCACGTGTTCGACGAGCGGCAGTTGTCGCCAGGCGTCGCGCAGTGCGCCTTCGACATTGACGCGTTTGGTGCGGCGCGAAAAGCCTGTCGACGCGATCACCATGCGCGCCTCGGCGGCAGAGAGCCGCGCCACGATCGCATCGACGCCAAAGCCGCTGAACAGCGGCACGACCAGCGCGCCCAGATGCACGATGGCCAGCAGCGAAATGGTCGCCTCGATGCCGTTTTCCATCAACAGGCCGATCCGGTCGCCCTGCTTGAGGCCACGCTGGGCAAGACCCGCCGCGAAGTCGCGCACGCGCGTTTCCAGCTCGGCATAGGTCAGCGCGCTGACGCTGCCGTCCTCGCGCTCGGCCACCACGGCGTTCTGCTGCGCCGTCGCCGGGTGATGCGCCCAGGCGTAGATCGTGTTCACCCAGTTGAGCTTGCCGCCGGGAAACCAGCTGGGAAACTGCGGGCCGCGCGACAGATCCACGTAACCTTGGGGCGCTTCGTCCCAGGCGATGGCGCATTCGCGCATCACGGTGTTCCAGTAGCGTTCGGGGTCGTCGATCGACACGCGCAGCAGCGCTTCGTATGTAGGCGTGTCCAGCGCCTGCATCAGCTTCACGATGCCGGCGTTCTGCAATTCGCGCTCGCCCGGCTGCCAGGTATGGCTCGATTCGGTATGGCTCGATTCGGTATGGCTCGATTCGGGGTGATTCATGATCTGTCTCTGCTCTTGATCGATCTGGTTTTTGCTCATCAGGCGCGCTCGACGATCATGGCGATGCCCTGACCGCCGCCGATGCACATCGTCTCCAGCCCGTAGCGAGCCTTGCGGCGCTGCATTTCGTGCAGCAGCGTGGTCATGATGCGCACGCCCGTGGCGCCGACCGGATGGCCCAGCGAAATGCCCGAGCCGTTGACGTTCAGGCGATCTTCCAGCGCCTCCATCGAACTCCCCCAACCCGACACGCACGCCAGCGCCTGGCAGGCGAAGGCCTCGTTCAGTTCGATCAGGTCCATCTGGTCGAACGTCAAACCCGTGCGCGCCAGCACTTTCTGCACCGCAGGCACCGGGCCGATGCCCATGCGCGCCGGATCGCAGCCCGCCGCGGCCCAACCGACCAGCCAGCCCATCGGCGTGAGGCCCAGTTCTTCGAGCTTGTCTTCCGCCACGATCAGGCAGGCGGCGGCCGCGTCGTTCTGCTGGCAGGCGTTGCCCGCCGTCACCACGCCTTCCTTCATCACCGGCTTGAGCTTCGCCAGGCTCTCGACCGTGGTTTCGCCGCGCACGCCTTCGTCCTTGCTCACCAGAATCGCGTCGCCCTTGCGCTGCGGCACCGACACGCCAACGATCTCGGCATCCAGCTTGCCCGCCGCCTGCGCCGCTGCGGCGCGTTGATGGCTGCGTACCGCGAAACGGTCGGACGCCTCGCGCGAGATGCCATATTCGCGCGCCAGCGTCTCGGCGGTTTCGATCATGCCGCTGATACGGCCAAAGCGCTCCTCGGGCTGCGAACGCTCGCGGCCCCGGTCCAGACGGTCATGAAACTTCACCGATCCCGCGCGCTTGCCCCAGCGCATATCGGTCGTGTAGTACTCGACGTTGCTCATGCTTTCCACGCCGCCGGCCATCACCACATCGGCCGCGCCGGTCTGCACCATCATCGCCGCGGTGGCGAGCGCCTGCACGCCGCCGCCGCAACGGCGGTCGAGCTGCATGCCTGCCACCTCGATCGGAAAGCCCGCCTGCAGCGCGACCCAGCGGCCCGTGCACGGTGTTTCGCCGCTCGCATAGCTCTGGGCGAACACCACGTCGTCGATGCGCGCCGCGTCGATGCCCGTGCGCTCCACGATCGCGCGCGCCACGGTTGCGCCCAGCGCTTCGACGGGAACGCCCTTCAATGCTCCGCCGAATGCGCCCACCGGCGTGCGCAGCGGCGAGACGATGGCTGCTCGTTTCATTTTCATTGCCTCCTGAATAGCTCGAATACTTTCGTCGATGTTGCCGCTCTTGCGGCCAATGCGCGATCAGCCGTAGCGCCCACCCGTCACATGCAGCACTTCGCCGCTGATAAAGCCCGCGCGCTCGCTGGCGAGGAAGGCGACGGCATCGGCGATATCGTCGGGACGGCCCACGCGCTTGATCGGCTGCGCCGCCACGGCGCGCTCCTTGATGGTTTCGTAGGTCGGCAGCGCCTGGACCATTTCCGTTTCCATGAAGCCGGGCGCTACGCAGTTCGCGGTGATGCCGTAGCGGCCTTCCTCCAGCGACAGCGCCTTTGCCATGCCGATCAAACCCGCCTTCGCCGCCGAATAATTGGCTTGCGTGGGATTGCCCAGATGCGCGCGCGAGCTGATGTTGATGAGGCGGCCCCAGCCCTGATCGATGAAATGCGGCATGACGGCTTTGGCAGCCAGAAATGCGCCCTTGAGCATCACGTTCATGACGAAATCCCAGTCGTCCTCGCTCATCTTGACGAGGTACTTGTCGCGCGGCGCGCCCGCGTTGTTGACGAGGATATGCACGCCGCCAAAGTGCGCGACGGTTTCATCGACGAGGCGCTGGACGTCCGCGGCTTTGGTGATGTCGCCCACGATGCAGTGCGCGGCAAGGCCTTCTTCTTGCAGCGCTTTGGCGGTCGCATTCGCGAGTTCCGCATTGATATCGGTGATGACGACCTTTGCGCCCTCCTGTGCGAGACGGCGCGCAGTCGCCGCGCCCAGTCCGCGCGCCGAACCTGTCACGATAGCAACCTTGCCGGTCAGACCCAGATCCATTTTTGACTCCTTAGTATTTCCTGGTATTTGATTGTCAGGCCAGATCGACCCGTGCATTGTTCAGGACGACCACGCCGCGCTCCACCGCCGTCACGCGCAGCGACACTGTGCTGCCGCGCAGCCACATCTCGCAGCGCAAGGTGTCGCCCGGCCAGGCGGGCGCGGTAAAGCGCACGCGCATGCCCGCGAAGCGCGCATCGTCGTAATTCAGCACCGTGCGCAGCACAGCATGCGCGGCCACGCCCATGAGCGCCATGCCGTGCAGGATCGGCCGCTCGAAGCCCGCAGCGGTGGCAACAGCCGGATCCGCGTGCAAAGGATTGAGGTCGCCGCTTAGCCGGTAGATCAAGGCGAGTTGCGCAGGCGTGGCCAGATCCCATAGGTGGTCCGGTTCGCCTTCGGGCATGGCGTGCGCTGCGGGCGGCGCGCCGTCCGTGCCGCCTTCGCCGAAACCGCCGTCGCCGCGCAGCAGGCTCAATTGCACGACGCTTGCCAGCAACTCGCCTGTTGCAGCATCCGTGATGTCGCGTGTTTGCTGCAGGAACGCGCCCTTGCCCGCGCCTTTGTCCCACAGGCCGGTGATACGGGTTGCGCCCTTCACTCGCCCGCTGGCGGGCAGCGGTGCATGAATGCGGATTTCCTGCTCGGCGTGCAGGAGCTTTTGCCAGGTGATGCCGGTGTCCGGCTCGCGGGCCCAGAAGCCGGGATAGGCCAGCACGTTCGCCATGGTCGGCATGGCGCGCAGCGACTGGCCGTCTTTTCCTTCGTAGACATAGCGCAATTGCCCCGCGTCGAGCGGGTCCGCGCCCAAACCGAGTCCAAGTGCATAAAGCTGGGTTTCGCGCTGGGAAAACGCGTGTTCGATAACAGGAAAGCGGCGTGCCAGCAGTTGAGCGGGATTGAGTGACATGGCGTGCATGACGGCTGTGATAACCAGACCACACGATGAAACCGGCGCCATTCCCGGTCAACGGCTTTGCACGGTCTGTTCCGTACCTTGGCATCGGCTGCCGGTTGATTCCTGGCGCGGGTTTCGCTGCGGCGATCCGCCAGCGCCATGGGACGCGAGTCAACCCGCATGCCGCGTGATTCAGAGAAATTCCATTTTCCGGAACAGCCTGCGCAAACCCGTTGCCTCGCGCGGGTGGCTGACGCAGCATGGGCCATCCTCACCCAATGAATGACACGCCGACATGATTCGCGACCAGGAAACGCTCAACGGATTGCTCGACACCATCGCCCGCTTCGTGCGCGAGCGGCTGATTCCCAACGAGGAGCGCGTCGCCGAAACCGACGACATCCCCGAGGACATCGTCACCGATATGAAAAACATGGGCCTGTTCGGCCTGACGATTCCCGAGCGCTTCGGCGGCCTCGAACTGACCATGGAAGAAGAAGTGCTGGCCGTGTTCGAACTATGCCGCGCGTCGCCCGTGTTCCGCTCGCTGCTGGGCACGACGGTGGGCATAGGCTCACAGGGCATTCTGTTCGACGGCACGCCCGAGCAGCAGGAAAAGTATCTGCCGCGCCTCGCCACGGGCGAACTGATCGCCTCGTTCGCGCTGACCGAACCCGAATCGGGCTCCGATGCGGCGTCGCTGCGCACCACCGCCATCAAGGACGGCGACCACTATGTGGTGAACGGCACCAAGCGCTTCATCACCAATGCGCCGCATGCCGGCATCTTCACGCTGATGGCGCGCACCAATCCCGACGACAAGGGTTCGGGCGGCATTTCGGCCTTTATCGTCGATGCGAAAACGCCCGGCATCAGCTTTGGCAAGCTCGACCGGAAGATGGGCCAGAAAGGCGCGCATACCTGCGATGTGATCTTCGACAATGTGCGCGTGCCCGCAGCGAATCTGATCGGCGGCAAGGAAGGCCAGGGCTTCAAGACCGCGATGAAGGTGCTGGACAAGGGCCGCATCCATATCGCCGCGGTCTGCGTGGCGGTGGCCGAACGCATGCTGGCCATGGCGCTGTCGTATGCGATGGAGCGCAAGCAGTTCGGCGCGCCTATCGCCGATTTCCAGCTCGTTCAGGCCATGCTGGCCGACAGCAAGGCCGAAATCTACGCAGCCCGCAGCATGGTGCTGGACGCCGCGCGCCGCCGCGACGCCAAGCTGCCCGTAAGCACCGAAGCGTCCTGCGCCAAGCTGTTCGCATCGGAAATGTGCGGCCGCGTGGCCGACCGCGCGGTGCAGATCTTCGGCGGCGCGGGTTATATGTCCGAATACGGCATCGAACGCTTTTACCGCGATGTGCGCCTGTTCCGCATCTACGAGGGCACGACGCAGATCCAGCAGATCGTGATTGCCCGCAACATGATTCGCGAGGCGCAATAACGCGCATACGCACAAAGCCGGCGGCAGGCGGGTTCCAGCACATTGCCGCCGGCATCCAGGCACGATTGCGTTAACCCCAATCGACATTGGTCTGGGCATTTATTCTAATGATCGTTAGTTTGGTGATCGTAATTCGTCGGGTTTCACGCAGTGTTGCATAGAGACACGCCATGTATTGTTCCGATTCCACCCACGTCGATGCCGCGCTGTTGACGGCCCCGCGCCTCGATCGCGCGACACGCGGTGCGAAGCCAGGTCCCATCGTCATGCCCTTCGCCCGCGCCCTCGCCTTGCTGTGCGCCTTCACGCCCAACGATCGCTGGCTGTCCAACGGCGAACTCTCCGAACGCGCGGGCATTCCCCCTTCCACGGTCACGCGCCTGACCCGTACGCTGGTCGCGCTGGGCTATCTGCACTATGACGGCACCAGGCGGCGTTTTCGTCTCGGGCCATCTGCTTTGGCGCTAGGTTACCGCGCCGCCGCCGAGATTGAAATTCACGAGGCCGCGCATCAACGCATGCGCCGCTTCGCCGAGCAGCACCACGTGCATGTACATCTTTGCGCCCGCAATCGGCTGGACGTGGTCGTGATCGATAGCTGCTGCACCAGCGCTATCCCGGCTTCGTTGCAACCAGGGATCGGCACGCGGCTGGGGCTGGCTTCGTCGGCGGCAGGCTGGGCGCTGCTCGCCAGCCTGCCCGATATCGAGCGAGACTATCTGCTCAGAAGCGCGGAACAACTGCCCGCCTGCGACTGGAGCCAGAAGTGGGGGCATCTGGGCCGCCGCCCCAGCGAGGCCATCGGGCAAGTGCGCGAAGGCGGCTTTTGCGTGGCGCTCGGGCAATCGGGCCAGCCCATGACCATGGTGGCCGCGCCGGTGCGCTTGCCTGGTGAAGCGCCCCTGGCCGTCAGCTGCATGGGGCCGTCGATGCTGGTGGGACGTGCCCGCAGCGAGCGCGAACTGGGCCCGGCGCTGGTGCGCATGGCGCAGGACATCCAGCATGCGAGGACCTTGTGATGAACACTGCCATTCATCAGGAATCCGATACTTCTACGCTAATGACAGTCGAACGCGGGCTCGAAGTACTGCGCGCGTTCCGCTCCAATCGCGCCCCGCTGACCAACGCAGAACTCGTGCGGCGCACAGGCTTATCCAAAGCCACGGTTTCGCGCCTGACATCCACGCTGATCCAGGTCGGCTTTCTGCGCCTCGTGCCCGGCAAGCGCGAGTTCGAATTGTCGGTCGGCGCGCTCGGCATCGGCCATGCCTATCTTGCCACCAACGACCTGCTGCAATCCGCGCAGCCCCTTCTGCAGGATCTGGCGGATCGGCTGGACGTTTCGGTGGCCCTCGCGGCTCAGGATGGCATCGACATGCTTTACGTCGATTATCGCGTGAGCCGCAAGGTCGCAACGCTGCGTCTGGGCATCGGTTCCGTGCTGCCGATGAGCACCACGTCGATTGGCCGCGCGTATCTCTGGGGGCTGCCTGAAGACGAGCGGCAATTGCTGATCGATGAATTCAAGCGCCGCGCCGGGCCGCAGGGCGCCGCGCTGGAACAGGCCATTCGCGCCTCGTTCAGTGAGCTGCAAGCAACTGGCACCTGCGCAGTGCTGGGCGGCTTCCAGCGCAGCACGTTTGGCGTCTCGCTGCCGGTACGCCTGGGCCGCGAAGGCAAACTGATGAGCATGAGTTGCGGCAAGGCGGATGTCGATTTCGATCTGGAGGCCGAACGCGATCGCATCGCGCCCGCGCTCAAGCAAACCGCCGCACAACTGCAAGCGTATCTGGCGGATTGTACGAGCGGCCTGTAATCCTCTGCGATTCGCGCAGCTTCACGCGAATCGCGCCAGATCGTCCACGCCCGCACGCGTGGTACGGAACTGGTTGACGGGGTGCTCCACCTCCGCGTAGCCGAATGCGATGCCGCAAATCATGTGCTGCGTATCCGGAATGTCGAAATACTCGCGCACGAAATGCGCGTGACGCGCCAGTGCGCCCTGCGGCGTGGTCGCGACGCCATGCGCAAAGGCAGCCAGCAGGAACGAGGAAACAAAACCGCCCGCATCGACGAGCGCATACGGTCCCAACTCCGCCGGCACCGTGACGATCGCCACGTGCGGCGCGTCGAACATGCGGAAGTTGCGGAACGCCTGCTCAGCTGTGCTCTCTGTGTCCTTGCGTCCAATGCCCAGTGCCGAATACAGCGCGATCCCGGCACCACGCCGACGCTCCCCGTACACGCCTTCATAGCGCGGAGGAAACGGCAGATCCGATTCGTTTTCCGGGTGGCTGCGCACACGCGTCATCAGCGCCTCGCGAAACCGCTCCGTGCTGTCGAGGGTTTCCGTGATGACCAGTTGCCACGGCTGCACGTTGCACCAGGAGGCCGAGCGACCCGCCATGGCGACGATGCTGCGGATCAGCTCTGCATCGAGTGCGGTGTTCTGATACGCGCGGCAGGTCGATCGGCCATTCGTCAAGCGGTCGAATGCCGCGAGATCGGGAGTATCGAGGTTCATTTAAAAGGAATCCTTATCGATTAGAAGTGCACGATACATTCGGATAGTTGTACCTCGTGCGCCGACTTAATACCCGTCAGATTTTACCTAACAAACGATAGTTAGTTTCGATGACCAACGAAACAAAGTCATTCGGGGTTTACGCGAGCGGCGGGCACAGGCCCGGATCCAGGCTGGCGCTCAGGACGCGGCCAGTTCCTTCTTGCGGGTGCGCCGCGGCCTGGTTGCGGGCGCGGCGCCTTCGAAGTACATCGTCATGAATTGATCGGCGATCTTTTCCAGCGATCCTTTCTTCGGGTCGAACCACGTCTGCACCGAATTGATAAAACCCAGCACGAAGACACGGCTCAGCGCAATATCGATATCCTCGCGCAAAAAGCCTTCGCTACGCAGATCGTCGAAAACCTTGGTCCACAGGCGCTGGTGCCGCTCGCGCCGTTTGATCTGACGCTCGCGCACGGTGTCCGGCAACTGGGTCAGCAGGCGATTGTGCGCCAGCGCGTAGTCGCCGAACTTGAGCAAGGCGCTCATCTGGCCGACCAGCGCCGCCTTGAAGCGATCCAACGCATTCGCTTCGGCAGGCAAGGCGGTGAAATGGTCATTGATGTGCTGGACGATGCTGTCCGCGCCATGTTCCATCACCACGTCGACCAGTTCTTCTTTCGACGAAAAATGATAGTAGATGCTCGCGGCCTCGATACCCGCCTGTTCCGCGATGACGCGCATCGTCGTGGCCGTATATCCCTGTGTCGCAAACAGCCGCGCGGCAAGCCGCAACAGCGTTTCTCGGGTATCTGCACTGGGATTTACATTTCGCTTTCGCACGTCTCTTTATCAGCTTTGCGCTGTCCTGTTCTTCGCCGACGCCCGGATGCGCGCTTCACGTCGCGCTGCACATCGGAAACCTGACTGCAAGGTTACCGTATTTTTTTGGCCCGGAACAGACGCGCTATCACGGTACGGAACATGCGCGCAGCCGTTAGATCGGCGGCGCTTCAGGCGTGGTCGAAAAGTGATGTTGACGGATTTTCCATTCTCCATGCTGGAGCGCCACGATCAGGGTCGTGCGCAGGCGCGAATGCGATAACGCCCCGTCGCCCAGCGTGAACGAAAATTCGCCATAACCCTGGGCGAGGAAGCTGTCCTGAGCAAGCCAGATGAACTGCTGCTCGACCAGCTTGAGCGTGGCCGATGCGATCACGCCTTCATACGACGCAAAATATTCGTGAATCTCGCTCGCGCCCACCGAGTGTCCTGGCCGGCCGCCGAAGAACAGTGCGTCCCGGGCATACACGCCCGTCAATTCGCCGGCGTCCCAGCGCGCGGCAGCTTCATTCCAGTTGGCCTGAATGGCGGCCAGCGCCGTGGCGGCGTCACCAGTGGTCGGGATCATGGGATTTTTTCCTTGTCAGTCAGACTTCGCCGCCTCACGCTCAAGCCGCTCGCGATGCTCGGGATGAGCAATGGCGATCATGCGCGGAATACGTTGAGCGAGCGACAGGCCCCGCAAATCCGCTGCGCCAGATTCCGTCACGATCACGCAGGCATCGCTGCGCGGCACCGTGACCGGGCCGCTCACGCGCACGACGATGCGACTGTGCGCACCCGCCGTGGACGGCAACGCGACGATGGGCACACCGCCCGCACTGCGCTGCGCCGCGCGCAGGAAGTCGCCTACGCCGCCGACCGCGCCGACGTAGTTGCCCGCCGCCACTTCGGCGTTCACCTGTCCGGTCAAGTCGACCTCCACCGCGGAATTGATCGCCACGAAGCGCTCGATCCGGTTGAGCACCGCGGGGTTGTGGGTGTAATTCGTGCCGCGCAGTTCGAGCGCGGCATTGCGGTGGGCAAATCGACGTATGCGCGTCGAGCCAATGATGACGCCGCCCACGGTAATCCCCGCGTCGATGCTCTTCCTCGCGTTCGTGACTACGCCAGCTTCGCACAAAGCGGCGAACCCGTCGCCAATGCTGCCGGTATGCACGCCAAGATCGCGACGGTCGTGCAGTTGCGCCAGCACCTCATCCGGAATCGCGCCGATCCCCGTTTGCAAGGTCGCGCCGTCTTCCACGAATCCGGCGACGTGGCGCCCTATCGCCCGTTCGATCTCGCCAGGCTGCGAGGCGGGCGAGTCGGCGAACGTCGTATCGGACACGACGAGCAGGTCGATATCCGCTGCCTGCAGCGTCGGGCCGCCATAGGTCCACGGCACGTCGGGATGCACTTCCGCGATGATCACGCGCGCGTGCTTGACGGCGTCCACCAGATACTCACGCGCCAGCCCAAGACTGTAGCGCCCCTGTTCGTCGGGCGGCGAAACCTGCAACATAACCACGTCGACGCGCAACGCACCACTACTGATCAGCGATGGCAGTTGCGAATAGTGGGCGGGCAGGATATCGAGCACGCCGGCGCGGGCTAGCTTGCGGTTCGCGCCGCTGCCGCAGTAGGCGAGAAAGTCGAATGCGTCCGCATGTTCCGGCGCGAGAACATCCGCGAGACCAATGCCGAGAAAAATGCGGATGCGCTTCAGTTTCTCGCGCTGCGCAACCAGCGCGCGCATCAGCGTCACGGGCTCCGCATGCGATTGCCCCCACATCACGGTATCGCCCGGACGAATCAGGCGGGCGAGATCGATCGAATCGACGGCTTGCGCGGACGGGAAATCAACGTGGTTCATGCGCGATGGAATGAGATTTCAAAAAATTGAACCGGAAATTACACAGGAATCCGTTTTATCTAACCAATTCGTTTCGGTGAACATTGCATCATCGGCGTATGTGAGCGTCAACGCGCCATTTGCTGTCGTTCCGTACTTCGATTGCAGCGTGCTCTATTGCGCGCCATCGCCTACGGCGTATCGCTCTCCACAGTACGGAACGTCGCCCTCTGCGGCCTTCCCCGCGCTGATGCGCTGTCATACAGTCAACGCGGCTAATTGAAAAAGGAGACGTAAGGTGAAAGTATTCGTCGCGGTCAAGCGCGTCGTCGACGCGAATGTGAAGGTGAGCGTGAAATCGGATGGTACGGGCGTAGATATCGCGAACGTGAAATTCTCGATGAATCCATTCGATGAAATCGCCGTTGAAGAAGCCGTGCGATTGAAGGAAGCGGGCGTGGCAAGCGAAGTGGTCGCTATTTCGGTGGGAAGCACGCAGTCTCAAGAGACGCTGCGCACCGCGCTCGCCATTGGCGCCGATCGCGCGATTCTCGTCGAATCGATCGCCGAAGTGGAGCCTCTAGCGGTTGCCAAAGCGCTCAAGGCGCTGGTCGACAAGGAACAGCCTTCGCTGATCATTCTGGGAAAACAGGCCATCGACGACGATTCGAACCAGACCGGCCAGATGCTCGCCGCGCTGGCCAACCTGCCGCAAGCGACTTTCGCCTCGAAGATTACGGTTGCAGACGGCAAGGCTACGGTTGCGCGCGAAGTCGATGGCGGTGCGGAAACGCTCTCGCTGACGCTGCCCGCCGTGGTGACGACGGATCTGCGTTTGAACGAGCCGCGCTACGTCACGCTGCCGAACATCATGAAGGCGAAAAAGAAGCCACTGGAAACGATCAAACCTTCGGATCTGGGCGTGGATGTCACTCCGCGGTTGAAAACGCTGAAGGTTGCCGAACCGCCGAAGCGCTCGGCAGGCGTGAAAGTCGCGGACGTGAAAACGCTGGTCGAGAAGTTGAAGACCGAAGCCAAGGTGCTGTAAAGGAGCGAGAAGAAAATGACGAATCTGGTGAATCTGGTAATCGCAGAACACGACAATCAGTCGATCAAGGCCGCAACGTTGAACACGGTTGCCGCAGCACAAAAGATTGGCGGCGACGTTCATGTGCTGGTCGCGGGTCACAACGCTCAAGCGGCTGCCGATGCAGCAGCGAAGATCGCAAGCGTTTCGAAAGTGCTGCTGGCCGATGCGCCTCAACTCGAAGCCGGACTGGCGGAAAACATCGAAGCAACGGTTTTGAATATCGCGCGCGATTACTCGCACATCCTCGCGCCTTCGACGGCGGCCGGCAAGAACGTCACGCCACGTATCGCCGCGAAGCTCGACGTCGCGCAGATCAGCGACATCACCGCCGTGCACAGCGCCGATACTTTCGAGCGCCCGATTTACGCGGGCAATGCGATTGCGACCGTGCAGTCGCTTGATCCGATCAAGGTCATCACCGTGCGTACCACGGCGTTCGATCCGGTCGCTGACGTTGGCGGCAGTGCAGCAGTCGAAAAGATCGGAGCGGCGGCCGACAATGGCAAAGCAGCATTCATCAGCCGCGAAGTCACGAAGCTCGACCGTCCGGAACTGACCAGCGCGAAGATCATCGTCTCGGGCGGCCGGGGTCTGGGCAGTGGCGAGAACTACACGCAAGTGCTGGAGCCGCTCGCCGACAAGCTCAACGCAGCGCTGGGCGCATCGCGCGCCGCCGTCGACGCGGGCTATGTGCCTAACGATTATCAGGTCGGTCAAACCGGCAAGATCGTCGCGCCGCAGTTATATATCGCCGTGGGCATCTCAGGCGCCATTCAGCATCTGGCCGGGATGAAGGACTCGAAGGTTATCGTCGCCATCAACAAGGACGAGGAAGCGCCGATTTTCAGCGTGGCCGATTACGGCCTGGTCGGCGATCTGTTCACCGCGGTCCCGGATCTGACGCAGGCGCTTTAGAGCAATCGAGCCGCGCCTGAACAACTGGCGCGGCTCTCAATTTACATCTGAATCAACCCATCAAGTCAGTCAGGCTGCGCGCATCGTCAAGCGATTCGGCGAAGGCGGGAAGACGCGCCACGCGCCATCCTCGTGCAGAAAGAAGCAAATGGCGATGTCTCCGCATGGCCCCCGCGCTTCCACCCGAACACAGCGGCCAGACGCGACGTTATGCAACGGGCGCACCCTCACCGGCACCGCATAACGTGGCATAAGCCAACGCTCCACCACCTCACGCAACGACATCCGAACCGATTCCATCTCCGTCTCCATTGACTCCACCAGCCTCGCAGCGCTATGGGTTGCGACCTGTGTTCATCGTGCGATTTCGAGGCCATGAGTGTCAACGCAGCCTTTACGGCCGTTCCGTACTTTAAACGCGGGAACGGCCGACGTAGTTAGAACGTTGCTAGAACTTGTGAATCACCCCCACTCCGCCGCCAATCGTCGTACCGTTCACGCCTTGCAGCGCGCCGTCCACATCGAGACCGAGCGTGGATCGGCCCCGGTTGTTGGTCATCCCCACTTGGGCGTAAAGCGACGTGCGACGCGACAGCGAATACTGCGTGCCCAGCGCAACCAGCAAGCCATGCGTGCTGGAGTCATGCGGATCTCGCAGATACCAGACGCCCGAATTGATGTTGAGCGCCGGCGTCACGTAGTAGCTGAAGCCCAGGTTCCAGACATCGTGGTTGCCGCCGCCCACGAGATCGCCGAGTGTCGTCATCGGCGCCTTGTAGTTGGTGAACGAGCCTTTGATCGTGAAGGACGAGATCGTGTAGGCCGCGCCAAAGGTCTTCGCGATCAGCGGTATTTCGAATAGCGTGCTATTTAGCGCTTCGTCGCGTCCCGCGCTCGCATCGTAGACCGCAGCATTGAGCATCAGGCCCGCGCTTTCGAACTTCAGGCTGCCGGAATACTGACGCCCGGCCTTGAAGTCGCCTGCCACGCCACCCAGCGCATACATGAGACTGGCCGTGAATCCCGCAACTTTCGGCGATATATAGGTGATGGCATTAGAAACGAAGGTGCCAGTGAACGTATTGTTGGCGTACACGGAAATATTGCTGCCGAACTGCCCCATACTGCGCGGATCGGAATCATAGAGCGCGAGAATGTACGGCGAAAACTGCAAGCCAGCCTTCAGTTCGCCATATGGACTGGCGAGAGAGAGCCACGCCTGCCGACCGAATAATCCGCCATTGGTATTGTCGAAACCGCCGTTTGCCAGACTGATGCCGCTTTCCAGCTTGAACTTCGCCTTGAATCCGCCGCCCAGATCCTCCTGCCCGCTCAAGCCAAATACCGATGGCTCCAGTCCGCTGCTGACCATCGCAAACTGCTTGCCGCCGTTTTGCCCATTGACCGGACTGTAGGACTTGTTCGTGTAGATCAGGCCCGCGTCCAGTACGCCGTAAAGCGTGACGCTGGACTGCGCCCATACACTAACCGGCAACGATGAAATCGCCGCAATGATGGCCGTCCGCGCGAATGCGGACCTGAGTGCGCCGTACGAACTCATGGTTGTCTCCTTCATATAGATATCGTTTTTTCTTTTCGTTGACGTCATGGCGCGAGGGGAAACCCTTGCTCCGCTGGCAGTTCCATGACGGTTTCTCCAAACCCGTGATACGGGAGCACAGCCGTTTCAGTGCGGTGACGACCCTCCTCATGAATCGATCAGAAAGGCCTTGATTAGCGGCCTTTTAATACGCGTTAATTGAATAGGATTTCTTATTAATTAATTGATCGTTTGACCTGTTGGTCATTCGAAAGACGCTGGTGCGCCCCGTTTGCGTCGATTAGAGCAACCGGTCAGGCGAGGGTCAACGAGGCGACTCGAAACGTTCCGTACTTCGGGGAACCGTTATCTGTGCGCAAGAGGAAGGGAGAAAAATCGGCCGCTCAGGCAGGGGCGGCCGTATCGCATCACACGCTGTTCGTGCAATGTCCGGGCAGATTGAGCGCCGCTTCGTCTGCGGCCAGCGCCAGCGGAATCGACGCTTTCAAGTGCTCGACAAAGGTGCGGATCTTCGCGTCCAGAAACTGCCGCGAAGCGTACATTGCGTAGACGGTCAATTCCTGTAGACGGTATTCCGGCAGCACCCGCAGCAGCGAGCCGTTGCGCAGCGGCGGCACCGCCGTCGACATAGGCAGCGCGCCAATGCCTACGCCGGCGCGCAACGCACCGGCCAGGGCTTCGGCGACGTTGACCTGAAAGGTTGGCGGCGGCAGATCGAAAGTCTCGACGCCACGCGGGCCATCGAGCCGCCATTTATCGCGCGGAAACACCGGTGTAAACAGTTGCAGACACTCATGCCCGGCGAGTTCCGCGACACTGCAAGGCGTGCCGCGCTGGTTCAGATAGGCAGGCGCTGCGCACAGCACGCTATGCAGTGCCCCCAGCGCGTGTGAAATCAGTCCTGAATCGGGTAAATCCCGGTCGCTCAATTGAACCGTGACGTCGTATCCTTCGTCGAGAATATCGGGCACGTGCTGGGACAACGTCAGTTCCACCGATACCGCTCGGTGGCGCCGTTGATACTCCACCACAGCGGGCACGACATAGGTCTGACCGAAACCCGTTGTGGCATGCACGCGCAGTCTGCCGGAAGGCAAGGCCTGTGCATTGGCGGCTTCGGCTTCGGCCTGATCGATGTAAGCAAGAATCTGCTCGCACCGCCGCAGATAGCGTTCGCCCGCTTCGGTCAGCGCAACGCGCCGGGTATTGCGATTGAGCAGACGCGCCTGGAGTTGCGCTTCCAGACTGGCAACGGCGCGCGACACGGCAGCGGTCGTGGTATCGAAGTGCTGGGCGGCAAGCGTAAAACTGCCCTCCTCAGCAACGCGCGCAAATACGCGCATGCAATGCAACCTATCCATCTGAACACTCTGCCCTTAAATCGTGCCTTTAAATCAGCTTTAATTCACCCGTGACCGCCAGTTAGCGGATCTGTCGTTGCATCAGAGCGACGACGCCACCTATCAGCGCAAGCCCCACGATCATCTCGAAGCCGTCCAGTACGCTCAGAAAACTGGCCTGGTGCGCCACCATGGTCGCCAACTGGCCGAGCGAGAGACCACGCGCCTCGCCTGCCCCCAGTCCTTGCGCCTCGAACGCATGCGTCATCGTATCAAGTGAGTTCTGGAACACGGGGTTATACGGACTGGCGAATTCTACAAGGCGCGTTTGATGCACGGCCGTACGATGCTGCTCAAGGATTATGACAGTCGCCGTCGACAGCGAATAAGCCAGTTGCTTGACGATATTCTTGAAGCGGTAGCCGTGGGTGAATTCATCGTTCGAGAAAATCTGGAATGCCGCGCCGGCGGTCGGCAACGCGATAAACATCAGCAGGCAGCCGCGCAGCACGAGCGGCGGCAACAGCCAGCCGGTGCTGACGTCGGGTGGCAGATTGAGCACCCACAGGCCCACACAGGCCGCCATCGCGAAGCCCGGCACGATCAGCCATTTGCGCCGGATCCGTTGCGAATACCGGAAGTAGGCAAACGCCACCGGAATGGCCGCAAGCGAGGTGAAGCCAACGATACGACCTGCGTTCTCCACGGGATAGCCAAGGCCGCTTTGCAGCAGCCGCGAAACCAGATAGCCCATCGCGTTGCTGATGAAGTAGTAGAACGCGTAAAGCACGATGCCAAGCCGGTAGGGCCCTTCGCGTAGCGCATTCAGACGCACGAGCGGATGAGGATCGTGCCACTGATGCCAGGCGAACCAGCCGATGGCCGCCAGCCCAGTCACCGTCAGCAGCGGCAACATCGGCGTGGTGCTGAACAATTCGAAACGCACCTGTTGCGCGACGATCTGCAGCCCGCCCAATGCCACTGCAAACAGCAGATACGGCCACAAATGCGTCGCGCTACGCTGCTCGGCGCGACGGCGTCTGCCAATGTGCGGCACCACCAGAAACGCAAACGCCGCAAGCACGACACCGCCCACGGTCGAGCACGTGAACAGCGCTCGCCAGTCGAAGTAGCCAACCAGATAGCCGCCCGCCAGCGGCGCAAGCGCGCTGGCGAGCAGGATCAGGGTCAGGAACAGACGCGTGGCCGGAGCGCGCTGCTGCGGCGTGAAGCCGGTTTGCAGCAAGATGCGGCAGGTGCCCAGCATCGGGCCGATGAAATAGCCCTGAAATCCGCGCGCCATGGCGAGTTCCAGCGACGATTCGCTCAGCGACGCCGCCAGCGAGCCCAGCGCGAACATCAACAGACAGCCGCTCAGGTAACGCCGGAAGCCAAGACGCTCGATCAGCCATTGCTGCTGCACGATGCCAAGCACAGACGTGGTCGCATAGGCGGTCGACGACCAGACCAGTTCGTCGGGTGAGGCGTTGATGCCGCCTGCGATATAGCTCGTGAAAAACGAGAAAATCGTGTTGTCGAAATAATCGATCGCCACGGCCAACGCGATCGCCCACGGCAGCAGATCGCTGCGCCAGTGCCTGAGCGTGATCCCGCGCACGCGGGCAAGCGTGAATTTCATGATGCAGGGACTGCGGGCAAAGACGAGGAAGCGCGTTGGCGGGCGAGCGGATCGGCGTGGAGGGAGAACACTGCGACTGCGGAATACATCGGAATGACAATCTGACTGGAGAACAGCCCGACATTAAAAGCACGGCCACGACGGAGCAAGGGTTTACGCGCATGTGTTCCGTACTTTGAAATCGCGTGGCCGTGCGCGCGGAGGGTGCAAACCGTAGTCGACCGTCCAGCACGCAAGGCCTGGCTGGACGGCCGCTCACCGTTACGAGATCGAGAATCCTCCATCGATCGGGAAGATCTGTCCCGTCGTGGTTTTCGATTCGTCGCAGGCCAGATAGAGCGCCGTGTGCGCCACTTCCTTCGGGTCGATCAGGCCCAGCAACTGGCGCTCGCCGGTCTTGTTGATGACGTCGGGCTGCGATGCCAGCAGTCCCGCCACGCGCGCCGTCACCGTCACGGCGGGCGCAACCGCGTTCACACGTATGCGATGCGGCGCGTATTCGACCGCCATCGAGCGCGTGATCGCCGAGATGCCGCCCTTCGCGGCCGTGTAGGCGTCCTTGCCGCGCGTGCCGACCAGCGCGAACACCGAGCTGCTGTTGATCACCGACCCGCCGCCGCTTTTCATCATTGCGGCGATTCCATACTTGCAGGTGATCCACGTGCCAAACAGGTCGAGCTTGATCGCCCGCCAGAATTCGTCAGGCGGGCAGTCCGTCACCTGCGCATCGACCGCGGTCGAGCCGCCCGCGTTGTTGTACAGCACGTCGATACGGCCGCCGAATTCAAGCGCCGCCGCGATGGCGTCACGCACACTGTCCTCGCTCGTGACGTCGGTTCGTACGAAGGTCGCCGTGCCGCCTGCGGCGCGAATGGCGTCGACGCTCGCCTGCCCGCTTTGCGCATCGAACTCGGCCACCACGACCTTCGCCCCTTCGCTGGCGAACAGTTCTGCCGCCGCGCGCCCGATCCCGGCTCCCGCGCCCGTGATGAAGGCAACCTTGCCCGCAAGACGTCCATGGTTCGCGCTCATGCGGCCTCCTGTTGTGCGGTGCCGATCGGCGCGTCGGCTTGCGTCAATACGAAGCCCGGATAGCCGGCGGCAGCGACGTCGTCGCACTTCTTGCGATAGGCGCCATGTCCGCCCAGATACGGCAGGAACACCTGCGGCTTGCCCGGCACATTGGCGCCGACGTACCACGAATTCGCCTTCAGATAGAGCGTCTTCGCCACCACGTCCTGGACGTGCTGCATCCAGTCTTCTTCGGCCTGCGGCTGCGCATCGATGCGCTCGACGCCCGCATCGCGCAGATCGACCATGCATCGCGTGATCCAATCGACGTGCTGCTCGATGCTCATCGACATATTGGCCAGCGGCCCGGGACTGCCCGGCCCGGTGACCGTGAACAGGTTCGGGAAGCCGCTCGTCATCAGGCCCAGATACGTCTTTGCACCGCTCGCCCATTTGCCGGTCAGCGCGCGGCCGTTGACGCCGCGCACGTCGATATGCGTGAGCGCGCCGGTCAGCGCGTCATAGCCGGTTGCGTAGATCAGCACGTCCAGTTCGTGCAGGCCCTCGCTGGTGACCACGCCTTGCGGCTCGACATATTCGATTGGCGTGGCCTTAAGATCGACGAGCGTGACGTCGTCACGGTTGTAGACGCTGTAGTAGGTGTCGCCCAGGCAAGGCCGCTTGGTGCCGAAGGGGAAGCCGCGCGGCAGCAGTTTTTCGGCGGTCGCCGGGTCTTTCACCGTTGCGCGGATCTTGTCGCGAATGAACTCGGCCACGGTTTCGTTCGATGCCTCGTTCGAGAGGATGTCGCCGTAGCACATGCGAAAGCCCAGCAACTGACTGTTTTCCCACGCGTTCTCGTATTTCTTCAGGCGCTCCTCAGGCGTCGCGTCGAGCGCGGACTCCACCGGAAACGCCACCGCGACGCCAAAGCGCGTGAGGCGGCTGATCGCCCGTCGTTCGGGATACGTTGCGCGCACGCGAGCGCGCATCTCCGGCGTGAGCGGGTGATTCTTCGCGGGCACCACGTAGACCGCGGTGCGCTGGAACACCGTGAGGTGCTTGCACTTGCCCGCCAGCGCCTGAATCACCTGAATGCCCGACGACCCCGTGCCGATCACCCCCACCCGCTTGTTGCTGAAGTCCAGCTCGTGATGCGGCCAGCGGCCGGTGTGATGGCTTTCCCCGGCGAAGCTGTCGATGCCGGGAATTTCGGGCGGCTTCGGCACCGAAAGCACACCCGTCGCGGGAACGAAAAAGCGTGCGTACGTGACCGCGCCGTCCGATGTCGTTACGCGCCAGAGATTGCGCGTTTCATCGAATGCCGCCGATTCCACGCGCGTATTGAAGCGCACGTGCCGACGCAGATCGAAGCGATCGGCGACGTGATTCAGGTAGCGCAGCAGTTCCGCAGAAGTCGGATAGCGCTCGGGCCAGTCCCAATCGTCCTGAAGCTCGGGAGAAAACGAATACGAGTAGTCCCAGCATTCGAGGTCGACGCGCGCGCCGGGGTAGCGATTCCAGTACCAGGTGCCGCCGACGCCGTCGCCGGATTCGAATGCCTGGATCTTGAAGCCCGCGTCGGTGAGCCGTTTGATCGCATACAGTCCGCCAAAACCTGCACCGATGACGACAGCGTCCAGCACGTCCGCGTCCATGTGTGGTTGGTTCATGAGTTGTCTCCTGGAAAGTGTTTGCTGTTCGGATTTGCTCTTTGCAGGGACTTATTGAATGACGGCGCGGTCATGCGCATCAACGGCGATGGCGATGCCTTGCCGTACATTGAAATCGGCCTGACGGCGGCTCGCAAGCGACCATGGGCGATTTCAAAGTACGGCATAGGCGCGCGAGGCGCGTTGACACGCCCCTGGGCGGCTCTGCATCGTTGACGCCGTCAAACGAGAGGAGAACCACACCGTGTCTGCCGCCCTGCAACTTCTGATCGACAAGGACCTGATTCGCGACGCGTTGTTGCGTTACGCACGAGGTGTCGACCGCCGCGACTGGGCGCTCGTGCGCGCCGCGTTCTTCGAGGATGGCCACGACGATCACGCCGATTTCAAAGGCACACGAGACGATTTCATTGCGTGGGTGAGAGAACGGCACGATGCGCCGAGCCTGCTGAAATCCACGCACTTTCTGGGCAATTGCCTCATCGAGTTCGCGTCCGCCAGCGTCGCGGCAGTCGAGACATATTTCGTCGCGCGTCTGGAACTCGCGCCGCAGGCCGACGCGCACCGCGCGATGCTGGCCGCCCGCCTCGGCGACAGCGCAGGCAACAGCCGCGTCGAAGTATTCGGCCGCTATGTCGACCGCTTCGAAAAGCGCAGCGACGAGTGGCGGATCGCCCAGCGACGCACCGTTTTCGACGCGATTCAGTCGGAGGCCGTTGATGCCAACGACAACGCGCTCAACCCGGCATGGACGCTTGGCCGTCGCGATCGGCTCGATCCCGTGTTCGCGGTCCGAACGGAGATCGGCTTGAACTGAAGCGCCGGATACGACGCAATACCTTCAAAACAACATCTAACGGAGACAACAATGGCATCACGTAAAAACGTGGTCGTGGTCGGCGGCGCAGGCGGCATTGGCGCGGCTTGCTGCGCCGCGCTCGCCTCGCACTGGAACCCGATCGTCGTCGACCGGGATCTGGCCGCCGCCGAGCGTGTCGCTACTGAGGTGGCCGGGCGCGCGTATCCGCTCGACGTCAGCGAGATCGACGTAATCGACTCGTGCATCGCGGCTATCGAGCGCGATTGCGGCCCCATCGACGGTCTGGTGTTCGCAGCCGGTGTGATCCCGCCCGCACAAGGTCCGCAGCAGGCCGACCTGCCGGTCTGGGATCGCATCATGGACATCAACGCGCGCGGTGCATATGCGGTGTGCCGCTCGATCGGGCTGCGCATGGCCGCGCGCGGACACGGCAGCATCGTGATGCTGTCTTCGCTGGCCGGCATGATGCCGACACCGCACCTCGTCTACGGTCCGTCGAAAGCCGCGATGATCAATCTAGCGGGATCGCTTGCCGTCTACTTCGGGCGGCAAGGCGTGCGTGTGAACGCGGTTTCGCCGGGCCCGGTCTGCACGCCGGTGATCGAAGCCAGCTATGCGCGCGGCGAACGCGATCCCGCTGTCATGGCGCAGCAGACCGCACTGGGACGCGTTATCAAACCCGCCGAACTGGCTGGGCCGATTGCTTTTCTGCTCTCGGATGCGGCCTCCGCGATCACCGGCGCGAACATCGTCGTGGATGCAGGCGCGACCGCGACGATGGGCTGGAATCTGTTCGGCGGCGTGGAGCACGTGCTCGCGGGTTTGTCGGCATGAGCCTTGACGCCGAAACCCGCGCGTTCGTCGAAGCTGCCGCAGCATCGGCATCGAAGCCGCGTCATCTGATGTCGCCCGAAGAGGCGCGCGCCGCGTTCTCCCGCATCACGTCGCTGCTCTCTGCGGGCGCGGAGGTGCGTGCGAGTATTGCGCTCGACATCCCTGTCGATGGCGGCCTGCTTCGTGCGCGTCTGTTCGTGCCGCAAGAAAACCCGCAAGCGCTGCTGGTGTACTTTCACGGCGGCGGCTGGGTCGTGGGCGGCATCGACGAGTTCACGCCTTTGTGCCGGGAAATCGCTGCGGGTGCGGGCGTCGCGGTCGCGCTCGTCGAATACCGGAAAGCGCCGGAACATCCGTTCCCGGGACCGGTGCACGATGCCTGGCAAGCCGCGCAGTGGCTCGCCAGCCAGCAACGCGCCCTGCTCGGCGCGCAGTTGCCGGTGTTCGTCGGTGGCGACAGCGCGGGAGCGAACCTCGCCATCGCGGTCACGTTACTCGCCCGCCGCGAGCGCAGCCTGCCGCTCGCCGGACAACTGCTCGTCTATCCCGTAACGGACTGTGACTTCGACCGCCCGTCATACGTTGCGCCCGACAATCAGCTTCTGACGACTCGTGACGCGATGATGGCCTACTGGAACCATTACGCGCCTGCCGATGCCGCGAGGCAGTCGAATCTGGCCTCGCCGCTGCGCGAAGCCGATTGTTCCGGCCTGCCGGAAGCCATCGTCGTGACGGCGGAACACGACGTACTGCGCGACGAAGGCGAGGCCTACGCACAGCGCCTCGCCCAGGCCGGCGTGCCCGTTCATCATCTGCGTGCGCCGGGGCAGATGCATGGCTTTCTGATGATGGTCGGCCTGCTGCCCGGCAGCCGCAGCGGCATCCGCTTCATCTGCGAACGACTGCGCGATCGGGTACGTCGATGACGGCCCGTTGCAGGCCTCGACGTCGCGAAGGGCGCGATGGTAGTAGGATTCGGCTTGAAACATGTACACGCGCCCTCACCCGTCCGGACACGGCCGCGGTTCGCACAAACAGATGGAGACACGCATGCAACCCGGTAGAAGCCTGCCGACGCATGTCGACGCGAGGTCCAGCAACGGCCCGCATGGCCTTGACACCTTATGGCCGAAGCCGCAACGCGGCGAACGCGCGCCCAGCAGCGCAATGGTGACGCCGCTCGCACGCGGACTGTCGATCCTGTCGGTGTTCGGCCCCGGCAAGGCGTGGCTCGGCAATCTGGAAATCGCCCAGGCGACCGGCATTCCCGCCCCCACCGTGTTGCGCCTGCTGCGCTCGCTGGTTGCGCTCGGCTACCTGCATCACGACAAGGCCAGCCGCAAGTATTCGCTGGCGCCCGCATCGCTCGCGCTGGGTTACGCGGCCATTTCCGATCCCGATCTCCAGCGCCTCGCGAGCGTCGAAATGCGCAAGCTCGCCGAAGCCAGCGACGCCTACGTACTGCTCGGCACACGCGACCGTTTCGACATTCTCATCCTGGATACGCAGATCGGCAGCCGCGCGGTGCTCGATCTGCAACTGCAACCGGGCATGCGCATGCACATCGCCTATTCGCTGATGGGCTGGGCGCTACTGGCCGCGCTGCCTGAATCGGAGCGCAGTTTTCTGCTGGGCGAACTCGAACGGCAGCCCGATGAAAACCGCCCCATCATCGAGCGCCGCATGAACGAAAAGATCGCCCAGGTGCGCGAGCTGGGCTTCGGCATGCTGCATGGCGACTGGGAGCCGGAGCTGGCGTGCGTCGCCGCGCCCTTGCTGCTGCCCGATCGGCCGCCGTGGGTGCTCGGCTGCGTTGGTCGCACGGCGCGCCTCGCGCAGGCGAGGCTCGAACGGGAGTTGGGGCCGCGGCTGGTGGCGATTGCGCAGACGCTGCGCGAGCGCGTGCCGAAACGGGGTTGAACGCAACGGAGCGTATCTGAACGCATGGGAAAACGATGTCGCATTCTTCGCATCAAACCACGGACCAGGCGCCCGAGGCCGCGCACGTCACGCTGACGCTGGATCGCGGTCTCCAACTATTGCGCGCCTTTCACGCCGACCGCGCGCCGCTGACCAACGGCGAACTCGCGCAACGCACGGGGATGTCCAAATCCGCGATATCGCGCCTGACGTCCACCTTGATCCAGCTCGGCTACCTGCGCCGCGTCGCGGGCGGATCGCGTTTCGAACTCGCGACGGGCGTGTTCGGCATCGGTCATGCGTATCTGGAAACCAATCCCATCACGCGGCTCGCGCAACCCTTGATGCAGCGGCTCGCCGACCGGCTCGACGTCTCCGTCGCGCTGGCTGCGCCCGACGGGCTCGACATGCTGTATATCGCGCATCGGGCGAGCTCGGGTATCGCGACGCTACGGCTAGGCGTTGGCTCCTTGCTGCCGATGGGCTTGACCGCAATCGGCCGGGCGTGGCTCTGGGGTCTGCCGGAACATGCGAGGCAGCCCTATATCGCGCGCCTGCTCGAAGCGGCGGGCGCGCAGCGCGAAACCATGCAGAGCGGCATGGAAACAGCCTTCGCTGACCTCCGCGATAACGGTGTCTGCATGTCGTATGGGGCATTCCAGCGCAGCGCCTGGGGCATTGCGCTGCCGGTCAAGGTTGGCGCTGATTCGACGCCGATGTCGTTGAGCTGCGGCGCGATCCACTCCGAACCGGATCTCGACTCCATCCGGGCGCGCGTCGTGCCGGCGCTCAAGGAAGCGGCGCCCGAACTCGAACACCTACTCAGCAACGTTCGCTACGAACCGTAAGCTCGTGCATGGAATGCGTAAGCGCATTCCATTTCCTATCATCAGCACTGCCAATATTAATGTACTCACTCCGCCCGATTCGCCGGCGTCGAATCGCGGCTTCGGAAACGCTCAATTGGCTCGCCATGGACATGCTTTTACCCTGTCCGTCACGAATGCGAGCAAGGTTCCAGTCGTGCTGGTCTGATTAAAACAACGCCTTTGCTCCTGATTCGTCGACGGCGCACTCGCTGTGAAAGGTCCGCCCGGAAAAGAACCCTACGACAAAGTTAAGGAGACACTGTGAGTCAAGCCACGCCGCCGGTCCGAAGCCGTCTATTCGTCATTCTTCTATGTTTCCTGACACTCGTGGCCGACGGCTACGATCTCATCGTGTATGGAGCCACCGTCCCCCATCTGCTGAATGAACCGGGCTGGCATTTGAGCCCCGCCGCTGCGGGCATGATCGGCAGCTGGACGCTGGTGGGACTGATGGTCGGGCTGGCAGCAGCAGGCCCGATGACCGACCGCATCGGTCGCCGCCGCCTGCTGATGGCAGGAGTCCTATGGTTTTCGGTGGGCTCCATCGTCTGCGCGCTCGCGACGTCGCCGACTTTCCTGGGCGCGGCCCGCTTCGTCACCGGCATCGGCATGGGCGGCGTCGTGCCGTCCGCTGTCGCGCTATCGGTCGAATACGCGCCTAAAAGCCGACGCCAGCTCTACAACGCACTGACGCTGACCGGCTACTCGATGGGCGGCATCGTGTGCGCCCTGCTGGCCATCGCCTTGATCCGCGAGCACGGATGGCGCCTGTTGTACGCGCTCGGCGCGTTCTATGCGGTGATCCTCCCCGTGATGTACTTCGCCTTGCCCGAATCGGTGGATTTCCTCGTCGAACGCGGGCGCACTGACGAGGCGCGCAAACTCGCCGCGCGCTATGCGCTCGACTTCGAGCAGATCCTGCAGGAAAAGCAGGCCAAGCCCGCCTCGCTCGACGCCGCCCAGGCCACGAGAGGCTACCGTCTGGTGCTCTCGCGCGAATTCCGCGCCACGGCGCTTCTGCTCGCTTTCATGACCTTCTGCGTTCAGTTGATCGTCTACGGGCTCAACGCGTGGCTGCCTCAGTTGATGCGCTCGGCGGGCTATCCGCTCGGTTCGTCCCTACAGTTTCTGCTGGTGATGCAGTTCGGCGCGGTCGTGGGCATGCTGGGCGGCGCGCTGCTGGCCGATCGCCTGGGCTCGCGACAGGTGATGTTTCCGTTTCTCGTGATTGGCGGCCTGTCGCTGATCGCGCTGAGCCAGAAGCTCGATCCATCGTGGCTGATGCTCGCGGTGTTCGGCGCGGGCCTGGGTTCGATCGGCACCAGCAGCCTGATCTACGGCTATATTGCCGCGCACTTCCCCACGGCGTGCCGGGGATCGGCGCTTGGCGGCGCGCAGGCCATCGGGCGCTTCGGCTCGATTCTGGGGCCGATGATCGGCGGCTGGATCGTCGGCGCAAATCTCGCCTTGCACTGGAACTTCTACGCCTTCGCGCTGCCCGCCATCGTCGCCGCGACCGTCGTGCCGCTGATCCCCAAATCCCGCTAACCCACGCATCTCATGGAAATCTACGACTACATCGTGGTGGGCGCGGGCTCGTCCGGCTGCGTGGTGGCCAGCCGCCTGACCGAAGATCCCGCCGTCACGGTCCTGCTCGTCGAAGCCGGCCCGAGTACCGACAACTTCTGGGTGCGCACGCCGGCGGGCGGCGGCAAGCTGTTCATGGACAAGCGCTTCAACTGGGCGTTCAACACCGAACCCGTGCCGACGCTGGGCGGGCGCAGCGTGTACTGGCCGCGCGGCAAAGGCCTGGGCGGCAGCAGTGCGATCAACGGCATGATCTACATGCGCGGCCAGCCCGCCGACTTCGACCATTGGGCCGCGCTCGGCAATGAAGGTTGGGGCTGGGCCGATGTGCTGCCGTATTTCATCCGCTCGGAGACCAACCAGCGCGGCGCGAGCGACTATCACGGCGCGCAGGGTCCCTTGCATGTGAGCGATGCAGCCGTCACCCATCCAAGTGCCGATGATTTCATCGCCGCCGCGCAGAAGGTCGGCATTCCGCGCAGTGAAGACCTCAACGGTCCGCCGCACGAAGGCGTTGCCTACCGGCAATACACGATCCGCGACGGTCGTCGCCACACCTCGTACAACGCGTTTATCGAACCCGTTCGCCATCGGCGCAACCTGACCGTGCGCACCGGCGTGCGCGTATTGCGCGTGGCGCTGGAACACGGCGAGGCCATCGGCATTGACGTGCTCGAAAACGGCCAGCAACGCAGGATCGCCGCCGCGCGAGAGGTGATTGTGTCGGGCGGCGCGCTGGCGTCGCCGCATCTGCTGATGCTTTCGGGAATCGGCGATGGCGCGCAACTGCAGCAGCACGGCATCGCCGCAACGGTCGATTTGCCGGAGGTGGGACGCAACCTGCAGGATCACTGGTTTGGCTCGCTCGCGTGGCGCGTCACGCCGGAAAGCTCGTACAACCATCGGCTTCGCGGGCTGCGCAAGTACCTTGAAGGCGCGCGCTATCTGCTCACCGGCGGCGGCTACCTCGCGCTCGGTGCGTCGCCCGTGACCGCCTATGCGCGTAGCGAAGCCGGACGGCCGGAGGCGGACTTGCAACTGACGGTAAGTCCGATGACGTTCAAATTCGACGCGGCGGGCGAGCCGGTAGTCGACGCGTTTCCGGCCATCGGCGGGTCGATGGTTTTGCTCACGCCCGATTCGCGCGGCCATATGACGCTGAAGTCGCCCGACCCGTTGCAGGCCCCGGCATTCCATCCGAACTATCTGAGCGATGCCGGCGATATCCGCCGCTCGCTTGCGGGCCTGAGGATGCTGCGGCGCATTGCCGAAACCGCGCCGCTCGCCGCGCGCATCATCCACGAACTCGCGCCCGGCCCCACCGTCACCACCGACGAGCAATGGCTCGCGCACCTCAAGACCAATGGCAACAGCGGCTGGCATCAGGTCGGCACTTGCCGCATGGGCGTCGACCGGGAAGCCGTGGTCGACCCGCGCTTGCGCGTGCGCGGCGTAGGCCGCCTGCGCGTCGCCGACGCGTCCATCATGCCGCGGATCGTGGCTGGCAATACCAACGCGGCGTGCATCATGATCGGTGAGAAATGCGCCGATATGATCCGCGCGGATGCCGTTCCGCCTCGCGCCATTTCTGTTTGAACTCCTGATCGATTCATCACACAAGGCATCCCTCATGCAAGACAACGCCAGGACCATTGCGCTCGATCACCCCGACTGTTTCTATATCGACGGCCAGTGGACGCCGTCTGCGTCCACGCTTTCCGCGCCAACCTTCGAGGTGCTCGACTGCAGCACCGAGTGCGTCGCTGCACGCGTGGCACGCGCCGACGCCGCCACCGCCGCACGCGCGATCGATGCAGCGCGGCGCGCCTTCGATCATGGGCCCTGGCCGCGCATGACGCCCGCAGAACGCGCCGTCTACCTGAACGAAATCGCGCAGCGTCTGGAAGCGGCCAACGACGAATTCGCGCGCGGCTGGAGCATCGAATCGGGCATCCTGCAACGCATCGCCCAACCCCGCATCGGCCAGTTTCTTGGGGCGGCATTTCGCCAGTACGCCGCAATGGCCGACACCTACCCGTTTGTCGAGCCGCGCCGCTCGGGCAGCGGGCATCAGGCCTATTGCGTCAAGGAAGCGGCGGGCGTGGTGCTGGCGATCGTGCCGTGGAACGGCCCTGCCGCGCTGATCGCCTACAAGGTTGCGCCGGCCTTGCTCGCCGGCTGCACCGTCATCATCAAGCCCTCACCGGAAGCGCCCACATCGGCGTATCTGTTCGCGCAGGTCTGCGACGAGATTGGGCTGCCACCCGGCGTGGTCAACGTGGTGACCACGGATCGCGAGGTGTCGGAACTGATGGTGCGTAACCCCGACGTCGACAAGATCACGTTTACCGGCTCTACCGCCGCGGGGCGCAGCATCAGCGCGGCGGCCGCGGGACGGATCGCGCGCGTCACGCTGGAACTGGGCGGCAAATCGGCCGCGCTCGTGCTCGACGATTACGATATCGACGCCGCTGCCCAGGTGCTCGGCAAGTCGTACTTCGGTTACCTGAGCGGGCAGGTGTGCCACAGCCTGACGCGCATCATCGTGCCGCGCGCGAAACACGACGCCATGGTGGAAGCCTTGAGCGCCGCCGCGCGCGCGATGGTGCCGGGCGACCCGTTCGACGACGCTACGACCATCGGCCCGCTTGCCACCGCTCGCCAGCGCGAAACGGTCGAGCGCTACGTCGCGAAAGGCATCGCGGAGGGCTGTACGCTGGCCGCCGGTGGCCAGCGCCCGCAGCATCTCTCGCGCGGCTTCTTTTTCGAACCCACGGTGTTTGGCAACGTCGACAACCGCTCGACCATCGCGCAGGAGGAGATATTCGGCCCGGTGCTGTCGGTGATTGCGGCGGACAGCGAAGCGCACGCCATCGAACTCGCTAACGACTCGATCTTCGGTCTTAACGCCGTGGTGTTCACCGCCGACGCCCAGCACGCCCTCAGTGTCGCGCGGCAACTGCGTACGGGCAGCGTGGGCCACAACGCGTCGCGCACCGATTTCTCGATTGGCTTCGGCGGCTTCAAGCAATCGGGAATCGGGCGCGAAGGTGGCGTGGAGGGGCTGGAGGCGTTTCTCGAATCCAAGACCATCGTGCTCGATCAGGAACTCGCCAGCTCTTCTGCGTGATCCGGCACATGCATCAAACATCTGATGAATACGCGGGTTTTGTACGATCCACAAAGAACCACGCACTGTCTCGCATGGATCGTTCACACCGCGCGGCATAAGATGGCTCGCATCGGGCTGGCGCGCCTGGCGTCGATCTGGACGCCTTACGCGCCGCCCGCGCCTGTCAACGAAACATCAGAGGTTTTTTCATGAGCAAGGTATGGTTCATCACCGGCGCATCGTCGGGTTTTGGTCGCGCACTGGCGGAAGCGGTTCTGGCCAACGGCGATCGCGCGGTGCTCGCCGCACGCCGCCTCGCACCGCTCGAAGCCATTGCAGCGGGCCACGAAGACCGCGCGCTGCCGGTGTCGCTCGACGTGACCGATCCGGCCGCACGCGCCAGTGCGTTGAAAACGGCCATCGAGCGCTTTGGCCGCATCGACGTACTGGCCAATATCGCGGGCCGTGGCTCGTGCGGCGCGGTCGAGGAATTCACGTCCGCGCAACTGCGCGAACAGATGGAACTCAACTTCTTCGCCGCCGCCGAACTCTCTCGCGAAGTGCTGCCGCAGATGCGCGCACAAGGCTCGGGCCACATCCTGAATCTGACGAGTATCGCCGGTCTGGTCTCGTTCCCGATCTGCGGTCTGTACAGCGCCTCGAAGTTCGCGCTCGAAGGTCTCACGGAAGCGCTGCATCACGAGGTCAAGCCGTTCGGTATTCGCGTGACCCTGGTTGAGCCCGGCGCGTTTCGCACCGAGTTCGCGGGCGACGTCAACATGCAGCCAGAACAGAGCCTCGATATCTACGCAGCGCTCACTGCGCCGATGCACCAGTACTTCGAGACCCAGGCGGGCATGCAGGCTGGCGATCCGGTCAAGGCGGCCCAGTTGATGATCGACGTGGTCGAAAGCGCGACGCCGCCGCTGCGCCTGATGCTGGGTGCGGATGCCTACGATCTGTGGGATGCGACCGTGGCATCACGCAACAAGGACCTCGCGGGTTTGCGTGCGCGCGCCGAAGATACGGCGTTTCCTGGCGCGATGAAAAATCCGATCAGCGTGAGCTGACGTTGCATCATGCAAACGGGGCATCGGCGACGATGCCCCGTTTTTGTTATTCTCTCGCTGCTTCAAGCGCCGCGCCCGCGTACCTGCGTGCCATTTTCTTCGGCGACGAACTTCAGGATCGAGGTGAAGTCCTCTCTTGCGTGCCCTGCTTCGTAGGCCGATTGCCAGACGTCGCGCGCGCGTGCGATCGTTGGCAACGCAACGTTCAGCAACTGCGCCTCGGCAAGACCTAGCGACATGTCTTTCTCGATGATCGCCACCGCCGCGCCGTAATCGAAGGTCCCGGCCACCGCGCGGCTCAGCATCTTCGTGCAGGCAAAACTTTGCGCCGTGCCAGCATCGAGCAGACGCATCATCATATCGGCGTCGAGACCGGCTTTTGCGCCCATCGCAAGACCTTCTGCGCAGACCACCATATTGGTCGCCATGATCACGTTATTGACGATCTTCATGACCTGCGCCATGCCGGGCCGGTCGCCCATTACGAACACTTCCTTGCCGATGATCGACAGCAGCGGCGACACCTGCTCCACGAGTGCAGGCTCACCCGACACCAGCATCGCGAGCGTCCCGGCGCGCGCTGCGGGCGCGCCGCCGGAGATCGGTGCATCGACCATGCCGATATGCTTCTCCGCGAGCGCAAGGCCGATCTGCTCGATCACGTCCTGGCCGATGGTGGACATTTCCGCATAGATGCGGATCGCCGAGCCGTGCACGACGCCCTTTTCACCAAGCGCCACCGCGAGCGAGACTTCCCTCGACGGCAGGCAGGCGAATACGATGCTGGCCGCGTCGGCCACCGAACGCGGCGAATCGTGGATCACCGCGCCACCCGCCACGAACGGCGCCAACGCGCCCGGCGAGGGATCGTACACATGCAGCCGGAACGAATGCCCGAGCAGGCGTTCGGCCATCGGCGCGCCCATCTGTCCGAGCCCTAGAAAGCCGATGTTTTTCACGTTAATAGCGTTGTCCATGTTGTTTTCCTCGAATCGACTTATCCGTCTGCGGCGTTATCGCGCCATCGCATCGACAATCCAAGCCGCCGAGCGCAGCACACCTTCCTTCGCTTTCGCGCACACCAGCCCCATGCGGAAAAAGCCGTGAATCATGCCGTCATAGCGCCAATGCATCACCGGCACGCCTGCATCGAACAGGCGATTGGCGTAAGCCTCGCCTTCGTCGCGCAATGGGTCGAACTCCGCCGTGACGATCAGCGTGCGCGGAAGCCGCGCCAGCGAATTTGCGCGCAGCGGACACGCATGCGGATGGCGCGTCTCGCGCTCGTCCGTGAGGTAGTCGCTCCAGAAGCGGATCATGGCGGCGCGGGTAAGCGCGTAACCCGACTGGTTTTCGATGTACGAGCGCGTGGGCGGCGTATGGTAGGCCGTCACTGGATAGATCAGCACCTGTGCCCGCAAGGCCGGGCCGCCCTCATCGCGAATCCGCAGCGCGGTCACGGCCGCCAGGTTGCCACCTGCACTGTCACCCGCGACCACCATGCGCTCAGGGTCGATATCGAACAGCGGGCCGTGTTCTGCAATCCAGCGTACGGCGTCCAGGCAGTCGTCCACGGCAGCCGGAAATGGATGCTCGGGCGCGAGCCGATAATCAACCGCGATCACGGCGGCCCCGCTTCCAGCGCAGAGATCGCGGCACACGTGATCGTGCGTATCGAGGTTGCCAATCACAAAGCCACCACCGTGGAAAAACACGGTCACACCGCGGCTTCGCAAGGTCGCGGGGCGATACAGCCGCGCCGCCAGCAGACGTCCCGCGAGCGGTACTTCGATATCGACCACTTCGCCCACCGAAGTACGGCGTTCGAGCGGCGGATACGTGAGCCCCGCGCGCAGCGCTTCGAGCGAAACGCTCTCCATCGGCGGCGACGCTTCAAGACTCTGCAGGACAGCGGCAATTTCAGGGTCGAGCGGCATCGTGCGTCAGCTCCTGGTTGCCGGCGAACCGGCATTGGGAACGTGCATGGCGTGTCTCCGTTATGTTGTTGATCTGCAGTGCGAAGCCGCGCAATGGAAGCAATGCCCGTCGCACGGCAAGGACTGTTTGAACAATGCCGCCGTGCGCCTGCACGGTCAATTCCGGCTGATGGCCTTTTCCGTACACTGGAACGCCGGACGCCGCCTTGAACGCAGCACGAACTATGCTTTAGAGTGCTGCTTTGCTTTCCGATCGTACAAGGACGACGATGGATCCTCTTTCGGACGTGCTTTCGCTGCTACGACCGCGCAGCCAGTTCTACGCGGGTTTTGACGCTGCGGGAGACTGGTCGTTTGATTTCCCGCCCCACGAGGGCATCAAATTTACGGCGGTGATACGCGGCGCCTGTTGGGGCGCCACGGAAGGCATGGAACATCCGATTCATTTCGAGGAAGGCGACTGTTTCCTCCTCAACAGCGGGTGTCGCTTCGTGCTGTCCTCCGATCCCTCGCTGCCGAAAGAAGGCGGCGAACACATCCAGCAGGCGGCCGCGCGCGACGGCGTGGCCGTGCACAACGGCGGCGGCGAAGTGTTTCTCATCAGCGGCCGCTTTGCCTTTTCGGGTCGCCATGCGGAAGTATTGTTCGACGCACTGCCGCCGATCATCAATATTCCCAGTGCCTCCAGTCAGGCAGGCATTCTGCGCTGGTCGCTCGATCAATGGGCGAGTGAATTACGCGATCCACAGCCAGGCGGCACCCTGATGTCGACGCATCTTGCGCATCTGATGCTGGTGCAGGTGTTGCGGCTGTTTCTGGCAACCTCCAGCGAACTGCCGCAAGGCTGGTTTCTGGCGATGACCGACCGCCAGATCAGCCCTGCAATTGCAGCCATTCACGCCGAACCGGCGCGCCGCTGGACGCTGGAAATGCTCGCGCGCATTGCCGGCATTTCGCGCACGGCTTTCGCGCAGCGCTTCAAGGCACTGGTGGGCAGCACAGCCATGGACTACCTCACACGGTGGCGCATGCTGCTCGCTGCTGACCGCTTGCGCGGCGGCAGAGAAAATATTGCGTCGATTGCGTTCTCTTTAGGCTACGAATCCGAAAGCTCTTTCAGCACGGCATTCAAGCGCAACATGGCCTGTTCACCGACGCAATATCGGCGGCAATCATCGGACTCGCCTTTCGACGGCGCAGACGATTACCCGCGCGACGCGAATCTTCTGCCCAAGCCAACACAGCCATTCCAAAGTACGGATGGCGCATAGCGCATGGCTTCTCGCGCATAAGAGCGCCATCTACGCTGCAGGCATTCCGATGGAGTTTCTTATGTCCGACCAATCCGCACTCAAAGCCGAATTTGAACGCCTGCACGGATTCTGGAGCGACGCCTGCCAGCAGGCATTGCAGGAAAATGCCCCGTTCTTCGGCGATTACCTCGTCATGGCTCGGGCGGCGCTGGAAGGCGGGCATCTCGATCGCAAACTGTGCGATCTGGTGATGATCGCCGCGAGCGCAAGCGTGACGCACTTGAACGCCGAGGCAACCGCGCTGCACATCGAAGGCGCGTTAAGTCACGGTGCGACGCGCAAGGAGATAGCCGAGACCTTGCAGATTGCCTCGGTGCTGGGCATTCACGCGTACATGGTGGGTGTGCCCGCGCTGATCGAAGAAGCCACGGCGGCGGGACATTCGGTTGACGCGCTATTTCCGCTCAACGCGCAATTCGAAAAAGTCAAAGCGGAATTCACCGCAGCACGCGGCTACTGGAGCGACCAGCTGGAGACGATGGTCCGCAGTTCACCGGCGTTTTTCGAAGGCTATACGGCGTTTTCGTCCACACCCTGGCGTCATGGCACGCTGGCGCCGGTCGTGAAAGAACTGCTGTACGTCGCGATCGACGTCTCCACCACTCACCTGTTCGAGCCGGGCGTGCGCATTCATACCCGCAATGCGCTGCGTTACGGCGCAACGCCCGCCCAGGTGCTACAGGTCATGCAGGTTGTGAGTTGCCTCGGCTTTCAGAGCTTTCTGCTGGGCGCCGCGCATCTGGCGCGAGCGGCCAGTTAAAGAAAGAGCGAGCGTGGAAAATCAGGCCCTCGCGGTCTGCGCAAAGACGGGACTTATCGTGTCGAAACTCGAAAACGCGAGATAAGTCGTTTTCCATTCTCCCGCGCGCTTCGCGAACCTGAATGAATATGTGCCCGACAGCAATTGCAGCAGGCCGTCTGAAGTCTCGCGATAGTAAATCACATCGGACCTGGCGGTTGCCGTGTCTCCGTGAACCTCGACTAGCGGATTCGTAATGTGGTGATGGCACTTCGGCACTTCACGCCATACCTTGTAGAGCAATTGCCGGATGCCTTCCAGCCCCGAGGTCTGCCCGCGCGGCAATTCATAGACGCCGTCCGCCGCCCAGATGCTCATAAACGTGTCTTCTTCGCGCTTGTCGATTCCGTGGCAATACTTCGACATCAACGTTCTGATTTCCTCGACGTCGATCAACCACTGGATTTTTCGGTCAAGATCGAGATTCACGGTTTCCATTTATTTCGTCTCCTTATGAAAGGCTGGCCAGCGTTGTAAAACGAGTTCACGCGAAGCGCCGTAGGCATAGCAGCTATCGATCTTGAGCGGCTTGCCGTTTGCGTCGGTTGCGTCCATCAGCGACTGAGCGCGCAGCGGGTTGAGCGCCTGGATTGCCGCCGTCGCCAGCGGAATAAGGATTTCCCGCAAATGCGTGCAGGTTTCCCCGGCTGGCAGACGCTTGCGTACCTCACCGCTCCACCCCGCGCCGATTCGCAGGCCGACCAGCGCCTGCAAGGATTCGCCGCCGCCCACGCAATCGCGGTATGGGTATGCGCGCATGAAAGTCGATACCGCATGTATCACCAGATCCAGATCGATCACCACGCATACACCGATGTCATGAATCGGCTCATTCGCAGGCACCACGCGCGGTCCGCTTGGCGGTGCGAAATCGAACGGCTTGCAGTCCTCCACCGTACCGGCGACTTCGAATAAACCATCGCTGCGCCGAAAGCAATCGAATCGGATATGACGCGTATGGATCGGCTCGCGAGTGATGTTGTCCGTTGAGGCAGGTTTGAGTGATTCAGTCATAGGTATTCATGCGTAAGCGAAGGTCTGCGCGAGTGCGCGACTATCGTTGGCGTTGTTCCAGAGCAATGCCGCGAGGCGACTTCTGACCGATGCCGTGAAGCCGTGCGCGACCAGGCCATCGCCCTTCGCGAGAATCTGCTCGATGCTCAATGGCCTGGCGGGCGTTCCCACGCTGTCGATCACCACGCTCGAACGTGCCGTGCCGTCTTGCATGCGAAACTCAACGCCAGTTGCGAAACGCGCGGGATAGTATTGCGTCAGCGCTTCGCTCAATTCGAAGCGAACGAGTCGTGCGATACGACGAATTTCGGGGTCCGCCAGCAGCGTTTCGTCATAGGCATCGTAGCGATACGGACCATAACGCAGCGTCGCACCCACGATGTACGGGCAACTGTATTGCGCGGCCATCGACGAAACGGGCTCAGCTAGCATGTGCTGATCTGCGATGAGTTGCGGTCCGCTTACGACGATTTCGCGAATGCCTTCCGTGGACATCGTGAAGTTATCGGTCAGCTCTGCCAGCGCATCAATGGTCGAATGAAAAAGTCGACAACACGCATACGGCTTCAAACTGATCGCATGAATCTGCAACTCGCGCGTCGGCTCGACCGTTCGTAGCGGACCGCCGAACAACGCCGCAACGCCATACTGCCCCTCGATCACGCGTTGCGGCGCGGTGACGGCCTCCATCATCGAAAACTCCGCCGCCAGTACGCCATTGCGCGCTGCCATGCCGGCGTGAACGCGCTTGACTTCTCCGCCCACGGCTTCGGTAGAAAACTGCATTGAGCCGCTCGCCTGCGATAGCGCATGTCCCCACGCGCGCACCAGTTGATCCACCTTGACGGGCGTGCCGCGCGCATAGGCATGCAGGGCGAGGCTGGCCGTAGCCGCCCCGAACGCGCCGTAAATTGCGGTGGGATGGAATCCCCGGTGCACGGTCTCAAGACCGCCGGCCGCGCTCCCGATCAGCGCCATCGCTTCGTAACCGGCGGTCACCGCGCGAAACAGCTTTTCCTGCGAAGCATCCGTCTGCGCGGCGACCGCCAGCGCCGCGGGAATGACCGCCGCGCCCGGATGGCTGAGCGTTTCGTTATGGGTATCGTCGAGTTCGTAGCTGTGTGCGGCCGTGCCATGCACGAGCGCGGCGACGGATGCGTCAGCGGACCAGTCGCCGCCGAGCACGGGACTCGCGCCCGTCCCGGCAAAACGCCGTGTCCAGCGCGTGATCTGCTGCGTCCAGGGCCGCGTGCTGCCCCAGAGCGACACGATGAAATTGTCGAGAAACAGCCGGCGCATCGCTTCCGTATCGACTTCGCTCAAACGTCCATTGGCGACGCTGGCGACATGGCGGGCAATCGACCCGGTAGCGTCCGCCTGCACATTGGCCGATAACTTATCGCCGGAATCGCGACGAACCTGCATGAGGTGTCTCCATTTTCATTGTGTATCGGCCAGCTTGCGACGCACGACATCACAAGTCAATTGACGATGCGTGTTGTTCCGTACATCGCAAATTTCGCATTGATCTGCATTCCATATTAATTAATCATGTTCGATCGAAAAAGAAAGTCGGACGTTCAAGCATGGTCGCCGCACTTTCCAATGCCTAAACTCCGTGCCTGGGTGCGCTTCATCTGCGTGAGAAAGCCATCGATTTCATGCAGACGCCTGCAATAACAACAACCGAACTCATGGAGACATCATGCAAATCGTTTTAAACGACAAAACCGCAGTCGTGACGGGCGCGGCGCAAGGCATTGGCTTCGCCATCGCAAAGCAACTCGCTCAGGCCGGGGCCGCCGTGGTGATCAATGATCTGGTGGAGGCCCGCGTGCAGGCCGCAGTCGTTTCGCTAGAAGCGGCGGTACCGTGCGCGAAGGTGCGCGGCGTGGTGGCCGACCTGTCGACGGCAGCGGGCTGCGCCAGCCTCGTTGCCCAACAGCCGCATTGCGATATCCTCGTCAATAACGCCGCCATCTACGAAACCGCCGACTTCTTCGAAATCACCGACGAAACGTGGCAGAAGTTTTTCGACCTGAATATCATGGCTGGCGTGCGTCTGGCGCGCGCGTATCTACCTGCCATGCGCGAGCGCAACTGGGGACGGGTGGTGTTTATCAGCTCCGAATGCGCCATCAGCACACCTCCGGACATGTTGCACTATGGGATGACCAAGACCGCGCTCCTCAGCGTATCGCGCGGGCTGGCCAAACGCATGTCGGGAACCGGTGTCACGGTGAACGCAGTCTTGCCTGGCCCGACGCTTAGCGAAGGCGTCAACACCTTTCTGCAGGCCGAAATCAGCCGCACCGGCAAAACCATCGAAGAACAAGGTGCGGAGCTTGTAAAGGCGCTGCGGCCTTCGTCGATCAGCCAACGCTTTGCATCGGTGGAAGAAGTGGCCAACCTCGTGGTCTATGCCTGCTCCACACAGGCTTCCGCCACCACCGGCGCTGCGCTGCGGGCCGACGGCGGCGTGGCCGACACGCCTATCTAAAACCTGGCTGATGCCTCTTTAACAGCGATCAGCGGCGAGTTTGAACCTCTCCGGTTCAAACCGCCGCTTCGTCGCGCGGGCGATCCAGCAACTGCCGTATCAGCGCTGAAGCAAGCGGATCGATTTCACGACCGCGCGCGGTGGCGATGTGAATATGGCGCACCGCCCACGATTCGGCGAATTCCATCACCGTGACGCGTCCGAACAGTTCGTGGCTGACCAGACATTCGGGCTGAATCGTCACCCCCAAACCGGCTTCGACAAGGCTCACCGCCACGCCCGCGCTGCTCACGGTGAACGCCGGTTCGAATTCCCCGCCCAGACGCCGTGCCGCAACCCGCAGCGCGCCATGCATGGCGTTAATCGTAATGATATTTTCCGGCAGCAGATCGCTGAAAGTCACACTCGAACGCGTGCTCAACCGGTGACCATGAGGCACGACGGCAATCAGCCGATCAGTGCGATAAGGCGTGACATCGACACAGCCCAGATCGAGATCGTGCGATGCAGCGAACACGCCAACATCGGCCTCGCCGCGCGCGACGGCCTGAACGATATCGGCGTTTTCGAGTTCATGCACCACCAGATCCACGAGCGGATATTCACGCTTGAATTCGCCCAGTTCGCGCGCGATGAACGGCACGATAATCGTGCGCGCCGACGCGATGGCAAGCTGGCCGCGCATGCCTTCGGTGAACGACGCGACTTCGGCGCGCATATCGTCGAGATTCTCGAAGATGCGCCGGATATAGCGTACGAGCACCGCGCCCGCCGGGCTCGGCACGACACCTTTCGGGCCGCGCTCAAGCAGTTTGATGCCGGCGATGTCTTCGAGATCCTGGATGCGCTTGGTCGCCGTGGACGCCGCGATATTCTCGCGAATGGCGGCGAGCCCGATCTGCTGTTCCTCCACCGCCGAAACAAAAAGCTTCAGCGTGAACAGATCGACCTGCCGTATCAGATGCAGCCGGTTGAAGGTGCTCATGTCTCCTCTCTTGCTCGCGCGTCTTGTCCGCGCTTCTTGCCCGCGATGCGAAATTGCGCGGGGCGAAGCGGTTTATCGTACACCGCCTCGCCCCTTTTCCGCCCTCGGGATCGCGCCTGGTTTGGCGTTTGTTACGAGCGCTTCATCTTGCGCTTTATGGCGAGCTCAATGCGGCAAATCCAGCAAACGTTCGAGCTGATCGTTATCGGCGCCAATATCACGTGCGGCGTGCAGGGGCGGCGGACGCTTGCCGTCGAACGAAAGCGGCAAGCCAACGAGTCCGATCTCGTCATCGGATGGCGTTTCAATAATGCCAAGCGCGCGCGTCTGCTCGTGTCCGACGACTTCTGCGGTCGTCTGGATCGGCGCGACGGGCACACCCGCCGCCTGCAGGCGCGCTTGCCAGATTGTGCGAGGCTGCGTCGCAAGGCGTTCGCCAATCAGGCGGTCGATTTCCACGCGGTTCTTCAAGCGGCCTGCATTCGTGGCAAAACGATCGTCGTTCGCCCATTCGGGATGATCGAGCGCCGCGCAGAGCTTCGCAAACAGCGCATCGTTGGCCGCGCTCACGATCAGATGCCCGTCAGCCGCCGCGTACGCCCGATGCGGCACGATGAACGCGACGCCCGAGCCGTGGCGGCTGCCCTCTTCGCCATCCGCACTGTAATTGGCGATGCCGACCGTCATCCACGCAATCGCCGTTTCCAGCAGCGAACCCTGCACCGTTGCGCCGCAATGCTTGATCTGCCTGCGATACAGCGCTGCAAGAATGCCGATCACCGCCCACATGCCGGTGCCGAAGTCGACGATCGACACGCCCGCGCGCACGGGCGACTGGTCCTCTTCGCCCGTGATGCTCATGATCCCCGAAAACGCCTGCATGAGCGGGTCGTATCCCGGCAGCGTATTCATCGGCCCCGCGTGGCCGAATGCGCCCACTTCGCAATAGACCAGTTCGGGCTTGGTGACACGCAGACTGTCCGCGTCGAGTCCATAAGCCGCGCTTGAGCCGGGTCGCAGGTTATGAATGAAGACGTCTGCGTGCTCGGCAATCAGGCGGTGCAGCGTCGCGAGCTGATCCTTGTCCTTAATATCGATGCAGATCGTGCGCTTGCCGCGGTTGAGCGCATGATACGCAGCGCCCGTGCCTTTCCATTTGCTCGGCCCCCAGCCTCGCGCCGAATCGCCAGCGGGGCGTTCCACCTTCCAGACCTGCGCGCCCAGCGCCGCGAGTATGCGCCCGCTGAACGGCGCCGATGCGCTGTCACTCAACTCCACCACCACCACGCCGTCCAATGGCAAATCACGCAACATGGTTGTTCTCCCTTGAATCGAATGCGGAATCGGGCGTCCATGCCCCGCCGGAACGAAGCATTGCGGCAATCTGGTCTGCGCTGTAGCCGTATTCGGCGAGCAGTTGTGCCGTCTGTTCGCCCAGACGAGGCGCGGGATAGCGCAGTTCGGGTGTGCTCTCACTCCATTGCTGGGCAATCCCCAGCGTTCTGATCAGGCCTTCCGACGGATGCTCTTCTTCGGCGAAAAAACCCACGGCTTTCATATGCGGATCGTCGATCAGTGTTTCGGGCGTATTCATTTCGATAACGGGAATATCCGCCTCGCCCAGCAATTCCACCCACTGCGCCGAGGTCCGGGTTTCAAAGACCTTCGCAAGAAAACCGTATAGGTACGCGATATTTTCCGTGCGCCCGGCAATCGTGGCGAAACGCGGATCGTCGGCCATTTCAGCGTGGCCAGACAATACGAAGAAGCGCTTCCAGTGATGATCGGCATAGACATTCACGCCGATATAGCCGTCAAGCGTACGGTACGGCCGGCGGTCGGGATTCATCATGCGCGCGTAGCCCCAGTCGCCGATGGGCGGCACGAAGGTATGGCCGTAAAGATGATCGCCCAATACGAAATGCGCGAAAGTCTCCAGCATCGGCACGAAAACCTGCTGGCCGACGCCGCTTTTCTCGCGCCGGTAGAGCGCCATGGCCACCGCATTGCTGGTCGCCATGCCGACGACGCGATCCGCAACCGCCGTCGCCACATAATCGGGCGGCCCTGATTTACGGCTTTGCAGCACCGGCATGCCCACTGCTGCCTGAATCAGATCGTCGTAGGCGGGACGCGTTGCATAAGGGCCATTCTGTCCAAAGCCAAATGCACCGCAATAAATGATGCGCGGGTTGAGTTCGCGAACATGCTCATAGGCAATGCCGAGCTTCGTCATGGTGTGCGGGCGCATGCTGTACAGCAGCACATCGGCTTGCTGCACCATGTGCCGCAGCGCGCCGATGCCCTCCGGATGCTTGAGGTCGAGCACGATGCTGCGCTTGTTGCGATTCAGATGCAGGAAGATCGGTCCCATGCCGGGATGCCGGGACGGGCCGATATTGCGCGTGGTATCGCCTTCACGCGATTCGATCTTGCAGACGTCCGCGCCCATATCGGCCAGCAGCAGCGAAGCGTACGGCCCCATGAAATTGGACGTCAGATCGAGAATGCGAACGCCTTCAAGCGGTCCGGCCATGATGCCTCCCGCCGTGGCGTATGCCGCCAGTGTGTCTCACGGTGTCTCCTCCGTTTTTTTACCGGCCCTCGACCGGCCCCTTAGGGGCCGGCTTGCTGCGGCGTTCCTATCGGTCGGCTGGCACGAACAGCGGTAGTTTCTGTTCGCCACGCTGCGTAAAACGCACCGTTACGCGCTGGCCGATGGCGATCGCCTCCGGGTCCGCCTCAATTTGCGAGAACAGGAAATAGCCCTCGTCCATCTGGATAAAGCCGACGGTGTACGGAACGATCGCCGCCCACACCGGCGTCGGCCCGCGCATCACCGTGCTGAACGACCATACGGAACCCCCGCCGCTGGATTGCCGCCAGTCGAGCGAGCGAGAACCGCAGTGCGTGCAGAAGGAATGCGCTGGCCACACGGCCTGTGCGCAATCATTGCAGTGCTGGTAGGTCAGTCGATCTTCCGACAAGGCCGCCCAGTACGGTGCGGCGTCCGGCAGGCGATAAGGCTGCGGCCAGCTATTGAGCGAATGCGTGTCTGTCATGGAATGCTCTCAATCGGATGTCATGTTGCGGACGACAACAGCAGGACCGCGCCGGCCGCCAGCATCCCGCCCGCCCCTTGCACGAGCACGGTTTTCGGTCGACGCGCGGGCGCGAGCCCCAGCGCATCGCCGCGCAACTGGCGCACCGCCTCGACGATGCTGTCCATATTGCACGAGATGCCTGGCTGTCCGAACGATAGCCAGCCCCCGTTGGTATCTGTGGGCAGATCGCCATCAACGCCGGTTCGACCTTCGCGATAGAGATCGATGCCGCGCCCCTTCTTCGCGAAGCCCAGGTCTTCCATCACAATCGGCCCCATATGCGCGAAGTTGACTGAAATCTGCGCCATGTCGATATCGGTGGGCGCGAGGCCTGACATCGCATAGGCCTGCCGCGCCGCTTCGGCGGTCGCCGTCGTCGTGAGGTTGGGAAACGCGCCGAGCGCTTCGTAACGGCACTCCCGCATGTTCATGCGATCGGTGAGGTATTCGTGCGTGGTCGCCGATCCATAGCCCATCAGGTAGACAGGATTGCGTGCATTGCGAGCGTTCTCCGGCGAGGTGACCACGAGCGCGCCGCCCGTGCCGCCGCCCCACGTCGAGCACATCCAGCGGCGCAGCGGCGTCGCTACATAGGGCGACGACAGCACCTTGGCACGATCGATTTCGCCGAATTTCGCTTTGGCGGCATGCGGATGATGACGGCCCCAACGCTGGTTCGCGACGGCGACATCGGCGAGATCCGCTTCGCTGATGCCGAACTCGTGGAAATAGCGCTGCGCAGCTTGCGCGTAGAGCGCGGGAATCGTCGGGCCGTAGGGAATCTCGAACTGCGGATCGGCATCGGCTTCCGCGCCCATGGCAACCGCGTCGACGAACAACTCGGTTGCGTCGCTCTGCAGGCACAGCACGTATTGCGCGCGCCCTGCCGCGATCATCTGCGCAGCGATGGCCAGCGTGGACGTTAGCCCCGCGCCATGCATCGTCAGCTCGCTGGTGATCGTCACCGGCATCTGCATGTGCGAGATGAAGATGTTGCTCCACTGCGAACGCTTGTCGGCCCACGGCGAACGGCCCGTGAACACCGCATCGACCTGATCCTTGCGAATGCCCGCGTCGGCGAGCGCATTGAGCGTTGCTTCCGCAGCCAGTTGCAACGGATCCTTCCTGTTCACGAGCGACGCGTACGCATCGCCCATGCCAACGATCGCGGCTACCGGTTCGGGACTCATACGGGAACTCATACCGGCGCTCCTCAGGCCTTGAAATCAGGCTGCGCTTCGGCGATCAGCGCTTCGAGATCGGCGCGACGACGCAGCATCAGCAGGCTCCATTCGCTGCGCTGCACGACTTCGCCACGCTGGTTGAAGGCCTGGATCAGCATCGTGCCCACGCCAAATTTGTCGTCCTTGTCTTTCTTCGCGATCACTTCGGCAGTGGCATAGACCGTGTCGCCAATCTTCACCGGACTGAGGAAGCGCATCTTGTCCACGCCGTAATTCGCCTGAATCGCCGGGCCAAATTGCAGCAGCCCCGAAATCAGCGTAAATGTCAGCATGCCCTGCACGATACGCTCGCCCCAGCGGGTTTTCTCCGCGTACTCCTTGTTCGAGTGAATCTCGATCCAGTTGCCGGTGAACATGCAGAACGTCACCACGTCGGTTTCGGTCACGGTGCGGCCAGGCGAACGGAATTTGTGGCCGACTTCCAGTTCGTCCAGCGGAATGTTGATGCTGTTATTGATTGCGCTCATTGCCATGTCTCCTGAAATGTCGTGTGCGAGACGGCGTATTTCATCCGCCTCGTGCGTGTTTCGATACGGAATCGCGCGCGTTACTGGCGCATCGACTTCGCGATAATCGTGCGCTGGATCTGCGAGGTGCCACCGCCAATCGTCGACTGGATGCTTTCGCGCAGATAGCGCTCCATGTCCGCCTCAGGCAGGTTCGCGTAGCCGCCCAGAATCTGCATGCCCGCGAGCGCGCACTCCTTGAGCGTTTCGGAGCCGTACAGTTTCGCCATCGACACTTCCCGGCTGCACGGCACATGCTTCGCCGCCATTTGCGCGGCGCGATAGCAGAGCAGACGCGCTGCATCGACCTTGGTCTGGCAGTCGGCCAGCATGTGACGAATCACCTGGAAGTCGAACAGTTGATGATCGAACTGGATACGCTCGTGCGCGTAGCGCGACGCCGTCGCCACGGCCTGTTGCGCGTTGCCCGTGTAAGCGGCCGCCACGGCGCAGCGTTCGAGTTCGAGGTGCTCCGTGATGATCTTCCAGCCCTGGCCTTCTTCGCCGAGCAGCGCATCGCCCGGCACACGCACTTCGTCGAGAAAGATTTCGGTGGTGCCCGTGGCGTGGCGCGAGAGCGTCGGCAGTTTGTTGATGACCATGCCCGGCGTGTCGTTCGGGATCAGCAGCACGGACAACCCCTTGTGCTTGTCGTCCGTGCTCGTGCGCACCAGCATCGCGATCACGGTGTTCTTCGCCGCCGCGCCGCTGCACCAGAGCTTCTGGCCGCTGACGATCCAGTCGCCGTTGCTGTCACGGCGTGCGCGCGTCTTGGTATTGGCGGCGTCCGAACCTGCATCGGGTTCCGAGATCGACACCGAAAAGCGGATCTTGCCGTCGATGAACGGCTGCACATATTGCTTCTTCTGTTGCGGCGTACCGAACTTGATGATGTTCATCGCCGTGAACGTCGGCACCAGCACCGAGCACGCGAAGTCGAAACCAAATTTGCCGAGCCCTTCGGCCATCAGCGAATAATCGAAAATATCGCCGCCCGAACCGCCTTCCTCTTCGGGAATCAGGATGCCAAGCCAGCCTTGATTCGCGATCTTCTCGTAAGCCTCGTACGGATAATCGCGATTCATGTCGCACTTGCGCACGTATTCGACGGTAATTTCGTTGTCCATGAACCGGTTGACGGTGTCGAGCCACATCGTCTGCGATTCGTCCAGAAAGTTCGATTGCATTTGTCTTCGCTCCAGTTAGTGTGCTTGCCTCGTTGTTCTTGCCGGGCATCACTGTAGATAGATTAGGGCCACGCTTTTCTCGATCCAACTGATCAATTGCGAAACACCAGTTCGAAGTTTTCGAATGTCGATCAATTTGATAAGGAATCCGATTTATATAGAATGCACAGGACCGAGTTTGATTACGACAACTCACACGATGACGCGCGCCTCGCGCAAGGCATCGAGTTCGGCGGCACTGAATCCCCACTCAAGTAAGGCTTCTTCCGTGTGTTCACCGGGTCTGGCCGGCGCAGATTGGATCGCGCCCGGCGTCCGGCTGAAGCGCGGTGCGGGAGCGGGCTGGATGACGCCATCGCGCTCGACAAAGGTGCCGCGCGCACGCAGATGCGGATGCATCGGCGCTTCTGTCATCGACAATACCGGCGCGAAGCACACCTCGCGTCCTTCGGCTAGCGCGCACCATTCGTCGCGCGTGCGTGTGCGAAAGACCTCGGCGAGTTGCGCGTGCATCTCCGGCCAGCGCGAAGTGTCGTGCTGATCGGGCATATCGGCGTGCGCCAGGCCCAGCACGTCAAGCGTATTGCGCCAGAAGCGCGCTTCGTTCGAACCCACGCTCAGCCAGCGTCCGTCCTTCGTTTCGTACACGTTGTACCAGGGCGCGCCCGAGTCGAGCCGGTTGCTCGCCCGCTGATCCTTCCAGTAGCCGCTCGCCAGCAGGCCGTAGCACAGCGTCATCAGCGAAGCCGATCCATCGACCATCGCGGCATCGACCACTTGTCCCTTGCCCGAGCGGCGGCTTTCCAGCATCGCCGACACCAGGCCGAGCGCAAGGTAAAGCGAGCCGCCGCCGAAGTCGCCAGCGAGGTTCAGGGGAATGGCGGGCGGCCCTTCGGCGGGACCGATTGCGTGCAGCACGCCCGTGAGCGAGATGTAGTTGATGTCGTGCCCCGGCGCCTGGGCGAGCGGGCCATCCTGTCCCCAGCCCGTCATGCGGCCGTAGACCAGCGCCGGATTGGCGGCGAGGCACGCATCGGGGCCGAGCCCGAGCTTTTCGGCTACGCCGGGTCGAAAGCCTTCGACCAGCGCATCGGCTTTGCCGACCAGTTTCAGCACCGCGGCGGCCGCATCGGGACGCTTCAAATCGAGCGAAACGCTGCGGCGGCCGCGATTGAGCAGATTGAAACGTGGGTCGCCAGGCACGCCGCCGTCATAGCCGGGCGGACGATCGATGCGGATCACCTCCGCACCAAGGTCCGACAGCAACATGCAGCAGAACGGTACAGGGCCCACACCGCCGAGTTCTACGATCCGCACACCGCTCAGCGGGCCTTGGGTTTCGCGCATGATGACAAGCCTCCTGACAAGGGCTTTTCAGCTTACCGCGCGCTCCGTCCCCGACCAATGGCGAAAAATCGAAGTACCGATTCGACTCTGGCGAATCGGCGGATATCCGCCCATCACGCTGGCGGCTGCCTCGCTTCGCGCCGGTAGCGCCCCGGCGGACAGCCCATTACCCGTGCGAATGCGGTACTGAACGCGTACTCCGATGCATAACCGGCCTCGGCGGCGATCGAGGCGATGCTGTCGTTCGTCGTGTGCAGCCTCTCTCCGGCCAGCAACATGCGCCAGCGGGTCAGGTATTCGATCACAGGCGTTCCCATCAACTGCTTGAAACGTTGCGCGAAAACGGCACGAGACATCCCCGCTATGCCCGCCAGCCGCGCCAACTGCCACGGGTCGCCTGGGGCGTCGTGCATGGCCCGGATGGCTTTTGCAATCTGGGGGTCCGAGGCGGCCTGCAACCAGCCGGGCGTCAGCGTCGAATGCGGCATGTCGATAAACAGACGAAGCATTTCCACCAGCATCAAATGCCCAAGATGCTCCGCGACCAGGTCCGTACCCGGACGGGGCGACTTCAGCTCCGTCGCCAAACGTCCCATGGCGCGGCGCAGGAAATTGGCCTGCTCACTATCCGCAGGAACCCTGAATATTCCCGGCAAGGGATGCAGCAGCCTCGCCACCTGATCGTCGGAGAACTCGAACAGGCAACTGACGATCAGATAGTCTCCACCGCCCCCGATCGACTTCAACCCCCTGTGTCCAAGCGTGATCTGCGTGGCCGCTTCGACCGGTGCGAGGCTCGGGTCGCTGGCCAGCACGAATGCGCGCCCCTGGCTGACGAGATAGCAGTCTCCCGGCGTCAATGGCTGCCACTGCGTATCCGTGTCCGTCCTGATCCAGCAGTTCCCATATTCGACCGCGCAGAACTTGACGCCGTCATCCGGCGGAAACAACAAGGACCACGGACCGGCGACATCCAACGCCGCCGTCCGGGTGCTACGCGGACGCAGTAGCGTCAGGATTTGGGAAAGAGGATCCATTGCCGGCCAAGACGTTCGCGAATGAAATCAAGATTGGCTCGCATTGTACGTCTTGATCACGGTCTCTACATTCTCTCTGCGAATTTGCTGACCACCGCAAGCCATCGCCTCTTTTCAGCCCATAACAGACAAATTCAACGGCCTGAGCGCCGCGCGCGAGCTCATCCCGCGCACTATTGGAGACACAGTCATGCCCTTCAGCCTTTTGCCCATGCGCGACAAATCCGGCGTCCAGCCCGGTCAGTTACTGATCGATGGTCAATGGCTCGATGGCGACGGACCGCGCTTCGAGCAATTGCATCCGGCGACGCAGGAAGTCATGACGTCGTTCGCGAGCGCCACTGAGGCGGAAGTCGATCGCGCCGTCGTCGCGGCGCGCCGAGCATTCGATCAGGGTCCGTGGCCACGTATCCCGGCGGCGGATCGCCGTCGGCTGCTGCAGCCGATCATCGAGCGGATATTCGCCGAAGAGGCCGAGCTGGCAGCGCTACAAACACTCGATAACGGCATCCCCTATCACTTGAGCCGCAGCGCCCGGCTTTCCCCATCGGCGGCCGCGAGCATATTCGATCATTTCGCGGGCTGGACCGACAAGATCAATGGCGAAACCTACCCGCGTTTTAGCAGCGCGCCGATGGACTACATGACGTTTCGCGATCCCGTTGGCGTGGTCGCCGCAATCCTGCCTTTCAACGGGCCGCTTCTGACTTTCGCGCTGAAGGTAGCGCCGGCGCTGGCCTGTGGCTGCACCGTCGTGATCAAGCCATCGGAGTTGACCAACATCGCCGTGACGCGCCTCGCGAAAATCCTCCACGAAAGCGATCTGCCACGAGGCGTGATCAACCTCGTCACGGGCGATGGAGCCACCGGCGCGGCGCTCGCAGGTCATCCCGGCATCGACAAGGTCAGTTTCACCGGCAGCCCCAGCGTTGGCGAAGCCATCCTGCACGCCAGTGGCGGCAACATGAAACGTCTCTCGCTGGAACTAGGCGGCAAGAGCGCCGCGCTGGTGTTCCCCGATGCGGACATCGTCGCCACGGCCAGGACCTTGATGGGTTTGTGCTCGACCTTTCTTTCGGGGCAAGTCTGCTCGACGCCCTCTCGCGCCGTGGTGCATCGCTCGGTCCTGGATGCCTTCCTGCATGCTGCTGCCGAGCAACTCAAGGAAGTGCGCTTCGGCGATCCCTTCGATCCTCATACCACCTCGGCTCCGCTTGTGTCGCGCCGACAGATGGAACGCGTGCTCGACTATGTGCGCATCGGGCGGGAAGAAGGCGCGCAACTCCTGCATGGTGGCGATCGGCCAGGCGGCGAATGGGACGCGGGCAACTGGGTCAACCCGGCCTTGTTTCTCGTCGACGACAACGCCATGCGGATCGCCCAGGAGGAAATTTTTGGCCCGGTGCTCACGGTCATTCCGTTTGACACCGAAGAGGACGCCATCCGCATCGCCAACGACAGCGCGTTCGGCCTCGCGGGCTGCGTCTACACCCACGACATCAAACGCGCTCTGCGCGTAGCGCGGTCGATGCGCACGGGCTCGGTGGGCATCAATGGCTACGCCAGTTCACCGCACGCGCCGATGGGCGGCATCCATCGGTCTGGGATCGGGCGTGAAGGCGGCTGGGCTTCGATCGAAGCCTTCACTGAACTCAAAACCGTGAACTTCAACATGGCCGATTGAGCGCCCATCCGCAACCTCGTGTGCAGCCAAGGAAAACAACAATGGAAACGTTCGACTATGTGATTGTGGGTGCGGGCAGCGCGGGCTGCGTCATCGCGCTGAGACTGGCCGAGGCCGGTCACAGCGTGTGCGTCCTGGAAGCCGGTCCCGCCGATCGCAACATCATGATTCACGTGCCTGCGGGCTTCATCCATTCCGTATCCAACCCTCGCCTGACCTGGGGATTTCATAGCGCGCCGGTTCCGGGGATCGGCGGCCGGCGCGTGCCGCTGGTGCAAGGTAAGGTGCTGGGCGGTTCCAGTTCGATCAACGGCATGGTCTACAACCGCTGCCAGCCGCAAGACTACGACGCGTGGTCCGCACTCGGGAATCCGGGCTGGAGCTTCGAGGACGTGTTGCCCTATTTCCAGCGTTCCGAGCGTCGACTTGGAAACGGCGACGATGCCTTCCGTGGCCGGAGCGGGCCGATTACGGTCAGCAATCCGAATTATCACAATCCGCTCTACGCCAGCTTTATTGCTGCCGCCGAAGCACAAGGCATCCCGTTCACGGATGACTACAACGGTGCAAGCCAGGATGGCGTCGGCGACTTCCAGTTCACGATCGATACGACGCGCGGCCCCGGGCGCCGCGCCAGCACCGCAGTGGCGTTTCTCAAGCCAGCGATGCGCACACGCCGTGTGACGGTGCGCACCGATTGCGTCGCCGAAGAAGTCCTGTTCGAAGGGCAAAGGGCGACGGGCGTGCGCTATCTCCATCGCGACGGCCAACGTCAATCGGTCAAGGCAAGGCTTGAGGTGATCCTCTCGGCGGGGGCGATCAACACACCGCGTCTGCTGCAGATTTCAGGCATTGGCGATAGCGCGCATCTGCAGGCCATCGGTCGCGAAGTGCGGATTCATTCGCCGGGTGTCGGCGCCAATCTTTCCGACCACTATCAGGTGCGCCTGTCTGCACGGCTGCAAGGCGTAAGCACGCTGAACGAACGCGCCTCTGGCTTGCCGCTGATCGCCGAAATCTTCAACTGGTTGCGTGGGCGGCCCAGCGTGCTGTCACTCGGTCCGGTGCCGCTGCGTTTATTCTGCCGCACCGATCCCGCCATGGCCGTGCCCGATCTGCAAATGTCCTTCACACCCGCCAGCTTTAAAGCGGGAGAAACGGGCAAGCTGGATAAATATCCCGGCATGACGATCGGCGGCTATCAACAGCGTCCGGCGAGTCGTGGGTATGTTCGTGCGGTTTCAACGCAGGTGCAAGACGCCCCCGAAATCCAGCCAAACTACCTGGACGCGGAATCCGACCGTGCGGCCATCGTAGAAGTTGTGCGGATGGCGCGGCGACTGATGCGCTCGACGGCGTTCACCCCGCATTTCGTCGACGAGACCTTTCCCGGCACGTCGACAGGCGACTCTGATACCGAGATCCTCGACTTCGTGCGTCGGTCCGGCGGCACGGCGTTCCACCACATGGGCACGGCCCGTATGGGACCCGCCAAAGATCCGATGTCGGTAGTCGATTGCCGTTTGCGAGTGCGCGGGGCAAGCAATCTGCGCGTGGCAGATTGCTCGATCATCCCGATTCCGCTGTCGGGCAACACCAACGCACCGGCCATCATGATTGGCGAAAAGGCAGCCGATCTGTTGATCGAAGACGCCCGTAGCAGTTGAGGTAAGTCGCGCATTTTCCGCGATGTCAACTCAACGCGAGCCGGCGTTCCGTACTTCGCAGCTTCCCCCGATTCGCGATGCGCCATTGCGGATGCCTCCGCCCGAATCGCGTCGCGCACCACCTGTATCCGTACGATCGCGCAAGAAATGCGAACGCTGCAGCACGGCGGGCGCGGCATCGGCTGCTTAAGATTTATGTTTGACGACGTCCGCCGACGCGACAAAAAAAAATCGACAACTTAAGGAGACATCATGCAGACCGCCCTGAGTGGCCGCGAGGACACCTTGCGCCGCTACGAACACCTGTATATCGACGGCGCATGGGTGAAGCCGATCAACGGCGAACTGGTTGAAAGCATCGACCCCGCCACCGGCAAGCCGTGGGCGATTGCGCCGATGGGCGGCCCGCAGGACATCGATCGTGCCGTCGCGGCGGCGCGCGCCGCATTCAACGGCCCGTGGCGACGCATGCCCGGCCACGAACGCGCTGCGCTGCTGCGCCGACTGGCGGAGGTCTTCAGCGCGGCGATCCCCGAACTGGCCATCATCGAATCGCGCGACAACGGCAATCTCGTGCGCGAGCACCGCGCGAGCCTGACCGCCCAGGTGCAGTGGTATCAGTGGTTCGCGTCGTTGGCGGACAAGGCGCAAGGCACGACCATCCCGATCGACGACAGCGTGCATGCGTTTACAACGCGCGTGCCGGTTGGCGTCGTAGGCGCGATCATCCCGTGGAATGCACCGCTGCTCGCTACCTGTCTGAAGGTCGGCGCGGCGCTCGCGGCCGGTTGCACAGTGGTCGTCAAGCCCGCCGAGCAAACGCCTGTGTCGGCGCTCGAACTCGCCCGCCTCGTTCACGAAGCGGGTTTTCCGCCAGGCGTCTTCAACGTGGTACCCGGTTATGGACGCACCGCTGGCGCACATCTGGTCCAGCATCCGGACGTCAACAAAATCTCGTTCACGGGCGCCAGTCAGACTGCGAAGCAAATGGTTCGCGATGGTGCCGACAACCTGAAACGCTTCACGTTCGAACTCGGTGGCAAGGCGCCCCACATCCTGTTTGCGGATGCCGATATCGACAATGCGATCAACGCTGCCACGGCGTCCGCGTGGCGACTGACCGGACAGAGTTGCGCGCTCGGCTCGCGCGTGCTCGTCGAGCGGCCCATTTACGAGCGCGTCGTCGAGGCCTTTCGCGCGCGAGCGAAGTTAGTGCGCGTCGGCATGCCGTCGATCGATTCGAATCACATGGGACCGCAGTCGCACGAAGCCCAGTTGAACAAGACGCTCTCCTACATCGAAATCGGCAAACAGGACGGTGCGGAGCTCGTCGCCGGTGGCCATCGGATTACGACGCCCCAACTCGCAGCGGGCTTTTTCGTCGAGCCTACCGTGTTCGCCGGCGTCACGAACCAGATGCGCGTCGCGCGCGATGAGATCTTCGGGCCGGTAGCGTCGCTGATTCCATTCGACGGCGAGGAAGAAGCCATCGCGATCGCCAACGATACGCCCTACGGTTTGACAGCGGGCCTGTGGACGCGCGATGTCGGACGCGCGCATCGTGTGTCGAGCCGTATCGAAGCGGGCATGGTATGGGTCAACACCTACTCGTTCCTGCGCTGGTCGACGCCTTACGGCGGCTTCAAGGCCAGCGGCTGGGGCCGCGAAAACGGCATCGATGCGCTCGATCCATATCTGGAAACACGCACGACCGTCATCAGCACCACCGGCCAGTTTCCGAACCTCTACGAATGAAGCAAGGAACGATAAAGATGAAACCGTCCACCATCATCGAGCAGCTTGCTGAGTTTGCAGCCAGCGTCGATACCGACCGATTGCCCGATATCGTCGTGCAGGAATGCAAGCGCGATATTCTCGATTCGCTGGGCGTCGCATTGGCAGGAATCGATCATCCCAGAGGACGCATCGGTATCGAAATGGGCCGCCGTATCGGCGGCAGCGCAGGAAGTGCTAATGGCGCGACCATCATCGGAACAGGCGAACGGACTACCGTTTATGGCGCAGCGTTTGCCAACAGCGAACTGCTCAATGCGCTCGATGCCGACTCGGTGCTGCTGCCGGGCCACGTGAGCCCGTACGTGCTGCCCGGCGCGTTTGCCACAGCCGAAACGCAGCGGCGCTCCGGCAAGGACCTGATCGCCGCCGTGGCGGTGTCGCACGAGATCTCCTACCGCTTCGGCGCGTCGATGAGCGGCTACCGCGATACGCGCGACGGCAAGTCTGCCAATCCGGCCTCGGTGGTGGGATACAGCAGCACCGTGTTTGGCGCGACGGCTTCGGCGGGTAAACTCAAGCGCCTCCCGGCAGACCAGTTGGCCAATGCGTTGGGTCTCGCAGCCGCATCGGCGCCCGTGAACGCCCAGCGCGCCTGGTTCACGCATGCGCCCACCGCCACCATCAAATACCAGCTGGCCGGCGGTCTCACCAACATCGCGCTCACGGCCGCCGACATGGGAGAGCTGGGGCATCGCGGCGACCTGCGTATCCTGGACGACGAGGTCAACGGCTACGCGAGCTTCATCGGCACTGACCGCTGGATGCCCGGGCTCATCACCGGCGGCCTGGGCGAGGAGTGGCGTTTCCCCGCCTTCCAGATGTTCAAGCCCTACCCGCACTGCCGCGTCATGCACGCCCCGCTGGATCTGCTGATCGACATCGTGACCCGCAACGATCTGAAGCCCGACGAGATCGACAGCATCACATCGTTTGGCGAAGGCTGGGCCTATGTGCTGCCCTGTTTCACCAACCGCGAAATCCTGCAGGTGCACGATGCGCAGTTCTGCTTCTCGCACGGCCTCGCCGTTGCGGCGCATCGCATTCCACCCGGCCCGCGCTGGCAGGATCCGGCGGTCGTGTTCGACCCATCCGTGATGGCGCTGATGAAGCGCGTCTCGCTGGAAACGCACCCGAGCTATTTTCAGTCGATCTCGGCGGACATTTCCAGCCGGCCGTCGCGCGTCGAGGTACGCGCACGCGGCCAGGTTTTTGTCGGTGAGAAGATGTTCCCCAAGGGCACGCCGTCGGCAGATCCGTCGACGTATATGACGACGGACGAACTCGTCGGCAAATTCCGCGCCTTTGTCGACGGCCTGCTGCCCGCCCAGACCATCGACCGGGTTGTCGACAGCGTGCTCAATCTGGAACATGTCGAGGACTTTGGCACCGTTATCCGCCAGTTCGTGCGAATCTCAGGCCAGTAAGCGCCGCGCTCGCACGTCCGGCATGCTGGAGGATGTGCAAATCGAAGAGGTGCGCGGCGGCTGGTGGCCGCCACGCATTTCACATCTTGACTTCATTTAGCCAAGCGCATCACGCGCCGTCGTGGCAGACGACCATTTAACGACCTGTTCGAGCCCGTGGCGGCACAATATTTCGCTTTCGTTGAAGTGGACGAACGACTTCGCGCCCGACTCCATACCGGTCTGCATGCTTTCGATATTGCCGAGATCCTCAAGCATCGTGTCGGTGATGTGCGACGTGAAATGTTCGAGTTGCAGCCGTTCACGTACCGATGTCGGCGTCTTGTTGTAGAAGCGCGCCTCCCACACCGTCGTATTCGCCGAGGTCGGCCAGAATTCATGCGTCCAGAACTGGTTGGCCGAGATCTGCAGATGCCAGTTCGGGAAGAACCAATTGACGTCGCTCGACCATTCGGCATGCCGGGTGGGGTTGATGGACTCGTGCTCGGTGATCGGATTCACATCGTTGCCTTTACGCGTACCCGTGACCGTCTGGCCCGCCGAGAACAGCCAGCGCATCACCTTCGCCTTCTCGGACGGCTGACTGCCCGTATTCAGCCACAGCGACATCGAGCGGTGCGCTCCGTAAAGGTTCGCACTAACAGGACGACTGAACGGATTCGGACGCCCCGTGTAAATCGGACCCAGCGTCTTCGGATGGATCGAAGCAATATGGTAAGCCTCGCTGAAATTCTCGGCGACCGCTTTCCAGTTCGCCTTAAATTCGCCGCGCAGCACGATGCAGTTATCCGGATTCGGATACACGATACCGGCAAGCGCGTCCGCCATCGGCCCAAGAAATTCTTGCAGGCTGACTTCGGGCGCCGGCGCCATATTGACGAAGATCCAGCCTTCCCACACATCGACCGTCACGGGTGTCAGTCCGCACTTCTTCTTGTCGAGGTTGAAGAAGCCGCCTTCGTCGGGCACGTTTGCGAGCGCACCGGCGTTGTTGTAACTCCAGCTGTGATAGCGGCACACAAAGCGCTTCGCATTGCCGCTGGGTCGATGCTCGACGATATTCGAGCGGTGGGCGCATACGTTATGAAACGCGCGTACCGTGCCGTCGTCTGAACGCGTTACGATGACCGATGCGTTAAAGATCGCGAGTTCCTTCAAGAAGAAATCATCGGGCTTTGGGATGCGCTCGACGCGTCCAACCATGAGCCACGAGCGACGAAATACCCGCTCGCGTTCGACTTCGTATTGAGCCGGATCGGTATACAGCGCCACGGGCATCGCTTCGGTCTTCAGACCGACTGATTCGGTGAGATGGGTTTGAATGTCGTTCGGGTGATTCATACCAGCTCCTGCAAATAGGAGAATGCGAAGAGGCTCAGCCGTGCGGCTGGAAACCCGTGACGATCTTCAGCGCGTGCTGCGGCGGCGCATGACGAATGGAGGGCGCCTGATGCATCTCGACCGCGACGGCGGCATGACACATCGCGAGTAACAAGCGGAACAGGTTTTCTGCCGGGGCGGGCATCTCGTTCAGCGGAAACTGTTCGAGATAGACCGTCGCTTCTTCTGCACGCGCAAAGATCGCCTCGTAAAAGCACACGATTTCCGCGTAAGGCATGGCGGCGCGATCGATCCAGCGCGCGTGGGACGTGGGCGCGCCCCAACGGGCGACGAAAGGCTCAAGCTCTTCGAAGCCTTCCGGCAGGCGGCCGGAATCATCGGATACTGCGTGATTCATCATGCTCCTCCAAACGTGTCTGCGCCGGACAATGACGCAGGTTTTTTTACGTGTGCGGACAAGGCCGTCTCCTGTGCATTGCGATCAATCGGTGATGGACGTAAACGCATCATGACTTAACCGATGTTATGGAGTACGAATTCACAAAAAATGAACACGCGCCTGTCCGCGGCGCTCGGCGTTCCTGCTCCATCAATGGAATCAGAAACACCCGGCTAGATGCTATTTCGCCATTGATTGACGGGTATATCGAATGAGTCCGCTTTTTCTTCTAGTGCGTACGGATTTCGATTGCCGCTGCAATGTCAGGGGTCAAGCTACGCGTGAGCCGCGGAGTGAGGATGCCGAACTGCGTCACGCTCATCGGCTTCGATGGCAGGCGGCTGGCGACGGTACTGGATCGGGGAACAGGATGTCGTTCGTTTGAACGCGGTACAGAACGCGCTTTCAGATTCATAACCGAGCGCGTACGCAATCGATGAGACGCTTTCACTGCTGCCGCGCAACCGGTTCATTGCCATCAGCATGCGCCATCGCATTAGATAGCTCATCGGCGTTTCGCCGACGATTTCCTTGAAGCGCTGCGCGAAAATCGTGCGCGAGAGCCCCGCGATACGCGCGAGGTCATCAAGCGACCAGTGTCGGCCAGGTTCATTGTGCATGGCGCCAATCGCAGCGCTAATCTGGCGATCCGATAGCGCGGCGAACCATCCGGCGGGAAAATCAGAGGACGAATTCGTCAGATGAAGTCGCAACATCTGCACCAGCATCAGATGCAGCAGGTGATTCGACACCAGCATGCCGCCCGGCAGCGGCGCGTGCAATTCCCCTTTCAGTTGCTCCAGCGACCAACGCAGAATGTCTGCCTGCGGACTAGCGCGAGGCGAACTGACGAAGCGCGGCAACCCGTCGAGCAGTCTCGCGGCATGATCGTTGGGAAACGAAAAAAACACGCCGATCAGCAAAACCTCGCCGCCACCGTTGTGGATCGCGACGCCTTCACGTTCGATGGCTTCCAGCACGGCCGATGAGTCCTGCGGCGGCAACGACGGGTCGGTCGATAGCGTAATGCCGCTGCCGCGATTCAGCAGAAAACAGTCGCCCTCTTCCAGGTGAACGGGTTGTGCCATGCCATCGACCCTTCCCCAACATTCGCCTTGCAGCACCGCAGCGAACTTGATGCCGTGGTACGGCGGAAAGAACAGCGACCACGCGCCCGCAGTGTCAAACGAGGCATAGAGCCGGTTGTGCGGCGTCAATGACGAAAGGACATCCGAAAGCGGATCCATGGATAGCGGGTGGGCAGTCGTTGGGTACGTCATCGTCGATGATGACCGAAGCAGGCGCGTCGCATCGCGTTGATAGTAGCACCGGGTCAATCGGATACAGTGCGCGACCTGCTTAACGATTTCCCTGGCTGAAGCCGCCTTTTTTAAGGTCGATTTTTGCTTGTTGCGTTTTGTTTTCGATGTACGGAACGCGACGATTTAAATCGCAATTCGCTGCGGGCACCGCGCTACGCTGAGGGCGCTGCTTTGACCGTCACGGATCGCAGAACGATCAAGGCGAGTAGCGTAGCGCGTCCACCAGCAAACTGAGCGCTGGCGATTTACGGCGGTTGGGATAGTAGAGGTGATAGCCCTCGTAGGTCATGCGCCATTCGCGTAACACCTCGATCAACCGACCCGCTTCGAGATGCTCACAGACAAGACGCTCGGGCAAATGCGCGAGACCGACATGACCCAATGCGGCCTCGACAACTTGCGGCAGGCTGTTGACCACCAGTTGTCCTTCGACCTTGATCCGTTGCTCCTTGGTGCCTTTACGGAACGACCATGCGAAATTGCCCTGTGTTGGCAGGCGCAGATTCACACAGTTGTGCTCAATCAGTTCACGAGGTTGCCTGGGTTTGGGATGGCCCTCGAAATAGACTGGCGAGCCCACCGTCACCATCGACACGTCGGAGCTGATGCGCACCGCGATCATATCTCTTGAAACAAGGCCCCCGCGTCGCACGCCTGCGTCGTAACGCTGCTCCACGATGTCGGCCAGCCCGTAGTCCGTGGCGATCTCTACCTTGATCTCGGGATAGCGAGCGAGGAACCCGGGCAAGACCGGCCACAACACCGTTTGAACGGCGAATTCATCGGCGGAAATGCGAACGGTGCCAGCCGGTCTGTTGCGCAGCGCGCTCATCTGGGTCAGCCCCTGCTGGATTTCCTCCATGGCCGGCCCCACCAGCGCGAGCAGACGCTCGCCGGCCTCAGTAAGCGAGACCTTGCGCGTGGTACGCACGAACAGCGGCATGTCCATGCGCTCCTCCAGCGCGCGGATCGTCTGGCTCAAGGCCGACTGGGACACGCCCAGCCTCACCGCCGCGCGCGTGAAGTTGTGCTCTTCCGCCACCGTCAGGAAGACCTGCAGGTCGCGCAGATTATCGCCAATCATTAATAAGTTTCTCTAATGGCACCATGCGGATTATATGCCCTAGTTGAAACACCGAATCGTTACCACAATGAGCTTGTACCGCTTCGGTGCTCTCTTACCCATTTACCTAACGGAATCTACGGCAATGAAATCGGTAACTTTCAGGAACAGAACGTGGGACGTGGCAGCCGAACTGCACTTCCCCGCTGACTTCGACGAGAACAAACAGTATGCAGCGCTTGTCTGTGTCCATCCGGGCAGTAGCTGCAAGGGACAGACCGCTGGCCTGTACGCCGCGAAACTGGCCGAGCAGGGATTCGTGACGATTGCGTTTGACGCCTCGTTTCAGGGCGAAAGCGGCGGCGAACCGCGATATATCGAAGACCCCGCAACCCGCGTCGAAGATATCCGCTGTGCAGTCGATTATCTGGTGACGCTTCCCTATGTGAACGAGGAAAAGATCGGCGTGCTGGGTGTGTGCGCAGGCGGCGGCTATGCGGTGAATTCCGCTATGACCGAAAAGCGTATCAAGGCTGTCGGCACGGTGGTCGGCGCGAATATCGGCCGGCTGTATCGCCAGGGCAACCCCATCGCCACGCTGGAAGCCGTCGGTAAGCAACGTAGCGCCGAGGCGCGCGGCGGCGAACCGATGATCAACAACTGGATCCCCAACTCGACCGCGGAACGTGACGCCGCCGGTGTGACCGAAGTCGACGTGTCGCAGGCAGTGGACTACTACCGTACGGCGCGCGGCCAGAATGCCTGCTCGCCCAACAAACTGCGCTTCACCAGCATCGGCAGCGTCATGGCGTTCGATGCCTTCCATCTGGTGGAAGAGCTGCTGACGCAGCCGATCCAGATCGTTGTGGGCAGCGTGCCCGGCGCGTTCGGCTCGCTGGCTGACGGAAAGGAACTTTACCAACGGGTAAAGGGCGAGAAGGATCTGTTTGTCGTCGAAGGCGCTACCCACTACGACCTTTACGACCAGCCGGAACCTGTCGCTCAGGCTGTTGCGAAGCTCGTGCCGTTCTACAAAAAGCACCTTTAATCACGCAATCGCACACTGCTATACGACTACGCTTACCGCGAACTGGAAAGCGTAGTCACGTCAGCAGCGCGCCACGCCTATCGGGCGTCCTGCCTACGAATGACGTCCGTGATCGGCTCAAAGTAGCAGGCATAGCGCACATCGGCTAACGAATCGCTCATCGGCATCTCGGGCGTGCCTATCCGTGCCTGAATACCGTCGGTGATGACTTGCGGATCGCGCGCATCGCACTCGTAAAGCGCCAGGTATTGCCAGGGCTGCGGCGCCGTGCCTCGTTGCTGCGCGGTGCGCCTGAAGCGTTGAGCACTTAGCACACCCGGTACACGCAGCACGTCGGGAACATGCTGCCCCGAATACCATTGGTCGAATTCCTGCTCTTTCCCGGGAACAGCATTCGTCAGTACAACGTATGTGAATTTCGGCATTGAAAGTCTCGCTTGTCACAGTCAGAAGCGACTGCGTGCTACCAGCCTCATTACGGTCGAGAAGTTCGGCACACGCTCCAGATTCGTCACCGCATCGACCACGTCGTCTACCGCACTCGAAGTCAACACGCCATCGGCGTTGTGGCGGAATTTCAGAATCAGGTCTTCGTTCGTCATACGAGTCGTCGGATCAGGCGAAGGACTGCCTCTCGGATACTGCCGCTCAGCGGTGAACGTGGTTCCGCGTGCGTGAACCTCCACCTTTGTCGGCCGCGCAGCACCGTGGGCGGCGAGTTCTTTCTCGTAGTTGGGATGCACTTGATGCGTGACCTTGTTCATCAAATTCATGACGGACGGGCTGAAGACGTTAGCGGGATCCTGCCAGTCCCGGCCGGGTGGAATTCGCTGCGCGCCCACCGCGATTCCATGGGCAATGCTGAATTGCGCATCGTGCACGTGACGAATGTCCTTGTTCAACCACGTGGGCTTCTGTACGAAGCCTTCAACCAACACGTTCACGCCATCTATTTCGTCCGGAAGAATATCGTGCTTGCCGATAATTTCCGCCAGACAGTCGAGTGGCGCATGAAGAATACGGCAATGCGGATAGGGTTTATATGATTGCTCGGTGTTGAATCCCCATCGTTTGCCGAGGTCGGCCGTGATGTTGGCGGGTTCCCAGCGACGGGTGCCGATGAACCGGCTGAAACCATATTCGGCATCGTCAAGAATATTGACGTCCCCACGGTGTCCCATTTGCCCCATATAGGCAGCGGTCATGGCCGCCTGCACAAGGACACCGGCCATCAGATACTTGATCGTCGTGCTGGGTGCGTGATGAAAGTGCGACATCATCGACTGAACCGGAGGAATCGAACCAGCAATGCCCAGCGAGTGAGACAGGGTCTCTGTAGACTGCCGCTGCAGCATTCCGATTGCCGCCGTCGCTCCGAAAATCGTGCTGCTATACCCAAACACCGGCGGCGTCGACAGCATTCCGTCTTGCATGTCCCGCAGGTAGTCCATGGCCTTGCCCATGCGCCAGGATATCTCGTGAGACACGGCGATCGAACGGATCAGTTCCTTGCCGGATGAGCCTGCCGTTTCTGCAAGCGCGAGTGCGCCGGGCAACACGTATGGCGTAACGTGCCCGGGTGGCAACACCGCATCCATATCGAGCGTGTTGATCAATTCTCCATTGGCAAAAGCGGCGCCAAACGGTGATACCTTGTCGGTTGTTCCGATAATCGTCGCATTTCCGCTGCCCCCCATCAGCCGGCCATAGTCAATACCGATACGACCTTTCGGGTTGTCAACGCCTGCGAGCGCGCAGCCGAGCGAATCGAGTAGAAGACGCTTGGATTCGTCGACTATTACCTCGGGTAGATCCGCAAATGGTGTCGCCGCCGCAAAATCAGCGAGTTGTTCGATATTGGTTTTCACTGTGGATTTCCCTTCCCAGACTAATCGCTCGGCATCCTATGTAATCGAACGACCAGCGATGTGGCCTTCCCTGATCGCGGGCTGAATGTCGCGTGCGGATCGCGCGTCGCCAATCAGATGCAACTGCCCCACTTGCCCGCGCAACGCCTCCCAGATTTCGTTCTGCGACTGCCGGTAGCCCACCAGCACCACCGTATCGGCTGCAACGCTTTCCGTCTCGCTGCCAAACAGCGGCCTGATCTCCGCACTTCCCTTGCAGATCGACACCAGCGCAGACTGCGTGACGATGCGCAGTCGCCCCGCACTGTGCAAGCGGCGTAATGCGGCTTGCGTGCGCCCGGTCGTCTCGACGGCCGGGGCGAACATCAGATGGCGCGTCACATAGGTCACCTCAAGCCCGCGATTGATCAGCGCCTCGCAGCAGCCGATGGCCTCGTAATGCCCAATGTCGTCAAAAACCAGCGCGGTGCGTCCCAGATCCTGCGGCGGCGCCACGGCAAGATCCTGCGGCGTCAGTACCGTCGCTTCGCGCGCAATCGGCACCTGCGTCGCCGGGTCGGCGGTCTGCCTGAATTCGCGCACGTCCACAGGCTGCGAACCCGTTGCGACGATTACCGCATCCGCCTGCTCGGCCAGCACGTCGTCCGCATCCATGTATGTCGACAAGCGCACTTCCGCGCCCAGGCGATAGACCTCGCTCTGCAGCCAGATCGCGATATCGGCGATGGGATGGAGCTTCGGTAAATGTTTGGCGAAGTTCAACAAACCGCCAAGGTCGGACATCGCCTCGACGAGCGTCACCTGGTGTCCGGCGAGCAGCGCGGCACGAGCCGCTTCCATGCCTGCAACGCCGCCACCCACCACCAGCACCTTGCGCGCAGTGGCGGCTCGCACGATCGTCTCGTCCGACAAGGTCCGCTCATAGCCCACGGCCGGGTTCACCGCACAGCCCATCCGACCGGCGAACGCCCCGCCCAGGCAGCCCTGATTGCAGCCGATACAGGGGCGCACCTGCGTTCCGCGCCCTTCGCGACTCTTCACGACCAGCATCGGATCGGCAATCATCCCGCGCACGATGTTGATCATGTCGGCTTGTCTGCTTCTCAGCGCCTGCTCGGCATCATCCAGCGTGCCGTAACGGCCCACGACGATACGCGGTACGGTGACGCCCTGCGAAATCCGCTCGACGTGCGGCAACTGGTAGCCAACCGGCGCGTCCATGCCTGCATAGCGGTCGACGTGAAAGTAGTAATCGCCGTGCGTGATGTTGACGAAGTCGATCAGCGATTCGGCCTGCGCCCGAAGCACGATCTCATTGACGACTTCGTCCGTGAGAATGCGCGGGTCCGAGCTAGAACCCACGCGCACGCCGAGTACGAAATCGGGCGAGGTGGCTGCGCGGATCGCACGCAGTGTTTCCATGAATGCCCGAATGCGATTGTCGAAGCTGCCGCCGTACGCATCGGTGCGCTGGTTCAGCACCGGCGAAAAGAATTGCGAGAACAGGTAGCCCGCTCCTGCCAGCACTTCCACGCCGTCCAGCCCCGCGGCCTGCATACGTACGGCCGCACTAGCGTAGGCGTCAATCAGTTCTTCGATCTGGTCCGTGGTCATCGGGATGGGCGGCGCAACCGAATAGCGTCCCGCCAGCGGCGACACCGCCCACGGCAATCCGCCGTCTGCGGCGGGATCGGTGTATCCGCCATGCCAGAGCTGCGTAAACAGTTTCATGCCCGTTGGCGCAATCGCGTCAACCAGCTTTCGCATGGGCGCAATCGATCCGTCGTCGCTCGCGGTGAGCGAAAACGTCGATGACGGGTGAACCGATGTGCTTTCGATGATCGACAAGCCCGCGCCGCCCTTTGCTCTCGCCAGGTGATAGGCGATCAGGTCGTCATTGACGTATCGGTTGGCCAGACGCGTTGCATGCGCGGTGCGCACAATGCGGTTGGGAATCTCGACGCCACCGATTCGCAGTGGCGAAAAAACATGTTTGTACATATTCAGGCAACCGAACGTCGTGAACTGATGCCACCGTCGACCGTGACGATGGAGCCGCTGGTGTAAGCCGAACGCGGCGACGCCAGATAGACGAAAAGATCCGCGACCTCCTCGACGCTCGCCGCGCGACCGAGCGGATAAGTCGCCATCAGTTCGCCGGAACGCGTTTCGTCGCCGAGCAGGCGCGCGGCGTGGTTTCGCAGCACTTTCTCGATGCGCTGGGTTGCCACTGGCCCCGGATTGACGCCCACGACACGAATGCCATCCTCCAGGCTGCGGCCACCCAACGCACACGTAAAAGCCATCAACGCAGCATTGCCGGTCGAACCCGCGATGTAGTTGAAGTCGAAGTTCTGCCCACCGTTACCGATGTTGTTGAGAATCACGCCGCCGCCGCGCACTTTCATTCGCGCATACATCGCGCGCGTCAAGTCGATATAACCAAACACCTTCAATTCCCAGCCTTTGCGCCACGCGCTTTCATCGACGTCCCACAGCGTGCCGCCCGGAATGGCGCCCGCGTTATTCACCAGTACGTCAACGTCGCCGGAAAACGCGATGATCTCCGCAATAGCGCCCGACGCTGTCATGTCCAGCGCCAGCACTTCCACATGCGCGTCATGCGCGGCGCGCAGATCCGCAGCCAGTTGTTGCAGCTTGTCCGCAGAACGCGCCGTCAATACGAGCTGGCATCCTTCAGCGGCAAACGCTTTTGCGAGGCCCGCGCCAATCCCTTGCGACGCGCCGGTAATCAACACGCGTCGGCCTGAAAGTTTCATATCCATAGTGATTCTCGAATCGAATGCCGCGATTGATCTGCATTCCTATTTTTATTCTGGATTCTTTATGAGCGAGCAATATCTGGCCGCGCGTGCGTGGCCGCGAGATAAAACCCCATTTTTTGTCAGAACCCGAAGCGATTGTCTACATCGGCGAAACACTGCAGCCAATACGACGCCAATGCGCCGCCGACGCGTCAACAATGCTAAAGTTCGTCAGATGCCCGACGATTGTGGTCATGCGTGTCTCCGTCATGGATGGCGATTTGAATAGCTACAGCAGCGCATAGCCATCGCCCTGGTCATTTAGAGCTATTACATTCGCAAGCTCCACAACAGGAAAGGCATTCCCACTTATGAGAAATATAATCGAGACTTATGCCTCTCTATAGGCCACGGCAATCCGGGCGTCCAGGCCGCATCGACTTGAGTCTTGTGGCAACGCTGCAGGCGATCCTGGACACGGGCAATGCGTCCAAGGCCGCGGTCGCGCTCGGCGTGACGCAACCCGCCATCAGCCAGAATCTGCGCAGGCTTCGGGAACACTTTGGCGACGAGCTTTTTGTGCGCAGCGGCAATATGTTGACGCCTACGCCACGCATGCTTGCCCTGCAGCCCATCATCGCGCGCCTGCTGCGCGACCTGGACATGCTCTCGCGCCCACCCGACGGCTTTGATCCCGCGACCGCCAGCCAGGAATTCATCGTTTCCTTATCCGACGTCGCGGAGTTTGCCGTTCTGCCGAGCATCGCAGCCGAGTTCGCGTTGCATGCTCCGCAATGCCGTATTCGCGGCATTCGGGTGCACCACTCCCAGTTGCTGTCCATGCTGGAGCAAGGCGAGGTGGACCTGGCGGCCGGCAGTCTGGCGGGCGCTGCGCCGTCGCTGCGCCAGCAACGGCTCGCCGAACACCGGATCGTTTGCATGGTTTCGGCGCATGGAAAATGGGCCGACGCGCCGCTCACGCTGCAGGACTATCTTGACGGGCGGCACATCGGCGTGCGTCGCCTGGCCGATGCGGTCGACCCGGTCTCGGAACGCCTGCAGGCCACGGGCATTCACCGCAACGCGGTAGCCAGCGTCTCCAGCGATTTCGTCGCCGCGCAGACCGTGGTCAAGACCGATGCGATCTGCACCGTCGGCGAACCGGCCGGCCGCCTGCTGGCCTCCTTGTTTCCGGTCCGCTTGCAACCCGTGCCTTTTGAAGTCGGAACGCTCACGTCACGCATGATCTGGCACGAGCGATTCCAGCGTGACGCCAGCCACATCTGGTTGCGCAAGCTGGTAGAAACCGCGTATCGCAATTGGGCAAACTCATAGGCAGATCGTTTCAACCAATTGCCTTTCCGATAAAGAATCCTCCAACGCGCTGCTAACGCCTGCCGCGCGGTTGTTCATTGGTTCGTCCTCCCTCCTTCCAGAGCGCCATCCGGCGTCTCCCATCGTCTGTCACGCAAGCTCCGCGCCATAACCGAAGCTTATTTTTTTCATAAGCCTCAGTGCCTTTCTTGCGGCCTGACTTGCGAATGTAATAGACCCAACGACCGAGACACAACGATCAAGCCAAATTGATCGAGGCAATGGCTGCGCACAAGGCCACCCTAAGGAGACGACCCATGAACGTTGCCATCTGCCGCCAGATTCGCGCTGTTTGACAGACGAATGGTCCGGTCCTCATCCGATGAACAACGATCGATTGGGTATATGCAACCATGTTGACGCAACCGAAACTCATCCGTTCCTTCCTCTTCGTACCGGGCAACAAGCCGACCTGGATCGAGAAGGCCATCGAATCGAAAGCCGATGCGCTGATTCTCGATCTCGAAGACAGCGTACCGCCGGCACAAAAAATCGAAGCACGTGAAATTGTCCGCACGAAGCTCGAATGGCTGGCTGAGCAAAAGCAGCGCGTCTGGGTGCGCATCAACCGCAGCGCCCATCTGTACGACTTCGACGACATCCTGGCGATCGTCAGCCCGGCAGTTGAAGGCATCGTGATTTCCAAGCCTTGCGGCCCGGAAGACATTCACACCGTTGCGTCGATGCTGGCCGAAGCCGAGTTTCGCGCGGGCGTGCCGATTGGCCATACCCAGATCATTCCACTGCTCGAAACGGCCCGCTCGCTACAACTGGCTTACGAAATCGCACAGCACGAACGCGTGCCGGCGATCGTTGGCGCCACCGCGAAGAACGCCGACGTGGCCCGGGCGCTCAAGACCGTGTGGTCGCTCGAAGGGCGCGAGACCCAGTATCTGAAATCGCGTGTCGTCATGGCTGCGCGTGCCGCCGGCAAGTTGCCGATCGGCGGCGTCTGGCAGCAGATCCGCGACCTCGACGGGCTGCAGGTGTCCTCCGCGAACGACCGCCAGCTCGGCATGAGCGGCGAGCTCGTGCTGCACCCGTCGAACGTCGAGATCGTCAACCGCACCTACAGCCCGACCGAAGAGGAAGTGGCGTTCTATCAAGGCATGGTCGACGCTCTGGACAAAGCCCAGGCCGAAGGGCGTGCATCGTGCGTCTACGACGGCGAGCACATCGACATTGCGCATGTGAAGACGGCTCGCGAAATCATCGAACTTTCCCTGTCGCTTAATCATTAAGCGACCCTAAATATATTCAAGGAGATAAAAAATGGCTGGCCTCTACTTCGAAGACTTCAAGCCGGGCATGGTGATCGAGCACGCGATTCGCCGGACCGTCACCGAAACCGACAACGTACTGTTTTCAGCGATGACCTATAACTGCGCGCCGCTGCATATCGACGCCGAATACAGCAAGAACTCGCTCTACGGCCAGCGCCTCGTCAACAGCATGTTCCTGCTCGCGCTGGTGGCCGGCGTCACCGTGTACGAAACCACACTCGGCACGACGCTCGGCAATCTCGGCTTCGGCGAGATTCTGTTCCCGAAGCCCACTTTTCACGGCGACACGATCCGCGTCGAAACCGAGATTCTCGAAACGCGTCTGTCGAAGAGCCGCAACGACTCCGGCATCGTCACTTTCAAGCACGTGGCGAAAAATCAACGCGACGAGATCGTCTGCACCGCGGTGCGCACCGGCCTGATGATGGTGCGTCCCGCTGGTAACGCCTGAGTTCGCTTCGACTGGAGAATACCGTGAGCTATCAACTCAACCCTGACCAACAGGCGATTGTGGATGCAGCGCAGAAAATCTGCGCGAATTTTCCGCTCGAATACTGGCGCAACAAGGATAAGAACCACACGTTTCCGCATGAGTTCTTCGACGCGGTCGCGAGTGGCGGCTGGCTCGGCATCTGCATGCCGGAAGAATTCGGCGGCGCAAATCTGGGCGTCTCTGAAGCCGCCCTCTTCCTGCGCACGGCAGCCGAGTGTGGTGGACAAGCCGCTGCATCGACGATCCACATGAACATCTTCGGCCTGCAGCCGGTTGTACATTTCGGCACCGATGCCCAGAAAAAAGCCTGGCTGCCGCCTTTCGCCCGCGGCGAACACAAGGCGTGTTTCGCCGTCACCGAACCGGACACCGGCATCGACACCACGAAGCTGAAGGTCGTCGCGAAGAAGCAGCCCGACGGCAACTACCGGATCTCGGGCAAGAAGGTTTTCATCTCGACCGCGCAGGTGGCGGACCACATGCTGATCCTCGCGCGCACCACGCCGATCGATCAGGTGAAGAAGCACAGCGAAGGATTGAGCCTGTTCTACACGAAGCTCGACCGCAAGTATGTGGACATTCGCGAGATCGACAAGCTCGGGCGCGCTGCGGTCGACACCAACGAACTCTTCATCGACGACCTGCCGGTGTCGAAAGACGAGCTGATCGGCGAGGAAGGCAAGGGTCTGAGCTACATCTTCCACGGCATGAACGCCGAGCGCGTCTTCGTTGCCGCCGAACAGGTTGGTATGGGCCGCGCCGTACTCAAGCTCGCCACCCAGTATGCGAAGGATCGCGTCGTGTTCGGCCGCCAGATCGGTCAAAACCAGGGCGTCCAGCATCCGCTGGCGCGCAACTGGGCGGAACTGGAAGCGGCCAACCACATGATGCTCGCCGCCGCCGAACTCTATGACAAGGGCCTCTCCTGCGGCTCGGAGGCTAACGCTGCAAAGCTGCTGGCCTCCGAGGCATGCATGCAGGCGTGCCAGACCGCGATTCTCACGCACGGCGGCTTTGGCTACGCGAAGGAATATCACGTGGAGCGTTTCATGCGGGAAGCGTGGATCGGCTATATCGCCCCTGTCACGCCGCAACTGATCCTGTCGAATATTGCCGAACGCAAGCTCGGGTTGCCTAAATCGTACTGACGGGCCGCAAACGGACGTCGATCGCTGGATCTTCATTCGTTCGCATTCCCAAATAAAAAACCCGACGATGACCTGAGCGCCCGCCGACGGTCACGTACGGGTTTCCCGGAGACAACGTATGTCAGCTACCAAACCCCTCGATGGCATCCGCGTACTCGACCTGACCGTCGCGCTCGCGGGTCCCTACGGCTCGCTGTTGCTCGGCGGCCTCGGCGCCGAGGTCATTCGCATCGAGTCCCCCGGCGGCGGCGATATTGCCCGCAACAATCCGCCTTACGTCGGCGAAGACGGCATCCATTTCGGCGTGAAGGGTGAACACGATGTTTCGCTTACCACCCTCAACCGCGCGCGCAACAAAAAGAGCATCACGCTCGACCTGAAATCCGACCAGGGCCGCGCGCTGTTCATGAAGCTGGTCAAGGAATCCGACGTCGTCATCGAAAACGCCAGCGAAGGTGTGACCGCGCGCCTGGGCGTCGACTATGAAAGCGTTCGCGAGGTGAACCCGAAGATCATCTATGCGTCGGTCAAGGCGTTCGGCGAGCCCAGCCCGTACCCGAAACTCAAGGGTATGGACATCATCGTGCAGGCGCTGTCCGGGATCATGGACGTGACTGGCTTTGCCGACGGTCCACCCACGCGCATCGGCCTGCCAATCGCCGATATGATCGCGCCGTTGTTCGCGGTGAACGGCGTGCTGGCCGCGCTGATTCATCGCGGCCGCACCGGCGTCGGCCAGCGCGTGCAGGTGTCGATGCTCGATTGCCTCGCATCGCTCGTCGCCGAAGAACATTTCGACGTCTTCCATGCACACGGCTATCCCCGACGCTCGGGCAATTCGCAGGATCGGCTGGTGCCGTTCGGCGTCTACCGGACCCAGGACGGCCACGTCGCCCTCGTCGCGTTTCAGCCGGACTGGTTCCAGAATCTCGCGGAAGCGATCGGGCAACCCGAACTCGTGAACGATCCGCGCTATGCCACTCGCGGCCCGCGCATGAAGCACGCAACGCAGATGAATGCGCTCATCGAAGCATGGACGCTGCAGCACACCAGCGCCGAAGTCATTTACGAGTTGCAGGAAAAGCGCGGCGTGCCCGCTGCAAAAGTGCGCTCGCCCAGGGAAGTGCTGGATGATGCGGCGCTGCGCGAACGCGGCGCGGTGGTCAGACTGGAACACGAGGGTCTCGACGGCATCGAGGCGATGGGCATGGGTCTGCCGATCAAACTGTCCGACACGCCAGTTCAGTTCGACCAGCCCGCGCAGGCGCTCGGCGCGGCCAATGACGAGATCTATCGCACGCTGTTGAAGCTTTCCGAAACCGAGCTGTCGCAGTTGCGCGCCGCTGGAGTGATCTGACATGACGAACACTCGATCCCGTAGCGGGCCGCTCGTGGGCGTCAAGGTGGTGGAAATTGCCGGCATCGGTCCCGGGCCGCTGGCCGCCATGTTTCTCGCTGACCTGGGCGCCACGGTGATCCGCGTCGATCGCAAGGAGCCATCGAGGCTCGGCGCTCCGCGTCCGTTGGAGTTCGATCTGGGGCTGCGCAACCGGAAATCGATTCGCGTCGACCTGAAAGATCCGGCCGCTGTGGAGATGGTGCTCGAACTGATCGCCGACGCCGACGGCCTGATCGAGGGCTTCCGTCCGGGCGTGATGGAGCGCCTGGGCCTCGGTCCCGATATCTGCCTGGCGCGTAACCCGCGGCTCGTCTACGGTCGCGTGACCGGGTGGGGGCAGGAAGGACCGCTCTCGCATGTGGCGGGCCACGATCTGAACTACATCGCGATTACGGGCGCGCTGCACGCGATGGGCCGCGCGGGACAGCCGCCGACGCCGCCACTCAACGTCATGGGCGACTACGCAGGCGGCTCCCTCTACCTGGCTTTCGGCCTCCTCGCGGGCATGCTCGAAGCGCGCAATTCCGGCAAGGGTCAGGTGATCGATGCCGCAATGGTGGACGGCGTGGCTTCGCTCATGACGGTGACGATGGGCATGCACGCTGCTGGCATGCTCAGCAAGACGCGCGGCACCAATCTGATCGATACCGGCGCGCCGTTCTACGAGGTCTACGCATGCGCCGACGGCAAGTACATCAGCGTGGGACCGATCGAAGGCAAGTTCTACCGGCTGCTGCTCGAACACCTCGAATTGCAGGACCATCCGCAACTGCAAGCGCAGATGGACCGCGCGCAATGGCCGGCAGCCCGGCAGATATTCGCGGATAAATTCCGGGAACGCACGCGCGATCAGTGGGTGCAACAGCTTGGTCATCTAGATGTGTGCGTGGCGCCCGTGCTCGACTTCGACGAAGCGCCCGAGCACCCGCATGTGAAGGCGCGCGGCACGCTCATCGACCTGAATGGCGTGACGCAACCGGCACCCGGGCCGCGTTTCTCCCGTACGCCCGCCGCACGCCCCGAACCGCCCGCAGCGCCGACCACCGACAACGCGATTGCTGCACTCAAGGACTGGCTGCCCGACGCGCGCATCGACGCATGGCGCGCGCAGGGCACGTTTATCTGACACCGGATAAAAACGCATCGGCTTTCCCGCTGCGTTGTCCGGCTTTCAAAAAAATACTTAAAACAACTGAATGATTCCAACGGAGGAGAGATGAAAAACGTCATCGAAAAAGCCCCACTTGCCGACAGCCTGAACGACGCATCTGCGACGCGAGGATCAAACCAGATCGCCCACGACAGCCTGAGATCGCGGTACATCCTGATCATTCTGATGTTCGCATATTCGCTTGCCTACATTGATCGCCAGATCCTCAACCTGCTGGTCGACCCGATACGGCATTCGCTTGCGATCTCCGATACCCAGCTCAGTCTCGTGCAAGGCATCGCGTTCATTGCCGCTTATCTGATCGCGTCGCCGCTGTTCGGCCGGCTCGTCGACGTCGCCAACCGGCGCAACATTCTGCTGGCTGGCATCTGTCTATGGTGTGTGTTCACCGCGCTATGCGGCAAGGCCACGACATTCCAGGGATTGTTCCTCGCGCGCCTGGGCGTGGGCGCCAGCGAAGCCTGTGTGTTCCCGGTGGCCCTCTCGATGATCGCCGACTGCTTTTCGGCGAGACAAATGCCGCGTGCGATGAGCATCTTCGTCCTCGGCCCGATGCTCGGCGGCGGGCTGTCGCTCGTTGCCGGTGGGCTGGTGATCTCGTTTGCGCGCGGCGTTCATCTGCAATTCCCGATGCTCGCTGGATTCGAAGCGTGGCAGCTCGCGTTCGTGCTGATTGGACTTCCGGGCCTTCTGTTCGCTCTGCTGGTGCTGCTCACGGTGCGCGAGCCGGTGCGCAGCAAGGTCATGGGTGGTAGCGTGGACGAGCGTCAATACTCGATCCGCGATTCGGCCGCGTTTCTGTGGGCGCGGCGCGCGTTCTATGCGCGCATCCTGCTGGGCGTCGGCATGCTCGCGATCGTCGTGCTCGGCATGCCCGCCTGGATGCCGTCGTACCTGATCCGTACCCAGGGCATGCCGGCCGCGCTGGTCGGCTTTCGCTTCGGCATGCTGGTTGTCAGCTTCGGCATCGCTGGCGCGCTGGCCGGACCGTGGATTTCCCGGCTGCTCGAACGACGCGGTTATGCTGATGCACCGCTACGCACCGCCGCGATCGCGATGATCCCGATGATGCTGTGCTGTGCGAGCATTCCGTTCGCGCCGGGTGCGACCGGTGCGCTCGCTGCAGCGGCAGGCACGGTGTTCTTCTTCAGCCTCCCGACCGGCTGCATGGCCGCAGCGCTGCAGAACGTCGCACCGAGCCGGATGCGCGGTACGGTCGGCGCGCTGTACTCGTTCTTCGCACAGTTGATCGGCTTCGGGCTCGGGCCAACGTTGATTGCGCTTGTCACGGATCGCGTGTTCGGCAATCCGAAGATGGCCGGCAATTCGATCGGCATCGTCTGCACGATTGCGGCTGCGCTGGCCGCCTGGCTGCTGTTCTCGGCACTCGCGCCCTACCGGAGGCTGCTGGAGGAAGAGCTTGGGAGCAAGACTCTTTAAAGCGCGCCTGAAATGGGCGAATATCACGGCTTGCAGTCGACGTCTTCGAGGAAGAAGCGATGATCGGGTTTATGCTGACGTTATGGCGATGACGACGTTCAATAATGGACTTTGGCGCTTTCAGGATATTATCGACGCGCTAAACCAATTTAACTTCACTGCCAACGAAACATTGCGGAAATCGATGATAGGGTTACTTACACGGTGATCTGCATCCAGCCTCCCGATCTCATATCGTCAAAATAAAACCAGATGCAATCGAAAGGTGCCGCGCTAGCGGACTTCACGTTCTAGAGGTCATCGCCGACTCCCGCATCGACGATCATTCTCCACACAAGTACATCATATACAAGATGATTCCTGGTGTATCGCGTTTGAGAAAGATTGGCATGTTGACGCAACCCTTCTATCGACAATAGAAGGGTCTGTGTTCGATCAACTATCGGCGACGGCGAAGCTTACCGTCAAAGGATTTAGTGAGCCTAACTCTGCGAACACGGCAACCAGAAAGACCTGGAAGATATTCATCGAGTCAACAGTCCGCGAAGGACTGGAGGCGATTCATAGGGATTCAATTTTCCCTAACGCGGACATCGAGAAGTTAGAGTTCGTCGAGCATACCACCGTGCAAAAAGTCAGGACTTGCATGGGGGATGTATCGCCCGAAAACATAATCGTCAACGAGCGCGGGGCGTTTGCAGGTCTTGTTGACTTCGAAGGGGCACTGGCAAGCGAGTTTGCTCTTAACATCGGAATCTGTGGGCCCGCTACGCAGGAACCAAGTTCTGCTCACACGTCCTTTCGAACTGAAGTTGAGTTCCGATTTTGATCATTGCATTACACCGAGCCCTGCAAATTGCTACATCTCCGGCATGATTGAGTCGAACCCGGCAATTGCATGGGAAACTGACGTGTCAGATCAATATCATCCTTCGGAACGAATCGTTGACGAACCCGTGAGCACCTTGCCACCATGGTCAGTATCGTCGCCTACCCGGATCAGATTAATCATCGTTCTTCTGCAGGGTTGTATCTAAAATAATACAGGCCATACCTCTCCAGCGTGTTCTCCGGCCTATGCTTCCGCGAAGATTTTCCCAGATTTATTTTTTCAACGTTCGACCAACCGTAGCACTTGAAGATTTCCTCGGCCAGCAAAGAAAATCCACGCAGCTTTCGATATGAAATATAAAAAAGCCCCCAAAACAAAAAAAACGAGAAGAAACCAGCCACTTTGACGACGTAGATCATGCTTCGCAGTTCTTCGCCTTCAAGACCGTGCAAAAGTAGTACAGCAGCAATAAAATATAGGATAACGAAGAACCCTAGCATCACTTTCATGATACTTCGATACAAAGCCTTTGTGCCGTAGTTTGCATGAGGGAATGTTGCCACCACGCTGTCCTCTGGGCGTCGAATCGAATAGACAACGTAACGCCGCTGCCCCGCGCTCTCTGCAACAACCTCCACCTGATCGCCATCAGACATCGGCATTTTCCAGACCCAGCCCCTCATCGGCTTGCCGTCGAGTTCGAACTCAACCCAGTCGGCCTCTTCCTCTGAATTACCCGAGATGTTCACCAGTCCCATGGCTTGCGCCCCCATACCCATCAGGGCCGCGCCCGCAGCGGTGGCTTCCATATACCCGTGTTGAGCCGGGCTCATCACGAGATCACGGCGGCGTCTCTGCGTTTTCAGGCCAGTAATGGTTCCTCTAAGTAATTCCATTTATTGTGCTGATCCAATGAAGCGAACGAACGCCGAAGTCCGCCACGAAGAACTATCCATAATCGGATCCGCACCCGGCGCATCACTCGACAAAACACGAACCTTAAATGTCATCTTGTCCAGACTCCGACTCGAGGTGGCTCCACGCTTGCGGCAGCATCGAAGCGCTCGCGCGCTGCTCAATTCAAGCTTGAAATCAGATGGCAGCCGCAGGTTGCACGATGGCCGTGACGAGCAATAGGGATGCCGTTATCAGTCATCGTTTCATCGCCCTCCTCGATCAAGTTTGGCTTGACGTCGGGATGCTGTGGGCACGAGACCTCATCGCCTTTACGCGCAACATACCGTCCTTCGAAACGCATCGTTGACGAACCCATGAGCACCTTGCCACCATGGTCAGTATCGTCGCCTACCCGGATCAGATTAATCATCGTTCTTCTGCAGGGTTGTATCTAAAATAATACAGGCCATACCTCTCCAGCGTGTTTTCCGGCCTATGCTTCCGCGAAGATTTTCCCAGGTTGATTTTCTCAACGTTCGACCAACCGTAGCACTTGAATATCTCTTCGGCCAGCAGGGAAAATCCACGCAACTTTCGATATGAAATATAGAAAAGACCGAAAAATATCAGAAATGCGAGAGATCCGCCGATCGCAAGAATATGAAGCTGCTCTGTAAAATCGTCGCCACTGAGACCATGCAAAAATATTACTCCCAATATGAGATATATTCCTAAAAAGAGAAAAATCATCATTTTCATGACTCTTCGATACAAAGCTTTTGTGCCGCAATTTGCATGGGGGAATGTTGCCACCACGCTGTCCTCTGGGCGTCGAATCGAATAGACAACGTAACGCCCCTGCCCCGCGCTCTCTGCAACAACCTCCACCTGATCGCCATCAGACATCGGCATCTTCCAGACCCATCCTCTCATCGGCTTTCCGTCGAGTTCGAACTCAACCCAGTCAGCCTCTTCTTCTGAATTACCCGAGATGTTCACCAGTCCCATGGCCTGCGATCCCATACCCATCAGGGCCGCGCCCGCAGCGGTGGTTTCCATGTACCCGTGTTGAGCCGGGCTCATTACGAAGTCCTGGCGACGACGCTGCGTTTTCAGGTGGGAAATAGTTCCCTTTATAAGCTCCATTGACTACTCCTGTTATGCTCCAAGCACCTTCAACAGCGCCTTGTCGTATTCCTTTTCCTGCTCCGGCATGTCCTTATATTGCTTGACCTTACCCTTGCTTACATATGAGAGCGCTCCTTTTCCATTCCCGAACACACATCGAGCGCACCAGTTCTGCAAATCATCGGGGAGCAGGTGATCCGCTAGCATTTGCAGAACAGATATTGCAATCACTCCCTCGAAGCTTAGCGCCGCCGTAATAAGCTTGCCCGCCGCAGCCACCTCTGCCCACTCAGCTGCACCTGCTGCCATCAGGAGGAGTTTGTTGCCGGATTGCTTTGCAATTCCTTTTATCAATGGAGATGCGGTACTAATGGCATTGATTACGACTGCAATGCCAATAAGAAAATCGACGCCGGATTTAGCGATCAAAACAATCGCCACGTCTATCTGACCATATTTGCGCGCTTTTTGTTCGCTTTGCACGTCCAGCCATGTCGAGACTACGGCACCTACGGTTGAAAGAAATCCTCCGACACTTTTCCACGCCACGAGGCGTGTCGAATCCTTCAGAACGGCGTAGTAAGGTGCCATCGTGACAGATATGATTCCTGAAACCAATGACAATCCGGACTGAGTCAACTGCAGGTAAGCCGTACTGTCCTTGTCGGCTCCTGCGAGCAGATGCCAGAAATTCACCAGTTCACAGATGGTAATGAACGCTCCGATTCTCGCCGTCTTCAATTCGTTAAGCGCCGACTCGTCCTTGGCTTCCTTCAGTTTTTCCCACGTCTTGAATAGTTCATCCGTCGCAGCCGTATTACCAGGTACTGATTTCGACAGGAAAGTCTTCGCCTTGCCAAGACGCTCCAGAATCTCCAGACGGCTCCTCTTTTCAAGCACGGCCTGCTTTTCCACAATCGTTAGCGCATCTTCCTTCGAAATCCCCGCGCGCTGCAGGAAGATGGTTTGCAGGATTTTCTCGCCGACAAAATCTCCTACCTGGTTGATTCGGAACTTATCAAAGACCCGATCACCGATATTCGTCATCAACACATCTTTGCCCGCGGCTTTCAGTTTTGCACCGTACCAGGATATTTTTTTCGGATCCTTTTCGGCAGCCAGCGAAGCATATGCCTTGTACTTGTTCGAAAGGGCTTCCGCCTTCGATGCAATGGTGACGACGAGATTGACCCCGCCTGCCTCAAGTGCCTTGGCCTTGTTTGCCTTCGCATCGGCAAGCACAGTGCCGAGTTCCTGTCGCGCTTTGGGATGATTCATGGCGACAGCACGCCAGACGATGCTTTCGCTCTTGGTGGGATCCCAACGCGTGACAAGATCATCGACTATAGCCTGCCCCTTCGGAGTCGAACCGAGACCTTCAATGGCATTATTCACGACAAACTCAAAATCGAGCGCATTGTCGTGGATGTCGGCCAGATCGCTAGTGTGATAATCCTCAAGCGTGGCAAACAACAACTCGGCCTTCAGCCATGCTCCGACATCGTCACTCCGGGTTTCCTGCAGGTTATAGACAGCCTGCTTGAGTGCATCGTACTGCTTGCGAAATGCCTCGATCTCCGGACGTTTGAGGCGGTTCTCATACCAGGACCAACCGTATTCCTGCGACTCCTTGACATCGCGGTCGTGATAACCCGGCATCCCTTTCGCATAGGCGCGGGCATCATTCATGATGCCATCGCGCATGCTGCCGGTGTAAGGAACTGTGGAAGTCGAACTTCCCGCAGAACTCAGCTGGCCGAGCTGGATGATACGTGTCTGGTAGCTACCCGGAATATTATTCGCAGCCATCCAGTCCATATCGTCATAGTAGGCGTTGACCTGAGCGGCTTTCGCGGGATCAGCGCTGGCAAGTGCGCGCGTTCGCTGTGCGGCCAGGGACGCCCGCGCGCCAGGAGAACCCAGCGCCGTCATATCGTGCGCCTGTTTCGCCATCGCCTCCTGGCTATTCACATCATTCTCTTCACGCGAATAGACGATTTTCTTAGCAGCATCGATATCGTGAAGCGCCATTACCTGCATGCCGAGTTCCGGCTGCGAAGCGTAGCGGTCCATCCAGGACACCGGATCGTTACGGAATCCATTCAGTTCATGAACTGCTCCAACCGCATCCCATAGCGCCAGCATCATCGGCGCAGGGGGATTCGCTCCCCCACTCTGCCCTGCGGCCGCAACCTGCCCCATCAGCTTCTCGAGTACCTGGCTTGTCGAGCCCGGTGACGCCTGTCTGATTGCGAGCGGGTAACGTGTGATTTCCTGCTTGAGCAGTTTCTCGTCATAGCTGCCATCGCTCTTGCTGAAACGCAGCTTGTCGTCGAGCGGGCTCAGCGACTTCGGATCGAAGCCAGGCATGTACTCGATCACCTTGTCAATTGCCGCCGAGGTCGCGGTCGTGACATGCCCGCTCTGATCGTTAGCACTATTGATCCACTTCGAGGGTTCGATCCATTGCATACGCATCCCGCGCAGCATGTTGTCGCGATACTTGCCGAACGTCTCGACTTCCCAGGCAAGCTCTGAAAAAGCGATATAGACGCGGCCGGTACATTTCTCCGGCTGCTCGATCACGATGAAGTCCATCTGCACAGCGATCTGGTTCTGCGCACAGGCCGGATCGGTTGTCGGTGCGACGGGCAGGACAGGCGACATGGGAGGCAACGCAATCTGCTGCTTCCAGAGACGACCGTCCGCCGTGACCCGATAAGCTTCCCAGTACTGACGCCCGCGGGCACCCACCTCGTAGTACAGATAAACCCAGCCCTCGCGCAATGTCCGCAAACCGTACTGATGCTCAGTTAGAGTGACACTCGTCATGCGATCGCCGGTAATGTGCGCCGGCATTCCAGCTTTCACATATTTCGGCATAACGCTGTAGCGCACAGGCAAAATCGGCAGACCTTTCTTGTCGCAGTTGTCGCACTTCTTGTTCTGGGCCATACACTTCCCTTCGTATCAGATTCAGACGATCCCCGTTGCGGAGAATCAGCGAGCGGCGGAGGGTGCCTGACGGTCGTACCACTCGCCACGGCGGATTTCAGCGAGATCGCCATCCGTGAGATTACTGACCGCAGCCGTATAGAAGTCGTCCGGTTTCATATGTCCAAGCGCGTCCAGCACCTTCGGATGCAGATCGAAGTGCGGATGCCATGCCAAGGCATGGCCAATGAAAGCGATACGGTCATCCCGGTCGGCGAGGCCATACCGCTCGGCACGTTCGGCGGCAGCGACAGCCGTCGCGATGTCCGCTGGCTCAGGCTGGCGCCCTGTTGAGAGCGCATGGTGTGCGAGCGCGCGGTTGACCTGCCCATGGCGATGAATCTGCTGCCATTGATCCGCACTCAATCCCAGTTCCCGATTCAATCCGGCAGTTCGACCGTAAATACAAGGCTGCGCAACCGGATCGAGCGCGTGCCATGCACTGACTGGACCCAGCAATGCCTGTTGCTGCCGGTCCTTCAATATCGGCCAGATGAGGCCTAGCGCACGGCTGTCGTAGAACCGCAGCACGCACGCATTCCCTTCGAAGTCATACTGCAACGCATGCGTCGACCATCTTGCCGCCACCTCGGCGACGGGAACGGTACTGGCAAGCCAACCGCCGATCCGCTGGCCCAATCCTGCCGCCATCGATGCCGGGCGTCTGTCTTCGTACGCAAGCTGAACGCTTTCTTCCAGAATTGACACACCTTGCGCAGAACCAAGATCGAGTTCGACCAGATACGGCCGCTGCGCCACGGGAAAATCATCATGGTCGATTTCAACCACTGCACGCGTCGCGCCACCCCAAGCGTCTGCGGCCTCCTTGCCAGGAAAATCGCGCTGTGCAGGGTCGACTGCGAGCAAGCAGCTCATGTCCGGGTGCTTGCCGAACCACTCGCGCAATGAGTTGACCATTGCGTCGACCGCCATCGCCTCCTGGACATCTGTGCTCATCCGTTGCCTCACGCTTTCTGAATCGCGATATTCCATACTCACCCCAACGCGATACTCGAAGCGCTGTCGGCTGAAGCCGAGGCGGTCTGCCACGCACAGCCCTTCGGAACGCTTGTGATCGGCGCAGGTAGCCGCATTGACGACGCGCCAGGTTTATCCCACGACGCACCTTTTTCGAGAATCTGGCCGTTTGTCCCATTCTCAATCAGGTCCGCGGTGATCTTGATGTAGGAGCCGCCCGCGCCGATCCAGATTTCCTTGTCGGCCGAGATCACGACTTTCCCGTTCGAACTTGTAATTGTGACGTCGTTTAGCGCGGTGAGCTTCATCTCGTCGCTCTGCGCCTGGATCTCCACCTTGCCTTTCGCCGCGAACAGCTTGATGCCCGCGTTCTGCGCGAACAGACTGATCTTCTCCATGACGCTCGCGATCAGTGATTTACCCGCGGCGATGTGCGTGCTCTTGCCGCTCACGATATTGACCTGCTGGTTGGCCGTGAGCTGCGCCGAATCCTGTGTCGATACGCCAACACCTGCGGGACTCGCGATCAGCATGATCGGCGTCGAGAAGCCGTTCGCGTTGCCCGTGCCGCCGCCGGCTGTGTTGCCGCCACTTCCTCCGACCGTGCCCCCAACGCTGTATTGCGTCGCGTCGGTGAATTTCTTGAGCGCATCCTGCCCTTCCTGCAGGCTCTCAGCCTGATTGGACGAGCTGGATTCGGACGCCAGCTCAACGACGCTCTCCGCACTTGCCAGTTGCGCGCTGGCAGCCGTCGCATTCAGTGGCTGGGTGACGCTCGCCGGGTGTGTCGATACAAACAGGCCTTGCCCAGCCCGGATGGCGCCGTACGACTCCGACTTGAGGTCAAAGCCGCTACCCAGAAAAGCACCGCGCGTATTATCCGTGTGCTGGATCAGGTAGCCCAGGTGCAGGTGGGATTCATAGCTGCTGGAGTACAACTGGACCCGGTTCTGCTGCGTCGAGTCGTCCATCACGAGCTGGTTGTAACCCGAGCCGCCATACTCGCGCGAGCGATAGCCTGACAGCAGCCCGTTCGAATGCCACACCGGCTGCGTAGCGCCGCCGTACAGCCTCGATATGATCACCGGTCGGTCGCAGTCCCCTTCCATAAAGCCGACGAGAACCTCATCCCCCTTGCGCAGCGGCTGCACCCCTCCACGGTTGGATCCCGCATCGGGGAATGCCGTACGTACCCAGCACGAGGCACGCTCGTCCTGCCCGTTGCGGCGATTCCACGGGAACCATACCTTCGCCCGGTTCAACGAATCGGTGTAGACCTCCTGCCCGCCCGGCACCGATACGATGGCATTCTGCAACTGCATTACCGGCTTTTTGTGCTCAAAAGGGCTACGGAAAGGCACGTTGCGCGGCAACGCCTCGACAGTCACGAGGTACAGACCTTCGCTGCCGTCGGCATGGCGTACCTTTGCGGCCGCCTTTGCGTCCTCAACGTCTTTCGACAACCCGTCGGGGAAATCCTGCACGCCCTCCATACCCGGCAGATTGTTGCGGATCAACCAGTTCACTTCAATCAGCACGAACTCCCGGTCCGCCTGGCTGCCACTGTCGTGAACCGGATGCCCCTGCAATTCAAAGCGCCGCCCGGGCATCGCACAGCGCAGCGCCCCCGCACCGTGAAAACGCTTCATCCGTGACATCCGCTCTTCGAGCCGGATATCGCCGCGCTGATCGCCATCGCTCTGGCTCGACCACATGTACGCGCCGGGATAGTCGTAGATCTCGCCGTCGGTTGGCAGTGCGTTTTGAGGCACGGTATCGCCCTGAACTTGCCGCGGCAGATCGGGCCTTTTGTAGTCGAAGGAACGCGACGTCAACTGCGCACTTTCGATCTGCAGTTGCTCCTTCCACTGTGTGAACCCATCCAGCTCGTCGCCAATACCCATACGACCAAACTGGACAACCGGTTGCCTGAGTTGCGGCAGGGAGTACGAGTCGTCCATCACAACCATGGTGTGCGAACAACCATCATCCGCCTGCTCGAAGTACGGAAAGATGCCGACCTCTTCCATGCTGCGATGGACGAAATTCAGGTCAAACTCCCACTGAACCCGATTCGAATACGAAGGCAGTTGTCCTTTCAGATCGAACCGGAGTGCTCCCTTCGCCTGCGGATGTTCGTAGAAGACATCCGCCAGAATCTGCTGACCGCCCTGCTCCTGCCAGTCGCGCATATCGCGACGCAGACGCAGGAAATATAACCATGAGGAAAAGCGGATCTGGTAAAACGTGAGAGGCCCGTCGGCTCCAAGGCGGCTGAACCGATGCACATAGCCATGGACCGGCATATATGAGCCGTCCAGTTGCTGTATCCACAGCGTGACTGTTTTGCCGATCAGTGCATCCAGTTCGATCTGGTCACCGCGCGCTGAAACGGCATCGACCACGTATTCATAATCGCGCCCCAGTCGGGACGTGCCCTTGACATAAAGCGGCAATAACCAGTCAGCGCCGAACGGCGAATCGAGCCTGACGAGACGGTTATACTGGGTATCGCGCTGGTTCAGCGCATTGTAGAGCGTCGTGGAGTCCATGCGGCTTTACCTGAATTGGCATTCAGTGGGGTTTTTGCCAGCCGCCGATTATAGATGTCTTTCCGATCAATAAGCTGATGAAAGATCGATAGATTCTAGTAAATAATTTAGATCGAGGATTATTTACCGAATATTACATATATTTTTCACATAATCAGAAAATAATTCCGCATTTTAGATATGCAAAGTGCATCTCCATCGTTACCCGCAACACACCTCTGGCGGATGACAGAGTTTCACTTTCGAGGTGATCTCAACAATGCGCGCGTAATCACACCCGTGAATTGCGCGGCACAAAACTACGATGGTTGCCGTGACGAATATCCCGTCAGTCATCTCAGTGAATCTGGACTTTGGAACGCCCAAAGCGCCGGTCTTGCGTTCAGCAGCGCTCCCCCCAGTAAATAAGGCAAGACATCGGGTGCGAGCGAACAACGTCAATCGTCATTTGGCGCTGGCTGGGCGATCAGCACCACAGCACAGGTAGCTTTATGCTCCTCGACTGCCATCAATTGTCCGAAGTCTCGTCGCATTGCCCCCACCCCCCCCGTTAGAGAAAATGCGCAAACTCGGCGACACAAAGATTGTTCAGGCTATAAAAGACCTGACTTCGTTACTGCAGCGTGTTCGAGTCCATCTGGTCACCGGTAGTTGAGCAGATATCCGTGTGGGAGACGGCACTACGAGGGCGAAGACCCAGGAGGCGAGACTCGCGTATCTTGCTGACGAAACGGTGAGTCGTGAGCATAAGCCGGCACCAGACACTCACAACGATCGCAAAGAAGGATGGTCAAATCTCGACGGCGCTGACCGGCAGCACGCAACGTTCGTTGGCTCAGGCGCAAGCATCGTCCTGGCGCGCTGCAACTCGCTGGCGTAGCCCGCGTTGTGGCTACGCTCGACGCATCGGGCGTCCACATCTATGTTTGCAGGCACGAAATCGTCAATCAACCGGCGTGGACCTGCAAGGCACCGCAAGCCAATCTCTATGACGCTTTCGGCCAGTTCGTCCTCAGCCGCGGCGCGAGACCGCTGCGGGAAATGCCGGAGGCTACCGGATCAACGACAAGCTGTAGCTGCACGCTGCCAATCCAGACGACGGCGCAGCGATCCCCATGCTGCTTCTCTCGGCCACCGATACGCGCAGTCTGGAAAACCTGAGCAGGCGCGCTATGTGCAGCGGCTTGCCGCGCAAGCCAGCGTGCACGTGTACTGCGAGGCAGCGTCACGGTAAGTGCACCACCGCTGCCGCAGACGCCCTAGAACCCGAATCCTATGCGTTGCTGGTCGACCGATGGTAAACATCAAAGATTGCTACGGGACTGCACTAGTTCCATCCTGGGTCGGAGCGCCAGCATCCGGCCACAACCAGTCGCTCGATAAGTCACGTTCGTGTGACCGCTTCGATATCACTGGCGGACACTTGCGTTTGGTAAATCCAGGATGCACCGCACAAAGACCGCGCACTTCCTTCACGAGGTTGCTCTCAGCCGGCCCAGCAAATGCGGCAACCACAATGCGCCTGATGCGTCCGTCGAAGGTCCAGGTTTACCGATGTCCTATCGCGGCGCGTGAACCCGCGCCGACTTCTAATACTGGCGATCCAACTGGCTGGCCGAAACCGACATACCATTCCAACGCCCTGCCAGCCAAAGCGAGACAGGCAATATTACCGACCACGCTACCGCCAGGGCACATATCGCGGGCAAGGGGTGTGCGAAATGCACAGCGCCGAGGGCAGCCCCCGCACGAAACGACAGCGGGCCGCCTGCGGCTCCTGCCACGGCGGCGAGCCAACGTCGATCGCGAAGCCAGATGAATACGGTGTTGAGCTGTACCGCGAATAACGTCCACAGTGCGGCTATCCATAGAGGCGCGTGTACAAGGATCGCCGGGCGGCCGGGATACACGAGCCAGCCCGTACCGACCAGCAGGCTATCCCACATCCATCCAGCCAACGTCACTACGACGATGACCCGGGCCTCGCTCCAGGGGCGCGTCGCGCGCAGCAAGTGCCAACCCGCTATTGCTGCGGCGCAGATCAGTCCCGGTACCGCATTGGCGTGCGCCCCGCCAAACACGGTCACGAACCATGCGCCCTGACACACCACGAAATACTTGATGGCAAGTCCATTTGGTGGCCTGTTTTGCGGCGGCAATGATGGCATCGGCAAAGTCTCCTCCTGGAACGTACACGCATAGCGTACGGCACTAACGAACGCAACTGCGCTACCGCCGTTTGTCCAGCAGAATGGCAGCACTCAAACAGCTGTGGCACCTGGCTGAATTAGTTTGCATCCGTCCTTACACGTCGCCCGTAACTAGACGGACAAGCCGCCCGCCTGGCGCAGAGGAGATGAGCCGCCATGCCCCTCCGAACCCGTTCAGCATTCGCAGTGGGACGAATCACCACGACGAACAACACGAAATTTGCTGCTCGTACCAATGCCGTCAAACGTCTCATCAAGGCGCGCGCAGGCACCATGCGACTGGTATTCGCCCGCGTGGCCGTCGCCACAATGATTGGCTGCGTTACCGGCCCAGCGAGCGCAGGCTGTCGCGAAGATGTACCGCAGGCACATCTGATTGGGCAAGGTCCATTCTGCATCTTCGGCTTCTGTCTCTATGACGCGCAACTCTGGGCCGAGCACCCGCCGCAGGCATTCGACGAGCCCTTCGCGCTGCTTTTGACTTATCGTAAGACGATAAAAGCGCAAAGACTGGTCGACGCGGGAATGGGCGAGATTGAGCGTCTCTCGCAGCCGCCTTTGCCTCCGGCCACGCTCATCGGGTGGCGCAAAGAGATGGCGCGCGCCTTCAAGGATGTCGGTCCCGGTGACGAGTTATGCGGAGTCTTTCTGCCTGGTCGCGGCGCGCGCTTCTACGCCAATGGCCTGCTCACCACTGAAGTGGACGATCCGTCCTTTGCGCTGGCGTTCTTTCGCATCTGGCTCGACCCCGATACGCGCGCTGCGCGCTTGCGGAAAAACCTTCTTGGCGTGAGCCAATAGGGCGCGAGCCCAGGTCCTTACGGTGCAATGCAATAACGGCATTTCAACAACTTTCGTCAGGTCCCGGTCACAATGCGCGCCGTTAGTGAGCCGATGCGTTTCAGCGAGGGCGACGAGCCGCCTTTCTTTCCCGGTGCCGGGTTACGGGACACCTCGGTCGATCCTGCGAATACACCAGATTCGCACCGGCACTCAAAAAACCCTGCATCCGGCAAACGATCTCTAACGTAACTCCGGTGTTGCGCCGCTATTCAGGTGGAGCATAACCAGGAGCCAGTCGATGAAAATGCTGATGACGATGGTTGCAGCCCTCGTGGCAATGACGGGCAGCATACTCCCTCATGCCGGCTACGCCGCAGGCAATGCACATAGTGCAGCAACGGCAGGCATGACCTGGCACGGAGACCCGATATCCGGCCCCACAAGCCCGCTACCCCAGACGCAGCAAGCACAGCTAGCTGTGAAAAATCAGACGACTGGCATGCCAGCCAATCAGCCGACGATGCAAATGGCACCTGCCGGAAACGGTCAATGAATGCACGTGACGTCTGCATCCACTTTGATTCGGACTACGTATAAGAGATCGCCATCCCGCTGAGGAGTTGATCGTCTCGCGCTGGGAACAGTGTTGCGATGGCCTCGTGAGGAGACAGTTCATGAAACGTTCTATTGGCATCGCGATTGCTGTGTCAGCACTCGCCTCGCTCGGTGCGTGTGGCGGTGGTGGTGACGTGACGGCGACACGAGTGGTCCAACACCCGGAAAATCAAGCGATATGGTCTGCGCTTGGGGGAGATTCGGCGGCTCCCGCGGCGGTGTCTGGCATCGTCAGCGCTGCGGCCACCGGGCTTCTGGCCGATCCCGTCGAGGCCCCCTACTTCGCGGCAGTCACCGGCAACACGACTCACAGCAGTGCTGCCCATGACACCCCCGCCAGACTCGAAGCATGTCTGACGCTTCAGTTCGAATCGTTACTTGGCGGCCCTTACACCTATCCCGGGCCGGTCAAGGTTGCCGGCGATACCGACGCCCAACCTGAGATGTGTCAGGACATGACGACCGCTCATAACGATGTGGGCGTTCCGGGCTGCGTTTTCGATCAGTTCATGGTGGATCTGGTGGCAACACTGCAAAGCAAACTGCCTGCGGCAGACTTTGCCGCGTTGACCTCCACGACAAATGGAACATACGCGCTCACCGAGAAGAATTCTGCAGGCATCGCGGTGGGCACCGAATTCCAATACAGCGCGGTGCCAATCTTGTTTAACCTGCGCAGCACCATAATCAATGCGACGCCAGGTGGACCGCTCTATCTGCCTCCGACGGTTGCAACGTCATGTTCCAGCTAAGCGCCGCGCGCACGACGCGCCTCATTACCGGGATCGCCGCAGCGACTTGCATGAGTGTCGCTGCGATTGGCTGGATGCACACGTCACAGGGTCGGGAAGTTCTGGCGAAGCTGGGTATCGGATGTCCCGTCGATAGCATCGATTCCCGGGTTGTGCTCGCGATACAGCAGAATGCAATCTCTCGTGAACGAGGTTCAAATGCGGCGCCCGGGAGACCGGCATTTAAATGGCTGCTTGACCGTAGTACCGAGGCCCAGGTAACCGAAAAGATGGCCCACGAAAACGTCCATTGCGATGAACTTTCACGCGGGCTGCGCTACCTGCGATGTCGGGGTGTGCCCGCGCAGTTGCTGGGAACCAATGGGCCGCCCGTGAGCGAAATTTGGTTTAGCTTTGGACCGGCGCATACGCTGATAGCCATCAATCTGTATCGCCGTGACATGACCGAAACCGAGGCCCGGCAGAGCTGGAAGATCGCCGTGCAAAACCTGCGAAATGCACTCGGATTTCCAACATCGACGTCTGGCGACACAACCCTGGCGTCGTTGATGGAAAAGCCCGTTGCGGTCGCGCGGGTGAATTATGCCTATTCGGACTACGTTGCGACGGTGACTGCTTCCCATATGCCCTACGGTGGGCTGGCAGTGCGTGAGCAATACATATCGGCCAGGACGGCAGAATAAAAATACTGCCTGAATTCAGCGGTTCCGGTCCATGCGTGAGGAAGCGACGGACGCTTTGTCCGCTCCGTCGCTTGCACCCCGTTGGGGGATTGCAGCGGATATCAACGATTGGCACCGCGTCGAATACATTTCGGCGCAGCAATCAGCAATTGCATATTGAACCAGTGACCGGGCAGCAGGCCAGAGCGACATCACTCCGGCCCGCCATCCATATCAGCGAAATTAATGCTGGTTCACAATCGCGGTATTGTTGGAGCCGGTCTGGCGGATGTTTGCATAGTTCGAATTGCCTTGCTGCGCCAGGGTAACGCTGTTGCCAATGCCGTTCTGCGTCACGTATCCGTCGTTGCCCGATCCATAGACCTGCGTCGCGAGGATGCTGTTTTCGTCACCGGTCTGCGCCAGGCTTAGCACATCATTCGTGCCATTCTGCGATGCAGAGACAAAGTTGCCGATCCCGCCATTCTGCAGGACAGAAACCGACGAGGCAGACGCGCTTTGCGTGACGCCCGCGCTGTTGCCCACCGAATCCTGCTCGATTGAGGCGGTCGAATCAAACGCTCCGGACTGCAGGATCGAGGCATGGTTGGACGCTGCGGATTGGCTGATGTTCGCCGTATCGCCGTAGCCAAATTGCTGCGTGATCAAAGCGGTGTTCGACGCAGCGGTCTGGCTGATCGACGCGTGGTCACCATAGACAAGCGTTTGATTGACCGTTGCGCTGTTGCCGTCCGCCGTCTGCGTGATCCCCGCCGTGTTGGCAAGCGCCAGTTGCTGGGTCACCGAAGCGGTATTGCCGGTCACGCCGCCCTGCTGCGAGATCGTCGTGGCATTAGCCGCGCCGTAGGACGAGTTGACCTTGGCCGTCGCCGTGCCGCTCTGGGTGATGCCGACGGTATCGCCCACTTCCGCGGTCTGCACGACGCTCGCGTTGGTCGCGCCGCCAGTTTGGGCGATGCCCGTCCCGTTGCCCCCGCCGCCCGTCGTCTGCACACTGGCCGTACCGCCGGAACCCGTCTGCGCAATGCCTACTGTGTTTGCGTAGGTGTCCGTCTGTGCGACCGTCGCGCTATTGCTTGAACCAAACGCCGAGACCCCCTGGTTGATGGTCACGTTGTTCCAGCCGCCGCCTTGCTGCGTAATCGACGCGCTGTTGATGTAACCGGACTGGTTGATGGCGTTGGTGTCGTATTGTGCGTTGCCGGTGCTCGCATCTGCCGACTGGGTCACGCTCGCTGACCAGTCACCACCCAGGGAAGCGCTCTGGGTAATGGTGTTCGTCTCGTGCGACGTGCCGTTCTGCGAGACGGTTGCGCTCGAAAAGGGCTCTGCCCAGCCCGACGACTGAGTAATGTTCGTCTGGTCGTCCGTGCCGTTTTTGGTCGTTACAGAAGCCTTGAAATTGTACTTCGAGCCATCCGACCAGGACGACTGGCTGATGGCGACGGCGTCGCCGTTCGTATTCGTCTGGTTGATGCTGGCGGAGTTGTAGCTTCCGTCCTGATTCACGTTGTCGGTGTTACCCGACGAATCGGCATGAGCCGCCGCTGACGCGAGCGTGAGTACAGCGACTGCAACTGCTGATCGGGTGAACTTCATTATCCTCTCCTGAGGTTAAGCAACGCCTGAATGTGGCGGGTTCGTATCGAGACCCACCGGTTAAAATGCCTCTTGCTACTCGACAAACGGCCAGGTGTTCTCTTAGTGCGACACCAAGGTGGCGTGGGCCCCATTTCCGGTCTGGATCACCTGGATCGTGGACCTCTGCCCTCCCTGAGCGAGATTCACTGAGTCGTTATTCCCGTTCTGCGTCACACGCGCGGACAACGACGTCCCGCTCTGGGTCGCTTCAACCGTGTCCCCGCTGCCGTTCTGCCGTACGGCGAGCGAGTTATGGCTACCGCTCTGCGACGCTTTCAACGTATTCGCCAGCCCGATCTGCTTTGCCGCGATTGAATTAGCCGCGCCGGACTGATCGAGTGTCGCCGTATTGCCGTTGCCAGCCTGCCGCAGCGTCACGACATTGCCGCCGTTGTCGAATGCTGCATCTGGCGGCCCCAGATCGCTCGCAGGTACGCTCGCCCCCATCGCCATCTGCGCCGCGCCGGCCGCGCACAAAATCCCGAGCGCGGCTCGCGCCAGACTCCTTCTCCATCGTTGATGCCGCTTCATGATTCGCACTCCGATGTGTAATCCCGTCATTGGCTGGTTGCCGTCGAGCGATCCACCTTGTTGGGGTCATACGCGGTATTGGCATCTTCCATGTCCTGAGCGTACTGACGGTCCTCCTGTAGATAGCGCTGGACCGTTGGGTCATACCAGTCCTTGTCGTTCTTTAGCGCCCACGTCTGATTGGCGATCCCCTGAACAATCAGATGCGCGACCGCTGACTCGATTGCTTCGTTGACGCAGATCTGAACGGGTTCGTTACGCGTCAACCCCACCTCGGCCTGCAACAAGTCCTGATATCCGATAAACCGGTAGACGCCCGTATCGACCTGGTAGGAATAAATGGTCTTGGTCGTTGAAATGCTGTTGAGCACCTGGCCCGTCCGGATATCGATCGCACGCAAATTGACGGTGACCTGATCGACGCGGTACTGGGTCGATGCGCTGATCCCAAGGTAGGCAACGCCCGCACCACCCGTGCGCACGTTCGTGTCGTAACCCACGATGCCTCCTTCAAGCAGGATGTTCGCCGGCATGAGCGCCGCCATCGCGTCGTCCTGCGCCCGCTTTTCATCCGCGTGGTCGGTCGCGCGCATGATCTTTCGCTCAGTCAGCACGTCCTGCAGGTTTTCGCGCTCAACCGGCGTAAACCAGCCAGAGTCGCGCATTGCCTTGAGCAGCAGCGACGCCCCACCCTGCGTGACTTGTGACGAGAATGAACTATCAGGCGTCGCCTTGTATTGGCCAGTCAGATCGCGAAATCCATAGACAGCGGCAACGATCTTTCCTTTTGGTGGCGGCAGGTGTGTCAGGTCCCGCGTGATCCTCGTAGGCGGCGTCAGCGTCGCGTTGCTTGCCGCCGGCATCGGACGCGTCACGCAGCCGACCAGTGAAAGCATCAGCATCGCACCCAGCGCGGCACGCACTCCATTTTTATTTAGCATTGCTATGTAATGTGTGGTGTTTTTCACGATTTGTTTTTTCTTTTGGTTTATTGTCCGTTGCTGATGACGAACGTAGACGATGCCCCCGTGGAATTGTCTGTTGTCGTGATCTGCAAGTTACCGCCATTGATCGCGCTGACGACAATCGTAAAATTTCCGGTGCTAATGGTCCCTGGCTTGAGCGTACCGTCCGACCCAACAATCGAATTCGTCACTGAACTGGCGACGCGGGACAATATCGCCTGCTGCAGTTCCTGGTTGAATTGATCCAGCGTCGATTCTGACGTCGACGAACTCGAGGACTGCGACGGAGCAGTGTACTTGTTCTGCGCATTGGCTTCGTTGAGCAGATTAGCCCCGTTGGCCGCATCACCACCAAAATTCGGATTGATCGGCTGATAGACAAGCGTAGTCGCCTGCGCGAAGGGGATTGCCGCCATCGTTGTAATTAGCACTACAAATCTTGATATTGTGCAGTTCATTCCGCCCTCGTTTTTTCGTTGATGGATATTTAAATCTCGTCCTTGGCCATATCCTTATCCTGAAACAACAGATTGGATAAATCGCCCTGAATCACCGTCTGAAAGGCAAGGTTGGCCGCACTCTCCGCAACCGGCCTGACATTGGCCCGTGCGATGGGAAGGAATGTCTGGAACACGCGCTTTTGCTGGTACTCGACCCAGATCAGACTGCCGTATCGCCCTGACGGCCGCTCGTGAATGGCAACGACATAGCGCTCGCTTAACGGAATATCTCCCCAGGCGCGCGCAAACCAGGTAAAGAAGTCCCGGCCGGCAAGCGTCACTGCATCAGTAGTGACCGTGCCGCCAAACTGGTCGTCAGGGAGGGCCTTGTGCGTGGCAGACGCAGTTGCGCCATGCTTCTTGTCGGGCGCGGTCATGACAGCAACGGACGGTTTCGATGCTGTACCACCGGGAATTGCAGGTGAGCGCGGCGCCTCGATCATGCTCTGCGAATTCAACAGCGTCGACGGCGGTGCTATCGGATTGGCTGCTGCGGGAGGGGCGGGGGGAGCAAGGTCCGTATCCTGGGCGTATGCCTGAGTAGCCGTGGATAGCGACAGGTATAACAGTGCAGCCCAGCACAGACGCTGGCTCGTGCAGAATCTCATTGCGTTCCCCGTAGTGAATTCTCAATCTGGCTTGCCGTCTTACGACCGGGCATGCCTGTAATTATTTCGCTTCAAGGGTATTAAGCATGTGTCGTGCCAGCGAGCCATTTGATGGTCTACTTGATTGCCACAGCTTGCCTAGTCGACTGATTTATAGAGATTTTTTCTGAATATCAACGCTACCTACATTCGGAACGGCATTCGACAGTATCGGCATGAAGCCTTGTGCTACGTAACTCGAACACGTTACGCCAACGCTCCAACATTCATTTTCCTTACAATTAATTGGGATTATTTCATTTTCATTTCTTTATCTTCGAAAAAGAAATTTTTCGGCTTTCAAGCATCTATATCGATCTAGCAAACGTTTCGCGCACGAGGTAAACGCATTTACGGCTGCCGGCAGTTTTCTCCTATTAGAAAACTGTTCGAAACTCGATGAAGGGAATCTCACTTCAGAGGGTTCACGTCATGAATCGGGATGTGCATTTGAAGGATGAGTAACGAGACGTCCGCCGCACTCTGGTAGAGACTTCGTGGATATGCACTACTCAAGAGGGGCCGGAAGTGGGCTGAATTAATGATCGGAAAAGGCCGGCCGGGCTTGTTTTGCAACGACTTGAAGACGAGATCAAAAGTAGCAGTCTGCCCTGCCTGGCTTCCCAAAGAAATGACGAGTGCTGCTTCGCTGTTTCTGAATTGAACTGATCGATCACGTGCAATCGGCGTTGCCGCAATACGATGAGCGCCGACGACCAATGCGAGTCAAGCGCCTTGATACTCGCCCGGACATCAAACGTCGGTTCGACCCAGACCGCGCCCTCACAAGTTGGGCAATTGCTGAAATTCGGCAGCTTTCAGGATCAGCTACAAGTCGCGTACTTCGCGTTTCTGTGCACGGTACTGGGCCGTGACTGCAATGCTAGCCAACGCCAAGCAAGCGACCCGATTGCGAGCACACGGCGGCTGGTGAGCCATTGAACCAGACTTGCTCTTTATCGAGTTGCAGCGATATCGCGGGAGCAATATCGAAAACGACCTTCAGCGCGCTGGCAATATTGGCGTCTTCTATGGGAAGCTCCCACGTCAGGAAAATCTGGTCGAAATCCTGACCCGGGGCGAATTCGGCCGCAGAGAAACTGTCGCTACTGCGCTGAATGACGCCGTGGGGTTGAACCGGGTCGAAAATCACGGCGGTTCCCCGCTTGAGGGGAATGCGTTGGCCCGTAAAGGGAAAGTGCAAGTCCAGACCCTTATCCTCACTCAGGAAGAGATTGCAGAAAGCGGCACCGCCGTATTGTTCGCCATCATGGTGATACCTTGCGCCACGACAGGCCATCAGCGCCATGTCGCAATCTGCAATCACTATGGGCAGTCCCAGCGCGCCGATCCACTCGGATACCGCCTGCACGCAGCGCCTGTAGTCCGGCCAGCGCATTTGCGTGCGCGCCAAGGGCATCACCTCGACGTCCCCAGGTTCCAGCGCGAGCCGCACTTCTGTCTCTCTTTGCCAATCCGCAAGCACGGTCGTAGACGGCGCCGGCAGATCGAGCGTTCCGGATAAAACGATGTCACTTACGCGGCGACTGCGGATGGCGTCGCCGCTCCAGAAAAAGGAGGTCAGAGTATTTTGCATTCGATGCTGTCGATGGAAGCTCGCCGCAGCATTGTAACGACTCACCCCGGTCGGCACGGCTGAAATCCGCCCGACATCGAAATCCCGGCAGGAGTGCCTAACGCCGGAATTGAAATCCCGATTGAAGTGGGGTGCGAGGATCGATTTCCGATGCCCTCAAAGTTCGACGTATAGCGGCAACAGATCCTGGTCAGCAAGCCGGATTTCAATATCGTTTGCCGCTTTAACGTGTGCTCGATTGCTCACGTCGAAATAACCGTCGATTTCGCTGACAATAATGGTTCCCAAATTTCCACTCACGTCCTTAGCATGGCGAATCATGCTTGCCTCAGGTACCCGCGAGGACTCGATCCGCTTCGGCAGATAGATCATCCAGCCAACGCCGGGGCGATCGGGGAAAACCTTCTCACTCGCGGAGTATGCGTAAGGCGCGACTTCTACGAGGAGAGCGGGCCAGATTCCAAGCGCGCCCTCAACAAGGTCCGCCACATTTTCGTAAAAATCCAGGCCGGAAATCTCCACTGCGCGAAAGTCAAAACCAGACCATCGACGTTTTCTATACTTCAACATCAGGCCGGCTGCGCCCTTTCCCTCCAGGCCGTTCCACACGTCGGCAAACTGAATTGGCGATTCGGGATCGTCGGCAGCAGACTGAATAAACGCGACGGTGGGACCTTTCGAGTCGAATGCAGGCACAGTCGAATCGCCGCTCACGAACCACTGGCTCATGCCTAGACCGAAATTCTCCAATAACCTGGCGAATCTTCCCAATTCTTCGCACCGTTGTGCGGCTGGCGGCATTCGGAGTGGGTCATGACGGATGACAAGTCTAAATTCAAAACCGCAACTGCTTTTTTCTGCGTGCTCCATAGCTTCTCATCCTGAATCTTAGGCTTCGGATCTGTCGAAATCGATACTCCCTACGTCACGCTGGCTCCCCAGCTTCAAAGGCGAAAAATCCACAGACCGTAACCTGGACCATCGTTTGGTCGCCGCTTACCCCTTGATGTCTTCTTCAAGTTGATGCCCGATACATCCTCCCAGCCGAAAGTCGTGAAAATCTGCTCCGACAATGCGATGAACGAGCGATCCTTCCGATAACCAGAGACGGCAAAAAAGAGTAGAAAAAGCGCGGGAATCAGCGCTGCCACGCCAAGATAGAAAAACCGCTGTGGCAGCGTCAACAACGGAGCCTTCACAAAGAACAGGTACGCACTGACGGCGATCCAGGGCAGCAGGAAAGACAGGCATACCTTCAATACAGTCTTCAGATAAGCGCGCTGACCGCTCGTGCAATGCGGATAGACTGCGATCAGCCCGTCCTCCACGCGTCGTACAGCAAAACAGGTCGCGCCGGACCCAGACAGCTCGGCCACGACCTCCACTTCTTCGTTCTCAAGGAAAGGGCATCGCCAGAGCCATCCTTCCACATGCACGTCCTCGATATCGAATTCGACCTTGTCGACCTCTTCGTCGCTGTGACCGGCCGAAACCGCAAGACCAACGGACAGCGCGGTCATCCCCGACAATCCGAGGGCCACAGAACCGATGTTTGTAGCAATACGCTGATTCTCGCTGCACATGAAATCGCGCGTGACCTTGGTTCGCCGCAGCTTGCTCAAGCGTCCGCGCAAAAGTCTGGTTCGATCCATCTGATCTGATTGTTCCTGTCGAATGATCAACAGTATGCTGCCCCGTTCAGGGAGCGCACGTCCAGCCATTCAAATATGCACATTCACGGAGCAGTCGCGTCCACGGGCACATGCAGCGTAGCGCTGCGATGTTCCACGTTCGTTACGATTTCGACGGCAGCTTGACACTGGTGCCAGCGCCTTTCGGATTCCGGTCGTAACAGTCCGACGCGCCTTTGCAGGGCTACCGCAGTCCCATTCTACGCAACCGGCTAACCTGCATGCCAGACTGGGGCCGCTGTTCGTACAGCGACGGGGCAATGAAACCCCCACGGACATCCGGCGCTATACCAACTGGGCAGCATCACTTGGCGTGCGCACGGGCATATTTCACGCGTTCTCATCGCTACCGGAGCAGTATCGAGCCAATGTAACCCGTCGCTACGTCTTCACGCGCGCACTCGTTTCCAACTCCAACTAAGGCTCTTGAAGAGCGCTATTGCTCGACCCGCATCATGCGGCGATCTCCGGGCGAGCCGTGTGCTTCTACTAGTGACCAAGAGACCTGCCTGATGTCCACAGCAATCCACGGAAACGAAGGAGACTGATACGATCCTCGAGTTGCCGAAAGAGGACTGTGACGCGGACGTGCAAAATGGATGATTTCCTGTCTAGCGCAGACTGACATTGCGTCGTCAAGTGCCGAACGGCCTGGATAGTTTCAAGGACGAAAATTAAGGTTGTCGACAATCGCTTAACCGAGTCTGGCTGCCGACTCTTTTAAGGAAATGTGATGGGTGACCGCAATACCTCCCTGGTAGACACCAAAGTGTCATGGGATGCAGCCGCCGAAGTGGCGTTTAAGTGCTACCGACGCCTCGTCGATCATGGCGTGATCTTGCCCACACTTCGCTCGGACATTTGCCTGTCCGAGGCCGCATTCGCGGTACGAAGAGACTACCGAGGCTTTGATCGACTCAACGATCTGCCGACTGCCCCACCTGAGGACTCCGCGACCGTGCCTCGTGACGCGTTAGTGAATTCGAATATCCGTCCCGTCGTAAAGGGGATCGAAATTCATGTCGTGGGATTTCACTGGCAAAGCGACGCCACGGGCGCTCTTACCTTGCAGCCCGACGCCATCGATACGCCCAGCGCTGAAGGGCTCTTCTTTAATTTTGAGGGAGGCTTTCGTGTGGATTGCCCTCATTGCGACACGAACATCGAACTCGGTGGTGACGAAACCGAGCGGCTGGACGACGTGCTTACGACCTGGTGCAAGGCGTCAGTGCCGTCCAAGGGGCAGACGACCGTGCAATGCCCATGTTGTAACCACGTCGCAACTTTGCAGGCGTGGCGATCTCGCGAGCAGAATTTCGCCGCCGGGTATGTCGGTCTGACGTTGTGGGGCGAACATCTCCTCACACTGACCTATCAACCCGACCACCCCGACAACAAGCCGGCGTGGGAAGTGCTCTGCGGTGACATGGCCGATCAGAATCCTGCAATCGTCTGCTGCCACATCTAACTTAGATGTGGGCCTAAGGTGGGCAAGACGTCCTGCTCGTTGTCCGGGCCTCGGCCGCCCGGATTCAACGTTTCGCCGCCGGGTAGTTCAATCCGGCGGCGGATCCAGTCCAGTTCTCTGTGGCGCCTCCCAATCCAGGGATGCACCCACATGCACCCGGAACAATCAATGCACGGCCCGCTGTGTTGAACGGATAGTCGGCACCCGTCAAGCCCACTGCACCGCACTGCCTGAGAGATTCTTCATGCACCGACTGCAGTCCACGAAATCGCGCGCGCAAACGGCCCTCTGTGTCGATCTCTTCAAGCGATATGCGACGTCGCCAGACTTGCAGGAGCAGCCAGCCTCCCAATGTTGGGTAGCGCTCGAATAGCCACGACATAGGGCAACATGCGCTGCCAGTTGTCGATCCACATTCGCGCGGCTGCATGATCGGCCGCTTTAACCCTTCGAACTGGCAGAGCAGGTTCGTCAACGAGCGAGAGCAGGAAGAGCGCCAAGCGTCGGCTTGGCTTCGGGCTGAAGACCTCGAACCGGTGGGCACGGGGCGAAGTGACAAACTGATTACGGACATATGCAAATCGGCGCTTTCATTTCACAAAGAGTGAGCGCGAAACTGTCACTCATCGGCGCAACGTTCCAACGCATCGGGATCCGCCAGTGACGGTTTCAATTTGCCCTACGTCCAACGAAGCCATTCAACCTCGGCAACCAAGGCTCGACGTACGTCAAACGCACGTCGAGCACACACACGGACATCGCAATTTAATTCCGCGTACACAAGCCTTGCACGAAGAAGCCCGAGCCGTTCGGTTCATCGACAAAATACATCTTCGTGGCGCTCACAGGCAGGAATGACAATGCCGCAACGCCGGCTGGCATCGCGACCTGCCCCGCGATCAGACCACCGATACCCGTTGCCACCGACGGATCAGCGTTCGACTTCGATGCCGCCGCGTAGTCAAAAGCCGCGTTGTACGTCAGCGAGAGCATGGTGCTCTGACCGTTGGCCGCCCCCGTTGCACCGTTGAACTGCACAGTCGTGACGGCCACGTCGCCCAGCAGATGATTCTTGTCGTCGGTATCGGGCTCCGCGCAGCTCCACGTTCCATCGATAGCGCCCGCGGTCAGCGTCTGCGTCGTCGTCAACGCCATCGAACCGGTGCGCGGCGTGCCTTCCGGCGACTTGCCGAAGCGGTCGATGAACAGCGTCTTGTTCGCCCCCTGCACCGCGACGAATGCGCGTCCCACGGTTTGAGCGCCAACGATCATGTCGAACGCGCCGGGATAGGTTGCCTGGTCCGGGTCCGGCGTAAAACTCGCCACGTCCGTCAGGCGGGCCGTCGCGCCTGGAGTGTCGTCCACATCCGTGCAGTTTGCCGAGTAAGCCTGGCCCAGGCAGAATCGCGCCCCGCCGCTCGCGTCGATATTCACCTGACCCGCTGTGGGTTCCTGCACCCCCGTCGGCACACCCTCCACGCTGTAGTCGCCCGAGAGCCCAACCAGGCTGTACTGACCGGCAAGGTCTGCGATGCTGTTCACGCCGCTATTCGTCAACGCAAATTGACCAGCGAGCGTGCCGCTTCCCAGCAGATTCGGCACCTGCGCAATCGTACCGCTGAGCATGCCCTGTCCATTGGCGGCCGTGCTCAAGACGAGCGAAACGCGCAGCGCTTGCGCCTGCGCCTGGGACAGCGCCGCGCCTTGCGCGGGCGTCAGCCCCGATACGCTCAGTACACCATTGTTTTGCGTGTAGGCGCCGACCACGGCGCCCGCGAGACCGAATTGCGAAGTCACGAAGCTCAGGGTCAACTGTCCCTTCGCAGGGCTATCCAGCGCGATCTTGACCGTATCGCCAAAACTAACAGTGCCGATATACGTGTTGCCTGCAGGCAGCGGTGCAAGCGCGGCCACCGTCGGCTGGCTGTTGCCATTCGAACCTTCGTTACCTTGATTGCCCGCGCCACCCGAACCGCCGCCACACGCCGTCAACATCGAGGTCAATGCCAGCGCCGCCCACCCTGCCCGATAGTTCATCGTCGTTTTCATCGTTTCTGATTCTCGTAATGGATTCTCTTTTTCGGTCAGATCGCGAACCGATATCGCGCGCTTCACGCTTCCTGTGAAGCGCTCAATCCTGTATTCGCAAGCCAGACTGTTTTTGTTCGCTTTCTAGTCAGGTGTTTTGGCGCACAACCGTCGCGCGCTTATTCGTCGAACGAACCCAGCGCCTGCTGCTGCATCGTGGTGACGTCGTAGCGGACATGCGTGACCTGGGCGGTGACGTTGTTGCCGTTCTCGACGCCGGAGATGAAGAAATAGGCCACGCCGCCGAGCGCGTTCAAACGCGAACCCGCGCGCGCCTGCTCGATCGTGCGCGCGACGTTTTCATCGGCGACGTGAATCGCACATGTGCCAGCCTTCGTATCGGTGAAATGCAGCGTGACGCTTTGCACGGTGCTGTATGACATGCTCCAGCAGTTGTGCCGCATGACGGCAAACGATTTGCTGTCGAAGTCGTAGCCGTCCGTGAGCATCTGCGTGATGTCGACGCCACGCGCCAGATAGTCGTTCAGCTTGAGCGCGTAGTAGCGCTGCGCCTTGTAGCGCGCCAGGTTGGCATTGATTTCGGCAAGCTCGGCGCTTGCCATCTGGTGCTTGCGGAATGCGTCGGGTTCGCTGTAATAGCGCGGCGACAGCAGGTTGAGTTTGTCCTCGTCGCTCAGCGTCTGGCCGCCGTATGCCACCGCGAGATACGTAAGCCAGAGCGTTCCCTGCGCTTTCTGGTCGATGAGCGTGTAATTGGCAAGCGGCACGCTTGCGTCAGGCTGCGGCGTATCCGCGCGCTGACTGGCGAATGCCTGCGCTGCTGCAGCGTTCGTGCCGGTGGCGGCCGGTTGGGGCGAAGAAGCCGGCGCATTGTCCGCGCTGTGCGCAGCTTCCGGCTGCGAGGACCGCGAGCACGCAGTCAGCGCGATGGAGAGGGCAAACGCGCTGCACAGCAGGCGAAGACGGAACGGAACCATGGTCGTTATCCTTATCGAATGAGTTCAAGGAAAGCCACGGCGCGCATGCGCCGCGGCTACGTACGTGTCGTTGCAACACGTCCTTGAAGACTCATTCGCAGGAAGGCGACGATTTGTTCGCCCGGATCGATCCGACTGCGCCGCTCAGTGCGGCATGAACATCTTCGCCATCGACTTCGCCAGATCACGTGCGGCATCGGGGTCGCCGCGCTGCGCCTGCAACTGGAACAGGTCTAGCTGCGCGCGCTGATGCCCGGCGTCGGCGGCCGAGCGCAGCCAGCGTTCGGCCCGCGCGCGATCCACGGGCGTGGCGGCATTGCCGCCCAGATACTGCTCGCCCAGCAGGGTAGCCGCGATCGGGTAGCCTTGATTCGCGGCGCGCTGGTAGTACTGCATCGCCCGTGCGGGGTTGGCCCGCACGTAATGGCCTTCTTCGTAGGCCAGCCCGAGCGTCGTCAGCGCCTGCGCATCGCCGGCCGCCGCGCGCCGCTGCAGCGAAGCGAAGGAAGACACGTCAAGCGTAGCCGCCGCGTTGCTCACGCTCTGCTCTTCACTGTCCCACAGCGATCGTGAGGCGTTCGCCCCCGCCGTGGCCGCGCCGCGCGTAGTGGCCGCCTGCGCGAACAGTTGGGGATTGGGCTGCGGCGCCGCTGCCGGTGTTTCGGCGAGCACCAGTTGCCCAACCAGGCCGCTGACAAACCACGGACGTTGCCCCTCACCCGTTGCGGCCGCAACGGCAACCTGCGTCTTTTGCAGCGCGTCGATCAGCGTGGCGCCGGGCGCTACGAGGTTTTCGCTGAGGTAGTAACTAAACGGGCTGTGGTTGATCGGCTTGCCGACATTGGGCATCGTATCCAGAGCCTTGCCGCCCGGACTCGTTGAGAACGCAACAAGTGTTCCGCGCGGCGCGTTCACGGCGGCAAGGCCGCGCGCCGCCGTCACGCCCCGGCCCGGCTCGTCACGGCAAGCGTCGACCATCACCACCATCGCCTGCGGATGCGCACGCTCGACCGTGGTCATCACATATTCCAGCGGAATAGCTGCGCCACGCAGTTGCACCTCCGAAAGTGTCGTGAGTTTCGCGGGCAGATCGACCGGCATCAGGAAGTTCTTCTGGTCCGATTCAAATCCGTGCCCCGCGTAGTAGACGAGCGCCACGCGTGCGCCGCTTGCATCGGCGCTGAAGCCGTCAACATCCTGCAGCATCTGGGCGCGCGAGCGATCGGTCAGCACACGCACCAGAAAACCTAGTCGTTGCAGGCTCCCTGCAATCAGTTGCGCGTCGGCGGCCGGTGTCTGCAGCCTGTCGCCATTGCGATAGGCGCCATTACCGATCACGAGCGCCATTTTGGGCGCGAGTGCTGCCTGCGTATTCCCCGCCATTATCGTGAGAAATGCGCCAATTAAAACGTTTGCGAGCGCGCCTTTCAGCAGCCTATTATCCTTGCGTCTCAGAGTTGGAGTCTGCATGCGGCGATTAATGCGTATTGGGTCGTGAAGGTTTCAAATATTCTGACATTCTGCTACGCTTCGCGTCTTTCAGGCGTCTTTTAATCGCCGCGCTGAAAAATTCAACGGAATCTTATTCGCCAATCCGATGGACCGTGCTGTTCGTGAAGGGATAGAGCGCCTGCGCCGCCAACCGGCACGATTCCGGCGCTTTTATGACAAGTTGCGCCGCGATTTTCATCGCCTGGCGCGGCGTGGATATTCATGGGCATACGACTCGGAAATCGACGAATCGCTTAACGATGCCTTCGTTGCCTTATTCATTCAGAATAAAGGCGAATTCAGCGTCACACCGCAACTCGTGAACGATCCGCTCGCCTTCGAAACCGCGCTGGCCGCTTATCTGATCGGCTCGGCCCGCTTCAAGCTGCTTGACCGCCTGCGCGAACGCGGCAAACAGGAAGACCGCGAAGTGCCGTTTGACGACGACGCGGACGGCCTCTCCGGCAAGTCCGATACGGCGCACGACACCGCCTGGCCTGACGCCGATCCGTTCCCGACGCCGGAAGACAATCACGAACAGATGCGCCGCGCGCGCATTCTGGCGCGCTGCATGGAGAAACTGACGGTGCTGGCCCGCCAGACGATCGCCCTCGCCTTGCGTGGGTACACCGACGTCGAGATACAGGCGCGGGTGGGTTCGTCCTCAGCGGTGGCGGTACGCCGGCGTGTGTCGGAGACCAAGGCCATGCTGATCGACTGCGCTCGCCAGGGCGCACAGGAAACCTGATGAGCGAGCCCTCCGACGCGGCCCCAACCGAACTCGCGCTTGCCTGGCTGCGCGGCGAACTCTCGCCTGCCGGGCGGCGCGCCTTCGCTGAGCGCCTGGCTCACGACGCGGCGCTGCGCGACGAACTGCACTGGCTGCAGGCGCTTGCCGACGTGCAGCAACAACACTATGTCGACGAAACGTCCGAGCGCGCATTCGCAAACCTGCAGGAGCGGCTCGGCCCGGCGCCCGAGGCTGCGTCCGCCTCCACGCCGCACGGCTGGCTCGCCCGCGCCGCGCGCTGGCTGCGCGAGCACGCCAATGTGCTGCAGCCGGCGCTGATTGCCATCGTTCTGGTGCAATCAGGCGTGATCGGCCTGCTCTCGACGCACGACAAGACACAGGAATCGGGCGCGCCCCCGGCCAGCGCCTACCGTGGCGCCGCCCCGTCCTGCCTGACGGTCTGGGTCGATCTGCGCGACACCGCGCGCATGAGCGATCTGCGCCGCTGGATGTTGCTCTATGGCGCAACCTTCGCGGGCGGTCCGGACGCGTCGGGCCGCGTGAATATCGCGTTCGCCGATGCTGCGAGCCAGAAAGCCGCATTGAGCGACGCACTGCTGCAACAAATCGCTACGCACGCGGACATGCCGCCGGGCTGCACCGCGCAATAAGCACAGCACGGCGAGCGAACAAATTCGCGGGTGGCTACGAATAGCTTCATGGAAGACAACCTTTGGGATCACCATGAAGCTCACCCGCCCGGGACTTTTTCGTTACGCCACTTTCGTACATTTTGATAGCGACATAGAATCGGATACACAATCAGGATTTAAAATGACAAAACCCGGGCGGCCATTGTTCAATGCATGCCGCATAACAAGGGGGACCAAAAGAAGTGGAAACGGGGTATTCAATGCCATTGCTCGGCCCATTCGATGCAGCGGTGTCATTCTATTGCCATTTTTTATGCGTCTATTCGGACCGATCTGGCTGCCATCCGGAGATGGCGCTTTAGACGCGCATTAAGTTTCTTGCAATAACAACCGTAAACACGCTTTAGCGTTCGCGCTCAAGGCGCGCTATCGCTTTATCTGACGGGTTATCAAGCCTGCTTTCGAATCTGCTTGTCGGGGAAACAATGTCATCTTCCAAAGACGCGATCCGCGGATCGCTCGTCGTTCTCGAAGCCGTGGATGCTGCACGCAATACACGCGCCTTTCTGCTCTTTATCGCCTGCGCCGTCGCGGCGCTCGTGGTGGCAGGCATCTTTATTGGCATTGCCGGAACGCTCGCCAGCAACGGCGCATTCGTCATCGGCGGCCTGTTCTCCTTCATCGGTTCGCTGGCGGCCACGATTCTTGTCGCGACTGGTGTGTCGGCGGCAGGCAAGACGCTGATGGACCAGATCCAGGGCCGCCCCACGCTGGGCGCACGCGACGCGCTTATCGCGGGCCTGCTGACGCTGCCCCGGCTTGCGGCGATCTTCCTGATCGAAATCGCCGTGTTCCTCGCCTTCATGATCGTGCTCGCAATCGTGCTGTTCATCTGCAAGATTCCGTTCCTCGGCCCGCTGCTTTATACGGTTGTTTATCCGATCGCTTCGGTGATCGGCGGCATCCTGTGGTTCAGTTTCATGTTCGTCGTGAACCCGCTCGCCGCGCCGGCCTTCTGGGAAGGCTACGGCGTGCGCGCGGCGCTCGGCACGCTCGGCATGAACCGCGGTGCATTCAACATCGGCCGCCTGCTACCGCCGATCGTGCAGCAGATGGTCCTGCTTTTCGTGGTGGGCATCGTCGCCTTCATCGCCTCGACCATCGTGTTCGGCGGTTCCGCATTCGTGGCGGCGCTCGCAAGCGGCATCATCGGCTTTGGCGGCAGTCTCCTGTCGCTCTATTCGGGCTTCGGTTTTGGCGGCTTTGGTGGCATGGGCGGAATGGGCGGCGGCATGAGCGGCTATCTGCTCGCGACCTTCGTCGGCGTCGGCATCCTCGGCGCGCTGGCCTACACGTTCCCGCTGCTCGTCTATCTGGCCGGCATCTGCAACATCTTCCTGAACCTCGCCGGTGCGCACGCCGTGCCGCCCGCTACGGACGATGCCCCTGCTTCTCCCGCGCCGCGCTCGCCGCTCGCGCCCCAGTCGTTCACGCCGCCCGCACCGGCGGTGCTGGCGCATGAACACCATGCAGCGTCGCGCGCCTGCAAGGCATGCGGCGCGGGCGCCGAGCCGGAAGATGCATTCTGCGGCGAATGTGGCGCTGACCTTCCCGGGGGCGCGTAATGGCACGCTTTTGCGTCAAATGCGGCAGCAAGCTCGATCCGGATGCGCGCTTCTGCGATGAATGCGGTGCGCCGGTTCAGGCTCGTCGTGCCGCCAATGTTGCCTCTGCCGCCCACGCCACGACAGCCGCCTCCGGCACCCCTCGGCCTGGGTCCGCTGGCGCCGCAGTCGCGCCCGCCGCTGTCCCGCTCGACATCAACTGGCGCAAGGTGGGCTTGTGGAGCGGCGTGGGCGTGGCCGTGCTGCTGGTCGCCGGCGGCGTGGCCGCATTTCTGGCGATGCCGCCTTCCACGCCCTCCGCGTCCGATCTCACCGATCTGCTGAACGCCGACAAGACAAAAGTTGCGAGCGCAACGTGTCTGAGCAATTTCCCCTACGGCAAGAACCCGGTCGTAGTGGGCGGCTTCGATGCGAACACGCTGCAATGGCTGCAGGTGTTATCCAGAGCGGGCATCTACGGGCCGCCGCAGCCGGTTACCAACGCGTTCATGTTCGGCGGCGGCCAGCAGTTTTCGCACACGGCGCTGGGCGAAAAGAAAATCCGCGACGGCAAGCTCTGTTTCGCCGATGGACTCACGGTGACCTCCGTTGAATTCACCAAACCGGTCAAGATTGGCGAACGCTGGCACACGCAAGGCAGCTACGGCTACACCTATCGCAACGCAGACGCCTGGACCCAGACGCCGGAAGCCCAGCGCGCCGAGCCCAATAGCTTCGCCAATCTGCCTAAGACCACCTACGTTTCGCTGGTCAAGGGCGATCACGGCTGGCAGATCGACAACGGCACGAGCGCGAACGACGAACTCGCGCTGCTCAACAGCCTGCAAGGCGGGATGCAAGGCCGCGCGCGCAGCGAGAGCCACTCGCACGGGGGCCTCTTCAGCAAGATTGCCACCGCGGTGTCCGGCCTGTTCGGTTCTCAGCCCCCCTATGTCGGTAAATGGCGCGAGGGGAACACCGTCAGCAGCGTGATCGAATTCACGCGCGACAGCGCCACCTTCGAAGGCAATACAACGACGGTCGAATACGTCGCCGACAAGCAGGACAGCAAACAGTTTTATCTGAAGCACGATGGCGCGAACTTCGCCCTCGTCAAAGTGATCGACCACGACACCCTAGAATTTTCCCTGGGCTTCGGCAGCGAGCGTCTGCATCGCGTCGACTAGCGAGCACGCCCCTCCAGCCACCACGACCACAGAGACCTAGCATGCGTTGTCAGAAATGCGGCTTTTCGAATAGCCCGAGCGCGAAGTTTTGCAAGCAATGCGGCATGGGCATGCCGCGCGCCGCCGCGGTGCCCACCGCACCGGACCTGAATCGCGAGGCCGCCGCGCCCGTGGAACAACCGGCGTTCGCCACTACCCCGACGGCTGACGCCGGTCTGAATAATCCGCTGCAGACGGCCGCAGCCATTGCCGCCACGGCGCAGGCGTGCCCGCAATGCGCAACCGCACGCGTGCCGGGCAAGCGCTTTTGCCGCCAGTGTCGTTTCGACTTCACGGCGCTCGATCAGACTGCGCCGTCACTTGCGGCAGCGCCGGCACCGCAAACGCCGCCCGAACCCGTCGAGCTGGCCCGTGAAGAGAGCCGCCCGACTGCCCCGCTTGCAACTGAACCCGAACTGGTGACCATCGACGAAGCACCGGCTACGTTCGCCGAAAGCGCCACGCCTTCGGCGCATGCGGCGTTCGTCGCGGACGTCCCCGATGCGCCTGTCGCGGACGATGTGCAGGCCACCGAAGTCTGTCCGCAATGCGCGACCGCGCGCACCCCGGGCAAGCGCTTTTGCCGCGGCTGCCGATTCGATTTCAATGCTGCGGCACAAGTCGAAGAAGCGCCCGCAGAGCCGCCCCGATGGGTGCCCGTGGATGCCAGCGAGACGTCCGCGGAAGTACCGCAAGCGCCAGTCGTTGCGGACGCAACCGACGAGACACGCACCGAAGCCGCCCTTGTTGCGATCCCAGAAGCCGTGTCTACCGCTGAAAGCGCCGTCGCTGAAACCGTTTCGCCGGTAACGACGGAGCCGCAACCGGACCCGCAGGCCGCCCCTCAGCCGACGATTGAACGCGACGCCCCGCACGAGCAAGAGCCTGCAACGCATGCCGAGACGAAGCAAAGCCCGGACACGACAAGCGCGAACACCGCCGATAAAAGCGGTCATGCTACTGCTGCGACGCCCCCCTTGCCCGCTACACCGGGCGGCGGCAAGAAGCTGTGGATCATTGGCAGCGCAGCCGTGGTCGCCGTGGGCGTGGCAGTGGGCGCGGGCTTCATGATGCGCTCGCATCACGCGCCGGCCTCGTCTGAAAACATCGCGGCGAGCGCCCCGCCCGCCGCGTCTGCGCCTCCGTTTATTGAAGCGGCATCGGACGCGCCAGCGGCAGTGCCCGCATCGATGCCCGCTGCGTCGCTGGGTGCGGCGCTGGACGCAACGGCGTCCGACACGCCGGCAATCACGGCGAGCGAAACGAGCGCCGCATCCTCGGGGGCGACCATCATCGACGCGCGGCCGCAAACCCAGCCGCAACCCCAGGCTGAGCCGCCAGCACCGGTACCAGCACCGCAAGCACAACCGCAGCAGCAACAAACGCAGCAACCGCCAGCAGCGGCCCAAAATGCAGCGCCGGAACCGGTCGCGCCCACGCCCCACGTGCGTGAGAAGCCCAAAAAGAGCACGCCGCCCGCCGACGCCAATAGCGGCGAAAACGCCACCATTCGCGCGGCCATCGCAGGCAATCTCTCGGACGGCAACGGCTGCTTCAGCAGCAAGAAGTTCGACTGTGCGATCTCGAATGCCGATGCCGTGCTGCGCCTCGATCCGCACAACGCGCAGGCCCTTTCGCTGCGCAAGCGCGCCAAGGCGGCCCAGCAAAGCGCGCTCAACAACATGTCGATCGAATGACGGCCCGCGGAGCTCTCCATGTCGTTTGAATTCAGTTCAGAAGGCGACCGCCTCAACCTGCCGAATCCGTTCCGTGTCGAGAACTGGTTCCGCTTCGCCGCTGCCGCGCTGCTGTTTCTCGGCGGCATCGTGGCATTGCTGCTGAGCCGCCATAACCTGGCGGCCCATCACGGTCTGTGGGCTTTCCTGCCGCTCGCGATGGGTATTTTCCTGCTCGGCAGCGGCATCAATTACGCCCGCATCGGCATGATGCAGCTGCGCTTTTACTTCGGGCGCGGCCAGCCACTCGGCCTGAGCGACGAGATCCAGGCGAGCAACCAGGACGGCAACACGAAAGGCGCAGCGGAGCTGCAAAGCCGCATGCGCTCGGGCGCGCTGTGGTTCGAGGAACCCAAAGGCGCGTTGAATGGCCTGCTGTATTCGCTCATCCCGGCCCTCATCTATGCGCCGATTCCGATCCGTCGCCTGGCGCAGTTGCAGTTCCAGTCGGGCCTCGCGCTCGCGGCCACCTTCCTGAGTTTCATCATCGCGGCGGTGGGCTTCGACAATCCATCCGATCGCGCCTGGGTCGCACTGCTGTTTTTCGGCTTCGCGTTCTTTTTGCTGCTCAAGCCGATGGAGCAAGGCAACCAGGCCAGCACGTCGCTCAGCCCGGCGGGACTGATCGGCCTGCTGCTAGTGGCGGTGTTCGCGCCGATCGTGGTGCCGCTCGTCTCCACACATCTGCCCGATCTGAGCTGGCTGCCACTGACTACGCAGACGTTCGCACTGCTGATCTGCGCGGGCGTGGCCGTCGTGCTGTTCTTCATCGCGCTCGTGCGTCAGACCGTGGTCACGCCGCGTACAAGCATGGGCAGCGAGATCGCCACGGTGTCGATGAACGGCCAGCCCAAGCAGCTTCTCGATGAACTGGAGCGCCATCTGCAACGGCGTTGGGTCGAGCAGATTCCGAACCGCCGTTATGCGCGCCACACGCCGTCGGTGGCGGGACAGTCTGGCCAGTTCACCGGCCAGCTATTCGAGGAAACCCAACCGCTGCCGCGCGAAGACATGCGCCGTGTGGACCTCAAGCGCGCCTTTACCGAGCCGCGCTACCGCTGGCTGGTCAGCCTGAACACGTTTGGCGTGGCGCTGATCGGCATCGCCGTGATCTGCCTGCTGTGGTTCGCCACGGCATTCGCGGCCTCGCCCGCTGACGTGCAGTCGGCCGCACTCGGCTGGGCGACCTTCGGCAGCGCAATGCTCGCGGTCGGCGCGTTCTGTCTGCGCGCGGGACACATGCTGTGGGCCCGCTTCGACTTTCTCTCGAAACTCGTCTGGGTGCAGTTCGACGGCAATTTCCAGCGCTCGCGCATGAACCTCGGCGCGCAGTTCAGCGACCGCGTGCGCACCGAAAGCGACGTGATCGCGGTGCATGACATGTCGGTGCGCGTGTGGGTGGCCGAAATCGATTCGGTGACCTTTGGCCGCGACCACCGCCGCATGATCGTCGGTATGCGCGGCCTGCCCGACGAGGCACGCGAAATCCGCCAGCTCATCGAACAGTGCGCCCAGCAGCAAACCATCGTTATCGCGCCGACATCGCAGCGCGATATCGAAAAGATCGCCATGGCCAATGCGCTCAACCGTGTCGGCGAAGGCGAGACCGAGCATTTGTTGTCGCCGCAGATGCGCGACATGCTCGGCGGGCAGAGCGCCGCTCAGCACGGCACCCACACGAACGCAGCGTGCCGCGCATGTGGCGAGGCGCTCGAAGCCGATTCGCGCTTTTGCGACAACTGCGGGACGCAAGTTCACTAAGCGGCATCCCGCCATCTTTTCCGATTGAACGATTCCGATTGACCGAAACTCCGAGGAAGCAATGGAAGTGATCTATGTTTCGAAGCGGCTGATCGCGGGCGTCACGCTCGCCGCCGTGCTGGCCGGTTGCGCCGACATGAACGACGCGAAGGCGAAATTCGCCAGTATTTCCTGCAATCCGCTGATCGCGGGCGTGGGCGGCGCTGCCGTCGGCGCGCTGGTCGCCGGCGGCAATCGCGCTGCCGGTGCGGCGATCGGCGCGGGCATTGCGGCACTGATCTGCGCGGCGGTGGACTACGAAGCGAAGCAGATCAAGACGGCCCAGCAGGCCCAGGCCGACTATCAGGCGGGACACGGCGGCCGCCTGCCCGAGCAGGCGTCGGTGGTGAAGTACAACACCTCGTTTACGCCCGCTTCGATTTCGGCAGGTGAGAAAGCGACGCTGCATTCCTATATCGAGGTCGTGAAGGGCAAGCGCGACGCCGCCGACCCGACCATCGAAGAAGAAGCCACGATCTACAAGCCCGACGGCTCGATCGCCAAGTCGGTGCGCAAGCCGGTCAACCAGACCGCCAGCGCGGGCGCGTTCAGCAGCAGCTTCACCATCCCGATGCCGCAAGGCGTGCCGCAGGGCGCCTACCCGGTCAAGTCGACGTTGTACGTCAACGGCGTCCAGGTCGCAGAACGCAAGGTCGATCTGCAGGTCGTCGCGAGCAATCCCGACACCCACACCTACGCGATGCTCGCCACACGCGCCGTCAACTGATCCATCTCACCAGAGAATCTCATGTACAAGTTCATCACCATCGAAGGCGCCTGCGGCAAGCCGTACGACACCGCTTCCTGCGAACGCCACGCCAACCGCATGGCCGCCGAAGGCTACTGGCTGGTGCAGGTCTACCAGTCTTCGACGGCCACCTGCGGTGGCTCGAAAAGCGTGCTCGTGATGGTGTTCCGTCGCAATGAGTAAGCCTCACAACGGCCTCGGAGGTCTGGGCGAGAACTTCGTGCCGATGCCTTCGCCCGGTGAAATCAAGCGGCTCGCGCCCGGCTCCGGCATGTTGCGCTGGGCGCATCACCCGCATTGCGAGCGCCACGATCATCACCTGGTACGGCCGTTCGGGAGGCCTCTGTGCCTTGGCTGCACCTGCGTCGCACTCGGTGCGCCGCTCGGCATTGCCGCAGCCTGTGCGATCAGTTGGCAAAGCTGGTCGATGGCGCAGTGGATCGTCTTTCACCTGCTGCTGCTCGTGCCGACCGCACTCCAGCCGCTCTGGCAGGCGAAACGCTTCAAGATGTTCGCGCGCAGCTTGCTGGGATTCGCGAGTGGCAGTTATCTGGCGAGCGGGCTGTTCTGCGTGTGCTATTTCGCCCCGCTCTGGCTGTTCAAGGCGGCGGTGCTGTTTGCGTTCGGCGCGATGCTCAAGCTGCTGCTGGCATGGCGCAACCGGCGCACCGCCGACCCGTGCAGCAACTGCCCGCTTGGCATGTTTCCCACCTGTGAATGGAACCTGCCCCGGCTGCTTGCCGCCAACGCCCACGACGCGGTGCTCGGCCAGATTCCGATCCATGCGGTTCATACCGCCGCGGTCGTCGGCGCTCATCCCGCTGATGCTGCTGTGAACCGTTCTATTCCCTGAACCCGCCCGAGCACGCCAGGACCCGCATGCTGACCCAACTGTCCGAATACCTGAGCCGGCGCAGCGCCTTCGTTCTCGTGTTCATACTGCTCGAAGCCGGCATGCTCGCCGGTTTTCTCAAGGGTGTCGGGCAACTGCACGCTTCCACAGCGGGCGTCGCCGCGACGCGCGGGGTCGGCAGCGCGAGCGCGTGCAGCACGCTCGCGCTGACCTTCAGGCGCACGGCCACGGAGCGCGATATCACCCTGTTGCTGACCCAGTACGGCGCGACCATCGTATACGGGCCGGACGAAAACAGCGCGTACCTCGTGCGCCTGCCCGACACGCTGCCGCTCGCACAGATCGCCGCCGCGCTGCGCGAATCGGCGGTGATCGACGACGTGCGGCCCCAGACCGCGTGCAGGACGAACTAAATGGGCACGCCCACCGCCTCGCCGCGCAGCGCGCCGTCGCTGGCTTCGCGCATCGTGCCAGAACTGCTCGCGGCGATTCTGCTGACCGTCGCTTCATGCGCCGAATACATCGGCCTCGGCACCCAGGCGACCTCCAGCCTGCCGGGTAGCCAGGCCGTTGCGCTCGGCGCGATGATGGGCGTCCTGAGCGCCGTGGTGGGACTGATCGGCATCGCGCTGGGCGGCTCGATCCAGCCGCTCATCTCAGGACCGCGCGTCGCCGCCACGGTACTGTTTTCCAATCTGCTCGCGACGCTCGTCGTGCAACCCCGGCTGGCTGCGCACGGCTTGCCCGCCCTGCTCGGCTGCGCTGCGCTCGCGGTGGCCACTGCGGCCATCACGCAGCTGCTGCTCGCCGCGTTCAAGGCGGGCACGCTCGCGCGCATGGTGCCCGCACCGGTGTTCTCCGGGCTGCTATTCGGCGCGGCCGCCCTCGCCATCGAAAGTCAGGTGCAGACAATCACGCACTGCTCGCTCGAATGGCCGCCCACGCTGATCGTGATCGCAGCGGGCCTCGCGGCGCACTTCGGGTGGACCGCTGGCGTGGGCATCGCTGCAAGACGCGGATACCGCCTGCCCAAGGGCCTGTCGCTGTTCTGGACGCTGCTGGCCGCCAGCGCCGCCTATTACGCGGTGGTGGGCATCACCCCGCCCGCAGCCGATTGCCGCACGCTTGGCATCAGCGGCTTCGATCCAGGCGGGATCGGCGCAGGCGCCGTGGAACGCTGGACGCACACGTTCTCTCTGCTAGACGGCGCGCTACTCGCGCAGATCGGCGTCTATGGTGCACTAATTGGCGTGCTCGCCTCGCTCGACACGCTGATTGCGATTTCCAACCTCGAATCCGCCACGCATGCGCGCGCCAAGCCCAACCGCGACCTGCTGATACACGGCCTGCTCAACCTGCTGTGCGCGGGCGCGGGTCTGCTGCCGGTCGTCGGCTCGCTCACGCGCTCGAACATGGCGCTCGCCGCCGGTGCGCGCACGCGCTGGACCGCGATCCTGCACGCCCTGCTAACGCTCGCCCTGATCTTCTTCGGCGCACGGCTGCTCGCCTGCGTGCCCAAACTCGCGGCAGCCGCCGTCATGATCGCGATGGCGCTCGACATGCTCGACGACTGGTCGAAACTCATCACGCGTCTGACCTTTTCCGCCATGCAGCCGCGCCATGTCATCGCGGCGGCGATGTGGCTCTTCGTGACGGTTGCGCTCATCACCATCGTGACGGGCGAACCCAGCGACGGGTTCGCCGCAGGCTGCGTGCTGGGGTTGGTGCCGCTGCTCTGGGCGCCGCGCGGCCTCGACGCGCGGATCACCGCACACGCTTCGCGCATCGATGTCGTGCTCGGCGGCGCATTGCTCGGCCATGTCGTCGATCGCCGGATCTGCGAACCCCTGCTCGCCCATGTCGTGACCGAAGCGGATTGCAAGACGATCGAATTCGACCTGCGCGAATTGCGACGAATCGATCTGTCGGCCTGCAAAGCCCTGATTCAATTCGAAGCGCTCTTGCGCGCACGGGGCGTCGCCGTGCATTACCGGCTCAAACCGACAACACCCGTGAGCGCGACGTTTGCCGCAATCCGTGGCGACCAGGCGCCACCCGCGTCCTTCGTCGGCACGGACAGCGGCTTGAGTCACGCGGGCGACACCGACAACGCCCTGCACGCCCGCTGACGATGCCCAGCCTGCCTCGACGGGGAACCAGGGGCAGGCAAAGCGAGACCGCGCAACGCAGATCAATCAATAAACAAATAAACAGGGAAGAGGTCGATGAGCACATTGGACGGTCAGCGAGACGCCACGGACGGCCATACCGTCGCGATGGAGACTAAGGGCGTCGAGGCCGCCATGGATCCCGCCCTTGCGCAAGGCGCACAGGAAGTGGGGACGATGCGCGGCAAGATCCGCGCGTTGATCAGCGCCAGCACGCGCTTCACGCCCGAGGACGTTGACTGCGTGGCGGAACACACCGTCGATCAGGCGCTTACAGTCGAGGTCCGTCACACGCTCAATGCGCGCACGAAGTCGATCGACATCACCGGGCACTTCGTGCCTTCGTCCCGTAACGATCAGAAGAGCGATCAGCCGTACAAGCACGCCGCCGCGCAAGTCGCAGATCGTCTGCGTCTTGCGAAGGAATCGCTGGGCGCCGCGCTCAAGCGCTCAGGCACGGCGTACGACTTCGCGTCCGAAGACAGCCTCTATCTCGGGCACGCTGGCCGGTTCTGGAACCTGAATACCTGCACGGGCTGCCTCGGTCGCGGCAAGAATCGTTGCTCAAGATGCTATGGCAACGGCTACAACACCTGCCACACCTGCTCCGGCACGCGCGAGACGGCCTGCAGTTCGTTGGGCTGCCTCTTCGGCAAAAAGTCCTGCTCCAACTGCAACGGCTCCGGTTCCGTCTCGCGTGAGGTGGGCTACACGACTTACATCACGGTCACGGGACCGGACGGCATCTCGCGCAGTGAAAGCCGCTACCAGACACGATACGAAACTCATCCCTGCACGGCTTACGGCTGCCTCTATGGCAAGGTCACCTGCGGCCAATGCAACGGCACCTCGCGCGTATCCTGCAGGACCTGCAGCGCGACGGGCCGACTCGTCTGCGGTCCCTGTCAAGGCTCGGGCAATATCGTCTGCGGCCCCTGCCAGGGCTCCGGAAAAACAGGCACCTGCGCGTGGACAGATGTGCACGGCTCACAGGAATACAGGCTGTCGTTCGCTGACGAAATCGATCCTCGGGCCACCGAAATCGAAGCGAAACTGGGCCTGCATGGTGTGGCCGCACAGTCCGCCGGACTAACGCTGACATGCATTGGCCTCGATCACGACGCCTACCCGCGAGCGGTCACTGCAAATTACGCCGCCACTCTGCGGATCGCGCATCTGGATGCGGTCTGCAATCAACGCGACTATCACCTTGTCGCTTACGGTCAGGCGCTCGAGTGGCTCGATCTCGACAATATGGTCGAAACCTTGTTGCGCACCGATCTTGAGGCCTTGCGCAATGCGCTGGTGATTGCGAGCGGCGAGGGAATTTTTGCGACCTCGGTGCAGACACTCGCCAATCCGCTGCATCAGATGGTCCAGTCGGAGATCAACACCGAGATCGTCGAAGCCACGCTAGCAGGCGCAGCGCTGGACACGCTGCATGTCCTGACCTCGGCCGAATACGTCGCGCAGGTGCACGACTCCATGCTCGCCGCGCTTCGGCAGATCTATACGCGGGAAGCGAAACGGCTGGCATGGCGTATTCCGCTGATCGTGGCGGCACCCGGGATTGGCGTTGGCGTGCTGGCAGGCGGCGGCTGGGCCGCGCTGACGGCGCTTGCTTCGATACCCGTCGCCGGGCTGGTCTTCAAGCGCCGTGTCAGTGCACTGCTGGCGAAAACACTGGGCGGAGAACAACAGGGCGAGCGAGCGCTGAATCTCGTATTGAAAGGCCGCAAACATCGCTTCGCGCAAACCTTGATAGGCGCTCCGCTGGCGGCTGTCTCCGCATTGCTGCTGCTGTTTCCCTTGCATGGCTTATGGGGAAACGCGCTCACGCCGCCGGCCACTTCGATGCAGGCCGGTGTGCCCCCCGCGCCCACGACTGCGCAGAGCGCCGAGGTCGCGGCGGCGATGGCATTGCGCCGGCAAGGCCAGAACGCCCAGGCGCGCGCCATGTTGCGCCAGCAGGCCGAAGCTGGCAAAACTGAGGCGTTCGGTCCTTACGCGGTCTCGTTGATGTACGACGACGATCATCACTCGCTCGCCCACGAAACACCGCAGCTTCGCGCGCAGGCGTTGCAGTGGGCACAACGCGGCGTCCAGGCGAACCCGGGCGACCCGGTCTCGCTCGAAGCCGCTGGCGAGCTGTTGACGTCGGACTGGCATCACAAGCCGGATATGCGCAACGGGCTGCCTGCGCTGAACAGCGCCGCCAATCTCGGCAATACGGATGCGATGCATCTGCTGGGGATGATTTATGGCAGCGGACGCGCCGTTCCACAAAATCTCGGCGAAGCGCGCAAGTGGTTTGCCTTAAGCGCGAACGCCGGGCAGGCGGTGGATATGTATAACCTCGGTCTGATGGACTGGTATGGCTATGGCATGCCGCAAGCGGATCGCGAAGAAGCCATGCGTCTATGGAAACAGGCCGCGGCACAGGGCGAAGCGCGCGCCATTCGTGCCGTGGCGCAGGGACATCCTCCCGTCTGATGAAAGCGCATGCGCGCTGGGAAAATGCCGCAGCGGCAATCTGGAGTAATCGGACCGCTTCCGGCCTTGAAACACTGAGGTCTATTGAACCCGATATGAATGCATTGATGCGCACTCGCCACACGGGGTGGTACTCGGCTGTGTTTTCGCCTGTGCTGTTGGCCGGCACGTTGGCGTTGACGGGCTGCGCCGTCGATTCACACGGCGCTTTGTACCTTGACGCCGATGAGCTAACCGCGAAAAAGGTTTCTCCGTTCCAGATGGCTTTCGGCAACGCCGTTCTACGCCGCACGCTCGATGGCCGCTACCAGATCAAGCTTTACGATCGACAGGCCATTTTCGACGTGGCGCACACCGACGGCGTGCTGGTCGATAGCGTGCTGAGCGCCAACAACGAAACCTACGTGACGTTACGTATTCCGCGCCCATCGTGCCAATACGTCTATCGCACCCTGCTCGTCAAGCAGCACGAAGTCGATCACTACGATCTTCCGGTCGACTGCGGAACACCCGTGAGTTTCACGATGGAGGACGGTCATTTGCTGGGCATTCAGCAAAAATCCCTCAATGCGCGCTACTGGAGCATGACGGACACGACGGTGGTTAGCGGCATCGTGCCTGCGACCGTTCCGGTGCTTGCCGTGCGGGAGGTGCGCGAAGTGCGATCAGGAGGCGTCTCCAGGGCACACGCGTCCGGAGTCAGCCAGCATCGCACGACGCCGCGCCACAAGACCGACAGTGCCATCAGCACCGCTAGTTCCGGAGCGGCGCCAGCCGGCATCGGCATTTCAGGCGACGACCACCCGTTGTCCGGCGCGACGGTGGTTGGCGCACCACAGAAAATCTCCACGGCGGACAGCGCCAACCGCAAGCCGGTACATATCGATCTCGACGATTCGCATTGATGTCGCGCTGTCGATCTTGCCAGGGGTAGATATGCGTTCTAGCAGCAGGCTGACACGACCAGTAGCGAGTTTTTCCGCCTGGGGCCGTCGTGCACCCAGATTCGCCGCGCTGGGTTTGATGTTGCTCGCAAGCGCGTTGGCGAATGCTCAGTCCGCTGGCACGACCGCGGCGCTTCCCCTCGCAGCGCCCCGCGTGGCGCTGGTTATCGGCAACGCGCTTTACAGCGGGGTCGATCGCCTTGGCTCGCCCGTCGCGGATGCGCGTCTCGTCGCGGACACGCTGCGAGCGACAGGCTTCACAGTCGATCTGGAAACCGATCAGACACGTGCGCAGATGCTCGACGCCGTCGATCGCTTTGGCGCCAGCGCTAAAAGCGCGTCGATTGCATTGATTTACTACGCGGGCCACGGTTTCGAGAACGGTGGGGAGAATTACCTGATCCCGGTCGATCTGCCCGTGCCGGTAGGCAGCGTGACGAGAAGCGATCTCGCGCGCTACGGCGTGCCGTTGCGCTATATCCGCAGTGCCGCGAACCGCAGTGCGCCACGCGCGCTCGTCATGTTTCTCGATACCTGCCGCACCGCGGCTGTACGCGGCGCCACGAGGCAAACCTTGAAATCCGTCGATGCAGCCCGCGGCGAGCTGATTGCCTTTGCTACACAACCGGGCGGCTCGGCGCTCGATACATTCTGGCTTGGCGGTAAGCACTACGAGCACAGTCCGTTCAGTTACTACCTGAGCCAGCAGTTGCGCAGCGGGGGCGAAATCCTCACTGTCTTGCGTCACACACAGATCATGGTTTCGGCGGCCACCGCGGATACGCAACGCCCGTGGTTCAATGATGGTTTGATCGGAGAGCTTCGGCTAGCTGACGCCGCATCGCCGGTAGCCGATCGCGCGCTACTTCCGCCCGTGCTTTCCGGCGTTCTCGCTCGTGGTGGCCAGGCCTCCGATTCAGACTCAGACACGGGCGCGATGAACTGGAGCGTGAGCAGGCGTCCGCCGCCTGACAACCCCGTCACCGAGAGCACGCGCTGGGACTCGGAGCTTGACCAGATGCTGAAATGGCTTCCGCTGATCTGGACCGACACTAACTTTGCCAACAAGGTCCATGCTCAGGCTGAGGGAGGCGATCTATTCGCGCAAACGGCGATTGCGACGGCAACCCACATGCGTATGCCAGGCGAGCCTGACCCGGTTTGGTACATGTCGCATGCACTCTCCATCGAGTACGCTGTGTACGCGGCAGGAAGGCACTATCCGCTGGCCGAAGCTCTGTATGGCAATTTCATCCTTGACGACAGCGACTCGCCTGAACGTCTCTATACGGCTTCGCTCTTCTTGCGACGTGCAGTGGACGACGGCTACGCCCGAGCGCTGGACAGGCTGATTCCTCTACTCGCGCAAATCAACGACGCAGACGGCGTCGCGCGTTATCAGGCGCTTTACCATCAAATATATGGTAGAAAATTCGAACTCACGGATGTAGCGCACTAAAGAGGCGGCGGTGAAAGGAGACTGCTCAGGATGACGAACCGTATGTCACAACACGTCGATCCACGCATCACGCCATGGCGCGCAACTGTGGCGTATGTCGCCGCATTCCTTGCCGCAAGCCTGGTGATCGCCACAATGACTTGTGTGACATGGTTGATTGAGAACGGCTACACGCCCTCACGCGATCACCATCTTTTCGCAGCGACATTCCTCTTTCCATTGTTGGTCGCAGGCATCGTCTCCCTCGCCGTGCTCGCACCGCTCTTGTCGCCGATCTATGCTTTGTGCATCATTGCGATTCAGAAGAGGATGATCCAACGCCGGGCGGCCTTCATCGCTCTTGGCACCGGCTTCGCTTCGATGGGGTGGTTGGTGCTTTTTGCATACCACTGCGTCATTTCGACGTGCTCTCCTCTATCACTCGCATCAATCAGCCACATACCGCTTGTGCCCGTGATCGAATTGGTCGCCATCGGCGCAGCAAGCGGCATGGCATGCCGATGCATACTGCTGCGTTGATTTTCCAGCCCATTTTTCTGTTTTTGACCGCATTCAGCTGCGCACGAGTATTGCGACGCGGTCGAAGCGTTTAGAGCAGCGCCCGGATGCGGTTTTCGAAGCTGCCGCCGTAGACGTCGGTACGCTGGTTGAGCACCGGCGAAAAGAACTGCGAGAACAGATAGCCCGCGCCCGCCAGCACTTCCACGCCGTCCAGACCAGCCTCTTCCATGCGCGCGGTACTTATAGTGCCGGACGCTTCTGGCCACTTCCTGGCGGTTGGCAGCGGTGCGAAGATGCTCGAAAATCGACGGTGCCACTTCGTAATTCTGACCAGACAGACCGATTCAAAGCAAGAACGAACACACCACATGCCATATCGTCTCATTTCCGCCTTCATCGTCCGCGCGGCGTTCTCCATCGCCGGGTTGCTGTCTCTATCCGCCCACGCGGCGAGCTTCGACTGCGGAGCAGCGCACAGCGCGATCGAACATGCAATTTGCAACGACGCGCAACTGTCCGCGCTTGACAGTGAACTGGCCGTAGCATATCGGACCGCTCTGCAGAGACAAGGTGATTCCGTCGACCAGCTAAAGGCTGAGCAGCGCCAATGGTTGAGACTGCGTACATCCGGCGGCAAGATCGATGCGGACTCGCTAAAGCGCGCCTACCAGGCGCGTATCGCCGAGCTAGACGCAATGCCGGTGCTTCCTCGCCCGAATGCAGTGAGTAATGCTTCCGGAGTGCGTTGTCAGCACCACGATGCCGACATGGAATCCACCGACCCATGTACGCTGCCTCAGACGACTCTGGAGCAAGCCTATGCCTATTTGCGCAGGACAGATAAAGATGGACAGCGCTATCTGGAGCCAACCATGCCGAAGCAGGATGTCCGCAGAAATTTCCCTAAACCAGAGGACAATCTAGTCGTCGACTATCATTGGACAGGCCAGGAACGTTTAGGCATTAAATTGGCATTCGGGGGCGGCACAACAACCTTTACCCTGCTTAAGCACGGAGGCGATGTCATTCTGATCAAGTCTGAATCCGCAGATTAAGCACCTATATACCGGACGCTCCGCAAGCAAACACCTTGCACAAAAAAATGCATCGGATTTGTTGGAAAACTTCGAACTGGGTGAGCGATCTGCGGGCGGGCGAAGAAAGCACCGCGACTCCGCGCACGAATGGATTTTTCTGCCGTGCGAACCTGACGAGCAAAAGCAATCCGTTGCCGCACAGGCGGGACACGGCTATGTTCAGCATCCTCGCCGAGCCCCCCACCGTCACTCGCTGTATGCTGCAGAAGGTGCACGTTGCGCAATCCAGCCCGTGCTTCAAAAAGGCTAATTCATGATGTCGCCCAAAACCCTGCTATTGATCGCTCTCCTGTTGCCGGCAATCGGCTACGCCCAAACATCGCAAACGTATTACTTCGGCGAAGGTCAGAGCACGCCCCAGTCACATCACGCCAGCAAGACTGTTCACAAACAACCCCATCACCACCGTACCACTCGACGTTCCCAGCATCCGGACCAATATTCGCATTCGTGATTCGCTAACGTGGCGGCGACGCTGCATACATAGGCGACCGCATCAGGCCTGCCCAATCCTCAAACCCGCTGGAACAAACCAGGATTGAGCAGGCGCGCGCGACGGAGCTTATCTCGCGCTTGCTGGAGCAGCATCGGCGTTCTTAAGTCGTCACAACTCGCCTGCGGTGAACTCGTCTTCTTTCGGCACGCCACACCAGCGCATCGGATAACTCCAGAGTCCGACTGCACGGGCAATCATGCACTCAGGTAATCACGCCCAGATGGTGCGCAACAACGACGAGGACGCTCAACAGGCCCCACGCGACCACGACACCAAGGGGAAATATTGCAGGCATACGGCCCGGTCCGTGCGTCAAATGCGTGGAGGTTCCTTTCCTGATCTGCAAACGGCAGGTTGATATCCAACTGACGACCTCCTGGCGATACCATTTCAACCAGGGTCTCCCGAGTAAAACCAACAGCCAATCGCGACATAGCGCCGATTGTCCCGGTATCCGTTGCCCAGAATGATTGCGCGATCATCCACATTGCCGTTGGGAGTCCGCGGACTGATGATTTTCACAAACCTCGCTTTCAAGTAATCGATATACCCGTATGGAGAATCCGCGCTGGGCGCAACAAGTTTCAGTCGATCTTTCAAATGTCGTACTGCGTCGGCCCCACCGGTTAATTCGACATAGAATACATCGATGCTCGTATTGATCTGCCACGCTCTGGTCGCAACGTATCCGAATACTTTCGTTCCAGTGGGCAACAAGTATGCTGTCTCGGTATCGGTGGAGCGCTCAACAATCCCAGGTGACCGGAACGTTTGAGAGCCTGAATCAAGGCTGCTTTCGACAAGGCTGTTCCACGCTTCGGGCCGACATTGAACAGCGGCTTCCAGCGCGGCATCCAGATCGTGCGACGTCGCGATCGTGTCTGCACAGACCAGATTGAAGCTGGACAGCCCCGCTACCAGCCAGACAAGAATGAATTCAACCAGGCGTAACATGAATGCTCCCGAAACAGAATCGCCGGCGAAGCCTGAGTGGAATTTCAGAACCCTCTTCGGCATGATCATCGGTGCCTGCATACTGGTCTGGTGCACCAGACAGGCGTGGCTGACCGCGATGTTCCTGTCGCACGCGCAGCACGCGACCGGTGTCATCGTCAGCGCGGAGGGACACCCGACCATCCGGTTCGAGACAGCACGGGGTCAGCGTATCGAATTCGTCCAGAATGGAGGCGTGAGCCGTCCAGCCGGCACGGATTTGCCCGTCCTGTACGATGCCAATGCACCCGCGGCAACCGCCCGCGCCGCCACATTTTTCGCGCTCTGGGGCGATGCACTGTGGGGACTACCTTCCGGCCTTGGCTTTCTGATTCTGCCGCTGTTTGGCGCTCGCCTCGAAACTCGCGGGCGCTTCGGCAATCGCCTTGGCCGAAAAGAATGATTTCCCGCGCGGTTTGTTGCGGCTGACTTCCCGGAGCTTGAGCCTCGCCTACTCAAGCAGACTCACCTCCAGCATGCGTTGATCGATACGGCCATGATCGTCGATTGCCCGCACGGTGTAGCTGCCTGCCGTGCGAGGCTGCCAGTACAGCGCAGCGCCGGGGTCGCTACGCCCCACGTAGGCGTCGTTGACGAACCAATACATCGTGTGTGCGTCGGCGTCTGCGATTGCGTTGAAAGCGATGCGCTCCTGCCCGATCTGCTTCAGGCGCATCGCATAGACGCTGCCGCGCACGGGCGAGGTAATCTGCGGCGGCGCTCCGTCCGGTGTTCCCGCGTCCCGACACAACGGATTTTGCGGCGGCTTGCGGCGCGGAATACCCGCTTGCGCAAATACCTGCTGCAGGTCAGAAGGCCAGAATTCGAACACTTCCTCATGCGTGTGCTTGTCAGTGTACGGCGGACAGGCGGGCAACCCGGTTGCATCGTCGATCACGACCGGACGATGAACGTTGCTCACGCGAATCGGCGATTTGCCCGGAATGAACCAGGTCCAGCCGCGTTGCGGGCACCACTGGTTCGGCAGGTCTCCGCTCGCCAGACAGATCTGCACGCGTTTGAGATTGCCTGGCCTCGGGCGCACCGGTTCCGCCAGTTGCGGGCGTTCGGCTTCGAGTCCATCGACGATCTGGAAAAACAACGGCGCAGCGGCATCCACGCCAACGAAAGCCGGGTTGCCCGTGCTATCGAAGTTACCGACCCACACCACCAGCACATAAGGGCCGAAAACGCCGGCCGTCCACGCATCACGAAACGCCCACGATGTGCCCGTCTTCCAGTAAACCGGCAAATGGGACGGCTGCGCCCCGGTGGTTTCATCGGGCCGCAAATGCTGGCGCAGCATGTCCATCACCATGAAGCTTGCCTCGTCGCTCAGCATGCGCGTGCCGGCCACCTGAGGGTCGCTGGCGCGCAGCCGCAACGGCTTCAGTTCACCACGATTGGCGAGCATCGCATACAGGCCCGCCAGCTCCTGCATGGTCACCTCGCCACCGCCCAGCACCAGCGCAAGCCCGTAATGCTGCTCGCTTGCCATGTGGCCAACGCCCGCTTGCTGCAGGAACTGATACAGATCGGGCTGATGCAATTGCGAAGCAACCCACACCGCGGGAATATTGCGGCTGCGGTTCAGTGCGTCGGTAGCGGTGATTGGGCCGAGAAAATGGCCGTCGAAATTCTCCGGTGTGTAGGGGCCGAACGAGGTCGGCACGTCGCGCAGCACAGTCTGTGGGTGCATCACGCCCTGATCGAATCCCAGCGCATAAATGAAGGGCTTGAGCGCCGACCCCGGCGAACGACGCGCCAGCGTGCCGTTGACCTGCCCCTGGATCGAGCGGTCGAAGAAGTTCGCCGAGCCAACCAACGCCTTGATGCCCATATCGCGCGTGTCGACCAGCATGGCCGACGCATTGCGAATGCCGATGCCGTTATTGCGCGCGACATAGCGCGTGATCTGCCGTTCAAGAATATGCTGGAGATCGAGATCGAGTGTGGTGCGCACCCGCGATTCCTGGTCGTCGCTATCCATGCGACGCGCCGCGAGCACCTGCTCGACCGCATGCGGCGCTTCAAACGGCAGGCGCGACAACGGCCGGATATTCAGCGGTAAGGCGAACAGCGGTTTGAGCGCCGCGTCTTGTGGGTGCCCCTTCAGCCAGCGGGCATAGAGACGGTTGCGCGAGCTCGTGAGTTGATGGTTGATCACTTGAGCGGCGCCGTCCGCTGTCTGTGCGGGCACGCTCGGTAGCCGGCGCACGGGGTCCTGCGGAATCACGGCCAATGCCAACGCCTCTGGCAGGCTCAAATCCCCCACCGGCTTGTTGAAATACGCGATGCTGGCCGCCCCGGCTCCTTCGACATTACGGCCATACGGCGCATCGTTCAGATACGCCTCAAGAATCTGCGCCTTCGAGTAAAACAGTTCGAGCTGGATCGCCCGCCCTACCTGCCTGAGCTTGCCCCACGGCGTGCGCGTGTTGAGCTGCCAGAGCGAGCGCGCCAGTTGCATGGTGATCGTTGAGCCGCCCTGGCGGTTGCCGTGCCGCACATAGGTGACCCACGCGCCGCGCACCAGACCATAGGCATTGAAACCCGGATGCCAGCGATACCAGCGGTCTTCGTGCAGCAACACGCCGTCCACCAGTTGCGGCGACATATCCTTGAGCGGCACCCACAGGCGAAAACGGTCGTCGCTTGCAAGCGTGAGGCGCAGCAAACGACCCTGGTCGTCATAGACCGCCGTGGAAGTGGGCTTCCAGCCCTGCAACGATGGATGCGGCCACAAGCGGCAACCCGCCAGCACACCCACGACGAGCAGCGCACCAACCAGCCAGTTCTGCCAGCGCTGGATCCAGCGAACGCAAGCAGGCAGCAAGGAGCGAAGAGAGGACACAATGAGGAGATTCAGGGAAAACAGGAATGACTTTGTCGCTGCGGCCACACGTCGTCGGCTTTAGCATCAGACGTGTGGCCGTGAGACTCAGGGCTTGCGCACCACCGTGAGCATGGCGCCACCCGGGGAACGAGCCTGAACGCGGCGATCGTACATCGACTCCGCAAACGCAGGCGGCACGAGGAACTTGCCTGCGTTGCCAGCTTTGATGCGATAGACAAACTCCTTGACGTCCTTCGTCGCGGTCCCATAGATCACCACACGATCCTCGCGGATATCGGCGTATTCGGGCTGCCAGGTCGAACTTGAGAGGCCGATCGGTGAGCGCCAGCGAGCGGGTTGCGCATCTTGTCCATCCGTGACATCGCCACTCTGATCGCCTTGCTGGCCTTGATCGTTCTGACCGCTATTGCTGTCGTCGGTTTGCGCGGGAGCAGGCGGCGGCTCGATCACCGGCTCGAAGCCGCCCGGCAGCAAATCGACAATCGACACATTGTCCACCGCATCATCTTCGGTAGCACGGATCTTCACGTGGACCTCGATTTCTTCGCCAAGCGTGATCTTGTCGAGCGGCTTGCCATTGCTGTCGGTGTAGTCGCGCACAATCTCGATGCCATTCTTGATCGCCTTGTCGGGCACGCCACGGTCGTAACCGCTCTGACTCGTCACGCGCCATGCCGACATCGCGCTGCCGTTGACGAAGCGCAACCGTGTTGCAGCCGCGCTCCAGTTGCCCGCCTGCAACAGATTGGCTTGCAGCGCGGAAATCGCCTTGACGCTGCCGTCAGCATGGATTTCGTCGATGGCCAGCTTGTCCAGCCCGCCTGCGTTGATGTTCGCGTAAGCATCGAGCGCGAGCACTGTCATGGCCGCGGACAAGGTATTGAAATCGTTGCGCGCCAGCGGCCCAGCAATGTTTTCCATCACCTGCGGCGAAAGTGCCTTGGCCCGATTCGGGAAGTACTTCGACAACAGATAGAGCGTGCTCGCATCGCGCGTTAGCGGATCCGTGTAGTAGCCGTAGTCGAAGCTCGAAATATCCCTCTTGCCCTCGAGTTCACGCTGCGGCCCGGCAATCAGCGTATTGGCCTCCTTGTCCTGCTTGAGCAATTCATAGGAAGCCGCTAGCCAGGCGGCGGCCAGATCGTTTTTCCAGTCGTTCGGGAAGGCTTCCTGCAAGCGCTTTTGCACCGCCGCCAGATCGTTGGTCGTGACGTTGCCCTGGCGGGTCAGCAGATACACCGCGTAGGCGCGTTGCCGCAAAAGATCGAGCGAATCCAGGCTGTCATCGGCAGCGAGCTTGTGCAGATACTGATTGCCTGCATCGAGCATGTCGGCGGGCACCGTAACGCCCCGATCGCGCGCTTCCAGCAGGAAATGCATCGTATACGCCGAGACAAACGGCTCCGCATCCGGCGTCGCGGACCACAGCCCGAAGCCGCCCTGGCTGTTCTGCCGTGACCGCAGCACGTCCAGCGTCTGTGCCAGCGCCTGATCGCTAGTCTGCTGCGGATCGCTGTTAGCAGCTTGCAGAACGTGCGTAAGCGCTGGCACAGCCGGCCATTTCGACGCGATCAGGCGCGGAACAGCCGCACTGACGATCTGCTCGCTGCAATAGTTCTGCACGTTCACGAGCCAGGACGTCAGCCCTTGCGTCAGCACCACCGGCAAGGTCGAAATGCTGGCGTCGCGGGAAGCATACGCTTCGTACATCGAGCGCAAGCTGGACACATCCGCCTTGCTGTTCGGACCGACGCGGGCAATGTCTACCTGGGTGCGATACTCAGCAGCCGGACGCACGGAAAGATCGAGACTCTGCGCCGCGGACTTTGCGCCGTAACGCGCGCTGAACGTCAGATTGCCCGAGCCGAGCGTTTGGGTTGCCTTGACGCGGAAAATCGCCACGCCCTCATGCATCGGCGCAAGATTCAGATTCTGTGCAGCATTGCCCAGCACCTGAAGCTGCGGACCGGTCTTGAGCGCCACCGTCACCGGAACCGGCTTGTCGCCCACGCCCGTGAGATTGTTGGCCACGCCAACGCTGACCTCGGCTTCGTCGCCGGGAGCGAGTGTGGTCGGCACGTTCGGCGACAGTACGAAGTCGCCGCGCACGGTGGTGGCCGACTCGACGGTACCCACCAGATCAGGCGACACGGACACCGCCATGACCCGCAGCTTGCCGTTGAAGTAGTCGGGCACGGTATAGCTCACGTCCTTCTCGCCATTCACGTCGACAATGCCGGACCAGTACACCACGGGCTTGTCTCGCTTACGTTTGAATGGATTGAGCTGGCTGCCGATGGCGTCATCGGCGTCGCCGCCGGGCGCCGCCATAGCCATCAGCTTCTCGAAGTCCGGCAAGATCAGATCCAGAATCTGCGACGTCGCCACTTCGAGCATGCGTTTGCGGAAGAAGAATTTCAGCGGATCGCCAAGCTTGTAGCGGCCAACCTGCAAAATACCTTCGTCGACCGCAAACACCACGGCCTTCGTGGGTTGTCCCGCATGCAGCTTGAACGTGACTGTCTGGCCCGGCTTGACCAGCGCAGGCGCGTCGAGCGTCAGGCGATTGCGGCGAGCATCCATGTTGACCGAGAACGGCACGACGCCATAGCTCAGCGGGCTCATGAAAATCTCGTCCGACGATGGATCGCGAACGTACTGAACGTTGATATAGCCATTGCCCTCGAAACCCGGCGGCACCGTGATGTGCTGGACGGAGCTGGTGGTATCGGCGTGAAACCAGGCGTGAGCGTAGACCTTGTCGCGCTCGATAGTGATCAGGCCGCTGCCGGCATACGGCGCACGAATCGCAATCTCGACCGGCTCGCCCTGAGCGTAATCGTGCTTGCTAAGGCTGATCTGCAACTCTGCGTTGCGATCCAGCGAACGGGACACATTGGCGTCGCCCGCTACCGAATACTCCACACGGTTGACTTCGGTGTTGTCTGCACTCCGAATGATGAGCGCGTAGTTGCCCGGCTTGTCGGTCGGGAGTTTGTAATCGAGACCGGCAGCCGCAATCGTCAACGGGCTTTCGCTGACCGGCACTTCCTTCAAACGCGAATCGTATTTATAGACTCCGGAATCCTGCCGGGTCAGCACCGATACATAGCGCTGTTCCACCAGTTGCGCCTTGAGGTCCTTGAGTTCGATCGATTTCGCCTGCGGATTGATTGCCACCAGGCGCACGCTGCGCGGACTGCCGCGCTTGACATAGGAGAGATCGTCTACCGACTTGTAGCCCACCAGCCAGTCGTCGCTGGAAACCAGCGTCTGGGCGTTGGCCGCTACGCTGCGGCCGCCCTCGGCCTCGTACGCCTTAGTCAGAAAATACAGTTGATAGGTCGCGTCTGCATATTTCTTGAGGTCGAGATCGAATTCGGTATGCCCCTTCTCGTCGGTCTTGCCGTCCTGGAGGCTGGTCGTGTAGCCCTCCTTGGCGCGCCGCACGTCGAAGAAGTGATAGTCCTGCCAACTACGGAATTCCGGCCAGACCGGACGCAGCGTCAGGGACGCCTCGACGCGCCGGTCAGCAGCCGGCGTGCCAAACAGGTTCAGCGCGTCGACCACACCCTTCAGTTGATCGGGCTTGACCCAGCCTTCAGGCACCTGCTGCGAGAGCCGCGCCTGCACTTTCATGCGATCCGGCAGAAACTCCTTGACCTGCACGGTAGTCGAGCCGATCGGCGCATCCGTCTCGCCGTTCTTCACGATGTAAAGATTCACGCTCCACGTGCCCGTCGGCGCGGTCTCCGATGGCGTGTACGAGAGTTCGCTAAAGCCGGAATTGTCGACCGCAAGCGGCATGCGTTTGACCGTCATGCCGCGCGGATCGACGACCTCGGCCTGCAGCGGCACGCCGGACGGGCTTCGCGCCCAGTTCGCCGCGCGCACGATCACGCCGATATGGAAGAGATCGCCGGGACGGTAGATGCCGCGATCCGAGAACAGGTAGGCGGACAACTGGCCTTCGCTGGTCGGGTTGCGCTCGCCGCCCACATCGAAACGAGAAAAATCGAGCTGACGATCCTGGCCGCCCACAGGCAGGAACGACAGATCGTCGCCCTTCTTCACGACGTACAGCATCGGCTTCTTCTCGTGGTCCAGCCCCTTGAACGTCGGGAAATGCACCACACCGTCGGCCGTCGTATCCTGGGTGTACAGCGTCTGGCCATTGAGCGCGAGCACCGACACCGTCGCGCCGCCTACAGGCTGGCCTGTGCGGATCGACTGCACGAACACGTCCTGGCTACCGTCGAGCGCGCGCTTGACCAGCATGCCCAGGTCAGTGACCACGATCATGCGGGTGTCAGTTGGTGACGGATCGTCGGCGTTGTTGCCATCGCTGCCGTCGCTGCTTGCGTCTCCACTGTCACCGTCTCCATTGCCTGAACCCTGGTCCGCTGCCTGCGCGGCCTTATCGGCCTTTTTTTTCTCCGCAACCGGATCATAGGCAGACAGATGCAGCAGGAACACGCCACGCTTGCCGTCCTTTAGATATTGGCCAAGGTCCACACCTTCGTAATGCGCCTGTCCGGGGCCTGTCTTCGGAAATACCCGCTTCTGCTCGAAGCGTTCGACGATGTGGTCTTCGCTGAAGCTGTAGCCAAGGTCTGGCTGCTTATAGCTGCCCTGGTTGAAACTCACCAGATGCTGCAACTGATCTGGCAACACGCGGCCGATTTCCAGCTGCATGCCCGGCAGATTGCGCGACACCACCGAGATCCGCTTGCTGCCGCTCAACGAGAGCAGCGAGCCGTCGGCCATGAAGTGCAACAGCTTCGGATAGTCGGGCACCGTGAAGGTCTGCACCGATGGCTGTCCGAGAATATAGCCGCCGAAGGACTTCAGCCCGGAGGCAATACGCACGTAGACGCGCTGCCCAGGATCGGCGTGGAATTTGAAACTCTGCAGTTCCGCATAATCGTTTTCGGTGGGCACGAGCTCGAGCGCGAGCGGTTGTGAATGCCGCAGAACACTCTCGCTCACGTCCGCATTGCTCCACTCGTAGGGCGGATCGTCGTCCTTCTGGTCGACGCCTTCCCTGCGCTTTGGCAACACCCACGCCTTGATCAGGCCGTTCAGGTCCGCGCCGCGCACCGCGCCGCCGATTTCGGTGACGAGCACCTGTTCTGGTTCATACCGGTCGTTGTCGACCAGCGTCGGGCTGACGCTCTTCACCGCAAGGCTATACAGCCCCGGCACGCGTACGACCGACGTCAGCGGCTCCTGGGTGCCCGCGCCGCCACGCGAGCTGCGCACGCCGCTATCGAGTTTCAGTTGCACCGCCCCATCGTCGCGCGGCAAATCGAGCGGCTGTGAGTGCACCCATGCGTTCAGCTTGTAGGCGTCGTACGTCACCGTGAACTTGAGCGGCGTATTGAACTTGCCGTCGCTGCCCGCCAACGCAAGCGAGATGCGCTTTTCGAACTTCGCCGTATCGACCGGGTAGTTAAAGCTCACCGGCATGATGGTTTTCTTCGCCGTTGCGTTCTGCGGGTCCTGATAGAACTCGGCATTGCCCGCCCTGGCAACGAAAGGAGCGAGATCGAAGGTCAGGTGGTCGTCGGCCATCAGTACGTGCGGTGCAAAGGCCTGCTTGATGTCAAAGTCCAGTTCCACGTGCTCGCCGACTGGCCAGTCGGCCGCCGGCACGAAGCGCAGCGTGTGATCGTCGGTCCAGCTCCACTCGCCTTTGAGCGCCGGCTTCATGGTGATGCCTTTGCTGACGATCTTGCCGATCAGTTCGATCGGCGCAGCTGAGCCGGAAAACACCACTTCGAGCGGATGAATCGTGATCTTCGGCGTGCCGTCCGCCTGCACGTAATCCGTGACGGCAGGCACCTTCGCCTGAAACGTAATGCGCTGTGGTTCGGCTGGCTTCGGGCGGTTCGCATACCAGTGCCACCCCGTCCATGCCGCAACAGCCAGCGCGAGAGCGCCGATTGCACGAACGGCAAAATACCGGGGGCGCTGGCGAACCGCCGCGGTGGCCGCCGGCACCCATGCCGGGGCCGACCATGAGATGCTGCCCAAAACCGGCCGCAGGATCTTGACGATCAAATTGAACAAGCCGCGCACAATACGCAACGGCAGGACGAATAAAACTCGCAGAATATCCATGCTTCCCTTTTCAGGGGCAAGCGCGAGCTATTTTCCCCGTTGTCTTTGCTTTTGCTACCGTCCGCGTGCGCGGAGTCTCTCAGTTTCTACTATTTCAGCGCAATGAATTTCTAACCCAGCCGCATAGCGACCACAAGCTTGCTGAAGCCCTCTTTTGATCGGCGTTGATTTTATACTTAAGAGATGACTATGAAATAGTCATTCATTACACAAAATATCTCGCACACCACTTAATCCATGCCAATTAGATATTTACTACGAACGTCGGTACAAATTTCTTTTCTTCAATATCTATAAATTGATTGATCAAGAAAAATTTTCATACAATTGTCGATTGCGCGGTCCGCGCTTTTTTGCTTGTCGTATTGACTACATCATCCGTGCACTACTTCAAATCCGGTATAGACTTGCCGCGAGCGCGCATTTGTCCTTCAAGCCAGTACGGCGGGATGTTCCGCATCCATTGACTGTTCCAGGTCAATGGGATCCACGATTTCCCGTTGTCCTCCGAATAGATCAGTTCGGGATTATCGGCAATGCCCAGTGCAGCATCGTTAGCTGCGAGCCAGATACTGCCTGGAGCGACAACATATGCACTGGTCAGCTCGGAGATGTTCTCGGGCAAATGCGTAGTCACCCAATGCCTGCCATCTTCAGAGCGTATGAGCGTCCCCTCCTTCGAGCCGGCTATCCACCAATGACCGCGTGGCGTCCAGCCAATTTCAACCAGTAAATCGGGATTGCCAAGATCCGTCGCTTCGACATCGCATGAATCGGGCAAAATGCTAACTGCAAGATAGTGCGTGTCACCGGCCTCTCTTCCGTCCAATGTGACCAGCGCAACCAGTGGGCCGTCTGCATCGACAAAGCGAATCACTCCGTGCAGGAAGTCACTGACCCGTCCATTGGAAGAACCAAGTCCGAATTTGTCGATGCCGATCGTACATTCGTGCGCGCCACGCCAGATTTGTACAGCCCGATGGACGTCATCCGCTGATACCGTGTAATGAGATCCCAGCACGATTGCTTTCTTATCGCCGTTGACTCTAAACAATCGCCCGCTTCGACTATCCACTGAGGCGCGGCCGATGTAGAAACGCCCTTGCTGATCGGTGGCAACTGGCGGCCAATAGAATCCCGCGGCATCCGATACATCAATACGATGTCCGTCGGCCAATACAAAACGCAGAGAAACGGTGGGCTTCTGATCGATCGTCAAGCGACCTATTTCGAGCTGTTGCGTTGGATTGTCAGCGTCGATCTGCCCACCGTCCGTGGCTCTTGCGCCAGCGGTCGCGAGGAAAAGCGCAATTGTGACCAGCACTCTTGCCCAATCAGGGTAACGTGTCATAGTGGCGCTTTGCTGAGCCGAATCTCGGTGTGCGTCAATCAGTGACCAGGAGCATACACGGACAGAGTCAATTGTCACGATTTCGTATCGATCGGGAATCTATTCCGCGACGCTCAGAAAAGCGGGGAAGTTCCGATAATGGATACCGCGTACGAGGCCACATGACCACATCCCCCAACCCGCATCCCCCCATCCCGGAAAAGCGCGAACCCGTCCTCAACACGGTCGATCGCGTGACCGAACTATGCTTCGGCCTATTCATGGCATTAACCTTCGTCGGCGCGATCAAAGCCGTGACGGCGGGCGAAGATGCAGGCCGCAAACTGTTTTTTGCCGCGCTAGGTTGCAATCTCGCCTGGGGTCTCGCCGACGCCGTGATGTTTCTCGTGCGCACACTCGCGGATCGCGGCCAACGCCTCACGCTCGCCCTTACCGTGAAGCGCGAGCCCAACCGCGCCGCAGCCGTACGGGCCTTGCGTAACGCCCTGCCAAAAGCGCTGGAACCGCTCGTCGACGATGCGGAGCTTGAGCAGATTCGTGCGCGCCTCGCGACCGCCTCTACACTGCCGCCGCGCGCGCGTTTGAATCGCGACGACTTGATTGGCGCGGTCGGCATCTTTTTGCTAGTCGTCGCTTCGACCTTTCCTGTTGCGCTGCCCTTCATCCTCGTAAAGGATCACATCGCCGCGCTGGTCATTTCACGCATACTGACGCTGGCCATGCTGTTCGCAGCCGGCTTTGCGCTCGGCCGCTATACCGGTGCGGGCGCGATGAAGGCGGGCTTCGCCATGACGCTGCTCGGGGCCGTCCTGACAATGACGATCATTGCGCTGGGCGGTTGACGACCGGCGCCTCAAGCAGGCACCCGAACTCCGCCGCAAATTCAACGGACACGCGCGCATGCACCGCGCCTTGTTTATCGAAGAATCGCTGCGTTCCTTCCAGCGTGAAGACGCCTTCATGCCAGATGTTCGGGTGAATATAGAGTCCTTGCTGTCCATCAAAGCGAAAACAAACAAACTTCTCCGGCGTGATATCGTCGCCCGGCAACGCCAGCGGCACATAGAACGGCTTGTGATCGAGCGGAAAGAACAGTTGTCCGCCGTCCGGATGATAGTTCGCATGCCAAAGCAACATGCGATCTGGCAAATGCGCTGCATCTTCGCGCGCCGCTTCCGGCTCAGTCGCATACGCAAGCACGTAGTGACCGCCAACGGCTTCGTTGCTGCCGTAGAGAATGTCGCCGCGCCATTCGCTGACGAACACGCCTTCAGTCGTGCCGGCTTCGTCGCCCGTACCCGGATCGATCGGTCTCGATCCCATGGCCGGCCATTGCACGATCTCGACCTCGCAGTCTTCCGGGTGCTCAACGAGCTTGCCGTATCCCGCCAGCGTTACCGGGGTCGCGTCGACCACAGGCATCGTCACGCGACGCAGGCCACGGGGAAGGGCGGGGTTGAGGTAATCGATTACTTTGCTCATACGAATCTCACGTGTCATCCAGTCGATCATGAGCTTAGGGCGTGGCGACATTGTCAGTCAAATTAATACGGATGCTATATTTCAACATTCATATTGATATCATGAGGGCCCACGATGGCCATGCGCTATTTCCAGCTCAGGGCGTTCGACGCGGTCGCTCGCGAGGGCAGTTTTACCAGGGCCGCAAGTCTGCTGGGGCTGACGCAGCCCGCCATTACGACGCAGATCCGCAATCTCGAAGAGGACTGCAAGCAGGCCCTGTTCGTGCGCACGAATGAAGGCGTCTATCTCACCGACGCCGCCAAGCCCCTCTTCGACCTGACCCGGCAAATGTTTTCGACTGAGGAGCAGATCGAGGACATGGTGAGCCAGGCGACCCTGTTCCGCCACGGCAGCCTCAAACTCGCCGCCGATGGGCCACAGGTCGTGCTGCAGGTGGTAGCCGCATTTCGCGAGCAGTATCCCGAGATCGAGATCTCCATCTCCTTCGGCAGCCAGCGCGAGGTTTGGGACGATCTGATCGAATATCGCGTCGATGCAGCTGTGATCGGCAATGCCAAAAGCGATGCGCGCGTGGCGTTGATTCCCGTTGCGCGGCAGGATATGCGGGTTCTCGTACCAAAGGGGCACGCACTCGCGAGGTCGGCGAGCGTATCACTTGCCGATCTGGCCGCGTATCCTGTGATTCGACGCGAAGCGGGTTCCAATACCCAGCGACTCGTCGACGATGCCACGCGGCGTGCCAAGGTTCAGCTTGCGACGGCCCTGCAACTGGGCAGCCGTGAAGCGGTGATTGAAGCGGTCAGGCAGGGACTCGGTATCGGATTCGTGCTTGAGCGCGAGGTGCCCGACAGCAAGCGTACCGTGGCGATCCCCGTCGATGAACTACGCGGATGCAATGTCGATTCGGTGGTCTGCCTTCACAGTCAGCGCAAGCGCGGGATCGTGCAGACCTTTCTGGGTGTCGCCGCCCTGGCCGCAAGCCTCGAGGCAACGCCTACGAACGCTGGTAATAAAGATTCTGCGGGTGCCGCGCCTCGGCAAAGAAAAACCAGCGCTCCGCCACGAGGCCGGCGTACTGGATAGCCGCTGCTGTGCACAGCAGGGTAAAAGACAGCCCGACGGAGCGAACCCCGCCGCCAATCGCCACCAGACAGAAAGGGGCAAGAAACGCCGTGATCAGGAACGTCCACTTGATTCGCCGTAGCGCAAGCGGCGTCTTGCCGTGAAAGAACTCGCGCAGATTGAAGGCTCCGGCGGTGAATCCGCGCGATTTCTGCTCGACACGCTCAGCACGTATGCCGGTCGCGCTTTGCACTGTCGATTTCGGGCGCAGGCGCGCATTGCGGATCAAGGAAGCCGTGCGCGACGCGCAACCGGCGAGCGTCAGCACACAGGCGCAGATGGCGAGCGGGGCCGTCATGACCGGTGCGAATTTCGCTGCGCAGGCGCTCGCCAGCGTAAATCCGGACGCGCAACCGAGCAGCATGAAATTGACCAGCGTAAGCGGCGTCGCCCATTCCTGCAGAAAGCGCAGGCACGCGTAGATCATGCCGGTGCACACGAACAGCAACACGCTGGCGACCACCGCCACGCCCCCGATTGCGAGCGAAAAAGAAGCTCCCGACAAATGGGCCACGCCATACGCAAACGTGCAGCCAAGAAACGCGGGCAAACAAAGACATTCGCGCGACAGCCACGAGGTTCGCCACATCGCAATGGCGCGCCACGCCCGCTCGGGATGGCCAAGATGAAAGAACGAGGCAACGAGGCCCAATATGCCGAGTACGCAAGAAAGCCCTGCACCGACGATATAAAACGTAGCCGGAACCGCCGCGGCGTCGCCCCATCCCAACCGCAACGCCAGTTCTACGCCCACGAGCGCAATGAGCAAACCCTGCCCCGCGCCACTCAGCGTCGTGAGAAACACCACGGAAAATGCCGGTTTCATCGCGTCCCTCTTGTACGATTTCGTTCACACTACGCAAAAGACGTTTCAAACACGCGTCGCCATCGACGCCAGATTGAGTGCGCCCTGTTCTGCCTGACCTTCGAGCGTCGTGGGTTCTTCGTCAGCCAGAGATTTGCACGAACACGCGCCGCCACTACTGCACGAAGTCACTTTGCGGCGCGGCAGATAATGATTCGACGGTCGCGTTTCCCACTCCGGCATCAGTTGATAGCCACCGCGCTCGCGGATCGCCTTTGACACGATCGACTCGGGGTCGTGGATATCGCCAAACAGGCGCGCCGAGGTCGGACACGCCAGCACGCAGGCCGGCTTGCGGTCACGCTCGGGCAATGCTTCGTTGTAGATGCGGTCGGAACACAGCGTGCATTTGGTCATTTCCTTGCGCGCTTCGTCGATCTCGCGCGCGCCATACGGGCAGGCCCAGGCGCAGTATTTGCAGCCGATACAGCGGTCGTAATCGACCAGCACGAGGCCGTCTTCCTTGCGCTTGTAGCTGGCTCCGGTCGGACACACCGGCACGCACGGCGGGTCTTCGCAGTGCAGACAGGATTTGGGGAAATGAATGGTGTCGGCAAGCGGATATTCGCCGGCCTCGAAGGTCTGCACACGATTGAAGAACGTGCCGGAAGGATCGGCGTCGTAAGGGCGAAAGTCGGCCAGACTGCCCGCCTCGCCCGAGGTGTTCCATTCTTTGCAACTCGTCACACACGCGTGGCAACCCACGCAGACGTTCAGATCGATCACCAGCGCCATCTGTGTCATAGCGTGCGCTCCCGTTATTTACGTTGCGTGGCTTTCGCAAGCCGCGCGGCAAACTCTCCTCGCCCGGCGAAATACGTTTGCACGACGCGATGGATGAAACCGCCTGCACCTTCGCCAACCGCGCCCGGCAGCGCAGGCATGGGTGCGAATTGCGGTAGCGTGTGATCGGCGTGCGCCTCGGCCGGATAGATACGCACGCGCACGTCGTACCAGGCCGCTTGCCCGGTGACGGGATCGGAATTCGAGGTACGTGCGTAATCCGCGCACTTGACGGGAATCTCGTCGGCGATCAGGTGGTTAAGCAGAAAGCCGCGCTGCGATTCGTTGGCGTCGGGCCCGAGATTCCATGCGCCCGCCGATTTGCCGATCGCGTTCCACGTCCACACCGTGCCGGGTTCCACCGCTTCGCTATAGCGCGCCATGCAGCGCACCTTGCCCCATTGCGATTCGACGTAAATCCAGCCGCCGTCCTCAATATTCTGCGCGGCCGCGGTACGCGGGTTCATGTACAGATAGTTTTCGCCATGAATCTGCCGCAGCCAGGCGTTCTGCGAATCCCACGAGTGATACATCGCCATCGGCCGCTGCGTGACCGCCGCCAGCGGAAAGCGCGCGTGATCGGTGGCGTCGTGTTCGAGCGGTGCATACCAGAACGGCAAGGGATCGAAATACTGTTCGATGCGCGCGCGCAAATGGTCGGGCGGTAGCCGCCCTTTCGTTTTGCCTTGCGCTGCGAGCCGGAACTTCTGCATCACATCCGAATAAAGCGCGATGACAATCGGCTCATTGAATTTGCGAAAGCCTTTTTCCACCGCGAACTGCAAATAAGGCCCATTGACGTTGCGCATGTACTGGAGCGATTCGGGCAGCGTGTAGTGGTAGACGCAGTTGTGCTTCGCATATTCGTCCCACTGCTTCAGGTTCGGTTCACCAACCAGCGCCTTGTCGCCATCCTTGCCGCGCCAGCCCATCAGAAAGCCCACGCCAGAACCCGGTGTCGTCTGGTGATGGATGACGAAATCCGGATAGTCGCGATACTTGCGTGCGCCCTCCGGCGTGGTGAATGCCGGTAATTTCAGGCGGCTCGCCAGTTCCACCAGCACTTCCTGGAACGGTTTGCATTCGCCGGTTGGCGGCACAACGGGCACGCGCACCGAATCAACCGGTCCGTCGAATTCGGAAATCGGCCGGTCGAGCATCGACATCGCATCGTAGCGTTCGAGATATGTCGTATCGGGCAGGATCAGATCGGCAAATGCAGTCATCTCCGACTGAAACGCATCGCACACGACAATGAACGGAATCTTGTACTCGCCGCTCTCGTGCCGGTCCGCCAGCATCTTGCGAACCTCGACCGTGTTCATCGACGAATTCCACGCCATATTCGCCATGAAAATCAACAGCGTGTCGATGGGATAGGGATCGCCGCGCCACGCATTGGTAATCACGCTATGCATCAGACCGTGCACGGCAAGCGGGTATTCCCACGAAAAGGCCTTGTCGATGCGCACCGGGCCGCCATGGGCGTCGACAAACAGGTCTTCCGGCGCGGCGGGCCAGCCCAGCGGGCCGTTGGCGAGCGGCGTATCCGGCTTCACATCGTCGGGACTGTTGGGCGGTTTCGCCGAAGGCGGCACGGCGCGCGGATACGGCGATTTGTGCCGGAAGCCGCCAGGCCGGTCGATGGTGCCAAGCAGGGACATCAGCACGGCGAGCGCACGGATCGACTGAAAGCCGTTCGAATGCGCGGCCAGTCCGCGCATGGCGTGAAAGGCAATCGGCGCACCGGTTACCGATTCGTGCGACTCGCCCCAGGCATCAGTCCAGGGAACCGGCAGCGTGATTTTTTGATCGCGTGCGACGTCGGCCATTTCCTGAGCCAGACGGCGGATCGTGTCAGCTGCAATGCCGGTGATCTGGGCCGCCCATTCCGGCGTGCAACGCGCGACCTGCTCGCGCAGCAACTGGAACGATGGCGCCACCGGCGTGCCGTCGGCGAGCATATAGCGCCCTTCCAGTGCGGGACGCACGCCCGCTGCGTGATGCAGCACTTCGCGCTGGCTCGCTGCGTCCCACCACAAATGATTCTGTGGAAACAGCGCATTGCGCGCTTCGGCGTTTTTATCCTGCACGAACAGGCCGTACGTCTCGCTATCAGCCCGCAGATCGATCAGTTCGCCCGCATTCGTATAACGCTCGACGAATTCGCGGTCGTACGCATTCGCTTCGATCAACTCGCGCATCAGCGCCATGAACAGCGCGCCGTCCGTGCCGGGACAAATCGGCACCCATTCGTCGGCGATGGCTGCGTAGCCGGTGCGGATCGGATTGATGGCGATAAAGCGGCCACCCGCGCGCTTGAACTTCGAAATCGCAATCTTGAGCGGATTCGAATGATGGTCTTCCGCCGTGCCGATCATGAAGAACAGCCTCGCGCGGTCGAGATCCGGACCGCCGAACTCCCAGAATGATCCGCCTATTGTGTAGATCATGCCCGCAGCCATATTCGCCGAACAGAATCCGCCGTGCGCCGCATAATTCGGAGTACCGAACTGTTTGGCAAACAGTCCGGTAAGCGCCTGCATCTGGTCGCGGCCTGTAAATAACGCGAACTGTTTGGGGTCCGTCGCGCGCAGATGGGCGAGACGCTTTTCCAGCATGTCGAACGCGACGTCCCAGGAGATCGGTTCGAACTGCGCGGTGCCGCGTAATGCATCCGCTTTGCGTAGCAACGGCTGGGTGAGGCGCGCGGGCGAATATTGCTTCATGATGCCCGACGAGCCCTTGGCGCAGATCACCCCTTGATTGAGCGGATGCTCAGGATTGCCGTCGATATAGCGCACTTCGCCATCGCGCAGATGCACGCGGATGCCACACCGGCAGGCGCACATATAGCAAGTCGTCGTCTTGACCTCGAGCTTCTCGTTCTGCGTGCGGGGCTTGTGTTCCATCGCTCCTCCAGATGCGCTTGCGCGGGGCTGGCTACGTGAACGCTGTGCCGGCACTCAATATCGTATAAACGCGCGGCACATAAGAAAACTCGCAATTCGCGATTTCAAACATCGGCTGGCCTGATAGTTTTCGTTTTGGCTACAGCAGTCTGACGCATCACTGTCGGGAAGCGTGTTGCGGATGCATCAGGAACGCCGCAATCGCGGCAGCGGCGAATGCACACGCGGCGCAGACGAGCGCAACCGCGCGCATCGCCGCGAGGATGGCGTCAGCATCGGAGCGGGACGCGAGCGTCCACACGAACACGATGCCCAGCACCGCAATCGCCAGCAGCCCCGCCACACGCGCCACAGCATTGTTGATACCGGAGGCGACGCCGGTGCGCTCGCTCGACACCGCGCCCATCACCACCGTCGTCAGCGGCGCAACCGTGATCGTCATGCCCAGCCCTAACACGACGAGCGCGGGGAAAAATCCTGCCCAATACCCTGCGCGTACGAACGGCAACGACAGCAACGCGAAGCCGATGCCCGCGATGCCAGGCCCGGCCGTCAACAACGCACGCGAACCGAAACGGTTCGTCAGGCCGCCTGTGAAACGCGATAGCAAACCGATCGCGACGGGCACCGGCAGCAGCGCCGCGCCCGCATCGGTCGCGCTAAAGCCCAGGGCGCGAATCAGCGCGAACGGCAGGAAAAAGAATGCCCCGCCCAGCCCGAAGTAAAGCAGCAGCGTGACGAGATTGGCGGCGGTGAAATCGCGCGAGTGAAACACGTCGAGCGGCATCATGGGGTTGGCGCTGCGCGATTCGATCGCCACGAAAGCGGCAAGCACGAGCACGCCCGCACCGATTGCGCCGAGCACCAGCGGATGTGCAAAGCCGCGCGCCGATGCCTCCGTCAGCCCGAATGTGAGCGACGCCAGCCCGGCGGCGGCGGTAATCGCGCCGGGCCAGTCGAGTTGTCGCGGCGCGCCCAGCTTGTGGCTGTTGGGCACCGACGCCAAGGCCAGCACGATCGTCAGCGCGGCGAGCGGCACGTTCAGAAAAAAGATCGCGCGCCACGAAAACGCGTCGACGAGCCAGCCGCCCGCGACCGGCCCCACCGCCGAGGTGATCGCGCCCACGCCCGCCCAGGTGCCAATCGCGCGGCCACGCGAAGCATCGTCGAATACCGCGCCGATGATCGAGAGACTGCTGGGCACGAGCAGCGCCGCGCCGATGCCCTGCACTGCGCGCGCGGCGATCAGCGCGGCCGCGTCCGGCGCGAATCCGCACGCGGCCGACGCCAGTGTAAAGAGCGCGATGCCCGCAATAAACACGGTACGACGCCCGAGCCGGTCGCCCATCGACCCGCCAACCAGCACCAGCGAGCCCAGAAACAGCAGATACGCATCGACGACCCACTGCATTGCCGCGACGCTCGCGCCCAGTTCGCGCTGAATCGACGGCAACGCAACATTGACAACGGAGCCGTCGATAAAAGCCATGCTCGACCCGAGGATGGTCGCGGCGAGCGCGAGGCGCTTGTGCCGGCACGGGCGATCGACGCTGGTGGGTTGCGCGTGGATAACGAGCTTGTCGCACGGGCTGGCCTGCGCGGCGATCACGCGCGCGGCCTTCGGGGCGCGATCGAGAAGATCGGGGTGGGCCAAGTCCGCTCCCGTGCAGATCGATGGTGAGCAGAGTCTGTTCGTGCCGGCGAGGCAAGTCAACCCGCTTGCCATGCCCTACAATCGCGGGCTTTTGTGCCGATAAGTAGTCAAGGACGCCCAAAGCGTCGAAATGATCTGAAGAATCGATGTATCGCCTGCCGCTTTCCACCGCCCTGATTTCCCTCGCCCTCGCGCAGTTCGCCGGATGTGCGAGCAAGCCCGCCGTGCATCAGGCATCCGCGCCGCCGTACACCGGGCCGCGTATCACCTTGCACGCCGCGCCCGGCAACGCGGCCATCGCCGAACTGGCGAGCAAGGATGAAACGTCCGCGATCGCCTACCTCAACGCACGGCGCGCGGAACTCGGTCTGGGGGCGCTCGCAGCGGATCCGCTGGTCGCCAAGGCGGCGGCCGCCCACGCTTCTTATCTGGAGACGAATCGCGCGACGGGCCACGAGGAAAACGCCGGCTTGCCGGGCTTTTCCGCCGCCGACGTGACCGCGCGCGTACGTTTGCATACGCAGACCGCGGGCGCCAGCGAAGTGTTCGCCGTCTACGGCGGACAGCGTGCGCCGCAACTGCCGATGGCGGAGATTTTTGATTCGCCCTACCATCGCGGCGCGATGCTGTACGACTGGGCCCGTGCTGGCGAAGCGGTGGCTTCCGGCAAAAGCCAGATCATCGTGGTCGATTTCGCGGACCCGCAGCCCGCCATCGGCGCGACCGAACTCGTGGCCTACCCCTATGACGGGCAGAAGGACGCGCCGCTCGCGTGGCAGGATATCGAACAGCCCGACCCGATGGGCCCCGACACACGCTATCGGGGTGCGGTGCTCGGCTACCCCATCACGCTCTCGGGCGGCACCAACGCACACATCGAACTTGCCACCTTCGAGCTGCGCGACGGCCACGGCAAAAAAGTGCGCTGCCAGATCGCGCCGCTGACCGCCGCCGATGTCGGGCGCAACACGGCCGTCTGCACGCCGTTCTCGCCATTGCGCCCGCAAACGACCTATACGGTCCACGCAACCGGTCGGCTCACGCAGCAATACGGCGTAGCGAATGCGCCCTTCGATCTGCAGTGGTCTTTCACCACCACGGATACGCACGCGCGCGCGTGGCTTCAGCAACCGCACGCGTAACGCTGCTTTTAAAGGCCTCGCTTAAACCTTATACGCCGGCAGAAACTGCGCAAGGCGGGCGCCCATTTCCGCGCCCAGCACCTGCAGCGCATTGAACGGGCGAATCATCACCTCGAACTCGACAATGCGCCCTGTTTCGTCGAAGCGGATCATGTCGATGCCCTTGAGCTGCTTGTCCTGTACCGTCGCGCTAAATTCCAGCACGATGTCGTGGCCATCGGCGCTGCTGAACTGGCGGTGATAGGTAAAGTCCTCGAAAATCGTGATCACCGTGCGCAACGCCATCAGCAAGGCGGGCGCGGGACCGTACGGCTTGAATGCCATCGGCGAGCGAAAAACAGCATCGGGGTGAACAATCGACTCCAGCTTGCCCAGATCCTTGCTGGCCACGAGTTCATGCCAGATCGCGAGGGAGCGCGCCACGGCGGGCGGCAGATTCAGTGCTGCGTCATTCATACGGACTCCGGATTGAATGTGAGGATGACTTCGCGTTTATAGCGAAGCGGCCAGCGTAGTGCCCTCGTGAATGGCGCGTTTGGCGTCGAGTTCCGCAGCCCTCGCGGCACCGCCGATCACGTGAACCTTGCGGCCCGCGGCCTCCAGCTGATCGGCCAGCTCGCGCAGCGGCTCCTGGCCTGCGCAGACCACCACGTTATCCACGGCGAGCGTCTGCGGCACGCCGTCGATACTGACGTGCAAACCATCATCGTCGATGCGCTGATACTCCACCGAAGACGACATGCCGACGCCACGCGCCTTCAATGCCGTGCGGTGAATCCAGCCCGTCGTCTTGCCGAGATTGTCGCCAACCTTGGAGGCGCGGCGCTGAAGCAGATGAACTTTGCGCGCAGCAGGCCCTACCGCAGCACGGCGCAGGCCGCCGCGTTCGGTGTAGTGCGTATCCACGCCCCACTCGGCGAAGAACTTCTGCGGATCGACACTCGCTGATTTACCCTCATGCACAAGGTACTCGGCCACGTCGAAGCCAATGCCCCCCGCGCCCACAATCGCAACGTTCGAACCCACCTCCCTGCCGTCGCGCAATACGTCGAGATAGCCCAGCACCTTGGCATGCTGCGCGCCATCGATGTGCAGTTCGCGCGGCAGCACGCCAGTCGCGATGACGATTTCATCGAAGCCTTCCTGCATTAACGCTTCGGCGCTCGCCCGCGTTTCCAGCCGCAACTCGACGCCCGTCAATTCGATCTGGCGGCGGAAGTAGCGCAGCGTTTCGTTGAACTCCTCCTTGCCCGGCACCTTTTTGGCGATATTGAACTGGCCGCCAATTTTGTGGCCCGCTTCGAAGAGCGTCACCTTATGCCCGCGGCTTGCCGCCGTCACCGCACAGGCGAGACCGGCCGGCCCCGCGCCCACGACGGCGACACGCCGGGTCTGCGTGGCCGGATTGATGACGATTTCGGTCTCGTGGCACGCGCGCGGATTGACGAGGCACGACGTCACCTTGCCCGCGAAAGTATGGTCGAGACAGGCCTGATTGCAGCCGATGCAGGTATTGATTTCGTCGGCGCGGCCCTCGCGCGCCTTGCGCACGAAATCGGCGTCAGCGAGGAACGGACGCGCCATCGACACCATGTCGCACACGCCATCGGCGAGTAGTTGTTCAGCGAGTTCGGGCGTGTTGATGCGGTTGGTGGCCACCAGCGGCACCGACACCTTGCCCATCAGTTCCTGCGTGACCCAGGCCCACGCGCCGCGCGGCACCTTGGTGGCGATGGTCGGAATGCGCGCCTCGTGCCAGCCAATGCCGGTATTGATGATGGTCGCGCCCGCCTGCTCGATGGCCTGGGCCAGCTGGATCACTTCCTCCAGCGTCGAGCCGCCTTCCACCAGATCAAGCATCGAAAGCCGGTAAATGATGATGAACTGGCTGCCAACGCGCTCCCGCACGCGCCGCACGATCTCCACCGGAAAACGCATGCGATTTTCGTAGCTGCCGCCCCAGCGATCAGTACGATGATTGGTGCGACTCGCAATGAACTCGTTGATGAGGTAACCCTCCGAGCCCATGATTTCCACGCCGTCGTAGCCCGCATGCTGCGCCAGCGCCGCGCAGCGCACGAAGTCGTCGATGGTCTCTTCGACCTCTTCGTCGCTCAACGCGTGGGGCGTGAACGGATTGATGGGAGCTTGCAGCGCACTCGGCGCAACCAGCATCGGCTGATACGAGTAACGGCCGAAGTGCAGGATCTGCATGGCGATCTTGCCGCCTTCGGCATGCACGGCGCGCGTGATGATGCGATGCCGCTCGGCCTCGTCTTCCGTCGTCAACATCGCGCCGCCGTGCATGGGGCGCGCGCGTTCGTTCGGCGCGATGCCGCCCGTCACGATCAGCCCGGCTTCGCCGCGCGCGCGCTCGGCATAGAACGCGGCCATGCGCTCGAAACCATGCGGCGCTTCTTCGAGCCCGACATGCATGGAGCCCATCAACACGCGGTTTTTCAGGGTCGTGAAACCCAGGTCGAGCGGACGCAACAAGTGGGGATAGGGATTTGTCATGTTTATGCAACTGGTTGCATGAAGATGCGACCGATAATGCAACCAGTTGCATGGAGAGTCAAGCGGATGCGAGAATTTCGAAAACCTCCTCTACTCGTCCATTGCTGGCCTGCTTGTCAGGCCGATTCGCCAACTGATCTGCATCGATGTCGCTTCCGCATGCCTTACTCACCGCGCTGGTCGAACGGTCCTGCTCCGGATCGGAACTGGCCGCCCGCTTCGACCGCTCGATCGGCTATTTCTGGCACGCTACCCATCAGCAGATCTATCGGGAACTGGCGCGTCTGGAGGAAGCGGGTCTGATCGAATCGCTCCCGGAGGAATCCACCCGAGGGCGCAAACGCGCATACCGGATCCTGGCGGCCGGACGCGATGAGTTGAGGAGCTGGGTCGCACAGGAAGATGAGCCAGCCGCACTGCGCGATGAGTTCATGGTTCGCCTGCGCGCCGAAGCCGCGGTCGGGCCGACCGGACTGGACGAAGAAATACGCCGACGTATTGGCCTGCATGAAGCGAAACTCGCGCTCTACCGCGAAATCGAGCAGAAAGACTTTCCCACCGAGCCGCAGGATCGTGAGTCCGCCCTGCACCATCTGGTTTTGCGCGCCGGAGTTCGTTACGAGGAAAACTGGCTCGAACTCTTGAAGGAAGCGCAAACTGCGCTGCAGAAGCCACTTCGCACGCGCAGTCCGGAACGCAGCAAGCCGAAGCGAAAATAAGCACGAGATTGGCAAGCGGACGCGAAGCGGGCGCTTGCACGGGCTCCCGATGGCGGTATAACAGGCGCCGTCGGCTAAACTCGCCGATTATCGGCTTTGAAAGCTCCAGGTCACCCAATCATGAATAGCAGTTCAAAGAGCGGCCTCGTCTATTCGACGGACGGCGGCCGCATGTGCCCCGAATGCAGGCGCACGCTCGCGGAATGCGTCTGCAAGGCGATCGCCAGGGCGCGCCCGGCAGGCGACGGCATCGCCCGTGTTTCTCGCGAGACCAAGGGCCGGGGCGGCAAAAGCGTCACCATCGTCAAAGGCCTGGCGCTCGATCCCGACGCGCTGGCCGTGTTGGGCAAACAATTACGGACGGCCTGTGGATCGGGCGGTACGGTCAAGGATGGCGTGATCGAAGTCCAGGGCGACCATTGCGAGCGCGTCATGGACGCGCTCAAAAAAGCCGGCCATAGCGTGAAGCGGGCCGGCGGCTGAAGAGGAACACATGAAGAAAACAAAACCGAAACTCACGCGTCTGGATGCCGAACGGCTCTTCGAAGGGCTACCCGCTACGAGCGTAAAAACGTCGAGCCGGCCCGAGAACCCGTTCGAAGCCTCGCCTTTCGCAGAGGTGAAACGCCCCCCGCTCCCCGACGACGAATCCCGGCTCTGGAAAGACAATCTCATCACGCTCCCAGTGGGGATCGAACTGCCCGCTGGCTACAAGTCGGTATCGGCAATGCGCGAGGCGATGGCGCGCGCGTGGCGGATGAAGTGGGTGCGGGAAGGCAACAATGAGATCGTTGCCGAATTCCCGGAAGGCTGGTCGGCGGTTCGCCCGCAGACCGGCCCGATCGAATTGCGCGATGCCGCTGGCGTGGTTCGCGCACTCTACGGCTGGGCCGAAGACGCCGAAATCAGAATCCTGCCCCGATACCAACTCGAAGCGCAGGCGAACAGCACCAGCGGGCTGGGCAGTCTCATCGTGCGCGACCGCGAAAACAACCGGATTCTGGAGCGATCCTCAACCTGGTCGGCAAAGACGGGGACGCATCATCCGGACTGGCACAAGCTGTCCGTGTGGCTCGACGCCCACTACCCGCAACATCAGGATCCGCTGCGCTACTGGAAAGATTGCGAAGACAATCTCGCCGCTTAAACGGCGTCTTTGAGCCAGGGCATTTCCACGGGCGACACCACCAGTTGTCGCCCTTCTCGCGCCAGTTCGAAAATGAAGCCGACCAGAATCATCGAGTCGGCATACGGAATCGGGAAAACGTGCGGATTTTCCGCCCCGCGCAGCGCATGTGCGGGCGTGTTCGCCGTCGCTGCCGCGTTCTCGCGCACGCTCTCCAGTTCGTCGGCCATTGCCTGCCCGCTGACCTTGACGACGCGGCTGCGCAAATCGCTGAAAGGTTCGATGCGCGCCGCGTCTTCGTTGAATTCGGGCACTTCGTAAATGAACCAGGACATTTGCCTCTCCCACAAAAAAGGGAGCCATTCTAACAGCGGGCTAGAACGGGCCCGCCCCGTCCTTCCGCGCTATTTTCCGGCTATTTGCGCAACCACGCGTCGATCTGGGCCACCACATAATCCGCGATGACCTGTTGAAGATGCGTGCTCGGGTGATAAGCGTCGGCAAACATATAGATATCGTCGGCATGCGGTGAGACGTAGGTCGCGGGCGAACAGAAAAGCGCGCTGGCGTCGTCGGCCTGAAATGCCGTGGGCAGGCTGGCAGGCGCACAGGCTACGTTGGCGCCGACACTGCCGTCGAAGCGAAAGCCCAGTTGCCGATAGTTCTTCGCGACCTCGTCGATAAACGTGAAAGCGTCGATGCGCAGCACGGCCGGCGACGCAGGCAGCGCGTCGTCCAGCGCGCCGTTGAACGCCTGAGCCATGCGCCGAAGCACTTTGGTGGAGCCCGGCAGTTGTTGATCGAGCAGGTTGGCAATCGGCGCCTTGCTGATATCCGGCACGTTCTGCACCACGATATGGGTCGCGCCGTGCTGTTGCACGTTGTGCACCAGTTCCCCCAATTGCTGCGCCGCCTGCTTCAGTGACGGCAGAACAGCCTGCAAGGACGCGTTGGGATCGCCGCCATTCGCCACCATGCCCGCCCATGCCGCATAGGCATCCTGCAAGTCGTTCGCCCCGCCCTGCATCAACACGAGTTGCTGGGCGTTGAAACGCGTATGGCTCTGAAGATAGGCCGAAACTTGCGAGGTCAGTGGCGTCTGCAGTTCTCCGGTGTCGCCGGTCGCATCGCCGGGGTTCGGCGGCGCGGCGACGCGCGCGCCCCCTTGCGCATAGCCGAATCCGTCTGCTTGAACCACGCTCGGCTGGCCGAAGCCGCCCGTCAGCGCGGGCGTGAGACTCGATCCAAAGTGTTGAGCAACGCGTGCGACGGAAATCGCGCCTGGATTGGTGGTGTAGGTGCCGCCGCCAAACTGGCGGGCATAGGCGTACGTGCCGACGTCCGAAAGACTGTCGCCGAACGAAACGACCTGATAGCGGCCTTGTGGCAACGCGGACGAATCCGCCGATGCGTTCGACGTGAAGGACAGGCTCATGACACCGGCTGCCAGCGCAAGGAACGCGAAACGACGGACTGTCTGCATGGGACGCTCCGAAAATTGGACGGTATCGAAGCATAACCGCGCCGTGCGGTTCGGACTATCAGGGCGACCCCACTTCGCGATGCGCCTTCACGGTGATCGATAAATGCACCGAATTAGCCAGCGCGACCACCATTCAAACTATGACTTCAACTTTCTGAATTCTGCTGTCCGATATATTTCGTAATATTTTCCATTTCCACTTGCATTCGATACGCATTCAGATAATCCCCTGACGCCATCGGCCCGATCATGCACTTTTCTGCGAACTTATTGGTAATGCTATTATCAGTGGCCTTTTAACAAAACAGATAACCTGGACACCGAAACAAACGCGTCGCGCCGCACGGGGATTAGCGCGCACGTGAATGGCCTGAATCGGTGGAAAAGCGCCTAATGGAGACCTGGCTTTAAATGAATGTTGAATACCGGCATTCATCAGATGAATTCGCTCCGCATGCAGTGATCGATGCCGGTGCGAAACCCGCGCTTCCAATACAAAAGACCAGCCTTTAACCATGGCATCGAAAACCGTCGAAACCCAGAACGTCGTCTCCGTCGGCAGCAAGATCCGGTCGCTGCGCCAGCGCCAGGGCCGCACGCTCGACGACGTCGCGACCCTCTCCCAGCTTTCCAAACCCTTTCTCTCGCAGGTCGAACGCGACCACGCCAGCCCGTCGATCACCTCGCTGGTAAGTATCGCCAAGGCGCTGGGCGTGCCGGTCAGCTATTTCGTCGATACGCCCACTGAAGAAGGCTGCGTGCGCCGCCACAAGGATCTGCAGTACTTCGCTTTCGCCGATTCGACCAATCTGTTCGCGCGTCTTTCCAACCAGTCGGGCGGACGCCAGCTCGAAGCGATTCTCGTGCGCTTGCCGCCGGGCCAGCAGCGCAGCGAGGTCACCACGCACGCGGGCGAAGAATTCGTCCACGTGCTCAGCGGCGAAGTGACGATCACCCTGGAAGGCAAGTCGTTCGTGCTGGGCGCGGGCGATAGCGCGCATTACGAATCGACGGTGCCGCACAGCTGGACGAACCCGCGCGACGAGGAAGCCGTGCTGGTCTGGGTGGGCACGCCACGGCTTTTCTGAGTCCACGCGCGGCGCGAACTGCGCTCACTGCGTACTTTCCTCGAACGCAGGCTCGCCTCGCGCGGATCTGCGTCTGCCGCGCAGCCCGCCCGATCTGCCCGCGATGCGCTTCGGCGGCCGCGAGGCCACCGCGCAATACAGCACTGGCGCAAACACGAGCCCAAGCGCCGTCGCGGCCAGCACGCCACCAAGCACGCCCGTGCCGATCGAATGGCGGCTTTCCGCGCCCGCGCTGTGCGACAGCGCAAGCGGCACGACGCCCAGCACGAAGGCCGCCGACGTCATCACGATCGGCCTGAGCCGCTCCGCGCACGCGGCCACCACGGCCGGCCCCGCGCGCAGACCGCGCAAGCGCCTGGCGTTCGCCGCCTGCACGATCAGAATCGCGTTCTTGGCCGTCAGCCCGACCACCGTCACGAGCCCCACCTTGAAGTAGATGTCGTTGGGCAGGCCCCGCATCAACATCGCCACGACCGCGCCGAGCGTGCCCAGCGGCACCACCAGCAGCACCGCGGCGGGCGTGATCCAGCTTTCGTACAGGGCTGCCAGCACCATGAACACCGCCAGCACCGAGAGGCCCAGCAACAAGGGCGTATCGCGCGCGGCCTCGATCTGTTCGAACGCCGTATCGGTCCATTCATAGGCGACGCCCGAAGGCAGATCGGCGGCCAGCCGTTCCATTTCGGCCATCGCTTCGCCGGAACTGTGGCCGCTCGATTCGCGCCCGCTCACGTCGAGCGACGGATAGCCGTTGTAACGGGTGAGCATCACGGGGCCGCGCGTCCAGCGCGTGGACGCCAGCGACGACAGCGCCACCGTCGAGCCCGTACCCGTCTGCACCGGCAGGTCGAGCAACTGGTGCTCGGCCATACGCGCGCCCGCATCGGCGGAAACGATCACGCGGCGCATGCGCCCGCCAGCCGGGAAGTCGTCCACATAGGTCGAGCCGAAGGTGGTGCTCAGCAAGTCCGCGATGCGCCCAAACGGCACTCCGAACGCATAGGCTTTCGCGCGGTCGACATCGAGCGCCACGCGCGGCGCGTCGGGCAGATCCTCGGAGTGCACACCCGCCAGCACGGCGCTTTTCGCGGCCACGTCGATCAACTGGCCGCGCGCCGCCTTTAGCGCGTCCATGCCGACACCACCACGATCCTCCAGCCGGAACGTGAAGCCCTCCGCATGCCCGATGCCGGGCACGGGCGACGGCAGCGTGGCTTCCACATCGCCGTCAAGGATCGCGCCGAACTTGTCGTTGAGCCGGTCGCGCAAGGTTTGCGCGCTCATCGAGCGGTGATCCCAGTCCTTCAGATCGACGAACGCCATGCCCACGTTCTGGCCGCTGCCCGCGAAGCTCCAGCCCACCACGCTGGTGACATTGTCGACCGCGTTTTCATTGCGCAGGATCTGCTCCACACGTTGCACCACCGCCAGCGTGCGGGCCTGTGTCGCGCCTGCGGGCAACTGGATCATGACCTGAAGCTGGCCTTCGTCTTCGGCGGGCAGGAAGCCTTGCGGCATCTGCCAGTAAAGCCACGCCATCGCGCCAATCAGCAGCGCGTAGATGACCAGCACGCGGCGGCTGCGCCGCAACAGCTTCAGCACGAAGCCGCGATAGCCGCGCGAAACCCGCGCAGCACGCGAGGTGCCATGCGCCTCAATATGCTTCGGTTTCCTGAGCATGCTCGCACATAGCGCAGGTGTGAGCGAAAGCGCCATGAATGACGACACCAGCATCGACGCAATCATCGCCACCGCGAACTGTCGATAGATGCCGCCGACATTGCCGGTAAAGAACGCCATCGGCACGAACACGGCGGTGAGCACCGCCGTCACGCCGACGATCGCCCCGCCGATGCGCGACATGGCGCGCCGCGTCGCCTCCCTGGGCGCGAGCCCTTCCTCGTGCATCGCGCGATGCACGCTCTCCACCACCACGATGGCGTCGTCCACGAGAATGCCGATCGCCAGCACGAGCCCGAACAGCGTGAACACGTTGATCGACATGCCGCCCATGTAGAGCGCGAGGAACGCGCCCATCAGCGTGACGGGAATGACGACCGTCGGCACCAGCGTCGCGCGCAGATCGCGCAGGAACAGCCACATCACGCCGAACACCAGCACGATGGCTTCCAGCAGCGTGATCACCACCTCGCGGATCGCCACGCGCACGAAATGCGCGCTGTCGAACGGGATTTCCACCGCGACGCCTGGCGGCAGATGTTTCGACAATTCCGCCAGCCGCGCGCGGATCGCATCCGAGGTTTCGAGCGCATTGCCGCGCGGCCCAAGCTGGATACCCACCGTGGCGGCAGGCCGCCCGTTCAAGCGCGAAAAGAACGAATAGTCGCTGCGGCCGAGTTCCACGCGCGCAATATCGTGCAGACGCACGATCGAGCCATCGGGCTTCGCCTTGAGTACGATATCGCCGAACTGCGCGGGCGTTTCCAGTTGCCCCGTCACGTCGACCGAGGCGTTGGTCTGCTGTCCGGGCGCGAACGGCGCGTCGCCGATGGTGCCCGCCGTCACGGGCGCGTTCTGCGCTGTGATCGCCGACGTCACGTCGCTCGCGGCAAGCCCGTATTCGCGCAGCCGCCACGGATCGACCCAGATGCGCATCGCCTCGTCGGAGTCCCACAGTTCCGCCTCGCCCACGCCGGGCGCGCGCTTGAGCTCGCGCAGCACGTAGCGGTTGAGATAGTCCGCAAGCTGGGCGGAGTCGCGCGAGCCGTCCGTCGAGGTGAGCGCCACCAGCATCAGGAAGGTGTTGGACGCTTTCACCACGTTCACGCCCTGCTGCACCACCGCTTGCGGCAGACGCGCCTCGATCTGCTTGATGCGGTTCTGCACGTCGACGAGCGCGATATCCGGATTCGTCGCCGGCGCGAACGTCACGTCGATCTCCAGATTGCCGAGACCATCGCTGGTGGTCTCGTAGTAGAGCATACCGTCCGCGCCATCGAGGCTTTCCTCGATGATGCTGGCGACGTTGTCGTCCACCGTTTGCGCCGACGCGCCCGGATAGGACGCGACCACCACGATGCGCGGCGGCGAAAGGCGCGGATACTGCGCCACCGGCAATTGCGTGATGGCGAACACACCCGCCACCATGACCGCCAGCGCGATCACCCACGCGAACACCGGTCTGTCGATAAAAAAGAAGGGCACGCTTGGCGTCCTGGTTCAGAAGGCGATGGGAGCGCCCGTATGCTCCGCCGCACTGGCAAAGGCGGGCGCGGGCGCGAGACGCGCCATGTGAAGGGTATCGTGCAGCGCGCCGTTGCGGATCGCATCGGCCCGAGCGCGCGCCTCCACTTCAAAGCCAAAGCGGCGATACAGCGCAATCGCGGGCGCGTTGTCGGCGAAGACCTGGAGTTCGATGCGACGCAGCCCCAGTGCCGTATCGGCGGCGTCAACCAACGCGCCGAGCAGCAGCGCGCCCACGCCGCGGCCCTGAAACTCGTCGTGTACGGCGATCCCCAGTGCGGCGCAATGTGAGCGCCGGCCGCCTTCCCGCTTCAGTTCCGCCTGACCGATAAAACGCCCCTCAGATTCAGCGACGATTCTCATCGCGCTGGCCTGATTGCTCTCCTGCCAGGCGCGTACGCCTTCTGCATTGCGATAGCCGTTCGAGAGCGTGCCGGACCGCACCCCGGGGAGATTCATCAAATCCGCTATCGCTGCGCTGTCGTCAAGCTCCGCCGCGCGCAAGCGCACGGTCCGCGCGAACGCACTGCGCGCGCTCAGCATATCGGTACGGTCATTCATGCTGCGTCGCTCCCCGAAATGGCATCCATGTTCAATGCATACGGGAGCGCCGCGCGCAGGCGCGCCATCAGGTACGCGTCCACATAAACGCCATCGCGCAAGGTATGGCCGCGCAGCCGCCCTTCGATCTCGAAGCCGCACTTGCGATAGAGGGCAATGGCCGCCTCGTTATCGACGAACACCTTGAGTTCGAGGCGGCGCAGGCCGAGCCAGTTGTCGGCCTGATCGAGCATTTCGTTGACGAGCCGCGAAGCCACGCCGCGCCGCCGCCAGTCACCGTGCACGCCCACGCCCACTTCCGCCACGTGCGCGCGGCGCATCTTGCCGACGTCGATCTGGCCTTCGCCCACCAGCCGCTCGCCCGCGAAGGCGCCGATCAGGATCAGTTGCGGCGGGCGCTTTTCGATCCATTCGCGCGTGGATTCCAGCGTGCGGAACGGCGTCTGCGGGTCGCCGCGCGCCATCGACGGCGCGTAGATCAGCTCATGCAACTGCGCGGCATCGCTCACGCGAATGCCGCGCAGCGCGATCGCCTCGGCGGTCGCGGTATGTGTGTTGTCCGACATCGGTGCATCCTTGTTGTTGTTCGTTTTGCTGCACTGCTCTACACCACTACGCCACGTCTCCACCAACCGCGCCGCGCGCTCGCGCGCTACAGCACCAGCTCGAACGACTTCACAAGCGCGCCCGGCAATTTCAGCCCGCCGGTCGCGCGCTGTCCCCAGGTGGAATCGGAGAGCAGCAGTTCGGGCTGTGCGCCCAGCGCTTCGAGCCGCTCGCCGAGCAGGCCATAAAGATTGTCGTCAAAGCGCATGGCGTCCACGGGCGCGACGATCTCGCCGTCCTCCACCCAGAAGGTCGCGAAGCGCGTCATGCCGGTCAGGCGGCAATTCATGCGGTCCGAAAAATTCACGTACCACAGGTTGCCGATATAGAGGCCCGTGCCCAGCCGCGCGAGCACATCGTCCTGTGCGAGATCGCCACCCGCCATCGACAGCGAGGTGGGCATTTCCTGCGGCAGCGCGCCGTTGGGCTCAAGCCCATATTCTCGCGCCGAGCGCGCACTCGTCAGCCGTCCCACGCTGCGCCCCGCGTCGATCAGCGGCACACTCGCGCGCAGATAGCCGTCGTCGTTGAACGCAGGCGCAATGCCGAGTTCGAGCGATTCCGCCAGCGAAATGCGTTCGTTGAAAGCCGCCGCGCCGGTATTGAGCTTGTAAAGCGGACTGGTCGACGAGGCCTGCGCACGCGCCGAAAACCCGTTCCAGGCCGCCGCTTCCATCAGCTCCGCCAGCGCCGCGGGCGCAAGCCAGGCGCGATAGCCGCCCGGCGTCAGCACACGCGGATCGCGCAGCAACACCGGCAGACGTTGCGCCGCCGTGCGCACCTTGTCGACGAACACCGCGTCGTCCCACGCGTCGCCCGCGTAGCTCGTCTTGATCGCGCGGCCATTGGGCTGATAAAGCGACCAGCTGAAATTGAAATTCTCCACTTCGTACCAGCCGCGGCTGCCGGTGGTCGAGGCGAAGCCGCGCGCCAGCGTGCCGCCTGCATAGAAGCCCACGAAATCCAGCCCTTGCGCCGCCTGCGCGACCAGATCGACGAGCGTCTGCGGATCGGGTAACCGGCCGTCGCGGCGCGTGCTGCGCGTCCACGCGCTGGTGTCGAACAGCACGTGCGGATCGTCGGGCGCATCGAGCAGGCTTTCGCGCAGCGCCGCCAGCGCATCGGAGACGTCGCTGACATCGGCATGCGCATCGCCGCCCAGATCGAAGGTGGAATACGCCTGACGCGCGCCGTGCACCAGCCGCAACGTAAGACGCCCCTGCTCGACCTGGCCGCTCTGGCGCACCTTGCCCGCATTGAAGCGGATGAAATCGGACTGCTCGCCCGCGAATGCGCTCAACACGGTTTCGCCGGGACGGCACATACGCTCGATGGCTTCGGCGAGCATGGTGAAATGCGCGTGCCAGTCGATTGCCTCGATACCGCGCGTGCTTAGCAATTCGGCCATCATGCCCCTCCAAACACTTCGACATCGGAGAACACGCAGGCAGGCGAGGCATGGCCCACGCGGATCACCTGGGCGGGTTCGCCCTTGCCGCACATCGGCGTGCCGAAAACCTGACGCGTGGCCGCATTGCCGACTGCGGACAGACCGCGCCAGAAGCTCGCGGAAATGCCGCGATAACCGGGCCGCTTGACGACCTGCGTGAGCTTGCCGTTTTCGATCAACTGACCGAATTCGCAGCCGAACTGGAATTTGTTGCGATGGTCGTCGATCGACCACGAGGTATTGGTCTTCATCAGGATGCCGTGCTCGATGCCCGCGATCATCTGGTCGAGCGACTGATCGCCCGGTTCGATATTGAGGTTGGCCATGCGGTCGATGGGCGGCCGGTTCCAGTTGGCCGCGCGCGAATTCGCCACACCGGGCAGCCCCGCGCGCTGCTGCGAGAGCGCGCCGCCGAGCGGCCGCTCCAGCACGCCCGCGCGAATCAGGTATTGCTTGCTGGCCGCGCTGCCGTCGTCGTCGAAGGCATAGGCGGCCGCTTCTTCGCGCAGGTCAGGATCGAAGGTGACATTAAGCAAGGCCGAACCATACTGGTATTGACCGAACATTTCCGGTTTCACGAAGCTCCAGCCCGCGAAATTGCGCTCATCGCCCAGAATGCGGTCGAGTTCGAGCGGATGGCCGATCGACTCGTGGATCTGCAGCATCATCTGGTCGGGCATCAGCAGCAGGTCGCGCCGCCCGCTCGGGCAGTTGGGCGCGGCGAGCAGTTGCAGCGCTTCGTCGGCCACGCGCGCGCCCGAACCGTCGAAACCATAGCGCGCCAGAATCTCCATGCCGCCTTGCGCCAGCGTGCCGTAGTGGCCGTTGAGCGTGCGCTCCTGGGTGTCGCCGCCATCGCCGTCATCGTGTGCGACGGCGGAAAGGCTCGGCATCAGGAAGCGGAACTGCTGCTCGATGCGCACGCCGTCGCTAGTCAGATAGAGCTGGTCGCTTTGCGTGACCTGCATGCCCGCAACGCGCTCGACGATGCGCGCATCGAGATTGGCTGCCGCGCATTCGTGCGCGAGACGCTCAATCCATTCACGCCGCGAGGGCAACGCGCTTTGCGCATTTGGCGACACATAGCTGCCGCTTTGCGCGGGCCGTTCGATCCGGCGATGGTCGATCAGCGCGTGCGACGCGCTCGCCTGGGCGCGCGAGGTGGCGATCTCCAGCGCGCGCTGCAGACCGGCCGCCGAGAGATCGGCGGTGGCGGCATAACCGGCGCCCGCGCCGGCCCATGCCGTGACCATCGCGCCGCGTTCGCGCACCTGGCGCGCAGGCAAGGCCACGTCGTTGCGCACGCAATGGTCGTCGGTGCGTTCGTCGACGAAGCGCACCGACCAGAAGTCGGCCGCGCTGCGCAATCCGCGCGCGGCCAGGGTCCAGCGTTCTTCCATCATGCAATGTTCTCCTTGAGTACAACCGGACGCTGCAGCAGCGAAGCCGCGAGCAGCGATTGCGTGTAGGGATGGGCGGGCGCATCGAGCACGGCCAGCGTGTCGCCCTGCTCGACGATGCGCCCGCCTTTCATGACGATCACGCGGTGCGCCATCGCGCGCATCACCGCCAGATCGTGCGTAATGAACAGATAACTCAGACGATACCGCTTCTGCAGGTCGGTGAGCAACGCCAGCACCTGCTTCTGGATCGACACGTCCAGCGCGCTGGTGGGTTCGTCGAGCACGATCATCTCGGGTTCGACCGCCAGCGCCCGCGCGATCGCAATGCGCTGGCGCTGGCCGCCCGAGAACTCATGCGGATAGCGGATCATCGCATCGGCGGGCAGGCCCACCTCTTCAAGCAGCCCGCCGATGCGGCGGCGCTTCGCGTCCCCCTGCATCGACGGCTGATGCACCGTGAGTCCTTCGCCCACGATCTGCTCGATCGTCATACGCGGCGACAGCGAGCCAAACGGGTCCTGAAACACCACCTGCATGCGCCGATACAGCGCCTGACGCGCCTGCGCGCTCTTCAGCGAGGCCAGCGGCTGGCCGTCGATGCGCACCTCACCCGCCGCAGCGCCCTGCAAGCCTAGCACCACCGACGCGAGCGTGGATTTGCCCGAGCCCGATTCGCCGACCACACCGAGCGTTTCGCCACGCCTCAGGGTGAGATTGGCCTCATGCACCGCGCGGAACGCCGAACTGCCGAACACCGAACGCCAGCCCTTGCCCGCCGTGCGGTAATCGACGGCCAGATCCTTGACGTCGAGAATCACCGGCGCGTCCGTTGCGACCGGCTGCACCGCGCGCGACGGCTCGCTGTCGAGCAGCCGGCGCGTGTATGGATGCTGCGGGCTGGAAAACAGCGCATCGGTGGTGTTGGTTTCCACCAGCACGCCTTTTTCCATCACGGCCACGCGCTGCGCGAACCGGCGCACCAGATTCAGGTCGTGCGTGATGAGCAAGACCGCCATGCCGCGCGCCGCCGCTTCCTGCTCCTGCAATTCCAGCAGCAGATCGACGATCTGCTGGCGCACCGTGACGTCGAGCGCCGTGGTCGGTTCGTCGGCGAGCAGGAGACGGGGACGGCAGGCCAACGCCATCGCGATCATCGCGCGCTGGCGCTGGCCGCCCGAAAGCTGGTGCGGAAAACTATCGATACGGCGTTCGGGCTCGGGAATGCCGGTGCGCCTGAGCAGTTCAATGCCGCGCGCACGCGCCGCGTTCGGCCGCAAACCTTCGTGCAGCCGCAGACTTTCCGCAATCTGCTTGCCGATGGTAAAGAGCGGATTGAGCGCTGTCATCGGCTCCTGAAACACCATCGCGATGTCGCCGCCGCGAATGCCGCGCATCTGCCGCTCCGTCTGCTGCAGCAGATCGACGCCATCAAGCAGCATGCGCCCACTCAACTGCGCCTGGGCGACGAGGCCCAGAATCGACAGCGCCGTCACACTCTTGCCTGAACCCGATTCGCCCACCAGCGCCACGCGCTCGCCGCGCCCGATCGCGAGGCTCAGATCGCGCACGGCAAGCTTGTCGCCGAAGCGCACCGAAAAATCCTGAATATCCAGCAACGGTGCGCTCATCATTTGCCTCCGCCGAAAGCCGAGCCGCGTGTGCGCGTATCAAGCGCATTGCGCAGCGCATCGCCCATGAAGGTCAGCAGCAGCAACGTGATCACCAATGCCGCGAAAGCCGAAACCGAAATCCACCAGGCGTCGAGATTATTCTTGCCTTCCTGCAGCAGTTCACCGAGGCTCGGCATTGGCGGCGGCACGCCCAGGCCGAGAAAATCGAGGCTGGTAAGCGAGAGAATCGCCGCGCTCATGCGAAACGGCAGGAACGTGATGACCGGCGTAAGGCTATTGGGCAAGACGTGGCGCCACATGATCTGCCAGTTCGATAGACCCATCGTGCGCGCCGCCTTCACGTAATCGAGAGAGCGGTTGCGCAGAAATTCCGCGCGCACGTAATCGGACAGCACCAGCCAGCCGAACATCGACAGCAGAATAAACAGCAGCCACAGTGAAGGCTCGAAGATCGACGCAAAAATAATCAGCAAATAAAGATCGGGCATCGAACTCCAGATTTCGATCAGCCGCTGGCCGATCAGGTCGGTGCGGCCGCCATAAAAGCCTTGCACCGCGCCCGTCAGCACACCCAGCAACACGCCCGAAACGGTGAGCGCGAAGGCCATCAGCACCGAAAGACGGAAGCCGTAGAGCAGACGCGAAAGCACGTCGCGGCCGAATTGATCCGTGCCCAGCCAGTTGCTCGCCGAGGGCGGCGCGGGATACGGACGCGCGGCGAAGTAATCGATCGTGTCGTAACGGAAATGATTAGGCGGATAGAGCGCGAAATTGCCGTGCGTCGTGAGCCGCGAACGGATATATGGATCGAGATAATTGGTCTGCGCCGGGAAATCGCCGCCAAACAGCGTTTCCGGGTAGTCCTTCACGATCGGGAAATAGTAGTGCCCGTCATAGCGCACCACGAGCGGCCGGTCGTTCGAGAGCACTTCGCCAAACAGGCTCACGACGAACAGCACCATGAAAATCACGAGGCTCCAGTAACCGAGCCGCTGCGCGCGAAAGCGCAGCCACGTGCGGCGCCACGGCGAAACCGGCTTCGCGTGCGCGATCGCTGCGGAATCAGCGGTCCAGCCGGTGGAACTGGATGCGGGGGTCGACGAGGACATAGCAGACATCGGCAATGAGTTTGGTGACGAGGGCGATCAGCGTGAAAAGAAAGAGCGAGCCAAGCACGACGGGGTAATCGCGGCGGATCACCGAGTCGTACGAAAGCTGCCCCATGCCGTCGAGCGAAAAGAGCGTTTCGATCAGGAGATTGCCGTTCAGGAACGCGCCCACGAATGCGGCGGGCAAGCCGGTGACGAGCGGAATCGCCGCGTTGCGCAGGACGTGCTTCCACAGCACGTCGCGTTCGGGCGCGCCCTTGGCGCGTGCGGTCAGCACGTACTGGCGGCCGATTTCCTCCAGAAAGGTGTTCTTGGTGAGGATGGTGACGATCGCGAAGTTGCCCACCACGGAGGCCGTGACCGGCAGCACGATGTGCCAGAGATAATCGAACAGCTTGCCGATGGCGCTCAGGTCGTCGAAGTTATCGGAGGTCAGGCCGCGCATCGGGAACACCTGCCAGAAGGTGCCGCCGCCAAACAGCATCAGCAGCAGCACGCCCAGCACGAAGCCCGGAATCGCGTAGCCCGCGAGCACCAGCACGCTCGTGACGGTATCGAAGCGCGAGCCGTTGCGCACCGCTTTCGCAATGCCCAGCGGCACCGATATCAGATACGTGAGGATCACGGTCCATAAGCCCAGCGAGATCGACACCGGCAGTTTGGCGCGGATCACCTGCCACACACTCGCGTGCTGGTAGTAGGACTGGCCCAGATCGAAGCTCGCGTAATCCTTGAGCATCATGAAATAGCGCGTCAGCGGCGGCTTGTCGAAGCCAAACTGCTTCTTGATCTGTTCGAGCTGCTGCGGGTCCACACCCTGACTACCGTGATAGCCGCCCGCGCCCGCTCCCACTTCGCCGCCGCGCGCGCCGGTGCCGTGGCGCAATTGCGTGAGCACCTGCTCGACGGGACCACCCGGCACGAATTGCGTGACGATGAACGTGACGGTCACCACGCCGAGGATCGTCGGCACCATCAGCAAAAGACGTCTGAGAATATAGGCGTACATGTTGCTCCTTACTGTGCGGCCACGGCCGCTTGTGTAGCGTGTGCGTCTTGCGCACCGTTGCGCGCGGGATCGGGCGCACCAGGCTTGCGGAACCAGTAATCGATCGCCCACTCTTCGGGCACGTAGGTCACCGGGTCGATCTTCGGGCGGCCGATCGTGGTCTTGAAGGCAATACGCTCGTTGGGCGCGTAATACTCGGGCACGAGGAAATACTCGTTCATCAGCACGCGATCGAGCGCACGTGTAGCGGTTTCGAGATCCGCTAGCGTGTCGGCTTTCTGCACGGCGTCTACCAGTTTGTCGACCGCTGGCATGCGCACGCCTGGATAGTTTTCCGAGCCCACCTGGCTGGCCGCCGCACTGCCGAAACGACGCAACAGTTCCGCGCCCGGGATCGTGGTGGGCGCGTAAATATAGGTAGTCATGTCGTAATCGAAATTGTCGAGCCGCTTCTGATAGAGCGCACTGTCGATCTCGTGCAGATGCGCCTGGATGCCGAGCATGCCGAGCGCCTGCGTGTACGGCAGGATCAGGCGGTCCATGCCGGGCTGATCGTCGATGATCTCGATGGTGAACGCTTCACCAGCGTCATTGCGCAATACGCCGTCGCGATAGTGCCAGCCGGCCTGCGCAAGCAGATCGCGCGCTTCGCGCAGATTGCCGCGCAGCGAATTGGGCGGCAGCGTATTCGGCAACTGGATCATCGGGCCGAATACCTCGGGCGGCAGGCTCGCGCGATACGGTTCGAGCAGCGCCAGCTCCGGCGGCGAAGGCATGCCCTTGGCCGCGAACGGACTCACGTCGAAATAACTCTTCAGGCGCGTGTACTGACCGTAGAACATCATGCGGTTCATCCAGTCGTAGTCGAACGCGAGCGAAAGCGCATGGCGCACGCGCACATCCGTGAAGCGGTCCTTACGCGTGTTGATAAGCATGCCCTGGAACTGCGCGGGACTGATGGCGAAATCCCGCTTCTCCAGCATACCGTTCTTGAAATTCTTGCCCACATACTTGCGCGCCCACTGCGTCGCGCTGTATTCGACCCGCACGTCGGCGTCGCCCGCCTTGAAGGCTTCGAGCATCGTATATTGATCGACGTACAGATTGAAGACGATGCGCTGGAAGCGAAACATGCCGCGCCGCGTGGGTAGATCCGCGGCCCAGTATTGCGGGTTGCGGCGGTAGACGATCTGCTTGTCGTTCTTGCGCGATTCGATCAGATACGCGCCGCTCGCGATCGGCGGCACATTCGAGAGCTGATCGAAGGGAATCGTGGTGCCGTCGGCTCTCTTCGCCCACTTTGGCGAGAAGATCGGCAAATCGCCCGCAATCAGCGGCGCGTCGCGTTCGGCGCGGCGGAATTCGAAGCGCACGGTTTTTGCGTCGACCACCACGGCGCGCTTGATCACCGAAAACTGCGCGTTGAATAACGGTGACGCCTGCGGACTCGTCAGGATATCGAAAGAATATTTGACGTCCGCTGCGGTGATGGGATCGCCGTTGGAAAAGCGCGCACGCGGATCGATATGAAAGGTCGCCGAGCTGAGATCGGGCGCGACGTCCACGCTTTGCGCGATCAGCGGATATTCGGAGGCGAGTTCGTCCCAGCTGCGCTGCATCAGCGTATCGAACATCAGGCTCTGGATGTCCGGCGCGGGCGCGCCGCGCACGAGGAACGGATTGAGCGAGTCGTAGCTCTGCGCCTCGTTGAAATTCTGGAAGCTCAGGCTGCCGTCGGTGGGCGCACCGGGATCGGCGTAATCGAAATGGGTGAAATCGGGCGGATACTTCGGCGCATCGTACTGCGCGATCGCCGTGGCCGCCTGCGCCGCCGGTATCAGCGCGGGCACGAACGCCGCTGCAAACGCGCACGCCGCTGTCACGGCGCGTGCACAGTTCGTGAGTCTCATCTTCGGTCTTTCGGTCCGCATGGTTTGCGTTTGGGGGCGCGCGACGCGAGGACAGCTTCGCGCCGCGGCCTTCGGTGCGTCCCTGGTAAGGACAGGGCCGGTTGCCCGGCCCGCTACTGCCCTGCTACCACGTCTGCTGCTACTTTTAGAACTTGTACGTCGCGCCGATCTGGATATAACGGCCGATGTAGTTGTAGAGCGACTGGTCGTAACCGGTCTGGTCGATTGCGCCCAGCCAGAGCGGATCGTACGGAGGCGCCTTGTTGAAGATGTTGTTGATGCCGCCGTAGATGGTCCAGTGCTTGAAGCCCGAGTATGCGACGTTCAGGTTGAACTGGCTATACGAGGCCGTCGAATAGTTCAGGCCAAGCGCATCCGAATACGGCCCGACATATTGCCATTCGAGCGTGCCATTCCACTTGTGCCAGTTCCACGACAGGTCGGTCGTACCCTTCCAGCGCGGGAACGAACCGCCAAACGGCTGGGCGAGCGTCGAGTCGTTGCCCGCGCCGTCGACCGTACCGGTCTCGGAGCCGATGCCGTCCATCTTGAAGTGCCACACATAGGCCCAGTCCGCCGACAGCGTGAAGCGGCCGATCTGCGTGTTGACCGACTGGCTGAAGGTCGTTTCGAAGCCCGAGGTGTCGAACGAGCCGAGGTTTTGATACGGTTCGACCATGTAGGCAATCGAACCGTCCGGGTTGTAGACCGTCTTGGCAGTATCGACCACCGCGCCAATTGCGTGATCCACATGGATCTTGTAGAAGTCGAAGCCAATATCGGTGCCGCGCGCCGGCGAAAGCTGGAAGCCGATGTTGTAGTTCTTCGTGCGTTCAGGCTGCAAGCTGGTGTTGCCGGTCGTCACAACCGTTTCGTCCGCGCCGTTGGGGCCCACTGGCGAGATGCCGGTACTCGTCGAGTTGGTATTCTCGACGAAGGTCGGTGCGCGGAAACCGCGATTGAACGACCCGTACATCGTCAGTTGCTGGATCGGCTGGAAGCGCAGCGCGAAGCGCGGCGAGAAAGCACCGCCAAAATCGCTGTAATGGTCGTAGCGGCCCGACTGGCTGAAGGTCAGCATCTTTTGCCACAGCGGAATGTCAACCTGGTAATACACCGCCGCGACGTTGCGCTCGCCGTTGACGGATTGCAGCGTCGGATTGAGCACCGAGCCGTCGTTCGTATTCGCGCCCTGAGCAATGCGTTCGCTCTGGTGCGTGAACTGGCTGCCAAGACCGAGGCCCACGTCGCCGGTCGGAATGTGGAACAGATTCGGTGTGGACAGCGTGGCATCGACGACATCGAGCTTCGACACTGCGATGTTGTTCGTGTCGGTGAATACGCCATTGAGGCCATTCGGCGTCGCGGCGGGATTCGCGAAGTCATAGGTGCCGTTCGCCAGCATCGACTCCACGCCAGCAACGCTGAGCTGCCCGGTCGTCGTGTTGGTCACCGTGCTTTGAGAATGACCATACGACAACGCCCAGTCCCAGTCCTGCTTCGAGAGCGAGAAGTTGCCCTTGATGCCCATCGCCGCGCGATAGAAGTTCGCTTCGGTGGTGTCGGACACCGTGTTGGGCAGCCACGTGAACAGCGTCGCATCGGTGCCGTACGGGTTATACGGGTTGCTGGCCGGCACGATGGCCTGCCACGCGGAAAGCGTGCCAGTCGCCGGGTTGTAGACGGTCTTGTTGCCGAGATAGGAGGCGAAGTTGTTGGTGACCGTCTTGATGTTGCTTTCCCAGAGGTCGGCCCATGCGGTCGTGTTGTCGTTGACCTTGAAGTCGGCGTGAACCTTTGCGTTCCAGCGCTCGGTCCACGGGTCGATCGAGGCCGATTCCGCGGTGTTGTGGCCGCAGACGGTGCCGCCCGAGGCCGCGCCCGTGCTGGTTGCAATGACGTTGCCGCTGAACGGCTGGACCGTACCCAGGCAGGGGCCCAGCGCCTGGGCGAGACCGGTGGTCGGATTGAGCCAGTACGATGGCGACATCACCGAACCGCCATAGCCCTTGTTGCTGAAGTCCTGGTTTTCGGTGGTATCGCGATCCGCCAGCGTGAAGCCATTCGACTTGTAGTAGCTCGCCGTGGCCGTCACGTTGAAGCGGTCGCTCGTGAGATTGCCGAAGCCGCCAAGAATGCCGAACTTGGTCGTGCCCGCGCCGCCTTGCGTCGCGCCGCCGTAGCTGCCGTCCAGCTGCAGGCCCTGAAAATCGTGTTTCGTGATGATGTTAACCACGCCGGCAATGGCGTCCGAGCCGTACTGCGAAACCGCGCCGGTCTTGACCACTTCGATGCGCTCGACCGCGTTCAGAGGAATGGCGTTCAGGTCGAAGAAGGTGTCGGTGCCATTCACGGCGAAGCCATATGGCGCGACGCGCTGACCATCGATCAGCACCAGCGTGTATTTTTCGCTCAGGCCGCGCAGCGCGATGCCCGCGCCGCCCGCCGCGAAGCTGTCGTCGTTCGACTCGCCCCAGCTATTGGCCGAGTTCGCCGAGATCGTGCGCATATAGTCCGAGACGCTTGTCGCGCCGGAGTTCTGGATCTGCTGCGGCGTGATCGTCTGCACCTGCTGGAAACCGGTCTTGTCGGACTGGCGAATCAGCGACCCAGTGACTTCGAACTTCTTGAGCTGCGCCACGTTCTGGCCATTTGCCTTGGCCGACGTGGACGATGCTGCTGCGGCGTCCGAGGCGTCCACCGGTGCAGCCGCCGTTGCGCCGCCCGCTGCGGCAGGCTGGCTTTGCGCAAACACGGGCGCCGCGATAGCCGCCGATAGTGCGAGTTCCGCCCAGATTATCCTTTTGATGGCTAGCGCCAAAACCCTCTGTTTCACGTTTTCCCCTTCTCACTCGTCAGTCACGCCCACTTGCGTCATGCGGAGCGAAGTCTTATGAACCTCGCCATCGATAGACGACGCTGTCGCGTCGCGCCCCATTGCGTGAATCGTCCTGACTGCGCGGTCAAGCCTGTCAGGACGATCCGCTCAAATTACACTTTTAAAATCGGACTACTAACGGCTACCACAGCGTATGCGCCATGCAATCGATGGTTCGAACAGCATTGCGGGCGCCTTCGTTCCGCGCGACGCCCCTGTTGCGTCGCCCTGTTGCCTTCCTGAATCGCGCGGATGAAGTCTCTTTAACCTATGCACTGCTAATGTTTTTATTTCAATGAAGCGGCGGTTTATCCGCTCCAACTGCAACAACCACTGTTAGATCAGCTTTGGCGTTCCCACCCACACGAATACGCTTTCCGTATCCGTTGGATTGGCCCAGCCATGCGGCGCGGCCGATTCGAAATGCGCCGTATCGCCGGCTCGCAGGACGAAGGTGTTGTCCTCGAGCGTCAACGACACTTCGCCGCTCAGCACGTACATGAACTCTTCCGCCGACTGCGCGGCGACTTCGAAATGCTGCGCGCCCGCCGGGATTTTCACGAGCTGCGCTTCCAGACTGAGATTGCCGTCCGGTTTCGTCAGATAACCGTACTGATTCTGCGAACCGCTGAAACCCTTGAATGTCATGCGCTCAGCGCGTCGTACGATCTGCGCCTCGCCCGGCGTCTCGATGAAGTACTGCAAGGCCACACCGAGCGCCCGCGCAATGCCAATCAACGCACGCAGCGACGGCGTGGCGTGACCGCGTTCCACCTGCGAGAGATAAGGCTTCGAAATACCCGCCTGTGCCGCGGTTTCATCCAGAGTGAGTCTGAGCCGCTGGCGCAGGGTGCGAATGCGGCGGCCGGTAATGGCTGCAACGTATGCCTTGTCGTTCAGTGATGAAACCATAGCAAGACAAAATAGCAATCAAAAATTGTTTGATTAGATAGAACAACTTTTTATTAGCGCAGCACCTCCCGCTGGCGACTTAAAAAAGCCACGCTTTCATTTCCATTCGTTTGAATGCGCCACCGCCTGGCAATCAGGATTTCGCTGCGATCAACAACCAGAGCTGCGCCAGATCCGCCGCGCCATCGGTGCCCTTCACGGACTTGAACGCCGCGACCGCCCGCGCTTTCTGGCCAGCGAAGTAATATGCCTCGCCCAGCCTCAAACGCGCCATATCGGGATGATCCACCCCCTTCGCCAGCGCGGCATCCATTGCGGCAAAGCCGGCCTGCTGCTGGCCCGCGAACACCTGATTGAAGCCGACGTCGAACGGCGCGACCGGATTCTGCGGATCGGCAGGCGCGCTTGCGCGCTTCGCGGCGAGCGCCTGCAAACGTCGCTCGCGATCGGCCTGCGCGTCATGCCCCAGCACACCACTGGAGAAGCCCTGATCGACGATCTGTTTGCCCTCGGCGACCGAACCGGACACGATTGCGAGCTGCGTCATCTCCATGTAGTCGTCCGCGCTCGCAAGCGACCCGGCGGCGCGGCGCAGACGATAGACATCCACGTCGAGCGCGGACAGATAGCCCGGCTTGCTGCGGATCGCGTGAATCAGGTCCGTCCAGTATTCAGGCTTTGGGTGAAAGGCCACCAGCCTTTCGAGCGCACCGCGATACGCGGCCGGATCGTTGGCGCGCTGCGCGACGGTGCCCAGCAATTGCAGTTGCGCTTCGTCCGGCGTGTGGCCCGCGCGCGTTTGCGCGTCGACGCTCGATTTGAGCAGCGTAAGTGCGCCCGCGTTGTCGCCCGACAGGTAGTACGACTCGATCAGCAAGGTCTGCATCTGCGGGTCGCCGCCGCCCAGCTTCTGATAGCGCTGTGCTGCGCTGATCGCCTTTGCGTATTCCTTTTGCTGAAAATACAGCCCGGCAAGCGCCGCCGCCGTGCGCTGGCCGTCTTCGCCCTTCACCTGACCGCTTGCCAGCAGCGTTTCGTACGCGTGCTCAGCGGTGGCGTTATCGCCAGCGGCAGCCGCCGTTGCCCCGCGCATCTCCTCGATGGTGACGGTTTCATAGTCGGTGCGATTGGGCACGGCGGCGGCCTGCGAAATCTTCGCGAGCGCCTCCGAATAACGATGCGCCCGGTAGAGCGTCTGGGCGTCGTTGAGCGGCTTCGCCACTTCCGGACGCAGCGTCTGCGCCTGCGCCGTGTGGACGGCGAATGGCGCCACGCCAAGCGCCGCGCTCAACACTGCGAGTCTGAATCGATGTGCAATACGCGTCACGTCATTCCTCACTGCATGTACTGTTCATTGCCGATCAAACCGATCTTCGTCGCGCCCACACGCTGCGCCGCCGCCATCACGGCAGCCACGTCGCGATACGGCACGAGCCGGTTCGGCCGTAGATGAATCTCAGGCTGGTCGGCTTGCGCCGCCGCCTGCGAGAGCCGCGATTCCAGATCCGCCTGCGTGGGCACGGGCTGCCCGTTCCACGTCGTCGTACCGTCGAAGTCGATGTCGATCTGCACAATCTGCGGCTGCGTGATCGGCGGCGGCGGATTGCCCACCGGCAGATTCATCTTGATCGAATGCATCTGGATCGGAATGGTGATGATCAGCATGATCAGCAGCACCAGCATCACGTCGATGAGCGGCGTAGTGTTGATGTCCACCATCACCTCCGGCTCGCCACCGCCGCCCGAAGACACGTTCATACCCATGACTTCCCCCTGCCCCGCAAAACGGGCATCTAGCTACTGCATTGACTCTGTGAAGCGCACCCGCATGGGGTGCTGCCGCGCTCAAACGTCCGCTCAGCCGCTCGATCAACCACCCCGCGGCGGCGGCTCGGTGATGAACGACACCTTGGCGATGCCCGCGCGCTCGCACGCGGTGAGGACGCGACCGATGAACTCGTAGCGCGTGCCCTGATCGCCACGGACATGCACCTCCGGCTGCGGCGTCTGCTGCGAGACCGACTTCAGCCGCGCGAGCATCGTGGGCGCATCGACCAACGCCTCGTTCCAGAAGAAGTTGCCGTCGCGGTTGATGGCGATCTCGACGCTTTTCGGCGTCGTCTGCAACGGCTGCACCGTTTCCTTGGGCAACTGCACGGGCACGGTATGCGTCACCACCGGAATCGTGATCAGGAAAATGATCAGCAAAACCAGCATCACGTCGACGAGCGGCGTCGTATTGATGGCGGAGATGACTTCGTCCTCGCCGCCCTCCTGTCCCACGCTCATGGCCATGGCGTATCTCGCTCGCTGGATTATTCGGCCATCGCGACATTGCGCGACGCGGAACGGACGTTGCGTTTGCCGCCTGCGAGCAGCACCGCATGCAACTGGGCGCCGAAGGCGCGCACGCGTTCCATCACGGCCTTGTTACGGCGCACGAGGAAGTTGTAGCCGAGCACCGCCGGCACGGCGACCGCCAGACCGATTGCCGTCATGATCAGCGCCTCGCCCACCGGGCCCGCGACCTTGTCGATCGAGGCCTGCCCGGCGATACCAATTGCCGTCAGCGCGTGATAGATGCCCCAGACCGTGCCGAACAGGCCGACGAACGGCGCAGTGGAACCCACCGTACCGAGGAACGCCAGGCCGTCCTGCAGCCGATTGGAGACGCTGGTGATCGAGCGCTCGACCGACACGTCGATCCACGTATTGCGATCGACCGCTTCAAGCAGCGCATCGTCGTGATGCTCGCCCGCTTCGATGGCCGATTCGGCGATAAAGCGGAACGGCGAGGCCTCTTCAAGCTGCTTCGCGCCATCGGCCAGCGTGGGCGCGCTCCAGATCTGCTCGTCCGCCGATTTGGCGCGGCGATTCGCGCGGGCCTGCTCAAGGAACTTGGTGACCATGATGTACCAGCTGCCCATCGACATGATCACGAGCAGCAGCAGCACGAAGCGCGCAACGAAGTCGCCGTTTTTCCACAACGCACCGAGTCCATAGGGGTTGCTCACGGTCTCGGACGTAGCGGGCGCCGGCGGCGGTTGATCCGCTGCCGAGGCGGGCGCGGGCGCCGCTGAAAGGGTGGCCGCGTTGCTGGCCGCATCCGTCGTGGCTGCTGCGGCGGGCGCGCCTGACGTGCTTGATGCGCTTGTGTCGCTTGCCTGCGCATGGGCAAGCGTGGGTAGGACAACAGTGTCAACCGCGGCTGCGGCGATCACCATGCTGGCCGCCAGTGCGGCGAAAGAACGCTTCTTCATGCCTGCTCCAGTTCATTTGTACAACTTACGAATCGTGACTGATAAATCGCCACCCGAATGCTGCCGTGCGCGCCTCAGTTGAGGTTGAAGGAGAACGGCACCTGCACGCGGACCGGCTGCCCCTGCGAAATGCAATTGAACTGCTTGACTGCGTTGAAGGCCGCCCGGTCGAGGCTTTCCTCGTCGGAGGACTTCGCAATGCGTTCGTTCGTGACGTGACCTTGCGGATCGACGACGAACTCGACGAGCACATCGCCGGTTACATTGTTTTCCTGCGCCTGCTGCGGATATTTGATGCTCGAACGGATCTGATCCGAGTTCGGGCACACCACGCCTACCTCGTGACTGACCGGTTTGGCCGGCGCAGCGGGTGCGGGCGGCGCGGGCGGAGCCGTCACAGGCGCGCTGGGCGTCGGCGTAGCCGCGTGGGTAATGGTGGCCTGCGGCGGCGCCTGCACCGGCACCTCGGGCGGCGGCACGAACGGCGGCGGTGGCGGCGCGAACTTCGGCGGCGGCAATTGCACGGTGGGCAATGGCGGCGGAGGCGGCGGCGTCACCGGCTTGATGATCTTCGTTTCGATCGGATGCTGGATCACCTGCACGACCTTGGTCGCCAGACCATTGATCAAGGCATAGATCAACACAATATGGAGCAACAGGACAATCGCGATACCGCCGAAGCGGCGCACCGGATTCTGCTGCTTGCGGCCAAACTCTCGCGGCCGGGCGGGCCGCGCGACGCCCGCCTGTTGCAAACTGACTTCCCCTTTCATCACCACCGTCGCTCCCTTGGGCGCAATGCACCCATTCTCTGCGGCGCCGGACCGTACCGACGAGCGGACGCGGCCCATCACACCGGGCAATTCACTTCATTGGCAGTACGAATCTAATGTCGTGCGTCAGACAGGATCAAGACAACGACAATCCGTGCGATAGCAGCGGACTGTTTGCAGGATTGGCGCCTCGCTCACCGCTCTCTCGTGTCACGGCATAGCACAGTGACAATTGTGTGGCGAAGCGCACATTCCGTTTTGTGGACTGAAAGATAGCAAGTAAAAAACTCGCTAGCAAACTTTTTTTGATGCGGGAATACGACGTTTATAAAACCCCTCTAAAACGCCAGAAATCCTGTCAGAACGAGGTTACAGCCATTGACCAGTCTTTATTTTAGGTGCAGCATCGCATCAGTCTTACAAATAGAAAGCTATAAAATTTCAAAACCAATTCAATTCCGCTTTATTAAACAATTTGGTGCATCGCACATAAAGCGCTACAAAATGGTGCATGCGAACCGCATTAAAAGCCATTAAAAAACCACTTATCGGGGCAAATACCAATCACTGACAATTTCGCGATAACGCGCTATCACTATCAAAAAATCACTTCGCATTCCGACCCATATTCTGAACTTGCCATGCAATCAGAACATGTGCAGACTGCATATGTGTGCAATGCATATATCTGGGTGCCACATGACGCAGCGTACGGAAAACCTCCTAGGCGCGCTCGCCGTTCTTGTAACGGATGAGTTGTACGCGCTCAATACCCTCCCCGCTCTTGCCGGCGCCACTGCACGCGCCATGCTGAATGCAATCGACCAATATCCGGGCGCGTCTATCGAGGTGTTGCGCGAGTCCGTCGCGCTCTCACATCCCGCAGCCGTGCGCGCGGTGGCGGGTCTGGTTGAAGCAGGTCTGGTCGAGAAGCTCGCGGGCGCCGACAAACGCTCCGTATCCATCGCGCTGAGTGCTGCTGGCCGACGCGAGGTCAAGCGCCTGCGACGTGCGCGGGAAGCCATGCTGACGCGCATCGTGGGACACCTGGATCCGAAAGATCGCGCGGCGCTGGAAGGCATGCTGATCAAGATGCTCTGGCACGAGACGCGCGATTCGTCACACGCCATGCAGTTATGTCGCTTTTGCGACGAGGGGCCGTGCCTGAACGCCGGTTGCCCCATCGAATGCCGCGGAGAAGGGTTGCCGATGCCATCCCGGGACGCTCCGTGAAACCGGCAGCGCCGGTGCGCTGGCCGGCCATCGCCGCGCTCACCTGTGTATCGACCTTTGCGCAGATCGGCCAGTTCGGCTTGGGCTTTATCGTGCTGCCAGTCTGGCTTGCACATCAAGGGTTGGACGCGCAACGCGCCGGCATCTTCGCTGCTTCACAATGGGCAGGCATGCTTGCCGGTCTGGTACTGGCTCCTGTTTTCGCCACGCGGTTTGGCGCGAAGCGAACGGTTACGCTTGGTCTTGCCGCCAGCGTGGCAGCGTTCCTGGCGGCGAACTGGCTGTGGTGGCCGCTCTGGATCATACCAGGCGTGCTGAGCGGATTCGGTATTGGATTGCGTTGGATTGCTAACGAATCGTGGCTGTACAGTCTCGTACCCGAAAGGCTGAGCGGGCGCGTGGTGGGCGTGCACGAAACCCTGATTGCGAGCGCGGGTGTCATCGCCCCGGCACTGGCGGCATGGTGCGGACCGAGTGGGGCCATGACAATGATGGCCGGTGTGTCATTCACATGCGCCGCGGCGATACCGCTCTGGCTCACGACATCGACGCAATCAGCCCTGCCGGTCACAACTGAGGCAGCCGGTCTGAAGGATGCCCGTGGCGCTCCAGTCAGCGCACTCGTCTATCTCGGCATGATCGTGGTCGCGGTTGGCGGCTTCAGCGACGGCGCGCTTTATGGCCTCTTCCCGCTTTACGCGGCGGCACGCTCGATGAGTGCAACGCAGGCTGCTGTGCTCCTCTCCTGCCTGGGACTGGGCGGCATGGCGCTGCAATATCCGGTTGGCTGGATGGCTGACCGCATCGGACTAGGTTTCACCGTGATCGTGTGCGCGATACTCAGTACGCTGGCGCTGGCCGCCTTCGCGCTCGCGCAACCTGCAACATGGATGCTTCCAGCATGCGGCTTTGCGGCCGGAGGCATGAATAGCGCCTTCATCACGCTAGGAATGTACGCCGCCGCATGCAGCGATAAAACCGCCCTCATTCGCAACATGCGGCTGGTCTCCCTCACATTCACGGCCAGCTCGATAGTTGGACCGCTTGTTGCGAGCGCCGCGATGAAGGTGTTTGGCGATGACGTGCTGATGTGGCCACTCGCCATCGCAAGTGCGGCGTTAGCCCTCTTTACGCTGGGCATCTGCGAAGGCCGGCGTCAGCGCAGTGCTGCTGCGCCGGTGAATTGAGCACCGACTGTCTCGCTATGTACTGCCAATCAATCTGAAGAAATAACGCACGGCGCTTTCCTCACTTCGTCAGCCTGCCCGCAGCTTCGCGGCGTTGCTCTGCGCAAGGAACTGGCGGATACGCGCGAGGTGCAGGTCGCCGACCGCCGTATGCGCCGACTTGCCCGCTACCGCCCGGCGCTGCACCGGCGGCCACGCACCGAGATAGCGGCACAGCGCGGAAACGAAAGGCCGCCGCCCGCCGCTGGTCAGGCGATCGACTGCTGCCTCTACTCGCTTCGCGCCTACGTTTGCGAGCAACCACTCCACGGTCTGACGATCCTCGTCATTCACAATGCGGATGAGCGATTTCATGTAATCCTCCGTACTGTACGTATACACATACTGTTAATTTATACAGTATTTCGCAAATTCGCAAGTTTGGTCGAACACTCCACACACAAAAATAGTGCCAGATTAACCGGTGGTCGCGGTCTGGGGCCAACTGCCAAGGTCGGAGCCCACGCAGAGCTGTTCCATGCCCGCGACGATCGCATAGCAATCCTTATGATTTAAACGCGCGGCCGGATGGTCTGGACACAAGTTCACGAACGCAATGTCCGCCCCACACCCAGCCTCCCGGAGTGCACATCGGCCGGAATCGTCGCGCCTGGTGTTGCGTAACGGTGGCGAGCACAACGATTCACGCCATCGTCATTGTCGACCGCATCTGAATAGTGAATTCAGGATCTCCGTGTTTATCGCGTTTCATGGAATGCCTACCATAGCGAACGGCCTTCGACACCGCGAGCGTCGCGGCGTGTAGCGCCGCCTCGCCGACAGGCCAGCCACACACACAAAGCGCCGAATAAGCGTCCCGCCGGGCCCTGGCGGCCTTCTTCGGCGCTTTGTAAAGAGAACAGCCATGCACCAGACGACCGAGCAACAGCTATTCGAACATGCCCTGCTGGATCTATTGCTTCCACCAAAGCCGCCCGTCGTGAAGCCTGAAGTGCGTACCGCTCACCGGGGGCGCACGAAGGGCCGGCGTGTGTCGGAACGCAACGAGGGCGCTGAAGCCTCCAGCAGCAAACCCGGTTTTCCGGCCGTGGTAATCGGCCAACTCACCACGCGCACGATTGCGGTTCGCTGGAGCGATTCGCGCTCAGGCTGTTATGGCGAGCAGATCTGGCGGATGTGTCACGCGCGCACGCGCACGCTTTGCGCGGCAACGGGACTTGAAATACAGCCCGGCGATGTGGTCTATCGGCCGACCAGCGGGCGCTATATGGTGCCCTTCAACGACGGCCAGTTGATTCTTGCGTCGGCAGTCGAATATCGCCTCGACTGAGTGGCGCCGCCGTTTCGCCCCGATGGTACGATGATCCGATGCGGTGTATCCGCGGCAAAAGAACCGCGGCGCCGGGCAGAACATCGACAGCTTTCACCGGTCACGAGGCGAGATTTGAAAGAGAAGGCAACGAGCGACGCCGTCGCCGAAACACCCATCAACGGCAAGGCAGTCGTTTGCGATGATGGCTTGAAGCGCCCACCCTGGGCGGTCAGCAATACCTTGCTGCGCGAGTACTACGATTCCGAATGGGGCATGCCGGTACGCGACGAGCGCGGATTGTTCGAGCGCATCAGCCTCGAAGCGTTTCAGTCCGGCCTGTCCTGGCTGATCGTCCTGCAAAAGCGCGAAGCGTTCCGCCAGGCCTTCCGCAATTTCGAACCGGATACCGTCGCGAAGTTTGGCGCACGCGATGTCGAGCGCCTGCTCGCAGACGCCGGCATCATCCGGAACCGGGCGAAAATCGATGCAACGATCAACAACGCCCGCGCAGCCATTGCCCTGCGCGAGGATGGCGGCCTGGTAGAATTCGTCTGGTCATTCAAACCCGCCGTCACACCCGCACCGCTCACGATCGCCGATATTCCCACGTCGTCCGAGGAATCCCTTGCGCTGAGCAAGGCGCTGCGCAAGCGCGGCTTCAAATTCGTCGGCCCCACGACGATGTTCGCGCTCATGGAAGCGGCTGGGATCGTGGATACGCACCTGATCGATAGCCATCGACGCGGCAGTTCGGGAGTATGGACGGCGTGAGAACGCGCTCCACAGCAGCGTGATGCGCAAGCAAGCGAGGCAAACATGAAAAACGAGACGCTCTTCCTGTACAAGATCATGCCCTCTCCGGTGGGCAAGCTCACGCTCGTCGCGCGCGAAAACGCGCTGGTGGCGATCCTCTGGGAGAAAGAGCGCCCTGGGCGCGTACGGCTGGGCACGCTGCAGGAAGCCAATGACGATCCCACGCTGCTGGAAGTAGAGCGTCAGTTGCTTGAGTATTTTGCGGGCAAGCGAAATACCTTCGATGTCCAGATCAATTTCATCGGCACGGAGTTCCAGAAGAAAGTCTGGAACGCGCTGCTAAGCATCCCTTTTGGACAGACCCGCACCTATGCGCAAATCGCCACGCAGATTGGCAATCCCCGGGCGGTACGCGCCGTTGGCGCAGCGAACGGGCGCAATCCTGTTTCGATCATTGCGCCCTGCCACCGTGTGATTGGATCGTCCGGCGAATTGACGGGATTCGCGGGCGGTCTCGCAGCCAAGGAAAGGCTGCTGCTGATCGAAGAGGCAAGCTGGGGCGCAAAGCCCCAGAAGGCGTTGTTCTGATCGATAGTGCGGGATCCCCGGCCCGGGCGTCTCATACAATATCCGTCTTCTCAATCCCCTCTGGACGTACACATTGGACCGACTGGAAGCCATGGAATTGCTGCTGGGCACCGTGGATGCGGGCAGCCTGTCCGCCGCCGCACGGGAGTTGAAGATTCCCGTCACCACGCTGACCCGCAAGGTCGCTGATCTCGAGGAAATGCTCGGCACGCGTCTCTTGATCCGCACCACGCGCAAGATCACGCTGACCGACGCGGGCGCGGCCTACGTTGCCGCTGCGCGGCGCATTCTCGATATGGTCCGCGACCAGGAGCATGAGGCAACCGGTGAATTCACCAGCGCGCGCGGGGAACTGGTGGTCACCGCGCCCGTGCAGCTTGGCCGCCTTCACGTTCTGCCCGTCATCAACCAGTTTCTGGCCCAGTATCCGGACATCACCGTGCGGCTGCTGCTCTCGGACCGCAATATCGACCTGATCGATTCGCACGCCGATCTCGCCGTGCGGATTGGCGAATTAGCCGACAGCAATATGATCGCCACGCGGGTTGGCTCGCTGCGGCCGATTCTTTGCGCGAGCCCCGATTTCATCGGCCAACACTCCGTTCCGCACGATCCCGCCGAACTGCCGAAATATTCGTGCGTGGTGTTCAACAGCCCTTATCTGTCTCCGTGGCGCTTTCGCCTGCCATCGACGGGCAAGCTGCTGACGCTTGAAGTCAAGGCGCGACTCGAAGTGACCGCGCCCGATGCGGCAGTGAGTGCGGCCGTGGACGGCGTGGGCATCACACTGGTCTTCGAGCACGACGCCGACGCCGCGCTCAAAGCCGGGCAACTGCAGATCCTGCTTCCTCAATTCGAGGTGGATCCTGTGCCGGTTCATCTGGTGCACGTGTCCAGAAACCTTATGGCGATCAAGCTGCGCAACTTCATCGACTTTGCCGCGCCCAGGCTACGACAATCGTTGTCCGGCTTCGGCAAGCAGCAGAAAAGCTGACGCGCGATTCAACCTTCTTCGTCGGACTCGCCCAGTACGCGCGCATTGCGATTTTCAATCACCGCGCGCGTCGTTTTGGTCGCGCCAGGACCCGGCGCAAAGCGAACATCCTGAAACCCCAGCGTTCGCCCATCCGCCCCTCTGAGCCCCATGATCTCTACGGGGTCGCCGCTGGCGTCCTCCACCAGCTTCACGGGCGGCCGGCCATTCACCGCAAGCCATTTGTCGCCCCATTGCATCAGCGCGACCAGAACTGGATATAGCTCTTCTCCCTTGCTGGTGAGCCGGTAGCCAAACGTGTTCGCGCGCGCCGCCAGCGGGAAGCGCTCAAGGATACCCAACTCGATCATACGTTCGAGCCGCGCGGTGAGCACATTGCGCGCAATCCCCAGCGCGCTCTGAAACTCGTCGAAGCGCGTGCTCCCCTGGGTGCATTCGCGAACGATCAATAACGTCCACCACTCGCCAACTTCGTCGAGCGCGCGGGCGATTGAACAGTTCATTCCGTCAAGGCGTTTTCGGTACATGGTGAAGCGAATAGTACCTTAAGTTTCGTCATGCAACTTCCCCATTTTGTGGGGAACAGTTACCCGTCGTGGACAGTAGCGTGATGCAACTGCGTTCCCTATAGTTCGGCCACAACAGTTTCGCCACGAAACTCAACGACGTAGACCGACTGAGGAAACAACATGGATCGCCGCCTTCTGACCCTCGCGCTGGGCATGTTCGCGCTAGGCACCGACAGCTTCGTTTTCGCGGGCATCCTGCCCGAAATCGCACACTCCTTTCATGTGAGCATTGGCGCAGCCGGCCAGCTGATTACGGTGTATGCGCTGAGCTATGCGCTGCTTGGACCAACCATTGCCGCGCTCGCGGCGAACGTTGCACGCAAGCGCATGTTGCTCGGCGGCATCGGACTGTTCGTGCTCGCCAATGTGGGCACCCTCTTCGCGCCGAACATCGGCATCGCACTGGCGACGCGGGCACTTGCCGGTCTAGGCGCCGCCATGTTCTCGCCCACCGCCAGCGGCACCGCTGCGGCGCTGGTGCCGCCGGAGCGACGCGGCTACGCCCTGTCGATCGTCGTGGCCGGGCTGACCAGCGCGACCGCCATGGGGTCGCCGCTCGGGGCGGTGATCGGCGGGCTGGCAAGCTGGCATTGGACGCTGGTGTTCGTCGCCACCCTCGGCAGCGCCGCATTTGCGGGAATCTGGGCGCTCATGCCGGAAGTGCCGCTTGCGCCGGCTATCTCGCTCTCCAGACGCCTCGCCCCGCTTGCGGATTCACGCGTGGGCCTGACGTTGTTCGCCACGGTGCTGGCGCAACTCGGCACCTTCACGATTTTCTGCTACTTCCCGGTCGTATTCGACCGCGCCACCGGCCATCACCCGGCCGTACTGGGAGCGCTGCTGGTGCTGTTCGGACTTGCCGGAACGACGACGAATCTGCTGACCGGCCGTATTCTCGACAAGATTGGCTCACGCAAGGTGCTGGTGCTGATGCTCACGGCAGTCGCCATCGTGACTTTCACGATTCCGTGGTCGAGCGCGCATCTCTGGAGTGCCGTACCCGCCGTTCTCGTGTGGGGCGCGTGTTCGTGGGGCTTTCTCAATCCGCAGCAATTCCGCCTTGCCAACCTGAATCCGCCGATGACGTCCGTGCTGGTCGGTTTGAATACGTCTAGCACCTATATTGGCGTGTCGATTGCCGGCGCGGTTGGCGCGGCTGCGATCCCGATGGTGGGCGCCCATCACCTGGGTTTTCTTTCCAGCATCGCGGTGGTCGTAGCGCTGGGGGTTTCCGAACTGGCCAGCCGCCGCATTGCCTCAGTCGCCAGGACCACTGCAACGGCGGCAGCGTAAGCAGACAAAAGCCCGGCGACCAGTCGTTCGAAGCGCCGGGACAGGCCATTCAACCGTCTTTTTCCCGAATAACGAATCCGTATTAATTAGTCATTCTTAGTGATTTTCCAGCTCTGCAATGCCTTGCTGGACTGTCGTATCTCTTTCGCAAGCGTTTGACCACAACGTCGCGATGCGCTGCTTCGCTTCGGCAAGAATGCGCGCCGCCAGATCCGGGTCATCGACGATCCGGGACACCGTGACCGCCCCCAGGATCGCAGAGAACACGAACATGGCTGCCCCTTCGTCCGATGCACCGTTGGCCGCCATGGTCTTGATCAGTTCGCGGTATCCGCGCGTCGCGGCGTGCCGGGTCTCCTTATCCGCACGGGCCAGTTCGCTGCCCATGGCGATCAAGGGGCATTCGCCGAGACAGGCTTCCGCGCTTTTATCCAGAAGGTGGGCTTCGAAATGATCGAGAAATGCCTGTTCCCCGTTTTTGACCGAGGCGTCGATGGCGTCGCGCGTGGATGCCATGCCGGCCGCGCACGCCTCCGCCACCAGATGCTCCTTGGAGGCGAAATGGCGGTAGAACGCGCCGTGCGTCAAGCCGGCCGCCGACATGATTTCCGCCACGCCGGTGGCATGAATTCCGTTGCTCCTGAACGCCTGCGCGGCAGCCTGAACGATGCGCTTACGCGTTTGCGCCGTTTCCACTCTCGACTTTTTCATGGCTTTACTCCTCGCTGCACTGGCAGCGTTGGTTCGTAACCTTGACATTCTGGATTATACGCATTATCTTGACGCCAGATAGTTAAGGTCAGTCATCTAACGCGGAGTTGGGCTGAGTCAAGTACGCAATCACCCGGCGCCCAACACGTTCACCTACTTAGGATCACTATGAATCAGCCCGTTGATCAAGCCGAGGAAAGGGTCGTCGTACCCGGGACCCCGGCACACTCCGGCTCCCCGCGTTGGATTGGCAAGACCATCGCTCTCGCCGTCATTGTTGCCGTAGCTGCTACGGCGTGGCATCTGCGCAGCTCACACACCGAAGCGGCGGCCGCGCCGCCTGCGCCGCCGGTTGCTATCAGCGCACCACTGCAGCACGACATCGAAACGCGCCTCGGTTTCCTCGGTCAATTCTCGGCAGTCAATCGCGTCGAGATTCGCGCCCAGGTAGGCGGCACGCTGACCCAGATTAATTTCAAGGACGGCGATATCGTCCACAAGGGCGATCTGCTGTTCGAAGTCGATCCCGAGCCCTATCAGATCAAGCTCAGCGAAGCGACCGCACAGCTCGAATCGGCCAATGCGCGCCTCGCGCTGGCCACGCGTGAACTGGCGCGTGCACAGCAACTGCAGCAAGCGGAAGCCGGCACGGTGGAAAACGTCGATCAACGCGTCGCCGAACAACACGCGGCGCAGGCCGCAGTCGATAACGCCAATGCGCTCGTGCGCGATGCGAAATTCGATCTGGACCGCTGCGCGATCAAGGCGCCGTTCACGGGCCGCATGGGTACACACCTGGTGTCGACCGGCAATCTGGTATCCGGCAGCCGCGCAGGCAGCAGCCCCACGACGCTGCTCGCCACCATCGTCTCGCTCGATCCGGTTTATCTGGATTTCGACATGAGCGAAAACGACTATGCGGCGTTCCAGCAATCGCGTGCCAATCAGCAAGGCCCGCTCGCCGACAAGGTCACGATCTCGCCCACAGGCGCGACCGGCTTCACGCGCCAGGGCACGCTCAATTTCATCGACAACGCCCTTGACCGTTCGAGCGGCACGATTCACGCCCGCGCAACCATTCCCAATGCCGATCTTTCGCTCACGCCTGGCGGCTTTGCGCGCGTGCGTCTGGCGACGTCCGCACCGCAGCCCGCGCTGCTCGTGCCCGATGCAGCGGTGCTGGCCGATCAGACCGATCACATGGTGTTTGTGCTTGGCCCCGACGATGTCGCCACGCCCAGGAAGGTCGAGATCGGCGATCTGCGCGGCGGGCTGCGCGTGATTCGCGCGGGTCTTGCACCGACCGACAAGGTCATCATCGACGGTCTGCCTAAAGTCCGGCCGGGTTCGAAGGTGTCCCCGCATGACGGAACTATCGAGTTCACGTCGTCGCAAGACGACGGCGGAGCTAAATCATGAAACTCACGCACTTTTTTATTGAACATCCGCGCTTTGCCGCAGTGCTCAATATCTTCGCCGTTCTGATCGGGCTGGTGACGATGTTTTCGCTGCCCGTCGCGCAGTATCCGAACATCGTGCCGACGACCGTTCAGATCACCACGTCGTATCCCGGCGCTTCGGCTGACACGATCGCCCGCACGGTGGCCACGCCGCTGGAGCAGGCCGTCAACGGCGTCGAAAACATGGACTATATTTCGAGCCAGTCCACCGGCAACGGACAGTTGAAGATCACGGTGATCTTCAAGGTGGGCACCGATCCAAACGTTGCGCTGATGCTCACGCGCAATCGCGTAGAAGATACGCTCACGCGCCTGCCGCCCGACGTTCAGTTGCAAGGCGTGCAGGTGAAGAAGACTATCGATGCGCTGCTGCTGGGCGTACACGTCTATTCGCCGGACGGCTCGCGCAGCCCCGAATATCTGTCCAATTACATGCTGAAGATACGCGACCAGATCGCGCGTTTGCCAGGTGTGTCGGACTTCCAGTTGTTCGGTGAGCGTCAGTACGCGATGCGTATCTGGATCGATCCGGACAAAGCTGCGGCTTATAACATCAGCGCAAGCGACGTGCTGGGCGTCCTGCGCGCGCAAAATGCGCCGGTTTCGGCGGGCGTGCTCAATCAGCCGCCGATCACGAGCAATGGCGCATACCAGATCAATGTTGAAGCGCTGGGCCGCCTGACCACGCCCGAGCAGTTCGGCGACGTGGTGGTGAAATCCGACGCAGACGGCCGCGTCACGCGCATTCGCGACATCGGCCACGTCGAACTTGGTTCGGTCGATTATGGTTCGAAGGCCTATGCCGACCGCGCAGCAGCGGCGCCGTGGTTCGTCGTCGCCACACCCGATGCAAACGTGGTGCAGGTCGAACACGCCGTGTGGGACAAGATGGCGGAGCTGAAAAAGCAGTTTCCTCCGGGCGTCGACTACATGAAGATCTATGACCCGACCACGTTTGTCGGCCAGTCGATCGAAGAAGTGATCAAGACTATTGCGATTGCGATTCTGCTGGTGGTGGGCGTGGTGTATCTGTTCCTGCAAAACTGGCGCGCGACGATTATTCCCGTGGTGGCGATCCCGGTTTCGCTGCTGGGGACGTTCACGATTCTTTCGCTCTTCGGCGCATCGATCAATAATCTGTCGTTGTTCGGGATTGTGCTCGCAGTCGGTATCGTGGTGGACGACGCCATCGTCGTGGTCGAAAACGTCGAGCGGAATATGGCGCTCGGCATGACGCCGCGCGAGGCCGCGCATCAAACCATGAACGAGGTGTCGACGGCGCTTATCGCCATTGCACTCACGCTTTGCGCGGTGTTTGGCCCCGCTGCGCTGATGTCCGGCATTTCAGGCCTGTTTTTCAAGCAGTTTGCCATCACCATTGCGGCTTCCACGGTCATCTCGTGCTTCGTCTCGCTCACGCTGAGCCCGGCCTTGTGCGCAGTGCTGCTCAAGCCGCACAACATGGAAAAGACCCACGGCGGTTCGACGGCGCTTGGCCGAGCACATCATGCTGTCTTTGGCCGCTTCAATGCATCGTTCGAATGGCTTTCGGGACGCTACGGCAAGATCACGGGACGCTTCGTTCGCGCCACCACGGTCATGCTCATTGTCTACGCCGGTCTGATCGCAGCAACCGGCATTCAGATGGCCAGAATGCCTACCGGCTTTATTCCCGAGCAGGACATCGGTTATCAGGCCATCATCGTGCTGCTGCCGCCGGGTTCCAGCCTAGAACGCACGGACAAGGTCGTGCGCGAAGTGAACGATATCGCGCTCAAGACCCGCGGCATCGACCACACATCGCCGGTGACCGGCTTCGACGTGACCACTGGCACGATTGCGCCAAACGTGGGCACGATCTTTACCGGCCTGCCGTCGCTGTACGGCGAGCACATCCCCGGTGTAAACGCCGCAACCATGCTGGTGACGCTGCGCCAACGTCTGGCAGGCGTCAAGGACGCCGTTGTGATCGTCGTGAATCCGCCGCCGGTTCAGGGGTTGGGCGCGGCGGGCGGCTTCAAGATGATGCTGGAAGACCGCGCTGGGGTTGGCCCGCAGGCGCTCGCAGCCGCAGCCAATTCGCTGGTGGCGGCGGCGAACAAGGACAAGGCTTTTGGCGGTGTATTCACGCTTTATAACGCCGGCGCACCGTCCGTCTATGCCGATGTCGATCGCCTGAAGGCAGAAAAAGTCGGGCTCACGCCGACTGATGTGTTTTCGACGATGGAGCTTTACCTCGGTTCGCAGTATGTGAATGACTTTAACTATCTGGGCCGCACCTATCAGGTCCGCGTTCAGGGCGATGAAGCATTCCGCAGGACTCCAGAGGATCTGGGCCGCTTGAAAGTGCGCAATGCGTCGGGCGAGATGGTGCCCATCGGTACGGTGGCGACGTTCAAGGACAACACCACGCCATACCGCGTACCGCGTTACAACCTCTATCCCGCAGCGGAAATCATGGGCGCGGCAGCGCCGGGCGAGTCGTCGGGCGACGCAATGAAACGCATGGAGCAACTGGCCAACGAGGTCCTTCCGAACGGCGTCTCGTATGAATGGACCGATCTCGCGCACCAGCAGGAAGAGCAAAAGATGTCGCCGCTCGTGATCTTTGCGGCATCGGCGCTGTTCGTGTTCCTCGTGCTTGCGGCCCAGTATGAAAGCTGGAAAACGCCGCTGGCGATCGTGCTGATCGTGCCGATGTGTCTGTTTGCAGCGGCAATCGGTCTGAATATGCGTGGCATGCCTATCGACATCCTGGCGCAGATCGGCTTCGTCGTGCTGGTTGGACTGGCGGCGAAAAACGCGATCCTGATCGTGGAATTCGCGAAACAACGTCAGGACGAAGACGGTGTGGGCGCGGAAGACGCCGCCACTCATGCAGCGCATGTTCGTCTGCGCCCGATCCTGATGACCTCGCTGGCGTTTATTGCCGGGGTCGCGCCACTTGCGATTGCCAGCGGTGCGGGTTCGGAAATGCGTCAGTCGCTGGGCACCACGGTGTTCTTCGGGATGCTCGGCGTGACGATCTTCGGCCTCGCCTTCACCCCGGCGTTTTATGCCTTTGTTCGCAAGCTCGGCGTCAAGCGTGCACCTGCGCTGCCCCGCAAGCTCAGCAGTGGAGAAGCAAAATGAGTCAGTTCATGGCAAAAACCGCAAAAGCGATCATCGGCAGTCTGATCGTGAGCGCTGGTCTCGTGGGATGCGCCGTCGGTCCGAACTACGTTGCGCCCAAAACCGACATGGCGCCGTTTCATAACACCGAAGCGGTGGCCAACCGGCAGACGACGCTTCCCGCGCCGAAGCTGGACAACTGGTGGACGGGCTTCAACGATCCGATGCTGGAAAAGGTCGTACAACGCGCGCTCGACCAGAACCTCAGCCTCCAGGCTGCGATTGCGCGGGTCAGTCAGGCGCGCGCGGCGGCGCAAGCCGCAGGCGCACAACTGCTGCCGACCGTCGATGCGGGCGGCTCCGCAACGGCCGAACATCAGAGCACGACCAGCCCGCTTGGCACGCTCGCGAGCGCCTTTCCCAACTACAGCCGCGACCAGAAGCAATACGTTGTGGGCGCAACGGCCAGCTGGGAAATCGATCTTGCAGGCGGACTGCGACGCGCCCACACCTCGGCCCTCGACGAAGAGCAGGCGGCGGAGGCTGGCCAGCTCGGCACGCGCATCACGGTAGCCGCGGACGCGGCTGACGCCTATCTGCAGGTGCGAGGCTTGCAGGCACAAGTGGCGGTCACGCAGGACCAGATCGACACCGACGCGCATCTGCTCACGCTCGTTCAGGCCCGCAAGCAGGCGGGCGCGGCCGACGAACGCGAAGTCGCCCAGGCCGAGGCGCTGCTGCGTCAGGCGCGCGCCAGCCTGCCCGCGCTGCGCATTGCGCTGGAAGCGCAATTGAATCGGCTCGACGTTCTGATGGGCGCGCAACCCGGGACCTATGCGGCGGAACTCAACACCAACGCCGCCATCATCCCCGAAGTGCCCGCCATTGGCACAGGCGATCAACCCGTCGACGTGCTGCGTCGCCGCCCCGACATCATTGCGGCGGAGCGTCATCTGGCGGCCACCAACGAGAACATCGGCGTGGCCATTGCCGATTACTATCCGAAGATCTCGCTGTCCGGCGCATTGGGCTTCGACAGCATTTCGACCAATCACCTGTTCAGCGCAAAGTCCTTCGAGCCGATCGGAACGGGCGCGCTCCAGTGGCGGCTGTTCGATTTCGGCAAGGTGGACGCCGAAGTGAAGCAGGCGCGCGGCGCCAATGCCGAAGCGCTGGCGCAATACAAGGAGGCCGCGCTCAAGGCGACCGAAGACGTCGAAAACGCCTTCATGGCGCTCTCGCAATCGGAAATTCGCGCTCAGGAGATCCAGCAGGAAGTCACCGCCTTGACCAGGGCACGCGATCTTTCGGAGAAAGCGTATCGTGCCGGTTCCATCACGTTGACGGATGTGCTGGACGCAGACCGGCAGCTTCTGGTTGCACGCGATGATCTGGACGCAACCAAAGCGGATGCTGCCAGAGCCGCGGTGCGGACGTTCCGCGCGCTCGGCGGCGGGTGGGATGCGCCGCAGCCGGCAGTGCAACAGGCAGTGCAACAGGCCGCGCAAACTGCAGCGTCAAAGGGCTGACGCGATATCGGCATCGTGACTGGCGCATCGGCTTCAATGCGCCAGTCACGAACTGATCAGGTAAAACGTTGACTATGAATGGCCGGCGGCAGCGGATGGCGCGACGTGGAAAAAGACGGCGTCATCGGCGTGTTCGGACTGCTACCCATTTTCGTCCACGCACGCATTTGTTCGATCGGGTTTTCACTCTCCACCACATCGTAACCCGCGCTGGTAAGCCGATATTCCGCGGCAGTCGTGCACTCGGTCACGAGACCCATATCCTTGAGCAGCGCGAGATGCAGCCTCACTTCCGGCCAGCTATGCCCTTCCTTTTGCCCTACGCCGGTTTCGATATCCTTGCAGCACTGGGTCGGTTTCTCATCGTCCTGCATAAACGAAAGAATCGCTCTGAGTAGCTCGGCGTTTCTGCGCATGTCTGACCTCCATGAGTGGCCTGCTTCGATTAACGATACACCGCCTCGCCTGAACATGCGCAGCGTCCAGGGAAAATACTAGATTATTGACATACTCTACATTTTGTATGATGAAAAACCTGTCCTGGCATCGCATTGGTTTTCGTGAGCTCCCCAGTTTGTGGGGAACAGTTCTCCGGTTTCGCATGTAGCTCACCACGACGGCATTCCTTATAGTTTCATCAAGAAACTTCATGGCGAAAGTCAGTGTTTCGCCGCGGCTATCGCCGCTCATCCCATTCATTGAAACCAGGAAGGCACCATGTCCATTGCAAAACCGTTCCGCCAGTTGCACGATAACTCGACGCCGCTGCGTCTGCCCAACGTCTGGGACGCGGGCAGCGCACGGCTTGCCGAAGCGCAGGGAGCGCGTGCCATCGCGACGACCAGTGCGGGCTTTGCGTGGGCATTGGGCTATCAGGACGGCCGCGAATTGCCCTTCGACGAAGTGGCGGCCTCTGTTCGGCGTATCGTTCGTGTGCTGAAAGTGCCGCTATCCGTGGACATCGAAAACGGCTACTCCGATGACCCGCAGGTGGTCGCTAGCAACGTCATGCAACTCGTCGAGCTTGGCGTGGCGGGCATCAATATCGAAGACGGCCGCGATGCGCCCTCCCTGCTGGCCGCCAAAATTCGCGCGATCCGCGAAGCCGTTGCAAAGGCCGGTGCAGATCTCTTTATCAACGCGCGTAGCGACGTGTTCCTCGCGAATCTGGTCGACAAACCGAAGCAACCGGACGAAGCCATCGCGCGCGGCGACCTCTATGCAGCCGCCGGTGCAGACGGCCTGTTCCTGCCCGCACTCGCCAAACCTGCGGATATCGCAGCGGTTGTGAGCGCGATTACGCTGCCCCTGAACGTGATGGCGCTGCCTGGCTTGCCAGACGCGACAACTCTCGGTCAGCTCGGCGTACGGAGGCTGAGCGCCGGCGGTGCGATCTCGCAGATCGTGCTACAGACGGCGAAGGAACAGATGCAGGCTTTTCTCCACGACGGCAAGTCGGACGGCCTCTACGACAAGGCAATGCCGTATTCGGAGATCCAGGCGCTTTTCGCGGGTTTGCCCACGAAGTGAAGTCAGGTCAACTGCTTCAATTGCCGATGTAAAAATGATAAGGAAACCAGACTATGCTGCAACTTCGACCTGGATGTGAGTGCTGCAACAAGGATCTGCCGCCGGACTCAGCGGACGCGCGTATCTGTACCTTCGAATGCACGTTCTGCAGCGATTGCACAGACACGGTACTCAAGGGAATCTGTCCGAACTGCGGCGGCGAACTGGTAGCGCGTCCGCGCCGCCCTGCCGACAAGCTCGCGAAATACCCCGCATCCACCGAGCGCGTTTTCAACGAGAACTGTCTCGCAGATCACACTCACCCGCGCTAGCCGGCTTTGCAACACCGGCGACGGTCCCGGTGGGAGAACACAATGGATCATGACCGATATGGTCTGCAGGTCATGCGCGCGGCGCGTTATGCAACGCGTGTGTACAACCGGCACCTGGCCAAGGTGCCGCTTACCGCCAGCCAGCACGGAATTCTTGAGCAGATTGCCCAGGCTGCTGCTATCTCTTTGCAGGATCTGGCGGACAAACTCATCGTCGAACGCTCGTCATTGCAACGCACGCTGCAGCCGCTGATAAAAACAGAGCTGGTTCAAACCATGCTCGATCCGTTGAACAAACGACGCGCGTTATTTCGGCTTACGGAAAACGGAAAGACAGTGCTTGAATCGTCGTTTGCATTGATCCGCTGCGCCGAGGAGGAAATCGAAACCTTGATCGGCAAACCGGCAATCCAGATCCCGTGCCATGAATCAGCGGTTGTCGGCAAGACCTGCGCACAACGCGAGCATTGCGCCGTTTGAGCGCCAGATTGATTGGAGGGAGCATCGTGGACCGTATTCAAGCCATGCAGGTATTCACCCGCATCGTCGATTTCAGCAGCTTTACGCGCGCTGCCACATCGCTCGGGATGAATCGGCCGACGGTCACCACGATGATCCAGAGTCTGGAAGATCATCTGGGTACGCGGCTCCTGAATCGCACGACGCGCAGTCTCTCCCTGACGACGGATGGCGCGGCCTATTATGAGCACTGCCTCAGAATTCTCGCCGACGTGGAGGACACCGAAGCCGCGTTTCAAAAGGTGGAAAAGCGGCCGCGTGGCAAACTGCGCATCAGCATGCAGGGCGCCGTCGCCCGTCAGATCATCTTGCCCCGGCTACGCGACTTCCATACGCAATTCCCCGAGATCGATCTTCAGTTGGGTTTGACAGACCGGCATGCGGATAGCCTGGAAAAGGAGGCTGACTGCGCCGTGCGCGTAGGCGATCTGAACAATCCCGCGCTTGTCGCGAGGCGGATTGGCCTGTTCGATTGCATGACCGTTGCGTCGCCTTCCTACCTTGCAAAGCATGGTGTTCCGCACTCGCTCGACGACCTCAAGACTCATCTCGGCATCAACTATTTTTCGACGCGCTCGGGCCGGATTCTGGACTGGACCTTCATGGTCGGCGGCCGCGAAATGCAGGTCCCGGTGAAAGGTGCGATTTCAGTGAACGAAGCCGAGTCTTACGTCATGTGCGGCCTGAAAGGCCTGGGGCTGATGCAGGCGCCGCGCTTCATGATCCTGGCGCAACTGAAGGCCGGGCAATTGATTGAAGTTCTGCCCGAATGGAAGCCTCTGCCAATGCCCATATCGGTTGTCTATCCGCAGAGCCGCCATCTTTCGCCCAAGGTACGCGCGTTCGTGGATTGGGTCGTCACCACATTCGATCATTGCCCGCTGATGTGCGGCGTGACTTCACTTAACCAGACCTGCTCGGATCGCACGTTCGAGAAAATGGAGCAATGGAAGGAGCCCATCGTGAATCTCGTAGAGGACGCTTTGGTGTAAGCGCCAGGCGCTCTCGCCCTGCGGGGCAATTGGGCGCCTGAGCGCCTGCGCGCCTCGTCAATAGCCTACTTCCCTTCTTCAGTTAGCCCGACGTTTCGGCTCGTGCCACTGGCGAGCAGTGTCGTCAATGAGAGCGCGACCAGTACTGCGCCATACGCATCGGTGGTGGTGCGAAGGCCGACAATATGAGCCAGCGTTCCGGCCAGAATCGCCGGTATGCTGAAAGCGAGGTAGCTCAGGATATAGAAGGCGGCCATGAGTCCCGCGCGTTCGTGCGCCTGTGCGAGCGGCATCACGGAACGTAACGCCCCTTGAAATGCAGCGCCAAATCCCGTCCCGGCAACGGCCGTTCCCGCGAAAAACACGGTTGCGTTTTGCACATGCACGCCAGCCAGCGTAATGAGCAATCCCACCGCCAGGGCCGTCGCGCCGTATCGCAACACGTGCACAGTGCTTACCTTGCGCAAGGCCAGAATGGCGGCGAAACCGCCCGTGGTCAACGCGAAAACCACCCACCCGCCAATCGTTGCGTCACCTGCTCCAGTCACCGCACGGGCGAGTGACGGACCGAGCGACAGATAAAAGCCTCCCAGCGCCCAGACGGCGATATTGACCGGCGCGACGCGCAGCATTGCGCCACGCGCCGCCCGTGGAATCGTCACGCGCGGAACTAGCGCGGCGATCGCACCCGGAACACGGCTGACCGTTTCCGGCAGCGCGACCGTAAAGCCCGCTTCGAGCAACAGGATTGCGCCCAGCACAATAAAGATCAGTTCCCTGGGCAGCGGCGCATAAGCGACCAGCATGCTCGCGCCCAGTGCGCCGCATCCCATGCCCAACAAGGAGGCCAATGCGTTGATCAACGGGCCAGACGCGCGGCTTTCATCGAGGATGGCCGCGCCCAGGGCGCTGGTTGCCGCCCCCGTCGCAAAGCCCTGCACGAGCCGCGCCCCGATCAGCATGGAGACGTTGCGCGATTCGACGAAGACGAGCATCGCGGCCATCTCCAGCACAATGCTGCCGACGATCACCGGCCGCCTGCCGATGTGATCCGACAAGGAGCCCGTCGTCAGCAGCGCCGCAAGCAGGCTGAACGCGTAACTGGCGAAGACCAACGTGAGCATGGCTGGCGAGAAGCCCCACGCTTCCTGATAGAGCCGGTAAAGCGGCGTGGGCGCGCTGGACGCGCCAAAGAACGTTGCGACGGTCAACGCGTAAAGCGTCAGTGCGCCCCACATGCGCGATCCTGTGGGTTGGGTGATCTGTTCGGCGGACATCTGGCTCTCCGGCTGTTAATGCAAAAAAATTGCGTTAGCGAATTCTGACCCAGATGATTCGTTAATGCAACTTTTTAGCTTTAGTGGCATACTGATTACGATGACCACATTTGCGTCGAAGAGCAGGAGTGCAAGCAATGGTGATACGTGAAGGCCTGCGGCCCGGCGGGCGTAGCGCGCGGGTTCAGGAGTCCGTTCATAACGCGGTGAAATCGCTCCTCGCGGAAATGTCCCGCGAGGACATCACCGTCGCGATGATCGCCGCACGTGCGGAGGTCACGCCCTCGACGATCTATCGGCGTTGGGGCGACCTGCCGACCCTGCTCGCCGATGTGGCGGTCGAGCGGTTCTATCCCGACAGCATGCCCGCCGACACGGGATCGCTCAAAAGCGATCTGGAAGCGTGGGCGCAAAGCTATCAGGAGGAGATGACGTCGTCGCCGGGCCGCGCCATGATCCGCGACGTGCTTGCCGCCATGGAAAGCGACGGCAGCGGGCCGGCGTGCCAGTGCGCGGATATCGTGCGCGCGCAGGTACAGTTGATCTTCGGGCGCGCACAGTCGCGCGGCGAGGCCGTTCCGGCGATGCACGAGGTGCTGGACACCGTGATTGCGCCCGTCATGTACCGGATGCTGTTCGACAATCAGCCGCTCGATCCCGCCTTCACGCGCAAGCGCGTTGCCGTGCTGCTCGATGCATTCCAGCCGGTCGGGAACCCGCGCAAAACTCGCCCCAAGGCCGCCTGACGCAAACGCCGCCGATCGCCCTCACCGCTCGCGGCCGCTGTCCGGACGCACTCGACGCCAAAGGACCTGCGGGGAGCCGCCATGTGGATTATCATGGCTCTCCTCAGCGATCTTTGGCCAGGAGGGCAACATGGGATATTCCCAAGCAGAAAAAGCTGAATCGCATCAGCGTATTGTCGATGTGGCGGCGCGACGCTTTCGTGAGCTCGGTCTGGAAGGCATCAGCGTCGCCGACATCATGAAAGAAGCCGGCATGACCGTCGGCGGTTTCTACAAGCATTTTGCTTCGCGCGACGATCTCGTGGTCGAGGCGATTGCGGCCGCGTGCGAAGAAATGGATCAATCGGCCCTGACCGCGCAGCCCAATTTGAAGAAGAGCATCCAGACGTATCTGTCGGAAGAGCACCGGGACAATGTCACGGGCGGTTGTCCGCTCTCGGCTCTGCTCAACGACACGGCGCGCAGCACGGAAGGCGCACGCGAGGTCTATACCGAGCGACTGGAAAGCAGTCTCGCCCTGCTCGAAAGCCAGATGCCCGAAGGCACGGAAGGCAACCGGCGCGCCAAGGCGATGCTGATCTATAGCGCTTACGTTGGCGCACTCGGTCTGTCACGCGCCGTAGCGGACCCCAAGCTTTCCCGCCAGATACTCAACTCCGTGTCAGCCGAGTTGATCGCCCTCTTTCCCACCAAAAAGTCACAAGCCTCCGCGGCCTAGACCATCGCGCGTTTCGGCGAACGACTTGCGCCGCATGGTGTGTATCTACACAGCAAATGATCGGCTAGCCCGAAAAAGCCGATGCCCCGGGCGTTTCAACGCCCGGGGCATCGGAGTTCGTTACCTGGCTCGCGTCTATCGCGCGATCAATTGACGTTGTAGCGCGCGCCGGGCTTGCTCAGCGAAAGCTGCGGCACGAGCGCGCCGCGCGCCGCTTCGAAGGCGTTCCAGCCATCGACGGTGGGCAGCGACGGCACCGTCGCGAATTCGCCCTGATCCAGCCCGGCCAGCGCGGCGTCGACCAGATCCTCCACGCTCATGACCATTTCCGCCGGAAAATTGTCGACCGGCGCACCGGCAACGTCCCAGAATTCCGTACGCGTCGCGCCTGGCAAGACAGCCTGAATGCGCACGCCCTTGTCGCCGAGTTCATGTTTTAGCGATTGGCTTAGCGCCAGCACGTAAGCCTTGGTTGCGCCATAGACGCCGTTCAAAAACTCCGGTGCGATCGCCACGCCCGACGAGATATTGATGATCGTGCCCGCACCGCGCGCCACGAATGCAGGCGCGATCGCGTAAGTCAGGCGCGTGAGCGCCGTCACGTTCAGATCGATCATCGCTTCCATCGCATCGACATCGGCCTGAAGCAGCGGCGCCGCACTGCCCACGCCCGCGTTGTTCACGAGCATCGTCAGCCCGGCGTCATTGCGGATCAGCGCCTCGACGCGATGCAGATCAGCCGCGTTCAGCAGATCGGCGACCACGGTTTTCACTTCGCGGCCGGTTTGCTCACGCACACGCGTGGCCACTTCATTGAGGCGCGCCTCGTGACGCGCGACCAGCACCAGATCGTAGCCGCGACGCGCAAGACGGTCCGCGTAAATTGCGCCGATTCCCGACGATGCCCCGGTAATCAGGGCGGTTCCCAGCGTGACTGCATTGTTCATATTCATCTCCGTAGAAAGCCGGCGTGATCGCCGGGCACGGGACAAATTTTAGGCGTACAATCATACTCCAGAGAGTCGAACTTCCGTCCTTTTAAGCCATCGAGGGCCAGCATGCAGCGAATCGGCGTCGTACTTTATCCGGGCTTTTCACTGATCAATCTGGGTGTCGTTTCGGTATTCGAATTCGCCAATATCAGTCATGGTTCGCCGCTGTACGAAGTCGTGCTGCTCTCGGAACCGGGCGGGCTGATCGCTTCTTCATCGGGCGTCGAAGTGAATACCGCGACCCTTCAGGAAGAAGGGTTCGACACGGTCATCATCGTTGGCGACAACGACGCGCTTGTGCCCGCACCGGCATTGGTGGAATTCCTGCAAGTCGTCTCGACGCGCTCGCGACGGGTGTGCTCGACCTGCACGGGCGCGTTCTATCTGGCGCAGGCAGGTCTGCTGGATGGCAGGCGCGCAACCACGCACTGGTTCTTCGCATCGAAGCTGCGCAAGGACTACCCGGAAGTGCATGTCGAAGAGGATCGCATCTTCGTCAACGACGGCGCGATCTGGACCTCGGCAGGCGCAACCGCCTGCATCGATCTGGCGCTAGCCTTCGTGGAGCAGGACGTGAGCACCGATCTTGCGCGGCTCGTCGCCAAAAAGCTGGTGGTCTACCACCGTCGCACCGGCGGTCAGACACAACACTCTGCACTCCTTGACATATTGCCTCGCTCGGATCGCATCCAGAAGGCGCTCACCTACGCGAAGCAACATCTGCATACGAGTCTTTCTGTCGAAGACCTGGCGAATGCCGCGAATCTGAGTCCGCGACAATTCAGCCGCGCCTTTCACGAGGAAACCGGACATACGCCCGCCAAGGCCATCGAGCATCTGCGAACGGAATCGGCGCGAATCATGCTGGAGTCGGGGCGGCACACGATGGAGACCATCGCGCGCGATGTAGGCTTTGGCGATCCCGACCGTATGCGGCGCGCGTTTTTGCGCGCATTCGGACAGCCGCCGCAAGTGATCCGCCGCGCAACCCGCGCAGCGGCCTAGCCGCCACGCACTACGCTGCGCTCAGCGTCAGATCGAGAAAATGGCGTAAGCAGGGATTCGGATTGCCTGCGCGCCAGACCAGCACCTGATCGATATGCGGTGCGTCCACCAGCGGACGGAACACCACCTGGTCGAACGCCGCCTTCGTCATCGAAAGCGGCACGAGCGCAATGCCCGCGCCTTCGTTGACGAGACTCAGGATCGTTTGCTGAAGCTGCACTTCAAAGCGGATCGAAGGGAAAAAGCCCGCAGCCAGGCAGTGATCGACGATGGCATTGCGCAGCGCCGGCGCGACATCGGGAATCGCCACGACAAAGGCTTCCTCGGCCAGACGCTTGACGGCGATGCGGCGCGCGCGAGCGAGCGGGTGGCTGCGATGCAGCGCGACGCACAGCGGCTCCGAAATCACGGTGCGGCGTTCAAGGCCCAGTTCCGCCGCGCCGGGGATCAGGATAGCCGCATCCATTTCTCCGGCGCGCACTCGCGGGGCGAGATCCTCGGAAACGACTTCGCGCAGTGACAGCGTCACCTCGGGAAACGCGTTGCCGAACGCGGTGACGAAGCGCGGCACCACGCCATATGCGGCGCACATCGTGAACCCAAGCGTGAGCTTGCCGATGCTGCCATGCCCCGCCGCCACGGCGTTACGCGCAGCGGCGCTGGTGGAAGCGAGCAGCGCCTTGGCGTCGGCGTAGAACTGGCGGCCCGCGGCGGTGAGTTCCACATGACGCGAACTGCGCTCGAACAGGCGCACGCCAAGCGACTCTTCGAGCGCCGCGATCTGGCGGCTCAAAGGTGGCTGCGAGAGATGCAGCGCCTGCGCGGCCTTACCGAAATGCCGCGTTTCCGCGAGCACGACGAAGTAGCGCAACGGCTTGATATCGAGCATGGTGAGGCGAAATGAATCAATGCAAAAAAAGTATTGTTCCTCGCCGATAATAGCATTGGATTGTATCGATCGCCTTCGTTATAGTGCGCGGTTCCGATTCAGCCCCGTTACCATGCTTTCCACGTTCTCGATCCTTCTGCCCATTTTTGGGCTCATCCTGGCTGGCTTCGTATGTGCGAAGCGCGGTGTGCTGGGGCCGACGGCCGCGTCCGAACTCAACAAGTTCGTCGTCTGGCTTGGCCTGCCCGCGCTGCTGTTCAACATCATGTCGCACTCGACTTGGCAGCAGCTCGACCAGCCGGGCTTTATCGCCGTGTTTTCGATTGCGAGCGCCGCGCCGTTCCTGGTGACGCTCGCGGGCCGTCTGCTGGCGCGTCGCAAGCTCGCCGACGCCAGCATTGATGCGATTGCCGCCTCGTATCCCAACACCGGTTACATCGGCTTTCCGCTGTGCCTGCTGCTGTTCGGCCAGTCCTCGCTCACGCCGACGACCATCGCCACCATCCTCGTCGCCTGTGTGCTTTTCGCGGTGGCGATCGTGCTGATCGAGGTCGGCCTGCAGGTCGAACGCGCGCCCCACAAGCTCGCGGGCAAGGTGCTACTCGCGCTCGCACGCAATCCGCTGATCGTGGCGCCCATCGTCGGCGCGCTGGCCTCGGCGGCGCACATCACGGTGCCGGAAAGCGTGGAGACCTTCCTCAAGCTGCTGGGCGGCGCGGCAAGCCCGTGCGCGCTGGTGAGCCTTGGCCTGTTTCTCGCGAAGAAAAAGCCGGTTGAGGAACAGGTGGGCGGCGCGGTGCTGCGCGACGCGGTATTGCTCACGCTCATCAAGCTGATCGCGCAGCCGCTGATCGCCTGGTGGTTCGCAACGCGCGTATTCTCGCTGCCGACCACGCTCGTCAACGTGACGATCCTGCTCGCCGCGCTGCCGACCGGTACGGGCCCGTTCATGTTGGCTGAGTATTACCGGCGCGAGGCAAGCATCACTTCACGCGTGATCCTGTTTTCGACCCTGGGCGCGATCGTTTCGCTTTCGGTAGTGATGACCTTGCTGATTCGCGTGGGATAAGCAAATCACGCTGCGGGCGCATCGACCGTTGCGCTAGCAACGATACGATCGGCCAGATAGGCGGCGTCGCGCGCAACACCCGAGAAACGGCCCGATCCCCAGGTGTGCAGCCACGGCAAGCCCAGAAAATAGAGGTTTTCCTGCGTGGTGACGCCGCGCTTGTGCCCCGGATAGCCGCGTCCATTGAAGATCGGCAGATCGATCCAGCTGAAGTCGGGATGAAAGCCGATACACCATAGGATGCTGCCGATGCCGCTGGAAGCGAGATCGAGCGCAGTGCGCTCATGCGGCGGCGTCCACACCGGCTGATACGCCTGCCCTGCAGGCGCTTCGATTCCCTTCTGCGCGATGAATTTGTCGATTGACGCGTTGATCCGGTTATAAGTGTCGTCGGCGCTATCGAGGTTGGCGCGCAGATTCGGTTTGAAGCGCAGCGCACCATCCACGAAATCCTCAAGCGCACCGTAGAGTTCCATCCCCTCGCACGCAAAGCGGCGCAGATCGATATCGCGCCCGCCGTCGCGGCCCGTGACATAGTGGTTGGTGTTGTCGCGCACGCCCTCGCGCAAGGGATGCTCCTCCACCGGCATATCGTAGTACTTCATCTCCGCGAGCCAGTCGACCACATCGCGGCCACGATAAAAGCGCGCGCAACGCGGCGCTTCACCCACCGCGAGCATCACCTTCCGGCCCGCCAGATGCAGATCCTCTGCGATCTGCGCTCCCGACTGCCCCGAGCCCACCACCAGCACCGCGCCTTCGGGTAGAGCCGCAGCATTGCGATATTCGGACGACTGTATCTGCGCGATGGACGCGGGCAGGCGCTCGGCCATGCGCGGCACGATGGGCGTGTGATAGCCGCCTGAAGCAACCACCACCTGATCGGCGCTCAACGTCCCCTGGTTCGTCTGCACCACGAAGCCGCCCTGCGGATGCCGCGCCAGACGCGTGACCGCCACGCCCTCGCGCACGGGGGCATCGACGTGGCGCACAAACCCGTCCAGCCACGCGATGATTTCGTCCTTCTTCATAAAGCCGTGCGGATCGTCGCCGCGATACGGGTAATCGGGCAGCGCGCATTGCCAGTTCGGTGTGACGAGGCAAAACGCGTCCCAGCGCTGCTCACGCCAGGTATGCGTCACCGTGTGCTTTTCCAGCACGACGTGGTCGATGCCGCGCTGTTTGAGGCAATAACTCATCGACAGCCCGGCTTGCCCCCCGCCTACAATGACGACGCTGAAATGCTCATCGGTGGCGGGCAACCGGGACGATTGCGCCTGGCGCGCACCCTCATGCAGACCAGCAGACATGCGATTCTCCTTGTGAATTTCAATCGACACGCACGACTGTGACTCGTGCGTCCTGCTCGTCCTGCGCACCTTTAGCCCGAAATGGCTCGGCGCGGCGCTCAATCGCCGCCCATTGATCGAGCGCCGACGAGCACGCATAACCGAACTTCTCACGCACACGCTCCGAAGCAGCAGCCAGGGCATCGCGCGTACGATCGAGAAAGACGTCCAGCGGATAGTCGCCGGGACGCAGATACTCGCGCACAATCGACGAAGGCGAATAGCAGCGCTCTTCCTCGCCGTCCGGCCAGCGCACGACGAAATGCGTGACAGGCATATCGTTCTCCTGATGAATTCAAGTTGATGACACGTCGAGCGCGCGTGTGGACCGCCGATCCGCGGGCACGATGAACGCTTGCTCGTCGAGCCGCCAGGCCGTGCGAATCTCCCCGCTCAAGCTCAAGTCGATGGTCGGCTCCGCGTGAATCTCACCGATTTCGTCGCATGCAATGCCCCGGACTTCGAAGCGCGCGCGCACCGCATCCACGTTGCGCGGCGCTACGCTCAGCAGATAGCCGAAGCTCGGAAAGATCTGCATCCAGCGCGACAGGTCCACGTCAGCGGGACGCGGCACGCGTTCGAGATCGATACGCACGCCCACTCGCGAGCATTCCGCGAGCATCATCGCCGTGCCCGCGATGCCGGCCATGCTGATGTCCTTCGCGGACTCGCACAACCCTTCCTCGGCGATCTGGGCCAGCAGAGCAAGATCGCCGCGAATACGCTCAGCCGGCGCTTCGGTGGCGGCGTTCCAGTACGGATAGGGTTCGACGAACGCGCCGCGCAGATCGACGGCCATCATCAGCCGGTCGCCGGGGCGCGCCGCGAAGCTGGAGAGCAGCCGTTTGGCGCGGCCCAGGATAGCCACCGCAAGCTGCGTACGCTCGCTGCGCGCATTGCTATGGCCGCCGACAATCGGTACGCCGAGTTGCCGCGCCGCAGCCGCCATGCCTTCCAGCACCGGCGCGGCGGGCGCGAGGCCCTTGCTCCAGATGACGTCGACGACTGCGAGCGGGCGGCCTCCCATCGCGCACACATCGCTCACGTTCACGAGCACCGAGCAATACCCCGCGAACCAGGGCATCGCTTCGATCAGGTCGCTCACCATGCCCTCGGCTGCAAACAGCAACCAGCCGTCGCCATCGGGCAGCGCGGCGCAATCGTCGCCCGCGCCCATGACCGCTGCTTCGTCGCTGCGCGTGGGGTCGTCACGCGAAAGCGCCGCGAGCAAAGGCGCGATGTCGGTCTTGTGCGCCACGCCGCGGCTTGCACGCACGCTCGCCACGATTTCATCAAGCGTCATGCGGCCCTCCGCTGCGCGTCGACCACGAAACCCTGGTACGGCGTCGCGCATGGCGGGTAGTGTTCGAGATCCGCCTGCATCAGATGATGCGCCCGCCCGAACACCGTCGTCTCTTCGAGCGTGCGCCAATGAAGCCGTTGAAACAGCGGCGCGTTCTGTGCCTGTACGTGAGCGAGAAACACCTGGCAACCCAGCGCGTGCGCGCTGCTCACCGCCAGGCGGATCAACGTCGCGCCGATCCCACCATGCCGCCGGTACGCTGCGCTCACAGCGAGCCGCGAGCCGTACCAGGTGCCGCCATGATCTTCTGCATCGCGACGATGGATGCGCACGGTGCCGACCACGTTCTCCGCACAGACGGCAACAAGCAATTGCGCATGCGTGTCGATGGCGTCGCGATCGTCGTGCTCGAAAATGCCCTGCTCGTCGCAGAACACCTTGCGCCGCAACGCCAATGCACCTTCGATCTCCCATGCCTCGTGCGCCCAGCGCACCACGATGTCCTGCGTATCGCCGGTCATCATGCCGCCACCTTTTCGAACGCCTGCAAGGACGAACACGCGCCACATTTGCCGCAACCGGCCTTGATATCGGTCGCGCGCAGACCGGCTTCGCGCACCATCGCACCAAGCGGCGCGAGGATCGAACGCATGAATTCGGGCGTGGGTGGCGCATGATCTTCGAGGGGTGTTCCCGAGATCGGCACGAACGGCACGACGAAGGGATAGACGCCGATTTCCACGAGCTGGCGCGCGGTGTCCAGAATGCGCTGCGGTGGGTCGCCCAGGCCCGCGAGAATATAGGTGCTCACCTGGCCGCGCCCGAATACCCGCACCGCCGCGTCAAACGCCTGCATGTAGCGGCTCACCGGCACCGTCGCCTTGCCCGGCATCAGTTGCGCGCGTTCGGCCTCGCCCAGCACTTCCAGATGCATGCCCAGCGTATCCACGCCCGCCTCGCGCATGCGGGCGAACCAGGCATCGTCGTCGGGCGGCTCGCATTGCGCCTGGATCGGCAGGTCGACCGCGCGGCGGATCGCGCGGGCGCTATCGATCAACACCGCGGCGCCGCGATCGGGCGTGGGCGGTGTGCCGGTCGTCAATACCATATGCTTGACGTGATCGAGCAGCACGGCCGCGCGCGCGACTTCGGCCAGTTGCTCGGGCGTCTTGTGAGCGACCGTGCGCCCCGCGGCCAGCGACTGGCCGATCGCGCAGAACTTGCAGGCTTTTTTGCGGCTCTCGTAGCGAATGCAGGTTTGCAGGACCGTGGTGGCGAGCACATCGGTGCCGTGCAACGTGGCGATGTGCGAGTACGGCACGCCGTCGAGCGTTTGCAGCTTGTAAAAGCGCGGCGTCTTCGCAAAGGCGATCTGCGCGATTGGAATGCTGCCGCGCGTGAGCACGCTCAGGCCCTGCGCATCGGGCTCATTGGCGACGAACGCCGATTGATGCGCGCCGTGCGTATGCACCGGCACCATCAGCGTGACGCCGTCGATCACGACCGCCTTGTGATCGGACGGACCCGCGCCGCCGCGGCGGGAAAGCCCATCCGCTTGCGGCGCGGCAAGCCGCAGGCCGCTCGACTGAAGCTCAGTCAAAAGCTGCAGTTTCGATTCCGGCAGGTTGACGCTGGCATTCATCGTTCACACTCCATGACGGGACCGTGCCCGCCTGGTCGAAGGAAAATACGGGCGTGGCAGGGCGCTCGTTGATGGCGAGACTCAGCAGTTCGGGCCGCGCATAGTGCCCCACCGAATCCATCATGCGTTTGCGCTTGGTGATCAACGCCATGTCGAGATCGGCGATCACCATGCCCTCGCCCTCTCGCAACGGTGCGGCCAGATGCTGGCCCTCGGGCGAGACGATGGCCGCGTTGCAGCCGCCGCGCAGCGCTTTTTGCAACTTCGGATCGCTGGTGATGGATTCGATCTGCGTGTCGCTGAGCCAGCCCGTTGCGTTCACAACGAAACAGCCCGATTCGAGCGCGTGATGGCGGATCGTCACTTCGATCTGCTCGGCAAAGATTGGCCCCACCAGCGAGCCGGGAAACTGGCTGCAATGGATCTCTTCGTGCTGGGTCATCAGCGCATAGCGGGCCAGCGGGTTGTAATGCTCCCAGCACGCCAGCGCGCCCACGCGGCCCACCGCCGTCTGCACGACCTTGAGGCCAGCGGCGTCGCCCTGCCCCCAGATCATGCGTTCGTGGAAGGTGGGCGTAATCTTGCGGCGCTTGAGCCTGAGCTGGCCATCGGCGTCGAAAATCAGCTGCGTGTTGTACAGGCTGCCGTGATCGCGCTCGTTGACGCCCAGCACGATCACCATGCCGTATTCGCGTGCGAGCGCGGCCACCGTTTCAGTCACGGGCCCCGGTATCGTCACCGCTTCCTCGTAGAGCCGCAGATGCGCCGCGCCCGATTGCACAGGCGGCAGCACGAACGAAAAATACGGGTAGTACGGCAGAAAGGTTTCGGGGAACACGGCTAGCTGCACGCCCTCGCGCGCGGCGGCGACGATCGCATCGCCCACGCGCGCGAGCGTGCCCATGCCCGATTCGAGATCGGGCGCAATCTGCACCGCCGCCGCCCGCACGATACGTTTAGCCGATGAAGTGGATGACGTGGACATGGCGCTCGCGCTCAGACGGTCCAGGTGTCGATCACGAGCGCATTCGACTTGCGATGCAGCAGTTTGAGATCCAGCACGTCGAGCGGATTGATGGCGCGCACGCCTTCGATCAGCGCCGCTTCGGTCTGACCGTAAAGCGCCTGCAACGCGAAGCGGCACGCGTAGACTTTGCCGCCTTCGGCCATGAATTTCATCAGCTGGTTGTTGAAGTTCAGATGCCCCGGAAAGGCTTCCGCGCCCAGCGTCGGAAAGCCGCGCTGCACGCCCAGCATCACGCCCGGGCCGTAGAGCAGGATCGAGGTCTCGAAGCCCTTGCGTTGCAAACGCGTGGCCTGAAGCATATTGACGAAGCCGATGGAACCTTCGAACGCAACCGTATGGAACGTGACGAGGGCTTTCTCGCCGGGTTCCGCCTTGATGTCCTCGAACACCTTTTCTTCGTAATCGACGAGGAAATCGCCGGTCTTGTGAGCAGGCAGGGTGATGGCGGGCATTGCATGACTCCGTTGAGGGATTGGGGACCGTGTCCGACCGGTGGCCGGCATCCTCCTTTTTGCAACGCTCATGCCATCAAATGGCACGCTGCATGCAATCAAGTTCCAATCAATCCGGCGTGGCGGGAATGATCCACGCAATGATTTTTTCTGCGATGCCCGTCACGTCGAGCGCACCGCCAGGCGAGCGACAAAACCGGCTTTCGCGTACGCCCTGTCGTGGGGCAAGGCCTGACCGATGCAGTGCGCGCATGCATCAAATCGGATCATTCAATGCGATATGGCGCGATCAATTGATTTATTTTTTCGCGCGCTTGCTCACTAGAATGAATGAGCGAATCTGAAGGCGCTCGCTCCTGCTTACTCGCGGTCTCACGCACACTCACCCGTCCAATCTCATGTCGAACGTCACCGCGCATTGGCTCAAACGGCTTTCGGAAAGCGACAAGCCGGTTTATCAGACCATCCCCGATCTCATCGAAGAGGACGTGGCGAGCGGGCGTCTACGACCGCGTGACCGCTTGCCCGCGCTGCGCGATCTTTCGGACGCCCTCAAGATCAACTACACCACGCTCGCGCGCGGCTACGCCGAAGCGCGCAAACGCGGCCTGATCGATTCGCGCGCGGGCAGCGGCTCGTATGTGCGCGGGCGGCCGCCCGCCCTGCCGCTCAGTGCGGGCACGGCGCTGGAAATGACCATGAACATGCCGCCCGAGCCGCCGGAGATGAGCGAACTGCTTGCGCAATCGGCAGGTCAGATCATCGGCACGGCCGACGCGTGGTCGCTATTGCGTTATCAGGACTTTGGCGGTTCGCAATTCGAGCGCGGCATCGCCAGTCAGTGGTTGCGGCATACCGTGCCGTCACATCGCGCCGATGCCGTGCTGGTCTGCCCCGGCATTCATAACGCGCTGGTGGCGCTGCTGCTGCGCCTGGTGAAGCCGGGCACGGTTATTTGTGTGGACTGCCTGGCATATCCGGGGCTCAAGGTGATCGCCAACCAGTTGGGCATGCCGCTCGCGCCGCTGCCGCGCGACGACGAAGGCCTTGACGCCAATGCTTTCGAGGCGCTGTGCAAGACGCGCAAGCCAGGTGTGCTCTACTGCAACCCCACGCTGCAAAACCCCACCACACGCACGCTTTCGCAGAACCGCCGCGAGCATATCGCCGATATCGCCTTGCGCTACGACGTGCCGATCATCGAAGACGACGCCTACGGCATGCTGTGCGAAACGCCGCCTGTGTCGCTCGCCACCCTCGCGCCTGAGCTGACCTACTACGTGACCGGCATGTCGAAGTGCTTTGGCGCAGGGTTGCGCGTCGCCTATGTGGTCGCGCCCAGCGCCCGCCACGCGGAGCGGTTGTCAGGGGCGCTGCGCGCCACCACGGTGATGGCGAGCCCGTATATGTCGTTTCTCGCTGCGCGCTGGATCGAAAGCGGCTTTGCGCAACAGATGCTGGAAGCCATTCGCGCCGAATGTGCGGTGCGCCAGCATATTGCCGCGCAAGTCTTCGCCGGACGCGAAATCGAGGCGTCGAAGGATTGCTTCCACCTCTGGCTGACGGTGCCGACGGAAACAGGCTGGAGTGCTTCCGAACTGGCTTCGCATCTGCGCACCAAGCAGATTGGCGTGGTGTCGGGCGCCGCGTTCAGCACCGACGGCAATCCGCCCAACGCCGTGCGGATCTGTCTGGGCGGCCCGGGCGATGTGCTGGCGATGGAGGACTCGCTGCATCTCGTGGCGGATATGCTCGATCATCCCGATCATCTGCATTCGCCGATGTTGTGATCCGCCCTATGTCGACGGGACCACAAGCTGGCCGATCCGCGAAAGAAATAGCTGCAAGGTAGCCGAGTTATTCGCGCGGTTGTATCCCACCACCAGATCGATCGCAGGCGCCTCGCCCCTGAGCGGCCGGCTCACGACGGAGCCCGGCAGCAGGTTGTTTGCATACTCCGGCATCAGCGCGAGGCCACGCGTGGACGCCACCAGCGACATGGCCATCGCAAGGTTGTCCACACCATGCACGGTGCTCACCTCAATTTCGTGCGCGCGCAGATAGCCCGCGATCACCTCATGCAGCACGCGCGCCTTGTTCGAGGCCATGACGAACGGCTCGCCTGCAATGTCCTGCGGGTCGATAGCGCGTTGTTCAGCAAGCCGGTGATCGGCCGGCATCAGCACGACGAGCCGTTCGCGGTCCACCACGCGATATTCGAGGTCGAAACCCGGCTCGGCGCGCAGGAAGCCTAGATCGAGCTTGCCGCGTGCGAGCGCATCGGCGACATCCGGCGAGTAGTAGCTCGACACCGTCACGTCGATGCTGGGCAATTCGTCGCGCAACACGCACATCGCGCGCGGCAACCAGGTCATCTCCTCGCCCGTCAGGAAACCCAGCGCGAACATCTTGCGTTCGGGCAGCGCCGCGCGCCGCGCGGCTTCTGCGGCGGCGTCCACCTGCGCGAGCGCCAGCCGCGCATGATCGAGAAACGCCTTGCCGGCCGAGGTCAACGCCACGCCGCGCGCACTGCGGCTAAAGAGTTCGACGCCGACCTGTTCTTCCAGATCGCGGATCTGCCGGCTCAGCGACGGCTGCGAAGTAAACAGCCGCTGCTCCGCCGCCACCGTCAGGCTGCCGGTTTCCGCCACCGCCACGAAATATCGCAGATGCCGTAGTTCCATCGATCGCTCCCGCCATCCTTTCAGCCCATGCCTCGCAGGCATGCCGGCAAGCCTACAAAGTCTTTTTCCGCCGCGCAAGCGCACTCTAGAGTACGTCACATGGCAGCCAGCACCCGCAAGCCATCGCTCACGGGTATGGCCTTATCGATTGATCAGGAGAATCGTCATGTCACAGCTTTCCGGCAAAACCGCCCTCGTCACCGGCGCTTCGCGCGGCATTGGACGCGCCAGTGCGCTCTCACTCGCGCAGCGTGGCGCGCATGTGCTGGTGCACTACAACCACGGCGCGGCAGCCGCCGATGAAGTCGTCGATGCGATCCGCGCCGCCGGTGGCCGCGCCGACAAGGTGCAGGCCGACATGGCCGCCGCCGACGGGCCGCATACGCTCGCCGAGCGCGTACGGGACATCGTGGGCGAACGGCTCGACGTACTGGTCGCCAACGCGGGTATCGCGAAGGAGCTGAGCATCCAGGACACCACGGTGGCCGACTTCGACGAGCTTTTCGCGGTCAACGTTCGCGCGCCCTATTTCCTCGTGCAGCAATTGCTTCCCGTGCTGGGCGCGGGCAGCAGCGTCGTGTTGCTCTCCTCGCTGGCCGCGCATGCTTCCGTGGGACAGTTGAGCGCCTACGCCGCCACCAAAGGCGCAATCGATACGCTTGTGCTGCATTTCGCTGCGGCGCTGGGCGAGCGCGGCATCCGCGTGAATGCCGTGGCGCCGGGCGTCGTCGCGACCGACATGTCGGCGTTTGCGCGCACCGACGCGGGACGCGACTTCACGCTCGGCCTGCAGGCGCTGAAACGCGTGGCTGGCGCCGAGGATATTGCCGATGCAGTCGCCTTCCTCGCCTCCGACGACGCCCGCTGGATCACTGGCGACACGCTGCGCGTGGACGGCGGATCAAAACTCTGAGGATCCCGAACTCAACCCATTCGCGCGCGTGAGACTGGACCGATTGCCGACTGTTTGAGCGCTTATGGTCTAACGTATCTGCACGCGTTCGCCCAATATTCACCGGAGTGACATCGTGAGTCATCAACCTGTCGTTTTAATTACGGGGGCGCTGACCGGCATTGGCCGTGCCATTGCCCTCGCCTACGCACACGAAAAAGCGCGCGTCGTGATCTCTGGCCGACGCGACGAAGCCGGTCGCGCTTTGGCGGACGAATTGCGCGAACTCGGCGCGCAGGCCGAGTTCGTGCACGCCGACGTCAGCAAGGAGGAGGATGTGCGCACGCTGGTCGAGCGCACGATCGACCGCTTTGGCCGCCTCGACATCGCTGTCAATGCCGCGGGCACGGAAGGCGAAGGCGGCCCGGTCACCGAAGTGACGCCCGAACGCTACGCCGCCGTGTTCGACGCGAACGTCCTTGGCACGCTGCTCGCGATGAAGCACGAACTGCGCGTGATGACGGCGCAAGGCAGCGGCAGCATCGTCAATATTTCATCGACGATGGGCACGCGCGGCGCGCCCAACGCCTCGCTTTACGTGGCATCCAAACACGCCGTGGAAGGTCTCACCCGATCCGCCGCGCTCGAAGCCGCGCCGTTCGGCGTGCGGGTGAATGCGGTCGCACCGGGGCCGATTCAGACCGCCATGCTGGACCGCTTCATGCCCGACCCCGGGCGCAAAGCGGCCTCGCTCGCGGGCGTGCCGCTCAAGCGCGCGGGTACGCCCGAGGAAATCGCCGATGCGGTCCGCTTCGTCGGCTCCGATCAGGCGAGTTTCATGACGGGGGAAGTCCTGCGCGTGAACGGCGGCCGCACGGCCGCATGAATGCTGCTGCATACGTGCCAATACCCACCCAGGGAGCTTCCATGTCCGCACCGCGCTTCGATGCATTACCGCCTGCTCTCAAAGAACTGCAGTTTCGCCCGCTGTTCGTCATGCGGCTGGACGTCAAGCCTATCGAAGTCGTCGGCCAGACAGCGGGGGCGCTGCGCCGGGTCGGCATCGTGCCTTCGGGTTCGTTTGCTGGCGAGCGCCTGAATGGCGTCGTGCTCGACGGCGGCAGCGACTGGCAGACCGTGCGCAGCGACGGCAGCACGACGCTCGATGTCCGCCTGCTTTTGCGCACCGACGACGGCACCCGGCTGCTGATGTCCTATCGCGGCGTGCGCCACGGCGAGGCCGGCATTCTCCAGCGCCTCGACCGCGGCGAGCCCGTCGATTCCGCCAGCTACTACTTTCGCATCAACCCCGTGTTCGAAGCGCCTTCGGGTGCGTACGAATGGCTTAACCGGGTGATCGCAATTGGCACGGGCCATCGTTTCCCGGATGGCCCGGTCTATAGCATTTTCGAAGTGCTGTAGCGTGCTATACGCCGCTACAGGCTGACGCTCAGGTACGCAACGACCTCAGGCCCGCACGCACGTCATTGGCCAGAATCGTCGGCACCTCCCATGCCGGGAAATGGCCGCCCGTTTCGGGCTTGTTGAAGAAAATCAGGTTGTGATAGGCCTTTTCCGTCCAGCTCTTCGGCGCCTGATAGTTCTCGCCCGGAAATGCGCTGATTGCGGCAGGCACGTTGACGTCCGCTGCGAGGAAGAAGTTCGCGTGCGATTCCCAGTAGAAGCGCGCTGCCGACACACCCGTATTGGTCAGCCAATAGAGCGTGATGTCGTCGAGCACGTCGTCTCGCGTTAGCGCGCCCGACGAATGCCCGTTCACCGGATGACCAAGCACGGCCGCGCTCAACGCCGCGGCGGGCTGACCATAACCGTCGCCGTGATCGAGCATCCACGAAGCCAGCGCGATGGGCGAATCGGCCAGCCCATACAAGGTCTGCGGACGCGTACCCATTTCGAAAGCGTAGCCGCGCTTCCTCTTGAAGTTGGCGCTCAGTTGTTCATACGCGTGCTTCTCCTCATCCGATAGACCCGCCGGCATCGGATCGCCCGCCGTCAGCGACTTCAGGATATCGGGCGGCACGCTGGCCGGAAAATTAACGTGAATGCCGATCAATTCCGGCGGCGCCTGCTTCGCCATGATGTTCGTGATGATGCCGCCCAGATCGCCGCCTTGCGAAGCGAAGCGCTGATAGCCCAGACGCTTCATCAACGTCACCCACGCGCGCGCCGTGCGCTCCGGCCCCCAGCCCGTCGTCGTCGGGCGCGCGGAGAAGCCATAGCCCGGCAATGACGGAATCACGAGATCGAATGCATCCGACGCCGACGCACCATACGCGGTGGGATTCACGAGCGGATCGATAATCTTGAACTGCTCGACGACCGAGCCGGGCCAGCCGTGCGTCACGATCAAGGGCATGGCGTTTTCGTGCTTCGAACGCACATGGATGAAGTGAATATCGAGCCCGTCGATTTCGGTCACGAATTGCGGATACGCATTGAGCCGAGCTTCACACTTGCGCCAGTCGTAACCGGTTGCCCAGTATTGCGCGAGGCCCTGAATCATCGCGAGCTGAATGCCCTGCGATTCGTCGGGCACCGTCTCGCGGTCCGGCCAGCGCGTGGCCTTGATACGACGCCGCATATCGACGAGCTGCGACTCCTGCACATGAACGCGGAATGGGCGTATCGCGGTCTTGTCGCCATTCGCGGCTTCAGTGATCTGGCCGACGGCTGATGTCGTATCGGCGAAAGCGAAGCGGCTCAGCGACCCGGCCGCGAGCGCGGCAGCCGCCATACCGACAAAGTTACGGCGCGATGAGGATTGAGGTATTTCGTTGGACATGGTGTGGAACTCCATTTATTTACCCGCACATACACTTAGTTAAGCTGAATGTTTGGTGTGAATACAGTCACTAGCACAACAACACTGGATCGTTACTCGTGTTCGCCCTGGAGAAAGCCGAGCATCGTCTGCGTGACGCGCTCGGGCTGTTCCTCCTGAATGAAATGCCCGCTGTTCTCGATGTCGACCGCGCTCAGATTGGCGGCCTTCTGGCCCACTACTTTCTTCATCCAGTTGAATGCCGGGCCGCCCATCACGAGAACCGGCATTTGCAACTGGCCGTAACTGCGGTTATCGATCACGTCCTGCGGGAAGGCCTGATACCACGCGTTGCCTGCGCGAATCGCATCCGCACGGTTATAGGCATGCTCATAGACGGCGCGGTCGCGTGCGTCCACCGCATCCTCGTTCACAAGAAAGTAGTGGAAGAGCCAGTCCTCTTCGATGCGGAATCGACCCGCCAGCAACTGCTCCGGCAGCCCATGAACCTGGTTGAAGGCGAACCACCACAAGTTGGGTCGCGCCGATCCCAGCCGGTCGCCGTATGAGGCTTGCGCGGGCAGAAGCGGCAAGGTCTGCAGGCTGTCGTCCGGGTGCGGAAACTCCATCATCACGAGCTTGTCGGTGGCGTCCGGGTAGTTCTGCGCATACGCAAACGCCACCGCCGAGCCGATATCGTGTCCAGCAATCGCCGCCTTGTCGTAGCCGAGCGATTGCACCAGTGCATGGATATCGGCCGCCATCGTTTTCTTGTCGTAGCCGTCGGCGGGTTTCGACGATGTGCCCATGCCGCGCAGATCCACCACGATCACGGTGTAGTGCTCAGCAAGCGCCGGCATGATCTTATGGAACGTCCACCACGTTTCGGGCCAGCCGGGCAGCAGCACGAGCGGCTCTCCCTTGCCTCCCGTCACGTAGTGCAGGCGCACGCCGTTGACGGTCGCATAGCCATTCCTGAAACCGGGCAGCGACTTCACCAGCGCGGCGTCCGAGACGTCGATGCTCGCGCCCGCATGCGGGCGCGCGTGCGCCGCATCAGGCGTTTGCGTTGCCTGCGCATAGCCGGACGCGACAGCCGCCGTGAGCCCCGCGAGCAGGATGCCGGCCACGCGGGTCTTGAACGATGTTTTCACAACCATTCCTCCATCGATAGAAGGTCAATCGAAGTTCGGAGGCTTACGCTGACGGGGCTGCGTGCGTGGACTGCTCATCCGCGCCCTGCGCACTCACGCTCACCGGATGCGAAGCGCGTTCATGCACATGAGCGGTGGGCGTGCGGTCGATCATCAGGCTGAGCAGTTCAGGGCGGTTATAGTGACCGGCCGAATCCATCAGCATCTTGCGGCGGTCGATCTGCGTGAAGTCGAGATCGACGATCACCTCGCCTTCACCCGAACGAAGCGGTTCGGCCATCAACATGCCGTCGGGCGAAACGATGGTGGTGAAGCAGCCACCCGAGATCGGGCCGATACCGCAGCCGGTATCCTTCATGATTTGCGCCTGCTGATCCGCATCCAGCCATGCCGTTGCGTTGACAACAAATGCGCCGGATTCCAGCGCGTGCTGGCGAATATTGATTTCCATGCGTTGCGCAAAGCCTTCTCCGAATGCAGAACCCGGATACATGGCCGAGTGGATCTGCTCGCCATCGGCGATCATCGCGTAACGTGCGAGCGGATTGTTGTGCTCGAAGCACGCGAGCTGGCCGATTCGCCCCACGGCGCTATCGACGGCGCGCAGGCCCGAGCCGTCGCCCTGCCCCCAGATCATGCGTTCGAAATGCGTGGGAGTGATCTTGCGGCGGCGCTGGATCAACGTACCGTCTGCGTCGAATAGCAACTGCGTGTTGTACAGCGTGCCGCCATCGCGCTCGTTCACGCCGATCGACACCACCATGCCGGCCTTGCGCGCGGCTTCACCGATGGCGTCGGTGGCCGCGGACGGCACCGTCACGGCCTGTTCTAGCAGGCGCAGATGTTCGATGCCCGAGAGCAGTTCGATACCGGTCTGGACCGCCGAAAAATACGGGTAATACGGTACGACGGTTTCCGGGAACGTGGCGAACTGCACGCCCTTCTGGCCGAGTTCGTGGATCTTCTGCACGACCTTGGCGACCGTGCCTTCACGGCTGTAGAGAACGGGACTGATCTGGACTGCGGCGGCTTTGACGACTTTCATGACAGACTCCTTCAGGGAATAACGACGAGGCGTTGGGCGACGGACGCATTTGAGCGCACGGACGTATCTCTATCGTTTCCGGAATTCATCTGTGCGTATGCACATGTATCGTCGTCTGTCACAGATACAGTGGGATACAAAAAGGGCGTTGGGAGACGCGCGCGCTTGTTATCAATCGTCGGCGATAGCGCGACTGAGCGCGGAGCCCTCTGATTCGGTTGCGGCGGAAGCTCGTGCGAAACGCGTTCGATATTCACCAGGCGACATGCCCGTTTTGCGCCGGAATAACTGCCGGAACGTGCTGATATCGTTATAGCCCACCCGCTGGCTCACCGCTTCAAGTGCAATCGGCCGGCTTTCCAGCAAGCGTTTTGCGACCTCGATGCGCAGGTTCTGCAAATAAGCCAACGGCGCAAGGCCCACCGCCTCCTTGAAACGCCGATTGAGCGTGCGTTCGCTAACCGCCAGCGACGCCGCCAGTTCGCCGAGCTGAAAGCCCTGCTGCAAGCTGTCTTCCATCTGCTTCTGGGCGCGCGCCACCAGCGTATCCGTATGCCCATGTTCGTCGAGCAGCGTGGCATACGAAGCCTGCGAAGTGCGATTCATGTCGATCAGTAGCGACTTTGCGGTCTTTGTCGCCAGCGCTTCGCCCGCGAAGGTTTCGACCAGTTGCACCGCAAGATTGAGATACGACGTGACGGAGCCGCCGGAGATGATGCCTTCCTGCGCGATCAGCAGCTCGCGCGAACGCAGTTCCACGCGCGGGTAACGCCGGGCGAAATCAGCGGCTCTGGCCCAGTGCGTGGTGGCGGCGCGGCTGTCCAGCAAGCCCGCCTCGGCCAGCAGATAGTTCGCCGTACAGTAAGCCGCCAGCACGGCCCCGGCCTTGCGCAGACGCCGCAGCGCCGACGACAGCGCGTTCAGTTGTTCACGTTGACCAATGAACTCGTCGATATTGGAAAAGAATGGCGCGGTGAGCAGCACTGCATCCGTGCGCTTGCGCGGATCGATCTTGCCGTCGACGTTGATGGTCTGCCCCGATGCCGCTGTAACCGGCTGGCCATCGAGCGATTCCACGCGCCAGGACAAAGGCGGCGCTGATAGCGAACCACTCTGCGCTGCCGCCGCGCGCGCACGAAAATGATTGGCCGCATTAAATACGTCAACCGGTCCCGCAACGCCCGAAGCAAGTATCCCGTCGTACACCCAGATGCGGATGATAGCCATCGTTTCCACCCCTGCTTTTTCGTCTGAAATTCCTCTAACAATGGCGATACTGCCACTTCCAGCAGGGCGAGTAAATCCCGATCATGGCCGGACCCAATCACCCGAATGCAGGAGAAACACCATGCCGATGATCGACGCACTGTGGCCCGAAAACGCTTTGTCTCCCGAGGCGGAAGCGCGCCTCGTCAAGGAACTGACCGACATCCTGATCGCCGCCGAAGGCTATGATCCCGCCAATCCCGTCGCGCAACGCGTGACCGTTTTTCATCTGCATCGCCCTGCCGCGATCTTTGTCGGCGGCCAGCGCGCGGAGGTGATGCGCTACCGGATCATTCCATCCGCACCGGAAGGCCAATACACCGACGAAACCCGCCGCGCGCTGGTCCGAAACGTCACGGAAGCAGTAGCACGCGCGGAAAACAAGCCCTTCGATGAAGTCGCGCCACGCGTCTGGGTTTTCCCAACCGAAATCCCGGACGGCACGTGGGGCACGCGCGGCGCCATCTGGACCCTGCCCGATATTCACGCGCTGCTGGCCGGCGAAGCCGAACGCGATGCGGGCGCCGCGCGACTTGCACGCCGACGCCGCGAGAAAGCGCGAATCACGCTGGAAGCCGCGCTCGCTTCCATCAACGAGTCGTAACGGGAGGCGCTGCCATGAAATTCAACGATACCGCGCCCATGCTCGCGCCCACGCCGGGCGCACCGCTCTGGCTGGCGAAACTGGCGGACAACGCGACGCTGGAAGCCACCGTGCTCAAACGTCCGATCGAAGGCAAAGCCGATATTCTCGCGGTGATCCAACACGCGATTTCGCTTTATGAATTCCAGCAGCACAGCTACAAAGGCGTGGTGAGCCCTGGTCTGTATCTGGAGTCCTATCGCTCGCAGATTCAGGGCGTGCCGATCGAAACCGTGGTGGTGGCGCATCTGAACGAACAGGGCGAGGCGGATTCCGTGGTTATCAATCATCGTCCGCTTGACGCCATGCTGCTGTTTTCGAAGCTGATGGGAGAACGAGTCGACGAACGCTTTCGCGACCGTTATTTGACGGCAACCGAGGCGCGTTGAAATAGCGCTTAAATCGTGCCAAAACGGCGGGCTCCCACGGGAGCCGCCACCTTCGCGCACCTTGCGTAATCCTCACGCTGTCAGTAAGATACTGTATAAATATACAGCACCTTGCTTCGTCATGACTTCAGGCAGACAGCCGACGTGAGCACCCCACCGTCTCGTCGCATCGCGCATGTCGACATGGACGCTTTCTACGCTTCCGTAGAACTGCTCCGCTACCCTGAACTGCGCGGCCAGCCCGTCGTGATCGGCGGGGGCCGCAATGCCGCGCCGGAACTGCTGGCCGACGGCACGCGCCGCTTCGCCAGGCTGCGCGACTACGCCGGGCGCGGCGTCGTGACGACATCCACCTACGAAGCGCGAGCGTTCGGCGTGTTCTCCGCGATGGGCATGATGAAAGCCGCCCAACTCGCGCCAGATGCCATTCTTTTACCGACCGACTTCGATTCGTACCGGCGCTATTCGCGCCTCTTCAAAGACGCGGTACACACTTTCACCGATCAGATCGAAGATCGCGGCATCGACGAAATCTACGTCGATCTCACTCACGTCGAAGGCGAATCGCAGGAGCTTGGCCAACGCATCAAGAATGCGGTGCGCGAAGCAACCGGCCTGACCTGCTCGATAGCGATTGCGCCCAACAAACTGCTTGCCAAGATCGGTTCCGAACTGGACAAGCCAGACGGGCTCACAATTCTTTCAATGGCCGATCTGGAGTCGCGAATCTGGCCGCTGGCCGCGAAAAAGGTCAATGGCATTGGGCCGCGTGCGAGCGACCGGCTGGCGAGCATCGGCATCGGCACCATCGGCGATCTGGCTGCGGCAGACCTCGGGCTGTTGCAGGAGCATTTCGGGCGCACTTACGCGGCGTGGCTGGCCAGCGTCGCGCGCGGGCTCGATGAGCGTGAGGTGGTGGTGTCGTCGGAACCCAAATCGATGAGCCGCGAAACCACCTTCGAGCGCGATATGCACGTCACCCGCGACCGCGCGACGCTCACGCCGGCGCTCACGCGGCTATGCGAACGCGTCACCGAAGACCTTCAGCGCAAGGGTTATCGTGGCCGCACGGTGGGCCTGAAAATCAAGTTTGCGGACTTCAAGATCGTTACGCGCGATCTTTCGCTACCGGAGCCGGTCGCGGATGCGGCGTCTATCCGGCGCGCGGTGGGAGAGTGTCTGAAGCGGGTTGCGCTGGATCGGCGTATTCGCCTTATCGGCGTGCGCATCGGTTCTCTCGAACCGGCAACGGGCGAGACGCCCGCGAAAGTGCCGACGCAGTGCGAGTTGCCGTTCGACGGCTAACCCGCACGCGCCAGGATACCGCGACCTGATCGATTCAATCGAAACTGTTCAGGGCCTTGGCGAATCGCGCGACTGCGCCTTCAACGTCGTGCAGTTTGTCCAGCCCGAAAAGCCCAATGCGGAAGGTCTTGAAGTCCGCCGGTTCATCGCATTGCAAGGGAACGCCTGCCGCGATCTGCAAACCTGCGTCAGCGAACTTCTTGCCGGAGCGGATGCCGTCGTCGTCGGTATAGCTGACCACCACACCAGGCGCCTGATAACCGTCCGCGGCCACGCTTCTGAAGCCCTTTTCGGTGAGCAGCGCACGAATGCGCTTGCCAAGTTCGAGTTGCTCCGCTCGCACCTTTTCGAAGCCGTAGGCTTCGGTTTCCTTCATCACGTCGCGCAGCGTTGCGAGGCTGTCCGTGGGCATCGTGGCGTGATAGGCAAAGCCGCCGCCCTCGTAGGCTTCCATGATCTGCAGCCATTTGCGCAGATCGCAGGCGAAACTGGTGCTCGTGGTCGAATCGATTCGTTCGCGCGCGAGCGGGCTGAACATCACGAGCCCGCAGCACGGCGAAGCACTCCAGCCCTTCTGCGGCGCGCTGATCAGGATATCGACGCCAGTGGCTTCCATATCCACCCAGATCGCGCCGGAGGCGATGCAATCGAGTACGAACATGCCGCCAACCGCGTGCACGGCATCGGCCACCGCGCGCAGATACGCGTCGGGCAGCAGCATGCCGGATGCGGTTTCGACGTGCGGCGCAAACACCAGATCCGGCTTGTTTTCCTTGATGGCCGCGACCACTTCGTCGATGGGCGGCGGTGCATAGGCGGCCTGCCTGCCCGCTTCGACGGGACGCGCCTTCAGCACGATCGATTCGGACGGGATGCTGCCCATTTCGAAGATCTGCGTCCAGCGGAAGCTGAACCAGCCATTGCGGATGACCAGACACTTCTTGTTGGTCGCAAACTGCCGCGCTACCGCTTCCATGCCGAAGGTCCCGCTGCCCGGCACAATGGCGACGGCCTTTGCGTTATAGACTTTCTTCAGTGAAGCGGACAGGTCGCGCATGACGCCCTGAAAGAGCTGCGACATATGATTGATCGAGCGGTCGGTGTAGACCACTGAATATTCGAGGAGCCCCTCGCGATCGACATTGGGAAGTAAACCTGGCACGCTCGCCTCCGATATGGGATGAACATTGTGGGCCGCCGTATCGCGCGTATCGATACGGCGTCAACCCTGCAGATATGCTTTCTGTTTTGCGCCGACGAAAACCGATTCTATCGAAAGCCGGCGAGACCGTGGCAATGATGCGATGCAGCAGAATTCGCCGCTACCTGCATCACTTGCGGGCGGGCGGTTGAGGATTATTGGCCGGGTTCGTGTCGTAGCGGCTGACGCTTTCGATGCCCACTGCGCCCTCCTCGGCGAGCGCAGAGAGCCGCACCTGCAGCCAGTCGGCGCTGTCCTTGTCGTAGACTTCGTGACCATCGACATACACCGTGAACGAGTTCAGATATCTGGCCTTTTTCTCCGGATTTTCGATCGTCTCTTTGGTCCACTGATAGAGTGGATAGTGCTCACGGTCTGCGTGTTCCGCCTCGGCCACATAATCGGCGAATGCATCGTACTGGCACTTCAGCGTCGCGTTGCCTTCGCGCAGGACAGCGCCGATGACATCGCGCTGCGTGCTTGCCGCGCTCGAACGAAGTGCTTCCGCCAGTTCGGGCGTGACCGTAATCCGGATCTGGAATTGCCAGTTTTCTGCCATCTCTTTCTCCTGAGCCAACCCGCAGCATAGCCTTTTGCGGCGGCATTGGAATGACTTCCGCTCTTGTCGCCCGCGAGTCGATAACGATAAAATCCTCTCCGCCGAAAATAGAGTGGCAGGTTGGTATCTCCTGCGCCCAATTGCAAGTGATCTTGCTGGGTTCTTATTACGCCGCGGCGTCAACCTTACTTTGACCAAGTTGAGGGGACGCGCTGTGGATATGACGCCGCGCACCCCTCGCCATGAGGAGTCTGTACCGATGCGCAGCAACACCACAGAACCGGCCGCCGTAGAAGGAAAGCTGTTCACCGAACTGACCTTCGAGCGCGACAGCCTCGCCCGCCTGCTTCGCGAATGCGGCGACGCGCCGACCTTCGAGCAATGCGATTTCAGCGGCGAAGACCTCTCCAGGCTCGACTTCCGGGGCGCGCGATTCACGCGCTGCAGCTTCGCGCAAACCCTCCTCGAACATTGCGATCTATCGAGAACCCGCTGGCTGGCGTGCAAAGGCGCGGGAGCCCGCTTGCGCTATACGAATGCGAGCGACGCGCGCTTTTGCCAGAGCGATCTGAACAATACCGACTGGACCGGCGCGAAACTCGCATCGGCGACTTTTACTGGCGTGAAACTCACGGGCGCGCGTTTTGTCGACACCCGCACGCTCGGGCTGATCTTTCACGATTCGCTGCTGGTCGGAGCCGATCTGAGGGGACTTTCGTTTCGCAAACAGACGCTCGAAGGATTGAATTTCTCCGATGCCGATCTGTCCGACTGTGACTTCCGCGATGCGGTTTTCGAAGGCGGCAGCCTGCGAAATGCCCTGCTGCGCAACAGCCGTTTTGATGGCGCGGATCTACGCTCGGTAGACCTAAGCGGTTTGCGCCTGACCGACGTGCTGCAGCATCTCAAAGGCACGATACTGTCCGTCGATCAGGCGGTCGCGCTGGTTGGCGACTGTGGCGTTCGGGTGATGTGATCCGGCAGGTTCAGCGCTGCATTGCGCTTATTCGGCGCGCAGCGTCAGCGTATGGACCGTCGGGCCGGGCAGGAAGGGCGTGGCATTGCCCTGCACCCACGCTTCATGTCCCGCGATGAAGTATGGCGACATGGGATGCCCCGACTGCCCGCCCGGCATTTCGAAGATACCCTCCCGCTCACGTCCCGGCGACACCACGAAACGCTCCGATGCACCAAACGCCGGCAACTGCACGCGCGGCATATTGATGTCGCCGGGCAGCGGATCGGGCGGCGTGCTGAGCCAGCCGCGTACCCAGGGCAGCCATGTCGGCAGCAGGCGCGCGAAAGGATGCGCAATAGCCGATCGATTGTGCTCGCCCCAGCGCGCATCCGCGAGCTTCGTGTCTTTCGGCAACTGGGCGATTGCGTGATCGATGCGATCGAGCATGAAAGCGCGCCAGTCCGCAAAGCCGGCGGGTATCCACGCATGATGGTCGGCGAGTATTTCCATCGTCGCGCCGTTGCGCGTGTTGGCCGCGCGATAGCTGAGTTCTGGCGCGACCGTACCCAGATCCTTGTCGAGTGCGCCGAACCATGCCTCGTAAAGCGAAAAATAGAACGCTCGCACCAGCCGGTAGCCCACGGCGTCGACATCCGCGCGGCCATTCCAGGCTTCGACCAGCCGCCGGAATTCCGCACGTTCCGGATGCCCATCCAGCGCGTGTGTGTCCAGCGCATCAAGCACGACCCGGCGCCAGTATTCGATCCAGAAGGCGCGATCGTCGGTCTGCACCGCCAGCATGTCGCGTTCGCTGGCGTGCGGCAGCGCAAGCAGATCGTTGCGGATCTGCGTGGCACGCGCGCCAAGGTCAGTGCCGGCATCGCCAATGCGCGTCACCTCGGACAGTGGCAGCGTGCGGTTGTTAGCGGTCCAGAGACGGCCGATGGACGGATTCACACGCACGGGATAGGCGTCGCCGGACAGATAGCCCTGCCACCCTGCATAGGTATCCGAACTAAATGGCATTCCATCGAACGCCGCCGCACTCGCATTGGAATCGACAAAGTGCGGCAGCGGCCCAGCCAGCGTCCAGCCGATATGACCTTGCGCGTCGGCCACCGTGAAATTCTGCGTCGGCACTCCGAAGGTTGACGCGGCATGCAAGGCGTCGGCCATGTTCTCGATGCCTTCGAGACTGACGAGATTCAGATTGACCGCCTGCGGGTCCTGCGCGACCCAATGCAGCGCATACACGTGCTTGCCGACTACGAGTTGCGGCCCCCAGCGCGTCTGCATAACCGGCAAATCGATGCTCGCACCGCCCTTCACATCGAGGCGTTCGTGGATCACCTGAGCGCTCTCCCACGCGCCGCCAGGCGCGCGGTAGCGCTGCGGATTGGCGGGGTCCCGCTGCAAATCGACCAGATCGACGAAACGGCCATAGCTGTTCGTGAACGCCCATGCGATATGCCCGTTGCTGCCCGCCACCACGAGCGGCGCCCCAGGCAGGCTCACGCCCGTGATGCGCCGCGTACCGCCATCGGGCGCGGGATAAACCAGCGAGACCCTATACCAGATGTTCGGCAACGACAGGCCCAGATGCATGTCGCTGGCGATCAGCGCACCGCCTTGCGTACCGTGCGCGCCGTCGACCGCAAAGCTGTTGCTGCCGATCATCGAACTCACCGCGCCCGCGCCGACGAAACCTGGCACGCCCGCCAGCAGTGTGGAAGCCTGCGCTGCGGCGTCGGGTTCGGCTTGCGCAGCGGACTGCGCCACGCGCAGCCACGGTGGCGATGGGGGCACGGTAACAGCGGATGCGGCGGATGCGGCGCTGCCGCCGTCACCGCTCTGACCGTCGAGTGGCGCATCCCAGTGGCTGGTCCGCGGCAACAGAAACGCGAGCAGATCGGCAGGCACGCGCTCGCGCAATGCCGCGCGCGATAGCACACGCCTCACCTGCTCGTATTGCAGGTCGAAGTACATCGCGTACACGACAAGCAGCGTATCCTCGGCGCGCCAGGGCGTCGGCTGCGTGCGCAGCAGCCAGTATTCGAACGGCCGCGCGCGAAGGGATCGGAGGCCATCATTGACGCCCGCCGTGTAGCGTTCGATCAGTTGCCGCTGATCCGCAGGCAAGGCAGCCAGCGCGGCCTGCGCATGCGCCCGAAACCGCAAGGGCCGATCGCGTCGATCCAGAGGGAGCGCCGCCGCGCCGATGAGCGCGCTCATCTCGCCGGCCGCCACCCGCCGCAGCAGATCCATCTGGAAAAAGCGGTCCTGCGCATGAAGAAAACCGCTCGCATAGGCAACGTCATCGCGCGTGAGGCCTTCGATCGTCGGCACGCCCAGCGCGTCGCGTTGAATTGTCACCGTTGCGGAAAGCGGTGCGGGCTGGGTGCCGTCCAGTTCCGGCAGGCTGGCGCGCAATATCAGCCAGCCAGCCTGAACGACCGCCATCAAAACGACGATGACGACAACCAGCACGATCTTCGGCCAGGCGCGGCGCCGCTTGTGGAATACGGGCCCAGCAGGATCTTTGTGAATTGCGCGCGACACGGTTTGGGCCTACGTGGAAGGGGTGAATGTTCTGCAGTGACATTATGCGGCGGCGCGAAACTTCCGCAATCGCCCTCCGCACGACCGGCGTTCGTTGAACGCCTATGGCGGGCTCACTATAGCCGAAAGCTGCGACGATATTAAACCGTTACCCGCAACGCATTTGCTGCCTCTATCGTGTTCGACACTGCCATCCAGATCGATGACAATGACGCAAATCACGCCAGAAAACCGCTACGGCAAGCGCCATACTCACAATGAATAAGAACACGACGATTAGGAGTGGCAAGTCATGACGCTACAGGACGAGTTGAACGATTTCTATAGCCGATGTGGCTTTGCCCCCTCCAGGGGACCTCACCCGCGCACCGTGCCGGTATTCACGGGCTGCCTGCTCGTGCCCTTGCCCAACATCGAAACCCGCCACCGCTACCTCAAGTATCACGACCTGCATCACATGATGACCGGCTTTAGTGTGGGCCGGATCGGCGAAGGCGAAGTCAGCGCGTGGGAACTGGGTACGGGCTCAATGCTGGCTTCACCGCTGCTCGGCATCATGAATCTGATTGCGCTTTCTACCGGATGGATATTGCAGCCGCGCAGAATGTGGCGAGCATTTTCGCTGGGATGCCGAAGCCGCAATCTCTATAGCCGCCAGACGCGCGAGGCCATCGACAACGCGAGATGGGCGAGCCTGGCGTCATTGCGCGGCGACTTTCTCGGCGACAAGGAAGGACACGCACCCGGCTTATTGCGCGGCGTAGAGTTTGGCGCTTATGTGATGCTGGCCATGGTGATTCACGCAATCATTGCGGTGCCCGCCGTGATCGTTCGGATCGGCAGTGAAATTGCGACGGGCAAGCCCTGGCTGGAAGCGGTGAAACCCACCAAACCTGAGCGCATTTTCTAGCAAACGCACAGAGCGAGTGAATGACGCGACGATGTCATACCATATTGACAGAACGCTCACGCTCCACTCTGGCACGCACAATTCGCCAATGGGCGCCACCGCAATTTTGTCACCAGCTTATTGCGGAAAGTGAATTTATACGCAGATTCGCTTGCCATACAATGCGCCCAACTGTTTTTGTTTCAGACAGTTATCCACGCTTTATAGCCCCGCTCCTGTAGCGGGGCTTTTTTCATTGCGCGCATTCGTCGCACTTTGCCCTCGTTTCAGGCGTTTTTCACCGCCAGTTCAAGTTCTGCACATCCGCAAGCGCCAACCCAATTGGCTCTCGCCTTCCGCAATGCTTGCGTGTCGATCTTAAATCTTCCCAACGCGTAATATTTTGCCGCTGCGAGCACAATTTCCACGCTCAAGTCATTGATTCGATAAAACTAATTGCGCCCGCAACATCATCAGGTCAATCGATCTTGATTATCAGCGGTGTCACAATTTTGCTACGGATTTTTTATTGGGTCTTGCACAGATGCCAATACGCAATATAGCCTTCGGGCCTTGAATCAAAAGCAGTTCCACAACAAATCGGAGTTACAGATGAAATCACGCGCCCTTACTCTCGCAGCGTTTGCCGCGTTCGGCATCGCCGGTGTCGCCCATGCACAATCGAGCGTCACGCTCTACGGTGTTGTCGATACGTCGCTCACCTACGTCAGCCACGCAAGCGGCAGCAAGAACCTCTGGGCGCTGGGCAACAGCAGCTACGGCAACCTGGCCGGTTCGCGCTGGGGCGTGAAGGGTTCGGAAGACCTGGGCGGCGGCCTGAAGGCAATCTTCCAGCTCGAAAGCGGCTTCAACCCGTCGACGGGCGCATCGGGCCAAGGCGGCGCGCTGTTCGGCCGTCAGTCGTTCGTCGGTCTTGCCAGCGACCAGTTCGGTACGGTCACGCTGGGCCGTCAATATGACCCGCTGGTCGACCTGATCCAGGGCATCACCGCCGACAACTACTTCGGCTCGGTGTTCGCCACGGCTGGCGACGTCGACAACTACGACAACAGCTTCCGCGTGAACAACGCAGTCAAGTACGCATCGCCGATCTATCGCGGCCTGCAGGCTGAAGTCATGTACTCGTTCGGCGGCGTGGCTGGCTCGACGGGTTCGAAGCAGTCGTACTCGGCAGCACTCGCCTACAACAACGGCCCGCTGGCTGTTGCTGCTGGCTACTACTACGCTGCCAACAGCGCAGGCGACCGCACCACGTGGTCGAGCACCTCGGACGGCACGTTCGACGGCCCGATCAACAACGGCTACGCAACGGCTCACTCGCTGCAGATCGCACGCGTGGCCGCTCAGTACACGGTTGGCTCGTTCATCCTCGGCGCTGGCTACAGCAACGCGCAATACGCTGCGGACGCGAACTCTGCATTCGACAGCAAGCAGAAGTACAACACGGCACAAGGTTTCCTCGCGTACCAGGCAACCCCGGCCCTGCTGGTTGGCGCTGGCTACAGCTACACGCACGCAAGCGGCGACACCTCGGCGAACTACCACCAGTTCTCGCTGGGCGGCGACTACAACCTGTCGAAGCGTACCGATGTCTACATGACGGCGGCTTACCAGCACGCAAGCGGCACGACGCGTGACGCGGACACGGGCCTCGTGACCTCGGCGCAAGCATCGATCGGCTCGTATGGCTACGCCGGCACGGGCTCGCAGACCCTCGTGAACCTGGGCCTGCGTCACCGCTTCTAAGCGAAGCCTCGAACGTGCGACCGGGTTAATCCAGCCGCAACGTGAAAGGATGCCCGCAACGCTTCCAGCGCTGCGGGCGTTTTTTATGGTGCACGCGGATCGTGTCAATCAATCCGGTGATCCGTGGATTGGCCTGTCTCCGCCAGCAATTGCGTCCCTATTTCGTAGCGCGCGCATCGAATCTTCGCGCCGGTGCATTTCGTCGATTTTGTCGATTTTGTCGATTGTCGCCTTCGTGGCACAGCACATGCGCTAGTGAGCGTACCCTTCGCCACTCCATGGGAGAACGATGATGAAGTCGATCAAGCACCTTGCCGCGGTCGCGGCACTCTTTGCCGTTCCGCTCGCCGCGCTTGCGCAGGCCCAGACGCCAATTGTCGAGCCCGGTCTCGCGGGCAACGACGCGCTCACGCGCGCGCAGGTCAAACAGGATCAGGCACGCCTGGAGCATTCGGGTTACGACACTTCCGTGGGCGATCAGGCCTCGTATCCGCGCCAGGTGCAGGCGGCCGAAGCGCGAGTGGGTCATGAACAGGTGCGCGAAGTGACTAGCGGCGAATACACGCCGCAGGCCAGCAGCGGATACGGCGGCGTGATGTCGGGTTCCGATGCGTCCGGCGCCCCAGTACAGCCCGCGCAACCCGCGCACACCGGTGCGCCTGGAATGAAGCCGACGTATTTCGGCAATTGATGGAGCACGCCGTGTAAAAAGGCCAAAAAGACCTATTGGCATGAACCGGCAAAGCGCGGCATTCAAAAAATGCCGCGCGCTTTCATGACGATTTCGAATGCCAAAGACAAGTGCTAGCGTTAGGCCCTCAATCTATAAGGGCCGCCATCCGCGAATCGCACCCCAGACGCCCGCCGCGCTCACAATCGAGCCCACGACAATGACGAGCCACAAATAAAGCCCTTGCGGCCGATGCGCCTTCGGCAATACCGTCATGCTGAGCGCAACCAGCATCACCACCACGAACGGCAACATCAACGCATTGACCACCTGCGCCGCCACGTTCAGCGACACCAGATCCGGCGAAAGCCACACGAAACAGGCGCTCCCCGCAACGGACAGCGCATAGGCCGCGTAAAACCATGGCGCACGCGTTGGGCGCGCTTCGAGCGAGGTCTTGTAGCCGAATACCTCGCCAAGCCCCCAGGCAAGCGCCAGTGAGCTCACGATGGCGGCCACCAGCGCCGCACCCAGCACGCCCGCGCCAAACAAAAGGCGCCCTGCGAAAGGGCCGAGTTCAGCCACCAGCGCATTGCCGATTTCGCCGATGCTGCCCAGCGAGCGCGGCTGCCCATGCGCCGACAACGTCGCTGCAGCGGCGAGCAGCACCGCGCCAGTCAGCAATTGCGTCAGCACGGCGCCCACTGCGGTTTCAATTCTTGCCGATGCGAGATTCTTCGCGCCGGACGCAGCCCCGCCCGCCGTATCCGCCACCGCCGCCTGTTGATAGAACACCATCCACGGATTGAACGTTGCGCCAATCAGCGCCGCCGCCAGATAGCCGAATTCTCGATCGCCAATCGGCAAATGCGTCATTTCCCGCACCATGAGATGGAATTGCGGGCGCGCGCTCCACGCGACGGCAAAGAACGCGAGATCGAAAACGCCGATGGCAATCGCGATACGGTCGACGCGCCGATGCGAACCCGTCAGCACGATGCCAAACAGCGCCACCACCGCAAGCGGCAGCGAAACGACGCGCGAAACACCGAACATTTCCCCGACGCCGGCCACGCCCGTGAATTCGGTCACGAGCGAGCCGAGCACGGCCACGATCAACCCGGCTGCGGCCAGGCCCGCACATAGCGGCCCGAATCGCGCGCGCACCAGTTCACCGAAACCGCGACCGGTAAATATGCCCAGCCGCACGGTGAGTTCCTGAACCATGTAAAGCAGCGGCACAAGCGCCAGCAGTACCGGCAACAGGCGCAGGCCCGTTTGCGCGCCTGCCTGCGCGGCAGTCACGACGTTGCCGGCATCGCAATCCGCCAGCATGACGAGCAATCCCGGGCCCCATGTTGCGAACCGGGTAAGTCCGGCAGTCAATCTCGCATTGTGGAGGGAGAAACGGGTCATGCTTTTTGAAAGGATGTGGAGGCGGCTGGCGTCTGCAAAGGTTCGTGCAGGCGTCGGACGATTGTAGCGTGCGAGCGAGAACGCGCTGCGCTAATAGGTCCGCGAATTGCTCGCGCGAAGACCCTACGTCTAGCCTCCCCAGCTCCCCCTCATCGGCCATGCACCCCATCGCCGCCACGCCAGCGCGTTTGCCGCGTAGGCCATCATGGTTGCGCAATGCGTATGGACAGCCAAGGCGCAATCATCGTCGCTGCACGATCGCCAGATGCATCGGCAGTTCGGGCCGTAGCGTCACATTGAGCACCGGGCGCGGCGGCGCTGCACCATCCGGCACGGACAGCGTAAATCGTTGCAGCAACATGGCGGCAATCACCGTCATCTCGTTCATCGCCAGATGCTGCCCCAGGCACACGCGCGGTCCTGCGCCAAATGGGATATACGCGCCTCGTGGCACATCGGGCATCCCGGCCGGATTACTTGCGAAGCGCTCGGGCCGGAACGCTTCGGGATCGGGAAACCACCGCGGATCGTGATGCATCAGATGCACGGGGATCATGAAAAGCGTACGCGCGGGCAAGGTCCACTCGCCCAGTTGCACCGCGCGCGTGGCGCGGCGGCTAATGAGCAGCGGCGCCACGGGATAGAGCCGCAAGGTCTCCTTGATCGACTGCGCCAGATAAACCAGTTCCGGCAGGGTTTCGGCGCCCGGCGCCCGGCCTTGCAGCACGCGCTGGACCTCATCGCGCGCACTGCGTTGCGCATCGGGATTCGACGCCATGCACCACGTCCACCACACCAGCGTCGCCGCAGTGGTTTCGTGTCCTGCGAGGAAGATCGTCATGCATTCGTCGCGCACGTTCTGCATCGATAGAGCCGATCCATCATCGCGCGATTGCAGGAGCCGGGTCAGCAGATCGTCGGGCCATGCTTCGCGCGCCAGCTTCAGGCGGTTCTGCAAATGCCGCTCGATCAAATCCTTCAGAGTCCTTAGCGCCTTGCGCTTCTTTCGCTTCCACGGCATCCAGTCCGGCATGCTCGCCGGCCAGTAGAATTCCGCGTTGGCAGCCGCGCTCGTCACGCGGATGGCCTGCTCGGCCACACGCACGTCCTCGCCGATGTGGCTCGAAAAGACCATCTGGAGGATCACGTCCATAGTCAGCATCGTGAGCGCACTTTCGATGGACCAGTTGGCGTCTTCGCCAGGCCACTGCGCGAACGCCTGCGTGGCGGCAGTCACGATCGTCGGCGAAAAGCCTTGCACGGCCTTGGGCGAAAAACCCGGAACCAGTGCGTGACGGCGACTGCGCCAGGCTTCGCCTTCGGCGGTCAGCACGCTATGCCCGTGCACCTGCGAGAATACGCGGATGCCGCGCTCCCAGCGTATCAATGCGTCGTGATGCGTCACGAGCAGTTCGCGCGCGAGTTGCGGATCGGCGACCACGACCTCGTGCTCGGGCCAGATACGCAGATGCACGATATCGCCATAGGTCTGTTGCCACGCGGCAAGCGTACCGGGTAAATCGCGCGACATGGCGATCAAATGACGCCAGCCGGTAAGACCCGTCTTCGGACCGGGTGGCCAGCTTTGCCGGGAATCCGCCGGCGCGGCGTCCGGCGGCGAGCTTCGATGAAACGGGCATTGATGCTCAGAGGGCATATTCATGGCTTCACGAGTCCTGGTGATCATGGACCGGATTCTGGACCGGCAAGCGCACGTTTTCTTGAACGCAAACGACATCGACAGCCTCACTCAGCCTGCCTATACTGCGCGCTCATGACTCCGATGCCAACCCTTTCGAGCTACCCCGATCCGCTCGCGCGCGCGCCGCTGGTATCGCAGGACGAACGGCAACCGTACTCGCGCCTGCATCTCGCGCCGCCCGGCCTGCAAGGCGCGGTGGTTGCCGTGCTTTGCCACGATACGCGCGGGTTCGAGTTGAGCGACGCCCAACGTCTGACGCACTTCCCCGCTTCGCCGATGGTGAGTCTGAGCTGGTTCCATGACGTCGATGCGGGTCGCATCGAGCAGAGCGGGGAAGGTGAAAGCCCCCTATGGACGCCGTTCAACGCGGCTGTCGTGCTCTCAGGCAGTCATTCCCAGCCCAGCACATGCTGGGCGCGCAACGGCGGCCGCGTGGGCATGATCTGTTTTGAAGCCGATGCCGCACAGGCTTTGTTCGGCGTCGATCTTTGCGCGATTCAGGACGTGATCGTCGACGCGCGCGCCTTGCTGGGCCCCACATGGCATGCGCTATTCGACGCGCTGCTCGCCTCGGACAGCGACGCCGCAGCGCTCGCGGCGCTACAACATCACCTCACGCCGCGCTGGCGCGCGCTCAGCGGCGCGAGTCCGATCCTGCCGTCGCTGCGCGAGGCAGGCCGCTATTGGGTCAAGCGGCTCGCCTGGCAGGCGCATGAATGGCGGCGCTCGCATAGCCCGCGTCATGTCGAACGGCGTATCAAGGCATATAGCGGACGCTCGTTGCGTGAATGGCAATCGCTCGTCAAAACGGAGGGGCTGTTCTTTAACGTGCGCGCGCAATACGAAGCCGGCGAAACGCTGGACTGGGCCGCCATCGCGCACGACGAGGGTTTTGCCGATCAGGCGCATTTAAGCCGCGCCGTCAAGCGCAGCACCGGCTTCTCGCCCAACGAATTCGCGCGGCGCTTCGCCGAGGACGAATCGTTCTGGGTCTATCGCTTATGGGTGTGAACGACCGCAACTGACAAGCCAATTCCGGCTTTCGATCATCGCAAACTGTACATGTGCATCGGCGTATCGCATTGATATCGTGTGTGACGAATACCGCTGCCAGCCGCGGGCCTACCTTCTTCGTTAAACGGGCGCACGTCACATGAAACTGCCGATCTATCAGATTGATGCATTTGCGGACGAAGTCTTCAAAGGCAACTACGCAGCAGTCGTCCCGCTCGAACGCTGGCTGCCCGACTATTTGATGCAGGCCATCGCGGCAGAGAACAATCTTTCCGAAACGGCGTTTTTCATCAGGAATGCCAACGGTGCCTTCGAAATCCGCTGGTTCTCGCCGCTCACCGAAATCGCCTTTTGCGGGCATGCCACGCTGGCTAGCGCATACGCGATCTTCAAGCGCAATCCCGATCTGGAAGTGATCGAATTCGTGGCGGCGGCAGTCGGTCGGCTCACGGTGTGCCGCACAAAAGACGGCCTGATCGAAATGAGCTTCCCGCAGCGACGCCCTGAACGGCTGACCGAAATCCCGGCCAATCTGCTGCAAGGATTGTCAATCAAGCCGCTGGAAGTGCTGATCAACCAGCAAGCCTATGTGGCGGTCTATGGCTCAGAGCAGGAGGTGCGATCGGTCGTGCCCGCACTTGACCGACTGAAAACATTGGGACCACTCGATGTCGTCGTCACCGCTCCCGGCGATGCGCACGATTTTGTCTCGCGCTATTTCTGGCCCGCCAATGGCGGCGATGAAGACCCCGTCACCGGATCGATCCACGCGGCGCTCGCGCCGTTATGGTCGCAGCGACTGGGTAAAGCCGATCTTGTGGCGATGCAGGCGTCGCATCGCGGTGGCGTGCTCTACTGCCGCGTGGAGGCCGACCGCGTGCATATTTCGGGCCACGCAGTTCAATATCTGGAGGGGACGATCGAAGTCCCGGATGCGTAGACGCGACGTGATCCGCAGCCGCGCCTAGACCTTCTGCAGCACGAAATTCGCCGCCGCGTAGCGCGCGTTGCAGTTCCAGACCTCCTGACCGTCTCGGTAGAAAGTCGCCCAGCCATCTTTCACGGTCATTTGCGCGCGCGGGAAGACCTGATCGTGGCCATTCGCGGCGGCCGAGAGCGGGTTGTTTTCGCGGCAAATCGCCAGGTATTCGCCGTCTGCCGGGGCGTCTGTTTTTGCTTCGTCCATCCTGTGTTGCCGATTCGCGGTTGATTCAATCGCCGAAGTCTATCACCCGCGGAAGCACCGCCCTTGCATTTACCGCGACGGCAACGTCATCGCGGCGACGCCCGCAACCACGCATGCCATCCCGAGCCACGCCGAAGCGGATAGAGACTCGCGCAGAAATACCATGCTGATCGCCACACCAATCGGCACCCGTAGATAGGCCTGCGCCGTCGTGCCAACCGATCCAAGCGTCTGCACGAGCCGGAAATAGATCACGAGCGCCAGCGCTGTGGAGAAGATCGCCAGCGCCAGCAAGGCCATCAACGATGCCGACGAAGGCCGCAACGTCCACGGCTGCTCGACACACAGGCTGAGCGGAACCAGCAGCAGCGCGCCGATCAGGAGCGACCCCGCAGCAGGCGCGGCAGGCGCAAGCCCCTTGAAACGCCGTCCGTAAATCGCTGCCGCCGCATAGCAGACGGTCGCCGCGACGATCGCCAGTTGCGGCACGAGTTGCCGCCCTAACCCTCGCAGTGCGCTCACGCCCACCACCAGGCAGGTCCCGCCCAGCCCCAGCGCCACGCCAAACAACTGACGCCGGGTCACAGGCTCGTGTCGGGTAATGAGCCATGCGCCGAGAAAGGCCAGCACAGGTGACGCTGAATTGAGGATGGTGGCGAGACCCGCTTCCACCGAACGCTCCGCCCAGGCGATCAGCGTGAATGGCATCACGCTGTTCAACAACGCCTGTACGAAGAAGCTTCGCCACACCTTGGTTTCGCGCGGCAGAGGCACGCGATGAAGTCTCATCCAGAGCAGCAGCAACGCTCCAGCAATCAGCGTTCTTGCCGCAATAAAGGTGATCGGCGGAATAGTGGCGACGCCAACCCTGATGAGCGTGTACGACGCGCCCCACAGTATCGATAGCGTCAGCAGCAAAACCAGGTCGAGCGTGACGGGATGTCGTGTGCTGATCACTTCGATTGCACCTTTGCGAATGCGCTTGTTCGAAAGTATGCAATCGCCCGCTGGTCGATGTTTCAGCGTGGTGTGGAATGTGGAATGCCGCCGGGCGCGCAGCCCGGCGGCATCGACGCCGGCCTTACTGGATGCCGTGACGCGTCTTGTAGTCGAGCGCGTAGGCGATCTTGCCCGGCTTCGAAGCGCTAATCGGCTTGATCAGATCGCCGAAATTGCCCTTTGTATAGGCCTTGCCCGCGTTCACCTGCGCAAGACGGCCGAGTTGCGCCCCCGTGAAGCCGGAAATCTCGCCGTCGGTCGAGGCCACCATCTTCACCGACGCATTCCACACCGCGTTCAGATAACCCGTGTCGGCGGTAGCGGGATCAGGGTCGGTCGTGCCCGCCTTCGTCAGCGTATAGCCGGTGAGCGGGAACGTCGTGCGCAGCCAGTCGGCCCAGTAGAACTCAAGGAAATCGGTCGAGGGCGTCGGCTTGCTATAGCCGATATCGCGCGTGAAATAGACCAGCGAGCGATAGACATCGTTCTGCATGCCGAGCTTCAGGCCCAGCCCCGTCGGCAACTGGTCGGGCGTGATGGCCGCGCCGTTGGCGTCCTTGAGCCGCGTATAGCCGCGGCTTTGCATCTCCGCCCAGAAAGTGCTGCCCGAATAGGCGCTGAGATTGTCCTTGACCACCACGTGAACGTGCACGGTGGGGCCGCCGTTGGGCACTTCGTAGTACGTCGACGAGCCGTGGTGTCCATCGGTCAGATACAGCGTGTCGCCGTTCGGCCCGATCACGACGGGATTGAGCACCGACGTGTCGCGCTGGCTCGTATCCGTGACCGTGCAGGTATAGGAGGTGGCATCGGTGAGCGTCGAAGTCGACGTCGAGCCGTTGCTCGCCAGACCCGTGAGGCCTTCGTCCGCGCAGAAATCGTCGAACTCCTTGGTCATGTCGGCTTCATAGCGGCCGAGCTTGTAGTAGATCTGGTCGTAGCCCAGCGACGCTTGCGTTGGATGCAGATCGCCCAGCGTCACGTCGATCACCTGGCCTGCCGCTGCGGCCTGCCACTTGCCGGGCGTCGTCGCGGCGGGTTGCGAAGCGGTGTCGGGCGTGGTGGCGGGCGTAGTCGCGGCATCCGAAGCGCCGCTCGAAGACGTGGCCGAATCCGCCGTGGCGGCTTTGGCCGTGGAAGCGGGATCGCCGCCGCAGGCCGTGAGTGCAAAGACCGAAACGAGAGAAATAAGCGAAGCCGCCAGCGCGTGCCTGCTGGAAGTGATTGTCATGAAAAGCCCGGCAAATGAAAGAATCGTAATGAATTCGCAGTGTGCCGGGCAATAATGAAAGTTATGTGAAAGATTAATGCATGCGCAACGATTGGGCGCGATGCCTGCCCGCACGGCAAGTCATGACAGCTTGTTGCGCAAGCAACGGATCAGGTTCGCGCTTGCACTTCGAAGTCGCGCCATGTCAGTGCGCCACCGCACCAACGTGAAGAATCTGCACGCCAGCACGGTGAATTGAAACTATCCCGCTCAAGCACGCGCACAGCCTTGCCGTTACGCAGTAGTAAGCCGCGCTCTAAAACGTGGCACTGATATTGGCCACGTCGATTTACCGTTCAGAATGCGGCGTAACCCTTCGTGTCATCCTGGCGCATGCGATGAAGCACAATCCGTTTATCCGACTGCTCGGGCGCTTGCGCGTGGGCCGCAAGCTGCTGCTGATCTATCTGCTCGATCTGAGCGCGGTCGTCTATATCAGCAGCATCCTGATTCACGAAAAATATATTTCGATCGATTTCTCGCAAAAGGAAATCATCGGCAATACCTATCTGGCGACGGTGCGCGAAACGCTGGTCGATGTCGCCCTGCGCGGCGCGGGCGGCAGTTTCGACACGAAGCACATCGAGCAGACCCGCACTGCGCTCGCCCGCGCCGAGCAGCAATACGGCGCCAACATGCAAAGCGGCGAGTTGAATACACGCTTGCGCAGCGCGCTCGATGCGCTCTCGCATGCACCGCGCGCGGCGCAATCCACCGCCGTGCGCGATGCGCTCGAAGCCTGCCGCGATCTGATCACGCGCGTGGGTAATCAGTCGAACCTCATTCTCGATCCGGATCTCGACAGCTATTACTCGATGTCGCTGTCGATCCTGCGCTACCCCGCCCTCCTCGACGCCGTGGACGGCATCGGCCATCGTCTGCACGAGGGCAGCCGCGATGCGCAGCAACAGCGCGAACTGAGCACGCGCTATCTCGTACTCGAAGGCCAGCTCGACGCCGTTGCGCAAGGGCTACGCTCCGACTTCGCCGAAGCGGGCGCGGCGAACGAAGACGTGAAGCTGGCACTCGCCATGCCGGTCGCGCAATTGCTTGCTGCAATCGAAACGTATCGTGGCGCGGCGCGTCTTGCGGTCGCCAACGGTGGCGCGGACGATGCCACGCGCGCGGCGGCAGATGCGGCCCAACAGGCGTTGGTCGCGCGCGTGGGCGATGCCTGGCGCGCCACCGGCGCGGAACTCGACACACTGCTGCAAACACGCGTGAGCGGCCTCTTTTCGCGCATGTGGCTGCATCTGGGCACGGCCCTGTTCCTGCTGTGCGGCATTCTCTCGATGGTCTATCTGGTCGCGCAGCAGATCTCGCGGCCACTGCGTCATCTCGCACGCGTGATGGATACCGTGCGGCGCACGGGCGATCACCGCCAACGCGCAACGTGGCACAGCCAGGATGAAATCGGCCAGCTCGTGAGCGGCTTCAACGACATGCTGGCGCAGCTCGATCACGAACGCGACGTACAAAAGGAGCTCGCCGCCACGGCGCGCGCCTCGGAAGCCCAGCACGCGCTGGTGGAAGCCACGCCGGTGCCGATGATGGTCACGGCCGTGCCGGGCCACGAAGTGCTGCACGCCAACCATCCCGCGCTGTACTGGCTCAATGGCTGCACGTCCGACCCGTGGGCATACGGACTCGATTCGGCGGTGCGGGCGCGCTTTTTCCAGCAGCTTTCGGATCGCGGCGCCATCGACGAATTCGAAGTGCGCTGGATGGCCAGCGTCGAACCGACGTGGGCCATGCTCTCCGCGCGCCGCCTCACTTTCCAGGGCCGCGACGCCGTACTCACCGCCTTCACGCCGATCAACCAGATCAAACTGATGGAGCAGCGTCTGGAACTGTGGGCCAAGGTGTTCGAGGCGTCGTCGGAAGCCATCCTCATTCTCGACAGCGAGCGCCGCCTGTTGACCGCCAACGCCTCGTTCTATCGCGCAACCGGGTATCGCGCGGGCATCATCAGCGGGAAGCTGCCGCAATTCATCGTCGCCAGCGGCAACGGCGAACCGTTGATGGCCCAACTGACTGCGCTGGTCGATATCGCCAGTGTCTGGAACGGCGAAGCCGTGGTGCGCCGACGCGCGGGCGGCGACTATCCCGCGTGGCTCATGATCAGCGCCGTGCGCGACAAGCGCGGCAACGTCTCGCACTACATCTGCACGCTGATCGACATCACCGACCGCAAGAAAAGCGAAGCGCGCATCCAGTTCCTCGCCGAGCACGACGTGCTCACCGAACTGCCCAATCGCGCGCTCTTCACGAAGCGCGTGGGCGGCGCCATCGAACAGGCGCGGCTCACGCGCGGGCGCGTTGCCGTGCTCTTTATCGACCTCGATCGCTTCAAGGACATCAACGACACCTTCGGCCACCACGCGGGCGACGGCCTGCTGCGCTCGGTTTCGCGGCGGCTGCTGCAATCGGTGCGGGCGGGCGATACGGTCAGCCGTCTGGGCGGCGACGAATTCACAGTGCTGCTCGGCGATGCGGGCGAAGCCAGCGATGTCGCGCGCTTGATCGACGAGCGCCTTCTGCCGCTGATGCGCGAACCGCACATGATCGGCGGCAGTACCTTGCAGGTGGCGTGCAGCATCGGCATCGCGCTGTATCCCGACGACGGCGACGATATCGAAACGCTGATGCAGAACGCCGATGCCGCCATGTATCGCGCGAAATCGGCCGGGCGTAATCTGGTCAAATTCTTCTCGCGCGAAATGGCGGAAAGCACGCGCCATCGGCTGGAACTGGAAACGCATCTGCGCACGGCGATCGAGCGCGACGAGCTATGGCTCGCGTATCAGCCCTGCGTGCATGCCGCGAGCGGCGAACTGATGAGCGTGGAAGCGCTGCTGCGCTGGCAGCATCCGCATCTGGGACCGGTGCCGCCAGCGGACTTCATTCCGATCGCGGAAGACACGCGGCTCATTGTGCCGATTGGCGCGTGGGTGATCGACGAAGCGTGCCGCCAGATCGCGCGCTGGCGCGCGGCGGGACTGCCAGAAATACGCGTGTCGATCAATCTTTCGGTGGTGCAATTGCGCGACGATGCGCAACTGGTGAACCGACTGCGCGACAGCCTCGCGGCCCATCGCGTCGAAGCGGGCAGTCTCGAACTCGAAATCACGGAAACGGTGCTGATGGAGAGCGTCGACCGCTATCTGGGCGTGGTCAACGAGATTCGCGCGCTAGGTGTCAAGCTGTCGCTCGATGATTTCGGCACGGGCTATTCGAGCCTGAGCTATCTGCATCGCTTTCCGCTCGACCGGCTCAAGATCGATCGCGCTTTTGTGAATGGCCGGCTGGAAGCCAGCGCCGATCTGGCGGTGATCCGCGCCATCGTCGAACTTGGCCACGAACTGGGTTTGCGGGTGGTGGCCGAAGGCGTCGAGCAGGCACACGAGGCCGAGGCGCTCAGGCGGATTGGCTGCGACGAATTGCAGGGCTTTCTCTATGCGAGACCGTTGCCGCACGAAGCGCTTGCGGACTGGCTGCAATCGCGCGCCGACGCCTGCGTGGACGAAGCGGTCTAGCTTGTCGAAGCGTTCGGAGTGCCATTAGAAGCGCCGTTAGAAGCGCCAAAGCAGCGCCCGCACGAACGCGCCTGGCCGAGACGCAGGCGTCCGGCGCTCACGCTCACTTCATTGCCGCATTCGCAGCGGCACACCCACAGCCCATCGCCGGCGTAGCGTTCGGTCGTCAACTGGCCGAAGACTTCCCCGCCCTTGAGCGACGGCGAGCCGGGCCGCGAGCGCCAGACGCGGCGCTGCTCACCGCAGCCGCAATCGCGCGTCTGCCCGCTCTCCACCTCGGCGAGCGTTGCGCTCAGATGCGAACCGCAGCGGCACTTCCAGAGCCACACGTTCGCGCCGCGATATTGCAGCGCAACGAGATCGCCAAAGGCGCGACCGGTAACGTCGCGACTCGGCGGAAATGGCCATGCCGGGGGCAAAGGGGGACGGATTCGCTGGTTCACGAAAGATAAATGGGGTTCGGCGTCGTACTCTCAAGCGTAACGCTTCTCCTCGAATTCGTGGGAACGCGCCTACGCTCAGTGGGGACAGAGCCAATCCGGCCATCATAAATCGTGAACACATTTAAAGGCGAGTGGCAAAGCAGGCGATGCGGGGTTGCGGGTGCGCTGGGCTGTCTCGGCGATCCATAGCCTAATGCCCGCGCTTGTGCTCCTCAACGGAAGCGGGCAGAACGCGCTCAACCTGCATTCGCCCCGCCAGCGCAAGTGCAATGCCGCCAAGAATCGCGATCGACGCACTCACCAGCCGCATGGAAATCCCTTCCGACAAAAACGCCACGGCCCCGAACGCCGCGATCGGCGGCACCGAGAGTTGTACGGTCGCGGCGCGCATCGCGGAGAGGCCCTTGAGCGCCGCATACCAGATCACGTAGCCGATGCCCGACGTCAGCGCGCCCGATGTCATCGCCAGCGCAATGCCGGCTGGCGCGACGTGAAAGCGGCCATGCAACAGCAGGCTCAGGATCAACGCCATCGGAGCGGCACGCAGGAAGTTGGCCGCCGTGGCCGCCAGCGGATCGGCGACGCCTCGCCCGCGCAATGAGTAAACGCCCCATGCGACGCCCGCCGCGCTCATCAGGACCGCGCCCCACGGTTGCGGCGCGGTGAGGCCGGGCGAAACCAGATAGAGCAGTCCCGCGAGCGCCAGCGCGAGACCGAGCCATGCAAGCGGCGCGAACTGCTCGCCCGCGCGCAGGCCCGACGCGAACATCGTCAACTGGACCGCGCCGAACAGGATCAACGCGCCCGTCGCCGCACTCACGCTCAGGTAGGCGAACGAGAAGAACGCGACATAGGCGAACAGCATCGTTGCCGCGAGCCAGTCCGCCTTCGGCTGCTGCGCACGGCCATGACCCAGACGCACGAGCATGCTCAACATGGCCGCGCCGCACACCAGCCGGATGCTGGCGAAACTCGCCGCATCAATGCTCGCATGCTGCAAGGCCAGCCGGCATAGCAACGAATTGGACGCGAACGCCACCATTGCTATGCATGTAAGCAGCACCGTGCGGGCGACGGGCGGCGGCAAACGATCCGTACGCGCATTCATTCGGACTCGCAAGCGAATCAGGCGTGAGTTGCAACCAGCAGAGCGGACCACACCAGCAAAGCTGCGCCTAGCGGCGCGCTCAAGCGCCGTCCCCACGCGATATTTTTCTCGACGGCCATCACGCACGCGAGCACCAGCATCCAGCCGAGACTGCCCGCACCGACGACGAACATCAGCAGCATCAGCGCCCAGCAGCATCCAACGCAAAGGAGCCCATGGCGCAGGCCCAGAACGAACGCCTCACGACCCGGCGCGCGGCCACGCCAATGGCCGATCACGAAACTCAACGGCGTGCGGCATTGCTCCAAGCATCGGTACTTGAGTTTGCTGAACTGGAACGCGCCCGCCAGCGCCAGCGTCGCCGCGCCGATCAACCATCCATAGCCGATCATCGCGGGCACCCGCGCGATGCCGTCCAGCAGCAGCGTGTGCAACCCATGCGCGAGCAAACCGAATGCGCTCCACACCGCGACATAGCCGACAAACAGCAACCACAGCAGACGCAATCGATCGGGCCGCCCGGTGACGATGCGCTCGACCACGCTAAAGAGCGAAAGCGTGGTGGGCAGCATCATCGCCATGATCATGAGCGTCCATGAGAGCGCGTAGAGCAGCACCTGCAGAACCGGCGATCCACCAGGAATGGCGCGGCACAAGCCCGCGCCCGGCCCCGACGACAGCGCGTCGCCATGATCCAGATAACGCCCGTAGGGACTGCGCGCCCACAGCCACAAGGTGATCCACGCGAGCAGCACCATAGCGCCGAGCACGGGCACGAAGATGCGCCGATGACGCGCGGCAGCAGGCATGGTCGACTCGTGCGTCGCCAGTACAAGCGAGCGAGCCGCGTCAGGCGTCGAAGCGGAACGTGCTCTGCAGCGCGTTGTGATCCTTCAGGCTCACGTCGATGCCCAGTGCCTTGTTCATCGCGCGATAGACCGGCGCCTTGCCGACAAACACCGGCGCGCCGGGAACCGTGGAAAACACGGTGTCGGTCAAGGTCGTGGTCGCGCCATTGGGTCCCGTGTACGGCTCAAGATCGGCGTGGTAGTCCTGGCCGATCTTGAGCGTGCCTTTGCCGCCATTGACATCGAACTGGATCGGCGCGCGCTCGACTGAAACCACATTGCCGATCAACTTGGCGAGATCGGCGACCGGGCCGCCCGCCTGCCCTGTGTAGACCTTGAGAAGCGCCGCCTCCTGTTCATCGGTGGCGTGGTCGCTGAGGTAGATCGCCACCGACCAGTCGCCTTTCAGGACGTTGCCGGGGATCTGGCAAACGGCGGCGAGCGTGTTGCCCGCGACATCCACGCCGTCGATCGTGCCCTTGTCGAAGTGCCATGAAACGATGGACTGGCAAGTGCCGAAATCGGGATCTTCGCCGATCCAGCAGGGACACAGCACGCGACAGTTGCAAACCTCTAGCAGACGGCCTTCAAGGTGGTAGCTCATCATTGCCTCCGTTGGACACGGTCGATCAAGGCCGGCTACCGCAAATGGGTAGCGCCGGGCAGCACTTGACAGCGAAAGGGTGGCGGGAAGGGAAAAGGCGTGCGGAGAACGGATCGGATGAATACCGGAAAGCGCTGCCAATGCGAAAACTGCGTGTCGATCTTTATTGTAGAGAGCAGCCAGGGGTATGCAAGGCGCATTGTTCGTGCCTGGGTTGCGACTTACCGTGGCTCCCCCATTCCGTCATGACCGTCCTTTCGGACGACAAATCCCTCCAAATCCCTCCCCCGACCATAGTGGTATTCCATATACCAATTGCGCTTGTCCGCATCATTATGTTGGTATACCGTATTACAACCACAATCCCGCAGGGCGGATGCGCGTGGCATTTCCACGATTTCGACGTGACCATGAAGGTGCAGAACCAGATGCAGAACCTCTCGATCGGCAAGAAGTTGACCACGGCGTTCTGCGTCGTCATCGCAGTCTTTCTCGTGAGTTCGGCCGTGTGCTGGTACGGCCTCAACGCCATCGACCAGAAGCAGCAGCAAAACGCCGTATCCGTGCAGGCGCAACTGCTCGTCAAGGACGCGAGCGCCGATTACCTCAACATCATCTGGGCGGTGTTGGCCTATAACCTCGACGGCCAGCCCGGTCACCTGAAGTGGAAAGTCGATCACATCGGCGACTTCCGCAAGCGCATGGACGCCATCAAGGCGCTCGACGCCAGCGACACCGCGCGCAATCAACTCGTCGATACGGCGGTCGCGCAGTACGACGCGTGGGAAGCGAAAGTCGTCGATCCGATGCTGTCGATGCGCACGCACGTCAACGAGGGCAGCGCCACCATCGCGCAGTTGAGCGCGCTCACCGAGGGTTTCGGCAGTTTTCTGGGCACAGGCGACATGATTTCCGCCGTCGATGCGCTCGATAAGGCCGAGCGCGAGCGCATCGATACGCGCACCGCTGATCTCGCTTCGCTGCGTCACACGATCTACGCGAGCGTCGCGCTTGCAGCAGCGCTGGCCGTGTTGTGCGCGGCGCTGGCCGGCCGCTGGCTGGTGGGCGCGATTCGCGATCCGCTCGCGCGCGCCGTCGAAACCGCGCAGGCCATCGCTGCGGGCCGTCTGGACAGCCGCATCGAGCGCGACCGCACCGATGAAACCGGCCGCCTGCTGGCCGCCATGGACGCAATGCAGACGTCGTTGCAAACCATCGTCGGCTCGGTCACGCATGGCGTGGAAGCCGTCAAGGTGGGCGCCGCGCAGATCGCGGCGGGCAATACGGATCTTTCTTCACGCACCGAGCAGCAGGCCGCCGCACTCGAAGAAACGTCCGCGACCACACACGAACTGACCGAAGCCGTGCGCCAGAATGCCGACAACGCGCGCCACGCCTGCGAGGTGATCGTGCGCGCGATGGACGCCGTGAATGCCGGCAACACCATGTCGGCGCAAATGATCGAGACGATGAACGAGGCGTCCGGCAGCGCGGAGAAGATCGCGTCCATCACGGCGATCATCGAAGGCATCGCGTTCCAGACCAATATCCTCGCGCTGAACGCCGCCGTGGAAGCGGCGCGAGCGGGCACGGAAGGACGCGGCTTTGCGGTGGTCGCGTCGGAAGTGCGCTCGCTCGCGCAGCGCTCCTCCACGGCCGCGAAGGAGATCAAGGAACTGATCGAGCATTCGACGGCGTCGATTTCAGGCGGCGTGACGCGCGCGCATGATGTCGGCGCGACCATGGTGCGTCTGCGCGCCGATATCGCTTCGGCAAAACAGGTATTCGAGGCCATTGCGCAGGCCTCAAACGAGCAGAGCCGCGGTCTCGAACAGGTCAATCAGGCCATTTCGCAGATGGATCAGGTGACGCAGCAAAACGCGGCGCTCGTGGAAGAGGCCGCCGCTGCCGCGCATGCGCTCGACGAACAGGCGATGCGTCTGCAAGGCGCGGTGGCGGTGTTTTCGGCCTGATCCACCTGGGGCGTGCAAGCGCGATCAGGCTTTCGCCAGCGCTTGCCTGCCCGCTTCCAGATACGCACTCATTTCCGCTTGCGGCACCATGCCCCCGCCCGTCGCCCAGATGATATGGGTGGCGTGGCGCATGGCCGCATCGTCGAGATTCATGCGCGTGCGATAGCCCTGCTGCTCTTTCGTGACGCGCGCGAAGCCCGGCGCGCCCGCCAGCGCTGACGGCTCCAGACGGATATCCTGCGTTTGCGCCATCAGCGCAAGCAGCGCATAAAGTTCGCCATCCTCAACCGTGTAATAGCCGTCGATCATGCGTTGCATTGCGCGCCCCACGAAACCGGAGGGACGCCCCACCGCCAGGCCGTCGGCGGCCGTGAAGTTATCGATGCCGAAGTCCTGCACAGCGAGTTGTTCGTGCAATCCGGTCAGCACGCCCATCAGCATGCACGGCGAGTGCGTGGGCTCCGCAAAAATGCAGCGCACCGCGTCGCCGAATGCCAGCTTCAAGCCGAATGCTACGCCGCCAGGACCGCCGCCCACGCCGCACGGCAGATACACAAACAAGGGATGCTGCGCGTCCACACGAACATTTGCGGCGTCAAGCTGACGCTTGAGACGTTCGCCCGCAACCGCATAGCCAAGGAACAGCGTCGTCGAGTTTTCATCGTCGACGAAATGACACTTCGGATCGTTTTGGGCCAGACGTCGCCCGCTTTCGATCGCTTCGCCGTAGTCGCCCGCGTACTCCACCACCGTCACACCGTGCGCGCGCAGGCGGTCCTTCTTCCATTGGCGCGCGTCGGCGGACATATGCACGGTCGTGGTGAAACCCAGCGTCGCGCTCGCAATGCCAATCGACATGCCCAGATTGCCCGTCGATCCCACTGCGATGCTGTGCTCGCGAAACAGCGCGCGGCACGCGTCGCTGGCCAGCACGCGATAATCGTCGCCCTCTTTGAGCAGGCCGTGGCGCAGCGCCAGTTGCTCCGCGTGAAAAAGCACTTCATAAATGCCGCCGCGCGCCTTGATCGAGCCGGAGATCGGCAGATGGCTGTCCTGCTTGAGCAGCAGGCGTGGTGGCGTTGCTGCGTCGTAGCGTTGGCTCACCGCAGCGGCGAACGCGGGGACTTCGGTCAGCGGCGATTCGATGATGCCGCCCGCCTCGCGCACATCGGCGAAGGACTCGGCGAGCAGCGGCGCAAAGCGTTGCAGGCGCGCGCTGGCATCGGCGATATCCGACGCGTCGAGCGCAATGTCGTTGAGCGCTACGTGCAACGGCGCGACGGCCGGGTTGAACCACTCGACGGGTTCGAGCGCCATCAGCGCACGCAGAAGCGGATAGTCGTGCAGCCACGTTTCGAGCGGCTTGCCGTAGAGGGAATCGGTCATTTTCTGATCAGACAGCGGATGCGGAAGTATGGGGAGACGCCACGGCATCGAGCACGGGCGGATGCGTGACGATGGACTTGAGATCCACATTCGATGCGCGCAGTTTCGCGACATCGGGAATCGGGCGGCGCGTTTCGTCCGACGACTCGAACAGCGTTTCGAACGCGCGTGCCGCGTCGAGCAGCGCAAGATCGCCACGGAACGCGCCGATCATCTGCAAGCCGAACGGCATGCCGCGATGATCGACGCCGCACGGCAGCGACAAGGCCGGATTCGTCGCCAGCGTCACCACATAGGTGAGCGACAGCCAGCGATAGTAATTTTCCAGCGCTACGCCATTCACGGATTTCAGATACGGCTGCGTCCACGGGAACGGCGAAACCGGCGTGGTGGGCGAAAGAATCACGTCGTAGCGGTCGAACAGCGTCTGGAAACGGCGGAACAGGCGCGTCTGGTCGGCATGGGCGCGCACGCAATCGGCGAGGCCCAGGTTGATGCCCATTTCGTAGTTTGCGCGCGGATTCGGCCCGAGCAGATCGGGGTCGGTTTCATAGGCTTTTTGCAGGCCCGCGACGAAGGCTTCGGCGCGCAGCACATCGAAGCATTCGTGTGCGCCGGCGAAGTCCACTTCGATCGGCTCGCAGACCGCCACCTGGCCGCGCAGAAAATCGATCTTGCGGCGAAACACGGCGCGAATATCGTTGTCGACTTCGCAAACGCCGAAATCTTCCGTATAGCCAACGCGCAGTTTCGACAGATCCGTGGACGCGCGGCCATCCATCGTCGCGTTCATGGCGAACGGATAGCCCAGCGGATCGCTGCCCGATTGCCCCACCGTTGCCGCGAGTTGCAGCCAGGTGTCTTCAACGTTGCGGCCCATCGGTCCCACCACGGCAATCGGCGTCCAGCCTAGCGGCTTGCGATCGCTCGGCACGAGTCCCGGCGACGTGCGCAACCCCACCACGCCGCATTTGGCCGCCGGAATGCGCAGCGAGCCGCCCGTGTCCGAGCCGCTGGCGAGCGGCACCATATCGAGCGCAAGCGCCGCAGCCGAGCCGCCCGACGAGCCGCCCGCATTCAAACGCGGATCGAACGGATTGCCGGTCGCGCCCCACACGGGATTGAAGCTGTTCGCGCCCGCGCCCATTTCCGGCACATTGGTTTTACCGACGACAATCGCGCCCGCTGCGCGCAGGCGGCGCACCAGCGTATTGTCCTGCGACGGTACGTTCGCGCGGTAAAGCGGCGAGCCATACGTGGTCAGCAGACCTTCAGTCTCTTCCAGGTCCTTGATGCCGATGGGCAAGCCGTGCAAGACGCCCACGGCATCGCCGCGTGCCAGTGCGGCGTCGGCGGCGCGCGCTTCAAGACGCGCCCGTTCGAAACTCGTCGCCGTGATGGCGTTGACATACGGATTGAGCGTTTCGATTCGCGCGATGCAGGCATCAAGCAATTCGACAGCGGAGATTTCGCGCGCCTGCAATAGCGTGCGCAACGCAACGGCACTATGACGGGTGAGTTCGTGACGGTCGTTCATCGGGCAGTCCTTTAAGCATCAAACAGGCAACATGTGCGCCCAATGTAGACGACGAGAAAAGCCGCGACTAGTGATGATTATCGAAACGTGAATTCACTTTTGCTCACCGCTTTAATCAGCGCGATTCAGTCGGTGAAAGCTCGGCGCTCAAGCGTTCGATAAACGACTGCAGCAGCGGCGGCAAGGCGCGCCGCGCGAGCGTCTGAATTTCGACAGCGCGTTCGCTTGTCGTGAGTTCCGGCACAGGAAGCGCAACCAGTTCGCCGGACGCCAGGCGCGGGCGCACGAACAGTTCGCCGCTGAAAGTCACGGCATCGCTTGCAAGCGTAAAACCCAGCAGGGTTTCCAGTGTGGCGCTGCTCAGCACGCTCTTGCAGGCCACGCCCTCGCGGCTGCAATAGATATCGATCAGCTTGTGCAGCGTCGAATGCACGCCAGGCAAGGCGAGTGGATACGCCAGCAATTCGCGGAACGAGACCTGCGCGGACTGCGCAAGCGGATGGGTCGACGCGACGATGGCGAAGATGGGTGAAGGCGCGGAAAACGCCGTATGAATGTCTTTTTCGGGCCCAAAGCTGAACGTGAGGCCGATGTCACATTCGGCTTCACGCACGCGCTGCGTCACGCCTGCAGCCGTATCGACGACCACCTCGAACGATGCGGGCACAACGGTGCGGCGAAAATCCGCCATGGCGCGCGGCAGAAAGGTGGCCGCGAAACCTTCCGTGCAGGCGATGCGGATCGTACGTTCGGCTTCGCCGCGCAGCGCGTCGATTTCCAGCGAGATCTGTTCGGCGTCGAGCTGGGAGCGGCGCGCATAGGCGGCAAGCATTTCGCCCGCTTTACTGGGCACCATGCCGCGCGATTGCCGCACAAATAGCGGCGTGCCGAGTTCGCTCTCCAGCCGCGCAATCTGCCGGCTCACCGCCGATGGCACCACATTCAGACGTGTGGCGGCATCGGCGACAGAACCGGTGTTGACCACTTCGAGGAAGTAACGGACGGCGGCTTCCTGAAGAATACGGGCGCTCATGATGGGTCGATGGGAAGACGCGTAATGCTCCATCATAGCGCCTGTTCAGCGAATCAAGCGCTCAGGCTTTGCGCGGTGCGCCCAGTTGTGGATCCGCTAAATCGGCCGCATCGGCCGCATCGGCCGCATCGGCTTCCGGCACGAGACGGATCGAGAGGCTGGTCAAGAGCGCAAACACCGTCGCCACGATCAGGAAGCCAAACACTGCGTTGTAATTGCCCGTGACCGACACCAGCACGCCGATGACTGCGGGCGCAACGAATCCTGCCACCTGCCCGCCAAAGTTGACCATCCCCGCCCCCGTGCCGATGAGTTTTTGCGGCAGGAATTTAGCCGGCAGCGCAAACACCCCTGCAAACACGAAGGATTTGAAGAAGTAGACGATCGACTGATACGCAATCACGCCCGTTACGGTTTGCGCCGTGTACATCTCGTAGAGGAAGAAGCCGGAAATCGCGCAGCATGCCGCCATCAGCCATTTCTCGCGGCCATCGAACCAGCGCGTGAGAATCCAGCCACCCAGCGCGGTCGAGATGCTCGCCGCGACGAAGGGCAACGGCGTGAGCATGCCAACGGCCTTGAGGTCGAGATGACGTTCGGTGAGCAGATACGCAGGCATCCACGCGTCGAGCCCCTTGTTGACGATGCCCATGCCGAACCAGGTCAGCAGGATTTTCCACATTAGCGGCATCTTGAGCAGCGCGCGCGTGGCCGCGCCATCGATGCGCGAGGAGCGGCCCGTCGAATCGCGCTTCTGGTGCGTGTCTTTTACCGCGAACAGATAGAACAGTGCGAACACGAGACCCGCGCAACCCGCCACCACGAAGGCATGCCGCCAGCCCAGCAGCAGGATCAGCGGCGCAATCGCCAGCGGCGCAATAAAGCTGCCGACATAATTCGACGACATCAGCAGCGCGGACATTTTCGGACGATCCGCACGCGCCACCGATTCGGTGACGCCCTTGACCGCCGCGCCCGGATAACCGCCCTCGCCCAGACCGAAGATAAAACGGATCGCGATCAGCGAGGCCAGCGACCACGCAAGCCCCGTCATCAGCGTAAACACCGACCAGAACGCCACCGAAACAACGATCACCTTCTTGCTGCCCCAACGATCGGCGATCCAGCCGCCGGGAATCTGCATGGCGGCGTAGCTGATATAGAACGTGCTCATGACGACGCCAAGCGCCGCCGAACCCACATGGAATTCCTTGCCGATCGCCACGAGCGAGAGCGCGATCGCCGAGCGATCGATATACGAAATGCAGTAGCCGAAATAGAGCAGCGCGAAAACCGCGAAGCTGGCGCGCCTGCTTTTATTGGGGTCGATCATGCTGAGCACCTGCCGAGAGAGTAAGGACCGGGCCCGCGTCGGCTATGCCGGGCGCTCCCACTGCGACTAGTCGGTTTGATCCTAAGTAGCCACAAATAGGGCGACAAGTGACATATTCCGATGCCTGCATTCGCGAAAAGTCATCGGAAACGGTAGCACACGCGCTTCGGCGACTGCGTCATGACGCTAGCCGCAGGCGCGCGTGTTGGTCGATAATCAAAGGCCCTATATCACCCCTCGCTCGCCATCGCATCGACACGACCATGAAATCGCTTCTGCCCAAACTGATTGCGCTGACCCTGGCCGCCAGCGCCGTGCTTGCGTCCAACGCCTATGCCGAAGAGCTTCACGTCATGACCTCCGGCGGTTTCACGGCGGCCTACAAGCTGCTCGGCCCCAAATTCGCGGCAAGCACGGGCAACACGCTCGACACGACGCTCGGGCCGTCCATGGGCAAATCGCCCGAAGCAATTCCCCAACGGCTCGCGCGCGGCGAGCCGGCGGACGTGGTGATCATGGTCGGCTATGCGCTCGACGATCTGATCAAGCAGGGTAAGGTGCGCGCAGACTCGCGCGTGGAACTCGCGGATTCACGCATCGGCATGGTCGTGCGCGAAGGCGCGCCCAAGCCCGATATCGGCAGCGTCGACGCGCTCAGGCAAACGCTGCTGAACGCGAAGTCGATCGCGTATTCGGATAGCGCGAGCGGCGTCTATATCGAGCGCGAGTTGTTCAAGCGACTGGGCGTCGAGGATCAGGTGAAGCCGAAAGCGAAGATGGTGCCGCGCATCCCCGTTGCCTCGGTCGTGGCGAATGGCGAATACGAAATTGGCTTTCAGCAGGTCAGCGAATTGCTGCCGGTGAAGGGCGCGACGTTCGTCGGCAAGATTCCCGAGTCGGTGCAGTCGGTCACGCGTTACGCCGCGGGCATTCCGGTCGAGGCGAAGCATCCCGCAGAAGCCAGGGCGCTGCTGGACTACATGGCTTCTCCGGGTGCTCAAGGCGTTGTGCAGTCGACGGGGCTCGATTCCGTTCCTGCACACTGATCGATAATCCACGCCGCCGCTAGCGCCTCAGTTCGCAGGCGCTAGCGGTTCGTGCAGTTCCAGCGCAATCTCCAGTTCGATCTCATCGCAATTCGGCTGAACACCGCCGCGGTCGATGACGAGAAAATCGCTCACACGATCGAACGCCAGCAAGGGATGGTGCCAGACGCCTCTCGCATAGTTGACGCCCTGCGTGCCGTCCACCCAGAACGCGCGCAAGCGCGCTGGATCGAACTCACCTGCAGGCGCAACCACCACGGCGTAGCGCGCGCTGCCCAGCGGCACGAATGCCTGGCTGCCGTGCGGATGCCGCTCCATCATCGCAATTGGCACGGGCCACGCGCGTGGCTGTGCGCGAAACACATTGACGAGCGGCTTGCCGCCCGCCTCGCACACGTCGATGTTGGCGAGGTCGTGAAAGCGCTCGGTCGTGCCGCCGTTGATCGGAAAGTGGCGCGCACCGTCAAGTTCGATCACGTCGCCAAACGGCGCGAACGCTTCGCGCGTGAGCGGTTCCAGCGTCAGGCAATGCATGCTAAGCGTGGTATCCATCGCCATCCTCCGTTCAGGCGAGTTCGCCCCACAGACGCAGACGCGAAACGCCGCCGTCGGGATAAATATTGAAGCGCACATGCGTGACCGGCCCCAGCGCTGCGAGACCGCTTTCGAAGATGTGCTGCTTGTCCATTTCCAGTTTCTGTTCGCCGAGTAGCGTGGGCCAGAACATCGCCTGCGTGACGAGCGAATCGTCAGTGCCGCCCGTGACGGTCGCGGCCTGCAGCGAGCAGCGGTCGGGGAAATTGCCCTTGAAGTGCGCCGTGTCCACTTCGATCTTGTGAATGATGCCGGGACGCGCAAGCGCCACGATGGCCCAGTCGTTGCCCGGCTCGCGGCGGCGGCGCGTTTCCCAGCCGTCGCCCATGTTCACGCCACGACCAGGCATGAGCAGCGTCGACGCCATGCCGAAGTGCTGATTGTTCGCCGCCACCAGATACGCGCCGTTTTCGACCGCCGCGAGATCGACGAGACTCCCCTTCTCCACACGGCTCCAGTCGCGTTTAGGCTGGCCATATACGCGCAGGCGCGCGAGGCCGCCGTCCGGAAACAGATTCACGCGCAGATGGGTGAAGGCGCGTGTATCGCTCACTTCGATGTAATGGTGCTGGTTTCCCTGCAATGTCGTTGCGGGTACAACGGTCTGCCAGTCGGCATTCTCAGGCGGCACGTTGTCGCCTGCGGTATCCGCGTAGCAGGCTTCGATCGAAGCGGCCGGCGGGAAGTTGCCGGTGAAGTGGCTGGTATCGAGATCGACGCCATAGATTACGCCGGGACGCGCCAGACGCACGATACAGAAGTCGTGGCCCGTCGTGCGCTTGCGGCGCGTTTCCCAGCCATCCATCCATTTGCCGTGATCGTCGTACTTGCCGGGGATAAAAACGGCGGACTGCGGCTCCAGCATGCGTTCCTTGGGTGCGAAGAATTCGTCGCTTGCAAGCAGGGCCTGCGCGCCCAGTCGCGAGTCCGCGAGATTCATATAGCGGCGCGTGAAGGCCGGTGCATTGGGATCGAGTGTCGGAATAGCCATGATGGTCCAGTGCAAAGAGAGTTGTTCAGGGGTTCGAATCAAGCGTGCGCGGGATTGCCGCCAAGCACGCCGTCATGTGCGGCAGCGTCTTCGTCGCCGCCCGGCACGTAGAGATAACCTTCGTCGAAATTCAGCACGCGTTTGGCGCGAGCCTTGTCGATATCGTGTTCCCACACCGCGACCACCACCGTGGCAACGCAGTTGCCGATCAGGTTCGTGATGGCGCGAGCGATGCCGACGAACCAGTCCACCGGCAGAATCAGCACGAGCCCCAGCACGGGAATCGCGGGAATGGCGGAGAGCGTGGCGGCAAGAATCACAATCGCCGAACCCGGAATGCCGTGCGCGCCCTTCGAGGTCACGAGCGAGACCAGTACGACCACGATCAGGTCATGCAGCGAAAGCGGCGTGTTGGTCGCCTGGGCGATAAAGATCACGGCCAGCGTGAGGTAGATCGAAAAGCCGTCCAGATTGAACGAATAGCCGGTGGGAATCACAAGGCCCACGGTCGAGTCCTTCACGCCCATGAATTCGAGTTTGCGCATCACCTGCGGCAGCACGGCGTCCGACGATGCCGTGCCCAGCACGATCGACAGTTCCTCGCGCAGGTAGCGAATCAGCTTGAAAACGTTGAAGCCCGCGAGGCGCATCACCACGCCCAGCACCACCGCAACGAACACGATGCAGCTGGCGTAGAACACGATCACCAGCAGGCCGAGCTGCTTGAGCGAGGCCACGCCGTACGTACCCGTCGTGAAGGCGATCGCACCCAGCACGCCGAACGGCGCGAGCTTGATGATGAAGCCCATCACGCGGAAGAACACCTGCGCGAGTTCGTCGATGATGCTGTTCACGCGCTGCGCCTTCGGGCCGAGCAGCGAAAGCGCGCTGCCAAACAGCACGGAAAACACCAGAATCTGCAGGATGTCGCCCTTTGCGAACGCGTCGAACGCGGTATCCGGAATGATCTTCAGCAGGAAAGCGGCCGTGTCCTTGAGGCTCTTGGCGTTCTCGGTGTAGGTGGCCAGCGAGGCTGCGTCGAGCGAATGCAGATTCACGTTCATGCCCGCGCCCGGTCGCGTCGCATACGCCAGCACCGCGCCGATCACGAGCGCAACCGTCGTCATCGCCTCGAAGTAAATCACCGATTTCAGGCCCACCCGTCCGACCTTCTTGAGATCGCCCGCGTGCGCCATGCCGCTCACGACCACGCAGAACACAATCGGCCCGATCACCATCTTGATGAGCTTGAGAAAGCCATCGCCTAGCGGTCTGAGCGACTGGGCGAAATGGGGGAAGATCGCCCCGACGGCAATGCCCACGACGAGCGCAATCACCACCCGGCCAAACAGCGAATTGAAGAACTTCGTCACGACTTTCTCCTTTGTCGATGGGACGCGACGTTTGAGCGCCTTGCCCCGTCCCATGCACAGCCGCAGGGAGTGGCTAACTGTTCGGACTGGTCTGACCAGTGTTGTTATAGCGGATAGTAGGAAGCCGATATAGTGGAGTCAAGGCGTCAAAAAACCGTGTTTACCCTTGGCGGGTTGGGCGACATGAGACAGACGGCGCGTGCACCGTCTTGAGGCGGACTACAATACCGGTCAGACCACGCGAGCGCCCCGCCACCCAATGAAGAACGTTCCGCATACCGTCACCGACGCCGCCATCGCCACGATCCGCGCACGGATCGAAGACGGCCTGTATCCGGTCGGCAGCCTGCTGCCCGCCCAGCGCCAGCTTTCCGAGGAACTGGAGATCAGCCGCGCGTCGCTGCGCGAGGCGTTATCGACGCTCGAAGCGCTCGGCATGCTGACGATCCGCGCGGGCAAAGGCGTGTACGTGACAAGCGCCCAGGCCGCCAGCGCGCATCCGTGGCGATTCGCCGACCAGACCTCGCTGCCCGATACCTACCAGATGCGCTATGCGCTCGAAGGCTTTGCCGCGCGCATGGCCGCGCTGGCGATTGGCGACGCCGACCTGGCCTGGTTCGAGGCGAATGTGGAGGCCTTGCACGCGGCGCTCAGCAACGATGAACTCGATGAAGCCTCACAGCTGGACTTCGATTTCCATATGCGCATCGTGACGCTCGCGGGCAACGCGGCGATTGAATCGATTCTGCGCAGCAGCGCGGACATCATGAAGGAAAGCCAGCGCATGCCGTTTTATCGGCGTGAACTGGTTTTATCGACTTATCGGGAACACAGCGCCATCGTGGCGGCGCTCAGGACGCGCGATCCGGCTGTCGCGGGCGAGGCAATCGAGGCGCACATTACAGCGGCTGCGCAGCGCGCGGGCGTGCATTTTCCGGTGCCGGGGCGCGCGGCGGTCGATCAGGTGTGAGGGGAGTTCCGCGCTAGTCGCGCGGCAATTACGCGCTGAGCGTGATGCTCGACCAGAGACGTCCGGTCGCGGGTTCGACCAGTGTGAGTTTGCCGCCCGCGTTGCACGCGCCGGTGTCGATATACATATGCGCGCCAATCTGGCGGACTTCACGCATCGTCGTGTGGCCGCAATACGTGATCGACAGATCTTGCTGTGATGGCGACACGCTAAAAGCCAGATCGCGGCCCCACAGCATCCGGCGACGCACTGCGGCTTCGAAGTTGCCTGCGGAGAGTTGTTCGTCGTTGCCGCGAAATTCAGCGTGCAAGACGTTGAAGCGTTGCGGGCCTTCGCCCACGATACGCACGAGCGGCAAATTGCCGAGCTTTGCGGCGTAATCGGCGAGTTCGCCATCGGATAGCGATTGCGCCCATTCACCGCCCAGCTCATACCAGCGATGGCGCGGCAAGCGTCCATCCACGACCGCGCACAGCGCTTCTTCGTGATTGCCGAGCACCGGATAAAACCAGTCGTTTTCCAGCAAGCCCAAAGCACGTTCGCTTTGTTCGCCGCGATCAACCAGGTCGCCGACGGAAAACATGCGGTCGCGTTGCGGATCGAAATCGATTTCAGTGAGCAATTGGTCGAACGCCGTCATGCAGCCATGAATATCGCCGACCACGAAATCGCGGCCGTGCGCGTTCGCGTCGTGGTGCGCGACCTCGGATTCCGACGAATCCGGATACGCTGCGCCGGCACGCGCTGCTCCCTGCTGCAGGGCATGCATGCCGCGAAAACCCAGGCGCTTCAGGAGTGGCTGATGATGACTGTTCGGACCCATTCTCGTCTCTCGTCGACAATCGGCCCATCATATTTCAGCTGCCGCCCGAAAATGAGGGCGAACTTGTTATATGTGTAACCAGTGGTAAGGACGTGCAAGCAATTGGCTTACGGGCACCATGCGTCTGCATTTCACCGCTCGCGCTGCATGATTGAACGACAATTAACCTCCATCATGCAGCGCTATCGCAGCGTTTTCGTCACTAACTCATTCCACGCCGATTTCCCGTTCGGCGAGGCTCAAACGCTGTTCGCGTTCACGCGAAGATTGCGCAATCGGCGGCCCGGCGAAGCGGTTGCGAACACCGCCCAGATACCAGATGGCCAGCAGCACGACCAGCAGCCCGCCGATGAGATACAGCACTTTCTCGTTCGGCGGCTGAATGCCCACGTAAGCCAGAATCAGCGCGCCCACGACGGCCGCAATCGCAAACGGCTTCGACAGCTTGCCCAACTGGAACGGCCCCTTCTCCGTCCAGGTGCGGCCTTCGGCGAAGATGCCTGCTGCAATCGGCATCGCGTATGAGACGAACAGAAACACCGCACTGCCGGCGCTGAGCACCGTGAAAGCATCGCCGTAGAGCGTTGCGGCGATAGCGAGAACCGCCGACGTCCAGATCGCGGCGCCCGGCGTGCGATGCGCCGGATTGACCTTGCGAAGCCACTTCGATCCCGGCAGACCGCCGTCACGTGCGAAGGCAAACATCATGCGCGAGGTCGACGTCACCGCCGCCAGCCCGCACGCGTAGTTGATGAAGAACATCAGCAGTTCGATGGTAATGCGCAGGGGCGTGGGAATCGGCGCGAGAATCGCCTCGAAAAATCCTGTGCCCTGCTTGACGGCAGCACCCAGATCCGGCATCACCAGCACGAACGCACAAACCATCACGTAACCAAACGTCGTCGACCAGAAAACCGAACCGACGATGCCGCGCGGCACATTGCGCGCTGCCTGATGCGTTTCTTCCGAGGTGTGCGCGGAAGCGTCGAACCCGGTGATCGTGTACGCGGTCAGCAACAGGCCGGAAAGGAACGCCATCGCCATGGTCTGCTTGGGCCATGCGCCGCCGTCGGTGCCGGTAAAGTTTGTGAACGTGTAGAGGCGCGAAAGATCGATCTTGACCGGCGAATACGCGAGCAGCGAGACCACCAGCACCACCGTGACGACAAAAATCAGATAGCCGGAGAGATCGGTGATCTTGCTGGTGATGCGAATGCCACGATGATTCAAAAACGCCTGGGATGCCGTAATGAGCGTGAGAAAGATCGTCTGATCCCACCAGCCCAGCGAATCAGGCTTAACGCCGAACATCGGCGCAATCAGCGTGCGAAAGAACGGGTCGTACGTGCCGTAATTGATCGCAGCCACCACAAAGACGAGGCCCAGCAGATTCAGCCACGCGGTGAGCCAGCCCCACGTTTTACCGCCTAGAATCGAGCCCCAGTGATACAGGCCGCCGGCAGTCGGATACGACGATGCGATCTGCGCCATCGCTGCGGCCACCACCAGCGCAAACAGCGAGCCGAGCGGCCAGCCTAGCCCGATTGATGCACCGCCCGCCGCGGAAAAACCCATCTGGAACGAGGTAATGCCGCCAGACAAAATGCAGATCAGCGAAAACGACACCGCGAAATTGGAGAATGCGCCCATGCGACGCGAAAGCTCCTGCGCGTAGCCCATCTTGTGCAATAGCGAGACATCATGGTCGGCATGCGCGGTTTGCTCAGCCGCTGGTTCGAGTGTATTCGCGTCCATTTGACGTTCCTTCAAGCGAGGTAGTTGAAGCGTCGAACTGGCTATCCTTATGCTAAGGATTCCGTATCACGCAGCGGTAAAACAGTTGTCGACGTAGAGATGCGCGCCGTTGATAAAACTCGCGTCGTCGCTGGCGAGGAACAAGGCGGCCTGCGCCACCTCTTCCGGCTTGCACAGACGGCCTTGCTGAAGCGATAGCGCCGCTTCGCTGGCATCGAAGCCGTATTGGGCGAGCGCGCTGATTTCGCGCTGCCCATGAGGCGTGTTGATAAAGCCGGGGCACACGGCGTTGCAGCGTATGCCGCGATCGCGATACTCCACCGCAATTGCGCGTGCGAACATCGCACAGGCGCCCTTGGTCGTGCAATAGAGCACTTCCAGCGGCGTTGCGGCCACCGAGGAAATCGACGCGGTGCACACGATCGAGCCGTGGCCCGCCGCGAGCATATGCGGCAACACCGCGCGAGTCATCATGAACATGCTCTTCACGTTGACGTTCATGAGCCAGTCGTACTCTTCGTCGCTGGTGTCCAGAAACGGCTTTACCACGATGCTGCCCGCGTGGTTGAACAAGGTATCGATACGGCCAAACCGCGCGATGATGCCCGCCACCGCGTCCTCCACCGCCGAGCGTTGCGAAACGTCCGCGACAAACAGCTCCGCCACGCCGCCTTCCGCGCGGATACGTGCGACGATCTCTTCGCCCGCACCGCGATTGACGTCGACAACTGCCACCTGCGCGCCTTCGCGGGCAAACAGCAGCGACGACGCCCCACCCGCGCCCGTCGCGCCGCCCGATACGATCGCGACCTTGCCTTCCAGCTTTCTAGCCCTTTCACTCATCTCTGGCTCCTGTGCGCCTGCGCGCCTGTGCGTTCCCACCGTATGCACAAATTAGGTGCGTCAAAAAAGGGCAACTATCCAAATTTGGCAAAAAAATAAAATTGCCGTAAAAATCAGGAATCGCGAAGATAGCGAGCGGTAGTGTTGCGATGCACGAACGCGAGGGGTACTGCCCAATCGCGCTTTCGAGGTTTTCCAGGGAGACTTAATGGAAGCGGGCCACTGGCCGCACGAGGCCATACAGTTTCGAAGCTGCCGCAGCGTCGACGAACAGGCGGCGCTGCTCGACACATGGAACCAGAGCTACTGCCAGCTCTCGCGTGGCCTTTTCGACGGCTCGGTGACCTCATTCATGGCGGGCGCGGTGAAGGTGCTGGTGGAGAAACTCAACCGCACCGTCTACCAGCGTGGCCATGTCGACACACGCAAGTTTGCAGTGGGTATTCCCTTCCACCTGGAAGGGCATTCGCTGCTGTCGGGGCAGACCAGCCATCTCGACGCGCTGCACGTTTTCTCGGGCAAAGACGGCTTCGAATTCCTCTCGCCGGACCAGCATGTCTTCGTCAACCTCGAAATCGAACCGGCGGCTGTCGCAGACCCCATCACGCGCGCGCAACTGGAATCGATCGTTGCACGCATTGGCGTGAGATCGGGCGTGGTGAATATCGCGCCCACACAGCTGGAGCCGTTTCGCGAGGTGTTGAGAATATTGCTCGATCACGTGGCCAGCGCGCCGCACGTGCTCGGCGATCACGCGAGCGTCGTCTCCTTCGAAAAGTCCATCGTTTATGGGCTAAACGAAGCGCTTGCCGACTTTCCACATGTCCCACAGCTGGAGCGCGGCGAAGCCCGCATCGCGAGAAACTGGCAACTGGTTCGCAGCGTGCGAGACATCGTCGAAGGGTCGCCCGATTGTCCGCTTTCCGTCGCCGAATTGTGCGCGCGCATGCACGCGAGTCGCCGGACCTTGCAATATGCTTTCGAGGAAACAACGGGAATCAGCCCATTGGCCTATATGCGCGCAATCAGGCTTGCGAGAGTTCGCCAGGACCTCGTACACGCCGCGACCGTGACAGAGGTCGCGACGCGCTGGGGCTTCTGGCATTTCGGCAATTTCGCCAGTGAGTATCGCGAGCAATTCGGCGAGTTGCCGAGTGAAACGTGGCGCAGGAATCGGGCCTAATCATCGTGCGGATCTGAATCCTCCACCGGCTGCGCGGGAGGGTCCTGCCACTCCAGAAACTCGCCGCCATTCGCTGCGCGGATCGTTTCGAACTCCGGCAGGCGGATCATGCCAACTTCGTCCAGTCCAAGATAGCGATCCATCGCCGCGATGTAGACGATGGTGGGCGTCCAGCGCGGAATGTCCTTGCTGGTGATCTTGATGACCTCGTTGCTCACAGCATTCCAGAACCATGCGATCGTGCGCACACCCAGCACATTAGCGTTGTAGTTGATGACCCACCAGTCGCCGTGACCGCGCGCGAGGTGCAAACCGTGCGGCGAGGCAGACATCGACTTGCGCTTCTTCACGGCGCCGTCGATCTCCAACGGCATTGCGTTGTACTGAATGCCGAATCCTTCCATTTCGACACAGCGGCACGTGCCGGTCACAACATCGAAGCGCCACATCCGCAATACGTCGTCGCGCCACCATGGCGGCACAATATCGCGCTGAAAATGATCGAAGAACAGGATTTCGTCGCCCCCCAGCCATGCTACGGCATGCGGTGCGCGCGTCGCTGCGGGTAGCGGTCGGACCTCGTCAAACTCCTGCCCGTTCCAGATCCGATAGCGATTCTCCACGACCAGCAGCACGCTGTCTGAACCGAGGGCGTGCAGATGGCCGGGAAAGGTCGGGGCCTCGTAAAGAATCTCCGTCGCTGTCGCGGAGGTGCGCGAAACTTGCCAGCGACGTTCCTCGCCGATGTCGACGTTACGTACACACCAGAGCCAGCCGTCCTGCCAGAGATGACTGTCCTCGCTGTTCAGGCTGCCAGATGGTTCAGCGTACCGGGTGTCAGGCGGCCCTAACGCGGTCCACTTGCGCTCGCAGCGCATCCATAGCGGCTGAAGCCTGTTGCCTTCGCCGATAGCGTCCCATTGCCAGAATGTGGCTTCGGCATCGGCAGCCAGTAGATGCGGAAATCCGCGATCCGGATCGTCGCGCTCCTGCTTGTGCAGCAGTTCGAACGTGGGAGGCCATTCCCGCAGGTCCAGTTGCCAGAACCACCAGTCACGAACGCGTCTATCTTCGTCCATTTCGCCACCGCGGCTGGCCAGAACTCGCCCATGATGAACGTCGAGCCTGTTCACGCTGAACGACTTGAATCCCTTTGTCTCGGCCAACCAGTCGGGCTTCTTTTTGCGGCTCTTTCGCGCTCTGTCATGCGACGCCTGTTCGGATTCGTTGACTTCTTCCGGTGCGATTCGCTTCAGTTCGATATCGACTTCCTCGTCGTCATCGAAATCCACGGGCTTATGCTTTTTCCAATACCGCTCGAACGCGGCGCGTTTGCTTGCCGGCACCAGCGCGACACGAAAATCATCCGCGCCAACGTCGAGATTCCAGACTTCGTAATTGTGCGCGTGCAGCCGATTCGCAAGTGTCTGCAGACACGACTCGACCTCCTCGTGCGCGAGTTCATCGAGTAACGCTTCGAATGCTTTCCCTTGCAATGCGTCGACTGCCGGGAATTCATCGCGCAGCAGCGCGAGCCATTCCAGACCACCGACTTTCCAGTCGATATGAACATGACATGACGGGTCGTAACGCACACAGACTCCTGCTAACCAGTTTCGCATTGAATTTCAATCGCGGATCGTCATTGATCGCCCGAAACAAACGACCGCAGCCTGGCCAGCGTAATACGCTGGTTGCCGTCACCGTGAAGCGAATAATCGGTTTGCACGGTCAGCCACTCGATAAATTGAACCCGCGATTCAAACAGTTTTCCTCCGTCGCGCACCTCATACTTGAACGCCTCGTCTCCCCACTTCGGCGTGATGATTTCACCATCTTGCACGCTGGCATAGACATACGCATCGCCATATCTGGTGAAGCCCATACCGCAATAATAGGGATGATGAAACACAAGTTCATCGCCGGCATCGAGCCGATCGGCAACGGCGTGGGCGAGTTCCGGGCCGACGGGAATCAATGTATCAGCGCTGGGCTCGGGGGTAACGTCTGGAGCCGCGTCGACAGGCGCTGTGGGCTCATCCTTGCCCCTTCTGGTCAGGCGCGCGATGCCTTCGAGAACACCCAGCACAATGCACAACGCAGCAATGGCTCGAACGATCCACAGATACTTCGCCAGTCCTGCTGCATGACGCGAATCGTCCCACAGGTACGACACAATGAAGAACAACGCAACAGTGAGTAGTTGAGACATAACGTTGAGCGGCCTGACATTTAGCCGATTCGACATATTTTGAATAGTGCTAGACGCAGGATTCTACAGTCATTTCAATAACTCAATCATCAGGCGCAAATCATGCAAAACCAATACCGATAAAATTGAACATATTCATTATGAATAATCGATTTGCACACCAACGACATTCAACGAATACGCCCGTCTTTTGGATCGAATAGCGGTATCCACCCAAGCCGCTGCTCTGCTGCTGCGCTCAGGTGGATACCCATTGACACGCATATTGGCGCGGGTACCATGAAATCGTCAGCCTTGGATGCCAGCTTTTGCCGGACGGCATGGAGCCGACACCCTTTCCAACAGTCTGACGCTCATATGCTTCATACCGTGCGCCTTAGATCATGAAATTTCGTGGCCCCTTGATACAGTACGATCGAGGACATGGCGGGTTTCTCGCCATGCGCAGCGCCATTTCTTCTGGCTCGTGTATATCCGCCCGGCCTTGCAGTTATTTCTCGATCGACACTGTGCTCTCGATTCGCTCCGTGCGCCGCCACAACTCGGCCATGACGTGCGATTTCATCGGCGTTCGCAAGGATGAAATCGCCTCCTTGCTGCCCAAGCCCTAGTCTGCTTCTTTCCCCTCGCGCCGCTTAACGCCACGTCACACCGGTTCTCAACCGGTGCGCGGCATGCCCGTTGTCGTCGAGCGGCAACCCAGTACGCCTCGTCTGTTGCGACAGACGCCGGGCGCGGGGACGCGCATGCCGTCCCCAACCAACTCAATGGGAAGCAGGATGAAACTCCATCAGAAAATGCAGTACATCGCGGCCGTTTCAGTTATCACCGTCCTCATGGCGCAGACCGCGCTCGCGCAGGACGATCAGGTCAACGTCTATAACTGGTCCGACTATATCGCGCACGACACCATCCCCACCTTCGAGAAACAGACCGGCATCAAGGTGCGCTACGACAGTTACGATAGCGACGACACCTTGCAGGCCAAGCTGCTCTCCGGCAGTTCGGGCTATGACGTGGTCGTGCCATCGTCCGCCTATCTGGCCAGACAGATCGAAGCGGGTGTTTATCGAAAGCTCGATAAATCGCAATTGCCGAACCTCGCCAATCTCGACCCTCACCTCATGAAACTGGTGAGCGACGCCGACCCCGGCAATCAATACGGCGTACCGTGGGCGTGGGGTACGGATGGCATTGCGTACAACACGCAGGAGGTGCAGAAGGCGCTGGGCGGCGCGCTGCCCGCCGATTCATGGGCGCTGGTATTCGATCCCGAGAATCTCTCGAAGCTTAAGAGCTGTGGCGTGTCGTTCCTCGATTCCGCGTCCGATGTCTTTCCCGCCGTGCTGCAATACCTGCACCGCAACCCCAACAGCACGAATCCCGCCGACTATATGGCCGCGTATGAGGTCTTGAAGAAAGTCCGGCCCTATATCACGCAATTCAATTCGTCGGGTTATATCAACGATCTTGCGAACAACGATATGTGCGTGGCCGTGGCGTATTCAGGCGATGCGGGAATTGCGCGTAGACGCGCAGTGGAAGCGAAGCGCAGCTACCAGATCCAGTTCGTGAACCCGCAGGAAGGCGGCCTCGTCTGGTTCGACATGATGGCGATTCCCAAAGACGCGCCGCACCCGGAAGCCGCGCTCAAATGGATCAATTACATCGAAGATCCCAAAACGAGCGCGGCCATTACCAACGAAGTGTTCTATCCGACCGCGAACCGGGCGTCGCTACCGCTCGTTCAGACAGCGATCACGAAAGATCCCGCCACGTTCCCGTCCGACGAAGCGCTCGACAAGATGACGGTCATGCGCCCGCAACCGCCCGCCATCATGCGCTTGCAGAACCGCTTGTGGGCTCAGCTTAAATCAGGCGTTTGAGCGGCCTGGCGTGCCCAATATTTCGCCCGCGCGACGCTGCCATCACGTCGCGTTGGGCGGAATCAGGCGCGCCTTGGTCAAGCTGTAGGCGATACTCGAAAATATCTGGTTCAGGCTTTGCGTGCTGCTCGCATTCGTGCAGGTATCCGAAAAGAAATCGGATTGATTGGTGGCGATCGACTGCATGGTGCCGCAGGCCGTGAGCGCATCTGAACCGTCGCTGCAGGAGGGCGCGCTCGCGCCCTCTCCGCCCAGATAGGCCACGGTGTAGACCGTCGTACCGCCGCTCTTCGCGCTTGTCGACGCGTTGATAGCGGCCTGGCATTCGGTGCCGTACACATAGCTCGATCCGCCGGATTTCCCGTAGACGTTGCCGAGTTGCGTCGTGTCGGCCGTTGCGATGCCGTCGCTCAGCAGCACGATGGCGTTCTTGCCTGCCGGGCTCTGGCTCTGGGAGAAAGTCGTCAGCGCCGCATTGGCTGCGGTGATGGCCTGCGCGTAAAACGTGCCCAGGCCGCCTGGCGCGCTAATACCGCCGCATTTGCTGGACGCGCCGCCCAGCGCCTGCACCACGCCCGAAGTCGTACTCAGCGCCCCGCCGCTGAGATAGCCGCCGCCCAGCGGCGAAATCTGATAAGTCGCGTTCGACCCAGAAACCCCCACGGCCGAATAGCCGTTCTGGCCAGTCGAAACCACCGCCGGCTCCGTTGACGAGCACGAGAAGCTATATCCCGACGCGGACGGGCTGATCGGCGGGAACACCATCAGGCCGACATTGTCGCCCGCGAGCGAAAGGCCGGTCAGCAGTTGAAGCGCGCCTGCCTCAGCGCAGGCCAGGCGGGTCAGCGCTACGCCGCTCGAATTCTTGCAATTGCTATCGGTTGTCGTCGCCATCGAACGGGTCGTATCCAGCACGATCATGACGTTGTACGGTACGGCGCCAAAACCCGCGCCCGCTTTCGAGGTCGCGGAAATCGTCTTGCTGGTGATGCCGAAAATGCGCGCAAAAAACAACGGCACGCTCGCCTGTTGCGTGACCTGGATGCCGTTGTAAGTCGATACGGCCTGGGACGCTGGCAACGGCACGCTGCTCGCGCTCAGCGAAAGGCCCTGAATCGAGGTGCTCGTGACCGTCACGCCATTGGGCAACGTGTTGTTGCCCTGTCCCGCCGCGTAGGCCCGGGCGTCTGCGAAGGCCGTCGACGATGCGCTCTTCCACAAGTCCATCGCGCCCGCCATTGCGGCGGCGTCGGTGCCTGCCTGCAGACGGCGCTGGCTAAAAGCGATGTAGCCGATATCGATCGACAGCGCGGCGAAGCCAAGCAACACGATCAATGACAACGCAACCATCACGGAAACCGCGCCACGTTGCGCTTGACGCCGCGAATATCGGCCCGACGTTCTGTTCATGATGTCCCCCGACATAGATATGTTTTTTGTTTCACTGCACGCGCGCGACGGCCGTGGTGCTCAGCGTGGACGGCATCGCGGAGATTCCAAATATCGAGCCGCGCAACAAAGGCGTGAACGTGTAGGCAACCGTCACAGCGACGGCTTGACCGGTGCCATTGGTCAGCGCCGTCGCGCACGAGGTATCGCTGCTGCACTGCGTACCGTTGACCATCGTCGTCAGCGAAAGATTCTGCGATTTGAGCCAGGACGACGACGAAGTCATTTGTGTCTGCGTCGAGCTATACGGCGTGGTCGTGCCGCGCTGGAAGGCGAAATTCTGCGCAGCGGCCGAAGCGGCGCTCGCAACCATCACGGAATTGCCCAACAGCCAGCCGAACTGCGCAATGCCCAGCACAATGGCAATCAGCACGGGCGCGGCAAGCGCCAGTTCCACTGCCACCACGCCTTTCTGCTTGTTGCGTCGCATGGCACCCTCCCGCTTGCATTCAGGGCCGCGCCTCATTGCACAACCACCGAAGCGTTCGCACTGATACTCGACGGCATGATTGAACCCAGGCTGAAAAGCGATCCGCCAAAGGGCGCGGCAAATTGATAGCTGATCGACACGCTCGCCAGCGTTCCCGCTGCCGGTGGCTGGCTGAGCGTACCTAGCGCCGTCGCGCAACTGACGTCGGCAGTTTTTCCGCTGCAAGTCGTAGTGACGCCCGATGAGACGACCGCGACCGTGACGGTCTGGGTGCCCGACAAACTTCCCGTTGCCGATGACACCGCGCCCGCAGTATCCGTATAGGGCGTTGCAAAGCCGCGCTCCGATGCGAGCAAACGTGCTCCAGCCGAAGCCGCATTGTTCAGGACAACATAGTTGCTCATCCACCATCCAGCCTGCACGATGGAAAACATCATGAACAGCAGCACCGGCAAGCCAAGCGCAAACTCCACCACTGCCGTCCCTCGTTGACGCTTCGCTTTCATGTCGCGCTCCTCGTCCTTATCCGCCCGCACCCGGCAGACTTGGCAGCAACGTGCGATAGATATTGATAAACGCCGGCCCGGCGAGCACGACCATCAGCGCAGGGAAAATGCAGAAAAGCAACGGCACCAGTAACTTGAGCGCGATTTTCGCGGCCTGCTCCTCGGCCCGCATGCGCCGCCGTGTGCGCAGCGTGTCAGACAGCACACGCAGCGACGCGCCAATGCCCGTGCCAAATCGATCGGCCTGAATCAGCAAGGTACTGAACGATTCGATATCCTCAACGCCGGTGCGAAGCGAAAAATTGCGCAACGCCGTGGCTTTGGCAAAACCCGAGCGCAATTCCAGCAACATCAACTCCAGTTCGCTCGCGACTATCGGGCTGCCAAGCTGGATCTCCTTCGCCACCCGCATCAGTGCTGCGTCGAGGCCGAGACCGGCTTCTACGCATACCGTCAGCAGGTCGAGTGCATCCGGGAAATCTTCGAAGATCGCACGCTGCCGGCTTGCGACCCTGCGCGACAGCACCAGATTGGGCAGATAAAAGCCAAACGACGCGAGCGCAACCAGAATCATCCAGAACACGGTGGTGCTGGTTTCAACCGAAGTGCCAACGAGCCAGACGAGCGCAGGCAGGGGCAACGCCAGCGCGAGCACGGTCTTCGCGGCAAAGAATATCGCCACCGCATTAGGCGAGCGCCAGCCCGCGTTGACGAGTTTCAGCCGCGCAACCGAGCCCTCCCAGCCTTCCTTTGGAATCGACAGCTTCGAGATGGGCTGCGAGATTTCGGCGATGGTTTCGAGCCATTTGTTGCCCTGTCCGGCTGCGGACTGGCTGGCGTCGGCCGCTGCGTTCGACGGATGAACCCGCGAAGCGCCGAGCTGATCGATACGGCGACGCCGCTCCTTCGATGAAAACGCATGCATCGCCGCCAGCACCATCAGAAAGACCACGGCGAATATGCCGGTCAGCATCGCGATTTGGGTCATGTTCAGCGCTTGCATGGCCACTCCTTTGTTCCCCGGTCTCTCGTTCCGTTACACGCGCAACGCCACGACGCGCGACATCCACACCACGCCTACCGCCATGCTGGAGAGCGCCGCCACCATCATCTTCAGTCCCATCGGGTCCTGCCAGAGCACCTGCAGAAAGCCGGGGTTCAGAAACAACATCAAGGTGCCGACGATGAACGGCAACAAGCCAAGCACCCATGCGGACAGCCTGCCCTCGGCGGAGAGCACGCGAACCTTGTCGAACAGTTTGAAACGCTCGCGGATCAGCGCGGTGATGCCGTCGAGCACTTCAGCGAGATTGCCGCCGGTTTCGCGCTGGATCAGCACGGCGATCACGAAATAACGCAGATCGCGGATCGGCACGCGCGCCGCCAGATTGGTGAGCGCTTCGTTTAGCGAAACACCGTAATTGATCTCGTCGAAAGTAGTACGAAATTCGCTGCCCATTGGATCGGCGAATTCGGTGCCAACCATGTCGATCGCGAGGCTGAATGCGTGCCCCGAGCGAAGTGCACGCGCCAGCATGTCGCACGCTTCCGGCAACTGCTTTTCGAGCTGACGCAGACGCTTCGCACGACGGCGGCGCACATAGAGCACCGGCAGCGACGCTGAAAGCAGCGCGAGCATCGCAATCACGGGCAGCGGCGCCGACGAAAACATCGCGAGCGAAAAGACCACCGGCGGAATCACCGCGCACGTCGTCACGAGGCGAGCGACCGACCATGGCACGCCGGCTTGCTGCAGGAACTGCTCGATGCCCTGCACGCGCGGCAACAACTTCAACGCGCGTTCAAGCGGCGTCGCATCGCCAAGCTGGCGCTGCTTGAGGATCGACAGCCGCTCGCTGCTGGCCGTCGCGCCTGCGGAAATCGTGCGGATACGCGATTCAAGGCGACGCGCAAGCGGACCATGACGACTGTTCCACCAGATATACGCGCCCTCCATCGCCATCACGACAGCGACGAAGAGCAGAATGATGCTCGCGTAGAAAATCGGACTCATGCAGGTCTCCGCTCACATAGCGATAACGGGTTCAAGGACGTTCGCACAGGTGCCGTTCAGGCGGCTTCGAAGCGCCGTGCAGGATCGTAAGTCGCGTCGGCCAGACGCACGCCAAAGGCATCTAATCGTTCGGAGAACTTCGGACGTACGCCGGTCGCCTGGAACGCGCCACGCACGTTGCCGTTCGTATCGACGCCGCTGCGCCGGAAGGTGAAGATCTCCTGCATATTGATCATGTCGCCTTCCATGCCGGTCAGCTCCGAAAGGCTGATGATCTTGCGCCGCCCATCGGTCAGACGCGCTACCTGCACCACCACCGTAATTGCCGAGGCAATCTGTTGGCGCATCGTCTTGGGCGGCAGCGCCAGCCCCCCCATGCCAATCATGTTTTCGAGGCGCGTGAGTGCGTCGCGCGGCGTATTCGCGTGGATGGTGGCGAGCGACCCTTCGTGGCCCGTATTCATCGCATTGAGCATGTCAAGCGCTTCAGCGCCGCGCACTTCGCCCAGGATGATGCGGTCGGGCCGCATCCGCAGGGCGTTCTTGACGAGCGTGCGCTGGGTGATCTCGCCGCGCCCCTCGATATTCTCCGGGCGTGTTTCGAGCCGCAATACATGCGGCTGGCGCAATTGCAGTTCCGCCGCATCTTCGATCGTCACAATACGTTCATCGGCGGGAATAAAGCCCGAAAGCAGATTGAGCAAGGTGGTCTTGCCGCTACCCGTGCCGCCCGACACCAGAATATTGATCTTCGCGCGCGCGAGCCCGTCGAGCACCTCCGCCATCGGCGGCGTGAGCGTTTGCAGCGCGATCAGGTCGGAGACCTGCAACGGCGTGGCCGAAAAACGGCGAATGGAAATCAGCGGTCCATCGACGGCGGCCGGCGGGATGATCGCGTTCAGCCGCGATCCGTCGGGCAGACGCGCATCGACCATCGGGCTCGATTCGTCGATACGGCGGCCTACGCGCGAGACGATCTTTTCGATCACCTTCATCAGGTGCGCATCGTCGTAGAAGGTCACGTCGCTCAATTCGAGCCGCCCTTTGCGCTCGATATAGATCTGGCTGCCGGTGTTGACGAGAATGTCCGAAATCGTGGGATCGCGCAGCAACACTTCGAGCGGGCCAAAGCCAAACATTTCGTCGTAGACGTCGCTCACGAGTTGGCGTCGTTCGAGATCGTTAGCGGGCGCTTTCTGATCTTCCAGAATGCGCGCGATCAGCGTGGCGATCTCCTGGCGCACCTGGTCGGCAGGCAGGCGCGCCAGGCGCTCCAGTTCGACGCGATCCAGCACCGCCTGATGAATATCCCGCTTGAGCTTCTGATACGCTGCTCGCAGCAGACCGGCCGAACCGTGCTGGGATTCGGTACGCTCAATGTGCGGTGCGTGTTGCGCGCTGAGGTGATCACGAAGCGACATGACTGGCTCCTGACTGAACGACGTCACCGCGCAAACGCGCGAACAGGGATCTGCCCTTGGGTTGCTCGCGCGCTTGAACAGCGCCATTGCCTGCAATCTGCGCGGCGATCTCCTTGATGCTGCGCGCGACGGGTCCGTTCCCGGCCTTCGCAATCGGCATCCCCTGATTCACGGCCGCCAGCACGGCGCGTGCATCTTCCGGAATCACGTGGTGCGCCCGCATGCCCAGCATCTGTTCGAGCGCGGCGCGCGTGCGCTCGTCCTGGCGCGTAAAGCGGTTCAGCAGCAGGCGCAACTGGCTCGGCGCGTATCCCAGCGATACCAGCATTTCCTGCAAGCGCCGCGCGGCTCGCACGCCTGGCATCGTGGCCTGCAGGACGAGGTGAATTTGCGTGCTGCGATCCAGCGCGAGGATCGACAGCGGATTGAGCGTTTGCCCGACATCGATTATCACGAAGTCATAACGCGGCACGGCGAGACCAAGAATCCATTCGAGCCGGTCGACCTTGATATCGGCGGCTTTCACCGGGTCGCCCGCGCCCGCAAGAATGTCGAAGCTTTCGCTCACATGCACGACGCTTGCGCCGAAGAACGCGCCGTCCATGCGTTCGACCTGCGCGCACATTTGCGGCAGCGTGGAAGGCGGCGTTTCATCTGTCACGAGGAAAGCGGCGTCGCCGAAAAGCTGACACAAATCGACTAGCAGCACGCGTTTGCCGCGCTGTGTCGAGAGCGCATGCGCCACGTTGCTGGCGATGAAACTCGTGCCCACGCCCCCCTTGCACGAAACAAACGATACGACCTGCGTTTCGCGCGCGTTGCGCTGGCTGTGCTGCGTTTGCGCACGCAATAGCGCCTCTTCCAGCGAGCGACGCTCCAGCGGCCAGCTGAGCACGTCGCGAAAGCCCGCGCGCATCGCAGCGATCAAAGTGTCCTGCGATGCGTCCGGCGCGATCAGGATGCAGGTCAGATGTTTGTGTTCGCGGCACAGGCGCGCGGTGGAATCGAGCGAAGAGTCGTCGATCGACGCCGCGTCGACAATCAGCATATCGAACAGATCCAGGCTGTCTCCGCGTTCGAGCAGCACAGAAGCGTCGCCCACTACGCGCGTGGTGCGATAGTTGCCGCACCCGGCGACCAGATTCATGATCTGCGCGAGCCTGGCGGCATCCGTCGAGAGGGTAAGAATGTCGATCATGGCGTGTACCTTTGTTCAGATGCTGCGTCTTTCAACGGTCAGATGTAACGGCGCGATCACATTGATTTGCATTACTGACCAGCCGAACCTACCCCGCTGCTTACGCCAATCGTGTAAGGGTTCGACGAAACCGGCGGCGCCGAGAACAGTTTGTCGTATTGCGTCATCGCCGAGACTGCCGATTGGCCGTCCACGCCCTGTGTCGATGGGTTGTGTTCGGCGGCATGCGGGTCGATGATCTGCGCCTGCGTGACGGTGCGCACGGCCTCGCCGAAGTGCGCATCCCAGACCGGCGTGCTGGTCATGCAACCGCCCAGCAGGCTACACGCCGCTGCCAGCGGCACGAGTGAGCGAGCGATGCGAAGGTTTTCGAGTTTCATGAGATTCCCCTTGTCCCGTCACTGCTTGATGGCGGCGTCAGCTTGCGCGGCGGCGCCCGCTACGTTGGCCGTTGCGCCGATGGTGGCGGACGGTTGCGAGCCCTGTGCGGGCGCGGGTGTGACCGGTGTGAGCGGCGCGGCGGGAGTAGCGGGAGCGGCAGGCGTCGCATTGCTACGCGGCGCACCGCGTCCTTCCATGTTGCCGGTCGCGTAGACATCGGCTTCATTGGGTTGCACGAAGCTATCGGTCGGCAATGGCGGATTCGAGTTGGGCAGCGGCTTGACGAGATGTGGCGTGATGACGAACACGAGTTCCGTGCGGTCCTGCTGGAACGACGTGCTGCGCAACAGTGCGCCAAGCACCGGCACTTCGCCTAACCCCGGTACAGCCTTCAGCGAGCCGGTCACGTTGTTCTTGATGAGACCGCCGATCGCGAAGGATTCGCCATCGTTCATCTGCACGGTCGTAGACGCACGGCGTGTGGTAATGAGCGGCAAAATCGACACGCTGCCCGCGTTGGCGGCGCTCAGCGTGACGCCGGTCGAAGAAAGCTCGGAGACTTCCGGCGCGACGCGCAGATTGATCTTGCCGTTGCCCAGCACGGTCGGCGTAAACTTCAGGCCGATACCGAATTCCTCTTGCTGCAGGATGATGGAGCTGGAGGTTCCCCCCACGCTTTGCGGCACCGGAATAAACACTTCTCCGCCGGCGAGGAACGTTGCCTCCTGGCCGCTGATGGTGACCAGGTTCGGCTCGGCGAGAATCTTGACGAGGCTGTCGGTCTTTTGCGCATCGACGGCTATCGACAAGGGCTTGTTATTGGCCTTGCTCAGGCCGATGGCGCTCGACACGCCCGCCAGCAGGTTGCTCACGAGCGCGCCGGTCCATGAGCCAAAGCCGCCCTGGATGTTGACCGCCGCGCCCAGTTGATCGATCAGCGTCTTGTCCACCTCCGCGACCTTCACTTCGAGCATGACCTGCTGGGGCGAATCGACGCTCAGCATATTGAGCACGCCACCGCCGCCGCTCTTGCCGTCACCGCCTGTAGCGTGCGCACTGTAGACCTTTGCAATCTCGACGATCTGTTGTGCGGCCTGTGCGGTCGATACGCGGCCGGACAGCACGAGGTTGTCGCCCGCCGTCGACACACGCACGTCGTGCTCATTCGGCAGCAATTGCGCGAGCGACGACATCAGCCCACCGGCATCGGCATTGACAACGACATCGATGATCTGGCACGAGCCGCCCCGGCCCTGCACGATCATATTGGTCGTGCCGACCGACTGTCCCACCAGATAGAGCGTGCGCGGCGAGAGCATGGTTGCCTGCGCAACGGTTGGATTGCCGAGTGTGCGATTGAGTACCGGTTCATCAAGCGGCACGAGCACCGATTTGCCCAATGGCACCACCACCGTGTTTTCGCCGCGGATTGGGCCAGTGCAGTTCGGCCCGCGCAGCGGCCCCGTGGGCGAGGCCGACGGCGCGCTCGGGTTGGCGAGAACCGGCGTCATGCTGATGGTCATCTGCATCGGGCCGTGCCCGAGCGATGCGGGCGCAGCGGCGGTTTTCGCGGTCTGGACGTTCTCGTCCCCATCCGTTGCGCGTGCCGTTTGGGCGATCAGCAGCCCGGCGCTCACCCAGGCCGTGACGGCCATAGCAAGCGGTGTGCGACGCAAGGCACGGTGCCGCGATGCGTGTTGCGATGCTGTATTCATGACGGAATGCCCCCGCTTCGTGTCTGTTTGTCTATTTGTTTATTGCTTGTCGTGCTTCTTGCTTGCGTGCCCGGTCGCACGCCTTCATTTTTTCCTTGTTCTGCTGCCGCGCTCAGAAGCACTCCTGCGTGCTGGTGACGCCGGAGATCACGCCGATACAATCGCGCTTCGGCGCGTGGTGCTCCGCGTAGCGAACACGCGTGGTTTTTACCGGTGCCGGGGCTGCCACCGGCGCGGCGATACCTAGCAACGTGTCCTTGGTCGCGCCGTCCGTCGTCAGCCGCTTCTCGTCGATCTGGTTGCGCAACACGAGCGATAAAGTGCCCACGCTGCGCGCCAGATCGAGTTTTTCGGCCTGTTGCGGCGTCACTTCCAGCGTGACGGCGTCCACCACCTTCGGCGCAGTGTCTTCACGGCTCACCTGCTGCGCGACTGCCAGCACCAGAATCTTTTCGAGCACCGTTTTGGAGATGCTCAGTTGATCGGTATGGCCTGGCGCCTGCGTGTTGACGATCACATCGACGTAATTGCCAGGCAGTGCGAACCCCGCCACACCGACCACGTCGTTGACGCGCACGGTAATCGCCCGCTTGCCATCGGCGATGACGGCGGAGAGGCCGCCCTTGGTGCCGGCGGGCGCAAGCTGCGACTCGATCACCGGTTCACCCTTCGATACGCTCGAACGCACGACGCGCCCTTCTAGCAGCTTCGCGTCGCTGAAGGCCCCGGCTGGCACGCTGCCAGCAGGCCAGCTGATCGTATGGATCATGTTCGGTTCGATCGGCTCGCCGAGGCTCAAATCCTGGTTGGCGACCGCGACCGACGTCACGCCGCTCGTCGAGGTCTGCACCAGCCAGCGGGACGCCGAAAGCGCGGCTGCCAGTCCCGCCGCGAGGGCGACCACAAACATGACCACTGCGCGACTGTTCTTCATGGCAAAGCTCCTCGTTATCTCGCCAGCTAGTAGACGGCGGCGAACAACACGCCGATCGTTGCGCCCGCAATCGCTACGCCATAAGGCAAGGTGCCCAACGGGACCGTCTGCGCGCGTGACGCGTTCCCGGCCCAGGCCACGCCGGGCAGCCAGCGCGCGCATTGATTGCGGATCAACCGCACCAGATCTCTTGACTTGCCGCGCTTCAGAATCACCACGACCGACCACAGGCCGCCGATCAAAAGCGCCACAAGTACGATGTGCAATGCGAAAACAGGACCGACCCAGGCGCCTATCGTCATCATCAGCTTGACGTCGCCGGCGGCCATGCCGCGCACCAGATAAAACGGCAACAAGAGCGCGAACCCCGCCAGCGCGCCTTCGAGCCAGGCCGAGCCGCCCTTGTACAGGCCGAACAGCCAGCATTGCGCAAGCAGTGCGACGATCAAGCCGCCCAGAACGATGCGATTGGGAATACGCCGCGCGACGAGGTCCGTGCTGGCCGTCACGATGACCAGCAGAACCACGCACAGCGGAATGGGTTGCGGTGGAAGGTGCTCGACAAACATCGCGGCCCTCTTCTCTTGTCGTGTTGACATGAAAGCGCTGGAGGAGCGGACGAATCGCGAGCGGCGATTCGTCCGCCGCCTCACAACTCAGATCGAATCGCCGATCGTGTTGAAAGCGGTCGAAATCTTCGTGGCGAGACCCGAAACGGCCGCAATGATGGCGAGCGCGATCAGCGAACCGAGCAGTGCATATTCGATGGCGCTGATGCCGTCTTCGTCACGGATGAACTGGCTTGCCTTGGCGATGATGTTCTTCATGATTGACTCCATTAGGATGACTACATAAATCCCCTTGCCGGAATTGGCGTGAGGGGGTGAACGACTTCAAGTGACTGGGTGGGCCTGACCGATCAGGTTTAATGCGGCAGAGCGGTCCTGCGCGGGCAGCCGGACGATGCGATCGCGGCTGCCGGAATGGCGCACATCGCAACGGCGGGCGTCAAATGAAACGCCCTGCCGATGGATGTGTGAAGGTGTATGGTCCGCCGTGCGGCCAGCGTGCTACGTGCTGGCACGCAACGGCAGGAAAAGATGAAACGAATAAAAGCCCCGTAGCTCATTTTTTATACCCCGATTTACCCCGTCTTTCTTTTCATCCGGTCTTCGCCGGTGCTGTGCGTCAAGCCTGCGGAACCTGTTGCGATCTCGATACCGCTCGACTTGCGTAACTAGTCATAGGCAAGGTACGGGCCAGCTCTGCGCCAGGCCCGTCAATACTGGCCTCGAGGCAATTCGGTAAGATTTTCATGCCTGAGGCTGTCAACTAAAAATGTTGCTGATCTGATACATGCGTCTGGCGGCCATGATTAGGCGTTCGAACGGCTCCGGCCTTGTAGATAAAGGGCTTGCGACCGACTGATCAGGACTTTCCCTGGGCTCTATTCGCGCTGCTGTTTCGAGCGTTCCAGGACACCCTGCTGGAAAGCCGTCTGCGGTTGATACAACACTGAAACATCGCGCCCGTTTTGAACTGATGATTGGGGTAAAAACTGCTTCGCCCGAGCCAGGCGTCGAAGCTGATGGAATATGCCGGGTTGTAAGGCGGCTCGATTTCCACACATAATCAATCGAGAGCACGCGTATGCGTAACGGTTATCGGTTCAGTGACTGATTCAAAATGACGAAACCCTTCGCCTGTTTGCATTCGCACGATTAGTCGATAAAGCAATAGCAACGCTAAACAAGTCGCACGACCACAGCCCACACCGCGCTGCGGATCGGCAGACCATTCGGGGGCAGGGCCATGGATTTACCACTTGAAGCGGCGCGCAGCGCCGGGAATCGCGTGCGAGGCTGGCTGACGCACGAACGATTCGTCCTCTACAGCGTGACGATGTGCATCCTCTACGTCGCCTTTCTTGGGATGTGGGCGCGCGTCACGCACGGCTTTCTCGCGGCTGAAACGGCCAAACCGGCCGGCGACTTCGCGGTCTTCTGGAGCGCGTCGCACGTCATGCTCCACGGCACGGCAGCGCAGGTCTATAACTTCACGTCGTTCTCAGCCGCGGAACGAGCGCTTTCGGGCAGCTTCGTAAAAGACTCGTTTCTGCCGTGGCTTTATCCGCCGACCTTCCTGGTGCTGGTCACGCCGTTCGCGCTGTTGCCCTTTCTGCTTTCGTACGCGCTCTTTGTCTCTGCGAGCCTTTACGCGTATATCAAGGGCGCGCTGGCCGTTTCACGACTGGCTCGCTGGAGCGGCAACGCGCGGCTCGCTATGGTCTTGCTGGCAACCTCCCCCTGCGTGTTCGTCGCCGCGCTGTTCGGGCAGAATTCGCTGCTTACGGCTTCGCTTGCCGCCTTCGCCGTGCGCTGGGTCGAGCGTTATCCCGTGCGCGCCGGCATCTGCATCGGACTGCTATGCATCAAGCCGCAGATGGCGATGGTTTTCCCATTCGTACTGATCGCGACGCGCGCGTGGCGCGCATTCGCCAGCGCCGCGGCAACCGCGCTCGTCTGCGCGGGCCTGAGCATTGCCGTGTGCGGGTTGCATACGATCAAGCTCTCGTTTCTTGCAGCAGATCTCGCGCGTAGTCTCATCCTCGAACATAGCTCGGCCTTCTGGCTCGCTTCGCCCACTTCGTTCGCTGCGCTGCGCCTGGGCGACGTGCCGCTGCAGCTGGCGTATCTGCTCCAGGGCACGGTTGCCGCGCTGGCAATTGCATCGGCCTGCCATGTCTGGCGCAAGACGCGTAACGCCGGCGCGCGCGCCGCCATCCTCGCGCTCGCCACGCTGATCGCCAACCCGTATGTGTGGCACTACGAACTGGCCTGGCTGGGCATCACGCTCGCGTGGCTGCTGGCCACGGGACTACGCGCCGGGTGGTTGCGCGGAGAACAAACGGTCATCGTGCTTGCGTGGCTGTTGCCGCTCTTCGAACTGTTTAATCGCTTCACGGTGTTGCCACAAATCGGTCCGATCGTGCTGCTGCTCGTGTTGCTGATTATCTTGCGTCGCGTGCGCGAACCAGGCGAGTTCGAAGTGTCACGAGCGGCCGTTTGATCGATTCAAAAAAGCGCTATCCAGCAGTAAAGACGTGGCTTCGCGCCGCGCAGGCTGAACCGGGGGACTTACCATGACTACACGTAACAACAAGCCATTGGTCTCGATCGTGGCGCCGTTCTACAACGAAGGCGATGCCGTCGAGCGCTTTTTTGAAGTGATCGTGCCGGTGCTGGAAGACATCGCGTCGATCCGTTTCGAGATCGTCTGCATCAACGACGGCAGCGGCGATGACACGCTCGACCGGCTCGTAGCCGCGCGCGCCAAAGACAGCCGTATCCGCGTGATCGATCTGACGCGCAACTTCGGCAAGGAAGCCGCCTTGACCGCCGGTATCGACGAGGCTTTCGGCGATGCTGTGATTCCCATCGATGCCGATCTCCAGGACCCGCCCAGCCTCATCCCGGTGATGATCGAGCATTGGCGCGCGGGTGCCGACGTCGTCGCCGCGCGGCGAACCAACCGCGCCTGCGATACCTGGAGCAAGCGCACGGCGGCCGGTCTTTATTACCGGGTGCACAACGCGCTCTCGGACGTCAAGCTGCCCGAGAATGTCGGCGACTTCCGCTTGATGGATCGCGAAGTCGTCAACGCGCTGCGGCGGCTTCCCGAACGCCGGCGCTTCATGAAAGGCCTGTTCGCGTGGCTCGGTTACCGCACCGTGATCGTCGATTACGAGCGCGAGGCGCGCAGCGCCGGACATTCGAAGTTCTCCGGCTGGCGCTTGTGGAATTTCGCGCTGGAAGGCATCACGAGTTTCAGCACCGTGCCGCTGCGCAGTTGGACCTACATCGGCCTGAGCATCGCTGCGGGGGCCTTCCTGTATGGCGGTTTCATCGTCGGACGCACCATGCTGTTCGGTAATCCAGTGCCGGGCTATGCATCACTGCTGACGGTGCTGCTGTTCATGGGCGGCATTGAACTGATCGGCATAGGCGTCGTGGGCGAATATGTCGGGCGCATTTACCACGAGACCAAGGGCCGCCCCGTGTATCTGGTGCGGCGGCGCTATCAGGCAAGCAACAAGGTGAGCGCGCTGCCGGTCCGGCGCTCGGGCACGCGCAGCGCTCAGGTCGTCAAACTGGACTTCGCGCGCCGACGCTCGGCCTCGCGCGTACGCACAGCGGCGGCGCATGGGCGCATGTGAATTAAGTGCCAACTCAACAATCCGTGCGCCAAAAACGCTAGCTGAAAACTTGATACGGTTTTGATCTGATTGAAAGTGCGCCACCCATGCATTAAGGTAGTTCTGTGGCACCGCACCATTTGGGCTATCACCGGGTAAACACGGTGGATTCCTGATGGCGCAGGCCAAGTGTGTTTCTGGGAGGAAACATGAATACCTTAGCGGCGGAATCAGCGGCTTCATCAGCGGCGGAACGTCAGGTGCTTTATGTGTCGGGCAATCCTTCGCCCCGAATCGTCGAATTGCTTTCGGCGGCTGCATGGCAGGTTGTGGTAACAACGGACACGGAAGCCGCTCCCGACGCGGCCATGAAAGTCGCGCCACGCGTGGGCCTGATCGAGTTGCCGCAGAACGCCACGCCGGAGCAACTCAGCGCACTGCAAAAGTCCGTGCGCCGCGCGAAAATCACGTGGATCGCGCTGGTTCAGCCTGGCCAGGCCGATGGCGCCGCCCGGCAATTTATCGTCGATCACTGCTACGACTTCATTACGTCGCCCTACCCCGAGCAAAGCCTGCTATTCGCAATCGGGCACGCTTATGGACTGGCGACGCTGCGCGACGCATCGTCGCCCGCCCAGGACGAACCCCGTCGCATCAGCAGCCGACGCGCTCAAGGGCAGTTCGACATGATCGGCGAATGCGACGCCATGCAGGAGCTTTACCGCGGCATTCAAAAGTGCGCACGCACGCCTGCGCCGGTGTTTATCTGCGGTGAATCGGGCACGGGCAAGGAACTCGCCGCGCGTGCAATTCATAATCGCTCGTCGCGTGCGCGTCTGCCTTATGTGGCGATCAATTGCGCGGCCATTCCCACCACGCTGTTGCAAGCCGAATTATTTGGCCACGAACGCGGTGCATTTACGGGCGCATTGCAGCAGAAAATCGGCCGCATTGAATCGGCCGCTCACGGTACGTTATTTCTCGACGAAATCGGCGATATGCCTTATTCGTGCCAGGCGGTGCTGCTGCGTTTTCTGCAGGAAGGGACGTTCGAGCGCCTTGGCAGCAATACGCCCATCAAGGTGGACGTGCGCATTATTTCGGCGACGCACGTGGATCTCGAAGCGGCCGTGGCGCAAGGAAAGTTTCGCGCCGATCTTTATCACCGGCTTTGCGTGCTGAAAGTCACCAAGCCGCCGCTACGCGAGCGCGGAACCGATATCGAATTGCTCGCCCAGCACGCCCTTGCGCTCTACAAAAAGGAAGCACAGCAGAAGATTCGCGGCTTTTCTACCGATGCGCTGGCCGCATTGCGTCAATACGACTGGCCCGGCAATGTGCGCGAACTCTTCAATTGCATTCGCCGCACCCTCGTCATGGCCGAAAGCCCGATCATCACCGCCGCCGATCTGGGTTTGAACGCGATGCCCGACTCGCTGGGCGATGTAATAGATGTGGCCCACGCGCAAACGCACGCGGCTACAACGACCGCAACGGAAGCAGCAAGCAACGCGAAGAAGCCTGCGCGCTCCGGGTCGCCCGCGCACGCCTAGAAAGCAGGTTTCGCTCGATCTTTCGCCCGCTGCCGCGGCTCGGCCGCGAAACCCCGCAAGCCGCGTTCGCGGCTTTTGGGCTTTGGCTCGCTAGGTTCCCCCATGTCCGATCACGATAGCGTCACTGTGGCCACCGTTTGCCTTTCACTGAGAATCAGGTTCCCTGACATATAAAGTAGAATACGCGATGACGTCTCCCTACTCCTAAATCGCCTTTGATCGCCAATGGCCAGAAAAACCTCCACCATCGAAGCCGCAACCACGCCAGCAAATAAACCAGAATCGCCAGGCGCCGATGGAACGCAGCGCGCTGTACCGCCCATGCGCCTGAGTTATCTGATTGGGCAACTCGACCGCGTCATCTCGCGCCGGCTTACCGAAGCGCTCGTCATGCATGGTCTGACGCTGCCGCAATACACCGCCCTGTCGGTGCTACGTGCACGTGGACGCTCGTCGAATGCGCAGATTGCCGAGCGTTCGTTCATCACGCCGCAATCAGCCAATGAGGTGGTGAAGACGATGGAAGCCAGCGGCTGGGTCGCGCGCGAACCCGACCCGATGAACCGTCGTGTGGTGCTGCTCTCGCTGACCGATGAAGGAAAGACGCTGCTCGATGCCTGCGATCAGGCGGTCGATCAGGTGGAGCGCGCGATGCTCGACGACGTCGCGCCCGCTACCGCGCAGACGCTTCAGACCTTGCTACATACCTGCGTGCGCAATCTGCGCGCGGTCTAGCAGGCTTCCAGTCGAACAATACGAAGCACCCATCGCATCGCAAGCGTTGCGATGGGTTTTGATACCAGGAACACGTCAATCACTCAGGCCACAATAGTCAGCACTTCTACGTTTTTGAGCGAGATACCGCGAGCAATGCACCAATCGCGGCCGCTACCGTAACCGGAATACTTGCGGCGATCACCGTGGTTGCGCTGGCTCCGCCCGCCAGAAGCTGCCCTGCCGCGAGCGGGCCGACGATCGACCCGATACGGCCCGCCGCAACCGCCGCGCCAACACCCGTCCCGCGCATGACGGTTTCGTAGCTCGTGGCGGACAGCGCATAAAGCATCGATTGCGCTCCCACTACGCCCATTCCGGCCAGCAACACCGACAAGGAAAGCCACACCATATTGCTCGCGCCCGCCAGCATGAACAGCGAAACAGCGATGCCCGCGTAGACAGCGCCCACGACACGCATCGGACGCACGCGGTCCATCAGCGTGCCGGTTGCAAGCACGCCAATCACACTGCCAGCGTTGAACAGTATCTGCGTCACACCCGCCTGGCTGCGCGTCAAGCCGCGGCTCACGATCAGCGAAGGCAGCCAGTTCAGCAGAAAATACAGCACGATCAGCGTGCAGAAAAAGCTGACCCAGATCTGCGCCGTCACAGCGGCGCGTCCCTCGCCGAAGAGTACCCGCAGTGTCGACGGTGGTCCGCCATGCATGGCCTGCGCGTTCGAACTGGCGGCAGCATACGCGCGCGACTCGGGCAGCCAGGCAAGAATTGCCGGTGCGATAACGAGCGGCCCAAAGCCGCCAGCGTAGAAAATATGACGCCATTCGGTATCGCCCGCGCTGAGTACGCCGATCAACGCCGCCAGCGCGCCGCCCAGCGGCATGCCGCAATACATGATGCTCACGGCGGTATTGCGTAACCGCTCCGGCACGGCCTCCGCTGAAAGCGCGATCAGGTTCGGCATCGCGCCGCCCAGCCCCAGCCCCGTCAGCAGGCGAGCAATCAGCAAGGTCGCAAACGTGGACGTTTGCGCGGTGAGCAGCGAGAACGCGCCAAACGCCACCATCGAAATCAGCAGCACGCGCTTGCGGCCAATGAGGTCGGCAAGACGCCCGCCCAGCATCGCGCCCGGCAGCAGTCCAAACATGCCCGCGCTAAACGCAATGCCCAATTGACGCACGGAAAGCCCAAATTCACGCGCCATGCGCGGTGCAGCAACGCCCGTGGACTGCAGATCGAGACCTTCCAGCACCGCGACCACCAGACAAAGTCCGAGCACCCACGCCGTACCCGCCGTCCGGCTGGACGGCACCTGAGTTGTCGATGACGACACGATATCTCCTTGGTTTTTCTATTCGCCGCACGCACTGCGGATTACTGCAGCTTGTAGATACGGATAAGAACGGCATCGCGCCCCGGCTTCAGACTGTCGAGCGTCCCGACATAAACGTCGTTATTGATCCAGCCGTATTTGCCTTGCGGCGCAACGAGATCGATATTCGAAAACACCGCCTGCCCCGGCGCGCGCTGTGCGGGCGCCAGCACATGATTCGAGACGCTGATGACCGCGCCATCGTCCGTCTTCAACTCGTAGGTCGCGCTCAACTGTTTGAAGCCGTCCTGCCGCACGAGTTGACGGTCGGCGCCGCCAGCCAGCACTACGCCGTGGATGTCGGGACCGGAGAAGCTCCCGCCGACGATCGGCACCATGCGCCTTTCGCCAATCGGCGACGTGCCGAGCGACATCGTCGGCGCAAGATCGCACGTAATTTCCATCACGAGTTGCGCTGTGGGGACATGCTGCGCGGGCGCTTCGGCTGCCGATCCCGTGACGCTGGCTAGAACGACGGGTAACGCTGCCACAATGCACTTCATAGGATTACTGATCTTCATTACGCGTCTCCATGGAGATTCATTGACGGGCACAGGCAAAGCTTGCCGCATCGTTCTTGTCGCCCTTCAGGTATTTCGCGCCTTGCGGATAAGGACAAAGCGGACGCGTCATGCCAGTGGGCAGTTTCGATCCAGACGAGGCTCCGGCATGCGCTACGATGGCTTGCGGCGCCTGGCCGTGTTCCACCCACTTCACCATCGCATCGAGCGAATCGAAACTATCGAGCGCGTAGTCCCCGCCGGAGCAATGATTCATCCCAGGCACGACGTAAAGGCGTGCGAAATCGGCGGTATGCCTGCCGTAGGCACTTTGCAGGCGCTTGAAGTAATGGATCGTGTCGAGAACCGAAAACACCGGGTCGCTGCCGCCGTGGTAAATCAGCAGCTTGCCGCCGTGCGATCTGAAAGCCGCCAGGTCAACTGAATCGGCATCCATGAATTCGGCGGCAGACTGGCCGTATTCCGCGGTCTTTCTGTCAATCGACTGTTCGAGATCGCCAAGCGATACCGTGTAGATGTCGAACGCGCTGCGCGGTGGCGTCGAAAATACGTACTGCATCGAGCCCGCGCCTAGCGTCTCGGCACGCGATGGATGCTTCTCGTCGCCGAGTTTCCATTCGCGCCAGTTCGCGCTCGCAATGCCGCTGTCGTAGGGCCACGGCGTGTAGAGCGTGTGGCCGTCGGGCGTTCTCGCGCCATCGAACACCGCGTGCAAGGCCTGCACCTGGTTGGCGCTCAGGCACGCATCGGTCTTGCCGGATTGGCATTGCAGAACCAAGGGGTCGAATTTGCAGACGTCCGGGCGGTAATTGAAGCCATCGTCCGTGCCGTCCGCCGTGCCGCATTGATGACGCACGGCGTCGGCCACCAGATCGAGATCTTGCTGCGAGAAGGCGCGCGCCAGTTGTACGCGTCCGTCGGCGGAGTTCGGCGCGGCACGGCTAAAGGCCTGCGTGTCCGCCACCTGCGCAATGGCGGCATGCGGAAGCCGGTAACCGGGATCGCCGGAGATGATGCCGTCGAATTCGGAGCCGTACCGCTGCATCGCCTGCAATGCTTCCTGGCCACCTTTTGAACAGCCGGCGAAATATGACCATTTAGGCGGCTCGCCGTAGAAGTTGCGAATCACGTGCTTCGCGACTTCCGCAACCCGGCCGATTGACGCGTAGCCATAGTCGATACGCGCTTTGGGATCGACGCCAAAGCCCGCGTTCTGGTCCTGCGTATGGCCCGCGTCTGAGCTGACGACAGCGAAGCCACGCGACAATGCTCGCGGCCCATCACGCCACGATGGGGTCACACCAGTCGCCGGATTGACGATGCCATCGCTGCCGCCACCACCTTGATAGAAGAAACGTCCCGCCCATTCCTGCGGCAGACGCAATTCGAAATGAATGGCGTATTGATCGTTCGACGCTGCAGGTCCCGTGCCGCTGGTCGGCGCTGGCTGTCCGGTGCGTCGGTCCAGCACGCCTTCGACAAGGCAGTGTGCCGGCAGTGTCTTGCCCGGGTTCGTTGCATCGGCTTCCTGCCATTTCGCCGAAGTCACGATGCCACCCGTTATAGGTAGTTCGGCGAGACGCGCGCAACTGCTGGCGTCGGCTGCATGCGCCTGCGGGCAAACCGCGAAAGCGAGCAGCAACACCGCTGCGCATTCGCCAGGTCGAATTTTTCGTTGATTGAAGGGCGACAATCGAATGTCTCCTGCGAGAGGAATGCATGCGCGCGGGTCAGGCGCGTTCGTATGAAATGGGCGCAGATTCTGGAAAAAGGCCTTAAAAGCGATGGGAAATGCCCACGCCGACCGCAACGGTGTTGGTGTCCGGCATGCCGCCCGTAAGCGACGCCGTCATCAGGTTGGTCAGGCCATTCGCCTTCTTTTTGGCGTTCATCAGGCCAACGAATCCGTAGAGTTCGGTGGACTTGGACAGGAAATAGTCTTCGCTCAGCACATAGGCGCTGGTGGCGTTCTGCGTGTCCTTGCGATCTTCGGCCCAGTAGTAAGCGAAAGTGAGCATGCTGGCCGGTGTGACGTACCAGTTCGCGCCTGCCTGAATGACGCGAATATCCGACGGACCCGTCACGCCGAACTGGGTAATCGCATTGCCCTCGGGCTGGTTGTAATCAGTCCACGCCGCCTTGAATGTGACCGGCCCAAACTTGTATCCTCCGCCCAGCGACCATACGGTCAGATCGCGATTACCGTACTGATCGTTCTTCTGCACAAATGCGCCTTCGCCAATGAAGTGTGCGTCTTCATACGCCGCGCCAAGCGAAACAGTTCTGCCCTGCGCGAGACTGCCCGCTTCATTGCCAAAGTGATAAAGCGCGCCAAGATAAACGGTATCGGTTTTATAGGTGTAGCCAACCGAGTTGGCTTCATACACCGTCACGCCTGATGTCGTGCTTTTGCCTTCCAGGAAGTTCCAGTAGCCCGCGGCACTGAAGGCCTGTTTGAGCGAGCGCGGATCGGCGCGGCCAAAAGCGTAGTACGCAGGATCCTGCTGAAGACCCGCAGTGATCTGACCGTAGCTCGAGCGCACGAACACATTGGCGTAGTGCCCGAAGATCGTATTGGACGGCGACATTGCACCGCTGCCGATGCTGAATTGACCTTCGAGCTGAAAGCCCGCACGCACGCCGCCGCCCAGATCCTCCAGACCCAGCAAGCCCCAACGGTTACTGCTGTTGCCGCCCGAGCTGAAAAGAAAGTTGCTGTGCGGCGATGGGCCGCCGGCGCCAGGGCCGCCGTTCTTGTTCTGATACAAGAGACTTGCGTCAACAAGGCCATAGAGCGTAACGCTGCTTTGGGCGTGCGCAATACTGGCGCCAACTGCGCATGCCGCCATACAGGCAATCTTCTTCATTGGATCTCCGTTTTTAATCAGTATTCCTACTTTATTACGAGGTATGACCAAGCCTCGTTCGCCTCTTGAGCGCGCTGCAGCGACCTTAGGGCAAAGGCAACGTGAGAGACGCGCAGCGTAAGCGCCAGAGTTCAGATTTTTAGCAATCTTATTATCAGGTAACCTGATTTGCAATCGGCGAAACTGCGTTTACGTGCAAACACCTACAGCGGCCAGTCGAACGTTCGTTCGCCCGATGCAATGAAGAGATGTGTGTGGCACGCGCGATGCGCTAATTGAGTCGAGCATGCGGTAATCGCTTGCGTCGATATTCCAGTCCATTCATGGAGGAACAGATCATGATCAAGACAACCAGCACATTGATCGCGGCTGTCGCCGCACTCGCGCTGTCCGGCAGCGCTTTCGCCCAGACGAGCGGTGGCACGAGCAGCGGTGGTTCGAGCCACGGCAGCACGTCTAACCCGGCGATGAACCAGATGAACGATACGTCGAGCGGCTATGGCATGCCTGGCGGCACGAATTCCGATGCCGGCATGGGCAGCGCGACGCCCAATTCGAGCCAGCAGAACGGACCGAACAATAGCTCGACACCGACGCCTGCGCCGAAGACGAATAACACGCTTGCGACCCCGTCCGTGGTGTCGCCGGTGGGGCACTGATTTGCGAACCGACGTGGAACGGGTATTTCGCTAACGTCCTGACTCAATTAACAAAGGGCCGCTGCTCTTTCGAGTAGCGGCCCGCCTTGCTGTGGTGGAGACCTTCAACAGTAACGCTGCAAAACCAGGTTCTGGTGCGAAAGCGTTAAGTCGAATGCGCCGACCATAATTGACAGTTAGTAGCGTTTCAGACGAAGGAGCATTCAGGCTCCCAGCGTATTGCCTTACACCTGCGCCATCCCGCCATCGACGAACAGTTCAATGCCGTTGATGAAACTTGCGGCGTCGGAGGCAAGGAAGGTCACTGCCCGGCCGATTTCCTCCGGCTCGCCGATTCGACCCAGCGGAACTTGCGCAGCCAGCGCATCGAACAAACCTTGTCGCGCCTCTTCAGGCACGAGACCACCAAGACCCGGCGTACGGATCGGGCCTGGGCTCACGACATTCACGCGGATACGACGGTCTTTCAGATCGAGCGCCCACGAGCGCACGAAATTGCGGACGGCCGCCTTGCTCGCGCTATAGACGCTGAAGCTCGCCGTCCCCTGGATCGATGTGGTGGACGAAGTCAGCACGATCGACGCACCGTCGACCAGCAGCGGCAGCGCCTTCTGGACAGTGAACAACACACCGCGCACATTGGTGCCGAAAATGCGGTCGAAATGCTCTTCGGTGATCGCGCCGAGCGGCATCATGTCGCCGCCGCCTGCATTTGCAAAGAGAATGTCCAGCTTGCCGGCGGTACGCGCGATCCGCGCATAGACCTCGTCGAGATCGGCCAGCACCGAGGCGTCGGCGCGAATGCCCGTTGCGGCCGGTCCGATCGACTCGACGGCGGCATCGAGTTCCGCCTGACGGCGGCCGGTGATGAACACGCGTGCGCCCTGCTTCGCCAGTTCCTGCGCTGCGGCCAGGCCGATGCCAGTGCTGCCGCCCGTGACGAGTGCGATCTTTCCATCGAGTTGCTTGCTCATGATTTGCTCCGTTTTCGTTACCTGAAGGGGTTGTATTCATGCGTCGAACCTGGTGGCCAGCGCTTGCCAAGTCCGTCGTGCATCGCATGAACAACACTGTAGTGGGCCGCCATTTATTGATAAATATTGAATTAAATAAATGACTATCCACACACATGTATAATCAACCGAGCTTTTTTCAGGTCGATCTTCAGGAGCCGCTTCGCAATGGATCAGTTGCTGGCAATGCGCGCATTCGCTCGCGTGGTGGAGGCAGGCAGCTTTACGCGCGCCGCGGAATCGCTGGATATGCCCAATGCCACCATGAGCAAGCTGGTGCAGGAACTGGAGGCGCACCTCGGCGTCAAGTTGCTCCAGCGCACCACACGCAGAGTCACCGTGACGCCAGAAGGTCAGGATTACTATGCAAAAGCAACGCGTGTGCTGCGCGACCTCGAAGATATCGATTCTTCGTTCAGCGTCGCGCGCGGCAATCCGCGTGGCAATCTGCGCATCGATATCGGTGGGCTGACCGCGCGGGAAGTGCTGATTCCGCTGCTGCCGGATTTCATGGCCCGCTATCCGGACATCCGCATCGATCTGGGCGTCGCCGACCGCGCAGTGGATCTGATCGGCGATAACGTCGACTGTGTCATTCGCGGCGGCCAACTCGACAACTCATCGCTGGTCGCACGCAGCATTGGCGACGCCGTGATGGTGACGTGCGCCACGCCCGCGTATCTCAAGCAATACGGCGTGCCCGCTTATCCGGACGAACTGAAAAACGGCCATCGCCTGGTTGGCTATGTTTCGACGCAGACCGGCAGAGCCGTGCCCCTGCGATTCGAGCACAAAGGCGAGCGAAGCGAAATAAAAGTCGAACACCGCATAGGCATCAACGAGAGCAACGCGCATCTTGCCGCCTGCATCGCAGGGCTTGGCATTGTTCAAACCTTTGCGCACGCGGCCAATGCGGCGCTTCAGGATGGATCGCTCGTGGAAATCCTGAAGAAGTGGCGGCCGCCGCCCTATCCGTTTCATGTGGTGTATCCGCAGAACCGCTACGTGACGCATCGTCTACGCGTTTTTATCGACTGGCTGCTCGAATGCTTTCCCGCCAGGGTTCGCGGCATCGGCTAGCGCGCCTCGTTCGCTCATCTAAGGACGTTGCATCGCAGCCTTGATCTGTTCTCTCATCCAGCGATGCCACGGGCTATGCAGATTGCGACGCTGGAAGAAGATCCGGAAGGTGAAGCGCGGCGTGTCGAACGGCGCGTCGTAGACCGCCAGCCGCGCGGCGACGGCGAGCTGGCGCGCCGCCCGGCGCGGGAACGTGATGAGCAGATCGGAGCTGGCCACGATAAACGGCGCGGCCATCACGTCGGGAAGCTCGACAGCCACCTTGCGCGCAACGCCCAGCTTCGCAAGCGACATATCGATCACACTGCGCTCCCCGGGCCACGGCGCGACCACCACATGACGCTCGGCCAGATAGGCGCTCAGCGTGAGCGGCGCGCGAATGCGCGGATGCCGGCTGCGCGCGACCACGACATAGTCGTCCTCGCCCGCGTCGAGCGCTTCAATGCCTTCAGCGGGCGGATGGAATTCATCGGAGAAACCCAGCACGAAATCGGCGCGCCCGGCGTTGAGATCGTCCTGCGCCTCGCAGCTTTCCGACGGCACGACCTTGACGCACAGGTTGGGCGCACGCTGTTCGAGTCGGCTCACGATAACGGGCAAGAGGGCGAACGCCGTGAAATCAGTGGCCGCAAACGTGACCGTGCGCGTGGTGCTGGCCGGATCGAAGCGCTCGGTTTCGCCCAGACGCTCAGACAGCACGCCCAGCGCCTCGGCGACACCTTCAGCGATCAGATCGGCGTGAGGCGTTGGCTGCATGCCCGCACCCGCTCGAATGAATAGTTCGTCATGCCAGGCATCTCGCAAGCGTCCCAGAGCGTGACTGCAGGCCGACGGGCTCATCGCCAGTTCGTCGGCGGCAGCAACGACGCTACGCCGACGATAAATGGCGTCAAAAACCAGCAGCAGATTCAAATCGAGTCGACGCAAGGTATCGTGCATGCGCTGCAGTATAGTCTGAACAGAATGCAGCGCCGGCATTTGATGTTTTCGGTAGCATGGCGGCTCGATTAATCCGCCTTTGTTCTCGAATGATGAGCACCACCGCCTCCCTGCCCCACACCACGCCCTACGATCCCGCCGCGACCGCAGCCGTGTCTCGCGCACTCGCGCTAGCTCTGATTGAAGATCCGTTCTATCTGGCCGTCACAGTCGAAGCGCAGGCCGACGAAGCACAACGGTTGCAGATGCTGGCCCGCTATTGCGAGCTGGCGATCGAGGAAGCGCGCGCCATCGGCGAAGTCCACTATGCGGGCAACGATGGCGCAGCGATCTGGGTCACGCCCGAGGCGGGACACGAAGCGATCGCCCGGCACGGTCAGGCGCGCAGCAAGGCGCTCGAAGCGCTGCTTGGCGCGCGCGGCTATGCAAACTACAGCGGGATCTGCGAAGCAATGGCGCACAACGTGCCCGCGCATCTGGACGATGCGTGGTATCTGTCGATTCTGGGAATACAGCCGGCAGCGAGAGGACGGCGGCTTGCGCACGATCTGCTGCAATTGACGCTAGGCCGTGCCGACCGGGTCGGCGCAACCTGCTTTCTGGAGACGTTTAATCCCCTGAGCCTGCCGTTTTATCAGCGGCTGGGATTCGAACCGGAGATGCCTTGCCGGGAGGCGATAACGGGCAGCCCCTACTGGATCATGATCCGCCGCAACGCCTGAAACAGTCACAGGCCAACGACGGGCGAACGATCCTGCACACAACGCGGATCATCGCGATCCGCTTCGTGCGCCGGTCAGGCTGAAGGTCACGGTGCGCGGCGCGCAGCGGCACCTGAGTGGCGCGCCCGGGCGCATCCGTGAGCAATCCAGCCGGACGCCTGCTTTACTTGCGGCGCATGGCGGGGCGCGGAGCCGAGCCGCTCGCATCCTTGTGCCGGAAGTTGATACGGCCTTTGGTCAGGTCGTAGACCGACAACTCGAGCGTAACCCGGTCGCCAGCGATAATACGGATGTGGTTCTTGCGCATGCGGCCCGATGCATACGCGTTCACGACAACGCCATTCTCCAGCGTCACGCGATACTTGCTGTCCGGCAGCACTTCGTCGACGACGCCGTCGAGTTCAAGCAGTTCTTCCTTCGCCAAATCCAATCCTCCTGAAATACACAATGCCGCGCTTACGCGCAGCGCAGATAGTGACCCCGTGCAAACGCCATCGGCCAGATCCTGACGCACCACCGGCGACCCTGAGGGCCGGCATCAGCCGCGACAGTCGGGAGCAGGAAACGACGTAGCCCTAGGCGCGCCAGAGTCAGGCGATCCGACACCGCGACAAGCAATGTGCCAATGCACAGGACAATGCGTGCTCTTGATGAGCCAACCGGGGACACGGATCGTCGGCGTTCGCCTGAGTCAATCCGCAAAGACGAACATCGAACGCGCATGCCCGCAGGGTGTCCGGTCTGCGAGCGCAGTGAACACCAATGCGGGGCACACGAGATACGCGTGGCATACGACTGCCACGGTATGAGACAGAGCATTCGCGCCGCCAAGGGATCAGTCCGAAAACCAACCCAAGGACGGCAGCGCTGCAAACAGCTTACAGCGGGGTGATGTTCGAAGCCTGAAGACCCTTCGGGCCCTTCTTGACTTCGTAGCTGACCTTCTGGCCTTCAGCGAGGGTCTTGAAACCCGTGCCGCGCACTTCCGAGAAGTGAGCGAACAGATCGTCGCCACCCTTGTCCGGAGTGATGAAGCCAAAGCCCTTGCTGTCGTTAAACCATTTGACGGTACCGGTTTCCACTAAAAAATCCTCAAAACGAATAAAAACACACGCGCCCAGGAGTGGGCGAATACAAAAATCGAGCGGGAGAGGTCAACGAATGCCACAAAATGCAGCAATTGATGAGCAGACACAGCTGGAAAATTAGCAGGTTGAACTTACGCGCTATTTGGCAACGCGTCAAGTACTTTCGTTCCAGCTGGTCCCGTATCCGGTCATTCTATCGATCAATCAGGCCCCAAAAAGTGCGCGATAAGCCTGCACGAATTCAGCGACCGTCTGCGGCGGCTTGCCCGTTACCTCGCCGATCACGTGATCCTTCCCCTCGAACACGCCATTTTGATAGTCCACGGCCACTTCAAGGAAGTGCTGGATCGTGAATTCGGGCAGATCGTAGTGTTGCAGATGCGCCCGGTATGCGTCGAGCGTGGCCGGACTATAGACGATCTTCCTGCCGATCACCTTGCTGACTTCGTCCGCGATCCCGTGATAGTCCATTTCCTCCGGCCCGCACAGCTCATAAGCTTTGCCGATATGACCCTGCGGCTGCATCAGCACGGCGGCGATGAAGCGCGCCTGATCCTGGGCGGAAATCGGCGCGTGGCGCCCTTCGCCAAAAGGCAGCGCGATCTTGCCCTCCTTGACGATGGTGTCGCGCACCCACGGGAAGATCAGCCATTCGGAAAAGAAAGTCGGCCGGATATGGATGGTCGGCACGCCCGACCAGTCGAGCACCCGTTCGGCGATCCAGTGATCGCGCGCGGCGTGGCTCTTCGCGTCCTCGCGGGCCGAGATCTGCGACATCTCCACGACCACCTCCAGACCGGCGCGGCGCGCGGCATCGGCGAAGTAGGCGGTGCCCTGAATGAAACCGGGCCGCACCGGGTAGCAGAGATATGCCCCCGTCATCCCCGAAGTGGCGCGAATCAGGTCATCGTGATCGAGCAGATCGCCCACCACGACTTCAGCGCCCGCCGCACGCAGAGCAGCGCTGCGCGCGTCTTCCTTGCGCACCATGGCGCGCACGGCATGTCCGGCGGCGAGCAGATTCTTGACGGTATGAACGCCGGTCTTGCCCGTGGCGCCGGTGATGAGGTATTTGCGCTGTTGCATGTCGATTCTCCGTTACATGGGTTCAGAGGAACTGCATTGGGTGGGTCAAGCGCGGCCATTTCGTCCGGCCAGATAGCTCCGCGCCAATATGTGCACATGCACTTTTACGAGCGAACTACGAGGGCCTGTCTGGCCCTCCTTTTAAACTTCGATCGCGGCGAGTTGCTGGCGAACGTCGGCCAGCACAGCTGCGGACGCCTGCGGATCGGTCGCAATGCGCGCCAGCGTCAGCGCGCCGATCATCGTCGAGAGCGCGAAAACAGCGCGTGCACGGCTCGCTTCGCGCTGCGCATCGTCACCCTCATCTGTGCCGCCGATGCGCCCGGCGAGCAACGCAATCAGCTCATCCGCGCTGCGAGAGGCCGCGGCCCGCGTGCCGTCGTCGCTGCGCGCGAGTTCGCTGCCCATCCCGGCAAGCGGACAACCTCTAGCGGCGGCATCGCGATGAGCGGGAGAAAGATAGGCATCGACAATGGCGCGAAAGCCGTCCGGCCCCACCCGCTCTCCAGCGGCCGCTTCGAGCGACGCCAGAATGCCTGCGGTGCCCGCCTCGCAAGCCTCGGCCACCAGTTGGTCTTTCGATTCGAAATGACGGTAGAAGCCACCGTGCGACAGCCCTGCTGCCGCCATGATGTCGGCCAGCCCCGTCGCATGAATCCCGTTGGCGCGGAACATTGCGGCCGCGACCTCCACGATGCGGCGATGCGTTTCGGCGGTTTCGACTTTCGACTTCCTCATGACAGGCAACGCTCCGTGGTTCGACCTTAATTAGATGGTAGTCATCATCTAATTGGAATGCAAGGACGAGGTGCAGAAAATCCGCGGATAAATTTGCAGGCCGTTCAGGCCCGAAAGGTGCTCGCCGCCAGGCTGTGCAACAATGCGCCAGGAACGTCTGACGAATGCCGTGTAACGCTTTTGTAGGGTTAGCGCATGACTGAACCGCCCCTCACATCGCTCCAACACGTGGAAAGCAGCGCCATCGGCGTCGCCATCGTCCGGCGCGACGGGCGCGGCGAGCTCATCGCTACTGCGGCGAACCGGCACTTCTTCAACCCGTTGCCGACGCAGCAAACCGGGCTTGCCTCGTTCCCGGCGCCGCTCAAAACACGGGTGCCGCCCGCCTTGTGGCCAGGCATTCACGACACACTCCAGGCGTGCTTCACCTCTACCGCCACAGACGCCACCGAACACGTCGGCACCGCCCATACGAGCACCCAAAGCTGGCGCTATTCGCTCACGCCGGTGGTCAACTCGAACGTCAGCGCGACGCCGCTGGAAATGCTCATCACCACCGTCGCCATCGCGCCACCGTCGCCCGGTGGCGTCGCTGAACAATCCACCCATGCTTCGCGTTATCGCGCGGTCGTTGATTCGGCCTACGATGCAATCGTCACGATCGATCAATCGCACAACATCACGCTATTCAATCGCGCGGCGGAGAATCTGTTTGGCTATTCAGCCGCCGAAATAGTGGGCCAGCGCATCGAAACCCTCCTGCCAGAAACGGTGCGCGCGCACCATTCCAGAAACGTCCGGCAATTCGCCGATTCGCCGCTCACGGAACTGCGCCAGATGAGTCCGCCGCGCATGGACGCGAGCAATAGCGTATTCGGGCGGCATCGCGACGGTTCGATCATTCCGGTCGAGATCGCGATATCCAAAATCGATGTCGACGGTCATACCGAATTCACAGCGGTCGTGCGCGATATCACCGATCGCGCACAACTGATGGATAGCCTGAAAAAGCAGGCCGTCACGGATGCATTGACCGGGCTGCCGAATCGCCGCGAGTTCCTTGAGTTCGTCGACAAGATGCAGCGCACGCAGGCTGCGCTATCGGTGTTCATTCTCGACATCGATCACTTCAAGGAAATCAACGACAACTACGGTCACCACGTCGGCGACGAAGTGCTGTGCGTGCTCGCGAACGTGGGCGTCAGCCAGACCGGCGAACCCAGCCTGTTCGCCCGCTGGGGCGGCGAGGAATTCGTCGCGGCGCTGCCGGGCGCCGATGCCGCGCAGGCCCACGCCATCGCGGAGCGACTGCGCCAGCGCTTCGAGCGTCACGATTTCGAACACGACTGGCGTCTCAAGCCGATTCATTTCACGGTCAGCATTGGCGTTGTCACGCGCGAAGCCGGCGAGCACGACGTGGAAGCGTTGATGAAACGCGCAGATCGCGCGCTTTATCGGGCGAAAAAATCCGGTCGCAACCGCGTCGAAACCGGCTAGAACTTACAAGATGAAATAAAGCGCAATGTTGCCGTAATACGCCCCAGATGAAAGCCCGAATAAAACCGCTCACCCGCGTCGGACATCCCTCAAGTTTGCATGCCGATCTGTCGATATTCCTTGGGCACTGAGGGTGGGACGCACGATGACACGCAGTCCAATGACGGAAACACAGACGGACACACAGACGGCCAAGACAAGGAGGAGTCCGGTTTTCGAAGGGCTGGCCGCTGCATGGCGCGCCCGACTGGTTGCGCCCGTCGCCGTCGTCGCGATTCTTGCGGCCATCGCGCTCAATACCGCCATCGCCTTGATGCAGGCGCATGAACAGCGCCATGCGCTCGCGCAGCAGCACGCCGTCGAATCGGTCAAGCAGAATCTCGACGAACTGCAGAACACGCTGCTCGACGAACACGAACAGCTCTACACCGTCATCGGCACGCGGCCTTTCTATCGGCGCGCGGCGTATATCTATCCGCTGCCGGCGCTCATCGATCACGCCAACGCGGCGCAGCAGACCTGCGAAGGCCGCGAGCGTTGTCTCGCGCTGCTCGACGAGTTGAAGGACATGATCGATCGTCTGGGCCGGCTAAGCAACGAACTGGCGATGCGCGCGATGCTTGCGCCCGGCAGCGTGACCGTGGCAACGCCGTCGCTCGGCGAGCTCGATGCGCGCTTTTTCCAGGCCATGCAAAAGATCGGCGAAATCCGCATGGACGAAGACGCGCATCTGGAGAAGTCCGCGGCACAGGCGTCGCGCGACACCCAGCGCACCTTCGCGCTGCTGCTCGGCTCCGGCCTGGCGGCGGCCTGCCTGCTGCTTGCGTTGCTGTTTCGCAATGCGCGCATCACGCAATCGCTGCGCGTAGCGCTGCGCACCGCCGACAACAATCGCCAGAAATACCAGCGCCTGTTCCAGCGCAATCCCTTGCCGATCTGGATCGTCGACGACGCCACCTCGCGCCTCGTCGCCGTCAACGACATGGCGGTGAAAGCCATGGGCTATAGCGCCAGCGAAATGCTGGATCTCACGCTGACCGATCTGCGCATGGACGAAACGGCGCTGCACGGCGCGTCGCTCGCCTCGTCGCACGCGCAGGACAATGGCACGGCCATCTGGGAACATCGCACTCAAAGCGGCGAATTGCGTTCGATGAACGTGTTTCATCTGCAAACGGATTTCGACGACCGCAGCGCGACGCTGTGCGTGATGGAAGACGTCACCACGCAACTGGCGGCTCAGGCAGAGCTGCAGCATCGCGCCGAATACGACGCGCTCACCGGCCTGTCGAACCGCAAGCGTTTCGACGAATGCATCGCGCTGGCGCTGCAGCAAGCCGGGCAGACGGGCAAGACCCTCGCGGTGGTATTCCTCGACCTCGACAATTTCAAGGAGGTCAACGATTCCTTGGGCCATCGGGTGGGCGATGCGTTGCTCGCGCATATCGCACGGCGCATCGAACGCGTGGTCGGCGACAGCGGCACCGTGGCGCGCTATGGCGGCGACGAATTCATGATGGTCTGCGACGGCGCGCGAGCGTTGCTCGTGCCCGTGCTCGAAGCGCTGCTGAGCGCCATGACGGAGCCCATCCAGGTGCTGGGCCATGAGCTTTTTATCGAAGCCAGCATCGGCATCAGCCTGTATCCCGTCGATGGCGACGACGCCGAAACGCTCGTGCGCAACGCCGATGCGGCCATGTATCTGGCGAAAGAAAACGGCCGCAATCAGTACCAGTTTTATCGGCCCGAATTGAGCCAGGCGGCCACCTCGCGTTTGCGTATGTCGACGCGTCTGCGCCAGGCATTCAGAAACGGCGCGCTGAACGTCCTCTATCAACCGCAATACGACATGGCATCGGGCGCGATGATCGGCGCCGAAGCGCTGCTGCGCTGGACCGATGCAGAACTCGGCAGCGTCTCGCCAGCACTGTTCATTCCCATCGCGGAAGAAACCGGGCTGATTCGCGGCATCGGCGAATGGGTGCTGCGCGAAGCGTGCCGCGAGGCGGCGCAATGGAATCGCGACTCAACGCGGCGCACGCGCGTATCGGTCAACGTTTCGCCGTTGCAGCTCGAACACGGCAGTCTGATCGCGCAGGTCAAGGATGCGCTGGGCGAATCGGGGCTTGCGCCCGAATTGCTCGAACTGGAGGTGACCGAAGGCGCGCTCATGCGCCATCCCGACCTCGCCGCGCGCACGCTGGCAGCGTTGCGCGAGATGGGCGTGCGCATCGCCATTGACGACTTCGGCACGGGCTATTCGAGCCTGGCTTATCTGAAGCGCTTTCGCGTCGACCGCCTCAAGATCGACCGCGAATTCGTGCGTGAGATTGGTCAGGATACCGAAACCCAGGCTATCACGCTCGCCGTCATTGCAGTGGCCAAGGCGCTCGATTTCGAACTGATCGCCGAAGGCGTCGAAACCATAGAACATCGAGACTTCCTGCTGCAAAACGGCTGCACGCAGGCGCAAGGCTTTCTGTATAGCCGCGCAGTAAGCGCGAGCGAAATCGAAGCTATCGCAGCAGGTGCAGCACGATATCGGGCAGTACTGCCAGCTTGATTGCGGTTCAGGCACGGGAATCGCGTGCACGCCAACGTGCAGCGAACCGGAGACAGCCATGAAGGCGCTTCAATTCCGTGCGGCCAACAATCTGATGCGTCTTACGTTGCTTGCTGCGTGTAGCGCGGCTACGCCTGTGCTCGCTCAGTCGCAACCACAGGAGACGCCGCCAGCCTCGCCGATGGTCAAGCCACCCGCTGCGGCATCCGGGGCCGCCAGCGCGACCAACCCAGACAACATGCCAGTCCGCAAGCCGGCGCAGCCCACTCACGACAGCATGATCCGCAGCGAACCTGCCAGCGCCGCAACAGCAAAATAGCCCATGAATGCCATGGGCACGCGCACTGCGCAGGCGTAGACGTCTTTCACATGGGAGAACGATCATGCCGCTCAGCAAGGGAAAGTCACGCGAAACGATTTCAAAGAACGTCAAGACCGAGATCAAGCACGGCAAGCCGCAAAAGCAGGCCGTAGCGATTGCGTTGAACGAAGCGCGCAAGTCCGGCGCGAAAATTCCAAAGAAGCATTCGAAGTGAACCAGGCTGGTCTCGCCCTGCCCCGGATTCGGTCAGTCTCCTTTTCTTCTGCTGCAAAAGGGTATAGAAATTGCACAGATGGTTTCTCCGCCCGCCGACCACAGACACGGAAAAGGAAGCCCCATGACCGAGCAAGCCACACCCGCGCCCTCGCACGCCGTCCCGGCGCCACGCGACCCGCACCTGCGTGCAATGGCGAACTGTATCCGCTTTCTTTCGATGGACGCGGTGCAGCAAGCCAATAGCGGCCACCCCGGCGCGCCGATGGGCCTCGCCGATGTAGCAACCGTCCTCTTCAAGGACTTCATGCAATTCGATGCGTCCGATCCGCATTGGCTCGATCGCGACCGCTTTGTGCTGTCCAATGGGCATGCTTCGATGCTGCTCTATAGCCTGCTCTATCTGACCGGCTATCAGGACATGACCATCGACCAGATCAAACGCTTTCGCCAGGTGGGCAGCAAGACAGCAGGTCACCCGGAATATTCGCATGCCGAAGGAATCGAGCTGACCACCGGACCGCTCGGTCAAGGCATTGCGGAATCGGTTGGCATGGCGCTGGCCGAACGCATCATGAACGCGCATTTTGGCGACGATCTGGTCAGTCACCATACCTACGTCTTCCTCGGCGATGGCTGCCTGATGGAAGGCATCAGCCAGGAAGCCATTTCGCTGGCCGGGCATCTCAAACTCGGGCGCCTGATCGCATTCTGGGACAACAATTCGATTTCAATCGACGGCGCGACCAGCCTCGCGGTCTCCGACAACGAAATCGAACGCTTTCACGCTTCGGGCTGGCACGTACTTGAAATTGACGGCCACGACACCGATGCGATCCGCCAGGCCATCGAAACCGCACGCGCCACAGAAGATCGTCCGACGCTGATCGCCTGCAAGACCATTATCGGCTTCGGCTTTCCGACCAAAGCGGGCACGCAGAAGGCGCATAGCGACGCGCCCGGCGAGGCCGAAATCGCGGGCGCGCGCAAGATTCTCGACTGGTCTTCGCCGCCCTTTGAAATTCCCGACGATCTGTTGCAGGCGTGGCGCGCAGTGGGCGCGCGCGGACGCGACGCGCGGCTCGCATGGGCCAAACGCGTCGAGCAGGCACCTCAGGAACTGCGCAGCGAATTCGAGCGCCGCACGTCGGGCAAACTTCCCGAAGGCTGGAAAAAGGCGATTGTGGCCGCACGGCAAGCCTTTGTCGCCGACGGCAAACCCACCGCCACACGCAAAGCCAGTGGCGATGTGCTCGATCATCTGTTCGACGCGATCCCCGAGTTGCTGGGAGGCTCCGCGGACCTCACCCCGTCGAATAACACTAAAACAAAGCAGCAAGTCGAAATCAAACCGGGCCAATACGCGGGCTCTTACGTCCATTACGGCGTGCGCGAACACGGCATGGCCGCCGCGATGAACGGCATCGCGCTGCACGGCGGTCTGATCCCTTACGGCGGCACGTTCCTGTGCTTTTCCGACTATTGCCGCCCGGCGATCCGCCTGAGCGCAATGATGCGCGTGCGCACGATCTACGTGATGACGCACGACTCGATCGGCCTTGGTGAAGATGGGCCAACGCACCAACCGGTCGAGCATCTGGCCGCCTTGCGCGCGATTCCGCAGCTTGCGGTCTTTCGGCCCGGCGATGCGATCGAAACCGCGGAGTGCTGGGAACTGATTCTGGAGCAGCCGCGACGCGCCGCGTTACTGGCGCTTTCGCGCCAACCCTTGCCGCTGCTGCGCAACGAGGCCGACGGCGAAAACCGCAGCGCGCGCGGCGCTTACGTCCTTCACGAAGCCGAAGGCGGACCGCGTCAGGTTACGTTGATGGCAACTGGTTCGGAACTGCAACTCGCGGTCGAGGCGCGCAAGGTGTTGCAGGGCGAAGGCGTGCCCACGGCGGTCGTGTCGATGCCGTGCCGCCTGCTGTTCGAGGAACAGGACAAGGCCTACAAACACGAGGTGCTGGGCGAATCGCCCGTGCGAGTGGCGGTGGAAGCGGCGGTCGAAATGGGCTGGGATCGGTATATCGGCCCGGAAGGCAGATTCGTCGGCATGCACAGCTTTGGCGAGTCCGGAAAAATCCAGGACGTGTACGACAAATTCGGCATCACCACGGATGCGGTCGTGCGCGCCGCGCGCGATATCCTGAAAGAGATCGCGGTGTGATTTTTGCTGGAATCAGGATGGGTAGACTGCAGGAGAATTGCGATGCCATTAACCGAAAAGGAAATCGCACAGATCGAGGAGATCGAGCCTGTCCTGCTGAATCAGGCACGCGCGGCGCTGCAGGACGCGCCGCGCTACGAGTTGTCGCTCGAACTGGCGACCCATCTTGAACCTGGCCTGCGCATTCGTGCTCCGCAGCCGCGTGCAAAAAGCGGCGACTCCAGCGAACCGCCCTTCCCGCTCGATCTCTACGTCGCGCTGCCCGCCGACGAACTGCGCACCATAGCAGCGCTAGACGACGGGCCGCGGGCGGCGGCGATCGGCCAATTCGGCGCGTCGTTCATGGCGCGCCTGCGCGACACGATCCAGTCGCAACTGGCGCATGAAGTCGATCTCTACGCGGGCGTGCAGGGTGAGGCCGGAACGTTGGCGGTGACGCTGAGTGATGTGTGAGGGTGACGTGTGAAGGCGAGCGCCCTGTATCGGTCGAATAAGCCGGTCCCTGCATCTGAACGCGCGCGCCCGGCATCGCTAAGCTCTCTGCTCGATCATCGACAACGCAGAAAACAGCCATGCAAATCGCTGCCATCCCTTTCGAAGTCATCCAGTGGGACACCGTGGAGCGCACAGTGCACGCGGGCGAAACCGGAACCGCTTCGTGGCGCACGCAACAATTCGGCGATATCCGCGTGCGCTTTGTCGAATACAGCGCGGGCTATTTCGCCGATCACTGGTGTTCGAAAGGCCATGTGCTGCTCTGCCTTTCCGGCAAACTGATCACGGAGCTCGCAGATGGACGTCGCTTTACGCTCACGCCCGGCACGAGCTATCAGGTCGGAGATAAGGCAGAAGCGCATCGTTCGTCTTCGCCGCAGGGCGCCACGTTATTCATCGTCGATTGAGCGTATCGCCAGGGTGTCCGAACCATCTCTCGAAGGCATGCTCTGCTTCGCCAGCATCCGGTTCACCCGCGCTTGCCCAGGCGACAATGCCGTCCGGGCGCACCAGAACAGCGCTCATGCCCAGGCGCTCCCTCACATCGCCCGCCACATAGGAAACGCGCTCGCGCCAGCGTTCCGCTAGCGTCTCAAGAACGGCGCATCGCTCGAAATCCAGCAGCAACGCGCGTCCTTCGCGTAGCAAAGCGCCGACTCGCCGTCCATCGACGAATTCGAAATCCGGCGTACCGCGACCCGTTAGCGGATGCCCCAGCGCGGCATCATCGGCGTCGCAGGCAGGCTCCACGCCCCAAACACGGCCGGCAAAATACGTCGCGCCATCGCGCGTGTCCATCAGATCGCCGATGATGTCCGCCAGCGCACGCGTGGCCGGCGTCGGCCGCATGAGCGCCACCTGCGCACGCGACCAGTCGAGCACGCGCGCGCCAGCCGGATGACGCTCGCGCTCATAGCTGTCGAGCAACGTTTCCGGCGCTTCGCCGCGTATCGTGGCCGCCAGTTTCCAGCCCAGATTCATGGCATCCGCGAGGCCAAGGTTGAGCCCCTGACCGCCCAGCGGCGAGTGAATATGCGCGGCGTCGCCCGCCAGCAGGACGCGCCCGCGGCGATACGTCGTCGCCTGAAACGCACGATCCGTCCAGGTGGTCGCAAGCAGAAGCCGTTTCACGATGACGTCGACGCCAGAGATACGGCGCACGACCGCTTGCACATGCTCCAGCGTGAGCGGCTCACGACGATGACACGCTCCACCGTCGAAGTCGACCATCGCGATCGTGCCGGGCTCCGCGAAGGTGAACATTCCCGTGGGCGTGTAATGCCGCCCCGGTTGCAGCGCCTGCGAGTCGGCCAGTTCGACCTCGACGGAATAGCCGGTGAACTCGGGATCGGTGCCGGAGAAGGCAAAGCCGCCGGCCTTGCGTACGGCGCTCCGGCCGCCATCGCAACCCACCAGCCAACGCCCGCGAAAAACACGCCCGCCAGCATGAACCGCCACCTCAGGCGCCGCTTCCACGAACGTTTCAACGCTCAAGCCGCGCAGAATCTGCACGCCCATCGCCACCGCCCGCTGCACCAGCACGGTTTCGAGCGTTTCCAGCGCTACCGCCATGGTGGTCCCGGCCGGCCCCGGCAATCGATACGCCCATTTTGAAGCGTCGATCTGATCCCGATAGAACGCGATCCCCGCGAAATGCCCTGCCGGGCGACGCGCCTGCTGCATCCAGTGTGCTGCGGGCGCGGGCTGTCGCGCGGCTTCGTGCGCCGCAATCAGCGCATCCAGCAAGCCGCGGCGATCGAGCGCGTCGAGCGTCGGCGCGTTCAGGCCGCGCATGCCAAAAGGCAGGCGCTTCAACGGCGAGTGTGGATCGTGCGCCTGTTCCAGCACGAGAACCGAAAGGCCGAACAAACGCAATTCGCACGCGAGAAACAGGCCGACGGGACCGGCACCGGCGATGACGACGTCAAAAATAGAGGAATGATCGGAATGAGATTGGGGCATGAACGGCTCCTGGTTGTCGATGTTCGACCGGAGCGTTCCCCACCTGGAGCCGCACGGACGAACGACTGGACGCGTGGCTAGTGTCCGCTGTTCGTCGTGGGGATCTCATGCGCGAGGCCAAAGACCAGAGCTTTCGTTACCGAAAGGACTTGGGCTTAGCAAACCAAGTCTGCCTTTTCCGACACGGCTTTATAACATCACGGCCACGGTCTTGTCATCACGCTGAAACAGTTTGCGCGCTTTATTCAAGTCGACAACAAAACGCGCATCGAGGCCAACGATCGCGCATATCGGGCGCCAGCCATCGCGCCGCTTATTCGATTTCCTGCCACTCATGAACGCTCCTGCGATTCCGATCCGTTCCATCTGCCCCTCGACCGGCGTGTCCGCGCGCACCATCTTCGCGCATGGCAGTCCGCCTACTCTCGCTCCCACCGCAACATCGCGCATCGATTTAGTGCTTCGCGTGCGCTGAGCGCTCGTGAGGCCCATCGCTTCGATGCGTCGCGCATCGGCATGGAAGTTGCATTGACCCTTCCTGCCCGATCACCCAGCGTAGCGAATTGCTGCAACGCGCATGGCGTGCCAGTCGTCACGCCTGCGCCATAGTTCGATCAGGCGAAACCGTCGACGTAGCGATTGAAGTCCGCGTCGGCGGAATCTGGCGTCACCGATCGAGAGCAGCACGCTTGCGCACAACAAGCCGACGCCTGGCAGCGCAAACCTGCCAGGCGCGGCGAACGAGAGCCGCGGACGGAAGACGGATATGACGCAAACATTCTTCAACGAGATGTTCGAGTACGGGGAATTCGATGTGCGGGGCGTAGCCGCCACGGCCTTCGCTGAAACCGGCGAGCCGCGCGTGCACTACCGCGAATTCCTCGCGTGGATGCGCGCGCAGAGCGAGCAGCAGATGCACAAAAAGCGCGCGGAAGCGGACACGATCTTCCGGCGCGTGGGCATCACCTTCGCCGTATATGGCGAGAAAGACGTCACCGGCGCGGGCACCGAGCGCACGATTCCCTTCGACGTGATTCCGCGCATCTTCCAGCGCGAGGAATGGACGAAACTCGAACGCGGGTTGCGCCAGCGCGTGAACGCGCTCAACCGCTTCATTCACGACATCTATCACGGCCAGGATATCGTGCGCGCGGGCATCGTTCCGGCCGACCAGATTCTGCGCAACGCGCAATATCGCCCTGAAATGCAGGGCGTGAACGTCGCGCGCGACATTTACGCCCACATCGCCGGTATCGATATCGTGCGCGCCGGCGAGGGCGAATTCTACGTACTCGAAGACAATCTGCGCGTGCCCTCGGGCGTGTCGTACATGCTGGAAAACCGCAAGATGATGATGCGGCTCTTTCCCGATCTGTTCGTGCGCAACCGCATCGCGCCTGTTGCTCATTATCCCGATCTGCTGCTCGACACGCTGCGCGCCGCCGCGCCCTCGGGCAGCGACAATCCCACGGTCGTGCTGCTCACGCCGGGCATGTACAACTCGGCGTATTTCGAGCACGCGTTTCTGGCGCAACAGATGGGTATCGAACTGGTCGAAGGCCAGGATCTGTTCGTGGAAAACGATCATCTCTACATGCGCACGACCCAGGGGCCGCAGCGCGTGGACGTGATCTACCGGCGCGTCGACGACGATTTTCTCGATCCGCTCGCGTTCCGCGCCGATTCGACGCTCGGCGCGGCGGGCCTGATGAATGTCTATCGCAAGGGCAACGTCACGCTGTGCAATGCCGTAGGCACCGGCGTCGCCGACGACAAGTCGATCTATCCCTATGTGCCCGACATGGTGCGCTTCTATCTGGGCGAAGAACCGCTGCTGAACAACGTGCCCACGTGGATGTGCCGCAAGCCCGACGATTTGCGCTACGTGCTGGACCATCTGCCTGAGCTCGTCGTCAAGGAGACGCATGGCGCGGGCGGCTACGGCATGCTGATCGGCCCGGCTGCAACGCGCGCCGAAATCGAGGACTTCCGCGCGGTGCTGGTGGCGAATCCGGATAAATACATCGCACAGCCAACGCTTTCGCTGTCCACTTGCCCCACCTGGGTCGAAAGCGGCATCGCCCCGCGCCATATCGATCTGCGGCCGTTCGTCCTGTCGGGCCAGGAGGTGCGCATGGTGCCGGGCGGCCTCACGCGCGTGGCGCTGCGCGAAGGATCGCTAGTCGTCAATTCATCGCAGGGCGGCGGCACCAAGGACACCTGGGTGCTCGAGCGCTAGACGCCGCCCATTGACACGATAAGCAATCCGAAATACGCCAAAACGCACGCGCCACTCCGGAGGCCTCATGCTGAGCCGCACTGCCGAACATCTGTTCTGGATGACCCGTCATACCGCGCGTGCCGACCATCTCGCGCGGCTGCTGGACGCCTGTTATCAGCGCTCGCTGCTGCCCGCGCCCGACGACGCCGCGCAACCGGCGGCAAACGGCTGGCTCACGATCCTCTCGACCGTGGGGCTCGCCGATCACTACCGGCTTTCGCACCACGGCATCGAGCCGCGCGAAGTGATTGCCTTTCTCGCCGCCGACGCGGCGAATCCGTCGTCGATCGTCAGCAGCCTGCGATTCGCACGCGAAAATGCGCGCGCGGTGCGTGGCTGTCTGAGCAGCGAATTGTGGGAATCGCTTAACGCCACCTGGCTCGATCTGCAGCGCCTCGTCGCGGACGGTGTGCACGAGCACGATCCCTACGCCCTCTTCGAATGGGTCAAGCAGCGCCTGCATCTCGCGCGCGGCGTGCAACTGGCCGCGCCCGTGCAGAACGAAACAGCCGCCTTCCTGCAACTGGGCGGCTGCGTGGAACGCGCGGATCAGCTGGCGCGCACGCTCGAAGCGCATTGCGACACGCTTGGACCGGCGCACGCGTTCGACTACCACGGCGCGAACGCGCTGCTGCGCGCCGTATCCGCACACGACGCCTATCGCGAGATCTATCACGACGCCATCTCGCCCGCGCGCATCGCCGCATTGCTGATCCAGTGCCAGGATTGGCCGGGTTCGCTTGCCGCCAGCCTCGAAGATATCCGCCGCCTGAGCGTGCGGCTGCGCAACGGCCAATCGGCGCAGACCGAGCGGCTCGCCGTGCAGTTGTGCGAAGAAGTGCGTCAAGCACCGCTGCAGGAATGGTTCGCGACTGCGCAAGGCAGCGGCGCCCTGCGCGCCTGGCTCAACGCCCTGATTGCGCGCGTGAACGAACTGGCGCGCCGCGTGGGCCGCGATCTGGTGCGCCCGGCGATTCCCGAGCCGGTTGCGGCCGCCGCCTGACGCGCGCGTCCGGAAGAACAAGGCAATCAGGGCCGCGCCGCCGCCGAGATCACGCGATGAACGAAACGCAATTTGTCGATGACGGGCGGGGCCAGCGTGAACGGATAACCGTCCGGCATGCCCAGGCTGCGGTTCAGACTGTTGAGCGCATAGGTCAGCGCAAACCAGCGCGCCATCAGGCTATCGAAGCTTGCTTCGTCGACGGGCGTCTGGTCGAGCAGCACCGGTTCGTCGGGGCTGTCGGGCAGGAGCGCCACGCCGCAGGCCGCCGCCGTGTCGAGCGTATCGACCAGGTGCAGATAGTGCGCCCAGGTTTCCGCCCAATCCTCCCACGGATGCACCGACGCATAGGCGCTCACGTGGCGCTCGGCCCAGTCTGGCGCGGGACCTTCGGCGTAATGCGCGGCGAGCGCGGCGGCGTAATCGGCGCGCTCATCGCCAAACAGCGCGCGAAACGGCTCGATCCAGCGCGCGTCTCCGCCGGCCTCGTCAGCGACGAGACGGTCGAAATAATAATGGCCGACCTCGTGCCGGAAATGCCCCAGCAAGGTGCGGTACGGCTCGTGCAGCGACACGCGCGTGCTTTCGCGATGCGCGTCGTCGGCTTCCGCGATGTTCATGGTGATGAGGCCGTGATCGTGCCCGGTCAGCACGTGCTGGCCGTCGCCCAGTTCTTCGAGAAACTCGAATTGCAGGCCGTGGTCGGGATCTTCCGCGCGTGTGGCCAGCGGCAGGCCCAGCGCACCCAGCGTGTAAAGCAGACGGCGCTTCGCCACTTCCAGCCGATACCAGTAGAGCCGGTTTTCGGGCCGCGTGAGATTGGGGATCGTGCGGGTGAACTGGCAGGCGCGGCAGAGCGTGTCGGCGGCGTGCGCCTCGTCGTCGGGAATCATGCCGTTGCAGACGTTTTCAGCCGCGTAGTTATGACACTGCCGGAACAGCGCACCCTGCGCCTGCGCGTTCAGGCTGCGCCAGCGCCCATCGCCCGCGTCCTCGAAAGCGTGCATCTCGCCGCTCTGCGGCACATAGCCAAGGCGCGAATCGCAGCGCTCGCAGCGTTCGTTTTCGAAGAACACCAGTTGATTGCAATGGTCGCAGTGAAACGTCTTCATGAGCGCTGTCCTGTGATTACCGTGATCGGCGCGCGCAGTACAGCACGCCGCGTGCCGCGCTTTCGTGGTCACCTTCGCCATCGCATTGGCGGCTGTCATCACCACCACTCGCGGCGTGCGCATCATGAGCGCGCGTCCAGTTTTTCATTCCATCCCTGTCGAACGAGGAGTCGGGTGTGTCCATCCGTGTCGCGTTAAACCATGTCACGCAGTATCGCTATGACCGGCTCGTGCATCTCGCGCCCCATGTGGTGCGCCTGCGCCCCGCGCCGCACTGCCGCACGCCGATCCTCTCGTATTCGATGCGCGTGGAGCCCGCCGATCATTTTGTGAACTGGCAGCAGGACCCGTTCGCCAACTATCAGGCACGACTCGCCTTTCCGGAGCCGACGCGCGAATTCCGCGTCACGATCGATCTGGTCGCGGAAATGGCGGTCTACAACCCGTTCGACTTCTTCCTCGATCCGAGCGCCGAGCAGTTCCCCTTCGCCTACGCGCCGGAACTGGCCACCGAACTCGCGCCCTATCTGGTGCACAGCGCGCCGACGCCGCGCTTCGCCGCCTTCGTCGAAAGTATCGACCGCTCGCCGCGCGCTACGGTGGATTTTCTGGTCGAGCTGAACCAGCGGCTGCAGCGTGACATTGGCTACCTCATCCGCATGGAGCCGGGCGTACAGACGCCCGAGGAAACGCTGGAAAAGGGTTCGGGTTCCTGCCGCGATTCCGGCTGGCTGCTGGTGCAGACGCTGCGGCAACTGGGCCTGGCGGCGCGTTTCGTGTCGGGCTATCTGCTGCAGCTTACGCCCGACGTCAAGGCGATCGACGGCCCGCAAGGCGCCGAAGCGGATTTCACCGATCTGCATGCCTGGTGCGAAGTCTATCTGCCGGGCGCGGGCTGGATCGGCCTCGACCCCACCTCCGGGCTGCTCGCGGGCGAAGGCCATATTCCCGTGGCCTGCACGCCGGAGCCAGGCAGCGCCGCGCCGATTTCCGGTTCGCTGGACGATTGCGAAGTCGAGTTTTCGCACTCGATGACGATCGCCCGCGTACAGGAAACGCCGCGCGTCACCCTGCCCTACACCGACGAGCAATGGGCGCAGATGCAGGCGATGGGCGCGCAGGTGGACGCCGCGCTCGAAGCGGGCGACGTGCGCCTGACGATGGGCGGCGAGCCCACTTTCGTGGCCGCGAACGACCGAGACGCGTCCGAGTGGAACACCGACGCACTCGGCCCCACCAAACGCCGCTACGCCATTTCGCTGATGGACAAGCTGCGCACGCAGTACGGCGCGCTCGGTTTCCTGCACATCGGCCAGGGCAAGTGGTATCCGGGCGAGCAACTGCCGCGCTGGGCGCTCTCGCTTTACTGGCGCGCGGATGGCGAGGCGTGCTGGCACGATCCGTCACTGTTCGCCGACGAGCGCAGCAGCACCCACCACACGGCCGCCGACGCGCAACGCTTCCTCAGCCACCTCGCCGCGAAGCTCGCCGTCGATCCGAAGCACGTCCAGCCCGGCTACGAGGACACGTGGTACTACCTGTGGCGCGAGCGCCGCCTGCCGGTGAACGTCGATCCGTTCGACTCGCGCCTGGACGACGAAATGGAGCGCGTGCGCCTGCGCCGCGTGTTCGATGCGGGGCTCGATACGGTCACCGGCTACGTGCTGCCGCTCGCGCGCGAGCATCATCCGCAGCCCGCACTGCAAGGCCCGCGCTGGGTCAGCGGCCCCTGGTTCTTCCGCGACGAGCGCATGTACCTGATCCCCGGCGATTCGCCGATGGGCTACCGGCTGCCGCTCGATTCGCTGCCGTGGGTTTCGGCCGCCGATTACCCCTGGCAGCATGCACACGACCCGTTCGCCGCGCCCGTGCCCTTGCGCAGCGCGGCGCAATTGCGCACGCAGTATCGGGAAGTGAGCGCTGCGGCGGGTTTCGCGGGTTTCTCGGGTTTCTCTGATTCCGCTGCTTTGGCCGATTCGACCTCGGCCTACGCGTCGGACGCGCTTGACGCCTCCCGCCTGCCCGCCCGCGGCGAATCGGCCTCCTGGGTCCATCGCACGGCGGTGTGCGTTGAGGTGCGCAACCCGGCTCGCGCCGCCGGCCCGCAAGTCGAAAACGCTTCCTTCGGCGCGCAGCAAGGCCAGCTTCACGTCTTCATGCCGCCGCTCGCCGCACTGGACGACTACCTCGACCTGCTCGCCGCTGTGGAAGCCACCGCTGCCGATCTCGCACTGCCCGTGGTGATCGAAGGCTATCCGCCGCCGCGCGATCCGCGTCTGAAAATGCTGCAGGTGACGCCCGATCCTGGCGTGATCGAGGTGAACATTCACCCGTCGTCGAACTGGGACGAACTGGTCGAGCGCACCGAATTCCTCTACCAGGCCGCGCACGAAACCGCGCTGTCCACCGAAAAGTTCATGATCGATGGCCGCCACACCGGCACCGGCGGCGGCAATCACCTGGTGCTGGGCGGCGCGACGCCCGCCGACAGTCCGTTCCTGCGCCGCCCCGACCTGCTCGCGAGCCTGGTGGCCTACTGGCATAACCATCCGTCACTGTCCTACCTGTTTTCGGGTCTCTTTATCGGCCCGACCAGCCAGGCGCCGCGCGTGGACGAGGCGCGCAACGACCAGGTCTACGAACTCGACATCGCCTTCGCCGAAATCCAGCGCCAGGTCGATCTGCTGCGCGGCTATGGCGAAGCAACGGGTGAAGGCGCGGTTGAAAACGATAGCGCCGCCCGCGTGCCGCCCTGGTTGATCGACCGGGCGCTGCGCAACATCCTGATCGACGTGACGGGCAACACGCACCGCGCCGAGTTCTGCATCGACAAGCTCTATTCGCCCGATGGCCCCACGGGCCGTCTGGGCCTGCTGGAGCTACGCGGCTTCGAAATGCCGCCGCATGCGCGCATGAGCCTCGCGCAGCAACTGCTGCTACGCGCGCTGGTGGCGCGTTTCTGGGCCAGGCCGTACACGCAGCGCCTCACGCGCTGGGGCACCGCGCTGCACGACCGCTTCATGCTCTCGACCTTCGTGAAAATGGATTTCGACGACGTGCTAGCGGAAACCACTGCAGCGGGCTTTGCGCTCGATCCCGCCTGGTTCGCGCCGCACTTCGAATTCCGCTTCCCGCTGGTTGGCGAGCTGCACACGGGCGGCATCGCGCTCACGCTGCGTCACGCGCTCGAACCGTGGCACGTGATGGGCGAGGAAGGCTCGGCGGGCGGGACGGTGCGTTATGTCGATTCGTCGGTGGAGCGGCTGGAGGTGAGCGTGCTGGGCATCAACGAAAGCCGCCATCTCGTCACCGTCAACGGGCGCGCGCTGCCGCTGCAACCGACCGGCCGCGCGGGCGAGAGCGTGGCGGGCGTGCGCTATCGCGCGTGGCAGCAGGCGGCGTCGCTGCATCCGACCATCGGCGTGCATGCGCCGCTCACGATCGATATCGTCGATAGCTGGAGTGGCCGCGCGATCGGCGGATGCCAGTATCATGTTGCGCATCCGGGCGGCCGCAATTATCAGACGTTTCCGGTCAATGCCTACGAGGCGGAAAGCCGGCGGCGTGCGCGCTTCTTCACGAGCGGGCACACGCCGGGTGAGGTCGATGCCGCGCCGCCCACGCGCAGCCTCGAATTTCCGTTCACGCTGGATTTGCGGCAGCCTTAACACCGCTTCAATCATTTAGCCCCACTGCGAACGCGCCCGGAAGACGGGCGCGTCACCTCATCTTGCCGATCCAGACCACCCTGCCGTTCGATGCCGCCGCCCATGACGAAGAGGGCCGCGCGCCGCTGCGCACCCTGCCGGTGCGCAGCGGGCATTGGGACGAACTGAGCGCGCCGGACGGCGGTCTGCGCGAGCCGTGGCAGCAGTTCTTCGGCCTGCTCGACAAGGACGGCGTGGCGGGTCTGGATGGCGCGGCGGCGTCGGTGGCGCGCCAGGTCCGCGAAAACGACATCACCTACAACGTCTATGCCGATCGCGGCGGCCCGCGTCCGTGGGCGCTCGACGTGCTGCCGCTTCTGATCGGCGAGGACGAATGGGCGCTGATCGAGCGCGGAGTGGCGCAGCGCGCGCGCCTGCTCAACGAGATCGTCGCCGATGTCTATGGGCCGCAGACCCTGCTGGCGCGCGGTCTGCTGCCGCCCGCGCTGGTGTTCGGCCATCCGGGCTATCTGCGCGCCGTGAAAGGCTTCGTCCCGCCTGACCGGCAATATCTGCAGATCGTCGCACTGGATCTCGCGCGCTCGCCCGAAGGCCAGTGGACGGTGGTGTCGCATCGCACGGAAGCGCCTTCGGGCCTCGGCTATCTGCTCGAAAACCGGCTGATCGTTTCCAGCCTGTTCGCCGAGCCGTTTCGCGCCATGCGCGTGCACCGGCTCGCGCCCACGTATTCGCAACTGGTCGCCACGCTTGCGGCGGCGGCGCGCACGCTCATGCGCAACGGCCCCGACGACGGACGCGGTGCCAATGCCTCGCCGCATATCGTGCTGCTCACGCCGGGGCCGTACAGCGAGACCTATTTCGAGCACGTCTTCCTCGCGCGCTATCTGGGTCTGACGCTGGTCGAGGGCAAGGACCTGACCGTGCGCAACGACATGCTGTATCTGAAGACGCTCGGCGGCCTGGAGCGCGTGCATGCGGTACTGCGGCGTCTGGACGACACCTTCTGCGACCCGGTCGAACTGCGCGCCGATTCGACCATCGGCGTGCCTGGCCTGCTGCAGGTGATGCGCGCGGGCAACGTGATGGTGTCCAACGTGCCGGGCGCGGGCTTTGCCGAATCGCCGGCGCTGCACGGTTTCATGCCCGCGATGGCGCAGGCGCTGCTGGGCGAACCGCTCGCGCTGCCGGGCGTGTCGACCTGGTGGTGCGGCGAAGACGCCGCCCGGCGCGACGCGCAGACGCAATTGAGCGACGCCCTGCTCCTGCCGACCTGGCCGCGTGGCCAGGCGGGCGCGACCAACGCGCCGCCGGGTCTCGTCGCCGGGCCGCAATCGCTCGACGCCTGGCGCGAGCGCATCGAGCAGTTGCCCGACGCCTTCACGATCCAGCAGCCGCTGCGCTACAGCTACACGCCGCGCTACGAGAGCGGCGCGGGCATGCTGGGCGCGCGGCCCGCCGTGCTGCGCGTCTACGCCATCGCCGATCCGGAGTGCGGCTGGCGCGTGCTGCCGGGCGGCTTCACGCGCCTCGCGGCAGAACAGACCGGGCAACAGACGGGGCAACATCAAGAATCGGTATCGATGCAGGCGGGCGGCAGCAGCGTCGATACCTGGGTGCTGTCGAGCCAGCCCGGCTCGGCGTTCTCCCTGCTGCCCAGGCCGATGCAGCCCGGCGACCTGCGCCGCGAACAACGCCGCGTGCCCAGCCGCGCCGCTGAAAACCTGTTCTGGGCGGGCCGCTACGGCGAGCGCGCCGAAAACGGCGTGCGCCTGTGCCGCCTGATACTCGGCTCGCTGGAAGGCAGCGACGCAGGCGAACTGTCCGGCACCTTCATCGAACTGGCCGCCGCCAGCGGCCTCGTGCCATCGGCAAGCGGTGACGTGCGGCGCGGACTCGATGCCTTCGAGCGCGTGCTGGTGGCGAATCTGCATGAGAGCGCGGGTAATGGCGGCAACGCGAGCATCGGCCAGACGCTCGCGGGTCAGGCGTATGCGTGCGGGGAGATTCGCGGCCGTCTGTCGAGCGACCACTGGCGCAACGTACTGGCCTCGCGCAACGACTTCCGCGATGCGCTGGCGGCCTTGTCGCTTTCGCCCGCCCCGGCATCGACCTCCGCTCGCGCCGACGCCGTGACGCCGCTGCGTCGCCCCTCGCCCTATGACCGCATGGCGCTGATCCGCGCGCTCGACACGCTCACCACGCAACTGAGCGCGATCAGCGGCTGTCAGGGCGACCGCATGACCCGCGACGAAGCGTGGCGTCTGCTGTTTGCGGGCCGCCATATCGAGCGCGTCGCCGCAATGGCCACGATGCTGCGCATTGCCGCGCAGGAACGCACGCTCGCCACGCCCGCCGGTTTCGACGTCATGCTGCAACTATTCGACAGCACGCTCACCTATCGCTCGCTCTACCCTGGACGCCTGGAAGTGCCCGCCTTGCTTGACCTGATCGTGACCGATCCCACCAATCCACGCGGACTCTATGGCGTGTATGGACGCCTGCGCACGCGCCTGGATGAAATCGCCCAGGCGGCGGGCGGCCCGCGCCGCGAGCCGTTTGCCTCGCAACTCGCGCCCGTCGAAGCGCTGCCCTCACTCGAAGCACTCTGCGAGCCGGGCGACGACGACCGCTATCCCGCGCTCGTCGCGCTCTGTGACAACCTCTCCGAGCGCATGGCGGCCACCTCGAACGAAATCAGCGCGCGCTGGTTCAGCCACGCCACGCCGCCCGCCGCGCAGGTGTGGTCATGAGCGATACGCGCCTGACGGTCACGCACCGTACGACCTATCGCTATTCCACGCCTGTGGAGACGGCCCAGCATCTGGCCACCATCACGCCGCTCGAATTGCCGTGGCAAAGCGTGCTGGCGCATCGCTCGGCCATCGAGCCCGCGCCCTCGTATCAGACGAGCCGCAGCGATGCGTTCGGCAACGAAGTGCTGTATTTCTCGTTCGACGCGCCGCATAGCGACCTGCAGATGACGAGCGATACCACCGTGCTGCTGACGCCGCGCTATGAAGCGCTCGATGCCGCCGCTACGCCCGCCTGGGAAAGCGTGGCGCACGCGCTGCGTTATGAAGCGGGCGGCGCGTTTCATCCGGAGTCCGAATTTTGTTTCGCGTCACCGAATATTGCCTTGCTGCCCGCGTTGCGCGCGTATGCGCTCGAAAGCTTCGCGCCTGACGCCAGCGTGCTGGAAGGGGCGATCGATCTGATGCATCGCATTCACGCGGATTTCGACTACAAGCCGACTGCAACGGCCTTCGACACGCCCGCATCGCGCGCCTTCGAATTGCGCCACGGCGTGTGCCAGGATTTCGCTCAGGTGATGATCGGCTGCCTGCGCTCGCTCGGCCTGGCGGCGCGCTATGTCAGCGGGTATCTGCGCAACGATCCGCCTGCGGGCGCACCGCCGATGATCGGCGCGGATGCCTCGCATGCGTGGGTGTCGCTCTTTGTGCCGACGGTGGGCTGGGTCGATCTCGATCCGACCAATGACGTGCTCGCCGATCAAGGGCATGTGACGCTGGCGATTGGCCGCGATTACACCGATGTCTCGCTATTGCGCGGTGTGATCCTGGGCGGCGGCGCGCATCAGGTGGAGGTGGCGGTGCAGGTCAAAGCGGAATAAGGCGCGAAACGCGGCGCAAAGTGCGGCGGCAAAGCCTATGCCATACTGGCCCACCGCCCCCACCGGAGACGAGCGCATGCAACGCCCCAGCTTTATCAAGCATTGGACCGAGCTAGAGAACCCGGAAGCCGGCCACTACACAGGCGACACGGAATTGATGGGCCTTGGCGCGCCGCTGGCCGAAAAGCTGGGCCTCACGCGCATCGGCATTCATCATGTGCGCCTGCTGCCCGGCCGCAGAACCTCCTACCCGCACGCGGAAAGCGCGGAAGAAGAATTCGCATATGTAGTCGAGGGCACGCCCGATGTGTGGATCGACGGGCATCTGCACCGCCTTCAGCCCGGCGATTCCGTGGGGTTTCCCGCGGGCACCGGCATCTGCCACACGTTCCTGAACAACACGAGCGACGAAGTCCGCCTGATCGTGATCGGCGAAAAATCGAAGGACGAGAACCGCATTCGCTATCCGCTCAACACGGCTTACGAAGCGACGCGCAAAGATAAATGGACCGATTGGCCGGACAGGCCAATCGGTCCACATGATGGCAAGGCGAAGGTCGATTAATTCAGCGATCGACCTTCGCTAAAGCGCGTGCTTAAGCCAGATCGAAGCGATCGAGATTCATCACCTTGGTCCAGGCGGCAACGAAGTCCTTCACGAACTTCTCTTTCGCATCCGCGCTCGCATAGACTTCCGCGAGCGCGCGCAGCACCGCGTTCGAACCGAACACCAGATCCGCGCGCGTGCCGGTGTACTTCACCTCGCCGCTCTTGCGGTCGCGTCCTTCGAAGCGTTCCTGCGAACCGTCCGCCGCCTTCCACGCCGTACCCATATCCAGCAGGTTGACGAAGAAGTCGTTGCTGAGCACGCCCGGCTTGTCGGTGAGCACGCCGTCCTTGCTGCCGTCGGCATTCGCACCCAGCACGCGCAGGCCGCCGATCAGCACGGTCAGTTCCGGCGCGGTCAGCGTGAGTTGCTGCGCCTTGTCGATCAGCAGCGTTTCCGTCGACGGGCCATCCTGCACGGCGCGATAGTTGCGGAAGCCGTCGGCCTTCGGTTCGAGCACGTCGACCGATTCCACATCGGTCTGGTCCTGGCGCGCATCGACGCGGCCCGCCACGAACGGCACCGACACCTTCACGCCCGCCGCCTGCGCAGCCTGCTCGATACCGACCACGCCGGCCAGCACGATCACGTCAGCGAGCGACGCCTTGCCCGACGCCTGCTGAATGGCTTGCAGCTTCGGCAGCACGGCCACTGCGGCCTTGTTGACGGCCCAGTCCTTCTGCGGCGCGAGCGCAATGCGTGCGCCGTTTGCGCCGCCGCGCTTGTCGCCGCCACGGAACGTCGATGCCGACGCCCACGCCACCGACACCAGATCGCTCACCGGAATACCGGCTTCCGCGATCTTCGCCTTCAGATCGGCGATATCGGCCGCGCTCGGGTGATGGATCGGCGCGGGCAGCGGATCTTGCCAGAGCAGGTCTTGCGACGGCACTTCCGGGCCGAGGTAACGCGCCTTCGGGCCCATATCGCGGTGCGTGAGCTTGAACCATGCACGCGCGAACGCTTCGCTAAAGGCCTGCGGATCGTTGAGGAAGCGACGCGAAATCTTCTCGAATTCCGGATCGAAACGCAGCGTCAGGTCGGTGACAAGCATGGTCGGCTTGCGCTTCTTCGACGGGTCGAACGGATCGGGGATGATTTCCGGTGCGTCCTTGGCTTCGAACTGGATCGCGCCCGCGGGGCTGCGCGTCTGCGTCCATTCGTACTTGAAAAGGTTTTCGAAGAAGTAGTTGCTCCACTGCGTGGGCGTCTGCGTCCAGACCACTTCGAGGCCCGAGGTGATCGCATCCGCGCCCGCACCCGAACCATAACCGCTATGCCAGCCGAGGCCCTGCGCTTCGAGCGGCGAGGCTTCCGGATCCGTGCCCACGTTCTCTGCCGAACCGGCGCCGTGGGTCTTGCCGAGCGTGTGGCCACCGGCGATCAGCGCGACGATTTCCTCATCGTCCATCGCCATGTTGCCGAAGGTCGCGCGAATCGCGGGCGCCGCCGATGCCGGGTCGCCGCTGGCGTTCGGACCTTCCGGGTTCACGTAGATCAGGCCCATTTCCGTGGCCGAGAGCGGGTTCTTCGCGAGCGTTTCCGGATTGCGGTGGGTGAGCCACTTCTTTTCCGTGCCCCAGTTCACATCCATGTCCGGTTCCCAAACGTCTTCGCGGCCAGCCGCGAAGCCGAAGGTGCGGAAGCCCGCGTTTTCCAGCGCGACATTGCCGGCCAGCACGATCAGGTCGGCCCAGGAAATCTTCTGGCCGTACTTCTGCTTGAGCGGCCACAGCAGGCGGCGCGCCTTGTCGAGGCTGACGTTATCGGGCCAGGAATTGAGCGGCGCGAAGCGCTGCTGCCCGCGGCCCGCGCCGCCACGGCCATCGGCCATGCGGTAAGTGCCGGCGCTATGCCAGGCCATGCGGATAAAGAGACCCGCGTAGCTGCCCCAGTCGGCCGGCCACCATTCCTGCGAGTCGGTCAGCACCTGGCGCAGATCGGCCTTCAGTGCGCTGTAATCGAGCTTCTTGAATTCCGCGCGGTAATCGAAATCTTCGCCGAGCGGATTCGAACGGTTGGAATGCTGGTTGAGCAAATCGACGCGCAGCTGGTTAGGCCACCAGTCGAGGTTCGCAGTGCCGCCGCCGGCAATCGGCTTGGCAGCGGCATGGAACGGGCATTTGGCTTCATCGGGCGTGGGTGTATCGATGGGCGTGCTCATGTGTACTCCATTCGCGTGGGGAAACGCCCTAATATATCCGTTACGGAAGATTGGCCCCAATTGAACGTCTGTATCCGAGCGATAGGCGCACGCCAGACCCTTAATACATCGAAGCCAGTGAGCGCGGTTCGGGCGCTGCGTGGCGCTTCTCGTTTGAAGCCGGCTTGCTTTCCTTGCGGGTGCTTTCGAGGTGATCGAGACGGCGCAGCAGTTCCTTCGCCTGTTTGTCGATATGCATCGGCAATTGCGGCATGACCTGAATCGCCCGCACTCGCGCGCGCCAGTAGCCCAGACTGACCACAGCGTTGACTTCGGTTTGTCGCACGAAGTCGGCCGAGCGTTCGAGATAGCCGAGAACATTGCGGATGTGCAGCAGATCGCGCTCTGCAAATTCAAAGCTCACGATGGATTCCCCGTTGTTGGTATCGATTGACTGATGCCGATTTAATTCAGCGCCTTAACGACGCGAGCGCGACCACTGCAACCAATCGTGATGATCGAGATTGCGTAAAAGATCGGCTCGCCGACGCTCGCGGCGATAATGCGCGACCACGCCGACTGTCGCGATAAAAAGCACGATCGTGCCCACGCTCATACCCAGCCAGGACTGTTCCACTTCAGCCTCCTCGGGTTATCCGTCGGTTATCGGTCGGTTATGCGAGTCCGCTGCCACGGTTTGCACTCACCGCAACAGGGATATCAGGCAACGCGATCAGGCGGCGCGAGCGAATGCGCGCAGCACGGCATAACCGCGCTGGGTCACGCGCAGCAGCGGCTGGCCCGACTCAGGCGGTTCGACCTCGACCAGTTGCAGATCGCGCAGCGCGCCCAGTTCGAGACAGTCAGGCTCGATATGCTCGGTCGCATCCTTGAGCAGCAGCAGAGTGGAAAGTTCGTGATGGCTCAGCATGGCGTCACCTTCGCCAACATCGAGCGCGCTGCGCCAGCAATCGTGTGCATGGAAAGCCATGCATCGTGCAAGGTGGCAGAGTGATTTTGATCAGGATTACTCATGATTAGGCTCCAGGGGAGTCGTCAACACGTGGCCGCTGCCACTGCGGCCAATGACCGGCATGCGTCGTTCATAAGCGGGGGGGAATCTGCGTTTTGTCCGCTTCCTGCCCGCTTACCCAGCTTCCGAACGACACCTGCGCCGATCTAGAGATTTCATTCTAACTTTGTTAAATCTCAGTTTTTATGACCCCCTAGCCAGGAGTTTCCCCAATGTTCTGTCAGGGTTTCCTGAGCGTGTCAGGGATACGGGCTGATGCACACGTTTTAGCTACAGAAAGAAGAACATCCGGTCGAAAAAGCACCGGATGTTCGGGCGTCGAACTGACGCGAAGGGGCGAAAACGCGTGCGCGGCGGGTTACTTCCCTGCGTTCTCCGCGATGATGCGGGCGATTTCCGCGTCGGCTTCGTCGCCGTATTTTTCGAACACGTTGGTCTGGTAGACCGTGTTCTGCGCGTTGCCGAGCTGGCTGCCCGTGTCATCCTTGATGTTCACGTCCACCTGCATCGACAGGCCAATGCGCAGCGGATGCTTCTCCAGCTCCGCCGGATCGAGCGCGACTCGCACCGGCAGGCGCTGCACCACCTTGATCCAGTTGCCCGTAGCGTTCTGCGCCGGCAGCAGCGAGAAAGCCGAACCCGTGCCTGCCGAGAAGCCCACCACCTTGCCGTGATAAACCACCGACGAGCCGTACACGTCGGCCGTCATCTCGACGGGCTGGCCGATGCGCATGTGCTTGAGCTGCACTTCCTTGAAATTGGCGTCGACCCACACGGCGTTCAGCGGCACCACCGACATCAGCGGCGTACCCGGCGAAACACGCTGGCCAACCTGCACCGAACGCTTCGCAACGTAGCCCGTGACCGGCGCGGGCAGCGTGTTGCGGGCGTTGGTGAGGTAGGCGTCACGCACCTTCGCGGCGGCGGCCATCACGTTAGGATGATCGGAGAGGGTCGTGTTGGCGGTCAGCGCGCGGTTCGCGGCGAGTTGCTGTTGCGCGGCTGCAAGCGAAGCCTCGGCGCTCTTCACGGTATCGCTCGCATGCGAAATTTCTTCCTGCGAAACCGCACCCGTTTGTGCAACCTGCATACGGCGGCGCAGATCGTCCCGTGCGCGCGAAAGATCCGCCTGACGCACGGCTACCTGTGCCTGGTACTGGCTGTCGTCGGCGAACAGACCGCGCACCTGGCGCACGGTCTGGCCGAGATTGGCTTCGGCCTGCTGAAGCGCAATGCGCGAGTCAGCCGGGTCGAGTTGCACCAGCGGCTCGCCCGCCTTGACGGTCTGCGTGTCGTCGGCGTTCACGGCGATCACCGTGCCGGTCACCTGCGGGGTGATCTGCACGACGTTGCCGTTGACGTAGGCGTCGTCGGTGTCCTCACTGAAGCGTGCGACGAGGAAGTAGTACAGGCCATAGGCAATCGCGGCAATCACGATCACGAGGACCAGCAGCGTCATCATGCGTTTGCGCTTGCCGTTTTGTTCGGTATCCTGCTCTTCTGCAACAGGCCGTTGTGCGGTGTTCATTTCTGGGTTCTCTTTTACGGTTTGTCTTATCGTTGCGGTGCGCTGGCAGCGGTCGTCGTCGTGGGCGGTACGCTTGCGCCATTCCACGGCGCACCGTTCGCGCCCTTCGCGTCGCTGCCGATCTGCTCAGGTGGCACGAGGTTCACGTCGTGCGCATTGTGGGCATCGAAGCCGCCGCCCAGCGCCTTGATGAGCGCCATCTGCTGGTCGCGGCGCTGCGCTTTCAGGTCCACGACCGACTGCTCGGCGCCCAGGCGATTCTGGTCGGCGTTGAGCACCTGCAACTGCTCCGAAAGGCCCGCCTTGTAGCGGATCACGGCGAGCTGATATGCCTTGGTCGACGCATCGAGCGCGTTCTGCGCATCGACCAGCTGCTTGTCCGCCGAGCGGATCGACGACACCGTGGTCGCCACATCCTGGAACGCGCCGATCAACGTCTGGTTGTAGTTCGCCACGTCCAGATCGAAGTCGGCATAGCGGCCCTTCAACTGTGCGCGCAACGCGCCCGCATCGAAGATCGGCAGATGCACGGCCGGGCCAATGTTCATCTGCCGGCTCGTGAAGTTGAGGAATCTGCCCCAGCCGAATGCATCGAAACCAAAGCCTGCGGCGAGGTTCACGTCGGGGTAAAACTCGGCCTTAGCTTCCTTGACGTCGTGCATCGCGGCTTCGACCTGCCAGCGCGCAGACACGATGTCCGGGCGGCGCGCCACGAGGTCAGCGGGCAGGTTGTCGGGCAAGGCGATCTGCGCCACCGGGTTCAGGACCGGATTGGCGATCTGCAGGCCGCGATCCGGGCCCTTGCCGAGCAACGCGCCCAGTTGATAGCGCACGGTCTCGATCTGGCCGTCGATCTGCGTGAGGTTCGCCTGGCTCGTCGCAATGTTGCCGTTGGCGGTCTGGCGCTCGACGTTGGTGTCGAGTCCCGCGACCACGCGACCATTGGTGATCGTGCCGATGGTCTTGCGGTTATCGATTTCACGCGCGGCGATGTCACGCTGCGCATACAGTTGCGCAAGCTGGTTGTACGTGCGCGCAACCGAAGCCGCGAGCGTGATGCGCGCCTGTTCCATATCGGCCTGCGCGGCGCGCTGTTGCGAGACAGCCTGTGCGAGCCGCTGGCGATTCTTGCCCCACAGATCCAGATCCCACGATGCGCTGGCGAGCGCATTATTTTCGCTGTACCAGTTGCCGCCATAGGGAGTCGGATAAAGCGCATTCGACGAATACAGCTCGCGCGTCCACGAATAGCTGGCGTTGACCTTGGGTGCGAGCGCCGCTTTCGACGTATCGATATACGACGAGGCCTTGGCGATGCGCGCCTGCGCCTGGGCGATGCTCGGGTTGCCTTCGAGCGCTTCGTCGATCAGCTTGGGCAGTTGCGGGTCGCCGAACTGCTGCGCCCAGTCGAGGGTGGGCCACTGGCCGCCTTGCGCGGGGATGCTCTGCGAGGTCTCGAACTGTTGCGGCTGCGCGATGGTCTTGTCGCTTTTGATACCGGCGTAGTTCGCGCAACCGGCCATCAGTGCGACCGTTGCGCCAGCAACTAAAACCGCCAATGCACGCGGCGTCGCGCGCGGGCGAAGAATTGAAACGCTAGTCATGTTTTCCTGATGATCCTGATGATGCGGTAACACTGTCGCTTCCAGCTTGCACTCAATGCGCAGCCGAATCGGCGCCGCCCTCTGCTTTTCCAGCGCGCGTGATCCAGATGAGCGGAATGATCGCGATGAATATCACCGCCGAAATCCAGAACACGTCATTCAGGCCCAGCATGGCGGCCTGGGTATCGACGAGTTGTCCAAACACCGAATGAGACGCCGACGTATCCAGATGCGCCGTCTTCGAGAGAAAGTCGAGAAATTGCGTGAACGCGGGATTCTCCGGCGTCGCCTGTTCGGTCAGCCGCGCGTGATGCACGACGGTGCGGTCATACCATTCGTTCGCGCCCAGCGATGTGCCCACCGCCCCGCAAAACACCCGCACGAAATTCGAAAGACCTGCCGCTGCCGGAATGCGTTGCGGCGACTGCCCCGCCAGAATGATCGCGGTCAGTGGCACGAAGAACATCGCCATCGGGATGCCTTGCAGCAGGGTCGGCACAACGAGGTGATACGTGTCTATATCGACGATGTAGTTCGAGCGCATCCAGAACACCACCGCAAAACCGATAAACGCCAGCGTCGCGATCAGGCGCGCATCCGAGCGCGGCAACACCTTCGCAATCACCGGCGAAAGCAGCACCGTGAAAATGCCGATCGGCGCAATCACGAGCCCCGCATCCACCGCGCGATAACCCAGATACTCCTGCATCCATTGCGGCAGCAGCACGAGATTGCCGAAGAACACGCCATACGCAATCGAAATCGCAATCGTGCCGCCCAGAAAATTGCGCTGGCCGAACAGACGCAGATCGACGATCGGGTGTTCCTCGGTCAGCTCCCAGATTACAAAGGCCACGAAGCTGACCGCTGCAGCAATCGTCAGCCCGACGATCACCGGCGAATGGAACCAGTCGAGATCCTTGCCCTTGTCGAGCATGACCTGCAAGGTGCCCACCCACGCGACCAGCAGGCCCAGCCCCACCAGATCGATCGGCGGCTTGCGCGTCGGCGTTTCGCGCGAGCGGTAGATCATCCACGTCGTGATCGCCGCAAAAATGCCTACGGGAATATTGATGTAGAAGATCCACGTCCAGCTATAGCTATCGGTGATCCAGCCGCCCAGCGAAGGTCCCGCGATCGGGCCCACGGTTGCAGTCATCGCCCAGAGCGCCAGCGCTGTCGAAGACTTTTTCTTCGGCCAGGAACTGAGCAGGATTGCCTGTGACATCGGAATCAGCGGCCCAGCGGTCAAGCCCTGGAACACCCGCGCGGCCAGCAGTACCGGCAGATTCGGCGCCATGCCGCATAGCCATGACGCGATGGTAAACAGCACGATCGCACCGACAAAGAGACGAATCTGGCCGAGCCGCTGCGTGAGCCAGCCGGTCAGCGGGATGGACACGGCATTGGCCGCTGCGAACACGGTGATGACCCACGTGCCCTCGTCCACCGATACGCCCAGGCTGCCAGACAAGGTCGGAATGGCGACGTTTGCGATCGACGAATCGAGCACATTCATGAATGTCGCAAGCGCAACAGCAAGCGTGCCGAGCGCGAGCTTGCCGCCGGTCAGCGGCGCGGGCGCGCCGGCTGCGGACGGCCCGCTCATCGCGCACCCCTGATGCGTTTCGTTCGCTGGTCCATAGTCATTTTGCAATCCTGATTAACTTGATGTGCTCATCAGCCTGATCTCTGTGCCCGTGCGGCGCGAAAAACGGACGTACGCGCTGCTCGGGTTCGCACAGCGGCCCTTCACCAATAGGGGAAAGATCAACCCGGGTAGAGAGTACCGAGCGGTACTGGATAATAAGAGCGGATTCCTGCCGAGTCAACTAAAATCGAACCGATCGGTACTGCGCCCGCCAGCGCTGGGTAAGACGCGGAAATGCGCGGTCGCGCTGTGTTACGATCCCGCGACACCGTTATTGCAATCCAATCGAAAGACATGGCGACGCACAAGGAAACCGGCGCACCGGCAGGCCCCGCTCGCGACAACGACACCGCATCCCCCGCCTCAAGCCGCGCAGACACGATTCTGAACGCGGCCCGCACCATATTTCTGGCGCACGGCTTCAGCGCCGCCACGACCGACATGATCCAGCGCGAGGCGCGCGTCTCCAAGTCCACCGTCTACGCGGCGTGGCCAACGAAGGAAGCGCTGTTCGCCGCCGTGGTCCAGCGCGAATGTGGTCAGTTCGCGCATTCGCTGCGCCATATGGAATTCGAGTCGGACGACATCACGCGCTCGCTCACCACGTTGGCGCGCGCCTATCTGAATCTGATTGTTTCGCCGATGGGGCTCGCGCTGTATCGCGTGATCGTCGCGGAAACGCCGCGCTTTCCCGAGCTGGGGCGCACGTTCTTTGCCGCCGGGCCGGAGGTGGTCGCGGGCATCGTTGGTCAATTTCTGGAGCGCGCCGCTGCGCGCGGCCAGATCGACGTGCAAGCCGTGGGTTATACGACGGCAGCCAAACTCTTCATCGGCATCGTGCGCGGCGAAGCACAACTGGAATGCCTCACGCACCCAGATGCCCGGCCGTCAGCTGCACAAATCGACCGCTGGGTGGAAGCGGCGGTGCATACGTTCGTGAGCGCCTTCGTGAAGCGACCCGAGGCAAACTGAACGCGCTTGACCGCACGCGTCAGTCCAGCCATGCCTTCTGTTTATCGAGCCATCTGTTTCGTTGATCGTCAGGGCCGCCGAAGGCCAATCGAGCGAAAAAGATGCTAAGAACAGGGTTCCCGAAGCTCGCGGCAGATTCGCCGCCCTTCTCCAGCCCGGTTCTTCCGATGAACGCCCAATCCTTCTTTTGCCTTACCCGGCGCACGGCTTCGCTGGCCGTTGCGCTCTTCATGCTCGCCGTGCTCGCGCTGCTGCGCGCTGCGCCCGCGTTCGCCGATACCGGCGCGGCGCTGCCCGTGATCGCCCCGGTGCAAAGCTGCGAGGCCCTTGCGCAAGCAAAACTCGATGCCGCCGTGGGTGCACCCGTTTCGATTGAAACGAAGCGCCTGAACACGCCCCAAGGCGAGTTCTGCGAAGTGAGCGGCACGATCGCACCCGCGATCGGCTTCAAGCTCGATCTGCCCACGACCAAGTGGACTCAACGCTATCTCCAGGCCGGTTGCGGCGGCCTGTGCGGCATGATCAACGCCAGCATCGGCAACGCAGGCGATTGCCGTCCCGCGCTGGACGGCGAATTCGCGGTCGCGGCTACCGATATGGGGCACACCGGCAGCATGGGCGCAGCCGATGCCGGCGCGTTCGTCGCCGATCCGCAAAAGCGTATCGATTTCGCTTATCGCGCCAACCACCTTACGGCGCTCGCAGCAAAGGCGCTGATGCGTACGTTCTACGGCGTCGCGCCGCGCTACGCCTATTTCTCGGGCTGTTCGGACGGCGGCCGCGAAGCCTTGATGGAAGCGCAGCGCTATCCCGACGACTTCGACGGCATTTCGGCGGGCGCACCCGCGATGCTGTTCCAGATCCAGAATTCCTTCTTCCATGCGTGGACAGTCGCGGCCAATCGCGGCAGCAACGGCCAGCCGATTCTGCTCGCGCCGAAGCTGCACGTGCTGCATGACGCGGTGATCGCGCATTGCGACACGCTCGACGGCGTCAAGGACGGCCTGCTGAGCGACCCGCGCGCGTGCCATGTGCAGGCGAGCTGGGTGGCCTGCAAACCGGGCGCGAGCGATACGCAACACTGCCTCACGCCGGCTGAATGGAGCGTGGCGCAAAAAATCTACACTGGCCCGACCGACGCCGAGGGCCATCGCTTCCTGCCTGGCGGCCTCGAACCCGGCTCCGAGCTGATGTGGAGTTCGTTCGTGCCGCGCGAGGCGAACGCGCACGTGATGTCCGAATCGCTCTACAGCAGCATGGTGCCGGTGGTCAATCTCGTGCCCTCGCAAGCCGAAGCGGCCGCCGCGACGTTCCCGTTCACGACCGCGCAATTCACGCGCATGCAGGAACTCCACGGCCTCAATGACGCCACCAATCCCGATCTGCGCGCGTTCGCGGCGCGTGGCGGCAAGCTCATCGTGTGGCACGGCTGGGCCGACTTTTCCATCGCGCCGATGATTTCCGTGGCCTACTATCGCGCCGTTCAGGCGGAGATGGGCAGCGCCGCGACAGACCGCTTCCTGCGCCTCTTCATGATTCCTGGTGTCGGCCATTGCGGCGGCGGCGATGGCTTCGCGCAGGTCGACACGCTCAGCCCGCTGATGACGTGGGTCGAGCACGGCGCGGCACCGGCGAGTTTGAACGCTCAGCGCGTCGCGCCAGTGCAAGGTCACCCAGGCGCGGGTCCGCAAGGCGGTAGCGATGGCCGCGGTGGTGGCCAATCCGGCGGCATCGGCGCACACGCGGCGCTGCCGCCCGTTGCGATTCCAAATCAGCCCGCGCTTGCGAGCCGGCCGATCTATCCGTTTCCGCAGATCGCGCATTATTCAGGCAAGGGTGATCCGGCTAAGGCGTCGAGCTACGTGAGCGCCCCCAGCCCCTTGAAAGAGCCCGCGAAAATCGACTGGTTCGGCGTCTTCATGCTGCGCCCCGGTTTCCAGAAGCAATACGTGGTGCGCGACGATCAGATCTTTCCGTTGCCGCAATAAACACTGAAATCCGCAAGGGCACGCTCATTGCGTGCCCTCGCCCCTACTAGCGATCCCACACCCGAAAACACCATGACCCAATCCGACTCCACCACGCCCGCCTGGCGCGCCGATCCCCTCACGTGGGGCCACGGCCCGCACGTTTTCGAAGTCTTTCTGGAACCGACCTGCCCGTTCTCGGTGCGCGCATTCGGCAAGCTCGACGCGCTGCTGGAAACCGCTGGCGCCGACCGTGTCACCGTCAAGATCCGCCTGCAATCGCAGCCGTGGCACATGTATTCAGGCGTGATCGTGCGCTGCATTCTCGCGGCTTCGACACTGCCCGGCGGCAAGGACAGCGCAAAAGCGGTGATGGCCGCCGTGGCGGCCCATCGGGAGGAATTCGAGTTCGAGCGCCATTGCGGCGGCCCGAATCTGGACGCGACGCCCAACGACATCATCGCGCGTATCGAGCGCTATAGCGGGCTGGCCTTGCGCGAAGCGTTTGCGATTCCCGGCCTCGACAGCGAAGTGAAATGGCATGCGAAGTACGCGCGCCAGAACGGCATTCACGTGTCGCCGACCTTCATGATCGACGGTATCGTCGATCCGAAAATCGGCAGCGGCGATGAAGTGGCGGCATGGGTCGCGCGTTTGCGCTAAAGGCGCGTGAACGTGCTTATTTCGCCACGCATGAAGTGGAATTTAATCTTCCGCGAAGCCAAATAATGCGCGCGCGGTGTGATGCGCCGACGTCGTTCATGGGTTTCTCGCATACGACGTCAGTGCATCGAAATCGCTGATCCTTAACGCTTTATTCACAAGCCGCTCAAACGGCTTTCACCGCGAAACGCCCTTTCCCGCCGGAGTGGAAAGTAAAGCAGTGAGCACGCGCTGAGCTTTTCGCAAACGCTCCGTTAGAGAAACGCAAGCCCCTCCCTAGCATCGGTCGAACCTCGCACATCGCAGGTTTGATACACGCATACAGGGGTTTCGCTTGAAAACAACCACATTGCTCGGCGCATTGACCGCCGCGCTGCTCTCGTCCTCCGCTTTCGCACAGAACTCCGTCACGCTGTACGGCATGATCGATGCTGGCCTCATGTACACCAACAACGTGAGCAAGAGCGGCGCACACGGCGCGCTATTCCAGGCCACGAGCGGCAACATCAACGGCAGCCGCTTTGGCATTCGCGGGCGCGAAGCGCTCGGCGATGGGCTCAATGCCGTCTTCGTGCTGGAGAACGGCTTCAATGTGCAGAACGGCAAGCTCGGTCAGGACAACCGGCTCTTTGGCCGCGAAGCATGGGTTGGCCTCACGAGCGATCGTTATGGCTTTGCCGCGGTGGGCCGACAGTACGACTCGGTTGTCGATTACGTCGCGCCGCTTTCTGCGGAAGCGGGCTCATTCGGCAAATCGAGTTTTGCTCACCCGTTCGACAACGACAATCTTGCGGATTCGCTGCGGATCAGCAATGCCGTCAAATATGCGAGCCCGAGTTTTGCAGGCCTGCAGTTTGGCGGTCTTTACGCGTTCTCGAACAGCACCGGCTTTAGCGAAAATCGCGCATGGAGCGCGGGCGCGAGTTACGCGAACGGGCCATTGAGCCTGGGCGCGGGCTATCTGCAAATCGACCATGCGGGTGGATCGACCGGCAACGGCGCGATCGATATCACCGAATCGTCGGCGAATGGCGTCGGCGGCTTCACGCTTGCCGCCGACGTGCAGCGCGTCGCGGCAGCCGCGATCCGCTATGAAGTGAAAGGCGCGTCGCTGGCCTTCGTGTACTCGCACAGCCAGTTCGAAGGCAGTACATCGTTTGGCTCGACCGGCGGCAACGTGAGTTTCGACAACTACGAACTCAGCGGCCAATATCCGCTCGCGCGTCACCTTTCTCTGGGTCTCGCGTATGTCTATACGGACGGCCATGCTTCGGATACCCGAACATATTCCGCCGATCCGAAATGGCAGCAGGTCGATACGCAACTCGTGTATTCGTTCTCGCGCCGCACCGATGTCTATCTCGAAGGCATCTATCAGCATGTCACTGGCCATCACTACGTGGCCTTCATCGACACGGCTGGCGGTGCGTCCTCCACCGCCAATCAGGTTGTCGCGACCGTGGGGCTGCGCTCGCGCTTTTAATACATGACTTACAACGTCGCCCTTCGCAGGGGCGACGTTTTCGCCGTTATATTCCACCCGTGTATATCTATAGCGAATCATCGCTTTTGTGCCTTGACGCGCGATCAGTAGAATCTGACGACTCGTTAAACGAGCCCAAACGTCAACCCACTCGCGAGTTTCGACCATGAAAGCCATTCGCTCAGTACTGCTCGCCGCACTCCTGTCGGCGGTTGCCGCCGCGCCGGCATTCGCCGCCGATGAACTCGCCCAGATCAAGTCGTCCGGCGTGTTCCGTGTCGGCACTGAAGGCACGTACGCACCCTTCACCTATCACGACGAAACCGGCAAACTGACCGGCTTTGATGTGGATATCGCCTCCGCCATCGCGCAGCGCCTGGGCGTCAAGCCGCAATTCGTCGAAGGCAAGTGGGACGGTCTGATTGCGGGCCTCGACGTAAACCGCTACGACGCCGTCATCAATGAAGTCTCGATCACCGATGCGCGCAAGGCCAAATACGATTTCTCGACGCCGTATATCGCCACGCATGCCGTGCTGATCGTGCGATCGGACAATACGACGATTCATTCCTTCGACGATCTGAAGGGCAAGAAGTCGGCCAATACGCTGACCAGCAACTTCGGCAAGCTCGCCGCTTCGCATGGCGCGGATGTCGTGCCGGTGCAGGGCTTCAATGAATCGATCGATCTGCTGACCTCGGGCCGCGTCGACGCCACGGTGAATGACTCGCTCTCCTTCCTCGACTTCCAGAAGCACAAGCCGGACGCGAAGCTGAAGATCGCCGCCAGCGACACCAGCACCGCCGACGACCAGTCGGGCGTGCTGATCCGCAAGGGCAGCCCGGCGCTGCGCGAAGCCATCGACAAGGCGCTCGCCGACATCAAGGCCGACGGCACCTACGCGCGCATCTCGCAGAAGTACTTCGGCAAAGACGTTTCGCAATAAGGCGGGTGAACGATGCCGGCATGGCTGCATCTGATGGGGCAATCGCTTTGGCCCCTGCTTTACGCGGGACTGGTCTTCACCGTCCCGCTTACCCTGGCATCGTTCGCACTCGGGATCGTGCTGGCATTCTTCGCAGCGCTCACGCGCCTGTTCGGGCCGCGCTGGGCCGTGGCGATCGTACGCTTCTATATCTGGCTGTTTCGCGGCTCGCCGCTGCTCGTTCAGTTGTTCGTCATATTCTACGGACTACCTAATGTTGGCATCGTGCTCGATCCGCTCACGGCGGCGATCATCGGATTTTCGCTCAACGTAGGCGCCTATAACGCCGAGGTGATTCGCGGCGTGATCGAGTCGATACCGCGCGGACAATGGGAAGCCGCCTATTCGATGAACATGACGCGCGCCCAGGCGCTGCGCCGCGTGATTCTTCCGCAGGCCACGCGCGTGGCGCTGCCCGCGCTGTCGAATTCGTTTATTTCGCTCGTGAAGGACACGTCGCTTGCGGCAGTGCTCACCGTTCCCGAAATTTTTCAGGCCGCGCAGCGCATCGCCGCTGTCACCTACGAGCCGCTGATTCTTTACTCCGAGGCCGCATTGATTTACCTGGTTTTCAGTTCGGTACTCTCGCATGCCCAAGTGAAGCTCGAAGCGCGCTTTGGTCGGCATGCACTGTTTTCTGCGGGGCGGTGATGATCCGGCTCGAACATCTCGGCAAATCGTTCGGCGAGCATCGCGTGCTGAACGCAATCGATCTGACGCTCGCAGCGGGCAGCGTCACGGCGTTGATCGGTCCTTCCGGCAGCGGCAAAAGCACCCTGCTCCGCTGCATCAATCTGCTCGAAATGCCGGACGAGGGCTCGCTCGCCATCGGCGATGCGCGTATCGGTTTCACACCGGGCCGCAGCGTGGCGCGCGCGGAAATCGCCGCCGTGCGTCGACACACAGGCATGGTGTTCCAGAATTTCCAGCTCTTTCCGCATCTCACGGTGATCGAGAACGTCATGGAAGGCCTCGTCACCGTGCTCAAGTGGGACCGCGCGCGAGCGCGCGAACGGGCGGCGGCATTACTGGAAAAAGTCGGCATTGCCAGCAAGGCCGATGCGTGGCCTTCGACGCTCTCGGGCGGCCAGCAACAGCGCGTGGCCATCGCGCGCGCATTGGCGCCCTCGCCTCAGGTACTGCTGTGCGATGAGCCAACTTCCGCGCTCGATCCGGAACTCTCCGCCGAAGTCGTGGATGTACTCCGGCAATTGGCGCAGGAAGGCACGACGATGTTGATGGCAACGCACGATCTGCGCCTCGCGGCTTCGATTGCGCACGATGCCGTGTTTCTCAAGGATGGCGCGATCGTTGAAGCCGGGCCATCTGGCGAACTGTTTGCGCGGCCGCGCGATGCGCGCACGGCGCGATTTGTTTCTACGCTGACACAGACGATTACGCTGTCGTGAGCGCTTTTTCATGAACGCCTGCGCGCCTAGCTCGCCAGGCGCGCCTGCAGAAATTCGATAAAGCGTTGAACCTTCGCGGGTAAAAGCCGGGTCTCCGTGATCGCGTAGATCGGTACGGCGTCACCGTGCCAACCCGGCAGCACGGGAAGCAACGCGCCACTCGCCAGATCGTCCGCGACGACTTCCTGCGGCATCAGCACGATGCCTCTATCGAGGACCGCCAGACGGCGAATCATGCCAACGCTGTTGAGCGCGAAGCGCCCGCTCACAGGCACCGTCATCGAGCGCCTGTTGGCAGGCTTATCGGCATGCATCGTCCATTCGGATGCCTTAAGAATCGTCAGGCATTCGTGATGGACGAGATCAGCGGGCTTCGCGGGTTCGCCTGAGCGCTTTAAATAACCGGGCGAAGCGAAAAGATACGGCGTGAGGCAAGCCAGGGGCCGCGCAATCAATTGCGAGTCTTCCGATTCGCCGATCCGCAGCGCCACGTCAAATCGTTCGCTCACCAGATCGATACGCCGTGAGGTGAGATCCAGATCGAAGCTGATGCCGGGATAAAGCTCGGCAAACTCCACCATGAGCGGCGCGAGATAAGTGACGCCAAAGTCCACCGGCATCGACACGCGCAGCACGCCGCTGGGCTGCGCGAGCATCTCGCCAAGCTGTGGACGGGCACGTTGATGCTGAATCGTCCCGGCAGAGCGCGCGACCAGGTCGGCGCGGACATCGCTACGCGTATCGCCGATCTCGAATCCTACGGCGCGATGGTGCTCGCGAATCCGGATTTCGTCGAACGCATCAAGACGAATGCGCCGATGAACGAAGCGCGTCGGGAGGGCTTTTTTGGCGGCACGGAAAAGTTTTATACGGACTATCCGACCTTGATGGAGGCCAATGCCGGTTGAGTAGCCATCTCGGGCCCGCCAGGCAGAGATTAGAATGCGAATCCGGATTCACGCAGCAGAACACTCTCCCTGGCTCGCCGGGATCGTGGCGGACATAAAAGGAATCGACGATGAAGCTGTTCTACTTTCCCGGCAACGCAAGCATGGCGCCTCATTTCGTGCTTGAAGAAATCGGGCTGCCATTTGAGCTGGTATTCGTCGATCGCGACCAGGAAGCACACAAATCCGCCGACTATCTCAAGCTCAATCCGAATGGATTGATTCCGGTATTGGTCGACGGCGATCTCGTGCTGTACGAGACCGCCGCGATTTGTCTGCATCTCGCCGATGCGCATCCGGAGATGAATCTCGCGCCGGCTTTGGGCACGCCGGAACGCTCGCGCTTTTATACCTGGTTGATGTGGTTGACCAACACGCTGCAGGCTACGTTGCTGGCGTATTTCTATCCGGAACGCTGGGTGGATAGCGGCAACGCTTCAGGCGCGGAGCAAGTGAAGGCTCACGCGGAGTGGAAAATCGGCAGTTTGCTCGATCAACTCGAAAGTCAGCTGGAGGCAAGCGGTGGCCCGTGGCTGCTCGGGCACCACTATACGGTGCTGGACCCCTATGCACTGATGCTCTGCCGATGGACGCGCCAGTTCGCGAGGCCTGCGCGCACGCGGCCCCTGCTTGGCGCGTATCTACAGCGTGTGCTTGAGCGACCGGCGGTCCAGCGCGCGTTGAAGACCGAGGCGCTGGACTATCCCTGGGTGTAAGCGCGCTCGGCTCAGGCGCTAACCTTCTGCTCGCCAGCAGCCTGTTCGCGCATGCGGCGGGCCTCTTCGCGCAGGAACTGCTGGTAGTCGTCCAGATCGCCGTCGAAGGGCTCGACGCCACCTTTGGTAACGAGCCAGAACTCGTCACACACCGCGCGCAACAGGGAGCGGTCGTGACTGACCAGCAACACGGTGCCTTCGAATTCGTTGAGCGCCACACCCAGCGCTTCCCGTGTAGAGAGGTCCAGGTGGTTGGTCGGCTCGTCGAGCACCAGCAGGTTGGGCCGTTGCCAGACGATCATGCACAACACGAGGCGCGCCTTTTCGCCGCCGCTCATCGTGCCGACCGCCTGATGGACCATGTCGCCGCTGAAGTTGAAAGTGCCCAGGAACGTACGCAGCGATTGCTCGGTGCCGCTCTGGCCAGGCGCGCGCATGCTCGGCGGCGTGTCCTTGGCGAGGCGGATCATGTGTTCCATCGGCGTGTCGAGCGGACGCAACACGTCAAGTTCCTGCTGCGCGAAGTAGCCGATGTTCAGGCCCTTGCCTTCGCTGATCTCGCCGCCAATCGCCTTCAGTTCGTGCGCCACCGTCTTCACGAGCGTGGACTTGCCCTGACCATTGGCGCCGAGAATGCCGATGCGCTGCCCCGCCAGCACGGACCGGTTGATGCCGCGCACGATGACCGTCGGCGGCGTGCCCTCGGGTGCGTCGGCCGGCGCCGGGTAGCCGAAGCTTGCGTCCAGCATCGACAACAGCGGGTTCGGCGTGTTGAGCGGCTCCTTGAACTCGAAGCTGAACTCCGCATCGGCCAGCACGGGGGCGATCTTCTCCATGCGTTCGAGCGCCTTGACCCGGCTCTGCGCCTGCTTCGCCTTCGAGGCCGTGGCCTTGAAGCGGTCGATAAACTTCTGCAGGTGGGCGATCTTGTCCGCCTGACGGGCCATCGAGGCCTGTTGCAGCGCCATCTGCTCGGCGCGCATGTCTTCGAACTTGCTGTAGTTGCCGCCGTAACGCACGAGCTTGGCGTTATCGACGTGCACCGTCACCTGCGTCACCGCGTCGAGGAATTCGCGATCGTGGCTGATCACGACCATGGTGCCCTGATAGCGCTTGAGCCAGGCTTCGAGCCACACCAGCGCGTCGAGGTCCAAGTGGTTGGTCGGTTCGTCGAGCAACAGCAGGTCGGACGGGCACATGAGCGCGCGCGCCAGTTGCAGACGCATACGCCAGCCGCCCGAGAAACTGTTGACCGGCTGGTCGAGCTGCGCGGCGCTAAAGCCCAGGCCCAGGATCAGCGCCTGGGCGCGTGCGGTGGCGTCATGCGCGCCGGCGTCGTGCAGCGCCATATAGGCGTGCGCCATGCGCATGCCGTCGTCGCTGGCCTCGGCGGCGGCGACTTCGGCCTGTGCGGCCAGCATGACGGTGTCACCCTCGATGACGAAGTCGGTCGCGCTCTGCTCCGTCTCCGGCATGTCCTGCGCGACCTGACCCATCTTCCACGCGTCGGGAATCGAGAACTCGCCGCTATCTTCGTGCAGCGTGCCGTTGAGCAGGCCGAAGAACGACGACTTGCCGGCACCGTTGCGGCCAACCAGGCCGATCTTTTCGCCGGGGGTGAAGGTGACGGACGCGTTGTCGAGGACGACATTGACGCCGCGGCGCAGGGTGACGTTACGGACGGAAATCATAAGGGGCTACTTCGGAGAGGACCCGCATGATAGCCCACTGGGCGGCGAGGGTTGGGTTTTTCTGGGTGAAACAGGTGCGAAGAGGGGGTGGACGCAGGCGCTCAGGGCGTTGCGAATGCGGGGTCAGGACTGTTGATGAGTGAGCGGTGAAGTCCCGAATAGGGGCTTATGCGTGCTGCGTGTGTCACGCGTATCTCCCGTCGATTATCAAGCAACGGAAATGAAATGGATTTGATTTACCGCTTCTCGATAACCCAACAAGACTCCGACGGCAACTACGAAGAGCAACGCACCCCGAATGACTGTTTTTCTGGAGCGATAATAAGTCACCGCTTCAAAATACAGTAACGTGAAAACGGTTACCAGGCCTTGTATGGCTAGCGTCGCCAGATATCTGTCGAGATTGATCCCGTGCTGGTACGGCACCCAGTCAGCCCCTTCATTTATTCCCAGATTGAAATTCGAAGGCGTGAGGTAATCGTAGCAGTACCATGTCACCATCGAAATCACGGGCACCGACAGCCCGATGAAAATATACGCGTACCGGCCGATCCACGGGTGAAGAACACGCATCATCACCCCCTGGATTAACTGGGATGAGGAAAACACAACGAATACACCCAGCGGGGCAATGAGGCCGATTAACAGGGGGATCAAAGCCATCATCATCACGGCATTACCCTTTGACCGGTTTGGGTTTCCGTGAACTAAGTCGATTAACACCAGGGAAACCCAAATAGCAATAGACAAGGCTAGCGCAACGAAAACTGCGATCCATAGCAGGCTTTCTCCAAATAGATATCTGGAAGTGGCTTTTTCTTCGCCCGCAGTGTTCATATCCCGCCCTAAATAGATTTTTGGCTGTTTTCACTTCAATAGGCGAGGCTTAACGCCACCCGTCGCTCTGACCTATTGACCCACTCCCCGCTCAAAAACCGCCCCCTGCGGCTCCCCACAATCCGCAATGGGCGCAAACGCCAGCGCGTGCGCCTCCGTGTGCTGCACCCCAAACCCCAGCAAAAGCGTGTACATCACCTCTTCGGTGTAATCCTGCGGCGCTTCCCCTGAAAGCAGCGTCTCGATCCCATACATGATCGCGCCCAGCGAGATATCCCGCGCCACGCTCACGTGGCCGATGCGAAACCGCCCCGCATCGATCGCCAGTTGCAGATCCCGCGTCAGATACTCATCGAGCAGGCGCCCGCGCGACCCGCGCCGCGTTCCCACCCGCGTGATAAACGCGCCCCACAGCGGGTAGCGCGCCGCCATCGTCATATACAGGCGCGAGCCCACCACCAGCCGCCGCACCGGATCGGCCTCGGCCAGCACCAGCGGATCGATCACACCCAGCACCTGGTCGCTGCTTTCACCTGCGACCGCCACCAGCAACTCGCCGGTCGTGCGGAAGTAGTTGTAGAAGGTCCCGCGCGCGACCCCGGCCGCGGCAATGAAGTCGTCGATGATCGGCAGATCCGGGCCTTTTTCGGCGAACACGCCCAGCGCCGTCTCGATCAGGCGGTTGCGCGTCTTCTCCCGCCGCGCGGCGCCCACGCGGCTCTGATAGTTCTCTTCTGTTGCGTCCATTTGCATCCTGTTGGCGGCGGCTTGCAGCCCGATCGGCCTGTGCTTTGTCTCCCGCCATTCTAGGGTTTGTCCTGAATCGAATCTAGTTGACGATTTTGTCAAAACGCCTAGTATACGAACTGACAAATTCGTCAATTCAAAGGGAATCGAAGCAGATTCGACGCCCTGAACGAACCCAGCAACGTCCGGAGACACACATGCGACTGGTAAGTTTTGAGCTCAATGGCAAGACGGCAATCGGCGTCCGCGAGGCCGATCACATCACGATCATCGGCAATGAAACGCTGGAATCCGTGCTCGCGCGCGGCGTGGATCTGGTCGAATACGCGCGCCAGAACGCCACCGACAAGCGTGTCGCCATCGCCGACGTCAAGCTGCTTCCGCCGCTTTCGCGGCCGCCCAAAATCATTTGCGTCGGCCTGAATTTCTCGGATCACACGTCGGAGAGCAACTACGCGCAGCCCGACTACCCCACGCTGTTCTTCCGCGTCGCGACGAGTCTGATCGCCCACGATCAGCCGATGATCCGTCCGAGCGTGACGGATTCCGCGGGCCTCGATTACGAGGGTGAAATCGCCGTGGTGATCGGCAAGGGCGGCCGTCATATCGCGCGCGCCGAGGCGCTGTCGCATGTGGCCGGTTATTCGCTCTTCAACGATGGTTCGGTTCGCGAGTATCAGTTCAAGACGCCGCAGTGGACGGTGGGCAAAAACTTCGACGGCACCGGCGCCTTCGGTCCCGATCTCGTCACCGCCGACGAACTGCCGCCCGGTGCAAAGGGGCTGCGCCTGGAAACACGCCTCAACGGTCAGGTGGTGCAATCCGCCAGCACCGATGAGATGGTTTTCGACGTCGAAAGTCTCATCAGCATCATCAGCGAAGCCATCACGCTCGAAGCCGGCGATGTGATCGTGTCGGGCACGCCTTCGGGCATCGGCTGGGCGCGCGAGCCGAAGCTGCTGATGAAGGCGGGCGACGTGTGCGAAGTCAGCGTCGAGAAAATCGGCACGCTGCGCAACGTCATCGCTGACGAGGCGGCCCGCTAGGCCGCGAGCGTCACAACGAAGCAAAACCGCAAACAGGTCGCAAGACAGCCCGCCACCCGAGCGGGCCACCTGCAGGAGACAGTCATGACCACAAGTCAGGATACCCAGGCAAGCAACGCGCATCACGATCCCGCGAGCATCCATTCCATCGACCATTTCGCGCTTAACGTGCCCTCGCTCGATGAAGCTGCGCGCTTCTTCGACAGCTTCGGCTTGCGGGTCGAGCGCAACGGCGGGCCCTCGCCGGAACTTGCGCTTTACGCGGCGGACGGGCATCGCTGGGCGCGCATTCTGCCAGCCGATCACAAGTCGCTCGCCTGGCTCGCCTTCAACTGCTACGCCGACGATCTCGACGCCCTGCGCGCCCAGGTGGCCGCCACCGGCTGCGCGGTATTGCAGGATCACGGCAGCGACGGCTTCTGGTTTCACGATCCGGACGGCAATCTCGTGCAAGTGAAGGTCGGCAGGAAGACCAGCCCGTCGGTCAAGATGCCGTTCCAGCTTTCCGGCAGCGCGGCGGATACGCGCGGCTCGCATACGCGTTCGCAGGCGCTGATCGTGCATCCGCGTCGCCTTTCGCATGTGCTGCTGTTTACGCCCGACGTGCTGCGCGCGCTGGACTTCTATCACGCCGCGCTGGGGTTGCGCCTCTCGGACAAGTCGCGCGACATCATTGCTTTCACGCATGCGCCGCACGGCAGCGACCATCATCTCGTGGCGTTCGCCAAAAGCGCCGCGCGTGGCTGGCATCACGCGGCATGGGACGTCGATAACGTCAACATGGTGGGCGAAGGCGCGTCGCAGATGGCGGCTGCGGGCTACGCGAAGGGCTGGGGCACGGGCCGCCATGTGCTCGGCTCGAACTACTTCCACTACGTAGAAGATCCATGGGGCTCGTTCTGCGAGTATTCCGCCGATATCGACTTCGTTTCGGCGGGCTCGCAATGGCCGGCAGGCGATTACGATCCCGAAGACTCGCTCTATCTCTGGGGTCCCGCCGTCCCCGAAAACTTCATCAGAAACACCGAAGCGCCCGTCTAGCGCCACGCGGTCAAACACGTCTCACAAACACAGATTCATGGCTGCCGGCCTCGCCGGCGGCCAGGGCATCACTCGTTCGTTCGAAGGTGAATAACATGGTTTCCCAGAACATTCTCGATGTCGTCGTCGTGGGTTATGGCCCGGTCGGCCAGACGCTTTCCATTCTGCTCGGGCAGCGCGGCTATCAGGTTGCGGTGTACGATCGCTGGCCATCGCTCTACCCGTTGCCGCGTGCGGTCTTCCACGATCACGAAATTCGCCGCGTGTTTCATGCTATGGGGATTGGTCAGGATGTCGAATCGATTTCGCAGCCGTCCGCCACTTATCAATGGTTCAACGCGGACTGGAAAACGCTGGTTGAAATCGACTGGTCGTCAGAGTCGATCAGCGATGGGCCGGTCGGTTATCTGTTCAATCAGCCCTCGCTTGAAGCTTTGCTCGACAAAAAGGCAAAGTCATTGCCGACGGTTGCCGTTCATCAGGGCTGGGAAGCGATCGAACTGCACGAGCGCGCCGATCATTGCGAGCTGACGCTCGAACGCGTCACGATGCAGGATGGCAAGGTCACGCGCAGCGGCGAAACGCAAACCGTCAAGGCGAAATATGTGATCGGCGCGGATGGCGCCAACAGTTTCGTGCGCAAGTCGTGCAACATCGCCTTCGAGGATCTGGGCTTCCAGGAGGACTGGCTCGTCATCGACCTGAAACCGCATGAAGGCGTGAAGCTCGATGTGCCCGACATCGGCCAGTGGTGCAATCCCGCGCGCCCGACCACGATGGTGCCGGGCGGCCCGGGTTATCGTCGCTGGGAATTCATGCGCCTGCCGCATGAGACGCGCGAGGACATGCAGCGGCCCGACAAGGTCTGGGAACTGCTTTCGCCCTGGGTTGGCCCCGATCAGGCGACGCTCGTGCGTTACGCGCTCTACACCTTCCGCTCGCTGATCGCGGACAACTGGCGCAAGGGTCGCGTGCTGATCGCCGGCGATGCGGCGCACCAGATGCCGCCGTTCATGGGCCAGGGCATGTGTTCCGGCCTGCGCGACGCCTGGAATCTCGCCTGGCGTTTCGATCTGGTGTTGCGCGATATCGCCCCGCCCGCGCTGCTCGACGGCTACACGCCCGAGCGCCGTCCGCAGGTGCGCGCGGTGATCGATGCGTCGATTGCGATGGGACAGGTCGTCTGCACGTCGGACCCGCTGAAGGCCGCCGCGCGCGACGCCGCGTATCTGGCCGGCGACGTGCCGCCGCTGCCGCCCTTCCCTGGACTCACCGACGGTCTGATCGTTCACGCACAAAATAGCGCCGATGGCGGCATCGCCGGGCAATTGAGCGTGCACGGTCAGGTGCAAAACAACGGCGCAACGATGCGTTACGACGAAGCGGTGCCGACCGGCTTCCAGGTGATCGGGCTCGATGTCGATCCGCACGCATGGCTGGATGACGCGGCGCGCAGCGCACTGGACAGACTGGGCGCGCAGACGATCGGCGTGACGCACGATGCGTCGAAAGCCGCGGCGAACCGCGTGCTCTACGACGTCAGCGGCAAGTATCAGCGGTTCTTCGCGCAACACGATGCGAAGATCGTGATCGTACGGCCGGACTACTATGTGTTCGGCGCGGCGCGCACGCCGGAAGAAGCGAATGCGCTGGTGGCTGCATTGATCGCAGGCATCGGGCTTGATCAGGCTGAGACGGAATCCGCATCACGCGAAAGCGCGCTCGCCTGATGTTTGAACCGGGCGGCGTAACGCGCCGCCCGATGCCTCACGCCATCGCCCCGAACCGCCGATCGCGCAACACCGACAAACCAAGCGCCAGCAATCCACACGCGGCGATCAGCACGAGCAGCGCTCCCTTGCCGCCGTGCACGAGCACCCAGCCGCCCAGCGCGGGAAAACCGAACGCCCCCACGAAATACGCGGCGACGAACCACGTCAGCGCCGCGCGCCGATGTTCGGCGATCGAATCGTTGACAGCCTGCAACTGGACGATCGGATACGCCAGCCCATAGCCCGTGCCGAGCAACACCGCCGACGCCGCCTGAAATCCCGCGTGATACGGCACCGCGAACATCGCTGCGCTGCCCAGCACCATCATCGCCAGTAACACCTTGGTCGCGGTCGCGGAACGCAGTTTGATGACGAGGCGCGAGAGCAGCCAGCGCGTGGCCACGACCGTTACCGTATAGACGCTGAAAAACGTGCCCGCCTGCGCGTGCGTGCCGTTCACGAGCGAACCTTGAAACGTCATCAGCCCCGAGAACACGCAGCCGCCCAGCGCGATGATGATGACGGGATACACCACGCGCGTGCGGGCCACTGCGCCGATGCTCTGCAACCAGCTATCGCGCTGCGGTTGCACGCGGGCACGCCGGCCGAAGGCTTCGAGCGACACCGCCGCGATCACACACAACGCGCCAATGCCGTACAGCACGCCATCGAGCGGCACGCGCCACCAGCGAATCGCGAAGGCGGCCAGCGCCGGACAGCCGCCAATGCCCGTCATCTGCACGGTCGCGTAACGCAGGAACCACAGGCCGCGATCGGCGTCGTTCGTGCGCTCGGCGAGCGCCATGGGCGCGGCGAGGCAAAACGCGCCCCAGCCGAAGCCGACCAGAAAACCCGGCAACGCATCGACATCGCCTACGCGCCCCGCCGCCGCGAAACTCGCCACGCCCGCTCCCACCGCCAGCGCCGCGAGCGCCGCCATGCGCGCCGCGCCGATGTGGCGGACGGCCCAGCCGGTAAGCGGCACACCGATCAACGTGCCTAGCGCCGCGCCTGCCAGCGTCACGCCAGTCTGAAAATCCGTGCCGCCCAGCAGGCGCACACGCATCGAAAACAGAAACGTCGCCCCATAGCCGGCCGAAGCCAGCAGCACACCAACGAGCATGAACAGAGCGTTGAAAGGGCGCACGGGAGCGAACCGGTCGAGGGAGAAAGCCAGCAGCTTAGCAGGCACCGCAGCGAGCCTTGTCGAAGCGACCCTTTTTCGATCTCAAAGGTTACCAAATGGTTAATTCTAGCCATTCAACGAGCACCGAAACGAGATGGCCAACCCTTTGAAAATTCGCGTTTATTACCGCTTTTGCAATGCTCCATTGCGGCATTTAAAACGAAGAAAAAGCACTCACGTAAACCCCTATCGGTAACTACTTGGTTAATTTCATACACTGCGGGCTTCAGTACGGAAGCTGCGGCGTCACGCCGCGGCAAAGCAAGACCTACGATGAATACCCGCCTCTTCCCGCCCCGGGCGCAAACTGCCGCGCCCACACGGCACACGACCCACAGCGTGCTCGCCATCATCGGCATCCTGCTGGTTGCCGCGAATCTGCGCGCAGCGGTCGCCGCGCTCTCGCCGATCTACGATCTCATCTGCAAGAGCTATCTGGTCTCGCCGCAAGCCCAGGGCGTGCTTGGCTCGCTGCCGGCGCTGGCGTTTTCGGTGTTCGGCTGCTGTGCGCCGGCGATCAACCGGCGGCTCGGCCTGGAGCGCGGCATCGCGCTGGCCATGCTGCTGGTCTGCGTGGGCGACGTGGGCCGCGCCTGGCTGTCTGGGTCAGTCTGGAGCCTGGGCGTGTTTTCGCTGATGGCGCTCGGCGGCATGGGCATGGCCAATGTCCTGCTGCCCGCCACGATCAAGCGCTATCTGCCGCAGCGCGTCGGCGCGATGACGGCGGCCTACTGCATCATGTCGGCCATCGGCGCGGCGGCGCCCTCGCTGCTCGCGGTGCCCGTCGCGCATCTGTTCGGCTGGCGCGTCTCGGTGGGCGCCTGGTCGCTGCTGGCCGTGGCGGCGGCGCTGCCCTGGCTCCTGCTGCACCGGCCGCAAACCACTGCACCCGGCGCACGCGATGGCGGACTCACGCGGCTTGCGCTGCGCTGGCCGCAAACATGGGCGCTGGTGGTCGTATTCGCAGGCGGCGCATGGGTGATGTACGCCCTGCTCGCCTGGCTGCCCACGATGCTGGTGCAAACGGCCCACGTCGCCCCGGCTCACGCGGGCGCGATGCTCGCGCTGTATAGCCTCGTGGGGCTTGCGCATAACCTCGTAGTGCCGAATCTGCTCGCCACGACACGGCGACCCGAGCGCGTGGTGATCGTCGCGGCAGCTTGCACGGTGACCGGCACGCTGGGCCTGGCGTATTGCCCGCAGCTGGCGCTGCTGTGGGTGATTCCGGCGGGACTGGGCGCGATGGCGATCACCATCGGCCTTACGCTCATCAATCTGCGCAGCCGCACCGAAAGCGGCACCACGGCGCTTAGCGGCGTCATGCAGGCGATCGGCTATCTGATCGCTTCGGCGGGACCGTGGATGACCGGCAAGCTGTATGCACTAAGTGGCGGCTGGCTCGTGCCCTGCTGGCTGATGGCGGCCACTGGCGTGCTGATCGGCATCGCGGGTTTCGCGGCGACGCGCCAGGGGTTTCTGGAAGACCGCGCCGGGCAGGTGCAATAAGCGCTGGCGCTCAGTTTTGTCGCGCCGGCACATCGATCCAGCGGATCGCGTGCCCGACGCGCTGGCAAAAAGTCTCCAGCGTGCGCCGTGTGAGCGACACGGTCACCGCATTGTCGAGCGGATGAAACAGCACGCGTTCCTCGGCCTGCAAGGCCGTGTCGATCACCAGCGCGATCTCCTCGTCCGTGTCATTGGCCAGCGCGAGCGGGCTGAGCGCGCCCGACCATGTGCCAAGCTTTGCCTCCAGATGCGCGGCGTCGGCAAACGACAGCCGCGACGATTCCAGATGGCGCGCCAAAGCCTTTAAATCGACGCTTTTGCTTGCGGGAACAACGAGCAGGTACAACCCGTTTCGATCGCGGATCAGCAGATTCTTGCAGATCGCCCCGGCCAGCCCCGACGCCAGCGCATGGAATTCGTCGACGCTGAATACGGCGCGGTGCGTGCGCACGTCGATCGGGTCGCCGCAGGTATTGAGCAGGTCGAGCAGGTCCGCGGTGTTCAACATCGATGAAGTCGCTCCAGGTTGGCGCGCCGCATCTGCGGTAACCTTGAAAGCGGGCGCAGATTCAGCCGCTTGAATCTTGCAATTCTTATACCATCGATGCATCGCCGGCTTCGCGAAACGCCGGTCTTTACGTGCGCACCCGCATGACGCTGCCTCCGCCGCCTCTGTTGCTCGCTGAAACGCTGCTCCGCGTCGAGCGGCGCTATCGCCTGCCGCCGCTCGCTGCGCCCGCATCGCTAACCGACGCCGACACCCCGGCCACGAAGCTCGCCGTCGCAATCGAAGCGGCCCGCAAGGCGGTGGCCAGCGCCCATGTACCGGATGCGGCGCTCGAACGGCTGTTCGTCGATGCCCTCGCGCAGATGATCCGCCAGGCGATGCGCGAAGACGGCGGCGACGCCATGCTGCAGGCCACGGTGCTGCGCCACCGCGAAGCGCAGGTGCGCGAATACGCCGAACTCGCCGCCAGCGCCGATCAGGACCGGCGCACGATCCATGCGTCGGTCAATGCGATCGCCCATCCGGCCAAACTGGAACGCCAGCCTCCCGGCGCACAGCGCGATGCGCTCGCGCGCCTGCAGGCGGCGGCATCGTCCGCCGCGTGGCCGGAACTGAAACGCGAACTGGCCACGCTGCACGCAAGCCCTGAAATCGCCGCGTCCCCTACGCTCGCGCGCGATATCGCCAAACTTGCGGCACAACCGGCGCTCGCCCATCTGCTGCGGCTCGATACGCTCGCCGCCAACGAGCGCGTGCGCCAGTACCGCGCCTTGCTCGATCGCAACGGCCCACGGCCCGGCAGCGCGCAGGCCATCGCACAAGGCACGCGTTCGCAGCAGCGCGGCGCGGCCGTCGAAATGCTTGCCATGCAGGCGCTCGATGCGCTCGCCCAGCGCCTGAACGCCGCCGATCCGGCCGGGCCGCCCTATCGCGTGGTGACCTCGATGCGCGTGCCCTCCGCCATTCCGGGCAGCCACGAACGCGCCAAGACCGAGTGGGACGCCGTGCTGCTCGAACGCGCGCCGGCCGCCGCCGCCCATGCGGGCGAAGAAGTCTGGAACATCCGCCTGTTGCTGGAAGCCAAGGCCTCCGTCGATGCGGCGACGACCGATCTGCCTCGTCTGCTGCGCGGCCTGCGTCTGCTTGCACACGCCGATGTGGACCGGTTCTACGGATTCGAAACGCAGCAAGGCCACGTCAAACTAAACGGGGCGTCGCTGCACGCCCTATCGACCGACGACGCCGCCTTGCGCCACGCCGTGCTCTATTGCTGTGACGCGCCCGCCGAAACGCCGCCGCGCCTGCTGGGCGCCGCCAGCCGCATGCAGCTTTTATCGGCGCACCCGAGCGTCGGCTTCGCCAATGCGCTGGCCGAGCACCGCAGCGCCAATGCCCACGCGCTCGCGCCAATCTGGCAGGCGCTGCTGGAGTCGCCGCACTGGCATTCGGTGCTGCATCAATACCCGATGCTGGGTCAGGTCCGCGACCTCATGGTCCACACCGACGATCTGATGGCGGCGATCCGCTCATTGCCCTAAACGCGTTTCACACAGGAATGCGAAACATGGCAAGCCTGATCGTTTCAATCCGCCTTTACTTATATTGCAGCGCGAACCCTTCGCCCGATTGACCCGGCCATCAATTACAACCCATTGACGTGCAATAGTGGGTATAAACCACGCCATTGCCAGCCATGCCGGAAATCGTGCGCGTGCCGTTGCCGTAATCGGTTACGGTTTCGTTCCAGAGCGCGCCATCGGGCGTCACGCCGCTAAGGAATGAGGTGCTGCCAGCCGTGGTCGGCATGCCGTCGGACTGAGCGCCCGTCCTCGGCGGTTTTTCATTGATTGGCGTGGTATTACCGAAATGCTGCACCGTGTAATTATTGCCGGATTCGTCGATGCAATCCTGAATCACGTGGCTACCCGAACAAACGGCAGGCGCGTCGGGCGCCGCGGCGTTCGCCGTCGAAACGCAGGCCATGACGGCCATGCAAAGACTCAGTGCGATACGCTTCAATTACGGCTCCGGCAAAGGGGCGCGTCAACATGACGGCCCGCAGATTATTCAGATGGACGACGCCTCTAATAACGGCGCGTGGCATTGTAACTTGAGCCCTTTCTTCCGCACGCATGGCGACCTCGTGCGAGCCTGGCGCATCTGGAATCCGGCGCAAAAACATTCGTCGGAATAAAACGCTTTGGATTTGAAAGAAAAACGTTTGCGCATGCTCGAACGGCTTAATGATTCGTCCCAAACCGCGCAGTCGTTTTCAAAAAAACGACACGCGCGCATTCCGATTTCCGCGCGCTGAAATTACGCGCGATGACACGTCGTGACGAATTGGCGACACATACTGATCTTTTTATCGCAGCTTCCAATTGAGCTAAGCAAAATACATAAGTCGCTGGTAAGATGAGCGCGAATATTGGATGGCAGTGTGCTGCTCCGGAATATCGGCCCGAATCCAGACCACTCGGGTTGCCGGATAGAACAGCATGCGCCATCGGCCATCGGGGAAAGGCCATCCGCCCGTATGCGAGAACACAAGGCGCGCCATTCAAAAGAGTGCGCCCGTTCGCAACATACATCCGAGCGCAAGTCGTTCAGGCTCAAGCTGTGTTGTGCAGGCTAACCGCCCTGCCACCGCTTGCGGCATCTGGCGATTGCTTCGCGCAGACGTACTCCCCATGCACCACTTGAGCCCCGGCTACGGTTTCGTTGCCGGGCCCGATGAACGCTGTCGAGTCGTTAGCTGCACGAACCAGCCGAAGCCGCCATGTCCACCCAGTCTAGCCACCATCATCGCCTTTTCATGGCGCTGGCCGGCGGCCTAAGCGCGACCCTCAATGCGGGCGCCTTGCTCGCCTTGTTGCCGCCGCACGTTGCTGGCGGCGAGCTGCTCTATTTACGCGTGCTTGCGGGCCTGCTGGCCGTTGCCGCGTTCATCCTGTTCGCGCGCTTTCACCTGCTGTCCAGCGCACGCGATCTGTGGTGGATGCTCGGCCGCGGCGCGCTGCGCTGGGCGCGCCTGTTCGTGGCCATCGCCTTGCTTGCGCTTCTCGCGCGTCTGGGCGGCGAAAACGGTCTCGTGCTGCTCGCCAAATGGGCCGTGATTGCGTTGCCCCTGCAACTGGTCGGCCTCGCGGTGCTGCGCGGCGCAGCCCATAGCATCAACAATGCACCCGGAAACCAGCGCGACGCCGTGTTCTTCGGCATGGGCAGCGAAGCGCGCAAGCTGAACCTGCGCCTGCGCCGTTCGCCGATTCTCGGCGTGCGCGTGATCGGCTATTACAACGACGCGCCCGTGGTGCCGCGCGCCGGTGAAACGCTGCCGCCGTATCTGGGCCGCTTCGCCGACGCCACCGCCCGTATTCAGGCCAACGATTTCGAAGTGGTATTTATTGCCACCGGCAAGCTCGACGCCGAAAACATCACCAACGAGATCGTCCAGCAACTCTACGATTCCACGGCGGCGATCTACTTCGTGCCCGAATCGCGCTTTGTCGAAGATCTCGCGACTTACAGCACGGATCTGGCCGGCGTACCGCTGCTCGCCCTGCACGACATGCCGATCCTCGGCCTCTCGCGCATGCTCAAGCGCACGGTCGACCTCATCGGCGCCATCGTCATGTTGCTGCTGCTTTCGCCGGTCATGATCGTTATCGCGATCCTGATCCGCCTTGATTCGCCGGGCCCGATCCTGTTCCGCCAGTTGCGCTACGGCGAACGCGGCGAACCGATCGTGGTGCACAAGTTTCGTTCGATGCGCGTCTTCACGCACGACGAAGAAGCGGCCAATGAGGGTGTCGTGCATCAGGCCGTCGCGGGCGACGACCGCATCACGTCGATCGGCCGCTTTTTGCGCCGCAGTTCGCTCGACGAACTGCCGCAATTCCTCAACGTGCTGGGCGGTTCGATGAGTCTGGTCGGCCCGCGCCCGCATGCGGCCGAGCACAACGAACTGTATCGACGCCTGATTCCCGGCTACATGCTGCGTCATAGCGTAAAGCCCGGCATCACCGGCTGGGCGCAGATCAATGGCCTGCGCGGCATCACCGACACGCCCGACAAGATGCAGCGCCGCGTCGAATACGACCGCTACTACATCACGCACTGGTCGTTGTGGCTCGATCTGCAGATCCTGATGCGCACGATTCCCGAGATCATCTCCGGTCGCAACGCCATCTGATGGATGGAACGAGGCCTGAAACACGGCCTCAAATACAAAACGCCGGTGCCTGAAAAGGCACCGGCGTTTTTTGTTACGCGCTGACGGAGCAAGCCGCGATCAGGAGCGGCCCAGACGCCATTGACGCCAGCAGATGCGAATAAAGCGACGATCGTCGACCAGATAGCGGCGCCACAGACGCGCCGGGTCCTGCATGATGCGCCAGCACCATTCGACGCCCGTACGCTGCATCCAGACCGGCGCGCGCTTTTGCAGACCGGCCGCGAATTCAATCGCCGCGCCCGCGCACAGCATCAGGCCGCCGGGCATCGACGCTGCGTGACGCAGCGCCCAACGCTCCTGCTTCGGCATGCCGATGCATACGAAAATGATATCGGGCGCCATCTCGCGCACGCGTTCCGCAATCGCATCGCCTTCCGCGCCGGTCGGATCGAAATTCATTGAAGGCGCGATGACTTGCATATCGAGGCCGGGATAATGCGCGGCGATCCCGTCGATCAGCGTCTGCTCGTGCCCCGGCATACCGCCTACGACGACCACTTTCCAGCCATTCACGCGCGCACGTTCGCACAAACCCGGCAACAGGTCCGCACCCGTCACGCGACCCGGCAACGGCATGCCGAACATGCGGCTCGCCCACACCACGGGCATGCCGTCGGCGAACAGAAAGTCGGCGGTGCGATAAAGCGTCTTGAGGTCGGGTTGCTGGTCGAGGCGCACGAGGTGGTCGACGTTCGGCGTCACCGCCACGCGCGCGCGGCCATCGCGTTTGAGCGCAGCGTCGCACAACACGTCGAGCGCGGTGTCGAACGAGACCGCAGCGATATCAAGTCCGAACAACGCGATACTGGGCAGGGAATCCGCCCGCGCGGCCGCCTCTGGCGCCGCCGTCTGATAGAGCGCAGTGCTCATTGTTTTTGTAGCCCCGACTTCCCGCCCGGATGCGACACGCACGCGCGCCCGCAAAGCGGGCTCGCGACATAAAGCGCGATTCGTCCGACGTGATGTTGTTTGGTCTCCTGGCGATGCCAAGAAGCGTTTGGTTTTATTCGCAAAAAATCTGCAAACGAATAGTACCAGCGCATCTCAAAATGCGCGCGGCCTGTCGTGTTTTTTCAGCGACAAACTTAAAAGAAAAGACGGGCGTGCGCGATTGAAACATGACGGGTCATATTTCAATTCATCAGAGGAAACAGAAGAAGCGCGCGACAATCGTTCTGGGCACGCAGAGAAAAATACGTAAAACCCCTGAAAAACCAGCGTGCCCGGCGCGCGCAGCGCATTCGAAGCGCGAGACGGCTAACTTCGCTGCTGCCGCGAAATGTTCGGTAAGGGAGTTTCCCTATCGTGTTGGCTACACGTAAACGATTAGCGCAATTTAAAACGTCGGGGCGGCGCAAGGTAAATCCGGCAATATCGACCGATCCGCCTTAATATCCGAATAAAGCAAACTCGCTAACGTTTGCGCGCACAATAAAATCGCTTTTTTCTTTGGTGTGCGCTTCAATTACTGCCCAGTTGCGCGGTGCGACCTGGCTCGATGAAAGAGCCGGATTGCACCGCGACTTCCGTATTCGATCAGTTACCCGCTGCCGGTTTCAGCCGGGCGCTGAGCTTGCGCCACAACGCCGCCAACGGTGCGACGCCCAGCAGCCGATGGGCGGCCCACGCGGCAATCGCGCCATTCACGGCCAGGGCGAGCGACGCCGCAGCCGCCGCGCCCACGCTGCCGCCCAGCGGCGCGAGCACCGCAAGACCAATCAGCAGCACGGTCACCGAATAGAAGTTGATGCGGTACAGCACGGACGTGTGCGCCGTCATGCCGAGCAACTCCGGCATCGCGGTGAAACAGGCGGCCGCCAGTTGACCGAGCGCGAGCACGCGCAGCGCGGTCGCGCCCGCGCCGTAACCTGCGCCAAACAGCGCGAGCAGGCGCTCCGGAAACACCAGCATGCAGGCCGTAAACGGCAACGCGAGGCACAGCACGATACCTACCGCCTGCGCCGCGCTACGCTGCAGGCCTTCGATATCCTGACGCGCAAAGAGGCTCGCGAAACGCGGCGCAGCCATGCCCGTCACGCCGCTGATCAACAGATTGACGACCAGCGCGAGCCGCCATGCGAGCGCGAACAGCCCCGTCTCGCGCGACGTCGCGACGATGCCCAGCACGATAGCGGGCGCGGACGTGATCAGCAGCTTGGTGAATTCCAGTGCGAACAGCGAAAGCCCCGGCTTGACGAGGTGCGGAACGTCGCTGGCAGAGGGACTGCCCGCGGGCACGACGGCAAGCGCGCGCTTGAGCAGCACGCCCCCCACCACGGCGGTCAAGGCGAAGCTGGCCGCAATCAACATCAGTGCGTGCTCGACGTTCATGGCGCCCAGCAGTTGAAGCGGAATCGCCACAACGCAGAAAATCGCCGGCCACAACCACGAATAGATCATCTGGCTCAAGCCCACGCGCTGCAGCCCCGCCAGCGCTCCGGCAAACGCACCGCCCACGTTTTGCGGCACGAACACCAGCGCGCCCAGCACGAGCGGCCATGCCAGATCGGGCTTCTTCAGCACATGCTGCGCGAGCAGCGCGGCGCTCGCCGCCAGCAACACCGACACGGACACCGACGCCAGCACGATCAGCGTCAACGCGCGGCGGATCGCGGGGCGCACGGCGTGAGCGCGCCCCGATGCCATGTCCATGGCGATCTGGCGCGTCAGCGCCTGATCGATGCTCAAGCGGCCGAACCCCGCGAGCGCCACCATCGTGCTGAACACGATATAGAAGTTGCCGGCCTGGATCACGCCCAGCGCGGCGGCGACCAGCAGATGGAAGCCGTAGCGGCTGGGCAGGTCGAGCAGGCGCACGCCAAGGCTGATCAGCGAGCCGCGGACGATCGAAGCGCCGCTTGATGCGGGCGCGGTTTGGGTGTCGCTCACGGGCGGTTTTTCCGGTGGCAGAAATCGTAAAAGGTCAAAGCGGACAAGCGGGTAGTCAAAGCAGGAACTCAGGAAATCAGGACGCCCCGCCGTGCAGCACGAACAGCGTCACGCTTTGCGGCGGCAGCGTCGCCCGCAGCACACCGTTGGTGTAATGCACGTCCTGTGCGCGCGCGAGCTGGTTATTCGCAAGCTGCCAGTTCTGCGCTACGCCATTTGCCGCGAAGTTCGCAATCGAAATCGCGGTTTCGGCGGAATGGTCCAGCTGCTTGTTGATGACGACGAGCGTGAGCGCGTGATCGCTATTGCGCAAGGCCGCGAACGCCGCCACCGTATCAGGGTCGGGCACGTTTGCGGCAACGCTGGTCGCGCCAAACGCACCGCCCTTGCCGTCATAGTTGCGATAGAGCTTGATCGCCTTGTACACCGGCATCGACGCATCGATCGTGCCCCAACGTGTAGCGATATCGAGCCCTTCGCGCCCAAAGATGCCGAGCAGGTCCGCCTGCGCCGTCGCGCCGCTCATGAGCGTTTCGCCGCCCCAGTTGTACTCGGTCAGCGCGATGGGCGTGCCTGGGTAGTAGTACGTATCAACCCAATGTCGCATCAGCGGAATCAAAGCCACGACGCTGTTGATCCACGTGGGGTCCGTATAGTGCGGGTCCCACAGATCGCGCGTTGAGCGATTGCGCTTGAGCGCGAGGTCGTTTGCATTCGACGATCCATTCGCGGCGTTGCTATCCGTGTATTCGCCGCCTTGCGGGTAGAAGTGCAGGCTGAATACATCGACGGGATGCCCCGCCGCTTTCCATTGCGAAAGCAGCCACGGCACATAGTCCATGCCCTGGGTTTCGTTTTCGCGGTCGGGCGCGTGATCGTAACCGTGCGCGGCCGCATTCTGCTGATCGAAACCGCTATGGAAATAGCCGGCCCAGCCCCACTCTTCCGGCGCCACCACCTTCGCATGCGGGTCGGCCGCCTTCACCGCACGCGAATACGTCACGACCTTGTCGGCGATTTCGCGCGCGTGCGCGCCGGTCGGATGCACGTCGCGATGAACCTCGTGCCAAAGGCTGGGTTCGTTATCCATCGCGTAGTAACGCACGCCGCCCGCATTGGCATTGCCAAATTGCGCGACCAGCGCGGCCACGCGCGCCTGTTCATTCTGCGCATCGTCGGGCACGGTTGCGTCGTTCGGATCGTTGCCCGTGATCGGCACGTCGCCCGCGGCCATGCCATTGCCCGCGTCGGTCAAACCGTCGACGTCGTGATTGGGCTGCGGGCCATATTTGGCAATCGAAAAACTCGCCAGCGACTGACGCTGCGGGCCGAGCTTCGCCACGCGCCCCAGCATCGGAATCGTCACGATGGGCGTGGCGCCGCCCGCCTGGGTCAGCGTCACGAAGCGATCGCCAAACTGGTCATTGATATCGGTCGCGCTCACGCCGACACTTTCGAAATACCAGTCCTTGCCCGCATTGCGTGCGTCGAGCCGCCAGTTATAGGCCGATGCGCTATTGCCGCCCGAACGGTTGATCGGCACGCGCAGATCGCGCAGCGTTGCCGTATTGCCGAAGTTGATGCCGTAGATCAGCGGGCTGATGGGATGACGGTTCGCCGCCGCATCCACGGCAATGGCGACTGGCGCGGTGCCGGAGGTCGCTTCGGTGCACGAGGCCAGGCCCGCAATCAGCAACGCGGCCGCAAGCGGCGCGATGAGGGTTTTAGGGCGTCGCGTGCGCGGCATGGTCGCTCCGGGAATCGGCGTCATGAACAGGAATGGCGTAATCGATGTCTTCACCCAGTTTGCCCGCGTGCCAGACGTAGACGAAAATTGCGAGAATCACCGTGGTCTCGCCCGGCGTCAGCGTGGGCGGGTAGAAGAACGAAATCACCAGAATATAGACGAGGTAATCGAACAGCGCGCCGAGAAAATCGTCCTCCACCTTCGCGCGCAGGCGCCGGTAGAGAAAGAGTCCGCGCAGCTGGAAAAACAGCAGGATCGTCGCGCCGATCACGCCGTACTCGAACACAATGCCCAGCCACGTGATGTCGGCCAGAAAAAAGAAGTGGTGAAAATAGTCGATCAGGCTGTCGCTGCTCGTGGGGCTGATGGTGCCCACGCCAAACAGCCAGCGCATGGGGTCGCTGCCGAGAAAGCCCGAAGCAAGCTGGATCGAAATACGCCGCGTGTCGAAGCCGTTTTCCGAACTCAGATTGAACGTGGTCGCCAGATAGCCCGCCGAGAAAACGCCCACGAGCGCAAACGGCGCACACACCAGCAGCCCAAGACGCGCCATCGGCCGCGCCCAGACGAAGGCGTTGATCACCAGCACGCCCATGATGCCGATAATCATCGCGCGCGTTTTGACGATCAGCAGCGTCACGGCGAACGCCACTGCCGCGCCGAGAAAATAACCCAGATGCCGCTCAAAAAAAGCGCGCCGATAGCAGAAAAACAGCAGGATGATCGGGAAGTACATCGACATGCGAATGCGATGCCCGCGCGAATCGTTCGTGAAAAAGGACGCCTGACCGACCACGTAACTGCCGCTATACCAGCTGTCCGGCACGATGACCGCCATCACGATCAGTGCGCAGATCACGATCGCGCCCGCGACGACGAAACTGCGCTGGAGTTCGTGCAGCGTCGGTTCGAGTGTCAGCAGCAGCGCAAGGAAGGAAAAGAAATAAAGTAAAGGCAGGAGTTTCACCTGCGCTGTAATACTGGTGAAAAAACCTTCGTGGAAATAAAACATCGCGGCGAAACTCGGAAACAGCACGAGCCACGCAAAGCTGATGAGAATCTGCCGGGTCACCGGAAAGCGCGGATAGCCCGCCAGCCGGAAAGCGGCGGGCAGCGACAGGATCGGAAACGCCTTCGACAAGGCCCACAAAGGCGCAAGCGTGCTGATGTAGTGAAAGGTCTGGCCGAACAGCGGCAACAGCGCGAGCAGCCATAGCATGACACGCGCTCTGGCCGGTTCGGCTGAAAAGACAGGGGGGAGCGCGGCCTGCGACGAGGCGGTTTCCATTTCGTACAAAGTGTTCTGCCCGGAAAGACTTCCTCTGCCCTCGATACCTTTAATACAGGATGTGATTGTTCGAAATCGAGTAGTCGAGGCTGCGATTGAACGGCAACACCTTGTCGATGTACTGGTCGACCCACTGATCGACTTCGGCGATCGACGACTTCGGCACGAAGATCGTGTCCGAGGACTGCAGCACGACGTCCTGATTCGAATCGCCCTGATGCGTGAGCGAATCCAGATTGATCGTGTGCAGCATCGGGCGGCCGTCCGGGCTGCGGCGGATCAGCACGACTTCATTGGTGCGCGCCGTGTCGAGCAATCCTTGCGCGGCGATTACAGCCTGCAGCACGCTCATGCCTGGGCGCAATTCGACTTCACCGGGTTTGCCCACCTGACCGCCCACATAGACATGCGAGGAAGTCTGCGCGATGGCCACCGCCGCGTGCGCATTGCCCGTCACGCCATTGGCCGCGAGCGCCTTGTTGATGTTCTCGCCGAGTTGCACGACCGAAAGACCCGCGGCCTGCAGCGTGCCCGCGAATGGCATCGTCAGCGTTCCGTCCGGCGCGACCGGGCCGCGATAGTTGAGCTCGCCATTGAACGGCAGCAAGACGGAGAGTTCGTCGCCGGGCTGGATGCGATAAATGGAAGGGGTCGAATCGACCCATTTGGCGAAGCTGGCGCGCTGCTGGTATTGAGGCTGCACCCATGTCTGGGAACAGGCGGTCAGCGTCAGCAGCACCAGACCGAGAGCCGGGCGAAAAGTCTTCATCGAGCGTGTAGTGCGTGTCATGGATGGCGCTGACTGGCTATTCCCGCGGCGCAAACGATCAAGATCGGATCGAGGCCGAAAAGTGTCATCAGGGAACGACAGGGACCGCGCTAAATTTATAGAAATACAGACTGAGGCATGTTTTCTTACGTATTATATGCGCCTTCGGTATCTAACTTGTGGGCCGGGAACCACAGCACATGGTTATTACAACTAGAACCAGGCCTGACCGCACAGCAGCAGTTGTTGATTTGACGATCCGGGATTATCTCAACACCTTTTTTTATTACCGCAAGATTGCAGCAGCGGTATTTCTTACCATTGTCACAATCGGGGTGGTGGTGGCACTGGCGGTGCCGATGCCCTATCGCGCTCAGGCGACGCTGCTCGTGCTGTTCGCGGGTTACTACGACCAGTCCAACAATACCAATGGCTCTGCCGGGCTGCAGCCCGCGGCCGGCCAGCTCGACAGTGTCGAAGCACAGATCCTCAGCAGCCCTGAACTCCATCGCGACGTCATCATTTCGAAATTGGGGCCGAGCGCAAGCGAGCGCGAAATCAACGCCCAACTGGGGGACTTCGAGCGTCGTCTGCACATCGAACAGAACGATCTCGCCAACACCATCCAGCTGAACTACTCGGATGCCGACCCGAAAGTCGCCGCCGATGCCCTCGCGCGCCTGCTCGACAAATACTTTCGCCGCCGCGCCACGATCTTTACTTCGGGTCGCGTCGACTTCCTGACCGGCGAGCGCGACGACGTCAAGGCCCAGCTCGATCGCGCCAACGCCGACCTGCTTACGTTCCAGAAAAAACACGGCATCGTCGATGTTGACGACCAGATCTCCCGCGCCGTGCAGCTCGAAAGCCAGCTCGTCCAGCACAAACTGGATAACGACACAAAACTCGCACAGGACAGGGGCGAACTGCAATCCATTCAGGCTTCGTCCAAAGGCGTGCACGCGACCATCCCGATCTACACCGACGATTCCGAAGCCGCGCACGCGCTGGATACGATGCAGCTTTCGCTGATGCAGCTGCAAACGCGTCGCGCCGATTTCGCCGCGCGTTACCTGCCGAACTCGCCGTTCGTGCAGCAACTCGACCAGCAAGTCAACGACATGCGCGCCAATATCGCGCGCCAGAAGCAGGAACTGGCCACGACCACGCGCCTGGGCCACAACGACTATTACGACGTGGTGCAGGGCAAACTGTCCTCACTGAATGCCAGCATCGCCGGCGAACTGGCGCTGCAACACGCGCTCGAAGAACAGATCAAGGACGCGCGCACGCGCCTGAAAAACCTCAGCGACATTTCGAGCCAGATGCGCCAGTTGCTGTCCAACCGCGACATCCTCGCGGACAGCTTCAAGGACCGCTCGCGCCAGGTCGAACAGGCAAAGATCCAGCAGGGCCAGGTCAGCCAGGTCAACAGCACGAACGTGCGCGTGATCCAGGCGCCGTTCCCGCCTTCGGTGCGCAGCATTCCGGCCAGCCTGATCGTCATGTCGGCGGTGGCCGCCGGGCTGGTGATCTCGGCGCTCGTCGTGCTGGTGCTCGCCAGCACGCGCGAAACTTTCCTGAGCCCGGAGCAGGTCGAGCGCTCGCTGTTGCTGCCAGTGCTGGCTGCACCGCTCATGCTCAGCGGCGCAGCCAGTGGCCGCCCGCGCGCCGGCACGCCAGGCCTCGCGACTGTCGAGCCGCCTGTCGTGAGCCGCCCCGCGCATCTGGCCTATGGCCGCATGATCGCCGCGATCAACGCGAGCACCGACGCGAACTCGAAGGTCGTGATGGCGCTGTCCTTCGGCAAGAACGATGGTCTGCAGGCCGTGATCCGCGGCCTCGCCGTCGAACTGGAAAACCGTTCGGCGAGGCCCGTGCTCGTGCTCGACATGGCATCCGCACCAGACGCGACGCCGCTTTATGGCCAGCCCGATGCGCAGGGCCTGCTGCCCTGGCCGGGTCACGCCGCCGCGCGCGATCGCGCCGCGAACGCCGGCGCCGATACCGCAACCGGGTCGCACGCCCTGAGCACGGACGGCCTGATCTACGAGCGCGTCGACGGCCACAATATCGTGGTGGCGCGCCCGCGTAACGGCATGTTCCCCGCGTCGTGGCAACAGACCCGCGAGCTTTTCGACGCGCTGCGCGCATCGCACGACTACATCGTGCTGCACGCGCCGCCCGCGAGCCAGTCGTTCGCCGGTGTCGAAAACGCCGCGCTGGCCGACGCGACCATCATGGCCGTGCGCGCCGAAGCCACCCGCAAGCCCGTGGCGCTGGGCCTGAAAACGCAGGTGCAGGACGCGGGCGGCCGACTGGTGGGTCTCGCGCTCACGCATCGTCGCGGCTATATTCCCGACTTCATCTACCGATTCTTCTAAATACCGGCGACAGACCGGAACACCATGGACCAAATCAGCGCGATCCTGCCGATCAAGACCCGGGGACGGCATTACGCCGACAACATCGGCCGCTGCGACATCCTGTTTTCGTCGCTGCGCCACTTCACCACGCCCGATACGTTTCATCGCATCGTGCTCGTCGTGCCGCACGAAGAAGTCGAGGAAGTCAAAGGCTATGCGAAGGCATGGGCGGATTTCCCGATCGTGGTGATCGACGAATCGCTCCATATGGGCATCTTCGCGGAGTTCTCGCAGCGCCATCAGATCCGCAACTGGCATCGCCAGCAGATCATCAAGCTCAACGCGCCCGAGTGGATCGAGACCGAATATTTCATCGTGTTCGACCCGGACTGCTTCGCCACGCATCCGTTCACGGCCCAGACGCTGGTGCCCGGCGGCCGCGCGCTCACGCACCGCGGGGCGCGCAACCTGCACCCGGATATCTGGCAAGCGTCGGCCAAACTGCTCAATGTCGATCCCGGCCTTGATCTCGACGGTCTCTGGTGGACCCCGACCATGCTCTCTCGCACGCTCTGCCTGAAACTGCATGAGCGCCTCGCGCAGATCCACGGCACCGACTGGCGCCGCGTACTGCTCGCCAACTATGCGGTGGACTGGACCGAATACACGCTGTACTGGCTCAACGCCTGCGAGCAGGGATTGGTCGATCAGTACCACACGTGGGCACAACCGGGCCAGCGTACGCTGCACGCCGCCGAAAGCGTCTGGTTCGCCAACGAAATGAAGGAATGGAACGCCGCGCAGCACTTCGCTGAAAACAGCGACGGCCTGTTTGCGGTGGTCCAGAGCAACACGCGCATTCCGCTGGAACAGGTCGTCGAGACACTGTCGCCGTATTTTCCGATCAGGATCCAGCCCTACGAGCGACACTTCGATGCCGCGCTCAAGGGCGCGGAACTCTACTCCGCGATTGCGCGGCGCGGGCTCAAACTGCTCAACAAAATGCGCGGCAGAGTGACGGCTTAAGTGTCAACTGTTGCGGGTGGTTGCTGCAGGCAACTGCGCCCATCGTCTTGCAAGAGCCGGCTGTCATCAGCCGGCTTTTTCATTTCCCGGTGCCCGTATGATGCGTGCACCCAGTCGTGCGACGCTTTGCCCCTCAATTTTTCCGCCATTCGTCCGATAAGACGAAGGTAGGCGCATTTCCATTCGATGGTGAGTGAGTAAAAAATTCCGGTCAATTTAATTGAATGGGCGATATTCGCCATTAAGGCAAACGTTTGCCATTTGATTAAAACGAATTATTCGCTCATCGAATTCGCCGAAAACTGAAAGAAGCGGAAATATTGAAAGGAGCAGGACCGTTTTGATGGGATTTAAAACACGACGCCATTTTTCGAGCACACTCGCAAGCGGCCTTGTCACGCTCACGGCGCTTGCCGCGCTAGCGGGCTGCGGTGGCGGTTCGAACGCCGCCGTTCTCACATCGGGCGCAACGGCCGCAGTGGCAGTCACCGGCGTCACGCTCTCGCCCAGCACGCTTTCGCTCACCGTCGCCAAATCGTCCAGCTTGACGGCCAGCGTGCAACCCGACGATGCCACCGATTCCGCGCTGACCTGGAGCAGCAGCGATTCCAGCGTCGCAACCGTAGCGAGCGGCGCCGTCACCTGCGCGGCAGTGGGCAGCGCGACGATCACGGCATCGACCAGCGACGGCCAGCAGGGCACGGCAAGCGTGACGTGCGTGAAGCCATTCGCGGTGTACGAATTCCTCAAACTGAAGTCGTATCAGGACGCAAGCGGCGTCAACACGATCTCGGATACATGGTTTCGCGGCCTCGGCATTACGCCGCTCAATCTGATCTATTCCAGCAAGCTGGTGACCTGCCCGCTCACCAGTTGCACCGACGAATACGTGGTCGATTCCACCAAGATCGCTACTGCGGCCGCCAGCGCGGACAGCACCGGCGGCACGCCCGTCTCGCTCGATCTGGAAGTGTGGGATACGAAGCGCTTCTACCCCACCGCGGCGACCGGCAACGGCCTGAGCATCGTGCAGAATCTGACCGAAGCGCTCACCGCGTTCAAGGCCGATAACCCCGGCGCGAGTGTGGGCCTCTATGCGGAAGTGCCGCAGAACACCTTCGGCTGGAGCGCGACAACCACCGCGACCTATGACGCGCTCAACCCGCAATATGCGTCGGTGGCCGCGCTGGTCGATTACTACAGCCCTTCGCTCTACAACTACGGCTACGACGGCACCGCCACCGGCGACGCGAACTGGAACAGCGCGGCGGTCTACGCCGTCGACCAGTCGCACGCCTTCGACACGCTCAACGGCACGTCGAAGAAAGTGCTGCCCTACATCACGCCCGTCTGGACCGATAGCAGCGGCGTGAGCGAGTTCCTTACCTACGACCAGATGATGTATCGGCTCAAGGCGCTGCGCAGCGCAGGCGCGGACGGCTGCGTGCTGTGGATCTCCAGCGGCCAGATCGATCCGTCCACCGGCAAGCTGCTCGTGATCGACACGACCTCGGGCTGGTTCAAGGCAGTGCTGGATTTCATGGCTTCGGCTGCCTGAGCAAACCTGACTCCGGACACGCAATGTCCCAATCCCCGTTCATACTGATCGAACCGCATCACGACGACGCATCACAGGACGGGTATGAACGCACAACAGCAACACACGATCGAGCAGGCTGCGCAGTGGATCGGCGCAGCGGACGGCCTGCTCGTCACCGCGGGCGCGGGCATGGGCGTCGATTCGGGACTGCCGGATTTTCGCGGCAACGAAGGCCTTTGGCGGGCCTATCCCGCCCTCAAGGCCAGCCGGATCGAATTCGAATCGATTGCGAATCCCGCCGCGTTTCGCGCGAATCCGCAACTCGCGTGGGGCTTCTATGGCCATCGCATGAAGCTGTATCGCGAGACGCAGCCGCATGGCGGCTTCGCGATCCTGCAACAGTGGGCGCGCGGTCTTGAGCATGGTGCGTTCGTTTTCACCAGCAATGTCGATGGCCAGTTCCAGCGTGCCGGTTTCGACGCCGAACGCGTCGTCGAATATCACGGCTCGATACATCATCTGCAGTGCTCAGTACCTTGCTGCGAAGATATCTGGGCCGCTGAGGCCTTCGATCCGCAGATCGACGCTCAGGCATGCCGGCTCGTGAGCGCGTTGCCGCGCTGTGCGCATTGCGGCGAGATGGCGCGGCCCAATGTACTGATGTTCGGCGACGCCGCCTGGCTGCCCGAACGCACCGATGCGCAGCTTGAACGTCTGGAAGCATGGCTTGGCAACGTCCGACGACCCGTTGTGATCGAAATGGGTGCGGGCACGAGCCTGCCGACCGTGCGGCGCTTCAGTGAACGCAATGGGCCGCGAGTGGTTCGCATCAATCCGCGCGAACCGCAGATCGATCCAGCCAGCGGCATCGGGATTCAGGGTGGCGCGCGACAGGTGCTGGAAGCCATCGACGCGCAACGGGGGCGCAGTTAGCCGCCAGACACGGCCGTTGCTGAATAATCGAGCAGCGCCCCAGCGTAGCGCCGGTACAACCATGCGGAGCACGTCCCGCCAACGCACAGCATGATGACCCAGACGGCGCCATTGAGCGCCGCCTCAACACTGCCCCATCCATGCTGCCGTGCCGGGCCCGCGGTGATCGAGAGGAACCACATAAGTATCGATGGCGGGCATGTCACCACCATCTGGGTCAACAGGATGCTCCAGCAATGCCCGCGCGTATCGATCCAGGCAGCGCGAAATTGCAACTCGCGCCCCACCGCAACGTGAGTGAATAAAAGACTGAGCCTGAAATACACGAAAATCATCGCACACGCGGCAATTGCGCCGCCGCCGCCGAGCATGAGCGGCACGAACAAAGGCGCAAGAACATGGTGTCGCGCCAGCACAAGCAGAAGTCCGTATGCGAGCGCCACGGCACATGCGGTCACGATCAGAAACGACACGATGAGCGCTGAATTCAGTCCAAGATAGCGCCAAAAAGGACGGCTCAAGAGCGGCCCATTACTCGCGGATGCGCCCAGCAGCGCGAAACGCGTGACCTGTATCGTGAGTGTCGAGAACACCGCCATTTTGGCCAGCTCAAATACGCTGTATGGAACATAAGCCAGAAGCCTGAATGGCGGGACGTCAACAGGAACCAGCGCGGTCTCGGCAAAAAACGTCAACCAAGCCAGTACGCAAAAAATCAGTAGCAGCACAGGTTGCGCCTTCACATAGCGCAAACCGTCGCGCCACGCGCCCTTCACACATTGCCCGAACGTAACCGGATTCATGCGCCGCCCCCTATGCGCCGCTTTGCCGGCGCTCTTATATGAACTGTCGTGTCAAGCTGTATGTCTCGTGCCCATGCGCACTGCGAGATACAGTTGAACGGATTCTGACACAAGGCCATTCAGGTGGTTCGGCAAGGCGTCCGATGCGCGCGGCGATTCGACATCGACTAAGCGTTCATCGACAATAATGCTTTGTGAGCCCTGCTTTCGCATTCTTATCGCGCATTTCACACATTGCTTACACCCCTCATACCTGAGCCCTGTCGATGAACGCTCCCCACCCCGTCGCCCTCGTCACCGGCTCGACTTCCGGCATCGGCATGGCGATCGCACGACGCCTCTCGCGCGAGGGCTACGCCGTCGTCCTGCATTCGCGCAGTTCCGCCGAAGCGGGCGAGGCGCTCGCCCGTGAACTCGCGCAGGAATCCGGGAAAGCGGCCTACATTCAGGCCGATCTCGCCGACGACGCCCAGCGCGTACGACTGATCCGCGAATCGATTGCGCTCTGGGGCAGGCTCGACGTGCTGGTCAACAACGCAGGCATCAGCCGCGTGATCCCGCACGACGATCTGGCCGCCGCCACCCCCGAGGTGTGGCACGAGCTTCACGAAGTCAACGTGGTCGCGCCGTTTCGCCTCGTGACCGAGGCGCAGGCAGCGCTGCGCGAAGCCGCCAGCAACGGCAAGCCCGGTTGCGTAGTCAACGTGAGTTCGCATGCGGGCGTGAGACCCAAAGGCGCGTCCATCCCTTACGCCGCAAGCAAGGCGGCGCTCAATCACGTCACCCGCCTGCTCGCGCTCTCGCTTGCACCGGAGATTCGCGTGAACGCCGTGGCGCCTGGCCTTGTCGATACGCCGCTCACGGCCGACTGGACCGGCGCGCAACAGCTCTGGAAAGACCGCTCGCCGATGCGCCGCGCCGCCACCCCAGACGACATCGCCCAGGCCGTCGCCATGCTGGTGGCTTCGGACTATCTGACCGGCGAAATCCTGCTCGCGGATGGCGGTTTGAACCTGACCTGAGGTTCAACTGAAGCACACACTCGCCGTCTCACCCGATTCATTCTTTTTTCTCTTCAAATACAAAATATACCCGGTTCGATTAAAATAAATCATGCGTGATCGAGCCTCTGGCCTGCCGGTCCGCCTGCAAAAAACTCATTCGGACACATGGCCAGCAAGACACTTTTACGCCTCATGGAAGGCGTCCCGCGCGGACAACCGCTCGACCCGCAGATGCTGCGCGATTGCGGCGTCAGCGCCCAGCAAACCACCTACTTCGTCAGCGCCGGCTGGCTGCAACGACTCTCCAAAGGCGCGTATCTGCTCGCGGGCGACATGCCCACGCGCGCGGGCGTGCTCGCGTATCTGGGGCGCCACGTCAGCGGTCTGCATATCGGCGGCAAGACCGCGCTCGACTGGCAAGGCGGGCGGCTGAGCATCGACGCACACGTGCGTTTCGCGCTCTGGGCCCCGCGCCCCTACGTCATGCCCGAATGGGCCGACGCGCATCTGCCCCATTGGCTGCAAACCACGCGTCTTTTCGACGACGCCTTGCCGTCCGGCCATGCCGTCGCGCCGCTGCCCAACCTCGATCCGTCGATTCTCGTTTCGCGGCCCGAACGCGCGCTGCTCGAACTCGCGAGCGATATTGGCAAGCGCGGCGGCAAAGGCCAGGCGCTCGACGAGGCGATGGCCATCGCGGCAAAGCTGCACGATCTGCGCCCAGCCGTGCTCGACCGCCTGCTGTCCCACTGCACGCGCGTGAAAGTGGTCAAGCTGGTGCGCGATCTGGGCGCGGCCAGCGGCCATGCGTGGGGCAAGGATCTGCAACGTCACGTCGACCGGCTCGGCCCCGGAAAACGCTGGTCGAGCAGCCGCAAGGGCGTGCCTGCCCTCAACCTCAAGGCCTGATCCCTGGCATCACTAATGAATCGCGCCTGATCCGCGCACTTCGTCAGCCATTGCCGCCATGAAACAGCGTGAGTTTGTTCGTCACCGACGTCACGCCCTGCACCGAGCGCGTCACGTCCTCGGCCTGGCGAATCTGATCGCCGCTGCGCACGGTGCCGCTCAACGTCACCGCGCCGTCACGCGCGCGCACGAACACGCCCGAGACGTCGAATCCCTGAGTCTTGCCGAGCGCTCGCCGCACCGCACGACCCAGTGCGCGATCGGCCTTGGTTGCGTGGCCGCTGTGCGCGGCAGGCGCGGCCGGGGCCGCGTCGTTCGACATCGGCATGCTGGCCGGCATGGCGTCGGATTGCGCATAGGCCGCCGTCGCGGATAGTGCAAGGGTCAGAGCGGCCGCAAGGCGAAAAGCAGGGCGAAAAGTTACCGTCTTCATGAGAGTCTCCAGGTGATCGACGTGGGGACGCGCGCCTTTTTTCTCCATCGCGCGCCGGTCGATATACGTACCGTACGCCGAAACGGACGCGCGCTCCTCCGGAGCGTCCATATGCGGTCCATTCGCGGTCCGTAAGCGGAGTCCACACGCTTGTGCAGCGCAAAATCAAAACTTCGGACGTCGGGCATCGACGGGCGTAGTATTCCTTGCGATACATCGCGACACCGCTTTTCCACGCAGGTTTTCCCCCTCACCATCGACGACATTTTGCGAGGAGCACGCCCATGAACCACGCAGAGCTGCAATATCTCACCACGGACTATCCGTACCGCAAGCAGTACGACAACTTCATCGGTGGACAGTGGATCAAGCCCGCGGGGGGCGAGTACTTCGACAATATTTCGCCGATCACGGGCGAGCCGTTCACTTCGATTCCGCGCTCACGCGAAGCCGACATCGAACTCGCGCTCGACGCAGCGCACAAGGCGAAGGACGCCTGGGGCAAGACCTCGCCCACCGACCGCGCCAACATATTGAGCAAGATCGCCGATCGCATGGAAGCCAATCTCATGCGCCTCGCCGTGGCCGAAACGATCGACAACGGCAAGCCGCTGCGCGAGAGCAGCGCCGCCGACATCCCGCTCGCCATCGATCATTTCCGCTATTTCGCCAGCGCGATCCGCGCGCAGGAAGGTTCGATCTCGCAGATCGACAACGACACCGTGGCTTACCATTTCCACGAACCGCTGGGCGTGGTCGGCCAGATCATTCCGTGGAATTTCCCGATCCTGATGGCCACCTGGAAGCTCGCGCCTGCGCTCGCGGCCGGCAACTGCGTGGTCCTCAAGCCCGCCGAGCAAACGCCCGCGTCCATCCTCGTGCTGATGGAACTGATTCACGACCTGCTGCCTGCGGGCGTGGTCAACGTGGTGAACGGATTCGGGCTGGAGGCCGGCAAGCCGCTCGCCTCGAACAAGCGCATCGCCAAGATCGCCTTCACCGGCGAGACCACTACGGGCCGCCTCATCATGCAGTACGCGAGCCAGAACCTGATTCCCGTGACGCTGGAACTGGGCGGCAAGAGCCCGAACATCTTTTTCGCCGACGTCATGGATCATGACGATAGTTTCATCGACAAGGCGCTCGAAGGCTTCACGATGTTCGCGCTCAATCAGGGCGAAGTCTGCACCTGTCCGTCACGCGCGCTGATCGACGAAAAGATCTACGACCGCTTCATGGAACGCGCGCTCAAACGTGTCGAAGCCATCCAGCAGGGTCATCCGCTCGACACGAAGACCATGATCGGGGCGCAGGCCTCGCAGGAGCAACTCGAAAAGATCCTCTCCTACCTCGATCTGGGCAAGCAGGAAGGCGCGCAATGTCTCACGGGCGGCGCACGCAATGCGCTCGATGGCGAACTGAAAAACGGTTACTACGTACAGCCAACCGTTTTTCGTGGACACAACAAGATGCGCGTGTTCCAGGAGGAAATCTTCGGCCCGGTTGTTTCGGTGACGACCTTCAAGGACGAGGAAGAAGCGCTGCAGATTGCCAACGACACGCTCTATGGTCTGGGCGCAGGCATCTGGACGCGCGACGGCACGCGCGCGTACCGCTTTGGCCGGGCGATCCAGGCCGGGCGTGTCTGGACGAATTGCTATCACGCGTATCCGGCTCACGCGGCGTTCGGCGGCTACAAGCAGTCCGGCATCGGGCGCGAAACGCACAAGATGATGCTCGACCATTACCAGCAGACCAAGAACATGCTCGTGAGCTATAGCGACAAGCCGCTCGGCTTCTTCTAACGGGCACGCATCAAGCCGGGAATCAAGCCGGGCATTAAGCCGATCAGGCACGCGCCTCGCCGCCCGGCGAGGCGCATTCGTTTTCAAGCAGGCGAATCAGGGAAATAGACAAAAACAAGGAGTGCAGATCATGACCGATGCAGTGCTTCGCGTCGTCGCAACGCCGGCTGCGGTCGCGCTGATTGAAAAGCTCGTCGCCGAGCACGGTGCGGTGCTGTTCCATCAATCGGGCGGATGTTGCGATGGCAGCGCGCCCATGTGCTTCCCCGCCAACGAATTCATGGTGGGCAGCGCCGATGTGAAGCTCGGCGAAATCGCGGGCGTGCCGTTCTACATGAGCGAATCGCAATTCGAGTACTGGCAGCACACGCAACTCATCATCGACGCCGTGCCGGGCAATGGCGGCATGTTTTCGCTCGAACGACCAAGCGGGTTGCGCTTTCTCACGCGCTCACGCCTCTACGACGATACCGAATCGGCGTGGCTCGACCAGCATCCCGTCGAGCGCGCGGCAAGCTGATCGCTCAGGCCCGCCGCGCGCGCTCACATGCTCCCCGAAGTCTCCCTGCGGTCTGCCTGATGGTCTCCCTGATGGCCTCCTTGCGCTTCGAATTGGATTAGAACCGCCAGGCAAGCCGTCCGCCGATCGCATTGTCGTGCGAGCCGCCGCCATACTGGCCGCTGTACGCGATACCCAGCGAGAGATTCTTCGCGAGATTCGCATCCACGCCCAGCTCGACCACCGCCGTATCACGCGCGATCGGCACGCCTGCCACCGAGAACGACGACCCGCCATCGACAAAGGCGAGCGTCGAAGCCGGCTGCGTGTTGCCGAAGGCATGCCGCCAGCCCGCCATGGCGTGCGCGCTGAGGCTCGCCAGCGGCAACTCGCCCAGACGCGTCGCGATGCGCAGACCCAGCGTCGAATAGCCGATGTTTTCGCTGTCGCCTTGCGCACGCAAGGCGCTCGATCCGCCGCTTTCCGTAAAGCCATCGGTATGCAGGTTGACGTAGGCGAGGCCCGCGAACGGCTCCAGCGCGAAGCGCTCGAACGGCAACGCATAGCCCACTTCGCCAAACACCTGCGCGGCCTTCGCATCGTAGTTCGCGCTGTCGTGGTCGCTATAGCCCGTGAAGGCCGGATAACGGTCTTCGCTCACGTCGTTCCAGGTGTAGGACGCACCCAGACGCACGCCCACCGGCCCGTACTGGGCGCCGCCGTAGAGCGCGACGTGGTACGTGTCCACCGAAGCCGACGAGTTCAGGCCGTTCTCCAGCGAGCTATGCGCGAAGCCGCCTGCCGCGCCCACGCGCCAGTTGTCGGACAGCGCCATGTCCGCGCCGCCGATCACGCCCGCCGAGGTACGGTCCAGCCCCGCGGAGTTGTCGTTGCCGGCAAGGCGGCTATCCGCGCCGTAACCCTGCGCCCAGACCACCGGCTGATACGGCCGCTGATCGACGCACGCCCCGGCGGAACCACCGCGCGCCGCGTCCGACTGCCCCACCGACATCGCGCCCTGGCTCATGCGCTGATCGCACAGCGCCGGGCCGCCGCCCAGCGCGGACAGCGAGCCATTCGAAGGCGCAAGCCCCTGACGCAGACGGTCGGTGACGGCGTCGCGCAGATAGCGCGTATCGAGCAGGAACACGGTTTTGGCATCGGCGATCAACTGGCCGTCCACCATATTGAAGGCCTGACGCGCGCTCTCGACATCGCCCGAAGTCACTGCCGCGAGGAGCGGCGCAGTGACCGGCATGCTGCCGATTGCCGTCGCCACGCTCAACTGGTTCGGCGAGGTTGCGGCCGAGCTGAGCGCCGCGCCGTTCGGCGTGAAGCCCAGCGTGACGGTGTTCGAGCCGTAGCTGAGCGTCGGCGTGAGGAAAGGCAGATTCGAGGTGACACCCGTGAAGGTGCCGCTGACGCCATTGGCCGCCGTGACGATGGGATATTGCGTCGACGGCGTATAGACGCCCGGGCTCGCCGTGACCGTGACCGTGCCGCCGTTGATGGTCGTCGTGCCGCCCGCGGCGATCTTGCCGCTCTGTTGCGCGGTGGTGGAGACCTGCAGCGTCGAGCCTGATTCGAACGTGACGTTTCCGCCCACGTTGAGGCTCGAACCCGGCGTAGAAGCCGCCGCCGTGCCGCCGTTCTGCACGATCAGACCGCCAACCGTGCCGGTGCCCGTGAGCGTGCCGCCCGACTGCACGGTCACCGTCGAGTTGGCCGCCGAACCGCTCACCGCGAGCGTGCCGCCCGCGATCGTGGTCGGGCCGCTGTAGCTGTTGGTGCCCGAGAGCGTGAGCGTCGAACCCGTGCCTGCCTTGGTAAGCGAGCCGCTGCCCGCGAGCGTGCCGCCAAAGCTGCCGCCGCCGTTCACGGTGAGGCCGGAATTGCCGAGATCGAGCGTCGATCCCGCCACGCCATCGAGCGAGCCAAGCGTCACCGCAAGCGGCGCACCGCCCGCTACACCCAGCGCCAGCGTGCCGCCGTTCATCGTCAGTCCACCCGTGCCCAGCGCGCCGTTCGAGCCGAGCGTGAGCGTGCCCGAATTGACCGTCGTGCCGCCCGCGTAGCTGTTGTCGCCGGTAAGTGTGAGCCCGGCCTGGCCGTTCTTCACGATGCCGCCCGTACCGGAGATCACGCCGGAGAGCACGGTGTCGGCGCTGCCGCCGATGGTTGCGCCCGCATCGAGTGCGATGGCGTTGGCGAGGTTGACGGCCGTGGAAGCATCGAGCGTGGCCGGCGCCGACACCGTAAGCGTGCCCGTGCCCAGCGCCGCGTCGTTGCCCGCGATGAGCGTGCCGCCCGAGAGCGTGGTGCCGCCGCTAAACGTGTTGGCGCCGCTGAGCGTCTGCGTGCCCGCACCCGCCTTGACGATGCCGCCCGCGCCCGAAATCGTGCCGCCGAAACTGCCGTCCGCGCCGCCGCCGAGCGTGAGCGTGCTGCCGCCAAGCGTGACGTTGCTGCCCGTGACTCCCGAGATCGAGCCGATCGTCGGCGTCGCGCCACTGGCCGCGCCGCTCACGTCGAGCGTCGTACCGGCATTGGCGAGGTTCACGCTGGTCGACGAAGACAGCGTGCCGTTGCCCGCCAGCGCCAGCGTGCCGCCATCGACGGTCGTGGCTCCCGTATAGGTGCTCGCGCCCGTGAGCGTCTGCGTGCCGCTGCCCGTCTTGTCGATGCCGCCCGCGCCCGAAATCGTGCCGCCGTAGCTGCCGTCGCCGCTATTGCCGAGCGTGAGCGAGTTTCCGCCCAGCGCGACGGTCGTGCCGTCCACGCCATTGAGCACGCCGATGGTGGGCGCGCCTGTGGCCGCACTCACGTCGAGCGCGGCGCCCGCGTTGGCGAGCGTGACGTCGCTCGACGACGACAGCGTGCCGTTGCCCGCCAGCGCCAGCGTGCCCGCGTTCACCGTGGTCGTGCCCGTGAAAGTGTCCGCGCCGCCCAGCGTCAAGGTGGCCGCGCCGTTTTTCGTGAGGCCGCCCGCGCCCGAGACCGTGCCGTTGAGCGTGAGATCGTTCGACCCGGCCACGTTGAGCGTATTGCCGAGCGTCACGTCGTTGCCCAGTGTGGTCGCCGTGGTGCTGTCGAGCGTCGCCGCACCCGTCACGTTGAGCGCGCCGCTGCCCAGCGCCGCGTCGTTGCCCACATCGAGCGTGCCCGAAGCGAGCGTCGTGCCGCCCGAGTAGGTGTTCGCGCCCGTGAGCGTTTCGCTGCCGCTGCCCTGCACGACGATGCCGCCCGTACCCGCAATCGTGCCGCCGAAAGTGGCGTTGCTCGCATCGCCGATCGCGAGCGTATTGCCGCCCAGGTTGACCGTGCCGCCCGCGACGCCGTTCAGCGCGCCTATCGTCTGCGGACCGCTGGTGTTGCTCGCGCCGCTGATATCGAAAGTCGTGCCCGCGTTGGCCAGATTCACGCCGCCGGTGCCGGCAAGCGAGCCGCCCGCGCCGAGCGCGAGCATGCCCGCGTTGATCGTCGTGCCGCCCGTGAAGGTGTTCGCGCCCGTGAGCGTTTCCGTGCCCGCACCGGCCTTGACGATGCCGCCCGTACCCGTGAGCGCGCCGCCGAAGGTCGCGTCGCTGCCGTCGCCGAAGGTCAGCGTATTGCCGCCCAGCGCCACGGTGCTGCCGCCCACGCCGCTCAAAGCACCGATGGTCTGGTTTGCACCCGCGTTGCTGATATCGAAGGTGGTGCCGCTATTGGCGAGCGTCACCGCGCCGGTGCTGGCGAGCGAACCGCCTGCGCCAAGCGCCAGCGTCCCAGCGTCGATAGTCGTGCCGCCCGTGTAGGTGTTGCTGCCCGTGAGCGTTTCCGTGCCGCTGCCGATCTTCGTCAGGCTGCCGCTACCGCCGATGGAGCCGGTGTACGTGCCATCGGTCGCGCTGCCGAGCGTGAGATCGTTGCTGCCCAGATTCACCGTGCCTCCGCCGGTCAGCGTGCCGAACTGCTGCTGCCCGTTGCCTGCCGAAAGATCGAAGGTCGCGCCATCGGCGACATCGACAATGCCCGTCGAGGCGAGGCTTGCGTTCGCCCCCAGCGCGAGCGTGCCCGAGTTGATCAGCGTGCCGCCCGTGTAGGTGTTGCTGCCGTTGAGCGTGAGCGTGGCCGCGCCGTCCTTGGTGAGGCCGCCCGCGCCAGACAGCGCGCCGTTGAGCGTGAGGTCGTTGCTGCCGAGCACCGTGAGGCCGCTGTTGAGCACGAAATCGTTGCCGAGCGTCGTGGCCGTGGTGCTGTCGAGCGTCGCGTCGCCGCTCACCGTGACGGCTCCCGTGCCCAGCGCCGAGTTGTTGCCAACCACGATGCCGCCCGCGTCTATCGTCGTGCCGCCGCTATACGTGTTCGCGCCGGTGAGCGTTTCCGTTCCGCTGCCCTGCTTGACGATGCCGCCCGTGCCGCTGATCGTGCCGTCGAAGCTCTGGTTGCCCGAATCGCCGAAAGCGAGCGTGTTGCCGCCCAGGCTCACCGTGCTGCCGCCCGCGCCGCTCAATGCGCCGATGGTCTGCGCGCCGCTTGCACCGCTGATGTCGAAGCCCGCGCCACTGTTCGCAAGCGTCACCGCGCCGGTGGAGGCGAGCGAACCGCCTGCGCCTATCGCCAGCGTGCCCGTGTTGACCGTCGTGCCACCGGTATAAGTGTTCGCGCCCGTGAGCGTCTGCGTGCCGCTGCCCTGCTTGACGAGGCCGCCCGTGCCACCAATCGATCCGCCAAACGCACTGTTGTTAGCACTACCAAGCGTGAGTGTCGTGCCGCCAAGCGCAACCGTGCTGCCGCTCACGCCATTCAGTGCGCCGATGACCGGCGTACCCGTGGCCGCGCTCACGTCGAGCGTCGCGCCCGCGTTGGCAAGATTCACGTCGCTCGACGACAGCGTGCCGTTGCCCGCCAGCGCCAGCGTGCCGTCATCGACTGTGGTCGTACCGGTGAGCGTGTTCGCGCCGGTGAGCGTTTCAGTGCCACTGCCCGCCTTGACGATGCCGCCCGTACCCGCAATCGTGCCGCCAAAGGTCTCATTGCCTGCATCGCCGAAGGTCAGCGTATTGCCGCCCAGCGCCACCGTGCTGCCGTCCGCGCCGCTCAATCCTGCGATGGTCTGCACCGCGCCCGCATTGCCGATGTCGAAGATCGTGCCCGCGTTGGCGAGATTGACGCCGCCCGTCGCCGCCAGCGAGCCGCCCGCGCCAATCGCCAGCGTGCCCGCGTTGATCGTCGTGCCGCCCGTGAAAGTGTTGACGCCAGTCAGCGTGGCCGTACCGCCGCCTTGCTTGACGATGCCGCCCATGCCTTGCAGCACGCCGCCAAACGTCTCGTTGCCCGCATCGCCGAAGGTGAGTGTGTTCGCGCCCAGCGTGACCGTGCTGCCGCCCACGCCGCTCAGGCCGCCGATGGTCTGCCCGCCGCTGCTGTTGCTTGCGCCGCTGATATCGAAACCCGTGCCGCTATTGGCAAGATTGACCGCGCCGGTCGACGCCAGCGAGCCGCCTGCGCCCAGCGCGAGCGTGCCCGCGTCGATGGTCGTGCCGCCCGTGAAGGTGTTCGCGCCCGTGAGCGTTTCCGTGCCGGTGCCAATCTTCGTGAGGCTGCCGCTACCGCCGATTGCACCGCTAAATGTGCCGTCGGCGGCGCTGCCCAGCGTGAGATTGTTCGCGCCCAGCAACACCGTGCCGCCGCCGGTCAGCGTGCCAAATTGCTGCTGGCCGTTGCCCGCCGAAAGATCGAAGGTCGCGCCCGTCACCACATCGACGATGCCGCTTGCCGCGAGACTCGCGTTCGCCCCCAGCGCCAGCGTGCCCGAGTTGATCGTGGTGCCGCCCGTATAGGTATTCGCGCCGTTGAGCGTGAGCGTAGCCGCGCCGTTCTTGGTGAGGCTGCCCGTGCCTGCGAGCACGCCGTTGAGGGTGACGTCGTTGCTGCCCGCCACCGTCAACCCGCCGTTCAGGATGAAGTCGTTCGCAAGCGCCGTGGCGGTTGAACTGTCGAGCGACGCCGCGCCGCTCACCGTGACCGCGCCCGTGCCCAATGCCGCGTTATTGCCCACCACGAGCGTGCCCGCGTCGAGCGTGGTGCCGCCGGTGTAGGTATTCGCGTTATTCAGCGTCAGCGTGGCCGCGCCGTTCTTCGTGAGGCTGCTCGCGCCCGATAGCACGCCGTTGAGCGTTAGGTCGTTGCTGCCCGCTACGTTCAACGCGCTGTTGAGCGTGAGGTCGTTGGCGAGCGTGCTTGCGGTCGATGCATCGAGCGTCGATGCACCATTCACCGTCAACGCGCCCGTGCCCAACGCCGCATCGTTGCCCACCAGCAGCGCGCCCGCATTGAGCGTGGTGCCGCCGGTGTAGGTGTTGGCGTTGTTCAACGTGAGCGCGGCCGCCCCGTTCTTCGTGAGGCTGCCCGCGCCGGACAGCGTACCGCCGAGCGTGAGGCCATTGCTGCCCGCCACGTTCAACGCGCTGTTGAGCGTGACGTCGTTGGCGAGCGTGCTTGCGGTCGATGCATCGAGCGTCGATGCGCCGTTCACCGTCAACGCGCCGGTTCCCAGCGCCGCATCGTTGCCGACGATCAGTCCGCCCGCGTTGAGCGTCGTCCCGCCGCTGAAGGTATTCGCGCCGTTGAGCGTCTGCGTACCCGTGCCGTTCTTGACGATGCCACCCGTGCCACCAATGACGCCGCCAAACGTAGCGTTACCCGCATCACCGAAAGCGAGCGTATTGACACCGAGGTTCACGCCGCTGCCCGCTACGCCATTGAGTGCACCGATGGTCTGCGCGCCGCCCGCATTGCTGATATCGAATGCCGTGCCCGTATTGGCGAGATTGACGCCGCCCGTGGCCGCGAGTGAACCGCCCGCGCCGATGGCGAGCGTGCCCGCGTCGATGGTCGCGCCACCTGTGTAGGTGTTCTCGCCGGTGAGCGTGGCCGTGCCGCTGCCTTGCTTGATAATGCCGCCCGCGCCTTGCAGCACGCCGCCGAAGGTCTCGTTGCCTGCATCGCCGAAGGCGAGTGTATTCGCGCCCAGCGTGACGGCGCTGCCGCTCGCGCCGCTCAATGCACCGATGGTCTGCGCGCCGCTTGCACCGCTGATGTCGAAGCCAACGCCCGCGTTGGCGAGATTGACGCCGCCCGTCGTCGCCAGCGAGCCGCCTGCGCCGAGCGCGAGCGTGCCCGCGTCGATGGTCGTGCCGCCCGTGAAGGTGTTCGCGCCCGTGAGCGTCTGCGTGCCGCTGCCCTGCTTGACGATGCCGCCCGTGCCGCCAATCGATCCACCAAACACACCGTTGTTAGCACTACGAAGCGTGAGTGTCGTGCCGCCAAGCGCAACCGTGCTGCCACTCACTCCATTCAGTGCGCCGATGACCGGCGTGCCCGTCGCCGCGCTTGCGTCCAGTGCCGCGCCCGCGTTGGCAAGATTCACATCGCTCGACGACAGCGTGCCGTTGCCCGCCAGCGCCAGCGTGCCGTCATCGACTGTGGTCGTACCGGTGAGCGTATTCGCGCCCGTGAGCGTTGCGGTGCCGCTGCCCGCCTTGACGATGCCGCCCGTACCCGCAATCGTGCCGCCAAAGGTCTCGCTGCCTGCATCGCCGAAGGTCAGCGTATTGCCGCCGAGCGTTACGGTGCTTCCGCCGACACCGCTCAATCCCGCGATGGTCTGCGCCGCTCCCGCATTGCCGATGTCGAAGGTCGTGCCCGCGTTGGCGAGATTGACGCCGCCTGTCGCCGCCAGCGAACCACCCGCGCCAAGCGCCAGCGTGCCCGCGTTGATCGTCGTGCCGCCCGTGAAGGTGTTCGCGCCCGTGAGCGTCTCGGTCCCGCTACCCGCTTTGACGATGCCCCCTGTGCCTTGCAGCACGCCGCCAAACGTCTCGTTGCCCGCATCGCCGAAGGTGAGCGTGTTCGCGCCCAGCGCGAGCGCGCTGCCGCCCACGCCGCTCAGTGCGCCGATCGTCTGCGCCCCGCTGGCGTTGGCGATGCTGAAGGTCGCGCCCGCATTGGCGAGATTCACGCCGCCCGTCGCCGCCAGCGATCCTCCCGCGCCCAGCGCGAGCGTGCCAGCGTTGACCGTCGTACCGCCCGTATAGGTGTTCGCGCCGTTGAGCGTAAGCGTGGCCGCGCCGCTCTTGGCCAGACTGCCTGCACCCGAGATCGGACCGGACAGCGTCAGCGCATTGGAACCCAGCACGCTCAAACCGCCATCGAGCACGATGCCGTTGGCGAGCGTGAGCGCGCTGCTGTTGTCGAGCGAGGCCGGGCCGCCCACGGTGAGCGCGCCCGTACCCAGCGCCGACGCATTGCCCAGCACGAGGCCGCCCGCATTGAGCGTAGTGCCGCCGCTGAAGGTATTTGCGCCGGTGAGCGTCTGCGTGCCGCTACCCTGCTTGACGATCCCGCCCGTGCCCGTGATCGCACCACCGAAGGCAGCGTTGCCCGCATCGCCGAAACTCAGCGTATTCGCGCCCAACGCGAGCGTGCTGCCGCTCGCACCGCTCAGCGCGCCTATCGTCTGGTTCGCGCCCGCCGCACTGATATCGAACGTTGCGCCTGCATTGGCGAGATTGACCGCGCCCGTCGACACCAGCGCGCCGCCTGCACCCAGCGCCAGCGTCCCCGCGTTGACGGTTGTTCCGCCCGTATAGGTATTGACGCCCGACAGCGTCTGCGTAGCGCTCCCCTGTTTGACGAGACCGCCCGTGCCACCGATGGCGCCCGCGAAAGCGCTATTGACCGCACTGCCGAGCGTAAGCGCATTGCCGCCCAATGCGACCGTGCTGCCCGCGACGCCGTTGAGCGACCCGATGCTGGCCGCGCCTGTGGCGGCGCTGATGTCGAACACGCTGCCCGCATTGGCAAGATTCAGGTTCGAAGCCACACCCAGCGCGCCCGTTCCCGAAAGCGCAAGCGTGCCCGCATTGACCGTCGTGGCGCCCGTATAACTGTTCGCACCACTGAGCGTCTGCGTGCCACTGCCTTGCTTGACGATGCCGCCAGTCCCGCCGATAGCACCCGCAAAGGTCTGATTGCCCGCACCGCCAAACGTGAGCGTATTCGCGCCCAGCGCCACCGTCGTGCCCGCGACGCCAGCCAGCGCGCCTATCGTCTGGTTGCCGGCCGCGCCGATATTGAACGATGCGCCGGTGCCGCCCAACGTTACGCCGCCCGTGCCGGCAAGACTGCCGCCCGCGCCAAGCGCCAGGGTGCCTGCATTGATGAGCGTGCCGCCCGTATAGGTATTCGCGCCGGTGAGCGTTTGCGTACCGCTGCCCTGCTTGACCAGCGCGCCCGTGCCGCCAATCGTTCCGGCAAAGGTCTGACTGGTGGCGTCGCCGAACGTGAGCGCATTCGCGCCGAGCGCCACAGCGCTACCCGCCACGCCGGACAACGCGCCAATCGTCTCTCCCGCGCCCGCGTTGCTGATGTCGAAGGTGGTGCCGCTATTAGCAAGCGTCACCGCCCCCGTTGAGGCGAGCGACCCGCCCGCTCCAAGCGCGAGCGTGCCTGCGTCGATCGTCGTGCCGCCCGTATAACTATTCGCACCACTGAGCGTTTGCGTACCACTGCCTTGCTTGACGATACCGCCCGTACCGCTTATCGCGCCTGCATAGCTCTGGTTGGTGGCATCGCCGAATGTCAGCGCGTTCGTGCCGAGTAACACGCTCGAACCCGTCACACCCGCAAGTTCCCCGATGGTTCGCGCGCCCGTCGCCGCGGCAATCGAAAACGCCGTGCCGCTGGCTGCCAGATTGACCGCGCCTGTCGAAGCGAGCGCACCGCTGCCCGACAGCGCGAGCGTGCCGCCATTGACCGTGGTACCGCCCGTGTAGGTGTTCACACCCGTCAGCGTCTGCGTGCCGCTGCCCTGCTTCACGAGACCGCCTGTACCGCTTGCCACGCCGCTGAAGGTCGGGTTTGTCGCATCGCCAAAGGTCAGCGTGTGCGCGCCCAGGGACACATTACCCGCGCCAGACAGCGCGCCCACAGTCTGGTTCGCGCTTGCCGCGCCGATATCGAAGGTCGCACCCGAGGCCACGTTGAGCGCCCCCGTCGGCGCCAGTGCGCCGCCCGCGCCGATCGCGAGCGTGCCCGCGTTGATTGTCGTGCCGCCCGTGTACGTGTCGATGCCGGTCAGCGTCACCGTCGCCGCGCCGTTCTTGACGAGCGCGCCGGTGCCCGCGACCACGCCGGACAGCGTGAGCGCATTGCTGCCGCCGAGCGTCAGCGTGTTCGCGCCCAGATTGACGGCATTGCCGACCGACAGCCCCGCCGTGCTGCTGTCGAGCGTGCCCGCGCCACCCAGCGTCAGCGCGCCCGTGCCCAGCGCCGCATTGTTGCCAACGACGATCGAGCCTGAATTGAGCGTCGTGCCGCCCGAATACGTGTTAGCCGCCGCGAGCGTGAGTGCGCCCGTGCCCGACTGCGTCAGCGTGCCGGTCCCTGAAATCACGCCCGACAACGTAAATGGATTGGATCCCGAAGCAATCAGGCCGCCCGTCCCCAGCGAAATCGTGTTGGCGATAATGAGCCCCGCCGCGCTGCTTTGCAGCGCTCCGCCCGTCGCCGTGATCGTGCCGGTGCCCAGTCCCTGGGCATTGTCGAGAATCGCCGTGGCGGCCGCACCGAGTGTCGCATCGGCCGCGCTGGACGCACCGCTCAAGGTCCAGCTTCCGCTATCGATGGCCAGGTGATTGAAGTTGATGTAGTTGGTCAGCGTGATCGAACCCGTCGCCGGTCCGCCCGTATCTTGTTGCAGATGCAACGTATTGTTGCCGCCTGCGCCACCATCCACGTAACCGGCCTGCGCGAAGCCCAGCGTCAACCCTGCTATGCCGAGCACGTCTAGCGAAGCACCCGCGCCAGGCGTCACCGACGATCCCGTGCGCGCATAGAAGGTATTGGCGCTGCCCGCGCCCATCGACACGCTGCCGATAATGCTGCCCGCGTTGGTGAACGTGTTGCCCGTGCCCGCCGTCGACGAAGCCTGCAGGCCGACGCGGCCCGTGATGGTGCCGCTGTTGGTGAAGTTGACCTGGCTGCCGCCATACACGGCCACCGACGTGCGATCGCCCGGCGCGATCGACACGCCCGCAATCGACGCCGATCCGATAGTGCCCGTATTGGTGATGTTGGTGACGCCGCCCGCACCGTTCTGCACTGCAAGCGCAAGCCCGGTGAGACTTGCCACGTTGAGCGTAACCGCGCCCATCGTGCCGTTCAGCGTGCCCGAATTGGTGATATTGACCGTGCTGGCATTGCTGTTGCCGATGACGGTGCCGCTCGACAGAATACTGAGCACGCCGAGCAGCGATGGATCGACCGTGCCCGCGTTGTTCAGCGTGACGTTGTTGCCGGTAAGCGAAAGCGCCGTCCCGCCGACACCCAGCAGCACCCCCACGCCCGCTCCCGATGCGATGTTGACGGTCTGATTATTCGTAGTGCTTGCAAAATTGGGAGCAAGCGGATTGGCCGCCCCCGTACAATTCACCGTTGAACCGCTGATCGCACAGGTGGCATAGGCATCGCTCGCCGCCACACCCATCACGACCCCCACTGCGATCACCTGCCCCAGCGCATGGATCGCCCCGCGTTGCAGCCGCCTGCCCGTCCCGGTCGATTCGCTCACGGCGTTTCCCCTCGGAATTAGTCGAACCGCTCTCTCTCAATCGAAATTTTTAAAATCGTCTTTGATGTCTTGCTGTATGCATTAAACGCTTCGCATTCCTGATGTATGACCGCGACCCGCCCGGTCAACGAATGACAGGCTGGCAGGACGCCGGTACAGGCGTCGGGGTGATGCAATCTCCGTCAGGCGTCGCCCTGAACCGAGGCGTGCACGAACCCGCGGCGCCAGTGCAGGCGCCGTCCGGATCGAGGCATGACGGATCGACCGGAATGTCGGTCGGACAACAACTAGAAGGGAGCTTCGGGGAGCTTCATGGAACGCGCCTCCTGTGAGCCGCTCTGGAAGAACGGGTCAGTACATACAATTGGCTTTCGTCCTGAGGATAGACAACTTCTTACCGTCTTTTCAAGCTTTAAATCATGATTTAAATCGATTTCTGCGATACGCATAAAACACCGGTAATTATGGTGTTGCGTTTTGCATGAAAGGTATTAATGACGCTTTTAACTTGCGTTTTAAATGCCTTTAAATCTATCGGAAATGAAATTTGAAACGCATGTCGAGCGACGACAAACGCAGGCATGGCCGTTGCGCGAGCAACGGCATGTCGTGACAGAAAATCAATGAGGAGCGGGCGTGAGGATTGCGAGGGGCGTCGAATGCGCCCTGCCCTATGTGCCCATGTGAAGCGCCTGGCGACGCTCCCGCTTATTCGCGGTGTTCGCCCGACGGCAAATCATCCGCCCCACAATCGCCGCCGGTGAATTCCACCCGGTTGCGACCGCTGCGCTTGGCCTTGTAGAGCGCGGCGTCAGCCAGCCCATAGGCCGTATCGAAACTCGTGCCCACCTCGTTCGCACTCACGCCGAAGCTGCTGGTGATGCGCCGGGTCACCGGCGCGCCAAATACATGGGCTTCGATGCTCGATCGCATGGTTTCGGCCAGCGTCAGCGCATCGGTCAGATTGTAGCCAGGCAGCACCACGGTAAATTCTTCGCCGCCCACGCGCCCGATAATGCCCTGGTTGCCGACGATGCGGCGCAGGCAATCGACGATGCCCAGAATCACGGTATCCCCGGCGGGATGGCCGTAGTCGTCATTGACCTTCTTGAATTCATCGATGTCGAGCAGGACCATGACCGCGCGATCGGTGCGCAGCGCCTTGGTCGCGCGCTCGATCACGGCGCTACGATTGAACACGTCGGTCAGGGCGTCGTGAGTCGCGCGATATTGCAATTGCTGCGTAAGCGCATGCATCTCGCGCTCGGCGCGGTCGCTGCGGCCGATCAGGCGGCGCGTCTCGCGCATCAGGCGCTCATAGTGGCCAATCAGTTCGCCCAGTGCGTGGCGGTAACGCTGGGCATCCGCGTTGGCATCGGCGCGGATCGCGCGCGCCTTTTCCAGCGCCTCGCTCTCGCTCTGAAACAGGTCTGGCGCGTCACTCGTCGAGGCGTCCGCGGAGGAAGTCGTCACCACCATCGCTATCCTTAGATCGCCACTGGGCAATCGGTGAACTTGATCGCCGTAAAGTCGGTTTGCAGTTCTTCGCCGAACTCCTGGATCGTTTCGTCTTCCTCATCGCGATACCAGTTCACCTGCACGCGGTTGCCCGCGGCGGCTGCGCGATCGAGTGCGTCGAAAATACTGAACAGCATTTTCGTGCTGGAGCTGTTGAAATACGTAAGCGTCACATCCACCGTAATGGCAACGTCGTCGCATTGCGCGAGCCACGCGCCCAGCCGTTCGATCACGGGTGCGTAAAACGCAGCGGCATTTTCCGGGTAGGACTCGCCACGCAGCGAAAGCGTGTTCTGGTCGAACTGGAAGTCGATTTCCGGCGAAGTCGCCGTGGCGGCAATATGTAGGTTTTCCATGGCAGTCGCGGAATTCAGATGATGGTCTTCAGGCAAAACAGCGTGGTCGCGGGATCGTCCTCACGCGGATGAAAGGCGAATTCAAGCGGCGCGCTGGCGTCGCGCGCCATCGTCAGAAATCCCATGCCCGCGCCCTTGCTTTCCGCCGGCGTTTCGGCACGCAGCGAATTCTTGTAGGCCTGCTTGATTTCATCGACCGACATGCTGCGCAGCGGCTCGAGTTTTTCGCGCAGTTCGTCCACCGCGTTCGTGGCGATCGGATTGACGCACACCATCAGATGGCGTTCGCCGTCGCTCGTGATGCACATTGCGCCTTCGCGGATACCGCCCTGCGTCTGATCCGCCGGCAGCGTTTCGGACGAGTAATGCACGATGTTCTGCGACAGTTCGATAAACGACGAAAAGAGCTTGCGCCGCGTGGGCCCATTGACGCCCGCGACTTCGAGCTGGAGCTTCACCACTTCGCTCATGGCCGCGACGATGTTTTGGGAGAAGTAGCCTTTGTGATAGAAAATCAGATTGCGCTTCTGCGCAAGCTCTAGAAAGGCGCTGTTCTGCTCCAGGAGTTCAGACATAAGTTTGATCAGCAATCTTAAACGCGTGCAAAAAATAAGGTGACGTCGTCGCGGCGCGATTGGGCGCCTTGCCATTCGGTCAGTGCATCCACGAGGCGCGCACAGATGGCGGAAGGCGTCTGCGCACGATTCGCAAGAATCAGGTCGAGCGAGCGGCGCTTGCCAAAGGCAATCTTGCGCGCACCGCCGATCTGGTCGGTCAACCCGTCCGTCGAAACGAACAGGAGGCTATCTTCGGGCAAATCCACCGCGTGGAGCGGCCAGGTATATTCCGCGAGACTGTCCACATAGCCCACGCCCACGCGCTCGCCCGCGATAGTTTCGAACTGCTCCGCTTCGGGGCGCAGCACATGCAGCGCGACGCGCGCACCGGCAAACAGCAGTTGTTGCTGCGCGGCGTCGTACCAGAAGAACGCGGCGTCCAGCCCGTCGTTCGACTGCGGTGCGTCGCCCGCGCCCTTGACCTGACCAAGCAGGCCCTTGACGTTGCGATTGACCGCCGCCAGCAGCTTCGACGGATCGCGCGGCCCCAGACGTTCGAGCGCCTGCGAAAGCGATGCCGAAGCCAGCAGCGTCATGAACGCGCCGGGCACGCCGTGTCCCGTGCAATCGGCCACGGCGCCAAACCAGCCGTCCGCGAACGCCGCGAAGTGATAGAAGTCGCCGCCCACCACATCGCGCGGCTCCCAGACGAGCGCCGCGTCGGGCAGCATGGTCGAAAGCGTTTCGCGCGAGGCGCGCAGCATGGCCTGCTGGATCACGCTCGCATACTCGATGCTCTGCATGATCTGACGATTTTTCTCGGCCTGGGTTTCGGCCACCGCACCCAGCAGTTGCAGACCGTTGCCCACGCCCGAGAAGCGCCCTTCGCGCGTGACGATAAAGCCGTCCACCAGCGCTTTTTCCCCCACCTCGACGGTTTTGAACGTGAGCGCTTCGATGCTCATGTCGGCGTCGACGATCAATGGCTCTTTGTCCATGAACGCGATGCAGCTTTTCTTGTCGTACAGCTCGCGATGGAACGGCTTGCTCATCTGCGACAGAAAGATATCGCGGTTGATCAGGCCAATGGGACGATCGCCTTCAATGACAGCGAGGCTGATCAGATCGCGGCGCGAGTAGAACACTTCCATCACGCGCGAGTTGGAATCCGACGCGTCGATGGCGGGCGCGGACTGACACAGATCGCCGGCGCAACGTGGACCTCCGGTCGGACCGGAACGGTGAAATTGCGCAAGCGCTGGGTGCATGGCGAACTGATTCGTCGGAAGAGAAAATCAGCACGCTAAAGACTCTTTATGTCATTTTCGTTACATTCACGCAATGATTCTCGAGCGTAAATTCTTTAATTCAGCCTGGTGTAATCCGGTTGCGGCGACAACGTTTGCGATCCGGGCTTTATTGCAGCCTGTGTGGTAATGCCCGGAAATGCAAACATCGCAGCAATGACGCAAAAGCGGCGCACACCACTCACTCAAGCTCGCGCCAGAGTGTCTGGATCCAGTCTTTGAGCAGCAGCGATTCGGCCCAACGATCCGTCGTATCGTTGCCGTCGCGGCCAATAATCGCGTACGGCTTCGGCCCTAGTTCGCAGGTGAACGCCAGTGTATCGTTTGCGCCCGCGCGGCGTCGCCACGATGCAAATCCATAGCGCCACCAGTCGAGAAACAGATCGACCCACATGCGATGCGGCGCGAACGACAACTCGATCTGCACCTGCTCGCGGCTCGCCACGCGGCCATGAAATGCCCACGAATGATCAAGAATGCGATGCATCAGCGCGTGGTTCTCTTCCGATACCGGCCATGCGAATTCACGCGCAACGAGGTAATGCGAAATATCCCCGAGCAGTTTCAGGTCGGGACGTGCATCGAGTAGATCGAGCGTAAAAAACAGGTCGGTGGTCATCCGGTCGCGATGCGTTTCGATATAGACCGGAATGTCGACCTGCTCAGCAAGGCGTTGCCAGCCGTCCAGCAATTGCACACATTGCGCGACGGTGCGCAGGCGCACGTCGGGTTGAATGTCGATATGGTGCGCGCCGTATTCCACCGCGTTTTCCAGCACCGGCTGCAGATCGTCGATCGTGCGTGGGAAGCACTGCCCTTCGGCATTCAAGCCGTACTCGGCGCGCAATTGCGCGAGATGGCGCACCGCTGCGCGATCCGTGTAATGCGCGCTCACACCATCGAAACCCGCTTGCGCGATCATGCGCAGGTTTTCTTCAAGTGTGCGTTCAGCACCATCGGTGTGACGGCGCTCCATTGCCCAGAGCGATTGAAAGACGAGCAGGCGTTGTCCCATCGTAACTCCGATATTTTTAAATGGCTTTTATCAAACGCTTTAAAGCAGGCTTTTTAATTTGACGTCGGGATTCGCAAGATCGTCTGCGTCAACTGGCGCGGCGCGCTCCACCAGCATGCGCGCGAGGCGCATCTCTCGGGCAAAGCCCTGCGGCGCGCCGAAGCCACTTGCGGCAACAAGATTCCCGCCGCCGTCGAGTGCGAAATGAATCTGCATATCGCTAGAGATATCGCTGGATACTTCACGCACGACGGTACGCACGCCCAATGCCGGTTCGCCCGCCACCTGGAGTTGCCGATCGTACTGATCCGACCAGAACCAGGGCACCTCGCGATACGACTCACCCGCGCCGAGCATGTTGCGCGCCGCCACGCAGGCCTGCGTCTGGGCGTTGTGCCAGGTTTCCTGACGGATACGATGCGGGCCGAAACGGCTGGGAAAAAGTGCAACGTCGCCGGCCGCGTAAATGCCGCTTGCCGAAGTCTGCAAGGTCTCGCTTACGACGATGCCACGCGCCGCGTCCTTTCCCGTTTCCAGCCCCGTCGCGCGCGCCAGTTCATCGGCCGGTTCGATGCCGATACCGACCACAACCGTATCCGCGTCCAGCACGTCGCCCGTATCGAGCGTAACGGCCAACGCGCCGTCATCACGCTGGGCGATTGCGCGTGCGGATGCGTTCAGTACCACGCGCACGCCGTTGCGCTCGTGCAGCGCATGCACATGTGCGCCGATGGCCGCCGGCACGCACCGGCCCAGCAAACGCGCCGCGCCCTCCACCACGCATACCTCGCATCCCCGCGAGCGCGCGGACGCCGCCACTTCCAGCCCGATAAAGCCGCCGCCAATCACCAGCACGCGCGCGCCGGCGCTCAACCTCGGCGCAAGTGTCGCGGCATCGTCGAGCGTTCGCAGGCCGAATACACCGTCGAGTTGCGCGCCGGGAATCGACAACCTGCGCAAATGGCCGCCCGTCGCCAGCAAAAGCGCTTCATACGCGAAGCTTCGGCCGTCGGCGAGTTGCAGCGTGCGCGCCTGCGCATCGATCGCCTGCACCGCGCCGACGATATGTTCGATGTTGTCGGCATGCCAGGCATCGCGGGCGCGCAACTGGCATTGCTGCGCGTCGCGCTCGCCAGTCAGCAGTCCTTTGGAAAGCGGCGGCCGCTCGTAGGGCAAATGCGGTTCCGCGCCTATCATCGCGATGCCGCCCGCCCATCCTGCTTCGCGCAGCGTCTGCGCCGCCATGCCGCCCGCGTGGCCGGCGCCGACAATAGCCATGACTCGATCGGCGTTCATTGCTCAGACCTCGATCAGAATGCGACCGCCCTCGACCTTCGCGGGCCACGTCTTGAGTTTTTCGCACACCGGCGCGCACAGCGGCTTGCCGTCGCGCACGTCGAAGCGGCCGTTATGTTTCGGACACTCGATCACATGCCCCATCACCAGCCCGTCGCTCAGATGCACCTGTTCATGCGTGCACAGACCATCGCTGGCATAGACATCGCCGCCCACGCGATAAATCGCGAAGGTCTTGCCCGCGTGATCGAAGCGCATCACGTCCTCGTCGTCGATATCGTCCAGTGCCGCGGCGTCGATCCACTGCGTCATGTCTGTCTCCCGTTTTATTTGATTCGGCATGCTGATCGATCAGGCCTGCGCGGCATCCGGAATCGGGCGCGCGACGGCATAGGAAGGATCGCGGGTCTGGCGCACTAGCGCCGGGATGATCTCCGCATAGGCGGCGATCGTGCTGCGATAGGGTGGCGGCATATCGGCCTTCACGACTTCGTGCAGTTCGGGCAGCGCATGGAACGGCACCATCGGGAACATATGGTGTTCGACGTGATAGTTCATGTTCCAGTAAAGAAAGCGGAACAGCGGGTTCATGCGCACCGTGCGGCAATTGCGGCGATGATCGAGCACGTTTTCCGGCATGCCCGCATGCTGCGTAAGGCCGAAGTAAAGATAGAGCCACGCGCCGTAAAGGCTGGGCAGGCCGATATAAAGCAGCGGCAAAATCGAGTGAAAGCCGATGCACGCGGCCAGCACCAGCGCGTAAATGCCAAGCGAAATGCGCGCCTCGCGCACCACCTTCGGCCATTCGGAAGCGGGGATAAAGGTCTCCTCTTCCGCACCCACCTTGCCGAACGCCGCGCTCACCATCCTGGGCAGTTCGTGAGAGACGTGTTTGATCGCAAAAATGTTGAGCGCGATGCCGAGCCAGTCGGTAGGACGCGGCGCGCCGATTTCCGGATCGCGGCCCACCACCAGCGTGTCGGTATGGTGGCGCGCGTGGCTCCAGCGCCAGACCGTCGCGCGCCGGAACACCTGGAACGACGCGATCTGGTAAAGCACATCGTTCATCCAGCGCGTCTTGAACGCCGTGCCGTGGCCCGACTCGTGCCAGCGCGAATCCGCCGGGCTGCAATAGAGCGTGCCGTAGACGAAGAAGGCCGCAATCGCCCAAAGCGAATGGGCATGCCAGGCGTAGCCCGTCAGCGCTCCACTCAGGACAATCGCCGCGTACCAGAGCAGCGTGTCGCGGATCGCGCGCGCGTCGCTGCGCTGCATCAATCGCTTCATCACGGGGCGCGCGACCGCGCATTTGTACCAGTCGGCATTGACGAGGCCCGCCGCGCGGGCGCGCTCGCCCGCACCGCCGATCAGCCGGTAGGCATCGCGCGGGCCGTGCGCGTCGCTCTGGGTAGGGTCGGTTTGCGCCACTGTTGTCTCCTTGTTCGAGGCGGTTCCGGCTCGGCTCCCGTTCGATGCGGGCGCGTTTTGCGCGGAACACATGTCATGAACATAGGCCAGGGACGCATCGGCCTCAACGGGAAAATTGACGAAATTTCGTCATTCTTTCACCATGGCGACTGGCCTGTCGAACCGGAGACACCGTGACCCAGGAAACGCCGCCGCGCTGGCGCAAGCGCACCGCGCGCTTTGTCGAGATCGCCGAACTCGCGGGCGTAAGCCCCACCACAGTCGACCGCGTGCTCAATGAGCGCGGCAGCGTGTCGGCGCAGGCGCGCGAACGGGTGATCGCCGCCGCAAAGCAGCTTGCGGTGCCGCGCCTGCTGCCGGACACCCAGCACGGCCTCGTGCACATCGACGTGATGGTGCCGGGCAGCGAATCGCCATTTTTCAGCCGCCTGCGCGAAGCGCTGCAACGCTCGGCGCAAATGCTCGACCGGCGCGTGATCGTCCATCGCACCATGCTGTCCGCCGCCGACGAAGCGCGCCTGCCCGCCTCCATCGCGCATGCGGGCCGCTCGCGCCACCGGCGCGCGGCGCTGATCGTCACGGCCCAGGACACGCCCGAGGTGCGCGCCGCGCTCGCCGCGGCCATCGCGCGCGGCGAGGCGGTGATCACGATGGTCACCGATATCGGCGGAATCGACCGTCTGCATTACGCGGGCATCGACAACCTGCGCGCGGGCCGCACCGCCGGCTATTTTCTGGGCCGCTTCGCGCAACCCGGCCGCGTGCTGCTGTTGCCCGCGCGACTCGACTACCGCGCGCACACTGACCGCATCGAAGGCTGCCGCACGGAGATCGCCGCCCACTTCGATCATCTGGTTTGCGACGTCTCGCCCGTCGAATCGCTCGATCAGGACGCGCACTGCTATCGCGCCATGAACGAGGCGATCCGGCGCGGCAAGCTCGCCGGCATCTACAACACGGGTTACGGCTCGGCGGGCGTCGAAGCCGCCCTGCGCAAGGCGGGACTGGCGGGCGAGGTCGTCTGGGTCGGTCACGAGATGTTCGACGCGCACCGGCAGTACATCGACGCCGGCATCATGGACATCGTCATCGATCAGGACCCGGACGGCCAGGTGATGTCCGCGCTTCAGCATGCGCTGCACGCCTGCGGCATCGTCGAGCGCGCCAGCGCCGACGAACCGGTCGAATTCCGCGTGTTCTGCTCCGCGAACGTGCGGCAAAGCGCGTATCTGCGGCCGTGACGAGTTGTCGAATGTCAATCGATGGTGAAATCGCTGCCGTCTGGAGCCGCTCGCCCCGGCTGAACGCCGAAATTCGGATTTTTCGCGTATTTCAAAAGCGACATTTAGCTCAATCTAGCGAAACCGGCGGCGCCACGCTCCAGCTAGCGTGAGTCCCCTGTGTGAATTCATCGCGTGAGGCGACACGCATGATCGACACGTCGACCACCCTCGGCGCGTCGCCTCATTCCATTCATCAGGATGACCAACTAAATGCCCATTTTTCCCTTGCTCAGCGACTCGACGCCTCGCAACCCTTGCAGTCCGCCACCCGGCATTCAAACGCCGGCTCGCCGCCCGACGGCCGAAGCCGCGTCCAGCGTGGCGCCCACCACGTTGCGCCCACCCTGCCGCCGCGACGGCCGGGGCCGCCCGCCGCGCTATGAATGGCCGCCCGAAATCGTCGCGCTCCTCGGCACCATGACCGATTCGAAGGTCGCAAAAATCACCGGCGCCTCCTTGCCCACCGTCAGCGCCAAGCGGCGACAACTCGGCATTGAATCCGCGCGCACACGCGGCGCGATCGGCCATCGCTGGACCCGCGAGAAAATCGCCCTGCTCGGCACGATTACCGACACCGAAGCGGCCCAGCGCTTTGGCATCGTGCCGCAAACGGTCGGCGCCATGCGGCAGAAACTCGGCATCGCGCCCAGGACCCGCGCCATCGAACTCAGCGAAGCAATACTCGCGCTGCTGGGCAGGCAAAGCGATGCGTCGCTGGCGAGGCAGGTGGGCGTGAGCACCGGCGTGATCCAGCGCGCGCGGCTCGCCCGCGGCATAGCCAGTTGCAAGACCGTGCACGCCTGGACCGACGACCAGATCGCGCTGCTCGGCACGATGTCCGACGCCAGGGTCGCGCGGCAGCTGGATCTGTCCGAAACGGTGGTGAACAAGAAGCGGCGGCGGCTCGGAATCGGCAGCGCGCGGCATCACTGGAGCGCCGAGGAACTGCAACTGCTCGGCAAACTGCCCGATGCGCGGGTCGCCCGGCGCATTGGGCTCTCTACCGTGTCGGTACGCCTGCAGCGCCGCAAACTGGGACTTCCGGCAGTGGCCGATCGCGGCGGCAAGGGGCAGCGTGACAGGTCACGCAACTGGCACACGCCAGGCATCGCAGCGAACCCGCCGGGCCACGACCACCAGGGCAACCAGGGCAATCCAGCTGCCGGCAACTGGCATGAGGAGGGTCTTGCGCTGCTCGGCATCGTGCCCGACCTGGAACTGGCCTGGCGCTTCGGCAAGAGCTACAACACCGTGCGCTACGCACGCGTCAAGCGCGGCCTGCCCGCCATGCGCGCGCGCCGCCAATGGACCGACGAACAGATTGCGATGCTGGGAACGGTAAGCGACGCCGTCGTGGCCGAACGGATCGGCTGCAGCAACACGACGGTGTACAAGAAGCGTACGGAGCTAGGCATTGCGCCTGTCAAACATACGTGGACGGCGGAGGAAATTGCGCTGCTCGGCAGGATATCGGACTTCGAGGTCGCCAAACGCGTGGGGTTGTCGGCAAAGACGGTGAACCTCATGCGGCGCTCGCTGGGGATTGGGGCGTTGCGCGGCTGGGGCGGCCAGGGTCGTCGCCCGGCGCAACCGCCGGGTGAGCTTTCCGTGCTTAACGCCCCGCGGCATCGAGCGACCACGCCAGCGCCGGATCGAGCGACGCAAGCGCCATCCTGACGAAGCGCAAGCGCGGCCAAAGCAGCGGGATCGAAAAGCGTCGGTAGTCGATGCGCAGAATCACTTCTTCGGGCTCGTGGCTGCCCTGCATGAAGCGCAGCAGAAGACGCCCCCTGCCGTCGCGCGCCGTGCCCAGCAACCAGGCTTCGCCCTGCAACGGCGTATAGGTGCGCTGCGCGCGGATCGTGCGGCTTGCCGCGTCATACACGTTCACGGCAAAACTGCAATCGAAGGTGCGGCCCAGCCGCACCACCTGCACGATCACATCGTCGATCCGAACCTGATGCTGCACGTCACCCGCCTGCGCGCCCGGACCGATTCCACCGGCTTGCAAGGGCGGCAAGCCGGCTTGCTGACGATCAGCCGGGTTGGCCCGGTACTTGAGCGTTTGAGAGCTGTTCGATTGCAACTTCATTCCCCGATGCTGGCCGCTTTGCGGCCTTTTCATTTATTTCTCGCTCGCGTGCGTCGATCGCTGCGAGTAGTACGGCGACAAGCAGGGCAACCAGCGTCGTGACCATGACAGGCACGAGCACGTCGATGGTCAGCCCAAAGATCATCGTGCTGAAGGCAACGGCCAGTCCGGACCATGCGGCTGTGCGGACGAACGCATCGGCCGCGCGCCGCTTGCGCCAGAAATAGACGGCCGAACCGTAATAGAACGTCAGCAGGCAAAGCACGCCGATCGAGCCACTTTCCGCAATGGTGGAAAAGAAGTCGCTGTGCGCGCGCTCGTTGACGAACTGTCGCGGAATATAGTTCTGATCGGCCAGCGCGTTGTACGAATCCTCCAGCTTGCCCTTGCCGATGCCATAGACAGGATGCGTCACGAAAAGGCGCGTAGCGCCCTTCCACAACTCCAGGCGGATTCCCGTCGAACTATCGGTCTTGCCTTGCGAGAAGAGCGTGAGGTCACTGACACAATCGGCGATGCGTTGCTGGATGCGCGACGTCGCCAGCAGGCCGCCCACGCAAATGGCGGCCGTCAGCGTGGCCAGCATGATGCGCCTGCGCGTGGCGAACACGCCGTACTGCACGCCCAGCATGAAGAGAAATACGGGAACAGCGACCCAGCCACCGCGCGTACCCGACGAATAGGACGCAAAGCCGCCTGCCAGAAGCGCAGCCAGCTTGAGCACCCGCGACGCCTTTTTACAGCGCTCGTCCCATCCCAGCGTGAAAATCGAAAGGAACGCCAGCAGCAGCGACGTATCGCCGAAGGGAATCGCATTCGTGTAGTAGTTGTTGAGCCGATCCACATCCGTCCATCCGCCCGACGGGCGCTGCGCGAGCGCAATCGCGCCGATGATGAGCGCACCGGCGGCGCATCCCCAGCCGATTGCGGGGAAGTAGCGCGACGGCAGCTGACGCAACAGCAGAAACACGGGGATCGCCAGCGCGAAGCGGGAAATCGCGTCGAACTGGCGCGGCATCCACCAGCCATGGACCACTTGCTGGATGACAATGGCGACCAGAAATGCGCCCATTCCGGCGACATACCACGGGTAGCGCTTCAGGCCCGCGAAGTAACCGGCGGGCCGCCGTGTGCTGAAAGCGGAAAACAGCGCCAGCGCCAGTAGCGCGAAGAAACAATAACCGGTGCCACCTTGCCAGATCAGATTTACCGCGGGAGCAAGCAACAGCAGGAGTGCAACAAACCAGCAAACTACAGGAGATAAAAACATGTACTTTTCTAGCGGGGAAGAACCGAGGTGTTCGAAGTGCTTGTGGTGCGTAAAGCGTGAAAACTGGACATCACGCGGCTAACGGAAAGCAGTTGCTTCCACAACCGTTCCTTGAGCGCCCCGAACGGAATCACATTGGGCGGCAACACGATGTCGCCTGGTCCCCAGCCTGGACGCCACGAGCGCGCGAGGCCGCGGCGCATGAAGAGCGTCAGCGTGGGTACGCCAATCGCCGAAGCAATATGCCCCAGCCCCGAATCGTTGCCGATGAACCAGCCCGATTCAGCGATCCAGCGCGCCACTTCGTCGAGATCGTTCAGTGCATGCACGTCGAAGCCCGCCGCGCTGGCGTCGCGCCACGCGTTATATTCGTTCGGTGCAACCAGGAAACTGGAGCGCAGATGCAGACGGGAGAGCGCGCGCGAAAGCGCGAGAAACTTGTGCCGGCTCCACATTTTTTCGGGGTGACTCCCCGTAGGGTGAATCACCACCCGATTCGGATGGCGATTGCGCTGGCAACCCGGCGGAACCACCATGCCGTTCGAACGCGTGACGTCCTGCAACTCGAAGAGCTTGCCCGCGATGTCGACGACACGGTCGACCATATGCTTCGAGCCGCTGTATTCCGGCAGATCGGCCAGCACCTGGGTCTGGCCGTCGCGGCTCAGCGATTTGCCAAAGTCCGTTGGCCTCAGTTCGATGACCGTGTCGAAGGCGCCCAGATGGTCGTCCACGCGGCCCACCTCGACAGCGGGAAACCAGTCCTTCAACTCCTGCGCGACCCAGCCGAAAACCACGGGCCGGTAACCGTTGCGCACGAGGTTGTTCACGAGGACCATGCCGATAAGGCTATCCCCGATTGGCGGCGGTAAGGCGATCGCCAGTGTGTTGCCGGTTTGAAATTTCATGACTATGCCAACTGCATCGATTGCCGGCGTCCGCGCATTGAGCGCAGCGACTTCTTCCCCACCGTGGCAATCCGGTCTGTATTTAATATCTGCGCAAACCGGTGATCGCCCGGCGCTCCCGGATAAAGGAGCACGCACCGCCCGCGCCTTGAGCGCGAGCCCGCGCGAGTATAACGCCGGATTTATTACAAGACTAACAATATCTCTGCAAACCCGACCAGATTGCCTGGATGCGTGCAATCGGGGTGGCTGGTGAGCGGCCGTGATGATCGGCAGCGGGTTTCCGCTTGTGCCTGCATGAGAGCCACCAGGTGAATCCGATCCGCGGCCGGAATGGCGATATTGAGAGCCTTGAAGGGCGCTTCTGCAAATGCTTTCGTTTATGACGAAATTCACCGTGAACTTTTTATATATCCGCCATATGAATCTTGATTAATTTAAAGATCTTCAGGCGCATGCGAACACTTTGCACGAAAAAATTTCCCTTAAAGCAATGCACACGGCATATGACGGGACTTTTTACCGGAGCACGTCGATACTCGCCGAGCCGCGCCAGATCAAGGCTCGCGCCGCACAAGCCGCCGTCCCCCTCAATAAAAAACCCATCAGCGATATTATTCACTTCACCATCTATCATCATTCGGTGAATTCAAATTAAAATACCGCACCGCGCGAATTAACGCCGCGTGAGAACAACAGCATCAGCATAAAATACCTGCCGACGGCAAACCGGCAAAAATGACGAAAGCGCAGTGTGCCGTCGATTCGCCGCCAGCTCATTGAAAGAGCGGCGCGATTTAAATCCACCATGACCGGGGAATGTCACCGACAAGAAAAACGATCGCCGTCGCACGGCGAAATATCACGCATAGACCAGACCAATCATGCAGTGCCCGACCACGCCCTTGCTACGCCCTATCCCGCCTCAGTTCATCGCGCTCGCCGCGCTGCTGGGCGCCACGCCCGGACTCGCCCTCGCCGATTGCATCGACGACGCGGCCGCGTTCCAGCACGTCAACGTGAGCCTCATGCGCGCCATCGCGCAGGTGGAGTCAGGCACCCAGACCAATGTCGTCAACCGCAACAGCAACGGCACGGTCGATATCGGCCTGATGCAGATCAACAGTTCGTGGCTGCCGCGCCTCGCGCAGGTGGGCATCACCGAACAGAGTCTCTACGACCCCTGCACCAATGCCTACGTCGCGGCCTGGATTCTGGCGGAAAACATCCGTCAGTTCGGCCCGACATGGAATGCGATCGGAGCGTATAACGCCGCGTCGCCCGACAAGCGGCTCGCCTACGCGCAAAAGGTCTACGCCACCGCGCAATCCATCACCAGTTCGCCGGACTCGCCCATGCCTATCCTCCCGCCCTCTTACACGCCGCCCGCAGGCGGCTACAACCCGTTTTCGAATCTCGAGGTCACCCAGGTCCGCATGAACGCGCCGCGCACCGCGCAATCGGCTCCGGCCGCCTTGCCGGCCTCGCAGGCGATCGCCCAGGGCGCGGCGCCCGGCGCGTATAGCTTCGGCTGGACGGTCACGGGCGCGGACGACGTGAAGCCCGTACAGGTCTTCGACGACGGCGCGAAGGTCTATGTGCAGTTCAGCGACATGAAGCGCCCGCCCGCGATCTTCGCGGATACGCCGCGCGGCCGGGTGCTGTTGCGCTGGGAGGCGCAGCCGCCTTATGCCGTGATTTCGTCGCTGGAGCGCACGCTGATTTTCCAGATCGGCACGACCGAGGCGCGCGCGCAGAAGACCGCCAATGGCGATGCCGGTCGCGCTGCGCCTGCTGGCGCGCAGACCGCTGCTGCGCCTGGCGGCAGCGTGTTGCCTCCTGCAAAGGAGAAGGTTGCCAGCGCGCGCGGGGCGTCATCCACGGCATCGACGCCTTCGACCGACGCGCTCTGGTATCTCTCGGTGCCGCGCCAGGGCGCGCAGGTTCAAGCTCAAGTTCAGACTCAAGCTCAGGCCCAGGTTCCGCCCACGCCCGCTGCCACTACCACTGCTACAACTGCCACCACCGCTGCCGCCGATAAAGCCGCACAAACCGCCGCCCCGGGCGCCACGTGGCCCGTTGCGCAGATACCCGGCGCGAAGCCGTCGTCGCCCACCGCGCCGGCCAAACCGGCCACCACCGGCAACGCAGCGCCCAGCGCCCTGTGGTACGTCACGAAGTGACATCGACTGAACGGCACCATGTACGGCAAGAAACCCCTCAGCAAGTCGATGTTGTTACCCGGTTCACCCGCGTCGGTTCAGGATCGCGTGCTGCGTATTCACCTTGCGCTCGCGGCGCTGCTGGCCGGCAAAGGCAACGGCCACCAGTTGGCTGTGTTGATCGAAACCGCCTATCTCACGTGGTTTTTATGCGATGCGGGTGTCTGTCACGCCGATCACACCGACTTTAAGGATATCGAACGAATGATCGGCAATACGGCGCACGATACCGATCTCGATCTCTACGCGCTGCGTGAGGACGACAAGTCGCTCGCCGTCTGGCTGCTCGATCTGCATGAACAGCAATTGCGGCGCGCGCCGGTGTTTACCGTGCTCAAGGCGCAGGAGCGCCTGGCTCATTTCGCGCGCAGCGGGCGCGACGCGCCGTGGGAGCGCCGCGCCGGTTAGGCCTGCGCGGCGTGGCAGACGGCCTCGACGCGATTGCCCGCCGGGTCGATCAGAAAAGCCGCGTAGTAGTCGCGGTGATAGTGCTCGCGCAGGCCCGGCTCGCCATCGGAGCGACCGCCTGCCGCCAGTCCGGCGCTAAAGAACGCCTCCACCTGGGCGCGCGTCGCCGCCTTGAAGCACCAATGGCGCTTGTTTTCCGCGATCTCGCCCGGGTCCAGATAAACGGCAAGGCAGGTCGATGCGCTGTCGTTGGCATCGCAACGTTCGCCATAACCCAGCGCCGTTTCGCGGTCATAGACCTTGCGCGCGCCGAGCGCTGTCATGATTGCGTCATAAAACGGGCGCGCCGCGGCGAGGTCGGGTACGCCAATCGAGACATGGTCGAGTAGTTGCATGCGCATGGGCCCAGGTTGAGATCGGGCCTATTTTATACAGCTATTCCGGCAAATCCGGGGCGCCGCTCCCGCACGCGCCTGCGCATCTCGCCACGCTCGTTTTGGCGTGCATATCCGCAAAACATCCCCGGCGGCTATACTGGGCCCTCCTTTTTTGTCCGACAAATCGCCGGAGTGCGAGTCATGGGGTCTTCCGTCTTTCCGCTACCGACCAACGCGGCCGAACGAAATCGATTTCACGCGCGCTCGCTTCAGCATCAGCGCCCGCTTTCGTTCGTCACCATGGCGCTGTCGATCGGGGCTTATGCGTTGTTCGCGGCGGCGCGCGCCCAACTGGTCGCCGCGCCCTTTCCGTTCTGGATCGCCGTGCTGGCGGGCCTCGGACTCGTGCTGCTGGTGCTTGCCATTCCGCGTTCGCGCTCGACGGCGGAATTCGGCATGATCGGCGCGGCCTACGTGGTCATCATGCAGCTCGCCGCCAACGCACTCGCGCGCGACACCGGCGATCCGCTTGTCTGGATGACGCCCGCCGTGGTGGCGATCACGCTCTGCGCCGCGCCGCTGTGGCTCACGCCGCGCCATTTCCTGCTGGGCAGTGCGTGCTATTACGCCTCGACGCTGCCCTTCGTGCTGAGCCTGCCGCACGATGTGGCGCAGCTTGCGATCTTCGGCGTGTGGGTGTTCATCGCGTTCACCACGGCCGTGGTGTTTCACTTCGGCTTCTATCACTTTCGCTATCGCCATTTCAAGCTGGAGGAAGCGCTCACGTCGCTCGCCGCCACCGATGCGCTGACCGGCGTGATGAACCGCCGCGCCTTTCTCGACGACGCCACGCGCTTTATCGCCACGCGCCGCAAGACGGGCCGTGCAATCGCCCTGCTGTTCGTCGATATCGACCAGTTCAAATCGATCAATGAGCAATTTGGCCATGGCGCGGGCGACAAGGCGCTGCAGAACGTGGCCGATGCGATCGTGCAGCACGCGCCCGAGGGCGCGCTGGTCGCGCGCATGGGCGGCGAGGAATTCGTCGTGCTGGTAGAGGAACAACCGCCCACGCCTGTCGCCGGCCTGGCCCAATCGCTGCGCCATGCAATTTCGCAGATCGAGCGGCCCGATGGCTTCGTGACCGTGAGCATCGGCGTGGCGCGCATGCAGGGCGAAGGCAGCGACGCTGGCCATCACGGCGACGATCTCGCAGCGCTGCTCGAACGCGCCGACGAAGCACTGTTCCGCGCCAAGCAGGCCGGACGCAATCAGGTGGCGTTCGAGCGCGGCGCATCGCTGGTGGCGGTGCGCAACACGGCGGCCAACGATGCGCTCCAACAAACGGTTGCGCCCGCAACCATGCCGCGTCTGCGCTGGCGCGATGTCACGCTGGTTTCGCATTTCCAGCCGCTATGGAGTCTGCCGCGCGAAAAGCTCATCGGCATCGAAGCGCTGCTGCGCGGCGAAGACGAACACGGTGCGCTGGTGACGCCGATGGTGCTGTTCGGCGGGTTATCGGCGGTCGAACTGGGCGAGCTGGACGTGCTCGCGCATCGCTGCCATCTGCAAAGCGCGGCGGGACGCATGCCTGAAGGCGCGCGCCTGTTCCTCAACATCCTGCCGTCCACGTTCATTCGCTCCGGCTACGAAGCGGAGCTCGCCAGCATGGTCGACGCGGCGGGTCTCGCGCCCGGCGACATCGTGCTGGAACTGCTCGAATCCGACGACGCGGGACCGGACGCGCTTTCGCTGGCCGCCAACCGCTATCGCGACTGCGGCTTCCTGATCGCGGTGGACGACTTCGGCGCGCGCTATTCGAATCTCGACCGCCTGCTGCGCATCCAGCCCGATCTCGTGAAGCTCGACGGCGAACTGATCCGCGCGCGCAACCGCCGCTCGGGCCGCCCTTTGCTGCGCGACCTGGTCACGCTGCTGCATCAGTCGGACATCGTCGTGGTGGTCGAGGGTGTCGAAACGACCGAGGAACTCGTGCTGGCCGTCGAAGCCAAGGTCGATATCGCTCAGGGCTTCCTGCTGGGACGGCCCAACGCCTCGCTGGCGCCCGCCAGCACCACGCCCACGCGCATCGACCACGCTTTCGATCTGGCTGCCGAAGCCCGCGCGGTACGCATGAGCCGCTTCGATTGCGCGATCCGGCCGTGGCTCGCCGATCTCGCCGAGGCCAGCCATCAGGTGCAGGCGGGCGTGCCCTACGCCGAATCGCTCGCGAAACTGCTGGCCGGGCGGCAATGCGTGCGCGCCTTCGCACTAGGTCCCACGGGGCGGCCGACGCTGTTCGAAGCGCGTGGCGCGGCGCGCACCGACCCGCCCCTGAGCCTGCACAATGGCAGCGACGCAGCGGGCGGGCGCTGGGATCATCGCGCATTCTTCTGGAAGGCGACGCGCAAGAACGGTCAGGCGGTCTACTCCGGCCCGATGCTCTCGCCGCTGACAGGCTGCCTGTGCGTGATCGCCTCGATCGCAATCGACGTGAGCAATCAGCAGGTACTGATTGCGGTCGAACTGGACTGGGCCTCGCCGGATCTGCCCTGGCCGGAAGCGGCATGACCGTGCCGCGTCGTTTTATCGATGCACGATGGATGTTGTTTTCGATGCAAGGCGGCGCTAGCACGCTCTCGCAAAGCGCCGCCTGACAAGGCTCCAATAAGATCGTCGCTCAGGCGCGTCATTTTGACGCCTATTTAACCTTACTCTGTAAGGGGACAATATTCCGGAACCGATCAGAGGAGTGTTTCGATGCTGTCGCCTACCGCGGTATCCCCAGTCGCAGTCCGTCAGATCAACCCGGCCAGCCTCGCGCCTGCACCCGCGCCGGCGCGCCAGACGGCGGCACGCTGCTCCGCCTGCGCCATGCGCCATCTGTGCATGCCGCAAGGACTCGCCTCCGACGAAGTCCCCAAACTCGAAGCCCTGATCTGCAGCGTGCGCAAGGTGCGCCGCGGCGAAGCGCTCTACCGCGCGGGCGATCACTTCGACAACCTCTACGCCGTGCGGTCCGGTTCGCTCAAGACGCTCATCGTCCATCGCGACGGCCGCGAACAGATCACCGGACTGCAACTGGCGGGCGAAGCGCTCGGCCTCGACGGCATCGCCAATGACACGCATGCATTCAGCGCGATCGCGCTGGAAGACAGCTCGATCTGCACCTTGCCCTACGCCGCGCTCAAGAATCTGTGCCGCGAAACCGTGACGATGCAGGACCGCCTGCACCGCCTGATGGGCGACCAGTTCAACCGCGAAGCCGCGCAGATGATGGTGCTGGGCTCGCTCTCCGCCGAAGAGCGCGTGGCGAATTTCCTGCTCGATGTATCGGAGCGCAACTGGCAGCGCGGCTATTCGCACGCCGAATTCCATCTGCGAATGTCGCGCGAGGATATGGGCAGCTATCTGGGCATCACGCTCGAAACCGTGAGCCGCATTCTGTCGCGCTTCCAGAAGCGCAATCTGATCGACGCGCAGGGCAAGCTGATCCGCATCGTCGATATCGAAGGGCTGCGTGCGCTGTAAGCGCTGCGCGCGAGGCCGAGGGCTGGCGCCGGGCTACGCGGTTATAGTGGCCCTGTCGCCTTCGCCGGGGTCTCGCGCGCCATGTCCTCAAAATCCCTCCCGTCCGCTGCCCCTGCGCATTTCGCCGATATCGATGGCAGGCGTCTTGCCTGGTGGTCGTCGGGCAGCGGCGCGCCGACTGTCGTGCTGGAGACGGGTCTGGGCGCCGAGAGCGCCGAATGGCAGCCCGTGCAGGCCGCCATCGAAAACCGGTTTCGCGTATTCCGCTATGACCGCGCGGGACGCGGCGCAAGCGATCGCGTCGATGGGCCACGCGACGCGATCGCAATGACCGACGATCTTGCGAGGCTGCTCCACGCCGCCCACATGCCCGCGCCCTGGCTGCTGGTCGGCCATTCGTACGGCGGGTTGCTGATGCGGTTGTTCGCCCGGCGCTTTCGTGCGCAGACCTGCGGCCTCGTGCTCGTCGAGGCCATGCACGAAGATCAGTTCGACGCATTCGGCCCGGCGTTCGTCGCGCCCGCGCCGGATGATTCCGCCGCGCTTACCACCATGCGCGCACTCTGGCGTGACGGTTGGCGCGAGGCGCGCACGACGCCCGAAGGCATCGACTTTCCCGCGAGCTTTCGCGCGGCGCGGACGATCGGCACATTGGGCGATCTCCCCCTCGCGGTGCTCATCGCCGATTCGTTCGCGCACTCGCCCTTCTTCGACGAGCGGCGGCGCGCCGACTTGCAGCATCAATGGGAAGCGATGCAGGCGAGCTTTCTGGGCTTATCGTCGCGCGCCGAACTCATTCGCGTGCCGCACAGCGAGCACTTCGTGCAGCGCGACGCGCCGCAAGCCATCGTCGATGCCATCGAACGCGTGGCGCGGCGCGCGCTGCGAACGGACTGAGCGCGCAGTTGAAGAGCACAACTGGGGAGCGCAGCTGGAGAGCACAGCGTCGCTCAAGGATGCGCGAAGATCGGGCCGAGTCCGGGCGTGTCATCCTGCGATTGAGCGAAAGCGCCTGACGACACCGAACCCGAAGCCGAAGACCCGTTCGCCACGCCGCCATAACCCGAAGCCGCGTTCTGCGCCTGCACTTTCGCTTCCGCAGCCTGAATATCCTGCGGATAGTTCAGGTCGTTGCTCGCGGGGTTGTAGCCAGCCTGTTCCAGTTGAGCGAGTTCGGCCTGCACCTGGGCACGCGTGAGCGGCTGGCTGGACTGTGCGAACGCGGCAACCGGGGCAACCATGGCAACGGCAACGATGAGCGACTGGACGAGCTTCATGATGGGCACCTTCGAGTGAGAGTGAGGTTCTGCGCGTACCAGCCGGTATGGCGGGCGCTGCGCCGTTACCAGTTGCGGCGTTTCGCGGAAGCGTTGCGTCGCTGGCTGGCATGGAGGTATTTGACGCCCCCAACGTATCCGGCATGTTTGCGCCAACCCGCCGCTACGCATGCGTTCTTGTCTCACCGCCCTGCGGATACACAGCGATACAAATCTGCGCCGCCGCGACCGTTACCCGGATCTCACCCTTTATCCGATGCCTCCGCTGGAACCGCCTGATTGCTCAGGAAGCCTCGCCGCCGGCGTCTTCGTCGAAAACGAGCGGCGCGATATCGACGTTGGGCAAATGCTCCAGCAGCGCGGGCGCGAGCAGCAACTTGGTGGCCCGCACGCCCGCGCCCATGACGATACGCTCGCGCGCCATCACGGCGGCATCGACCAGCACGACCCAGTCGGATGGCACGCCAAACGCCGTGATGCCGCCAAACTCCATGCCCGTGAGTTCGACCGCCTGCTCGCGCTTCGCGAAGGACAGACGTTGCGCGCCCAGCCGCGCCTTGACCGCGCCATTGACGTCGAGGCGGCGCGATCCGAGCGTCACCACCGCCGCATGATGCTCCGCGCCGTCGCGCTTGTAGCGCAGCACCAGTGTGTTCGCGCAGTCTTCGAGGCCAAAGCCATAGCGCTCGCTGAATTGCGCGGTATCGGACGCGTCGTCGGCCACCGTGAAGACCGTTACGCCCTGTGCGGGCAGACGGGCCATGACATTGTGCGGAACGTGGTGTTCGCGTTGCGCGTCGGGAACGATGTCGAGGCTGTGATGCGGGGCGTTCATGAAAGCGGGTCTCCATTGATTTCAGGGTCTTGCAAGGCATTCTATCGGTTGCCATTGCGTCGACGCTCGCCCGCAACGCTCCCTATAATGACGAATGATCTGGCGCTTCGCGTTCCACTTCGCGTCGTGTCCGCGCCCTCCTTACGTCTCCTCACGTCAATTCCCTGCACCCTCGAACACCATGACCATCGATCCGACATTCTCCGAACGCCTTTTCTCCTACGGCACGTTGCAGCTCGAACAGGTGCAGATCGCCACCTTCGGCCGCAAGCTCGACGGCCAGACCGACGACATGCCCGGTTTCTCGCTCACGATGCTGAAGATCGAGGATCCGCAGGTCGTCGCGACGAGCGGCAAGACGCATCACCCGGTGGTCGCCTGGACCGGCAATCCCGCGGATCGCGTCAGCGGCGCGGTGTTCGCGATCACGCCGGAAGAACTCGCTCAGGCCGACGAATACGAAGTGGCCGCATACCGTCGCGACCGGGTCACGCTGGCATCGGGCGTATCGGCGTGGGTGTATGTGGACGCCAACTCGCCCTCTCCCGCCTCCGCCTGAGGATCCGACGTCGGCGCAGCCGCGGCGCAATCGCCTGAGCGCGTCGATGCACACGACGATCGTGCAGATTTCAGCCTGGTTGACGCTTCCAGCGCAACGCCTTCATCCAATCATCCGTGCCTCCCGATATGTCTGCTTCCGGATCCATCATCGAAACCGAACGTCTCGTCATGCGCCCGCCCGAGCTGAGCGACTTTCGTCAGCTCTACGGCATGTGGTCCGATGTGGAAGTCGTGCGCCACGTGACGGGTGCGGCACTCACGCAGGAAGACGTCTGGGCGCGACTCCTGCGCAGTCTGGGCCATTGGGCCGCGATGGGTTTCGGCCATTGGATTGTCGCGAACAAATGCAATGGCGACTTTGTGGGCGAAGTTGGCTTCGTCAGGTTGATGCGCGGTATCGGCGAAGACTTTGACGCCGCGCCCGAAACAGGCTGGATGCTGGCCAGACAATCGCAGCGATCAGGCTATGCGACAGAAGCGGTCGAGGCCGCGCTGCGCTGGTCGGATGAGCGCTGGCCTGGCGGCGAAACGGTTTGCATCATCTCGCCCGAAAACGCCGCCTCGATCAGACTGGCCACAAAATTGGCTTATCAGGCGGATCGCACCGTCACTTACAAGAACAAAGACGTGACCGTGTTTCGACGTCGGCACGTTCTGTCCAGATAGGGGTTCGAACGCGCGACGCACTGCGAGCGCCCGTTAGAAATAATTCAGACCGAGCGCGCCTTTCACCTCGGAAAGCGTCTTCCCCGCCACTTCCCGCGCGCGCTCCGTACCGCTACGCAAGATCGCGAGCACTTCTCCCGGCTCTTTCTTCAGTTCGCCACGACGCGTACGAATCGGCTCGATGAGCGCCTGGAGTCGTTCGTTGAGCACCCGCTTGACCACGCTGTCGCCCAGACCTCCGCGACGATAATGCGCCTTGAGCTCGTCCACTTTCTGCACATCGGGCTCGAATGCATCGAGGAACGCGAAGACAACGTTGCCCTCCACGCGACCCGGATCGCTGACTCGCAAATGGAGCGGATCGGTATACATGTTGTTCACGGCTTTCGTGATTTCGTCGGGCGTCGCGCCCAGCGTAATTGCGTTCCCAAGGGATTTACTCATCTTGGCTTTGCCGTCGATGCCGGGCAATCGGGTAACCTGCGACAGCACGGCCTCGCATTCGACCAGCACCGGCCGGTCGACGGTGTTATTGAAGCGGCGCACCAGTTCGTTGGTCTGTTCGATCATCGGCAACTGATCGTCGCCCACCGGCACCTGCGTTGCCTTGAACGCCGTAATGTCCGCCGCCTGGCTGACCGGATAAGTCAGGAATCCTGCGGGAATATCGCGTTCGAACCCACGCAGCCGGATTTCCTCCTTGATGGTGGGATTGCGTTCGAGCCGCGCAACCGTCACCAGGTTGAGCAAATATTGCGACAGCTCCGCCAGTTCCGGCACCTGCGACTGAATGAGAATGGTGGACTTCGCCGGATCGATGCCAACGGCCAGATAATCCAGCGCGACTTCAATGACGTTCGCCGTGACTTTCTGATGGCGCCCGACGTTATCGGTCAATGCCTGGGTATCCGCAAGCAGCAGAAACTGGTTGGCTTCGTGCTGCAGTTGAACCCGGGCGCGCAAGGAGCCGATATAGTGGCCAAGATGCAGCGGCCCGGTCGTGCGGTCGCCGGTCAGGATGGTGTGACGGTTTGCGTGAGTCATGAACTGGAGCCTCAAAATATCGATGACACCAGTCTTGAGCGCGCAGAAACAAAAATGCCGCCAGGACTGGCGGCATCACGTTTGCGATTTGCGTGGGATACGCGTGAGAAAACGGGCCGCCGGATTCAGGCGCGCCACCAACCCTGCAAATTCAGCGAGTTCGGTTTCGTATTCATGTGGGCGAGTATAGCGCAGTGAGGCAGGTCACGTCGGCGGCGGCCCCGAGAGCGGGCGTTCAAACCCTCCGTCGACGCGTGCCCGGATGTGCCCGGATGTGCCGCGCAAACGCGGCGCAAACGCGCCGCAAACACTGCGCATTCAAAGCCAGGTGCCGCCCTGACGTTCGCCTGGCTCGTCCTTCAACGCGTCGAAATCGTGAATCCAGTCCAGATGGTGCAGCATGCTTTCGCGCGTCCCCAGACGGCGATTGCGCTCCTGCGCGGCGGGTCCGTCCGGCAGATGCAGCATGTCCGCAGTGGTGATCGACGCGTACTGGACCTTGCGCGTGCGGCCGCGGCGCAAACGTTCATAAGCCTCCTGCGCCTCGCGCCAGTTGCGCGGGCCGGCTTTTGCGAGTTGATCGGCCAGCACCACGGCATCTTCGATCGACTGGTTGGCGCCCTGCCCGTGATGTGGCACGAGCGCGTGCGCGGCGTCGCCGATCAGCGTCACGCGGCCCTTGCTCCAGCGCCCAAGCGGCGGCCGATGGAACAGGCCCCAGCGCTGGCTGACCGGCACCGCCGTGATCATCTCCACAACAGCCGGGTGCCAGTCCTTGAAGAGGCGCAGCTGCTCACCCTCGCTTGCGGGGAGCACCCAGTCGCGCGATGGCCACGGCGAGGGATGCCGTTCGACCAGCAGGAAATTCTGGTCGCCTTGATCGCCAATCGGATAGTGCAGCAGATGGCCGCCCGGCCCCACCCAGAACTGGATGGTTTCCGGATCGGGCAAAAGAGCCATGCGATCGGCCGGCACCACCCCGCGAAAACCTGAACAGCCCGAGTACAGCGCGTCATCGTAGCCCAGCATCCAGCGACGCGTGATCGAACGCGCGCCGTCCGCGCCGATCACCAGATCGGCATCGACACGCTGGCCATTCTCGAATGTCAGGCTCACACGGTCCGGATGCTGCGTGAGATCCATCAGTCGATGGCCGAGCTTGATATGTTCGAGGCCGACTGCGGTGGACAGGATGGCTTGCAGATCGGCGCGATGGACGCCCCAGTACGAGCCGCCGAACTGCTCGCGATAGCTGGGCGCGCCGCGATGATGGCCGATGACTTCGCCGCTGCGTCCATCGCGATAGACCAGGCCTGGCACTTCGGCGCAGACGTTGTCGAACGCGGCGCGCAGGCCCATGCGCTCGTAAAAGCGCGTCGCGTTGGCGGACAGCGCGACTGCCGCACCGACTTCGCGCAGCGCGTCGGTCTGTTCGTAAAGCCGTGCGTCGATACCGTGCTCGCGCAACGCAAGCGCAAGCGTCAGACCGCCGATTCCTGCGCCGACGATCGCAATCTTCATATCCATCTGCATGATGAATTGTCTCCTTGTACTGGATTTATGGGCCCGGACCTGCTGGAACGCGAACCGTGTCCGTATTTTCAGCACTGGACTTTCATTGCTCAATAAGATGGAATGAATCGTCTTCATCACTCAAATGAATGAGCGTCGGTGACGCAAAAGGGGCCGTGTGAAGGGGAGGAAACCGGGATGGAGCTGAGCGAGATCGACCTCAATCTGCTACTGCTATTCCAGCGACTGATGCAGGAGCGCCGCGTGGCGACCGTCGCCGAGCAGATGAACATGAGCCAGCCGGGCGTGAGTAACGCACTGGCCAAACTGCGCCGTCGGCTGGGCGATCCGCTATTCGTGCGCGCGCCGGGCGGCGTGGTGCCCACGCCGTATGCATTGCGATTGGCCGAGCCAGTTTCGCAGGCGCTCGCCACGCTGCACGCCGCACTCAATCCCATGACGGGTTTCGATCCGCTGCGCGCAACGCGGACCATCACGATCGGCATGACCGATATCGGCGAAGTCGTGTTCCTGCCTGCGCTGGTTGAGCGACTGTCGCGCGAAGCGCCCGGCGTCGCGCTCAATACGGTGCGCAACACCAGCGTCAATCTGGGCAACGAAATGGCCGATGGCCGCGTCGATCTGGCGATCGGTTTGCTGCCGCAACTCAAAGGTGGTTTCTATCAGCGCCGCCTGTTCGATCAGCGTTATGTGTGTCTGTACCGGCAAGGCCATCCGCTGGACGACGCGCCAATGACGCTCGCCGCCTGGCGCGAGGCGGAGCATCTGGTCGTGGTGTCGGCCGGCACGGGTCACGGTCAGGTGGACGAGTGGCTGAAACGGCGCGGCGTGCGGCGGCAGGTACGGCTAACGGTGCCGCACTTCATGAGCGTGGGCTACATTCTTCAGCGCACCGATCTGATCGCCACCGTGCCGGAACGGCTTGCGCTGCAACTGGCGCCGCTGTTTTCGCTGAGCATGTGCGCGCTGCCCATCGCCTTGCCTTCCGCGCCGATTCATCTGCTCTGGCACGAACGGGTTCAACAGGACGAAGGCAATCGCTGGCTGCGCGGCGTCGTGATCGATCTGTTCGCCGATACTGCAAGCCATGCCCGCAAGGCCGCAACCACCAAAAAGAAATGAACGCGCGAGCCGGCGTTTAGCCGGATCGCGCGAAGCAACGGTTTTAAAACATTATTAAATCGTGGCTTTAAAACTGGTGATACATGCCGATGCGCACCATCGTTTGATGGTTGTTCGACGACGCCGACGCCACCGAATAGTCGAAGATATCCGCGTTCGATGCCGCGCCTGCCGCCTTCTGCCAGACGCCCATCGCGTAGATCGACGTGCGCTTCGACAAGGCATACGCCGTCGTCAGACCCACCTGATGGTAGATCGGCACCTGCTGGCTATAGCCGATGTTGCCGTGCGTATAAACGTATTGCGCGCCTACGTACCACGCCGAAGTCAGGTTGTAGCGGCCCCACGCTTCGTAATTCGTGAAGATCACCGTGCTGCGCGTTCCGTTCGCATCGTTGAACTTGGTATTGGTGTAATCGACACCCAGCGTGGCCGAACCCAGCGAGTAATTCACCGCTGCGCCGAATACTTGTTCATTGGCCGGATTGCCCACGTAGCTGAACGGGCCGCTCGCGCCGATCGCCGCGCCCGTGGTGTTGCCGATGAAATCGCCGTCGCTGAGCAATACGGCCGGGTCTTTCGCGTACAGATACGCGCCCGCGATGTTGAAGCCGCCAAAGGCGTAGTTCGCGCCGATGCTCCACAGTCCCGTGGTGCCGCGGCCCGCCGCATTCGTGTTGGTGAAGGAATACAGGCCGCCAAACGTCAGGCCGCCAATCTTCGGGCTCGCATATTTGATCGCGTTATCGACGCGAAACGAGTTGTCCGTATTGTCGATATCGCCGGCGTGCACGAGCGGGCCGCCCAGTTGGCCGGGCGCGGTAAGCGGTTGCAGATAATCGACGACCGAATCGTATTGTCGGCCCAGTGTCACCGTGCCAAAGCGGGTATCCGACAGTCCCACGTAGGCCTGGCGGCCAAATAGCCGGCCGCCCTGACGGCTCTGGCCGTTTTCCGTGCTGAAGCCGGATTCGAGCTTGAATATCGCGCTCAATCCGCCGCCAAGATCCTCCGTGCCCTTCAAACCCCAGCGGCTGCCGTAGACGCCGTCATAGGTGCCATCGCGCATGCGCCACAGTGAATGACCGCCGCTGTTGTTGACGTAATCGATCCCTTCGTCGATCACGCCGTAGAGCGTCACCGACGATTGCGCGTGTGCATTCAGTGAAACCAGCGCGCTGCTCGCCAGCAACCACGCGAGATGCGCCTTCCCGATAGAACGATGCTTCATGCTTTCCCCTCTCCTCGTCAAATTCGCTACTGTCCGCTTGGACTTTCCGCCATGGCCTGCATTTTTATTCGGTGTACTGATTGTTTGGCTTGCCTCGATAGCCGAAGGCGCACGCGATCGATCAGCGTGCGGAGCCTGGCTTTCAGATGGCGGGACGCATCGGCTGACTATCGTTGACTATCGATCAGACCACCTCGGTCTCGCGTCACAAATATTATGGTATGCCATAGTATAGACAGGAAAAAATTGAAAATATTATGGAATACCATAATCCTGCACGAGGTTTTCCGACCGTAGTGCTCGGCGAAGACTCCGTGTGAGGTTGATTGTTCCCCATTTACATGAGATAACGGGTCAACTGGTTCAGTACACTCAACGGCACGCCTTCGACAGAAGGCGCGGGAATCGTCGACAATCCGAACCAGCGATCCGGGCGCTGGCAATCTCACCGCGACGCGCAACTGTGGCCAATTGATGGTGAGGGTTCTGATACGACGGAGCGGGAATGTTCAGACGGATCTGGCTTGCGATGACGATGGTGCTGCTGCAATGCGTGAGCGCTCCCTACGTGAATGCGCAGACACCCGCCACGCCCGCGCTCGAACTCAGGATTGGCGGCACGGTCCAGTCCTTCAGCCAGCGCGCGCTGCTTGCCCGCACGGACATCGCGACGATTCGCGTTGAGAAGGACATTGCGTACGGCACGGCGATGACCTTCCGGGCCGTGCCGCTGGCCGATCTGCTCGGCAACGCGGCGCTCCCCGCCGATCAGGTGCTCGAAGCGCGCGCGACCGACGGTTTTGCCGCACAACTGCCGATGGATCTCGTACGCAATCGCGATACGGCAACCGCCGTCGCCTGGCTCGCCATCGAGGATCCGGCGCATCGCTGGCCAGATCTGCCGGGCAAATCCGTCAGTGCGGGGCCCTTCTATCTGGTGTGGGTCGGCAGGCAGGCGACCTCGGTGCGTAGCGAGCAGTGGCCGTACCAGATCGCGCAACTCGCCACGCAACCCTCACCGGCCGCACGCTGGCCGGCGCTCGCCGTCGATTCGCGCCTGGCGGCGACGGACCCGATCCGCACCGGCCAGAGTCTGTTCATCACGCAATGCCTGGCCTGCCATCGGCTTAATCACGCGGGCAACGCCAGCATCGGGCCAGACCTCAACGTGCCGATGAATCCCGTCGAGTATTTTCAGGCCGCCGCCTTGCGCCGTTACATTCGCAATCCCGCTTCGGTGCGCGACTGGCCCGGGCGCACCATGCCTGCGTTTTCCCCGGAGCAACTGAGCGATCGCGAAATCGGACTCGTCATCGACTACCTGACGTACATGGCACACCACAAGGTCCAGCAGTAAGGCACGCTGACGCTTTGCCCCAAAGTTGCGCCGGTCCGCCGGCTGATGCATCCGTTACACCGTCGCGTCCGTATTAGCGTTGACGTCGTCAAACGGAGCGCTCTCAGGATGCATCCCATTGTCTTCATCGCCGCGTTCGCAATTGAAATGGCGCGGGCGCAAGCTTTGCGGCTGCGCGCTAAAAGCGCCCCGGTCTTCGTGTCAGCGCTGCTCGCCGCAACGGCCTCTTTGCTCGACGCGGGATGCACGAACAGTCCGCCGAACCCGAATCCGCGCGCCGGATTGCCGCTGCAAACCGTGCCCGTGGATCTGCCTCGCTATATGGGCCGCTGGTATGTGATCGCCAATATTCCGTACGTGGCCGAGCGTGGCTTTGTCGCGAGCCGCGCCGAATGGACGCTGCGCGACGACGGCCGTATCGACGATGTTTTTATCGGCCGTAAAGGCGGTTTCGATGGACCTGAGCGGCGCTACCAGTTTCTCGACACGGTCAAGCCCGGCAGCGGCGGTGGCGAGTGGAGCGTGCGGCTGTTCTGGCCGATCCACGTGACGCAACTCACCCTGTATGTCGATCCCGAGTATCGCTATACGATCCTGGGCTATCCGGGCAAGACGCTTGGCTGGATTTTTGCGCGTGATCCGCAGATTAGCGAGGAGACCTATCGATCACTATTGGGCCGCCTCGACGCGATGGGCTACGACACCTCGCGTTTCCGGCGCGTGCCCCAGGTTCCGGCTCAGACTGGCCAGCCAGGATTCGCACGGCAGGACGGTAGCGACTGACGGGCCAGAGCCGGTAGGGATATTGAACCGCTGGATCAAACGCGATTGTGCAGATGGCCCGAATCAAGGCGTGAATCGCATCGGGCGCTCCTGCGCTGAAATCCAGCCTCGCGCATAAGCCGAGACTGGATTTCATCGTCATGACAGGGCAACCCCACCACCCTGCCAGCGCATCCCTATTCCCCCACCTCCTCAGCACGATGGCAGGATACCTGACGCCCATCGACTTCGCGAAGTTGCGGCACTTCCTGGCGGCATCGCTCGATCGCATACGGGCAGCGCTGATGGAACGTGCAGCCCGACGGCGGATTCAGCGGCGAAGGCAGTTCACCTTCGAGCTTGATCT
>NZ_VWWJ01000056.1 GCF_011753055.1 Burkholderia sp. Ax-1719 | reverse complement strand
CTTCGTCGTCATCGCCCGAACGCGTGGTCGGCGCGGCGGGCGCGGCCGCGCCGCCTCGCTGCGGTTGCGCGCGCAGCCGCTGGTCGAACTCGCGCAATTCGGCGATCTGTGCGGATAGACGCGCGATGCGCGGATCGAGCAAGGAAATCGACGCGCTCATCCGTCCGATCTCGCCCACGACGTAATGATGCGTGGCCACGCCCTCGGGACCGGGGCCGGTGGGCACATCCACGACGCTGCTGTAGCGGCCGATGGCGACGCCGCCCGCGAGCGCGGCGACGCCGACCGCGCAGGCGGTGCAGATGGCCGTGCGGCGCGCGGCGCGATGCGTGACGAAACGGGTATCGCCGCTCGAAAGTTCATCGACCGAACTGGTCCAGGGCATTTTCATGACCGGTCCCGGCGACGGCGTTTTGTGCGCACGAGCGAGGCGCAAGAGAACAGGGTGCAGAACAGGGCGTACATCAGGCTGCAACGGCCGCCAGAGCGGCCCGTCAAAAATCAAAACGGCGATTATCGCGGCGTCTGAAAAATCGCCATCCCGATAAAACGTCTAGCCTGAACAGGGGAATCGACACGGCCGAAACGCTGCCTTGCCGCGCGGACATGCAAAACCGCTTGACTTCTCGCGCCACCGAACTAATATACGCACCGCGTATATCAACCAGCTATCACGGGTGCCAGCATGAGCGTTCCGCAACAAGCCTTCCTTCGTGACGCCATGCGGCGTCTGAACATGACCCGCGACGCCTTCGCGAGTCGTATCGGCGTCTCGCGCCGGGCGCTCGACACCTGGCTGCTGCCGGAAGAATCGCAGGAATCGCGTGCCATGCCCGAGATCGTCGAGCGCTTCGTCTCGGAGATCGTCGGCAATGTTGAGCCGCGCGAAGGCTATACGCAAAGCGTAGATTCGCATTCGCTGATCAGCCAGATCCAGTTCGAAGGCCGTCCGCAACTGCTGTCGACCAATCAGTTCTCGCGCGACTCGGTGGAAGCCCTGTTCCGCGTGGCCGACATCATGCAGCCCATCGCGCGCCGACGGAAAATCTCGCGCGTGCTCGAAGGCGCGGTGCTCGGCAACCTGTTCTTCGAAGCCAGCACGCGGACCCGCGTGAGTTTCGGCGCGGCGTTCTGCCGTCTGGGCGGCTCGGTGTGCGACACCACCGGCTTCACGTTCTCGTCGATGGCCAAGGGCGAATCGATCTACGACACCAGCCGCGTGATGGCCGGTTACGTGGATGCAATGGTGATTCGGCATCCTGAACAAGGTTCGGTGGCCGAGTTCGCACGCGCCGTGAACATCCCCGTCATCAATGGCGGCGACGGCCCCGGCGAGCACCCGAGCCAGGCGCTGCTCGATCTCTACACGATCCAGCGCGAGTTCTCGCGTCTGGGCAAGATCGTCGACGGCGCGCATATCGCGCTGGTGGGCGACCTGAAGTACGGCCGCACGGTGCACTCGCTCGTGAAGCTGCTCGCGCTCTATCGCGGCATCAAGTTCACGCTGATCTCGCCGCCGATGCTCGAAATGCCGACGTATATCGTCGATCTGATCTCGACCAACGGCCATGTCGTCGAGCAAACGACGGATCTGCGTCAGGGCCTGCGCGGCGCGGACGTGGTCTACGCCACGCGCATCCAGAAAGAGCGCTTCACCGACGAATCGTTCGAAGGCTACACGCCCGACTTCCAGATCAACCAGGCGCTGCTCGACGAATGCTGCAGCCCGGAAACGCTCGTGATGCACCCGCTGCCGCGCGATAGCCGCCCGGGTGCGAACGATCTGTCGACCGACCTCAACCACGATCCGCGCCTGGCGATCTTCCGCCAGACCGACAACGGCATTCCGGTGCGCATGGCGATCTTCGCGGTGCTGCTGGGCGTGGAAAACCTGGTGCAACATTCGATGCGCGACGCCGCATGGCGTCCGCCTGCTTACCTCGGTCCGGACGACGCCGTGTTCCACGGCATCGACTGATACGCCAGGCGCGTCAAACAAAAAATGCCGGGAATTTCCCGGCATTTTTTTCGCATCAATTAATTCGCCATCCTTATCGAATCAAAACAGCGTGAATTCGCCGCCGCGCTTGAGCGCACGCTGATACGCAGGCCGCGCGTGAATACGATCGATAAACGCGCGAATCGAGGGATGCGATTCTGCACCCGCACGCTTCGCGCCGGCTTCGACGGGAAAGCTCATCTGCACATCGGCGGCTGTGAAGTCGTTACCCGCGAACCAGCCCGTTGCTTCGAGTTCGCTGGCGATATAGCCGAAATGCAGTTTGAGCTGCGGATCGACGAACTCGCTTTCGAGCGACCCGGCAATCTTGCGCGTGATCGGCTTCACGAAAAACGGCACTTTCGCGTTGGCGATCCGGCTTGCGACCAGCTTGAGCAGCAGCGGCGGCATCGCCGAGCCTTCGGCGTAATGCATCCAGTACCGGTAGCGCAGATACTCGGGCGTATCGCGTGGCGGCACGAAGCGGCCGTTGCCGTAACGCTCGACCAGATATTCGAGGATCGCCCCTGATTCCGCGAGCGTGAAATCGCCATCCGTCACGACCGGCGATTTGCCGAGCGGATGCACGGCGCGCAGCGCGGGCGGCGCGAGCATGGTCTCCTTGTTGCGTCTGTACTCCACGATCTCGTAGTCGACGCCCAGCTCTTCAAGCATCCAGAGGACACGTTGCGAGCGCGAGTTGTCGAGGTGGTGAACCGTCAGCATGGGGTCTCCTCCCGGTTGCCTGGACTGCAAGCATTGTAGGGTGTGCAGAACGTCGGTCGCGCGCCAAAACAAGGCATCCGAAGCGGGCCTCTATTTCGCACGGCGTAAAGACGCGCGCTCCAGGCGGGCAACGCAATCTGTCGGCTTCGCCAGCTTGTTGACCGCCGCGCGTCAGGCAATCGACAGCCCTGCGCCAGAAGCCGCGCTGTCACGAAAGTTTCGCTCGCAACGCCCGCCAAACGCTTTACTTTCGCGCACGGCGCGCGCAACGTGCAACTCTGTCGCGACGTGATCGCACGCAATCTCGCGGCATCGGAATTGCTCTATCACTACGCTGCAAATCGAGTTCCGCACGCTGCGCGACGACGGCTCACGCGGCATCGCGTCATAGGCGTGCGCATGCGAAATCATCGCCATCCCATCCCCAGATGGAGCCTGCGAACGCCATGTCCTCTACTCCGCATGATCCGCACGATCCGCACGATGCACGTCACGACGCGCACGCCGACGCGTCCTCCGAACCAACCGAGCCTTCGCGCCGTCGCTTTCTCCAGTCGGCGGCAGCGGCGGCCGCACTCGGCGCCGCACCGCATCTGCGCGCGCAGAACGCCCCCGAACCCACACCCACCGCCGATACCCCCACGCCGCCGCCCGTTCCGGCCCAGCCCGTGCGCCTGAACATCAACGGCCGCGAATACGCCCTCCATATCGAACCGCGCGTAACGCTGCTCGACGCCCTGCGCGACTACGCAGGACTCACCGGCACGAAGAAAGGCTGCGACCGCGGCCAGTGCGGCGCGTGCACGGTGCTGGTCGAAGGCCGCCGCATCAACGCCTGCCTCACGCTCGCCGTGATGCACGAAGGCCAGCGCATCACCACCGTCGAAGGCCTCGCCAGCGCGAGCGCACCCAGCACGATCCAGCGCGCCTTCATCGAACGCGACGCCTTGCAGTGCGGCTTCTGCACACCCGGCCAGTTGTGTTCGGCCACGGCCTGCCTCACCGAATTCGCGGCAGGCACGGCCAGCGCGGCCACCGCCGACGTGCGCGCACGCCCGCCGGAGTTAAGCGATGCGGAAATACGCGAGCGCATGAGCGGCAATATCTGCCGCTGCGGCGCCTACGCGAATATCGTGGCCGCCGTGCGCGACGCGCACTCGGCCAGCGTCTGAGCGCGGAGGCCACCACATGGACGCACTCGCCTACCAGCGCGCCGCCGATATCGACACCGCCCTCGCCGCCGCCCAGCAGCCCGGCGCCGCCTTCATCGGCGGCGGCACCAATCTGCTCGATCTCATGAAAGGCGGCCTCGCGCATCCGCTCAGGCTCGTCGATATCACGCACATCGCCGCGCTCGACGGCATCGAGACGCTGCCAGACGGCGGCCTGCGCATCGGCGCGCTCGTGCGCAACAGCGACGCCGCCAACCACTCGCTCGTGCGCACGCGCTATCCCCTGCTCTCGCAGGCCTTGCTCGCGGGCGCGTCGCCGCAGCTGCGCAACATGGCGACCGTGGGCGGCAACCTGATGCAGCGCACGCGCTGCGGCTACTTCTACGACACCGCCTTCACGCAATGCAACAAGCGCACGCCTGGCAGCGGCTGCGCGGCGCGCGAGGGCTTCAACCGCATGCACGCGATCCTCGGCGCGAGCGCGCAATGCGTGGCGGTGAATCCCTCCGATATGAGCGTGGCGCTTGCGGCGCTCGACGCCACGGTGCAGGTGCGCAGCCCGAACGGCGCGCGCGCGATCCCCATTGCGCAGTTCCATCGTCTGCCAGGCGACCGACCCGATCTGGACACCACGCTCGCGCGCGGCGAACTGATCACCTCGGTCGATCTGCCGCCGCCAGCCTTTGCGGATCATGCGCACTACCTCAAGCTGCGCGATCGCCAGAGCTATGCGTTCGCGCTGGTCTCGGTTGCGGCTGCACTGCAACTCGACGGACGCCGCGTACGTGCTGCGCGCATCGCACTGGGCGGCGTCGCGCACAAGCCGTGGCGCGCGAGCCTGGCGGAACAACGTCTGATCGGACAAACGGTCGATACGGCCACGCTGCGCGCCGCAGCCGCCGCTGAACTGGCGCACGCGCAACCGCTCGGCGGCAACGCGTTCAAGGTCGAACTTGCGCAGCGCGCGATCGTGCGGGCGGCGCTGCAAGCCGCAGGCGGCACGGAAAACTTCGCAGATAACGCCGATGGAGGCCTCGCATGAGCCAACTGATCGGACAGCCGCTCGATCGTATCGACGGCATGCTCAAGGTGACGGGCGGCGCGAGCTATGCGGCGGATTTCCCCGAAGCGCGCCTCGCGCACGCGGTGCTGGTGACGAGCACGGTGTCGAGCGGCACCATCGCGTCCATCGACACGCGCCGCGCGCAGGCGCTGCCCGGCGTGCTGCTGGTGATGACCTGGCAGAACGCCATGCGTCTGCCCAACGGCGGCCACACGCCGCTCGCGCCGCCCGCTGGGCGACACATCACGCTGCTGCAGGACAACGTCGTGCGCTACAGCAACGAACCGGTCGCGGTCGTGGTGGCGGATACGCTCGAACACGCTATCGATGCCGCGCAGCACGTCAGCGTGACCTATGCGGCCACGCCGTCCACGCTCGATTTCGCGCAGGCGAAAATGCAGGCGCATACGCCACCGGGGCAGCCGGGCAGGCCCATCGATTCGCAGCGCGGCGACGTCGAAGCGGGTTTGCGCGAAGGCGCGGTGCGCATCGACGCCGTCTACACCACGCCGATCCAGTTCCACAATCCGATGGAGCCGCACGCCAGCATGGCGCGTTGGGACGGTCCCGAACTCACGCTCTACGACTCGACTCAGGGCGTGTCGGGCGCGCGCACCGCCGTGGCGGCCGTGTTCGGCATTCCCGCCGACAACGTGCGCGTGATCTCGCCTTTCATCGGCGGTGGCTTTGGCTGCAAGGGTTCGTCTTGGTCGCATGTGAGCCTGTGCGCGATGGCCGCGAAGCAGACCGGCCGCCCGGTGCGTCTTGCGCTGGCGCGTCCGCAGATGTTCGGCCCGGTCGGCTCGCGCCCGCGCACGGAACAGCATTTTTCACTGTCCGCGCGCCGCGATGGCACGCTCACGGCGATCCGCCACGACACGTTCTCGCACACCTCGACCTTCGAGGACTGGACAGAGATGTCCGGCCTCGTCACGCGCATGATGTACGCCACACCGAACCTGAGCACGAGTCATCGCGTCGTGCCGCTCAACGTCGGCACGCCGACTTTTACGCGCGCGCCGGGCGAGACGACGGGATCGTTCGCGCTCGAATCGGCGCTCGACGAACTCGCGTGGCAGTTGAAGATGGACCCGATCGCGCTGCGTCTGAAGAATTACGCCGAAGTCGAGCCGCAGGAAAACAAGCCCTGGTCGTCGAAGGCGCTGCGCGAATGCTATACGGCGGGCGCGGAGCGCTTTGGCTGGTCGCGCCGGGCGAACGCGCCGCGCGCGATGCGCCAGGGCAACACGCTGATCGGCCTGGGCATGGCGGGCGCGACCTATCCGGCCAACCGCAGCGAAGCCGCCGCGCTCGCGCGCATCCTGCCCGACGGCTCGGCGATGGTCGCCTCGGGCACCCAGGATATCGGCACCGGCACCTACACGGTGATGACCCAGGTGGCCGCCGACGCGCTTGGCTTTCCGCCCGAGCGCATTCACTTCGCGCTGGGCGATTCGAGCTTGCCGCGCGCGCCGGGCTCGGGCGGCTCGCAGTCGGCCGCGCGCGTCTCGCCCGCCGTGCAGGCGGCGGAGGGCGAGGC
>NZ_VWWJ01000055.1 GCF_011753055.1 Burkholderia sp. Ax-1719 | reverse complement strand
AGCTGGTCCCACCCCTTCCCATCCCGAACAGGACCGTGAAACAGCTCCACGCCGATGATAGTGCGGATTGCCCGTGTGAAAGTAGGTAATCGTCAGGCTCCTTATGCTGTACGTCCAGAACCCCGGTATCTCCGCAAGAGAACCGGGGTTCTGGCGTTTACGCGCGTCGAAAAGCACGAAGCATCGGCGATGCGCAGAATGATCCGCAATACCGATTTAGAGACAGCTTGATTGAATTCGAATGCGAATTAAAGGCCGATCAAAAGCCGTCGAAGAGGCGGCTTTTTCGCATCTACAACGTGCGGATCGAATATCGCTTCAGCTAGCGGAACTGCTAGCTGGCGCATTAACCCCGCCTCAAGGCGGATGTTGAACGGAAGCCATCGCACAGACGCCACGCCGCTCAACACGCAGTCCAGATGCTGTGATTGTTTATCCGACACCGCCCCGTGCGAGCAGCAGCACACCAACAACATACTTCGATTAAGCGTAAACGATTCGCCCAAACAAAAAGCCCGTCACCTTCGTGACGGGCTTTTTCGTTCCAGCTCCAGTAGCGATTAACGCTCCAGGAACGGACGCAGCTTGTCGGCGCGGCTCGGGTGCATCAGCTTGCGCATCGCCTTGCTTTCGATCTGGCGAATACGCTCACGCGTCACGTCGAACTGCTTGCCCACTTCCTCAAGCGTGTGATCCGAGGTCGTGTCGATGCCGTAACGCATACGCAGCACCTTGGCTTCGCGCGGCGACAGCGCCTTGAGCGCTTCGTCGATGGCGGCACGCATGTTCGCGTGGATCGCTGCATCGGCGGGCGAGCTCGACGACGCGTCTTCGATCATGTCGCCAAGCGTTGCATCGCCGTCGTCACCGACCGGGCTTTCGAGCGAAACCGGCTGCTTGGCGATCTTGAGGATGCCACGCACCTTCTCTTCCGTCATGCCCATGCGAGCGGCCAGATCGGCAGGATGTGCTTCCATGCCGGTCTGTTGCAGGATCTCGCGCGAGATGCGGTTCAGCTTGTTGATCGTTTCGATCATGTGCACCGGCACGCGGATCGTGCGCGCCTGGTCGGCGAGCGCACGCGTCACGGCCTGACGCACCCACCACGTCGCGTACGTCGAGAACTTCCAGCCACGGCGGTATTCGAACTTGTCCACCGCCTTCATCAGGCCGATGTTGCCTTCCTGGATCAGATCCAGGAACTGCATGCCGCGGTTCACGTACTTCTTCGCGATCGAGATCACCAGACGCAGGTTGGCCTTGACCATCTCGCCCTTGGCTTGACGCATCTTCGCTTCGGCAGCGGTCATGCGGCGATTGATCGCCTTGATCTGCTGCAGCGAGAGCGAAGCAGCGGCTTCGATCTCAGCGAGCTTGCGCTGTTCGGCCTGGATGGCCGGCAGGCTACGCTCGATGGCGGGACCGTACTTGCTCGACGAAGCGGCAGCACGCACGCCCCATTCAAGATCGGTTTCCTTGCCCGGGAACTGTTCGATGAACGCTTCGCGCGGCATGCCGCAACGGTCAACGACGATGGCCAGCACATTGCGCTCGATCGCGCGGATCGCCGCGACCTGTTCGTGCAGCAGCGTGCACAGACGGTCGATGGTGCGAGCCGTGAAGCGGATCGGTGCGAGTTCCTGCTGGATGTCCGCGCAGATCTGCATTTCGGCGGCCGTTGCGCGTGCATCGGTGTCCGTGGTGCAGGTCATCTGTTCGAACAGCGCGCGCACGCGTGCGAAGATCGCCAGGCTGTCGGCCTTGAGCTGTGCGAGCTGGGCTTCGTTGGCCTTGGCGTTGTCCGCTTCTTCGCTGTCTTCGTCGCTGTCGTCCGACTCTTCGTCCGAAGCCTGGGCTTCGATCGCGTCGTCTGCGTCGGCTTCGGCTGCTGCCGGCGCGGGTTCCTGCTCCGCGTCGCCGCTGCCGATACCGTCGACGAGTTCGTCGATGCGCATCTCTTCCGCAGCAACGCGGTCGGCGTCGGCGAGAATCGTCGCAACGATCGACGGGCAAGCCGCGATCGCCTGGATCATTTCCTGCAGGCCGTCTTCGATGCGCTTGGCGACTTCGATTTCGCCCGCGCGCGTGAGCAGCTCGCTCGAACCCATTTCACGCATGTACATGCGGACCGGGTCGGTCGTGCGGCCGAATTCGGAGTCGACGGTCGACAGGGCGACTTCGACTTCCTCGTCGGCTTCGTCGTCGGCTTGCTGGTCTGCGCGTGCTTCGTCGTTCAGGAGCAGCGTATCGGCGTCCGGCGCCTGCTCGTAGACCTGCACACCCATGTCGTTAAACGTCGCGACAATGGTTTCCAGCGCGGCCGTCTGCGCGAAGTTATCGGGCAGGTGGTCGTTGATGTCGGCGTGGGTCAGATAACCACGTTCGCGACCGAGCTTGATGAGCGCGCGCATCTGGTGCTGGCGCTTCTCGAGTTGCGAAGAACCGTCCATTTGAGTCGTATCGCCGGTCTTGTCCTTGGATCCGCGGCGTGCGGTGCGGGTAGACGACGAGGCCAGCGCGTCTTCCCGGTCATGGCTAGTCAATACATTCTCCTCGAAAGGAATGCCCGGCGAGGGCAAAAAGGGTCACGCGCCAGCGGCGTGGCGTCCTGGCGATGACGAAATTGCAGGGGAATGGGCGGGGGCACGTGCCGGCCCGCCGAGCGAGCGCCAAACGCACAAGGGCGTGGCGTCCTGGATTTTCGTGCAATGCAGAAAGATCGCGTATGGTAGTGCGTTCCGCCAAGCGAGGCAACCCGAATCGTCGCGCGGACGCACGGATCGCCCTTCGCAGGGTCGAAACGAATTGGATACGAGATCTGAATGGCGCCTTCAGGCGCTCCGCGTTCTCTCAAGCGCGAGATTTGACGCAATAACCGGCCAATGGTTCGCACGTTTTCCTTCAGTGGATAAACGGCCAGGCGGTGCCGCAGCAAAATTGCGTCGAAATGGCGCATGGGCGCACGTGACGCGCTGCAATTGCTCCCCACTACGGCAGTTGCAACGCGACAACCTTCTATTATGAACGTATTTGGCTCCTTCTGCGTTGACTTCAACACATGGCCCGGAATATTACGAAGGAAATTCTTCATATTGCGGCAATGCATCGGTGATTTCGTACCAGGGCGCCTTTGAGCCGACGAATAGATGGCCCTGAGGGCGGATCGCGGGGGCATCGACAAGCGTGCCCATCGTCACATGTGCCCAGGCGCCTTCGCGCACCACGGAATAAAGCAGCGAGCCGCAGTGCCGGCAATGGATATCATGCGCTGCGGCAACATTTCCGTAGATCGCAACCTCGCTCGCGCCCTGTTCAAGGCGCAACCGTAGCCGCTCGATTCCCGCGAATGGCTTGAACGCCGCGCCCGTCGCGCGCCGACACTGCGAACAATGGCAGTTGAAGGCGTAACGGAATGCGTCCTCGACCTCATAGCGCACCACGCCACAAAGGCACTGGCCGCGCAACAGTGGACGGGTCTCTTCGACAGGCGTTGAGTTCATGGTGTTTGACAAGGGCGTCAGGCGAGCAACGACGACGTTCCGCGATTTCCTCTTCTATATATAGACGCGTCCCGGAAATTCGAGGCCCTTTGCGCATAGGTTCCCGACTGAAGCGAAAGGTCACCGTTTATGGGACCTTCAAACCCGCATCTGGCCGATTTCTATGCAATGTCGGTGCGACAAGGCACACAGGCAAGCCCGTAAAGCGACTAAACCTGCCTTTTTCGCGTCTCGCACGCCCTTCGACGCGAATTCAATCCCAAATCCGGTTACCTCAAGCCGATCGACCCTCAGCCGGCCCGCTCCCGCAGCTCCTTGAGCCCCCTGATCACGACGAGCAACGCGCGGCCATGCTCTTCCGAGCCGTCCCAGACATCGACGATGGCATTGCGCAGCAGCTCGTTATAAGCCGCGGCAGGCCGCGCCGCCGCCTTCATGCCGTAGAAACTGCATAGCTTGTTGAATGACGCGCTGCGCCGCAGCCTGCGTCCATTCGATAGCCGAAGCCGTGAGACGGTCGGTTGGCTGACCCCGGAAAGCCGCGCGATTTCGCTGGACGAACGGGTGTCCGCCGCCAGCCGGCGCAACAGTTCCTGCACGGGGAAATGAGTGTCTGGGACTTCCATGTCATGCATTATATCTATACAGTAGCACTTATTGAATTGCTTGCCGTATAGGCGGGCACGGCGCATTTCGAGGAAGTCGATGGCACTGAAACACCTACCGCCCACGTTCTGCTGGTCGAGGATCGGATCCGAAACAGGAGAAGATCTGTCGACGATCGTCCTGCGCAAGGAGTGGGAGCGTCGTCTGGGTGGCGGGCGTTTTCTGTGGGGCATCAATCAGTCACTCGGCAACAGCGCGCAGATTGCCGCGCTGCGTACCGGGTCGCTGCTGGCGCTGTTTTCGCCGGCGGCCAGCCGTCCGCGTATGGCGGAGGTTCGGCGCGAAGACGCGTTCGTGTGGAATGCCTGGATGGATACGAGCGGGCAGGTGCGCCAGTTGCCGCAGCATGTGTTCGTGACCAGCCGCACGCGCCTGCCGTCTGGCAAGTTGCGTGACCATCACTACGCGCTCGTCTGCGCATCGCCTACGGAACTCACGCTCGGCAGCAGCCTGCGCGTGCAGCCCGAGCGTCTGCGCAGCGTCAGCACGGCGAAAGCGCCGTGCGCCTCGCAGGGCACGGTGGTGGTGGATCGTGTGGATGGCGCGGCACAGCCGCCGCGCGCAGGGGCGGAGTTCGGCACGAAGGGTTATCCGGTGGCGTTCGGCGTGGAGCTGGAAGCGCCGTACTTCGTGAAGCTAGTGCAGCCCACCCGCGTGAAGGCGCGCGATATGGCGAGACTGCACGAAGCGGTGCGCAATGCCGATTTCGACGCCTACGTCGATCTCACGAAGCGTCTGCGCAGCGAGGCGCTGGCGCAACAGACGCGTGGCGTCACGAGCGATCTGTTCGAACTGGTGGCGAAGGCGCGCGAACTGAGCGCCGCGTTTCAGGCGGAGAACGAGGCGCAATCGCCCAATGCCCTCAACCGACGTATCGAGCCGCAAATCATGGCGAGCTGCGGCGAGACGCACGAACTGTTTGCGCGCGACCTCTTCGATATGGCGGCGGACGAGCGCCCCGCCAGGCCTACGCGACAATCAGCCAATCCGCAAGGCGATCTGCTACGCGCCGCTCGCCCGCGCGCCGCATCACGTGAAGCGGACTGGACGCAATTGACCATGGAGCTACCTCAAGACGATGCCTGGCCGCATCCGCAAAAACGCGGCCGTCCGACGTTCTCCTGAGGCCGGGCCACGTCAGTTGGCCTACTTTTCCGGATCTGCCTTGAGCCCCAGCGCCGCCGCCACCAGCGGCCAGCGCCCGGCGGCCTCCAGCCAGGCGTCCTGCGCCTGGACGTCGTAGTAGCGCTCGGCATCGACGCCATCGACAAGACGTGCAAGCGCGTCGATGTCGCCAGGCAGCAGCGGGCTGCGCCGCGTGCGCCCGGCGTTCCCCCAGAGTTTCAGCGCCATTTACTTGCCCTCCACCCAGACGCCGTCCGGCGTGTGAATTACATAGCCCGTCGGCGTGGTCATCGTCACGGTGCCCTCGTTCTCGCCCACCATGCGCGTCTGCGGCAGGTTCTGCGCGTACTGCGCGAGCGGCTGCGCACCGACCGCGAACGGGCTCTTCGCCACCAGATTCGCCAGTAGTTGCGCGAGCGCCAGATAGCTCGTCGGCTGATCGATCGTCACGGGACCGCCTGCGTGCTCGGTGCCCGCAGGTAGACCCACGACCTTTACGCCCACCGGCACGTGGACGATATGCGGCGTCGGGATTTCGCGCATGCCGGCGATCTGGTTCTCTTCACCGCGCAGCGCCGCACCGTGCTCGGGCACGAACACGATCACCGCCTTGCGTCCGGACTGCGCGACCAGATCGATCAGTTTGTCGACATCGCCAAGCAGCGTTTGCAGACGGATCGGATACGACTCCAGGCTCGTCATCTTCGTGTTGGGCAGACGGTTGCCGTCGTGCATCGACACCGTGTTGTAGTAGAGCGCGACCGGCCCGCCGCCCGCCGCGATGCGCTGCTTGTACCAGCGCGCGATCACGTCGTAGTCGTCGACCAGATTCGAGTTGTCGAACTCCTTCATGAACACGGGCAGGCCGTCGTTCGACGGAATCGTCACGCCCGGTACGCCGATTTCCTTGAGCACGGTGCCGCGGAAGTCGTCGAAGCGGCCATTGTGGTTGAGCAGCGCGTTCGGCGTGTAACCGGCTGCGGCCAGTTGCGCGAACAGATGGCACTCCGGCGGCGCGGGATCGTACAGCCCCTTGTGCGGCTCTTGCCCGCAGGTGGCGCGCAGCACGCGGATCGCGGCCGGCCCGCTATAGCTCGCGCCCGAGCTGAAGTTCTGGAAGATGTAGTCGAAGCGTGAGAACAGCGGGTTGCTGCGCTGCTTCACCACGTCCATGTCGTCCCACGAAAGCGAGCAGATATGCACGACGATGATGTCGAACTGCGCGCTGGCATCGCTCGTGATCGGCGTGAAATTCACGCGCCGGCCTTCTTCGTTGGCGCGAAACGCCGCGAGCTGCTGGTCGTAGCCGCCAGCCTGCTCGTTCTTCGGTTCATTGGCGTTGCGGCCTTCGCTGTCGCTGCCGTCCCCGCCGTTCTGGGCCAATGCACTGGTGGCGTTCGCCACCAGCGTGCCCGCGCCCTGATACAGCGGCACGCCCACCAGCGCGATCAGCACGAGCGTCGTCACGCGGATCCAGCGGTTGATCAGGAAGTAGAGCAGCACCGCCAGCACGACGGCGATGATCGCCTTGAGCGAAACCAGCCGCCCCAGCAGTTCCAGCATGTAGGAGGGCGTGAAGGTGAGCAGTACCGGAATCTGCGAAATCGCCCGGCTGATCGGCGGCCAGCCCGACTCGTGATAGAAGAGCGCGATGCCCGCGAGCACCGCAAGCACATTGCGCGTGATGCGCAGCCAGCGCAGATGCAGCGGCACGAGCAGCGCGATCGCGAACAGGATATTCAGCAGCCAGATGACCTGCAGCTTCCCGAGCGAGAAGAGGTACAGCTTGGCGGCGAAGTAGAGATTCCAGAGGCCCATGGTGTATCGCGTTCCAGCGTTATTGCGGCGTTTGTGCTGCGTTATGTGCGGCGGTGTTGCGAGCGGTCGTGTCGTCCTGGCTTCAAGGCTGCCGCGCGGGCTTGCCTCGTTCCTCGCGCCGCCGCATGAAGATGTTCTCCAGTGCGTCGAAGAAGGCGTCGGCCAGACGCAGATACCCTTGCCAGCTCAGCATGATCAGCTCGACCAGGCCGTTGAGCGGTGCATCGTCGCGCGGTACGTCTTCCCATTCGAGCCAGGCGTCGGCGCGACCGAAGGTGCATTCGACGAGACGCCGCTCGCGCTCGATCGACATGTCTTCGAAGCGAATCCCCAGATGCCGGTCCGCTAGCCGCGCGACCACGGCGGGGAAGTCGTGTTCGACCGCGCCGCGTGAGAGGCACACGCTCACACGCTCGCCGGACGCGAGCTTTTCCTCGCCCGCCTCGACAGGCAGCACGAGCCCAAGACCGCCCATCGAATAGTTCTCGGTCTTGCAGGCGAGCGTGCGGCCATCGGGCAGCGTCAGCATGGCGGGCACGCGCAGCGGAATGCGGTGCGCTACGCGCACCTGGCGCGCTTCCTTGGCCACGCCCACGGCCAGCCCCAGCACGGTCAGATTCACGAAGGCCCAGAACAGGTTCATACCGACCGTGGCGGGTTCGTCGGTTTGCCAGATCGTCAGCCGCCCGATACCGAACAGCACCGCCACCACATTGATCCCCAGCAGCACGAGATACGGCGTGGAGATGGTCCAGTCGAGGTAATCCTCTTCGATATGACCGCCCTTGGACGTCACATTGAACTTGCCGAGTTTCGGATTCACCACGGCGATCGTGGTAGGTAGCACGATGTACCAGGCCAGCACGCTCTCATAGGCTTCGGCCCAGAACGAATGCCGGTAGCGCCCCTGGATGCGCGAGTTGGCGATCGCAGCGGTCACCAGATAAGGCAGCACGTACGCGAGAATCACCGTCGCGGGCGTATTGATGACGTGCAGTCCGAAATACAGATACGCGCACGGCATCACAAGGAAGATCAGACGCGGCAGCCCGTAGAAGAAGTGCAGCATGGCGTTGCTGTAGCACATGCGCTGGAAGAACGAGAGGCCCTTGCCCGTCCACGGATTGTCGAGCCGGAAAATCTGCGCCATGCCGCGCGCCCAGCGGATGCGCTGGCCGATATGGCTTGCGAGACTTTCGGTCGCGAGGCCCGCGGCCTGCACCGTACGCAGATACGCCGAAGTGAAGCCACGGCGATGCAGACGCAGCGACGTATGCGCGTCCTCGGTCACCGTCTCGGTCGCGATTCCGCCAATCGACTCCAGCGGGCCGCGCTTGATGATCGCGCAGGAGCCGCAGAAGAAGGTGGCGTCCCAGAAGTCGTTGCCGTCCTGGATCAGGCCGTAGAACAGGCTGCCTTCGTTCGGCACGCGGTGGAATGTGTCGAAGTTGCGCTCGAACGGATCGGGCGAGAAGAAGTGGTGCGGCGTCTGCACCATCGCGCATTTGGGATCGGCGAGGAAGGTACCCACCGTGGTTTGCAGAAACGAGCGCGTGGGAATGTGGTCGCAGTCGAAGATTGCGATCAGTTCGCCGGACGTGAGCTTGAGCGCGTGATTGATATTGCCCGCCTTCGCATGCGTGTGTTCCTCGCGGCGGATGTAGCCCACGCCCACATGCGCGGCGAAGTCGCGGAATTCGTCGCGGTCGCCGTCGTCGAGCAGATAGATGCGCAGCTTGTCGCGCGGCCAGTCGATCGTGCTTGCCGCGAACACCGTCGGGCGCACCACCGAAAGCGGTTCGTTATACGTGGGAATGTAGATGTCGACGGTCGGCCAGTCGGCGGGATCGTCGGGCAGCGGCGAGGGCTTGCGGCGCAGTGGCCAGGCCGTCTGCACGTAGCCGAGCATCAGCACGATCCACGTATAGAGTTCGGCGGCAAACAGGATATAGCCGACGATGGCCTCGGCGGCGCTCGTCAGGTGCAGCGTCTGGGTGGAGCGCCACCAGACGTAGCGGCCCGTCATGATGATCGACAGCATCACCATCAGCATGGTGGCGAGGCGTCCCGGCACGCGGCGCGCAAGCATCACCACCAGCCAGACGAGGAAGAACAGTAGCACCTGGTCGCCCAGCGGCAGCGGCGTTGTGCAGATCGTGACCGCCGCAATGAAGGCGAGCCACAGCAGGCATTGGCGCAGGAAAGGCACGCGGTCGAGCGCTTCGGAGAGTTTTTCGAGGCGTTCGCGGATGCCGTCCCAGTTGATCGACGGCAGGCGTGCCGCAATGGCCGCGCTGGCTTGCTTGCCGCGCCGGTACAGCGGTTCGAGCTTGCGGTCAAGCCATACGCGCAGCGCGATCCTGTGCGGATGCGGCTGCTTGTGGAGCTTGCGCAGGTCGGCGGCGAAACGGCGGCGCGCGCGGCGCGGGCGCAGGAACAGGCGCAAGATCCAGGCGCTCTTGCTGCGGTCGCGGCCCATGTTCAGGCGCGCGACGATATCGTCGCCGAGGGTGGCGAAGGCAAGTGCGGGCCAGTCGCGCTTGCCGGGTCGCGGCGGGCGGAAGAACAGGCGCAGCAGCCACTGGCCGAAACCGGCATCGGGGGCCACGCTCAGTTCGGGCGCGCTCACGCGGCGCAGGCCTGCCCAGAGCGCGCTCCAGTAACGGGCCAGCGGATCGCTCACGTAGTCGGCCCAGAACGTCTGCACCCGGGCGCGGATCATCTTCTGCCCCCGGCGAAGCGGTCCGGCGGCGGCGGGCTCGCGCCTTCGGGCAGATCGCTTTGCAACTCGGCCAGCGCGCCGGTGGCCCAATGCGAGATCCACGAGGCGATGCCGTTGAGGTCGTGCGCGGCCTGCGAGCCGGGCGCGCTGCGGCAGAAGTTCGCGCCGCTGGCGAAGGCATTGGGCACGCCGGTATCGGCGTGAACGATATACGGCAGCATTGCCGGGCCCAGGCGTGCGCGCAGCAGCGCGATCAGGTCGGTGTGCAGCTGGCGGGCGGGCACCACGTTGTTGGCGACGAAGGCGGTGCGCTTGCCTGCGCGCACCAGCGCCTCGGTAAAGCGCGGCAGCGTGGCGCAGGCGGCGGCATCGGGCGTGAGCACGCCCAGTACGATATCGGCGGCTTCGATCGCCTGGCGCGCATGCGCCGATGGCCAGGGCGCGGTGTCGATCAGCGCCAGCGTATTTGAGGGCAGATCCACGCGCGTGAGCAGTTCGCGCAGCCAGCGGCGGTTGGCGTCCAGGCGCGCACTGCCATCGCCGTCGTCGCTGCTGTGGGTGGTCGGCTCGCCATCGGCGGTGACGCTGCCCCAGGGCAGCACCAGCACGCCGTCGTCGCTTTGCAGCGCGGCGCGGGCCCAGGCGTCACTGGCGGGGTTCGGGTCGTAGAGCTGCGTGACGAGCCCTTCGCGCGCGCTCTCGCGCAGGCCGAAATGCATGGCGAGCACGTTGCGCGGATCGCATTCGATGGCGAGCGCCGTATGCGAGCGCGCGGCGAGCAGCCCCGCGAGCGAGGCGGCGAGCGTCGTGCGGCCCGCGCCGCCGACGGCGGAGACGATCGCGACGGTTTTCATGAACGTGGCTCCGCGAGAGTGGCCTGGGAGGCGGCATGCGCGGGCGCGGGGGTGGCGGCGCGCGCGGCCGATGGGCGGCGGATCACCAGATCCTTGCGGCGCTTGCCGCGGATCACGAGCGCGTCGAGCTGCTGCGGCAGTTCGAGCGGACGCTGGCTCGCGGGCTTGGCCCAGTCGGGCAGATAGCGGCCCAGACGCAGGCGCCATA
>NZ_VWWJ01000054.1 GCF_011753055.1 Burkholderia sp. Ax-1719 | reverse complement strand
CGCGCGGCTTCACCGCCCGCAACCGCGGCAAGTGCGTCGAAAGGCTGCGCCAGCACCCGCAGCGGCAGGCCGAATGCGCCAAGCAGGGCGCGCAGTGCAGCGGGCCTCAGGCCGCGCGCGTGCGCGAGGCGCACCCAGGCGCTGAGTTCGTCGGTAGTAAGCGGTAATGGGGCACGTATTGCAGCAAGCATCGGCGGAACTCTGGTCTGCGGGCGAAGCCTGGCCCGTCGTGTTAAAATTTTCACTATCCGAAATACATTTGCGACGCCGTGACGCATCGTCACGGCGGGCCCCCGGCATGGCGCCGGAAGGCCGCGTGGCGGCGCTTTCGCCCCGCCGCCGAATGTGCGCGAGTGTGCACAACGTGGCCCGCGGCGCGTTGATTCCGGTCGATTTGTCCGTATATCGTCCGCATATCTTCTGTTTTCCGCGTGCGGCCCACCAGTTGGCCGAACGGCTAACGCAACACCGCCCTGGCGCACGCCCCGCGGCGCCTAACGAGAAACCTGTCGAACATGGCTCTACTGAACATTCTTCATTACCCGGACAAGCGCCTGCACAAGGTCGCCAAGCCGGTCGAGGTCGTCAACGACCGCATCCGCAAGCTCGTCGCCGACATGGCCGAAACCATGTACGCAGCGCCCGGCGTCGGCCTCGCGGCGACCCAGGTTGACGTGCACGAGCGCGTCGTGGTGATCGACGTGTCCGATGCGCACGACGAACTCCAGGTCTTCATCAACCCGGAAATCATCTGGTCGAGCGACGAGCGCGAGATTCACGAAGAGGGTTGCCTCTCGGTTCCCGGCATCTACGACGAAGTCGAGCGCGCGGAAAAAGTGCGCGTGCGCGCCCTCAATGAGAAGGGCGAAAGCTACGAAGTCGATTGCGAAGGCCTGCTCGCCGTGTGCATCCAGCACGAAATGGATCACCTGATGGGCAAGGTGTTCGTCGAATATCTGTCGTCGCTGAAGCAGACGCGCATCAAGAGCAAGATGAAGAAGCTCGAACGTGCGATGTAAGTTCGCGCGCCACGCCTTTTCCTTGTTCGTTTTGATTTGCCCGTGCCCATGAGCCATTCCCTTCGCGTGATTTTTGCCGGTACGCCGGAATTTGCCGCCGCCGCGCTTGCCGCGATCCACGAGGCGGGCTTTCCCGTGCCGCTCGTGCTGACCCAGCCCGACCGTCCTGCCGGACGCGGGATGAAGCTCCAGGCGAGCCCCGTCAAACGCTACGCCGAAGAGCATGGCATCCCCGTCGCGCAGCCCACTTCGCTGCGCCGCGCGGGCAAGTATCCGGAAGAGGCCACGGCCGCGCTCGACCTGCTCAACGCCACGCCGCACGACGTCATGGTGGTCGCCGCTTACGGGCTGATCCTGCCGCAGGAAGTGCTCGACATTGCGCCGTCCGGCTGCATCAACATCCATGCGTCGATCCTGCCGCGCTGGCGCGGCGCCGCGCCGATCCACCGGGCGATCGAAGCCGGCGATGCGGAAACCGGCATCACGCTGATGCAGATGGACGCGGGTCTCGACACCGGCCCGATGATTTCCGAAGTGCGCACGCCCATCACGCCCACCGATACGACCGCGACGCTGCACGATCGCCTCGCGACGCTCGGCGCGCAGCTGGTGGTGGACTGGCTCACGCAACTCGAACGCACCGGCCAGCTGCCGATTACGCCGCAGCCTTCCGAAGGCGTGACCTACGCGGAAAAAATCGGCAAGCAGGAAGCGGCGCTCGATTTCCGTCGTTCCGCCGAAGCGCTGGCGCGCCAGGTGCGCGCCTTCGATCCGTTCCCGGGCGGCGCGGCCACGCTGGACGGCGCGCTCATCAAGCTGTGGGCCGCCGAAGTCGCGCAGGACGTGACGGTGCCCGCAGGCAGCGAGCCGGGCCAGATTCTCGACGTCTCGCCCGCTGGCGTGGTGGTCGCATGCGGCGAGGGCGCACTGCGCTTCACGCAGCTGCAAAAGCCGGGCGGCAAGCGCCTGCCCGCGCGCGAATTCCTCGCCGGGATGCCGCTTGCGGCCGGGCAGCGTTTCGCGCTCAACGACGCCCCCGCGGCATAAGAGAGAACGCCATGCTCGGCATCACCCATTTCGGCTTCTTCCTGGTCGCGGTCCTGCTGCTGAACGTCACGCCGGGCCCGGACACGGCCTATATCGTCGGCCGCAGCGTCGCGCAGGGTCGCAGCGCGGGGCTGGTGTCGGCGCTCGGTATTTCGGCGGGATGCTGCGTGCATGCGCTTGCCTGCGCGTTTGGATTGACCGCGCTGCTGGCGGCGTCGGCCACCGCGTTCACCGTCATCAAGCTGGTGGGCGCGTGCTATCTCGTCTATCTGGGCGTGCGGCTGATTTTCGCGAAGCAAAGCGATGCCGCCGCCGAAGCCAAACCGGCTGCGACGAGCGTTCAGCCGCGTCCGCTGCGCCAGTTGTTCCTCTCGGGCTTCTGGACCAACGTGCTGAACCCGAAAGTCGTACTGTTCTTCGTATCGTTCTTCCCGCAGTTCGTCACCGTGACGAGTTCGCACAAGATTCTGGCGTTTCTCGCGCTCGGCGCGGTGTTCGTGCTGATGAGCACGGCGTGGAACAGCTTTATCGCGTGGATCGCGGGCAGCGTTACCGCGCGCTTTTCGGGCAAGCCGGGCGTCAAGAAGTGGCTCGACCGCACCGTCGGTTCGGCGTTCGTGGGCTTAGGCGTACGTCTCGCGACGACCGTGCGCTGAGATTGAATTTTTCCGAACCGTCCATATCTAACAAATCGCTTACAATGCGCTCGCCGTCGCCGGGACATGACCCGCGCGGCGAGCAATTCGACGACCGATTCGATATTTGATGGGTGAAGGAGCACAGAACATGTTCAACTGGGTCAAAACCGCGATGTTGATGGCCGCGATTACGGCCCTTTTCATCGCCATCGGCGGCATGGTCGGCGGGCGCAGCGGCATGATGCTGGCGCTCCTGATCGCGCTTGGCATGAACTTCTTTTCGTACTGGTTCTCGGACAAGATGGTCCTGCGCATGTACAACGCGCAGGAAGTGGACGAGACCACCGCGCCGCAGTTCTACCGCATGGTCCGCGAACTGGCCACGCGCGCGAACATCCCGATGCCGCGCGTCTACCTGATCAACGAAGACGCACCTAACGCGTTCGCCACCGGCCGCAATCCCGAACACGCCGCGGTGGCCGCGACCACCGGCATCCTGCGCGTGCTCTCCGAGCGCGAAATGCGCGGGGTGATGGCGCACGAACTGGCGCACGTGAAGCACCGCGACATCCTGATCTCGACGATTTCGGCGACCATGGCCGGCGCGATTTCGGCGATCGCCAACTTCGCGATGTTCTTTGGCGGCCGCGATGAAAACGGCCGTCCCGCCAACCCCATCGCGGGCATCGCCGTGGCGCTGCTCGCGCCGATCGCGGGCGCGCTGATCCAGATGGCGATTTCGCGTGCGCGCGAATTCGAAGCCGATCGCGGCGGCGCGCAGATTTCGGGCGATCCGCAGGCGCTGGCTTCGGCGCTCGACAAGATTCATCGCTACGCGCAGGGCATTCCGTTCTCGGCCGCCGAGCAGCATCCGGCCACGGCGCAGATGATGATCATGAATCCGCTGGCGGGCGGCGCGATCGCCAATCTGTTCTCGACGCACCCGGCAACGGAAGAACGCATCGCGCGTCTGATGGAAATGGCGCGCACGGGCCGCTTCGATTAAGGCTTACGTCGATCATGATGAAAAGGGCAGACCACGGTCTGCCCTTTTTCTTTGCGCGCGCAAAACGCGTTGCCGCTTTTGCGTGACGGCGACTGAGCGGCGTTGCGCCCGCGCCACGCTACAATGGCTCGCTTGTGTTCCCGCTTATGCATCATTCGCCGTGCTTCGGTGCGGCCCGCTTTCCGGTTTCTCCATGACATCCAGTTCTTCCCGCCGTCCGTCCGGTTCCGGTTCATCGCGCTCCCAACATCGCGGTGCGCGTCCGGGTTCGCCGAAGGCCGGCACGTCCGTGCATCTGGCCCCCGACTCGCTCGGCTTCGCGCTCGACCAGGCGGCCCAGGCCGTCACCGCGGTGCGCGCGGGTGCGGCGTTGCCGGCGGCGCTTTCGGGCGCCTTTGCGGCCTTGCCTGCCGAAGTCGCATCGACGGCGCGTGGCGCGGTACAGGACATCGCCTATCGCACGATGCGGCGGCTGGGCATCGTGGATTACCTCATCAAGCAGCGCGTGAGCAAGGCGCCGCCACCGCCCGTGCTGAACCTGCTCGCGTGCGCGCTGGCGCTGCTCGTCGACGACGAAGCGCACGCCGCCTACACGCCCTTCACCGTGGTCGATCAGGCCGTGCGCGCGATTGGCGCGCGCCGCGAAGCCGCTTTCGCAAAGGGCCTCGTGAACGCCGTGCTGCGCGGCTTCCTGCGCGAGCGCGAAAGCGCACTGGCGGCAGCGCAAGCCGATGAAGTCGCGCGCTGGAACTATCCGCAATGGTGGATCGACGCGATCCGCCGCGCGTGGCCCGACCAGTGGCAGACGATTCTCGAAGCGGGCAACACGCACGGTCCGCTCACGCTGCGCGTGAACGCGCGCCGCACGAATACCGCCGATTACCTCAAGCGCCTCGCTGACGAAAACATCGCGGCAACGCAGATCGGCGACCATGCCGTGCGCCTCGCCGCGCCGCTGCCGGTCGATCGCATTCCCGGCTTCATGGCGGGCGACGTGTCCGTGCAGGACGCGGGCGCGCAACTGGCCGCACCGGCGCTCGACGTGCGCGACGGCATGCGCGTGCTCGATGCGTGCGCCGCGCCTGGCGGCAAGAGCGGCCATCTGCTCGAACTTGCCGACATCGACCTGATTGCGCTGGAAAGCGACGCCGCGCGCGCGGCGCGCATCGGCGAAAACTTCGTGCGTCTGGGTTTCGCGCAAGGCGATGAAGAAACGAAGGGTGCACGCGTCGTGATCGGCGATGCGGGTGTGCCCGACGCCTGGTTCGACGGCCAGCTGTTCGACCGCATTCTCGCGGACGTGCCGTGCTCGGCATCGGGCATCGTGCGCCGCCATCCCGATATTCGCTGGCTGCGGCGCGCAAGCGATATCGCGGCGCTCGCGCAGGAGCAGCGCCGCATCGTCGATGCGCTGTGGGGCCTGCTCAAACCGGGCGGCGAACTGCTCTACGTGACCTGCTCGATCTTCCCCGAGGAAGGCGAGAACCAGGCGCGCTGGTTTGAAAGCACCCACGCGGATGCGGTACGATTGGACGCTCCGGGGCAACTGCTGCCTGCCGGGCGTGATGCCGATGCGGCTAGCTCCGTCGGCACTCAGGCCAGCCCCGTTCCCGATCGCACCGCAGATCACGACGGTTTCTTCTACGCGCGCTTTCAGAAACGGTGACCATCAAACGCTTCTTCCCGCTGCGCTTCGCGGCTCTGATCTGGCTCGCGCTGGCCTTCGGCATGTTTGCCGTCACGCCTGCGCGCGCCGATTCGATCTCGGTGCAGCGCGCCTCGCTGCAGGCCGACGGCACCGGCTGGAGCCTCGACGCCCGCTTCGATTTCGAGCTCAACAGCAGCCTGGAAGACGCGGTCAACAAGGGCATCCCGCTCTACTTCACCACTGATTTCGAACTCACGCGCCCGCGCTGGTACTGGTTCGACGAACAGCCCGTGAGCGTGTCGCAAAGCATTCGCCTGTCGTTCCAGCCGCTCACGCGCGAGTACCGCGTATCGAGCGGTGGCCTGCAGCTCGGCTTTTCGACGCTCTCGGACGCGCTCGCCGTCATCAAGCACGTCACGTCCTGGCACGTGATCGAGCGCAATCAGGTGCATCCGGGCGAGACCTATACGGCGTCGGTGCGCATGCAACTCGACGTGGCGCTCATGCCCAAGCCTTTCCAGATCGACGCGGTCAACAACCGCGACTGGAACCTTGCTTCCGACTGGAAGCGCTTCAGCTTCACGGTGACCGATCGTGCTAAATAAAGTGCGCCGCGCCACCGGAGGCAGCTTCAGCAGCTTCGTCGTCAGGCTGCTGGTGTCGACCGTCGCGCTCACCGCGACGCTGCTCCTCGTGCTGCTCGCCGCCGCGAGCGCCAACACCGAATTCTTCGACCGCTATTACGGCTGGCTCTACGCGGCCAATATCGGCGTCGCCATCATCTTTTTGTCGGTGGTGACGGCGCTCGTGATCGTGATCGCGGTGCGCTTGCGGCGCGGCAAGTTCGGCACGCGATTACTCGCCAAACTGGCGTTTTTCTTCGCGCTGGTGGGCGTGGTGCCGGGCGGCATCATCTACATCGTGTCGTACCAGTTCGTGTCGCGCTCGATCGAATCGTGGTTTGACGTGAACGTGGAAACCGCGCTCACGGCGGGCCTCAATCTCGGGCGCGGCATGCTCGATGCTTCGCTGTCCGATCTGCAGACCAAGGGCCGCCTGATGGCCGAGCAGATCGCCAATGGCGATTCGGCGGGCACGACGCTCACGCTTTTGCGTGCGCGCGACCAGTTCGGCGTGCAGGACGCCACCATCGTCGAGCCGGTGCGCAGCATGTCGGGCGCAGCGCCGGACATGCATGTGGTGGCGCAGGCTTCGAGCAACTTCTCGTCGCTGATGCCGGCCGATCTGCCGAGTCAGTTGATGATCGATCAGGCGCGCGGACGCGGCTATGCCGCGATCGAAGGCGAGGTCGATGGCGACCCGCGTCTGCACGGTCCAAAGGGCGCGCTGCGGCTGCGCGTGGTGACACGCATTCCCGATGGCAACACCACCGACCTGCAACCCGCCGAGCGCTTCCTGCAACTGGAGCAGCCCGTGCCCGCCGCGCTCGCGCGCAACGCGGACGCCGTGCAGCGCGCCTATCGCGAATACCAGGAAAAGGCGCTGGGCCGCACGGGCCTGCGCAAGATGTACATCGGCACGCTCACATTGGCGCTGTTCCTCGCGACCTTCGTGGCGATGATGCTGGCGCTCGCGCTCGGCAATCAGCTCGCGCGGCCGCTGTTCCTGCTCGCGCAGGGCACCAAGGAAGTGACCGAGGGCGACTACACGCCTAAACGCGAAATCAAGTCGCGCGACGAACTGGGCTTCCTCACGCAGTCCTTCAACGCAATGACGCGCCAGCTTTCCGAAGCGCGTCTTGCGGTCGAGAAGAACCGAGTCGCGCTGGAGCATTCGAAGGCGTATCTCGAAAGCATCCTCGCCAATCTCACGGCGGGCGTGTTCGTGTTCGACCGGCAGTTCCGCCTGACCACGGCGAACCCCGGCGCGGAACGCATCTTCCGTCATCCGTTCGAGACGCAGCTCGGTCTGCCGATCGATCATGTGGCCGCCTTGGGCGACTTCGCGGCGATGGTGCGTAAAGCCTTCGCCGATCAGGAAGCCTCGCGCAGCCACGGCGAAGGCAACGACGTCGATCGCGGCCACTGGCAACAGCAGTTTTCGGTGCCCGTTGCGGGCGAAACCGATCCGCTCACGCTGCTCGTGCGCGGCGCGCGCCTCGTCTCGGACACGGGCCGCGACGCCGGCGACATGCAGACGTCGGGCTACGTGGTGGTGTTTGACGATATTTCGGACGTGATCTCGGCGCAGCGTTCGGTTGCGTGGGGCGAAGTCGCGCGGCGTCTCGCGCATGAGATCAAGAATCCGCTCACGCCGATTCAACTGTCGGCCGAACGCCTGCAGATGAAGCTCACCGACAAACTCGCACCCGCCGACGCCGAAGTGCTCAAGCGCGGCGCGACCACCATCGTCAATCAGGTCGCGGCGATGAAGCAGATGGTCGACAACTTCCGCGACTACGCGCGCACGCCGCCGGCGGTGCTGGCGAGCCTGCAACTGAACGATCTGGTGAGCGAAGTGCTCACGCTCTACGGCGCGGAAGAACACAAGAGCACGATCAAGGTCGAGCTGTCGAATCTGCCCGTGATACGCGGCGACGCCACGCAATTGCGTCAGGTGATCCACAACCTGCTGCAGAACGCGCAGGACGCGGTGGGCGACACCGCGACGCCTCGCGTGACGCTGGAGACGCGGGCCGTAGAATACGGCGATCCGGACGCGGACGGCCGCACGCGTGTCGCGGTGCGTCTCACGGTCTCGGACAACGGGCCGGGTTTTCCTGCGCGAATTCTCACGCGCGCGTTTGAACCCTATGTGACGACCAAGGCCAAAGGAACAGGACTCGGGCTTGCGATGGTCAAGAAGATCGTCGACGAGCACGGCGCGCGCATCGACATTCGCAATCGCATGAAGGCGGGCGATGTGATAGAAGGCGCGCAGATCTCGATTCTCTTTCTCCAGCTGGCGGACGACACCGCCCCGGATGCCGTCACCAGCGGCAAACCGGGCGAGGGCCGTGCGCGGGCGGCGGGGCAAGGAACAAAAGCAACAGTGCAGACAAGGGCAGCGTAAATGGCAACCATCCTGGTGGTAGACGATGAAATGGGCATCCGGGAATTGCTCTCGGAGATCCTCAGCGACGAAGGACACGTCGTGGAGCTCGCGGAGGACGCGCAGCAGGCGCGTGAATTCCGTCAGCGTCAGGTGCCGGACCTGGTGCTGCTCGATATCTGGATGCCGGATACCGATGGCGTCACGCTCCTCAAGGAGTGGGCGGCGCAAGGTCAGTTGTCGATGCCCGTCATCATGATGTCGGGGCATGCGACGATCGACACGGCGGTCGAGGCGACCAAGATCGGCGCGCTCAACTTCCTCGAAAAACCGATCGCGCTGCAAAAGCTGCTCAAGGCGGTCGAGCAGGGCCTCGCACGCGGTACAGCGGCGCAGGCGCCGGCTGCGGGCGCGCCTGGCGCCAAGCCCGCGGCGGGCGGCCCGGCGGTGGTGGCTTCGGCGGCGGCGCTGCCGGTGCTGGGCGGCGACTCGCCGGGCGTGAATGCGGCGCAGACGGCTTCGATCTCGTTCGACATTCCCCTGCGCGATGCCCGCGACGCATTCGAGCGCGCCTACTTCGAATATCACCTCGCGCGCGAGAACGGCAGCATGACGCGCGTGGCGGAAAAGACCGGCCTTGAGCGCACGCACCTGTATCGCAAGCTCAAGCAGCTGGGCGTCGATCTCGGCAAGAGCAAGGGCGAGTGAGACGTTGTGGGCGAGCCTTTTCGAAAAGTTTTGAGAAAGGGCTTGCACAACATGAATAAAGCCCCTATACTTTCCCTTCTTCGTTGGCCCGGTAGCTCAGTTGGTAGAGCAGCGGATTGAAAATCCGCGTGTCGTTGGTTCGATTCCGACCCAGGCCACCAGAATTTGTAGAGAGCCCCAGGAGATCGCAAGATTCCTGGGGCTTTTTCATTGGCGGTCCCCGGTTTCTAACCGGTAACCGCCGGATATCAGCGGTATAAAGTGGCGCCGATATCGTCGCCAGGGCTGCGGCCTATACTGCTTGGGCCGGCCGGCGACAGCCCGGGCCGGTCCGCCCGGCGGGTTTCGAAGGCTCGCGACCGCGCGGAACCTCTCAACTCGGAGTTTCACGGTGACTCGAACAGAAACCAGGAACGGCGCGCTCGTGCTGTTTTCCGGCGGCCAGGACTCGGCGACGTGCCTCGCATGGGCACTCGACCAATACGACACGGTCGAAACGCTCGGCTTCGATTACGGCCAGCGCCATCGCGTCGAACTGGAGTGCCGTGAGGGCTTTCGCGCCGCCATCGCACGCGAGTTTCCCGATTGGGCCGAACGTCTCGGCGAAGATCACATGATCGATCTGTCGGTGCTCGGTTCGATCAGCGACACCGCCATGACGCGCGAAATCGAGATCGAAACGGCCGCAAGCGGCCTGCCGAACACCTTCGTGCCGGGCCGCAACCTGATGTTCATGCAGATCGCGGCGGCCATCGCGTATCGTCGCGGCCTGCGCGTGCTGGTGGGCGGCATGTGCGAGACCGATTTTTCGGGCTACCCCGATTGCCGCGACGACACCATGAAGGCGCTGCAGGTCGCGCTGAATCTGGGCATGGACACGCGCTTCGTGCTGGAAACGCCGCTGATGTGGCTCGACAAGGGCGACACATGGCGACTCGCCGAGCAACTGGGCGGCGAGGCCCTGGTCGAACTGGTGCGCGTGGAAACGCATACCTGCTACGTGGGCGAGCGCGCCGAACTGCACGCCTGGGGCTTTGGCTGTGGCGAATGCCCGGCCTGCAAGCTGCGCAAGCGCGGCTACGAGGCTTACCTGGCGGGCGAGCAGGTCACGGAAGCGCCGGTCTGAGGGCGCTTGAGCTGCCGGCAACGCCGCAACGTAGTGACGGACGACGCACAAACGCAGCACAAATGAAGCACAAGCGAAGTGGCGCACGGGCAGCGCCCTTCGCGACGATCGAGCGACAGTGACGCGGCGATCAAGCGGTAAAAATGCGGTCTCCAGGCAGACTCGCCGCAAACACGACACAATAACGCCCGCAAGCACCGGCTCCCCACGAGCCTTCCCGTCGACGCCTCGTGATCCCAAGTTGAATCACGATCAGGCAACACAGGTATCAAACCAGGCAGCAGCATGACTTACGCGGTAAAGGAAATCTTCTACACGTTGCAGGGCGAAGGCGCGAACGCCGGGCGTCCGGCCGTATTCTGCCGGTTCGCCGGCTGCAATCTGTGGTCGGGCCGCGAGGAAGACCGCGAGAGCGCGCAGTGCCGTTTCTGCGACACCGACTTCGTCGGCACCGATGGCGAGAATGGCGGCAAGTTCCGCACGCCTGAAGAACTGGTCGCGATGATTGCGTCGCTCTGGCCGGAAGGCGAGGGCAACCGCTTCGTGGTCTGCACGGGCGGCGAGCCGATGCTGCAGATCGACCAGCCGTTCGTGGATGCGCTGCACGCGGCGGGCTTCGAAATCGCCATCGAAACCAACGGTTCGCTGCCGGTGCTGGAAACCATCGACTGGATCTGCGTGAGCCCGAAGGCCGACGCGCCGCTCGTGGTGACCAAAGGCAACGAACTCAAGGTCGTGGTGCCGCAGGACAACCAGCGTCTGGCCGACTACGCGAAGCTCGACTTCGAGTATTACCTCGTTCAGCCGATGGACGGTCCCTCGCGCGACCTGAACACGAAGCTTGCGATCGACTGGTGCAAGCGTCATCCGCAATGGCGCCTGTCGATGCAGACGCACAAGTACCTGAACATTCCCTGATTTTGTCTTTTTCCGCTGAAGCAGCCGTGCTGACGATCACCCGAAAACTCGAATTCGATGCGGGCCACCGCATTCCCGACCACCGCAGCCAGTGCAGGAACCTGCACGGCCATCGCTACGTGCTCGAAATCACGCTGCAAGGCGATACCGTCGAAACCGAAGGCGCGCCCGATCGCGGCATGGTGATGGATTTCGCCGACGTGAAAGCGCTCGCGAACCAGCATCTCGTCGATCTGTGGGATCACGCCTTCCTCGTCTTCGAAGGCGACACGCAGGTGCGCGGTTTCCTCGAAACGCTGCCGGGCCACAAGACCGTCGTGATCGATCGCATCCCGACGGTGGAAAACCTTGCCGCCATCGCGTTCGAGATCCTCGCGAACGTCTATGACGCGCACTACGGCGTGAATCTGCAACTGCACAAGGTGCGCCTGTACGAAACGCCGAACTGCTGGGCCGAAGTCATCCGCGACTAACGCGCCGATGTGCCTCACGGCGGCGGCATGGCCGCTCGCCGGGCTGTCGCCGTACCACGCCTGACGCGCCGCGCAAGGCCGGGTTTTCCACCCGGCCTGCGTACTTTTGGCGCGGTATGATCGCTTTCGCAAGGGCCTGCCGCTACCGGCGCGGCCCACATACAACGACGCATAACGAAAGCGAGACATGCCGGCCGTGGCGCTGCCGGGCCGCCTGGGCCCGCGCGACGCGCGTTGCGCTGCCTCGCCGGGAGCACGACGATGAGCACCTTCACCAATCCCCTCAAGGAACGCCTCCAGCTGGCCGAGCCCTTGTTCGGCCTGTGGCTGTCGATGGGCAGCGAAACCGCCGCCGAGGCGCTCGCGCATGCCGGTTTCGACTGGCTGCTGATCGACATGGAGCACGCGCCCAACGATAGCGGCGATATCTTCGCGCAGCTGCGCGCCATCGCGGCGGCGCATCTGCCGACCGAACCCGTGGTGCGCGTGCCGGCCAACGAGCCGTGGCTGGTCAAGCGCGTGCTCGACGCGGGCGTGCGCACGGTGATGTTCCCCAACGTGGCAAGCGCCGAGGAAGCCGCCCGCGTGGTGAGCTACACCCAATATCCCGATGCGAAGTCGCCGCATGGCCAGCGCGGCGTGGCGGGCGCGGTGCGCGCGGCGGCTTACGGCATGCGGCGCGACTACCTGCAAAGCGCGAACGCGCAGATCGCCTCGATCGTGCAGATCGAATCGGCGGCGGCGCTGGCCGAAGTCGAAAAAATCGCTGCGGTGCCGGGCGTCGATTGCCTGTTCGTCGGCCCGGCCGATCTGGCCGCGAGCCTCGGTCATCTGGGCGATGCGAAGCACGCCGACGTGAGCGCCGCGATGACGCGCGTCGTCGCGGCGGCGCGCGCAGCGGGGGTGGCGTCGGGCATCTTCGCGATGGACGCCGCGCAGGCGAAGCAGTATCGCGAAATGGGCTTTTCCTTTATCGCGCTGGCCGCCGACGTGGTCTGGCTGGTGCGCGCCACGCGTCAGGCGCTGCAGGAGGCACGGGCATGAAGCGGTCGAAAGCAGTAGGTGTGGCGTTTGCAGTAACGATGGCGCTGGCGGCCTTCAGCGGTGCGGTGAGCATGGCCAATGCGGCAGGCACGGGCGGTCAGCCCTCGGTGAGCGCAGAGTCCGATCCGCAAACGGCCAACGCCGTGGCCGACTACAACGCCGGCAATCTCGCGGTTGCGCGCACGGAATTCCAGAGCGCGGCGGCGCACGGCAACCGTCTCGCGCAATTCAACTACGCGATGATGCTGCTCAACGGCGAAGGCGGAGCCGCCGACGTGAGCGAGGGCCGCAAATGGCTGCACAAGGCCGCCGACGCCAACATGTCGCATGCGCAGTACGTGTACGGCAAGATGTTCGACGATGGTGACTTTGTCGACCGCAATCCGGTCGAGGCGCATCAGTGGTTCCTCAAGGCCGCGAAGCAGGGCCACGTGCAGGCGGAGCTGGCGCTGGCGAACCAGTTTCTCGACGGACGCGGCACCGGGCGCGACAACAAGCAGGCGTTCTACTGGTACAAAAAGGCTGCCGAGGGCGGCGACATGACCGCGCAATATGTGACCGGCTCGTTCTACGAACGCGGCGGCGACGGCGTGCCGAAGAACCTCAACGTCGCGCGCGCCTACTACGCCGCAGCGGCGGCGCAGGGGGATCCGGTCGCGCGCCTGAAGTTCCAGCAGTTGAGCGCGCAACTGATGAAGAACGCACCGGCGCAGCCGCAGTAATTCGCTGTTTCGGACTGCCCAAATGCAAACGCGCCGGTCGAAACCGGCGCGTTTTGTTTTCTACGCAAGATTCAGGCGCTACACGCCATCAGCTCTGCATCAGCCGCTTCTGCCGCCCGACGCTCATGATCAGGCCGATGGCGATGCCCAGCGTCGTCAGCGCCGTGCCGCCGTAGCTCATGAAGGGCAGCGGCACGCCCACCACGGGCAGAATCCCGCTCACCATGCCGATGTTCACGAACGCGTAGGTGAAGAACGCCATCGTCAATGATCCGGCCAGTAATCGTCCAAATAGCGTCGCGCCGTTGGCCGCGATATACAGCCCGCGCGCGATCAGACACATATAGAGCGTGAGCAGCACGATGCCGCCCGCCATGCCGAATTCCTCCGAGAACACCGCGAAGATGAAGTCGGTGTGCTTTTCGGGGATGAATTCCAGATGCGACTGCGTGCCCTTGAGCCATCCCTTGCCGAGTGGGCCGCCCGAGCCAATCGCAATCACCGCCTGAATAGTGTGGAAGCCCTTGCCGAGCGGGTCGGAAGTGGGATCGAGCAGCGTGCAGATACGGTGCTTCTGGTAATCGTGCATGAGCGGCCAGTTCACCTGCGGCTGGCAGATCTTGTCCTGGAACGCGGCAATCGAAGCCACCGCGATGATGCCCGCAATCAGCACCGGCACGATCAGCTTGAACGACAGGCCCGCGAAATAGATCACGAAGAAGCCCGAGGCGAACACCAGCACGGCGGTGCCCAGATCGGGCTGCTTGGCGATCAGGCCAACCGGCACGAGCAGGATGATGAAGCCCACCAGGAAGTCGTACCAGCGCATCACGCCTTCGCGGCGCTGGTAATACCAGGCCAGCATCAACGGCGTGGCGATCTTGAGAATTTCCGACGGCTGGATCACCACGCCGACGTTGATCCAGCGCTTCGCGCCCTTGCGCGTCAGGCCGAACGCCGCGACCGCAATCAGTAACGCGATACCGAAGGAGTAGATCGGCACCGCGAAGCGCATCAGCGTGTTGGGCGGCACATTGGCGAGACCCCACATCAGCACGAAGGTGAGCATGATGTTGCGCAATTGATCTTCGACGCGGCCCGGCACGTCCAGGCTCGCGCTGTACAGCGTGACGATGCCCACGCACAGCAGCAGGAACACGGTGAGCGCGAGCGGGCGGTCGAAGCCGAGGAACATCTTGCGCAGCGCGTCGAGCACGGCGCGCTTGTCGATCTTGTCGAACTGGAGGAGAGGCATGGTGGTTCCTTACTCGTCGATGCCGCCCGTGGCGGGCTTGGGCGGCGGCGCGAGCGTAGCCGCTTCGGGCGCGCTGGCGGGGCGGCGCGGACGATGCGGGCCGGGGCCGAAATGGCGCGGCAAGGAGGCGGC
>NZ_VWWJ01000053.1 GCF_011753055.1 Burkholderia sp. Ax-1719 | reverse complement strand
AAGGCGAGCGCCGCGTTGGCCTGGGCCAGCGCTGCCACTTCCAGTAGCGCCGCGCTCTCCCCGCGCGCGGCATCGTCGCCGGTTTGCGCGAGCCAGTCGGGCACGCACGCAGCCAGCGCAGCAAGCTCCTGCGGATCGGCCGCTTCGCGCCAGACCGTCGGCTGCGGTGACGACGCGGACACCTCCGCATGAATCGAGCTGTCGAGCAGACCGACGAACGCCACCGTCTCGCCATCCGCCTCCAGCAGGCGCGCGGTTTCCACCGCGAGCATGCCGCCGAACGACCAGCCCAGCAGCGCATACGGCCCGGCTGGCTGCACCGCGCGAATCGCGTCGCGATAGTCACTGGCGAGCGCGGCGAGACCGCCAAAGCGCCAGGCAGCATCGGCATAAGCGGGATACTCGATGCCGATCACTTCGGCTTCGCCCGCCAGCGTTTGCGCGAGCGCGCGATAGCCCGCCACCAGCCCGTAACCCGGATGGATCGCGAACAGCTTGCGCGGCGCCGCGCCCGCCTTGTTGAGGCGCACGAAGTTGCGCGGGAACGCCGCTTCCGCCGATGCCGCCGTCGATGCATCGAGCGCCGCCGCCAGATCCTCCAGCACGGGATGCGTGAACAGCGTGCCGATCGCCACATCCTCGAAGCCCGCCGCACGCGCGAGTTCCGCCACGCGCAGCGTCGAGAGTGAATCGCCGCCCAGTTCGAAGAAGTGCGAACGCAGGCCGATCGCTTCCACGCCCAGCACGCGTTGCCAGATCTCCGCGAGGCGCTGTTGCGTCGGCGTGTGCGGCGCGGTCTGCGTGATTTCGTCCGCCGCGCCGTCTTGCTCTGCGGCGATCTCCGCGCGCAGCAAGGCCGCGCGGTCGAGCTTGCCGTTCGACGTCAGCGGCAAGTCCGCGACGCGCGCAAAGCTCGCGGGCACCATGTACGCGGGCAACGCCGCATTCAGATGCGCACGCAACGTTGCGCGCCAGTCGTCCTGCACCGCATCCGCGCCGTCGAACACCACCCACGCCGCCAGCCGCTGCGCGCCGTCGGTGCCCGCAACCGCCAGCACGGCGGCGTCGCGCACCGCTTCATGCGCGAGCAGACACGCGCGAATTTCGCCGGTCTCGATCCGATGGCCGCGAATCTTCACCTGGAAATCGTTGCGGCCAACGTAGTCGATCTCGCCGTCCGCGTCATGGATCGCGAGGTCGCCCGAGCGATACAACCGCCCGCCCGGCGCGCCGAACGGATCGGGCACGAAGCGCTCCGCCGTGAGCGCCGGGCGCCCCAGATAGCCACGCGCGAGACCCGCGCCGCTCACGCACAATTCGCCCGCCGCGCCTTCGGGCACGGCATGCAGATCGGCGTCGAGCACATGCAGGCCCAGATCGTCGAGCGGCGCGCCAATCACGCTGCGCGGCGCATGGCCATGCTGGCTTGCCAGATCGGCATCCGCGAGCACGCGCAACGTGACGTGCACCGTCGTTTCGGTGATGCCGTACATATTGACCAGCGCGGGTCGCTCGCCCAGCGCCGAACGTGCGCGCCGCGCCGCCGCCCAGCCCGCGAGTGCGCGCGGCTCCAGTTTTTCGCCGCCAAAAATCACCACGCGCAGGCGCGCGAGACCATCGGCGCGCGCTTCGTCCACGCGCATCAGCGGCGCGAAAGCCGAAGGCGTCTGGTTCAGCACGCTCACGCCCTGCGCACCGAGCCAGCCATGCAACGCCTCGATATCGCGCGCAAGCGTTGCAGGCGCAACCGCCAGGCGCGCACCGTGGCTGAGCGCACCGAAGATTTCCCACACCGAAAAGTCGAACGCATAGGAGTGGCACATCGACCAGACATCGTCGGGGCCGAACGCGAAGGTCTCGCCACAGGCGTCGAACAGGCGCGCCGCACTGCGCTGCGAAATGCCCACGCCCTTGGGCTGGCCCGTCGATCCCGAGGTGTAGATCACGTAGGCTAGCTGTTCGGGCAAGGTACGCGGCTGACGTGCGCGCCACGTGGGATCAGCGGGCGGCAACGCATCCACGGCGCCCGCATCGTGCACGACGAACGTTCTCGATGCCTGCAAGGGCGCGAGCGCGTCTGCGCCCGCCGCATCGGCCAGCACGCAGGCGATGCACGCATCGTCGAGCAGATACGCGAGACGCTCGCCCGGGTACGCCGGATCGAGCGGCACATAGGCCGCACCCGCCTTCAGCACGCCGACGAGCGCCGCAATCAGCGCCGCCGAGCGCTCGAACGCCACGCCGATGCGGGTCTCGCGCGTCACGCCCTGCGCCAGCAGATGCGCAGCTACGCGATCCGACCAGGCGTCGAGCTGCGCGTAGCTGAGCGAGGCATCGTCGGCGACCACGGCGAGCGCATCGGGCCGCTGCGCCGCTTGCGCGGCAAAACGCTCGATCAGCGGGCGAAACGCATGCTCGCGCGGCGCAGGCTCGACAGGCGCAATCTGCGCAACATCCACAGCACGCGCCACGCGCAAATCGCCGACACGCTGCGTAGCCGGATCGGCCAGTTGCGCGAGCAGCCCCACGTACTGCGCGGCCAGACGATCGAGCGTCGTGGCGTCGAGTTGCGCGGCATCGGCGCTCCAGTTGATCGCCAGCACGTCGCCCGGCGACACCGCGAGCGTGAGCGCGTAATGCGTGCGCTCCAGCGTCTCGGACGCGCTCACTTCCAGACCCGCATCGCCTTCGCGCAGGCCCGCATCGATCGGATAGTTTTCGAACACGACGAGCGTGTCGAACAGCGCGCCGGCATCGTTGCCGCGCGCGGCCCAGCGCTGCACGTCGCGCAGCGGCGTGTGCTCGTGCTGACGCAATTCGGCGTTGTGCTGCTGCAGGCGCGCGAGCCACGCGTCGAGCGCCTCGCCCGCGCGCAACTCCGCCCACACCGGCAGGCTGTTGATGAACAGGCCCAGCATGCCGTCGATGCCCGCCAGCTCCGGCGGCCGACCCGACACCGTCACGCCGAACACCACCCGCGAGCGGTTCGCGTGGCGCGCGATCAACGCGGCCCACGCGGCCTGCATCATCGTGTTGAGCGTCACGCGATGGCGCGCCGCTGCCGCACGCAAGGCCTCGCTCAAGCTCGCGCCCAGGGGCTGCGCGCGCCGCAGCACGCCGCTTTCGCCCGGCGCGGCCGCCGCGTCCTTGCGCAACGACGGCATCAACAGCGCCACCTCGTCGAGACCGTCCAGCTGCGGCTGCCACCACGCCTGCGCGGCAGGCTGGCTCGCGCGCCAGCGCACGTAATCGCGATACGGCGTCGCGGCGGGCAGCGCCGCCACCGTCTCGCCGATCTCGCGGCGATAGGCGTGGATCACCTCGCCCATCAACTGCGCCGCGCTCCAGCCGTCGAGCAGCGCGTGATGGTCGGTCCAGACCAGATCGTGCGCACCATCGGCGCGAGCGAACAGGTTCAGGCGCATCAGCGGCGCGCGGCGCAAGTCGAACGGCGTCGCCAGATCGTCAGCGCGCCACTGCGCGAGCGCGCTTTCGTACGCGTCGTGATCGAGCCCGCGCCAGTCGTGCAGCGCAACCGGCATTTCAGCGCGCCGGTGCACGACCTGCAGCGCCTCGCCGCCATGACGCCATTCGAAATGCGTACGCAGGATCGCGTGCCGCTCGATCGCCGCGCGCCATGCGGCCGCCAGCGCATCGCGATTCAGATTGCCGCGCAGCGTGAGGCGCTTCTGGTTCATGTACACGCCGCCGCCCGTCTGCAGCAGGCTATGGAACAGCAAGCCCTGCTGCAGCGGCGTGGCCGGGTAAATGTCCTCGATTTCGCCGAGCGGCAGCGCGAGCGCATCCAGTTGCGCCGCGTCGAGACCCGCGAGCGGGAAATCCTCGGCGGTCGCGCCGGACGGCGCGCGCTCGCAATGCGCCACCAGCGTGCGCACGGCCGCTTCGAACGATTGCGCGAGCGCCGCGACGGTAGCGGCGTCGATCAGATCCGGGCTATAGCGCCAGCCGATTTCGAGCGCACCGTCCTCCACCGCGCCGTTCAGATCGAGCGCGTATTTGAGGCGCGACGTGGCGGCCATCGGCGCGCCGGTCGATTCGCTCGCAAAGCCAAAGCGACCCGCGCGTTCGAGCACCTGATCGGTCTGCCCCAGATAGTTGAAGCCGATGCGCGGCACGGGCAACGCGGCCAGCGCCTCGCGCACGCCTGCGTCCGCTGCGCCATGCGCGAGCATGCCCCAGTGCAGACCCTTGTGTTCGATGGCGCGCAGGCGCGCTTTCGCCGCGCGCAATGCTTGCGCGGCGTGCGCGCTCGATGCTTCGGCATCCGTATCATTGGCAAACGGCGCGTCGATCCAGACCGGGAAACGCGTCGTGAACCAGCCGATCGTGCGGCTCAGATCGAGTTGCGCGTCGATCTCCTCGCGGCCGTGGCCTTCGAGCGCGATCAGCGCGCCCGCCGCGCCGCTCCATTGCGCCACCGTGCGCGCGAGCGCGGCCAGCAGCACATCGTCCACGCCCATGCGGTAGGCGCGGGCGGGTTCGCGCAGCAAGGACTGCGTAAGCGTGCGGTCCAGGCGCAGCGTGTGCAGGCGGCTTGCGGCCAGCGTGGTGTCGGCGTGCGCGGCATCGCGTGCCAGCGGCAGCGACGCGCTCGCGCCCGTCAGTGCCGCCTGCCATTTCGCGGCTTCGGCCTGCGCGGGCAGATCGCGCGCATACTGTGCCGTGCGTTCGACCCAGACGCTCCACGGCAGCGGCGCGGCAAGCGCCGCGTCGGCCACATCGCCGCGTTCGGCAGCGGCGTAAAGCGACTCGAATTCATCGAGCAGCACGCGCCACGACACGCCATCCACCACGGCGTGATGGATCACCACGAACAAGCGGCCCTCGTGCTCGCCCGTGCGCAGCCAGGCCGCGCGCATCAGCGGGCCCGCGCGCAGATCGAGGCTGCGATGCAGGCGCTCGCCTTCGCGTTCGAGCGCCGCGCGCCAATCGGCTTCGCCACGCAGATCGAGGCATTCGACGCAAACGCGATCGTCCGCGAACACTTCGGCGGCCGGTAGCACGCGCTGACGCCACACGCCTTCATCATCGACAAAAAAGCGCACGCGCAAGGCGTCGTGACGCGCGATCAGCGCGCGCACCGCCGCTTCGAGCGCGGTCTCGTCGAGCGTCCCTTCGACGCTCAGCAGCGCGCCCTGATTCCAGTGCGATTCGCCGTGCGGATAGCGCGCGAAAAAGTCAGCCTGGATCGGCGTGAGCGGCAGCGGCGTATGACGCTCTGCGAGCGCTTGCGCATCGTCGGCGCCTTCGCCCATCGCGACCGCCAGCGCCGCGAGACGCGCCACCGTGGGCTGCTCGAACAACTGGCGCGGCGTGATGCGCCAGCCCGCCTGGCCCGCGCGCGCGACGATCTGCAGACTCAGGATCGAATCGCCGCCGACTTCGAAGAAGTTGTCATGCACGCCAATCGCCTCGCGGCCCAGCACGCGTTGCCAGATCGCCAGCAGCGCGGCCTCGCGCTCGTTGGTGGGCGGCGCGCTGGCCTGACCGTCGTGCGCGGCGAGCGCCGAATCGTCGGGATCGGGCAGCGCACGGCGGTCCACTTTGCCGTTCTGCATGAGCGGCAGCGCGTCGAGCAGCACGAACGCGCCCGGCACCATATGCTCGGGCAGGCGCGCGGCCAGCGCGACGCGCAATGCGGGCACCGTCACCACGGCCGCATCGCCGCTGAAATAGCACACGAGCCGCTTGTGCGCGCCCTCGCCGCGCAATTCGACCACGGCGTCGCGCACGCCCGCCTGCTCGCGCACGGCCGCTTCGATTTCGCCCGGTTCGATGCGGAAGCCGCGCAGCTTGACCTGGCTGTCCAGACGGCCCAGGAAGTCGATCCGGCCATCGGCGCGCGCGCGGCACAGATCGCCGGAGCGGTACATGCGCGCGCCCGGCGTGCCTTGCGGATCGGGCACGAAGCGCTCGGCGGTCAAACCGGGACGGCCCAGATAGCCGCGCGCCATCGTCAGCCCGCCAATGCACAGTTCGCCCAGCCCCGCCGCAGGCACGTCGTTGCCCGCGTCGTCGATCACGCGTGCGGTGCGCGACGGATACGGCTCGCCGATCGACACCACGGCGACGTGCGCATCGGCATCGGTCGTGCTGCGATGCAGACAGGCCACCGTCGTTTCGGTCGGCCCGTAGAGATTGTCGAGCGCAACGTCGGCGAGCGGGCCGCCGCGCCACTGCGCCAGCGCATCGCCCGGCAGCGCCTCGCCGCCGACGGTGATCTGCCGCAGCCGCGCGAGATCCGCGCGTGCGGGCGGCGTGCGCAGCCATTGCTGCCAGTAAGCGGTGGGAATGCGCGCAAAACTCACCTGCTCGTCAACGAGCGCGCGGCTCATGCTGGCCAGATCCCACATGTCCGGGCCGCGCATCACCACGCGTCCGCCCTGCATCAGCGAAGGCAGCAACTCATGCAGCGCGACGTCGAAATTGATCGTCGACGATTGCAGTTGCGTGTCGGCCGCTGAAATACCGTAGGTTTCGATGAAATCGGCCAGATGCTCGGCCAGTGCCGCGTGCGAGATGGCCACGCCCTTGGGCTTGCCCGTCGAACCCGAGGTGTAGATCGCGTAGGCCAATTGCTCGGCAAGCAACGGAACCGGCGTGTCGTGAACGACTTCGGCAACGTCGGCCGATTCGACAGGTTCGCCGAGCGCGTCGAGCAGCACCAGTTCGCAGCCTTGCAGCACCTCGCGCAGTTGCGCGGCGCTTGCCGGATCGGCCACCACGCGGCGCACGCCTGCATCGGCAAGCATGTAGGCCAGGCGCTCCGCCGGATAAGCGGGATCGAGCGGCACAAAGGCCGCGCCCGATTTCATGATGCCGATCAGACCCACGGCCAGCGCGGGCGAGCGCGCCACGCACAGTCCCACGCGGGCCTCGCGCAGATCGCCGTTTGCAGCCGTGGCGCGCAGCAACGCCGCCACGCGGTCCGAACGCGAGCGCAATTCGCCATAACGCAGATGCGCGCCTTCGCAGGTGATCGCCACGGCCTCGGGCTGCGTGTGCGCCTGTCGGTCAATGGCGGCGAATGGCGGCGTGAAGGTGCGCGCCTGCGGTGCGGCGCGCGTGGACGTTGCGCTCGCCAGCGCGATATCGCCGATGCGCAGGCGCCCGTCGGCCAGCACCTGGTCGAGCAGTTCGACGTAATGGGCCGCAAGCCGCGCGATGGTGGCTTCGTCGAACACGTCGGTCGCGTAGTTGAACGACAGCGCGAGCGCGTCGGGATCCTCGTTGGCGTTGAGCGTGAGGTCGAAACGCGCGGTCGTCTCGGCAGCTCCGACGTTGGCGAGCGTCACGCCCGGCAAGCTGGGCGCGCCGCGTCCGCTTTTTGCGTAGTTGAACATTGCCTGGAACAGCGGCGTGTGGCGCAGGCTGCGTTGCGGATGCAGCGCGTCCACCACCTGCGCGAACGGCACATCCTGATGCGCCTGCGCGTCGATCACCTTCGCGCGCACCGCGTCGAGCACCTCGGCGAAGCGCTCGCAGCCGCGCAACTGCGCACGGATCACCAGCGTGTTGACAAAGCAGCCGACCAGCGCGTGCGTGTCGCCGCGCTCGCGCCCGGCCACCGGAACGCCCACTCGGATATCGTGCTGGCCGCTATAGCGTTGCAGCAGCACGTGCCACGCGGCGAGCAGCACCATGAACGGCGTCGCGCCATGACGCGCGGCGAGCGCCGCGACGCGCACATTCAGCGCGGCATCGGCCTCGACGCGCCAGACCGCGCCCGCGCCGCCGCGCGCTTCGTTGCGCGCGCGGTCGAACGGCAATTCGAGCACCGGATGATCGTCGCCGAGCGCAGCGCGCCAGTAGTCGAGCTGACGGGCGAGCGCGGCGGCGTCGGTGTGCTGCGCATGCCAGTGCGCGTAATCGCCGAAGGCGAGCGCGAGCGGCGCGAGGGTTTCTGCTTCTTCGTGACCTTCTGCACCGTGCTTCTGCGCGTGAATCGCCGAATACAGGGCGGCGAAATCCGCCAGTACGATGTCCTGCGACCAGCGATCCGAAACGATGTGATGCATCGAAAAATGCAGCACATGACGCTGTGCCGCCAGACGCAGCACGCTCACGCGCAGCACCGGGCCGCGCAGCAGATCGAAGGGCTGCGCGCCCAGCGCGGCGATTTTTTCCAGGCAGGCAGCATCGCTTGCGCCTTCCAGATCGACGATTTGCCAGGCGTGCGGCGCGTCGAAGCCTTGCAGCGCGACACCATCCACTTCCTCGATGCGCATGCGCAGGCTTTCGTGACGCGCCACCAGCGCGTCGAGCGCACGGCTTGCCGCATCCAGATCGAACGCGCCCTCCAGCTTCACCGCACCGTTGATGGTGTACGCGGCGCTCGCAGGATCGAGCTTCCAGAGGAACCACAAACGCTGCTGTGCGGGCGTGAGCGGCACGCGCGCGAGATCGGCGGGACGGCGCGCGATCGGTGTCGATTCGGCGTTAGCGTGTGCTGCGGCAGCCGCGAGCGATGCAGACACCCCAAGCGCCGCCGCGAAATCCTTCAACACAGGCTGCGTGAACAGCGTCGGCAACGCCACCGCACGGCCCAGCGCCTCGCGCGTGCGGGCCACCGCGCGCATCGCCAGCAGCGAATGGCCGCCGAGCAGGAAGAAGTGATCGTCGCGGCCCACGCGCGGCACTTCCAGCACGTCCTGCCAGATCTGCGCGATGGCGCGTTCGTCGTCGCCCAGCGGTTCGACGTGGGCAGCCGTTGCGCCCTGCCATTGCGGCTGCGGCAGCGCGCGGCGGTCGAGCTTGCCATTCGAGGTCAGCGGCAGCGCATCGAGCGCGATAAACGTCGACGGCACCATATGCGGCGGCAGGCGCGTATCGAGCCAGCGCTTGAGGTCGGCGGCATCGGCATGATCGGCATCATCGGTCGCGCTGCGCGCCACCACATAGGCGACCAGGCTCATCGTGCCGCTCGCATCGGGCCGCGCCAGCACGGCGGCTTCGCGCACGCGCGGCGCACCCAGCAGCGCCGCCTCGATCTCGCCCAGTTCGATGCGGTAACCGCGCACCTTGACCTGGAAGTCGTTGCGGCCGATGTATTCGGGCTCGCCGCCCGGCAGACGCCGCGCCAGATCGCCCGACTTGTACATGCGACTGCCTGGCAATCCGGACGGATCGGGCACGAAGCGCGCAGCGGTGAGTCCCGGCGCATGCAGATAGCCGCGCGCGAGACCCGCGCCGCCTACGTGCAGCTCGCCCGCTGCGCCTTCGGCCACCGGGCGCAGATCGTCGTCCAGAATCGGCAGCGAGAGATCGGGAATCGGCACGCCAATCACGCTGCGCGGCGCGTCGCCGCTCGTGTCGGCGAGCGTGAGCGGACGATAGCTCGCATGCACCGTGGTCTCGGTGATGCCATACATATTGACGACGCGCGGCGCCGCATCGCCCGCGCGCGCGAGCCACGCATGCAGGCTCGCGGGTTCGAGTTTTTCGCCGGCGAAGATGACCGTGTGCAGCGTGCGCAGCGGCGCGGCGCTATCGAGATCGACGTGCATCAGCGGCATGAAGGCGGAAGGCGTCTGGTTCAGCACGGTGACGCCTTCGGCGGCCAGCAGCCGGTGACAGGCCGCCGGATCGCGCGCGGTCCAGTACGGCACGATCACGAGCCGCCCGCCGTGGCCCAGACAGCCGAACAGCTCCCACACCGACACGTCGAACGCATAGGCATGGAAAAGCGGCCAGACGTCGTGCTCGCCGAAGCCGTACCACGCGTCGGTGGCGGCGAAGAGGCGCGCGGCGTTCGCGTGCGTGATCGCCACGCCCTTGGGGCGGCCCGTCGAGCCGGACGTGTAGATCACATAGGCCAGCTGCTCCGGATGCAGCGCAAGCGGCGGCGCGAGGTCGTGCGCAGACGCGCTCGCGTGCTCCAGATCGCCGGCGAGCAAAAGCTCGCATTCGCCGATCAGATCGGCCCATTGCTGCGCGCTCGCGGCATCGGCGACCACGCGGCGCACGCGCGAGTGTTCGAGCATGTACGCAAGACGCTCGCGCGGATAAGTCGGGTCCAGCGGCACATAGGCCGCGGCCGCCTTGAGGATGCCGAGCACGCCCGCGACCAGCGCCGCCGAGCGCTCGATGCACAGGCCCACGCATTCGTCGGCGCGCACGCCCGCTGCGCGCAGACGATGCGCGATGCGGTTCGACCAGCGCTCCAGCGCGGCGTAGGTGTAGGTCTTGTCGCCGTCGCTGATGGCGATGGCGTCGGGATGCGTCTCAGTTTGCGCGGCAATACGCGCGACCACGGATTCGAACGCGAACTGCTTTTCGGGCGCGGCTTCGAACGCCTGCGTCGAAGGCAACGCCAGATCACGCAGCAGGCAATCGTCCTGCGCGCAAAGATGCGCGAGCAGTTTGCCGAAGTGCGCGTGCAACCGCTCCAGCGTGGCACGCTCGAAACGCGCAGGATCGGCGGACCAGCGCACGCCGATGCGCGCATCCGGCAGGATCGCCAGCGTGAGCGGAACGTGCGTGCGCTCGAATGCCGCCGTCTGCTCGATGGCGATGCCGTGCGCGCCGTGACGCAACGCGGCATCGACGGGATAGTTTTCGAACACGAGCAGCGTGTCGAACAGGCCGTCGCCGCTGCGTGATGTCCACTGCTGGATGCGCGACAGCGGCGTGTGTTCGTACTGGCGCAGCGCGCCGTTGTGCTGCTGGAGCGCTTCGAGCCATGCCGACAGCTTTGTTTCGCCAGGCACGTCGATCCACACCGGCAGGCTGTTGATGAACAGCCCCAGCATGTTTTCGACCTGCGGCAGATGCGCCGGTCGTCCCGATACCGTCACGCCGAATGCGGCCTGCGAGCGGTTGCCGTAGCGCGCGAGCAGCAGCGCCCACGCGCCTTGCAGCACCGTGTTCAGCGTCACGCGATGACGGCGCGCGGTTTCGCGCAATGCATCGCTGAGTTCGGGATCCAGACGGAATTCGAGCGGGGCTTCGTCGGCATCGCTAGATTCCAGCGCGCGGCCCGTGTTCAGGCCAAGTGCTTCAAGCAAGGTAGACGGTTCATCGATACGCGCGCCCTGCTCGCGCCACCATGCCTCGCCTTCGTCCTGCTGCAAACGCCACTGCACGTAATCGCGATACGGCGGCGCAAGACGTTGTGGCTCGCGTTGCGCGCGCAAGGCTTCATAGGCATCGGCGACTTCGCGCATCAGTTGTGCGCTGCTCCAGCCGTCGAGCAGGACGTGGTGATCGGTCCAGACCAGATCGTGAGCGCCATCGGCGCGTGCGAACAGCGCGATGCGTAGCAGCGGCGCGCGTTCGACGTCGAAGCCGCTTTGCAGGTCGTCGCGCATCCATTGCTGCAATTGCGCTTCGTATGCCTGCGAATCGAACGCGGACCAGTCGTGCTCCGCATACGGAAGTTCGACTTCGCGCAGCACGATCTGCAGCGCGTCGCCGCCGTGACGCGTTTCGAATTGCGTGCGCAGGATGGCGTGCGTGGCGACAACATGCGCCCATGCACCGCGCAAAGCTGCGCGATCAAGCTCGCCGCGCAACGTCAGGCGACGCTGGTTCACATACAAACCGCTACCGCTTTCCAGCGCGCTATGGAAGAGCAAACCTTGCTGAACAGGCGTCGCCGGATAGATATCGTCGAGATTCGCCAGATCGAAACCCAGCGCCTCAAACGCGTCCTGCTGCAAACCGCTCAACGGGAAATCCGCCGCCGTCAACTCAGGCTGCGCCTCCGAGGCGTGCTCGACCAATTGCGCGAGCCTGCGCTCGAACTCCGCGCACAACAAGCGCGCCCGCTCCTCGCCGACGATCTCCGGCACGTAACGCAAGGTCACGTCGAGCACACCGTTAGCGACGCGCGCCACCACCGAGAGCGCTTCGTCCACCACCGCATCGGCGGCAATCGATTCCCCTGCCGACTCCGTCGCAAAGCCAAACGGCCCGCGCCCGTCGATGCCCGCATCGAACTGCCCCAGATAGTTGAAACCGATACGCGCTTGCGGCAAAGCGCCCAGCGCGAGCTGCGTGGCGTCATCGCCATAGCAGTTGAGCAGGCCCCAATGCAAGCCGTTGCGCGGCACGGCGCGGCGGCGCGCCTTTGCGTCGATCAGCGCGGCGCGCGCCCCATCGTGAGCCTCGATCCAGAGCGGCCAGCGCGTCGTGAACCAGCCGACCGTGCGGCTCAGATCGACGGCATCGGCGCTGCTCTCACCCAGCGCCTCGCGGCCATGCCCTTCGAGCGCGAGCAGGACGCCGCGCGTCTCGCACGCCGAGCTAATCGCCTGCGCGAAAGCCGCGAGCAGCACTTCTTCGGTGTTCGTGCGCCACGCGTGCGGCGCATCGTGCAACAGCGCGCGCGTACGATCGACGTCGAGCGCGAAGTTCAGCGTGCGGGTTTGAGCGTGATGCGCCGTTACCGCACCAGAAAAATCAGGCGCTAGCGAGGCTTCGCCGAGCGCATCGATCCACCACGATGCCTCTGCACGCACCGCCGCATCACGCGCATAGGCCTGCACGCGCGGCACCCAGGCGCTCCACGGCGTGCCAGCCGCAAGCGCAATCGCGCGGCCCTCGCTAGCCTGCGCATACGCCGTCTGCAAATCGTCCAGCAATACGCGCCACGACACGCCATCGACCGCCAGATGGTGAATCGCGACGAGCAAACGCCCTTCGCCACGCAGACGGAAGTACGCGGCGCGCACGAGCGGCCCGCTCGCGATATCGAGCGATGCCTGTAGTTGCGTGCCTGCGCGTTCGAGCTTCGCTTGCCACGCGTCATCCTCAACGGCATGTTCGCGCCAGTCGAACACTTCCAGCGCACACGCCTGCGCATCGCCCACCTGCTGCTGCCATACGCCATCGCGCCATGCAAAACGCAGGCGCAACGCGTCGTGCGCGCCCACAATCGCGTCGAGCGCGGCATGCAGCGCGCCTTCGTCAAGTTCGCCTTCCACACGCAGCAAAGCCGCCTGATTCCAGTGGTTTTCGCCGTGCGGGAACTGCGTAAAGAACGCCTGCTGGATCGGCGTGAGCGGCAGCGGTTCACGCGTCACGTCAAGCCTTGCCTGCGCCGCGGCGGCCTGCGCTACGCGCGCCAGCCGCGCCACGGTCGGATGCTCGAACACCTGACGCGCGCCAATCAGCAGCCCCGCCTGACGCGCACGCGCGACGATCTGCAGGCTCAGGATCGAGTCGCCGCCCGCCTCGAAGAAATGATCGGTTACGCCGATATCGTCGCGGCCCAGCACCGCGCGCCAGATCGCGAGCAATGCGCGCTCGACGTCATTCGCGGCTTCAACGCGCGCGAGCGTGACGACCGGGTCCGGCAACGCGGCGCGATCGACCTTGCCGTTGGCCATGAGCGGCAGCGCGTCGAGTTGCACGATGGCCTGCGGCACCATGTAATCGGGCAATGCGGCTTCGAGCGAAGCGCGCAGCGCGGCCTCGTCCACGCGCCCCGTCACATAGCCGACGAGCCGCTTGCCCGCGCCCTCGCCGCGCAAGGCCACCAGCGCCTCGCGCACGCCCGGATGCGCACGCAGCGCCGCTTCGACTTCAGCGGGCTCGATGCGAAAACCGCGCAGTTTCAACTGTTGATCCGCACGGCCTGCGAAATCGATACGGCCGTCGCGGCGCATGCGCACCAGGTCGCCGGTGCGATAGAGGCGCGCGCCGGGCGCGCCCTGCGGATCGGGCGCGAAGCGCGCCGCCGTTGCCGCCGCCGCACCGAGATAGCCACGCGCCAGCGCCTCGCCGCCCACGCACAGTTCGCCGAGCGCGCCCAGCGGCACGGCGTTGCCGTCTTCGTCGAGCACGGCGATGCGGCGGCCCGCGTAAGCATGGCCGAGCGTAACGACGCTCTCGCGCGCATCGTCGACATGGGTCGTGCGATGCAGCGCCGAGATCACCGATTCGGTCGGCCCATACTGGTTGTCGAATCGCACCGACGCAAACGCGCTCGCGTGCCAGCGGCGCAAGCCGTCGCCCGGCAGCGCTTCGCCGCCCGTCGAGATCCAGCGCAGCGTCTCGAACGGTTGCGCGGGCAACTGGTTGAGCCATTGCAGCCAGTAGGCGGTGGGCAGGTCCGCGCCCGTCACGCGCTCGCGTTCGAGCACCGCGTTGAGCGTGTCGATGTCCCACATCGCGTCGCCGCGCATCACGACCGTTGCGCCTGCAACCAGCGGCGCGAGCAATTGTTCGGTGGCGACGTCGAAACTCAGCGTCGAGAACTGCAGGATGCGCGCGTCTGCGTCCAGCGCATAGGATGCGCAGAACGCGCGCAAATGCGCGGCCAGCGCGCCGTGCGGCACGCCCACCTGCTTCGGCTCGCCGGTCGAGCCCGAGGTGAAGATCGCGTACGCGAGTTGTTGCGGGTCGAGGCGTTTGCGCGGTTTATCCAGCGCGGGTGCAGCGCTTTCGAGCGTATCGGCCAGCACCGTCGGCAACGCGCCGAAACGCTCGCCAAATCGCGCGAGACAGGCCTCGTCGGTGACTACGGCGGCGGCGCCTGCGCGCGCGAGCATCGCCGCGACGCGTTCCTCGGGATAGTCGGGATCGACCGGCACATACGCGCCGCCCGCCTTCAGGATGCCGAGCAGCCCCGCCACCAGCGCGGGCGAGCGGCGCGCGCACAGCACCACGCGGCGGTCGGTGAGATCGCCGTGCTGCGAGAGCGCGGCGGCCACGCGCGACGACCAAGCATCGAGTTGCGCGTAGCTCAGCGTCTGGCCTTCGCAGACCAGCGCCGTATGCGAACCATTTGCAGCGGCGTGTTGCTCGAATAGATCGACAACGCTCGCGAAGGTATCGCCAGCACGATCGACATTGGCATGCACGGAAACGCGTGCGCGCAGCGTCAGATCGCGCAGCCGCGTCTGCGCCTGCACGCCTTCGAGCAGCGCCACGTAATCGTCGAGCAGCGCGTCGATGGTCGGCGCGTCGAAGAGATCGGCGGCATAGTCGATCTGCGCTTCCAGCGCGTCATGGGTATCGACCACGTGCAGCATGAGGTCGAACTTCGCTTCGCCGGTATCGGCGTCGAGCGCCGCGAGCGTCAGGCCCGGCAGCTTCAGCGCGCCCGACTGTGCATCGGGCGCATAGCTGAACATCGACTGGAACAGCGGCGTGTGCGCGAGGCTGCGCGGCGGCTGCAAGGCATCGACGATGCGCGCGAACGGCACGTCCTGATGCGCCTGCGCGTCGATCACGCGTTGCGCGACCTGCTGCACCAGCGCGCCAAAGGTATCGCCGCCCGCCAGCGTCGCGCGGATCACCAGCGTGTTGACGAAAAAGCCGACCACGCCTTCGGTTTCCAGCCGGTCGCGCCCGGCCGCAGGCGTGCCGATGCGGATATCGCGCTGCCCCGTGTAGCGGTACAGCAGCGCGTCCCAGGCGGCCAGCAGCGTGGCGTGCAGCGTCACGCCCAGTTCGCGCGAGAGCGCCGCCACGCGCGCACGCGTCGAAGCATCGAGCATGCGGCTCGCGCGCGCGCCTGGCGTTGCGTCAAGGCCGCGGCGCACGCGATCCACCGGCAGTTCGAGCAGCGGATGCGTGTCGCCGAGCGTGTCGCGCCACCAGTCGAGCTGCGCGTCGAGCGCCGCGCCGTCGAGCCATTCGCGCTGCCACAGCGCGTAGTCGGCGTAATCGATGCTGAGCGCGTCGAGCGTGGCGGCGTCGATCGACGCCTCGGCGCGTTGTCCCGCGCGATACAGCGCGCCCAGTTCGCGTTGCAGGATTGCCTGCGACCAGCCATCGGAAACGATGTGATGCAGCGCGAGATGCAGGACGTGCTCGTGCGCGTTCACGCGCAGCAGCGTGACCTTGAAGAGCGGGCCGTTTTCGAGGTCGAACGGCGCGCGCGAGAGCGCCTGCAAAGTGGCTTCGGCGTGAGCGCTTGTGGCTTCAGCTTCCTGCCAGCCATAGGCGGGCTCGCCGGGCGCGCTCGTGCGTTGCCATGCCACGCCGTCGGTCTCGCCGAAGCGCGTGCGCAGGCTCGCATGGCGCGCCACCAGCGCGTCGAGCGCGCCGCGCAGGCGCGCGACATCGAGTTCGCCGCTCAGGCGCAGCGCGCCCACCATGTTGTAGGCCGCGCCGTGCGGGTCGAGCTTCCACAGAAACCACAGACGCTCCTGCGCATGCGAGAGCGGCTGCCGGTCGCCGCGCTCGCGCAGCGGCACGATCGGCAGGTCGGACAGGTCATGGCCGCGTTCCGCGAAGCGCTGACGGAACGCCGCGCGCCGCTCGGCCGTGAGTTCGGCGTAGCGGCGGGAAACGGCGAGCATGTCCTGGGCAATATCGTTCATCTTCTGGATCCGGTGGCTGATACGACGGGTCACGCCCGTCAGTCGAGTGTTTCGAAAAGGTCGTTGAGCGCGTCCACGCGCGCGGCGCGCTGCGCCTGCGCGGCAGTGGCATCAACGGATGCGCCGGAAGACGCGGCTTGTGCGGATGGCGCATTGGACGCATCGAGCGCGGCGGCAAAACGCTCGACCGTGCGATGGCGCAGCACCTCGGCCAGCGCCACCTTGCGACCAAGCCGCGCCGTGAGCCGCGTGGCGATGCGCACCGCGAGCAACGAATGACCGCCCAGTTCGAGGAAGTCGTCGCGCACGCCAAACGGCGCGAGCGCGCTTTCGTCCGCATCGGTTGCATCGGCGGCCAGCACGTCGCGCCAGACGTCGAGCACCAGCGTCTCCATCGGCGTGCGCGGCTCATGCGGCGCGGCGCGGCGGATCGTGGCGGCCGCCGTTGCGGCCATGCGCGCGAGCGCGTTGCGGTCGAGCTTGCCGTTGCGCGTGAGCGGCAAAGCCGCGAGGCGCACGAACGCGGCGGGCACCAGATGCGCGCTCACACGCGCCGACAGCCATTCGCGCAGCGCGGGCCAGGGCGCTTCAGGGATGTCGGCAATGTCGGCATGCAGCACCACGCAGGCGACGAGACGCGCATCGGCATCCACGCCCGTGCGCTCGACCACCACGGCGGCATCGGCGATCCACGCGTGCGTGAGCAGTTGCGCGCGCACTTCGGCAGGCTCGACGCGGAAGCCGCGAATCTTCACCTGATCGTCGATACGGCCCGCGAACGTGAACGCACCGGCGGCATCGCGGCGCACGCGGTCGCCGCTGCGATAGGCACGCGCGCCCGGTGCGCCGTGCGGATCGGGCACGAAGCGTTCGGCGGTCTGCGCCGGGCGGCCCAGATAGCCGATCGCCAACGCCGGGCCGCCGATCAGCAGTTCGCCCGCGCAACCCTCGGGCGTCGGCTCGCCGAAGCGGTCCACCAGTTGCACGCTGGCGTGCGCGAGCGGCGCGCCCAGCGGCAGGTCGTCGTCCGTGGTGGACTCATCTGAATGCGCGAGCACGCCCACCGTCGTTTCGGTCGGGCCGTAGTGGTTCAGCAGCGTGAAGCCGTCGCGCTCGCCTTTCAGCGCGCGCAACTGCGCGATCAGGCCGCGCTGCGCCGCCTCGCCGCCCAGCACGAGACAGCGGCGCGGCAAAGCGTCGGCGGGCGCGGCTGCGCCGCGCATCAGCGCGCCGAGATGGCTCGGCACGATCTTGAGCGCGTCGATCTTGTGCTGCGCCATGTAGGCAGCGAACGCTTCGGGGTCGGTGGCGCGCGCGTCGTCGATCATGTGCAGCGTCCACCCGGCCCACAGCGCGCCCAGCAGCGTGGTATGGCCGAGATCGGCGGCAGGCGTCGAGACATAGGCCGCGCTGGCGATGGATTTCGGCATGCGCGCGAGGATCGCTTCGACATACGCCGTCATCGCGCCATGGCCGATCACCACGCCCTTCGGCGCGCCGGTCGAGCCTGACGTGTAGATCACGTAGGCGGGGCGCGCGGGATGCGGGTGCGCCGCATCGGCGGGGAAATGGCGCGGTGCGGCGTTCTCGGCCGTGGCGGCATCGAGGCGGATCACGTCGGGCGCGTCCTGCAGGCTTTGCGGGAACGTCGCCGCGATCAGATGACGCGCGCCGCTGTCGTCAAGCTGTGCGCGAAGACGCGCGGGCGGCGCGGCCACGTCGAGCGGCAGATAGACGCCGCCCGCGCGCCACACGGCGACCATCGCCACGGCCAGATCGAGCGAGCGCGGCAGCGCGACGGCGACAGGCGC
>NZ_VWWJ01000052.1 GCF_011753055.1 Burkholderia sp. Ax-1719 | reverse complement strand
AGATCAAGCTCGAAGGTGAACTGCCTTCGCCGCTGAATCCGCCGTCGGGCTGCACGTTCCATCAGCGCTGCCCGTATGCGATCGAGCGATGCCGCCAGGAAGTGCCGCAACTTCGCGAAGTCGATGGCCGTCAGGTATCCTGCCATCGTGCTGAGGAGGTGGGGGAATAGGGATGCTTGAAGCGACGGCGGCGCGTCGTTTTGCGCGCCGCCAACGTAGAGGCGGCCGTCGTGCCGCTTTGAAAGTGCGTGCGTGGACCAGACGCTGGGGGCAAACGGCGCGCGCCGCGATGGGCGCGGCGCTCGCGCTCGCCGTGGCGCTTGGGCCTTCGCTCGACCGTCCGTTGCGGCTCGCCGGGGCGTCGGGAGCGTCCAACACGCATAGCTCGCGTGCGTTCATGCCCACCGCGTTCGGCGCGGGCGCGGCCGCCAAAACGCCCGGCGTGCATCCGCCGGTGCCCACTTCGGGCGGCAGTTTGCCCGGCTTCCACTCGCCGCCTGCCGTGCCCAGCTACGCCTCGGGCACGACCGCCGGCGGCCCGGTGCGCACGCAACCGGCGCGCATGCCGTTCTATGTCGCCACGCGCGGCACCACCACGATCTATCTGCTCGGCACGCTCCATGTGGGCGACCCGGTCGACTATCCGCCGAATCAGCCGTTTCGCCAGTCGATTCTGGCAGCGCTCAACGCCTCGCCCACGCTCGCGCTCGAACTCTCGCCCGACGATCTGCTGGTCTCGCAGGACGACGTTTCGAAATATGGCGTGTGTCGTCGCCCCTGCCTCGAACAGATGCTGCCCGAGCCGCTTTGGGCCAGGCTCGCGGCGCGCCTGCGCGGCAACCCCGAGGCACTGGCCGAAATCCGCAAGATGAAGCCGTGGCTGGCTTCGCTGCTGGTGGAAACCTACGACTCGCTGAGCGCCGGCCTGCAAACCGAGTACGGCACCGAGGCGCAACTGCAGAACGTTTATCTGCGCCTGAAGGGACGCCGCGTGGTAGGCCTGGAGCGACTGGGCGAGCAGATGCGCGCCTTCACGAATCTGAACCTGGCGCAGCAGCGCGAGATGCTGGCGCAGGATCTCGCGCAGACGCCCGCACAGAATCTCGCCGATGTGCAGACGCTGTTGCGTCTGTGGCGAGTGGGCGATGCCGATGCGATCGCCGCCTGGGAAACCGCGCGCACCGAAAAGCTTTCGCACGATCCGCGCGTGGCGGCTTCGGTGGACAACCGCATCGTCTATGAGCGCAACCGGCGTTTCGTCTCGCGCATGCAGCAGTACGCCGGGCCGAACAAACCGCTGTTCGTGGCGATCGGCGCGCTGCATCTGGGCGGGCGCAAGGGCGTGCTCCAGTTGCTGCGCCAGCGCGGGTTTACGGTCGATCCGGGTTGAGCGGGGCGGCTTGCGCGGGTATCTTGCGCTTGCGCGGGGGCTTCTGCGCTGTCTCCGCCGTCTCCGATCTTTCGGCCTTAACGACAGGCTTAACGGCAGACTTGCGCGGGCTCGCGCGCCTGGGTTGCCCTGACAGCGCTGCCGGCGCTTGCAGGGCATCGCGCAACGCCTCGATCGCCGTGCTCCACTCGCCCACTTCCTGCTGACGGAAGAGCCGCGCGGTGGGATACCACGGCGAATCCGTGCGGTTTTCGAGCCAGCGCCATTCACCGTTCGCCGGCACGAGCACCCAGACCGGCTTGCCGAGGGCGCCCGCCAGATGCGCAACCGAGGTATCCACGGCGATCACGAGATCGAGGTTCATGACGAGCGCGGCGGTGTCGCCGAAGTCGCGCAGATCGTCGCTGAAGTCGTGAATGACCGTCTGGGTGTCCAGCGCCGCGAGCTGGGCGCGCGCCGCGTCGCCTTTTTGCAGCGAAAACCAGCTGATTTCGTCGAGCGCGAAAAGCGGCGCGAAGGCCGCGAGCGGCACGGAGCGGTTGCGATTGTTGTAGAAGGTGGGACTGCCGCCCCAGACAAGGCCGATCTTGCGGCGCGCCGCGGTCTGGCCAGCGATTTTATCCACCGCGTTTTCCACCGCTTTGTCCACGGTGTTATCCACCCCGCTGTCCACTGCCTTGTCCACCGCCTTATCCACGGTTTTATCCACAGCGGCCTGCACGCGCCGTTTCCACGCCTCGATTTCGACATCGCGCGCGAACAGATACGGCACCGTGGCCGGAATCGTGTCGAGTTCGGTGCCGCATGCGGACGGCGCGCTCATCGCGTAGATCCAGTAGTCGTAATCGCCCGCAGGCTTGCCCGTCCATGCGCGATGCACGCCAGGCACTGATTGCGCGAGCAGCTGCAGCGGTTGCGTGATGCAGACATCGACGCTAGCGCCGCGCGCGGCGATCCCGGTGGCGTAACGCACGAACTGGATCTGGTCGCCGAACCCCTGTTCGTGTACCAGCAGCACGCGCTTGCCTTCGAGCGGCTCGCCGGTCCATTCGCGGATGCCTTCGATATCGAGCGGCGCGTAGTCGCAGGCGCGCCAGCGGCGGGCGTATTCGGCCCAGCCTTCGCGGTACTGGCCACGCTTGAGCTTGAGCCAGACGAGGTTCTGGCGCGCATCGGCGTGATCGGGATCGAGTTCGAGCGCGCGCTCGTAGTAAGGCGCTTCCTCGTCGTTGCGGCCCTGCGCGCCGAGCGACGCGCCCAGACACACGAGGTTCGCCGCGTTCGGCTCCAGCGCCACGGCCTCGCGATAGCAGCGCTCCGCTTCGCGGTAGTCGCCGCACTGGCCGAGCGCCGTGCCCAGATTCACCCATCCGGCGGCAAAGGCGGGCGCCAGTTCGACGGCGCGACGGTAATGCGCGATGGCGGCGGAGTCGTCGCCGAGCGCCTTGAGCGCATTGGCGAGGTTGAAGTGCAAGGCGGCTTCGTCGCCCGCCATGTCGAGCGCCTCGCGGTAGCACGCGACGGCTTCGTTCAGGCGGCCCAGCTTTGCCAGCACGCTGCCAAGGTTGATGCGCGCGCTGGTGGCGGCCGGGTCCAGCGCGAGCGCCGCGCGGCAATGGCGCGCCGCGCCTTCGAGGTCGCCCATGTCGCGCAGGGTGAGCGCGAGATTGTTGTGGGCGTCGGCGAAACCGGGATTCAGGCGCAGCGCTTCGCGCAGGTTGTGCGCGGCCTCGTGGGTCTGGCCGAGTGCGCGCGCGGCCAGTGCGCGGTTGCTCCAGCAGATGGCGTCGCCAGGCGCGTGCTGCAGGGCGCGATCCATCAGTTCGAGCGCGCCATGATGGTTGCCTTGCTGATGTAGCGCGACGCCAAGGTAATGCAGCGCGTCGACGTGCGCCGGGTCTTGCTCGATCAGCGCGCGGTAGACCGCTTGCGCCTCGTCGAGACGGCCCGCGCCATGCGCGGCCAGGGCCGCGGACAGCGGGCTTCCGGAAGAGAAGGTGGTCATGAAGATCGTACGGCCGACGGGCGCCGCACGCGTTGGGCAGGTTGCGCGGGCCGCTGACCGGATTGTTAGGGGAATCTAACAAGGTACGGATCGCGCTTCCGATCGAGGATCAGAAAAATCCGAAAGTGCCGGGGAAACTGACGCGGCGCTTTGAAGTGCTTTGCGCGCGCCCCGCTTTAGTTGAAATCCGATATCGGCGCGCACGCAGCGCTTCTACGATGCGGCTTCCCTTTGCTCTCTTGCCGCATCATGCCGCGCAACATTTTGAATTCACCGATCGTCAGGATCGACGCGCCTGTCGTCAGCGTCATCACGCCCACCTGGGAGCGCGAGGCCATGCTGCCGTTCGCTTATCGGTCATTCGCCCATCAGGACGTGGGCGAGCGCGAGTGGATCGTGATCGACGACAGCGCCACGCCGAGCGCCTTCATGGCGGGCCTGCGCGACCCGCGCGTGGTGTACCGGCACCTCACGCGACGCATGAGCATTGGCGAAAAACGCAATCTGGCGGCGGATCTGGCGCGCGCCGACGTCATCGCTCACTTCGACGACGACGAGTTCTACACGCCCGGCTACCTGCGCACGATGCTCGACCAGATGCGGGCGGCGCAGGGCGATATGGTCAAGCTCAGCGCGTTCTTCCTGTATAGCCGCGTGTACGGCAAGTTCGCGTGGTGGGACACGCTGCGCAAGAGCGGTCTGCACTTTCGATGGAGCGCGCAGCCCATGACGTCGCTCAGCTTTCCCACCGAGCACAAGGCTTTCACCGATAACCATCTCGGCTACGGCTTCAGCTATGTCTATACGAAGCGGCTGTGGGCGGCGGGGCCGTTCGAGCCGGCCTCGTTCAACGAGGACATGCCTTTCGCCCTGGCAGCGCTCGCACGCGGCGCGAACGTCAGCATGGTCGCCGACGATATCGGTCTGTGCGTGCACGTGCTTCATGCGTACAACACCTCGGCGAGCTTTCCGCAGTACATCCTGCCGGATGCGCTGGTGGCGCGGCATTTCCCGCGTCTCATCGAAGCGATGCGGGACATGCCGCCGATCGTCAGGCCCGATAAGGTTTAAGCGCCGACCGTGCCCGCCGCGCGCACGCCGATGCCCGCTTCGTCGAGCGCCGCGCGGATGCGACGCGCGAACGCCAGCGCGTGCGGGCCGTCGCCGTGCAGGCAGATGGTCTGGGCGTTGAGCGGCACCCACGCGCCGTCGACCGCCTGCACGCGCTGCTCGCGGATCATCGCGAGCGTGCGCGCCAGCACGGCGTCTTCGTCGTCGAGCAGCGCGCCCGGCTCGCTGCGCGGCACCAGCGAGCCGTCGGCGCGATAGCCGCGGTCGGCGAACACTTCCTCGATCGCCACCAGCCCGGCTTCGCGCGCGGCGGCCACGAGCCCGCTGCCCGCGAGCGCGAACACCGTCACCGAAGGATCGAAGTCGTGCACGGCGGAAACGATCGCATCGGCGATCTTCGCGTCGCGTGCGGCCTGGTTGTAGAGCGCGCCGTGCGGCTTGACGTGGGCGATGCGTCCGCCCTCGGCCTGGGCGATCGCCGACAACGCGCCCAGCTGATAGAGCACGCCCGCGTAGATTTCCTCGGCGGGCAGGTCCATTTCCTTGCGGCCGAAGTTTTCGGGATCGTTGAAGCTCGGGTGCGCGCCGATCGACACGCCCTTGCCGACGGCCCAGCGCACGCATTCGCGCATGGCGTTGGCGCCGCCCGCGTGCCAGCCGCAGGCGATATTGGCCGAACTGACGAGGTCGAGCAGCGCCTCGTCGGAGCCGCAGCCTTCGCCGAGATCGGCGTTCAGATCGATGGTGGTCATGATGGTTCTCTCCGTATTGCGTGGCGCCGGCCAGACCGCCTGGTCCTGGGCGGCTGGGGCGCTTGATGCGTGCGGTGCGGCGTGATTGCGCCGCTACCGTCGTAGTGGGTGCGGTTGGTGCGTAAGCGCCTTAACGCGCGCGTGCGCGCCGCTCGTCCTGCATGGCGATGGCCGTATCGATCTGGCGCAGATACGCCCGCTCTTCGAGCAGCGCGTGGCGAGCCACCGCCGGCGTCGTCTCGACGAAACGAACACCCGCCGCCAGGCGCACCTGCGCGAGCTTCCAGAGATCCGCGCGAATCACCGCGCCGATCTTCGGATAGCCGCCCGTGGTCTGCGCATCGCTCATCAGTACGATGGGCTGGCCGTTCGGCGGCACCTGGATCGTGCCGGGCAGCACGGCGTGCGAGAGCAGGTCGGCGCGCGCCGGGTCGGGTTCGCGCGCGAGCGCCGTGCCTTCGAGCCGGTAGCCCATGCGATTGCTGTTGGGCGTGACACGCCACTCGTCGGACCAGAATGCGCGCTGCGCGTCCGCCGTGAAGCTGTCGTATTCGGGGCCGCGCAACACGCGTACCGGCACGGCCCACAGCACGCCGTCCGGATGACGGCCACGCCGGTGATGCGGTTCGTCCACGTAGACGAAGCCGCATTGCGACGGCGCCTTCACGCCGAAGGCGGGTGCGCCCGGCGCGAGCGACACGCGTTCGCCACCCGGCGCGAACGAAGTGCCGATGGCGAGGCGATCGCCATCCTTGAGCGCGCGTCCCGCGAGGCCGCCAAAACTGGCGGCCAGATCGGTGCTGCGCGAGCCGAGCATCGGCAGGACGTCGATGCCGCCCGCCACGCACACATAGGCGCGCATGCCGCGCTTCGCGCCCGCAAGCACGAGTTCCTCGCCCGCCGCGACCGGCAGGCTCCACCACGACCAGACCGGCTTGCCGCCGAGCGTCGCGTTGAAATCGGTGCCGGTGATGGCGACGCGCGTGGCGCGCGCGAAACGCAGCGACACCGGGCCGAAGGTGATCTCCAGACCGGCGGCGTCGGGGCGGTTGCTGACCAGCCGGTTGCCCACTTCGAGCGCCAGCGTGTCGAGCGCGCCGCCGCTGGCGACGCCCAGATGCCGGTAACCGGGGCGGCCCAGATCCTGAACCGTGGTGAGCAGGCCTGCACGCAATACCTCGATCATGCGCGGGCCTCCTCGACGCTTTCGCCGATGTGCTCGATGACGAAGCGCACGCGGTCGCCCGGCATCAGCAGGGTGGGCGGATTGCGGGTGGGATCGAACAGCTTGAGCGCGGTGCGGCCGATCAGTTGCCAGCCGCCGGGCGACTGGGCGGGATAGATGCCCGTCTGCGCGCCGCCGATGCCGACCGATCCCGCCGGCACGGTCACGCGCGGCGCGGACCGACGCGGCGCGTGCAAGGCGGCGTCGAGTCCGCCCAGATAGGCGAATCCCGGCTGGAAGCCGAGGAAGAACACGGTGTAGACACCAGCGGCGTGGCGCGCGGCGACATCGGCGGGCGCGAGGCCCGTGTGGCGCGCGACGGCGGCCAGATCCGGCCCGGCTTCGCCGCCGTAGCGCACGGGGATCTCGACTTCGCGGCCTTCGACCGCGTTCTCGGCGGCCGCGTCACGGCCTTCGGCGTCTTGCCACGCCGCTTCGAGCGCGCGGCTGAGCGCGACGGCGTCGGCGGCGAGCGCATCGAAGGTGATCGTCAGGTTGTTCATGCCGGGCACGACTTCGCGCACGGCGTCCCAGCCGCGCGCAAGCGCGGCCACGGCCCAGATGCGGCGCTGCACGTCGAGCGTGGCCGGCGGCGGCGCTTCGCAGACGAGCGCCTCGTCGCCGAGCGGATAGATACGGGGAACAGGATTGCGCATGATGTTCGGAATCCGCTGCGAGACCTCGGTCGACGATGGATCGGCCCGGCACGCGGATGGGGTCAAGTTACTTTCTCGACGAATTATCGACAATTTCTACGTAAGCGTTTGCCCCAGGCGCAACGCTGCGCGGCCAGCGGGAAAAACGGCAGGGAAACAGGCGCGGGCGCGGGGCTTTCACGCCCGGCCATCAACGCGGCCGCAGCCGCCCTGCGAGATGCGCGCTGGAGTCGGTGACGATGGCGTCGAGCGGCAGATCGTGCGCCTCCGGTTCGAGCACGCCATCGTCGATACGGCAGGCTTCCCAGGCGACGCCCACCGTCAGCGGGGGCCCGCTCGCCGGCCACGCGGCGAGCGTGCGGTCGTAATAACCGCCGCCATAGCCCAGCCGATAGCCCGCGCGATCGAAGCCCACGCACGGCACCAGCAGCAGGTCGGGCAGGGTCGCGTCTTCGGCGTCCTGGGCGGCCGGTTCGGGGATGCCGTGATGGCCTTCGCGCATCGGCGCGCCCGGCGTCCAGAAATAGAACTGCAAGGGTGTGTGACGTTCGCGAATGACCGGCAACGCCGCGCGGCGCGATGCGTCGGCGGCGAGCCACCCGGCGATCCATTCGCGCGCATCGAACTCGCCCGGCAGGGGCCAGTAGAAACCGATCGCGCGCGGTGCAAGATGCGCGATGAGTGTATCGAGATTCGCCGTCAGCGCGACATTCGCAACCTTGTCGGAGAAGGCCGCCAGACGGGCCTCGCGAAGCCGTAAACGCCACGTCTTTTTGGCTTCGGCCAAAGGGTTGCGTGCTATGCTTGGGTTCACCTCGCGCTCCAGAAATAACGATGTCCAAACGCCTTGTCCGAGTATATCGCGTGGTCGGTCTCGCACTGACCGCCGCGGCACTCGTCGCGTGCAGCACGGCCGATGCCGTGCGTCCCGTCGCGCTGCCAGTGGGGGCGACGCTCACGCCCGACGACCAGACTTTCATCCAGCTTCGCGAAGCCGCGCGCAACAACGATGCGGGGCGCGCAGCACAACTCGCGGCGTCGATTCCGGATTACCCGGCGCCGTCGTATCTCGAATATTTCCAGATCAAGCCGCAGTTGTTCGACTCGCAGGGCCATGCACGCGTGGACGCGCCCGACGCGCCCGTGCTGTCGTTCCTGCAGCGCTATGACGGTCAGGCCATCGCCGACCGTCTGCGCAACGACTATCTGCTGGTGCTGGGCGCGCGTCACGACTGGGCGAACTTCGACCGTCAGTACACGCGCTTCGTACTCAACGACGACACGCAGGTGAAGTGCTACGCGCTGGAGTCGCGCGCGGCGCGTGGCGACAATGTGGCCGACGACGCCCGCGCGCTGCTCACCGAGCCGCGCTATTACGGCGACGGTTGCGTCGATCTCGTCACGGCGCTCGCCATCAAGAACCAGTTCACCAGCAACGACGTCTGGCAGCAGATCCGCCTCGCGTACGAGCAGAACCAGACTTCGACCGGCGCAAAGCTGCTCGACGCGCTCGCGCAACGCCCGGATCCCACCGCGTTCAGCCAGGCGGTCAGCACGCCGCCGCTCACGCTCGCACGCGGCGTTGGCGCGGACGACCAGTCGCATCAGCTCGCGCTGCTCGCGGTCACGGTGATGGCGCGCAACGACCCGGCCATGACGGCGTCCACCTTCGCGGCGGTCGCGCCCACGCTCACCTCGCCGGAACGCGCTATGGGCTGGGGCACGATCGGCTATCAGGCGGCCCAGAAGCGCATGCCTGGCGCGCTCGACTGGTATCGCCTCTCGGCCAATGTGCCGCTGTCGTATCCGGCTTACGAATGGCGCACGCGCGCCGCGTTGCTGGGCGGCGACTGGACCATGGTGCGCTGGTCGATCGAACAGATGCCGGCCGCGCTACGCGCGCAGCCCACGTGGGTCTACTGGCACGCACGCGCGCTCAAGCAGGCGGGCGAAACGGGCCAGGCGAGCCAGGAATTCGCGTCGATCTCGCAGGGCTATAACTTCTACGGCCAGCTCGCCACCGAAGAGCTCGGCCAGAAGATCACCATTCCGCCGAAAACCACGGTCAGCGACGCCGATATCGCCCAGGTTGCGCAGACGCCGGGCTTCGCGCTCGCACAGCGTTTCTATGCGCTCAATCTGCGTCTCGAAGGTAATCGCGAATGGAACTGGCCGCTGCGCGGCATGAGCGACCGTCAACTGCTCGCCACCGCCGAATACGCCAAACGCATCCAGCTGCTCGACCGCACCGTCAACACCGCCGATAAAACCGTCAGCGAGCATGACTTCTCGCTGCGCTATCTCGCGCCGTTCCGCGACGTGGTGGAGCGCGACGCGCAGACCAACGGTCTGGACGTCGAATGGGCCTATGGTCTGATCCGTCAGGAATCGCGCTTTATCCTCAACGCGAAGTCGGGCGTGGGTGCGAGCGGCCTGATGCAGATCATGCCGGCCACCGCGCAGATGGTGGCGAAGAAGATCGGTCTCGGTCCGCTGTCGCGCGATCAACTGAACGATCTCGACACCAACATCCTGCTGGGAACGAACTATTTGTCGATGATCTACAATCAGTTCGACGGCTCCGCCGTGCTCGCCACGGCCGGTTACAACGCCGGTCCGGGACGCCCGCGCGCGTGGCGCTCGACCCTGCAGGGCGGCGTCGAAGGAGCCATCTTCGCGGAAACCATTCCGTTCCAGGAAACCCGCGATTACGTGAAAAACGTGTTGTCGAACACGGTCTATTACGCGGCACTGTTCGAAGGCCGTCCGCAATCGCTCAAGGCGCGTCTCGGCTTTATCACGCCCTAAGCCGACCTGGCGCCGCGCGGCGCGCTCCGTGAAACTGACGGGGCGCGGCGCGCGAGCCTCCGGACTGTTCCTGTACTGAGCGCCGCGCCGCCCAGCTCACGAGGAGGTCGGAGATGCGACATCAAGCCATCGCGGTCATTGGCGGTTCGGGATTCATCGGCAGCCACCTCGTCAATGCGCTCGTCGAGGCCGGCAAGGATGTCCGCGTCGCCACCCGGCGGCGCGCCTCGGCCAGCCACCTCACCCTTCTCCCCATCGATGTGCTCGAAACCGACGTGACCGATCCGGTCGCGCTCGCCAGTTTCGTGGAAGGCTGCGACGCCGTCATCAACCTGATCGGCACGCTGCATGGCGGCCACGGCGACCCGTATGGCGCGGGCTTCGCCAAACTGCACGTCGAACTCCCGACGAAGATCGTTGCCGCCTGCGAAGGCAAGGGCGTGCATCGTCTGATTCATCTGAGTTCGCTGGGCGCCGACCCGCGCGGGCCGAGCATGTATCTGCGCTCGAAAGGCGATGGCGAAAAGGCCGTGCACGCGGCCACGGCGCTGGCCACCACGATCCTGCGGCCGTCCGTCGTGTTCGGCCCGGAGGACAACTTTCTCAACCGTTTCGCGGTGCTGCAGAAGCTCTTTCCGATGATCCCGCTGGGCATGCCGGACGCGAAATTCCAGCCGGTGTACGTGGGCGATGTGTCGAAGGCGATCGTCAATGTGCTCGATCTCGACGCCGCGAGCGGGCACACTTACGAACTCGGCGGCCCGAGCGTCTATACGCTTGAGCAACTGGTGCAGTATTGCGGCGAGGTGGTCGGACGGCAGGCGCGCATCGTGCGGCTGCCCAATGCGTTGGCGCGGCTTCAGGCGTTCTCGTTCGAACTGGCGCCGGGCGAGCCCGTGCTCACGCGCGACAATCTCGACTCGATGAAAGTCGATAGCGTGATGAGCGGGCCGCTTGCGCCGGAACTCGGCATCGAACCGGCGAGCATCGAAACCATCGCGCCGCTCTATCTCGCCGACGCCTCGTTGCGTTCGCGTCTGAATATTTTCCGCGCGAGCGCGGGCCGCTAGACCTCACTCAACTCATAACCGTCCAACGCTCACATCATGAAGCTCGTCATTGGAGACAAGAACTATTCGTCGTGGTCGATGCGCCCCTGGCTGCTGCTCACGCACTTCGGCATTGCGTTCGAGGAAGTGCTGATCGAGCTGGACCAGCCCGACACCAAGGACGCGATCCTGTCGTTTTCGGCATCGGGCAAAGTGCCGTGTCTCGTGAGCGACGATGGCGCGGCCGTGTGGGATTCGCTGGCGATTGCCGAAACGCTGGCCGAGCGCTTCCCGCAGCACGCCATGTGGCCGCGCGACGCCAATGCACGTGCCCAGGCGCGTAGCGTGAGCGCCGAAATGCACTCGGGCTTTGCCGAGCTGCGCACGCGCATGCCGATGGCGATCCGCACCTCGAAGCCGGGCGCGGGCGCCACGCCTGGCGCGCTCGCCGATGTCGCGCGCATCGACGCGCTCTGGAACGCCTGCCTCGACGTGAGCGGCGGTCCGTTCCTGTTCGGCGAGTTCAGCATTGCCGACGCGATGTTCGCGCCGGTGGTGATGCGCTTTAACAGCTACGCGCCGCCGCTTTCGCCGAAAGCCGCTGCCTACGCTGAGCGCGTGACGGCGCTGCCCGCAGTGGCCGCGTGGATCGAGGCCGCGCACCAGGAAACGCATCGCATTGGTCACGACGAACTCGACGATTCCCAAGACGGCGCCGCATGAAGATCTACGTCGTAGGCGGCGCGATCCGCGATGAAATGCTTGGGCTGCCCGTGCGCGACCGCGATTATGTGGTCGTGGGCGCGACGCCCGAGCAGATGGCGGCGCAGGGTTATCGTCCGGTGGGCAAGGACTTTCCGGTGTTTCTGCATCCCGAAACCCAGGAGGAGTACGCGCTCGCGCGCACCGAACGCAAGACCGCCGCGGGCTATCACGGCTTCCAGTTCTTCTACGCGCCCGACGTGACGCTCGAAGAGGACCTTGCGCGGCGCGATCTCACCATCAACGCGATGGCGCGCGAAGTGCAGCCCGGCGGCGTGCTGACCGGCCCGGTGGTCGATCCGTTCGGCGGCGCGCGTGACTTGCAGGCGCGCGTGTTCCGCCATGTGAGCGACGCGTTCCTTGAAGATCCGGTGCGCATCCTGCGCGTAGCGCGCTTCGCCGCACGCTTTGCCGATTTCACCATCGCGCCCGAAACCCTGGCGCTGATGCGCGCGATGGTCGAATCGGGCGAAGCCGATGCGCTGGTGCCCGAACGCGTCTGGCAGGAAGTCTCGCGCGGGCTGATGGAAGCAAAGCCGTCGCGCATGTTCGAGGTGCTGCGCGAATGCGGCGCGCTCGCGCGCGTGATGCCTGAAGTCGATAGCCTCTTTGGCGTGCCGCAGCGCGCGGACTATCACCCGGAAGTCGATACCGGCATCCACGTGATGATGGTGATCGACCATGCCGCGGCGCAAAACTACACGCTGCCGGTGCGCTTCGCCGCGCTCACGCACGATCTGGGCAAGGCAACCACGCCCGAAGACGTGCTGCCGCGCCACATCGGTCACGAAGGGCGCAGCGTCGATCTGCTCAAGCCGCTGTGCGACCGTCTGCGCGTGCCGAACGAATGCCGCGATCTCGCGCTGCTGGTCGCGCGCGAGCATGGCAACGTGCATCGCGTGATGGACATGGGTGCGGCCGCGCTGGTGCGCATGCTCGAACGCAGCGACGCGCTGCGCAAGCCCGCACGTTTCGCCGAAGCCTTGCAGGCTTGCGAATGCGATTTACGCGGACGTCTGAACTGGGAAAACGCGCCTTATCCGCAAGCGGAGCGTTTGCGCGTGGCGCTGGTGGCCGCGCGCGCGGTCGATGCGGGCGCGATCGCACGCACGGTGACCGAGGCCAGCGCCGATAAAAACGTCGCGGAGAAGATCAAGGACGCGGTGCACCAGGCGCGCGTAGCATCGGTGGAAACAGCGCTGGCTGCTTCGGAAGACTGACTTTTGCGCGTCAGAGCACGCGCACCAGCAACGACAGCGCCATCGACAGCACCAGCGTCGACATGAACGGCAGCGGATACTCGCGGCCAAAGAGGCGCAGCGTCACGTCTCCAGGCAGCCGGCCGATGCCGAGCTTGCGCAGCCACGGCTGCGCGCCCGACAGAATCGCTACGGCGATGAAGGTGGTGATGAACCAGCGGATCATGATCGGGCCTGGAGCACGCTCATAGCGTATGACTGCGGTCGCCGCGCGCAAACGCGGCGATGGTCGAATCGATGCCGCGCGAGAACGCGATCACCTTGAACAGCTCGCCCATTTCGGCTTCCGAAACGAGCTTCTGCACCGCGTTCGCCGCCGGCATGAAGCGCGCGACGTCGCTCACATCGATCTCGCTGAGCACTTCGGTGATGCCCGCGTTCATCAGGAAGCGCGCCTGCGAGGTATAGCCGAGCAGATCCGCGCCGGTTTCGACGCCCGCTTCGGCAATGCCCGTGAATTCGACGTGCGCGGTGATGTCCTGCAAGCCTGGGTAGAGAAACGGATCGTCGTGGGCGCGGTGGCGGTAATGGCACATCAGCGTGCCCTGCACGCGCTGCGGATGGTAGTACTCGCCGTGCGGAAAACCGTAGTCGATAAAGAACGCCGCGCCGCGGGTGAGCATCGCGCAGACGGTGCGCGTGAAGGCGAGGGCGGCTTCGTGCGTTTCGGCGATGTAATCGTCGCTGCCTTCGATGGCGGCGAGCACGCTGCCCGGCACGTTCTGCGCCCAGTCGGCGTCGACTCCGCTCATGGCGGGGCGGTTGGAAAACACGAATGCGCCTGCGTCGTTCACGGCCACGCCGCGCTCGTGCCATACGGCGTCCTTGCGCGCGAACAGGCGCACCGGCATCGCGTCGAGCACCTCGTTGCCGATCACCACGCCCTCGAAGCTCGTCGGCAACGCGTCGAGCCACTGCACGCGTTCGAGCAGATGCGGCGCGCGCTGCGCGATGGTCTCGCGCTGGCGTTCGCGCAATTCGCCCGACAGATCGACGATGGCATACGAATCGAACGGCACGCCCAGCGCTTCGAGCGCGAGCATCACGCCCGCCGCCAGTCGCCCCGTGCCCGCGCCGAACTCCATCAGCGCGCGCGTGCCGCTGGCCGCGAGCGCTTCGCCCACGGCGCGCGCAAGCGTGGCGGCAAACAGCGGCGACATCTCGGGTGCGGTGACGAAGTCGCTGCCGTCGTCGGCGAGCAGGCCGAATTTGCGCGAGCCGCCGCTGTAATAGCCTAGGCCCGGCGCGTAGAGCGCGCGCTCCATATAGCGGTCGAACGGCAGCCAGCCGCCCGCTGCGGCGATCTCCGCGCGCAGGGTTGCGGCGAGCGCCTCGGACTGCGCGAGCGCGATCGGCTCGGGAACAGGTAAACTAGCGGGTTCGTGAGCTTTCGGATTCATCCCGGCATTGTAAATGAGCGCATCTTCCGGCATCGGCGCAGCGGATCGCGAGATCGGCATCTCCAACGCACCCGCGGGTAAATCGGCATCCGACCCCGCACGCGTTGTCCTGGTGACGGGCGGCGCGCGCCGGATCGGCCGGGCCTTGTCGGTGGGTTTTGCGGCTCGCGGCTGGGACGTGGCGGTGCACTACGGCGAATCGGCGGATGAAGCCGAGGAAGTCGTCGCTGAAATCCGCGCCATGGGCCGCCGGGCGATCGCGCTGCACGCCGATCTGGCCAGTGAGGCGCAAGTCGCGCGACTGGTGCCGGATTGCGTGGCGGCGCTGGGCCTGCCCGCGTGCGTGCTCAACAACGCCTCGCGCTTCGAGGAAGACACGGCGCGCGACGTCGGCTACGAACGTTTGCAGCATCTGATGGCGATCAACGTGGGCGCGCCGCTCGTGCTGGCGCGCACGCTCTGGGCCGCGACGCCCGAGGCCGCCGTGGACGATGAGACGCTGCGCACCTGCGTCATCAACGTGCTGGATCAGAAGCTGTACAACATGAATCCGGATTACCTGTCGTACACGCTCACCAAGGCCGCGTTGCAGAACGCGACCGTGGCGCTGGCCCAGGCGCTTGCGCCGAAGCTGCGTGTGGTGGGCCTCGCGCCGGGCCTCACGCTGCAGTCGGGCGACCAGTCGCAGGACGGCTTTGCCGCCGCGCATAAGGTGACGCCGCTTGGGCGCGCGTCGCGGCCGGGCGATCTGGTCGAAGCCGCGCTGTATCTGGCGCAGGCTGCGGGCGTGACCGGCACGACGCTGGTGGTGGATGGCGGCCAGCATCTGGTGCCGCTGCCGCGCGATGTGATGTTTTTGACGGGCGGCTGAGCCGCTCTTTGCGGAATGACGTGGTGCACAGATGATTGCACCACGAAACGCAACTAAATGAACTTACCGCTGCCCCTACCCAGGCGCACGCTTCGCGTGCGGCGTGGCCGGCAGGGGTGGGAGCGCCGGCCCACACCCGCGCAATGAAATGTCAGCGGGGCGCGCAACCTGACCGCCCACGCGTATTTGCAAGATCAACCGTATGACCCGTCGGGCGCCCGCGCCCGCGAGACGTGCAGTGCAACGCACGCTTTTATCGACTGGAACGAACATGTCCGCCGTACTCCTGCATCCCCGGCTCGCCGACTGCCGCCGCCTTTTCCTGCGCAACTACGAAGTGCACATCAACATCGGCGTGCATGACTTCGAAAAACGCGGTGAACAGCGCGTCGTGATCAACGTCGATCTTTACGTGCCGCTCGCCTCGACCACGCCGCGCGAAGACAAGCTGCGCGAAGTCGTCGATTACGACTACATGCGCGCGACCGTCGCGGCGCGCATCGGCCAGGGCCATATCCATCTGCAGGAAACGCTGGTGGACGATCTCGCCAACGCGCTGCTTCAGCACGAGCAAGTGCGCGCGGTGCGCGTCTCGACCGAAAAACCCGATGTCTATCCGGACTGCGAAGCCGTGGGCGTCGAAGTGTTCCGCATCAAGGAGGACTGAGCCATGAACGCACCCGAAACGCTGCCCGTGGATCACGATGTGGATCAGAGCGCGGCCGAAGCGCCCGAGGAAGGCACCCGCCAGGCGCTCACGAAGCGCGAGCAGAAGGAAGCCTACGAGAACAACAAGCTGTTCAAGCGCATCGTGCGTCAGGTCGGTCAGGCGATCGGCGACTACAACATGATCGAGGACGGCGACAAGGTGATGGTGTGTCTGTCCGGCGGCAAGGACAGCTACGCGATGCTCGACATCCTGATGCGTCTGCGCGAACGCGCGCCGATCAATTTCGAGATCGTCGCCGTGAACCTCGACCAGAAGCAGCCGGGCTTCCCGGAGCACATTCTGCCGGCGTATCTGGACAAGATCGGCGTGCCGTATCACATCGAAAACCAGGACACGTACAGCATCGTCAAGCGCCTCGTGCCCGAGGGCAAGACCACGTGTTCGCTGTGCTCGCGTCTGCGTCGCGGCATCCTGTACCGCGTGGCGGGCGAGCTGGGCGCGACCAAGATCGCGCTCGGCCACCATCGCGACGACATCGTGCAAACGCTGCTGCTGAACATGTTCTACGGCGGCAAGCTCAAGGGCATGCCGCCCAAGCTGCAGTCGGACGACGGCAAGAACATCGTGATCCGACCGCTGGCCTACGTGAAGGAAGTCGATCTGGAAAAGTACGCCGAGCTGCGCGAATTCCCGATCATTCCGTGCAACCTGTGCGGCAGCCAGCCGAACCTCAAGCGCGCGGAAATGAAGGCGCTGATCCGCGAATGGGACAAGCGCTTCCCGGGCCGCGTCGAGAACATGTTCAATTCGCTGACCAAGGTCGTGCCGTCGCATCTGATGGACGCGAACCTGTTCGACTTCAAGGGGCTGCGCACGACGGGCGAAGCCGATCCGAACGGCGATATCGCCTTCGACGAAGATCCGTGCTCGACCGAAACGTCCGCGCCCGCTGAAGGCGCGACGATCCAGTTCCGTCCGTTCGACGAGATCTGATCGAAGTCTGTTTTAAGTGCATCCGACCCTGCACAGCGGGTTGGAAAAAAGGCGGCTACCGGCGACCTGGCGGGCCGCCTTTTTCACGCCTGAAAGAAGTGTGTAAAAGAGTGTTCTATTCGGCTGTCCGCGCCTTCTGGCGGGGCGTTTTGGGGATAGCCCACATGCTAGAATCGATCGCTTCATTCTCTCTCAAGTCACCGATGCAATGAACATCGTGATCCTCGCGGCAGGCATGGGCAAACGCATGCACTCCGCGCTGCCGAAAGTGCTTCACCCCCTGGCGGGTCAGCCGCTTCTCTCGCACGTCATCGACACTGCCCGCAGTCTCTCGCCGTCGCGCCTCGTGGTCGTGATCGGTCATGGCGGCGACGCTGTGCGCGCGGCCGTCGGTGCGCCCGATGTGCAGTTCGCCGTGCAGGAACAGCAGCTCGGCACCGGCCATGCGCTCGCGCAGGCGCTGCCGCTGCTCGACCCGTCCGTGCCCACGCTGGTGCTTTATGGCGATGTGCCGCTCACGCGCGCGTCCACGCTCAAGCGCCTGACCGACGCCGCCGGCGCAAACGCCTACGGCATCCTCACGGTGACGCTCGATAACCCCACGGGTTACGGCCGCATCGTGCGCGGCGCGACCGGCTCGGTGATCCGCATCGTCGAACAGAAAGACGCCAGCGACGACGAACGCCTGATCGACGAGATCAACACCGGCATCGTCGTGACGCCCACGGCGCCGCTCGAAGGCTGGCTCAAGGCGCTCGGCAACGACAACGCGCAAGGCGAGTACTACCTCACCGATGTGGTCGAATCGGCGATTGCCTCGGGGCACGCCGTCGTCACGGCGCAGCCGGACGCGGAGTGGGAAACGCTCGGCGTGAACAGCAAGCAGCAGCTCGCGGAACTCGAACGCGTCTATCAGCGCAACGCGGCGGATTCGCTGCTGGTTGCGGGCGTGACGCTCGCCGATCCGGCGCGCTTCGACCTGCGCGGCGCGATCAGCTGCGGGCGCGATGTGTTCATCGACGTGAACTGCGTGTTCGAAGGCAACGTGACGCTCGGCGACAACGTGCGCATCGGCCCGAACTGCGTGATCCGCGATGCGGTGATCGGCGCGGGCACGCGCGTGGACGCCTACACGCATATCGAAAGCGCGAAGGTGGGCGCGAACGCGGTGCTGGGACCGTATGCGCGTCTGCGCCCGGGCGCACAGCTCGCGGACGAAGTCCACGTGGGCAATTTCGTCGAGGTGAAGAACGCCAACATCGGCGTGGGCTCGAAGGCGAATCACCTGAGCTACGTGGGCGACGCCGACGTGGGCGCGGGCGTGAACATCGGCGCGGGCACCATCACCTGTAATTACGACGGCGCGAACAAGCATCGCACCGTGATCGAGGATCAGGTGTTCGTCGGCTCGGACACTCAGCTGGTTGCGCCTGTGCGCGTGGGCCGCGGCGTGACCATCGCGGCGGGCACGACGGTCTGGAAGGACGTCGCCGAAGGCATGCTCGTCCTCAACGACAAGACCCAGATCGAAAAAACCGGCTACGTTCGGCCGGTGAAAAAGAAGAGCTGAACGGCAGGACATTCCGGGCGGCGCGGGCAAACATCCCGCTGGCCGCCCCGCCTCTCATTGCAAAGGATCGAACTCCATGTGCGGCATCGTCGGCGCAGTAGCGCAACGTAATATCGTTCCCGTTCTTATCGAAGGGCTGCGGCGGCTCGAATACCGCGGCTACGACT
>NZ_VWWJ01000051.1 GCF_011753055.1 Burkholderia sp. Ax-1719 | reverse complement strand
ATCAAGCGCCCACACTTATCGGCTGTAAATTTTTAAAGATCAATTCGCTGAAAACATCTGGAAAATCAGGCCTTCCGGTGTTTTCTGCGTCGCTGCATCAGCAGGAGGAGGCGAATTATGCAGGGCGTAGATCGGCTCGTCAAGCGATTTTGAAGAAATTATTTCAACGAGCCAAAATCTTTGAAAAACGCTCAGAACTTCACCCGCAATTGAAACCCGACCGTGAATGGCAAATCGTCGGAAGGAATCGGCGGAATGACGATGAAGTTCACCCCCACGCGCTTATAGGCGACCATCACGATAGGCGCAGCCACAGGCCCGATCGTGTGATTGTGGCCGAGGCCCCAGTTGCCGTAGTTGTAGCCGGAGATGATGCCGCCCATCGCGGCAAGCCGCACGTAGCCCCAATGCAGGAACTCCGGCGCCCAGACGCCGCCGCCATAAAAGGAGGGGCGACGCAGCGAGTTGCGGAATCCGCCCGCCGTGACAGCCCATTGGTCGCTGGGCCAGCATTCGATGCCCAGGCCTGGATTGAACTGCTCGAAGTCTTTGTCGGGATGGATGTGATACGAGCCGACCATCGCGTCGACCCATAGGCCCGCACTGCACCAGTCGGCCGCCCGCGCACCAGTTGTAGCGCCGAGCGACAGCAGCATGAGCGCTGCGCCCGCAATCGTCTTTCTCCCTGTCCTGCCACCGCGCACTTGCCAAAACCGCATGGGCTCTCCGTCCTCGCGCTCGCCGAATTGCTTCGGGGCGTCTGCTGCTGGGTCTGTATATGGTTTGCTGTTGTTCTGCCTTTCGGTGACTGCAAACTGTACAGCAAGCGCGCCCACGCGCGTACCGAGGTTTTGCTCGGATCGTGGTGGGCGCATCGACTGTGTTCGCGTCACTTGCGGCTCAGACCATCTTGCCTGCGCAGTGCGTCGCGGCGATGAACGCGGCGCTCAGAGTCCGAGTTCGCTCAGGCTGGGATGATCGTCGGGACGGCGACCGAGCGGCCAGTGATAAAGACGATCTGCCTCGCGGATCGGCAGGTCGTTGATACAGGCGTGACGATGCGCCATCAGCCCGTTGGCGTCGAACTCCCAGTTCTCGTTACCGTACGAACGGAACCAGTTGCCCGAATCGTCGTGCCATTCATAGGCGAAGCGCACCGCGATGCGGTTGTCCGTATAGGCCCACAACTCCTTGATGAGCCGGTAATCGAGTTCGCGCGCCCACTTGCGCGTGAGGAAACCGACGATCGCTTCACGCCCCGTCACGAATTCCGCGCGATTGCGCCAGATGCTTTGCGGCGTATAGGCGAGCGCCACGCGCTGCGGATCCCGCGTATTCCAGCCATCCTCCGCGCCGCGCACTTTCTGGATCGCGGTTTCACGCGTGAATGGCGGCAGCGGCGGGCGGAATTCGGCAGACGTCGTGTTGGGTTCGGCCATGATCGTGCTCCTTTCTCTATCTACAGGGCGGCGAGCCGACATGGCGCGCCTGATTCGAACAAAACGGCAGATTCAATGGTCAGCGGCGCGAGCGTGAAGCGTCATCAGCCGTCAGGGCGTCGAGCATCAGCGATCCCGCTGCACGCGCATCGAGCGCGGCATCGGCGTCACCGCTCACCAGCGCCACGCCGATCGCACCATCGATCAGGATCAGCCACTGGCGCGCGAGCCGCGCGGCCACGCGGCTATCCACACCGCTGGCGAGACGCCAGGCATCGCACTGCTCGGCAACGAAAGCGAGCAGGCGCGCCTTGTGCATGCGCGCGACTTCGCGCACAGGATCGTCGGGTGATGCGGTTTCACCGGCGGCGTTCAGAAACGCGCAGCCGTGAAAGCCGTCCGATGCGAACCACTCGCGCAGCACGTCGAACATGGCCAGCAGACGCGTACGGGGCGTGCGGCCGCGTTTGAGCGTGCCGTCGATGAACCAGCGCATCCAACGCTCGTCGCGACGCGTGAGCGCGGCAGCAACCAGCGCATCCTTCGATTCGAAATACGTATAGAAGCTTTTTCGCGCAGCGCCCGCGGCGCGCACGATCGCATCCACGCCCGTGGCGTGGATACCGCCCGCGTAGATCAACGCTTCGGCGGCTTCGAGCAGGCGCTCGCGCGCGTCGGACGATACTTCAGGGGAAATGGCGGTCTGGCTCATGATCTCGTCGTACTGAATCGGCGTGCAGAGGTGGAACGATCGTTCTCCATGTGTCGCAATGTAGAACGATCATTCTCCCAAGTCAAGCGTCGATTTCACGCCGCGCCGCGCCGCGCACAGCATTTGCTCGATCAGTGGACAATGGAAGAAACGGGCTGCTTTTAAGCCGCCCCCGCGCTTTCCATCACGGAGACACCATGAATCGACGTCGAGTCTTGATCGCGTTGCTGTGCGCCGGTGTGCTCGGCTGCACGCCGCTGCGTGTGGTGACGCATAGCGTGAATCCCACCGAAGCCGCCGTGCCGACGGGCCAGTACGCGCTCGATCCGCATCATTGGAGCATCGTCTTCGATGTCGATCATCTGCACTACACGCGCTTCGTGATGCGCTTCGACCGCGCCAGCGCGCGGCTCGACTGGCATTCGCACTCGCTGGAAGAGGCAACAGTGCAAGTCGATATCGATGCCGCCAGCCTCGACACCAATGTCGACGCGCTCGATCGCATGGTGAAAGGCGCGCAGATGCTCGATGCGCAGCGTTATCCGCAGATCCGCTTCGTGAGCACGCGTTTCGAGCGCACCGGCGAGATGAACGGCAAGCTGATGGGGAAATTGACGGGCAATCTGACGATACGAGGCACGACGCAACCCGTCACGCTGGACGTGACGTTCAACGGATATGCGCCGAATCCGCTGACGAAGCAGCCCACGTTGGGCTTTTCCGCGCACGGTACGTTCAGCCGCACGGCGTTCGGGCTGACGACGTGGTATCCAGCGGTGGGCGATGCGATCGACGTACGCATCGAGGCGGAATTCGAGCAACCGCCGCCAGCAGGCGCGGCGGCCGCTCAATGAACTGCGTGGGGAATCAGGCGGCGGTCCAGTCGAGAATCACCTTGCCGCTCTCTCCCGAAAGCATGGCAGCGAAGCCCTTTTCGTAATCGTTCACGCTGAAGCGATGCGTAATGATGGGCGACAGATCCAGTCCGCTTTGCAGCATCGCCACCATCTTGTACCAGGTCTCGAACATCTCGCGGCCGTAAATGCCCTTGATTTCAAGGCCCTTGAAGATGACCTGATTCCAGTCGATGGCCGTTTGCGCAGGCGGAATGCCGAGCAGCGCCACCTTGCCGCCGTGGTTCATGGCTTCGAGCATCGACGTGAACGCGCTCGGCACGCCCGACATTTCGAGGCCCACGTCGAAGCCTTCGGTCATGTGCAGATCGGCCATCACGTCACGCAACGACTCCCGCGAAACGTTCACGGCGCGCGTCGCGCCCATCTTGCGCGCAAGTTCGAGGCGGTAGTCGTTGACGTCGGTAATCACCACATTGCGCGCGCCTACGTGCTTCGCAATGGCCACGGCCATGATGCCGATCGGTCCTGCGCCCGTAATCAGCACGTCTTCGCCCACGAGGTTGAACGACAGCGCCGTGTGCGTCGCATTGCCGAACGGATCGAAGATGGCGGCGAGATCATCGGAGATTTCCGGCGGAATCTTGAACGCATTGAAGGCTGGAATCACGAGGTATTCGGCAAACGCGCCTTCGCGATTCACGCCCACGCCCGTGGTATTGCGGCACAGATGACGACGTCCCGCGCGGCAATTGCGACAGAAACCGCAGGTGATATGCCCTTCACCGGACACGCGGTCGCCAATCGAAAAACCGCGCACTTCCTGGCCCATTTCGACGATTTCGCCCACGTATTCGTGGCCCACGTGCATCGGCACCGGAATGGTCTTTTGCGCCCAGTCGTCCCATTTCCAGATGTGGATATCCGTGCCGCAGATCGCCGTGCGGTGGATCTTGATCATCACATCGTTGTGGCCGACTTCGGGCTTCGGCACGTCGGTGAGCGTGAGGCCAGGGCCGCGTTCGAGTTTGGCGAGTGCTTTCATTTTATTTCGCTATCCTTTCAAATCACGCCAAGCTGCTTGCCCACGCGCGCGAATGCCGCCACGGCGCGCTCGACCTGCTCAGGCGTATGCGCCGCGCTCATCTGCGTGCGAATACGCGCGCGGCCCTTCGGCACCACCGGATACGAGAAGCCGATCACATAGACGCCTTCTTGCAGCAGCGCGTCGGCCATTTTCGAAGCCACCTGCGCGTCGCCGAGCATCACCGGGATGATGGGATGTTCGCCCGGCACGAGCGCAAAGCCCAGTGCGCTCATCTCGCGCCGGAAGTGCGCGCCGTTGGCCTGCACGCGGGCGCGCAGGTTCGCGCCCTCATCGCTGGCGATCAGTTCGAGCACCGCCAGCGAGGCGGCCGCGATGCTGGGCGCGAGCGTGTTCGAGAACAGATACGGGCGCGAGCGCTGGCGCAGCAGTTCGATCACTTCTTTCTTCGCCGCCACGTAGCCGCCCGAGGCGCCGCCCAGCGCCTTGCCGAGCGTGCCCGTGATGATGTCGACGCGCTGCGCGACGCCGCAATGCTCGGGCGTGCCACGACCATTCGCGCCGATGAAGCCCACCGCGTGTGAATCGTCCACCATCACGAGCGCGTTGTAGCGATCGGCCAGATCGCAGATGCCCTTGAGGTCCGCGATGATGCCATCCATCGAGAACACGCCGTCGGTGGCGATGAGCTTGTAGCGCGCGCCGCCGGCATCGGCTTCTTGCAGCTTTGCTTCCAGATCGGCGAGATCGTTGTTCTTGTAGCGATAGCGGCGCGCCTTCGAGAGCCGCACGCCGTCGATGATGCTCGCGTGATTGAGTTCGTCGCTGATGATCGCGTCTTCGTCGCTGAGCAGCGTTTCAAAGAGGCCGCCATTGGCGTCAAAACAGCTTGAGTAGAGGATGCTGTCCTCGGTGCCGAGGAAGGCAGCGAGCGCGCTTTCGAGCTGCTTGTGCACCGTCTGCGTGCCGCAGATGAAGCGCACCGAGGCCATACCGAAGCCGTCGCGATCGAGCCCGTCTTTCGCCGCGGCGATCAGGCGCGCGTCGTTGGCAAGGCCCAGATAATTGTTGGCGCAAAAGTTCAGCACCTTGCTGCCATCGGCAAGCCCGATGGCGGACGATTGCGGCGTGTCGATCACGCGCTCGCTCTTGTAGAAACCATCGGCGCGGATCTGATCGAGAGTCGCGCGCAGATGGTCGAAGTAGGATTGGCTCATGGCATCGTGCTCCTGACAGGGCAAGCTGCGGCTGTTATAGTCGCCGTCAGCTTTGAGCGAATTTATTCGTTTTTTCGAACTCAAGTTCGATATATCGAACAAACTCTAAACGATGAGGCAGGGAATGGCAAGCTCAGGCGCGCGCGCGGGCACGCAGGTCAAGAAACCGGTAGACGATGAGACAGGCACAGCCGCCGCGAAGCCCCCCGCAGCGCGCAAGTCCCGCGCCACGAAGGCTAAACCCGCATCCAGCGCAGCCGCGGAAGCATCCGGCGTCGTAGTGAAGACATCGCCGGCCGCGCCGCCGCGTGTCGGCGAGCAGATTCAGCGGCTGCGCAGCGAACGCAAAATGACGCTCGACGAGTTGTCGCGCGCGGCCGGCGTGTCGAAATCCATGCTTTCGGAAATCGAGCGTGACAAGGCCAATCCGACTATCGCTGTGGCCTGGCGCCTGACCAATGCGCTGGGCGTGAAGCTCGATTCCCTGTTCGCCGCACCCAAAGCGCCCGATGCGATCGCCGTGGCCGGGCCGCACGATATTCCGACCTTGCTCGGTCACGATGCGGGTTATCAGTTGCGCGTGTGGGGCCCGATCGAACTGGCCGGTCATTTCGAATGGTACGAACTGACGCTCAAGCCCGGCGGCGCACTGGTGTCGAACGCGCACGAACCCGGCGCGCGCGAGCACCTCACGGTCCTGCAAGGCGCGATCGAGGTGGAAGCGGCTGGCTCCGTCGAGCGGCTGAAGTCCGCTGACACGGCGCGCTATATCGCCGATCAGCCGCACGCGATCCGCAATATCGGCAAAGGCGAAGCGCGCGCGCTGCTGGTGGTGATTCACGGCTGATTTACGCCTGATTCTCTGCCCGCTTACTGGAGATTCGCTACGGGCGTTGCTGGCTAAACGGCCCAAGGCGACATTCCTGGCTGCACGATCGCTTCAGGTACTGTATATTCATACAGTAAAAAGAACGACCGGAGCCGCCCATGCACACTTCGCGCACCCCGAACGAGCAGGATCTGGCCGCCTTGCGCTTTCAGGCGGCCGCGCGCGATCTTGAGCAGATCGTGCGCAACATCGCGCATCGCTATATCGCCCAGCAGGTGCCTTTAAGCTGGCGCCTGCTGCACGCGATCGAAGCGGAAGCGCTCGCCGATCTCGGTTTCGCCAGCCGTCACGATGCACTGATGCTCGGCCTGTTCCAGCGCCCAGGCGACCTTGCCTATCCCGAAACCGATGAAACCGTCGATTTCGGCCAATCCAACGCCCTGCCCGCCGTATTCGCGTTCGCTGTGAGCGCCTATGAATACGCCGCGCGCAGCGCCGAAGAAGCCCAGCGCGAAGCGCGCCGCAAGGCAGCCGTCAAACGCTCGCGCGCATGGGGCGGCTGATGATGTCGCCCGTCGTCGATTGTTTGCTGGACGCCACCTGTATCCTCGCTTCGCTAGAATTCCCTTCTGCATCGCAACTAACGGAAGGACAGTGATGACCGCCTCCGATTTGTCCCACTCGTCCCAATCTTCCCGCGATCTCTTCGACCGGCAGCGCACGGACTGGCAGCAAGACCCCGCCGCCGCCTTCGATGCATGGCTGGCCGCCCAGGATCTGCGCCGCTCGTCGGCCGATATCTACCGTGTGCAATGGGGCCGCTTTCTCGAATGGCTCGCGCTCAAGCGCAAGACCATCGTTTCCGTGGATACGGGCACGATCGCTGAATTCGTCGCCGGTCTTGAGGTGAAGAAGCCGCAGCGGCTGCGCTATCTCCGTTTGATCGAGCGTGTGCTCGACCATGTGCGGCAGATCGAGCTGGCCTCCACGAACCCCGCGCGTTTCATCGCCCAGGACGGCGAGGCCGCCTGGCGCAATGCGCGTGAAAACGAACCCACCGGCTTTCTCACGGCCATGGAACGCGCAGCGGTGATTGCCCGCCTCTTCGCACCGCTCACCGAACAATCGGCGGCACGGCGCTGGCGCGAGCGGCGCGACCGCGCGCTCGTCGCCGTATTTCTGGGCGGGGGGCTGAAGACTGGCGACGCAATTGCGCTGAGGCTCGATGCGACGTCGATCGGTTCGGAGTGGATCACGATCGAAGCCGACAACCCCGCGCTCACACACAGCGCGAAGCTCGCACCGTTCGCGGTCGACGTGATGGGGGCCTGGCTGGAGGCGCGACGCCTGGCGGGACTGCCTGGGCAACTCGTGTTTCCGGGCTCGCCCAGCGGGCGCCCCATGCACAAGGCGACGGTGCTGCGCGCGATCGACGCGTTGATGGAAGAAGCCGGCGTCGCCCAGACGCGCGCCGAGCGCGCCAGTCCGCAGACGCTGCGCAACAGCTTTGCAGCCGATCTGTTCGAGCGTGGCGTGGATGCCGATCAGGTCGGCCAGTGGCTGGGCTTTCTGCAACCGATTTCGGCTGGCCGGCTGCATCGCTCATGGCGCGTCTGGGCCGATCGCGAAGCCGCATTGCGTGTTGCTGACAAACCGTAAATATCGAGGCTGGACGGACTTCCTGCACGCAAGAAGTCCCGTAAAAGCTCACGGCCGCCTGTCGCGGGGATTCCCGTAAACACTCACCTCAGCGGCTAGCAGAGAGCTTTTTGCCGGCGGTAAATCGCGCAACAGCCTGCAGCCGCGAAGCCCCTGCGCCCGACGTGTGCTCGCATTCCGGGCAGGACAGCTCGAACCCGCCCTCCACCTGCGAAAGCTCCGGCTCACCCTCCTCGCAATTCGGGCAGTGCGCTGGCAAGCCCACGTGACCGTCCACGAGCGTGCCGATCTGCGCCAGTTCAGCCTCCGTGAGTCGGCCAGACTGCGCCAGCGCGCACAACACGCCAGCCACCGCGCCATCCATCCCCTGCTGTGCGCGCAGTGTCGCCACCTGCCGCGTCAACCCATCCACCTCGTCCGAACGCTCGCGCAACACCGTATCGAGCCGGTCGGCACGCGCCTTGGCTGTCGCCAGTTGCTGGATGAAATCGAATTCCTTGCGGCTGGCATCGCGCTGGGCGGCTTGCCACGTTGACGACATCGTCCGCAGCGAATCGAGTTCAACCAACATTGGTTTCACGCGGCGTTCGGCTTCGGCCAGAGCGTCCTTAATCTGCTGGGCGTAATGCTCGGTGCTGCGGCGCATTTCCTCGTGCAGACCGTCGATCCGGTCGCGCAGACCCGCGTTGGTGGACTGCTCGGTGTCGATACGCTTCTGAAGGGATTCGTTTTCGGCCTCCAGACGACGAACTGTCACCTGAAGGCTGTCCTGGTGCGAGGCACCATGCGCCGAGGATGCCGCGAGCTGATTTTCTAGTTCGCGCACACGCGACCAGGCCGCTTCCGTGCGGGTTTCACTGCGCTGGAGCATTTCGTCGGCCGCGAGCCGTCGCGCCTCCGCATCGCGAAGCGCCTGCTCGGCGTCCTGGCGGCTGGCGTCGATGGCTTCGCGTTCCTCTTCCAGCGTTTGCTTCGCCAGAACGCGCGCCTCTTCGAACAGCGCGCCAAGGAGTTCGCCCGCGCGTTCTTCCAGTGCCGCAGGAATGGCGCCGCTGCCGACGCGCACCTTCGATGCAGCCCGGATGCGCTGCCAGAACAGTTCGATGTCTTTGGGAATATCGCTGGCGCTGCCGGTCTGGGTCAGATCGCGGACGGTTGCCATCGAGGGGCGAATGCCGAAATCGAAAAACAGCCGTTTGCACGCATGGAGCGAGAGCTCCTGGCGCCGCGCGCCGTCTTTGCGCAGATTGTCGAGTTCGTCGCGAAGGGCCTGACGTTCTTCGTCTCGGATCATGGTCGTCTCGGCAAGGGATAACGGATCGAATAATAACAAATTACGTAATGTTCGATACGATTTTCCTGCTGACGCTGTTGTTGCTTTCGATCGAGGCGATGGCAGCATTCAAAATCGCGTGCCAGCTCGCGTCTGCGTTTACCCGTTCGTGAAACAAAGCGAAGTTTACTAGCTAAGTAATTGTAAACGTTTGGCTTTCTAGTGACGAGCCATTTATAGACAATGTTCCACGCTAACTTTGGCTGTTTCGAAAGCAGTTCTCAAGGGGAGAGGATGTGGATATCTCAGGAGGCTCTCGGGGTAGGAAAGGCTAGAGAGTAATAAAAGTAAACACCATTGATACCCGTTAAAAACGTTAACGCCACGGCAAAGCCTTACCTGGCTTGGTTTACAGAGCGATTGGGTGAAGCTTTACGGGACAGGTGGTGAGGCTTTGCGGGACATTCCGGTGATGGGCTTCGGGGAAGGCGGTGAGGGGTTGCGGGATAGAACGTGAGCGGATTCGGGGCACCCCCCATTCTTGACTCTACGGCAAGGGTGAGTGATTACGGGAGTTCATCGGCCGCGATCCTCGTATACGCCAGTGGAGAGGTCGCTGTTACTGAAAATGCAACGGTGAGCGGATTCGGGGCAACCCATATTGTCGTTTTTTGCCGCCAATCTGGAGGTCTAAAAGCCTTCGGTGAGGGGTATCGGGAAAAAACGCCTGTTGAAGGTGATGCTTTCCGGGATGCGAAGGCCTATTTTGACCGGATTCGGCTGTTTTCGGGCTTCAAGTGAGCTTTTACGGGAGGGCAAGAGTCGGAGCTTTGATTGGCGAACGGTACTGCTTTTGTTTGGCGATGGCCTGCTTCGTGCATTGAGGTGAGATTTTTCAGGAGCGGGCTGGGGCGTGCCGAGATCCGATCGATCTGGACGCCGAAGATGCCTAACGTGAGCCTTTTCGGGAGCCAGTTTTGGCCGGTTTATGTCCCCAGGTGAGCTTTTTCAGGTGCTAGTTGGCATTCACTAACCGCAAAAGCTTGAAAATCAAAGGTGCTGAAATTCTTCCGACGTTGATTCAGGCGTATCAAGGTGAGGATTTTCGGGAGACACTCTGTGGAGTGTCGGGTCGCTGCCAGCAAGTCGGTAAGCCATTGAGGTGAGATCTTCCGGGAGGCGTTGGTTCGAATTTCCGCCCACCGTGCTTGTGGATAACCCTCAGAATTCATTAGCTTTTTCTTGCTGAGGTTCAAAAGGTGAGCTTTTTCGGGGGGAAAGAAAGGGTGCGGCGGCAGCGACGAGGGAGCCACAAAGGTGAGGTTTTTCGGGAGCATTGTGCTCCCCATACCGCGGCTGGAAAGACTTCGGCGCCCACGCATCATGGATGCCGACCGATCCCAAAGGTGAGACTTTCCGGGAGTCGAAGGGACGGTAGTTCGTGCAAAGCAGCGATTTCATTGCCTGCGATGAGAAATATGGCGTGTGCAAATCGAGGTCGGAGCGGTTCGAACGCCTATCCGCGATCTTTGGGCTATCCGATCGAGGGAGGGGCAGGCGTTTCTGTGCACGCTCCGGTGTTGCATCCACGCCAGGATTTTTTAAGGTGAGGCTTTTCGGGATCGAATTGACACCCTGGATAAATGGCAGTTCAGGAGGCTATCCCGACAAGCCCCTATCTGCCGGGAGCCTTGCTGCCAGGCGGCTTGCACTATGGTGAGACTTTCCGGGAGCACTGCGCGGTGAGGTGCGCGCATCCGCGCACCATCACCGGCAATGGTGAGAGGCACCCTATAGACGGGTTTCACCACAGACGGTATCCTTTCGCGAAATCTCACCTTGACCCGACGCATGGCCACGAAGCGCGTGAAAAAAACCGATGTGGTGAGCCCCAGTTCGGCCGAATTGCGTAAGGCCGTCGAGGCGATCGCGATTCAGCCGAAAAGCGGCAAGATCACCCTGCTCACCCGCAAGCTCTTCAATGTCCTGCTCGCCGTCGCGCAGCAGGCCGATGAGGCTGGCGATACCTACCGTGCGTTGTTGTCCGACATCGTCGCGAACTCGGCGTTCGATTCGAACGACACCGCGCTCGTGAAGGAGCATTTGCGCCGCATGGTGTCGGTGCAGGTCGAATGGAGCCAGGGCACGTCGAGCCAGAAGCCCGGCCGCAAGTGGGGTATCTCCACGCTGATCGCTGACGCGGAAATTCTTGAAGATCCGACCACGCGCCGCGTGTGGGTCGAATTCTCGTTCGCCCCCAAGATCAAGAAGAAGCTGCTGGACCCGGTCCAGTACGCCCGTCTGAGCCTTCAGTTCCAGAGCCAGCTGCGCAGCAGCGCGGGGCTCGCGCTCTACGAAATCTGCGTGCGCTATCTCACGAACCCGAGTCATCTGACGATGCGCGAGACGTGGGAATGGTGGCGCCCGATCCTGTCAGGCACGCCGGATACCGAAGCTGGCGACGAGGCCAAGCGCGAGTACAAGTACTTCAAGCGCGACTACCTGCGCCCGGCCATCGCCGAAGTCAACGCCGTCACCAATATCTTCGTCGAGCTCATCGAGCATCGTGAGGGTCGGCGCGTCGCCGAGATCCAGTTCCGGGTGACTGAGCGCAAGCAGCCGATGCTGGCGCTCGACGAGCATCCGAACGTGTTCGACAGCACGCTGGTCGATCGCATGGTGAAGATCGGCATCCCGCTCAAGGAAGCCCAGTCGCTTTACGCCGATAGCGAAGAGAACCGCATTCGCGCGGCGCTGCAACTGACCGAGCAGCGCATGCGCAGCACGAGTCTGCCGCCTGTGCGCAGCGCCGCAGCGCTCTTCAAGGATGCGCTGAAGAAGGGTTACGCGCCGCCGGTCGAAGATGCGACGAATGCCGCGGCGTCCGGCCGTGCGATCGCAGGCGCGGTTGCGGCGGACGATCCCAAGGCGCGACTGATGGACGAGTACGCAGCCTACCGTCGCAAGGAAGCGCGTGCGCTCTACGAGGAGCAAGGCGATCTCGAACGCGAGATTGCGCGCACGTCGTTCGAGAACGATGAACTGCCGGGGATGGGGGCGCATCTGCGCGATGACTGGCGTCGTCGCGGTCTCGAATCGAAGCTCGGCGAGACGGCGTTCTTCGACTGGCTGGCCCGCAAGACCTGGGGTGAGCCAACCGACGGCGATCTGCTCGCTTTCACGCTGAGTCAGTCGCGCGCGGCCTGATCGATAGTGTCGTGCGCTGCGCCTGAATAGCAGCACAAGAAAGGATGTTCCAAAAAAAGCGGTCTTCACGCATTGAACGTGAAGACCGCTTTTTCATTTGCTGACGGCTCTTTACTTCGCCTTGAGCATCTCTTCGATCTGGTGAAGGATGGCGTCGCGCCGGTCCTTCGTCAGCCCTTTGAGTCGCAACTCCAGGCGATCGTCGCCATACGACTTGAGATCGCCCACCGATACGCCGTCGAATTTGATCTCCATTCGCTGCGCGTAGCGCTGCCGCCCTGCCGGCTTGGGATTCTCCTGCGGCGTTGCGCGGCCCTTGACGATGTCGGCGACCTGACGCGTGCTGAGGTCGTCGGCGAGGATCCGGTTGATGAGCCGCAGCGTCGCATCGGTGCCGCGTGCGCCGTGATATCGCCCAACCTGATACGCCATGTTCGAACCGAAGCGATCCGGGCGCGCAACCATCTCCTGCATCACCGTCTCCGGCAGTTTGCCGATCGAGAGCGCCACCGCAACGGTCGACTCGTCTAGGCCGAGATGTTCCGCCAGTTCACGCTGACTCTGAAAATGCTTGTCGTCGATGAAGCGCTTCCAGACCACGGCATTGTCGAACACCGTCTGCGAATCGCGCTGCACGTTGAGGTCATAGCCGAGCTTGTAGCTCTGCAGGCCGATGGGCAGATCGACGACGATCGCCTTGACGACTTCCTTGTTGGCGTCCTTCAGCGCCCGCACGCGGCGTCCGCCATCGCTCACGAAGTAACTGCCCGGCGCGGCGTAATCGGGGATCACGTGGATAGCCTGCTGCTGCCCCTGCTTCGCGAGGTTCACGGCCAGTTCGGCAATCGACGACTTCAGGTAGAAGTGGCGCGGATTGAACGGGCTGGGTTTGATCGCCTTCAGCGGCAGTTCGATGATCTGACCGGGGCGATAGCCCTGATCGATACGCCACGCGCGATATTCGGCGGATTCGTGCTCGGCCGCGGCGACGTCGTCGTCCGTCGCGCTGACCATCGGTTCGGGTTGGCTCGCACGGCCAACCGGCTCGCGCGTCTTCGGCTTGTCTTCAACGAGGCCGTCAATGGCGTTGAGGCGATCGAGCGCCGTACGCTTTTCGCTGCTCGTCGTGTCGGGCCGGGCCTGGAAACCCTTGGCAAATTGAGAGGACTTCATTCAGGTTCCTTTATGCGCATAAAGTCAGGAGAGCATCTCCGCGATCTCGTCGGCGCAGGCACGCACTTCGACCGCAGCGAGCCGCGCTCCGCGATCGTTCATCTGCAGAACGGTCTGGCCGAGAGCCATCGCCTGCTTGTACGCCTCGCGGGTGGGGATCTGCGTCTTGAGCAAAGGAAAACCGAGTTCTTCCAGCGCGCGCTTGAGTTCGCGCGTGAGCATGCGTTTCTCTTCGGTCTTGTTCAGCAGGAACACGGCCTTGAGGTCTTCGTTCATGACCTGCGCCTGCTGCACCAGCTTCACGAGGCCAACGCTCGACCAGTAATCGGCCGGCGATGACGACGTGGGAATCACGGCAATGGTCGCGGCGAGGAGAACAACGCCCGAGACCTTTTCGGTGATCGACGGCGGACAGTCGACGACGATGATGTCGTAGTCCCCGATGAACTTCTTGATCTCGCGGTGGATCTGGCCACCGGCTTCAGAGAGATTGACCACCGGAAACGGGATGCCAACGTCGCCGTCAGCGGATGCGCTTGCCCAGTGAACCAGCGTGTTCTGGCCGTCGGCATCGACCACGAGTACGCGCTTCCCTCTTTCATGAAATGCTGCGCCGAGATGCATCGCGATCGTGCTCTTGCCGACCCCGCCCTTCTGCTGCGTGACTGCGATTATCTCTGCTGCCAATTGATTTTCTCCTTTTGCTAATTGTTTTGGATTTTACCTGGATTGAGTTGTGATTCAACGGCAGACGCCTGATTTTCGTCGTGCGGAAGCGGATCATTGGCCGTTCGGCTGAGGTTTATGCGCATAAAGGCCCCGCGATGCCCAGTCAGGAGACTGATGAGGTTGAGACGCTGCGGGTTGGCGTGAAGAGAGCTGGCAAGAGAAGCACTGGGTCGCGCCCGAAATTTATGCGCATAAAGTCACGGCGACTGATGACAGGGAGTGACGTAGTGATGCTCAGACAGCGTACCGAAGATGATCGACGAAAGACTCGCTCTCACGATCACGAGCCAGCTTTATGCGCATAAAGCGCCAGACAATGTCCACGATGTCGCATGTCGAACGTGTCGCCTCCCCTGCTGCCTTTCGGCACCCGCCAGCCACCGCCGCGATTCTTTATGCGCATAAAGCGCGGTGTCCCTTACGCACACCCGCCGGTAAAATCACTGCCGCCAGCAGCGTTCCTCTGGAACGGCTCTGCTCCCCTCCAACTCGACTTCCCTACCCACGTCCATGATCACCGTCTATCACAACCCTCGCTGCTCGAAGTCCCGCGCAACCTGCGAACTGTTGGCCAGCGCCAACGCCGCCAATGAGCCTGTTGAAGTTGTCGAATATCTGAAGACCCCGCTCACCGTCCAGCAACTCACGTCGCTTCACGCTCTGCTCGGCGGCCCGCTGCGCGACATGATGCGTACGAACGAAACCGAATACACGGAACTCGCCCTCAGCGAAGAAGGCGTGACGGACGCGCAACTCTACGAAGCCATCGCAAAGCACCCGATCCTGCTCCAACGCCCGATCGTCGTTCGTAACGGCCGCGCAGTGATCGGCCGCCCGCCGGAAAATGTCGCCGCACTGTTTGCCTGAGACGCGCAAAAAGATCGACCCAGACAGTCGGGCAATGCTGTACTCCGCCCTCCCCTAACCGCAGTGACACCTGAACGATCATCGAGAATCCTGTGGAGTCCCTTGCTACCCTATCCGCGTGGTCATTTCACGACACACGCCTGATCCTTTCCTGCGTGCTCGGCCTTGCGCTGATCATCATTCTGATCAGCGTCCTCAAGCTCGCGCCATTTCTCTCCATCCTCGTCGGTACGTTCGCTGCGGGATTTGCCGCGGGCGTGCCACTCGAAGGCGTCGCAAGCGCCTTCAGTAAAGGCGCCGGCGCATTGCTCGGCGACGTCGGCATCATCATCGCGCTCGGTGCCATGCTCGGGGCCTTGATGGCCGAATCGGGCGCAGCCGACCGGCTGGTTTCCACCTTGCTCGATCATTCGACGCCGCGCACCCTGCCGTGGATGATGTCGCTGGTTGCGGTCATCATCGGCTTGCCACTGTTCTTTGAAGTCGGCCTCGTGATGATGGTGCCGATCATCTTCGTGATGGCGCGTCGTTCGCAGCAGCCGATCCTGCGTATTGCCATTCCGGCGCTGGCGGGCATGACGACCTTGCACGCCCTGCTGCCCCCGCACCCGGGTCCGCTGATTGCCGTCAGCGCATTGCACGCGGATCTCGGCATCACGCTTGGCTTTGGCATTCTGGTGGCGATTCCGGCCGTGATCCTCGCGGGCCCGCTCTATGGCTCGTGGCTCTCGCGTCGCATGCAGGTCGCCGAACCCGAAGATCTTGGCAAACTTTTCACGAGTCATGATCCGCAACTGGCTGCACCCGGTTTTGGTGTTTCCCTGCTGACGATCCTGTTGCCCGCGATGCTGATGCTCTGCCGCACCGTCGCGAAGCTCGCGCTTCATCCCGATACCGTTGCCTTCAACGTGCTCAATTTCCTCGGTGAGCCGTTGATCGCGCTGGGTCTCACCGTTCTGTTTGCTATCGTTGCACTCGGCTGGTCGCGCGGCATGGCGCGGGATCGCGTCGGCAATATCCTGCGCAAGAGTCTGCCGCCGATCGCCGGTCTGCTGCTGACCATCGGCGCGGGTGGTGGTCTCAAGCAGACGCTCGTGCTGGCCGGCATCAGCACGACCATCAGCAAGATTGCCGTCGGTGCGCATCTGCCGCTGCTGCTGCTCGCCTGGCTCATCGCCGTGGCGCTGCGCCAGGCCACCGGCTCGGCAACGGTTGCGACCACGGCGACCGCCGGCATCGTCGCGCCCGTCGTCACCGGCTTGAGCGCGACGCACAATTCGCTGATGGCGCTCGCCATCGGCGCGGGTTCCGTGTTCTTCTGCCACGTCAACGACGCCGGCTTCTGGATGGTGCGCGAGTACTTCGGTCTCAAGCTCAAACAGACCGTGTTCGTGTGGTCGATCCTGCAGACCATTGTGTCCGTGGTCGGGCTGGTGCTCACGCTCGCGCTCTGGAGTGTGCTCACCTGAGCGTGCACGCAGGGCTGCGAAGCCCTGCCCTGCCGCTTGCTTCGGGGCGCGCGCCGGACACCGAGCGCGCGCCCCGACCACGCTGCACAAAACACAGGCGCCCTCTTCCGCCCACCCGATCCCGATACTTTGCCGATGCCACCGGCCTTCGGGCAAAGTTGCTCACAAGGTTATCCACGAAATCTGTGGATAAATCCGCCGCCGCATGACTTGTCCACAACCCCTCCCCCGCGCCTGGACACCGAGGCCTATGCGAGTCGGCACTCGCGCCTATGATGTCGGTTCTCTACCCTGCGCTTCGCGCGCGCTTTCGGGAATCCCGAGGAGGACACTGAGATGGCCTATCAAGTTGCGGTCGTGGTTGGCAGTCTGCGCAAGGAATCGTTCAACCGTCAGCTCGCGCATGCCGTGACGTCACTGGCGCCCGCCGAATTTTCTTTCGAGTTTCTCGACATTGGCGCGCTGCCGCTCTATAGCCAGGATTACGACGCTGACTATCCCGAAGTCGCGCGTCAGTTCAAGCAAAAAATCGAAGCCGCCGATGCGCTGCTGTTCGTGACGCCCGAATACAACCGCTCGATTCCCGGCGTGCTGAAGAATGCGATCGATTGGGGTTCGCGTCCGTGGGGCAAGAATTCGTGGTCCGGAAAACCGGGAGCGGTACTGGGCACGTCGCCGGGCGCGATTGGCACGGCGCTTTCACAGGCGCATCTGCGCAATGTGCTGGCCTATCTCGATGTGGCGATGCTCGGTCAGCCCGAGATGTTCATCAAGCACGACGCGAGCCGGATCAACGAGAAAGGCGAAATCGTGAGCGACGACACGCGCAAATTTCTGCAGACCTTCGTCGATCGCTATGCGGAATGGGTGAAGCGGCAACTCGGCCGCTGAGCGCGAACCTCGACACAGCGAAGGCTCGCACGTCAGACGCACGAGCCTTCGCCTTCAAGACGCTCAATGCAAAGTCGGAGGCGTACCGGTCACGGGCCGATCCGGCGCATCGGATGCACGGTGGTCGTGTGAATCCTCTTCGTATTCGATGAATTCGTCTGGAATGCGCGGCGCGCTCGTGCTGGTTGCTTGCGTCGCCTGAGGCGCGCCGGGTACGTCGACTCGTACATGCGTCTCCCGGGCCGCGGCGGGCGAACCCATCACCGCGCCTGCGCCTGGCGCACTCGCCGAGGCCAGCACCGTGGCTTCCGCTTCGTTCACCGGACGCCCCTCGGCGGCCATATGCTCGGGGCTGACCGCTGCCATGGGCGGCTGAGGCTCGACAACGTCGGCCGGAGCCGAGCGGCGTCGCATCGCCTCGGCGATACCGGCAAGGCCCAGTTCTTCGAGCGCCGAATGTTCCCGCACGACCGGATCCGCATCCGCCGACGCCCACGTCCAGCTCCCACCGCGAATCGCCACTTCGAGCGCGTGTTCGTCGCGCAGCGTCTCGCGTGCGAGATCGGCGTGCGCCTCGTCGCTGACCCGCACGCCAATCAGCACGTTGCCTTCGGGCATGGCGGCAGCGCCCGCCGCGCCAGGTGCGTGGGGCGCGGGTTCGGGCACGGCGCCCGCATTGGCGCGCACGTCGCCGGTGGTGGAGAAAAAGCTGGAGACGAGCCGCTCGATGCCCGCCAGCACGCCGGCTTCATGCACGGGCAATTCGATGTCGCTCGCCGGGAAACCGCGTTGGAGCAGCGCCTGTTGCGCATGCTGAGCGGCGTCATAGGTCTCGAACAGACCGGTCACGGTTTGTCTCATGGCTCACTCACTCCTCGTGGTTACAGGGCAATGGTGTCGCAATCCGCATGCCACGGACCCGGCGCAGTCCCACACAATCGCACGATTTGAGCAGGAGCGTGATCTAGAGCGTCGCGTCCCGTTCCCGCCGCCCGCGCGCCTGGCGTTCGCGCTGGATCGCTTCGAGCATTTTCTCCAGTAGCGCGATATCAAAAGGCTTCGACAGCACACGCACGTCCACATGGCGTGCGCGTTCGAGTTCTTCCGCGTAGCCGGTCACAAGGATCACGGGCAGCGTGGGATCGCGCTTTTGCAGCGCTTCCGCGAGATCGATGCCGTTCATTTCGCCCGGCATGTGGATGTCCGACAGCACGAGATCGAAGTACGGCGCGTCGGCGTCATCCAGGCGATCCGCACGCGCCGCATCGACGAGCGTGAGCGCGCTCGCCGCGTCGCTCGCGCAGGTGACGTGATGATCCATCATCTGCAGCAGCGCCTCGGTGCCTGCCGCGACTTCGTCGTTGTCCTCGACCAGCAGCACGCGCAGGCCTTGCGGCAGATTCGTGCTGTCCTCGCGTGGCGCGGGCTCGCGTTTCGGCGCAGGCGCGGCGGCCGCGCGCGGCAGATACAGATGCACCGACGTGCCAGCGCCGATCGCACTGTCGATCGCGGCAAGTCCGCCCGAGCGCTCGCAGAACGCGAACACCTGCGGCAGCCCGAGACCGGTGCCCATGCCCTTCGGCTTGGTCGTGTAGAGCGGCTCGAACGCGCGGGCGAGCACATCGTGCGACATGCCGACGCCCGTGTCTTCCAGTGAAACGTGTACGAAATCGCCGTCGAGCGGGAAGCCCTCCCCCGGCCGGAACGCCATGTTGTGCGCGTGCACGGTGAAGCGGCCGCCGTTGGGCATCGCATCGCGTGCGTTCACGGCCAGATTGATAAGTGCGAGTTCGAACTCGGCGACGTCGACTAATACCGGCCAGACGTCCTCGTCGAGATCGACGACGAGCGACACCTTCGCGCCCAGCGACGCGCGCAGCAGTTCCCGGCACGCGGGCAGCCAGCGGCCGACGTGGATGGTTTCGTTGCGCAGCGGCTGCTTGCGCGCGACGCCGAGCAACTGGCGCGTGAGCGACTGGCCGCTCTTGAGCGCGCGCTCGACCGCCGACAGCTCGCGGTCCAGACCCGCCGTGCCGCGCCGGCGCGCGATCTGCACATTGGCGGAGACGATCATCAGCAGATTGTTGAAGTCGTGCGCGACGCTGCCGACCAGATTGCCGAGCGCTTCCATCTTGCGCGACTGCCGGTAGGCCGATTCGATCGAGCGTCGCATCGACGCTTCGGCCTGCCAGCGCTCCCACGCTTCCTCTTCGGCGGCGAGGCGGCGCAGCGACAACCAGATCACGCACCACAGCGCAATCGACGGCGTGAACATCGAAATCAGCAGCACGCTCAGATGCCGATACCACCCAGCCCAGATCGCCGAGGCGCGATAGGCGCAGGTCACGTAGACCGGATACGCGCCCACCCGTCGGAACGCCACGATGGCATTGCCGCCGAGCAATTGCGAATGCATGCGCACGACGCCGGAATCCTTGCCGAGCGCGAGTGCGGCGGCGAACGGCGTGCCGGGCGTGACGGTATCGGGGACCGCCGCGCTGGACGCCGCGTGCGCAGTGGCCGCTGCGCGCGGCGGCGGTTCGAACGCGAGAATCGCGCCGTCGCTGCGCACGAGGCCGAGCGCCATTGGCGAGTCGTCGCCGAGCAACTCGCTGTAGAACTTGTTGAAGTAACGCGGGCGCAGCGCCACCGAAACCAGACCGGCGAACTGCCCCGCCGCGTCGTGGCGCGCTATGCCGGTGTTGAATACGGTTTCGCCGCTCACCTGCCCCACCATCACGCGCGAAACGTGGTCGAGCACATGGCCGGCGCGAATGCCGACGAAGTCGTCGCGCGTCGCAATCGAAACGGGCGGCGGCGGCGAGTAACGGCTGCTTGCGAGCAACTGGCCATTGCGGCCGAAGATCGACACGGCCGCCACCTGCGGATAGCCGCCGCCAATCGCGTCGAGTTTTTCGTGGATCTGCGCTTCGTTCGCGCGGATGCCGTCGTCGTCGAGTTCTTCCACGCCATCGACGATGCGCGCATCGAGCGCGTCGTTCATGTCGAACACCTTGAGCGCGTGCTCCTCGGCCACGCGCACGGTGCGCAGCGTGACGTCGGTGGCGTCGGCTTCGCGCGTGCGCAGGTCGCTCCACGCCATCGTCGCGACGTAGACGCAGGGCAGCACGATCGCGGCAAGCAGCAGCGCGATCAGGGTGCGCCGGCGCACCGTGAAGTCGTGGCCGGGCGCCGCCGGAAAAGGTGCTTCGTCGGTGCGCGGGGACGGCTGCAAACGGTCGTCTGGCCCTGCGGGCCGGTCGGGAATCATCGTACGGAAAAGGCTGGAAGACGCTGCGGAGCGTTTGACATCGCTTTTGAGATCGCTGTTGACATGATAAACGACCACGCTGGCCTCGCCGCGTTCAAGAAGCCTTCACTCGATCATGCATTTCGCATGCGAACGTATTCATTCGGTACGGGTATAGGCAAAGTAAGGCGATTTTTCCGCCAGAGATGTCGATTGCGCGAAAATCCGTGTAGCGCAAACGTACACAAAAGGATAATCTGCGGACTTTAATTAAGGGATCGATCATTTATTTCCCGAAAGCCTTGAAAATAAGTCGTTTTCGTTCGCTGAACGATTATCGTCGAGTTGCATTTGTTTCCATTTGCTTCGAGAATCCCGAACACGCTAAATAACATTCCCCGAATTGGGTGTTGTTTACGGTGCCGATGGGTGCTTTTCGATCTGTAAGCCGGGATGGAAAACCGACACCACCCGGCATAAAAAGGGGTTGCTTCCGTCAGGCTGGCGAGGGTTGCCGCTGCTGCCGGGCCGCCCGGCGTCACGCACGCTGACGGCCTTTGCTGCTTCCCATCGACTGTCCGGGCGCCTGCCCATCCTTTTCGTCGAAACGGCGAAAGGCATGCCAGCTGGCCGCCGAAACGCGGACGATTCCATGCTTTAAGCATAAAATGCGCGCACCCCCTAAAGCTTTTGCGCGCGCCGCCGTTAATACGTCTTAACGCATTCCGTCCAACGCACACTCACTCCGCATATCCATGTCCTTACCCATCGTGATCGCCGACGATTCGCTGCTGGCCCGCAAGGTGCTCACGAAGGCGCTCCCCGAGGACTGGGACGTCGAGATTTCCTACGCGTCGAACGGGAAAGAAGCGCTGGCGCACTATCGCGCCGGGCGTGCACCGGTCATGTTTCTCGACCTCACGATGCCCGACATGACGGGCTTCCAGGTTCTCGAAGCGCTCCAGCACGAGGACCTCAACACCTTCGTGATCGTCGTTTCCGCCGATGTCCAGCCGCGCGCCCAGGAGCGCGCGCTGGCGCTTGGCGCGATGGCGTTTGTGCCGAAGCCGGTCACCCAGGAAGCGCTGCTACCCATCCTGAAGGAGTACGGGTTGTATGCCTGATCGAGTGTTCACGGAACTGCAGCGCGACGCCCTGCAGGAGATCGCCAATCTCGGCATGGGTCAGGCGGCTACGCGCCTGTCCGGCCTGCTCAACGCGTTCATCGAACTGTCGGTGCCGCGGGTGCGCGTGGTGGCGGTGCGCGAGGCGGCGCAGGCGCTACGCGAGATGACCGGCATCGACGGCCCGGTAACGGCGGTGCGACAGGGCTTTCGCTCCGAAATCAAGGGCGAGGCGCTGGTGATCTGCCGCAGCGGCGAGATCGGCGAACTGGGCGCGCTGGTGGGCGGCCCGTTCGCAGAATCGGCGTGGGACGCGCTGACGGAACAGGAACTGATTTTCGACGTGGCGAACGTGCTCACGGGCGCGTGCGTGTCGTCGATGCTCGACCAGCTCGGGCGGCTGCCGGTGTTTTCGCAGCCGGGCTTGCTCGGCGAGGCCGTTACGCTCGACGAAGTGTTCCAGCCGGGGCTGCTTGCCTGGGATCTGGCGCTGCTCGTCGAAGTCAATTTCGCGCTGGAAGACCAGCGCTTCCGTGCGCATCTCGTCATGCTGATGGCCGAGGAGTCGATTTATCATGTGAGCCGCGCCATTGACGCCATGCTCCATAGCCTATGACTACCCCCGCTTCATCGCCTTCGCTCTCTGACCTCGTCGCGGAGCGTGTTGGTTTCGGCATCTTCGTGCTCGATCGCGAGATGAACGTGCTGATGTGGAATCGCTTCATGCAGGATCACAGCGGCGTGCCGGCCGAAGACGTGATCGGCCGCCCGGTCTTCGAGCGTTTCCCCGAACTGCCCCGCGCCTGGCTCGCGCGCAAGGTCGAGAGCGTATTCCAGCTCGGCAGCTTTGCGTTCAGCTCGTGGGAGCAGCGCCCCTACCTGTTCCGCTTCGATCACGACCGGCCCATTACGGGCGGCGTCGATTACATGCAGCAGGACTGCACCTTCATGCCGCTCATGCGCGAGCGCGAAGTGATCGCCGTTTGCGTGACGATCACCGACGTCACCCACGTGAGCGTGATGCAGCGCGAGCGTGAGGAAGCCGTCACCAAGCTGCGCGAATACGCCGATCGCGACGGTCTCACCGGCATCGGCAACCGGCGCTATTTCGAAACGCGTCTGGCCGAGGAATTCTCGCGCTGGCAGCGTTACGGCGGCGAGATGTCGGTGCTGCTGTTCGATCTCGACCACTTCAAGAAAATCAACGACGAATTCGGCCACGTGGCCGGCGACACGGTGCTGCGCACGATGGCGCAGCGCGTGGCGGGCGTGGTGCGCAAGGAAGATATTTTCGGGCGCTTCGGCGGCGAGGAGTTCGCGCTGCTGCTGCCGTGCACGCCGCTTGACGACGCCATGCACGTAGCCGAAAAGATCCGCCATACGATCGGCGATACGCCGGTGGATGTGCAGGGCGATGTCGTGGCCGTGACGGCGAGCGTGGGCGCGGCTTCGGCGCGGCCGGGCTCGAACGATTACGAAGTGATGATCAACGAGGCCGATGCCGCGCTCTACAGCGCCAAGCGGCAGGGCCGCAACCGCTCGGTGGTGCTGCTGCACGAGCTGAATTAGCTCCTCGAACGGGATCGCGCTTTCTGGTGCGATTACCTCGGTAATCGGCGAAATTAGCCGATTATCGCCACAAATTTCGCACGCAAGGTGCGAAATCACGGGCCGGCGGCGCTTGCCGCCCGTTCCGGTCCTTATTTCCGGCGCGTTTCCCGAATGCCCCCAACTGCGGCGGCAGGCAAAGGTTGATATACTTTTGGCCGTTTCCGGCCTCGGACCCTGAACGGCGTTCCGACAGGGCCGGTGCCTCGCGCGTGTCCGCGCGCGCGGGCGACCCGCAGCACGCGGGCCCGAATATCTGTAACGCCCCGTCGAGGGCGCCCCCCAGCGGAGATCGTCTTGGCCGTTTCCAACCTCGTCGTGGACGATACACATCAGACCGATGCTGCCGCCGCTTCGTCGGGCAGCTCGTTTTATCTGGCGATGCGAATCCTGCCGGCTGCGCAGCGCGACGCCATGTATCAGGTCTACGCCTTTTGCCGCGCTGTCGACGACATCGCGGATAGCGACCTGCCGCGCGCCGAGCGTGCGGCGGGGCTCGACCAATGGCGCGCCGATATCGACGCCTGCTATGCCGGCACGCCGCGCGCCTCGCTCGCGGCGCTCACGCGCCACATCCATACCTTCGGTCTGCAGCGCGAGGATTTCCACGCGATGATCGACGGCATGGCCATGGACGCCGCCGAAGACATCTGCGCGCCGGACGAAGACACGCTCGACCTGTACTGCGACCGTGTCGCGAGTGCGGCGGGCCGTCTGTCGGTGAGAATTTTCGGGATGCAGGACGAGCCAGGCCGCCTGCTCTCGCATCACCTCGGGCGCGCGCTGCAGCTCACCAACATCCTGCGCGACATCGACGAAGACGCCGATATCCGCCGCTGCTACCTGCCGCGCGAACTGCTCGCGCGCGAAGGCATCGCGGCGACCACTCCGCACCAGATCGCCGCCGATCCGTCGCTGCCGCGCGTGTGCGCAACGCTGGTCGAGCGCGCGCTCAAGCATTTCGCCGAAGCCGACGCGATCATGGACCGCACGCCGCGTGTGCAGGTCAAGGCGCCGCGCATCATGTCGGGCGTCTATCGCGTGCTGCTCGAGCGCACCGTGGATCGCGGCTTCGACCTGCCGCGTCCGAAGGTCGTCAAACCGCGCGCGCGGCTCATGTGGATCGTGGCGCGCTACGCGCTGTTCTGATGCCCCGGCTCGTCCACGTGATCGGCGCGGGGCTCGCGGGTCTCGCGGCGGCCGTCCGGTTGCAGCGGCGTGGCGTGCAGATCGCACTGCACGAAGCCGCCGGACAGGCAGGTGGACGATGCCGTTCGTACTATGACCGCACGCTGGCGGCCACGCTCGACAGCGGCAACCACGTGGTGCTGGCGGGCCACGGAGAAACGCTCGAATACGCGCGTGCGATCGGCGCCGCCGACGCGTTCACCGGCCCGGACGAGCCTGCTTTCGCTTTCATGGATCTGGCGGCGCGCTCGCGCTGGAGCGTGCGTTTTTCGCGCTCGCGCCTGCCCCTGTGGATCGCCGACGCCAATGCGCGCGTGCCCGATACGCGCCTGCCCGACTATCTGACCGTGCTGCCGCTGCTGTTTGCGAGGCCCGGCCGCACCGTCGCGCAGACCATGCCGTGCGCGGGGCCGCTCTGGGAGCGTCTGCTGCGTCCGCTCTATCTCTGCGCGCTCAATATCGAGCCGCGCGAAGCGAGCGCGGAACTGGCGGGTGCGATGCTGCGCGAAGCGCTTTCCATCGGCGGCGAGGCATTCCGGCCGCTGACGGCGCGCCACGGCCTGTCGAGCGCCTTTATCGATCCGGCGCTGCGCATGCTGCAACACGGCGGCGCGGCCATCCGCCTCGATTCGCCGCTGCAAGGCATGGCCTTCGACGAGGCGTCGCGTCGCGCGGTTGCGCTCGATTTCGACAGTGGCCGCGTCCTGCTGGGCGCGGACGAAGCCGTCGTGCTGGCGGTGCCGGGCGCCGCGGCCGCTGCGCTGGTGCCGCAGCTTCAGGCGCCGCAGGAACATACGGCGATCATCACCGTGCATTTCGCCGTCGAGCCGCCGCCGGGGCTCGCCACGCCGATGGTTCTGATCAACGGCACCGCTGGCTGGCTCAACGCCGCGCCGGGGCGCCTGAGCGCGACGATTCACGATGCCGGTACACTGCTGCGCCTCGCGCCCGATGAACTCGCGCCGCGGGTCTGGGCCGACGTGGCGGCTGCCGCGTCGCTGCCCGTGCAGCCGCTGCCCGCGTGGCAGATCGCAAGCGATGCGCAGGCGGTGTTCGCCGCCACGCCGCAAGAGGAACTGCGCCGCCCGTCGGCGCGCACCCGCTGGAACAATTTGACGCTCGCGGGCGACTGGACGGCTACCGGTCTGCCCGCGTCGATCGAAGGCGCAATCCGCTCGGGCCGCAAGGCCGCGGATCTGCTCCTGTCTTGACACCAGGATGTACCGATGAACGATCTCTCCCAGGCCATGCCGGCCGACGACCTCGCACACCGCGCCGCGCTCACGTCTGATGGCGACGACGCACCGCACTCCGCGGTGTCCGCCGAAGAACTGGCGCACGACGCCAGCGTGGCTGCGGGTCTCGACGACGCCGTCGCACGCGCGACCGACGCGATCCTCGCCGACCAGCGCGCCGACGGCCACTGGGTCTACGAACTCGAAGCCGACGCCACGATTCCCGCCGAATACGTGCTCCTCGTCCATTACCTGGGCGAGGAAGCGAACCTCGAACTCGAAGGCAAGATCGCGCGCTATCTGCGCCGCATCCAGCTGCCCGGCGGCGGCTGGCCGCTCTTCACCGACGGCGACATGGACGTGAGCGCGAGCATCAAGGCGTATTTCGCGCTGAAGATGATCGGCGACGCCGAAGACGCCGAGCACATGGTGCGCGCGCGCGAAGCGATCCTGGCGGCGGGCGGCGCGGAAAAGGCCAACGTCTTCACGCGCATCCTGCTCGCGCTGTTCGGCGTGGTCACGTGGTACGCAGTGCCGATGATGCCGGTCGAGATCATGCTGCTGCCCAAGTGGTTCCCGTTCCACCTCTCCAAAGTTTCGTACTGGGCGCGCACGGTGATCGTGCCGCTGCTCGTGCTGGGCGCGAAGCGGCCGGTCGCGAAGAACCCGCGCGGCGTGCGGATCGACGAACTGTTCCGCAGCGCGCCCGTCAGCACCGGCCTGAACGAGCGCGCGCCGCATCAAAGTCCTGGCTGGTTCGGCTTCTTCCGCGCCGTGGACGGCGTGCTGCGCGTGACCGATCCGCTGTTCCCGACGTACCTGCGCCAGCGCGCGATCGACGCGGCTGTGGCCTTCGTCGATGAACGGCTGAACGGCGAAGACGGCCTGGGCGCGATTTTCCCGGCCATGGCCAACGCAGTGATGATGTACGACGTGCTCGGCTATCCGGCCGATCACCCGCATCGCGCAATCGCGCGCCAGTCGGTCGAGAAGCTCGTCACGATCCACGCCGACGAAGCCTACGTACAGCCTTGCCTGTCGCCGATCTGGGACACGTCGCTGGCGGCCCATGCGCTGATCGAAACCGGCGACGCGCGCGCGCATCAGGCGGCGCGCCGCGGCCTCGAATGGCTGCTGCCGCTGCAGATTCTCGATCTGCGCGGCGACTGGATCTCGCGCCGTCCCGACGTGCGCCCGGGCGGCTGGGCGTTCCAGTACGCGAACCCGCATTACCCCGACGTCGACGACACGGCCGTGGTCGTGGCCGCGATGGAGCGCGTGGACAAGCTCGACAAAACCAGCGACTTCGACGAGCCGATCGCGCGTGCGCGCGAGTGGGTCGTCGGCATGCAGAGCAGCAACGGCGGCTGGGGCGCGTTCGAGCCGGAAAACACTCACGAGTATCTGAACAACATCCCCTTCTCGGATCACGGCGCCCTGCTCGATCCACCGACCGCCGATGTCTCGGGCCGCTGCCTGTCGATGCTCGCGCAGCTGGGCGAATCGCCCGTGTCGAGCGAACCGGCGCGGCGCGCCTACAACTACATCCTCGCCGAGCAGGAAGCCGACGGCAGCTGGTATGGCCGCTGGGGCATGAACTACATCTACGGCACGTGGACAGCGCTGTGCGCGCTCAACGCCGCCGGCCTGGAGCATCACGATTCGCGCATGCGGCGCGCCGCGCAGTGGCTCATCGCCATCCAGAACGACGACGGCGGCTGGGGCGAAGACGGCACCAGCTACAAGCTCGACTACCGCGGTTACGAACGCGCGGCGAGCACGGCCTCGCAGACGGCATGGGCGCTGCTCGGCCTGATGGCCGTAGGCGAAGTGAACCATCCGGCGGTCGCGCGCGGCATCGCGTGGCTTCAGGAAACGCAGCGCGAGCATGGCCTGTGGGACGAAACGCGCTTCACGGCGACGGGCTTCCCGCGCGTGTTCTATCTGCGCTACCACGGCTATCGCAAATTCTTCCCGCTGTGGGCGCTCGCGCGTTACCGCAACCTCAAGCGCGAAGGCGCGACGCTCGTGAAGGTCGGTCTGTGATGGCGGCGGTCGCAACGATGCAAACCCGTGGCGCGCTGCCTGTGATCGCCGTGACCGGCATGGCGTTCGAAGCGAGTATCGCGGCGGGCAAGGGCCGAGACGGCATCGAAGCCGTCTACGCCGCGCGCGCCGATCTGCTGGAGCGCGCGCTGACGGCGGCGCTGGACCGTGGCGCGGCGGGGGTGATCAGCTTTGGCACGGCTGGCGGGCTGGGGCCGGATCTGGAGCCGGGCACGCTGATCATCGCCGAGGCGGTCGATGGCCCGTTTGGCCGCGTCGAATGCGATCCGGCGTGGAGTGAGA
>NZ_VWWJ01000050.1 GCF_011753055.1 Burkholderia sp. Ax-1719 | reverse complement strand
GCCGTCCGTCGCCGTGCCTGCCGCGCTGGCGCCGGCGGCGCCGGCTGCCGCCGCAGCGACGCTCGCGAGCGTGGCGTCCGTGCCGGCTTGGGACGCGTCGCTGCCATCGCTGCTCGCATCCTGATCCTGGCCTTGCTGCGCGGCCTGTTGCGCCTGCAGGGCTTGCGCAGCGGCGGCTTGACCGGCTGCGTCGGACTGCGCCTGTTGCGTGCTCGCATCGTCGCCGCGATGACCGGTCTTCGAGGCATGCTTCGTGCCTTGCGTCGACGAACTGCCGCCCGACGACTGGCTCGACTGGGTCGATTGACTCGATTGGCTGGCCTGACTCGACTGACTGGATTGCGACGATTGCGAATTCTGTGCGCTTTGCTGCGCGCTGTTCCAGCTTTGCGCGGCCTGCGCGCTTTGCTGCTGCTGGAGTGCCTGCTGGCTGTTGCTGGTGGCCTGGCTCGCTTGCGCGGCCATGCTCTGCTGCAGCGTCTGCGCGAAGCCCTGGCTTGCCTGGTCCGCCTGGCTGGCGGTGGAATTGCCGCTGCTGGCGGGATCCACGGCCCCGAAGAGCGAACTGACTGCGGAAAGAAGCGACATGAGGTCTGCCCCGGATAACTTGTTCGGTGTAAATCGCGACGCCCGTCAAGCTATGCGGTGCGGGCGTCGGCGTCTATTTTTGTGTACGGCTTGTCGATCGTGCAAACGGTGCTGCCTTACAGCGTCTGTCTTGCGGCGCAGCTTTAAAGCGGCGACGTGCGCATGCGCAGCGCGCGGGCGGCGAATTCGTCGGAATCGCGCTGGTCGCGTTTGGCTTCCTTGCGCGCCTGCACGGCGTCCTGGCGCGATTGCAGCACTTCGTAGGAACCGAGCTTCTGCTTGGTGCGGGTCCATTCCGGCTTGGCCGCCTCCACGCGCTGGGTCGCCTGGTCGAGCATGCGGCGCTGCTGTTCGATGGCGGCGTCGAGCGTGTCGATGAACGCCTGGAAGTTGCGCACATTGCCCGCGGCCATGCCGGCACGCGCGGATTCGGTGAAGCGCACGTGATACTCCTCGCGGTAGTCGATCAGCGCCTTGAGCTGCTTTTCGACTTCGCCGCGCTCGCGCTGCACGCGCCCGAGGCGCTGCGTCGCGGCGTCCACGTCGTCCTGCGCGAGGCCGATGAGGGTTTGCAACGCGGTCTGATTCGTCATGTCGTCATTCCTCGCTCAGTGGTCGGGCGCGTCAGGGGTGTCACGCGCGGCCCGCTCCGCCATTGCCAAGCAGTGCGCCAAGCATGCCGACGCTCTGATCATAGTCCGCCGTTTCGCGGAAACCTTGCTGCAAAAACGCCTCGATGCGCGGATACAGCTGGATCGCGCGGTCGAGCACCGCGTCGCGGCCGCTCACATAAGCGCCCACGTTGATGAGATCGCGATTGCGCTGATAGCGCGACAGCATCTGTTTGAACGCGCGCGTCTGGTTCAGATGCTGGTCGTCGATCAGCGCGGTCATCGCCCGGCTGATCGAGGCCTCGATATCGATGGCCGGATAGTGCCCCGCTTCCGCGAGCGCGCGTGACAGCACGATATGGCCGTCCAGAATCGCGCGCGCCGAGTCGGCGATCGGGTCCTGCTGGTCGTCGCCTTCGGTGAGCACGGTGTAGAACGCCGTGATCGAACCGCCGCCTTCCGGGCCGTTGCCGGTGCGCTCGACGAGCGCGGGCAGCTTGGCGAACACCGAAGGCGGATAGCCCTTGGTCGCGGGCGGCTCGCCGATCGCCAGCGCGATCTCGCGCTGCGCCATCGCGTAACGCGTAAGCGAGTCCATCAGCAGCAGCACATGCTTGCCCTGATCGCGGAAATATTCGGCCAGCGACGTGGTGTAGGCGGCCGCCTGCATGCGCAGCAGCGGCGAAACGTCGGCAGGCGCGGCCACCACCACCGAGCGCGCGAGACCTTCCTCGCCGAGGATCTGCTCGATGAATTCCTTGACTTCGCGGCCCCGCTCGCCGATCAGGCCGATCACGATGACTTCGGCGCTGGTGGCGCGCGCCATGGTGCCGAGCAGCACCGATTTACCCACGCCCGAGCCCGCGAACAGGCCCATGCGCTGGCCGCGACCGACCGTCAGGAGCGCGTTGATCGCGCGCACGCCGACGTCGAGCACCTTGTGGATCGGCTCGCGGTTCAGCGGATTGATGACGGGCGCGGTGAGCGGCGCGTTGGCTTCCGTGTTGAGCGGGCCAAGGCCGTCGAGCGGCTTGCCCGAGGCATCCACCACGCGGCCGAGCATGCCCCAGCCGACCGGCAGACGCTTGGCGCCGGCCTTCGGATCGGCGATCGGCGCGCTTTCGAGCGGCCAGACGCGCGCACCGGGCAACAGGCCCGAGACTTCGGTGGTCGGCATCAGGAACAGCTTGTCGCCGCCAAACCCGACCACTTCGGCTTCGGCCATCGGCAGCGAGCTGCCCGGCGGCAATTCGATCATCACTTCCGCGCCCACGGCGAGGCGCAGCCCCACGGCTTCGAGCACGAGGCCCGCCGCGCGCGTGAGGCGGCCGCAGCCGCGCAGCGGCAGCGCGAGGGCGTTGCGCTCGCGCACCGCGTTCAAATGGGCGTTCCAGACGCCCAGATGCGGGTTCTTCGGGTCGTAATGGGCAGGCGGCACGTAGGGCGGGATCTCGTCCTTCGCGGCGACGGCGCTGTCTTCCGTGGCGGCTTGCGCCGTCACGACTTCGCCTTCGTCGTCCACCAGCACGGCAGCCGTTTGCGCGGGGTCGTGCGCGGCCGGGCCGAACGACGCCAGCGCCAGTTCCTGTTCGAGCGGCGTCAGGCCGCCCGTGTGGATGGCTTGCTGCACGGTCTGATGGAGCGTCGGATTTACCATGGCCGCGCCTTGCCGAGCGCCGCCGACACGCGTTCCCAGCGCGTCGTGATGCTCGCATCGGTTTCGCCCGTCGCGGCCTGCGCACGGCAGCCGCCGCGCTCCAGCGTCGCATCGGTGCGCACGGTCCAGCCGCGCGCCTGCAGGTCTTCCATCAGATACGCCTCCACCACCGGCAGATCGGCGGGGCTCACCACCAGTTGCGGCGAACCGGTCAACTGCGGCTCATGCGCGAGCACTTCGCGCGCCGCGGCGAGCAGCGCCGTCGGATCGTGCGCTACGTGCTGACGCACCACCTGCTGGGCGATATCGAGCGCCAGTTCGACCAGCGTGTCGGCCACACCGGCTTCGACGGTCGTCAGCGCATCCGAAAAACGCTGGGCAAGCTGCGCCAGTTGGTTTGCCTGGCCGCGCGCGAGTTCGAGACCCTGCTCGAAACCCTGCTTCTGGCCCTGGTCGTAACCGGCCTGGTAGCCCAGCGCCTGGCCCGCCACGTGGCCGGAGGCGAGGCCCTGCTGATGGGCGTCGTCGCGCAGGCGTTGCAGCTGGGCCGCGAAAGCGGCTTCCTCGTCGGGCGTGGGCGGCGGCGGGGGCGGGGGAGGCGGGTCGAACGACGCCATCTCCCAGCGTTGATACGCCGAGCGCGCGCGCCGCAGCGTCGCCTCTTGCGTTGCTTCGTCAGACATAAGCGTCTTCTGCCTTGCCGCCTAGAACGATCTGGCCGCTCTCGGCGAGGTTGCGCACGATTTGCAGGATACGCCGTTGCTGCGCCTCGACTTCCGAAACGCGCACGGGGCCGCGCGCGTCCAGGTCTTCGGCGAGCAGTTCCGCGGCGCGCTGCGACATGTTCGCGAGGAACTTCTGGCGCAGTGCGGGCGGGGCGCCCTTGAGCGAAATGATGAGCGATTCCGACTCCACTTCCTTGAGCAGGAGCTGGATCGCGCGGTCTTCGAGGTCGAGCAGGTTCTCGAACACGAACATCTGGTCGATGATCTTCTGGGCGAGCTCGGCGTCGTACTGCTTGACGTTTTCGATCACGCCTTCTTCATGCTGGCTGGTCATGAAGTTGAGAATTTCGGCGGCCGTGCGGATGCCGCCCATCGGGCTGCGCTTGAGGTTGTCGCTGCCCGACAGCAGGCCAGTCAGCACATCGTCGAGTTCGCGCAGCGCCTGCGGCTGGATGCCGTCGAGCGTGGCGATACGCAGCAGCACGTCGTTACGCAGACGCTCCGTGAAGCACGAAGCGATCTCCGACGCCTGATCGCGGTCCAGGTGCACGAGAATCGTCGCGATGATCTGCGGGTGCTCGTTCTTGATGAGTTCCGCGACCGAGCCCGAATCCATCCACTTCAGGCCTTCGATACCGCTCGTGTCGCCGCCCTGCAGGATGCGGTCGATCACCGCGCCGGCCTTGTCCTCGCCCAGCGCCTTGGTCAGCACGTTGCGGATGTAGTCGTTCGAATCCAGCGAGAGCGCCGTGTGCTGCTCCGCTTCCTTGACGAACTCCTGCAGCACGACGTCGATTTCCTCGCGCTTGACGTTCTTGAGCGCCGCCATGGCGGCGCCGATCTTCTGCACTTCGCGCGGCCCGAGGAACTTGAAGACCTGAGAGGCCTCTTCCTCGCCGATCGACATGAGCAGCAGTGCGCTCTTGACGGCTCCTTCAGCGCTCATCGTTCACCCAGCTCTTGACAACGGTTGCGACAATTTTCGGATCCTGGCGCGCGATGTTGCGGGCGAATTCCAGGTTGCGTTCAAACTTGTGTTTCTCGTTTTCGAGGGCGAGGAGGGCCGGATCGCCTTCCACTTCGCCGCCCGTGCCTTCGATCTTCTCGACCTGCGGCAGGCCGTCGAGCAGCAGCGGTTCGCCGCCGTCCATGCCGAGGGCCGAGACTGCCGCGGGCGGCGCCGGCGGCGGGAACGCGCGGCGCAGCGCCGGCTTCACCATCACGAAATACAGGAACAGGGCCACCGCGCCGATGCCGAGCCACGTCGCGATCTGCTTGGCCAGCGCGATCATGTCCGGCTGACGCCACCACGGCAGGTTGGCGTTCGGATCGACGTCCTGCTGGAAGGCGGCGTTGACCACGTTCACCGAGTCGCCGCGCTTTTCGTCGTAGCCCATCGCGTCCTTCACCAGCTGTTCGATCTGCGCGAGCTTCTGCGCGTCGAGCGGCTGCATGGTCGCGTGCCCCTTGGCGTCCACCTTCTGCTGATAGTTCACGATCACGGCCACCGACAGGCGCTTGATGTCGCCCGCCGCCTGCTGGTAGTGGCGCACGGTCTTGTCGAGCTCGTAGTTCGTGGTGGTGTCGCGGTGATCCGAGATCGGCGTCGAAGCCGCTGCGCCGCTCGCGCCCGCCGGCGCGACGATCGGCGCCGAAGCCGGTTGCGGCGGCTGGTTCGACAGCGCGCCCGGCACGCCGCCCGCGCTGGTCTGCGCGGAATCGGTGGCGATGCTCTGCTGCTGGCTGCGCACCGAAGCCTGCTGCGGGTTGCCGTTCGGGCCGTAGTTTTCCGACGTCTGTTCCAGATGCGAGAAGTCGAGATCCGCGCTCACCTGCGAACGGGCGTTGCCCGCGCCAAAGAGCGGCGCAAGGATCTGGTCGATGCGCGACTGCGTGTCGTGTTCGACCTGACGCACGTACTTCAGCTGCGAAGCGTCCAGACCGGCGCTGGTGGTGCTCTGCGTGAGCAGATTGCCGTCCTGGTCGACCACGGTGACGTTGCGCACCGGCAGATCGGGCACCGCCGAAGCGACCATGTGCGTGATCGCGGCCACCTGGCCGTCGTCGAGCACGCGGCCCGGATACATATTCACGAGCACCGACGCCGACGGCGCTTCACGCTCGCGCACGAACACGGACGGCTTCGGAATCGCCAGATGCACGCGCGAGGACTTCACGCTCTGGATCGACTGAATCGTTTGCTCCAGCTCGCCCTCGAGGGCGCGCTGGTAGTTCACCTGCTCGGCGAACTGGCTGATGCCGAACTTCTGGTTGTCCATCAGCTCGAAGCCGACCGAACCGCTCTTGGGCAGACCTTGCTGGGCCAGACGCAGGCGCATTTCGCCCACCTGGTCGGACGGCACGAGGATGGCGCTGCCGCTTTCGGACAGCTTGTAGGGCACGTTGGCGGCCTGCAGCGCGGTGATGATCGAGCCGCCGTCGCGATCCGACAGGTTGCTGTAGAGCACCTTGTAGTCGGGCGCGCGCGACCAGAGGATCAGGCCCGCGACCACGGCGATCAGCACCGCCACGGCGATGATGAGCGGCGCGCGCGGATTGCCACGCACGCTGCGCAGCGACGACAGCGAGCCCAGGCGCTGCGCGAAGCCGCCGCCGAGGTCCTCCGCGCCGCCGGGCATGGCGCCGCCCGCGGACCCGCCCGTGGCGGCGCCGCTGGTAGCGAGGCCCATGCGGGCGTCGGGGTTGATCAAAGAGTTGGCAGACGAATCCATGCGACGGGTATCTCCGGGAGACTTGCATGTCCCGCCGCGGCGCGCGAATCGCGGCTTGCGGCGGAGACTTTCACGACTGGGATTATCCGGAGCCCGTGGCAACCCGATTGCGCGAATAGAGCCGGGTTTTCCCCCTAGTTTCGGGGCTTTCGGAAATAGCCCGCTGATATGCTCTCGACCAGACTCGGAAATGTGTATGCAGGCTGTGTACGCAAGCCCGGTCTGGAGGGCGAGATCAGCTCACCGCGCGGGCCGGACCGGGGCCGCGCGAGTCGAGCCGGAAACGGCGTTACGCCGACCGGCCGGGCGCCGCCCGCCAAGCACACTCTCTTTATCGTGGAGCAAACATGACGGTGCCAGTCAACCCACTCACGTCGGCCCTTGCGCAGATGCAGGCGATGGCCACGCAGGCGGCAGGCGCTTCGGCGGCTGAGGCGCAAGGCAGCTCGGGGGCGGCGAGCGCGGGCGAATTCGCCTCGGCGCTCAAGGCGTCGATCGACAAGATCAGCGGCGACCAGCAAAAGGCCGTTGGCGAGTCGCAGGCGTTCGAGCTGGGGGCCAGCAACGTGTCGCTCAACGACGTGATGGTCGACATGCAGAAGGCCAATATCGGCTTCCAGTTCGGGCTGCAGGTCCGCAACAAGCTCGTCGCCGCCTACACCGACATCATGCAGATCCAGGTGTAAGAAAGCGCTCCCCACGCGCTCGCCCTGCCATGTTCATTAAAGCTTCTCGCTTCTCCTTCCGATAACCCGGCTAGAACCGGCTCGCGCGTCACTGCAAAGGGCCGGATGCACCGTATCCACAGCCGTACGTTTGAAGGAGAAGCGCCGATGTTTTCCCCTGCCCAGTCTGGAGCCAACGCCTATGCACGCGTGGGTGTCGAAACGGGGGTGATGGGCGCGAGTCCGCACAAGCTGATCGCGCTTCTTTATGAAGGTGCGCGCAAGGCGATTGCACAGGCCCGCATGCATATGCAGATGGGCAACGTGGGGCCGCGTGGCGAGGCGATCGGAAAGGCGATCCGGATCGTCGAAAGCGGGCTCCAGCTGGCGTTGAACGTCGAGGCGGGCGGTGAAATCGCCCAGCGCCTGAACTCACTTTACAGTTACATGACGAAACGCTTGCTGGAAGCGAATATTCAACAGAGCGAGTCCATGCTGGTCGAAGTCGATGGCCTGCTGGCAACGCTCGAGGAAGCCTGGTTGGGGATTGCGCCGGAAGTGGCAAGGATGGCCGCACAGGCCTCCGGACCATCGTCCGGCTCACTGACGAGATGAGTTCGAAAGCAGACTACTTCGCCCACTATGAAGCGATCGCGACGGTTTCGGGGCAGATGCTCAGCGCCGCGCGCGACGCACACTGGAACGAGCTGATTGACCTCCAGGAGGAATACCGGAACCTCGTTGACGCGCTCAAGGACGCCGATTTCGGCGTACGGCTGACCATCGCCGAACGCTCGCGCAAATTCGAGTTGATCCGGCAGATCCTCGCCGACGACGCCGCGATCCGCGATCTCGCCAGTCCGTGCATGGCGCGCCTGTCGGCGCTCTTTCACGGCACGGCGCATCCCGCGCGGGTCTTGCAGGAGATGTACGGCGCGCGCTGATTGTTGCGTCGCTGCTGCGTCTGCGGCACGTCCGGTCGAGTCGGCTCGATCACCGTTTTGCACACACAATAAAGCCGCGCCGCTGCCCGCGATGACGGGGGCGCGCGGCGTCAGACCAGGCCCACGCTCCGCATGAACGGAATCGACACCAGCGCCGCGTCGCTGCTCGCGAGCCGCATAGGCGCGCTGGGGCCAACCGGCTCGCAAGGCAGCGCCGGCACCGCGCAGACGGGCGTGTCCGCGCTCGCGGGCGGCGCCATCACGCTGCCCGATGCGCAAAGCGCCGCCGACTCGCCACAGGCGTCGGCGCAGACCGTGCTGTCGGCGGTCGCGCTGGCGCTCGACGCCATCATCCGCTCGGGCGGCGAGGCCACGCCCGCCGTGGTCGGCCGTGCGCCGGTCTGGGCCGATCCCGATGCCGCCGACGCGGGCGCCACGGACGCGCAAACCTTGCCGCTGCCGGGGCTCGCCAATCCAGCGAATCCGGCCAGCGCCGCCGCGCAGGCGCTGGAAGCTGCGTTGCTGGCGGAACTCGACGCCCAGGCCGCGATGGCGGGCGGCGCAGCGGGTCTCGAAGGCGCCGATGGTGCCGACGGTGCCGATAGCGCTGCGAATGCCGCCAATCCCGCGAACACACCGAACGGTAACGCTGCTGCGCAGAACGCCCAGAGCGCCGCCGGTGTCGCGCTCGCGGCGCAATCCGGGCCGGTGGCCGCGCTGGCTGCATCGCTGGCGCAGACCGTCGCCAATAGCGGCCTTTTCTACGAATCCCATCTGGCGCAATGGCTGCGCGGCCAGCGCACGCCCGGCGATCTCGCCGACGAACCGCAGAATCGCCTGACAGGCGGCGCGCAATTGCCGCTCGACTGGAACGAGACCGCCGACGATATCGACGACGTTTTCTGGACCGATTTACCGAACGCGGGCCAGCAAGCGGCACGCGCCGCAGCCAATGCCGCCAATGCGGCCGCTCAGGGCGCGCAGCAGCCCACCGCCTTTGCACGCGGCGAGCAAGCCGGCGCCGCCGCTTTCGCGCAGGAAGCCGCGCGCGGCCAGGCGGCGTTCGGCGATACGCTTTTGCCGCCCGTCCATGTGCCGAGCGGCGCGGGTGCCGGCGTGGGCGTGCACGAAGCGCTGCTGCCGCTGGTGCGCCAGCAGCTCGACCTGCTGGCGACCGGCGAATTCCGCTGGACCGGCGAAGCGTGGCCGGGCGTGCGCCTCGACTGGACCATCCAGCCGGACGATTACGACGCGCGCGATCCGCAGGGTGGCCGCGGCGCCGATGAAGACGCCACGCCCTGGCATACGCGGCTCACGCTGGCGCTGCCGTCGCTGGGGACCGTCGACGCCGAATTGACGCTGACGGGATCGACGCTCGCGGTGCGCGTGCAGGCCAGTCCCGGCGGCGCGCAACGCCTCACCGATAACAGCGAAGTCCTGCGCGGACGGCTGGAAGCGCTCGGCCTGTCGCTTGCCGGTTTGTCGATCCGCGAGATCGGCGGCGTCTCGCCGCACGCCACTTCAGCCGATGCGGCGCGCGCCGCCGATGCCTACGCGCGCAATGCCGCGTCGCCACCGCCAAACCCGTCACAAGAAAATCACGCGGCCGAAGCCGCTACCTCCGCCACCGATACGACCGACTGGGAGCGCGGATGATGAGCCGCAACAACCGCAAGAGCGCCGCGGCGCTCGCCTATGACGACCCGGCTTCGCGCGACGGCGCGCCGCGCGTGGTCGCCAAGGGCTATGGTCTTGTCGCCGAGATGATCGTGCAGCGCGCCAAAGAGGCGGGGCTTTACGTGCACGAAGCGCCCGAGATGGTGTCGCTGCTCATGCAGGTGGATCTGGATTCGCAGATTCCGCCGCAGCTCTATCAGGCCGTGGCGGAATTGCTTGCGTGGCTGCACGGACTCGAAGCCGTGGATCTCAACGCGAAGGCCGTCGAAAAGCAGGCGCAAAATCAGGCCGCGCCGGCCAGTACGCCCGACCCCAAAGCGCTGACGGTCAATCCGTTCCGCTTTCCCCAGCTCAAAGGCTAAGGCGCAGGCGCGCTAGAACTTCAGCATCACGCGGATCAGCGTATCGAACAGCTTGCCGTAGGGCGGCGCGATCAGGTGGCGCGCGTTCAGGCGCGCCTGCGTGAACACCGGCTTCATCTTCGAGAACGTGCAGAAGCCCTCGTAACCGTGATACGAGCCCATGCCGCTCGCGCCGACACCGCCAAACGGAAGCCCTTCGGCGGCGATGTGCATCAGCGTTTCGTTCACCGACATCCCGCCCGCAATGGTTTCGTGCGTCACGCGATCGACGGTGCGCGCATCGTCGGCGTAGAGGTAGAGCGCCAGCGGCCGGGCGCGTGCGTTCACGTAGCGCAGCGCCTCGTCGAGCGAGTCGTACGGCACGATCGGCAACAGCGGCCCGAAAATCTCCTCCTGCATCAACTGCGTGTGCGCAGGCGCGCCCGTCACCAGTACCGGCGCGAACTGGCGCGTGGCGGCGTCACGCGGCCCGAGTGCGTGAAGCTGCGCGCCTTCGGCCTGGGCTTCGTCGGCAAGACGTTCGAGCCGTTCGTAATGCCGCGCCGAAATGATCGAGGTGTAATCGCGGTTGGTCGTGAAATCCGGATACAACTCGGCGAATCGCACGCGGGCGCGGGCGATGAAGGCGTCCTCCTTGCCGCGCGGCAAGAGCACGTAATCGGGCGCGATGCAGGTCTGCCCCGCGTTGAGCGTCTTGCCGAGCAGCAGGCTGTCCACGGCGTAATCGAAGCGCGCGTGCTCGCCGATCAGCGCGGGCGACTTGCCGCCCAGTTCCAGCGTGACCGGCGTGAGATTCGCGGCGGCCGCGCGCATGACCTCGTGGCCGATGCGCGTCGAGCCGGTGAACAGCAGATGATCGAAGGGCAGCGCCGTGAAGGCCGCGCCCACGGCGGCGTCGCCGTTGACGACCGTGACGTGATCGGGCGCGAAGGTCTGGGCGATCAGGTCGCCGAACAGCGCCGAGGTGCGCGGCGTCAGCTCCGACATCTTGATCATCGCGCGGCAGCCCGCCGCGAGCGCGCACACGAGCGGCCCCGCGGCGAGCTGCAGCGGATAGTTCCACGGCACCACGATACCGGCCACGCCGATCGGCTGCGGTACCACGCGGGCGCGCCCCGGCATCAGCCATTTGCCGGCACGGCGGCGTTGCACGCGCATCCAGCGCTCGCCATGCTTGAGCGCGGAATCGATTTCCTGTTTGAGCACCACGAATTCCGCGAGCGCGACTTCGGCTTTGGATCGCTGGCCGAAATCGGCGTTCATGGCGTCGGCGAGGGCGTCCTGGTTGGCGAACAGCACGTCGCGCAGCGCGCGCAGATTGCGGGCGCGTTCGCTCCACGCCGGGAAGGGCGCGCGTAGATACGCCTCGCGCTGCGCCGCGAGCAGCGCGCCGAGGTTCGATGAGGATGCATCGCCGCTGGCGCGCGCGACGGCTTCGGGCAGATCCTGCTTCATGGTCGGTCCTTGAGTTGAAAGCGTCGGGCGGGTTTTAGCCAGCGTGGGCAACCGTGCTGGCTGCGGGTTTGGCAACGGCGTTGGCATCGGCAGGAAACGCGCGCTCGATCAGCGCGGCAAGATCGAAGCGCGCGGGCAGGGTGCCAAACACACGGCCGCAATCGCCGTCGTGTTCGTCGAGGCGTGTGGCGATAAAGGCGTCGGCGACTTCGGGCGCAGCGTTGGACGACCCCGCGCGCAGCAACATCGCCTGCGCGATCAGCACGATCTGCTGGGCGATGCGCCGCGCACTGGCCTCGCGCGTGCCGGGCGCGCCGCCCAGTAGCGCCGAAAGCCGGTCGAGCGCCGCGCTCAAGGCCGGATGTCCCGCCGCCTCACGCCGCCATGCCAGGAAGAGCGCCTGTGCGGCGTCGGCCTCGCGCTCCAGCGCGCGCAGCACGTCGAGGCACATCACATTGCCCGAGCCTTCCCAGATCGAGTTGACCGGGGCTTCACGGTAGAAGCGCGCCATCGGGCCTTCCTCGACATAGCCGTTGCCGCCCCAGACTTCCATCGCCTCGCCCGTGAAGGCGAGCGCGCGCTTGCAGACCCAGAACTTGGCGGCGGGCGTGACGATGCGTCGCCAGGCGCGGGCCACGCGGGCTTCGTCGCTTTCTTCACCTTGACCGGCCTGACCGGTTTGCGGGGTGCTTTGCTCGAAAGCCTGCGCGAGGCGCATGAACAGCACCGTCGCGGCTTCGGATTCCAGCGCGAGATCGGCAAGCACGTTCTGCATGAGCGGTTGATCCGCGAGCAGGCGGCCGAACGCGCTGCGATGCCGCGCATGATGGATCGCCTGCACCAGCGCCGCGCGCATGAGCGCCGCGCTGCCAATCACGCAGTCGAGCCGCGTGTAGTTGGCCATCTCGATGATGGTCGGCACGCCGCGCCCTTCGTCGCCGATCATCACGCCGTAGGCGTCGAAGAATTCCACCTCGCTGCTGGCGTTCGAGCGATTGCCGAGCTTGTCCTTCAAACGCTGCACGACGACGGCGTTTTTCGTACCGTCGGGTCGGAAACGCGGCACGAAGAAGCAGGAAAGACCGGCGTGTTCGGCGGTGCGCGCGAGCACCAGATGCGCGTCGCACTGCGGCGCGGAAAAGAACCACTTGTGGCCGGTGAGCAGATAGCCTGCGCCGCGTCCGCTTGCGACGCCCGCCGCGCGGGCTTCGGTGCGATTGCTGCGCACGTCCGAGCCGCCTTGTTTCTCGGTCATGCCCATGCCGATCATCATCGATCGCTTCTGCGCGAGCGGGACATCGCGCGCGTCGTGTTCGCGCGTGTAGAGCTTGTCGCGCAAGGTGTCGAACAGCGCGGGCTCGTTTTGCAGCACGGGGATGCTCGCGAACGTCATCGTGAGCGGACACAGCGAACCCGATTCGAGCTGCGCGTGCAGGAAGTAGCCCGCGCAGCGCGCGGCCATCGCGCCCGGACGCGGCTGCGAAAACGGCAGCGCATGCAGGCCTTCGGCGCGCAGCAGCGCGAGCAGTTCGTGCCAGGACGGATGGAATTCGAGCGCGTCGATGCGCTCGCCGCGTGGCGTGTGCGTGTGCAGTTCGGGGGCGTGACGATTGGCGAGATCGGCGAGTGCCAGCGTGGCCGCTTCGCCCAGCTTCGCACCGTGTTGCGTCAGCGCCTCGCGATGCCATTGCGCGCCTGCGCGCGCGAGCGCTTCGCCCAACGCGGCGTCGCAGGCAAAAAGGTTGTAATCGGCGAGCGGCGGCGCCTGATTCGTCACCTCGTGGGTCGTACCGGGGCTGTGCGCGCCGGTTTCCAACGAGGTTTGCGTCGAGGTTTGCGGCGATTCGAGCGGTTCCATCGTGACCTGTCTCCATCGGCGGCGCGCTCATGAGCGCGGCCTGTCGTGTTGTCCGGATGTTCGCGATGCTGCAAGGCGGGAGGCGGCTGCGGGCTCGCTCGATCAGCGCCCGAGGTTTGACGCGCCGCAGCAATGGCGGCGCGGGCATGCTCCGGCGCTCCCTGTGATGCTTGCCGGAATCCGTCAGCTCTGTCGGCTGAACCGTCTTTTATGGTAGCCGCCGATTGACCACTTACAGCGCATCAGAATTAGAGGATGCGCTCTGACATAAATGCTGACCCGGACTTCAGACGCTTCCTACAATGCGCGATACAACGAAATCGAACGAGCGTGCATCTAGCGTGCCTCATCCTGACGCCGGCTGCAACGACCGAGACAGGGAGGCACATTGGAATACGACTACATCATCGTAGGCGGCGGCTCGGGCGGCGCATCGCTCGCCGGGCGGCTGGCCGAGCGTTGTCCCGAGGCCAGCATCGCGCTGATCGAAGCGGGGCCGCACACCGACCGCAATCTCTTCGTCAACATGCCGATGGGCGTCGCGGCGCTCGTGCCGTTCCGCACGAAGAACAATTACGCCTACCAGACCGAGCCACAGCCGGGCCTCGCGGGCCGTCGCGGCTATCAACCGCGCGGACGCGGCTTCGGCGGTTCGAGCGCGATCAACGCGATGATCTACACGCGCGGCCATCGGCTCGATTACGACGAGTGGGCGCAACTGGGCTGCGACGGCTGGGCCTGGGACGACGTGCTGCCGTACTTCCGCCGCGCCGAGGACAACGCACGCGGCGCGAACGCCTGGCATGGCGCGGGCGGCCCGCTGGGCGTGTCCGATCTATGCGAGCGTAATCCGGTAGCCGAGCGTTTCGTGGCCGCCGCGCGCGAGGCAGGCTTCCCCGCCAACGACGATTTCAATGGCGTCGAACAGGAAGGCGTCGGCTTCTATCAGGTCACGCAGCGCGGCGGCGAGCGCTGCACCGTGGCGCGCGCCTATCTCTACGGCAAGCCGCGCGCGAATCTCTACGGCAAGCCGCGCGCGAATCTCCATCTGATCGCCGATGCCACCGTGCTGCGCGTGGTTTTCGACGGCACGCGCGCACGGGGCGTGGCAATCACGCGCGGCGGGCGCAACGAAACGCTGCAGGCGCGCGCCGAGGTGATCCTCGCGGCGGGCGCGTTCAATACGCCGCAACTGCTGATGTGCTCGGGCGTCGGTCCCGCCGACTCGCTGCGCGCGCACGGCATCGACGTATTACACGACGCACCCGAGGTCGGCCGCAATCTGATCGACCATATCGACTTCACCTACAACAAGCGCGTGCATTCGAGCGAGACCGTGGGCTACTCGCTGCGCGGCGCGGCGAAGATGGCGCCGGGACTCGTGCGTTACTTCAGCAAGCGGCGCGGCATGTTCACGACCAACGTCGCCGAGGCGGGCGGCTTCATCAAGAGCCGCCCGGAGCTTGACCGGCCCGATCTGCAATTGCATTTCTGTACCGCGCTCGTCGACGACCATAGCCGGCGGCTGCACTGGGGCCACGGCTATTCGCTGCATGTGTGCGTGCTGCGCCCGGCAAGCCGCGGCACGGTCACGCTGGCGAGCGCCGATGCGCGCGTCGCGCCGGTGATCGATCCGCGCTTCTTTTCGGATGCGCGCGACCTCGATCTGCTGGTGGAAGGCACGCGCCTCGCTCGGCGCATTCTCGACGCCGCGCCGCTCGCGCAGTTGGGCGGGCGCGAGCTTTACACGCACGCGGGACAGAGCGACGCCGAACTGCGCGCGACCATCGCGCAACACGCCGATACGATCTATCACCCCGTCGCCACCTGCCGCATGGGCGGCGACGCGCGCTCGGTTGTCGATGCGCAGTTGCGCGTGCGCGGCGTCACGCATCTGCGTATCGCCGATGCGTCCGTGATGCCGACGTTGATCGGCGGCAATACCAACGCGCCGACGGTGATGATCGGCGAGCGCGCGGCGGACTTTATCGTCGAATCCCGCCGTGCAGGCATCGCCACGCACGACGCGAGCGTCATTGTCTGACAGGCAATATCGACTTCTCCTGACGCGCTCTTCACCCTTTCTGCCAATACGCACGACGACACGAAAAGCGAGGCCTGATACGCCTCGCTTTTTGACTTTGCTTTGACGAAAACGTGGCTTTTTAATGGGGTTTTCGTCAAAGAATGTGCGACATCCTCGCCTTCCACTTTTTCGAGATTTCGGACTCCCTATAATCGCCCGGCACCTTTGGGCGTGTCAGTTGGCGCGTCCGCGAAAACTGGAGGAACCGCCTCGATGAGTATCAACGTCTTTCAACTGCTGGACACCGTCATGAACGATGACGTGGTCCGCTCCCTGGCCGGTCGTTTCGGCCTCACGCCGGATCTCGCCCGCAAGGTCACCGGCGCCGCGGCGCCCGCAATCGTCGCCGCCATCATGCACCGCGGCAGCACCGCCGAAGGCGCGCGTGGCCTGTTCTCCACCATCATGTCGCCGGACGTGAACGCGCTGATCGGCAAGCAACTGCCCGATCTGCTCTCCAGCACGACGGGGCTGAACCAGCTTGAAACCTCGGGCCGCGAACTGATCCAGCGCGCCGCAGGCGTGAACGTGGGCGCGCTGTCCGATGCGGTCGCGGCGCAAACCGGCGCGGCGCAATCGACGGCCTTTTCGCTGACCGGCGTGGTTGGCGCGGTGCTGATGGGCATTCTGAAGCAGCACTTCACGTCTTCGTCGGGCGCGGTCGGTCATCTGCCTACGCTGCTCGGCCATCAACTCTCGTCGGTCAACGCCAGTCTGACGGACCGCCTCGCACATGCTGTAGGTCTCGGCACCGCAGCTGCGTTCGCGGGCTCGATCCTCGCGCGTCTGAAGGATGTATCGGCGCATCTGGAGCATCCGCAGCCGGTCGCGCGTCCGGTTCCGGCAGCCGTGCCGCCGCAGACCGTGGGCACCGCCACGCCGCCGATCGAGCCGGAAAAGCGCAAGCATTCGTGGCTTTGGTGGCTGCTCGCCGCCATCGCGCTGATTCTCGCGTTCTTCGCGCTGCGTTCGTGCCAGAAGGACGACGCGACCCAGGACACGTCGGCGGCGACGCCTGCCTCGGCCGCAAGCGCGCCTGCCGTCGTCGTCGCGGCTTCCGACGCCAGCGCGCCGGTCGTGGCATCGGCCGCGGCTTCGGATGCTTCCGCTGTGAGCGCGGCTTCTGCTGTGGCGGCCGCTTCGGCGGCAAGCGACGCCGCGCCCGCCGCCGCCACCACCCCGACGCAGGACTCGCATCTGTCGTTCACGGTCGACAAGGCCGGCGTGCCGACCATCAGCGCAACGGTTGGAACGGAGGCCGAAAAGGCGCAATTGATGGATGCGCTCACGAAGAAGTTCGGCGCGGGCAAGTTCACCGCCAACGTGTCGGTCGATCCGGCGACCAAGCCTGCTGACTGGCTCTCGCACCTCGACGGCCTGCTGCCGCTGATGGCGCTGCCCGGCGCGGAAGTGAAGATCGACGGCTCGCACGTCGAACTCAGCGGCACGGCCGCCGACGCGAAGCTCGGCTGGCTCGACAAGCTCAAGGCGCTGTTCGGCTCGGGCTTCGATATCGGCGTGTTCAATGTGCAGAAAGCCGTGGCCGATGCGACACAGTCGTTCCAGGACGCGCTCAAGGGCCTGTTCGGTTCGAATGGCTCGTGCGCGGGCGACGACGTGGCGAAGGTGCTCAATCTGCAGGTCGTGAACTTCGGCACCGGCAGCGTGACGATTCCGGCGTCGGCCGGCGACGATCTGCGCCAGTCGGCCAAGGTGCTGAAGGCTTGCGCGAAGCAAGGCAAGCCGGTGCATCTGGAAGTGGCAGGTTATTCGGATAACGTGGGCGACAAGACGACCAATCTGACGCTGTCGAAGCGCCGCGCGCAGGCCGTGCTGACCTATCTGGTCGCGCAGGGCGTGAACGCCTCGACGCTCACCGCCGCCGGTTACGGCGATGCCAACCCGATCGACAGCAACGACACGGCTGGCGGGCGTTTCCACAATCGCCGCATCGCGTTTGCCGCGAAGTAAACGTAGAAGCGGTACACGCGGTACAAACCAGGGGCCGTCCGGCGAAAGCCGGGCGGCTTTTTTCGCGCGTACGTTATACGCGCTCGTTAAGCGCGCTCGTCGGCGGACTTTTCCAGTCCCGGCGGGCGCACGAAATCATCGAGAAACGTCGACGGCTTCCCATATTCCTCGCGCGCCACGGCAAGCCACGCGCGCGCCGCATGCGACAGATAGCCGTTGCGCTTCCAGCCAATCGCCATGTCCCAGGTGATCTGTGGATCGGCGACCGGCAGGCAGGTGAAGCGCGCCGCATCGAGCCGCCTCACATAAGGCGCGGGCAGCAGCGCGATCCCCACGCCCGCGAGCACCAGCGCAGCCATCAGATCCCAGTGACCGCTGCGGCCCACGATCTGCGGCGTGAAACCGGCGGCGCGGCAGGCGTTGAGCACGACGTCGTTGAGCGCCAGGCTCTCGCCATAAAAGACGAACGGTTCCGCCGCGAGATCCGCAAGCGGCACGCTCGCCGCGCCGTCCCAGCGCGAGCCGCGCGGCGCGACCAGCCACAGCAGTTCGTGCGAGATCGGCAATACGTCGATCTGTTCCGGGTCGATCGGCAGCAGCACGCCGCCCAGTTCGAGTTCGCCGGAAATCAGCGCGGCCTCGATCGCGCGCGAGCCCTGCTCGAACAGCTTGAGTTCGATCCTGGGATAGCGCTGGCGGAACGCGGCGATGGCGGGCGTGAACAGCGAGCCGCCCATCGGCGGAATGCCGATCGTGATTTCGCCGCGCCCGAGCGTGCCGAGATCGGCGAGTTCGGCCTGCAACTGCGCATGCGCGGCAAGCACGTCCTGACCGCGCTGATAAACGATGCGCCCGGCGTCGGTGAGCACCATCTGGCGCGCGTCGCGCAGCAGCAGCGGGGTGCCGGTTTCGTCCTCCAGCGCCTTCACCATCTTGCTGATGGTGGGCTGGGTCACGTGCAGCGCTTCAGCGGCGGCAGTGAAGCTCTGCTGCCGTACCACCTCGATGAAATAGCGTAGCGCGCGCAATTCCACGGTCATGTCTCCTTGATCGGCTGCTCGTACATTCCATTATGGAATGAAGTCGATGATTACAAGTCATTATATTTATGCTGCGCTGCACCCTATACTCAGTTCCATTCCACTGTCACTTAGGGTTTGCCATGACTGCACCGAACACCTCCGCTGCCGCCCCGCAAAAGGGTCTGATGGCGCGTGCTGGCCGGATCGCGGCGCAGTCGGCGCTCCTCGCCGGTGTCTGGTATGTGGCCGACGCACTCACCCGCACCGCGCATCTGCCCGTGCCGGGCGGCGTGGTGGGCCTCGTGCTGCTGCTCGCGCTGCTGTTCTGCGGCGGTGTCACGCCGCGCTGGGTCAAGGCGGGCGCGGACTGGCTGCTCTCCGACATGCTGCTGTTCTTCATCCCGGCCGCGGTGGCGGCGGTGCAGTACGGCGGCCTGTTTCGCGCCGACGGCTGGCGTCTCGCGCTGGTGGTGGTCGGCGGCACGCTGATGGTGATGTTCGCGGTGGCGTTCGCCGTGGAGCAGGCCGCGAAACTGGAGCGCCGCCTTGCGCTGCGCCGCGTGCAGAACGTGCGCCACGCCCGCCATCTGGCGCGCGCCTGATCTGATGCACGGCCATTCTGGCGAGCATCGGCCGAATACCTTACGCACTCCCAAAGGATGATCCCGTCATGAACACGTTTTACGCATCCCTGTTCGCCGACGATGCTTCGCGGCTGATCGCCGCAGGCTGTTTCATCCTGACAGTCGCGCTGTATTTCGCCTCGAAGTCGCTTTACGCGCGCTTTCGCTCGCCGTGGCTCACGCCGCTCGTGGCGGTGCCTGCCGTGCTCGCGGCGCTCGTGCTGCTGCTGCATATTCCGTATCCGGTCTATTTTCAGGACACGCGCTGGCTGATGTGGCTGCTCGGTCCCGCCACCGTCGCCTTCGCTGTGCCGATCTACGAATACCGCGATCTGATGAAGCGCCACTGGATTTCGCTGACCGTCGGCGTGTCGGTGGGCATCATCGTGGCGGTGGGCGGCTCGCTCGCGCTCGCCAAGCTCCTTCATCTGTCGCCGGAACTGCAGCGCAGCCTGATGACGCGCTCGATCTCGACACCGTTCGCGCTCGCCGTCTCCGACAAGATCCACGCGCCGCGCGACCTCACCGCTCTGTTCGTGATCGCCACCGGCGTGTGCGGCATGTTGTTCGGCGAACTGGTGCTGGGGCTCGTGCCGCTGCGCACGCGGCTCGCGCGCGGCGCGCTGTTCGGTGCGGCGGCGCACGGCGTGGGCACCGCGAAGGCGCGTGAACTGGGGCGCGAAGAGGGCGTGGTCGCCAGCCTCACGATGATGATTGCGGGCGTGGTGATGGTGCTGATCGCGCCGGCGCTGGGTTTCCTGCCGGTTTGAGTTTTCAGGCGCGGCGGGCCAGGACAAATTCGAATCTTGCGCAGGCGCGCGCTATTTGGGCCCAATTTGGCGCTCCCGGACGCTTCACGACAGTCTGAAATTTTGCGACGCGATTAAGATCAGGACACCGAAGCCGGGCCATCAGGCTCGACCGGCTGGTTCGGCTCTTTCGCGTTGCGTTTCATGTCCCCGATTTCCATCATCATCCCGTGCTACAACGGCGCCGCCACGATTGCGCGCGCGCTGCAAAGTTGCCTCTCTCAAGACCTGCAAGCGGATCTCGCGCAGATCATCGTCGTCGATGACGGCTCGATTGATGCTTCGGCGTCGATCGTGCGGACGTTCGCGATGCACGATTCGCGCATCCGCCTGCTGCAGACCGTGCGCAACGGCGGCGCGGCGCGCGCGCGCAACTGGGCTGCACTGCACGCGAATACACCGCTGATCGCCTTTCTCGACGCCGACGACGAATATCTGCCCGGCGCGCTGGCTGCCGCGCAGGCTCATCTGGCGCAGCGTCCGCAGGACGTGGCGGTGCGGCTCGAGGTCGAATTCGCGGGCTTTCCGGCGCGCATCACCCAGCACCCCGATTTCGAGCGTCATTGCGCCATCCTCAGCAACACGGTGCCCAGCAGTCTCGTGATTCGCCGCAGCGTGTTTCTGTCGCTGGGCGGTTTTCCGATGGACGAGGTGTTCCGTCGGCACGGCGGCGAGGATGGCGCGTTTTCCTGGGTGCTCAGCGATATCTTTGCTCAGCGCCGCCTGACGGATGCGAAGCGTGTACGCATGCACTATCACGACGGCATTCACGCGGAACGCTTTCTCAATATCCAGATGGGATTCACGCAGGCCGACCCCGTCGCGTCCGCAGACACGATGCGGGCTTCCAGGGCCTACCTCGACGCCGCGACCACGAACGTACGCCAACTGCGTTCGGTTGAACTGGCCACCTGAATCCGCCGCGCGTCTGTCATCGCGTTTTGCTACAATCACGCCTCGTCTTCGAGGAGCGTTGCGACGGGGCGCGGTAACAGACCGCATGACCCGCCAGGCTCGAAGATGCTCAATCCGGCCGGTTTCCAAGCCTCGGCCGCACTGAAAAAACGGCGCTCACGTCTTTAATTTCTAGTCACTTTTAGAAAGGAGGGCGTGATGAACGCCGCAATTCCGCAAGATCAAGCCAACGATTTCGTCGTCGCCGATATGTCGCTTGCCGCCTGGGGCCGCAAGGAACTCAATATCGCCGAAACCGAAATGCCCGGTCTCGTGCAAACCCGCGAAGAGTACAAGGCGCAGCAGCCGCTGAAGGGCGCGCGCATCGCAGGTTCGCTGCACATGACCATCCAGACGGGCGTGCTGATCGAAACGCTGACCGCTCTGGGCGCCGACGTGCGCTGGGCCTCGTGCAACATCTTCTCGACGCAGGATCACGCAGCCGCTGCCATCGCGCAGGGCGGCGTGCCGGTGTTCGCATTCAAGGGCGAATCGCTCGACGAATACTGGGAATTCTCGCACCGCATCTTCGAATGGCCGAACGGCGAATTCGCCAACATGATCCTGGACGACGGCGGCGACGCAACGCTGCTGCTGATCCTCGGCTCGAAGGCTGAAAAGGACCGCTCGGTCATCGCCAAGCCCACCAACGAAGAAGAAGTCGCGCTGTACAAGTCGATCGAAAAGCATCTGGCCATCGACCCGACGTGGTACTCGACGCGCCTCGCGCACATCAAGGGCGTGACCGAAGAAACGACCACGGGCGTGCATCGCCTGTACCAGATGGAAAAGGAAGGCCGTCTGCCGTTCCCGGCCATCAACGTCAACGACTCGGTGACGAAGTCGAAGTTCGACAACCTGTACGGCTGCCGCGAATCGCTGGTCGACGGCATCAAGCGCGCGACCGACGTGATGATCGCGGGCAAGATCGCAGTCGTGGCCGGTTACGGCGACGTGGGCAAGGGCTGCGCGCAATCGCTGCGCGGTCTGGGCGCAACCGTCTGGGTCACGGAAATCGATCCGATCTGCGCGCTGCAAGCCGCGATGGAAGGCTACCGCGTCGTGACGATGGAAGCCGCTGCACCGCACGCCGACATCTTCGTGACGGCAACGGGCAACTTCCACGTGATCAACCACGATCACATGAAGGCGATGCGCAACAACGCGATCGTCTGCAACATCGGTCACTTCGACTCGGAAATCGACGTTGCTTCCACGCGCCAGTACCAGTGGGAAAACATCAAGCCGCAAGTCGATCACATCATCTTCCCGGACGGCAAGCGCGTGATCCTGCTGGCTGAAGGCCGCCTCGTGAACCTGGGCTGCGCCACGGGCCACCCGTCGTTCGTGATGTCGAACTCGTTCACGAACCAGACGCTCGCGCAGATCGAACTGTTCGTCGAAGGCCAGAAGTACGAAAACAAGGTCTACGTGCTGCCGAAGCACCTGGACGAAAAGGTTGCCCGTCTGCACCTGGATCGCATTGGCGCGAACCTGTCGGTGCTGTCGGACGACCAGGCCTCGTACATTGGCGTCGACAAGAACGGTCCGTTCAAGCCGAACCACTACCGCTACTAAGCACGCCGTTACGGTCAGATACAAAGCGCTACAACGCGGCCCTTATTTTTAAGCCGCGTTTAAGCGACCAGCCCGATGCTGTGCACACGCCCGCGCGCTTTTTTTAACGCGCGCGGGCGCACCGCATAATCACGACGAGAAGAGGACTTTCAACATGACCGTGCTGCTCACCTGGCTGATCAACGCACTCGCGCTCCTGATCATCACCTGGCTGGTTCCGTCGATCCATGTACGCAGTTTCGGCACCGCGCTGATCGTCGCGCTCGTGCTCGGCCTGATCAACGCCGTGCTGCGCCCGGTGCTCATCGTGTTGACGCTGCCCGTGACCATCCTCACGCTCGGCGTGTTCATCCTCGTGGTGAACGCACTGTGCTTCTGGCTGGCCGCGTCGCTGCTCAAGGGCTTCGAGGTGTCGGGATTCTGGTCGGCGTTCTTTGGCTCGATCCTCTACAGCATCGTTTCGTGGCTGCTGTCGGCGCTGATTTTCGGCAACCGCAGCCTCGGCTGATGCACGCCGCGCCACGGCCTGACGCCGTGGCCGGCCTATCTCACAAGCGATCATGAAACCGATCGAACTCTCATTCGAATTCTTCCCGCCGAAGACCGCGGAAGGCGTCGAGAAGCTGCGCGCCACGCGTGCGCAACTGCTCACGCACAAGCCGCGCTTCGTGTCGGTGACCTTCGGCGCGGGCGGCTCGACGCAGCAAGGCACGCTCGACACCGTCGCGGAGATCGCGAAGGAAGGCGTCGACGCGGCGCCGCACCTTTCGTGCATCGGCGCAACGCGTGACGGCCTGCGCGACATCCTGAGCCAGTACCGTTCGCACGGCATCCGCCACATCGTGGCGCTGCGCGGCGACCTGCCTTCGGGCATGGGCGAGATGGGCGAACTGCGCTACGCGTCGGATCTCGTCGCCTTTATCCGCGAGGAAACCGGCGACGCGTTCCACATCGAAGTCGCCGCCTATCCCGAATACCACCCGCAGGCGCGCTCGCCGCGTCACGATCTGGAAGCGTTCGCGCAGAAAGTGAAAGCGGGCGCGGATTCCGCGATCACGCAGTACTTCTTCAACGCGGACGCGTATTTCCGCTTCATCGAAGACGCAAAGAAGCTGGGCGTGGATATTCCCATCGTGCCCGGCATCATGCCGATCACGAACTATTCGCAGCTCATGCGCTTCTCGGAAATGTGCGGCGCGGAAGTGCCGCGCTGGGTCGCGAAGCGTCTGGAAAGTTTCGGCGACGACCGCGAGTCGATTCGCGCGTTCGGCCTCGACGTGGTGACGGACCTGTGCCGCCGTCTCGTCGAGGCGGGCGCGCCGGGTCTGCACTTCTATACGCTCAATGCGGCGGGTGCGACCAAGGCGATCTGCGAGCGGCTTGCGCTGTGATCATGCGTTGATTGCATACGTCGCAGAGCAAATACGAACCGCGCGGTTCCGGACTTCCGGGCCGCGCGGTTTTTCTTTGTCGACGTCAGATTCTTGACTGCGATCAAATTCTCCCAAATGAGACGGCGCCAATAATCGAAGGCTATTTTTTGCCTTAATTTTTTCTGAAGCCCGATCGCGCACCTGAGCCTCATCCTGGCGAAGCGGGCCACGCCCATGACGCTTCCTTCTGCTCCCGACTCCGGCGCCCAGCGCGATTCCATCGCGCTGCCCGTGTTTTCCGATGCGCTCGCCGCCTGGCGCGCGGGCGATCACGATGCGGCGCGCGCGCAATGCCAGCGGCTGCTGGCTGCCGATCCGCAAAACATCGACGCGCTGCATCTGGCCGGCATCCTGGAAATCGGCCGCGACCGGCTGACGGCGCGCGCGTTGATCGAGCGCGCCGTGGCGCTGCGCGTAGAGCCCAGGCTGCTGGTCGGCCTCGCCCTGACCTTCGATTCCCATAGCGAAAGCGACATGGCGATCGCCACACTCGCACGCGCGCTAGAACTCGATCCCGATTACCCCCACGCGCTCAATAACCTCGCCAACCTCTACGACGCGCGAGGCGAACACGCGCGCGCTGCCGCGCTGCTGGAGCGTCTGGTGAAGCGGGAGCCGGACAACGGCATCGCGCATTTCAACCTCGGCACCATCATGTTCGGGCTGGGCGACTACGCGCGCGCGGAAGCCGAAATGCACCGTGCGATCGAGCTCGATCCGCACCACATCAATGCGTGGAACAACCTCGCCAACGTGCTGATTGCGACGCGTCGCAAACAGCAGGCGCTGGCGATGCTGACGCACGCGCTCACGTTCGCCCCGGACGACGTGAATTTGCTGACCAACCTGGGCAGCCTGATGCGCGACGCGGGACGCATCGACGAAGCGCAGGCTACGCTCGAACGTGCCGTCACGCTGGCGCCCGACAATGCGCCGGCGTGGAACAACTACGGCAACGTCTTCGTGGACCTTGGCGACGTGGACCGCGCGCAGCGCGCGTTTGCACGCGCCATCGAATTGAAGCCCAACTTTTCCGATGCGTGGAGCAACTATGGCAACGCGCTCAAAGCCAGCGGCGATATCGCCGCCGCCATCGACGCCTACCGGCATGCGCTAATGCATGACGCGGGCAACGAAGGCGCGCACAGCAATCTGGTCTACGCGAACCTGTTCGCCACCGAAGACGGCATGGCCATTCGCGCCGAAGCGGAGCTCTACGCCGTACGCCATGACGCGGCGCAGCCCGGCGGCGCTGCGCCGCTATATGCAAACACGCCCGATCCGGCGCGACGGCTGCGCATCGGCTACGTCTCGCCCGATTTCCGCAATCACTGCCAGTCGCTGTTCACCTTGCCGGTGTTCGCGCAGCACGATCATGCGAACTTCGAGATCGTCTGCTATTCGAGCGCGCAGCCCGACGAGGTGACGACGCGACTCACCGGCATGGTCGATCGCTGGCGCGACGTGCGCGAATTCGACGATGCACGCCTGTCGCAGCAGATTCGCGACGATGGCATCGACATCCTTGTCGATCTCACCATGCATATGGCCCACACGCGGCGCGCGCTGTTCGCGATGCGGCCCGCGCCGGTGCAGATGGCGTGGCTCGCGTATCCGGGCACCACGGGCAGTGCCGCAATCGGCTGGCGGCTGACCGATCCGTGGCTCGATCCCGTGGGCGCGCCGGGCGTCGATGAGCAGTACACCGAACGATCGTTGCGTCTGCCCGACACTTTCTGGTGCTACGCGCCGCTGGAAGTGCCGCATGACGTGACCGCACTGCCCGCGCTCACGGCCGGGCATATCACCTTCGGCTGCCTGAACAATCCGTGCAAGCTCACCGACGCCACCTTCGCGCTGTGGTCGGGCGTTTTCGCGGCGCTGCCCGATGCGCGGCTCGTGCTCATGGCGCCGCAGGGCAGCGCGCGCGAACGCATGCTGGCGCGACTGGCGGCGCATGGCATTGGCGAGGAGCGCGTGCGCTTCGTCGGTTTCCAGCCGCGCGCGGACTATCTGCGCACCTGGGCGCAGATCGATATCGCGCTCGACACCGTTCCATACAACGGCCACACCACCAGTCTCGACGCGTTCTGGATGGGCGTGCCGGTGCCCACGCGCGTCGGCCGTGCGGTGGCGGGGCGCGCGGGACTGTCGCTGCTGGCGAATCTCGGCCTGCAGGAACTCGCTGCATATGACGATGCCGCCTATACGCAAACTGTCGTAGCGCTCGCGCACGATCTGCCGCGTCTTGCGACGCTGCGCGCCGGTTTTCGTGCGCGCATGCAGGCGTCGCCGCTGATGGACGGCGCGCGTTTCGCTCGTCATATGGAAGCCGCGTGGCGGCACATGTGGCAGACATGGTGCGCGAGTGCGCAGCGCCCGACGCACATCGACGATGCCGAAGCCGCCTTGCGTCACGCCATCGCCACGACGCCCGCCGGTTCGCCGAAGCATGCGCGCGCGTGGAGCGCACTCGGCGATCTGTTGTTTGGCAAGGGGCGCACGGCTGACGCGCAGACCGCGTATCGCGCCGCGCTCGCCGCCAACCCGGACGACGCCGACGCGCTCAGCAACCTCGGCAGTCTGCTGGCGGCGGCGAAGCAGCACGCCGAAGCCGAGCCGCTGATCGCGCGCGCCGTGACGCTGCGGCCGGGCTCCACCGAAGCCTGGCGCAATCTCGGCAACCTCTACGCCGAAACGCAGCGCAGCGCCGAAGCCATCGACGCCTACACGCGCGCCGTCGAAATCGACCCGAGCCTCGCGCAGACGCATGAACTGCTCGGCGGCCTGTTGATGCGGGCGAGCGAGATGGGCGCGTCCGTGGCGGCGATGCGGCGCGCTGTGGCGAGCGACCCGACCAACGCCGGCGCGCACGCCGATCTCGCTTACGCGATGATGTACGTCACCGACGACGGCGCGCTCATCCGTGCCGAAGCCGAACGCTTCAGCCAGCAGCACGAAGCGGCGCTGCTAGCTGCTCCCGCGCTTTACGCCCACTCGCGCGATAAGGTGCGCGATAGCGCGCACGACCCGGCGCGGCGGCTGCGCATCGGCTATGTCTCGCCCGATTTCCGCAATCACTGCCAGTCGCTCTTTACCTTGCCGCTATTCAGTCATCACGATCACGCGGAGTTTGAGATCGTCTGCTACGCGAGCGTCGCGGAACCGGACCCGATCACGCAGCGCATCCAGCAGCACGTCGATCTCTGGCGCGACGTGCACGCACTCGACGACGCGCAACTCGCGCAGCAGATTCGCGCCGACGGCGTCGACATCCTCGTCGATCTGACGATGCATATGGCCAACGCGCGGCGGCGTCTCTTTGCGATGCGGCCCGCGCCTGTGCAAGTCGCGTGGCTGGCGTATCCCGGCACCACGGGCAGCGCGGCGATCGACTGGCGCATCACCGATCCGTGGCTCGACCCGCCCGGCGTGCCCGGCGTTGATGAGCAGTACACCGAACGATCGCTGCGTCTGCCCGATACGTTCTGGTGCTACGCGCCGCTCGACGAGGCGGATCGCAGCGTGGCCGTGAGCGCGTTGCCGGCGCTGGACGCGGGACATATCACGTTTGGCTGTCTGAACAATCCTTGCAAGCTGTCGGATGACACGCTCGCTCAATGGTCGCCGATCTTCGCGGCGCTGCCCAACGCGCGGCTGATCCTGCTGGCGACCTCCGGCACGCTGCTTGAGCGACTCAAGCGCCGACTGGCCGCGCATGGCATCGACCCGGCGCGCGTCACGTTCATCGGCTACCAGCAACGGCTCGCGTATCTGAACACGTGGGCGCAGATCGACATCGCGCTCGACACCTTCCCCTACACCGGCCACACGACGACGCTCGACGCGTTCTGGATGGGCGTGCCGGTGCCCACGCGCGCGGGGCGCGTTGCCGCGAGCCGCGCCGGGCTCTCGCTGCTCGCCAATCTCGGACTGGCCGATCTGGGCGCGTCGGATGCCGCCGGTTACGCGCAGACGGTCGTGGCGCTCGCCCACGATCTGCCGCGCCTCGCCGCGCTGCGCGCCGGCTTGCGCGCGCGCATGCAGGCGTCGCCGCTGATGGACGGCGCGCGCTTCGCCCGCAACATGGAGGCGGCATACCGGTCGATGTGGCGCGACTGGTGCGAAGTGGACGCCAAACAACAACCTGAGCGCGCCCTCTAGCGAACACGGCATAGGCCGATGCGCTATGTTGCTTGAGGCAGATCCGGCGCGATTTTTGCGATGGGTCGGCGCAAGAAGCCCGATGCGCGAGCAGGACATCAACGGCCCGTGTGGCCAAAACATCCAGAATCACGCGCGGCTGACCAGGAAAACGGCCAAAACTACATAAAAATCAGCAAAAACGACTGCTAAATCGTAATCAGTCGATCGGCGTGAGGCATTCCGAAGTGCGCCTGTCAATCAGGCGTTTTCCATGAGAGACGGGCCTTTTTGGCTACCTTGTGAGCGCGCCCCCCGCTCTTGTAAGATCGCGCTACGCTGGCCCAGGCCGGCACCGAACTGGAGGAAACATGAAACAAAACAACCTGTTGCGTGCAGCACGGATGACGTCCTTCGTGGCGCTCGCAGCGGCATCGATTGCAGGCGCCCCGCTCGCGCACGCCGACAGCATTCCGAACAAGACACTCGTCTACTGCTCGGAAGGCAGCCCGGCCGGTTTCGATCCGGCGCAGTACACCACCGGCACCGACTTCACCGCGAACACGTTCACCGTCTACAACCGTCTCGTCGAGTTCGAACGCGGCGGCACCAAGGTCGAACCGGGCCTCGCGCAATCGTGGGATGTTTCCGCAGACGGCAAGACCTACACGTTCCACCTGCGCCACGGCGTGAAGTTCCAGACCACCTCGTTCTTCAAGCCCTCGCGCGAGTTCAACGCCGACGACGTCGTGTTCTCGTTCCAGCGCATGCTCGACCCGAACCAGCCGTTCCGCAAGGCGTATCCGGTGTCGTTCCCGTACTTCACGGACATGGGCCTGGACAAGCTGATCGCCAGGGTCGAGAAGGTCGATCCGTACACCGTCAAGTTCACGCTGAACGAGCCGAACGCGCCGTTCATCCAGAACATGGCGATGGAATTCGCCTCGATCCTGTCGGCTGAATACGCCGACCAGCTGATGAAGGCCGGCAAGGCCGCCGACATCAACCAGAACCCGGTCGGCACCGGCCCGTTCATCTTCAAGAGCTACACCAAGGACGCGACGATCCGCTTCGACGGCAATCCGGATTACTGGAAGCCGG
>NZ_VWWJ01000049.1 GCF_011753055.1 Burkholderia sp. Ax-1719 | reverse complement strand
GTTGCTGCGTCTGCAGCAGAGAAACGAGATTATGCAGACTCTTTTCCGATCCGTCAACATCTTTTTTTAGGTCGCTGCTTAAAAGCAGGAAAAGATGTCGCCGGAGCGTCCCGCCGTTTCTCGCGGCCGGCTTCGCTGCCGATCAGGCCGAACAGCGAAGGGGGCGAATCTTAGCGCTACCCGCCGTGGGCTGCAAGGGGGTAGCGCAAGTATTTCTTACTTCCCTGCGATCGCCGCCAATGGCACGGCATTCGCCATCGCCGCGTAACCCGTATCGCTCGGGTGGATGTGGTCGCCGCTGTCGTACTCGCGGCGCAGACGCAGCGGATTCGCGGGATCGCGCAGCGCCGCATCGAAGTCCACCACGCCGTCGAACTGCCCGCTCGTGCGAATCCACTGATTCACCTTCGCGCGAATCGCCTCGCGCTCGGGCGGCAGATCGGCCGGCGTGATCGTCGCGCCAAGCAGGCGCACGCCGCGTGCATGCGCCGCGGCAATCACGCGCCGATACCCCGCAATCAGGTCGTCCGCATTCACCTGCGTGTGCGGGAAGTCGCAATCGAGCCCCGCGCGCGGCGGCATCGACTGGAAGTTGATGTCGTTGATGCCGATCAGCAGCACCGCCGTGCGCACGCCCGCATGCCCCAACGCATCGCGCTGGAAGCGACGCTCAAGCGCCTCGCCATAGCACGGCGAATCGCTCAGCAGCCGGTTACCGCTGATCCCGAGATCAATCACGGCCAGATTCGTCTGTTCACGGGCGAGACGCTTCGCCAGCGCATCGGGCCAACGGCGATTCTCATTGAGCGACGAGCGCATGCCGTCCGTAATCGAATCGCCGATTGCCGCGATCGTCTGCGCGCCCGGCGCCTCGACCGCCAGCCCCGTCACCCACGCGTACTGCGTAAAGCGCACCGGAAACGCGCCGATCGAGGGATCGGCGACGTGATCGCCCGGCCGCGAGACATAGTTCACCTGACTCGCCACACGATGCCAGGCCACCAGTTTTTGCTCGCCGCCCATATAGCTGCTGATCGCGTAAGGCGCGCCCTGCTTCAGGCCGATGCGCACGGGATCGCTATCGAGCTCCGCGCCCGGTGCCAGCGACACCGAAGCCTTGCCGCCAAAAGTCACCCGCACGCTTTCGGCCTGACTCACCGCCGAGCCGCCAGCCGAAGGCGCAATCGCCATCGCTTCAATCACAAGCGGCGCGCGCCCATAGAGATTGCTGATGCGCACCCGCGCGACTTCGCCGCCGAGCGTCGGGTAGACGATCTGCCGGACCGTGCGGCCTGCGACATCGGGCGCACGGTAAAGCGGCGGCAGCGCTTCCCGCTGGGGAATGGACTGGAGCGCGGTTGCCCAGCTCGTCACCCAATGGGCGCCGGCGGCCTGCGGAACGGCCTGTTGAGCGAAAGCCGGCGTCGCCGCGCCGATCGAAACGAGCAAGGCGGCGCGGGCCGCGGTGGTAGCAAAGGAGATCTTCATGCAGTCGGTTGCGCGCGTAGCGCGCGCACGTGTCCCGGTTAGTCAGGCAAAACGCCCATTGTGCCCCATGGCCCGGATCGTGGCCTTCCCTCTTCCTGACAGACAAACCCACCCGCGACGGCAAGCACCGCACCCACAAAATTTCTCCAGATCACACCATCGATCCACTAAAACACAAGCAGCAAGTCCGGCAAGTTGCGCGCTGGGTTCACCGCCCTTTGCGCAAGCTCAAAATATTCATTTACCGACCGGTCGGTTGGTTTATACTGCACTCCACACCAAACTCCGACGAGAGCGTTCCCATGTACACGCAATCCCTCGACATTCCCGGCAATGTCGCTCCGCTGGACGCGGCGGCGGCCTCGCCGGAGCAGGCCGACTTCGACGCGATCATGGCCGCCGACGGCAAGATCGAGCCGCAGGACTGGATGCCCGACGCCTACCGCAAGACGCTGGTGCGCCAGATCTCGCAGCACGCGCACTCGGAAATCGTGGGCATGCTGCCCGAGGGCAACTGGATCAGCCGCGCCCCCAGCCTCAAGCGCAAAGCCATCCTGCTCGCCAAGGTGCAGGACGAAGCCGGCCACGGTCTCTATCTCTATAGCGCGGCGGAAACGCTGGGCGTCTCGCGCGATCAGCTGGTCGACGCGCTGCACGCGGGCAAAGCCAAGTATTCGAGCATCTTCAATTACCCGACGCCCACGTGGGCGGACGTCGGCGTGATCGGCTGGCTGGTCGACGGCGCGGCGATCATGAACCAGATCCCGCTGTGCCGCTGCACCTATGGCCCGTACGCGCGCGCCATGATCCGCATCTGCAAGGAAGAGTCGTTCCATCAGCGTCAGGGCTTCGACGCCCTGCTCGCCATGATGCAAGGCACCGACGCGCAAAAGGAACTCGTGCAGCAGGCCGTGAACCGCTGGTGGTGGCCGGTGCTGATGATGTTCGGCCCGAGCGACGCCGATTCCGTGCACAGCAACCAGTCGGCCAAATGGGGCATCAAGCGCATCTCGAATGACGATCTGCGCCAGAAGTTCGTCGATGCCACCGTCGAGCAGGCCAAGGTGCTCGGCGTCACGCTGCCGGACGCTGACCTCAAATGGAACGAGGCGCGCGGCCACTACGACTACGGCACGATCGACTGGGAAGAATTCTGGCGCGTCGTCAACGGCGACGGCCCGTGCAACCGCGAACGCCTCGGCACGCGCGTGAAGGCGCACAACGAAGGCGCCTGGGTGCGCGAAGCCGCCCTCGCCCACGCCGAAAAACAACGTCAGCGCGCCGCGGATCACGCCACCCGGCACGCCGCCTGAAGCTAAAGGAGACAGAGATGAACAAGGAATGGCCGATCTGGGAAGTGTTCGTGCGCAGCAAGCAGGGCCTCGACCACAAGCACTGCGGCAGCCTGCACGCCGCCGATTCGTCGATGGCGCTGCGCATGGCGCGCGACGTCTACACGCGCCGTCAGGAAGGCGTGAGCATCTGGGTGGTGCCGTCGTCGGCGATCACGGCGTCGGATCCGAACGACAAGGCCGAGCTGTTCGATCCGGCCGGCGACAAGATCTACCGCCATCCGACGTTCTACACGCTGCCCGACGAAGTCAACCACATGTAAGAGCGCCAAGATGACGACGCCCACGCAAGAACACCTCGCGTACGTGCTGCGCCTCGCCGATACGGCGCTGATCCTCGGTCAGCGCAACACGGAATGGTGCGGCCACGGCCCGATCCTCGAAGAGGACATCGCGCTCGCCAATATGAGCCTCGACCTGATCGGTCAGGCGCGCCTGCTCTACACGCACGCCGCCACGCTGGAAAAGGCGCTCACCGGCCGCGAGCGCACCGAGGACGACTACGCCTACTTCCGCGCCGAGCGCGAGTTCGCCAACTTCACACTGGCCGAGCTGCCGCACTTCGGCCCGCTCGCCGGCACGACGCATTCGGCCAACGATTACGCCGTGACGATCGTGCGCAACTTCCTGTACGCCTCGCTGATGGCGCATCTGTGGACCGCGCTGCTGCGTTCCGCCGACAGCCAACTGGCCGCCATCGCCGAGCGCTCGATCAAGGAAACGCGCTATCACGTGCACCACGCGCGCGAATGGCTGATCCGTTTCGGCGACGGCACGGACGAATCGCATCGCCGCGCCCAGACCGCGCTCGACTGGCTGATGCCGTACACGCGCGAGTTCTTCAGCACCGATGCGGTGGAAAGCGCTGTGGCCGAAGCCGGCATTGCGCCGCTCACCGCGCAGCTCGAAGCCGCCTGGCGCGCCGACGTGGAAGCCGCACTCGAAGAGGCCACGCTCGCGGCGCCCGCACCGGTCAAGCACGTGACGACCGGCAAGCACGGCGAGCATTCGGAACACATGGGCTTCGTGCTCGCCGAGATGCAAAGCCTCGCGCGCCAGCATCCGGACGCACGCTGGTAAGCCACGCGGGCTTCACGAGGAAATGAAGATGCAAGCGACGATGCAAACCCCGGCCGATCACACGCTCGCACGCGCGTGGCAGGTGCTCGAAGCGGTGCCCGATCCGGAGATTCCGGTGGTGTCGATCCGCGAACTGGGCATCCTGCGCGACGTGCGCCGCGCCGACGACGGCCAGCTCGAAGTGGTCATCACGCCCACCTATTCGGGCTGCCCGGCGATGTCGCAGATCGCCGAGGACGTCGCGCACGCGCTGGACGCCGCGCAACTCGCGCCGTACCGCATCGCCACCACGCTCTCGCCCGCCTGGACTACCGACTGGATCACCGACGAAGCGCGCGAAAAACTGCGTGCCTACGGCATCGCGCCGCCCACGGGAAATTGCGGCAGCGGCGCGGCGCACGGCACGGCGGCCGAAAAGCCGATCACCTTCATGCCGAAACTGCCCGCGCCCGTCTGCCCGCGCTGCGGCTCGAAGCACACCGAGCGCCTCGCGCAATTCGGCTCGACCGCGTGCAAGGCGCTCTACCGCTGCATCGACTGCCGCGAACCCTTCGACTACTTCAAACCGTACTGATATGGCCACTCCGCAATTCCATTCGCTGCGCATCCGCGAAGTGCGGCCCGAAACCGCGGACGCGGTCTCCGTCGCTTTCGAAGTCCCGCCCGAGCTGCGCGAGGCGTATCGCTTCACGCAAGGGCAGTTCGTCACGCTCAAGACCCACATCGACGGCGAGGAAACGCGCCGCTCGTATTCGATCTGCGTCGGCGTGACCGACTACGATCGCGACGGCGAACTGCGCGTCGGCATCAAGCGCGTGCGCGGCGGGCGTTTCTCGAACTTCGCCTTCGACCAGCTGGCGCCGGGCCACGAAATCGACGTGATGACGCCGGACGGGCGCTTCTTCACGCATCTGAACGCCGAACACGGCAAGCACTACGTGGCGTTTTCGGGCGGTTCGGGCATCACGCCGGTGCTGGCGATCATCAAGACCACGCTGGAAACGGAGCCGCGCAGCGCCTTCACGCTGGTCTACGGCAATCGCAGCGTGGACGCGATCATGTTCGCCGAGGATCTGGAAGACCTGAAGAACCGCTTCATGGACCGCTTCCGGCTGTATCACGTGCTTTCCGACGACCTGCAGGACGTCGAGCTGTTCAACGGCGTGCTCGATCAGGAAAAGTGCGCGGCCTTCATCGAATCGCTGCTGCCGGCCGAAGAGATCGACGAAGCCTTCATCTGCGGTCCCGGCCCGATGATGGATGCCGCCGAAGCCGCGCTCAAGGACGCGGGCGTGCCCACGAAGAACGTGCACGTCGAGCGCTTTGGCTCGCCGCTGCCGCAGGCGGGCGTGCCCGTCGTCGAGATCACCGAAAGCACGCCGGCGGCGGATCTGGAGATCGTCATCGACGGGAAAAAGCGCAAGCTGCGCCTGCCCTACGAGGGCGTGAGCCTGCTCGACGTCGGCCTGAAGGCGGGTCTGGCGCTACCGTATGCGTGCAAGGGCGGCGTGTGCTGCACCTGCCGCGCCAAGGTGCTGGAAGGCGAAGTGAAGATGGACAAGAACTACACGCTGGAGGAGCAGGAAGTGAAGGACGGCTTCGTGCTGACCTGTCAGTGTCATCCTGTCAGCGAGCGTGTGGTGGTGAGTTTCGACGAACGATAAGTTCTCACGCGCCGTAGGGCGCGATGCCTTAAGCATGCGGGCCTCGACGTGTCACGCGCGATGTTCACGCGGTGTCACGAATAGACCTTAGAGCAACAGCACGCTTTCGGCGCTCCCGCGATCCGCTTACACTAGGGGCCGCCCGCGAGTGGTGCAGCGCAGCGCTGCATCGGTGCGGGCGGTCCCTTTTGTCTTGTGCGCGCCCGCTCGCATCTGACACTTATTTTGCTGTTCAAGGCGTTCATGGTGAACGCAACGAGTTGTCGATGACCACGATCCACCTCATCCACGGCGAGCCGGCTGCGGCCGCGCTGCGTCAGGCTCTGCGGGCCCACGAGGCCGCACGCCCCGCCAGCGCCCAGACAGCCGCGCACGTGATTGCGCTGGCCGACGACCTCACGGTCGGGCCGCTGCGCGATATCGACGAGGCGGCCAACCCCGGTATGGTGCTGCGCGCGGCGTTCTGGCAGCGCGTGGATGGCGACTGCGGCGCGGCCGACGAGCGTGAACCCGCCCAGACGCTGGCACAAGGCGACTGCGCGGCGCTCATGGCGCTGGAAGCCGACAACGCCAATGTGGTGATCTGGCACACGCACGACGCCGCCGACCAGCTCACGCTGCGTCGCGCCTGCTACCGCCTGCGCAATGTGCCGCAGCGCCTGAACGAAGTGCGCCTGACACCCTCTGATCTCGCCGGCACGCAGGCTGAAGCCGCCGCCCGACTGCAGGCGCGCCTGCCCGACGCCGCACCGATCTCCGTCCTGCGCATCACGCGCCTCGCGCTCGAATGGCAGGAAGCGAAGTTCGCCAATGGCGAGACGCGCCGCTGGCGCGACAACACCTTCACGAGCGGCACCTGGGCCGATCTGGACGCACAGATCCTCGACATCCTCGGCGAGGCAACGCCGCCCAGCGAGTCCCCTGCGCCGTGGCTCGCCTGCGATACGCTGGGCGCGGCGCTCGTGCGCGGCGGCGCCGGCTTTACGGTTGGCGAGCCGGTCGTGCGCTGGCGTCTGCGCGAGCTGGCGTCCGCGGGCGAACTGCGTCTGCGCGACGACCTGTGCGCCGCGCGCACCGGTGGCCAGAGTGCTCAGGACGCCCGCAACGCGCGCCCCATTCCGGTGCATGCGGCCGCGCATCTTTCCCTTTCCCGCTGATCCTCTGCGGCTACGCAGCTAAAAAAACAGCCGAACCCCGCTGATAAAACATGGCACGCACCCGAGCGCCCGACCACGAAACCCAGCGCGACCAGATCCTCGAACTCGCCGCAGCCAAATTCGCGCAAACGAGCTACCCGAGCACGTCGATGTCCGATCTCGCGGCGGCGAGCGGCACCTCGAAGGCGCGCCTGTATCACTACTACGAGAGCAAGGAAGCGATCCTGTTCGATCTGCTCGACCGCTACACCAAGCGGCTGATGCTGATCATCGCCGAGGTGGAAGGCGCCAGCCAGCGCCGCGGTCTCGACGAACGCGATTGCTTCGCCGAACTGATCCGCGCGTTCCTCGCCGAGTACGAAACCTCGCACAGCCGCCATGTGGCCCTGCTCAACGACGTGAAATACCTCGTGGACGCACAGCGCGAGATCATTCTCAACCGCCAGCGCGATGTGGTGGCCGCATTCACCCGCCAGCTCGCACGCGCGTATCCGGGCCGCGTGACGGCGGAAAACCAGACTTCGCTGACCATGATGCTGTTCGGCATGATCAACTGGACCTTCACCTGGCTCAAACCAGGCGGCCGCATGGGCTACCGCGACTTCGCCGAGCAGGTGATCGAGGTCATGGATCACGGTCTGCAGAACGCCTGAGCGCGATTCGAACGATCGATCAATTCGGGCCAGATTGATGCGCCGCAACATGATGTGTAGTCACAACAATTGACGCGTCAAGCTATTCGCCACGAATACACTATAAAAATCAATATGTTACGCGTCTCAATTTATTAATTAGGCGCAACACTCAAATCCGTAATCCGGGTTTTCCCTAGATCGACCCCAGGGTTTCCGCTAGAATGCGTTTTGCGGCGCACCATGTGCGCCGCCTTTCGTATCTCAGGGAGGACCCGCCATGACCAACATTTCGACCCAAGCCAACGAGCCGATCATCGCATCCGCTCGCCCGCTCGCGTCCGGACATTCGCCGGTCATGGTGCGCGTACTCACTTCCGCCGACCGCGAACGCCTGCTCGCGCACTTTCTCACGCTCGACAGCGAAGACCGCCTGCTGCGTTTCGGCCAGGCCGCGCCCGACCACGTGATCGAAAACTATGTGCGCTCGCTCGACTTCACGCGCGACACCGTGTTCGGCGTGTTCGACCATCAGCTGCAGCTCGTGGGCGCAGGCCATCTGGCCTATCTGCCGGCGGACGGCAATGGCCGCACGGCTGAGTTTGGCGTCTCGGTGCTGGAAAGCGCGCGCGGTCAGGGCATCGGCTCGAAGCTGTTCGAGCGCGCCGCCATCCGCAGCCGCAACACGCACGTGACCACGCTGTACATCCACTGCCTGTCGCGCAACTCGACGATGATGCATATCGCCCGCAAGGCCGGCATGAAGATCGAGTACGCCTACGGCGAAGCCGATGCGTATCTCTCGCTCGAACCGGCCGATCAGAGCAGCATCATTGCGGAAATGCTCCAGGAGCAGGCTGCGGTGTTCGACTATGCGCTCAAGCGCCAGGCGCGCCAGACCTCGAAGCTGATCGAAACGATGCTGCCGCAGGCTATCGCAGCATGACTTCTGCCCGGCCTGGGTTGAATGAGCAAGATTGAAAAAGCGGCTTCGGCCGCTTTTTTTACGTCTGCGATCGCTACACCACCTAGTTCTGCGGGATCGGCAGCGCCGTCGTTTCCTTGAAGGTCTGCAGCGAAAAGCTCGAACGCACATCGATCACCGACGGATGGTGCAGCAACTGGTCCTGCACGAAGCGCGAGAAATGCGCCATATCCTCCACCTGCACGCGCAGCAGGAAATCCATATCGCCCGTCATGGCGTGACAGGCCACCACTTCCGGCCAGGTCTGCACCGCTGCGCGGAACAGCTCCGCGTGCGTCACGCCCTCGCGCCCCGACGCCGTCGGCCCGCGCTTTTCCAGCCGCACGTTCACGTAAGCCAACAGATCCAGGCCGAGCATTTGCGCGTCCAGCAACGCGACATAGGTGCGGATCACCCCACTCTCCTCCAGCCTGCGGATACGCCGCAAGCACGGGCTGGGCGAGAGATTCACGCGATCGGCAATTTCCTGATTCGAGAGCCGGCCATTTTCCTGAAGAATCGCCAGAATTTTTCGATCGATTGCGTCCAGTTCGATGCTCGCCATTTTCTGCCGCCGGTTGATTTGATGAAGGCATTTTATAGCTCAAATTGGCGCACGAGCGATTAAGTTCGCAAGTTTTCGCCTAGGTCGCGCAGCTACACTTTGTCGCACGAAATCGCCCATCTGAAGCGCTCATCAGGATCAGTCAGGAGACAACCATGCAGGTCCCCACCTGGGAAAATCCCGTCGGCACCGACGGCTTCGAATTCATCGAATACACCGCGCCGGATCCCAAGGCGCTTGGCAAGCTGTTCGAGCGCATGGGCTTCACCGCCGTCGCGCGCCATCGCCATAAAGACGTGACGCTCTACCGTCAGGGCGACATCAACTTCATCGTCAACGGCGAGCCGGACTCGTTCGCCCAACGCTTCGCGCGCCTGCACGGCCCGTCGATCTGCGCGATCGCGTTCCGCGTCGAGGACGCCGCCAAGGCCTACAAGCACGCGCTCGATCTGGGCGCCTGGGGCTTCGACAACAAGACCGGCCCAATGGAGCTGAACATTCCGGCCATCAAGGGCATCGGCGATTCGCTGATCTATTTCGTCGACCGCTGGCGCGGCAAGAATGGCGCACAGCCGGGCAGCATCGGCGACATCAGCATCTATGACGTCGACTTCGTGCCGATCGAGGGCGCGGAGCAGAACCCGGTCGGCCACGGTCTGACCTACATCGACCACCTGACGCACAACGTCCACCGCGGCCGCATGAACGAATGGGCGGAGTTCTACGAACGCCTCTTCAACTTCCGCGAGATCCGCTACTTCGACATCGAAGGCAAGGTGACGGGCGTGAAGTCGAAGGCGATGACCTCGCCGTGCGGCAAGATCCGCATTCCGATCAACGAGGAAGGCGGCGAGACGGCGGGCCAGATCCAGGAGTATCTGGACGCCTATCACGGCGAAGGCATCCAGCACATCGCGCTGGGCACCAACGACATTTACGGCACAGTCGACGGCCTGCGCGCCTCGCAGATCGCGCTGCTCGATACCATCGACACGTACTACGAACTGGTGAACCGCCGCATCCCGGGTCACACTGAACCGCTGGACGAACTGAAGAAGCGCAAGATCCTGATCGACGGACTGCCGGAAGACCTGCTGCTGCAGATCTTCACGGAGAACCAGATCGGCCCGATCTTCTTCGAGATCATCCAGCGCAAGGGCAATCAGGGCTTCGGCGAAGGCAACTTCAAGGCGCTGTTCGAATCGATCGAACTTGACCAGATCCGCCGCGGCGTGGTGCAGGACAAGGCCTAAGCCGAAGACAAGCCGGAGATAACCCGGCGATCAATGCAAAAAGGGCGAAGATCACGCGATCTTCGCCCTTTTTAGTTTTTGAATCCGGCGCCGCACACCTACGGCAGCGGATTCAGGTGAATGGGATGCCGCGCGGATCAGCGCAACATCGTCGTGATCCTGGATCGAACGGCTTAACGCTCGGCCTTCGGGGCCGGCAGCGGGTTCGAATCAGCCTTCGCGCACAGCGTGTACTGCGCGCACGACGTCGATGCATTCGCCGCGCTCTGGGTGCGGGCGTTTGCATGCAGGGGCGCGCTCATGGCGAAGAACGCAGCCGATACCGTCAGGAAGGTCTGGATATGTCGATTGTTCATCTTGTGTACTCCTTTTTTCAGACTTGCCTCTCACTGAGCAAACCGCGATAGCGCCCCAAAAAAGGTTGGCGCGACGCAGTTCGCTCAAGTGAGGGAGTTAGACAGGATATTCAAGACCGGTTCCCTGATAGTGCAACATTTACACGTTGTTACGTCAGACCTTATTCAGATACATCCTTTGTTACAAGGGCCCTACGAGGCTTTCGTGTGGTACGGCCCCACAGTCAGGAAAAATGCTGCAAAGCGTCAGATTTGGCCGCTTTTATGATGCAGAGCGGCGGGTTTGTCCGAGTGCTACTATCGAAAAAAAGACGCCAATATGGCGAGCCCGGCCAACGCATTCACAAGATGCTGCGGCCTCCGAAAGTTCTGGCGATCCCACAACGGATTGATCGGATTGGTTGGATGGAGGAAGACAAATAATGAATGCCCCGCTCGACGCAGGTCAGCGCGCTTCGCTTGAAGCCGCACTCGCTTCCGTCACGCTCGACGATAAATACACCCTCGAACGCGGTCGCGCGTATATGAGCGGCATCCAGGCGCTGGTTCGCCTGCCGATGTTGCAACAGGAACGCGACAAGGCCGCCGGTCTCAATACCGCGGGGTTCATCTCAGGCTATCGCGGCTCGCCTCTGGGCGGTCTCGATCAGTCGCTCTGGAAAGCGAAGCAGCATCTCGCCGCCCATCAAATCGTTTTTCAGCCCGGCGTCAATGAAGACCTCGCCGCGACCGCCGTGTGGGGCTCGCAGCAGGTGAACCTGTATCCGTCGGCGAAACACGATGGCGTGTTTTCGATGTGGTACGGCAAAGGCCCCGGCGTCGACCGTTGCGGCGACGTGTTCAAGCACGGCAACTCCGCCGGTTCGGCGCGTCATGGCGGCGTACTGGTGCTCGCGGGCGACGACCACGCGGCGAAATCCTCCACCCTCGCGCACCAGTCGGAACACATCTTCAAGGCCTGCGGCCTGCCGGTGCTGTTCCCTTCGAACGTGCAGGAATATCTCGACTTCGGCCTGCACGGCTGGGCGATGAGCCGCTACTCCGGCCTATGGGTGGCGATGAAGTGCGTGACCGACGTGGTGGAATCGTCGGCATCGGTCGAAATCGATCCGTATCGCACGCGCATCGTGCTGCCCGAAGATTTCATGATGCCCGACGGCGGCCTGAACATCCGCTGGCCCGATCCGCCGCTGGTGCAGGAAGCGCGTCTGCTCGACTACAAGTGGTACGCGGGCCTCGCCTACGTGCGCGCCAACAAGCTCGACCGCATCGAGATCGATTCGCCGCATGCGCGCTTCGGCATCATGACGGGCGGCAAAGCCTATCTGGACGTGCGCCAGGCGCTCACCGATCTGGGTCTCGACGACGAAACCTGCTCTCGCATCGGCATTCGTCTTTATAAGGTTGGCTGCGTGTGGCCGCTCGAAGCGCAAGGCGCACAGGCTTTCGCGCGCGGTCTGGAAGAGATTCTGGTGGTCGAAGAAAAACGCCAGATCCTCGAATACGCGATCAAGGAAGAGCTGTACAACTGGCCCGATGCGCAGCGCCCGCGCGTGTACGGCAAGTTCGACGAGAAAGACGGCGCAGGCGGCGAATGGTCGGTGCCGATGGGCAACTGGCTGCTGCCCGCGCATTACGAACTCTCGCCCGCGATCATCGCCAAGGCCATCGCCACGCGTCTGGACAAGCTCGATCTGCCGTCCGACGTGCGCGCGCGCATTGGCGCCCGCGTCGCCGTGATCGAAGCGAAGGAACGCGCGCTCGCCAAGCCGCGCGTGCAGGTGGAGCGCAAGCCGTGGTTCTGCTCGGGCTGCCCGCACAACACGTCGACCAACGTGCCGGAAGGCTCGCGCGCGATGGCCGGCATCGGCTGCCACTACATGACCGTGTGGATGGACCGCAGCACCAGCACCTTCAGCCAGATGGGCGGCGAAGGCGTGGCGTGGGTCGGTCAGGCGCCCTTCACGAACGACAAGCACGTATTTGCGAATCTGGGCGACGGCACCTACTTCCACTCGGGTCTGCTGGCGATCCGCGCGGCCATCGCCTCGAAGGCGAACATCACCTACAAGATCCTCTACAACGACGCGGTGGCGATGACGGGTGGCCAGCCGGTCGACGGCGTGCTGACCGTGCCGCAGATCACGCATCAACTGGCGTCCGAAGGCGCGAAGAAGATCGTGATCGTCACTGACGATCCTGAGAAGTACGAAGGCGAAGCGGCTTCGAAGCTCGCACCGGGCGTGACGATCCACCATCGCGATCAACTCGATGCGATGCAGCGCGAACTGCGTGAGATCGAAGGCACGACGATTCTGATCTACGACCAGACCTGCGCCACGGAAAAGCGTCGTCGCCGCAAACGCGGCACCTATCCGGATCCGGCCAAGCGCGTCGTCATCAACGAATCGGTATGCGAAGGCTGCGGCGATTGCTCGGTGCAATCGAACTGCCTGAGCGTCGAGCCGCTCGACACCGAATTCGGCACGAAGCGCCAGATCAACCAGTCCACCTGCAACAAGGACTATTCGTGCGTGAAGGGCTTCTGCCCGAGTTTCGTGACCGTCGAAGGCGGCCAGTTGCGCAAGCCGAAGTCGGACCGCGTCGCCACTGAATCGATGCCGCCGGTGCCGACGCCCGACGTCCCCGCCATCGGCCGCCCCTACGGCGTGCTGGTGACGGGCGTGGGCGGCACGGGCGTGGTGACGATCGGCGCGCTGCTCGGCATGGCCGCGCACCTTGAGTCCAAGGGCGTGACCGTGCTCGACGTGACGGGTCTCGCGCAGAAAGGCGGCGCGGTGATGAGCCACGTGCAGATCGCCAAGCGCCCCGAGGACATCCACGCCACGCGTATCGCGATGGGCGAGGCGAGCCTCGTGATCGGCTGCGACGCCATTGTGACGGCGGGCGACGACTGCGTGTCGCGCATGCAGGTCGGCCAGACACATGTGGTGCTCAACAGCGCGGCGACGCCCACGGCCGAGTTCATCAAGAACCCGCAGTGGCAATTCCCGGGCTCCAACACCGAAGCCGATGTGCGCGCAGCAGCTGGCGTCGACAACGTCGCGACCGTCGATGCCAACCGCTACGCGCTCGCGCTGCTGGGCGACGCGATCTACACGAACCCCTTTGTGCTCGGTTACGCGTGGCAAAAAGGCTGGCTGCCGCTCACGCACGAATCGCTCACTCGTGCGATCGAGCTGAACGCCGTGCAGGTGGAAAAGAACCTGGCCGCGTTCGAATGGGGCCGCCGCGTCGCGCATGATCGCGCCGCCGTGGACGCGCTCGTGAAGAAGCCCGTCGCCGATCAAAACGCCGCGGGCGCGAAGATCGTTTCGCTGCATTCGCCCAAGGCGCTCGACGCGTTGATCGACAAGCGTGCGCAATATCTGGCCGATTATCAGAACGAGGCCTACGCGCAGCGTTATCGCACCTTTATCGACGAAGTGCGCCGCGCCGAAGCGAAGCTCGATCACGCCGACGCCCAGCAGCAGCTCACCGAAGCCGTGGCGAAGAATCTGCACAAGCTGATGGCCTACAAGGACGAGTACGAAGTCGCGCGTCTGTATGCCGATCCGGCTTTCGTCGAGAAGATCAAGGCGAGCTTCGAAGGCGACTGGAAGATCAACTTCCATCTCGCGCCGCCTTCGTTCGCCAAGCACGACGACAAGGGGCATCTGCAGAAGAAGCAGTACGGCCCGCGCATGCTCACTGCCATGCGCGTGCTCGCGAAGCTCAAGTTCCTGCGCGGCACCGCGCTCGATCCGTTTGGCCGCACCGAGGAACGCCGCCACGAACGCGCGCTGATCGGCGAGTATGAAACGCTGATGCGCGAGGTGATCGGCGGCTTGAGCGAGGCGAATTTGCCGCTGGCGCTCGATCTGGCGAATCTGCCCGATGCGATCCGCGGCTACGGCCATGTGAAGGAAAACAACCTCAAGGCCACGCGCGCGAAGTGGGCGACGCTGCTCGCGAAGTGGCGCTCGCCGGAAAACGGCGCGGCGCGGCACGCGGCTTGAGGCTTTCCTGATGTTGTAAAAACAAAGGGCGCTTCGTTCATCGAACGAAGCGCCCTTTCTACGTCTGCGGCTCTAAAACCGCGTCGACGCTTACTTCGTCACTTACTTCGCCACGTTGGCGTTAGCCGAAGCCACCGCCGTCATGTTGATGATGCGTCGCACCGTCGCGGCCGGCGTGAGGATGTGCACCGGCTTCGACGCGCCCAGCAGGAACGGACCGACCGTCACGCCTTCGCCGCCGATCATCTTCAGCAGGTTGTACGTGATGTTCGCGGCTTCCACGTTCGGCATGATCAGCAGGTTGGCTTCGCCCGCGAGCGTGGTGCCCGGGAACGACTGCTTGCGGATCATTTCGGAGAGCGCAGCATCGCCGTGCATTTCGCCATCGACTTCCAGTTCCGGCGCGCGTTCTGCGAGCAGCTGGCGCGCAGCCTGCATGCGCTGCGACGTGGACGAACGCACGCTGCCAAAGTTCGACGACGACAGCAGCGCGACCTTCGGCGTGATGCCGAATTTTTCGATTTCGCGCGCGGCGAGAATCGTCATGTCGGCGAGCTGTTCGGCGCTCGGCACTTCGTTCACGTAGGTATCGCTGATGAACAGGTTGCGGCCCGGCAGCATCAGAAGGTTCATCGCCGCGTAGTTTTCGGCTTCCTTCGCCTTGCCGAAGACCTGCTCGATAAACTTCAGGTGATAGTCGAAGCTGTTGAGCAGACCGCAGACCATGCCGTCGGCGTCGCCCAGATGCACGAGGATCGCGCCGATCAGCGTGTTGAACTTGCGCATCGAGGCCTTCGCCACTTCCGGCGTGATGCCCTGGCGCGCGCCCAGTTCGTGATACGCCTGCCAGCTCTTCTGGAAGCGCGGATCGTCTTCCGGATCGACGATTTCGAAGTCGGTGCCCGCGCGCAGCTTCGAGCCCATCTTCTTCAGACGCATTTCCACCACCGACGGACGGCCGACGATGATCGGACGAGCAATCTTTTCCGTCAGCACGAATTGCGCGGCACGCAGCACGCGCTCGTCTTCGCCTTCCGCGAACACGATGCGCGCGTTGTTGGCCTTCGCTGCCGCGAACACCGGACGCATCACCATGCCCGTGCGGTACACGGTTGCGCCGAGCTCTTCCCGGTACGCATCCATGTCCTTGATCGGACGCGTCGCCACACCCGAATCCATCGCGGCCTGCGCCACCGCCGGCGCGATCTTGATGATCAGACGCGGATCGAACGGCTTCGGAATCAGGTATTCCGGGCCGAATTCGAGCGTGTGGCCTTCATAGGCCTTCGCCACTTCGTCGCCCTGATCGGTTTCTTCGGCGAGTTCCGCAATCGCGCGCACGCACGCGAGCTTCATTTCTTCCGTGATGGTGGTCGCGCCCACATCCAGCGCGCCGCGGAAGATGAACGGGAAGCACAGCACGTTATTCACCTGGTTCGGATAGTCCGAACGGCCGGTGGCGATGATCGCGTCCGGACGCACGCGCTTGGCTTCTTCCGGGCGGATTTCCGGTTCCGGGTTCGCCAACGCCAGGATCAGCGGCGTGGTGCCCATTTCGACGACCATTTCGGCCTTCAGGACGCCCGCGCTGGAGCAGCCGAGGAACACGTCCGCGCCCTTGATGGCGTCGGCCAGCGTGCGCGCTTCGGTGTGCGCCGCGTAGCGCTGCTTCGACGGATCGAGGTTGCCGCGACCTTCATAGATCACGCCCTTCGAATCCGTGACGAGGATGTTTTCCTTCTTCGCGCCGAGCTTCACCAGCAGATCCAGACAGGCAATCGCCGCCGCGCCCGCACCCGAGCACACCAGCTTGATGCTGCCCAGATCCTTGCCCACGACCTTCAGGCCGTTAAGGATCGCTGCCGACGCGATGATCGCCGTGCCGTGCTGGTCGTCGTGGAAGACGGGAATCTTCATGCGCTCGCGCAGCTTCTGCTCGATGTAGAAGCACTCGGGCGCCTTGATGTCTTCAAGGTTGATGCCGCCGAGCGTCGGCTCGAGCATGGCGATGGCTTCGACCAGCTTGTCCGGGTCGCTTTCTGCGAGTTCGATGTCGAACACGTCGATGCCCGCGAACTTCTTGAACAGGCAGCCCTTGCCTTCCATCACCGGCTTGGCCGCGAGCGGGCCGATATTGCCCAGGCCCAGCACGGCCGTGCCGTTGGTCACGACGCCGACGAGGTTGCCGCGCGAGGTGTACTTCTGCGCGTCGAGCGGATCGGCGTGGATCGCTTCGCACGCAGCGGCGACGCCCGGCGAATACGCGAGCGAAAGATCGAGCTGGTTCGAAAGCGGTTTGGTCGGCGTGACCGAGATCTTGCCGGGCTTCGGATTCTGGTGATAAGCGAGCGCGCTTTGCTTCAGTTGTTCATCCATTTTCGGGCCTGCCAGACGTGAGAGACGAGAGAGGAATGTTTATGTTCGACTAGTGTTCTTGTTCCCGCCGATTTGCGTATTTCGATGAACGTTCGTGCGCAACGGCAGCACGAACGTAATCACCAGGTAGTTCACGGGCGAAACGGCGCCAGCAAAAAAGCGGGGCAATTAGTGTACACCTCACGATGTTCGGGGCGACTTGGGTCAAAGACTGATACCGGAGATTTGTGCTGGATGCCTTCCGGCGCGAATGTCGGGGCGCGTGCGATGCGGTCTCGCTGCGCCAGTGCGGTGCATACGCGACACATGCACGGCGTACGGCGCTTTTATCGAATCGACGTGTGATGTTGCGTGCGGTTCGCGACACGGGCGGCGCGCCGCAAATCGGGCCGCGCCGAAGGCCATTCACGCGATTGTGGCGTCGTCGTGTCGCCTTTGTTGCGTGATCGAGGCAGTCGATGCGATCCGGCTGGACCGCTGGTGCGGCGTTGCGCCGCACCGTCACATCGAAAACTTGCTACGTGAGTGGCGCTTATTCGAGCGCTGCGCCGCGCCGCTCGGGAATCAGGAACAGCGTGGCGAGGATATCGAGCACGTAGATCGCGGCCAGCATGCCAAGCGCCGCCGTGAACGAATACTTCGCGGCCATCGCCCCGACCGCGAGCGGCCCGAAGCCGCCCACGGCGCGCCCGATGTTGAACAGGACGTTCTGCGCCGTGGCGCGCGCGGCGGTCGGATACAGCTCGGAGATCAGCGCGCCATAACCACCGATCATGCCGTTGACGAACACGCCCATGGCCGCGCCGCCGATCAGCAGCGCGAACGGCGTGCTCAGATGCGCGTAGACGAACACCATCACCACCGCGCCCGCCTGATAGGCCAGAAATGCAGGGCGGCGGCCGAAACGATCGGCGGCCACGCCAAACAGCCAGATGCCGAACGCCATGCCCGCGACAGTCGCAGCGGTCCAGAGCCCAGATTTCGTCAGCGAATAGCCAAAGGATTTCGACAGATACGCGGGCAGCCAGATCATCAGCCCGTAGTAGCCGAAATTCTGCACCGAACACAGCACGGCCACGCCCAGACTGGCGCGCGCCGTGCGGGCGTCGGCAACCAGCAGGCGCAGCGCGCGCGGCTTGTCGTGCGGCGCGGCCTGCGCCGCACGCTCGCGATGCGCGACGAACAGTTCGGGCTCCTCTACCTGACGGCGCACGAAAAACGACGCCACGGCGGGCAGCAGGCCAACCGCGAACATGCCGCGCCAGCCGATCACGGGCAGCAGCAACGGCGTAAGCAGCGCGGCCGCGAGCACGCCCGCCTGCCAGCCCAGCCCGACGTACGAAGACGCCCGCGCGCGCAGCCGCGCGGGCCACGCCTCGGCGACCAGCGCCATGCCAATGCCAAATTCGCCGCCCAGGCCAATGCCCGCGATCGTGCGGTAGATCAGCAGGTCGGTGTAGCCGCGTGCGAGCGCGCACATGCCCGTAAAGACCGCGAACAGCAGGATCGTCCAGGTCAGCACGCGCACGCGGCCAAAGCGATCGGACAGCAGGCCGAACACGATGCCGCCCACCACGGCCCCCACCAGCGTCCAGGTGACGAGCGCTCCGGACTGCGCGCCGCTCAAATGCAGATCCGCGCCGATGGCGGGCAGCATGAAGCCGAGCATCAACAGATCGAAGCCGTCCATCGCATAGCCCAGCACCGAAGCGATCAGCGCGCGTACGGCGTGGCCGCGCGGCGCGGCGTCTGAATCGCCATCCGTATGCGCGATCGCGGCGGGCGCGAAAGCGGTATCGGCGGGGGCGTCATCGGGCGGCGGTGAGGAAGGGGAAGCGGGTGACATGGCGATAGATCCTGTGCTGGGCGCTAGCCCGACGAAAACCGGCGAGAGTTTACTGGTGCGATAAATCCGCCACAACCGGCGAGCACCACCTGCCGCCACTCGGATCGAACCCTACAAAGCGGTGCAATGCTTACAGCGCTGCACTGTCAGCGCGACTCGTCGGCAACCGTCAAGTCGGGTAAAATACCGGCCTACGCGCGCAAGAGAAGCCGTCCGGACCGAGCGGGTCGCCTGAAACTCAACCTCAGACGATCGACGCCCTCCAGACCGCGCACCGCGGGTTCCGATGCACCCCCATCCGGACTCGCCGTGCCAGCGCCACCGGGCCCAGCGCCCACCCTCCAGAGCACTCACATCCAAGGATTCGCCCATGACAGGCAACGATCGCCAGACGATCTCGGACGCAACCGCGAAAATGCTGCTCGAAGTGCAAGCCGTGCACTTCAACGCGGAAAAGCCCTTCATCTTCACTTCCGGCTGGGCGAGCCCGGTCTACATCGACTGCCGCAAGCTGATCTCGTATCCGCGCGTGCGCCGTGGCCTGATGGAAATGGCCGAAGCAACGATCCTGCGCGACGTCGGCTATGAGCAGATCGACGCGGTCGCCGGCGGCGAAACCGCAGGCATCCCGTTCGCGGCATGGCTGTCGGACCGCCTGATGGTGCCGATGCAGTACGTGCGCAAGAAGCCGAAGGGTTTCGGCCGCAACGCGCAGATCGAAGGTCTGCTCACCGAAGGCCAGCGCGTCCTGCTCGTCGAAGACCTGACCACGGACAGCCGCAGCAAGATCAACTTCATCAACGCGCTGCGTACCGCAGGCGCGCAGGTGAACCACTGCTTCGTGCTGTTCCACTACAACATCTTCAAGGAAAGCGTCTCGGTCCTGAAGGACATCGACGTCGACCTGCACGCGCTCGCCACGTGGTGGGACGTGCTGCGCGTCGCCAAGGAATCGGGCTACTTCGAAACGAAGACGCTCGACGAAGTCGAGAAGTTCCTGCACGCACCGGCTGAATGGTCGGCAGCGCACGGCGGCGCGACGTCGGCACCGCAGTAAGTTCGCATCGTTGAGCGGCTGAAACGCTGCTCAACGTCGCAAACAAAAAGGCCATCCGCTTTATCGGCGGATGGCCTTTTGTGTTTTTACGCTCGGTCAATTCAGGGCGTCACTTCGCTTCCCAGCCCTTCATCGGGCGCATGCGACGAGAGATTGAGCAACCCGTTGCTCTGCGCGTACTGGAACAATTCCGAATCGCGGTCGAGGCCGAGCTTGCGCATGGCCGTGTTCTTCTGCGTGCTGATGGTCTTGATGCTGCGGTTGAGCTTCTCGGAAATTTCCTTGATCGTCATTCCCGATACGAACAGGCGAACCACTTCGAGTTCGCGCTTCGACAGGATCACTTCGTCGTGCTTGCCGCCGCTGTTGATCCGCAGCGATTCCAGCGCCACCTTGACCTGCGGACTCATATATTCGAGATTGCGGCTGACGTGCTGCGCCGCAAGACCGATGTGACTGAGATCGTCGGACTTGTGCACGACGGCGATCACACCCAGCTCGCCCAGGCGCTTGAGCAGCGCGGCGTTTTCAAGCATCGTCAGGACGACGATAGGAACGTCAGGAAAATTGCGCCGCAAATAACCGATCAACGGCAATCCATCGCCGTACTGACCACCCGGCATGGCGAGGTCGGTCACGAGCACATCGCACGACATCGTCTGCAGCGCCTTGATCAGTTCGGTGGACTGACGAGCGCGCGCAACCACCTGAATGCCCGGAAACTTCAGGAGCGCATGCTCTGCGCCGAACAAGATCACCGGATGATCGTCCGCGACTACGACCCTGATTGGCTGCTGCTGCATTACCCCTCCGTGGAGACAGTCCTGCTCGTCGTTATTGATGACTTCAATTGCCCCGTGTGTCCCCGGAACCCCGTTTCCGCATACTGAGGAAAGCTCGCGACTATAGCCGATTTTCCTTGCGCAGACCGTCGTGACTGGCCCAGAACCTCAGCTCTTTATACCGATATATTGAACGATATTCGATCTGGGACACAATTCATTCAGAGCCGTCAGAAATGTGTCCTGATAAATTAACAAACATGCAGGAGAACTAGCTGATGCTGTTTGCCGATATCAAGCTGTATCGTACAGCGCATGCGGGCCGACGTTCCACTGTCAGAGCACGCGCAGGCCTCGTCGCAACGCTTCTGTTTTTTACGACGTTCACACCGTGCCATGCGCAGGACGGCTTTGTCGTCAGCAGCACGAACTTTCTCGACGGCGGCCAGGTCGCCGCGGCACAGGTATTCAATCAGGATAGCTGCACAGGCGGCAACCGCTCTCCGCAATTGACCTGGCACAATGCGCCTGCCGGTACGCGCAGCTATGCCGTGACCCTCTTCGATCCCGATGCATCGAGCCGCGGCTGGTGGCACTGGGCCGTCGCCAATCTCCCCGCAAGCGTGAAGACCCTGCCGGAAAACGCCAGCGCGTCAGGCGCACTCGGCAAGCTTGGCGCAATCGAGGCGCGCAACGACTTCGGCGGCGACGGCTACGGCGGTCCGTGCCCGCCGCCCGGAAAGCCGCATCGCTATATCGTCACGGTGTATGCGCTCAAGGTCGACAAACTCGCGCTCGTCACCGGTCGGCCCGCAACGATGTTCGAGCACGAAATCGAAGACGCGACGCTCGGCAGTGCGAAACTCACCGTGACTTATGGTCGCTGACGGACGCTGACGCCGCTCGATCCGACACGTTTGCAATCGAGCGATCGCGAGCGGCGCGCGTCGGCCACTGTCAGAAAAAGTGCGGATGACAGCGGCTACCATGTGACGTCGATGTCACGTCGTCGCACGCGCGCCGCCGAACACCGATCCTTGCCGGACCTTCCAACCTTTCGCTGGAGCGCTCCATGTCCCGAATCGTCATCGCGTATCACAGTGGCTACGGCCACACGAAGAAACTTGCCGAAGCCGTATTCGCCGGCGTGCAGAACGCAGGCGCCCAGGCCACGCTGCTGGCCGTCGCCGATATCGACGACGCCGGCTGGGCCGAACTCGACGCCGCCGACGCCATCGTCTTCGGCGCGCCGACCTACATGGGCGGCCCGTCGGCCGACTTCAAGAAGTTCGCCGACGCCAGTTCGAAGGCCTGGTTCACGCAGAAGTGGCGAGACAAGATCGCCGCCGGTTTCACGAATTCGGCGACCATGAACGGCGACAAGTTCTCGACGATCCAGTATTTCGTCACGCTGTCGATGCAGCACAGCATGATCTGGACCGGCACCGGCCTGATGCCCTCGAACACGAAGGCCGCCACGCGCAACGATCTGAACTATGTGGGCGGCTACACGGGCCTGCTCGCCCAGTCGCCCGCCGACGCCTCGCCCGAAGAAGCGCCGCCGCCCGGCGATCTGGAAACCGCCAGGGCCTTCGGCGCGCGTGTCGCCGAGGTGACGGCGCGCTGGCTGGCCGGAGGCAAGGCATCGGCCTGACTTTGCCGGGCGCCAGCGTCTTCGCGCCCTCATACCGGTCTGCAGGCGTCAGGTCTTATCCGTACGGGTAACGCCTGATTTTTTTCCCGCACGCGCCGCACGCTGGACGGCATACGGTCTTAAAATACCGTTCCCGCGCCGTATCGGTGATCGCCGCACAACCTGAACTGTGCGGCGGGCGGCGCCCGCAATCCCCGCGTTTCAGAGGAAGCGAGATGAGCACGAAAGTTTTTGTCGACGGACAGGAAGGCACGACCGGCCTGAAGATTTTCGAATACCTGTCGCAGCGCGCCGACGTCGAGATCCTGCGGATCGACGAGGCGAAGCGCAAGGACGTCGAAGAACGCCGTAGTCTCATCAATGCGTCGGACGTCACTTTCCTGTGCCTGCCGGACGTCGCTTCGCGCGAGTCCGCTACGCTGGTCGAAAATGACCGCACGGTGCTGATCGACGCCAGCACGGCGTTCCGCACCCATGCCGACTGGGCCTACGGCCTGCCTGAGCTGACCAAAGCGCAGCGCGAGAAAGTGCGCACTTCGAAGCGCATCGCCGTGCCGGGCTGCCACGCGTCGGCTTTCATCCTGGCCATGCGTCCGCTGGTCGAAGCCGGCCTCGTCGCGCCCGATTTCGCGGCGCACAGCTACTCGCTGACCGGCTATAGCGGCGGCGGCAAGTCGATGATCGCGGAGTACGAAGCCGGCGGCAACGCGAAGCTGATGAGCCCGCGCCCCTACGCGCTCGGCCTCAAGCACAAGCATCTGCCGGAAATGGCCTTCCATGGCAAGCTCCAGAACGCGCCCGTGTTCACGCCGATCGTCGGCCCGTTCCTGAAGGGTCTCGCGGTCACGACCTACTACACGCCGTCGCAACTCGCGCGCAGCGCGAAGCCGGAAGACGTGGTGGCGCTGTTCGCCGAATACTACGCGGGCGAGAAGTTCGTGCGCGTGATGCCGTTCAACGCCGAGGCCAACCTCGATAACAACGCGTTCGACGTGCAGGCCAACAACGACACGAACCGCGTCGACCTGTTCGTCTTCGGCAACGAAGAGCAGTTCGTCACGGTGGCGCGCCTGGACAACCTGGGCAAGGGCGCATCGGGTGCGGCGGTCCAGTGTATGAATCTGGCGATTGGCGCAGCGGAAGACACCGGCCTGAAGGCTTAAAAGCGGGCGGGATCCATCCCCGCCGTTCGCGAATACGAAAAACCCGGTGCTTCACGGCGCCGGGTTTTTTATTGTCTACGCCGCTTGCGCAGGGATGCGCCAAACGTGCGGATCGTGCGGAATGTACAGACGAAAAAAAGCCCGCCAATGGTAGGCGGGCTGAATCCATATCAGAGGAGACATGGAGGAGACAGAACGGAGTATAGCGAACTACTTGGTGCGTCGCAACATGTAAAGTAGTATCCACCCTTTATGTTGCTTAAAAGCAACACATTTGCGATCAGGATTACCCCGATGGCTTTCACGCCACCATCGAGAGAATGAAAGTCAGCTGATCGAGCCCCACAGGACGCACGAGGTGAACGTCGAAACCCGCGGCCAGCGCCGCGTCACGGTGCTGGGATTCGCCCCAGCCGCCCAAGGCAATCAACAGCGGCGTGCGGGCGCCGCAGGCTGCACGCAGGCGTTGCGCCAGCGCGCCGAAATCGTCGTTGGGGGCGAGCGAAAGGCCTACGATCAGTACGTCGGGCACAAATCGCGTCGCGGCTTGCACCGCATCGTCGAGGCTCGCCGCAATGGCGGTCGCGTATTGCAGATCGGCCAGCAGATTGCTGAGTCCGGCCAGCGATTTCTCGTCGTCATCGGCGATCAGGATGCGCGTCTCCATCCGCCGTCTCCCTTCCAGCTCAATTGCGATTGACGCCGTGCACGCGATACGCGGCACGGCATCTCGATTTTCCGCGCCGACGCTCAAGCCCTGCGTGCGTCAACGCGCGGTCGTATGAAGATTTTGACCGGAGCGCGAGCCCATAAGTCCCGCGTTCGCGCCCCTGTACCGTATGGATGACGCTGCGTTGGGCTTAACCGCGGCCCGCGCGCCGCGCCGCCACCTTGCCGAGCACCGCAAAATCGCGCTCGCCGTCGCCGTGCGCGAGCGCTTCGATCAGGCTGTCGCGCACCACACTGCCGACGGGCAACGGCGTCGACACCGCTTCGGCGGCGGCCAGCGCGAGGCGTACATCCTTCAAACCCAGCCGCGCCTTGAAGAGCGCGGGCTCGTAGCGATCTTCCGCGATCATGCCGCCGTAGCCCGCATATACCGGGCCCGGGAAGATCCCGCTCGTGATCACGTCGAGGAAATCGCGCATCGCCACGCCATGACCGCCGAGCAGCGCGGACGCCTCGCCGAGCGTCTCCACCGCGGAAGCCAGCATGAAGTTCGCCGCGAGCTTCATCACATTGGCCTGCTGCGGCAGCGCACCGATACGCCAGGTCTTCTGGCCGATCGCGTCGAGGAGCGGCTGCACGCGGTCGATCGCTTCGGCGGCCCCTGCCGCGATGATCGTGAGCTTCGCCGCAGCCGCCACATCGGGCCGTCCGAGCACCGGCGCGGCAACGTAGTGCAGGCCGCGTTCGGCGTGCTCGCGCGCGAGCGTTTCAGCCAGCGCGACCGAAATCGTCGCCATGTTCACGTGCACGAGGCCGCGCGGCGCGTGTTCGAGCAACGCGGCGTCGATCACCGTGCGCAGCGCCGTGTCGTCAGCGAGCATGGAGAGCACGGCGTCGCCGGTGAAGGCCTCGGCGGGCGTGGCGACCACGCGCGCACCTGCGGCGACGAGCGCCTGCGCTTTTTCCGGCGTGCGGTTCCAGACGCGCACGGTATGCCCCGCCTTCAGCAGATTGGCGACCATTGCGCCGCCCATTTCACCGAGGCCGATAAAACCGATATCCATCTCATGCTCCAGAGAGTTAGACCCGGGAGTAAAGCACAGCGCGGCAAGCTCTGCAGTGATGCCTGTCTTCGATGCGATGCGATGCGACGCGACGTGTTGCATCCCGCGCGATGCGCGATACTGGATGGATGGTTACCGCCACTTTCCGCTTCTACGAGGAGCTGAACGATTTTCTCGCCCGGCCGCTGCGCCGGCGCGCGTTCAGTTGCCCGTGCGCGGCCAACGCAAGCGCCAAGCATATGATCGAAGCGCTGGGCGTGCCGCACACCGAAGTGGAGCTGATCCTCGTCAACGGTGAATCGGTGGGCTTCGAGCATCCGCTCGCGGATGGCGACCGGGTCGCCGTGTATCCGAAGTTCGAATCGCTCGACATCCGTCCCCTGCTGCGCGTGCGCGCCGGTCCGCTGCGCGAACTGCGCTTTATCGCCGATGCGCATCTGGGCGGTCTCGCGCAATTGCTGCGACTCGCGGGCTTCGACACGCTCTACGACAACCATTACGCCGACGAAGCCATCGAGGCGCTCGCCGCCGCCGAGCATCGCATCGTGCCCACGCGCGACCGCGAACTGCTCAAGCGCCGCACCATCACGCACGGCTGCTATGTGCGCGCACTCAAGCCGCGCGCCCAGCTCGACGAGCTGTTCGAACGGCTGGATATGGCCGCAAGCGTGCGGCCGTTCCGGCTTTGCCTGAGCTGCAACGCTCCGCTGCGGCGCATTGAGCGCGCCGAAGTGCGCACGCGCGTGCCCGAAGGCGTCTTTGAGCGTCACATGCGCTTTGTCACCTGCGACGTTTGCACGCGCGTGTTCTGGGAAGGCTCGCACTGGCGGCGCATGCGCGCGCTGATCGACGACGTGGCGGGTCCCGTCATGACGCAAGGCACGCAGCCGGAGCAAAGCAGCGATGCATCACCCTGACCCCATTCAACGCAATGGACGCGCGCGGGCGTTTGCGTACAATGCGCGCCACTGCCCAACACACTGACAAATACCGGAGCCGAATCCATGGCCATGAAAAAGTTCGACCTTGAGAAAAACAAGGCCCTGAAGCTGATGCAATCGACCCACAAAGCCGGCCCTGAGCGTTTCGGCAAAGATTCGGCGCCTGCGGCGCTGGACCGCCGCGAGCAGCGCAAGCTCGATCAGGCTGCCGGCCTCGTGCCGTTCGCGTGCAAGCTCAACGCCGATCTCATCGCGCAACTCAAGACGCGCGCGGAACAGCACCCGGAAGGCATGACCGGCCTGCTGACCGAGCTGCTGCAAGCGGGTCTCGCGAAGGACGCGTAAGCGGACGTTTGAGCCGTGCGCGAAATCGCGCGGTTGAAAAAGAAAAAAGCCAGCGTGAAGAGATTCACGCTGGCTTTTTTCTTTGCGCCGGCCGATATGGGTAATCGGACCGGATCGCCGGGACGCTTTAGTTCTGCGTGCCCTTGTCGCTCGTGCCGGCTGCCGAAGCGGCGTCCGAAACCGCCGCACGCTTGCCGTGGTGCTTGAGCTTCTTGTGCGACTTCTTGGCCTTGGCCGGTGCGCTGGCTGCCGGAGCCGTAGCGGCTGCGCCCGATGCGTCTTGAGCCAGAGCCTGAACCGAAATCAGTGCGACGGATGCTGCGATAAGCGAGGCGAGAATCTTGTTCATCTGTTGTTCCCCAAACCTGACAAATATGACCGGCACGTTGTGAATTGAATAGCGAGAAGTGTCGAAACGGTCCGCTGGCCGATCTGGGCAGCCGTTTCGCGCGAAGCAGTATTACGCAGCGTCAGCGCTTTGTCATCCGCATTCGGATGGGTGTATTTTCTGGGAGACAACCGGCTTTCAATTCGGATACGATCGGGATTCCGCACGGTTGTTCGCCCCGCTGATTCCGCTTTTATGCCCACGGGATGACCCGTCGGCGCGCAGTCCCGCCGCGCAATCCCGCTATGCAATCCTGCATTACCCCGATTTTCTCGCTTACCCGGTCACCATTCCCTTGAACCCGACTTCCCGCCAACATTTGCGCGCCAACCTGCTGATGCTCGCGGCCGCCATGATCTGGGGCTCCGCCTTCGTCGCCCAGCGGCTGAGCCTCGACGCCATCGGCCCGTTCCTCTTCACCGGCCTGCGTTTCCTGCTGGGCGCGGGCATCGTGACGGCCTTCGTATTGGCGACGCGACGCGGTTCGCGCGGCGCGCAGAAACCCGCTGCAAACGGCTTCAACGCGGCCCTGATCCGCGACGGCGTGGTGCTTGGCCTCGTGCTCTCGGTGGCGATCTCGCTTCAGCAGATTGGCTTGCGCTACACGAAGATCGCCAATGCCGGCTTTATCAGCTCGCTTTACGTGGTCATCGTGCCGATGCTCGGCGTGCTGCTGCGCCATCGCACCGGCGCGGGCACGTGGATTGGCGCGGCGCTGGCCGCCGCCGGCCTCTATCTGCTGAGCATCAACGAGCATTTCTCGATCATGTACGGCGACTGGTATCAGCTCGGCTGCGCAATCGTGATTTCGATCCAGGTGATGCTCGTGGGCCATTACGCGCCGCGCCACGATCCGCTCGCGCTGTCGATCGTGCAGTTCATCGCCTGCGGGGCGGCTTGCCTGGCCGTCGCCATCGGCTTTGAACCGCTGCGCCTCGCTGACATCACACGCGCCGCGCCCGCCATCATTTACGGCGGTGCAATGTCCGTGGGCGTCGGCTATACGATCCAGGTGGTCGCGCAGCGTGACGCCGCACCCGCCCATGCCGCCGTCATTTTCAGCATGGAAGGCGTGTTCGCGGCCATCGCCGGTTGGGCCGCGCTGGGCGAGACGCTTTCTACACGTGCGCTCACGGGTTGCGCATTGATGCTCGCCGGCCTGCTCGCCTGCCAGTTGCTTCCCGCCGCGCGCAATCGCGACGATACGCAAACCGACGCACGGACCATTACCGCAAAACAATCCGTCGAATCCGCCTGATTTTGTTTGTTTAAATCGGCTATTGATCGCATATAGACGCGATTGAGAAAACGCTAAACGCCGGCTTCAACAAAAGCCATTTACGCTGGATGTAATAATCCCATGACGCTTCTGTCATGGGATTGCGGGCTTAACGACAGAATTTCGTAACTACTCGTAAAATTTCGTCAGGCAATGTTTTTTACGAGTAAGTAATGCGTTGGGTCGTCCTGATTCTCTTTCTGCTGTGCGCCGTCTATACGCACTGGCGCGGCAAGGCGCGCCACGGCAGCTTCTTCCGGCAACTCGGCGATCATTCGACCTTTATGGCGCCGCTGAACTGCTTCGCTTATTTCTTCTCGAAAGTGCCGAATACGCCCTTCATCGAGACAAAACATTTTCCCGAACTCGCAGTGCTTAAATCGGAATGGCAGACCTTTCGCGAGGAAGCGCTCGCCCTTCAGGAAGCCAGCCGCATTCAGGCTTCGGAATCGTATAACGACATTGGCTTTAATTCGTTTTTCCGCACCGGCTGGAAACGCTTTTATCTGAAGTGGTACGACAATCCGCATCCGTCGGCGGCGACGCTTTGTCCGCGCACGATTGAGATTCTCCAGCGCATTCCGTCGGTGAAAGCGGCGATGTTCGCGATGTTGCCGGCCAACGGTTCGCTCAATCCGCATCGCGATCCCTTCGCCGGTTCGCTGCGCTACCACCTTGGGCTGATGACGCCGAATGACGATCGTTGCGCAATCGTCGTCGACGAGATTCCGTATTCGTGGCGCGACGGCAAGGACGTCGTGTTCGACGAAACGTATCTGCATCATGCGGCGAACGGGACGCAGCAGGACCGCATCATCCTGTTCTGCGATATCGAACGGCCGATGAAATATCGCTGGGCGCAATCGATCATGAGCGCGGTGGGTGATTTCCTGATGCGCGCCGCGGCCTCGCCCAACGAAACCGGCGACCGCACCGGTGGCCTCAATCGCGCGTTCCGCTACGTTTATTCCGTGCGCCTTGCGGGCAAGCGGCTGAAGGCGTGGAACCGCACGGTCTACTACATCGTGAAGTGGGCGCTGTTCGGCGGGATTGCGCTGGCGATCTTCTGGCGTTGAGCCCGTCAACACCGCGGGATCATGAAATGGCGTCGCCTGCGGGCGGCGCTTTTTTTTGCCTGGCCGCTTCTGCGAGGGTAGGCGAGTTATCCACGGCAAGCTCTGAATAAGCTGGGGAATACCTCACGGATGAACTGTGGATCAGTTCTTGATAAGTCGTGGCTTTGCGGTAAACAGCAAAAAGTTATCCTCGAAGCCCAATTTGCTTACAGGAATTGTCCGCACGGCTGTCCCGAGCGCATCGGATTGATACCAATGAGAAATACCGTGTTATCCACAGGAAAGGGCTGTGCTTGTTAACTACTATTACGTTTACATATAAATACTTGTAAACCCAATGGGATAACGCACGCGCCCTGCTGCTGCCTTGCTTATCCAGCGCGCTCACGCGCGAAGACAGAATCGACGAAACGTGGCAGCCCAAGCAAAGCACGTCGTGCTATCGAGCGTCTGACCTCGGCACGACGTCCCGAAAAAAGTACGGTTTCGCTCGCCGACACCACCTCGCCGCGATCCCTGCACGCCCACGCGAAGCAATGCGCGACGGGCGTGCTACTACTTGCGTCTCCCGGCGCGAGCCATCCTAGACTCGCCAACGCGACATTCGCCTGACCTGCCCGCTGCTTGAGCAACGCTTCAGCAACCGCTCGCGCGCGCGCTTCGTTGATCGATTCGTTGGCGTCTGTCTCGGCTTTGGCATCCGGCCACGCCGCCAGCGCACGCGCCGTATGCACGACGATGCCGATATCGAGACTCACGGCCGCGCCCGGCAGCTCCGCGAGCGCGGCCGTGAACGCGCCAGCGGTACAGGTTTCGAAGCTCACGAGCACCAGCTCGCGCGATTTCAGATAACCAGCGATCTGTCTGGAAATATTCATAGGCTAGGGACGTAAAAAAAGCGTGCGGCGATCAAGCCAGCACGCCATGTAGACGATGCGAAAACACCATCGGATCGCGGGTTAAGCGCCGTTCATCATCCGTTCAATCGACGGTTCGAGCTTACGCAGGCCAACGGTCGCCGGTTCCTGCTCGACTACGCCAAAGCACTCCGTGCGGCTCGGCGCGGGATCGACGAGTACGTTGCGCGCATGACGGCCGTAACGCGACGGCGGCAGCAGACGCTCTGGCGGGATCACCTCGAACGACGTGCCAATGGCGATGAAAATATCGTCATCGCTCATGGCCTGCTGGATGCGCCAGAGCGTTTCGTACTCGGGCGCGGCCTCGTTGAAGAACACCACGCCGGGCTTGACGCTCTCGACCTGGCCGCAGGACGGACACGCGGCGTTCGCGTCGAGGCCCGCGCTGCCGGCCGGAAAGCGGTACTCGCAGTCGGTGCAAAGCAGCGAAATCATGTCGCCGTGCAGATGCGTCACCTGACGCGCGCCCGCCTGCTCCAGCAAGCCGTCGATATTCTGCGTGATCAGGTGTACTCGCTCCGTGCCCCAGGTGTCTTGCCAGTGCGCCAGCAGACGATGCGCATCGTTAGGCTTCGCGTCCGAACATTCGGCGATGCGCTGGTTGTAGAAGCGGAACACCGCGGCGCGGTTGCGGCGCCACGTGCGGTAGTTGCAGACCTCGTCGATGCTGGTGTGCGTCCAGATGCCATCGCCGGTGCGAAACGTCGAAACGCCGCTCTCTGCTGAAAGCCCGGCGCCTGAGAAGACGTAGAGGCGGGGCAACCGCGCTGCAGACTGCCGTGGATGCCCGTCTTGTTGTTCGGTTAGTTGCATAAATAGCGCCTTCACGATGCGTGATTCGATCCGCGCCATTATGACGCCGCGTTCTGGCTTGCGGCAGAGGGTTCGCCACCGGCAGCGCTCCGCCTTATTGCGCGGCCGCGCCAGCCTTCTGCGCCGAGAAGTCGAGCGTGGGCGCCTTCGAAATTGCCGCTTCGTTGGCAACGCTGAAATTCGGCCTGGGCTGATAGCCGAACGCCCTGGCGATCAGCACGCCCGGAAACTGCCGGATCTGCACGTTGTAGTCCTGCACCGTGCGGATATATCGGCCGCGCGCGACGGCGATGCGGTTCTCGGTGCCCTCCAGCTGCACCTGAAGGTCCCTGAAGGCGCCGTCGGCCTTGAGCTGAGGATAGCTCTCGGACACCACCATCAAGCGGCTCAGCGCGCTCGTCAGCTGGCCTTGACGGGCATCGAAGGCGGCCAGCGCGTTGGGATCCTTCGCCAGCTCCGGCGTCATCTGCACGCTGCCGACGCTCGCGCGCGCCTGGGCCACCTGCGTGAGCACGCTCGACTCGTGCGCGGCGTAGCCCTTCACCGTCGCGGCGAGGTTCGGCACGAGATCCGCGCGGCGCTGATACTGGTTGAGCACTTCCGACCAGGCTGCGTTCACGTCCTCGTCGGACGACTGGATCGCGTTATAGCCGCAACCCGAAAGCGATGCGAGCGCCAGCCCCATCAAACAAGCCAGTACGATGCGAAGCCACTTCATGTTTTCACTTCCCTGTTGATATAAAAAATCCCGCCCGGGCTCACCAGTTGTCCGATGCCCCGCCGCCGCCGCTCGATCCACCGCCGCCGCCCCAGCCCGAGTCATTGTTCGACGAGCCAAAGATCGCATCGAGCAGCGAACCATTCGATGAAGACTTCGATGACGACGGCGACGAATCCCACGTGCCATTGATCTTTGCGATCAACGCCGCCGCAGCGCCGATCAGGGCCAGCACGGATCCGCCCACGATCAGCAGCGCCTGATCGAAGGCGTAATGCATCAGGCAGCCGATCACGGTCCCAAGCGCCACGATGCCCGCGTAGATCGCCGTCCATTTGCGCAGCAGTCTGGAGCGATAGAGATTGAGCCCGAAAACCATGGCAGCGGGCCCGAGAAAAAAGCACGCGCCGAACAGCCCTGCGAGTCCGTCCTTGCCGTCTCCGAACGTATCGAAGGGCAGCCAGACGATCATCACGACCATGTTCGCGAGTAAGCTCGTCACGAATGGCCAGGCCGCACGCCGGCTCTTGCGCCGACGCGCCAGATACACACCCGCGCCCACGTTGAGAAGTCCGAGCCCGATCCAGAAGAGCGGTCCGTCGTAGCGGGGCCGCGGCTCGGGTTTGGGGGATTTGAGCGGTTCGACGGGTTGCCCGGGCGTCGTCGATGACGCGTCCGCGGTCTGCGCCTGCTGATCCTGCGAGGGCTGCACGGCCAGGCGCTGTGTGAGCGCGTCCACAGCCGCGCTGATACCGGCTTCGTAATTGCGGTCCTTGAACGCCGGCACGATGCGCTCACGAATGATGCGTCCCGCGAGCACATCGGGAATCGTGCCTTCAAGGCCGTAGCCCACTTCAATGCGCACATGCCGGTCATGCAGCGCGGCGACCAGCAGGATGCCGTTATCGACCTTCTTCTGGCCGAGTTTCCATCGCTCGAAAATCTGGGTAGCGAACTGCTCGATCGTATCGTCGCCGGTACTTGGCACGATCAGCACGGCAAGCTGATCGCCGGTCTGCAATTCGAGCTCGGCAAGCCGTCGCGAAAGATCGGACTGGCAATCGACGGACAGCGCGCCGGTCATATCCGTCACGCGGCCGCGTGGCTGTGCGAGTTCGCTGGCATCCAGCACCGTACCGGCGATCGGCGCGGTGAAGGCGTGCGTGCAGGCGCCCGTATCGGCCGCAGCCGTAGCGGCTGGCGTTGCGGTGCCGGATGCCGCACTGTCGTTTTCGGCGTTGGCCGCGTGCGCTGTCACGCAGATCAGCAGTGCGGCGAGCCATCCCATTCGGTGCATAAACCACTTCCCCCAGAATCATCCGTCCGACGACACCTACGATCACGATCTATCGTCAGAGGAAAGCAAACTGGCGCAAGTCTGCATCAAATGCGCTTATCTGAAAATGTTGTATGCACAACGCATTCCAGTGCGGCCAAAACGTGCGCGCAAATGAAAAAAGCGCCGGATTTTCATCCGGCGCTTCGCGTTTTCGCACAACAAGCAGACCAACCGACCTTATTCGACCGTCACCGATTTCGCGAGGTTACGCGGCTTGTCGACGTCAGTGCCGCGCGCGCTGGCCGTGTGGTACGCCAGCATCTGCAGCGGCACCACGTGCAGGATCGGCGAGAGCAGACCGTAGTGCTCCGGCATACGGATCACGTGGATGCCCTCTTCGCTCGTGATATGCGTATCGGCGTCGGCGAACACGTACAGCTGGCCGCCGCGCGCACGCACTTCCTGCATGTTCGACTTGAGCTTTTCGAGCAGCGCGTCGTTCGGCGCAACCGTCACCACCGGCATGGCTTCCGTCA
>NZ_VWWJ01000048.1 GCF_011753055.1 Burkholderia sp. Ax-1719 | reverse complement strand
ATCAAGCGCCCACACTTATCGGCTGTAAATTTTTAAAGATCGATCCGCGAACTTCACACCAGCGATCCAGCTACCGGCGGGTTCTGCGTTGCTGCGTCTGCAGCAGAGAAACGAGATTATGCAGACTATCGAGCGCACCGTCAACAAGTTTTTTTACTTCATTTAAAACTCGCTGGCGTTTTAATACTTGCCGCTCAAAAAACTCCGAAGCCTTTAATAAAGCATCCCATCTCCCCACACTCTCGTAGCGAGAATGCGAAGGAGCGGGATTCTAGACGTCGGGGTGTTATCCGGCAAGCGCTTTTTGAATTGCGCTCACGCGTGACGTTGCATCACGCTTTCGACGATCTGCAGGTAGTGGTCCAGGCCAGGCGTTTCTTTCCCGGCGACCTTCGCCAGATCGTCCCAACGACGCAGACGCACCGCATCGTCCGCGAAGGGACGGGCAGCAAAGGCCTGCGCACCTTCGGCATCGAAGATACCGCCTTGCAGTTGCAGGCTGCGCACCGAATCCGCCGACAGGCAGCTGAAATACGCCTCGTCAGTGGCGCACAGATAGCGCTTGGCATCGACATGCAGGCGAATCGGCTCCAGCACGCTCACCGGCAAAATCGGTCGCAGGAACGGCAGCGCATAGTACTGATGCAGGTCGTCGATGCCGCGCTCGGTGGGCGTCTCGCCCTGGCGATTCAACAGATGGCCGAGGTCGTGCAGAAAAGCCGCGGCCACGAGTTCGTCGCTCGCGCCCTCCTCCTCTGCCAGCGCGCCGCTTTGCAGCGCATGCTCGAGCTGCGTGACCGGCTCGCCGCTATATGCCTGTCCGCCGTGCTGCTCGAACAGGCCGCGAATATCTTCCAGACTCAGTGCCATGCTTTCCTACTCCCTTTCGTCGAACTCGACAGCGCGCGCTGATCGTCAACGCTCGCCGCTGCCGCCCCGCTGATCCTGCCCACGCATCTGAGCGATGGCTTCATCGGCGTCGCGCGATGCTAGCGCGTTCAAGACCGCCCGATGCTGCGCATATGATGCCTCACGCTGCGCATCGTCAAACCCAGTGCGATTCGCCAGCCGCGCTTCGCTGACCGCGCGCCGCCAGCTTTCGTGCAGCTTGCCATTGCCCGCCGCTGCAACCAGCGCATCGCGAAACGCTTCGCGCGCCCACAGGAATTCGCCTTCGTCATCGAGCACGTCACGCATGGCTTCGAGCCGCTCGCGCAACCCAGCCACCTGCGCGGCGTCGATCCGCGCCGCCAGCATGCGACAGGCCGCCTCTTCCAGCACCGCACACAACGCCGCCAGTTCATCGGCCTCGACGCCCGACACGCTGCGCACGAACACGCCGCGATGCTTTTCATTGCGCACCAGCCCGGTCTGTTCGAGCGCGCGCAACGCCTCGCGCACCGGCCCGCGCGACACCTGCAATCGCGCGGCCCATTCGGCTTCGACGAGCTTGGCGCCCGGCGCGAGCTGGCCACGCGTAATACAGCGTTCTATCTCCGCCCGCACGAGGTCCGTCAGCGAATGCTGACGCACCATCGCCAGCGGTGTCGGCAGGGCGACGGTCGCCGCTTCGCCATCCAGACGCGCCGCGCCTTCGTCACGTCGATGCAGCCCATCGAAGCGCATGGCGTCCATCGTGTCAGTCCGCACGCTTGCGCGGTGCACGTGCCGCGATCAGCAACAACGCCACCAGCGAAACGACCAGCAGAATCAGCGAGAGCGCCGATGCGGGCAGATAGTAGCCGCGCTCGACCGCGCTGACCACGACGATCGGCACCGTCGCAAAGCCCGGCGGATACACCGTGAGCGTCGCGCCCAGTTCGCCGAGCGAGAGCGCGAAGCCCAGCGCGAGACTCGCGCGTATCGCGGGCACCAGTTGCGGCAGCACCACGCGGCGCAACACCATCGCGGGCGGCGCGCCGAGACTTGCCGCCGCTTCGCGCAGGATCGTCAGTTCGGGACGCAGCGCCGCCGAGGCACAGCGGTAGCAGAACGGCAGCACCAGCGCGAGCTGCACGAACACGACAATCGCCGCCGAGCTCGACAGATCAACGGGCGCCTTGTGATACGCGATCAGCACCGCGAGGCCGAGCACCACGCTGGGCACGCCATTAGGCACCATCGCGAGCGTATCGACCACCACGCCAAGGCCCCTGCGGTCGCGCCCTTCGAGAGCCAGCGCCAGCCACAGACCCAGCGCCGTGCCCAGCACCGCCACGCCAAAGCCGATCTCCAGGCTGGTCACGAGCGCATCGAAATCGCTCGAACCCAGCCGTTCGAACCAGCGCATGCTGAAGCCGTCGGGCAGGATCGTGCCCGACCAGTGCGAGGCCACGCTCGACAGCGCGACCACGATCACCGGCAGCACGAACAGCCAGAAACACAGCAGCGCCGCCAGCGCGAGCAGCACACCGCTGCCCACACGCGCCATCACGCCACGCTCGACGGGCCGCGCACGCAGATGCTTCGGCGGCAGCGCGACGGGGTCCGAGGCCGCAGCCACCGGATTGACGGAAGAATTACTTGCCATTGCGCGCGCCTCCATTGCGGCGATTCACGCGCCGATACAGCGCATACAAGGAAAGCGACATCGCGAGCATCACGACTGCGCCCGCGGCGGCGGTCGGCAGATCGAGATCGACGGTTGCCGAGCTGTAGATCGCCACCGGCAGCGTGATCAGATGCGCGCTGCCGAGCACGAGCAGAATGCCGAACTCGTTGAACGTCAGCAGGAAACAGAGAATCGTGCCGGCGGCGATGCCCGGCCATGCGAGCGGCAGAATCACGCGTGCGGCGACCATGCGGTTGTTCGCACCGAGACTGCGCGCCGCTTCGATCAGGCGCATGTCGAGCAGCGCAAACGCCGCGAGCGTCGGGCGCACCACGAAGGGCGCGTAGAACACCACTTCCGCCAGCACCACACCGCCGATACCAAACAGGAAATCGAGCGGCGGCGACTGCAAATGAAACAACCTTTGCAGCCCGATGCTCACCGAACCCTGCGAGCCGTACAGAAAGATCAGCGTGAACGCGACCAGAAACGACGGGAACGCCACGAACAGTTCCAGAAAGCGCGTGACGAGCTGCGCGCCCGGAAACGGTTTGAAGAACAGGATCGCCGCAATCGCCACACCGAGCAGCGAAGCCACGCCCGCGCTCAGAAACAGGATCCACAGCGTCGTGCCGATCACGCCACGCGAATCGGGATTGCCAAAGAAGGTTGCGTACGCACCGAAACTCAGACCATGCGCGCCGCTCAGGCTCAGCAGCACCAGACGCACGAGCGGATAGACCACCAGCGGCCCGAGCACGAACACGAGCAGAAACGCGATATGCCATTGCGCGCGGCGCTCGCGGCGACGCACGGCGGCGGCGTGGGCATCGGCGCCCGGCAGCGGGAAATCAGGGGTTGATAAGGACGACATCGTCAGCCTCGTAACGCAGTGAGACACGCATGCCTTTTTCCGGCGTCATGCCGTGGCCGCGCTGCATGGTGACGAGCACCGGTTCGTTCGGCATCGCGTCGAGCAATACCGGCACGGAGAGAATCGAGCCGTACCATTCGACCGACTCGATCGTGCCGTGCAACGCGCCTTCGCCGAGCGGCACGATGCGCAGGCTTTCGGGGCGCAGGCAGGCGAGCTTGTCGCGCACGTCGTGGCGCGGGTCGCCAACCGGAAACGCCACACCAGGCGGCAGCAGGTTCGCCGCGCCCAGATAGCGCGCGACGTAGGCGTCGTTCGGCGTGTCGTAGAGTTCCTGCGGCGTGCCGAGCTGGGCGATATGACCGTCGCGCATCAGCAGCGTGCGATCGGACAGCACCAGCGCGTCGTCCTGATCGTGCGTCACGCAGACGATCGTCAGGTTGGGCAGACGCTCATGCAGCGCCTTGAGTTCGGAGCGCACCGACGCGCGCAGATTGGCGTCGAGGGCCGACAGCGGCTCGTCGAGCAGCAGCACATCGGGCTCGATCACCAGCGCGCGCGCGAGCGCCACGCGCTGCTGCATGCCGCCCGACAGCTGCGCGGGCATCACGTGCCCCTGATCGCCGAGCTGCACGAGCTTGAGCGCATCGGCCACGCGTCGCGCGATGTCACGCGACGGCACGCGGCGCGCCTTGAGGCCGAACGCGACGTTCTCGAACACCGAAAGATGCGGGAACAGCGCATAGCTCTGGAACAGCAGACCCAGATTGCGCTGATGCGGCGGCACATGCGTGAGATCGCGACCGGCAACGGTCAGCGAACCCGCAAGGCCATCGGCTTCGATGAAACCGGCGATGAAGCGCAGCAAGGTGGTCTTGCCGCAACCGCTGCGGCCGAGCACGGTCAGCAACTCGCCGCGACGGATGGTGAGCGACAGGTCGTTGAGCACCGTGCGCGTGCCGAAACGCACGCTGAGGCGGTCGATCTGCACGCCCGCCACGCCCTGTCCACCTTGGGCGCCGGTTGCATCGGTCAGGCCGGACGCGTCCGGCAGGGCGCGGGCCATATCGGCCGACGCAAGGCTTGCGGTATTCACCGGGTTCATCTCCTGCATTTGATACGGTATTACTGGACCAGGCCGCCCGACTGCGGCGGCCTGCCTTCAACAACCTTTATTGCTGCGGCTTGACGACTTCGAGCTGCTTGCCCGACGAGCCGATCACTTCGTTCTTCCAGCGCGTCGTCCAGTCAGCCTTCTTGGCCATCACCTGGTTCCAGTCCACCGGAATCAGCTTCACGCCTTCGATCGCCTGCTTGACCGCCGCGCCGTTCTTGCCCGTCAGCGCCACGTCCGTGCGGCCCGGGATGCCGAAAATGTCCGGCACCTTCGATTGCACGTCCGTCGACATCAGGTAGTCGATCAGCTTCTTGCCTTCGGCCTGGTTCGGGCCGCCCTTGATCAGGCCGATTGCGTACGGCAGCTGGAAGGTGGTCGGATGACCGCCTGCGTCGGCTGCGAGGAAGATCGGCTTGAGCGAAAGGCCGCCGTTGGCTGCATCGTCGAGATCCATCTGCAGGTCGCCGTTGGCCACCGAGATTTCGTTACGCGAGAGCAGCACGTCGAGGTAGCCCGTGCCCTTGGTGTGGAACTTGGCGCTCTGTTCGAGCTTCTTCAGATAGTCGAACGCCTTGTCTTCGCCCATCAGCGAGGTCGTGAGAATGATCACGGCCATGCCGTCGCCCGCCGTGGCCGGGTTCGAGTAGGCAACCTTGCCCGAGTAATCCGGGTGCAGCAGGTCTGCAAACGTCTTCGGCTGGTTCTTGACGACTTCCGGGTTGATCGCGAACGAGAAGTAGTTGTTCACGAACGTCGCCCACGAACCGTCGGTCGCCTTGGCGATCGCCGGAACGTTCTTGTAGTTCACGCTCTGGTACGGCTGCAGCAGACCGCTCTGCTGGGCCTGCTGGATGAACGGCGGCAGCGTGATGATCACGTCGGCCTTCGGTGCATCTTTTTCGACGTTGGCGCGGTTCACAACTTCGCCACTGCCGGCGGTCACGATATTGACCTTCACGCCTTCCTTCTTCTCGAAGGCCGGCAGAACGTCGCGGTAGAGATTTTCGAGGCCGTCAGCCGTGTACAGCACGACAGCGCCGGCAGCGTGGGCGCTCATGGCGGCGCATTGCAGCAGCGTGGCGGCGATCATCATCGGCAGCGCTTTGCGTGCGAAACCCGCGCGATGGGAATTCCGTTGGTTCATGTCAATCTCCGAAGGCAAAAACCATGTGCTCGGGGCTACCCGATGCGTGTTGAGTGAATCGTCGACTTCCGGCGGACTACGCCGCCTGCCTTTACCCGTGCTGCGGCTGGTCTGGCGCGGAGACTGCAGATTGTCTGCAATCCGCCGTTGCCACCCTAAAACCGCCCGACTGCGTAGTGCGCACGGTCACTGCCGTGTCACGCGCCAGCCCCGTCTGTACGGGCCCGGCAAGAATCACAGATTTCCGTGACATCGCCGTGACGATTGTGGCGTTTGTCAAAAAATTCCACAATTTGCCAAAAATAAGCAAATCGGCAGACGTGGCGAGACCGACACGTCTGCGGGTCCGCACACGCGTCAGATCAAGGCCAAGGGGAGAAAAGGGAGCGTAATGCTGCGCGCGGACAAACCGCGCGTGGGGTGGCAACGAAGCGAATCAGGCAACGACGAGTTCTGGCCCGCGCGACTCGATGGCGCGCGCCACGCCCTTTTCGGGCGCAAGTTCGGTGATGACATAGCGCGCGCGCTCGAAGCCGTTGATGCGCACCGGCGTCATGCGGCCGAATTTCGAATGGTCCGCCACGACGATGGCGCAGGCGGCCGCCGTCAGCATGCGGCTGCGCACCTCGGCGACCATGCGCGAGTAGTCGGTCAGCCAGCCGTCGGCCGTAATGCCGCCCGCACCGACGAAGGCGTAATCGGCGTGATATTGCGAAAGCTGCTGCACGGTGTCCAGCCCGAAAGTCGCTTCTTCGTGATCGGATAGCTCGCCGCCCAGCAGCGTCACGCGATTTTCGTTGCGACGGCCGAGCAGCAAGGCGATGCGCCAGTCGTTCGTATAGACGGTGAGGCGGTGCCGGTCGGTCAGCGCACGCGCGAGCGCATGGGTCGTACTACCCGAATCGATGATGACGGACGCGCCATCGGGCACGAACTCTGCTGCGCGTTCGCCGATTGCGCGTTTGGCATTGGCATTGGCCGTGTCGCGAACATCGAGGTCGGGCTCGCGGCGATCGCTCGACAGCGCGCCGCCGTGCGTCGTGACCAGCAGGCCGCGGCCCGCCAGCGTGTTGAGATCGCGGCGGATGGTTTCGCGCGAAACACGCAGCTCGCGCACGAGGTCCGCCACCGAGAGCGCGCCGGTCCGGTTCACTTGCGAAAGGATGTATTGGTGACGTTGTTCTGCGAGCATCTGGGGGGCGCGTGGCGCGTGGAATCGGAAAGGCCGCCGTATTGTATTACGCGTGCTGCTCGCGCACTTCGGCCCCGCGCCGGCGTGCCGCCATGCACGACGCATGCAGCTTCCGTGCGGCCCCGTATAAGCCTGCCCTGCCATCGCGCAATCATCCCTGCTAATCTCGTGCTGGCCATCCGGATCTTCCAGGCGATGGATGGCCAACCGATCTGACGTCATTGCGACGTGTAACTGCGACTATCGCGACCGCCGAATCCCGAAACCATGCGTTCCAGACTTCGCCAACTGCGTCTTTTGTTCTGCGCGCTGCGCTATGGCATCCGGCTGATCTGGCTTGCCGCTCCCGAGCACCACAAGTTGCACTGGATCGTCTCGCTGGCCGCGCGGATGCGCGACAACGAACGACTCGCCACGCATCTGTCGAGCGCATTGCCTCGCCTCGCGCCGCTTGCGAGCGCCTTCGCGCAATCGGTCGCAACGCATCCCGAACTGGCGGCTTCCACCTTGCACGACGCCATCGACGCGATCGAGCACTATGAGGAACCGCTTATGCCTGAGCAGTTGAACGCGGCCTTGCAAAGCGCATTCGGCAAGCCGGTGCAGTCGCTCTTTTCGTGGATCGACCCCACTCCTTGTCAGAACGGCTGGTGCGAACAGACGCATATCGCCCGCCTGCAATTGCCGGCCAACGGTCATCAGATGGTGACCGTGCGCGTGCTGCGCGCAAAACAGGCCCAGGAAGTCGACGACGAAGCCGCGCTGCTGTGCGCCGTCGCGCGTTGGCTCGAACGCTTCTCAAGCGCTGCACGCAAGCTGCATTTGCGGACGCTCGCCCAGACGCTGCGCGACGATCTGCAACGTCGCTTCGATCTGCGCGCGCAGGCGGCCAATCTGAGCCAGAGCGGCCATCACCTCGCCGACGATGAGCGCGTGCTCGTACCCGATGTGATCTGGGACTTCTGCACGCCGCACACGCTCACGGTCGAGCATGTCGATACGCTGCCCGCGACCGATGTGGCCGGACTCACGATGCATCACATCAACGTGACGAAAGTGGCCGCGCATCTGATCGAAGTGGTCACGCAACAAGCCTTCGAGCACGGCTTCTTTCACGCGGCATTCGACGCGCGCCGCGTCGCGGTAAGCATCGAACCGCAGACGCGCGGACGGCTGGTGTTCGCAAGCGCGGCGCTGATGACCTCGCTTTCCTCGCCGGAACGCGAATTCTTCGTGCACGGCGCCACGGCGCTGTTCGAGCAGGACTACGGACGTCTCGCGAACCTGCATCACGCAGCCGGTCATGTGCCCACGCACGCGCGCCCCGAGCAGATCGAGGCCGAATTGCGCACCCGCAGCGAAGCCCATTTCGCCGACGATGCGGGCGAGCGCAGCGCAGGCGCCCTGTTCCACCATCTGCTGCATGCGGTCCAGCCGTTCGGCGGCGCCGTGTCGCCACGCCTGGCCGCGGCGCAACGCACGTTCGGTCAGGCCGAAGCGCTCGCGCGCACGATTCATCCCGATGTGGACGCGTGGGGTATTGCAAAGACGACCCTCGGCGATATTGCGAAGCGCGACCTCGGCCACCACGGCTGGATCAAGCGGCTCTCGCAGGAATTGCCGCATCTGGCGCAAATCGCGCCGCGCGTGCCGCAGCTGGTTTATCGCTTCATGCACCATCACTCGGGCGCGGCGCACGGCCAGCCCGGCGCGCAGGCGCAAGCACAGGCAGCGATGCTTGAAGCGCTGCGGCGCGAACACCGGCGCACGCGCGCGTTGCTGATCGCCTGCGCGCTGAGTGGCACGTTCATCGGCGTGGTGGCGACGCTTTTCCGGCTCGTGCCTGCCTGAACGCTCTGCTCGACAGATCCCGCCGCTCTCCCGCGCCGCCTGGTTTGTCGATGCCAGATGGTATTGGCTGTTAGTTGCGATAGAGAGATCAGTGCAGTCCTGAACAAGACTGCCTGATCCGGGCGAGCGATACTCCGGCCCTTTCGATCAGCACTTCGCCCTCACGCAAGCCATGTTCGCCGCGCTCACGCCCACGCTCTTCGTCTTTTTGTGGTCGACCGGTTTTGTCGTCGCCCGCGCCATCGCGCCCTATGCCGATCCCAATCTGTTTTTGCTCGCGCGTTTCGGCGGCACGGCGCTGCTGTTCACCTGCGTCGCGGTGGCGATGCGCGCGCCCTGGCCGCGCGGACGCGAAATCGGCAAGCATCTTTTCGCGGGCGCGCTGCTGCAAGGGGTGTATCTGGGCGCGGGTTACTGGGCCGTGGCGCAGGGCTTGAGCGCGGGCGTCATGGCGCTGCTCGGCGCGCTCCAGCCGCTCCTGACCGCTGCGCTCGCCGCGCCGATGTTCGGCGAGCGTATTTCGCTGCGGCGCTGGCAAGGCATGGCGCTCGGTCTCGCGGGCGTCGTGCTCGTGCTGACGCCAAAGCTGCGCGCGAGCACGGGCGCCTCGTTCGCCAGCGGCGCACACGTCAGCCCGCTCATCGTCGTGCTCGTGTCAGTGCTGTCGATCGGCGCGATCACGGCGGGCACGCTGTATCAGAAAACTTCGCTTGCACAGGCCGACATCCGCAGCGCGAGCGCCGTGCAGAACGCTGGCGCGGCGATCGTTGCGGCGCTGCTTGCGCTCGCCCTGGGTGAACATCGCTGGATTGCATCGACGACGCTGTGGATTTCGCTCGGCTGGGGTATCGCCATGCTGTCCGGCGCGGGCGTGACGCTGCTCGTCTGGATGGTGCGTCACGGCGATGCGGCCCGCGCCACCGCGCTGCTGTTCCTCGCGCCGCCGCTGGCCGCGCTGGAAAGCTGGCTGCTGTTCCGGGAAACGCTTACGCCGGTCCAGATCGCGGGCTTCGGCGTCGCGCTCGCGGGCGTGCTGCTTGCGCGGCGCGGCTAATCGCGTCGCGCCCATCAATCGTCAATCGGCCGTATCGCCGCCCTTGGGCAGTTTCGCCCGCGCCTGGCTGCCCGGCGCGGGCGCCCAGGCGGGCCGCGTCTTGCGCGCCGAATCGATCACGACGATAAAGCGCCCCGCCCACGGCGAGATTTCGCGATTCGAGTGCAGCACCCACAGCGATTTGCCCGAATCGACCAGCGCCTGATATTCGGCGTCGATGATGCCGTTGTGGTCGATGAACGCGTTGAGCGAGGCGGGAATGCGCACGCATCCCTTCGAATGGCGGATGCCGAGCAGCGGCTCCAGCCGGTCGGGATCGGTCGCATGCATCTGGAAACGCATCGGCGAGTAACCGCCCTTGCCCCAGCCGCGCTCGCCATCGACCCAGCCGAAATCGTAGATACGCATATCGCGCTTGCCGTAGCCGCGAATATTGTTCTCGTTCATCGTGCCTTCCGCGCGGAAGTCCATGTTCGACGGCGTGTGTTCGAACACGCCGAGCGGTGTCAAAAAGTGATCGAATTCGCCGGGCCGCCCCGTTGCGACCGGTGAAGCGCCGATCATCTGCCACGTTTCGCCCGGCATCGCGCGGAAATAGATAAAGAGCGCCTGCACATTCGCGCTGCGGTCCACGAGGATCACGTACTCACCCGCCAGCGCGCCAAGATCCTTGGCGTCGAGCGCGGCTTGCAGGCGCTGGCCGTACGCGCGCTGATCGGCAAGCGGCACACGCAGGCGGCGCGTCACGTTGCGCGCGAAGGTTTCGCGCATCGCCAGCGCGTGACGGGTTTCGTCAGCGGCCTGTTCGGGCGTGAGTCTGGGATGCTCCGGCAACGTGAGCGGCGCGGGACCTGACGCGGCGACCGGCGCCGAGGCCGTGGCCGTTGAAGCGGCGGAAGCCGGCGAAGCCGCCGATGCCGCCGATGCCGCCGACGCAGCAGAGGCCACTTGCACTGGCGACGCCTGTTTCGGCGCTGCTGCGCCAGAGGCCGCGACCGCGGCGGATGCCGTCGTGGCCGCCGATGACGGTTTCGCTTTGACGGCCGAAGCGCCTGTTGCCGCCTGCACCGTCCCGGAACCTGCATGCGCACCCGAAGCCGGCGCAGTATCCGCAGCGCTTGCGTTTGCACTTGCGCTTGCGCACCAGGCCACCGCGCACAGCGCCGCAAGCCGTGCGCACTGCAGCACTCGCCTCGTGCCTTGATAATGAGACTTCGCGGTGTCGCCCCGGACACCTCCGTTCACGCTTGCCTGAGCGCCGCGCGAGGAAAAATCGTTCATCGTGAATCCGGCTGTTTATGCGTTTGTCTGATATCGGGCGCACTGCAATTCGCGCGCCCGGATCATCCGACATTAGACCAGACATCGTATTCAAGCCGCCGATTAGCCGCAGCGTGACCCGACAAGCCCCATCGAGCGAGCCCATTCATGAGTGAAGCATCCGCATCGAAGTCCGACAGCCAGCAAGCCATCGCCGCCGAACTGGGCGTCGCCACATCGTTTTACCCGACCGACGAAATCGACCGGCGCGTCGCCTTTCTCGCCGACAGCCTGCGCGCGAGCGGTCTGCGCGCCCTCGTGCTCGGCATCAGTGGCGGCGTGGATTCGACGACGGCAGGGCGTCTCGCGCAACTGGCCGTCGAAGCACTGCGCGAGCAAGGCCGCGATGCGCGCTTCATCGCCATGCGCCTGCCCTACCGCACCCAACGCGACGAGGAAGACGCCGCGGCGGCCCTCGGCTTCATCCAGCCGGACGAAATATTGAGCGCCGATATTGCCCCGGCCGCCGACGCAATGCTCGCCTCGCTCACGGCGGGCGGTTTGAGGTTCGAAGACGCGGCACAGCAGGACTTCGTGCTCGGCAACATCAAGGCGCGCGAGCGGATGATTGCGCAATACGCCGTGGCGGGCGCACGGGCCGGCCTCGTGATCGGCACCGACCACGCGGCTGAATCGTTGATGGGTTTCTTTACGAAGTTCGGCGATGGCGGCGCGGATGTGCTGCCGTTGGCGGGATTGACGAAGCGGCGCGTGCGCGCGCTGGCGCGTCATCTGGGCGTGCCGCAGCGTCTGGTGGAAAAAACGCCGACCGCCGACCTCGAAACGCTGCGCCCGCAACGGCCCGATGAGGACGCTTATGGTGTCAGCTACGAGGAAATCGACGATTTTCTGGAGGGTAAGCCGGTAAGCGATCACGCCTGCGCAACGATCCTGCGCTATTACGAGGCGACCCGGCATAAGCGGGCGCTGCCGTACACGCCCGATACTCCGATGCCGCACGCGAAGGCGACATCGGTATAAACAACTCAGGCGGGACGGCGCACTTCAGGCTCTTCGCTATCGAAGGGCGGCGCGCTCACGCGCAGCGCCACGCCGGCAAGCCGCCGGCTCTGCAATTCGCGGGCGACGGCTTCGCCCACATAGGGCACTTCCGAATCGAGTTCGAGATCGGCGTGCGCGTTGGGCGTGCCTGCGTCATACACCTTGACTCCCTTGGCGTAGTGTCCGAGTTCGCGCTTGAAAAAATCGTGCACTTCCTGCTCGCTGCAGGTTTCGGGGACATTCCAGACAGTCAGGTGCATATCGGTCTACCGGTAGTGGCGCGCACGGTCTGACCGAACGCGCACGGGTTGCAGGCTCGCACGCGCCTTTGCGCGCATCAGGCACGACTGGCCGAGCAAAGACACGGAAATCAGGACGAATATCGAGAGACCGGACGCTAGCATTTCGCTCACTCCTTCTTATTGATATACGTCAGAGTAGACCGATTTTGCTGCACGCGCACTGCGTCATATTGTCGAGTTTCGGTGGATTACCCGGAGCCGCGCAAATTTCCGCAACGCGCGTGCCCATGATGCGCAGGAGCCGGCAAAACGATTGGAACGGTGGAAAAAGGGCCGGCTTCATTCGCCCGTTTCAAGGACCTTCATCGCGACTCGCAGATGTGGTGTCGCCGATATCGCTGCCGCATTGCATGCGCGTGAGCTGGTCGTATTGACGCGACCAGTTGCCCGCGATCGTCGCCTGAGCCTGGGCAAGCGAAATGCGGCCCGCACAGACGCAGCGCTTGAGCCGCACGGTGAGCAGCGACTTGCGACGCTCTCCCGCATGACCGCCCCAGGGCAGCAGATCGAAATTCGCCTGCGCATCCGGCGAGCCACCGAGCACGATCGGCACGTGACGGTCGAGCGCATAGGTGATGCCGTCTTCGGCATCGATACCGCGCGCCGAAAGCAGGCGGTCTTTCTGCGCCATCGCCGCGTCGAATGATGGCGCCACGGTATCGGCGTAACCCGGCCGGCAGATCGTCTCGGCCACCGACTCCTGCGTCACGCGTGCGTCAAGCAGTCGCGGATCCTGCGCCCAGACAGGCGCGCTGCACACCGCCCCGCCGACAGCGAGCGCCAGCAGCACACCGTGCAGCGCTGCACCCAGCGCGTGCGGCGCCTTTTGGCGTGCCGCACCTTTTGCCATGCTACGCACGGTCGGACAGTTTTCTGCCAATTTTGCGTTCATGGTAAGTGCACCGTACGCTGCCGTACGATGCTGAATGGATGGTCAATGCTGGCTAATTAAAACACATTCGAATTTTGCTGTGGTGAAACTGCGCCAGGCCGCTGCGCGGTGCGCGCTGCTCCATCACGCCGATGCGAACCGCAGCGCCAGAGATTGCATACGAAGCGTGCGACCGCCCCCGATAGCAATGCACAGAATGACCTGGCTGCTAAACATGTGGATCAGCACAGAAATTTTATTTCGGCATCCACAATAAATACGTGGTGACTACGTTTCTTTAACACGGTTTTCACGCTTGCCAGCCAGCAGGAGGTTCAGCCGATTAAAGCAGACCCACATCGACGCGCGCAAGATCGGCCGTTCGGCCAATGGCGGCGGTAAAACCGTTGGCGCATAATGGCTCGCCCGCTCAGCTCCGCACCGGAGCCAGCGCGCCCATTAAAGGAAACGAGGAATCCCCATGTCCATCACCATGTATCAAGCCTCGGTGCCCGTGCTCGTGCGCGGTCTCGCCAACCTGCAGACCATCATTGGCAAGGCGCAGGCACATGCGGCCGAGAAGCAGATCGACCCTGCGGTGTTCACCGGCGCACGGCTTTTCCCCGACATGCTGCCGCTCGCGCGCCAGATTCATATCGCCACGGATACGGCCAAGGGTTGCGCTGCGCGGCTCGCAGGGGTGGATGCGCCGAAGTTCGACGACGTGGAAGTGAGTTTCGACGACCTGCACACGCGTATCCAGAAGACGATCGACTATCTGAACACGTTCAAGCCCGAGCAGATCGACGGTACGGAAGACAAGAGCATCACGCTGAAGATGCGCTCGGGTCCGATCGAATTCACGGGCCAAAGCTACCTGCTGGCTTTCGTGCTGCCCAACTTCTACTTCCACGTGACGACGGCTTACGACATCCTGCGCCATAACGGCGTGGAACTCGGCAAGCTCGACTATCTGGGCGGCCGCTAAGCACCTGGCCGCGTAGGGATGCAGCGGACCTGAGGCTTCGCGCCCGGGTCCGCCATCAGAGAGAACGCGGTGCGAGACGAATCGCTCAGTCGAGCGACAGGCGCACCGCGAAACCGATCAGCGCGGAAGAGAACGCCCACTTCTGCACCGTTTGCGCAATCGGACTGCGGCGCAGCCAGACCGCGATGCGCGCCGCACCCAGCACGTAGATGACGTCGAACAGCGCGCAGACGATCACGAGCACGATACCCAGCTCGATCACTTGCAGCCAGACCGAACCCTGCTCAGGGCGAATGAACTGCGGCAGCAGCACCGAGCAGAACAACAGCGCCTTCGGGTTCAGCAGATTCGTCAGCAAGCCCTTGAAGAAGTCAGCGCGCAGCGGGCGCTGCTGGGCAACTGCGGCCTCCTCGGGCAATGCAAACACCGGCGCACGAAAAATCTGCACGGCAACATACGTGAGGTAGAGCGCGCCCGCGTAGCGCACGACTTCATAGAGCCAGGGCGCGTTATGCAGCAGCGCCGCAAGTCCGCACGCAGACAAGGTGACATGCGTTGCGCGCGCCAGCCCAAGCCCGCAGGCCGCCGCAAAGCCACGCCGCGCGCCACGGCTCATGCTGGTTTGCATCACCAGCGCCATATCCGCCCCAGGCAGTGCGCAAACGACAATCAGGGCGGCGATGAACATCAACATCAGGTGGGCGGAAATCATGATGGCCTCGGCTGGAAGAGGCTCTATGTTGCCGCTAAAGCTGGAGCGATTTCTGGCGTATTTTGTGACCCCATCCATCATACATAGCGGAATCACCTAAAATATCGGCGTCCGAACAGGAAAAGCACTCAGCAGAATATGAGCGACCTCGACAAACTCGATCGCGCCATTCTCGGCGCCTTGCAGGCCGATGGCCGGATGCCCAATGCGCGGCTCGCGGAAACGGTCGGATTGAGCGAAACGCCCTGCGCACGCCGCCTCAAGCGGCTGGAGCAGGACGGCTATATCGAGCGTTACCGCGCGATGCTCTCGCGCCGCGCACTCGGCTACGGCGTGGTCGCTTATGTATCGGTGCGCTTCGCCGTGCACGACCGCGCACTCGCGGATCGCTTCGAACGCGAAGTCTGCGCGATCGAGCGAATTCTTTCGTGCCATAACGTTGCCGGCACGGCCGACTATATTTTGATGATCGTCGCGCGCGATCTCGACGACTACGGCACCTTCATGCGCGACGAGTTGCGCAGCCTGCCAGGCGTGACGTCGGTGGAGTCGGCACTGTCGCTGCGCGAAGTCAAATCCGAGGGTGGATTGCCGCTGCCTTGAACCAGGCCACGCGGCGCCGCCCCTACTACATTTCAAACCGGAGCTTTCGATGACACCAGAACAGGCACGAGCCGAAGAAGCAGCCGCCATGGACCGCGTGCTGACCGCAACGCAGCGCGTCAAGTCGGCATTCACGTCCCTGCAGACGCAATTCCCGCCCGAAGGCGAAGGGCGCCCCTCGCAGTTCGCGCTGCAGACTTTCGACGCCGCCTTGCAGGAACTCGAAGACGCCCAGGCGGCGTTCGACGAACTGCTCAACGACCTGCTCGACGGCAACCGCTAAGCGCCGTTTCGGGCACCGCGTCGTGCATGACCGGTCGGCATGCTGTCCAACCTGGTGCTAGTATTTCCAGCCTGTTGGAAGCTGATTCGACCGACCGATCATGTCCACCGCCTACGAAGTGCCCGCGCTCAAGCGCATTCACGACATTCTCGATCTGCTCGCGCACGCGCAGGCGCCCGTGCGCGCCGCCATCATCGCGGAGCAAACCGGCCTGTCGCGCAGCACGCTGTATCTGATGCTCGATTCGCTGGAGCGTCGGCGCTGGATCGAAAAACGCGCGGACGGCTATATCGTCGGCGTAACGTTGTTCGAACTGGGCAGCGCCTATGTACGTCATGATCGCTTGCACGAGGCCTTCCGGCACGAAGCGGCAAGCTTCATCGCCGCGCACAACGAGGTCGTGCAGCTTGCGGTACTCGACGGCGCGGAAGTGGTCTATATCGCGCGCGAGGATCCCGCGCGGCCCGTGCGGCTGATTTCCGATCTCGGTTCGCGTCTGCCCGCGCATTGTTGCGCGCTGGGCAAGGCGCTGCTCGCCAGTCTTTCGGATGACGAAGTATCGAAAGTGCTGCCGAAGCAGCTTGCCGCGGTGACGAGCCACACCATTACGCGGCGTCCGGATTTACTCGAAGCGCTTGCCGCGATCCGTCGCTCCGGCCTCGCTCACGAACGCGAGGAAGTCACCGCGGGCCTCACGTGCTTCGCGGCGTTTGTGGGCGTAACGGCCTTGGGCAAGCGTGTGGCGGTCAGCACCAGCCTGCCGCTCGAACGCATCGACGCACGCCGCGAAAAGCGCATTGCCATCGCGGTCGTGGAGATGGCTCACCGCATCGGTAAAACGCTTTGAGTCGCCGCTAATGCGAGTGCCGCGGCTCTCCCCGCTCCTCGATCACCCGCAGATAGAGCGTCGCCGGCTCCAGACAGCCGCCGGTCGAAAGCTGGCCCACGGTTTTCCGGTAAAGCTCCTGCCACGGCGTCTGCGAAGGCGGTGCGGCAAACTCGGCGTGCGCGCGGCGGCTTTCCAGTTCCGCAGCATCGATCAGCAGTTCGACGCGTCGCGCATTGAGATCGACCTTGATGCGATCGCCCGTGCGCAGCAGCGCCAATCCACCGCCCACGGCGGCTTCCGGCGACATGTTGAGAATCGAAGGACTCGCCGACGTCCCGCTCTGCCGCCCGTCGCCCATGCACGGCAGTGAATCCACACCGCGCTTGATCATTTCCGCCGGCGGCGCCATGTTCACCACCTCGGCGCTGCCCGGATAGCCGACCGTGCCGCAGCCGCGAATCACCAGCATGCAGCGTTCGTCGATATTGAGCGCCGGGTCGTTGATGCGCGCGCGGTAATCCTCGGGCCCGTCGAACACAATGGCGCGGGCCTCGAACACGTTTTCCGCGCCGGGCTCGCTCAAATAGGTCTTGCGAAACGCCTCGCCCACCACCGACATCTTCATGATCGCGCTGTCAAAGAAGTTGCCCGAGAGCACGATGAAGCCCGCGCCATACATCAGCGGCGCATCGCAGGTGCGGATCACGTCGCGGTCGGCAATGGGCGCGGCGTCCGCAATCTCGCCAATCGTGCGGCCTGAAACGGTCGCGCATTCGCGTCGCACGAGACCCGCGCGGTCGAGCTCGCGCAGCACGGCCGGCACGCCGCCCGCGCGATGGAAACTCTCGCCCAGATATTCGCCGGCCGGCATCGTGTTCGCGAGCAGCGGCACCGACTCGCCGTAGTGCTGCCAGTCTTCGAGTGTGAGGTCCACCCCCATATGGCGCGCAATGGCGATCAAGTGCGGCGGGCAATTGGTCGACGCACCCAGCGCCGAGGCCACCACGATGGCATTTTTGAACGCCTCGCGCGTCATGATGCGCGACGGGCGCACGTCGTCGCGTACGAGATCGACGCTGCGCTTGCCCGTGACGTAGGCCATCTGGCCACGCTCGCGATACGCGGCGGGAATGCTCGCACAGCCCGGCAGCGACATCCCCAGCGCCTCAGCGAGGCAGTTCATCGACAATGCCGTGCCCATGGTGTTGCAGTGCCCGATCGACGGCGAAGACGCGGTGGTCAGCGCCATAAAGCCTTCGTAGTCGATTTCGCCCGCCGCCAGCAGATTGCGCGCGTGCCAGATCACCGTGCCCGAACCCACGCGCTTGCCCTCGTACCAGCCATCGAGCATCGGGCCGCCCGACAGCACGATGGCGGGCAGATCGACGGTGGCCGCCGCCATCAGGCAGGCGGGCGTGGTCTTGTCGCAGCCGGTGGTCAGCACCACGCCGTCGAGCGGAAAGCCGTGCAGGATTTCCACGAGGCCCAGATAGGCGAGATTGCGGTCGAGCGCGGCCGTCGGGCGGCGGCTCTGCTCCGCGAGCGGATGCACGGGAAACTCCATCGGAATGCCGCCTGCGTCGCGTATGCCCGCTTTTACGCGCTCGGCGAGCGCGATGTGATGGCGGTTGCAGGGCGCAAGATCGCTGCCCGTCTGCGCGATGCCGATAATCGGCCGCCCGGACTGCAGTTCCTCGCGCGTGAGGCCGTAGTTCATGAAGCGCTCGACGTAGAGCGCGGTCATGTCCGCGTGCGACGGATCGTCGAACCATTCCTGGCTGCGCAGACGGCGGGCAGGCGTGTGTGCCATGTTGCATGTCTCCTGTGCGACCGGTTTATGTTACCGATAACACATTAAGACTAGCACGATGCAAAAACCTGGCGCAGCCAGGGCAACCCCCGCATCGGAAAGGCAATCGAAAAGTGGAGAAAGAAAGGCGCAATCTCAGGCGCTTTCGCGCTCGACCACGCTGTACTGAATGCGCGTCTTCACAGTGCGGCGTGGGTGGGTCGCGCGCTCGTCTTCCTCGTCGGCAAGCGCCGCCAGCAGCGCGTCGCCCGCGCGACGCCCGATCCCGTACGCATCGACGGAAACCGTCGTGATGGTCGGATGGCAGCAGGCCGCGATCTCGAAGTTGCCGAAGCCCGCCACGGCGATATCGCCCGGCACCGTCATGCCGCGCCGCTGACACGCCATGATCGCGCCAAACGCCGACATGTCGCTCACGCACATCACGGCATCGGTGTCCGGCCAGCGTTCGAGCATTTCGGTCATGGCCGGCGCGCCGTGGCTCATGGTGCCCGGCGAATCGCCCAGGCGCACCACGCGCGGCTCGCCCAGACCGAGCGCCTTGATCTCCATCTGGTAGCCCTTGAGTCGGTCGAGGCCGCGCCAGTCCAGCTCGCTCGCCCCGCCGATGAAGCCGATGCGCTTATGCCCTTTGCCGGCCAGATAACGCACCATTTCGCGCGCGGCGCTGACGTTCGAAAAGCCCACCGACATATCGATGGGATGCGCGGGCTGGTCCCACATTTCGACCACCGGCACGCCGGAGCGCGCGAGCAGCGTGCGCGTGGCCTCGGTATGTTGCGAACCGGTGAGCGCGATGCAGCGCGGCTGATGGCGCAGCATCTGGCGCACGAGGCGCTCCTCGCGGTCGAGCGAATAATCGGTATCGCCGATCAGCAGTTCGAGCCCTTGCGCCTCCAGCACGGCGGTGAGACCGGCCACGGTGTCCGAGAAGTTCGAACTCGACATCGACGGCACCAGCACCGCAACGAACGACGAGCGCCCCGACGACAGCGCGCCCGCCGCCGCATCCGCGACATAACCCAGTTCGTCGATGGCGCGCTGCACGCGTGCGCGCGTCGCTTCCGAGGCGCTGCGGCCCGCCAGCACGCGCGAGACCGTCATCTTCGATACGCCTGCGAGGCTGGCGACATCGGACATGCGCGGCGGCGTGATTTTCGGTGCGGGGGTTTTGGCCATCGGGACAAACGAGTCGAGGTGTGAAGAGCGCCTATTCTAGCGGCAGCGGCGCGGCGGCCTGAAAACGCCGCTGTCACCGCACGCGCACGGCCAGAGCGCGGCGGCGCGCACAGGCGCACAATGCTCGGCGCGCTTCATGCTTCTCGAACATTCGCACACCCATCCGCAGAACACTTTCAGGAGACACGCCATGCCCTCTTCGCCACGCAGCGTCGCGGAAAAACGCGCCGCGTTCCGCGCCCTGCATGCTTCGGGCTGCTTCGTATTGCCGAATCCGTGGGACGCAGGCAGCGCCCGCTACCTCGCAAGCGCGGGCTTCAAGGCGCTCGCCACTACCAGTTCGGGCTTCGCGTGGTCGCACGGACTGGCGGACAACCACGTCTCGCGCGATGCGGTGCTCGCGCATCTGCGCGAGATCGTCGCGGCCACCGATCTGCCCGTCAATGCCGACTTCGAAAGCGGCTTCGGCGACGATGCAGCGGCCGTGGCCGAGAGCGTGGGACTCGCCGTCGATACCGGCATCGCGGGCCTCTCCATCGAGGACTCGACCGGCGACGCCGACGCGCCGCTGCGTCCGGTGCATGTGTCAGTCGAACGGATCAAGGCGGCGCGCAGCGCGATCGATGCACGCGGCGGCGACACGCTGCTGATCGGCCGCGCGGAAAACTTCATCGTCGGCATGCCCGATCTCGACGATGCGATTGCGCGTCTGAAAGCGTATGCAGATGCGGGCGCGGATTGTCTCTACGCACCGGGCCTGAATACGCGCGAGCAGATCGCCGCGGTCGTCGCGGCGGTCGCGCCGAAGCCGGTGAACGTGCTGGTGGGATCGGTGTCGGCGTTCACGGTGCAGGAACTCGCGGCGCTGGGCGTGCGGCGCATCAGCGTGGGCGGCGCACTGGCCCGCGCCGCATGGGGTGGTTTCATCAGCGCCGTGGAAACGCTGCGCGAAGGCCGTTTCGATGGCTTCCTCAACGCAGCCCCCGGCAACCAGCTCAACGATTTATTCAGGATGCCGGATTAAACCCCGTGCGTAAACGCATCACGAACGATCAAGGAATCGTGAAGCGTTTCACGAGCGTCAATTCTCCCGCCTTGCGCATCGGCGCGCGGATCGTCTCGCTCTTTTCGTTGGGCGTGCCTTCGTCGGTGATGATGGTGACCTGTGCCACCGTCATGTCCGCGCCGCTATTGCCCTGGCCGTAGTAGTTCACGTAGACCAGATAAGTGCCGTGCAGCGGCGCGGCGCTCGAATAGATCTCCGGGCCGTAGCCCGTCGTCACGTCCACATCGAGCGCGCCGCCGTTGGGCGCAACGCGATCCCCGTACCACGTGTGCACGCCATCGGGCGAGACCACATGCAGGTCGAGATCGGTGCCATCGGTGTCCCAGGCGAGCACGATACGCAAGCGCGGGTGCGTCTTGTTCGCGTAGGCTTCGTAGAACTGCACGCGTTTTCGCGTGCCGTCCCTGGTGCGCAGTTCCACGCCGTTACTGCCCGAGCCGAACGCGAAAGGCCGTGAAAATGTGCCGTCTTCTTCGATACGCTGCGGCATCGGCGTGCCGTTCACCACCAGCGTGCCCACCGACGTCCCCGCCTTCGCCTTCGGCGCCGATTTGATCTGCCCGGCGATCAGCGCATTCAAGCTTTGCCCTTCGGGCGTGCTCACCGCCACGGCGGGATAGTGGACATCCTGCGTATAGCGCGCTTCGTCGCCCGCCGAATTGCGCCAGCCGTTCAGCGGCGCGGTGAAGTCGATGGTGTCGGCCTGCGCAGCGCACGCGCAGAAAGCCAGCGCGGCGGCGGCCAGAAAGCGGTGCGCGGGACGATGGGTAAGCCGGATCGCATTCATGTTCGTACGCTTGTTAGTGAGTCTGTTTGCCGTTGCGCGTCTTAAAGCCGCTCGCTTTTCACGAGCAAGAGATCGCCGATCTTGCGCAGCGGCACCACGCGCGTCTCGCGGCGCTCATTCGGCGTGTTCTCGTTGAACACCAGCGTGAGCGTGGCGGTGATGACGTCGCGGTCGTGGGCGTGCGCGTCGAAGTTATAGCCGGTCGAATCGAAATTGCCCCAGTAATTCAGGAAGAATAGCCAGGTTCCGTGTTCAGGCGCCGCCGATGAAAAAATCCCCGGACCCGCACCATCGACGGAATCGACGTCAAAACCGCTGCCGTCTTCGAGGATCGGATTGTCGAAATACGCGTGCAGCCCATCCGGCGTGATGACGTGCAGATCGACCTGCGCATGCGGATCGTCCCACGTCACGATCGCGCGCAATTTAGCCTGCGGCTTGGTGCGATCCGCCTCGTAAAACTGCATGCGCTGATGCTTCGTGCCGTCGGGCGAAATGATCTCGACACTGTTCGAGCCCGCGCCGAATGCCCACGGACGCGCGAACCAGCCTTGTTCGTCGGTGTAAAGCGGCGTGGCGTTGCCATTGATGACGAGCGTGGGCGGCTTGCGCGCATGCACATCGACATGCTTCAACTGCCCTTCGATCAGCGTGCGGAATCGTTGTGCGCCTCGATCGACGGGCGGGCGCGGGTAAGCCGCGACGTATTGCTCGCCTTCGTTGGTGAGGCCGCTATGCCGCCAGCCGTTGAACGCGCCGGTCATGCGCGCGAGCGTGCCGCCGCCGGAATCGGGCGAGGCATCGCCGGCTGCCACGGCGCTGCCGCTGGCGAGCGTCATCGCACAGAGACAGGTCAGCGAGGCGGCAAGAACGCAGACGTGCGCGAACGGTTTCATCGTCATTCAACTTCCTGTGAGAATCAGCTTGCGCGCGGTCTGCTCGATGAACGTCTCGTCCAGGCCGCGCGGATGATGCGCGAATGCCAGATGCAGATATTCGTGCGTCAGCGCGATGCGGTCGTCATCGGAGCGCAGGCGGCGGATATAGACGCGGTTGCGCCCGGCGTCCGCATAAGGGCGGCCCGAAGTCACTTCGCACACCGCCGGTAGTTCGGGTTCCTCATAACCTGGCTCGCTCGCGAGACGGCGCGCCCAAAGCGGCGCCTCGCGTCCCAGCCACTCGCGCGCACCCACAACCGGCTCGCAGTCGCCCGCGAGCGGGCTGGCAAACGAGGTGAGCGTAGCCTGCGGCCAGGTGCGCGCGAGGATGGCGTCGAAGGCGAGTCCGCGCTGCGCTGCGGCCTTGGCATCGAGCCAGCTCATCTGCCCCGCGGCGGCCTTGTCGTGATGGAACTGCACGGGCACGCCGGCGAGCACGAGGCCGTCGGTGAAATCGGCGGCGTTACGCGACGCGGCGCGCGGCGGCCGCGGCAAGACGCGCTGCGCGCGGCTGCTGTCGTCGATTTCGTAGCAGCCGCGCTCGCGCCCCGCGTTCTGCACCAGATAGCTGCGCGCCGCCACGGCCAGCGCACGCGCTGCTTGCGGCTGCGCCGTGTCGCCTTCACGCTCGACCACACGCGCGATGTAATCGTTCATGCCGAAGCGTCCGACGATGTGCAGACGGCCATCGTCGTCGCGATCGAGGCGCATGTCGCCATGACTGTCGATCGGCAGCGAATTGCCGTTTTCGAACGCCACGCTGAACGCGCCGTCGAGCAGACCCGGCTGCGCCGGACGCCCGCCCGCGCGTGTATCGAAGACGTTTCGTATCGGATATCGGGAAAAGAATTCGACGCTCACGCACGCGCGATCATCCGCCACCGCGCTTTGCGCCACGAGCGGCGCGATGCGCGGCGCAGCCGCCGCCAGCACGCGCACGCTGCCGCCGCGCCCGCCCATCCAGACCGGCGTGCCATCGGCAAGCCAGCCCGCCGCGCCGCCTTCGTAGCCGCCTGCGTTCGAGGGATCGGGCATGGTCCAGGTCTTGGCGCGCAGCAGGCTGCCGTAGAGCGACACCGTGCCCTCGCCGCGCCCGCTCGTGACGACCGAAACCAGCGTATTGCCGGTCTCGTCGCGGGCGCGCGCCGGAATCGCCAGCAAGGCTGCGAGCAGGTCGTCCACGCGCACGCGCTTGTCAGGCTTCAGCGCGTAGAGATCCTGCAGCCAGCCCGGCGCTTTGCGCGCACGCCAGTATTGCCGCCAGCCCGCCGGATCCAGTTGCAGCCGATGCGGCTCGAAAAAGAGTCCGCATGATTGCACCAGCGCGCGCTCACGGTCGATGTGACCGCCCGTCATGCAGCAGTACACCTCTTCGCGGTCGCCGCCTTCGCATTGATAGTCGGGCGCGGAAATCTGCCGGTCGACGAGATAGGCGTAGACGAACAGCTTCCACACACTGCCGAGCTGCGTGTCGAGCGTCGCCGGCAACGCTTCGCCGGGACCAGGTGCGCCGGGCGTGAGCGCTTCGTTGGCGTCGAACGTCCACAGGCGCGCGTTGCCGTCGCGCAGCCACGCAAAGCGCAACGTCGACGGCGCGGCAGACGCGCTCGCGGCCGCGCTTGCGCACACCAGCGCAAGCAGCCACGCCACGGCCTGCACGCCCGCTTTCCGGAAGATGCGCGCTCTCACTTCGACCTCACTCGATGCTCAGCGTGACCATGTGGTCGCTGCGACCGCCTTCGTACGCCTTCTGCTCCGGCTGATACATGCGGAAGTAGCGCGCCGGCGGCATCGTGAAGGTGCCCGGCAACGCGAAGCGCACGAGCTGGCGCAGCGCCACCGGACGGTCGAGCAGCGGCACGGGCTGGTGATAACTCAGATCGCCCATTTCGTAGCTGGCCGCGCGCGCGAACGGCTGTGGCCCGCTTGCGCCCTTGGCAGCGTCCGGCAGGCCGTCGATGCTGACACCCCAGCTCGTGGCCTCGACCGAGCCGCCCGGCGGCAGCGGCACATCGAGCAGCCCGTAATGCAGCGCCGATTTGTCCTGCGGCGTGAGCGTGACTTCGTCGACATAGAGCGCGTTGCTGTCGATTGCATCGCCCGCTTTGACGCGATGCGCTTCGAAGGTGAAGTGGCCTTCGGCTTTGTCGGCATCGGTTTTCGGCGCGATGGGATCGAGTCGATAGAACGCGCGCTCGATCTTCACCGGCAAGCGGCTCGCCTGGACTGCGCGGCTGCGATACGACACCAGCGCGGCAACGTCCGGACGCGTCGCGCCCACGTCGAGCGAAGTCGGCAGTTGCGTGCCCGTCCACTTCCAGAGGCTCGCGCCGGTGGGCGTGGTGGTGCGCGTCCAGCCTGCGCCTTGCAGCGTCGGCAGCGGTTGGGCTACGTCGCCGTTGCGCGAACCGGCCATCGCTTTGCGCAGCCACAGCAGCGTCAGCGCGCGATCGACAGTCGGATACGACGCGCTGCTTTGCGACAGCACGGCGTTTGCATCGACCGGCGTGCCCGCGTCGCCCGCCATCGCCAGCAGGGCCTGGATCAGCGGCGTGGGATTCGTCATCAGCGAGGCACGGGCGCGCGCAGCGAGCGCTTCGAAGCCTTCGGGCAAGCTTGCGTTGGTAGCGTGCGCTGTCCAGGCCGTCAAGATCGCCGCCACTTGCAGACCGCGCGGCGAATCGGGCGCGGCGAACACCAGGCTATCTTCGACGCCGTAGTTATCGCGCGAGGCCTTCACGTCCTGATCGAACATCGTCGATGTCTGCTGCGCGAGTTGCCCCGCTACGCCCGACACCGGCGTCGCGACCGGCAGCCCCATCTGCTGGAGCAGCCACAGCGCCAGCGCGCGATGCAGCAGCGGCTCTTTCGCGCCTTCGTCGCGATAGACGTCGAGCGCGTGCTGCCAGTTGCTGTCCGGCAGCGTAATGCCGAGGCTGCGGCTCGCTAGCCAGTCCGCGTAATACGCGTAAGCCGTGATGAACGCGCTACCGCCCGTGGTGTCGCCCCACCAGCCGAATGCGCCGTTGATGCCCGCGAGCAGCGCGAGACGCTGGCGCTGGTTGCGCAGACGCGCCTCGATACCCTGCGTGGTGCTCTGCGAGCCCGCGCCGTCCAGCACGTCGTGAGCGAGCGCGAGCGGAATCAGGCGGCTCGACGTTTGCTCAGCGCAACCGTACGGATACTCGATCAGATCGTCGGCGACGCGCGCGAACTGGCTGGTGCCGTTCGCCACCAGCCGCACACGCACGTCCTGCGCATCGGGCGCGAGCGCAAGCGGCTTGGGATTCGTGTCGAGCGTGACCGGCACTTCGCGCAGATCGAGCCAGCCCGGCGCGCCCAGGCTCACCGTAGTTTGCAGGCGATCCATGTCCTTGCCGTTTACGCGCAGCCCGGCATCGACGACACCCGGCGTCAGCGCCACGCGCGGCAAGGCCAGATAGTTCGCGCCCGGCTTGAGCGTGACCTTGCGATCGACCGACAGGCCCGCACCGTTGACGGTCCATTGCGCGTCGACATCGGCGTTGCCCTGATTGAAGGCAATCATGTCGATCACCGGCTGGTCGCCGCTGCGGAAGCTCGCCGGGCCGCTCCACTTCAGATAGAGCGGCTTGTCCGACCGCACATACGACGTGCGCTGGCCGACCGTGCCGTCCGCCGAAATCGCGCGCACGGTAACGCGCCAGCGCGCCAGCGAGTCGGGCATGCGGAAGCTCATGCGGGCGTGGCCGCTCGCATCGGTTTGCAGATCGGCCTGCCATGCGGCCGTGTCGATGTCATCGCGACGCGGACGCTCCAGCACCTTCACACCGCGCTCGTTGTACTGGCCGCGCTGCGGGCCGCCCGGCGCGCCGCGCATCGCCGACAACGCGAGGTCGTAGGTGATGAACGACAGGCTGGAGGTGGTGCGCACGTTGTTGCGGCGCGGGTGATAGAAGAAGTCCGAGATATTCGGCGCGATCTCCGGCTGCAGCACGTAGACCATTTCGTCGACCACGCTCACGGTCAGATGCGCGGGCAAGGGCTTGCCGGCCAGCGCGCTGCCGAGGTCGAGCGTGACCGTCTCGCCGGGTTGGTACACGGCCTTGTCGCTCTTCACGCTCAGGTCGATCGACGGCTTGGCGACCACGATGCCCGCGTTCTGGAACACGTACTCGCCGTTATGCACGTAGAGCACCGAGAACGTCATGTTCGGCGCGAATTGCGCATCGACCTTGATGCGCGCCTTCCATTGCGTCGGCGCGACACGTGTGAGGCTCAGCCAGTCCGCGCCCTTCGTGAGCAGCGCACGCGCTTCCACGCTGTCACGCTCAAGCGTGAGCAGCGCATCGTCCACGGCGTACGGGAAGGTGATGAGCGCCTCGGCCGTATCGCCAATCTGATAGTGGTCGCGGTCGAACACGATCTCGACGCTGCCAGGGATCGCCTTGAGGCCGTCGCCCGCCACCCAGTGGCTGGCCGCCGCGAGCAGATTGCCCGCATCGTCCTTTACCGAGAGCATGTACGAACCGGGTTCGTCGAATTGCAGCGGGAAATTCACGCGTCCATCCGCGCCCGCTGCGGGCAGCGTGCCTTCGGTTTTGGTCTGCGATTCGAGGCGCGTCCATTCCCACTTCGCGGGCTTGTGCGCGGTCGGCGCGCTGTTGTTATTGGCGAGCGCCGCAAGCGTGAACGTCACCTTCTCATGCGGCTGCGAGAACGACTTCGCCGTGCTCAGGCGATACGGCGTCGCGCCGCGCGCGATCAGCACTTCGCGCGTCACGCGCACGCGATACGCCGCGCCGTCCTGCGCGAACAGCGTGAGCGCGTAGCGGCTCGGCTCCTTCGCGGCGGGCAGCGTGAGCGTAGCGTTGCCGTCGCTATCGGTTTCGAGTTCCTGCTGTTCGAGCTTCACTGGGAACAAGCCCGAGTAGTTCAGCTCGCCATCGACGATCGCCACTTTCTGCGCGCGCAACGTCACCGACACCTTGCCGTTCTTCACCGGCTTGCCGTCCGGATAGCGCAGCGCGATCTTGCCCTTGGGCGTGTCGCCGGTCGCGTAGTCGGACTTGTCCATCGTCAGATTGACGTCGAAGTGCGGCTTCACGTATTCGGCCACGCGGAACGCGCCGCCATAGGTGTCGCCGTTGTAGTCGAAGCGCAGCGTGTAGCCGCCGCCCTGCGCCGTGGTCGGCAACGTGAAAGTGGTTTCGCCGCCCGTTTCCGATGCGAAATCCACGTTGCGCGTCGCAATCGGCGCGCCGTTCGGATCGACCACGTCGAGCTTGAGTTGCGCGGCGGCCGGCGCGCTCGACTGGTTCGCGCTCTGGAAAGTGCGGCCGATGAACTTCACATGCACCGTATCGCCGGGACGATAGAGCGGCCGATCCGTGACCGAATAAATCTTGGTGTTGTAGATCTCGCTGTCGTAATAGAAGTTTTCCGATACGAACACGCCGCCCTGCGGATCGCTGCCAATCACATAGCTGCGCTCCGGCGAGACGTGATCGAGCACGAGCGCGCCGTCCGCGCCAGTCGAGCCGCTTTGCAGCACGCCTACGCCATCGGTCCAGTTGACTTCGGTGTTGGGCACCGGCTGGCCGTTGTCGCGGCGCGCGGTCCACACCAGCAGACCGCTCGACGCCGCCTTGACCACGGCGACCGTATCGGAAACGAACAGCAGCGTGTGCGCGCGATAGTTTCCGATCATCGCCTCGACGAGATAGAGGCCCGGCGGCAGCTTGCCGACCGGAATCATCACGTTGCCCGTCGACGCTTCGATGAAGTTGCTGCTGCTGCCTTCCAGATTCACGCCCTTGGGCGGCTGGATCGTCTTCGCATTCCAGATCGGATAGCGGAAGCGCGTCACGAGGTCGTAGCCGCGCAGCGGCGCGAAATGCGACTCGGGTTCGAAGTGCGTGGGCGCGCTCACCTGATCGCCGAGCTTGAATTCGGGCTTCGCTTCCGTGACCTTGCTGCGCGTCGCGAACGACAGCACGCGCTGCCAGGCACGGCGCGCGTCGCTCAACCAGCGATCCCACAGATACGCGAGCGTGTTCGCGAGGCCTTCGCCCTGATAGTTCGGCTTGATGTTCAGCCGATGCAGGTTCTTTTGCGCCTTCAGGAACGCGAGCGGATTCGGCACCTTGTAGACGACGATATCCGCGCCGCCATAGCCTTCGAGTTCCGACTGGTATTCGCGGCCCGGCGCTTCCAGGCGCACCTGCGCAAGCTGGTTGCTGCCGTAGCTCGCATCGGAAAGCAGGAAGAACGGCTGGCCCTGCACTTCCTGATAGTTGCTCGGGTTGGGCGCGCCCAGCGTGGGATTGGCGTCGATGTTCTGCTGCGCGGGGTCGTCGTCGGCCCAGGCGGGCGCGAGGCCCGCTCCCAGCAGGAAGAACATCACGAAAGCAAGCACGGCGGCGAAGAGACGTTGCATGGCGGCACTCATGGCGTCAGAAACGCGAAACGAAACACACCGACGAAGTTCGGATTGCCGTCGAACGGCTGCCAGCGGGAATCTTTCCATTGCATCAGATCGGAAACGGCGACGGCGCGCAGACCGCTATCGGTCGGCGTGACGGTGCCCGTGTGATAAGCGATGTAGCGATCGAGCCAGATCATCAGATGCTGGTCGTCGCCTTGATCGAAGAACAACAGGTCGCCCGGCAGCGCCTGATTGACGTCGCGAGAAACGAAGCGGCTATTGCGCTGGATCAGCGTGATGGCCGACGCATAAGCGCCTACGCTGCCGTCGATGCGGGTCCAGCGGTTGGCCAGCGTGCGCTGCGGTTCGCTCAGTTGCAGTTCGGGCGGCAGGCGGCTCGCGTCGGCGGCGCTGTTCATGCCGTTGGCCTTGAGCCAGCGCGCGTCGTGCTCGCGCAGCGCTTCCATGGCCGCGAAGCGCACGAGGCCCGCGCAGTCGCGCTGGGTCCAGCGCGGCGTGGGCCCACGCCGGATCTGCTGATCGACGATGCGCACGAACCACGCGCGAAAGATCGCCGATTGCTCGGGCGTGAGCGCATCGGGATCGGGCGCGGCCTGGGTCGGCATCAGTGCGCTCGCGGGTCGCGCGAACACCATGCCGAGCGCAGCCGCGCTGCTTAAGAAAAACCGGCGGCGCATGATCAGTTGCCGCTCGTGCCGGGTTGGTCGGCTTGATCCGCTTGATCCGCTTGATCGTTCGAGCCTGCGGCGGCAGCAGCGTCGGTGTCTTGCGTGTCTTTCGGACCCGCGCCGAGCGGCCGCCCCGCCGCCGCATCACCGCGCGGCGAAGCGCTCGCGCGCGACTCGAAGTGCCATTCGACCGGCACCCAGCCCAGCGACGAGGGCAGCGAATCCGGCAGGCTCAGCGCGAACGGCGCATAGCTGGCGACGGCGTGCAGCTTCGGCAGCAGATGCGTACGCGCGGCATTGCGGAACACGGCTTCCTGATCGGCGGGCAACGAACGCCCGGCTTCGCGCTCGACGAGCGCCGCCGACGTGCCCGGCGTGATCGACACCACCGTCGTCGAGAGGCGCTGCGGCGCGAGCGTATCGGCAATGGCCGGATAGCGCTTGTCGAGCACGGCGAGCGTGTCGTCCACGAGGCGCGCATCGGGCGAGAACACCACGTAACCGTGCGCGAGCGCAAGCGTGACCGGGAAGTAGCGCGGCGCGGACAACTGCGCCGCGTAGGACGAACCGGCGCTTTGCGCCGTGCCCGAGCGCGCGCTGACCGGACGCGTCCAGACGGTGACGCCGGCAGATGGCTCGCTCGTTTTCACGGGCAGACGGCGATAACCGGCTTCGTTGCCCGCCTTCGCCTCGTAAGCGCCGATGGCGTCGCCGAACACGCCTGCCAGCGCGCTCTTGATCGCGGCGAGTTGCGTGGCGTCCTGCACGGCTTGCGGTTTGAGACGCGCAACGAAGACCGGCGCGACCAGCGTCGATTTCGCGTACCAGCACACGCCTGCCGGGCCCGCGAAACTTTCGCGCACGATCTTCGAGGCAGCCTGTTCGCCGTCGCCGAGCTTGTCGAATAAATCGGCGGCGTCGTTCCAGTCCACCGGCAAGCTCGCGCAGGCGGCGGCGTTGGCGGGAAGCGCGCGCCAGAGATCGGTGCTATTCCAGTGCTGCGGCAGATGAGCCGGATCGATCAGGGCCGCCGTGCTCCATGCGCCGCTGGCGTCCGTCTGATCGGCATTCTTGCCAGACGCGGCGAAGTCGAAGCGCAACGCGTTCACGCCAGCGAAGAAGGCTTGATAGCCGAACGACAGATAGTTGACCGAGACGATCAGCCGATGGCCGTTGACTTCGGGAGCGTCGTTGAGGCGGTAAGTATGGAGGGCGTCCGCGCCACCGTCATCGAGCATTTTGCCGAGCGCCGAGGCGCGATCGCCGATGGTCTTGCCGTCTGCATCGAGCAGGATGCCGGGCTCCGACATCACGACAAGGCGATCGTCCTTCGCGGCGAACAACAGCGTGTGACCCACCGCAAGTTTGAGCGCATAAACGGGTACGCCGCCTGACAGCGTGGCCGCCTGGCTCAATTGCGTGTCCGCCGCCGCAACATTGCCAACGGCCTGCATCAGCTTCGCAAGACCGTTGCGGCGCATCGTCATGACCCAATAGCCCAGGCGGCCATCGGGCGAACGCCAGAGCAGCACGCGAGAGGGTTCGTCGAAGACACGCTTGATCAGCTCGTCGCGCCAGTCGAGATCATGCTCGAAGGCAAGACGGCGCACCGCGCCTTCCGCCGACAGTCGCGCGGCATTGGATTCGTAATAGTCGACGAAATCTCGCGTAAGTAGGGCGTGCAGTAAAGGCACGCGAATCATGTCGCGCGGCAAACGCGAAAGCGCAGCGCTGTCGATGATGGCGTCGGGATATCGAATATCGAATGCGGCTTCGTGAGAGCGGAATGCCCCTTTGCCGCCGAATGGTCGCCAAATCGCCTGAATGGCGACCAGCGCAACGATTAAAACCGCAACGGTTATCGCGATCTTTTTGCGCGTTAACTTCATGGGATCGAACGCCCTGGAATTTGATATTGATCTTTTCTTGCAATTTCTTGCGCGCTCACGCCCCGCCTTGCTGCGCGCGTATTGCCGTCATTAGCGCGATCTGCCATGAGACGCATTAAGTCCCCGCAATCGGCTATTTACAGCAGGCTCGAATACTACCCCAAAAGATGTTTTAGCAACATGAACGCTTCGTATTTTTCTTAATTAAGGATATGCGTAACGCTTAATTCATTTTCTGAATCCACGATTTACCGCATGAGTTTGAGACCACTCAATTAATCCGTAAAAAATACGCATTTTTTGATCTTTTGCTTCAAGGCTTCTGTTTGTCTGACGGATCTTCTCTCATTTGCGCGTGTCTTTTGCCTCTCAAGTTGTCATATCAGGGTCACTACCTGGCGCATGTCGCTTGACAAGCAATATCTTGTCTAACAACAATCCTTGTCCAAAACCGGCCGCTTGCTTCGGCCGCCGTGCAGACGGCCAAGAACAACAAATCCATCAACGAGACAAACAGAAGGCGTCAATCATGACAACGCAAAAGAAGGACACGCGCTTCAATTCGATCCGGCCAGCCAGTACACCCGCCTCACCGGGACGCCGCAGTTTCATGGCATTGGCAGGCGCAACTGCAGGGGCGACCTTGCTGGGCGGCCTGCCCGGCTGCGGCGGGAACGTCGATACGCCAGCTAGCGCTTCGGGAGGCACAACGCCGGTTCCTGTCGACCCGATCTGGGGCTCCACGGGCGCGGCCCAGCAGATCATCGACGCCTTGCAGCACATCACGCCTTCGATGTTTGCTTCGGTGGATTTCGCGGTCACTTCCTATGGCGCGACGCCGCTTACCTCCCAGGTCGTTGCCGCGACAGCCTGGAGCCCGGCGATTCCGTGGCTCGGACAAAGCGCGTCGCCCACCAGCCCTGGCGCGGACCAGATGGTGTCGTCGTCGCTGACCGGTACGACCTTCGATTCGCGCACCGCATTCAACAATGCGATCGTCGCCGCCAATGCGGCAGGCGGCGGTCGCGTGGTCGTGCCAGCCGGCAACTGGTACTGCGGCGGACCCATCGTACTGCTTAGCAATGTCAACTTGCATCTGAGCGCGAACTGCACGATCTACTTCAGCCCGAATCCCGCTGACTATGCGACGAGCGGCCCACACGCCACGGCCAACGGCAATCTTTACTGGACGCGCTGGCAGGCCAACGATTGCCTGAATTTCGGCTCGCCTGTTTACGCTTATCAGCAACAGAACATCGGTCTGACTGGCGAAGGCGACACCTCGATCCTCAACGGCCAGTCGATGACGCCAGCGCAGGCCAATGGCACGACGCCGTCGTTCTGCTGGTGGACGTTCAAGGGAACGAATGGCGCGTATGGTTGCGCGAGTTCGTCCACGCCATCGCAGGCCTATGTGAATCCGAATAACGCGGCGCTTACGTCGCTTTCCAGTTCGGCGATCACGAACCCTGAATCGGCCACGCTGTTGCCGCTGCTCGATGCCGGCACGTCATGGGCGCAGGATCAGAACTATCTGCCTGCATTGGCGGAACTGGGTGTGGCGGTCGATCAGCGCATCTTCGGCAACGGCCACTACCTGCGGCCTTGCATGGTGGAATTCATCGGTTGCACCAACGTGTTGATGCAGAACTATCACACGCAAAACACGCCGTTCTGGCAGCACCACCCGACGGACTGCAAAAACGTCGTCATTCAGGGTGTTTTCGCGGACAGCATCGGACCGAACAACGATGGTTTCGATCCGGACGCCTGCAATTACGTGCTCGCAGACGGCGTGAAGTTCAACACGGGCGATGACTGCATCGCGATCAAATCGGGTAAAGCGAACGACACCGAATATGGTCCGGCGCAGAATCACGTGATCCAGAATTGCACCATGAACAGCGGCCATGGCGGCCTCACGCTCGGCAGCGAGATGAGTGCAGGAGTCCAGAATATTTATGCGCGCAATCTCAACATGCTCAATGAAAACTGGGCGACGAATCCGCTGAATATCGCCATTCGCATCAAGACCAATATGAATCGCGGCGGTGCGGTGCAGAACGTATGGATCGATGGGGTCACGTTGCCGAACGGGGTGACGCTCGTCGGCAAGGGTTATGGTTCGAGCAATATGATTGCGGGCAGTCCGATTACGGCTTCGGTTGCGGTGGGCACGACGAGTTCTTCGGGTTCGAATCCGGCGGCGTCGCAAGGTGGTCTGATCACGTTCGATTGCGACTACAGCCCGGCCGGCGACGCCGTGCGCATCAGTCCGCCGGTGGTAAAGAACATCAATATTTCGAACGTGACGGCCAGCAATGTCACCTCGGGCAGCGCTACCGCGTCGTGCTTTCAGGCGATTGTCGCGCAAGGACCGGTTTCCGCCGACTACAACGGCCCCGCACCCGCGCCAACCGTGCTGCCGATCAGCGCAGTAACGATCTCAAACTGCAATCTGGGCACACCGGTTTGCAGCGGCACGGCTTCGGCGACAAATCCCGGGCCGATTTACGTGAATAACGTAAATGCCATCGCGCTGAGCAATGTGGTGATCGGCGGGACGACGTACAACACGTCACTGGTTGGTTAACGCAAACGGCGCCCGGTTTGAGGCCGGGCGCCGCTGGACGCGCATCGCGCTTAATCTTCTTCGCGTACGGGCACAACCTGCGCGCTGATCGTGCGGTTGTGCCAGAAAATGTTGTGGATGCGCGGCTGTAGCGTGCGCAGGAAATCGTCGGTGAGTTGGTGATATCGCAGCAGAGCGGCGGGACGTCCCGCGCCTTCTATGCGCTGAATTTCGTCGTACGGTGGGAAACCGTACTTCTGCAAGAAGGTGTTGATTTCCTCGTCGGGTATGGCTTCTTCGACGTTTCCGAGCAGCAGTTCGGCCATGACGCACCTCTTTTGAATGTTGAGTTCAAGCGTGTGGAATCGGCGTTGCGAAGCTCATGATAGTTTGCGACGCAGCAGTGTGCGCGAAACATGCACGATAAGGAGAGGAGCGTTGACGAAGGGTAATGCTTGGCGTGTTTCTGCTTACGCCTGTTCCGTCGTTTTAGCGCGTAAACGCCAGAACCCCGGTTCTCTTGCGGAGACACCGGGGTTCTGGACGTACAGCATAAGGAGCCTGACGATTACCTACTTTCACACGGGCAATCCGCACTATCATCGGCGTGGAGCTGTTTCACGGTCCTGTTCGGGATGGGAAGGGGTGGGACCAGCTCGCTATGGTC
>NZ_VWWJ01000047.1 GCF_011753055.1 Burkholderia sp. Ax-1719 | reverse complement strand
AAGAGGGCGGAGGACAAGAGAGGAATGGAGTAGAGAAAGTAGAGGTGAGAGATATGAAGAGAAGAGCAGAGATAGAGAGACAGGAAGGAAGAGCAGAGAGAACGAAAAGGTGCGAGAGAGAAAAAGAGGGGGAAAGAAGGAATGGATGAAGAGGAAGAGAGGGGATGGGAGGGAGAGGTGGGGAAAAAGATAAGAAAGGAAAGAGCGGAAGCAAGAGGTAAGGCGTTTTTTTTTTTTC
>NZ_VWWJ01000046.1 GCF_011753055.1 Burkholderia sp. Ax-1719 | reverse complement strand
ACACCGATACGTCGAGCGCCACCAACGCCGTCACGGATGCGCTCGCCGCCAGCCAGGCCGCTGCCGCAGCCGCCCAGGCACAGGCGACGCAAGCCGCCTCGGCCGCCAGCAACCCGGCCGCGCAAACGGCGGCGGCGTCCAGCACGCTGTCGCCGCAGGTGGGCACCTCCGACTGGGAAGACGCGCTCAGCCAGAAGGTCGTGTTCCTCTCGAACGCGCACCAGTCGTCGGCGGAACTCACGCTCAATCCGAAGGATCTCGGCCCGCTGCAAGTGGTGCTGCAGGTCGCGGACAACCACGCGCACGCCCTCTTCGTCTCGCAGCACCAGCAGGTGCGCGAGGCCGTCGAAGCGGCCCTGCCGAAGCTGCGCGAGCAGATGCAGGAAAACGGCATCGGCCTTGGCAGCGCGAGCGTCACCGACGGCTTCTCGCGCCAGATGAACCAGCAGGCGCAACAGGACAGCAGCGGGTCGGGCAGTGGCTCGGGCGGCTCGCGTTCGTCGCGCTCGGGCAGCTCCGGCATCGCCTCGACGGGCGGTGTGGACGACGTGGCAAGCAGCGCCGCCGCCACGGCCACGACGCGCACGGTTGGCCTGATCGACACCTTCGCTTAATCGCAACACAAGCGCGCAACACCGGCGCGCGCCAGCGCGTATCCGGGCGGCCCGGCGCTACCCGCGCCTGGCGCCGCGAATACGCGGAAAGGAATGGGCCGAAACGCTCGCTCGCCGGCGCCCCGCCTTCCTGCTACGCTCCATCCCCCATTCCCGCAGCATCGTTTGCCTGGCATCCCGCACAAAGCCACGAGATAGCCGGAAATCCCCCGTCTATTCTTCCCATCGCTGTAAGGCAAAAGCCGGAACAATGCAGGCTGCCGGAAGAAATGCGAGCGCTGCGCCGACAAGGCCTGGCCCGCGATCCGAACCTCGACGTATTCGAACGCATCAGATCTGCACACCGACATGGCGACCACACCCGCAAACCAGCAAGCCGCCCCGCAAGGCGCAAAACCCGGACCGCTGAAGCGCATCCTTCTCATCGCGATCATCGCGATCGTTGCCGCTGGCGCCGCCGGCGCGGGCGTGTGGTTCTTCATGTCGCGCCATGCCGCGAGCGCGCCGGCTGCCGCCGCGCCGCCGCCGCCCGCCGTGCCGGTCTACTACGCGCTCGAACCGATGACGGTGAACCTGCAGTCCGACGACGGCGAGACGCACTATCTGCGCATCGGCCTCACGCTCAAGCTCGATAGCCAGGCGACCCAGGACGCCCTGGTCGCGCGCATGCCGGAAATCCGCAGCCGCGTGCTGCTGGCGCTGTCGAACAAACATCCGTCCGACCTCGCGCCGCTCGACGGCAAGCGCACCCTCGCGGCGGAGCTGGCCAAACTGATCGCCCAGCCGTCCGATTCGCGCGCCGAACCGGCCAAGGTCGAAGACGTCCTCTTCACCGAATTCGTCGTGCAATAAAAACATGCACAGCGCGCAGACATTCGAGGATTTCGCATCATGAGTATGGGGCACGACGAGTTCATGTCGCAGGAGGAGGTCGATGCCCTCCTCAAAGGCGTCACCGGCGAAGTCGATACGGAATCGAGCCAGGCTGAAAAGCAGGGTGTGCGTCCGTACAACATCGCCACGCAGGAACGCATCGTGCGCGGCCGGATGCCCGGTCTCGAGATCATCAACGAGCGTTTCGCGCGTCTGTTGCGCGTAGGCATCTTCAATTTCATGCGCCGTACCGCCGAAATTTCGGTCGGGCCGGTGCGCGTGCAGAAGTACAGCGAGTTCACGCGCAACCTGCCGATTCCGACGAACCTGAACCTGGTGCACGTGAAGCCGTTGCGCGGCACGTCGCTGTTCGTGTTCGATCCGAATCTGGTGTTCTTCGTGGTGGACAACCTGTTTGGCGGCGACGGGCGCTTCCATACGCGCGTCGAAGGCCGCGACTTCACGCAGACCGAGCAGCGCATCATCAGCAAGCTGCTCAATCTGGTGTTCGAGCACTACACGAGCGCCTGGAAAAGCGTGCGCCCGCTGAACTTCGAATACGTGCGCTCGGAAATGCACACGCAGTTCGCCAACGTGGCCACGCCCAACGAAATCGTCATCGTCACGCAGTTCTCGATCGAGTTCGGCCCGACCGGCGGCACGCTGCACATCTGCATGCCGTATTCGATGATCGAGCCGATCCGCGACGTGCTGGCCTCGCCGCTGCAAGGCGAAGTGCTCGACGTGGACCGCCGCTGGGTGCGCGTGCTCTCGCAGCAGGTGCAGGCCGCCGAAGTGGAGCTGACCGCCGATCTGGCCCAGGTGCCCATCACCTTCGAGCAGATCCTGAACATGAAGAAGGGCGATGTGCTGCCGATGAACGTTCCCGAGCACATCGTCGCCAAGGTGGACGGCGTGCCGGTGATGGAATGCGGCTACGGAATTTTCAATGGTCAATACGCGTTGCGGGTCCAGAAGATGATCAGCGCAGCCGACACGATGAAGGAAGGTGGATATGAGTGACATCAACGGCACGAGCGCTGACGAACCGGTGCTCGATCCCAACGGCCCGGAGGCCGCCGCGCAGGCTGAAGCGATGGAAGCAGCCGCAGCTGCAAATACGACAACGAGTGCAACGAGCACGGAAGACGAAATGGCGATGGACGATTGGGCTGCCGCACTGGCCGAGCAGAACAGCAACGACGCACCCGCAGCACAACCCGCGGCCGTGTTCCAGCCGCTCTCGAAGGTCGATCAGAACTCGACGCGCAACGACATCGACATGATCCTGGACATTCCCGTCCAGATGACCGTCGAACTCGGCCGCACCAAGATCGCCATCCGCAACCTGCTGCAACTCGCGCAGGGTTCGGTGGTGGAGCTGGACGGCCTCGCGGGCGAGCCGATGGACGTGCTCGTGAACGGCTGCCTGATCGCCCAGGGCGAAGTGGTGGTGGTGAACGACAAGTTCGGTATCCGCCTGACGGACATCATCACGCCGTCCGAACGGATCCGGAAACTGAACCGATGAGATTTCAGGCCGTGCGCACTGCTTCGTTGTGCAAGACGTTTGCTTTTGCCGTGGCGTCGCTCGCCAGCGTCGCGGCTCATGCCGCCGACCTGCAGGCGGTCAACCAGGCAACGCAGGCGGCGCGCTCGGCTTCGGGCGCTTCGGCGGTGATCACGGGCAGCGCGGTGCCGTCGCTTGGCTTTGGCGCAGTGCTGCAAACGGTGTTCGGCCTCGTGCTGGTGATCGCCGTGGTGTTCGCCTGCGGCTGGCTCGCGCGGCGTCTGGGCCTGCAGCACGGCCCGAAGAACGCGCTGATCAAGACCGTGGGCGGTGCGTCGCTGGGCGGCAAGGAGCGCGTGGCGGTCGTCGAGATCGGCGATACCTGGCTGGTGCTGGGTGCGTCGCCGGGCAGCGTGACGCTGCTGCACACGATGCCCGCGGGCGAATTGCCCAATGCGGCGAATGTCGCGGCAGCGGGCGCATCGGCCAATGGCCCCGCGCTTCAAGGCAGCTTCGGACAGCGCTTTCGTGACGCGCTCAAACATGAAGCGGGCAAACGATTCAATCCCCGATCCAATCGTCACGACGGCGGAGCGCAGTAAATGCACGGCAGTTCCCTTTCCGGCGCGGTAACGGGCTCCTCCGACCGCGCGCAACACGCCTCGATCGTGACATCGAATCCCGGTTTCCTCTCCCGCTGCAAGCAACGGCTCTCGCGCATGGCGCTGCCGCTCGCCTTGCTGTTCGCGCTGACCGTCGTGCTGCTGATGCTGCCGCACCTCGCCCACGCGCAGGCTGCCCAGCCGCAAGGCCTGCCCGCCTTCAACACGAGCCCCGGCCCCGGCGGCGGTACGACCTACTCGCTGAGCGTGCAGACGATGCTGCTGCTCACGATGCTGTCGTTCCTGCCCGCGATGGTGCTGATGATGACGAGCTTCACGCGCATCATCATCGTGCTGTCGCTGCTGCGCCAGGCGCTCGGCACGACCACGACACCGCCCAATCAGGTGATCGTTGGCCTTGCGCTGTTTCTGACGCTGTTCATCATGTCGCCGGTGCTCGACAAGGCCTATAACGACGGCTACAAGCCGTTCGCGGCCGGCACCCTGCCGATGGACGAAGCCGTGACGCGCGGCGTCGCGCCCTTCAAGGCCTTCATGCTGCGCCAGACCCGCGAGTCCGATCTCGCCCTGTTCGCGCGCATCTCGCACGCCGCGCCGATGCAGGGCCCGGAAGACGTGCCGCTCACGCTGCTGGTGCCCTCGTTCGTGACGAGCGAGCTGAAGACGGGCTTCCAGATCGGCTTCACGATCTTCATTCCGTTTCTCATCATCGACATGGTGGTGGCGAGCGTGCTGATGTCGATGGGTATGATGATGGTGTCGCCCGCGACGATTTCGCTGCCGTTCAAGCTGATGCTGTTCGTGCTGGTGGACGGCTGGCAATTGCTGATCGGCTCGCTCGCGCAGAGCTTCACGTAAGGAGAGCCGCGATGACGCCCGAAATGGTCATGACCCTCTCGCACGAAGCGATGTATGTGGCGCTGCTGCTGGCTGCGCCGCTGCTGCTCGTGTCGCTGATCGTCGGTCTGGTGGTGAGCCTGTTTCAGGCCGCCACGCAGATCAACGAAAGCACGCTGTCCTTCATTCCCAAGCTCGTCGCGATTGCGGTGACGCTCGTGATCGCCGGACCGTGGATGCTCACCACGATCCTCGACTACATGCACCGCATGTTCACGAGCATTCCCGCGCTCGCGGCCTGAACCGCGCGCCCGCCAACGCGGGCGCCCTTCTGCGCTTTCTCTTCACGCGATGTTCACCGTCACCTACGCGCAGCTCAATCTCTGGCTCACCGCGTTCCTGTGGCCGTTCACGCGCATTCTGGCGCTGATCGCGACCGCGCCCGTGCTCAGCAACCGCTCGATCTCCACGCGCGTGAAGATCGGCCTGGCGGCCTTCATTACCTTGATCGTCGCGCCCACGCTCGGCGCCATGCCGCAGGTCACGGTGTTTTCGGCCGAAGGCGTGTGGATTCTGGTGAACCAGTTCCTGATTGGCGTGGCGCTGGGCTTCACCATGCAACTGGTGTTCGCCGTGGTCACGGCCGCCGCCGACCTGATGGGCGCGGGCATGGGCCTCTCCTTCGCGTCGTTTTTCGATCCGCAGTCCAATACGACTTCGCCCGCCTTGTCGTCGTGGTTCAACATGATGGCGATGCTGACCTTCCTCGCCTTCGACGGCCATCTGCAGATGATCGCCGCCATCGTCGAAACCTTTACGAGCGTGCCGGTGTCGGCCAGTGTGCTCAACGGCAACGGCTTTCGCCTGCTGGTGGGCTGGGGCGCGATGGTGTTCAATTCGGGGCTGCTGCTCTCGCTGCCCGTGGTGGTGGCGCTGCTCATCACCAATATTTCGCTGGGCATTCTCAACCGCGCGGCGCCGCAGATCGGCGTGTTCCAGATTGGCTTTGCGGTGACGATGCTGGTGGGGCTCCTGCTGGTCCAGTTGATGATGCCGAGTTTGATCCCGTATTTCTCGCGCCTGTTCGACAGCGGTCTGGATCAGATGGGGCGCGTGGCTGCGGCGTTGAAGCCGCCGGGTTGAGGGGGTAGTTCGCCTCGGTGATTTACTCCTGATCGACCTCGGGCCACAGTCGCGGAAACAGGAAGCGCAGACTCTTGAGCGGCAAAGCGAACGACAATTCGCCGCGATGCGAAGGCGAAGTCAGCAGCCCATAGTCGATCAACGAGCGCGTGATTCTGCGCGCCATCACATCCGTGACGCCTAGCATCTGCGAAAACTCCGCGCGCGAGACGCTACGCCGAAGCATGGCGAACTCCATCGCAAGCGCCGAAGCCTCGGGCTTGAGCAGCGACTTTTCCGAGCCGATCTGCCAGGGGCTGGCCTCCAGCCAGGCCAGCAGATCACGCAGGCGGTCCGTGATGCCGTCGAATCCGGTCATATGGACCATGAAGTCGACCTGGTCCTGGCACACATCGAGAAAGAACTGCGCGAAACGCACCAGCCCTTCCTGACTCAGATTGCCGCGCCCATCCAGATCGTTGCGGCGACTCTGGTCCGCATCGCTTAGCCGAAGATAGTACTCGTCGTGCGCACGCGCGAGACCGCGTAGCGGCGACCACAAGCTCTGGGTAAGGCCTGCGGCGCTCAAGGCCAGATGAGAGTGCAGGCGCGCTACCCGACCGTTCCCGTCAACGAACGGGTGAATCCAGGCCAGGCGGTGGTGCGAGCAGCCAATGCCGATAAGCTGATATTCCTTTGCACGGATGCGGCTGTAGCGCGTTGCCCACGCGTTGAGCAAGGGCTCGATGAGTTCAGGCTCAGGCGCGAGATGGCGCCCAACCGTCACATCCACTTTGCGAATTTCGCCGGGGATAAGTGGGTCACCGTTGTCGGTGAATCGCTCATCGTCCGTCAGACCGGAAAAGAAGCGTGCGTGCAGTGCCGGAATGCGCTCTGCCTCGAATAGCGCCGATACCGGCAACCCGCTCCACTCCCGTTCAAGTGCGCTTTCGGTCTCGATATGCGCAATGGCGAGCCGCTGCTTCTTACGCTCGACGGCATCGGCCGAATAGTCCCGCTTGAGCGCCGATTCGATTCGTGCCGGCGTCGTGTGCTGCCCTTCAATCTTGTTCGTGTAGTACGAATTCATCGCGCGCAGTTGCGGCACCAGCGCGGCGGCCAGCGGCGTCTGGCGTACGGTAACCAGTTTCTGCGATGAATCGATCAGTCCCGCCGCGCGCTCGACCAGCGGATCCAGCATGCGATCTTCGGGGAACAAGGGTTCGAAGGTAGCGACGGAGGCCATTGCGCGAGTAGGCTTGAATGTAGAGTTTCAGGTAGAGTTCTTGAACGCTAGATTTTTCACCTATTTTATTGATTTATCAATCATTTTTGGTTGATAAAAACGATCCGATGTAGGGTTTTATGTAGGGTTCCTTGTAGAGTATTTTAGATTGAGCCCCACAAACAAGAACGGCGGCAAGCCCCAAGGCCTGCCGCCGTTTTTTGCATCTCAACCCGCTACATCAAGGATTGATGTACTGGAACAGCGAAAGCTGCTGCGTGGCCGCGAAGCTCTTCTGCGAAGCCGACAGCGCGTTCGAGATCTGCTCGTACTGCGTAATCGCCGCCACCGTATCCGTGCTGACCAGATCGTCGAGGTTCGACGTGATCTGCAGCGAGTTGGTCGACGTGACGGTCTGCAGCGCCTTCACTTCCTGCTCGCGACCGCCCACCGATGCCTGCAGCGTAATCACGTTCGACGTCGAATTGCCGATCTGCGTGAGGCCCGTCTGCAAGGCGTTCTGCAGGTTCGCCGTCGCGCTCGGGTTGCCCGTCGCGGAGCTTTGCAGCGCGGCGATCACGCTGTCGATGCTCGAAAACACGCTGCTGTTCTGCGCCGCCGTGGCCGGCGTCACCGAAAACTTGTCGCCCACTGCCGGCGTGCCCGAAATCGTCACGTTCATGCCCGATCCGAGGTCGATGGTCGAGCCGTCCGTATAGGGCTGGTTCGTCGCAAGCGCCGTGGCGGGCGAGGTCGTGTTGTCGGTCACCGTGTAGGTGAGCGCACCGGCCGTGCCGCCGATCTGGATCGACAGGTTGTGGCCGTTGGTCGCCTGGGTCGGGTCCGTGACCGTCACGCCGCTGATCGTGCCCGTGCCGGTGTTCGAGGAATTCCCCGAAGCCACCGCCGACGTGCCCACCGACGAAACCGTCTGGAACACCGCCGCACCCGTGTCGCTGATGGCGATCGAACGCGAGCCCGCCACCTGCACGGTGCGCTGGCCCAGGTCGCCGTTGTACGTCACGCCGCCGCCCGACTGGTTCGTGAACACCTGCGAGGTGCTCTGGAAGCCGGAGAACAGGTAGTTGCCCGCGCCGTCCGTGGTGTTGGCGAGCGTGAGCAACTGGCTGCGTTCGCCGGTGAGCTGCTTGGCGAGCGCCTGGCGGTCGTTGTCGTTGAGCGAGCCGTTGATGGCCGACTGGATCTGCTGGCTCATCGCCTGCAGGGTCGTCGTCACGCTGGAGAGCGTCGAGTCTTCCAGTTGCAGCGACGAGAGCGCCGTGCTCTGGTTGCTCGCGTACTGCGTGAGATTCGCGCTGGTCGCCGAAAGCTGCACGGCTTGCGCCGCGCCCAGCGGGTTGTCGGCCGGATTCGAAATGGCCACGCCCGTCGAAATCTGCTGCTGAACCGCCAGCAGGCTGGATTGCTGGTTTTCCATCGTCGAAAGGCTCGACGAGTAAATCTGGGAAGTCGCGATACGCATGGTTGGTCAGCGCCTCACTGGAAAATGCCGATCAGGGTCTGGAACAGCGACGCCGCCGTCTGGATCACCTTGCTGTTGGCCTGATAGAGCTGCTGGTACTGCAGCAGGTTGGCCGCTTCTTCATCGAGGTTCACGCCCTGCACCGACTGCTGCTGCGAGGTCAGCTGCGTGACCAGCGAGGTCTGCGACGTGCTCGACGCCTTGAGCTGGCTCGCCGTGTTGCCGATCGCGTTCACGTAGTTCGAGTACGCGTTGGTGAGCGTCTGCGAATCGGTGAACGAAGTGCCCGAGGTCAGGTTGGCGAGCGCCAGCGCATTGCGGCCGTCCTGCGTGCCGCTGGTGTTCGGGCCGATGGTGAAGGTGTCGCCCGTCGAAGGCGTGCCCGTCATCGTGAAGCTGACGTTGTTGGTGTTGCCCGCCGTGCTGGACGTGATCGTGAAGGTCGCGCCCGAGCTCGGGTCGTAGCTCACCGGCGAGCTGAGGGCGCCCGTCGCGTCGGTCGTGTAGGTCGTCGGCGTGCTGGAGCCCGGCACCGCGACGGAGATCGTCGAGTTCGCCGGGAAGCCGCTGAGCGTGCCGCCCGTGCCGGAGCTGTTCGCCGTATAGGTGAGCGTGGTGGCCGTGGAGGACACCGTGTAACCCGAGGTCACCGTGCCTTGCGTCACCACCGCCGTGCCCGAGTTGGCGGTCGCCGCCGATACCAGCACCGGCGAGGCCGCGGCAATCGCCGAAGGATCGCTCGTCGCCACGCTGAAGCTGTCGAGTGCGCCCGCGGTCGGCTGGATCACGTAGGAATCGCCGTCGGCCATCGTGCCGGTCGAGGTGATCGACAGACCGCCTGCCGTGAACGGATTGGTCGTGCTGGGCTGCGTGGTGGTCGACTTGACCACCGTGTTGGTAGTCGAATCGGTCAGCGTCCAGGTGCCGCCCGAAGCGCTCGAATACGACAGCGTGTAGTTATCGGTCGGCGGGCTGACGGCGTTGGTCAGCGTGGCCGCGACGGTCGCGCTGCCGGTGTTGTTGCGGTTGCCCGTGACTTGCGGCGCGCTCACCGTGAACAGATTGCCGCCGGCCGAGCCGCTCAGCGTCAGGCCCAGCGAGTTCTGCGAATTCACCTGCGCGGCGAAGCTCGTGGCGATCGCGCCCAGCTGCGATTCCGCCGGGTCGAGCGTGCCCTGCACGAACGACACGAGGCCGCCCACCGTACCGCCCGTCAGCGCCGCGCTCGATAGCGACTGCGCCGTGGTCGTGGAGCCGGGCAGGCCCTGCCATGCCACCGTCAGCTCCGACGGGTTGGTGTCGGACGCCTGCGTCGTCAGGTTGTAGTTCTGGCCGCTCACCACCAGCGGCTGGCCGTTGCCGAGGAACACGCTGTAGCCGCTGCTGTTCTGCACGACCTGCACGCCCACCAGTTGCGACAGGTTCGAGACCGCCTGGTCGCGCTGGTCGAGCAGCTGGTTCGGCTGCTGGCCCGACGCGCTCGCCGTGGCGATCTGCGTGTTGAGCTGCGCGATCTGCTGCGAGTACGTGTTGATCTGCGAAACGGCGTTGGTGAGCTGCGTGTTCACGCTCTGACGCAGCGAGTCGTATTGCTGGCCGGCCGAGTTGATCTGGTCTGCGAGCGTCTGCGCGTCGGACAGCGCGGTCTGACGCACCGAGCTGCTATCCGGCGAGTTCGACACGTTTTGCAGGCCCGTGAAGAACGACGTGATCGACGAAGCGATGCCCGACGTCGGGCTGCCGACGAGGTTCGAAAGCTGCGTGGCCAGCGTGTACGAGGCGGTCAGCGAGCTGTTGGTCGACTGCGCGTTGTTGAGCGCGGTCGTGATGTACTGGCTATACGCGCGCTGCACGGTCGCCGTGTTGACGCCCGCGCCGATGTAACCCGAGCTGGTCGCCTGGCCATTCGCTTCGCTGTACACCGCGCTTTCCACGTTGTAGCCCGCGGTCGACGAATTGCTGATGTTCTCGCCGGCTGTGGCGATGCCGATCTGGGCCGCCTGCAACCCGGAGAGACCGATCGAGAAAATGTTGGACATGCGTAATCCTCGTGGACGGCCTGCCCGACGTCTCGGTCGGAGGGGCCGCGTGGGTGAACTTATGTGATAACGGCAGCGCAGCGCCGAAATTAAGCTGCGGTAAGGAAGAATTTGGCGGGGAAAACGTTTGGCGTGGAGCGCGTGTTGCGCCCTGCCGCGTGCGCATGCAAGGCGCATCGGGGAGGCACGCGGCGCACGCGAATGGCGCGCCGCGCAAACTGCGGATCGCAGACGCGGCAGCGGCCTCGATGGCCGCAACCGCGATGAAACTCAGGCGCGCTGGAACGCGCGGCGCTTCATTTCGAGCTGCGTGATATAGCGCTGCAGGCTGTTCTCCGCTGCGCCCGGCAGCGTCTCGAAACGCAGGCCAAGGTGATAGCGGCGATCGCCGTTGGGCAGATCGATAAAGCGCAGCACCACCAGCGCCAGATCGACGCGCAGCACGCCGTGCCCGCGCAGCTCCAGCTCCACGTCGACGAGCTTCAGCCCCATGTCGAGCGCTGCCGCGCGTTCGTCCGTGGTGCGCAGGCCCAGGCCGCCCAGCGAGATGTCGTGCACCTCGAACTGGAAGCGCTGGCCGTCCATCGGCAGCGCGCCGCGCACGATGCACGGCTCCATCACGGGCGTATCGACGCGGAAATACTCGCGGCGCTGCACGTAGTAGAGCACTTCGGGGAAGGTGGCTTCGAACGCGGGACGCCCCTCGAAGGTCGTCTCGCGCGGCATGCCGGTGGTGAATTCCACGCGCACGCCATCGGGCGAGGCATGGAACTGGCATTCCTGCGTGCTGAGCACTTCGCGGTTCTGATCGGACACTGCGCCCCAATCGAACGTGAAGGTACGCTCGCGCGAATTGACGTCGAGGATGCGCGTGACCAGCTGGCCTCCGCGGTATTGCAAGGTCAGGAAGTCGCCGCGATTGGCGAGATTGCGCAACTGCACCCCGACTTCGAGCGGGTTGCGACGGCCATAGTCGGGGCTTTCGCCATCGACTTGTTCCTGTTGATTCGACTGAACGGTATTCATCGGCCTGCCGGAATTTCGTGGACATGCCGGCGCGCCTCGGAAGGTGTCGTGACGCGCCGTCCGGGCGGTCTTCGCCGCCCCTGATTCTCTTGGATCTCGCCTGCATTAGCGGCAGGATGACGCGGAAATTTAGGGGTTGGGCGCAAAAATTCTGCGTTTCCCGAATTCGCCCGACGAGCGCCGGGAAGGCTTCTTTCGCGATTTCGCCGCGATCGAGCACGAAACCACGCGGAACGTCGCGCAGGCAACGTTTGCTGCGGGCAGACTGGGCGCGCGGCATGTTATGCGCGGCGCGTAAGGAATTCAGACTTGAATCAGGCGGCAAGCAGGCCAATGCCGGACCGGCATCAGGCCATGCGCTGCATGATCGACATGAGCTTTTTCGCGTAGTGCGGGTCGGTGGCGTAGCCGGCGCGCTGCATGCCCTGCGCGAAGCTCTCGGCGCTGCGCGAACCGTTGATGACCGAGGCGTAGCGCGGATTGCTCTTGAGCACGTTGGCGTAATCGGCCATCGCGTCTTCGTACGAGTCGTAGGCGCGGAACTTCTCCACCACGCGATGCGGCGAGCCGTTCACGTATTCGGTGGTCATGGTCGAGACCGTCTTGCCGGTCCAGTCCTTGGTCGCCTTGATGCCGAACACGTTGTAGCTGGTCGAACCGTCGGCCTTCATGATTTCGCGCTTGCCCCAGCCCGATTCGAGCGCGGCCTGGCCGACGATGAAGCGCGCCGGAATGCCGGTCGATGCGCTGGCCTGCTGTGCGCCGTTGGCGAGCTTGTTGACGAAGGCGTCGACCTTGTCGTCGCCGCTGCTGCGCACGGGCGGCGTGAGCGCGCTGTTCGCGTCCCAGCCCTGGCCCTTGCCGAGCGCGCCGTTCGCCGAGGCATTGCCGTAAGCGCGGCCCAGCGCGCTCAACATCGCCATATTGCCTTCGTTGCCGCTGCCACCCGAACCCGACAGCCCCTGCATCGCACTGGCGATGCCGCCCGCGCCGCTCTGGCCGTTCAGGCTGTTGGGATCGCCGCCCATCGCGCGCGTGAGCTGCTTGATCATGGCGTTGGCCACGCCAATGCCCTTGTTCGACATCTGCTGCGCGAGCTGCTGATCCATCATCGACTGGAACTGCGCGCCGTCATTGGAATCGAGCGGGCCGTCCGACGGCGTCGCATCGCGCATGCTCTTGAGCATCATCTGCGTGAACACGGCGTCGAACTGCTTGGCGGCCGCCTTCACGCCCTGCTGCGGCGAAGCGTTGGCCGCCGCGCGCATGGCGTCGAAGCCCTGCACGTCCAGCGCGAAGCGGTTCGTGAGGTCGAGATTGCCGTTGCCGATATTCGAGTTATCCATTTTTCACGTCCTTAGATAATTTCGAGGTCAGCGCGCAGTGCGCCTGCCGCCTTCATTGCCTGCAGGATCGACATCAGATCCGCGGGGGTCGCGCCCAGCGCATTGAGCGCCTTCACGACTTCCGCGAGATTCGCGCCCGCCGTCACGAGCTTGAGCGCGCCGTTGTCCTGCTTCAACTGGATCTGCGACTGGCGTGTCGCGACCGTTTGTCCGTTCGAGAACGCGCCCGGCTGGCTGACCGCCGTCTGCGTATTCACGACCACCGAAAGATTGCCGTGCGCCACCGCGCAGGATTCTAGCGTGACCATCTGATTCATGACGATCGAGCCGGTACGCGCGTTCAGGATCACCTTCGCCGCCGGCTGGGCCGGGCGCACGTCGAGATTCTGGATCTGCGCGATGAAGCCCACCTGCGAGGCCGGATCGGCCGGGCCGCGCACCTGGATCGTGCGGCCGTCGACCGCCGCCGCGGTGCCCGCGCCGAACTCGTTGTTGACCGCCGACACGATGCGCTGCGTCGTGTCGTAGTCCATATCGTTGACTTCCATCTGCAGCAGGCCGCCTGGCTGCGAGACCGGCGACGGCACCGCGCGCTCGACCGTCGCGCCTGCCGCGATACGGCCGGCCGCGAGCTGGTTGACCTGCACCTTGCTGCCGTTGGCCGACGCGCCCGCGCCGCCCACCGCCACGTTGCCCTGGGCCAGCGCGTAGACCTGGCCGTCCGCGCCCTTGAGCGGCGTGAGCAGCAGCGTGCCGCCGCGAATGCTCTTGGCGTTCGCGAGCGACGACACCGTCACGTCGATCGTCTCGCCCGGACGCGCGAACGGCGGCAGCGTCGCCGTCACGATCACGGCCGCGACGTTCTTGAGCTGCATGTTGTTGAGCGTCTGCGAGGAACCCGACGAACTCGACGTGTTGTTGATCGAGATGCCGAGGTTCGCGAGCATGTTCGCGAGCGTCTGCGTGGTGAACGGCGCCTGAGTCGTCTGGTCGCCCGTGCCGTCCAGACCCACCACGAGGCCGTAGCCGATCAGCGGGTTGTCACGCACGCCCGCGAACGAGACGAGGTCCTTGACGCGCTCGGCGCGCGCCGGCGTCGCATAGGCGAGCAGCGCTCCGCACGCGAACATGACGCCCACCACCACACCGAAGGCGGCGAACAGGTCTTTCACGCGCGAGCGGCGCGTGCGCTGAAAACGGATCTTTACCATGGCGCGACATTCAGGAAAAAGCGTTGCAGCCAGCCCATGGTCTCGGCCTCGTCGATTACGCCTTTCGCGGAGTATTCGATCTTCGCATCGGCGACATCGGTCGAGAGCACGGAGTTGTCTCCGGCAACGGTGTTCGGATTCACGACGCCGGAGAAGCGTACGAATTCATTGCCCTGGTTGATGAGCATCTGCTTTTCGCCCGACACCACCAGGTTGCCGTTGGGCAGCACGTTCGTGACCGTCACGGTGATGACGCCCGTGAAGGTGTTGGAGGCATTGGCGCCGCCCGTCGCGTCGAACTGGTTCGCGCCGGTCGCCGACAGGTTCGCGCGCGAGAAGAAGCCCGGCGCGAAGCCCGCGGTCGGCACATTGAAGCTGGTGCTGCCGCCGCGTTTGGTGTTCGCGCCCGATGACTTGGTCGCGTTGATGTTTTCGGAAATGACGATGGTGAGGATATCGCCGGTATTGCGCGGCCGCTGGTCTTCGAACAGCGGCCGGCCCACGTAGCCGGGGTTGTAGATCGAACCCGGCGAAGTATTCGTGGGCGGCTGCGGCGGCACGGCCGTCATCGGCTGCTGCACGATCGGCTGACGGTTCGGCACATAGGCGCAGCCCGCCAGCACGACGAGCGCGAGCGACAGCGACGCCGCCACGGCGCGCGAAGTCGCCCGGCGCACTGCCTGCTGCCGCGAACGAGAGTTGAACTGAACGGACTGGCCCATATTCCTCACCACTTCTATTCCGTACTGCTATTACGGTTGCTTCAAATGTCCTGCGTTGCCGCTCGCGGTCCTTAGACCTGCATCTGGCTCAGGGTCTGCAGCATCTGGTCGGACGTCGTCAGCGCCTTGCTGTTGATTTCGTACGCGCGCTGCGTCTGGATCATGTTCACCAGTTCCTGCACCACGTTCACGTTCGACGATTCGACATAGCCCTGGTTGAGCGAGCCCGAACCGTTCAGGCCCGGCGTCGTCACGGTCGGCGCACCCGACGAGGCCGTTTCCGACACCAGGTTTTCGCCATTGCTTTGCAGACCGGCCGGGTTGATGAACATCGCCACCTGCAGCGAGCCGATGGTGGTGTTGCCGGTCGAGCCCGGCGTCGTCACCGTCACCACGCCGTCGCTGCCGATGGTCAGCGAAGTGGCATTGGCGGGCACCGTGATGGCGGGCAGCACCGGATAGCCGCTCGCCGTCACCAGCTGACCTTGCGAGTTGGTCTGGAACGAGCCGTCGCGCGTGTACTGCGTCGTGCCATCGGGCATCTGCACCTGGAAGAAGCCCGCGCCGTTGATCGCCACGTCCTTCGAGTTGCCGGTCTGCTGCAGGTTGCCCTGCGTGTACAGGCGTTCGGTGGCGACCTGCTGCACGCCGGTGCCGACCTGGCTGCCCGACGACATTTCGGTGGTCTGGGTGGAGTTCGCACCCGGCTGACGCAGCGTCTGGTACATGAGGTCCTCGAACACGGCGCGCGAACCCTTGAAGCCATTGGTGCTCACGTTCGCGAGGTTGTTCGAGATCACGTCCATCTGCGCCTGCTGGGCGTTCATGCCGGTAGCGGCGATGTAGAGCGATCGGTTCACGGTGTCTTTCTCCCGGCGCGTAGTCTGCTTTGTGCGAGACCGGCGGCCATTAAATTGCTTAGCTGAAGTTGAGCAGCTGGTTAGCGCTCTGTTCGTTCTGGTCGGCGGTCTGCAAAAGCTTGGTCTGCATCTGGAACTGGCGCGCGTTGGTGATCATCGAGACCATCGCGGCAACCGGATTCACGTTGCTGCCTTCGAGCGATTCCGTCGCGATCTTGACCGTCTGGTCCGCATCGGCCGGATTGCCGTCCGAGGTGCGGAACAGGCCGTCGTCGCCACGCTGGAGCGAACCGGCGGGCGGGTTCACGAACTTGATCTGGTCGATCATGGCGATGGCGCTAGCCGGGCTTCCCGGGGCGAGCGCCGACACCGTGCCGTCGGAGCCGATCGTCACCGCCGATCCGGGCGGCACGGCGATCGGGCCGCCGCCGCCGATCACCTGCTGGTTGCTGGCCGTCACGAGCTGGCCGTTTTCGTCCACGTGCAGGTTGCCCGCGCGCGTGTACGCCTCATTGCCGTCGGCGGTCTGCACGGCCATGAAGCCGTTGCCCTGGATCGCGATATCGAGCGGATTGCCGGTCTTCGAGATCGCACCGGGCGTCATGTCGGAGCCTGGCGTCGCCGACAGCACGAAGGTGCGCGTGGTCGAATCGTTGACGGTGGAGCCGTCGCCGAACGACATCGGCACGGAGCGGAAATTCGCCAACTGCGCGCGAAAGCCCGTGGTCGAGACGTTGGCCAGGTTGTTCGCGACAACGGCCTGCTGCTCGAGCGCCTGGCTCGTGCCCGTCATCGCGGTATAAATCAGTCGGTCCATGATGTGCCCGGTGCGTGATTAGACAAACGTGCTTACATCTGCAGCAGCGTCTGGTCGACGGTCTGCTGCGTCTTGATGGTCTGCGCGTTGGCCTGGTAGTTACGTTGCGCCGTGATCAGGTCGACGAGCTGGTTGGTCAGGTCGACGTTCGACGATTCCACCGCGCCGCCCGTGAGCGTGCCGTGGTTCGTGCTGCCCGGCGTCGAAACCTGCGCCACGCCCGAAGCCGCGGTTTCCTGGAACTGGTTGCCGCCCAGGTTCTGCAGGCCGTTCGGGTTGTTGAAGTTGGCGAGCACGACCTGGCCGAGCGTCTTGGTCTGACCGTTCGAGTAGTTGCCCGTGATGGTGCCGTCCGAGCCGACCGTGAAGTTCGACAGCGTGCCGCTGGCGTAACCGTCCTGCGCGAGGTTGTTCACGCCGTTGGTGCCGCCGTACTGCGTGGTGCCCTTGAAGTCGAGCGTGACAGCCATCGAAGCCGCGCCGTCCGAGAGCTTGCCGCCAGCCGTGCCGATCTGCAGCGTCATCTGGCCGGTGCCCGTCGCCACGCCTGCGGCGTCGGTCGACGACACCAGCGAGCCCGACGAGTTGAACGACATCGTGCCGACTTCCGAAGTCGTGCCGCCCGAGACGCCCGAGTAGACGTTGTAGAGCTGGTTGCCGCTCGCGTCGGTGCCGCCCTTCACGAAGTACATATTGATCTGCTGCGTGCCGCCGAGCGAGTCGTAGGCCGTGATCGACGTCGAGTAGTTGTAGCTCGACGAATCGCTGGCGCTGAAGGTCGTGTCGGTCGGCGTGGTGGCCTGCGCGTTCAGGTTCAGCTGGGCCGTGACGGTCGAGGTCGTGACCGGCGCGATGTTGGTCGTCGGCACCTGCAGCGGCACGGTTTGCGCCGTGTTCACCACGCCGCTCGTACCGGCTGCGTAGCCCATCAGGTCGTTGCCGGCGGCATCGGTGATGTAGCCGTTCTTGTCGAGCTGGAACACGCCGTTACGCGAATACGTGACGGTGCCGTTGTTCGACATCTGGAAGAAGCCGTTGCCGTTGATGGCGACGTCGAGCGCCTGGCCGGTCGTGGTGATCGTGCCTTGCGAGAAGTTCTGCTGCACTTCCGAGAGCGCCGCGCCCAGACCGATCTGCGTGTTGACCGAAGTCGCCACGGTGTTTGCATAGACGTCGGCGAACTGCGCCGAGCTTTGCTTGAAGCCAACGGTGTTCGCGTTGGCGATGTTGTTGCCGATGACGTCGAGGTCGTTCGAGGCGGCGGCGAGGCCGCTCAATCCTTGCTGGTAGCCCATGAGTATTTACTCCGCGCTGTCGTTTATCAGGTTCAGAGAATGCCGGCCACGCTGGAGAGCGGGACCGTCTTGCCGTTAGCGAGCGAAAGGCCCGCCGTGCCGTCGGATTGCTGGATCACGGCGTCGACCTTGCTCGCGACGAGCGCCGTCGCGGAGGTGGCCTGACCGTTGACCGTCGCGTTCGCGCTGATCGTGTAGTTGCCGTCGGCGACCGTTGCGCCCGACGAATCGGTGCCGTTCCACGTGACCGGCACGGTGCCTGCCGACTGCGCGCCCAGGTCGAGCGTGTTGACGACCTTGCCCGCCGAGTTGGTGATCGTGATCGTGACGTCCGAAGCCGCCGACGAAAGCTGCACGCCAAGCTGCGGCGCCGAGCCGCTCGACACTGCGGCCGTGCTGCCCGCTGCCAGCACCGTCGAGCCGATCAGCAGTGCCGACTGGGCGTTCTGGCCAGCGGAGAGCTGCGTCGAGAGCGACGAGAGCGACGTGTTCAGATTCGCAATGCCCGACACCGTATTGATCTGGGCGAGCTGCGAAGTCATCTGCGAGCTGTCCATCGGATCGGTCGGATCCTGGTTCTGCAGCTGCGTCACGAGCAGTTGCAGGAAGGTCTGCTGCAGATCGCTGCCGCTCGTGCCGCTGGTCGAAGCCGACGAGGTCGACGACGAGCTCGCCGACGTACCGTTCATGGTGTCGAGCAGCGTCTGCGATACGGTGGCGGAACTGCCGCCGATGGTGGTGTTGCTGGAGGTCAACGCGTTCTCCTCGGATACGCTGTCTGTTGCTGGGTAGCGTGTGGTGTGGTTCCCGTTCCTGCGCCGGCTTAGGTCGCTTGAATCGCTTACGTGCCGATCGTCAGGGTCTTGAGCATCAAGGTCTTGGCGGTGTTCAGGGTTTCGATGTTGGCCTGATAGGAGCGCGACGCCGAAATCATGTTCACCATTTCCTGCACCGGGTCGACGTTCGGCATGCTCACGTAGCCGTTGGCGTCGGCGGCGGGATTGTCCGGGTCGTAGGTCTGCTTCATCGGCGTCGGATCGTCGATCACGCCCGTCACCTTCACGCCGCCCACCTGCTGGCCGGACGCGCTGCGCGCGCCGCCGAGCGGGTTGACCGCGAACACGACCTGCTTGGCCTTGTAGGGCTGGCCGTCCGGGCCGGTCGTACTGTCGGCGTTGGCGAGATTGGACGCCGTCACGTTCAGGCGCTGCGATTCCGCCGACATGGCGGAACCGGCAACGCTGAAGATATTCATGAGGGATGGCATGGTTTCGTTGACCTCTGGTCGGTGCGTCTTATCGGTGCGGCTTGGTGCTGGCTTAAAACGTTTGCTGTGTCGGGCGATAAAGACGGCCGCTTAGCTCGATCCCGACTGGATCGCCGAGAGCATCGTCTTGATCTGCTGCGACACCACGGTCATGCCCGACTCGAAGTGCAGCGCGTTATCGGCGAACTGCACGCGTTCGGTGTCGAGATCGACCGTGTTGCCGTCGAGCGCGGGCTGCGTCGGGATGCGGTACATCACCGGGCTCGAATACGTGTCGGCCGGGCCGCCAGTCGGGATCAGCTTTGCGTTGCCCGACAGGTGACCCGCTTCGGTGGTCGCCATCGACATGCCGCTGGTCACGCCAGCCGGTTGCGCAAGGGCGAGCGGCTGGAAGTTGCCGGTGGCGGACGTGCCGGTAGCGGACGTGCCCGCGCCAGCCGACGTGGCCGCGCCCGCGTGCTTGAGCGCACCCGCGAGCGAAGCCGAGAAGTCGACGTCGCGCGCCTGGTAACCCGGCGTGTCGGCGTTCGCGATGTTCGAGGACAGCAGCGCCTGGCGCGTCGCGCGCACATCGAGCGCTTCGCGGCCAAAGGCGAATTCGGCGTCGAGTTTGTCCAGCATCGGGCGTTCTCCGTTACACGAAATGAAAGGCTGCGTCGGCGCATTCAACGCGCATCCGTTCTTTGGATCGAACGCGCAGGCCTTTTCGCATGGAGAGGAATAGTAGGCGGGGTACGCAAGAACCAATCGGACGAATAGCCGGTAACTCGCCCCTCTATTCAACGCCAGGAAGCTGGGCGCGCCACCTAGAATGCGAGGCGTGTCAATGCAATAGAGGGAGAACGACCATGCCGCAGACAGCCCACCTCCGCGCACGCCGCGCGGCAGCGCCAAGGCTCGCGCTCGGCCGTTCGGTCTGCAAAACCGCTGTGCGCGCCACTGTGGCCGCCTTGATTGCCGCTGCGGGCGTGCTTGCGAGCGGCGCCGCCAACGCGCAGAGCGATGCATCGGCCCAGCAGATCTATATCGCGGGTCCCGGCGATCGCGCCGGTGAGGACGCGCAGCGCATGAGCGCGATGCTCAACGAGCCGTCGAAGAACAAGGCCGCCGCCAACGCCGCGGCTTATGCGGAAATCGCCAGATCGCTGGCCTATAGCGCGAACTCGCGCGCGCAGCAGCAGGCGGGCCAGGCGTCGGCCGCCCAGAGCGGCATGATTTCGATTCCCGGCGCGGGCGAACGCGGCACCGCCGCCCAGAACGCGGCCGCCAGTGATGCGCCGCAGATCGTCACGATTCCTTCGCCGGGTACGCCGGCCGCACCGGTTGCATCGGTAGCATCGGCCATGCAGCGCCCCGCGATTGCGCGCGCCGTGCAGCCGATGCGCGTGCCGCCCGCCAGCATGAACGCCAACGCCAGTGCCAACGCAGGCGGCTTCCAGCGCGTGAGCGTGGCCGCGCCGTCGCGTGCGGTGACGCCGGTCGTCGTGCAAAGCGCGTCGGCATACGGCCAGGCCGCGCAAGCCGTTCAGGCGGCGCAGGCCGTCCAGCCGGTGCCGCCAGGCCAGGAAGACGGCGAGCGCATCCGCGCCGCCGCCCTCACCTATCTCCAGCAACAATCGGCGGGTTTGCCTGGCAAGGTCGAAGTGAGCGTCGCGCCGGTGTTCCCGCGCGGCCTCGCGGCCTGCGACGCGCTCGAACCGTTCATGCCGCCCGGCGCGCGCAGCTTCGGCCGCACCACGGTGGGCGTGCGCTGCGTCGGCGCGAAGCCGTGGACGCTCTACGTGCAGGGCCGCGTGATCGTGCAGATCACCTATTACGTCGCGTCGCGCCAGATCAATCCGGGCGAGGCGCTGTCCGCGGTCGACTACGTGCCGCGCGACGGCGATCTCTCGACGCTGCCGCAAACCGTCATCACCGATCCCTCCCAGGCCAACGGCGCGATTGCCCTCATGCGCATCACCTCGGGCCTGCCGCTGCGCTCGGATATGCTGCGCAGCGCCTCGTCGGTGGTGATCGGCCAGACGGTCAAGGTGATCGCGGTGGGCTCGAATTTCACGATTTCCTCGGAAGGCAGCGTGCTCAACAACGCCGCGCCGGGCCAGCTGGTGCGCGTGCGCACCCCCAACGGACAGATCATCAGCGGCGTGGTGAAAGACGCCGCAACGGTGCAGGTGCAGATATAGGCACGATTCATGATCCGGTCGAGGCACGATCGACGCCCGACCTTGATGCAAAACGCATTTCGATCAGGCCCGAAAATGCTCAGGATGGCTATGTGCGTAAGGACACGTAACATCGTGTAACCGCTGGAGATTCGCGCTAAAGTTCGCGCGGCCCCTTGCCGTTATAAAGGCCATACGGATCAGGAAGCCCCATCGTGAAAATCGACACCTCCACCCGCAATGACGCGCTCCCGCTGCAGGATGGCCTGACGCGCGCGCAACAAGGCGAAACCGCAAGCACCGCGACGACCGGCAACACGGCCTCCAGCGCCCCGGCGACGAGCGCCGGCAGCACGAGCGGCACTAGCGGAGACGCCAACGTGAGCCTTTCCAACCTTTCTTCCTCGCTGCGTTCGCTCGCGGCGAGCGGCTCAGCCGACATCGACACGGCGCATGTCCAGTCGATCAAGGACGCCATCAAGAACGGCACGCTGCAGATCGACACCGGCAAGATCGCCGATGGCATTCTGGAAACGGCGCGCGGACTGGTGAAGCCGGCTGCTTCGGGCAGCTAGTCAGCCAGACAGCGCGGCGGCGGGCCGTCCCGCACAACCCGCTTTAACGGTGGTACCCGATGAAAGACGCTCTTCTCGCCACATTGATCGACGAACACGCCGCGGTGGAGGCGTTCGCCTCGCTGCTCGCCTTCGAGGAGAAGGCGCTCACCACGGCAGACGGCATGGATTCGCTGCCGCAGATCGTCGAGCAGAAGACGACGCTCACGCAACGCATGTCCGGTCTTGAGAAAGTGCGCGACGCGCAGCTCAAGGGCCTCGGCCTGCCGACCGGGCGCAAGGGCATCGAAATGGCCTGCGACGGCGACGCGCGTCTGTTGGGGCAATGGGAACTGCTCAAGGGTTCGACCGAGCGCGCGCGCCGGCAGAACCTGACCATCGGCATGATGGTGCGCACCCGCATGGAACATAACCGCCGGGCGCTGGCGATCCTGCGCGGCGAAACGAACACCGGCACTTCGATGCTGTACGGCCCGGACGGACGCTTGCCGCAGTTCGGGCTGTAACTGACTGATTGATCCGTAAAAGACGATGGGAAAAGCCGAAGCCTGGGTGCTTCGGTTTTTTTGCGTTGGGGGTTGGGGATGCCGACGCACCGGCATGAACCCGCGCCCGGCCGCCCCCAAAAGAAAAAAGCCGAAGCGCTCACACGCTCCGGCTTCCCCCTCCCCGTAGCGCCGATCTTGCGGCGCCGTGCTTTATTCAGTTCTCCTGCCCCGCCCACGCCATCTCGCGCAGACGCGTACGCAGTCGCGCGACCGCCTGGCTGTGCAGCTGGCACACGCGCGATTCGCTGACTTCCATCACCGCGCCGATTTCGCGCAGGTTCATGCCGCGCTCGTAGTAGAGCGACATCAGCAGCTTTTCGCGCTCGGGCAGGCGCTCGATCGCTTCCACCAGCGCGCCGCGCAGGCTGTCATCGAGCAGCGCCGAGAGCGGGTCCGAATGATCGACGCAATAGCGGTCGAGGAACGGCTCGTCGTCGGCCGAGCGGTCGAAGTCTTCGTAGTAGATCAGCTGGCTGCCATGCAGGTCCTGCAGCATCGACTGATATTCGTCGAGCGGCATTTCCAGATGGTCGGCGATCTCGGTTTCGCTCGCGGCGCGGCCCAGACGCTGTTCGACCTTGTGCACCGCGCTCTCCACCTCGCGCGAGGTGCGGCGCAGGCTGCGCGGCAGCCAGTCGTTGCTGCGCAGCTCGTCGAGCATCGCGCCGCGAATGCGCTGGCTGGCGTAGGTTTCGAACTGCGCGCCCTGGTCTTCCTTGTAGCGGTTGGCGGCATCCATCAGGCCGATCATGCCGGCCTGGATCAAGTCATCCAGATCCACGCTCGCGGGCATCTTCGCCACGAGTTGCAGACCCAGGCGCCGTACCAGCGGCGCGTATTTCGCCAGCACATCGGCCTGCGAAATCTTTCCTTGAGCGTTGTACATCGTGCTCTCCTCTCGACCGCAGCCGGGCGCTTTTACGCCCGCTGCGATCCCATGCAAATTAGTCGCTGTTTCCCTTGCTGCGCTTGTCGCCACCGCACGTCAAGCGTGCTGGGGCGTCGGGCGCGGCACGGGCGGGTCCGCCCGCCATCCTGCATGGGCCGACGCAGGCGCGGATGGAACGCCAGTGACGGTCGAAACAAATGATTCAGCGGCATTGCCGTGTCCGGCGTGTCCCGCTTGTCCTGCTTGTCCGCTCGCGAGCGCCGATACCGCGGCAGCCGCCACGCCCGCAGGCGCGGTTTCCACCTTCGCTGCCGATGCCTGGGCGTTATCCGCCGCCACGGCCTCGGCGAAACTCGTCGAGCGGCCCGAGCCGGTCGAACGGGCCGACAGCGCGGGGCGCATCGGCCAGTGCGGCAGCTCGGCGGCCACGTGACGGAAGTCGCGTGCCGCGGCCGTCGACGGGAACGCATCGACGATGCAGCGCGACAGTTGCACCGCGCGCGGCATGTGCGGGTCCGCTGCCACGCAGCCCGCGTTTTCGATCGACACCGTCAGGTAGCGGCTGGCCACCCCGGCGAGGTTCTCGAACGCGGCCTGCGCTTCCGGGCCATGCTCGATGTGGTTCGCCAGCACGCGAAACTGGCCGATCGCATGCGCGAAGTGCAGCCGTTTCATGCAGGCGTAGGCATCGGTGATCGCCTGCGCGGAAACACGCATCACGATCAGCAGGTCATGCGCGTGCATCGCGAGCGGCGACAGCGCGCCTTCGGCGTCGAGCTGCGCATCGATCAGCACGAAATCGGCGGGACCGGTCAACACCTTGTTCAGTTGCGCGCTGGTGTACTGCGCGCGGTGCTCGCGCGAGGCGGCCAGCACGCCGAAGCCCAGAGCATGACGCCCCACCGCTTCGTCGAGCGCCATCTCGCCGCGCATCACCGCCGCGAAGTTGCCCGCGCCGCGCACGCCGCCGAGCAGCCCGCTCACCGAACGCGGCCCGAGGCATTCGTCGATGATGAGCACGTCCTTGCCTTGCGCGGTCAGCGCGGCCGCCAGGTTGATCACGGCGGTGGTACGTCCCGGCGCGCCGGGGCCGCCCGTCACCGCGATCACGCGCGAACCTTCGCGCGCCAGCAGTCGCCGCAGGCCTTCTGCCTGATCGATCACAAACTTATCCAAACCGGACCTCGTGGGCTTGCGAATTCGAGCGGTTCGACAACGCCGACAGCAGCGCGGGGATGTCGTCCTCATGCGGCACGAACGGCGAGCGGTCGCGCGGCACGCAGAAGGCGCTGCGAATCAGGAAGCGGCGCGTGGCCACGTACAGGTTCTCAGGCACCTTCTGGCCAGTCGAGACGTAGTGCACCGGCAGCTTGTAGCGCAGCACCGTATCGAGCGTGCTGCCGAGGTTGGTGGCCTCGTCGAGCTTGGTGAGAATGCAGCCGGTCAGCGGCGATTCGTCCGGACCGCTTTGATAGGCCTGCACCACTTCGTTGAGCGTGTCGCCGTGGTTGGTCGCCGAGAGCAGCAAGAGACGCTGCACCGGACGGCCCGTGCCGCACAGCATGGCGATCTGGTCGGCCACCGCGCGGTCGCGCTGGCTCATGCCGATCGTGTCGATCAGCACGATGTGCTTGCTCTTGAGTTCGGTGAGCGCGAGTTCGAGATCGGCGCCGTCGCGCACCGCGTGCACGGAAACGCCCAGGATCTTGCCGAAGATGCGCAGCTGCTCATGGCCGCCGATACGGTAGCTGTCGGTGGTGAGCAGCGCGACCTTGCTGGCGCCGAAGCGCATCACGCAGCGTGCGGCGAGCTTCGCGGTGGTCGTGGTCTTGCCTACGCCCGTCGGGCCCATCAGGGCGAACACGCCGCCGCGCTCCATCAGCGCTTCTTCGTCTTCGAGTACCGGCAGATTCGATTCGAGCACCGACTGCACCCACTCCATGCCGGCTTCTTCGGTTTCCACATCCGGCAGACGCTCGATCATCATCTTCACGAGCTGTGCCGAGAAACCGGCTGCGAACAACTGCTTGGTGAGCGCGCCCTGCACCGGGCTGCGGCGCTGGCGCTCGCCCCACAGCAGACCCGCGAACTGCTCTTCCATCATGCCGCGCATCGACGCGAGCTCGTTCATCACGGTCTCGTTGACGACCTGCTCGATACGCGAGCGGATCGCTTCGCTCACCGTTTGCGCCGTATTCGCGGCGGCGGCGGCTGCGGCCTGTTCGGACGGCGCCGGACCGGCTGCGTCGGCACTCTGGCCGATGCTGCGCGCGGCGCGACGGGCGGCGGCGTGGGCCGCTTCGAGCGCCCATTGCGGCTGGCTCGCTTCGATATCGGCGGGATGCACCGGGTCGGCGGTCATGCCCAGACCCTTGGCCATGGCCGCCGACGGCGACATGCCGGGCGCCTTGGCGTTGTCTTGCTGATTCTGCTGGTTGGCGATACGGCGTGCGTGATCGATCAGCCAGGGATTCGTTTCGGCCATCGTGCGCGGCGCGCTCGCCGGTTCGCCGAACGGATTCGCGACGGCTTGCTCCAGCAGCGCAGCGGCTTCGCGCGCGGCGGACGGGTTCGAGGCCGAGCGGTTGGCTGCGCCGTTCGCGTTGGCGGCGCTGGACGGGAAGGTGCCGAACGGCGAGGCGGCCATCGTCTGCGCGGTCGGCGGCATGGTCGATTGCTGCGCGGCCTGACCGGCGGCGGCGCGCGAGGCGGCGGCGTTCACCGGCTTGGCGGGCTTCGGTTGCAGCGTTTGCGCCAGCGAGACGCCGATGTCGTCGGCGTGATCGTTGTCGTCGTCGCTATCGGCGTCGTTCTTGCTGTCCGCGCCCGCAGCACCCGGCTCCACGCCCACTTCCGGGCTCGCGCCGAACACCGACGAGAACACGTCGGGCATGCCGCCGCTCGCGTAGGGGTTGCCGAAGCTCGCCGCGGCTGCCGAAGCGGCGGCAGCGGGCGCGCTCATCGACGTGGCGACGCCGGGCAGCGCGGCGGTCGCTGCGCGCTGCATGCGCGTGGCGAGCGCCTGGGAGGGCGACGACGATTGCGGTTGAGCCGCACCGAGGGGCGCTGCATCCGCGGGCGCGATGGCCGCGAGGTCGCTGTCCGCGAGGGCGACGATCTCGACCGTGCCATCGTCGAGCGTGCGGTTCGACAGGACGACGGCGTCCGCACCCAGCGCTTCGCGCACGAGGCGCAGAGCGTCGCGGCTATTGCCACCGATGAATTTGCGAATGTTCAAGCTATGCCCCTGATGAGGTAAGCGGCCTGCGCCGCCTGTCGTATGCCGTTGAATTGCGTCTGGATCACTGCGGGAACACGCACCGCGTGAACCCTTCTCCGATGTTGGAATTATTTCGAAGGTGAGCCACTCACGATCGATGGATCAGGACGGGGAAATGTGGGTAATTCGGCCAATGAGATGAGGTGGGGGATGGAGGCCCGCGATTGGAGCCCATCAATTCTCGCCACCAGGCGATAGATCATGCGAGGTCGTGGAGACCAAATATGCGACTAAATATTCGACCTATAATTTGGTCTATTGATCGGCGTCACCGCGAGCCGCCTGCGACGTGTTCGCTTTACTTGAGGAATCCGCAAAATGGAAAGCATCCTGGCAAGAGCATCGATTGGCATCAGCGAACTGAAGGTGAACCCAATGGCAGCGATCGAACAAGCCGACGGTCCCGTCGCAATCCTCAACCGGAACAAGCCGGTTGCTTACCTGATTCCCGCAAGCGAATGGGAGGCCATCTGTGACCGGCTCGAAGACATCGAGCTCGTGGAACTTGCGCGCTCCCGCCTGAATGACGGTCGCAAGAAGGTGAGAGTCAAGCTTGAAGACCTATGACTTGCACTTTCACGAAGATGCGCTTAAGGAATGGGAGCGCCTCGATGCCACTGTTCGACGGCAGTTCACGAAGAAGCTAACCGAGCGGCTGATAAAGCCGCGCGTCAAATCGGCGAAATTGGGCGGCATGGGCGACGCCTACAAGGTCAAACTCGTCGCCTCGGGTTATCGCTTGATCTATCAGGTCATCGACGACGAGCTAATCGTGCTGGTGATCGCAATCGGCAAGCGGGAAGCGAACGCGGCGTATCGAAAGGCCCACACCCGCCTGACGTAAAAATGCCCGCGAATTGCGGGCATTCCGGGGAGCGCAAATTGAAAAAGCCACGCCTGTTCGACGCATTACAGCAAGGATTCGAAGACCTGGCGGCACTCCGGAAAGGCACACTCAGTACCGAGCATCAATCCGGTCCGGCGCCTGCTCTCACTTCCCTCAACCCACCCCCACCACATTCACCACCTTCACATTGCGCGTATCCGGCACTTCCGCGTACGACAGCACCTTGAGCTGCGGCAGGCTGCGGCGCAGGAAGCGCGAAAGCATCGGCCGCAGCGCATGCTGCACCAGCAGCACCGGCGCCAGACCCAGCACCTGCTGACGGCCCATCGCCATTTCGGTCTGCGTGAGCAGCGTATGCGCGAGGCCCGGCTCCAGCCCCGGATTCGGCCCTGAGGTCAGCGTCTGCGACAGCACGCGCTCCAGATTGGCGTCGAGCCCCATCACCTGCATATCGCCGTTGCCCGGGAACCACTGCTGCGTGATCGCGCGGCCCAGCGAGATGCGCACCGCCGCCGTGAGGTCGTGCGCGTCGGGCACGCGCGGCGCGTGCTCGGCGAGCGATTCCATGATCGTGCGCATGTCGCGGATCGGCACGCCTTCTTCCAGCAGGTTCTGCAGCACCTTCTGCAGCGTGGTGACCTGCATGATCTTCGGCACCAGATCGTCGACCAGCGAAGGCGTGTCTTTCTGCACGCGCTCCAGCAGCGCCTGCACTTCGCGGCGGCCGAGCAGTTCGGCGGCGTGCGTCACCACGAGGTGATTCAGATGGGTCGCCACCACCGTGCTCGAATCGACCACCGTGTAGCCGAACACCTGCGCCTGTTCGCGCATGTTCGAATCGATCCAGATCGCCGGCAGGCCGAACGCAGGGTCAGTGGTCGGCGTGCCTGGCAGCACCGCGCTCACCTGGCCCGGATTGATCGCCAGCCACTGGCCCGGATACGCCTCGCCCGAGCCCACTTCCACGCCCTTGAGCGTGATGCGATACGCATTCGGACGCAATTCCAGGTTGTCGCGGATATGGATAACCGGCGGCAAAAAGCCGATTTCCTGGGCGAACTTCTTGCGGATGCTCTTGATGCGCTTGAGCAGTTCGCCGTCGGTGTTCTTGTCGACCAGCGGAATGATGCGGTAGCCCACTTCCAGGCCCAGCGTGTCGATGAGCGCCACGTCGTCCCAGCTCGCTTCGGTGTTCTCGACCGGCGCGGCGGCGGCGGGCAGCACGTCCGCCAGCACGGCGCTCGCCTTTTTCGCCTCGGCGTTCTTCTTCATCACGCGGCCAAGCTGGATCGCGCCGCCGCCCAGCAGCAAGAACGCGAAGTGCGGCATGCCCGGAATCAGGCCCATCATCAGGATGATCGAGCCGGTGATCATCAGCACGCGCGGGTTGGTGAAGAGCTGGCCCGTCAGCTGCGTGCCGATGTCTTCGTTGGTCGCCACGCGCGACACGATCACACCGGCGGCCGTCGAAATCACCAGCGACGGAATCTGCGCAACGAGGCCGTCACCGATGGTCAGCAGCGTGTAGGTCTCGCCCGCCGCGCCAAACGCCATGCCGTGCTGCACCACGCCCACGATCAGGCCGCCGATGATGTTGATCGCCATGATCAAGAGACCGGCGATCGCATCGCCGCGCACGAACTTGCTGGCGCCGTCCATGGAGCCGTAGAACTCGGCTTCCTGGGCGATTTCCGTACGGCGCTTGCGGGCGGCTTCTTCGTTGATGAGACCAGCGTTGAGGTCGGCGTCGATCGCCATCTGCTTGCCGGGCATCGCGTCGAGCGTGAAGCGCGCGGACACTTCCGCGATACGCCCCGCGCCCTTGGTGATCACCATGAAGTTGATGACCATCAGGATCACGAACACCACGATACCCACGGCGAAGTTGCCGCCCACGAGGAAGTGACCGAACGACTCGATCACCTTGCCGGCGGCGTCGGGGCCGGTGTGGCCTTCGAGCAGCACGATACGCGTGGAGGCCACGTTCAGCGACAGGCGCAGCAGCGTGGAGAACAGCAGCACGCTCGGGAACGCGGCGAAGTCGAGCGGCTTCATGGTGTACATGCTGACCAGCAGCACCATCACCGAAAGCGCGATGTTGAAGGTAAACAGCAGATCCAGCAGGAACGGCGGCAACGGCAGGATCATCATGCCGAGGATCATGCAGATCAGGATCGGCCCGGCGAGTGCGCGCAGATTCGTGCTTTGCAGCATCTCTGGGCGCCGCGCGAGGAAACCGGTGCGGGCGTTCATTACGTTGCTCCTTCATTGCCGTCGCGCGCGGTGTCGGCGCGACCTGCGGTGCTTGCTTGATTCGGTGCTGCATTCGCGGCATTCGCTGCGGCAGCCGTGTTAGTTGCCGCGCCGTCTTCCGGCGACAGCGTTTCGTCGGCTTCCTCGGCGGCGTCCTCGTCGCTCACGCCGCCCTTGTCGAGTTCGGGCGGCACGTCCAGGTCGGTCGGCGCCATCGGCACATCGCCGCCATGTTCGCGGAAACGCTTGAGCTGATAGACCCACGCGAGCACCTGCGCGACCGCGCCGTAGAGCGGGCCGGGAATTTCGCGGTTCAGATCGACGTTGTGATAGAGCGCGCGGGCCAGCGGCGGCGCTTCGAGCAGCGGAATGTTGTTCTCAGTGGCGATTTCGCGGATACGCGCCGCCACCAGGTTCACGCCCTTGGCGACCACCTTCGGTGCGCGCATTTCGCCATCGGCGTATTGCAGCGCCACGGCGAAGTGCGTCGGGTTGGTCACCACCACGTCGGCCTTGGGCACCTGCGCCATCATGCGGCGGCGCGCCATGGCGCGCTGCTGCTGGCGAATGCGGCCTTTCACGTGCGGATCGCCTTCGTTTTCGCGGTGCTCGCGCTTCACTTCTTCCTTCGTCATGCGCAGCTTGCGGTGATACGACCAGAGCTGATACGGCACGTCGATGGCGGCCAGCAGGAACATGCCCGCGACCGTCATGCCGCAGCACACCACGATCAGGTGAAAGGCATCGGCGAAGGCGCGCGGCGCGGGCTGCATGCCCAGACCCAGAATTTCCTCGCGATGATTCCACAGCGCCGAGCCGCCGATCGCGCCCACCAGCAGCGTCTTCACCATCGACATGCCCAACTGCACCGGCCCGTTCAGGGAAAAGATGCGTCCGAGGCCCGTCATCGGATTGAGGCGGTCGAACTTCACGCCGATCGACTTGGTCGAGAACAGCCAGCCGCCCAGCGCCAGCGGTGCGAGCAGCGCGGCGGCGCCGGTCAGCGCGAGCACGGGCAGCACCGCGAAAATGCCTTCGCGCGCGGCGACGCCTGCGCCGGTAAGCATGCGTTTGGTTTCGAAAGCGCTGGCGTGATCGAACGTCAATGCGCCGCGCAGCATCGCCAGCAAATGGCCACCGATGGTGTCCGACATCAGCCAGGCGCCAAAACAACCCGCCGATAGCAGCGCAAACGTGGAAAGCTCCCGCGAACGCGCAATCTGCCCCTCCTCCCGCGCCTTTTCGAGGCGCTTGGGAGTGGCTGATTCGGTTTTTTCGAGGTCGCTGTCCTCTGCCACAGATGCTCCGGTCGGCGGCGCACGCAGCCCGCCACCCAGGTGGTGACGGCGTACGCCCTTTTTCAGTGAGAGCGATTATTGCCTTCAGGGGCAAGCAGCGATTGACGGAGTAGGACAGGGAAACCCGGGTATTTCACCGGATGGGTGCGCGCGGAAATGCGCAGGAAGAAAACGGGGACAGGTTTTGAGCGAGGAATCAGGAGCTTGAAGCGTTGCGCTTCAAGCTCCCAGGCTGCCGATCAGAACGCGACGTAAGGCGCCTGCGTGCCGCCAGTGCCGGTCTGATCGATCCCGTAATAGACGTAGCGGCCGTAGAAGAACGGCAGGCCGAGATCGAGGCTCGAATTGGAACCGAACTGCCCCGCCAGGTCGTTGAAGGCGAAGAAGCTGGTGTTGCCGAGCAGCGTCGAGGCGTTCGCCACGTTGAAGCTGATGCTGCCCGAGTCGTTGTTCTGGTCGACCAGCGTGGTGGTGAAAGTCAGCCCCGTGGACGGGCAGTAGAACGCGCCGAGATCGCCGCCGCACTGGGTGATGGCGCTATCGGCGAAGAAAATGCCGTTCGAGCCCGAATCCAGGAACGCCGTCAGCGAGCGGCTGTTGAAGGTCGTCGAGAGGTCGCCCCAGGCGTTGGTAGTGAAGCGCTGCGAGGCCGACATCACGTTGTTCGACTGCGTGCCGATACCGAACACCAGCGTGCCCGTGGCCGTGGCCTGGCCGCTGTTGGAAACGGGCGGCATCTGCAGGATCACGCCGTTGTTGTCGGTGGTGAAGTGCGCAACCGGATTGGCCACCTGCTGCTTGAGCGCCACCGCCGTCTGGCTGCAGTTGGTGCCGTTCGGGCAGGCGAAGTAGTTGCTGTTCGTCACCGTCACGCAGTTGGCGCCGCAGTCCCACGGCGCGACGCCGATACCCAGAATGCCATTGGCCCCCAGCGCCGAAGTGGTGTTCTGCGCCGCGCCGATGTTCGCGCAGGCCTGCGGCACCGTGGAGGTGGCGAGGTCGCCGATCACCTGGATCGGGATGGCGCTGGCCGTTTCGCCGCTGAGCTTGACGTCGGCGGTGCGCACCGTGCCCCAGGTGTAGCCGTCCGCGAACGCCGTGCATTCGGCCAGCGTGCTGGTGCCCGAGGTGACCTTCGGCAGCGCGCTCTGCATGGTGCTGCTGAGCGCCGAATTGAGGATGCGCAGACCGTACGAGCCGGTATCCACCTGGACGTTGGCGATGGTCTGGCAGGTGGTGCTGTTCGCCACGCAGACCGTCACGCTGACGGTGGGAATGTTCGGCATCGAGTTGGTGACGCCGCTGTTGACCGTCACGGCGACGGTGTTGGCGGAGGTCGCGGCGATCGGCTGCTGGGTGGGGCCGGCGGGCAGCGACGAGGTATCGCTGCTGCTGCCCGAACTGCTCGAACCGCTGCTACTGGAGCTGGAACTGCCGCCACCGCCGCCGCATGCGGCCAGACCCGCCGTCAGGGAGAACATCAGCGCGAGCACGAAGCTGCGCTTCTCGCGAACGAGGGCGTTGAGGAATCTGTAGTTGAACACGCGTCGCCTCCCGTTCGTCATTGGATGTCAGACGTGCTGAAGCCCGACGGCAACGCCGACGGCAGCCACGCCTGACCCGAGAAGGCGCCCATATGGCCGCCCGAATGCACGACGACTGCGCTGTTCTCGACCGCGCCCGGCCCGCGCACGCCCTTCGCGCGGCTCGCCTGCACGCCCGCGACGTACTGCGGGAAGTAGGTGCCGAGCAGCGTGGAAAGGTCGGGCATCTGCGGCCCGCTCCAGGCGACCGCGAACACCGTACCGGCGCTCGAAAGATACTCGCGCACGGCCGTGCCGTTGGCGAGTGTGGTCTCGCGCACGGTGTAGGCGGCGGAAGTGCTCGACGATGAGGTGCCGGACGAGGTGCTCTGGGCAGCCTGACGCGCCACGGAGGACGCGGCCCCGGACGTGGTGTTGACGCTCGCACCGGACGGCGTGGTCATGGGCGCAGCGCCAAGCGCGGCGCTGGCCGGTTGCGAGCCGGTCAACATACCCATTGCGCATAGAGCGGCGAAAGCGAAGCGCGATGCCGCATGCTTGAATAACGGAGTGGATAAAACAGATGTGCCGACGGGTGTTCCCGTCGCGCCTGACTCAGTGGTCGATCGTTGCGGATTCAAGGCGGCCCTCCCTTCTCTCGGTGGCGCGTTCCTCCGCGTGAGGCGTGACGCCCGGCGGCCCGGATCATGACAGCGGGCGACGGCAAGAGGGCGGACGACGGCTCGGCAGGGAACGGCAGACTTCGCTTCGTTGCACCGCGACGGCGCGCGTGGGTGCGGCCTGCTGCGGCAATGAGCGAACGTCCTCTAGTATGCCTGTCCCACATGACATGCGACAGATCGCCGAAGGGCCAGAATGCGCCCGCCGCGACGGTTGTTAAGCGCCGCGCATCATCCGTGCTTCATCCGCGGATTACGCGACGCCCAACCCCATCCTTTGCGTCAGAAGCCGAGGCTTGCCAGCAGGTCGTCGACCTGCGCCTGGTCCTGCATCACGTCGGCCTTGCCTTCCGGATTGATCTGCGGGCCATTGAGCAGACCTTCGGGGCTGCCCGTGCTCGCGTGCACCTCGGCAAGCGCCGCCGCCGTGGCCGCGAACTGTTCGCGCCGCTCGGGCGCGATGTTCTCGACCAGCACCGTCAGCAGTTGCTGCTCGATCAGATAGACCACGTCCATGATCTTCTTGATCACCTGGCCGGTCAGATCCTGGAAATCCTGCGCAAGCATGATTTCGAGCAGGTGCTGGTTCGTCGCCGCGGTCGTTTGCGGCACCACGTCGAGGAACTGTCGCGTGTCGTCCATCAGCGCGCGCACTTCCTCGCGCCCGATCGGTGCGTCGTACCAGGTCGCCCAGCGCGCCGACAGCACCTTCGCGTCGGCTTCGAGCTTTTCCTGCATCGGCTTGGCGAGTTCGATCGCGGTCAGCACGCGCACGGCCGCCTGCTCGGTCATGTCGGCGACATAGCGCAGCCGGTCGCGCGCGTCGGGCACCGCTTCGGCGGCGCGCTCCACGTGCTTGTCGAGACCAAGCTCGCGCATCGAGTCGCGCAGCGTGCGCGTCAGCTGGCCGATGCGCGCGAGAATGCGGTCCGTCGCGAACTCGCCCGATTCGCCGGCGTCGTCCTGCGCGGACGCATCAATGGGCTCGTTCACGTCAGCTCCCGGTCTTCGCCATCTTTTCGAGAATCTTGTTGAGCTTCTCGTCAAGCGTCGCCGCCGTGAACGGCTTCACGACGTAGCCGCTGGCGCCCGCCTGGGCGGCGGCGATGATGTTTTCCTTCTTCGACTCGGCGGTCACCATCAGCACCGGCAGGTGCGTGAGCGACGCGTCGGCGCGGATTTCCTTGAGCATGGCGAGACCGTCGAGGTTCGGCATGTTCCAGTCGGAAATCACGAAATCGTAGTTGCCGCCACGCAGGCGCGCGAGGCCCGCTGCGCCGTCTTCGGCTTCATCGACGTTCGCGTAGCCCAGTTCCTTGAGCAGGTTGCGGACAATCCGGCGCATCGTCGGAAAGTCGTCCACAACCAGAATCTTCATTCCCTTATCCATCTCGGTTCCATTCTCCAGGCTAAAACCCGGGCAATTATCCAGACAAGCGCGGTGCCTATCCAGATAAATTAATCGTGATCGATCGCACAACCCTTACAGAGCCCTGCGATTTCTCGAAATATCGATGCGCAAGCGCCACTCCCTGTGTTTGCGGCGTTTGCGCAAATAACTTTAGACGCGCTGCACACGATCGCCCATCGAGGCCAGTCGCGTCATCACGCGGCGGCTCATATCGGAGAGCGAGGCGATCTCGTCGGCGGCGCCCAGCGCAATCGCTTCGCGCGGCATGCCGAACACGATGCAGCTCGCTTCGTCCTGCGCCAGCGTGAAGGCACCGGCCTTGCGCATCTCCAGCAGGCCCGCCGCGCCGTCGCGGCCCATGCCCGTCAGGATCACGCCGATGGCGTTCTTGCCCGCGTGCTGCGCCGCCGAGCGGAACAGCACGTCCACCGACGGACGATGCCGGTTCACCGGCGGGTCGTCGGACAGGTGCGCGATGTAGTTCGCGCCGCTGCGCGCGAGCAGCAGGTGGGCGTGGCCCGGCGCGATATAGGCGTGACCGGGCAGCACGCGTTCGCCGTGCTCCGCTTCCTTCACGGTGATGCGGCACAGGCCGTTCAGGCGCTGCGCGAACGACTTCGTGAAACCCGGCGGCATGTGCTGCGCGATCAGCACCGCGGGCGCGTCGGGCGGCAGCGGCTGCAGCACTTCGCGGATCGCTTCGGTGCCGCCCGTCGATGCGCCGACGATGATCAGCTTTTCGGTCGACAGCAGCGGGTTGTTGATCATCGGCGCGGCGGCGACCGGCGCATGCGCGTGGGCGCCATGCGAGGCGTGTGCGGCCGCATGGGG
>NZ_VWWJ01000003.1 GCF_011753055.1 Burkholderia sp. Ax-1719 | reverse complement strand
CGGAGTGGACGAACCTCTGGTGTACCGGTTGTCACGCCAGTGGCATCGCCGGGTAGCTATGTTCGGAAGAGATAACCGCTGAAAGCATCTAAGCGGGAAACTCGCCTCAAGATGAGACTTCCCCGGGGACTAGATCCCCTTGAAGGGTCGTTCAAGACCAGGACGTTGATAGGTCAGGTGTGGAAGCGCAGTAATGCGTTAAGCTAACTGATACTAATTGCCCGTAAGGCTTGATCCTATAACAGGTATGTTTCTGCAGATTCGTGCAGCATACGGTTGAGATCACGTGTTGTGCCTGAAACAACACAACCCCAATTCAGCAACACACACTCTTTACGCTTCTTCCCGATTGGCTGTGGCGCGATAACACCGCGACGCAGCAACCCGTCATGCCTGATGACCATAGCGAGCTGGTCCCACCCCTTCCCATCCCGAACAGGACCGTGAAACAGCTCCACGCCGATGATAGTGCGGATTGCCCGTGTGAAAGTAGGTAATCGTCAGGCTCCTTATGCTGTACGTCCAAAACCCCGGTATCTCCGCAAGAGAACCGGGGTTCTGGCGTTTACGCGCTTGAAAAAATACGAAGAAGCCACGCTCAACGCGAATTTCGTGTCGAGCGTGAAGGCATAAGCTGCCGCCGGCAGATCAAATCCGCCGATCCAATTCCCTACACCATCGCAGAAACCCCAGCGCGCGGTTCCTGCCCAGGCAACTCAGTGCCTGCGGCGCACGCGATCCAGCACGTGATGCGCGGACAGCCAGTGGTGCATCATGCCTTCGCCGTTATGTTCCTGGCGATAGGCTCGCGATTCGAAAATCGACAAACCCAGCAACACCAACAGCCCAACGGCCAGACCAATCAGTCCCGCGATAGTTTCGGCATCCATGGCAGCCTCCTTGGTTCGCAGCCATGTCCTTATCTTAGGACAGCAAAAGGCGAGAAAAAATACCGCTGTCGGCAAACTGCCGGAACACACGGACAACCGCTAGACTGTTGCGCGGCAACATTTTCTGAAGGAGTTTGTGCTGATGTCACGAGCCTGGCTGGCCATTGCAATGGTCGCGCTGCTTTCCGCTTGCGCCGACGATACAACGAACAAGCATCACGGACCGCCGCCTCACGATCCGCCTGATTATCACGGCGTGCCGACTGACGATCGGCCGCCCACGATGATCGACGCACCGCAGCCGGCGCAATAACGCGATAAAACGATAGAGCCCGGCAGAAAAACAGGCGCCTCAGGGCGCCTGTTGCGCTTCCAGCGGCGTGATCGTGCCCGTGACGCGCCCAAGCAGGGGCATCAGTGTGAGTCCGCGCGACGCCATGAAGATCAGTAGCGCGACCCAGAGACCGTGGTTGCCGAACGGCCCCACGAGCGCCCAAGAAGCGGCGAGAAAAACAGCGAGAGAGATGGCCATGGCTTGCATCAGTTCACGCGTACGCGTCGCACCGATGAAGACGCCGTCGAGCAGAAAGCCCCACACAGAGACGAGAGGCGAGAGCGCCGCCCAAGGCAAAAAAGCCAGCGCGGCAGCGCGCACCGAGGCCTGGTCTGTGAGCTTGTCGATGATCCAGGCGCCGGCGTACCAATAAACCAGTGAGAAGCCGAGCGCGCCCAACGCGGACCAGAGCAGATTGACCTTGACCGCCTGCCGGAACGCATGACGATCGCGCGCCCCGATAGCCGCGCCAACCAGCGCCTCCGCAGCGTGCGCGAACCCATCGAGCCCGTACGCCATAAACGTCTGGAAATTCAGCAACAGGGCATTGGCCGCGAGAATCGCGTCGCCTTGTCGGGCGCCCACATGCGCGAACCACGCGAACGAGCCAAGCAGGCACATCGTGCGCAAAAAGATGTCGCGATTGATGACCACCAGGCGCTTGAGTGCGGCCGCTTCCGTGACGGCGCGCCACGCCAGCGGAGCCAGTCCGCGCGGACGCAACCGCCACAATACCGCTGCGCCGAACACAAAGCCCGCCGCATCGGCGGTCGCCGTCGCCGCGCCGATGCCCGCGATGCCCCAGCCAAAGCCATAGACGAATGCGAGCACGGCAATCACGTTGACGGCGTTGATCAGCAACTGCGACGCGAGCGCAATCCGTACGCGCTGCGTACCAAGCAGATAGCCCAGCACCACATAGTTCGCCAGCGCAAACGGCGCCGACCCGATCCGCGCATGACAGTACAGACGCGCGTTGCGCTGCACCTCCTCGCTGCCGCCGATAAGCGCAAGCGCATGGCGAATCAGCGGCGACTGCACGAGCAGAATCAGCGCGCCGATGCCGAACGCCAGCAGCAAAGCGCGCACGACATTGAGACGCAGGGCGGCGAGGTCGCCAGCGCCATGCGCCTGGGCCACGAGCCCGGTCGTGCCCATGCGCAGGAAGCCGAAGCCCCAGAACACGAAGTTGAAGAACAGCCCGCCAAGTGCGACGCCGCCGAGATCCGCGGCGCTGCCCAGATGCCCGGCGACCGCGGTATCGACGGCGCCAAGAATGGGTTGCGTGAGATTCGCGAGAACGATCGGAAACGCGAGCATCAGCACGCGCCGATGCCAGCCTCCGCCTGTCGGCAGCGCCTGAGCGCCGCTCAACTGCGTTCCTGCACGCAGACCCAGGGCGAGACCACGACGGCCCAGAGTTCGGGCTTGCGCGCGGCGTAGTCGGCGGCGGTTTCGGACTGCATGCGCTCGACGTGGCCTGCTGACAGCCATTGCGCGACCTGCGTGCCGTCGTCGCTGGCGATGGCTTCGGCGACGCTCACGAGATCGAGATCGCGCGCCACGGACAGCAGCTTGCCCTGAGCGAAGAATCGTTCGAGATCCTGCCAGTCGATCTTAGCGGTTTCACCGAGCAGTTTGGCGTAGAGGGAGCTGGGGGTAGCGTCGTCGGTAGTCATGATTCTGGGCCTGAAGGTGCGGCCGATACTATAAACGATAGGCCGCATCGGTAAGGAGAGGGCGTAGGTGAGTCGAGCGCAACTCATCTCGCCGAAAAATCGGATGCGTCGCGTGCCGGGGCGTAATTAATCGGACAAATAAAGCATTAGAAAAAGTCCGCCAAAGCACGCATTAAAACGCCGTCGATAGTGGCAATTCGGGTGTTTCAAAAATCCCACTCACGCCGATAATTGCGCTCATACGTGCGTTTGCACACTAAATGACAGACGCTGCGCAAGTGTGTGTAAAAGCCTGATGCGGCGCGGCAGAAAGCGCTCCCACGCGCTCTTCGCGGGAACTTTGCAATCATGCTGAAACGCCCGCCCCATAAGCGTTTGCGACGATTTCCAGTGATTGCGTAAAGCGCGCTGCAATGCGTATTTCTATGCGCAAATAAGGCGATGTCCGCACGACGATTCAACATCGGGAATTGTTACGGTACACAAACCGTGCGCCGCGTCACATTTTCCGCTCAATTAAGTGATTGCGCCGTGGGGGGGCCGTTGATAGATTGCCATTCGGCGCATGGTAAACCGGTCCTTTGCCGATATGCGCCAAACCCCCGTTAGCCCGGCGCCATGCCGGGCTTTTTTTTCTTTCGGAGATCGAAGGGCTTCATTGCCTATGCGATGAACCCTTCGATGCACGGCGATCAGCGCGGCGGCAAATCGCGCGCAGGGTCGATCGAGCGGCCTTGATAACGCAGCTCGAAATGCAGCATGACGCGGTCATTGTCACTGCTGCCCATCTCGGCGATCTTCTGGCCTTGCGAAACAGCCTGGCCTTCCTTCACGAAGAGCGCCTGATTGTGCGCATAGGCCGTGAGGTAATCATTCTCGTGTTTGATGATGAGCAGATTGCCGTAGCCGCGCAGACCGTTGCCCGCGTAGACGACGGTGCCAGGCGCGGCGGCGACGATCGGCGTACCCGCGCTACTGGCGATGTCGATGCCCTTGGAGTCGCGACCGTCGAAGCTGCGGATCACCTGACCGGCGCTCGGCCAGACCAGCGAGATCGGCGTGGCGGAAGTCGCCGGTGCGCTTGCAGTATCGGTGCTGCTATCGCGCGGCGTGGATGCCGTGGCGGAGCCCGACGACGAAGCGCGCGGCACCGTGCGCTGCGCACCCGCGGACGAACCGGCCGACGAACCAGCCGGCGGCGAGACGCGCAGCACCTGACCGACTTCGATGGCATCCGGATTCGACAGATTGTTCCAGCGCACGATGCTCGACACCGATTGGCGGTTGCTGCGCGCGATCTTGTAGAGCGTGTCGCCGCGTTCCACGCGGTAAAAGCCCGGGCCAACCGGCGCCGAACCGCATGCAGCGAGCAGTGCGACGAGCGTCGCGCATGCGAAACGGCAAGTAAAGCGTTTGAATCCTTTGGTGAATTCCTTTCCCAACGTTGGACCTCGCTAGACGCAGCCGGCGGCTGCCCGGAAGCGGGCGCCGCGACGGCAAAACGTCCGATTTTAGCGGGTTTGACGCAGGGCTTGCGCTATCAACCGACGAATCGCCGGACACATCGCGTCACCTCGCCGTCCGCGCGGCAACACCGAGATGCCGGTTGGTGAGCGATGAGTGACCGCAGAGCGGCCCATCATCAACCCATCAGGCCAGCGTTTCGACGCGCAACTGCAGCGTCGCGGACTCCGTCGCGCCTGGCGCCAGCCAGCGCAGACCCAGACCGTTGTGGATCGCATCGGGCAGGCCGAGCCACGGCTCGACGCAGTAGAAGTCGGAATCGGCGGCCTCGGTCCAGGTCGTCACGGCATACCAGGGCAGCGAATCCGGGCGGTCGAGATCGATCGTCACGGCGCGCTTGAGGCCCGGCGTGACGAGTCGCACAGGCGTTGCCGGCGGCGTCGGCTGGAGCACATGGAAGCGGTCGATGATGCCCGCATCGTCCAGACGGTATTGCGTCACGCCGGCTTCCGGCGCGCTGATCGCTCCGTCGGGCAACTGGTGACGGCGCTGCGCGGGCGGCATCTCCAGCGTGCTTTGCGCGCGCTGCGTGTGCGGCAATTCGAAATAGAAGTGATGGCCCGCATACCAGGGCAGCGGCGTATCGCCCGTATTGGCGGCTGTGAGCGTGACGTCGAGCGCGTGATCGTCCGCGAGACGGTAGAGCGCTTCGAAGCGGAACGCGAACGGATAGCCCACTCGCGTCGTGGGCGTATCCGTGAGCGTCATGCGCACGCCGCGACCGTCAGGATCGACCTCGGCGGTAAAGGGCAGGTCGCGCGCAAACCCATGCATCGACAGATCGCGCACCACGCCCTGCGCATCGCGCCAGCGCCCAATCTGCCCATCGACGAAATGACGTCCGAGAAACGGAAACAGCAACGGATTGCCGCCGCGCACCCGCGCCGGCTGGTCCCAGTTGGCGTTCTCCGGCCAGCGGATCACGGCGTCGCCGCCCACGTGCCACGACAGCAGCCGACCGCCTGCCCAAGGCGCAAAACGCAGCGTCGAAGCGCCGCTAGAGAGTTCGAGAATGTCGTGCGGAGGACGGTTTTCCATGTCGAGACGTCGCGAAAAGGTTGAAGGAGCAGCGGGAGCGTAATCGAGCGAAACGCGCTCCGAAGGGCGCCCGGGGATTGTGCGCTGCTTTCGGATGCGTGAAAACCCTCGTCGGGAAATCGTGGGTGTCGCTTGAGAAAGGCCGCGCTCATAATCCATTACGAATGTGTGACCGTGCGTAACCGCACGTTTCCATATGTAGCATTGATGAAGCAACGCAGCCATGAAGAAGGAGGGCGCAAAGATGGATCTCGCAATGACCATGGGAATGGGACTCTTCAGCCTGTTCATTGGAAGCAGCGCATACTTCTTTTACAAAATGGCGCGCTAGATACGCGTGCTGACGCGCTAGCCGATGCGGTCAGCGCCACGCTGGCCGTTTAACTTTCTATCGCCTTTCGCCGGTTTCCGTGCCGGCTTCCGCACGAATCCCTCCTGTCTGCGAAACAGGCCGCCCGAGCGCGGCCATCGGCATTTTGCCGGGCATTTCCCACCGCTTTCGCCTCTACACGCGTCTCGCTTAGCGCAGCCTTATTTTGTTGCGATGCGGTAACTTTTCCGACAAATGCGGCTTGAAGCTTGGCGCTGCAATTCGGGCCAGGCATAATCGGGGCGCTTTGCCGCGCCGTCCGCGCGATGGTCCGGCGTTCCCGTCCAAACCCTTCCGAGGATCCCCCGCGTGAGTCTCTCGTTCCTGTTGTTTCTGAGCGTGCTGCAAGGCGTCACAGAACTCTTTCCCGTCAGCAGTCTTGGTCACACGCTGCTGGTGCCGGCGCTGTTCGGCATGCATATCGACAAGCATGCGCCGCAACTGCTGCCGTTCCTCGTCGCGCTGCACCTCGGCACCGCCGTTGCGCTGCTCTGGTATTTCCGTGCGCGCTGGGTCGCGCTGATCAGCGGCTTCTTCGCGTCGCTGGGCGGCCGCAAGAACGACGACGGCCACATGATGTGGGCGCTCATCATCGGCACGATCCCGACGGGCATCGTCGGCCTCGTGCTCGAAAAGCGCATAGAAGCGATCTTTCACGACCTGCGCATCGTCGCCGCGGCGCTGATGGTGAACGGCGTGCTGCTGTGGTTCGGCGATCGTCTGCAACAGGCGCGCGCGCATCGCGCACCTGAAAAGCTCACGTTCCGCCAGGCGTTTCTGGTGGGCCTCGCGCAGATCGGCGCGCTGATTCCGGGCTTCTCGCGCAGCGGCCTGACGATGATCGCGGGTAACGCTGCCGGTCTCACGACCGAAAAGGCCGCCGAGTTCTCGTTCCTGCTCGGTACGCCGATCATCTTCGCTGCGGGCGTGCTCGAACTGCCGAAGCTGTTCCATGCGCGCGATCAACTGACGACGGCGCTCGTCGGTGGCGTGCTGACCGGCATCGCCGCGTGGCTCAGCGTGAAATTCCTGATGCGCTATTTCGAAGGCCGCGGCCGTCTGGCGTCGTTCGGTCTGTACTGCGTGATCGCGGGCGCGATTTTCCTCGGCTGGTTCGTGATGCATCCGCAACCGGTTTGAGGGAGATAGCTGTCGCGTAGGAGTCGGCCACGGCGCGCGGACGATCGCGGTATAATCCACGCCCGTCGTTGTCCGCGGGGTGTTGAAGTTTCAACGCCTGGCGCGAAACACGCAGATTTCCCACGCGACAGTAGCTCAGCTGGATAGAGCATCGGCCTTCTAAGCCGAGGGTCGGGGGTTCGAGCCCCTCCTGTCGCGCCAATAGAATCAAGCACTTAGCCCGGTTAATGTGACCGGGCTTTTTGCTTTCTGGGATGCGTGTAGGCACTGTGTAGGCAAAATCGAGAACGAAGCACCTGCGTTTGAATCAATTTGCGACTGGCAAACTCATCGAAGCGCCATCGTTGCACAGGTAATTCAGGCAACGCGAGGCACCCGCACCCGTCCTATACTCACTCTTCGAACGAGCCGCCAGCAGACAACGTAGCCAATCGGAAAAGGACGCAAATGAGTGTTCCCACCTTCGCCGAACTAAACAATGTTGCTCTTGACGGCTTGGAGTTCTGCCGACGCGTCTACGACGTCTTTGAACGAATCCGCGAAGCGGACGAAGGAAAGATTCGGCTGCGAATGCGTACGACCACTGCCGAGAAAAGGCTTATAGAAGAGCTACTGCCAATATGTAAGTTCGTCCAGACGCGCTATCGGCCAGGACGGTACATTTCGGTTCGATGGGTAGAAGGAAACCAACCTTTCGATGCTGAGTTAGAGCAGCGGGGCGACTATGTGGATATGGGATATTTCCCACCCCGAACCTACCTTGAGGTGACGTACGCCGTCCACGCAAACGACTACCTCTGCCGAGAATTGCTTACACAAAAAGGGGTTGTTTTCAGCCCGGACGGTGTGAAGCGACTCAAAACAAGGGAAATTGTTTCGGAGCCAGTCGGATACAGTGGTACCGATTATGCGGCAAGCTTTAGTGAGGTTGTTCTTAGGCGCATATCCCAAAAGATAGAGAAAAACTATCCGCATGGAACGATTTTGGTGATTGCCTGCTCTCTAGGCAACCTGTGCTTCCAGGATGATTGGGATGCACTCGTTAGGAACGTCAAGGACAAACTGCCCGAGCATTCGTTCGGTGAGATTTTCCTTTACGACACGGCGCTGGAGCATACAGCTTCGCTCTGACCAACTCCGGTCATTCAGCCTTTGGGGAACGCCCCATTAGCGTCGTGCCATCGTAGCGCACTAGCTTGTACCGGACACCCGCTTTTGCATCTTCAGCGTACATTACAGCCCAGCCTTCGGTCTCGCGCGTAGCAACTCTATCGGGCCTACTCCAATAGAGGTCCACGCCTTTGGCTCTTGCCTCCTCACCGAACCCTGATTTTTGCAACCAGTCGCCATCAACTAGTTTTTCCTGCTCTTCCCACATCAGCCCCCTCACCAAGTCCTTGCCGATGGTGTACGCAAGACCAAGCCATTCAATCATTTCTAGCCTCCGCTAGCAGCGTCATCCAGCAATTTCGAGAGGAACGGGAAGTCCTCGCAACAAATCGCATCAACCAATTGCCGGAGGTTCGAATGCGTCTCTTCATGATGCGTGCCAATGCACAGATAATAATTTTGATCTTCGTGGCGAGCATAGATTAACCACTCGCCCGTCATCGCCTGTTCATCAGCCAGTCGCTTTAAGTTGCCAGCCACAATATCGCCAACGATAGCGTCCACGTCCTCTAGCGGCACGGCACGAACTTCTCCCGCCGCTTCGGCCTCTCGCATTTTCTGCTCAAAGAAAGGGATGCCATAACGCCTTAGCCCCTTCTTGACATTCATGCCCATCGACGGGATGCCTGGCTCCTGATAGTGCTTGTGCCACAACCCCTTAAGAGGCGGATGCTTGTTCTGGGTCGGGGGCTTTGTCTTGCTGGCAGGTCCTAAGCCTTCCAGTGCTTCAATTTCATATACAACGCGATTCGGATCGACCGTTCCAGATTTCAGCCCGCCATATAACGTCATCAGCAATAGACGGCTGTATCTGCCGGGAGCAATTTGCTCCAAACCGAAAAGGCTTGTAATCGCTTCGAACTCTGCGGTCAGATCTTGTCCATTGCTCTTGTTTGTAATGCTGAATTTCCAACGTGACGTAGATGGCTTATCCAAAGTTGTCTCCGCATGGATATCTAGCTTGGTAGCTATAAAGCGTTGTTGTGCGTTCGCTACTGACTTTCTAATTCACGCACGCGCCGCAGAAGCGTCTCGATTTGCTCGGCCTGACGGTAGCTTTCGGCCCCTGTTAAGACTAGCTCTGCAATAAGGTCTTCGCGGGTGTAGTCGTTTGGAAAAACGCGCCGCTGTGGTTGAGCGGATTTATCTTGCTGACATTTGCTCATTGCGTGCCTTCCTTGTGAAAGTGCCCGCAACGCATGAGGGTGAGCGGGCACAGTAGCAAGGTTGGCGGACCGGGCTTAGGGACCGGCAGACGCTCGCGCGTCTCCCTGCTACGGCCCGCCCATTGACGAAACAGACGCGCAGCAATTAACGCGACGCCTACCGGAGCAGGCGCGCGCCCTAAGCATCAGGCCGCCAAGCCTGAACCGCCGAACACCGGCGGCAACAATAAATGTAAGGCACGCGGCTACAGCGTTGAGCACGCGATTGAGCACAAGTATAGCTGGCGTTGATCTGCATCATGCTCCTTGGGGTGTCCGCGCGAACGCCCCAAAAGTCCGCATTTGTCATGGGACATACGCATGAAGGTCCGCATGGGTTGCTTCGGCGAGCGGCCCGCGCCGCAAGGCTTTACGCGCCCGGATCAATGCGTACCTTTGCGCCATGCGGACACCTTTCGATGCTCATAGCTACAGTGACTTCACGCATCTTCGAGCCCGCATGGCAATTGCGGTGGGGAAGGACCCGAAGCCCGCTTACGATGCCAACGAGTGCGCTTGTGGTTCGCCATCGGTGCAGCCGCCAATCTCTAGATCACATCGTTTTCCCAAACGCCGCCACAAACGCATCGTGGCGGTCTTCGACCATGTGATTGATTTTTGTTACTCCAAAGCCGCCGCAAACCCGCGTAGATGCTGAAGACCGCCACACGCTCCGAAGGCCGCCGCGAAAACTTGCTTGGCGGCCTTAACGTTCATGCTGGCGGTCTTCACCCGGCAGACACCAGACCCACCCGCCGTTCAATCCCGTCTTGCGTGCTTCGCCACCTAGTTCGCGCTTCGCACGTTCGATCGTCCTCCACGCATGACCTGCTCCGCGAGCTTCTGCCTGAATCTCCTTGACCGGCAGTGGCCCATTCGAAAGCAGCGACCGCAGAAACGTTTCGGCCTCGTCGCGCTCGCTGCGCGCATCGTCTTCCGGGTCGTTCTCGACGTCGCCCAGAATATCGCGAGCGCAACCCTCGATGCGTTCTCCCCAGACAATGCGATTTGCAACAATGCCCGGTAGCGTCTCGCCTTGCTCCAGTGTGTAAGTGAAGCCGCCGTCATCGCGCGAAATGTTCGCTTTAGCCCGCGCCAGAACGCGCCGCTCCGCGCTCTCATCCCGCCCGGTCACCAGCACCATGCGGGCGATTGCCGAGAATGACAGAGAGCCGGTTACGCGCTCCGCTGGCGTGCGGCCCTGCGTTCCTTTGGAGAAGTGCGAAATGCCGATTACGGCGCAGTCGTAGCGCATGGCAAGATCGATTAGCTGTTGAAGGTCCCGGCGCACATCATTGGCGCGGTGTGCGTCGCCACCAACGGCGCTCATGATCGGATCGACAATCAGCAGGCGTACGTTTTCCATGCTTGCGAGTCGCTCACTCAGCAACGCCGTGTCACGGGCCGGATCGAACGGCATGAGTTTCCCATCCGGCTTCACCACGTTGCGCACAAAGTGAATGTTGCTCAGAGCAGCCCCGCCAGCCATCAATCGTGGAACCAGCGTATCGGCTGGATCGTCTTCGCTGCTCCAGATCAGCACTTTGCCCGGATGTGCGCATACGCTTCCGTCAGGCCACTTGCCACCGGACGAGATCACGGCTGCAAAATCCAGGGCGAGCGTTGTCTTGCCGCTACCTGCGACGCCTGCGATAACCGTCAACTTCCCTGCGGGCAACCAATCGGGCCACAACCACACGATCGGCTGTGGCTTCACGTCCGCTGCGCAGAGAAGCTGCACCGCGTCTTCGTTCCGTGATTGGTTGCCTTTGCGTAGCGAAGTCGCTTGCGGTGGGACCTCTCCGTCCCAGCGCGCCCAGAAACCATCACGCGCAGCAGCAAGCGCCTTTGCATCGTCGGGCGGTTCCGCTGCGGAAACAACGGCGGCGCGTTCCATCACGCGCCCTCGCTCAAAAGTCGTTGAATATCGGAAATGCGCCACGCCAGCCGACCACAGATGCGGACGGGACGAATTGGGCCATTTTCCAGGCAGGCCCATTTCCGCAATGTCTGCGGCCTACGATTCAGCGCGGCGGCGGCTTCTTCGGTAGTGAGGCTTCGCTCGATGCCGCGTGCAATGAGCACGGCATCATATGCATCGGTTGATTGAGGGGTGAGCATCGTCCTTTCCTTTTCCCGCGCAGCGCGGAGATTGATCGATGATGCTCATTTAAGACGGTCAACTATGTTGCACTACAAGTGTCTTGTATAAATCAACTTGTATTGTCAGAGCCCATTTTCGGCTTAGGTGCGTCAGCGATGCTACCTGTGGCGCGCAGACGCGCCCAGGCTCCATTGAAGATGCTTACGGTGAACGGAAGGCGTTTGCGGACTTCGGCCTTTGCGCCTTTCTTGCCAGCTTCACGTGAAAGCGCCAAAGGATTTAGGCCGAGTTCGCGAATCACTCGCAAGATTTCCTGTTCCTGAAACCTCTGCGCTGGCAGAGGGCGTGTTTCGCCTGATAGGGTGGTGTCAACTTTGGCGACCGTCACGGCCCAACCTTCGGCACGCAGCCATGTCGCCACGTCTGCACTTAGAAAATGCGTGCCCATGTTGTACGTCGCGCCTACCGTTCCAGGCAGCACGGTAAGGCCGCTTGCATATCTGATTCGGAGTTGATCGCTCCCAACTGCAGCGGTTAGCCGTTCACGCCACGTGATGCGAAGTCCCGGATTCTCAGCCGTCAGAATGTCCAGCACCTCCGCGACGCTAAGGAGGCGTTGTGGGGTTGGCAGGCGCACGGTGAGTACGCCCGTGCGGGGCGCAGTATCATTGCTGTCAGCCATCGCGACCTCCGTCAAGGCAGCTTTGGTGAGGCGGAGCGCATCGTCCTCGCGATGCGTCCCGCCACTTCCGGCGATTATTTCACGGCGTGCATTCCGGGCTTCGCTCCAGTGGCTTTGAACTCGATGCCTGCCTGCTCCAGCATCCACGTTTCAATCTTCGTGTGCCACATACGCAGCAGGTCAAGCGGGCGGCGGCGATAGTGCTTTTCGGCAAGTGCGGAAGGGCGATGCCCCATAACTTGCGCGACGATACCTACTGGACATTCCACCCATTCCGCCAGCGTCCCATATGACCTGCGCAAGCCATGCAGGCTCATCCGGGGTAGGCCTACTGCGTCAAGCGCCTTGTGATGTGCAATGCGCGGCTCCGCCAGCTTGCCATCGGCTGCCGTCTTGCTCGAAAAGACCCACGGCGATGGCTTCCAGGTTTCTCCGTTAGCGACGAGCTTTCGCATCTGACGCACATTCGGCGGCGTCTCGTTAAGCCGCTTCAATTCCAGGAGCAACGAGGCAAGGTAGGGCGTCAGTGGAATGACTCGCCCCGTTTCCGTATCCACCTTATCGGCGAGGCGCAAGCTTCCCCACTGAAAATCCACGTCGTCCCAACGAAGGGCGGCGAGTTCTTCACGACGCGCGCCGGTTAGCAATAGCCCCTGCAAGTAAACTGAAATAACGGGGTTCGCAATCCGGCGCACGCCTTCAAACCAAAGGCGCAGTTGCTCGCGTTGCAAGCAATCATCTTTCGCCTTCGGTCTAGGCACGGCTTCACGCACAGACCGCGCACTGTACGCGTTAGCGGGAACGACACCGCTGTATTCCTTGCGGTCTTCGCACCAGCGGATAAACGCGCGCAATTTGCGATAACTCTGTTCGGCGTTCGTTGGCCGTGTTTCCGACTGCTCGCTAAGCCAGCTAGCCACTGTCTCAGCAGTCAAGTCAACCAGTTTAAGCTTCATGAGAGGGGCTAGCGGACCGGGAACGGTCAGGCCCTTGCCGCGTTTTTTCGGCTCGCCGCCAGCCTGCGCGAGATTGACGTGATCGACGTAATGGCGCTCGCTCCATTTGGGCCGATGGGCTTCCAGATATTCGCTCCAGGCATCGGAAACGGTTGCTTCCTGGCGGCGCGTTTCCAGGTGGTGCGCTTCAGCAACGGCGCGCTGCTGCGCTTCCTGCTCGCGCGGATCAGTGCCTTTGTCGATCAGCACACGCAGATCAGCCGCCCGCTGGCGGGCTGCTTCGAGCGTCCAGGCACCAGGATCGCCAATGGTGCAGCGGATCGTCTTGCCATGCAGACGGCTCTCAACGATGTAGGAGCGTGTACCAGCGGCTGTTACACGGATGCCGAAACCGCGCGTCTTCGCGTCCCAGAGGATGCTTTGAGTCTTGCCCGGTTCGCAGCGAAAGGCCGCGATGCGAGCCGCAGTGAGATTGGTTGTTGCCATTTCGATTGCCTGCCTTCATGTAGGCACTGTGTAGGCAAATTCTACGGCAATCGATCAATTTTGATCAACCGAATGAAATAGGTGAATTCCTTATAATTCGTTATAAAACAAAGATTTGTAGTGTTTCTTCAACAATGATCAATCGCAAGAAATGCAATTTTGTTCGGCCTTCTAAGCCGAGGGTCGGGGGTTCGAGCCCCTCCTGTCGCGCCAAACGAAAAAAGCCCGCAATTTGCGGGCTTTTTGCTTTCCTGCAGCCTTACGGACGCTTCGTGCCTTTTCCGAGCCGCGTGCGTTCCACCCATCCCGTGACTTTCTCGCCGGTCTTCGGGTTCACATAGGTGACGGATGTGAAATCCGCATAGTCATCCTGGGGAATCAGTTCGTCTCCGGGGATGACGAACACGCCCTTCATCTCGCATTCGTCTGCGGGGGCATACAGAAACTGCAGGCGACCCACGCCGGTGACCACATAGCTGGACTGCGCGAGTTCGTCGGGGACGCTGTCTCTGGCGGCTTCGTCGTTGATGGCCGCGCACTGCGCCGACTGTTGGGCTGGCCAGGGCTTGCCATTCACGCTCTGGCCAAATGACGGACTTGCTGACGTGACGGCAAGAATGGCTCCCAACGCGACCATGTGTTTCATTACGACCTGCTTCCCCGGTTTTATGAAAAGCCGCTAGATTAGCCTTGGCGCACGAAAAAAGCCCGCGTTTTGCGGGCTTTCTGTTGTTGATCGCGCAAAGCGTCGCGAAACGCCATCGCCTGATGCACTCAATGTGCTCAAGCAGCTCAAGCCGCCATCTTCATCTGCAACGCCAGCGCGTCGCGCAGCCTGGCCAGCCGCTCGCGAAACGTAAAGGGCTTCTCGATCCCCGCGATCCGCAGGGCCGGCGCCGAACCGCGCCCGATCACCAGCGTGCCGTAATCGAAAATTCCGCCCATCGGCCCCTGGCGCACATGCACGCGGCGCACTTCGCCCAGGTCGAACATCACGCTGCGCGGTCTGAAAATCCCGAAGGTGGCGATCAGCCGTCTGCGCGTCAGCGCAAGCTGGGTCGTCAGCAGCAGGGCGATCACGACGCCAAACATCAGCAGCCCGCCGCCAAACAGGAACACAGCGAGAAACCCAGCAGAAAAAGCCGCATCGCCGAGACAACCCACCAGCACACCCCACACCATCATGACGATGCCGAGCGTCAGCCACGGTCCCATGGCCCACATGCTCAAATGGCCCTCATAAACGACCCGCTCGCCGGGCGGCAATGTCGATTCCACGCGTCTCATGTTTGACCTCCATCAAAACCTGCCTAAGCAACTAAATTGAGCTTAGGTGATGGAGCGGATTGAAAGCTGTGGTCAAAAGTCGCGTTCGAAGCGTCCTTCAAACAACGTTGGAACAAAAAAAGGCAGCCCGAAGGCTGCCTGAGAGAAGACTGGACGCACCCTGATGTCCAGCCGTCGATGGCCGTGTCGGCTTACAGCTTCAGATCGAGCGCGTTGGTCAGATCGCCCATCGCCTGGCCGCCGTTGCTCTTGAGCGCGGTATCGCGAGCGGTCAGGCCCGGCAGCGTCGGCAGGGCGAAGCGGCGGGTGATCAGACGCAGAATCGAAGTCGTGTCGTACTGCGTGTGATCGACAAATCCCTTCTTCGCGTACGGCGAGATGACGAGCGCCGGAATACGCGAGCCCGGACCCCAGCGGTCGCCCTTAGGCGGCGCGACGTGATCCCAGAAGCCGCCGTTTTCGTCGTAGGTCACCACGACGACCATGTCCTTCCACTGCGGGCTCTTCTGCAGATGCGAGATGACGTCGGCGATATGCTGGTCGCCGCTTGCCACATCGGTGTAGCCCGCGTGTTCGTTCAGGTTGCCCTGCGGCTTGTAGAACGACACGGCCGGCAGCGTGCCCGCGTCGATCGCCTTGATGAACTCGCTGCCGTCCATGCCGCCGTCCAGCAGGTGAGTCGTGCGTGCCGTGGTGCCCGGCGCGTAGTTCGTGAAGTAGTTGAACGGCTGATGGTGCGGCTGGAAGTTCGGCGCCGTCATGTTCGCGCCGTAGATCACGTTCGTGGTGCTGTTCTTCACCGCGTTCACGGCTGCGCCCCATGCGCCGCCGTACCACGCCCACGTGACGCCCGCGTTCGACAGCAGGTCGCCGATGTTCTGCGACGTCTGCGGCGGCAGCGTCGAGGCGTTGCCCGGGTCGGCCAGGTTGGCGTCGCCGCCCGAGGCTGCTGCGTTGCCGCTCGGTTGATACGGCGGCTGCATCGTGTTGACGGCGTAGAAGTCAGGCGTGAGGTTGCCCGACTTCACGAACTTCGGCACGCCGGTCAGCGCCGATGCCGGCGAGTTCGAGGCGAGCGTGAGCGAGACGCCATCGGCGTTCACCGTCGAGATCGCCGGCTTGGCAGCAGCCGTATCGGCGTTCGCGTAGTACGGCGTGCACGCGCAGATCAGCCACTGGTGGTTCAGGAACGAGCCGCCGAACGCGCCCATGAAGAAGTTGTCGGCGAGCGTGTATTGCTGGGCGATTTTCCACAGCGGCAGCTTTTCGGCGCTGGTCGTGTAGTGGCCCATTACGAGGCCGCCCGAATCGCCGTAGGCAGCGAACATGTCGTTCTTGCCGCCGTGGATCTGCATCTGGTTCTCGTAGAAGCGGTGATACAGGTCGCGCGTCGTCGTCGAAAGCGGCACGTTGTAGCCCTTCGGATCGTCGATCGCGAACGGCGCATTCGCCATGTTCTCGGTCATCGCGGCCGTGATGGCGGGCGTGATGCCGGTTTGCGTGAGGCCGTTCCAGACCGTCGGCAGCGTGGCGAGCACGGTGCCGTCGCGGTCGAGCTGCTGGGCGCTGGCCGCCGTCACGTTCTGCAGACCGTTGGCGTTCGGGAAGCTGCCGTAGAGGTTGTCGAAGCTGCGGTTCTCGGCGTAAATCACGACGATGTTCTTCACCGACGCCAGGCCGGGTTTGACGTCGTTGCCGCCGCATGCCGCGACGGCGAGGGCCGCTGCCGCTGCTGCGATCGGCGTCGCATAGAACCATTTTTTCTTGATCATTTTTTCTCTCTCGCGTTGGGGTCCCCGGAGCTGGCGCGAAAGGAGCGCCTGCCTTTTGGGCGAGGCGAAGTGTCTCAACGGAATTTGACAGCTATGTGTAATTAATTACATTTAGCTTTTTCTATCCCTGTAATTGCATGACTGAAACATTACGTAACGACATGCAATCGTCACATCGCTGACATACGCTTTCGCGACTTCGATGCGTGACGATGCGCATCGGCAATCGCGGTGAAAGCGCGCTGGGTCGCGCGCGCCGCCCTGTTCCGGGGATCAGTTCATGTTGCGTAGATTGGCGCGTCGCCCGACGCGGATTCGGACTCACGCGCGCTCGGCGCGGCTGATGCTGGCGGCGCTCGCGCTGGCGGCGCTGGCAGCGTGCGACGGCGGCACGTCGCAGGCAGACGGCTCGAGCACAGCGAACGGCGCGAGCGCCCGCGATGCGAATGCCAACCGCAGTAACGGCGCGAAGCTGATGAAGATTTCGACGCAAGCGGCGGCAACGCATGGCCAGTCGCGCGCAGAGGTCTACGCGCAGGTGCGCCGCATGACGGCGCTCGGCAAGCAGATGTTCTTCGATCCGTCGCTATCGGGTTCGGGCAAGATGTCGTGCGCGACCTGCCATAGCCCTGAGCGCGCTTTCACGCCCACCAATGCGCTCGATGTGCAGATCGGCGGCGCGGATATGCACCGTCCCGGCATGCGCGCGGTGCCCACGCTCAAGTATCTGCAGGCGGTGCCGGCGTTCTCCGAGCACTATCACGACTCCGACGACGAAGGCGATGAAAGCGTCGATGCCGGTCCGACCGGCGGTCTCACGTGGGACGGTCGCGTCGATCACGGCGCGGACCAGGCGCGTATCCCGCTGCTCTCGTCGTTCGAAATGGCGAGCACGCCGCACAAGGTCACGGCGGCTGTGCGCACGGCGCCTTACGCGAACGCATTTCGCGAGGCCTTCGGCGAACACATCTTCGACGACGAGGACGCGACCTTCAAGGCCGTGCTGAAGTCGCTCGAAACCTTCGAGCAGGCGCCCGAAGTGTTCTATCCGTATTCGAGCAAATACGACGCGTATCTTGGCGGCAAGGCCACGCTCACAGCGGCCGAGTTGCGCGGACTGCAGTTGTTCAACGACGAGAAGAAAGGCAATTGCGCGAGCTGCCATATCAGCCAGCGCGCCAAGGACGGTTCGCCGCCGCAGTTCAGCGACTTCGGTTTGATCGCGGTGGGCGTGCCGCGCAATCGCACGCTTGCCGTGAATCGCGATCCGCGCTTTTTCGATCTGGGCGCGTGCGGTCCGGAGCGCACCGACCTCGATCATCGCGAGGAGTTTTGCGGTCTGTTCCGCACGCCGACGTTACGCAACGTCACGCTCAAGAAGAGCTTCTTCCACAATGGCATTTATCACTCGCTGGACGACGTGATGCGCTTCTATTCGCGCCGCGACACGAATCCGCAAGAGTTCTATCCGGTCGTGAAGGGGCGGGTGCAGAAGTTCGACGATCTGCCGCGTCAGTACTGGACCAATCTGAATACCGATGCACCGTTCGATCGCAAACCCGGCGACGCGCCGGTTTATACCGAAGCCGAAATCAAGGATGTGATCGCCTTCCTCGGCACGCTGACGGACGGATGGCAGCCGACGGCGCATTGATCGCGCACGGGCATCGCGGTTGGTCGGTGATGATGCGGGCGTTGATGGGGGCGTTGATGCGCACTCAGATGCCCGCGATCAGCAGGCAGGTCGCCGTGAGGAGCACGAACGAAACGAGCAGGCAGACCGTGCCGCCGCGCAGCACGGTCTCGGGCCAGCGCGGGGCGTTGTCGAAGCGGATCGCGAAGTGCGCGGCCGGTTGATCGACGCGTTGGTCGGCGCGGGGCGCTGCCGTGTGGTGGGCAATCAGCGACATCAGACCGATGCACAGCAGAGCGAGCATGACGGCGAAAATACGTAGGGCGATGGCGTAGGTCATGACGGGAACCTCCTGTTCGTGCATAAGCAGATGACAGTGCAAGGCTACGTTCCCGCTGTCAGACGCTCCATCGGAGCAATCCTAAAAAAGCGCAATCGCACCAGGAAAGCGCGTCGCCGCACGGGCCGGAACTGGCCAGACACGCAAGGCAAAAATAGGGCGCATGCTATGCTTTTCGAGAAGTTTCGAAGAGATCGCCGCCCTTTTGCCCTTCCAGGAGAACGTTCGAATGTCGACCTTGTCCCGTGTTCTGTCCGGCTTTGCCGCCGCGTGCGTCGTGGCGCTCGCGCCGGCCGCGCAGGCCGCCAACCTTAACTTTCTCACCGACACGCCGGCCTCGTGGATGAAGCAGGCCGACTACAACTCGCTCGCGCATGCCGTGCGTGAAGCGGTCGCCACGAAGCAGGACGGCGAAACGGTCAACTGGAATAACGACGGGCTGCGCAACAGCGTGAAGATCGACGCCACCATCACGGTCACCAAGACCGAAAAGGACGGCGACAAGACCTGCCGCAGTTCGGACGTGGTGGTCAACGCCAAGGGCCAGTCGATGACGGTGCGCCCGCAGTTCTGCCGCGTCGGCGAGGGCGACTGGGTCTATCAGAAGAAGCATTGAGGGCGCAGTGACAGGGAAGATCGTTTCATGCGGCATCGTGTTGCTCGATGCGCAGGGCCGCGTGCTGCTCGCTCATGCAACCGGCACCGGCCATTGGGACATTCCGAAGGGGCAGGGCGAGCCCGGCGAAACCGAGGCGCAGAGCGCGCTGCGCGAGATGGTCGAAGAGACGGGCATCGCCATCGACCAGGCGCGTCTGCTCGATCTCGGGCGTTTCGCGTATCGGCGCGACAAGGATCTGCATCTGTTCGCGGCGCGCGCGCTGCAGAGCGAACTCGATGTGTCGCGCTGCGTGTGTGTGTCGATGTTTCCGCGCCGCCATGACGGTGTGATGATTCCCGAGATGGACGCGTGGCGCTGGACCGCGCCCGCCGATGTCGATCAGTACGCGAGCCGTAGTCTCGCGCGTCTGTTCCACACCACGCTCTCGCTGGCGGAGTTGCACGAGCGCCTGGAATAATCCGGCGCGCAAATGAAAAAGCCCTGCAATTGCAGGGCTTTTTGACTTTCGGCGATGCGGGCAGGGCGCTTACTTGCCCCAGCTGTCGCGCAGACCGACGATGCGGTTGAACACCGGTGCGCCCGGCTTCGAGTCGTAGCGGTCGGCGACGAAGTAGCCATGACGCTCGAACTGGAAGCGGTCTTCCGGCGCGGCTTCGCGCGCGGCCGGTTCGACATACGCCTGAACGACGCGCTTCGAATCCGGGTTCAGCGCTTCGAGGAAGTCGCGGCCGCCCGCATCCGGCTGCTCTTCGCGGAACAGACGGTCGTAAAGGCGCACTTCGGCCGGCACGGCGTTGTCGGCGCTGATGAACTGGATCGTGCCCTTGACCTTGTAGTTGCTGGAGCCTTCGGTGCCCGATTTGCTGTCCGGGAAGTAGTTGCAATGCACGGCGACGATGTTGCCGTCGGCGTCCTTCTCTGCGCCCGTGCATTCCACCACGAAGCCGTACTTCAGGCGCACCTTGTTGCCCGGGAACAGGCGGAAATAGCCCTTGGGCGGCGTTTCCTGGAAGTCTTCGCGCTCGATCCACAGTTCGCGCGAGAACGTGAATTCGCGGTTGCCGCGCTCCGGATGATGCGGATGCACCGGCGCGCTGCAGAGTTCCGACTGGCCTTCGGGATAGTTGTCGACGATCAGCTTGAGCGGATCGAGCACGGCGGTCGCACGCGGCGCCTTGTCGTCCAGATCGTCGCGCAGCGCGCCTTCGAACACGCTCATGTCGATCCACGAATCGACCTTGGTCACGCCAATGCGCTCGCAGAACAGCTTGATCGCATCGGGCGTGAAGCCGCGACGACGCACACCGACGATGGTCGGCATACGCGGATCGTCCCAGCCATCGACGTGGTTTTCGGTCACCAGTTGCAGCAGCTTGCGCTTGCTGGTGATCGCGTACGTGAGGTTCAGACGCGAGAACTCGATCTGTTGCGGCAGCGGACGCGCGAACACGCCGGCGTCGGCCAGTTCGTTGAGCACCCAGTCGTACAGCGGACGGTGATCTTCGAATTCCAGCGTGCACAGCGAGTGCGTGATGCCTTCCAGCGCATCCGAAATGCAATGCGTGTAGTCATACATCGGGTACACGCACCACTTGTCGCCGGTGCGATAGTGGTGAGCGAAGCGGATGCGGTAGATGACCGGGTCGCGCAGATTAAAGTTCGGCGCGGCCATGTCGATCTTGGCGCGCAGCACGTGCGCGCCTTCCTCGAACTCACCGGCCTTCATGCGGCGGAACAGGTCGAGGTTTTCTTCGACGGAGCGATCGCGGAACGGCGAATTCTTGCCTGCTTCCGTGGCCGAGCCGCGGTTTGCGCGCATCTCTTCCGGCGACTGGCTGTCCACGTAAGCCTTGCCGCGCTGGATCAGCAGTTCGGCGAATTCGTAGAGCTTGTCGTAGTAGTCGCTGGCGTAGAAGAGGTATTCCTTCTCTTCCTTCTTCCACTCGAAGCCAAGCCAGGTGACCGCGTCGATGATCGAATTGACGTATTCGACGCTTTCCTTTTCCGGGTTCGTGTCGTCGAAGCGCAGGTGGCAAACGCCGTCATAGCGCTGCGCGACGCCGAAGTTCAGGCAGATGCTCTTCGCGTGGCCGATGTGCAGATAACCGTTCGGCTCAGGCGGGAAGCGCGTTTCCACGCGCTGCGCCCACTTGCCCGAGCGGTTGTCGTCGTCGATGATGTTGCGGATGAAATTGGATGCCGCAGGCGCGTCCGTGCGGTCGGCGTCTTTACGTTCGGTATTCATGCGAAAAGGGAAGTCGTTCGAGGGCGCGATGCAAGTGGCCAGCCTGTCGGCAGGTGAGCGTTGAATTTTCAACCCTGCCGAAGCCGCACCGCGCGCCGGTGGTGCCTTCCATTCTACCTGACGCGACCTTTCCCGCCAGTCCAGGCGTCGGGGTGTCGCGTCCGCCTCACTTTGCCGGAGAACAAATGACGATGAGCGAGCCGCGCGTGCTGGTGCTGCCAGGCTATATGAACTCGGGGCCAGGACACTGGCAAACGCGCTGGGAAGCCGCGCACACGGGCTTCGAGCGCCTGCGCATGCCCGATCAGAACTGGACTCAGCCGGTTTGCGACGCGTGGTGCGCCGCGCTGGAAGCGGCGCTGACCGCCGAAACTGGCGCAGAAAGGAGCGTGCTGCTGGCGGCGCACAGCCTGGGCTGCCTGACGGTGGCGCATTGGGCGACGCGCCACGCCAGCGCGCAAACCCGCGCCAAAGTGGCGGGCGCGCTGCTGGTGGCGCTGCCGGACCCGCATGGCCCCGAATTCCCCCGCGACGCGCATGGCTTCGATCCGGTGCCGCTCGCCGCGCTGCCGTTTGCCAGCATCGTCGTCGCCAGCACCGACGATCCCTACGGCAGCGTGGCGTTTTCGCAGCGCTGCGCGCTGGCGTGGGGCAGCCGCTGGGAAAACATCGGCGCACGCGGGCACATCAACGCGGAAAGCGGCCTGGCTGACTGGCCGCAGGGTTTCGCGTGGCTGATGTCGATGAAAGACGCTTAAACCACACCCTTGTCGCGCAACGCCGCGACGCGCTCGCCGTCATAGCCGAGCACGTCGCGCAGGACCGCCTCCGTGTGTTCGCCGAGCGTCGGCGGATGCGCCGCCACGGCCGGCGGCGTCGCGCTCATGCGGATGGGATTGCGCACCAGTCGCGCCGTGCCGCCCGACGGATGCGGCACATCCACCTGCATGCCGCGCGCGATCACCTGCTCGTTTTCAAACACCTCGGCGAGATTGTTGATCGGCCCGCACGGCACGCCCGCGCCTTCCAGGGCACTAATCCAGTCGGCCTTGCTGCGCGCGCGGATCAGCTCCGCCACGATCGGCAGCAGCGTATCGCGATGGCGCACGCGTTCGGGGTTGGTGGCGAAACGCGCATCGTCGGCCAGATGAGGCGCGCCCGCGACTTCGACGAACTTGCGGAACTGCCCATCATTGCCGATGGCGAGGATGATCCAGCTGTCGCGGGTCTGGAACGCCTGATAGGGCACGATATTCGGATGCGCATTGCCCCAGCGCGCGGGCGGGTTGCCGCTCGCGAGGTAATTCGAGTTCATGTTGGCCAGCATTGCCACCTGCACGTCGAGCAAGGCCATGTCGATGTACTGGCCTTCACCCGTGCGGTCGCGGTGCGCCAGCGCCGTGAGCACGGCGACGGTCGCGTACATGCCGGTCATGAGATCGGCGATCGCCACGCCTGCCTTTTGCGGACCGCCGCCGGGCAGGGCGTCGCGCTCGCCCGTGATGCTCATGAAACCGCCCATGCCTTGCACGATGAAGTCGTAGCCCGCGCGCGACGCATACGGCCCGGTCTGCCCGAAACCCGTCACCGAGCAATAGACGATGTCCGGTTTCACTTCGCGCAGCGAGTCGTAATCGAGCCCGTACTTCTTCAACTGGCCCGCCTTGTAGTTCTCCAGCACCACGTCGCTCTGCGCGGCGAGTTCGCGCACGATGCGCTGGCCCTCGGGCGTGGCGATATCCACCGTTACCGAGCGCTTGTTGCGGTTCGCGGCGAGGTAATAGGCGGCTTCGGCTGTGTCTTCGCCCGCGGGCGTCTTGAGGTACGGCGGCCCCCAGTGGCGCGTGTCGTCGCCGGCGCCCGGGCGCTCCACCTTGATGACGTCGGCGCCGAAATCGGCGAGGGTCTGTGCGCACCACGGACCGGCGAGGACGCGGGTGAGATCGAGTACGCGAATGTGGCTCAGAGCGCCCATGCGGTGTCTTCCAATGTCGTTTTAGGTCATTGCCTGCGCGCGCGGCGCGGCGGATGTGCGGTCCATCTTAAGCGATCCCCCCTCGCACGTGTCAAATTTCGGTACACTGTTCCGCTAAGCGGAACATAAAATGCGCCGATGTCACGTGCCGCGCGCCACTGTGGCAAGCCTGCACGCCATGCCGAGTGCGCCGCCGCGAGCGTGCGGCGATCCCGTATAATCGGTCGATTCAGCATCATGGAAATGCGCATGAACCACGCGTTTCCGCGATCAAACAAGATTCAGCACAGACGCCCCGAAGGTAAATACAGCACGCCATGAAAGCCTCCGAAATCCGCGAGAAATTCCTCAAGTTCTTCGAATCGAAGGGCCACACGATCGTGCGCTCGTCGAGCCTCGTGCCGGGCAACGACCCCACCTTGCTCTTTACCAACTCGGGCATGGTGCAGTTCAAGGACGTGTTCCTCGGCGCCGAATCGCGTCCGTACTCGCGCGCGACCACGGCGCAGCGCAGCGTGCGCGCAGGCGGCAAGCACAACGACCTCGAAAACGTCGGCTATACCGCGCGTCACCACACGTTCTTCGAGATGCTCGGCAACTTCTCGTTCGGCGACTACTTCAAGCGTGACGCGATCCACTACTGCTGGGAACTGCTGACCAAGGTCTACGGGCTGCCGGCGGACAAGCTCACCGTCACCGTCTACCAGGAAGACGACGAAGCGTTCGCCATCTGGGAAAACGAAATCGGCGTGCCGAAAGAACGCATCATCCGCATCGGCGACAACAAGGGTGCGCGTTACGCCTCGGACAACTTCTGGACCATGGGCGATACCGGCCCGTGCGGCCCGTGCTCGGAAGTGTTCTACGACCACGGTCCGGAAGTGTGGGGCGGCCCGCCGGGATCGCCTGAAGAAGACGGCGACCGCTTTATCGAGATCTGGAATCTCGTGTTCATGCAGTTCAATCGCGATCCGCAAGGCAACATGACGAAGTTGCCCAAGCAGAGCGTCGACACGGGCATGGGCCTCGAGCGTCTTGCAGCCGTGCTGCAGCACGTGCACAGCAACTACGAAATCGACCTGTTCCAGAACCTGATCAAGGCCGCCGCGCGCGAGACCGGCATCACGGATCTGGGAAACAACTCGCTGAAGGTGATCGCCGATCACATCCGCGCCTGCTCGTTCCTGATCGTGGACGGCGTGATTCCGGGCAACGAAGGCCGCGGCTACGTGCTGCGCCGTATCGTGCGCCGCGCGATCCGCCACGGCTACAAACTGGGCCGCAAGGGTTCGTTCTTCCACAAGCTGGTGGCCGATCTGGTCGCGGAAATGGGCGCGGCCTATCCGGAACTGGCCGAAGCGCAACAGCGTGTGACGGACGTGCTGCGTCAGGAAGAAGAGCGCTTCTTCGAAACCATCGAGCACGGCATGTCGATTCTCGACGCCGCGCTGGCGGATCTGGATTCGAAGGGCGGCAAGACGCTCGACGGCGAACTCGCGTTCAAGCTGCACGACACCTACGGTTTCCCGCTTGACCTCACGGCCGACGTCTGCCGCGAACGCAACGTGACCGTTGACGAAGCCGCCTTCGACGAAGCGATGGCGCGCCAGCGCGAACAGGCGCGTGCGGCTGGCAAGTTCAAGATGGCAGCGGGCCTCGAATACTCGGGCGCGAAGACCACGTTCCACGGCTACGAAGAAATCGCTTTCGACGACGCCAAGGTGGTCGCGCTGTATGTGGACGGCGCATCGGTCAACGAAGTGAAGGCCGGTCAGGACGCCGTGGTCGTGCTCGACCACACGCCGTTCTACGCGGAATCGGGCGGCCAGGTCGGCGACCAGGGCGTGATCTCGAACGCGAGCATCCGTTTCGCCGTCGCCGATACGCTCAAGGTTCAGGCCGATGTGAGCGGCCATCACGGCACGCTGGAACAAGGCACGCTGAAGGTTGGCGACGTCGTGAAGGCGGAAATCGACGCGGTGCGCCGTGCGCGCACGCAGCGCAATCACTCGGCCACCCACCTGATGCACAAGGCGCTGCGCGAAGTGCTGGGCGCGCACGTGCAACAGAAGGGCTCGCTGGTCGACGCCGACAAGACCCGTTTCGACTTCGCGCACAACGCGCCGATGACGGACGAGCAGATCCGCCGCGTCGAAGAAATCGTCAACGCCGAAGTGCTGGCCAACGCGCCGGGCATCGTGCGCGTGATGCCCTACGACGAAGCGGTGAAGGGCGGCGCAATGGCGCTGTTCGGCGAAAAATACGGCGACGAAGTGCGCGTGCTGGATCTCGGCTTCTCGCGCGAACTTTGCGGCGGCACGCACGTGCATCGCAGCGGCGACATCGGCCTCTTCAAGATCGTGATGGAAGGCGGCGTTGCAGCCGGTATCCGTCGCGTGGAAGCGATCACGGGCGACAACGCCGTGCGCTTCGTGCAGGACCTCGACGCGCGCATCAATGCAGCGGCCGCGGCGCTCAAGGCGCAGCCTTCGGAACTGACGCAGCGCATCGCGCAGGTGCAGGATCAGGTGAAGTCGCTGGAGAAGGAACTGGGCGCGCTGAAGTCGAAGCTGGCGTCGAGCCAGGGCGACGAACTCGTGGGCCAGGCCATCGAAGTGAACGGCGTGCACGTGCTCGCCGCCACGCTCGAAGGCGCGGACTCCAAGACGCTGCGCGAAACCGTCGACAAGCTCAAGGACAAGCTCAAGAGCGCAGCGATCGTGCTGGCGGCCGTCGAAGGCGGCAAGGTCAGCCTGATTGCGGGCGTGACCGCTGAGGCGAGCAAGAAGGTCAAGGCCGGTGAGCTGGTGAACTTCGTCGCCCAGCAGGTGGGCGGCAAGGGCGGCGGCCGTCCGGACATGGCGCAGGCTGGCGGCACGGAACCGGCCAATCTGCCGGCCGCGCTCGCAGGCGTGAAGGGCTGGGTCGAAGCAAAGCTGTAAGCGCTGAGTCCTCCGGGACTCGACGGTAAAAAAGGGCTGCTCGGATGAGCGGCCCTTTTTGTTTGATGCTTACGCGGTAGCGACTTCAGTGCTCGCAGGCGTTTCGCTGCGCGCATGCTCCAGCAGCGCCGATTTCAGCGCATCCAGCGCCGGCGAAAAATGTCCGCGCCGCCACACGAGCAAGGTATCGATCTGGCCGAGCGCGCCAAGCGAGTGAATCGTGATGTCGTCGGCACTGCGTGGCAGATCGAGCACCGAACGCGGCGCGACCGCCACGCCTGCGCCCGCCGCCACACAGGCGACGATCGCGTGATACGAGCCCAGCTCCAGCACGCGCGTAGGGCGGATGCCGTGCTCCAGATACCACGCTTCCACATAGCTGCGGTAGGCGCAGCCGCGCTCGAACGCGACCAGCGTTGAGAGCGCCACATCGCCGGGCTGACGGATCGGACGATGTCCGCGCGGCGTGATCATCACCAGCTCTTCCCGATAGACAGGTACGCATTCGAACACGTCGGGGTCGGGCGCACCGGCGAGCGGCGTGGCGATGAGTGCGGCGTCGACTTCGAATTCGCGCAGTCGCTCGATCAGGCAGCCGGTCGTGCCGGTTTCCAGTTCGAGCGTCACGTCGGGCCAGTTCTGGTGGTAGCGCGCCAGCACGCCGGGCAGGCGGCTCGCCGCCACGCTCTCCATGGTGCCCAGCCGAAGCCGCCCGGAAGGACGCCCGGCCTTGAGCGCGTGGCGCGCTTCGTCGGCGAGTGCCAGCAGACGCTCGGCATAGGGCAGCAGGGTTTCGCCGGCGGGCGTGAGTACGAGGCGCCGGCCATCGCGCGTGAAGAGTGCGGTGCCCAGTTGCTCTTCAAGTTGCTTGATGCGCGTGGTGACATTCGACTGCACGCGGTTGAGCTTGGCGGCAGCCCGCGTCACACCGTTTTCGCGCACCACGGCCCGAAAGATCGCCAGCGCGGCCAGATCCATGATTCTCTCCTTGGGATGGATTGATTCATGATAATTCATTTTTCGTGAACGTTTTGGGTGACTAAGATGATCGGAACGGCGTCGTGCGCGATGCTGTTCTTCAGCGCTTTGACCCTGTATCCGGTTCCGATCATGAATAACGCCGCTTCCCGCCCCAATGCCTCGAATGCCACTTTGGCGCAGCCGCTTGTGCATCGACACGAGGCGCGCCGCGCGGCGCTCGCCTGCATGTTGACGCTGGCGGCTGCGCTCGGCATCGGGCGCTTTGCTTTCACGCCGCTGCTGCCGCTGATGCTGCATGGCGGCGGTCTGGACCTGCGCCACGGCAGCTGGCTCGCGTCGCTCAATTACGCGGGTTACTTCGTTGGCGCGATGGGGTGCGCGGCGCTGCGTTTCGCGCCCGCACGGGTGGTGCGCACGGGCCTGGCGGCCACGGCGGTGCTGACGATCGTGATGGGCCTCACGCAGTCGTTCTGGCTGTGGGCGATCGTGCGCTTCGTGGCGGGCGCGGTGAGTGCGGCGACCTTCGTGTTCGCGTCGCAATGGGGTTTGCGCCGGCTCACGCAGCTGGGCGCGCATGCGTGGAGTGGCGTGATCTACACGGGCCCGGGCGTCGGCATCGTTGCGACGGGCCTGCTGGTGAGCGCGGCGGGCGGCCTGGGCGCGCGGGCAGGGTGGATCGGCTTCGGTCTGGTGTGTGCGCTGATCGTGGCGATCGTCTGGCCGGTGTTCGTCGAAACGCCGCATCCGGCGCATGCCGCTGCCGCCGCGCCAATGATGCAAACGGCGGCCAAGGCGTCGGCCAGCCGCGCCGACGCTTTCTGGCTCGTCGTGCTCTACGGCGTGCCCGGCTTCGGCTACATCATCACCGCGACCTTTTTGCCGGTGATCGCGCGCCACGCGCTGCCGGGCTCGATCTGGCCGGATCTGTTCTGGCCGATGTTCGGCGCGGCGCTGATCGTCGGTGCGCTGTTCGCGGCGCGTCTGCCGCTGCACTGGGATAACCGGCTATTGCTGGCTGCCTGCTATGTGTTGCAGGCGCTCGGGATCGCTTCGGGCATCGTCTGGCCCAACGCGGCGGGCTTTTCATTGGGCAGCGTGCTGATCGGCTTGCCGTTCACGGCGATCACGCTTTTCGCGATGCGCGAGGCCCGCATCATGCGCGGCGATCATGCCGCCGCGCTCATGGGCTATGCGACTGGCGCGTACGGGATCGGCCAGATTCTGGGGCCGCTGGTGGCCGCGCCGCTCGCGGCGTCGAGCGGCTCGTTTTCGCCTTCCTTGTGGCTCGCGGCGCTGTCGCTGGTCGTCGGCGCGCTCGGGCTTGTGTGGCGCACGCTGCGCGGCGGGAAGTGAGCGCGACAGAATCAAAAGGCCGTGCCGCGCCACCGTAGCCGATCAGGATCGCTAACCGTAGATCCGCTTATCCCGACTATCCCGCTTCGCACAATTCGCGCCTGCACGTCGTCATCGATAGCGCACTAAAATAGCCGCTTCGCGCGCCCCGAATGTTTCGCGCGCTTCCTGCGACTTCCATTGATCCCAAAGATCCATGAGCGACTATCAGTTTTGCCCGCGCTGCGCCTCGCGTCTCGTCGAGCGCGCCGACCCTGCCCACGAAGGCGGCCGTGTGCGCATGGCGTGTCCCGACACCGAATGCGCCTACGTGCACTGGAACAACCCGCTGCCGGTGGTCGCGGCCATCGTCGAATACGAAGGGCGCATCCTGCTCGCGCGCAACGCCGCCTGGCCCGAAGGAATGTTCGCGCTCATCACCGGGTTCCTGGAAAACGGCGAAACGCCGGAAGAGGGCATCGCGCGCGAGGTGCTGGAAGAAACCTCGCTGCACGCACAGAGCGTCGAACTGATCGGCGTCTACGAATTCATCCGCAAGAACGAACTCATCATCGCCTATCACGTGAAGGCGACGGGTACCGTGGCGCTTTCGCCCGAGTTGCTCGAATACCGTCTCGTCGAGCCTGCGAAGCTGCGCCCCTGGCGCGCGGGCACGGGGCAGGCACTCGGCGAATTCATGCGCCGGCGCGGTCTGCCGTTCGAATTCGTCGAGCGTCCGGGCGATTGAGCCCCCGCCTTGCGTGACGCTTCCCATCCGTTCCTGAACCCGCGCGCTTCAATCACCATCGAAACCACGATGAACCGACCCGTCGCCATTGCCCGCTCCGACTACCGCCACTTCCTCGCCATCACTACGCGCTGGATGGACAACGATGTGTACGGCCACGTTAACAACGTCGTCTATTACAGCTACTTCGACACTGTCGTGAACGAGTATCTGATCCGCGCCGGGGCGCTCGATGTCGAGCATGGCGAGACGATTGGCCTGGTGGTCGAAACGCAATGCAACTACTTCGCGCCGCTGGTGTTTCCCGAGCGCGTCGAAGCGGGGCTGCGCGTGGCGCGTCTCGGCTCGTCGAGCGTGCGTTACGAAGTGGGTCTCTTTCGCGAAGGCGAGAGCACGCCCGCCGCGCAAGGGCATTTCGTGCACGTCTATGTCGATCGCGAAACGCGCCGTCCGGTGAGCGCGTTGCCCGAAGCATTGCGCGCCGCGCTTGCGCCGCTGCAAACCGATCCGCAAGGCTGACGCGCCGCCCGTGCAGGCCTTCGTCATCGACACGCTCAACGGCGCAAGCTACGGCTTGCTGCTGTTCATGCTGTCCGCCGGTCTCACGCTGATCTTCAGCATGCTCGGCGTGCTCAACTTCGCGCACGCGAGCTTCTACATGCTCGGCGCGTATCTGGGCGTGACACTTGCGGGCGCGCTGGGTTTCGGCTGGGCGCTGGTGCTGGCGCCGTTGATCGCGGGCGTGGCCGGCGCGGTATTCGAAATGACGCTGCTGCGGCGCGCGCGTCCGGGTGGCCCGCTCAACGCGCTGCTGCTGACCTTCGGCGCGGCGTGGGCGATTGGCGAACTGGTCAAGCTCGCCTGGGGACTGCAGCCGCTCGCGGCGAACGTGCCCGCGTGGCACGACGGCGCGCTGTTCACCTATGGCGGCGCGGCGTTCTCGCGCTATCGCGCCTTTACGATGCTGGTGGCCGTGGCGATGTTCGCGCTGATCTTCGCGGCGTTGCGCGTCTCGCGCACGGGCCTGATCGTGCGCGCCGCGCTCACCCATGCGCAGGCCGTCGAGGCGCTCGGCCATGACGTGCCGCGCGTACAGACGCTCGTGTTCGCGCTTGGCACGGCGCTCGCGGCACTGGCAGGGGCGGTGGCCGCGCCGCTCTTCGTAGTCGAGCCCGCGATGGCCGAATCGGTCGGCTCGATCGTGTTCGTCGTGGTGGTGACGGGCGGACTCGGCTCGCTGGGCGGCGCGTTGCTTGCTTCGCTCGCGGTGGGATGGCTGCAGACCTTCGCAGTGGCGAGCGACGTCTCGTTCGGCGCGCTGGCGCAGCGGCTCGGCGTGACGCTCGGGCCCGCATGGAGCGCGCTCACGCTCGCGCAGATTGCGCCGATGTTGCCGTATCTGCTGTTGGTCGTCATGCTCGCCGTGCGCCCGCAAGGCCTGCTCGGCCAGCGCGGCGAGGACGCCTGACGCGCCATGTCTTCCGCTCATTCGTCGATAAAGCCACGCACGTACGCATCCTGGTTTGCGCTCGTGGCGCTGCTTGCGGTGCCGCCGCTGGTATCGGCGTGGCTCTCGCCTGCGGGCGTGCCGCAGGGCTGGCTGCTCGCCGCGCTGGCTCAGGCAGCGACGATGATCGTGTTCGCGCTCTCGTACAACCTGCTGCTCGGCGAAACCGGGCTGCTGTCGTTCGGGCACGCCGCGCCTGCGGGCCTTGGTGCGCTGGCGGCGGCGCAGGTTTTCAATGCCACGGCGATGCCGTTGCCGCTTTTGCCATGCGTGGGCGGCCTGGCGGGTGCTGCCGTCGGCGCGCTCACGGCGCTCGTCGCCGCGCGCCGCGCGGGCACCGCGTTCGCCATGATCACGCTCGGTCTCGGCGAGCTGGTCGCGGCTGCGGCGTGGGCGCTGCCCGACTGGTTTGGCGGCGAGGCGGGCGTCGCTATCGACCGCGCGAGCGGCCCGGCCATCGCGGGCTGGACCTTCGGGCCGCAGCGCGAGGCTTATTGCCTGATCGCGCTCTGGTGTCTCGCGGCCAGCATGGCGATCTACGTGCTCACGCGCACGCCTTACGTGCGGCTCGCCAACGCCGTGCGCGACAACCCGGTGCGCGCCGCCGCGCTTGGCGCAAAGCCCGCGCGCGTGCGGGCGACGATGATGGTGCTCGGCTCGGCGTTCGCGGGCGTTGCGGGCACGCTCGCGCTCATCAACGTGGAACTGGCGGCGTCGGAAAGCGTGGGGATGACGCGCTCGGCAGGCGTGCTGATCGCCACGGTCACGGGCGGCACGGGCTCGTTTTTCGGGCCGGTGCTCGGCGCGCTGGTGTGGGTGATGTTCAGCGTCGGCGTGGCGAGTGTCTCGCGCGCCTGGATGCTGTATGTCGGGCTGTTCTTCATCGCCGTGGTGCTGGGCGCGCCCGAAGGACTTGCGGGTTTCGCGGCGCGGCAGCGCAGGGCGCTTGCGCGGCATGGCTGGCGGCGCTGCCGCGCGTACTGGACGATGGCGGCGCTCGCGGCGGGCAGCGGCACGCTTGCGCTGGTGCTGGCGGTGCAATGGGCCTACGCACAGCGCTTCGGCGATGACGATGCGAGCGCGTGGCTGATCGCGCTGTCGCCGCGATGGCTCGTATCGATGATCGTTGCTTTGTCGCTGGCAGCGGCGTGGCTCACGCGCCACGCGCGGCAGGCCGCCGCCGCACTCGACGACGCCCGCAGGGACCGCATATGACCGCGCTCGCGCTCCAGCTCAGCGGCATCGAAAAGCGCTTTGGCGCGACGCAGGTTCTGCGCGGCGTGGATCTCGACGTGCGCGAGGGCGAGCGCCACGCGCTGATCGGCCCGAACGGCGCGGGCAAATCCACGCTTTTCAGCCTGATCGCCGGAGAACGCCGTGCGAGCGCAGGTCGCATCGCGCTGCGCGGCGAGGACGTCACGCGTCTCGCCAGCGCCGCGCTCGCCCGGCGTGGACTCGCGCGCAGCTTCCAGACCACGAGCGTATTCGCGCAACTGTCGGTGCGCGACAACCTGCGCTGCGCGGTGCTGGCCTCGCTTGGCGGCGGCGCGGGCTTCACGGCGCGCTGGTTCGGATCGAAGCGGATCGATGCGCGCGCAAGCGGATTGCTCGACGCACTCGATCTCGCCCACGCCGCCGATCACCCTGCTGCGACGCTTGGCTACGCGCAGCAACGCGCGCTCGACCTCGGTCTTGCGCTCGCGGGCGGCGCGCACACGCTGTTGCTCGACGAGCCCACGGCCGGCATGAACCGCGCCGAAGCCGCGCGCGCCATCGATCTGATTCGCACCATGACGGTGGGCAAGACCGTGCTGCTGATCGAGCACGACATGGACGCGGTGTTCGGTCTGGCCGATCGCGTTTCGGTGCTGGCGCAGGGCCGCGTGATCGCGACCGGCACGCCCGCGGCCATTCGCGCCGACGCGGCGGTGCGCGAGGCGTATTTCGGCGCTTTCGGTGCCGATGCCGGATCCGATGCGCAAAAAGACGCGGGAGCGCCCGATGCCTGAATCCAGCGCGATCAATCCGCTGGTCGAAGTGGCCGGACTGCGCGCGTGGTACGGCGCGAGCCAGGTCCTGCATGGCGTCGATCTGCGTATTGGCGCGGGCGAAGTGGTGGCGCTCGCGGGCCGCAACGGTTCGGGGCGCTCGACCTTCGCGAAGGCGTTGATGTCGATGGTCAGCGCCGAGGGCGTGCGGCGCTTCCGGAGCGTCGATCTCGCACCGCTGCGCACCTTCGAAATTGCGCGCGCGGGTCTGGGCTACGTAGCGGAGCAGCGCGATATCTTCCCGACCTTGAGCGTCGACGACAACCTGCGGCTGGGCATGAGCGAGCGCAGCAAACGCAGCGCGCGCTTTACGCTCGCCGATGCCCACGCGCTTTTCCCGATCCTGCGCGAGCGCCGCCACGCGCGTGCGGGCGTGCTCTCGGGCGGCGAACAGCAGATGCTCGCGCTAGCCCGCGCGCTGCTGGGCGATCCCGCGCTCCTCATCGTCGATGAACCCGCTGAAGGTCTGTCCGCGCCGATGGCCGCGCGCGTGGCGGCGTGTCTGCGCGCCCTGCGCGAGCGCGGCGTTGCGATCCTGCTGATCGAGCAACGGCTTGCGCTCGCGCCGCCACTCGCGGACCGGATCGCGGTGATGGGGCATGGGCGCATCGTGTTCGACGGCCCGCCCGCTGCGCTCGCGCAACGCGAGGATATCGTGCGCGACTGGCTGGGGATCGGCTAGCCGTCAGACGGTCTGCTGCGCGACGCGCGCAAGCGCCGTCATCGGCCCGAGGCGGGCAAGCGTCGCGAGTTGCTGCGCGTCGCGCACGAATAGCGATCCAGCAAAGCCCAGCGCATTGAGCGAGACGCCGTCGACGCGCTCCGCCGCGCGCGGCACCACCAGCATCCAGCGGCGCGTGACGAGCAGGTTATACGGCGCGCTCTGGTGTGCGAGACCCGCTACATCGATGGCGTCGACGCCGCTTGCACGCAGCAACGCGCGATAGGTCTTCAAGGCGTTTTGGGCCGCATCGGCAGCCAGCAGATCGAGCCGCGCGAACGCGTGCGCGAACGGCAAGCCGTCTATTCTCGCGCCGCGATCGGTGACGGATACCGAATCGAATAGCGCTTCAATCGGCGCAGACCAACCCGAATCGTCGAGCGGCAAGGGCACGGCCTGCAGATGCTTGTGCGGCTGGCTCGCGCCGGCTTCTTCGCCGCCGTTGTAAAAGCCCAGCGCATCGCCGCCGCGCAACGCCACGAGCCACGCCTCGAAATCGGCGAGATCGAGCAATGCCGTTTGCGGTACGAAGCGGCGGGTGACGATCAACAGGTGATCCTCGATCACGTTGTACTTGTTGAGCAGCGCGATGTGCGTCGGCGAAAGCTCGCCCACGCAGAGATCGGGTTCGTAAGGCAGGAAAGGGTTGCGGCGCTCGGTGGTGGCTGCGCTGGCGGTCGAGGCGTCGGTGCGGCGCGCGGCCTCCTTGCGCGCAAGGCTTGAGACCTGGCGTACCGCGAAGCGCACGCCATCCTGTTCCAGATGCGTGAGCGCGGTTTCGATGGGCTGCAACGCGCCGCATTGCAGTGCGTGACGGGTCTGCGCGCGCAGCGCGGGCCAGAGCGTTTGCGTATTGAGGAAAGTCATTGGCAGTGAGCGGCAATCAGGCCTTGTAGCCGATCGCGCGCAGCAGATCCTTGCGCCAGCGCACGTCGTCTTCGGCTTCGACGCCTAGCGGCGGCTGGCCATCCACCACGCCGACGATGCCGCGCCCCTGATCCGTTTCGGCGATCAGCACCTGGGTGGGATTGGCCGTCGCGCAGAAAATGCGGCAAACCTCGGGCACGGCCTTGACCGCGTTGAGCACGTTGACCGGGAAAAAGCCGTCGCCGAGAAACACGATGAAGCTGTGGCCCGCGGCGATGCGCAGCGCGTTGTCGGTGGCCATCGCGACCAGCGCGTCCTGCGTGCCCGAGCGCCGCACGAGGCGCTTGCCCGAGGCTTCGCAGAACGCCAGGCCGAAGGCGAGGCCCGGCACCGCGCCGAACAGCGCCTCGTGCAGATCCTCGACGGTTTTGATGAAGTGCGACTGGCCGAGAATGAAGTTGGTGTTCTCGGGCTTGACGATGTCGACCGTGGACAATTGCATGGCGAACCTCGAATGGTGGCTTCGACGGCGTGGTTCAAGACTAGTACGAAGCCGCGACGCGTCCAAGCCGCAACCGGCGTGCCATGAAAAAACGGCCGGCGCCTGAAAGGCAGCCGGCCGTTGTCGCGTAAGCGGGACGTGCGCGAAAGGCGCGTCAGGCAGTCTTTTTAGCCCGCTTGCCCTCGACGTCGGGCAGGAACACCGTGAGGATGCCGATCAGCGGCAGGAACGAGCAGACCTTGTAGACGAACGTGATGCTGGTCGCATCCGCGAGCTGGCCGAGCACGGCCGCGCCGATGCCGCCCAGACCGAACGCAAAGCCGAAGAACAGCCCCGCGACCATGCCCACCTTGCCCGGAATCAGTTCCTGCGCGTAGACCAGAATCGCCGAGAACGCCGAGGCCAGCACCACCCCGATGATGATCGTCAGCACGCTGGTCCAGAACAGGTTGGCGTAGGGCAGCAGCATCGTGAAGGGCGCCACGCCCAGGATCGAACCCCAGATCACGTACTTGCGGCCGATACGGTCGCCCACCGGGCCGCCGATGATCGTGCCCGCAGCCACGGCGGCGAGGAACACGAACAGATGCACCTGCGCGGCCTGCACCGGCAGATGGAAGCGGTCGATCAGATAGAACGTGAAGTAGCTGTTGATGCTCGCGAGGTAGAAGTACTTCGAGAACACCAGCAGCACGAGGATGCTGATGGCCATCGCCACGCGGCCGCGCGAGAGTGCGACAGCGGGCGCTTCCGCGCGCTTCTTCTTGAGATTCGGATGCGCCTTGTACCAGCGGCCGATCTGCGTGAGCACGACGATCGCCACCAGCGCCGCCACCGAGAACCACGCGATGCTGCGCTGACCGTGCGGAATGATGATCGCTGCGGCGAGCAGCGGCCCGAGCGAAGAACCGGCGTTGCCGCCCACCTGGAAGAGCGATTGCGCAAGGCCGTGCTTGCCGCCCGACGCCATGCGCGCCACCCGCGACGATTCCGGATGGAACACCGACGAGCCGCAGCCCACCAGCGCCGCCGCCACCAGCAGCACGCCGAAACTTGGCGCCACCGACATCAGCAGCAGACCGCACAGCGTGAAGCCCATGCCGACGGGCAGCGAGTAAGGCATCGGCTTCTTGTCGGTGTAGACGCCGACCAGCGGCTGCAGCATCGACGCCGTGATCTGGTAGGTGAGCGTGATCAGGCCGATCTGCGTGAACGACAGCGCGAAGTTGTCCTTGAGCATCGGATAGATGGCCAGGATCAGCGACTGGATCATGTCGTTGAGCAGGTGCGAAAAGCTGATCGCGCCGAGCACGGAGTAGACGGTGCGCTGCGCGCCGGAGGCGGCGGGCATGGCGCTTTGCGTCCCTTGAGCGGACGCGGGAGCGGCGCCGGACACGGCGCGCTTGTCGAGGCTGGTTTCCATGGTGTCGATAAGCAGAAGAGCCTCACGCGGGCGCCGCGACGCTAGCGAACCAGCGGGGACGGCGATGGCGTGACGTTGTCATGTATAGGAGTTATGAAGCGCAGTGTAATGTGTCCTGCTCGAATCGTCCGGACAACCTTTGTCGCGAATCGGACATGAAATCGCGCGACGCCTTGCCGCAGCTTCTTGTCGGGCGATGTTGCGAAACCGTCTGACTTTATTGATCGAGGATTTTGGCCGGTTATAACCCGGCCATGGCTATGCATGGAGTTGCGAGGCAAAGGCCAACCATGCGCTGAAGCTACGGGGCCGGAACACGCACAGCGTCCGCGCGCGACTAAAGATTGCGCAGCGCCGTGCCGTTGACCGGAGTTGAGGCGTCAAGCAATGCGCATCGATCGTCATCGGATCGGGGCGGCTGAACGCCGACAACAAACAGCGCTTTGCAGGAAGCCGGACCACGCGCCACAAGCGCCAACTCCGGCCAGCTCAGCATGGAGACCGAAGGACGATGAGAGCAATCAAAGAGGCGGGCCTGCACGCGGGTTTCGTGCCGGAAGTGGACAGTGGGGCAGGTGCGGCGCCCGGCGGCGCGCCACGGGGAAAGAAACAGAAAAGTCGACCGTCTTCGAATGGCGGCAAGCTGTCGGTCAAGTCGATGCTGCGCACCGCCTTCGGGGTGGTGCTGATCGGCACGCTGGCGATTGGCGCGTTTTCGCTGACGCAGATCAGCCGGCTCAACGACTCCACGCAGTCGATCTACGAACAGGGCCACGTCGCCAGTCGCGCCGCCGAAGAAGCGCGCGGTCACGTCTTGCGGGCGAGCCGCGCGCAGAAGATGCTCCTCACGGCCACCACGGCCAAGGAGCGCGATGAACTCGGCGAAGGCATCGAAAAGGATCTGGGCGCACTCGGCACGGAGATTCAATCGCTGGGCCAGTACGCGGAGCAATCGGGCGCGGATGCCATCGCGCAACAAAAGCAGTTCGCCACCGCCGCGCAAACCTGGAGCGGCCATCTGCGCGACTTCGTCACGCTGGTGAAGGCGCAGCCGCTCGATCTTTCGCAGATGAGCTGGCAAGTCGGCACGCAGGACGTGTCGCTGCTGGTGGAAACCGGCAAGCTCGAAACCCTCGTCGACCAGATCGTCGCGCAGCGCGGCGCGGCGGCCAAGGCCACCATCGCGGCGTCGGCGTTCATTTTCAAGTCGTCGTTCGTGATGATCGCCGTGGCGACCGTGGCGCTGCTCGTGCTGGCCTTCGTGGTGAGCGAATGGGTGGTGCGGCGTCTCGCGCATCAACTGGGCGGCGAGCCTGCGCATGCTAAGGCCATCGCCGCGCGCATCGCCTCGGGCGACCTCGCGCAGCCGGTGCATGTGCATGCGCGCGACGCCTCCAGCATGCTCGGCGCGCTGCGCGACATGCAGACGGGACTCTCGACCACGGTTGCGGAAATCGCCGCGAGCGCCGAAGCCATCGCCAGCGCATCGAGCGAAATCTCGACCGGCAATCTCGATCTCTCGCACCGCACCGAAGAGCAGGCCGTCGCGCTCGAACGCACGGCGAGCAGCATGGAGCAATTGACCTCGACGGTGCGCCTGAACGCCGAGAACGCGCAGCAGGCGAGCACGCTGGCGGGCAACGCCTCGCAGATCGCGGAGAAGGGCGGCGCCGTGGTGGGCCGCGTGGTCTCGACGATGAACCAGATCAACGAAAGCGCGAAGAGTATCGCCGACATCATCGGCGTGATCGAGGGCATCGCGTTCCAGACCAATATTCTTGCGCTCAATGCGGCCGTCGAAGCGGCCCGCGCGGGCGAGGAAGGGCGCGGATTCTCGGTGGTCGCCGCCGAGGTGCGCAATCTCGCGCAGCGCAGTGCGGCGGCAGCCAAGGAAATCAAGGCGCTGATCACGGCGTCGGTCGAGCGCGTGGAGAATGGCTCGACGCTGGCGACGGACGCGGGCCACACGATGGAAGAAGTGGTGAAGGCCGTGCGGCGCGTGAATGACATCATCGGCGAGATTTCGGCGGCGTCGAGCGAGCAACGCGCGGGCATCGAGGAAATCAGCCGTGCGGTCTCGCAGATGGATTCCGGCACGCAGCAGAACGCCGCGCTGGTGGAGCAGGCAACGGCGGCGGCGCAGTCGCTCGACGATCAGGCGAAGGTCTTGAAGCGGCTGGTGGGGAAGTTTCAGTTGGGGTGACAGACAAACGCATCGCGCTTCCGTTTAGAATGCTGGCGAAAACTACGTACGAGCGGGTGCGAAAAACGTAGCGCCGCCCGGGAGACCGGGTCCCACCTGGAGTAGGAGTTCTGCTGAAGAGCAGATAGAGAACCCCGCCAACGACGGCCACCGAGAGGTGGCCGTTGGTCTTTCTGACGCATAAAAAAACGCCGCTATCCAAGCGGCGTTTCGTACTTCAACTCGTGATTGAAAATCCTACTTCGCATCCCGCTCGATAATCCACTCATGCGCGGGATCGTTATGGAAATGCCATTCGCGCGTGGGGCCGGCCATCACGTTGAGATAGTACGAATCGTAGCCATACGGCACGACGACCGGGTGATAACCGCGCGGCACCATCACCACATCGTGATCCTCCACCGCCATGGTTTCGTCGAGATCGCGCGCGTCGGTGTACACGCGCTGGAACGCGAAACCCTGTTGCGGATTGAGCCGATGGTAGTACGTCTCTTCCAGCGCGCTTTCCTGCGGCAGCCGATCGGCATCGTGCTTGTGCGGCGGATAGCTCGACGAATGGCCCGAAGGCGTGCGCACTTCCACCACCAGCAGCGATTCGGCCGCTTCGGTTTGCGGAAGAATATCGCAGACGTAGCGCGTATTCGCGCCCTTGCCGCGCGTGGAGCGCTTCATCTGCGACGGCTCGATCAGCCGCACCGGCAGCGTGCCTTGCGCGGGCGCGCTCGCTACGCCCACTTCGGCGTCGCGTAACGCGCGCACGGTTGCTTTCACGCCGGGCGGCACATACAGGGCCGTGGGCGCGGCATCTTCGAACACGCTATCGCGCGAACCGAGATTCGAATAACGCTGACCATCCACTTCGACATCCACTGCACCTGATAGCACGACGATGCAGCTTTCGCGATTCGTCTCATAGATGTGGACGACTTCTTCTGTGCCCAGCCGATACGCCGCGAAGCCCACATAACGCCAGCCCGCTGTGGCGGGCGTGACGCGCGCGATTGTCTGGCCTTCGCGCGAGGCTTTGACCAGCAGGCTCATGCTGCCTCCTTTGTTTCGGTATCCGTTGCATCGACGAGCGCGCGCAACGTGCGATAACCTTTCTGCGCATATTCATACGACGGCGCAATCACGGGATCCTGCTCGGCTTCCACGACCAGCCAGCCACGATAACCATGCTGCTTGAGCCGCGCGATGATGGACGGAAAATCCACCGCGCCGTCGCCCGGCACCGAAAACGCGCCTGCCAGCACCGCGTCCAGAAAGCTCCAGTTGCGATTACGCGCGAGTTTCACGACCGCGGGGCGCACGTCCTTGCAGTGCACATGGCACACGCGCGCGATGTGCTTGTCGAGTTCCTTCACCGGGTCGCCGCCCGCGAAGGTGATATGGCCCGCGTCGAACAGCAGGCCCACGGCGTCGCTGGTGCGCGCCATCAGCTTGTCGACGTCGGCGGGCGTTTCCACGTACGCGCCCATGTGATGATGATAGGCGAGCCGGACGCCACGCGAGAGCGTGTGCTGCGCGAATCTGTCGACGCGCGCGGCGTATTCGTCCCACTGCTGTTCGCTGAAAAAGCGCGGACGCTGATAGAGCGGACGCGGCGCGCCCTGAATCGAATCGGCGACTTCGCCATACACCATCACGGTCGCGCCGTTCTGGGCGAGCAGATCGAGATGCTTGTCGACGGCGGCGATCTCTTCCTCGACGCTGCGTCTGGCGAGCATGCCCGAGTACCAACCCGACACCAGCGAAAGATCGTACTGCGCGAGCAGCGCCTTGAGCGCCTGCGGTTCGCGCGGAAACTTGTTGCCGAGTTCGAAGCCTTCGTAGCCGATCTCGCGCCCTTCGGTGAGCGCGGTGGAAAGCGGCGTCTCGCCGCCCAGCGAGGGCAAATCGTCGTTCATCCACGACAGCGGATTGATGCCGATGCGTACTTCAAATGCGCTCATGTGCGTGCCTCGAATCTCGTCATGCGTTGGATGGGGTGTCGTCTCTGGCGTCGTCGGACCGGCTGTCTTTCGTTGCGCGGCCGCCGCGTTCGGCGAGCTTGTCGTCGTAACGTTCGCGCGCCTCGCGCACGGCAGCGCGCGGCGAAACCTCGGGCACCGCGACTTCCCACCACCAGCCGCCGTCCTCGGTCGTGCGCGCCGGATCCGTGTCGATGCTGATGAGGTAGGTGCGGGAAGCCGCGCGGGCGCGTTGCAGCGCCGCTTCGAGTTCCGCGACATTGGCGACGTGCTCGGCCTGCGCGCCCAGCGAGCGTGCGTGCGACGCGAAGTCGATGCGCGGCGCGCCCAGCGGTCCTTGCGCGCAATCGTCGAAGAGATTGTTGAACGGCGCGCTGCCACAGGCCTGCTGCAAGCGGTTGATGCAGCCGTAACCGCGATTGTCGAGCACCACGATGATGAGCTTCGCGCCCAGCATCACCGAAGTGGCGATCTCGCTGTTCATCATCAGATAGCTGCCGTCGCCCACCATCACGATCACTTCGCGTTCGGGCCGCGCAAGCTTCGCCCCCAGGCCGCCCGCGATCTCGTAGCCCATGCACGAGTAGCCATATTCGACGTGATACGCGCCCGGCTGGCCCGCGCGCCAGAGCTTGTGCAACTCGGCGGGGAGGGTGCCGGCCGCGCACACGACGATATCTTCGGTATACGAACGGCTCGACGAGCGTTGCACGGCGCCGATCACATCGGCGTCGTACGGCAGGCAATTGCGTTCCTGCGGTGCGTGCGTCAGGCGCTCCACGCTGGTGCGCCAGTCGTTGGCCTGATGCAGTGCGTTCGCGCTCCAGTCGGCTTCGGCGCGCCAGTTGACCAGCGCTTCGTCGAGCGCCGCGAGCGCGAGCTTCGCATCGGCCTGGACCGCGATGCTGTTGAGCTTGAGCGTGTCGAAGCCGTTGGCGTTGATGCTGACCATGCGCGCATTCGCAAATAACGAGTTCGAGCCGGTGGTGAAATCCTGCAGACGTGTGCCCACGGCGAGCACGCAATCGGCCGCGCTGGCGAGTGCGTTAGCGGCGGGCGAGCCCGTCACGCCGATGGCGCCCGCGTTGAGCGGATCGTCCCATGCAAGCGAGCCTTTGCCTGCCTGCGTCTCCACCACGGGAATGCCGTGCGCGGCGGCGAACGCCTGCAATTGCGGCGCGGCGCGCGAGTAGAGCACGCCGCCGCCCGCGACGATCAGCGGACGCTTTGCGCGCAGCAGTTGCGTAACGGCGGCGTCGATTTCGGTTTGCACCGGCGCGGGCGCGTGGAACGTGACGAGGCGCGGCGTGAAGAAACTCGCCGGATAGTCCCAGGCCATCGTCTGCACGTCCTGCGGCAGCGCCAGCGTGACGGGGCCGCACAGCGCCGCATCGGTGAGCACGCGCAGTGCGCGCGGCAGGGCATTGAGCAACTGTGCTGGATGGACGATGCGGTCGAAGTAGCGCGAGACTGGCTTGAGCGCGTCATTGGCCGATAATCCGCCATCCTGAAGGTCTTCGATCTGCTGGAGCACGGGATCCGGCTCGCGCGACACGAAGATATCGCCGGGCAGCAGCAGGACCGGCAAACGGTTCACGTGCGCGAGCGCCGCGGCTGTGACGAGATTCGTCGCGCCAGGCCCGATGGAGGTGGTGACCGCCATCATGCGGTGGCGGAAGTGCGCTTTCGCGTAGGCGATTGCGCTGTGCGCCATGGCCTGCTCGTTGTGCGCGCGCAGCGTCGGCAGTTCATGGCGATACTGATAGAGCGCTTCGCCCAGGCCCGCCACGTTGCCGTGCCCGAAGATCGCGAACACGCCGCCGAACAGTGGCTCGGTGCGGCCCGAGCCGTCCTCGCAGGCGACGCGCTGGGCCGCCAGATAACGCACCAGCGCTTGCGCAGCGGTCAGGCGCACAGTCGCGCCCGGCGTCTGTTCCTGGGCCTGTTCGTGACCCGCACCGGCGATGGGAGCAATGCGTTGATTCATGCCGCTTTCTCCTCATGCGCGATGTGACCTTGCGCCTGGCCATGAGCCGTACTGCGCGCCGAACGCCATGCCGCAATCAGCGTTTCGAACGCGCGACGCACGCGGGCGATCACTTCCTTGTCGTCGATTTCGCCCTTGAGCCAGGCGAAGCTCGGCTCGTAGAAAATCGTGCGGCCGACCGTGAAGCCACGGCATGTTTGCGACGCGGCAGCCGCGGCAAAGCCGCCCATGAGCTGCTCCATCGGCGCGGAAAGCCCCAGCAGCACCACGCCGCGGCAATGCGGATCGCGCTCCGCGATCAGCGCGTCGATCTCGCGCCACTGCGCCGCGTCCACCGGTTCGAGCTTCCACCACTCGGGATAGAGACCGATGTTGTAGAGCCGCTTGAGTGCGCGATAGATCGTGTCGGGCGCGTTGGGCTTGCCGTTGAGCTTCGGCGGAATCACTTCGAGCAGCAGCTCGTGGCCGCTCGCCTGCACGGCGTCGTAGAGCGCGCGCAGTTGCGCTTCCTGTTCGAGTCGCTGCTCGATGGGTTCATCGGGATGGAACTGCACGAGGCACTTGACCGTGTGGCCGATCGGCCAGGCGGCGAGCGTGGTGCCGATCGAGCGGCCATGATCGAACACCAGCGGCACCGAACCGGGCAGTTCCACCGGACGGCCGATCCACCAGTCGCGCCCGGTCGCTGCATTGAGCGCATCCTGGCCGTAACGGTCGTCGATCAGCACGCCGATCTTGCCCTGCAGACCGAGCGCGCTTTCCGTTTGCGCGACGGCTTCCACGAACAGATTCTTCAGGTACGAGATGCGCGTTTCGCTCGCGCCCGTTTGCTGGGCCAGATCGAAGAACTGGTTGCGATGATCGAAGGCGAAGCCGAGCACTTCGTCGTACTGCTTGCGCGCGGGCGTGACGCGATGCAGGCGCGCAAGCGTGGCGTCGCGGTCGGGACGGCGCATGCGTGCCGGGTCCGCCTGCGCTTCGCTCAGGAAGTAGTCGAGTTCCGCGGGCGTGGGCATGGCGGGCGCGCAGCCGTGACGCGAGACCACCAGCGCGCCGCAGGCATTGGCCGAACGCGCGCAGTCTTCCAGCGGCGCGTCGCGCAGCCAGCCCGACAGAAAGCCCGAGGCAAACGCGTCGCCCGCGCCCAGTACGTTGAGCACTTCGACTTCAACGCCGCGCTGCATCGGCAGATCGTCGAGCGAGGCGGGCACCGCGCCCTCGACGATCTGGCAGCCAAGCGGGCCGCGCTTGACTAGCAGCGTTGCGCCCGTGACTTTGCGCACGTTATTGAGCGCAGCGACCAGATCGTCCTGACCGCCTGCGATGCGGAATTCTTCCTCCGTGCCGATCACCAGATCGAACTGCGGCAGGATGCGCTGCAGATGCTCGCTCACGCCCGCGCTGGCGACAAAGCGCGTTTCGCCGTCGGCCTTGCCGGTAAGACCCCACAGCACCGGGCGATAGTCGATATCGAGCACCGTGCGCACGTTGTTGCGGCGCGCGTATTCCAGCGCCTTGAGGCTGGTGCGATTGACCTGTTCGGTGGAGAAGTGGGTGCCGGTGATCAAGAGCGCCTTCGACGAAGCAATGAACGCTTCATCGAAATCGGCGGGATCGACAGCCATATCGGCGCAATTCTCGCGATAGAAGATCAGCGGGAAGGTGTCGCGGTCCTTGATGCCCAGCAGCACGAGCGCGGTGAGGCGGTCGTGATCGATGCGAATGTGACGGGTATCGCAGCCTTCTTTCGCGAGCGTTTCGGTGAGAAAGCGACCCATGTGGTCGTCGCCGACGCGCGTGAGCATGGCCGATTTCAGCCCGAGCCGCGCGCAGCCAAACGCGATATTCGCCGACGAGCCGCCCAGATACTTCGAGAACGTGGACACGTCTTCCAGCCGCGCGCCCACCTGCTGCGCGTAGAGATCGACGCCCAGGCGCCCCAGGCAGACGATGTCGCGGCTGCGCCCGGACGCGAAGCGGGACGACGGGTTCGTGACAGAGCTAGTCATGTGCATTCCTGATGAATTCGGTATCAGATGGTGGCGCCGTCGAGTTCGGCGATCATCTTCTGCATTTCCGCGCCGCCCGCCATCATGTCGAGGACTTCGTTCTTGGTGATCGTGTCCTTCGTATAGGTGCCGAGCGAGCGCCCGCGATTGAGCAGCGTGAACGAATCGCCGATCGGGTAGGCGTGGTGGACATTGTGGGTGATGAAGATCACCGAAATGCCCTTGGCGCGCGCCGCATGGATCAGCTTGAGGACGTTGAAGCTCTGCTTGACGCCGAGTGCCGCGGTCGGCTCGTCCAGAATCAGCACGCGCGCGCCGAAGTGAATCGCCCGTGCAATCGCCAGGCACTGGCGCTCGCCGCCCGACATCGTGCCGATGGCCTGGTGCGGATCGCGCACATGAATGCCCATTTCGGCCAGACGATCCTTGGCGATGGTTGCGCTCGCATCGAGATCCATCACGTTGATGAAGCCGAACAACTTTTTCTGCGGCTCGCGGCCCATGAAGAAGTTGCGCGCCACGGAGAGCAGCGGCACTAGCGCGAGATCCTGATACACCGTTGCAATGCCCAGATCGAGCGCATCTTTCGGCGATTCGAAACGCACTGGCTTGCCGTCGACGTAGTACTCACCGGTGGTGGGCGCATGCACGCCCGCAAGCGTCTTGATGAGCGTGGACTTGCCCGCGCCGTTGTCGCCGAGCAGACAGTGCACTTCGCCGCGGCGCAGTTTCAGCGTGACGCCGTTGAGCGCGATGACCTTGCCGAAGTGCTTGCTGACGTTGTCGAGCGCGAGAATGTAGTCCGCGTTCGCAGCCGTCGTTTGAGTGGTATCCGACATGTTGGCCTCCGGCTTACGATTGCGCGACGCGGCGGCGCACATAGTGGTTGAACAGCACGGCGACCAGCAGCATGCCGCCGAGGAACACGCGGAACCAGTCCGAATCGATATTCGTGTACGTGATGCCGATCTGCACCACGCCGAAGATCAGCGCGCCAAACGCTGCGCCAATCACCGATCCATAACCGCCCGTGAGCAGCGAGCCGCCGATCACCGCGGCGATGATCGCTTCGAATTCCTTCTGCAGGCCACGGTCGGCAGCGGCCGAACCGATATCGCACACCTGCAGCACCGCAAACAGGCACGAGCAGAACGCGGTCAGCATGAAGAGCGAGATCTTGACGCGCTTGACCGGCACGCCCACGTTCTTGGCGGCGTTCGCATCGCCGCCCACGGCGAAGATCCAGTTGCCGTAGCGCGTCTTCGCCAGCGTGAAAGCGCCGATGATCACGAGCGCGATCCACCACAGAATCACCTTGGGGATGCCGGGGACGAGCGGCTGACCGTTATCCAGCATCTTGCCGATGCCGATATGCGCCAGACCAACGAACAGGCCCTTGAACGCGGTGCCATGGAACAGCAGGTTGGTGATGAAGTCCGCTTTGGCGACGTCGCCCACACCGGACACGATGGTGCGGTCGGCGAACATGATCGAGAGGGCGAGCGTCAGACCGCGCAGGATGAACAGGAACGCAAGCGTGACGATGAACGAGGGCAGCCGCGTGCGCATCACGAGGTAGCCGTTGAGCGCGCCGAGAGCCGTGCAGCCCACGAACGCAAACAGGATCGACAGCGCAATCGGCCAGTGGAAATACATCGTGGGGATGGCGACCATCATGCCCGCGAAGCCGATCATCGAGCCGATGGAAAGATCGAACTCGCCGGCAATCATCAACAGACATGCGCCAACGGCAAGGATACCTAAATAAGCAGCAACTTGAGACCAGTTCATTACGCCGTCGAGGTCGAACATCCCGGACCCGCCTGCGCCAATCGCGAACACGGCGAACACGAGCACGGTTCCCGAAATCGCGGCGAATTCCGGTCGGCCGAGCAGATGACCGAACCACGATTCATGGCGCACGCGTTCGTCGCCTGCGGCCGCGGCGTTGGCCGCGGGCGGCGTGGCGGCGTCGCTGCCGTCCGGTGCGTGCGAGGGAAAGTGTTTGCCGGCTACACCCATGATGTCTCCTATCTACCCGAGTCTGTGCTGGATGACATGACCCGGTAATTAGACGCGCGGCAGAGTCGCGCCGCCGCGCGTGACTGACGAAAAGAACCGATAGATCAGCGGTACTGACCCGCGTACTTCACGACCTTGTCCAGATTCTCCTTGGTGATGAAGCCCGGACCCGAGCGGATGTTCTTCGGGCCGTAGGACGGTTGCAGGCCATAGGTATCGAGGCGCTGCTTGAACTTCGGATTGGCTTCCAGAATCTGGCGGATCTTGGCCGGATCGGTGGTGTGATCCTTCTTCACGATCGCCAGCACCGCCACCGGGATATAGCCCTGCAGGTACGGCTGCTGGTCGATGGCGAACTGGATCGTGCCGGCGCGGATGGCCTTGGCGATTTCATCCGAGAAGTCGAAGGTGCAGAAGTAGATCTTGCCCGCGAGGCCCATCTGCTGGACCGCCTTGAGCGTGGCCGCCGCCGGCACGGGGCCGAGCGTGAGGATCGCGCCGGTGTTCGGGTGGTTGCGCAGGAAGGCGCTGACCTTCGACTGGATTTCCGTCGGGTCCTGGCCCGAGTCGATCGTCGAGGTCTTGTAGTCCACGCCAATCGCATCGGCGAAACCACGGCAGCGATCGAACGACACTGTGTTGGTGGCGATGTGGTTCACGCACAGGAACGACTTCACGCCCGCTGCCTTGGCCTTTTCGCCAGCGGCGTGGCCCGCCACGTATTCGGGCTGGCCCACGTGCATGATCGCGCCGAGCTGTTCGCTTTGTTCCTCGGTGCCGGAATTGATGGTGACGAGCGGGATCTTCTTGGCCGTGACCTTGCCGATCGAGCTCTTGAGCACGTCAAAGTCGGCAATGGTGGTGATGACGCCGTCGTAATTGCGCGCGGCCGCCTGTTCGATCAGGCGCGCCATGTCGGCGATGTCGCCGTTGGGCGGATTGCGGTAGTCGGTTTCGACGTTGAAGTCTTCGTCGGCCTGTTTGATGGCGTTCTTGATCACGTTCCACCACGAGTCCGAATCCGGCGCATGGCTGATCAGGACGAAGTGCGCGTCGGCGGCCTGCGCCGATTGTGCGGTCATGACGGTCAAACCCGCGCTCAAGCCGGTCACACCAACTGCCAGCGTGATTGCCGCAGCCAGCCTTCGGAGCATGGTCTTGCCCTTGCGTTGCGTCATTGTCTCCACCTTTCTCGGTCTGTCGTTCGTTTTTGGGGTGAGCCCCGCGAGCGAATTCTCCGGCGCTCATCGACAAGATTAGGCGATCGTCCAAGCGCTTGCAACAGAAATTTCATTGCAAATAAAAATGGAAAATCTGTTCCAATCTGATGGCGCGCTGCCTATAATCGGCTCCGTTAGCCTTCGCCCGAACGCCCGCCCAGCAAGGGTTTGCGGCAGTGCGGCAAATGGCAGGAAAAAAGCAGGGAAAACGATCATGGCGGATGAAACCAGCGACGCTGTAGCAGGCGTAGACGAATTGATGCAGCGCATCGCACACGAGTACGAAGCGTTGCCGAGGCAGCTCAAAAGCATCGCGACGTATATCGAACAGAACCGCGCGAGCGTGATGATGGATCGCACCAGCGACATCGCCGCGAGTTGCGGCGTGCATCCGTCGGCGGTGGTGCGCTTTGCGCAGCGCTTCGGCTTTTCGGGTTTTTCCGATCTGCAGGCGGTGTTCCGCCAGGCGTATGCGGGCCAGGGCGTATCGGCCACGAGCTATCAGCAGCGCATTCGCCAGTTGATCGACGCCAAGGACGGCGAGGCCAGCCCGGAACTGGGCGGCACGGTGGCGCGCGAATTCATCGGCGCGTGCCGCAGCGGCCTGGACGAACTGGAAGCGGGCCTCGACGACGCGCAATTCGACGCCGCCGTGCAGATGCTCGAACACGCCGACAACATTTACGTGATCGGCGTGCGCCGCTCGTTTCCGGTGGCGAGCTACATCGTCTATGCGCTGCAGCACACGCGCAAACGCGTGCATCTGATCTCGGGCCTCGGCGGCATGTATCACGAGCAGATCCGCAGCGTGAAGAAGGGCGACGTGGTGGTCGCCATCAGCTTCGCGCCCTACGGCAAGGAAACGCAGTACTGCCTGCGCGCGGCGCAGCAGCATCAGGCAAAGACGCTCGTCATCACCGATAGCCAGCTTTCGCCACTCGCGCGTCACGCCGACGCGCAACTCTATGTGAAAGAGGGGAGCGCGTTTGCGTTCCGTTCGCTGACCAGCACGTTCTGCCTGTGCCAGGCGCTGTTCGTGGCGCTCGCCTACCGGCTCGAACTCAACGTAGAAGAATCGACCGATCCTGGAGGATACGATGACTGATGGAAAGACGCTGAACGTCGCGGTATTTGGCGCGGGCCGTATTGGCCGCATTCACGCGGCAAATCTCGCGCGCCAGCCCGGCGTGCGTCTGAAGTACGTGATCGACGTGAATCGCGAGGCGGCTGCCGCGCTCGCGGCGCAGCACGGCGCGCAGGTGAGCGATATCGACAGCGCATTCGGCGATGCCGAAATCGACGCCACGGTGATCTGCTCGTCAACCGATACGCATTCCGAACTGATCTTGAAGTCGGCGGCGGCGGGCAAGCATATCTTCTGCGAAAAGCCTGTCGATCTCGCGATCGGCCGCGCGCGCGAGTGCGCCGAAGCGGTCGAGCGTGCGGGCGTGGTGGCGATGATCGGCTTTCAGCGTCGCTACGATCCCACCTTCGCGGCGCTCAAGACGCGTCTGGATGCGGGCGAAATCGGCACGCCGGAAATGCTGATCGTGACGAGCCGCGATCCGGGCGCGCCGCCGGTCGAGTACATCAAGCATTCGGGCGGCATCTTCAAGGACATGCTGATTCACGACTTCGACATCTTCCGCTGGATTCTCGACGATGAAGCCGAAAGCGTGCATGCCACGGGCAGTTGCCTGTCCGATCCGGCGATTGCCGATGCGGGCGATATCGATTCCACGGCCGTGACGATTCGCACGAAGCGCGGGCGTCTTTGCCAGATCAACACGGCGCGCCGCGCGGCCTACGGTTACGACCAGCGCTTTGAGATTCTTGGCAGCGAAGGCATGCTGCAGGCCGGCAACATCAAGCCGACCGAAGTGGTCGCATGGTCGAAGATCGCAGTGGCGCAGGACGTGCCGGAAGCGTTTTTCCTGGAGCGCTATCGCGCCGCGTATGCGCGCGAAATGGCGCACTTCTACGAGGCGGTCACGCAGGGCGTGCCGGTGCGCACGAGTGTCGCCGATGGCCTGAAGGCGCTCGAACTGGCCGAGGCGGCGGCGCTGTCGTGGCGCGAAGGGCGCGTGGTGAAGCTGGGCGGTTGAGTCGAAGAGGATATCGGCGTCGCTTTTCTGAAAGCGACGCCCTTTGTATACGCAGGATTCCGAATCAAACACGAAAGGAGACGGACCATGCAATCAAGCGATCGTGCCCGGCCATTGCGCGTGGGTGTGGTGGGGCTCGGACGGCTGGGGCGGCGGCACGCGCAGAATCTGGCGTACCGTGTGCCCGGTGCAACACTGGCGGCGGCGTGCAGCCCGCTCGAAGACGATCTGGCATGGGCACGCTCGGCGCTGCCCGAAACGCGTCTCTATAACGACTACACCCAACTGCTCGCCGACGATACGCTCGACGCCGTGTGGCTGGTGACGCCTTCGTCGTTGCACGCGCAACAGATTGTCGATGCCTTGCACGCGGGCAAGCACGTCTTCTGCGAAAAGCCACTGTCGCTCGATGTGGCCGAATGCGAGCGCGTGGTCGAAGAATCGCGGCGCTTTCCGGGCCAGCAGGTGACCATCGGTTTCATGCGCCGTTTCGATCCGAGTTACCACGATGCCTTCGAGAAAGTACGCGCGGGCAAGATCGGCAGGCCGTTTCTGGTGCGCTCGCAGAACTGCGATCTCAACGATCCCGACGGCTTTTTCGTGCGTTTCGCGCCGACCTCGGGCGGCATCTTCCTCGACTGCACCGTGCACGATATCGACGTGGCGCGCTGGCTGCTGGGCAAGCCGCGCGCCACGCGCGTGTTTGCGGCGGGCGCGGTGGCGCTGCACGAAGGGCTGCGTGAATTCGGCGACGTCGACAACGGCGTGGCGATCTGCGAATTCGAGGGCGGCAAGCTGGCGATGTTCTACGCCTCGCGCACCATGGCGCACGGCAACGATGCGTCGAGCGAGGTGATCGGCACGGCGGGCGCGCTGGCCATCGGCCGGGTGCCGCGCATGAATCGCGTGGAGATCTACGACGCCCACGGCGCGCGCAGCGAATGCACGCCGACCTTCTTCGAGCGTTTCGAGGAAGCGTTCCTGATCGAGGCGCAGGCTTTCGTCGCGGCGGTGCGCGCGCGGCTGAACGGCGCGGCAGCCGAAGCGGGGCAGGGGGCGAGCCTGGAAGACGCGCTGGAGGCGACGCGGATCGGCTATGCGTTGCGAGAATCGCTGCAGACGGGGCAGGCGGTCACGCTTTAAGGCTGACGGGGCGTGTGAAGGGAGCGCGCGGGATCGAGGCAAGCGGGGCGCGGCGTGGCTGCGGTAAAATCGCTGTTATCTGACGTACCGAACAGATGCACAGCGCCGCCACGCTTCGTGAAGCCACACGATCGACGGCGCGCCACCGAAGGATCCAACCCCGATGCAGATTCAGGTTCACAAGGAAGTGGATGCGCGCGGGCTGACTTGCCCGCTGCCGATCCTGCGCGCCAAGAAGGCGCTGGCCGATATGGAAAGCGGCCAGATACTCAAGGTTCTCGCCACCGATCCCGGCTCGCAGCGCGATTTCGCGGCGTTCGCAAAACAGACCGGCAACGAGATCGTCGAGAGCACCCAGCAGGACAAGACGTTCGTGTTTCTGATGCGCCGCCGCTGAAGCGATTCGACGCCGGATTTCACCCCGGTTTTTGAATTCAAGAATTCGCAGCGCATGAAAAAGCCCGCAATTTTACAATTGCGGGCTTTTTTCGTTACGGAAGCTAAACGGCGTCTTTAGCCTTCCAGCACCGGGTTGCGCGTACGCAGATATTCCTGGAAGTCGTCGGCGACTTCCGGGTGGCGCAGCGCGAATTCCACCGTCGCCTTGAGGTAGCCGAGCTTGCTGCCGCAGTCGAAACGCGTACCGTGATACTTGTACGCCAGCACCTGTTCATCGGCGAGCAGCGACTGGATCGCGTCCGTGAGCTGCAGTTCGCCGCCCGCGCCCGGCTTGAGCGCGCGCAGGTGGTCGAAAATACGCGGCTTCAGCACATAGCGGCCCACCACGCCCAGATTCGACGGCGCGACTTCCGGCGCCGGCTTTTCGACGATGCCGGACAGTTTGACGATCGAGTCTTCCCACTCCTTGCCGTCGACGATGCCGTACGAGCGCGTTTCCGAAGGCGGAATCTCTTCCACGCCCAGCACCGAGCTATGGTAGTGGTCGAACACCTCGACCATCTGCTTCATCACGGGCGGCGTGCCGTACAGCAGGTCGTCCGCGAGGATGACGGCGAACGGGTTGTCGCCCACCAGCTTTTCCGCGCACAGGACCGCGTGGCCGAGGCCCAGCGCTTCCGGCTGGCGCACGTAGAAGCAGTCCACGTTGTTCGGCTTGATGTTGCGGACCAGCTCGAGCAGCTTTGCCTTGCCGCGTGCTTCGAGTTCGGCCTCGATCTCGTAGGACTTGTCGAAGTGGTCCTCGATCGCGCGCTTGCTGCGGCCCGTCACGAAAATCATCTCCGTGATGCCCGCCGCCACGGCCTCTTCCACCGCGTACTGGATCAGCGGCTTGTCGACGACCGGCAGCATTTCCTTCGGGCTGGCCTTCGTTGCCGGAAGGAAGCGCGTGCCGAGGCCCGCCACCGGGAATACCGCTTTGGTAACTTTTAGCATGTCTGTTGTCCTGGTCCTCTTGGGGTCTGGCGCCGCGCGCGCCGCCAGACCTCACCTTAGCCGATTCAGGCAGGCAGCCGCGCGAGTTGCGCGGCGAGCTTGCCCAGCGTTGCCTGGAATTCTGCCAGTCGTTTCTGCTCTTGTTCAACCACAGCAGGCGGCGCTTTTGCTACAAAACTGTCATTTCCCAGCTTTGCGTTGCACTTTGTCACTTCATTTGACAGACGCGCGATTTCCTTCGAGAGGCGTTCGCGTTCGGCTGCGACGTCGATTTCGACCTTCAGCACGAGCTTGTCCGTCCCTACGATAGCAACCGGCGCGCCCGCCGAGGCCGCGTCGAGCGCCGCTTCGTCGGCGATAACCTGCACTTCCGAGAGCTTCGCCAGCGCCTTTGCATAGGGCGCGAACGAGGTGAGGCGCTCGGCGTTGCCCGTGACCAGCAGCGGCACTTTGGTTGCGGGCGAGAGGTTCATCTCGCCGCGCAGGTTGCGGCACGCATCGATCACGGCCTTCAGGTCGTTAGCCCACTGTTCGGCAGCTTCGTCGATCTTCTTCTGTTCGGCGACCGGGTAGGCCTGCGTCATGATCGACACTTCGCCTTCGGTCTTGCCTGCGGGGTAAGCGTCGGTCAGCGGCGCCACCTTTTGCCACAGCGCTTCGGTGATGAACGGAATCACCGGGTGCGCGAGGCGCAGGACGGTTTCCAGCACGCGCAGCAGCGTGCGGCGCGTGGCGCGCTGCTGCTCCGGCGTACCGGTCTGGATCTGTACCTTCGCCAGTTCCAGATACCAGTCACAGTATTCATCCCAGACGAACTTGTAAATGGCATTGGCCACATTGTCGAAGCGATAGTCGGCAAATCCCTTGGCGACGTCGGCTTCCACGCGCTGGAGCTGCGAGACGATCCAGCGGTCGGCCTGCGAAAAGTCCGTGTAGCCGCCCGGGCCGCAATCGCCCGGCTGGCAGTCACCCGGCTTCGAGAAGCCGCAATCGTGGCCTTCGCAGTTCATCAGCACGAAACGGGTGGCGTTCCAGAGCTTGTTGCAGAAGTTGCGATAGCCTTCGCAGCGCGCGAGGTCGAAGTTGACGTTGCGGCCGAGCGTGGCCATCGACGCCATCGTGAAGCGCAGCGCGTCGGTGCCGAACGCGGGGATGCCGTCCGGGAATTCCTTGCGCGTCTTCTTTTCGATGGTGGCGGCTTGCTTCGGGTTCATCAGGCCCGTGGTGCGCTTGCCGACCAGCGTTTCCAGGTCGATGCCGTCGACGATGTCGATCGGGTCGAGCGTGTTGCCCTTGCTCTTCGACATCTTCTGGCCTTCGGCGTCGCGCACGAGGCCGTGCACGTAGACCGTCTCGAACGGCACCTGACCGGTGAAGTGCGTGGTCATCATGACCATGCGCGCCACCCAGAAGAAGATGATGTCGAAGCCAGTCACCAGCACGGAAGAGGGCAGGAACGCCTCCAGTTCCGGCGTCTTTTCGGGCCAGCCGAGCGACGAGAACGGCACCAGCGCCGACGAGAACCACGTGTCGAGCACGTCTTCGTCGCGCTTGAGCGCGCCGGTGTAGCCTGCGGCGTCGGCCTTGGCGCGCGCTTCTTCCTCGCTCTTCGCGACGAAGATTTCGCCGTTTTCGCCGTACCACGCCGGGATCTGGTGGCCCCACCACAGCTGGCGCGAGATACACCAGTCCTGGATGTTTTCCAGCCACTGGTAATACGTGGTGGTCCAGTTTTCCGGCACGAACTTGATCTGGCCGTTGCGCACCACGTCGAGCGAAGTTTCGGTGATCGACTTGCCCGGGTTGAAGGTGCCTTCCGGCGCCGGCTTGCTCATCGCCACGAACCACTGGTCGGTCAGCATCGGCTCGATCACGACGCCCGTGCGGTCGCCGCGCGGCACCATCAGCTTGTGCGGCTGCACCGAATCCAGCAGGCCGATCGCTTCGAAGTCGGCCACCACCTGCTTGCGCGCCTCGAAACGATCCAGGCCGCGGTACTTTTCAGGCGCGTTGTCGTTGACCTTGGCGTCGAGCGTCAGGATCTCGATCATCGGCAGGCCGTGGCGCTGGCCGACCGCATAGTCGTTGAAGTCGTGCGCCGGCGTGACCTTGACCACACCCGTGCCGAACTCGCGGTCGACATATTCGTCGGCGATGATGGGGATCTCTCGGTCCGTCAGCGGCAGCTTGACCATCTTGCCGATCAGGTGCGCGTAACGCTCGTCTTCCGGATGCACCATCACGGCGGTGTCGCCAAGCATGGTTTCCGGGCGCGTCGTGGCGACCGTCAGGTGGCCGGAGCCGTCAGCGAGCGGGTAGCGCAGATGCCAGAGATTGCCGGCTTCTTCTTCGCTCACCACTTCGAGATCGGAGACGGCGGTGCCCAGCACCGGGTCCCAGTTCACGAGGCGCTTGCCGCGATAGATCAGGCCCTGATCGTAGAGACGCACGAACACATCGCGCACGGCGGTCGACATCTTGTCGTCCATCGTGAAGTATTCGCGCGACCAGTCGATCGACGCGCCCAGACGGCGCACCTGGCCCGTGATGGTCGAGCCGGACTGCTGCTTCCATTCCCACACGCGTTCGACGAACTTTTCGCGGCCGAGGTCGTGGCGCGAGACTTTCTGCGCGTCGAGCTGGCGCTCCACCACGATCTGCGTGGCGATACCGGCGTGGTCGGTGCCCGGCACCCACAGCGTGTTTTCGCCGAGCATGCGGTGATAGCGCGTGAGGCCGTCCATGATCGTCTGGTTGAACGCATGGCCCATGTGCAGCGTGCCGGTGACGTTGGGCGGCGGCAACTGGATCGAGAAGTTCTTGCGGCCGGGCTCGAAGGTCGCGGCGGCGTAGCCTCGACGCTCCCATTCCGGGCCCCAGTGGGCCTCGATGGTCTGGGGCTCGAAGCTTTTCGCTAGCGTGCTGTCGCTCATGGGTGGAATCTGCCGAAAAAAGGATGCGTAAAACGTTCGATTATAAGGGGTAGCGAGGGGTGTCGCGGCGCGCTTCCCTCGTGCGTCCCTGTATACAGGCGCGTGCATGCCCTTGTCAGCCGTGACGCCATCGCCATTTATAATGGCGCACTAATCTGAATTCCGCCGCCCCATGCCAGAACTGCTCGCCAATCTGAACCCCGAACAACACGCCGCCGTCACGTTGCCCAACGAACCGGCACTCATTCTGGCCGGGGCCGGCAGCGGCAAGACGCGCGTGCTGATCACGCGCATCGCGTGGCTGATCCAGCAGGGCCTCGCGTCGCCGATGACGATCCTCGCCGTGACCTTCACGAACAAGGCCGCGCGCGAAATGACGGCGCGCCTGCAGGCGATGATGCCCATCGACACGCGCGGCATGTGGATCGGCACCTTCCACGGGCTGTGCAACCGCATGCTCCGCGCGCATTTCCGCGACGCCGGCCTGCCGCAGACGTTCCAGATTCTCGACACCGCCGACCAGCTTTCGGCCATCAAGCGTCTGATGAAGGGCCTGAACGTCGACGACGAAAAATACCCGGCGAAGAACCTCCAGTACTTCATCAACAACGCGAAGGAACAGGGGCTGCGTCCGAAGGACGTCGACGTCACGGACGACTTCAACCGCAAGTTCGTCGAGCTGTACGAGGCCTACGACCAGCAATGCCAGCGCGAAGGCGTGGTGGATTTCGCCGAACTGCTGCTGCGCTGCTACGAGCTGCTGGCCTATAACCCGCCGCTGCGTGCGCACTATCAGGCGCGCTTTCGCGACATCCTCGTCGACGAGTTTCAGGACACCAACAAGCTCCAGTACGCATGGCTCAAGCTGCTGGCGGGTCCGGGCAACGCGATCTTCGCGGTGGGCGACGACGACCAGTCGATCTACGCGTTCCGCGGCGCGAACGTGGGCAATATGCGCGATTTCGAGACCGAATTCCGCGTCAAGCACATGATCAAGCTGGAGCAGAACTACCGCTCGCATGGTCATATTCTCGATACCGCGAATCACCTGATTTCGCATAATTCGAGGCGTCTGGGCAAAAACCTGCGCACCGACGCGGGCCACGGCGAACCGGTGCGCGTCTACGAGGCGGCCACCGATTCGCAGGAAGCCGGTTTTATCGTCGAGGAAATTCGCGCGCTGATCGCGCAGGGTCTCGCGCGGCATGAAATCGCGATTCTGTATCGCAGCAATGCGCAGTCGCGCACGATCGAGCACACGCTCGTCAACGGCGGGATTCCGTACAAGGTGTATGGCGGTCTGCGCTTCTTCGAGCGTCAGGAAGTCAAGCACGCGCTCGCGTATCTGCGCCTGATCGACAACCCGAACGACGATACGGCGTTCTCGCGCGTGGTGAACTTCCCGGCGCGCGGCATCGGTGCGCGTTCGATCGAACAACTGGCGGACGCGGCGCGTCTGTACAACTGTTCGATGGCGGCGGCGATTCCCTATGTGACGGGCAAGGCGGGCACGACGCTCGGTTCGTTCGCCAATCTGGTCGCAAAAATGCGCGCCGAAACCGCGCAGATGAGCCTGCCGGAAACCGTCGAGTACACCGTGCGCATGAGCGGTCTCGCCGAGTTTTATCAGGGCGAGCGCGAAGGCCAGGATCGTCTGGAGAACTTGCAGGAACTGGTGAACGCGGCGACGGCGTTTGTGAGCGAGCAGGGCTACGGCCTCGATACGCCGGCGCGCTCGATTCCGCTGCGTCCCGGCGCGACGCGCGCGCCAGAGATCGTTTCGCAGGACGGCGAGATCGAAGTGCTCGACGCTGCCGCAATCACCGATCCGGCGCAAAACCCCGACGTCATGACGCCGCTGGCGGGCTTCCTCTCGCATGCCTCGCTGGAAGCGGGCGACAACCAGGCACAGGCGGGTCAGGACGCCGTGCAACTGATGACGGTGCACGCGGCCAAGGGTCTGGAGTTTTCGGCGGTCTTCATCACCGGTCTGGAAGAAGGCCTGTTCCCGCACGAAAACAGCGCGATGGAAACCGACGGCCTCGAAGAAGAACGCCGCCTGATGTATGTGGCGATCACGCGCGCCAAGGAACGGCTCTATCTGTCGTTCGCGCAAAGCCGCCTGTTGCACGGTCAGACGCGCTACAACGTGCGTTCGCGCTTCTTCGACGAACTGCCGGCGGAAACCCTCAAGTGGCTCACGCCGAAGGTCGAGGCGGGCGCACGCTGGGGCGGACGCGCCGATAACGCCGGCTGGGGCCGCGACTGGTTCTCGCGCGGCGGCAACGGCGGTGGTGAAGGGAAAAGCGGTGGCGGTTCGCGCGATCGCGACGCCTATGTCGCCGATAAAACCCCGCTGCCGAATTTCGCCAACGAACAGCGCGCCGCCGAAGCGGGCTTCCGCGTGGGACAGGACGTGTTCCACACCAAGTTCGGCGAAGGCAAGATCACGGCGCTCGAAGGCAGCGGCACCGACGCCAAGGCGCAGGTGCGCTTCAAGCGCCACGGCGAAAAGTGGCTCGCGCTGGCGGTGGCGAAGCTGCAGGCGGTCGATTAAGACCACGCCACCAGTCGCTAGTAGTCGCCAGCATTCAAACGGGGATTTCGAAGATGAACAGCACCACGCGCCGGCTCGGCGTGCTCGCGGCCTTGCCGCAGGAACTCGGCGACCTGATCGCGGCCATGCAGGCCGAATCAGGCGTCGAAACGCGCACCTTCGGCCAGCGCGATTACCACCTCGGCACGGTGCACGGCGTGCCCTGCGTCGTGACGCTGGCGCGTGTGGGCAAAGTGGCGGCGGCCGCGACGGCTAGCGCCCTGATTCACGTCTTCGATGTCGAGGCGATCGTCTTCACTGGCGTGGCGGGCGGCGTGGGCGAAAACGTCCATGTGGGCGATGTGGTGGTCGGCGAAACGCTGCTCCAGCACGACATGAACGCCGAGCCGCTGTTTCCGCGTCACGAGATTCCGTTGCTCGGCCGCGCGCGCTTCGCCGCCGATCGCGCGCTCACGGATGCACTGACCGTAGCCTGCGAGCGTTTTGTCGCCGAAGAGGGCGCGGCGCTGTCGGCGCACTTCAAGGGCGCGTTGCCGCGCCTCGAACACGCGCTGCCGGGCGTGCATCGCGGGCTCATCATCAGCGGCGATCAGTTCGTGGCGAGCGCGGCGGCGGTGAGCGCGCTGCGCGCTGCCTTGCCCGACGCGCTGGCCGTGGAAATGGAAGGCGCCGCGATCGCCCAGGTCTGCTACGAGTACGGCGTGCCGTGCGCCGTGGTGCGCACGATTTCCGATACCGCCGACGAGCACGCCAGCGTCTCGTTCTCGTCGTTCCTCGTCGATATCGCCGGGACGTATTCCACCGGCATCCTGCGCCGCTTCCTGGCCGCCTACGGCGCGCGCGCCTAAGCGTTCAACCTTTGCCGACCGCCTCGCGGATCGCCTGCAACGCGCTGGCGTCCTCGATGGTCGGCAACTCGCCCGGCTCGCGGCCTTCCGCGAGCGCGGCAATCGCGCGGCGCAAGAGCTTGCCGGAGCGCGTTTTCGGCAGCATCGGCACGAAATGCACGCGCGCCGGGCGGCCGATGGCGCCAAGCTGGCGATCTACGGTCGATGCGATCGCGGCGGCAAGTTTGTCGGCCGCTTGTGGATCGGCGGCGGCTGACGCGTCGCGCAGCACCACGAAGGCCAGCGCGGCCTGACCCTTGACGGCGTCGTTCACGCCCACCACCGCGACTTCAGCGACCGACGCGTGCGAGGAAATCGCTTCCTCGATCTCGCGCGTGCCCAGCCGATGCCCCGCCACGTTGATGACGTCATCGGTGCGCCCGAGGATCGTCACATAGCCGTTTGCGTCCTGCACGCCCCAGTCGAACGTCGAGTAGACCTGCTGGCCCGGCACGCTTTCCCAGTACGTTTTCACGAAGCGCGCGTCGTCGCCCCACACGGTTTGCATGCAGCCCGGCGGCAACGGATAGCTCAGCGTGATCACGCCTTTCGTGCCGCTCGCGCAGGGCTCGCCCGTGTGCTCGTCGCGCAGCACGAGGTCGTAGCCGTAGCAGGGCACGCCCGGCGAGCCGAGCTTCTGCGGCAGATCTTCCACGCCGCGCTGGATCGCCAGCATCGGCCAGCCGGTTTCGGTCTGCCAGTAGTTATCGACGACGGGCTTGCCGATGGCCTCTGAAATCCATGTGGCAGTGGGTTCGTCGAGCGGTTCGCCCGCAAGGAACAGCGTGCGCAGGCTGGAGAGATCGGCGGCGCGCAGCAGCGCCGGATCCTGTTTCTTGAGCACGCGGATCGCCGTGGGCGCGGTGAACATCAGATTGATCTTGTGCTGCTCGACCAGACGCCACCAGACGCCGCCATCGGGGCGAATCGGTGTGCCTTCGTACATCACCGTGGTCATGCCCGCGAGCAGCGGCGCGTAGATGATGTAGCTGTGCCCGACCACCCAGCCGATGTCGGAGGCCGTGAACAGGGTGCCGCCCGCGCGGCCCTCGAAGATGTATTCCATCGATGCCGCGAGCGCCACCGCGTAGCCGCCCACGTCGCGCTGTACGCCCTTGGGCTTGCCGGTCGTGCCGGAGGTGTAGAGGATGTAGGACGGTTCGTTCGATTCGAGCCATTCGCACGGCACATGTGCGTCGTGGAACTGCTCGCGCAACGGTTCGTAGTGCACCAGATAGGGCGCATCGAAGCGCTCCGGCGCAAGCTGGCGGTCGATCAGCAGCACCTTGGGCGGCGCGAACTCTGCCCGCGCCATCGCTTCATCCACCAGCGGCGTGTAGTCGATCACCTTGCCGCCGCGCGCACCCGCGTCGGCGGCGACCAGCAGCACGGGTTTGGCGTCGTCGATACGTGCCGCAAGGCTTGGCGCCGCGAAGCCGCCGAACACGACCGAATGGATCGCGCCGAGCCGCGCGCAGGCGAGCATCGCAAAAACGGCTTCGGGAATCATCGGCAGATAGATCAGCACGCGCTCGCCGCGTTTGACGCCCAGTGAACGCATCACGGCAGCCATGCGGTTCACTTCGGCATGCAGGTCGGCATAGGTGTAGCGGCGCTCGATGCCGGTTTCGGTCGAGACGTAGACGAGGGCGTGCTGCTGGGCGCGCGAGGCCAGATGGCGGTCGACGGCGTTAAAGCAGAGATTGGTGCGCCCGCCCGTGAACCAGCGCGCAAATGGCGGATTCGAGCGGTCGAGCACGCTGTCGAACGGCGTGTCCCAGTGGATGCGCGCGGCTTCGCGACGCCAGAATTCCTCGGGCTGTTCGATCGACTCACGGTGAAAGTCGCGGTAGCGCATGGCGTCCATCCTCCCGGGCTGACTGGAGAGTCGAGGATAGTGCAGCGCAACGGCGGCGGGCAACGCGGGCGAACCCGCGTAAAGCCGGATCAATGAGGAGGGAGCGGCGCGCAACCGCGCGCAATGGCCCGGCGCGCGGCCGGTTTCAGCGGGTGGGGGCGCTCTCGCTCGGCAGGCGCGGGCGCGGCCGGGCATGCCAGCGACGCAGCCAGCGGCAGGCGATGGCGATGGCCGGATCGAGCTGGGCGCTCACGGCAGGGCGCAGCCCCTGGCCATAATCGTCGAGCGCGAGCGGCTGCACGCCGACCACCACCAGTTCGCGCGGATAGCAGCCTTTGAGCTGCGCGCAGGCGAAGGTATCGGCGAAATCCATCTGATGCAGATTGAATGGACGCGTGCCCAGATAGCGGATGGCGTCGTCGCCGTCGCGCACACACAGCGTGCCGGGCGCGCAGCCGAAATCGGCGGCGTTGAAGACGATCATGCGCTGCGCCGCCTCCACCAGCGGCAACAGCGCGCGTCCTTCGATGCCGCCCGCCACGAACTCGACGTGTGGCGCGCATTGCCAGCCGGCCTTCAGGCGCTCGATCGCGCGCATGCCGAAGCCGGCGTCGCCCCATTGCTCGTTGCCAATGCCGAGCACGACGATGCGCGGCGCGGCCTGGATGCGCATGCCGGTGTCTGTCGGCGCAGTCACGTAGCGGGCGAAGACTTGGGGAACGTGCTCGTAGAGAAAGCTCACGCGGCTCACTTGGCGAAGGACAGTAGAGTCAGAATAGTCCTAGGTGTGAGCCGTTTTCGTGTTGACGTGAGTCAAGGCGCAAGGCGGTTTGGCCGAATGGCCGACCACATTTTGCACACCCGGGACATTGTCTGTCAGGACATGCCTGGAAAGTGCGCAGAAGCTTCAAGGCAACGTTAAACGCGCCAGAAACACGCGCAAAAAAAGAGCGCCCGCAGGCGCTCTTCATCGTCGGTCCACGCTCAGTCGAGCGGGCTTTTGCGCACTTACGCGCCCGGCTTGACCACCACCGTGCAGGTCGTGCCCGCCGACAGAATCATGCCGTCCGGCACCTTGTCGATGTGGATGCGAACCGGCACGCGCTGCGCGAGACGCACCCAGTTGAAGGTCGGGTTCACGTCGGCGAGCAGTTCGCGGCTTTGCGGATTGTCACGGTCGTAAATGCCGCGCGAAATGCTTTCCACGTGGCCTTCGAGCGTGCCGCCGCTCATCAGCTTGATATCGGCCTTGTTGCCCACCTGCACGTGCGGCAGCTTGGTTTCCTCGAAGTAGCCGTAGACCCAGAACGAGTGGCTGTCGACCACGGCGAGTTTCGCCTGGCCGGCGATCGCGTAGTCGCCCTTGAACACCTGCAGGTTGGTGATGTAGCCGTCCACCGGCGAGATCACGCGCGTGCGTTCGAGGTTGAGCTTGGCGGCGTCGAGCGCGGCGATGGCCTGCTGGTACTGCGCCTGCGCCGAATTGGCGGTGTGCGAGGCGTTTTCGCGGTTTTCCTGCGAAACCACCAGGCTGTCCATATCGGCGCGGCGGCGGGCGTCGTCGAGCTTCATGGTCAGCTCGGCCTTGCGCGCGGCCACGGCGGCTTCGGCCTGTTCGACGGCGATCTGGTAGTGCGACGGGTCGATCTGCATCAGCAGGTCGCCCTTGTGCACGAACTGGTTGTCCTTGACGGGCAACTCGACCACCGCGCCGGAGACGTCGGGGGCGATGTTGACCACTTCGGCGCGCACGCGGCCGTCGCGCGTCCACGGCTCGTCCATGTAGTGGACCCACAGCGCGCGGCCGACCAGGATGGCGACGACGAAGATGATCGCCGTCGCGATAAAGCCAATGATGTTTCGGATAGTCATGATTCTTAGCCGGTTCAACGCCGGTTCACGATGGTTCAGCGAGGTTCAGCGATAAACCGCAAGCCCGATCACGCAGCACACGACCACGAGCAGACTCACGCGGAACAGGGACGGGTGCCACACGATGCGATACAGGCCGGTTCGGGCCAGCACGGAATCGAGCACCCAGGTGATGGCCGCGCCCAGAATGAAGAGCAGCACGATCGCCGGAATGTAGGCGTCCAGAAACGCAACGTCACGAGGCATGGTTCGCTCCTTGCGGATGGTTCGTATCGGCGGCGCTTGTGCCCGCATAGGCCGCGAACGGCGATTGCGGATCGATCAGCGCGGTGCGGATGAAATGCAGATGGCTCAGGCAGCGCTGGAGCGGGTGGCGCTCTTCGCGCGGCGCGTCCTCGCGCAGCACGTCTTCGAGCACCGCTTGCGCAGCGCCGATGGCGGCGCTCGTCGTGACCAGCGCGGCGGCATGGCGACGCGCATCCGGGCGCTCGAACAGCGCGGCCACGCTCTTGAGCGTCGCGGCGGTCTGCGTGCGCCAGGGCGCGTGCGTGTTGAAGCGCGGATGGTCCGGCAGCGCGCTCAGTTCCTCGCGCAGATCGATCGCGGCATTGCCGATTTCGAGCGTCGAGAACATCCAGCGCAGCGTGTCCTGGCGGAACGCTTCGTCCTTGCCCGCGAGCGCGTTGAGCTGGAACATCAGATCGCGCGCGCCGCTTTCGAAGCGGTTGCGCAAGCCCGCCACGCCTGCGATGCCCGGCAGCCTTTGCAGGCGCGCGCGGCACGCATGCACGGCCTGGCCGCGCAGATTGGCCAGCAGTCGGTTGCGCAGCCACGGCGTCGAAGGCGGCAGCAGCACCGCGAAGGCGGCGGCCGAAACGATCTGCGACACCACCAGTGCGAATGCGTCGTTGATATAGCCGCTCGGGTTGTACTGCACCACGTTGTCCGGGCCCGCGAGGAAGCACAGGAAGATGCAGTAGCCCACGCCATAACCGGCGTAGGCCGGGCGCGTCGTCAGGAAAGTGCCGAAGGCCAGCGCCGGCGCGAGCGCCACGCACAGCATCGGGAAGCCGTCGATGTGCGGAAACACGCCGAACGTCAGGATCATGCCGACGATTGCCGCGATCATCGTGCCAACCGCCATCTGGCTCGACATGCGCGTCGGGGCGGGCGAGGCCGATGCCAGCGCGCAGGTGGCGGCGGCATTGAGCACGAGGTTGGTGCCGCTCGGCCAGGCCGTGGCGATCCAGAACGCGCCCAGCAGACCCATGACGATGGCGGCGCGCACGCCGTGCACGCTCGCGGCGAACAGGTTGGTCTTCGGCACGTAGCGCGCGATCCACTTCTCGCGCGAATGCGTGTCGACGGCCAGCGACGCGTAGGTCGCCGTGTACTCGTTCATCTCGTGCACGAAGCGGTAGAACAGCTCGGTCGCGGTATCGAAGTCGAGCAGGCTGGCGGCTTTTTCGGCATCGCTCAGGCTGGCGACGAGCTGGTCGCGCGTTTCGCGCACGCGTTTGGGCAGCGCCGCACGGTATTGCGAAAGCTGCGCCGAGGCATGCGTGGCGTCGGCGGCGGTCAGCACGCGCTCGCCGGCCTTGTCGAACAGCGGCGCGATCTCGTGGAAATACGGTTCGAGCGCGGCCACGGTAGCCGTCGAGCCTTCGTGTCGCAGACGGTTCATCAGCTGATGCAGCGCGTGAAAGCGCGTCGACGCCGCCATGAACTCGGTGTTCAGGCGCGCGAGTCGCCCTGAGCGCATGCGCGAATCGGGCGATTCGAACACGGCATTGCTGCGGCTTGCTTCGAAGCCGACGATATCGGTCACGAAACGCGCGTTGGTGGCTTCGATCTGCGAACGGTCGATGCGTCCGGCCAGCGACGCCGACACATAGTCGACGAACGACGAAAAGCGGCGGCGCACCGTGGAGCGCAGCAGCTCGCCCGTATATTGCGGAAACACGATCGCGCTCACCGCGCCGGAGGCGAGAATGCCGATCGAGATTTCGGCCACGCGGGTCATGGCGGACATGAACGCGCCGTCGGGATTCTGCGAAGCCGGAATGCCGATCAGCGCCGCCGTATAACCGGCGAGCACGAAGCCGTACGAACGGAAATTGCGGTTACGCGCCGCGCCCGCCGTGCACACGCCCACCCACATCGCCGTGGTGGCGATGAAAAGTTCGGGCTGCTGCGCAAACAGGCCGATCAGCGCGAGCATCACGACGAGGCCCACGAGCGTGCCGCAGATCCGGTAGAAGCTCTTGGCGAACACCGGGCCGCTTTGCGGCTGCATGACGATGAACACCGTCGTCATGGCGGTGCGCGGCGAGGGCAGTTCGAGCTTCATCGCAATGCCGAGCGCGATGAGCGCGGCGGCGATGGTCTTGAACAGATAGAGCCAGACGAGGCCGTCGGTGCGCGCCCAGTCGGCGAAGGCTTTGAGGAAGCCCTGGCCGTCCGGTTGCGAAGAGGAAGAGGAGGCTTGCATCGTCGCGCGCCTCAGTGAATACCGTCAGCCGCCGACGAGTGCGGCGCCAGCAGCGCGGCAGGCGCGAGCGGCACGGCGCGCGTCTTCTTGCCGTGCGCGGGCAGTTGCTCGGCGGGCGTCGGGCTGGCGACGGCCGGGTCGGCGGCCGCATCGGCGGTTGCGCTGATCGTGCCGCCGCCCAGCGCCGCCACCAGCGTTGCGTGCGCGGTCAGGCGTTCGGCCTGAATACGCGCGACGCCTTCCTGCGCGCGCAGCAATTGCGTCTGCGCGATCAGCACGTTGAGGTAGTCGGTCAGACCGCGGCGATAGCCTTCCTGCGAGAGGTCGTAATTGCGCTGCGCGGCCGCCACCGAGCGATGCGCATCGTCTTCCTGGGTCGCCAGCGAGCGCATGCGCACCACCTGATCGGCGATTTCCTTGAGCGCGGTGACGATGGTCTGGTTGTACTGATCCACGGCGATGTCGTAAGCCGCCGATTGCGCGCCGAGTTGCGAGCGCAGGCGTCCGCCGTCGAAGATCGGCAGCGAAAGGGCGGGGCCGCCCGCGTAGCTGCCGCTCATCGACTTCAGGAACTGGAACAGCGGGCCGGCGGCCGCATAACCGCCCATCGACACCAGCAGGTTGATGTTCGGATAGAAGTCGGCCTTGGCCACGTCGATGCCGCGCGCCTGGGCGGCGACGGTCCAGCGCGCCGCCACGATGTCCGGGCGATGGCCGATCAGTTCGGCCGGCAGCGCCGAAGGCAGACCTGCCGGAGCGGCCAGCGAGAGCGCCGGACGCTGGATCGCTTCGCCCGCGCCGGGGCCTTTGCCCGCCAGCGCCGCGAGCTGGTTCTTGCCCAGCGCGATCGCTTCTTCGAGCGAATCGATCTGGCGTTCGTACTCGGGCAGCGGCGTTTCGGCCTGGCTCACTTCGAGCTGCGTGCCGATGCCGCCCTTCAGGCGACGCTGCGCGAGCGCGAGGACCTTCTGCTGTTCGGCGAGCGTTTGCTTCGCAATATCGAGCAGCGCGTAGTTCATCGACATATCGATGTACGCGCGCGTGACGTTGACTTCCAGTTCGAGCTGCGCGGCGCGCGCGTCGGCGGCGGAGGCGTGAGCGGCGTCGAGTGCGCGTTCGGCGTTGTTCTTGTCCTGGCCCCAGAGATCGAGGTGATAGGACAGGCCGAGCGTGGCGGTGTTGTTCCAGGAATTCGAGTTGGCGAGCGAGCCCGGGCCGTAATAGATATTGTCGGACCAATGCTGGCGCTGCACGGACATGCTGCCGTTGATCTGCGGCAGCAGGCCGGCTTCGGCCACGCCCGCCATCGAGCGCGCTTCGCGCACGCGCGCCTGGGCGGCGGCGAGCGACGGATTGCCCGAGATCGACGCTTCGATCCAGCTATTCAGTTGCGGGTCGTTGTAGCCGCGCCACCAGTCGCTGGCGGGCCAGGCGGCGTCGGTGTTGGCGGCGCGGATCGCCGAGCCGGCGTCCAGCTCGCTCGCGTCGACGTGCTTCGCTTCTGGGGCGATTCCCCCGGTACTGGCGCATCCCGCGATTATCAACGAGAACGTAAGAACCGCGGCTACGGCTAGTCCTTTCGGTACCGGAGACTGCACGATTTACTCCTTTACTGGCTATAGATTGCTGTGCGTCATTATATTTTTTGCTTGATTGGCGAATAACCGGTAAGGATGCAAGGCATTCTTACGGGTTATGAGATAATTGATTTTGCAAAACGTGCAACAATAGGTCCGTCAGAAAGAGGATTGGTATGGATACGCTTCAAAACATGCGTGTATTCGTCCGGGTGGTGGAGGCAGGCAGCTTTACCGGCGCCGCCCAGCACCTGAATACGACGACGGCTTACGCGTCGCGCGCGGTCTCCGATCTGGAGGCGCACCTGCGCACGCGCCTTCTGAACCGCACCACGCGCCGCATCGCGCTCACCGAAGCCGGCGAGCGTTATCTGCAGCGCTGCGAGCAGATCCTGGCCTACGTGGATCAGGCGGAAGCCGAAGCCGGCGACGCGCATGCACGCCCGTCGGGCAAGCTCAAGGTCCACGCCATGACGAGCTTCGGCCAGCACTATGTGGTGCCGGCGGTGGGGCAATATCAGGCGCAGTATCCCGACGTCCATATCGAATTGACGCTGGCCCAGCGGATGCCGGACCTGCTCGACGAGGGCTACGACGTGGCGCTGGTGCTGGCCACCGACCTGCCGGATTCGGGCTTTGTCTCGCAGCGGCTGACCAGCGCATTCAGCATTGCCTGCGCGTCGCCCGCCTATCTGGAGCGTCACGGCGTGCCGCAGACGCCGCATGACCTCGTCAATCACCGCTGTCTGCAGCTGGTGACGCCGGTGTTTCCCGCCTCGCAATGGCAGTTCGCGGGACCGCAGGGCATCGAGACCATCGACCTCGGGCCGGCGACCTTTCAGGTGAATGTGGCCGAAGCCATGGCGGTGGGCGTGCGCGAAGGCATGGGCGTGGGGCTGCTGCCGATCTATTCGGCCATCAGCGGCCTGCGCAGCGGGGAACTCGTGTGGATTCTGCCGGAATACCGCTCGCAGGAGATGACGGTGTTCGCAATGTACCCGTCGCGCCAGTACCTGGACGCGAAGATCCGCACGTGGGTGGAGATGTTGCGCGAGACGCTGCCAGCAACGCTCGCGAAGGATCAGACCGAGCTGCGCCAGTTCGCGCGCACGTAAGTATCTGGCTGCCTCGGGCGCGTGCTGTGACAGGCTGTTACAGCTTCGCCTTCTGGCAACACTTCCTTACGCACAAGCGGGCGGCGGATTGATAAGGTAGCGCCTCTGAAACGTCAATTCGCCAGAACCCGAGGATTTCCATGGATACGCATCTGATGATCGGCATCGCCGTGATGATGGGCCTGATCGGCATCGCCGCATCACGCGATCTTCTGCGCATGCGCCGCACGCAGCTTCAGCCTGTCACGCTGCGCGTGCAGCGACCGGTGGACCGCTCGCGCGGCCTGCGCTGAGCGCATCGCGAGTGCGTGCACGGCACCCTCAAATCTCCACCACCTTGTCCCACGCAAACGCCGGATTCTCCGGCAGACCGCTGCGGCGGTCGCGATAGCCGCGCGGATTGCACACAACACGCGTGCCGTTGACGGTGTAATCGAAGCCGGTATGCGTGTGGCCGTGCACCCAGAGCGCCGTGGGCGCGCCCACCAGCGCGCCGAGGTCGCTCACGAATCCCGCCGATACCGGATCGCTCGCATACCGCTGCGCAAGACTGAGCCGATGCGGCGCGTGATGCGTCACCACAATCGTCTTGCCCGCGAAGGGCGTGGCCAGTTCCGCTTCCAGCCAGGCGCGCGCGTGCGCGTGCAGCGCCAGTGAGTCCGCCGGCGTAAAGTCGCGCGCGCCGGCCTCGACGCTTGACGGCCACGACACCTGAATCATCCCCTTGAAGTCGAGCATCACGCGCCGCGCCTCCGTGATCGCAGCTTCGCGGGTTGCATCGTCTGCGCCAAACAGCGCGAAATCCGCCCATAGGGTCGTGCCCAGCACGCGGAAGCGGCCGGCCGGATCGACGTAAGTCCCGTTATTCAGGTAGTGCACGTTGTCGAGCGACGCGGCGGCGTCGCGCATCGCTGTTTCCAGTGCGCCGAGTTCGCCGTCGTAGTACTCGTGATTGCCCGGCACGTAGATCACAGGCACCTGCGCATCGAAGGTTTCGGCGGCCCAGCGCAGGCCCAGCCCGTGATTATGGATATCACCCGCGAGCACGACGAGGTCGGCCTCGGCGTGCGGAATCAGCACGGGTTCGTCCAGCTCCAGATGCAGATCGGACAGCACGCGGATTTTCACGGCGTTGCCTCCTCGCGATTGGCGAGATTCGCCTCAGCGAATCACCTTGCCCGGATTCATCAGATTGAGCGGATCGAGCGCCGTCTTGATGGCGCGCATCATGCCCAGCTCGACTTCGCTCTTGTAGTGCGCGTTTTCGTCGACCTTCAACTGGCCCAGACCGTGTTCCGCGCTGATCGTGCCGCGATGGCGCGCGACGCTGTCATACACGATGCGGTTGAGCAGCTTTTCGTTATCGGCGAGGAACTGCTTCGGGTCGCCGCCTTCGGGCGCCTGCACGTTGTAATGCAGATTGCCGTCGCCCAGATGGCCGAACGTCACCATGCGCGCGCCGGGCACCGCGCGCGCGATTTCGGCGCCGGTTTCCTCGATGAAATGGCCGATGCGCGAAATCGGCACGCCGATATCGTGTTTCACATTCAACCCTTCCTGGGCCTGCGCGAGCGGGATGTGTTCGCGGATATTCCAGAACGCCTGCGATTGCGCGAGGCTTTCCGCCACCACCGCGTCTTCCACCAGACCCTGTTCGAGCGCCGCTTCCATGAGGCGCTCGAACAGCGCGCGACCATGTTCTTCGCTTTCGTTGTCGGACAGTTCGAGCAGCACGACCTGGGCGTGGCGTTCGGCGAACGGATAGCGCAGTTGCGGGAAATGACGGCCCACCAGTTGCATGCAGAAGTCCGACATCAACTCGAAGCCGGTGAGCAGCGGCCCCGCGTAGCGCTGCGCCAGCGCGAGAAAGTCGAGCGCCGCATGCGCCGATCCCAGCGCCGCGAGCGCCGTGACGCTGGCCGCCGGTTGCGGGTGCAGCTTCATGACGGCGGCGGTGATGACGCCGAGCGTGCCTTCCGCGCCGATAAAGAGATCGCGCAGATCGTAGCCGGTGTTGTCCTTGCGCAGGCCGCGCAGTCCATCCCACAGTTCGCCCTGCGGCGTCACGACTTCCAGACCGAGACACAGTTCGCGCGTGTTGCCGTAGCGCAGCACGCCGGTGCCGCCCGCATTGGTCGACAGATTGCCGCCGATCGTGCAGCTGCCTTCGGCGGCGAGCGAGAGCGGGAACAGGCGGCCGGCGTCGGCGGCGCGTGCCTGGACCTCGGCGAGAATCACGCCGGCTTCGACGGTAATCGTGTTGTTGTGGGCGTCGATCTCGCGCACGCGGTTCAGGCGGCGCAGGCTCAGCACGGCTTGCTGGCCGCTGGCGTCGGGTGTCGCGCCACCCGCGAGACCGGTGTTGCCGCCCTGCGGCACGAGCGCGACGCGGTGCGTGTGCGCGAGCTTGACGACGGCGGCGGTTTCCTCGGCGCTGGCCGGGCAGAGCACCGCGCAGGTCGCGCCCTGATAGCGCTTGCGCCAGTCGGCGACATAGGGCGCGGTGTCATGGGCGTCGGTCAGCACGTGCTGCGCGCCGATGGCGGCGGCACAGGCGTCGAGGAAAGCTTGCGGGGCGGATTGGGTCATGGCTTGGTGGGGTGTTGGCGGTGCGATGGCTGCAGCCTGGCATGCGGAGTGCGTTTGCTTTTCCTGCGCGTGCCTGCATGAGTCGCAGGACGGGCGGCGAAAAGCCTAGTTTGACACGCCTCGCGCCTGCCTTGCGGCGAGCTATGTGGCTTTACATTCGCGCTTCTACGCGGCGTCGCGTTTCGCGCGTCGGGCGGCGCGCTTGAACGGGGCAACATACGCGAGCGCGCAGCCGAAGAAGGCAAGCGACAGGCCGACTTCGATCCAGCCGAGCACATCGCCCGGAGCGGGGTCGGTCATACCGCGCACGATGCCTTCGGCGAAATACAGCAGCACCAGCATCGAAGCCCACTGAAAGGTGTAAAGCCGACGCCGTAATACGCCAGGCAACGCCGCCGCGAGCGGCACGGCCTTGAGCACCAGTGCACTGCCGCCGGGACGCAGTGGCGCGATGCGCCACTCCCAGGCGAGGCAGAGCGCGGTGAGCGCGGCGAGCAGAACGAAAGCGCCCAGCGCGGCGAAGCGGCGACCCGCAGGCGGCGTAGGGGCGGTCGCTGCGAGGGCGCGCTCGCGCCGTGAGTTTTGCGATGACGGTAAAGTGCGCGGCTGCGTAGCGTCGGCGTGGTGATCGGCAGCGTGCCGCCCGTCTGGCGTACGCGACGTGCGCGCGGCTTGCTCGCCATCGGCTTCACGTGATGCGCCAGTGATGTCGGGCGGCCCGCCGCTCATGGCCGTTCGCCTTGCGCGAGGGCAAGCGAAGCGCGCGCCAGACGCACGCCCAGCGCAACGGCGAGCGCTTTTTCGTCGGCGCTCAAACCGTGGCCACGGCCGTCGGAGCGCGCATGATGCGAAGCGCCGTAGGGCGTGCCGCCGCCATCCGTCGACGAAAGCGCGCTCTCCGTGTAGGGAATGCCGACGAGCAGCATGCCGTGATGCAGCAGCGGCAGCATCATCGAAAGCAACGTGCTTTCCTGGCCGCCATGCAGGCTGCCGGTGGAGGTGAACACGCAGCCAGGCTTGCCCGCGAGCGCGCCCGCGAGCCATTGCGGCGTGGTGCCGTCGAGGAAGTACTTGAGCGGCGCGGCCATATTGCCGAACCGCGTGGGCGAGCCCAGTGCGAGACCGGCGCATTCCTCGAGGTCGCGCAATTCGGCGTAGGGCGGGCCGTCGTCGGGAATATCGGGTGCGGTGGATTCGCAGACCGTGGATACGGGCGGCACCGTGCGGATGCGCGCTTCGGCGCCCGGCACGCTGTCGATGCCCTGAGCGATGGCGCGCGCGAGTTCGCGGGTGGCGCCATGGCGGCTGTAGTAGAGCACAAGAATCGGTTTCATCGGGCCTCGTCGGTGGACGGGATATTATAGGGTCTGGGTTCGAGGCGGTTTTCGCTGCGTGCCCACGGGGTTTCCACCGCAGCGCCCACGCAAGGCGCGCTGCGCTGTCTGGAGAAGGCTGGACAATGGATGTGTTGTCGAGAGTACGGATCGATCTGGATATCGTGAAGCGGCTCGCGCGCTTCGCGGCGCGGCGCAGCCGCGAAGATCGCATTCCGCAGGTGGCGGGCAGCCTGACATTTACGACCATGCTGGCGATCGTGCCGCTCGCGACGGTCGCGTTCGCGCTCTTCACGGCGTTCCCCATCTTCGCGTCGTTCCAGAACTCGCTGCAGGGCTTTCTCGCCGACCACCTGATGCCGGCGCAGATCAACAGCCAGATTTTCCTGTACCTGAATCAATTCGCGTCGAAGGCCAAGGGCCTCACGACGATGGGCATGATCGTGCTGTTCGTCACGTCCGTCATGACGATGATGACGGTCGAATCGGCGTTCAACGTGATCTGGCGCGTGCGCAAGGCGCGGCCCTTCGCGCAGCGCGTGCTGGTGTACTGGGCGATTCTCACGCTCGGGCCGATTCTGATTGGCGTGAGTCTGTCGATTTCGTCGTATCTCTTTACGCGTTCGCTGGCGCTGGCCACAGAGCAGCACGTCTCGATGCTGTTCGACTGGATGCTGATGGGCGCATCGCTGCCGCTCACGGCGCTGGCTTTCACGATGCTGTATGTCTACCTGCCGAACTGCCGCGTGGAATGGCGCGATGCCGTGATCGGCGGGATTGCCGCGGCGGTTGCCTTCGAACTGGCCAAGCGCGGCTTCGGCTATTACGTGCGGCGCATTCCCACCTACACGGCGGTCTACGGCGCGTTTGCGGCAGCGCCGATGTTCCTGCTCTGGATGTATCTGAGCTGGTTCATCACCCTGGTGGGAGCGATGATTACTTCGGCTCTGCCCGAGATACGCACGGGGCGCTTCAACCGTCCGCGTTTTCCGGGCAGCGATCTGCTGGACGCGCTCGAACTGCTCGGCGGCCTGGCAGAGACGCGCGACGCGGGCAGCCCCGGTCTGAACACCGAGCAGATCGCCCAGCTATTGCGGCGCGACCTCGCCACGGTGACGCGGCTCGTGAACTGCCTCGAAGAAGACGAACTGATCGCGAAACTGGAACGCGACGGCGCGAAGCCTCATTACGTGCTGATCGCCAACCCGGCGCGCATTTCGGTGGAGCGCATCTACGCGCGCTTCGTGATCGACCGCAAGGAACTGGCGTATCAACTGAAGTCGAGCGACATCGACGCCGGAATGCTGCTGGCTGCGCTGGAGAACGACAAGCTGTCGGTTTCGCTGGCATCGCTGCTGGCGGCGCGCCGTGAACTGGCGCGTCTGGCCGAGGCGAACGGCCAGCCGTCCGGTCTGCCGCATCCGGCGGCGTGAAGACCGCCGCCGGCGCGTTTGGGCTGCGCAGAGAGGGCGTCGCCAGACGACGTTAGAGCGAGATCCTGCCGCGACAGATATCCGAGAACATCACCCAGTCGCCCATCAGACTGTAAATAGGGTGACGGAAGGTGGCGGGGCGATTCTTCTCGAACATGTAGTGACCGATCCAGGCGAAACCATAGCCGCAGATCACGGCGGCGGGCAGCCAGAGCCAGATGCCCGTGGCGATCGCCATGGCGATACAGCCGATCACGCCCAGCGAGCCGATGAAATGCAGCCGCCGCGACATGAGGTTGCTGTGTTCGCTCAGATAGAACGGATAAAACTCCGCGAAATTCGCGAAGTGCTGATGCTCGGTGTGGGTGGCGTGTGTCATGTCTCCTCCTTGCGCGTGGGGGATTCGGACGCGACTTGGGCTGGTCAGCAAAGCGGCTCGTGCGAACCATTTTCTTGCTAATCGAACGACCGTGCAAGCCGGGAAAAGCCTGTGGAAGCGATGCGTCTGGCATCGCTTTTCGACGGCATTCCCAGCTACGTGCATGCCCGCTCAGCCGTTTCCCACCCGTGGCCCATTCACCGCGAAATCGTAAAGCGCATCGAGCGTGGCGTCGGGTTGCTCGGTCATCAGCGCGTGGCCAGCGTCGAGCGACACCGTATCGAAGCGCACCCCCGTATCCTTGAGCGCCTTGGCGATGGCGGCGTTCGCGCGCGGCGGCGTCATGAGGTCGCGTTTGCCAACGATCAGGCGCACCGGGCAGGTCACTTTCGCCGCGCTCGTCAGGCCGTCGGCGTAAGCGTTGCATGCCGCAAAGTCGGTATGAAAAAGCTGTGGCTCGCCCCGGGTAGCGACGCGCTCCATCAAACGCTGGTTCATACCGCGCAGCCAGAAACCTGGGCCAGGACTCGACGGTTTGGCCGCGAGCGTCGAATGCGACCAGGCGTTGACGAGTTCGATGGCGTCGGGTTCGCGCTCGCGCGCGGCGTCTAGCAGCGCCGGAGACACCGTCATGGGAAACGCCGTGGCGAGCAGGGCGGCGGCTTTGGCGCGTGCGGGATAACGCGCCGCAAATTCCAGCGCGACGAGCGAACCCATGCTATGCCCCACGACGATTGCCTGCTCCACCTGCAGCGCCGAAAGCAGGGCGTCGAGCCAGTCAGCGAGCGCGCCGATGCTCGTGAGCGCGGGCCCGGCGCTGCGCATATGGCCCGGCAGATCGACGGCCAGCACACTGAAGCCGTGGTGCGCGAAATAGCGCGACTGCAGCCCCCAGACACTGTGGTCGTGCTGCGCGCCATGCACGAATACGACGGTGGGGCGCGCCGGGTCGAATGCGCGGCCACCGGTATAGGCGTAGGCACTGTTTCCTGCGACATCGACGTTCATGACGCCTCCTTGCCCGACGCGGCCTTGCTGCTTTTCTGCGAGGCCTTGAGGGCGCGCTTGAGATCGTCGATGAGGTCGTCGGGGTCTTCGAGGCCGATTGACAACCGGATGGTGCCCGCGCCGATGCCCGCGGATTTCAACGCCGCCTCGTCCATGCGGAAGTGCGTGGTGGACGCGGGATGAATCACCAGCGAGCGCGCATCGCCGACATTGGCAAGGTGCGAGAACAGCGAGAGCGATTCGATAAAGCGCTTGCCCGCCTCGCGGCCGCCCTTGAGGTCGAAGCTGAACACGGCACCCGCGCCGCGCGGCAGCAGACGTTTCGCAAGTGCATGGTCGCGGTGACTTTCGAGTTCCGGATAAGCCACTGCGTCCACGGCCTCGTGCGCCGCGAGAAATTCGACCACGCGCCGCGTGTTCGCCACATGACGCTCCATGCGCAGCGGCAGGGTTTCGATCCCCTGCAGCAACTGCCACGCAGCCTGCGGATGCAGGCAGGCGCCGAAGTCGCGCAAACCTTCGCGGCGCGCGCGCAAGAGGAAGGGCGCGACGCTGCTTTCCTCGCTGAACACCATGCCGTGAAAGCCCGCATACGGCTGCGTGAATTCCGGAAATTGCCCCGAAGCTTCGAAGTCGAACGTGCCGCCGTCGACCAGCACGCCGCCGATGGTCGTGCCGTGACCGCCGAGGAATTTGGTGGCCGAGTGATAGACGAAATCCGCGCCATGCTCGAAAGGGCGCAGCAGCCACGGTGTGGTAAAGGTCGAATCAACCAGTAACGGCACGCGATGCTCATGCGCGATCTGCGCGACGGCGGCGATGTCCAGCACGTCGAGCCCCGGATTGCCGAGCGTTTCGCCGAACAGCAGACGCGTGTTGGGACGTAGCGCCGCGCGCCAGGCGTCCAGATCGCCGGGCTTCACGAAGGTTGTTTCGATGCCGAAGCGGCGCAGCGTGTAGTCGAGCAGGTTATGCGAACCGCCATAGAGCGCCGCCGAGGCGACGATATGCGCGCCCGCGCCCATCAGCGTGGCGATCGCCAGATGCAGCGCCGCCTGGCCGCTCGCGGTGCCGATTGCGCCCGCGCCGCCTTCCAGCGCGGCCACGCGCTCCTCGAACACGGCCACCGTGGGGTTCGAGATGCGCGAGTAGACGTGGCCCGCGCGCTCCATATTGAAGAGGGCGGCGGCGTGGTCGGTGTCGCGGAACGAGAACGACGTGGTCTGATAGATCGGCGTCGCGCGGGCGCCGGTGACAGGGTCGGGCGCGGCGCCGGCATGCAGCGCGAGCGTGTCGAAGCGGGAATCGGACATTCTGGCAGCACAGCCGGCGCGAACCGGCGACGGGTGAAAGGTGCTGGCATCGTATCACCGACCAGGCGGTCAGCAAACGCGTCGCCGGTGGCGTTCCAGCGCCGGGCACACGCCCGAAACCCTTATGGCATGGGCTTTGGCACGGACTGATGCCCGGCCGTCCGGTATAACCCGAATGGCCGATGCTGCATCGCGCAAGCCGGGCGAGCTTGCGGCTTGCGCCCAGTTGGCCGGGCTTTTCAGGGCCTGGGTGCGTCTTTCGGCCCGCTTTCCTGCGCCTTTTCTTTTGACGGCCTTTCCGCTAGGATCGAAAACAGGTAGGTATCTTTTCAGCATCTCCCCCCAATAGCCGTAATCCAGACCAGCATTTCCCCGGAGACACATCATGCGTGTGAGCGATATTCTCAAGGTCAAGGGCAATACGCTCTACACCGTCACGCCGGACACGGCGCTGCACGACGCCGTCAATACCATGGCCGAACACGACATCGGCTCGCTCGTGGTTATGGAATATGGCGACCTCGTCGGCATGCTCACGTTCCGCGAAATCATCATGACGCTGCGCACCAACGGCGGCAGCGTCGGCACCACCACGATCCGCAAGGTGATGGACGACCATCCCATCACCTGCACGCCGGAAACCGAAGTGGACGAAGTGCGCCGCATGATGCTCGAACATCACGTGCGCTATCTGCCCGTGATGGAAAGCCGCTCGCTGATGGGCGTGATCTCGTTCTACGACGTGGCGAAGGCGGTGGTGGAAGCGCAGGGCTTCGAAAACAAGCTGCTCAAGGCGTATATCCGCGACTGGCCCGAAGAAGAGCGTCATTCGGCGACCTGATCGCCGTTCATAGGCCGTGGCTTTCGCAGGGCAGCCCGAAAAAACAGCATGAAAAAGCGCGCGTCAGGCGCGCTTTTTCACGTCTGACGACCGATTCCGACCGCATAAAAATAACCCGATGAACGATAGACCGATGCACGCCACGCACGCGGCGCCCGCTGAAGAAACCGGCCACGGCTCGCAATTCGCGCTGCTGCGCCAGCGACGTTTTGCGCCGTTCTTCTGGACGCAGTTTCTGGGCGCGATGAACGACAACGTCTTCAAGATCGGTTTCACGTCGCTCGTGACCTATCAGGCCTCGCGATTCTCGGGCGTGGACCCCAAGACCGTGGCGTTCCTGATTTCGGCGATTTTCATCGTGCCGTTCGTGTTGCTGTCGGCGACCTCGGGCCAGATCGCCGACAAGTACGACAAGGCCGTGCTCACGCGCTGGGTCAAGACCTTCGAGATCGCGGTGATGCTGGTGGGCGCGGCGGGCTTCTGGATGCACAGCGCGCCGCTGCTCTATCTCTGCACGTTCCTGATGGGCGTGCATTCCACGGTGTTCGGGCCCATCAAGTACGCGTATCTGCCGCAGAAACTCTCGGACGATGAACTCGTCGGCGGCAATGGACTCGTCGAAATGGGCACGTTCGTCGCGATCCTGATCGGCACGATCATGGGCGGGATTGCCGCTGGGATCGGCGCGAGCGAGGCGGCATCGGGCGCGGCGACGGGCACGCCAGTCGGGGCGTGGTGGCTCGGCGGCCTGTGCATCGCGATCGCCTTGATCGGGCGCGTGGCCAGCAGTTTCGTGCCGCCGTGCGCGTCGCTGCAGCCTGGCCTGCGCATCAACTGGAACCCGTTTTCCGAGACCTGGCGCAATCTGCGCCTCGCGCGCGAGAACCGCACGGTGTTCCTCAGCCTGCTGGGGATTTCTTGGCTGTGGTTCGTCGGCGCGACCTTTCTCGCCTCGTTCTTCAACTTTGCGAAGGATGTGCTGTCCGCCGATCCCGATGTGGTGACGCTGCTGCTCGCGATGTTCTCGCTCGGCATCGGTTTCGGCTCGCTGATGTGCGAAAAGCTCTCGCGCCGCCGTATCGAAATCGGCCTTGTGCCGCTCGGCTCGATCGGCATGAGCGTGTTCGGCATCGACCTGTTTTTTGCGAGTCACGCGCTGCCCGCCGCGCCGCATCTGCTGTCGGTGGGCGAGTTCGTGGGCACGCTCGCGCACTGGCGCGTGCTGGCCGATCTGTTCCTGCTGGCGATGTTCGGCGGCTTCTATAGCGTGCCGCTTTATGCGCTGATCCAGAGCCGCAGCGCACCCAGCCATCGCGCGCGCATCATCGCCGCCAACAACATTCTCAACTCGCTGTTCATGATTGCTTCGGCGCTCATGGCGATGGGGCTGTCGGCGGCGGGCGTGGGCGTGCCGGGCATTTTCCTGACGACGGCGCTGCTCAACATCGTCGTGGCGGCCTATATCTACACGCTCGTGCCCGAGTTCCTGCTGCGCTTCGTGGCGTGGGTGCTGGTCCACACGGTGTACCGCGTGCGGCTTGTGAACGCCGGGCGCATTCCCGCCGAAGGCCCCGCCGTGCTGGTCTGCAATCACGTGAGTTTTGTCGACGCCGTGGTGATCATGGCCGAGAGCCCGCGGCCGATCCGCTTTGTGATGGATCACCAGATCTTCCGTTCGCCGCTGCTCGGCTGGGTGTTCCGCCATGCGAAGGCGATTCCGATTGCGCCCGCGCATCAGGACGCGGCGCTACTCACGGCGGCCTACGACGCCTGCGCCGCGGCGCTGGCCGAGGGCGAACTCGTGTGCATCTTCCCCGAGGGCAAGATCACGCGCGACGGCGAGATGAATCCGTTCCGTCACGGCGTGACCGAGATCCTCAAGCGCCATCCCGCGCCCGTCGTGCCGATGGCGCTGCGCGGTTTGTGGGGCAGCATGTTCTCGCGGCATGCGGCGTCGGGGCAGGAGCGCCCGACCCGGCGCGGCCTGACCAGCCGGCTCACGCTGGCGGTGGGGGAGCCGGTCGCGCCCGCGGACGTGACGGTGGAAGGGCTGCAACGCACGGTGTCGGATCTGCGCGGCGAGCGTCGTTAGGAGCGTCGTTGAGCGCGCCGTGAATAAGGGTGGCGCGTCGCGCACTCTCCGGACGCCCAGGCGCGGCGGCGCACGGGCTGGCATAATGCTGGATTCCCCGAATCACTTTGGACGACCGCCATGTCCGGCAACACGCTCGGTACGCTTTTCACCGTCACCACCTTCGGCGAATCCCACGGTCCGGCCATCGGCTGTGTCATCGACGGCTGCCCGCCCGGCATGGCGCTCACCGAAGCCGACATTCAGATCGATCTGGACCGCCGCCGTCCCGGCACGTCGCGCCACGTCACGCAGCGTCAGGAAGCCGACCAGGTCGAAATCCTCTCGGGCGTGTTCGAAGGCGTCACGACCGGCACGCCGATCGCGCTCCTGATCCGCAACACCGACCAGCGCAGCAAGGACTACGGCAACATCGTCGAGACCTTCCGTCCCGGTCACGCCGATTACACCTACTGGCAGAAGTACGGCATTCGCGACTATCGCGGCGGCGGTCGCTCGTCGGCTCGCCTGACTGCGCCTACGGTTGCGGCGGGCGCGGTGGCGAAGAAGTGGTTGCGCGAGCGTTTCGGCGTGGAAGTGCGCGGCTACATGAGCGCGCTCGGCGAAATCGATGTGCCGTTCGTCGACTGGCAGCACGTGCATGAGAACCCGTTCTTTGCCGCCAACGCCGATGTCGTGCCGCAGCTCGAAGACTACATGGACGCCTTGCGCAAGGACGGCGACTCGATCGGGGCGCGCATCAACGTGGTCGCGAGCGGCGCGCCGGTAGGCTGGGGCGAGCCGCTGTTCGACCGCCTGGACGCCGACATCGCGCACGCCATGATGGGCATCAACGCCGTCAAAGGCGTGGAGATTGGCGCGGGTTTCGCGAGCGTCGCGCAACGCGGCTCGACCCACGGCGACGAACTCACGCCCAACGGTTTCCACGGCAATCACGCTGGCGGCATTCTCGGCGGGATTTCGACGGGGCAGGACATCACCGTGTCGATCGCGATCAAGCCGACTTCGAGCATCCGCACGCCGCGCCGCTCGATCGACAAGGCCGGCGAGCCGGCCGTGGTCGAAACCTTCGGCCGTCACGACCCGTGCGTGGGCATTCGCGCCACGCCGATCGCCGAAGCCATGCTCGCACTCGTGCTGATCGATCACGCCATGCGTCATCGCGCGCAGAATGGCGATGTTGTCGTGAACACGCCGAAGATCGCGGCCAGCGACGTCTGATTGCCCGCCGTATCGGAAGGTGTGCGGCAGGGCGTCGCATTTTGGTCCTGTCCGCGCCTTTTTAGGATTTAGCCAATGTTCTGGCGCATCGGAGTTGCATAAATTGCCCGGATAGGCGCATGTCGCGCTGTCTCCGGGTAGTTTCGATGAACGCTCCGCATCCTTGCACCTTCCACTCCTCTTCATCCGCTGATCTCTGGCTGACCGCGCAATCGCGGTACGCCGCGCGCGAATACGACGCTGCGCTTGAGGCGCTCGATCGGCTATTGGACGCTCTTCCGGCTGATGCCGCCGCGCTGGAGCTGGCTGCGCGCGCGCTGGCAGCGAAGGGCCAATCTGGCGTGGCCGATGCGCCGCTCACCGGCGGCGCGCTCGCCGATGCTCACTACGCTCTAGGCGCATGGCTGTTTCGGCGTGGCCGGATCGCGGCTTCGGAACAGGCCTACCGGCGCGTGCTCGCGCTGCGCGCGGATGATGTTCCCGCGCTGTCGAATCTTGGCGTCGTTCTGATGCATGAGTCGCGCATGGACGAAGCCGAGGCCATGCTGGCACGCGCACTCGACCTTGATCCCAACCATATCAACGCGCTGCTCCATCAAGGTCTGCTGATGTGGCGTCTGGGACGGCTCGCTCAGTCCGAAGCCGCGTATCGCGCGGCGCTCGCGCGCGATGCGGATAACTTCCAGGCCTGGAACAATCTCGGCTTGCTGCTCAAGGACATGAACCGCCTGCCGGAGTCCGAGACCGCGTGCCGTCGTGCAGTGGCGCTCAACGGCAATATTGCTGAGGCGCATAACAATCTCGGCAACGCGCTCTGGCAACTCGGACGCGTCGAGGCTTCAATCGACGCCTATCGCCGTGCGCTTGCGCTGCGCCCGGACTACGCGGCCGCGCGGGCGAATCTGGCGTTGCCGCTGCTGTGCCTTGGGGACTACGAAAACGCCTGGCCTTTCTATGAGGCGCGCCATGATCCGTCGATTGGCACGGAAGGCGTGCTCCAGCCGCCGGTGCCGTATCCGCAATGGCAGGGCGAATCGCTCGTCGGCAAGTCCATCCTCGTCTGGCCCGAGCAGGGTTTGGGCGACAGCCTGCAGTTTTGCCGCTATGTGCCGATGCTCAAAGCGCTGGGCGCGGCCCACGTGAGCGTGGCATGCGCGCCGACACAGCAACGCCTGTTTGAAACGCTGGCGGGCGCGGATCAGGTGATTCCGCTGAACGGGCAAGGCCGGATCGAGCGCCACGACTTCTGGTGCCTGATGATGAGTCTCCCGTACCGCTTCGGCACGACGGTCGCGACGATTCCGGCGTCGGTGCCGTACCTTCATGCGCAGGCGAGCGAACTCGAAAGGTGGCGAACACGCTTGCCCGACGCGGCGTTGAAAGTCGGTCTCGTGTGGGCGGGCAATCCTCGCGCGGATCAGGCGAGTTCGAACGCCATCGATCAGCGGCGCTCGCTGGATGCTCAAGCGTTCGTTCCGCTCTTGAGCATGCCCGATGTCACGTTCGTGAGTCTGCAACTGGGCGACTCGACGCGCCCGCAGATCGCGCATCTGCCCGCTGCGATACAGCCACTCGATCCGATGGACGAGGTCCGCGACTTCGCGGATACGGCGGCCATCGTCGCGAATCTCGATCTGGTGATTACCGTCGATACGTCGATGGCGCATCTGGCGGGCGCGCTTGGCAAACCGGTGTGGGTGCTGTCGCGTTACGCGGCGTGCTGGCGATGGTTCAAGGACCGCGAAGATTCACCGTGGTACCCGAGCGCGCGGGTGTTTCGCCAGACTCAACCCGACGCGTGGGATGACGTGCTGCGGCGGGTGGAGCGGGCGCTGGCGGAACTGACCGCGTAGAGACGAATGAGGACGAAAAAAGGGCCGCTCGCGCGGCCCTTCGAATGACTGACTTTCGTCCTTACATGTTCGGATAGTTCGGTCCGCCGCCGCCTTCGGGCGTCACCCAGACGATGTTCTGCGTCGGGTCCTTGATGTCGCAGGTCTTGCAGTGGACGCAGTTCTGCGCGTTGATCTGCAGGCGGTCGCTACCGTCATCGTTCTTCACGAACTCGTACACGGCTGCCGGGCAGAAGCGCGCTTCCGGACCGGCATAGGTGCGCAGATTCACGTCAACAGGCACCTTCGAATCCTTCAGCGTCAAATGCGCGGGCTGGTTCTCTTCGTGATTCGTGTTCGAGATGAACACGGAAGAGAGCCGGTCGAACGTGAGCTTGCCGTCGGGCTTCGGATACTCGATCGGCTTGCACTGCGACGCGGGCTTGAGCATTTCGTTGTCGCGATGCTGGTGGTGCAGCGTCCAGGGTACGTTGCCGCCCAGCAGTTTCTGCTCGATGCCTACCATCAGCGTGCCCAGATACAGGCCCTTGCTCATCCACTGCTTGAAGTTGCGCGCCTTGTACAGTTCTTCGTGCAGCCACGACTTCTTGAAGCCTTCCGGATAGGCCGCGAGTTCGTCGCTCTGACGACCCGCCTGCACGGCGTCGAATGCCGCTTCCGCCGCGAGCATGCCGGTCTTGATCGCCGCGTGACTGCCCTTGATACGCGAGGCGTTCAGGAAGCCCGCATCGTCGCCGACGAGCGCGCCGCCCGGGAACGCCAGTTTCGGCAGCGACATCAAACCGCCTGCCGTGATCGCGCGCGCGCCATAGGACACACGCTTGCCGCCTTCCAGGTATTTGCGGATTTCCGGATGCGTCTTGTAACGCTGGAATTCCTCGAACGGCGACAGATACGGGTTCGTGTACGCGAGACCGACGACAAAACCCACCATCACCTGGTTGTTGTCGGTGTGGTACAGGAACGAACCGCCGTAGGTATCGCTCTCCAGCGGCCAGCCAGCCGTGTGGATCACCAGACCCGGCTTGTGCTTCGCGGGATCGATTTCCCACAGTTCCTTGATGCCGATGCCGTAGACCTGCGGATCGGCGTCCTTGCCCAGCTTGAATTTTTCGTTCAGCTGACGGCCGAGATGACCACGCGCGCCTTCGCAGAACAGCGTGTATTTGGCATGCAACTCCATGCCGAGCTGGAAATTCTCGGTCGGCTCGCCATCCTTGCCGACGCCCATATTGCCCGTCGCGACGCCCTTGACCGAGCCATCGTCGTTATAGAGCACTTCCGCTGCCGGAAAGCCTGGGAAAATCTCGACGCCCAGCGCCTCGGCCTGTTGACCGAGCCAGCGCGTGACGTTGGCGAGACTGATGACGTAGTTGCCGTGGTTCTTGAAGTTGTCCGGCAGCGCCCAGTTGGGCACGGACTTAGCGCCCGTTTCCGACAGAAACAGGAACTTGTCTTCCGTCACGGGGACGTTCAGCGGCGCGCCTTGCTCTTTCCAGTCGGGAAAGAGTTCGTCGAGCGCGCGCGGGTCCATGACGGCGCCCGAGAGGATATGTGCCCCGATTTCAGAGCCTTTTTCCAGCACGCACACGCCAATGTCGGCGCCTTTTTCGGCAGCCAGCTGTTTCAGGCGGATCGCCGCCGACAGCCCGGCCGGGCCGCCACCGACAACCACGACGTCGTATTCCATCGACTCGCGTGGGCCGTATTGCTCCAAGAGACTTGTGGGGGTCATTAAAGCTCCTCTTGCCATTAGAATGCTTTTTTCGGGTTCGTATTGTCGGGTAACGCTCACCTTGCCGCAACCCGACAAACCCGCATTAGCACGATCGTTCTATTTTATGCCAGAATGCCCGGCACGCCGCCGGTGGCGCATTCCGGCGTCCCGTCATCCCTTGAAGAGGAAGCGAAAATGGGCCGTTCGATCAATCTCGAAGGGAAGGTAGCGATGATCACCGGGGCCTCAAGCGGTCTCGGCAAGCGCTTCGCCCAGGTGCTCTCGCAGGCGGGCGCGAAGGTCGTGCTGGCGAGCCGGCGGGTAGAGCGGCTCAAGGAACTGCGTGCCGAGATCGAGGCCGATGGTGGCGCTGCGCATGTGGTTTCGCTCGACGTGACGGACTACCAGAGCATCCGTTCTGCGGTCGCGCACGCGGAAACCGAGGCCGGCACCATCGACATTCTCGTCAACAATTCGGGCGTTTCCACCACCCAGAAGCTCGCCGATGTCACGCCCGCCGACTTCGAATACGTTTTCGATACCAACACGCGTGGCGCGTTTTTCGTTGCGCAGGAAGTGGCCAGGCGCATGATCATGCGGGGCAACGGTGGCGGCTCGAAACCGGCGTATCGCATCATCAACATCGCCTCGGTGGCGGGGCTGAGCGTGCTGCCGCAGATTGGCCTGTATTCGATCAGCAAGGCGGCGGTGGTGCATATGACCAAGGCGATGGCGCTCGAATGGGGCCGCCACGGCATCAACGTCAATGCGATCTGTCCCGGTTATATCGACACCGAAATCAACCATCACCACTGGGCCACCGAGCAAGGCCAGAAGCTGATTTCGATGCTGCCGCGCCACCGCGTGGGCACGCCTGCCGATCTCGACGGTCTGCTGCTGTTGCTGGCGGCAGACGAATCGGCATTCATGAACGGCTCGATCATCACCGCCGACGACGGCTTCGGCCTGACCTGATCCGGCGATTTTTCAACCGGTTTTCCAACGGTTTTTCCAAACGCAACCCGAAGTTGAAGTGCAATGAGTGATTACCACCCCGTTTTTGAAATGACCATGCCGATCCGTTGGGGCGACATGGATGCGTTCGGCCACGTGAACAACACGGTCTACTTCCGCTACATGGAGCAGGTGCGGATCTCCTGGTTCGAGCAGCTTGGCGTGGCGGGTGAAAGCCGCGAGAGCGGTAACGGGCAGGGCCCCGTGATCGTCAATGCCTCTATGGAGTTTCTCAAGCAACTGCACTATCCGGGCGACATCGTTTGCACGATGACGGTGGGGCAACCCGGCCGCAGCAGTTTCGACACCGGCTTCGAGTTGCGCCGCGTGGACGAACCCGATACCGTCTACGCCCGCGGCAATGCGCGCTGCGTCTGGATCGATTACGAGGCAGGCAAATCTGTGCCGATTCCCGATCACCTGCGCACGACCATCGAAAGCGCGCCGCTCGTCAAGGCGCGCTGATTCCGCCTGAATGTCTCTTCGTGCGGCTTATCCCAGCCGCACGCCTTCCTCGCGCGTCACGCGCCCTTACTGGCCGAGCAAACGCTGCAGCAGCTCCGTGGCGTTGCCGGTGTCGTACTTGCGCATCAACCGCGCACGGTAGACGTCCACCGTGCGCGAGCTGATGTCCAGAATCCGCCCGATCTGCTTGCTCGTCTTGCCCGTCACCAGTTGCGCCGCGATTTCGCGTTCGCGCGGTGTGAGTTCGACAGCCACGCGCCGCGTCGCGCTCAGATCCTCGAAAGTCCACACCCCTGCCGCGTGCGGCGCCTCGCGATCGAGCGAGCGGCCCGTGACGTGACACCAGAACAGTTCACCATTTGCGCGTTTCATGATGCGGTCGTCGGCGTAACTGCCTTGCGCCGTCATGATGGGCGGAATGCGCTCGCCGATGCGCTCGAATTCATCCGCAGACGGATACAACACCTGAAACGACTGGCCGAGCAGCGCTTCGCGCGGGCAGCGAAAGATCGCGCAGACCGCCTCGTTGCAGTCCTCGATGATGCGCTCGCGCGCAATCACAAGGCCGATAGGCGCAAGGTGGAAGGCGGTCTTGTAATCGAGCGCGGGAGCGGGGGCTGCAGTTGTGGCGGGTTCAGGCATGGCGGTTAATACGGGTATGGCTTTATGTAGTTTTGCGTATTGTGCCGCATCACCCGCCCAGCGTACGCTTGCGAACCATCAGAGGGCCGCGCGGGCGGCGCGCCGGGTTCACGGCAGCGCCGCCGGGGCATGACTAGAATGGGGCATCCGGGCGTGTGTTGTGCCCGCGTGCCATGCTGAACAAATAGATTGATCGAACGACGCATCGACGTATTTCCATTCGAGGAAGGGACACACTGATGAACAAAGTCTATGGAAGCGCGGCTGCCGCGCTCGAGGGCATCGTCAAGGACGGCCAGACCTTCGCGGTCGGCGGTTTCGGGCTGTGCGGCATTCCGGAGGCGCTGATCGGCGCGCTGCGCGATTCGGGCGTGAAAGGCATTACCTGTATCAGCAACAATGCGGGCGTGGACGGCTTCGGCCTTGGTCTGCTGCTGGAAACGCGCCAGATCAAGAAGATGATCTCGTCCTACGTGGGCGAAAACAAGGAATTCGAGCGCCAGTACCTCTCGGGCGAGCTTGAGCTCGAATTCACGCCGCAAGGCACGCTGGCCGAAAAGCTGCGCGCGGGCGGCGCGGGGATCCCGGCGTTCTTCACGAACACGGGTTTTGGCACGCTGATCGCCGAAGGCAAGGAAACTCGCCAGTTCGGCGACAAGCATTACGTGCTGGAGCATTCGCTCACGGCCGACGTGGCGCTCGTGAAGGCCTGGAAGGCCGACAAGTCGGGCAACCTGGTCTATCGCCGCACGGCGCGCAACTTCAATCCGATGTGCGCGATGGCGGGCAAGATCACGGTGGTGGAAGTCGAGGAGATCGTCGAAAACGGCGCGCTCGACCCGGACGCGATCCACACGCCGGGCATCTTCGTGCAGCGCATTATCCTCAATGCGCAACCTGAAAAACGCATCGAACAACGCACCGTGCGCGCCTAAGAAGGGAGACCGATCATGGCATGGAATCGTGATGAAATGGCCGCACGCGCGGCTAAAGAACTGCAGGACGGCTTCTACGTGAACCTGGGTATCGGCCTGCCGACGCTCGTGGCCAACCATGTGCCGGAAGGCGTGGAAGTGTGGCTGCAATCGGAAAACGGCCTGCTGGGTATCGGCCCGTTCCCGACCGAAGATCAGGTGGACGCCGACATGATCAACGCGGGCAAGCAGACCGTGACCACACTGCCGGGCTCGTCGATTTTCTCGTCGGCGGACTCGTTCGCGATGATCCGCGGCGGCCACATCAACCTGGCCATCCTGGGCGCGATGCAGGTGAGCGAGAAGGGCGACCTGGCCAACTGGATGATCCCCGGCAAGATGATCAAGGGCATGGGCGGCGCGATGGATCTGGTTGCGGGCGTCGGCCGCGTGGTCGTGCTCATGGAACATGTGGCCAAGGGCGACCAGCACAAGATTCTCGAAGCCTGCACGCTGCCGCTCACGGGCGTGGGCGTGGTCGATCTGATCATTACCGATCTGGGTGTGATCGAAGTGAGCGACGCGGGCCTGAAGGTGACCGAACTCGCGTCGGGCGTCACGGCTGACGAAATCAAGACGAAAACGGGCGCACCGCTCGATGTGAGCGCGGTGAGCTGAACGCGGTGATGCGATTGCTTGAATAGTCGCAGCAGGTTGCATGACAGAGGCGGGCGGAACTTCGGTTTCGCCCGTTTTGTTTTCGATGTGACCATTCTGGCGCGTTTGCGTGTGCCTGAAACCTCGGCCAGACGGCATAGACCGGATGGCCGATGGTGCGGTCTACGCGGCCTTGCCTGGCGCAGGCCCCACGCGCGCCGAAGCGCTTTGGGACCGCCGCGTGCGCCGTTCCCGCCCCGCAAAGCCGTCTACAATGGCCCCACGCCTATGAATGCCTTCAGCGAGGATCACGCAATGACCGTTTCGTCTGCTGTGCCGCTTCAATCGCGCCAGCCGCGCCAGCACTTTGTCCAGTGCCTCAGCCCTTCGGGCCTGCACCGCGTGGCGTATACAGAATGGGGCGACCCCGCGAATCCGCGTGTCCTCATGTGTGTGCATGGCCTGACGCGCTCCAGCCGCGACTTCGATCGCCTCGCACTGGCGCTGTCCGATACCTATCGCGTGGTGTGTCCGGACGTGGTTGGGCGCGGGCTTTCGTCCTGGCTCGTCGACCCGCGTGGCTATGGCGTCGCCCAGTACGTCGCGGATATGGTCACCCTGATCGCTCGCACCGGCGTCGAGAAAGTGGACTGGTTCGGCACGTCGATGGGCGGCCTGATCGGCATGGCGCTGGCCGGTCTGCCCGACGCGCCCATCGGCCGCATGCTGCTCAACGATATTGGGCCGCATATCGAACCGGCTTCGCTTGAGCGCATCGGCGAATACGTGGGCCGCGACGTCAGCTTTGGCTCGCTGCAGGAAGGCATCGACAACGCCGCGCTGCTGGCGGCTTCCTTTGGGCCGCTGACGGCCGAGGAGTGGCGCGAAATCAATACGCCCCTGTTGCACGAAGTGGAGGGCGTCTGGCGTTACCGCTACGACCCGCGTATCTCCGAAGGCTTCAAGGGCGTGACGCCCGAGCAGAACGAGCAGGGCGAACAGTTCCTGTGGCGCTCGCTCGCGGCGTTCAAGGGGCCGGTGCTGGCCGTGCGCGGCGAACTTTCCGATCTGCTTTCGCGTGAAACGGTGAAGAAGATGGAGGCGAGCGCCCAGCAGTTGACGGGCGTTGAAATCGCTGGCGTGGGGCATGCGCCGGCCTTTCTCGCCGCCGACCAGATCGAGATCGCGCGCCGTTTCTTCGCCGGATAAGCTTTCGGCGCGTCATAATGCTGGATTGTCCGGCGTGTCGGCGCTCTGAAAGGAGCGCCCCGCAGTGCGCTGCAACGCCCTCTGGCTCTCAAATCAACAGGAAAATTCATGGCAGTCATTCGTCACCACGTCGGCCCGCGCCTCTCGGAAACCGCGATCCACAACGGTACCGTTTATCTGGCCGGTCAGATCGCCGAAGACACGAAGCAGGACATCCTTGGCCAGACGCGCGAATGTCTTGGCCACATCGACCGTCTGCTGGGCGAAGCCAACAGCGACAAGACGCTGCTGCTGTCCGTGCAGATCTATATCGCCGACATGAAGGATTTCCCGGGCATGAACGCCGAGTGGGACAAGTGGGTCGCACAGGGCGCTACGCCGCCGCGCGCGACCGTCGAAGCCAAGCTCGCGAATCCGGAATGCCTGGTTGAAATCGTCGTGGTGGCCGCGCAGCGCGATTGAGTGCGGCTTGAAGCAACGAACTGATCGGGTCTGAAAGCCGGGCCAATGCGCGCGGCCAGATTACCCGACCGGACTATCGTTGAATTGTTTTACCGTGGTTAGCAGCCTGTCCGGTACGCCGGCGGGCGATGTCTCATGAGCAGCGACACCTTACCTCCCGTCCCCGCAGAAGTTTCCGCCTCCGCCGCGCTGCCGTCGCTTGAAGACACGCTGGCGTTCGTGCGCGAGCATGCCGGCGACGCGCGCCTGTCCACGGGCGAACCGCTCGTCGAACACGCGCAGGGCACGGCGTCGATCATGAGCCGTCTGAACGTCGATCCGCCCGCAGTGCTGGCGGCGGCGCTCTTTAACATCGCCCAGCATCTCGACAATCCGGAAGCGACACTCGAAGCGCGTTTTGGCGCCGAGGTCACGCGGCTCGTGTTCGATGTGCGCAAGCTGCTGCGTCTGGGCACGGTGAGCCTGCGCGCCGCCGCGCAGAACGCGGCGGCGGAAAGCGGGCGCGAAAGCCGCGATGCGCAGGCCGCGCGCCGCGCCCAGGTCGAATCGCTGCGCAAGATGCTGCTCGCGTTTGCGCAGGACATTCGCGTGGTGCTGATCCGCCTCGCGTCGCGCCTTCAGTCGCTGCGCTATTACGCGGCGGCCAAAGTCACGCCCGCGCCGGAAATCTCGCGCGAAACGCTCGACATCTATGCGCCGCTCGCGAACCGTCTGGGCATCTGGCAACTGAAGTGGGAGCTCGAAGATCTGGCGTTTCGCTTCGAGGAGCCGGTCACCTACAAGCGCATCGCCAAACTGCTCGACGAAAAACGCGTCGAGCGTGAAAGCTATGTGGCCGAAGCGATCGAGCGGCTGCAGAGCGAACTCGCCGCCGCGCATATCGACGCCGAGGTGAGCGGGCGGCCCAAGCACATCTACAGCATCTGGAAGAAGATGCGCGGCAAGGATATCGACTTTGCCGAACTCTACGACGTGCGCGCCTTCCGCGTGATCGTGCGCGACATCAAGGACTGCTACAGCGTGCTGGGTATCGTGCACAACCTGTGGCAGCCGGTGCCGCGCGAATTCGACGACTACATTTCCCGCCCCAAGCCGAACGGCTATCGCTCGCTGCATACGGTGGTGATGGGCGACGACGGTCGCGCGTTCGAAGTGCAGATCCGCACGCAGGAGATGCATCAGTTCGCGGAATACGGCGTGGCCGCGCATTGGCGCTACAAGGAAGCGGGTTCGAAGGGCTATGGCGGCCAGTTCAGCGCGAGCAGCAGCTACGACGAAAAGATTGCGTGGCTGCGCCAGTTGCTGGCGTGGAAAGACGACGTGGCCGATGGCCGTCAGCCGTGGGAGCAACTGCGCCAGGCGACGCTCGACGACGATCACATCTACGTGCTCACGCCCCAGGCACGCGTCATCGCGCTGCCGCAGGGCGCGACGCCGCTCGATTTCGCGTATCACCTGCATAGCGAGCTTGGCCACCGTTGCCGGGGCGCGCGCGTCGACGGCGCGATGGTGCCGCTCAACACGCATCTGCAGAACGGCCAGACCGTCGAGATCATTTCGGTGAAAGAGGGCGGCCCGTCGCGCGACTGGCTCAACCCGCAGCTCGGTTATCTGCAAAGCCATCGCGCGCGGCAGAAGGTGCGCGCCTGGTTCAACGCCATCGAGGCGCAGGAAAACATCGCCAACGGTCGTGCGATGGTCGAAAAGACCTTGCAGCGCGAAGGGCGCACGTCGGTCAATCTCGATCAGCTCGCGGCCAAGCTCGGCTTCAAGTCGACCGACGAATTCTTCAGCGTGGTCGGCAAGGAAGAGTTCAGTCTGCGCTACGTCGAGCAGGCCTTGAGCGATGCCCCCGCGCCGGAACCCGAGGAAGAAACGCCCGAGCAGTTGACCAAGCGGGCGAGCGGTTCGAACGTCGCCCACGGCGGTTCGTCGGGCGTGCTGGTGGTGGGCGTCGACGCGTTGCTGACGCAACTCGCGCGCTGCTGCCGACCTGCGCCGCCCGACGGCATTAGCGGATTCGTCACGCGCGGCAAGGGCATGTCGATTCACCGCAGCGATTGCGCGACCTTCCAGCGCATGGCGCGCCGCTCGCCGGAGCGCGTGCTCCAGACCACGTGGTCCGCCGACGTGATGGGCGGGCGCGGGCAGTCGGTGTATCCGGTCGACATCTCGATCGAGGCCACCGACCGCCAGGGGCTGCTGCGCGATATCTCCGAAGTGTTCGCGCGCGAGAAGATGAATGTGATCGGCGTAAAGACGCAGACGCGCCGCAATGCGGCTTATATGCAGTTCACGGTTGAGGTGTCGAGTTCGGCGCAGATCCAGCGTGCCTGTGTGCTGCTAGGCGAAGTGGGCGGGGTGCAGCGGGCGTTCCGCAAAGGCTAGGCGCGAGCCGTCAGACTGCCGCGTTTGCCGCAACGCAAAAAAGTGCTTGCCAGGTTCGTGAAAGTGTCATATAGTCTTGCTTCTTCAGGCTCGTAGCTCAGCTGGTTAGAGCACCACCTTGACATGGTGGGGGTCGTTGGTTCGAGTCCAATCGAGCCTACCAACGAAATCGAAGTTGCGATGTGTGTGTTAGCATCGGAGCTTCAATGCAGCAAAAAGCGCTCTGCGCTCAAGGCGAATACGGTTATGACACCGCGAACGTTGACCGATACTGCTTCGGAACGACGCTAGTCGAGGACCTCTTTCGCCCTGCAATCTGGTTTGAAAAGTGAATGCGGCCCCTCGAAAGCGGGGCCGCATTTTTTTTCGCCGCGAAATTTTATCGGGTCGCTCTAGCTGTTTAGCGGCGATCTCCCCCGAACACAATACGATGTGCCGCGTGCGGCGCTTCTGGAGAAAAACATGGTTGCGATACGTCTGCCCGATGGTTCGGTTCGACAGTACGATCACCCCGTCACGGTCGCCGAAGTAGCGGCTTCGATTGGCGCCGGCCTCGCCAAGGCGGCGCTCGGCGGCAAGCTCGATGGCGAGCTGGTCGATACGTCGACGCTGATCGATCATGACGCATCGCTGGCTATCGTTACGGACAAGGACGTCGACGGTCTCGACATCATCCGTCACTCCACGGCTCACTTGCTGGCCTACGCGGTCAAGGAGCTGTTCCCGGAAGCGCAGGTCACGATCGGCCCGGTGATCGACAACGGCTTTTACTACGACTTCGCCTACAGCCGTCCCTTCACGCCCGAAGATCTCGAAAAGATCGAAAAGCGTATGCAGGAGCTGTCGAAGAAAGACGAGCCGGTGTCGCGCCGCGTGGTCACGCGCGGCGAGGCGGTCGACTACTTCAAGAGCATCGGCGAGAAGTACAAGGCCGAGATCATTGAGTCGATCCCCGGCGATCAGGACATCAAGCTGTACTCGCACGGCAATTTCACGGACCTGTGCCGTGGCCCGCACGTGCCGTCGACGGGCAAGCTCAAGGTTTTCAAGCTGATGAAGGTCGCGGGCGCTTACTGGCGCGGCGACGCGAAGAACGAGCAGCTGCAGCGCATTTACGGCACGGCCTGGACGAAGAAGGAAGATCAGGAACTGTATCTTCACAACCTCGAAGAGGCGGAAAAGCGCGATCACCGCAAGCTGGGCAAGCAACTCGACCTGTTCCACATGCAGGACGAGTCGCCGGGCATGGTGTTCTGGCACCCGAAGGGCTGGACGCTCTGGCAGCAGGTCGAGCAGTACATGCGCGCGCGCCTGCGCGTGGCCGGCTACGACGAAATCAAGACGCCGATGATCATGGACCGCTCGCTGTGGGAAGCGTCGGGTCACTGGCAGAACTATCGTGAAAACATGTTCACGACGGAGTCGGAAAAGCGCGACTACGCGGTCAAGCCGATGAACTGCCCGGGCCACGTGCAGGTGTTCAACCACGGCCTGCGTTCGTATCGCGACTTGCCGCTGCGTTACGCGGAATTCGGTTCGTGCCACCGCAACGAGGCGTCGGGCGCGCTGCACGGTCTGATGCGCGTGCGCGGCTTCGTTCAGGACGACGCGCACATCTTCTGTACGGAAGACCAGATCATCGCCGAATCGATCGCCTTCAATACGCTGGCGATGAGCATCTACAAGGACTTCGGCTTCGATCACATCGACATCAAGCTGTCGCTGCGCCCGGATTCGCGCGCCGGCACGGATGAAACGTGGGACCGCGCCGAGCAGGGTCTGCGCGATGCGCTGACGGCCTGCGGCCTGCAGTGGGAAGAGCTGCCGGGCGAGGGCGCGTTCTACGGTCCGAAGGTCGAGTACCACATCAAGGATGCGCTCGGCCGTTCGTGGCAGTGCGGCACGCTGCAGCTCGACATGGTGTTGCCGGAGCGTCTGGGCGCCGAGTACGTGGCGGAAGACAACAGCCGCCGTCGCCCGATCATGCTGCACCGTGCAATCCTCGGTTCGATGGAGCGTTTCCTCGGTATTCTGATCGAGCACCATGCTGGTGCAATGCCGTCCTGGCTGGCTCCGGTGCAGGTCGTTGTGATGAATATTGCGGAAAGTCAGGCTGAATATGCCGCTAATCTGGCCCAATCGTTGCAAAAACAAGGGGTTAGAGTGCAGGCCGATTTGCGCAACGAGAAAATTAGCTATAAAATACGCGAGCACACGCTTGAGAAGGTCCCGTACCTGCTGGTAGTCGGGGACAAAGAGCGTGAAGCGCAAACGGTAGCCGTGCGTGCCCGTGGCGGCGTTGATCTGGGTGTGATGCCCGTCGACGCGTTCGCTGAGCGTCTGGCGCAGGACGTCAGTTCGTTCAAGTAAGCCACCTGGCAGCGCGGCTCGTTTTTTTAATTTTTAGAGGAAACGTAACATCGCTACGGATAAGTCGCATCGCATCAACGGTGAAATCACTGCACCCGAGGTGCGTCTCGTCGGAGTCGAGAACGAGCCGCTCGGTATCGTAAAGCTGGCTGATGCGTTCCGCATGTCGGAACAGCAGGACGTCGATCTGGTTGAAATTGCTCCCCAGGCTGTGCCGCCCGTGTGCCGCCTGATGGATTACGGCAAGTTCAAGTACCAGGAATCGAAGAAGCAGCACGAAGCCAAGCTCAAGCAAAAGGTCATCCAGGTCAAGGAAGTCAAATTCCGCCCGGGTACCGACGACGGCGATTACAACGTCAAGCTGCGCAATCTCATCCGCTTCCTCGATGAAGGCGACAAGACGAAGATCACGTTGCGTTTCCGGGGCCGCGAAATGGCTCACCAGGAAATCGGCATGCGCATGCTCGAGCGCCTGCGTACCGACCTCGAAGAAGTCGGTCAGGTTGAGCAGATGCCGAAGATGGAAGGGCGCCAGATGATCATGGTGCTCTCGCCGAAGAAGAAGAAGTGATCCGGCGCGCAGTGTGAAGTGCTCTGCACTTGTGTACACTGCGCGGCGTCTCAAGCAGTTCTCGATGTCTCGCAAGCCCTGTGGCAAGCGCAGACACGCAGCAGGTTCCGGAAATGGCGCCCGCGCGTCGCACGCAAGTGCGGCAGGCAGGCGCTTTTCCTGAAAGCGGCGGCAAGCTTGTCTTTTATAGAGCAGCCGGTCGCCAAAACAAGTGGAGTGGGTTTCGAAGGGCGGTCTAGGGCAAAGTGTTCACACAAGCCAGCCGCACACCCATGTCCATCAAATAAATGGAGTTTTTGTCATGCCCAAGATGAAGACCAAGAAAAGCGCCGCCAAGCGCTTTGTGGTTCGTCCGGGTGGTACCGTCAAGCGCGGTCAAGCCTTCAAGCGTCACATCCTGACCAAGAAGACCACCAAGAACAAGCGTCATCTGCGTGGTGCAACGGCCGTTCATGATTCCGATCTGAAGTCCGTGCGCGCAATGATGCCGTTCGCGTAATCCTCAACCGACAACTCAAAGGAGCTACTCATGCCTCGAGTCAAACGTGGGGTTACCGCACGGGCCCGCCACAAGAAGATCATCAACCTGGCCAAGGGTTACCGCGGCCGTCGCAATAACGTCTATCGCATCGCCAAGCAGGCGGTCATGCGCGCAGGCCAATACGCCTATCGCGATCGCCGCAACAAGAAGCGTGTGTTCCGCGCACTGTGGATCACGCGTATCAATGCAGCGGTGCGTCAGCACGACATGACCTACAGCGTGTTCATCGCTGGCCTGAAGAAGGCTTCGATCGAACTCGACCGTAAGGTTCTGGCTGACATGGCTGTGTTCGACAAGGCTGCATTTGCTGCGATCGTCAAGCAGGTGAAGGCCGCCGTCGCTGCCTAAGTTCAGGTACTGCGCAGGTTCGTTGCAGCAGCGTCCGGTTGTTTCGGTGATGCTGCAACAAAAACGGGGCTCCTCACCGAGCCCCGTTTTTGTTGGTGAAGCGCTTCCTGCGCGCTTCCGTGCTTCAAGCGGTGACCACGTTGCTACCGCCTCATGCAGTGCCTTCATGCCGTCGTGATCGTTCGTCACACTCGTACACCGCGGCGTGCCAGGCACCGCTCAAGTCTCAAACACTGACGCTGAAAAGATGGGATCAATGGATCTGGACCAGATTGTCGCCGACGCGCAAACCGCCTTCGCTTCCGCACCCGACGTCAACACGCTTGAAAACGAAAAGGCTCGTTTTCTGGGCAAGTCGGGCGCGCTGACCGAACTGCTCAAGGGTCTTGGCAAGCTCGACCCGGAAACGCGCAAGACCGAAGGTGCGCGCATCAACGCCGTCAAGCAGCAGGTGGAAGCCGCGCTGAACGCGCGCCGCCAGGCGCTTGCCGACGCGCTCCTGAACCAGCGCCTCGCCTCCGAGGCGATCGACGTCACGTTGCCCGGCCGCGGCACGGGCACGGGCAGCCTGCATCCGGTGATGCAGACGTGGGAACGCGTCGAGCAGATCTTCGGCTCGATCGGCTTCGACGTGGCCGACGGTCCTGAAATCGAAACCGACTGGTTCAATTTCACCTCGCTCAACAGCCCGGAAAACCATCCGGCGCGCTCGATGCAGGACACGTTCTACGTGGACGGCAAGGACGCCGATGGCCGTCAACTGCTGCTGCGCACGCATACCAGCCCGATGCAGGTGCGCTATGCGCGCACGCACACGCCGCCGATCAAGGTGATCGTACCGGGCCGCACGTATCGCGTGGACAGCGACGCCACCCACTCGCCGATGTTCAACCAGGTCGAAGGCCTGTGGATCGAAGAGAACATCAGCTTCGCGGACCTGAAGGGCGTCTATACGGATTTCCTGAAGAAGTTCTTCGAGCGCGATGACATCAAGGTGCGCTTCCGCCCGTCGTACTTCCCGTTCACGGAACCGTCGGCGGAAATCGACATGATGTTCGAGCACGGCAAGAACGCCGGCAAGTGGCTCGAAATCTCGGGCTCGGGCCAGGTGCATCCGACCGTGATCCGCAACATGGGTCTGGACCCGGAGCGCTATATCGGCTTCGCGTTCGGCAGCGGGCTCGAGCGCCTGACGATGCTGCGTTATGGCGTGCAGGATCTGCGCCTGTTCTTCGAAGGCGATCTGCGCTTCCTGCGCCAGTTCGCTTAAATCGAAGCGACGCCGCAGCGACTCGTCGCTTGCAGGGCGCGAGGCGGACGCAGCACTTCAACGAGGTGCGCGGCAACCCGCTTCGCGACGGTCACAATCTGTCTGGAATGTAAAACCACATGCTATTCCCCGAATCCTGGCTGAGAAGCTTTGTCGATCCGAAGCTCACGACCGATGAGCTGGCCCACGCGCTCACGATGGCCGGCCTCGAAGTCGAAGGCCTGCGCCCGGCTGCGCCGCCCACCACGAAGATCGTCGTCGGTCGCGTGCTGGAAGTCGTGAAGCACCCGGACGCGGACAAGCTCAATGTCTGTCAGGTCGACGCCGGCACCGGCGCGACGCTGCAGATCGTCTGCGGTGCGCCCAACGTCGCGCCCGGCATCAAGGTGCCAGTCGCGCTGGTTGGCGCGGAACTGCCGCCCGCGGAAGAGGGCGGCAAGCCCTTTGCGATCAAGCTCTCGAAGCTGCGTGGCGTGGAAAGCCAGGGCATGCTGTGCTCGGCGCGCGAACTCAAGCTCTCGGAAGACCACAGCGGCCTGATGATCCTGCCGGAAGATCAACCGATCGGCCAGGACATCCGCGAAGCGCTGAACCTCGACGACACCATCTTCGAAATCAAGCTCACGCCGAACAAGGCCGATTGCCTGTCGGTGTACGGCGTCGCGCGCGAAACCGCCGCGATCACCGGCGCGCCGCTGCAAGCGCCCGTGTTCCCGAAGGTGGAAGTCAAGCTCAACGAAACGTTGCCCGTGAAGATTTCGGCGCCGGACCTGTGCGGCCGCTTCTCGGGTCGTGTGATCCGCGGCGTGAACGCGCACGCGAAAACGCCGGCGTGGATGGTGCAGCGCCTCGAACGTGCGGGCCAGCGCAGCATTTCCGCGCTCGTCGACATCTCGAATTACGTGATGCTCGAACTCGGCCGCCCGTCGCACGTGTTCGATCTCGACAAGATCCACGGCTCGATGGACGTGCGTTGGGGCAAGCCGGGCGAACAGCTCAAGCTGCTCAACGGCAATACCGTCGAAGTCGATGAAACCGTGGGCGTGATCGCCGACGAACGCGAGATCGAAAGCCTCGCGGGCATCATGGGCGGCGACAGCACGGCCGTCACGCTCGACACGAAAAACATCTATCTGGAAGCCGCTTTCTGGTGGCCGGATGCGATTCGTGGCCGCTCGCGCCGCTACAACTTCTCGACCGATGCAGGCCATCGTTTCGAGCGCGGTGTGGACTGGTCGACGACCGTCGAGCATATCGAACGCATCACGCAACTGATCCTCGACATCTGCGGCGGCGAAGCCGGCCCGATCGACGATCAGACCGTGAACGTGCCGCAACGCGCGCCGGTGAAGATGCGCGTCGCGCGTGCGAACCGCATTATCGGCGTGAAGATTGGCGCCGATGAAGTCGCTCAGATCTTCACGCGTCTGGGTCTCACGTTCGAACGTAGCGTCGACAATGCGGGCGACGAGAGCTTCAGCGTCACGCCGCCGCCGTACCGCTTCGACATCGAGATCGAAGAAGACCTGATCGAAGAAGTCGCGCGTATCTACGGCGTCGAAAACATTCCGGCGCTGCCGCCGGTCGCACGCAGCGAAATGCGCGCGACCAACGAAACGCGCCGCTCGATTCATGCGATCCGTCATGCGATCGCCGCGCGCGATTACGCTGAGACGATCAACTTCAGCTTTGTCGATGCGGAGTGGGAACAGGACTTCGCGGGCAACGCGAATCCGGTCAAGCTGCTGAACCCGATCGCGAGCCAGCTCTCGGTGATGCGCACGACGCTCATCGGCAGCCTTATCAACGTGCTGCGTCACAACCTCAACCGCCGCGCGGACCGCGTGCGCGTGTTCGAAGCGGGCCGCGTGTTCCTGCACGATCCGTCGATCAAGGCGAGCGAGATGACGGTGGAAGGCTTCGCACAACCGAAGATGATCGGCGCGCTCGCGTACGGTCCCGCGCTCGACGAGCAGTGGGGCGCGCAAACGCGCGGCGTGGACTTCTTCGATGTGAAGGGCGATCTCGAAGCGTTGTTCGCGAACCTGGGCGCTGCGAAGACGCCGCGTTTCGTGAAGGCCGAGCATCCGGCGCTGCATCCGGGACGTAGCGCGCGCGTGGAAGTCGATGGCCGCGCAGTGGGCTGGATTGGCGAGCTGCACCCGCGCTGGATGCAGAAGTACGATCTGCCGCACGCACCGATCGTGTTCGAAGTGGAAGCGGACGCGCTGATGGCGCGCGACCTGCCGACGCCGACGGACGTGTCGAAATTCCCGCCGGTGCGACGCGATATCGCAGTGGTCGTCGATCAGAAAATCGAGGTCCAGGCGCTGCTCGACGAGCTTCACAAGGGCATGACGGATGAGCCCGCGCGGATTGTGCAGAGGGTTGCGTTGTTCGATGAATTTCGTGCAAAATCAAACACTTCCGGACTTGGCGCGGACGAGAAAAGCCTTGCCTTCCGGGTGACCCTGCAAGATACTGGCGGGACCCTTCAGGACGAAACGGTCGATGCGGCCATCAAGTCCCTGGTGGATCGCCTGGCTCGAGTGTTTGGCGCCCGGTTGCGCGGATAAGCCTCCCGGCTCATCACGTACCGACAGTGGCTTCCGGTTTGCGAGGTTGCAGCGCATACCTTGGCAACCGGAAGCGCGCCATAGCAAAGATAGATGAACGAAATGAACTCGAGTGATTTCGAAGCCCTTCTCGCGGCACAGCGTAGCGCCATGATTCGCGATATTCCTGCCCCGTCGGCAAGTGCCGCGAACGATACGCCCACGCTGACCAAAGCCGAACTCGCAGAACTGCTGTTCGACAACGTCGGACTGAACAAGCGCGAAGCCAAGGACATGGTCGAAGCATTCTTCGAGGTGATTCGCGACGCGCTCGAAAGCGGTGACAGCGTCAAGCTTTCGGGCTTCGGCAATTTTCAGTTGCGCGACAAGCCGCAACGCCCGGGCCGCAACCCGAAGACCGGCGAAGCGATTCCTATCGCTGCACGCCGCGTCGTGACGTTCCACGCGAGCCAGAAGCTCAAGGCTCTGGTGGAAAGCGGCGCTGAGGCAAGCTTCCCGCGCTGATCAGCGGAAGCGATCGAACAAGGCATCATTGCGCGGAATGATCCGCGCACGCCCGCACGGGTGAATGCAGCGGGCGTGACTGGCAACAACGGACTCTGGCGGCGACGCCATTTTGCGCAACCACCACGACGGCAACCCGGCGATGACATCGACAATCGAAAAGGTCGTCTTGCCTCCGATACCCGCCAAGCGCTACTTCACGATCGGCGAAGTGAGCGAGCTGTGCGGAGTGAAGCCCCATGTGCTGCGATATTGGGAGCAGGAGTTCACGCAGTTGAAGCCGGTCAAGCGCCGCGGTAACCGGCGCTATTACCAGCATCATGAAGTCCTGTTGATCCGTCGCATTCGTGAATTGCTCTATGAACAGGGCTTCACGATCAACGGCGCACGCAACCGGCTCGACTCGCATGGCGCGGTGGTGGAAGAGCACGCAGCAGGCGAGATGGAAGACGTGCCGGTGAGCGAAGGCAATATGGCGAACGTCGATGTCGACCAGTTGCGCAAGGAACTGCTGCACGTGCTGGATCTGCTCGGGCGCTGAGCGTTGCGCGTGGGTTCTTCAGGGCCGTTTCATCGCGCAGCAAAGATTCTTTCCGACGAATTGCATTTCAGCCATTCAAATCGGCAAAAGGGTCTGTTATACTTTCTAGCTCTCGGGGCGTAGCGCAGCCTGGTAGCGTACCTGCATGGGGTGCAGGTGGTCGGAGGTTCAAATCCTCTCGCCCCGACCAGGAAAATCAACGGGTTACAGATGAAAGTCTGTAACCCGTTTTCCATTTCTGGCTTCCGTTACCGTCTGGTTACCGGAACGTCGCAAACTCGTGCGATCATGCACAACATCGATCCGCTCTATACCGGCCTCGATCAGACGTGGGCAATGGAACTCGATACTGTGCAGTATTGAACCTTAAACACGAACCGCCCCTATGACGCTCTGCGCCTATTGCCGAGAAGATCGCCCCCTTACACGCGAACACATAATTCCGGCCTTCATATACGACTTCCAGAAGCAACAGGAAGGAACCTTCATCGGTTGGAACGAGGTCGCACAACGTATGGTTGGCGGCGAAGGAAAAATTAAAGACGTTTGCGAAGACTGTAACAACGGGGTTTTGAGTGACCTTGACTCGTATGGCAAGCATCTGCTGACCGATTCTGGCTTACTTGTTCAAAACTACACGAAGCAGGGGCTGGCATTGCGGTACGACTACTCACTTTTGCTTCGTTGGCTCCTTAAAATTTCCTTCAACTCATCGCGAACTGACGGCGCTCACAGTCATCTCTTCGAACGTTTCATTCCTTTCATTCGGGGATTGGCCTCCGCACCGTCGCGCTTCCATGTCGCGTCCCTTGTTTATCTCGCGCGGCCCGAGGTTGCTGGACTTTCGCAGATAGAAGCAGATTCATTTATTCGCATGTCTCAGGGCGCGTCACTGCTGAACCCTTTCGTCGCTCGGATTTGTTACGCCGCTGCTCTTGGAGAGCGCGACTTTGTTGCTCGGCAGATAATTTTTGGGCCAGCAGTTTTCTACCTTCTATTTTTCCGCGAAGGTCTGTTGCCAGGCCACGCTGCTTCGGCGATTCGTCGTCTGACAAAGGCGGTGCCAGAAATAGTTGAGTTGAGCTCTAAGCGGAAATTTGTCGAAGTTCACCCGGGCCAGAAGACTTGGCTCGATCTCTATGAACCTCAAGTGGCTCGCACTATAGCCCTTAAGCGAGGCGATTGAGCATTTTTCGACCGGCTAAGCTCCGCTTGAGCCTTCCCGGATACTCGGACGAAGGGCAGTTCTGCTGCGTTGAGTCTTTGATTGGCTTGGTAGATCCAGCGACAGGTCAACAGCGGGGATCGTTGCTTGAAGTTGGGCTGTAAGGATCGGGTGATTTTTCTCCATAATTAATGCGACGGTGCCCACTCGCTAGGCCGAAAATGTCTAAGACATTTCATATTGTGAAGTGAGCCCGCGCGCTGTCACTCGCCGGGATCATGGGGAGATCATTCGAGATCGGGCGCACCATCCGCCAGCGGATTGGCGTGAGACGTGCCGAACCGGGATTGGGTTGTTACTTCGTCGCGTGACAATTGGTACATTGGGAGTGAGCAACTATCGGTCAACGTTGATTGATAGTATTGAATTGCAGGCATCGTCGCGATGACGATGCCAACCCGTTGCGGGTTTGGGGAGTTAGTTGAGGATGATGAGTCCGGCTTCGTGGGTGCCGGTATCGATCAGGATCAGGTTACCGCGAGTGGGATGAGTGGCGCTGTGGAGCTTCGTGCTTCCGATCCGATGTGTGCTGGTGATGGTCGACTCGCTGTAGATGTCTGCGAAGTCATCAAGGTCGATCGTTTGAATCTGCTGCATGTGTCTTGCTACTTCCTTTCTTCGTTGTTCTTCAATAACGACGATTGACGAAGTCAACCGTCCCGTCGTGCTTCGTTTCCCTATTGAGAACTGGGCGGGGATCGTGCCAGGTAGGTGACAGGTTTACAAGCTCAACTCCGTCGAGTGGTTCGTTTCAATGCTGTGACCAAAAGTCGGTTTATGCTGTGACGAGCGGTCGTTTTAAGGTGTGACGAGCGGCCGCGAAAAGAGGAGGCATTTCATCGCGTTTTGTCACAGCGCAAACCCTTACTGGGTAAGGGCGGGAAGGTGTGACGGAATAACCGGGGATACGAAGTATCCCCGACACAGCATGCATTGCATCATTGCATGACGGTGTTACCGTAGTCGGCATGGCGGCGCTTGCGCGATTCCGGCACACGTCGGCGCACCCATTCGACATCTCGATCCGCGATGCTTCGAGCGATTTCGTTGCCCGTCCAAAGGCCATACAAGTGCGCGGTCTTCGTCGGACTCTTGCCGGTCATCTCGCTGCACAACCAGACACGATAGCGGCGCTCCAGCGTCAATCTCGCATCGCCTTCGTGCCGCCGCCGCGTTGCTTCAGGCAAGTGAGCCATGATCGCCTTCCGAATGCTGACACGACGGCGGGCGAGACCTTGCGCCGCAAGCCTGATTGACTGACTACGCAAGACGTTGCATTCCCATTGCTGATCGACAGTAAGCGCCAACTGCTTGACCGTCTTCCACGTTTCTCCTTGATGCAGCGTTGACCAGTAGTACTCGGCACGAGCGAGCCAGCGCCAGTCGTCGGCACAAAGCAAATGCGCATATCCGCCGCGCACTTGCTCTGCATGACGGGGATAACGCGCCGCCAGCCATTGCAGGTCATATGCAGACATGTCAAAGCGTTGCTTCTCGTCAAGCTCTCCGGGCCGGAAACGCTCATCTCGGCGGAAGCAGGGCGGAATGCCGTGTGCCGTGAGGGCTTCCGATAGCAGGAAAGCCCTGCGGCGTTGCCGGGAGTCGAACGCCGCGCGAAAGTCGAGAAGAAGACGCTCGCGCGGCATTACGGCAACGTTGGATCGGATTTGATTCAACGTCGTGCAATCGATCGCGCCTAAGAGGGTGGACAACGGCGCGAACATGCTCACTGCTCATCCAGAGCGGGCGCAGACAGCATGTGAACCGCGCCCGAAGTACGGTCTTTCACGGCGAAGAATGGAACGCCGCCACGCTCCGACGAGAGATAGCCTTCGATGAATTCGAACGCCCCGAAGCCTACTTCGTGAACTACGATTTCAGCCCCTGCAAGGGCATCTGCAAGCTGTGCATCGTCAACCGGGTAATAGCCGGAACCTGTGAACGGACCCCAGGCGGCTGGATCGTTCATTGCTGCCCGCTCGTTGATGCGTGCAGCGTAGAATTGGTTTGCGTCGATCATGCTGCCTTTCTTGCGATGGCGCGAATAGACTCGTATCTCGCTACGTAGCAATTCCATTCGGCGTGAAGACGCCCTAGCATTTTCTCGCGCATCTGTCGTGCCAAGAATTTGAAGTTCGAGTCTGGAATCGTCTCAAGTTCAGCGATTGCCGCCAGCAAGTGCTCTTCGGTCGCGTCGAAATGCCGTTTGATTTCTGGATTCATGAATCTCGGCTCGCTCGATCAGTGATTGCTGGACGTGACGCGCTTTGAATCGAGCCATGCGTCGAGCTCATCGCGCATATACGCGACTCTGTTCGCTGACAGCCGCACGGCGACAGGAAACGTTAAGTCTCTTTTCCTCAACTCGAAAAGTGTCGAGTAGCCGATGCCGATATACGTGGCGGCTTGACGAGCGGATAAGCCGCGCGGTTGGATTTTGACCGCACGAGTGGCGGCGCGCCTGTTGTGACTTACTTCGGAGGGGTTCAATTTGGCTCTCAATCGATGAATTGCCGATACCGGGATGGCTTCGGCTGAATCGAATGGGAGTATTCCATTGGCACAATCTGGCTACTTACGATTGAAGATGCAATCTTCAATCGCGTGATTCATTGCGTGAATCTGCTCGGTATCGTCTGGTTGCCACAGGTAACCGTGTTGCTGGAGAAGTTGACGAAGTCTCCTCAGCCGATCTCTAACAGTCCTCACGGTTGGCTCCCCATCTTCGTTTGGATTCTTGAGATGCCATGCCGGAGATTCCCCGTAGAGTGCCGCATATGCTGCGCTAAGGGCGTGCGGCGTCGCTTCGATCATCGCTTGGTCGCTCGGGAGCGAACGCATGTGTGCTAAATAGGCATCGATAGCGTTGGCTTCTTGATCGGGCGTGAAGGGCTTCTTGCCGTGCTTTCCGTTGAGCCGTAGTGCGGATTCGATGCTCTTGTGCTCACCATCGAGATAGGCGAGCATTCCCCGCGCCAAAAATTTCCAGAACTCCACCGGTACACGTTCGTCCCGCAGGACCGCCGCACAGTTCTCACGCACAATGCGGTGACTCTTCGTCTTGATATCGCCGTCCGCGTCGTCGGTACGGGAAAGTGATGCATTCTCGATATCCATGATATCGAAGCCGAGTTCAAGATTTTCCGGATCCATTGCAAGAATCGCCGCTCTGGTTCTTTTATCCATCTCCGTCATCTGCATCATCCTCATGCGTTCGCCGCACGCCCCGCCAGCGTAACGACGTTATCAACATCATTGCGTGTGAGCAGGTCGAGTCGGTCACTCAACTTCTGCCACGCGTCGATCTGTTCCTGTTGCCGGATCGCCCGCTGATAGGTGCGCTTGATCTTGTTTTCTTCCGTGTGATTCAGACATTTCTCGATAACGTCGCCATGAACGCCCAATTCGCCCATCAGGGTTGCTCCAGTGCGCCGGAGGTCATGTGGGGTCCACGCGCCGCCCGGAAGGGTTAGGGCGGTCGTCAAAGCGGTTCCATTTGTCTTTTGCTTGCCGCGCTGCCGGTCGTGAAGCTGCTTAGTGATCGACTTCGAGCAAACCGCACGTGATGGCTCATCGGTATCGATGTTGCGTGCCGGAAGCAGCCACACTGGATCATCCGAAAGCGCCAAGAGTTCGCCCATGTGGCGACCTGCGAATTCGCTCAGGTAGACCGTGTGCGGCTTCCCGTTCTTCGAATGCTCGGCAGGGATAACCCATGTTCCGGCGTCGATGTCGATGTCGGCCTTTCGCGCGTTCGTGAGTTCGCCAATTCGGGCGAGCGTTGAAAGCATGATCCAGACGGCGTGCTTGGTTGAGGCCAGCAGGTTTGCTGCCTCAAGCATTGCCGGGAGCGTCTTGATTTCATCTTCCGATAGCGTGCGTTCGCGCTCTGCATCCTTGCCGCCTACGTCCCGTTTCTTGATGCCGTAGGTAGGATCAACATTGACGATTTCCCGCACAGCACCAAAACCGAACATCTGCCGCATCTCAGCCAGCAGCCGGTTTGCGAGCCGGTTCGCGTTTCGAGCCTTCACTTTGTCGAGGATCGCCATGATGTCGGCGCGCGTGATGTCGTCGGCGTGACGGTCACCCACCGCGCTCAGCACGTCCTTTTCGAGACCCCGCTTCGTTTCTGCTCCGCCGTCCTTCCGGTTCGACAGTTCGGCAGTCGCCCATTGCTCGAACAGTTGGCGGACGGTTTTGCGGCGATTGCGTACCTCTTGTTCGTCGCGCTCGCGTTGCCTTGCTCGCTCTTCGGCGGCCCGGTCGTCTGCGATCTTTTGCTGATAGTCCGTGCCGCTTCGGGCGAGGGCACGAATTCCCGCAGCTTTAATACGAGCATCCTCAAGTGAGAGATGGCCGTCATCCGTCCGTTGCCCGTATCGGCGCGGGAGAGTGATAGTCGTTTCCTTTCCGTTGGCTGTATATTTGACTTGCCAGGATTTTGTGCCGTCAGTGGCGATGCGAAGCCGTAGGCCGTCACCATCAGGTTTGTGATACGGCTTCTCCGCCGGTTTGAAGCTCTCGATGGCGCGCACCGTCAGCTTTCCCATGTTTTCTCCGTTACCGTCCCGTTACCGTCTGGTTACCGGAAAATCTTTGGTTTGGCTTAGATGGGGGCAGACTGAGCCAGAGTGCGAATACGGCTCAAATCCCCGTCTGACAAGGATTTCCCAGAGCGGGGCAGTGTATACTGGATTCGGAAAGAGTGCGAGTTGCCTTTATGGGGTGCAGGTGGTAGGAGGTTCAAATCCTCTCGCCCCGACCAGAAGTCAGAACCCGCACGGTGTTAAAACCGTGCGGGTTTTTTCATTGGTGGCGAGCGAAAGCGCACGATCTCAATTCGCTCGTACGGCTCAATTCAGACGATGGAAATTCGCAGCGATTTACCGCACGCTGCCGCGTAGCGACGCAATGTATCGATGGATGGCGAGTGTTCGCCCGACGCTAGCGCGCGTTCAAGCCTTGTAACGGCGGGGGCCTTCGTTCCCATTCGATGGGCCACGTCTGCCTGGCTTAAGCCTGCTTCACGGCGCGCGGCAAGCATCTGGTCCAATAAGGCAAATTCCTCACGGTTCAGGCGTTCATATTCCGCGCGCGCTTCGGGATCGGCGAGAACGCGCTCGCGCATCTGTTTAAACGTTCCCATTTTTCATCTCCAGCAGTCGCTTTCGGGCGATCTCCAACTCTTTGCTCGGAATCTGCTGCGTCTTCTTGACGAAGCAGTGAAGCATCACGATGCGTCGATCGACAATCGCGCAATAGAACACCCGGGCGATGCCCTCCGCACTTTTGAGTCGAAGTTCGAATAGGCCGCCGCCCAGTGATTTCGTGTGCGGCTCGCCAAGGTTTGGACCGTGCTGCTCCATTCGTTCCGCGAGTGCGATGAAGCGAACTGCGAGCATTTTGGGCAGTGCAGCGATACTGCATTCCACTCGCTCGCTATAGAAGTCGATCTCGTATCGCATGGTATTGTAGTAACAAATTTGTTACTACGCTACAGCAATACATAGGGGCGCATCCTGAACTGGATCAAGCTCTTAACTGTGTCAGACGCGCCGCCTGCAGGAGGTTGATGGAGCGTAAATTCCGCGACGGCGCTAGCCACTAGACACCATCGCGATCATTCGCCCCAGGTAACCTCACCGCGCCTCAACAAACTCCACCACCTCACCGCTATCGCGCTTGAGGTACAAATCGTTGCCCTTCATACGCACGTCGTTGCACGAATAGGGAATCTTGCTGCCTTTGCTGCAAACCTTCCCGTCCTGCGCCTGCCAGTCGCCGTGATCGGCGAATCCCTTGCTCGATTTGAAGTCGTAGTTGCCGCTGCCGTCGTACTGCACGTGCCACATGCTGCCGTCGGCGAGTTTGATGTCGAATGCCTTGCCACTCAGATGCTGCTGGATATCGGCGGCGCTGGGCGTGGTGGCATCGGAGGGAAAGCCGCTGCCTTGAGCGAAGGCAATTGCAGCGGGCAGCAGGAGCAGGGTGGCAAGCCGGGTCTTCATCTCGATTCTCCTTGGACGCGGCGCCGGCGAATACGCCCGGGCATCTGCCGCGGACGGGGCGAGAAGTAGACCGGCAACCGGTGAGCGGCAGGCCGGGAGGGCCGCCGAGGCCTCAATCTACACCGCCCATGGGGCCCGTTATGTGGGCTTGTACACACAGCGCCGGGCCTGCGTAACAGTTGTTAACGCTTTGAATTCATGGGGTTAGCGTCACGTAAGCCCCGAATGACTCCGCAAGATCCGGCTGTTAGTTTTTCTCACATATCGATGAGAATCATTCGCTAGGAGAGATGCGCCGCGCACCTTACGATTAGCGCAATTCCGCCGGTGTTTCTGTCACGTTCCGCATGGCGCCGTTATGGCGGCAGCATGCGGGTCTTGCGCATTCTGTCTTTCGGCAGATGCGGGCATGCCCGGACGCCTCGGCCAGACAGCATCAGGCGCGAAAAGAACAAGGCAAAACCGGCATAACAGAGCGCACGCCCGCGCCATCCCCATGAATCCGATCCAACTCGCTCAGCTCGTTTTTCTCGCGTCCCTATGGGGCAGCTCGTTTCTTTTTATCCGCGTCGGTGTGGTCGATCTCGGCGTGGCGCCTTTGATGGCGCTGCGCATCGGTATCGGCGCGCTGTTTCTGCTGATCGTCCTGTTCTCGCGCCGCCCGCCGCGCGAAGCACTGGCCACGCTGCGTGAGCGCGCCTGGCCGCTGCTGGTGGTCGGCATCCTCAATTCGGCGGCGCCGTTCTGTCTGTTTGCGTGGGCCGAACTCACGCTTTCCGCGGGCGTGACGTCCGTGATCAACGCGACCACGCCTTTGTTCGGCGCCGTGGTCGCCTATGTCTGGCTCAAGGACAAGTTGAGCGGCCCGCGCGTAGTCGGTCTGGTGATCGGCTTCCTGGGCGTGCTGGCCTTGGTCTGGGATCAGATCGCCACGCGTGCGGGTGACGGCGCGAGCACGTCCGCGACCTTGCTGGCAGCGCTTGCCGCATTGGTGGCGTCGGCGCTCTATGGCGTGGCCGCGAGCATGACCAAGCGCCATCTGACCGGCGTCGATCCGCTCACCGTCGCGGCCGGCACGATGACCGCTGCCGCCATCGTGCTCGCGCCGTTCGCGGTCGTCACGTGGCCGCACGCTGCGGTGTCGCTGCACGCGTATGGCGCGGCCATTGCACTCGGCGTGGTCTGCACCGGCATCGCCTATCTGATGTTTTTCCGCCTGATCGCGGCGATCGGCCCGGCTCGCACCATCACCGTGACCTTCGTGATTCCGATTTTCGGCATCCTGTGGGGCGCGTTGTTCCTGGGCGAACGCGTATCGATTGGCATGGCCGAGGCCTGCTGCACGATTCTCGTCGGCACCATGCTTGCAACCGGCTTCATCAAGCGTCTGCCAGGTTTCGGTCCGCGTGCCGATCGCGCTGGCGCGAAACAGTAAAGCAATGCGGTAGAGCCTCGCTTCATTTCCTCATAAATCGTTGCGCGCACATCGATGTGCGCGCAACGATGTTTCCTCTCCGGGCATGCAATTTCATGTTTGCCCGCGTCTTCCAGGCACGCTCGCTGCTGCGTTGCACGCGCCATCCGTTGAAAGCTTTAAGTCAGCTTCAGCCTTGCTGGGTGGGCCTGAGCGTGGGCGGGCGTACAAGCGCACTTGTTAAATCGCGTCTACACTTGGCGACACATCGCATTATTGATTTGCAAACCGCTGTCAGTGAATCGGGCAGGGAGCAGAACCCGCAGCAAGGGAGAGCAGGCCGTCAAACGGCCGCGTCGTGAAGTGTCGTTCCTTTTCGGGGATGTTCATGACAGAAAGACAATGGGCCTGGCAGGCCCGGTTGACCCGTTGTGCCTGCGCGGCGGCGCTCGCCTTCGGCGCTGCAGCGGCGCACGCCGACCAGTTCGGCATCCAGTTGGGCGCGGGCGTTGCGGATCATGACGTGAAGAAGCTCGATTTCGGCCTCGTTTGGGATCCCGGCCTGCAGTGGTGGCACATCGCAGGTTTCCATTTCACGGTGGTGGGGGAGTTTCACGCCGCCTACTGGAAGCTGGACGAACGAGCCGCCACGCAGCCGAGTATCTGGGAATTCGGCGTGACGCCGGTTTTCCGGTTTATCAAGGACTCGGGCTGGATCCGGCCATTTATCGAGGCGGGCGTGGGCGTACGCCTGCTGACGCACGTCGAGCTTACGCCGGATCGCACCATGTCTTCCGCGTTTCAGTTCGCGGATATGGTGGGCGTGGGCGCGCAGTTCGGCGAGCATCAGAACTATCAGGCCGGCTTTCGCTTCCAGCACATCTCCAACGCCGACATCAAGACGCCTAACCCCGGCCTCAACTTCAGCCAGATCTACATTCAGTACAACTTCTAGGCAATGCGTTGGGGGCCGGCACGCCGATGCCCCCCCGCCGCGCCGGTACCCCTCCCGCCACGCAACCCGCTACACTCTCTGCTTATGATGCAGTGCACCACGCGCACCGCATCACCGGATTTCCATAGACGATGTACCGGCGTCGCAGATAAAGGAGTGAGGAGCAAGGCATGGCAATCGAAACGGTTGGGCTCGTGGGAGCGGGCACCATGGGCAACGGCATCGCGCAGGCGGTGGCGGTGTCGGGTCTGAAGGCGGTGATGATCGACGTCACGGATGCGGCGCTGGAGCGCGGCGTGGCAACGCTCAAGCACAGCCTGGAGCGGCTGGTCTCGAAGGGCAAGCTCGACGCCGCTGCGCGCGACGCGGCGCTCGCGCGCATCGAAACCTCGACGGACTACGCGCGTCTGGCGAGCGCCGATCTGGTGATCGAGGCAGCCACCGAAAACGTCGAGCTCAAGACGCGCATCCTCAAGCAGATCGAGGCCGCCGCGCGCGCCGACGCGATCATCGCGTCGAACACTTCGTCGATTTCGATCACGGCGCTGGCCACCACGCTCGCCGATCCGTCGCGCTTTATCGGCATGCACTTCTTCAACCCGGTGCCGATGATGCCGCTCGTCGAGGTAATCCGCGGCCTGCAGACGCGCGCCGATGTCGCCGACGCCGTACGCGAACTCGCCCAGCGTCTCGACAAGACGCCGATTGGCGTGAAGAACGCGCCGGGTTTCGTCGTCAACCGCATTCTCGTGCCGATGATCAACGAGGCCTTCTTCGTGCTGGCCGAAGGCGTGGCAAGCGCCGAGGAAATCGACGCCGGCATGAAGCTGGGCGCGAACCACCCGATCGGACCGCTGGCCCTCGCGGATCTGATCGGTCTGGACGTGTGTCTTTCGGTGATGGACGTGTTCCTGAAAGACTTCGGCGATTCGAAATATCGTGCTTGCCCGCTGCTGCGCGAGATGGTTTCGGCGGGGCAACTGGGTCGCAAGACGGGCCGCGGCGTCTATCAGTACGACAAAGTCTCGTAAATCACGGCTTCACGCCCACCTTGTATTGCGTGACCTGGCGGTAAGTGCCGCCGGGGCGCAACACGGCGTCGTCGCAATCCGGCGACGCCATATTGATCTGGTTCGGGAAGCCGCCCGCTTCGAGGCACAGCCCCGCATGCTTCACGCACGGCGCGCCGTGGCGTCCCGGCTGGCCCTCCAGATAATTCCCCGTATAGCACTGCAGCCCGCGCTGATCGGTCGCGACCGTGAGTTCGCGACCGCTGCCCGGCTCGTACACGCTCGCCACCTGGCGCAGCGCACGCGGCCCGCCCGCCTGTTGCGCCTGTTCGCCGCCGCGCAGCACGTAGCAATGATCGATGCCGCGCGCACGCGCGAGTTGCGCATCAGGCCAGTCGAGCCGCGCGCCCAGCGGCGCGCCATGCCGGAAGTCGAAGGCGCTGCCCGAAACGTCGGCCATGCCGATGGGGATCATCCGCTCGTCGACTTCGAGAAAGGCGTCCGCGTCGATCGTCAGGATATGGCCGCGAATGTCCGCGCCCGGCTCGCCGCTCAGGTTGAAATAGCCGTGGCTCGTGAGGTTGAGCGCGGTGGGTGCGTCCGTCACGGCTTCATAGGCGATCGTGAGGGTGCCGTCGTCGTCGAGCGCATAGCGCACCTGCACGCTCACGTTGCCCGGAAAGCCGCCGTCGCCTTCGGGCGAATCCAGGCGCATCAGCAGCGCGCCGCGATCTTCCTCGACTTGCCAGAGCGCGCGATGAAAGCCGTTCGCGCCGCCATGCAGCAGATTGCCATTCTCGTTTCGATCGAGCGTGTGTTCGATACCGTCGAGCGTGAAGCGCGCATCGGCGATGCGGTTGGCCCAGCGCCCGATCAGGCCGCCCATATAGGTCGTGGCGTTCATGTAGCCGGCGGGCGTGTCGTGGCCGAGGAGGATATCGGCGAGCCGGCCCGCGCGGTCGGGCGCATGCCAGGCAACCAGCGTCGCGCCGAGATCGCTGATCGTCAGTTTCATGTCCTGCGCGTTGCGCAGCGTGTAGAGCCGACAGGCATCGCCGCCTGGCAGCGCGCCCCAGGGTTCGGCGCTGATGCGGCTCGTGTGCAGTGGGTTGTTCATGTGACGTGTGAGGGATAAAGGTCGGTTTGTCCGCATCAGTCCGATGTCGTACGCGCAGGCGAGGGCGGCGCCACGCTGTCCTGATACTCGCGCGGCGTGCAGCCCAGTTCGCGCCGGAATACCGCGTACATATACTGCAGCGAGGTAAAGCCGCAGCGGATCGCCACTTCGGCGCTGGCGGCGTCGCGGCTTGCGAGCATCGCTTTTGCCGCATCGAGCTTGTGGCGCAGGATTTCCTGATGCACGGTGCACTGCAACTCGCGCCGGAAATACTCTTCGAGCGAGGAGCGAGACACGCCCACGTAGTCGGCGACCTGCTCGGTCTTGATGCCCTGGCACGCGTACTGGCGGATGAAATGCCGCGCGCGCATCACGTGCGGGCTCGACAGCGGTTCGTGTTTCGTCGACGCCAGCACGTTGATGCCGACCGGCGGCACCAGAATGCGCCGCCCCGGAAAACGCGCGCCGCGCAGCATCTGATGCAGCAAATGCGCGGCCGTCTTGCCCATTTCCTCGGTGCCCTGAATCACGGACGAGATCGGAATACGCGTGAGCGTGCGGGTGAGCGGATCGTTGTCGATGCCGATGATCGCCACCTGCTCGGGCACGGCGATGCCATGCATCAGGCAGGCCTGCAACAGATGCCGCGCACGCGCATCGGTCACGGCGATCACGCCCACCGGTTTGGGCAGCGCATGCAGCCATTCGCGCAACTGTTCGCTCGCCTGATTCCACGACGGCGCGCTGGTCGCCAGGCCGCGAAACACGGGTGCTTCCATGCCTTCCTCGCGCGCGAGCGCCTCGAACGCGAGTTCGCGTTCCTGCGCCCAGCGGTTTTCCTGCGCGGCGGGCAGGCTGTACATCGCCAGATGCGGCAACCCCGCGCCAATCAGATGCGTCCACGCGAGCGAAACCAGCTTGCGGTTGTCGGTGGCGATATAGGGCAGTTCGGCCGGATAGTGCGCGTCATCCTCGAACGACGAGCCGACAGCCACGACGGGCAGCGGGGAGTTTTGCAGCGCAGCGGCGACAGCGGGATCGTCGAAGTCGGCGATGATGCCATCGCCATCAAAGCGCTCGATGCCGTCGAGCCGGCATCGAAAATCTTCTTCGAGAAACAGATCCCAGGCCACGCGCGTCGAGCGCAGATAGTGGCCGATGCCCGCGATGATCTCGCGGTCGTACACCTTGTTCGCGTTGAACAGCAGCGCGATGCGGTGAACGGGCTGGGCGTGATGCGGCGTTGGGGAAGCGGGGGCACGGTTCATGGCGTGGCGCGCAATGGTGCTCGCGGGTGGTCCCGCAAGTGTCTCCGTTTCGAATGCGGCGCGCGCGTTCATTCTTTCGTGCAGCGCGGCGGCTCCTTTTAAGCGTCCGGTTATTTTAGGCCGGGTCCACGAGATGCGCGCAACAAATCCGATCGTCTGGCAGGAAACATTATTCGTCTCGCGCAATTTCGCAATTGCCGCTCCACCGGCCAGACGGGCAGTATGGCGTCACCTTGCAGGGCGCCGCGCTGATGCGCCGCAACATTAAACGGAGACGTCATGTCGTATTTCGAAGCCATTCCCGCGATTCGCTACGAAGGCCCGCAATCGGACAATCCGCTTGCATACCACCATTACGACCGCACGAAGAAAGTGCTCGGCAAGACGCTTGAAGAACATCTGCGCATTGCCGTGTGCTACTGGCATTCGTTCGTGTGGCCGGGCGTCGATATCTTCGGGCAGGGCACGTTTCATCGTCCGTGGCAGCAGCCCGGCGACGCCATGGAGCGCGCCCATCAGAAAGCCGATGCGGCCTTCGAATTCTTCACGAAACTCGGCGTGCCGTACTACACCTTCCACGACACCGACGTCGCGCCCGAAGGCAAGGATCTCAAGGACTACAAAGAGAACTTTGCGCGCATGGTGGGATATCTGGGCGAGAAGCAGCAGGCGAGCGGCATGAAGCTGCTGTGGGGCACCGCGAATCTGTTCTCGCATCCGCGCTATGCAGGCGGTGCGGCCACCAGTCCGAACCCTGAAGTGTTTGCTTACGCGGCGACGCAGGTTTGCAATGCGCTCGAAGCGACCCATAAACTGGGCGGCGAAAACTATGTGCTGTGGGGCGGCCGCGAAGGCTACGACACGCTGCTCAATACCGATCTCGTGCACGAGCGCGAACAGTTCGCGCGCTTTCTCTCGATGGTGGTGGAGCACAAGGAGCGCATCGGCTTCAAGGGCGCGCTGCTGATCGAGCCGAAGCCGCAGGAGCCGACCAAGCATCAATACGATTACGATGTGGCCACGGTCCACGGTTTCCTCACGCAATACGGACTGCAGAACGAAATCCGCGTGAATATCGAGGCCAATCACGCCACGCTGGCGGGCCATTCGTTCCACCACGAAATCGCGATGGCTTACGCGCTGAATATTTTTGGCAGCGTCGATGCAAACCGCGGCGATCCGCAGAACGGCTGGGACACCGACCAGTTCCCGAATAGCGTCGAAGAACTCACGCTCGCCTTCTACGAAATCCTGCGCCACGGCGGCTTCACCACGGGCGGCATGAATTTCGATGCCAAGGTGCGTCGCCAGAGCAGCGATCCGGAAGACATGTTCTACGGCCACGTCGGCGCGATCGACGTGCTGGCGATTGCGCTGGAACGTGCGGCGGTGCTGGTCGAGAACGACCGGCTCGAACAGTTCAAGCGCCAGCGCTATGCCGGTTGGGATACGGAATTCGGCCGCAAGATTCTTTCCGGCGGCTATTCGCTGTCTTCGCTGGCGAGCGATGCGGCTGCGCGCGGCATGAATCCGCAGCACGCGAGCGGTCAGCAGGAGCGCCTGGAAAACGTCATCAATCAGGCGATTTACGGCCAGCGTTAAGCGCAGAAGTTGAACGCAGAAGTTGAACGCAGCAGCGCGGCAGCAAGAAAAAGAGGATGGAGACATGTTTATCGGTATCGACCTCGGCACGTCGGGCGTGAAGGCGGTGCTGCTCGACCGCGCGGGCGACGTGCTCGGCAGTGCGAGCGCGCCGCTCGCGGCGAGCCGCCCGCAGCCGCGCTGGTCGGAGCAGAATCCGCAGGACTGGTGGCGCGCCACGCAGCGCGCGCTGCACGACCTGCTGGAGACCGTGCGTCGTAACGGCATCGACACAAACGGCATTGAAGCGCTCGGCCTCACCGGGCAGATGCATGGCGCGACGCTGCTCGACGCGCAGGGTGAAGTGTTGCGTCCCGCGATTCTCTGGAACGACGGTCGTTCGGACGCCGAATGTATCGAGCTGGAGCGCGCCGCGCCAGAATTGCATGCGCTGGCGGGCAACCTTGCGATGCCGGGTTTTACCGCGCCCAAGCTGCTGTGGGTGAAGAAGCACGAGCCGGAGGTCTTCTCGCGCATCGCGCACGTGCTGCTGCCGAAAGACTATCTGCGCTGGCTGCTCACCGGCGTGTTCGCGACCGATCCCTCGGACGCGGCGGGCACGCTCTGGCTCGACGTCGCCAGACGAGACTATAGCGACGCGCTGCTATCCGTCTGCGGACTCACGCGTGCGCAGATGCCGGAAGTCTTCGAAGGCAACCAGGTCACCGGCAAGTTGAGCGCTGGAATAGCGCGCGAATTCGGCCTGCGTGAAATTCCCGTGGTGGCGGGCGGCGGCGACAACGCGGCTGGTGCGGTGGGCGTGGGCATCGTCAAACCGGGCGACGCGATGCTGTCGCTGGGCACCTCGGGCGTCTATTTCGCGGTGTCGGACGGCTTCCTCGCCAATCCCGACTCCGCCGTGCATAGTTTTTGTCACGCGCTGCCGCACACCTGGCATTTGATGTCGGTGATGCTCAACGCTGCCAGTTGTCTCGACTTCACCGCGCAATTGACGGGCTACGAAAACGTGGCCGCCTTGCTTGCCGATGCGCAGGCCCATACGCATGTCGATCTCGATGCGCGTCGCCCCTGGTTTCTCCCCTATCTCAGCGGAGAGCGCACGCCGCACAACAACGTCAACGCCAAGGGCGTGTTCTACGGCATGACGCCGCAAACCTCGCGCGCCGATCTTGCCAATGCGACGCTCGAAGGTGTGGGTTTCGCGCTGCTCGACGGCATGGACGCGCTGCACGCGGCGGGTCTCGTGCCCGAAACGATCACGGTGATCGGCGGCGGCTCGCGCAGCGCTTACTGGACGCAGATGCTCGCCGATATCAGCGGGAGGCCGCTCACGCTGCGAGCGGGCGGTGAAGTGGGGCCGGCGCTGGGCGCGGCGCGCCTCGCGCAACTGGCTGTCGAGCCTGGCGCGACGCTCGAATCGGTGTGCCCGCAACCCCCTGTGCTGGCCGTACGCGAACCCGATGCCGCACGTCACGCGTGGTATCGCGAAGCCCGCCGCCCAATCTTTGGAGCGCTTTATCGCGCGCTGCAACCGGTATTCGGCGAAAGCGCCTGAATAACGGCTGAATCGCAAGACCCGTAATACCGCAGTCCAAAGCCGTACCGCACACGACGCCGCGCCGCCACGTCTTTGCTGGCGCGCGTGGGCACGTGCGCGCCGCATTACCGCACCACCGCGTACTACCGAAATTCGCAATGCCATTCAATAACGCAACGACGCGCTGCTGCCGCGCTTCGCCCGGCTAGCGCGCGATAACACGAGGAGTGGAGACATGAAGTTCGCCAAACGTCGTTCGGTTCTGGGTTCGCTGGTTTGCGGCGCCGTGCTCGCCAGCCTGTCGCTGGCCGCGCCGCTCGCGCATGCAAGCAAGGACCATCCGGAAATCGGCTTCTGCATCGACGATCTGCGCGTGGAGCGCTGGTCGCGCGATCGCGATTACTTTGTCGCCGCCGCCGAGAAAATGGGCGCGAAGGTCTCGGTGCAATCGGCCGACGCCAGCGAAGAGCGGCAGATTTCGCAGATCGAAAACCTCATTTCGCGCGGCGTCGACGTGATCGTGATCGTGCCGTTCAATTCGAAAACGCTGGGCAACGTGGTGGCGGAAGCGAAGAAGGCGGGCATCAAGGTGGTCTCCTACGACCGCCTGATTCTGGATGCCGATGTCGATGCCTACATCTCCTTCGACAACGAAAAGGTGGGCGAACTGCAGGCGCAGGGCGTGTTCAATGCGCAGCCGAAGGGCAACTACTTCCTGCTGGGCGGTGCGCCGACGGACAACAACGCCAAGATGCTACGTGAAGGACAACTGAAGGTTCTAAAGCCCGCCATCGATCGCGGCGACATCAAGGTGGTGGGCCAGCAGTGGGTGCCGGAGTGGAGCGCATCCACGGCGCTGCGCATCACGGAAGACGCGCTCACGGCGAACAACAACAAGATCGACGCGATCGTGGCTTCGAACGACGGCACGGCAGGCGGCGCGATCCAGGCGCTGGCCGCGCAGCATCTCGCGGGCAAGGTGCCGGTTTCGGGCCAGGACGCCGATCTCGCGGCGGTCAAGCGCGTGATGGCCGGCACGCAGACCATGACGGTCTACAAGCCGCTCAAGCTGATCGCGGGCGAAGCGGCCAAACTCGCCGTCGATCTCGCGAAGGGGCAGAAGCCGTCGTATAACGCGCAGTACGACAACGGCAAGAAGAAGGTCGACACCGTGCTGTTGCAGCCGACGCTGCTCACGAAGAGCAACGCGGATATCGTCGTCAAGGACGGCTTCTATACGCAGGCTCAGCTCGCCAGCCAGTAATCCCGGCACGGCAAGTCCAGCAATCCGGCGGCCCGCGCGCGAAACCTGCTTCGTGCGCGGGCCTTCAACGCGGGCAAACAAGCGTATGACCGAACCCTTGCTGACGATGCGCGGCATCGTCAAATCCTTCGCGGGCGTAAAAGCGCTCGACGGCATCGATCTCACCGTGCGGCCCGGCGAATGCGTGGGCCTGTGCGGCGAGAACGGCGCGGGCAAATCCACGCTGATGAAGGTGCTTTCGGGCGTCTATCCGCACGGCACCTGGAGCGGCGAAATCCGCTGGGAAGGCGCGCCGCTCGAAGCGCACAGCGTGCGCGATACGGAGCGCGCCGGCATCGTCATCATCCATCAGGAATTGATGCTGGTGCCCGAGCTTTCGGTAGCGGAGAACATTTTTCTCGGCAACGAAATCACTTTGCCGGGCGGCCGCATGAATTACGCGGCGATGTATCAGCGCGCCGACGAACTGCTGTGCGAACTGAACATCGACGCGATCAACGTCGCGCAGCCGGTGATGAACTACGGCGGCGGCCACCAGCAACTCATCGAGATCGCCAAGGCGCTGAACAAGCGCGCGAAGCTGCTGATCCTCGATGAACCGTCTTCGTCGTTGACGGCGGCGGAAACGAAAATCCTGCTCGACATCGTGCGCGACCTGAAACGGCGCGGCGTGGCGTGCGTCTACATTTCGCACAAGCTCGACGAAGTCGAAGCCGTGTGCGATACGGTCAGCGTGATCCGCGATGGCCGTCATGTGGCGACCGAGCCGATGGCGTCGCTCAGCACCGACCGCATCATCGCCATGATGGTGGGGCGCGAGATCAAGAACCTCTTTCCGCGCGAGCCGCACGAAATCGGCGAAGTGGTGTTCGAGGCGCGTAACGTGACCTGCTACGACGTGACGAATCCGCGTCGCAAGCGCGTGAACGACGTGTCGTTTGCAGTCAGGCGCGGCGAGATTCTCGGCGTGGCGGGACTGGTGGGCGCGGGGCGCACGGAAACCATGCAGGCGATTTTCGGCGCGTACGACGGCAACTGCACGGCGAGTGTGCTGCTCGAAGGCAAGCCGCTCAAGATTCGCGCGCCGCTTGATGCGATCCGCGCCGGTATCGCGATGGTGCCCGAGGATCGCAAGCGCCACGGCATCGTGCCGCAACTGGGCGTGGGCCACAACATCACGCTGTCGGTGCTGGAACGTTTTGCGAAACATGGCCGCATCGATGCCGCTGCGGAACTCGACACGATCCGCACGGAAATGCAGCGTCTTTCCGTGCGCGCGGCCAATCCCATGCTGTCCATCGCGAGCCTTTCCGGCGGCAATCAGCAGAAGGCCGTGCTGACCAAGATGCTCCTGACCGAGCCGAAAGTGCTGATCCTCGACGAACCCACTCGTGGCGTCGATGTCGGCGCGAAATACGAAATCTACAAGCTCGTGTTCCAGCTCGCCAAACGCGGTGTGGCGATCGTCATGGTGTCGTCCGAATTACCGGAAGTGCTGGGCATCAGCGATCGCGTGCTGGTGATTGGCGAAGGCGAAGTGCGCGGCGATTTCGTCAACGACGGCCTGACGCAGGAACACATTCTTGGCGCCGCGATCCAGAACGCGCGCGCTCAAACTCTTTCAGCGAGTGCAGCATGACCCCCGACGTCACGACTCAAGGCGCGCGCGAAGACCAGCTGGCCGGCCGAAACGGCTTCGGCAGGCGTTTCCAGCAACTGTTCGCGCGCTACAAGATTCTTGCCCTGTTGCTGGCCGTGGCCGCCATCTGGGTGTTCTTCTCGGTGCTCACGCACGGCGCGTTCGTCACGCCGCGCAACGTCTCGAACCTGCTGCGGCAGATGTCGATTACCGGCATGCTGGCGTGCGGGATGGTGTTCGTCATCATCGCGGGCGAGATCGACCTTTCGGTTGGCTCGCTGCTGGGTTTGCTCGGCGGCGTCGCAGCGATTCTCGACGTCAACCGACATTGGCCGATCGGCGTGACGGTGCCGGTGGTGCTCGCGCTCGGGGTGCTGGTGGGACTATTCAACGGCTGGTGGTCCACCTACCGGCGCGTGCCGTCGTTCATCGTAGGGCTGGGCGGCATGCTGGCGTTTCGCGGGGTGCTGCTCGGCATCACGGGCGGATCGACGATTGCCCCTGTTTCGGATTCCTTTGTATTTATCGGTCAGGGCTATCTGCCGCGTATCGCGGGCGACGTGCTGGCCTTCGCGCTGTTCGTGCTGCTCGCCGTGCTGACAGTACGCCAGCGCGCGAATCGTCGCCGCTATCAGTTGAGCGTGGTGCCGCTCTGGCAGGACGGGGTGAAGATCGTCGGCGCGGGCGCGATCGTACTGGCCTTTGTGCTGATGCTCGACAGCTACGGCGGCATTCCCGTGCCGGTGCTGTTGCTGCTAGCGTTGCTCGGCATCTTCACGTGGATTGCCACGCAAACCGTATTTGGCCGCCGCATTTACGCGGTCGGCTCCAACCTCGAAGCCACGCGTCTTTCGGGCGTCAACACCAACCGCGTGAAGCTGGCGATTTTCGCGCTGATGGGCCTGATGTGCGCGGTCGCGGGCATGGTCAACACTGCGCGGCTCGCGGCGGGATCGCCCTCGGCGGGGACGATGGGCGAACTCGATGCGATCGCGGCGTGCTTTATCGGCGGCACGTCGATGCGCGGCGGTTCGGGCACCGTGTATGGCGCGCTGATCGGCGCGCTCGTGATGGCAAGCCTCGACAACGGCATGTCGATGCTCGATGTCGACGCCTACTGGCAGATGATCGTGAAGGGCGGCATCCTGGTGCTCGCCGTGTGGGTCGACGTGGTGTCGGGTTCGAACCGGCGCTGAAGATAGCAAACCTCGCGACTTTCATCTGATGTAGTCGCCTGTGCAATCCGGGTTGTTCTCCTCGCGCGCGGGCTCGCGCGCACTTCGGGCGGGATGCTCATCCCGCCCGTTTTCTTCTCGCGCTTCACGAACGAAAACGCCGCGCTGTGCGCACAAATTGTGCCTTGCACGTTCGGTACGCGACGTTCCGATTCCTGCCACAATCGATTCGTCGTGTGCCACCGGCGCATGTTTTACATCATGCCGCCGCAGCCACTACCGCCCGCCGCGGCGTCGCACGTTTCGCGCAATCCGCGTAGTCGTTTCGATCAGTATCGATGAGCCGGTACCGGCTTCCATCTGTGCGACGCGCTGCCGCCTGTCACATTTCCGACGCATCCCGCGATGCGCCGTGCCGTCTCGCACGCCGCGAAACGGCGCCGAACTGGAGACGAGTCGACCATGCCTACTCTCTGCGAGATCTGCAATACGCGGCCCGCCGTCGCGCGCGTGACCGTGGTGCAAAACGGCCAGCGCAAATCGATGTCGATCTGCGACTACGACTACCGGCAATTGATGCGCCATCAGAGCATGATGAATCCGTTCGATTCGTTGCTGGGCGGCGGCGGTCTGTCGCGCTTCTTCGGCGGCGATCACGAACACGCTCACGGCGATGACGACGATGACGATGACATGAGCTTCGCCGCCGAAGTCCCGCGCGAATCGGTCGACGCCACCGACGCATTCAGCGAACAGACGCTGGAAATCCTGCAGCGCGCCGCAGAAAAGGCGCACGAACTGCAGCGCACCGAACTCGATACGGAACATCTGCTTTACGTGCTGGCCGACACCGACGTTTGCGCGGCGCTGCTCAAGGAACTGAAGCTGTCGCCGCAGGACATCAAGGCGTATATCGATCAGCACGCGCAAAAGGGCAAAGCGGAGCCCGACGCGCCCATCGACAAGATGACGATATCGCCGCGGCTGAAGAAGGCGTTCCAGTTCGCGTTTCAGGCGTCGCGCGATCTGGGCCACTCTTACGTTGGCCCCGAGCATTTGCTGATTGGCCTTGCCTCGGTGCCGGACAGCATCGCGGGCACGCTGCTGAAGAAATACGGTGTGACGCCCGAGGCGTTGCGCCAGAAGGTCGTGAAAGTGGTGGGCAAGGGCGCGGAAGATGGGCGGGTGGATGCGCCCACGAACACGCCCACGCTCGACAAGTTTGGCCGCGATCTCACGGCCATGGCGCGTCAGGGCAAGCTCGACCCGGTGCTGGGCCGCGCGCAGGAAATCGAAAGCACGATTGAAGTGCTGGCGCGTCGCAAGAAGAACAATCCGGTGCTGATCGGCGAGCCGGGTGTGGGCAAGACCGCCATCGTCGAAGGCCTGGCGCAGCGCATCGTCAATGGCGATGTGCCGGAAGTGCTGCGCGGCAAGCGGCTCGTGGAAGTGAATATCAATTCGATGGTGGCGGGCGCGAAGTATCGCGGCGAATTCGAAGAGCGCGCCAAGCAGTTGATCGACGAAGTGACGGCCAAACACGACGAGCTGATTCTCTTTATCGACGAGTTGCACACGATCGTGGGCGCGGGGCAGGGCGGCGGCGAGGGCGGACTCGACATCGCCAATGTGCTCAAGCCGGCGCTTGCGCGTGGCGAACTGAGCCTGATCGGCGCGACCACGCTTAATGAGTATCAGAAGTACATCGAGAAAGACGCCGCGCTCGAACGGCGCTTCCAGCCCGTGCTGGTGCCGGAGCCGACGGTCGAGCAAACCATCGTGATCCTGCGCGGCCTGCGCGACAAGCTGGAAGCGCACCATCAGGTCACGTTCGCCGACGATGCCTTCGTGGCCGCCGCGGAGCTATCGGACCGCTATATCACTTCGCGTTTCCTGCCCGACAAGGCGATCGATCTGATCGACCAGGCGGCTGCCCGCGTGCGCATCGGCGCGACCTCGCGACCGGCCGATATTCAGGAGCTCGAAGCGGAAATCGCGCAACTCAAGCGCGAGCAGGATTACGCGTCCTCGCGCAAGCGCTATGACGAGGCCAAGAATTTCGAAGAACGCATCAAGGACAAACAGGCGAAGCTCGAAGAACTCACGGAAGCCTGGCAGCGCAAGACCGGTTCGGAGACGCTGGAAGTGACGGTCGCGTCGATTGCCGAAGTGGTCTCGCGGCTCACCGGCATTCCGGTCGCCGACCTCACACAGGAAGAACGCCAGAAGCTGCTCAAGATGGAAGACAAGCTGCGCGAGCGCGTGGTGGGGCAGAGCGACGCCGTGGTGGCCGTGAGCGACGCCGTGCGGCTGTCGCGCGCGGGTCTGGGTCAGGAGCATCGGCCGATTGCGACCTTCCTGTTTCTCGGGCCGACGGGCGTGGGCAAGACCGAACTTGCGAAGGCGCTTGCGGAAACCGTTTTCGGCGACGAGCAGGCCATTATCCGCATCGATATGAGCGAGTATATGGAGCGCCATGCGGTCGCGCGCTTGATTGGCGCGCCGCCGGGATACGTGGGTTATGACGAAGGCGGCCAATTGACCGAGCGCGTGCGGCGTCGCCCGTACAGCGTGATCCTGCTCGACGAAATCGAGAAGGCGCATCCGGACGTCTATAACGTGCTGCTGCAGGTATTCGACGACGGGCGGCTCACGGACGGCAAGGGCCGCGTAGTCGATTTCAGCAACACGATCATCATCGCGACCAGCAATCTGGGCGCGTCGATCATCATGGAGAACCTGGAGCAGCCCGAAGACAAGCGCAAGAGCGACAAGGAAGTGCGCGGGGAACTGATGAAGGTGCTCAAGGGGCATTTCCGGCCCGAGTTCCTTAATCGCATCGACGAAATCATCGTGTTCCATGCGCTGTCGAAGGACAACATCCGCAATATCGTGCAGATCCAGCTCGACCGCGTGACGCGTACTGCGGCGGCGCAAGGCATCACGCTCAAGATGAGCGATGCGCTGGTCGAACATCTGGTCGAAGCCGGTTATCAGCCGGAATTCGGCGCACGCGAATTGAAGCGGCAGATTCGCCAGGAAGTGGAGACGCGGCTCGCCAAGGAGATTCTGGGCGATGCGCTGCAAACGGGCGATACGGTGGAGATCGGCTACGACAAGGCCAACGACGAAGTGACCATCGACAAGACCGCCGTGCCTGCCGATATTCCGGAGGCGAAGTCTGCGAAGAAAGGTAAAAGCGCGAAGCCCGACGTGAAGGAGATCGCGCCGGAAATCGCCGCTGACGATCTCGAAGGCGATCCGCCGCCACCGCCGCCTGCATCGAAGAAGAATGGCAAGGGTGGGGGCAAGTCGAAGTCGGCGTGATAGAGGAAGCTAGACGGAGCGCGATTGATATGGAATCCGTATCAATCGTGCTTTAAATCGCGCTTCACGAAACGTCCCACCACGTAGGCAGCAAGGCGCGCACGTCAGGCCGCGCGAAACGGTCGTCGAGCAGATGCACCACGCCGTTATCCGCCTCGCTGCGTATCACGCGGCCCGCCGCTTGTACGACCTTGCGCAGGCCAGGAATCAGATAGGTGTAGTCAAAACCCGCGCCATACAGCGTTTGCATGCGCTCGCGCATCGCTTCGTTGACGGGATTCACCTGCGGCATGCCCAGCGTCGCGATAAACGTGCCGATCAGGCGCGTGCCCGGCAGGTCGATGCCTTCGCCAAACGCGCCGCCAAGCACCGCAAAGCCGATCCCGCTGCCGCCTTCCACGAAACGCGCCACGAAGCCTTGTTGCTGCGCTTCGTCCATCGTGCGCGACTGCATCCAGGTGTCGATGTGCGGATGGCGCGCGACGAATACATCGGCGGCCTGCTGGAGATAGTCGTAGCTGCTGAAGAAGCACAGATAGTTGCCGGGCCGCTCCGCGTACTGGCGCGCCACACGCTCGACGAGCGTATCGAGCGAGCGCGCGCGATCCTTGTAGCGCGTCGAGATATCGCGCGCGATCTGCACGTCGAGCTGCTCGGCGCGAAATGGCGTGCCGATTTCCACCTGCACGGTGTTGGCGGGCAGTCCGAGCATATCGGCGTAATAGTGGGCGGGCGCGAGCGTGGCTGAAAAGAGCGTCACGCTGTGCGCGGCAGCTACGCGCGGGCGCAGGGCGTTGGCGGGCACGAGATTGCGGATGCACAGCGTCGAGCGGGTGCGTTTCGCCTGGGTGCCGGCGATAGGGGTGACGTCGAACATCGACTGCTCGTCAAAGCGTTCGGCAAGCCGCACGAAATGCAGCGCGTCGAAATAAAAGCGTTCGAGTTCGGCGTCGCGCACGAGCGCGGGTTCGGCCAGTTGATCGCCGATGGCGGCAATCACGTCGCCGAGCGCGGGCACCAGTCCATCGGGCAACGCGTCGCTCGCACGCCATGCGTTGGGCGACAGCGCGTTCTGCGCATTCCATTGGCGGGCGAGACGCGTGAGGGCGCGTTTGACCGGCGCGCTGGCGGCGCGGCGCACGGCGTCCACGCGCGTCTGCACCAGTTCGGCGGAATACATCGCGCGGGCGCGCTCCGGCAGATTGTGCGCCTCGTCGACAAGCAGGCTCATGCGCCATTGATTGTGTGCGCCGAGCATGAACAGCATGGCGCTCACGTCGAAATAATAGTTGTAGTCGCCGACGATCACGTCGCTCCAGCGCGCCAGTTCCTGGCCGAGGTAGTACGGGCAGACGGCGTGCTCGCTGGCGACCTCGCGCAAGGTCTCGCGCTTGAGATTGACGCGCGCGAGCGCGGCGGCGCGTGCGGCGGGCAGCCGGTCGTAGAAGCCGCGCGCGAGCGGGCACGACTGGCCGTGACAGGCGAGCTCCGGATGCTCGCAGGCCTTGTCGCGCGCCACGAGTTCGAGCACGCGCAAGGGAAGCACTGCGTTGTCCTTCGCATGCGCATCGGCGAGCGTATCGAGGGCATCGAGCGCGAGTTGCCGCCCTGGGCTTTTCGCGCTGAGAAACAGTACCTTGTCGATGCTGCCGCGCGCGCAGGCCTTTAACTGCGGGAACAGCGTGCCGATGGTTTTGCCGATGCCGGTGGGCGCTTGCGCCAGCAGGCAGCGGCCCTGGGTGGCGGCGCGCCAGACTGCTTCGGCGAGATCGCGCTGGCCCTGGCGGAACGTCGCGTGCGGCAGGCGCAATTCCCCGAGCGCCGCATCGCGCGCCGTGCGGTGGGCGCTTTCCTGTTCGGCCCAGGCGACGAAGCGCGTGCATTGCGCTTCGAACCCGGCGCGCAGTTGCTGGGCGCTGGCGTGTTCGACGAGCGCGGTTTCGCGGCCCGTTGCGATCTCGTAGTACACCAGCGCGAGTTCGAGGGCGTCGAGGCCAAGCTGCTCGCACATCAGTGCGCCGTAGACGCGCAGTTGCGCCCAGTGCAGCGCGCGCTGGTTTTCGCGCATGGCGTCGAGATCGCCGCGATAGGTCTTGAATTCCTCCAGGCGCTGACGGGCGGGATCGTAGCCGTCGGCGCGACCGCGGACCGTGAGCGCGCCGAACGTGCCGCTCAGCGCGATTTCCGTTTCATAGCCGGCGGGACGACGCGCGGCGATGGCGGCGTGTCCCGCGCGGCCTTCGCTCGCATCGGGTGAGGGCGTGAAACGCAGATCGAGGTCGCCGCGTTTGGCGGTGAACTCGCAGAGCGTGCGCACGGCGACGGTGTACGTCATGGCGTCGCTGCCAGTTGCGCGTGTTCGAGCGTTTCCCAACGCGCCTGCAACACCGTCACTGGCATGCCGTGCGCGGCGCAGTAGGCGAGCCAGCGGCGCTGGTTGTCCTGCAACCGGTCGCCGGGGCCTTTCACTTCGAGCAGTTCGTAGCGGCGCTCGCGCGGCCAGAAGCGCACGAGGTCGGGCAGGCCCGAGCGGTTTGCGGCCGGTTCGCGCAGCAGACGCTCGAACCACAGCCGCAGGTGCGCGGCGGGAAAGCAGTCGAGCGCCAGCGCCAGCAAGGTTTCGTCGAGTGCGCCCCACGCGACGAAGGGCGACTGCGTGCCGTATTTATCGGCGAAACGCTGCTCGATGGTGGCGCGATACGTGCCGCTGTCGAGTTCGGCGAGGCAGGCGGCGAACAGCGCATCGCGACGCGTGACGAAATCGGCGGCGTGCAGATCGGCTGGGCCGCGCTGGAACGGGTGGAAGAACGCGCCGGGCAGCGGCGCAAACAGCGCCGGCCAGCACAACAGCCCGAAGAGGCCGGTTATCAGCGTGTTTTCGACGTAGAACACGGGCGCTTCAGCGCTGGCGAGCGCGAGCCGCGACGCTTCTTCCACGCGCAGATGGGCGTGGGCTGCGGGCAGCGTGAGTTCGATCAGCGCGTGGGTTGCGGTGGTGTCGGCGGATTGCGACTTCGCCCGTTGGCGCGTCAGGCGGCCGAGCGTGCGCGCGGCGCGCTGGGCTTCTTCTTCGTTGATGGGCGCGGCGACGATCGTCAGGGCGAGGGCGCAGGCGTCGTCCCGCCGACCCAGTTGCTCCAGTACGCGCACGCGGCGATAGCGCGATTCGGGGTGGCCGCTGTCCAGATACGCGCGCAGCGCGAGCGCGGCGTCGCCCAGCCGTTCGGCCGCCTGGCCTGCCGCGTGGCGCACGCGGTCATGACGCGCGCGCAGCCAGGCGTTGGGATGGGTGTGCGCAGCGAGGGCGTCGAGCACATCGAGCGCGGCGGCAAGGACCCCGGCATGCTGATCCTCGGGCGCGAGGTCGAAGGCTTCGCGGCAATCGCGCAAAGCCAGATAGGCATCGATATCGGCGCGCTGCTGGAAGGCGCGTGAAGCACCGTCGAGCGGAACCGGCTCGTAGCGGTAGACGCCCAGATCGGCCAGCACGAATTCGCTCCAGTCCTGCCGCAGGTTGCCGAAGAACATCAGGCGCAACCGTTCGCACAAGGGCGCTGCGGCGGAGAAGTCGAACACGGTGTCCGCCGAGTGCGGAAACCACTTCTCCCATTCGCGCGCGCACGGGGCGGCTGCATCCAGTGCGTCGAACATCGCCGCGCGCGTGGCGGTGCGCAGGTTGAGCGCATGGAGCGCGTCCCATTGCGCTGTTCTTTCGTGCGCCCCGGCCACGAGTCGTGTGGCGAGCGTCTGCAATTCGGGCCGCGTGACGAGCGCGGCGAGTTCGTCGAATGCGAGCACCGGCGCGCCTTCGAGCCAGCCCGCCTCGATCAATGGCGAGGCCGCCGCGCGCGGGCAGCCGATTTCAGCGTAGTCGAGCTTGCTGGCGCGAAACTGCGGCCCCTTGCGCATCAGCATCCGCACGAACAGCGCCCGGGAGGCGCGCGGCAGTGCGCCGAAGCCGCGCGCGAAGCGTTGCTCGGCGGCGTCGAACAGGTCGGCGCAGCGCGCGTCGAGCCAGCCGAGCGCGCGCTCGAAATTCGCCAGGTAATAGAACGGATCGGGGGAGTCGGGGAGCACGCGCGGCACTGTACGGATATACAGCGGCGATGATAGCAGGCGCGCGCGCCGGGCTGCCCGGCAATCCAGCGGGAACCGGGCTGAGCCGGCCCGTAAGCTACAATTGCCGCAGCCTGAAAACCTAAGTGCGCGCCACGCGCGACTACAGCAGATACAGCGACAAGAGCGATGAAGAAACGGAATGCCTGTCTTGTCGGCCTCGCGGCCGGCGTCACCCTGCTCGCGGGCTGCGTTGCGCAGTACCAGAACCCCAGCGCCTGCGAACAGGAGATGCGCGCACGGCTCGCCCATGCTTCGCTGGGCGATCTTTCGGTGACGCATACGGCGGTGGCGTATCGCGGCCAGCGCGTCGTGATCGAAGGGCAACTCGAACGCGGCATGGTGCCGGTCGAGAGCGCGCCGGCTTCCGGCGTCGCTGCGGCGTCGTCCGCATCGGCTGCGACGGCGGCTTCACCGGCATCGCCGGCATCCAGCGCGGGCGCGAAGCAGCACGCCACGTTTGCCGCGGGTGCATCGGGTGCATCGGCCGCATCTGCCGTTAGCGTGACAACGGCGGCTTCCGCGCCGCAGGCGAACGAGCCCAAGCCCACCACGCCGATCGCGATCCTCGCCGCCAGGCTCGGCCTGCATAAGGCGCCGCCGCCGCAAACTGCGGCCGAATGTACCTACGATCGCACCGGCGCGCTGACGTCTTTCCACTGGCTCGCGCCCGCGGCGTTGGCGAAAACCACGCCCGCCTCGGACGCTCAAGCCGAGTAAATCCGCTCAGAACGCGTAGTACGGCCCCGCGCCCGCGGGCGTCGTCTGCGCCTGGATCGCGGTGTACACGCGCCGTCCGAAAAAGAATGGCAGCCCCCAGCCGAACGCGCTGCCGTTATAGCCCGCGAGATCGTTGAACGCCCAGTTGCCGGTGGCAAAGAGCGACGTTGCGTTCGCCACCGACAAGGACGTGCTCGCCGAGACCCCATCCACGCCCTTGAGCGTCGCCCCGAGACTTTGCGGGGAACCCGGACAGAACCACACGCCGCAGCGCGTGAGCGTCGAATTGGCGAAGAAAAAGCCGTTCGAGCCGCTGTCGATATAGCTCTGCGAATAGACCGTGCCGTCCGAGGTGGTGGTCGACACAAAACCCGTCACCGAATTGCCGCGCAGCACGGTCGCGCTGCCCAGCCCATTGTTGGCCTGCGAGCCGATGCCGAAGATCAGCGAGCCGCTCACGTTGCTCTCGCCCGTGCTGCCGATGGCGGGCAGGTCGATCACGACGCCGTTGTTATCGGTGGCAAACGCCGCCACCGGATTGCTGATCTGCTGCGCGAGCGGCTGGGTGCTGGGCGTGCAGTTGCCCGATGGGCACGCGTAGTACCACGAACTGTTCGGGCCGTTCACGCAGGCCGCGCCGCAATCGGCGCTGAACGGTCCCACGCCGAGAATGCCGTTCGAGCGTAGCGCTGTGCCGTTCAGCATGGCGAGGCCAAAGCTCTTGCAGGCGCTCGGCGTGGTCGGCACCGATGGGTCGGCGATCAGCTGGATCGGCAGGGCAGCGGCGACTTCGCCCGCGAGTTTGACGTCCGCGCTGCGCACCGCGCCCCATGTGTAGCCAGAGCCGAAGGCGGCGCACGAGCCGGCCGGGTCGCTGCCGCCGCCCGCCGCGACGGCCGGCAGCGCGAACCCCGCGGGCAACGCCGAGGCCAGCAGGCGCAAGCCCTGCGAACCGGTGTCGACCTGCACGTTGTCGACGGTCGCGCAGGTGCTCGTGCCGGGCACGCAGACCGTGACGCTCGCCACCAGCATATTGCGGGTCGATGTGGGCGTCGAAGCGACCGTGACCGGCAGCACATTCGGCGTGGTGGACTGGGCCACGGTGCCGGTGGTCGCGGTCGTCGACGATGGCGCGGAACTGGTCGATCCGCTGCCGTTGCTAGCGCCGGATGCCGAAGGCGCGCTGGCAGCCGGGGTGCTGGCGGGCGTCGCCGCGCCGGATGCCGATCCGCCGCCGCTGCCGCCACCGCACGCCGACAGCGTCCACGCCAGTACGCCCGCGAGCAGCGCAAGGCGCGCGCTCATCGCAGGTCTCCTTCGGTGATGCCGGCGGGCAGGGCGTCGGGCAGCCACGCCCGGCCGATATAGCTGCCCATCAGGCCGCCGGATTCGACGATCACGCTCTGCGTGTCGACGCGTGCGGCGTGCAGGCCGTCGCGTCCGGCGACGTGGAGCGCGAGCGCGCCGCTCTGGTAGTCGTCGGCGTAACGGCCGAGCAAGGTGTAGAGATTCGGCGCCGACGGACCTTGCCAGGTGTACGCAAAGACCCGGCCGTTTGCAGTGGCGACGTATTCGCGCAGGCGCGTGCCGCCTTCGTCGACGGACTGCGTCACACGCACTGCGCCGCCGCTCAGCAGATACTGCGCGGCGCCCGCGCTGCTGGCGTTATTCACGGGCGTGGTCGCTGTCACTCCCTTGGCCGACGCAACCGCGGCGCCGATATCGCCGAGCGCCCCAAAGGCGGGCATCGCCGCAGAGGCAAAAGCCGAAGCGAGGCAGGCGAGGGCCGCGGCGCGGCCCGCCTGTTTGAGGCTGCTAGTTGTCATGACGCTCTCCGTGCGACGTTTTTCGAATTTTTATTTCGAATTTTTCGGAAAAATTAGCACCGGGTCGCCTTGGCAAGTCACGCGTGACAGAAATGACGTCTCGAACAAATTCGCGCACGCCGCCTGTGTTTCGCCAAGTTATTGATCTGAAATAGGATTTGTCCGATGGAAGCCGCTTTTGGAGCGTCTTTAGAATGTTGATGAACGTTACGCGGCGGCTTTCCATTCGCGCCTGGCGTGGCTTCGCGAGCGCGCCGCGTGTGCCGGCTCCTTACCTCGGCAACACACGGAAACGCTTCACCTAACCCCGGTTTTTGCACACAGCGCCCTCTCGCCGGTAAAATGGCTGGTTGATCCACGCACACACTGGCCGTGGCCGTAGCCGAAGGGATTACCCGAACATGAGTGATTTTCATCAACGTCTTGCCGCACGCGCGATTGCGCTCCTGATGGCGGGCGGGCTGGTCGCCGGCTGCAGTTCGCCGACGCCGGGCAAGATCGATTACCGTAGCGACGCAAAGGCGAAACAGTCCTCGCTGGCCGTTCCGCCGAACATGCTCGACGAAACCGCCGATCAGCGCTCGCTGCCCCCGCAAGGCGGCGAAACCTCGCTGTCCGCGCTCAAGCAGGTGCAGGCTGCCGCGCCGGCCGCCGACGAAAACAGCGAAGTGCTGCCGCAGGTGCCGGGCATGCATATCCAGCGTGACGGTACGGAAAGCTGGCTTGTCATCGACAGCCGCACGCCCGCCGACGTCTGGGCGCAGGTTCGTCGCTTCTGGCAGGAGCAAGGCTTCCTGCTGGTGGTCGATCAGCGCGACAAGGGCCTGATGGAAACCGACTGGAACGAAACCCATCCGAAGATCAACGACGGCCTGATCCGCAATACGCTGTCGTGGGCCACGGGCAATTCCTACGTGACGGCGGAGCGCAACAAGTACCGTACGCGCCTGGAAACCTCGCCTTCCGGCGGCACGTACGTGTTCATCAGCCAGAAGGGCCTGAGCGAACAGCTCTCGGGCACCAACAACGAAACCAGCAAGTGGGTGCCCAAGCCCAACGATCCGGCGCTCGAACAGGAATACCTCAAGCGCCTGATGGTGACGCTCGCGCGCGCCAAGCCGGGCGTGCCTGACGCACAGGTGGCGGCGCAAGCCGACGCCAAGGCCGACGCCAGCGCGAAGGGCGCCAGCGCTACTTCGTCGAAGCCGGATGCGGCAGCGGCGGCTATCGCGGCGCAGAACGCGGCAGCTGTGGGCCAGAGCGCTGCGGCGACGGGTTCGTCCAAGGGTGCGGCGGCTGGCGGGGCATCGGGTCAGTACACCTCGACCGAACTGACGCTGGGCGAGCCGTATGACCGCGCATGGCTGCGAGTGGGCCTCGCGCTCGACCGTGCCAACTTCACGGTGGACGACCGCGATCGCTCGAAGGGCATTTACTACGTGCGCTACGTCGATCCGCAGGACATGACCTCGGCTGAGCAGGGCTTCTGGAACCAGATCTTCCACGGTCGCAAGGAAAAGGTCGCGAAGCAGTACAAGGTCAACGTGCGCGCCGTCACCGAAAACCAGACCCGCGTTGCGGTGGTGGACGACAGCGGCCAGATCGATTCCTCGCGTCCCGCACGCGAAATCATGGGCCTCGTGGTCGAAGAACTGCACTAAGTTCTCCGACGAGCGATACCCCCAGTAAAAAACCCGCCTGGCGCTAGCCGGCGGGTTTTTTCTTTATGGCGCTACAAAGTGGGCGCTCAGTGTGGCGGAATCATCCACGTCAGCACGTTCTGCTGCAGCCACACCAGAATACCGAGCAGCACCGTCATCAGGATCGAATGCTTAAAGGTGCGCGCGAAGACGTGGCCCTCCTGGCCTTTGAGTTCGGTGGTCGCCACGCCCGTCGCGATGTTCTGCGGCGAAATCATTTTGCCCATCACGCCGCCCGACGAGTTGGTGGCCGCCATCAGCACGGGGTTCAGGTTGAGTTGCTGCGCGGCCACGACCTGCAGATTGCCGAACAGTGCGTTGCCCGAGGTATCGCTGCCGGAGAGGAACACGGCAACCCAGCCGAGGAACGCCGACACCAGCGGGAACAATGCGCCCACCGAGGCCACGCCCAGCCCCAGCGTGTAGGTCAGTCCCGAATAGTTCATGAGAAACGCGAGCCCGACGATGGTCGCCACGGTCAGGATGGCGATGCGCGTCTGCACCCACGTATCGACGACCGCGCCGCCGAAATCGGCGGCCTTCAGACGCACGACGAAGGCCGTGATGATGGCCGCGACCAGAATCGCCGTGCCGGTTGCGAGCGGCTGGAAGTCCCACACCGCACCATAGGGCGCCTTGTAGAGCGTGATGAATACGGCCTTGTTCAAGCCGGGCCACGGCACCTTGATGTCGCCGATGGCGAACACCTTGGCGACGGTCCAGATGATCACGACCGCCGCGACGATGATCCACGGATACCAGCCCTGCGCGCCCGTCACGCTTCCGCGCACTTCCTTCGCGCGATCGACGTGGATCTCGAAGCGCGCATCGGGCGCGGGCTTCCAGACGCGCAGAAAGAGGATCGTGAGGATCAGCGAAACGAGAGAGGACAGCACGTCGGTGAGGCTGTAGTTGACGAAGTTCGCGGTGACGAACTGCGTGAGCGCGAAGCTGCCGCCTGACACCAGCAGCACTGGCCAGATGCGCAGCATGCCGCCCACGCCCGCATAGATCGCGATCACGTAGAACGGCAGCAGCAGGGCGAAGAACGGCAACTGGCGGCCGACCATCTGGCCGAGGACGTCGGCGGGCAGATGGGTGACCGCGCCGAGCACGGTGATCGGCACGCCCAGCGCGCCGAATGCCACCGGCGCGGTGTTGAAGATCAGCGTGAAGGTGAGCGCTTCGAGTGTCGGAAAGCCCAGCATGATGAGCAGCGAACTCGTGATGGCGATCGGCGTACCGAAGCCGGAGATGCCTTCGAACAGCGCGCCGAATGAAAAGCCCACGACGACCAGCACGATGCGCCGGTCGTTAGGCAGATTGTCGAGCAGCCACATGCGGAACGCCGCGAAGCGGCCCGAACGCAGCGCGATGTTGTAGAGCAGGATGGCCGTGACGACGATCCACATCACCGGCCAGAGCGCGAAGACCACGCCGTTGAGCACCGCGCTGATCGCCAGATTGACCGGAAACTGCCAGCCCGCGATCGCGACTATCAGGCCTACGACCAGCCCCGCGAGCGACGCCTGCCACGCGGGCCGGCGCGCCCAGCCCAACATGAGAAGCACCACGACGATCGGCAGGACAGCGACGAGAAAAGACAGAAGCAGCGAATTGCCGATAGGGGTTAACAGCTGATGGAACATGGCGTCTCCTTTCTGCTGGTTCGTATCGGCGCGCTTGTGTGCGCGGGCGCAAGGCGCAGACGCGCGTGGCGGGCCGGGCAGGGCGCGGCGATGCAGGCGGTGAAACGAGCGTTAATACGAGCGTTAAAACGAGCGTTAAAGCAGGCAGCGCGCTGGTCGGCACACAGGCCAGGACACAACGCGCAGAGGAGGGCTTATTCAGTAAGGCAGTGTTTCAATCCCCGATGCCCACTTGCAGCATAGAAAATGGTGCGCAAGCGTCAAGCAGGGAAAGTACGGTCGTGCGGGCGCAACGGCGTCAGGAAGAACTATCGGTGCCAGTGGCCACCATAGCCACCATAGCCGCCGTAGCCGTGACCCCAGTAGCCGCCGTGGCCCCAATAGCCTCCCCGTCCCCAGTACCCGCCGCCCCAGAAACCGACGCTAAGCGAGACGGCTGGCGCACCCCAGCCCCAGCCCGAATAGCCGTAGTACGCGGGATAGGTTGCCGGATACGCGTAGTAACCGGGCCAGCCGTAATAAGCGGGGTAGGCCGGCACCGCGACAGCAACAGGCGGCGAGGGGTAAAGCGGCCCGGGGTACTGCGCGTCGGCGACGGCGGCGGGCGCGGGGTTCGGACGCTGGCTTGGCGGGTTCGTATAGGTCGTCGTTGTTGAACCTGCAACGGCTACTGCGCTTTCCTGTTGCGTAGTGGTAGCGGGCACAGTCGCGTAATAGTACGGCGGGTACGGCGAATAACCGTAAGGGGTGTAGTAATAGCAGCCGCCAAGCGCGAGCAGCGCGCCGGCTGCACCTGCCGATGCCGCCCAACGAAACGGACGGCGCAGTGCATCGATGGGGAACGGGGATTTCATGGCAACTCCAGGCGGACTATTCAGGCTATCACGCCACGCCGGTTTCGCCATGGTACGCCCACATGAAAACGCGGCGCATGCTCTCGCAAGAGCATGCGCCGCGTTTTTTCGTTTCCTCTCTGACGCCGGCGCGAACGCCGGTTTGCCTGCTGTTTCGTGCGCTTTCGGCTTGTTACTGCTTGTTCCGGTTAGCGGCTTTCTCTCGACAAGAATGGCATCAGTTGAGCAGAGCGGCGCGTTGCAAAACGTTACGCGGAGCAGCGAGCGTTTTTACTTGCCAACCTGATTGCCGATGATGCCGCCAACGGCTGCGCCGCCGACGGTCGAGAGCGCGCTGCCGCCGATCACGGCACCGGCTGCGCCGCCGACACCCGCGCCGATGGCGGTGTCGCGATCGCGTCGGGACATGTTGTCGCAAGCCGACAGGCTGCCGAGCACGGCAACCAGCGCAGTCACGGTAAGCAGGGTACGGGCATGAGCGAGCGATTTCATTTTCGACTCCAGCTAGAAAGGTATGCAGTGCAGAACAAGACGCATAAATCAGGCCCGGTCCGCACCTCCAGTACACCTATGCTAGCCACCCGTTCCGTATCCGGGTGTGTGCGCTTGTCAGCGAGTTGTGGGAGTCGTTAGAAAATGTTTCGGCGGATTTGTGCTGCGATATCGCAGTCTGTCGCTGCGCCGCACGGATGCGATGGCATCGTGCAGCGCAGCGAAACAGCCGCGCTGCTCTCAGTGCCGCTTACTGACGTTGATAAATTTCCGCGCCTTGCTTGATGAACTCGACGGCCTTCACTTCCATGCCTTTCTTCAGGGCTTCGTCGTCGCTCACGCCTTGCTTCGCTGCGAACTCGCGCACGTCCTGCGTGATCTTCATCGAGCAGAAGTGCGGGCCGCACATCGAGCAGAAGTGCGCCACTTTCGCCGAATCCTTGGGCAGCGTTTCGTCGTGGAACTCGCGCGCCTTGTCCGGGTCGAGACCGATGTTGAACTGGTCTTCCCAGCGGAACTCGAAACGCGCCTTCGACAAGGCGTTATCACGCACCTGCGCGCCCGGATGACCCTTGGCCAGATCGGCCGCGTGCGCCGCGAGCTTGTACGTGATGATGCCTTCCTTCACGTCGTCCTTGTTAGGCAGGCCCAGATGCTCCTTCGGCGTGACGTAGCAGAGCATCGCGGTGCCGAACCAGCCGATCATCGCCGCGCCGATACCCGAGGTGATGTGATCGTAGCCCGGCGCGATATCGGTCGTCAGCGGCCCGAGCGTGTAGAACGGCGCTTCGTCGCACCATTCCAGCTGCAGGTCCATGTTTTCCTTGATGAGCTGCATCGGCACGTGGCCGGGGCCTTCGATCATCACCTGCACGTCGTGCTTCCACGCGATCTGCGTCAGCTCGCCCAGCGTCTTCAGTTCGCCGAGCTGCGCTTCGTCGTTGGCGTCGTAAATCGAGCCGGGGCGCAGGCCGTCGCCGAGCGAAAAGCTCACGTCGTATTCCTTCATGATTTCGCAGATATCTTCGAAATGCTCGTAAATGAAGGACTCCTTGTGATGCGCGAGGCACCACTTGGCCATGATCGAGCCGCCGCGCGAGACGATGCCCGTCATGCGGTTGGCGGTCAGCGGCACGTATTGCAGACGCACGCCCGCATGGATCGTGAAGTAATCGACGCCTTGTTCGGCCTGCTCGATCAGCGTGTCGCGGAAAATTTCCCAGGTGAGGTCTTCCGCCTTGCCGTTGACCTTTTCGAGCGCCTGGTAAATCGGCACCGTGCCGATCGGCACCGGCGAATTGCGGATGATCCACTCGCGCGTTTCGTGGATGTGCTTGCCGGTCGACAGATCCATGACCGTGTCGCCGCCCCAGCGGATCGCCCACGTCATCTTGTCGACTTCCTCGCCGATCGACGAAGTGACCGCCGAATTGCCGATGTTCGCGTTGATCTTCACGAGGAAGTTGCGGCCGATGATCATCGGCTCGCTTTCCGGGTGGTTGATGTTCGCGGGGATGATGGCGCGGCCGCGGGCGATTTCCTCGCGCACGAATTCAGGCGTGATTTCCTTGAGCGCGTCCTTGCCAAAAGCGGCGGCGCCAAACGCCTGGCCCGGATGCTGGCGGCCCATCATGGCGGCGAGCTTCGCGCCGTTCGGGCCGCTGTTTTTCAGGCTGTCGAGGTATTCGGCGCGGCGCTGGTTTTCGCGGATCGCGATGTACTCCATCTCGGGCGTGATGATGCCCTGACGCGCGTAGTGCATCTGCGTGACGTTCTTGCCACTCTTCGCGCGGCGCGGCGTGCGATGCAGGCCGGGGAAACGCAGTTCGGCCGTGGCCGGATCGGCGGCGCGCTCGCGGCCGTAGTCCGAGGAGAGGCCCGGCAACGCTTCGGTGTCGTCGCGCTTTTCGATCCACGCCTGGCGCACGGCGGGCAGGCCGGCGCGGATGTCGATCTTCGCTTCAGGATCGGTGTACGGACCCGAGGTGTCGTAGACGTAGATCGGCGGATTCTTTTCGCCGCCAAAGCCCGTGGGCGTGTCTGCCTGCGTGATCTCGCGCATCGGTACGCGGATGTCGGGCTGCGAGCCGGTGACGTAGATCTTGCGGGAATTGGGCAGCGGCGCGATCGCGGCTTCGTCGACGTGCGCGTTGGCGGAAATGAACTTGGGATTGGCGTTCATGCGTCTCTCTCCAGGCAATGCAAAGTGGGAACAACGGCTTCGCAGGAGACGAGACGGAACGTGGACGGACCTCGCAATGAGGAGTGCTGCGGGTGATGCTGGGCAATGCAGCGAAGTCCGGACGCTTCCCTGCGCTGGCATTATCCAGATCAGGTTCAAAGGGTATTTCTCACCCGCGAAATACGCTGCCTGAACATTCGTGTGAAGAGTTCAAAGCGGCGCATGACGCAGGACCCCCGCGTAAGCAGGCCAAACGATACACCGCGCTGCGACACTCTGGCAAGTGCCTTTGCGCGGCGGATGTGGCAGGAAAAAGCGCCGGTCGCGCGCGCGACCCATATAGGAGCCCGCGCGCTTTTACGGCGAAAAATGTCGAAAAATTTTCGGGAAAAAGTTGTGCGAGGGGCGTGGCTGCGAGGCGAGATTCGCCTCGGCGGGCGTCAGAGCGCGAAGTCGTCGGCGGCTTCGGGCTGAAACAGGATGCGATCGATTTTGAGCGTTTCGATTTCGCCACTGGGCGGCGTAAAGCGCACTTTGTCGCCACGTTTCGCACCGAGCAGCGCCAGGCCCGCGGGCGAAAAAACGTTCAGGCGGCCTTCATCGACGCTCGCGTTGGCGGGATAAACGACCGTCCAGGTCACGGGTTCCCCGGTGCGCTCGCTCATGAGCGTGACCTGCGAATTCATGGTCACGACGTTGGCGGCGACTTTGCGCCCATCGACGATTTCGGCGCGTTCGAGCAGTTCGTCGAGCATCAGTTGGCGCGCGGGCGCCGCGCCCGGTTCGGCGGCGCATTTTTCGAGGCGAGCGAGGTCGAGCTCGGTCAGGTAGCGAATTTTTTTCGGCATGGGATTCTCCTTGCGATCCAGATAAACAAGGCCTGCGAAGGCCTTAAAAAAGGGGAGGGGATCGGCCCGGAGCCCGACTGAACGGCTCCGGAACAGGAGGGCGTTTCAGTGCGGACGCCGGGCTAAGGCGAGCGGGTTCGGCTGGCCGGCGAGGCGTCGCGGCGTGCACGCGCGCGCCATCGCCCCGCGCGCGAAGCGCGGGGCAAGGGAGGCAGCGGGCACGAGCAGCGGAAGCACGATGAAGTAATGAATTCGAAAGAATGTGCCATCCTAACACGGTCTCAATAAGCCCTCGGCAGGACAGATCGGCATGAGACAAAGCGTCAGGATTTTGTCTTGACGCGACACGCGCGCATCCGCGTTTTAGCGACCGTTGCGCGCACGCAGCGCGCCCACGCATAAAGCACGCTCGCGGCGTCCGTAACGAATCGCCTTGTTGCATAATGCGTGGCGCCCGCTTCGGGTATTTCGGGCAGCTTGCGAACCGCTTGCAAATTCATGCGCTGGCGTCTCGTGCGTTGCTCTGGTGCGCTTACTCTTGCGTTTCCTTCTCTGACCGCCTCCATCATGCCGTCGCGCTTCATCCGTCCCGTCCCCTGTCTGGCGGGGCGTTCGCGGTTTGCCTTCCCGTTCTCCTTCTGCTGCCACAACTTTCAGGTGGCGCAATGACGACTCCGCCCCGTTCTTCGCTCAGCCCCTATCTGCTTGGCCTGCTGCGCTCACTTGGCGCACTCGGCTCGCGATCCTGGCAGCTCGTGCGCGGCGTGCGACTGCCGCAGTCGCGAAGCGGGCGCGTCGCGCTATCGCTGGCGGTCGTCTACTTCGTGTGGGGATCGACCTATCTCGGCGTGCATGTGGCGCTGGAGTCGTTTCCGCCGTTGCTGCTCTCCGGGCTGCGCAACCTGCTCGCGGGCATCGGCCTGTTCGTGTTCGCGATGCGGCGGCGGCCCGTGATGCCGACGCTCACGCAGGTGCGCAATGCCGGTGTGGTCGGCACGATGCTCGTCGGGCTGTCGAGCGGCATGCTCGCCTATGGCATGCGCACGGTTGGAACCGGCACGGCTGCGGTGATGGTGGCGACCGTGCCGCTGTTCGCCACGCTGATCGCGGCGGCCGCCGGGCGGCGCATCGCAAAGGGCGAATGGGCAGCGGTTGGGCTTGGTCTGATCGGCATTGCGATTCTGAGCCATGGCGGCGGGGCGAGCGGCACCGCGGGCGGCTGTCTAGCGATCCTGGGCGGCGCGTTGTTCTGGGCGATCGGCGCACACCTGGCCGGGCGGCTCGAACTGCCGGCGGATCTCTTTATCGCGACCGCGCTGCAGATCGGGCTGGGCGGGGCGATATCGACGATGGTGGCGTGGATCACCGGCGAGCGCATGGGCACGATGCATTTTCTGCCGTTCGTGGCATTCGCGTATCTGATGTTGATTGGCACGATGGCCGCGTATGTGGCCTACGGCTATCTGATTCGTAACACCAGCCCGCTCGTGGCGAGTAGCTGCATGTATGTGAATCCGGTCGTGGCGGTGGCGCTAGGCGCGCTCACACTGGGCGAGCCGATCACGCAGGCGACGGTCATCGCGACCGTGCTGATTTTGGGCAGTGTCGGCCTGTCTTTTGTTTTCGACGACAGAAAGCGTGCGTCGTAACTAGAGCAAATCCTTTGGAACGCTGAGTTATTTTCCGCGCGTCATTCGCCATTCGCTAAAGCGATTTCACATCCTGTTTAACGCACTCCGACGCCGTCCGCCCTGCAAATCACAAAGGCGGCCGACGCCGGATGCGCAAAACCACGTCAACCAAACAGCTTATTTCGCTTGCTCAGCCGAGTTCGTGATGGCGTGACCGCCCGCGGACATATCCTGACCGGCGCCCGCAACAGTGTTGCAAGCGGCCAGACCCGCCGCCGACGCGGCAACGAGAAGCAAGGCAATCAGGCGTTTCATAGGGAATTCTCCACGTATAAGAGGGAAACCCTGCTACAGCACGTGGCGTGCCTGACCTCCGGCCACCCGCCGAAAAACATCTCAGGACCACCCTTTGCTCAAGGCATGGCGCATACGAAAGCGCGGGCACGTTCGATCACGTCGTCTGCGCACCGCCCACAAGGAGGAATGACGCCATGCTTCATTACGCAATCGTATTTTTTGTGATCGCCCTCATTGCCGCTGTGTTCGGCTTTACCGGGATCGCCGCAGGGGCGGCGGAAATCGCAAAAATCCTGTTCTATCTCTTCCTCGTGGTGTTCGTCGTCACCTTGCTGCTAGGCGTGCTGCGCGGATAGCCGCGGGCGCGTTCTGCCATTCTCATCCCCACAGTCCGAAGGAGAGTCAGATGTCCAAGTCACACGCTGCGTTTGAGTTCGACCTGAAGCGCGTGCGCGAAGAAGCGCGCCGCCATCTGGATCAGGGTTCCGTTACGCCGAGCTACAACGCCGACCGGGAGGCCGTGCTGAAGCTGCTCAACGATTCGCTCGCCACCGAGCTGGTGTGCGTGCTGCGCTACAAGCGGCACTATTTCATGGCGAAGGGGATCGAATCGGAGGCCGTGGCCGCCGAATTTCTCGAGCACGCCAACGAGGAGCAACAGCACGCGGACATGCTTGCCGCGCGCATCGTGCAACTGGGCGGCGAGCCGGATTTCGCGCCCGCGCACCTGAGCGAACGCTCGCATTCGGAGTACAAGGAGGGCAAGGATCTGCACGACATGATCCGCGAAAACCTGATCGCCGAACGGATTGCGATCGAGAGCTATCGCGCGATCATTCAGTATCTCGGCGATACCGATACGACCACGCGACGCATCTTTGAAGAGATCCTCGCCGTGGAGGAAGAGCACGCCGACGATATGACCGATCTGCTCGATTCAGGCCGTTAATCGCTACGGCCCAGCGGGTCGCGCAGCCTAGAGCGCCTGCGCGCTCGCATCCAGCCGCTCGCGCGTGGCGAAGTGAATCCATGCCGCGAGCGCACTGAAGCACAGTCCGGCCACACACACGCCGATCCAGCCGAACGCGTGCCATGTGGCCGCGCCCACGGCCGATCCGGTCGCGCCGCCGATGAAGTAGCACACCATGAACACCGTATTCACGCGGCTGCGCGCTTCCGGGCGCAGCGCATAAATACGCGACTGGTTAGAGATCTGCGCGGCCTGAACGCCCACGTCCAGCACCACCACGCCGATCACGAGCCCGATCAGGCTTTTGCCCGAGAACGCGAAGATCACGAACGCCAGCGCGATCAGCGCAATCGACAAGGTGATGACGGCGCGCGGCCCACGCTTGTCGGCGGAACGTCCTGCCCACGGCGCGGCAAGCGCACCCGCCGCGCCGACAATGCCGAACAGCCCCGCAACCTGCGGCCCGAGATGGAACGGTTCGCCCGCGAGCAGCAGCGTGAGCACCGGCCAGAACAGGCTGAACGCCGCGAACAGGCACGCGCCGGTTGCCGACGCTTCGCGCAGGCCGCGCAATTCCACTACCAGATGCCACATCGAGCCGATCAGCTTGCCGTAGCCGAGCGTCGAGGTCGGCCGGCTCTTCGGCAGTTTCTTGACGATGACCACCGCGAGCGCGAGCAGCGCGACGATGGACGCGCCGAACACCGCACGCCAGCCAAAGTACTGGCCGACGAAGCCCGCCGCCGTGCGCGCGAGCAGAATGCCGAGCAGCAGCCCGCTCATTACGGTGCCGACCGCATGGCCGCGCCCTTCGGGCGGCGCGAGTTCGGCCGAGAACGGCACGGCTTGCTGGGCGATGGTTGACAGAATGCCGATCGCCAGACTCGCGCCGATCAGCACGGGCAGCGAGGGCGCGAAAGTGGCGGCGAGCAGCGCGATGCACAGCAGGCCGATCTGCATGAGGATGATGCGGCGGCGGTCGAAGCGGTCGCCCAGCGGTGCGAGCAGCAGCATGCCCGCGGCGTAGCCGAGCTGGGTCGAGGCGGGCACTGCGCCGATCCACGCCGCGCCAGACGGGAAGGTCTTGCGGAAATCGTCGAGCAGCGGCTGGTTGTAGTAAATGTTCGCGACCGAGATGCCCGCGATGGTCGCGAGCAGAAGCAGCAGGCCGCGCAGCGACTGGCTCTCGCCAGCGGATGCGGAATCGGGTGTGGTGGACATGGGCACGAGGGCACGAGTGCGGGCGAGGCCCGCCGGGGGCGGAAAACGGCCCGGATCGCACACAAGGCCGCGCCGGGCGTGCCGATCATACCGGAGCACGCGAGATCGTGCTGACGACGGCCACGCAACGCGCGTGGCCGTCATGGTCAGGCGATCAGTTCACCCGACGGCTCGTGGAACGGGTACGGACCGTCGGCGTCATCGACATAGCAGTGATGGGTCACGATGCCACGCGCCGCGTCGTAGTGATGGAGGGCGAACGCGGGCGGCTCCAGCGTGAAGGTGGAGGGCGCATCGGGCGAAAGATCGAGCGTCACCTGGTGCGCCGGAGCGGGCACCGCACTCGCGATGGTGCCGCCAAAGCGCACGAAGATCGGTCGGTGCACGTGGCCGCACAGCACGCGCTCGACGTTCGGATGCTGGGCGACGAGCGCTTCGAGCGCGCGCGCGGCGCGGTCGTTCAGCCGGATTGCGTCCATATGGCCGATGCCGCAATCAAAGGGCGGATGATGCAGCGCGACGATCACGGGCCGCCCGCGCGCCGCGTCGAGTTGCTGCGCGAGCCAGGCCAGGCGCGCTTCGCAGAGCGTGCCGCCGCTTTGTCCCGGCGACATCGAATCGAGCGCGATCACGCGCAGCGGCCCGAGATCGGCGATGTACTGGACGAATTCGCCGCCTGCTTGAAGTTCGGCGCGCTCGGGGAACACTTCGCGCAATCCCTCGCGGCCGTCGTGATTGCCGATCAGCAGCCAGCAGGGCATCTCCAGCGGCGCCAGCAGCGCCTTGAGGTGGCGATATTCGTCGGCGTGGCCGCGATCGACCAGATCGCCGGTCACGATCACCGCGTCGGGGCGCGGCGTGAGCGCGTTCAGGCGCGCGACGGTGCGCGTCAACCGCGCAGCCGTGTCGACGCGCCGATAGGCGAGCGCGCCCGGTTCCTTGATGTGCAGATCGCTGATTTGTGCGAGCAGCATGGGTGGCCTCGATGGTGTAGCCCGCTTGATGTTAGCGAGTCGATTGTAAAAATTACGCGAGCGCGATGAGCGCTTCCGGCGCGATGGCAATACCCACCGCCGTGCCGCGCGCGAGTTCGATGCGGCCCGCTACGTCGATGAAAAGCGCATCGGGAGCCGCGCCGCCGATGGTGAGCCGCGTGCGCTCGCCCAGGAAGGTCGATTGTTCGATCACGCCGCGCAGCGGCGCGTGCGCCGGATCGGCGAGCGTGGCGTCTTCGGGGCGGAAGAAGAGTTCGGCTGGACCGTGCGAAGGCGCTGACTGTGGCGCCAGCGTGCCGCCCGCGGTGACGAGCACGCCATCGCGCCATTGTCCTGCGATGCGGTTGAGCGTGCCGACGAACTGCGCGACCGCCCGGCTGGCGGGCCGGTAGTAGATCTCGCGCGGCGTGCCGATCTGCTCGATGCGGCCCGCGCTCATGACGACCACGCGGTCGCCCAGTTCCATTGCCTCGGCCTGATCGTGCGTGACGTAGACGGTCGTGACGCCGAGTTCGCGCAGCAGCGTGTTCATCTCGCCGCGCAGCGCGTCGCGCAGACGCGCATCGAGAGCGGTAAGCGGCTCGTCGAGCAGCAGCACGCGCGGACGCGGTGCGAGCGCGCGGGCGAGCGCGACGCGCTGGCGCTGGCCGCCCGAAAGCTGGCTGATGGGCTTATCGGCATGCGCTTCCAGCCGCATCATGGCGAGCAGTTCGTCCACGCGCTCGCGCGCAGCGTCGGCGCTCACGCGCGCAATCTTCAGACCGTAGCCGATGTTGCCGCGCACGTTGAGGTTCGGGAACAACGCGTAGTTCTGGAACACCATGCCGACCTTGCGGCGTTCGATCGGCAGGGCGGTGACATCGTCATCGCCGAAGCGCACCTGGCCGCCCGCGTCGGGCGTTTCCAGACCGGCGATCAGACGCAGCGTGGTGGTTTTGCCGCAGCCCGAAGGGCCGAGCAACACCACGGTTTCGCCCGCGCCGATGGTGAGATCGAGCGGCTCCAGCACGCGCGTGCCGCGAAAGGTTTTGCCGCACTGCGTGAGCGTGATCGGCATCGAATCGAGTTTCATTGGGCATCCTGATGCGTTCGCGCCGTGTGTGCTTTTTGTGCCTTGCGTGCACCCGCGCCCGGCGTCTGTACGCCGAGCCATTGCATGGCCACCAGCAGCGGCATGGTCATCACGAAGAAGAGGATCGTGTAGGCGCTGCCGATCTCGATGCGCATCGATGCATAGGTATCGGCGAGACCGACGGGCAGGGTTTTCGTGTCGGGCGTGTGCAGCATCCACGTCAGGTTGAATTCGCCGATCGAAAGCGTCAGCACCGCGAGCGCACCCGCCAGAATGCCGGGCCGCGCGTTGGGCAGCACGATGGTGAAAAAGCGTTGCACGAAACTCGCGCCCAGACTCGCCGCGCCTTCCTCCAGCGTGCGCAGGTCCGCCGCTGCGCACACGGCGGAAACCGGCCGCACCATAAAAGGCAGCGTGAAAATCACATGGCCGACCACGATGAAGGCTGCGCTCATGCGAAACGCGGAGAAGCCGCCGTAGACCACCAGCAGCGCAAGCGCAGAGGCGAGACCCGGCAGCGCGACGGGCATCACGAGCAGTTCTTCGATCAGGCGCGAGAGCCGCGTGCGACTGCGCGCGAGCGCGTAGCCTGCCGGTACGCCGACGATCAGCGTGATCGCGAGCGTAGCCGCCGCCACTTCGAGCGAGAGGAACACGGAGTCGTGATACTGCGTCCACACCTCGTCGAGCCAGCGCAGCGTGAGTCCGCTCGCGACGCCGCGAAAGTAGTTCACGGTGAGGCCCGCGACGATCGACATCACCACGGGCACGACCAGAAACGCGCAGGTAGCGAGCGTGACGAACCATTGCGCGGCGGCGAGCCAGGCGCGCGTGGAAGGCAACGCCAGGCGACGCCGCGTGCCGGAAGCGTCCGGCGCTTTGCTGGTGAGCAGCGTATTCATGCCGTTGCCGCGACGGACGCGCCCGTAAGGCTGCGCGCAAGCGTCAGCACCGCCCACGTCACCACGCCGAGCACGATCGACAGACCCGCCGCCGTCACCATGTTGGCGTTGAGCGTGAACTCGGTGTAGATCGTCATCGGCAAGACGTCGATATCGGTGGCCAGCGTGAAGGCGGTGCCGAATGCGCCCATCGCGGTCGCGAAACACACCGCGCCCGCGGCGATCAGGCCCGGCGTAAGCGCGGGCAGGATCACGTCGCGCGTCACGCGCCACGGCGACGCACCGAGCGAGCGTGCCGCTTCTTCGAGCGAAGCGTCGAGCTGGCTCGCGCTCGCCATCACCGTGACGATCACGCGCGGAATCGAGAAGTACAGATAGCCCACGAACAGGCCCGCCATCGAATAGGCGAACACCCAGCGCTCGCCCGCGAGACGCAGCGCCAGCGCGCCGATCAAACCCTGACGTCCCGCAAGCATGATGACCATGAAGCCCACCACCACGCCGGGGAATGCCAGCGGAAAGGTGAGCAGCGCAACCAGCAGGCGCCGCGCGGGGAATTCGCGGCGCGCGAGCAGCAGCCCACAGATCGTGGAAAGCACGAGTGTCGCCAGCGTCACCGCCGCCGAAAGCAGCACGGTTTCCAGCAGGCTCGTCATGTAACGGCTATTCGTCAGGAGTGCGCGATAAGTCGCGATCAGATGGCCGTCGGCGCTGACCTGCACGAGGGCCACCATCGGCAGCAGCCAGAAGGCGAGAAACACCGCGAGCGCGGGCGCAACGAGCGCCACGCGCCAGCGCAGCGGAAAGGTAAGGTCGTGCATGAGCGAGGGAAACGAAAAGCGAAATTAGTGCATCACCTGCAGATAGCGCTCGCCGAAGCTCTGCTGCTGGCCCGCCATCTTCGCGAAATCGACGGGCCTGGCGCGCGCATAGTCGCTGGCGGGCAGGAACTTCGCGGCGGCGTCGGGCGAGAGCGCGCTCGCGCGCACCGGGCGCAGATAGGCGTTGGCCCACAGCTTCTGGCCTTGATCCGAGAGCACGAAATCCAGCACCTTCTTGCCGTTCTGCGCGTGCGGCGCGTTCTTCACGAGGCTCATCACGTAGGGCACGGAAATCGTGCCTTCGGCGGGAATCACGAATTCGACATTGGCGTGATCCTTGTACTTCGCGCGATAGGCGTCGAAGTCGTAGTCGAGCAGGATCGGAATCTCACCGGAGAGCACGCGCGCATAGGCGGTCTGCTTCGGCACGATCGGCTGGTTGGCCTTGAGCTTGCTGAACCACGTGAGGCCCGGCTGGAAGTTGTCGAGCGTGCCGCCAAGCGCGAGATTCACGGCCACCGCGCCCGCGTAGCCCACGAAGGCGCTAGACGGATCGAGGTAGCCGATCATGCCTTTGTATTCGGGCTTGAGCAGGTCCGCCCAGGAGCGCGGCACCGGCTTGCCGTCGAGCGCGTCCTTGTTGACGAAAAAGCCCAGCGTGCCCGAATGGATCGCGAACCAGTAGCCCTGCGGGTCCTTGAGATTGGCGGGAATGTCGTCCCAATGCGCGGGCTTGTACGGCGCGATCACGCCCTTGTCCTTCGCCTGGAAGGCCGACGAAATGCCCAGATAGACGACATCGGCGACCGGGCTTTTCTGCTCGGCCATCAATTGGGCGATCGACTGTCCCGAGTTCTTGTTGTCGAACGGCACGCGGATGCCGGTCTGTCGCTGGATCGCCTGGATCTGGCTCGCCCAGTCGGCCCATTCGGGCGGGCAGTTGTAGCAGATGGCGGTTTCGTCGGCGAGGGCGGGCGTCGGCGCGGCGAAACTGGCTGCCACAGCGCAGACGAGACTGAGCGCCGTGCTGGCGGCGAGGGCGAAGCGGCGTATCACGTCGGAACTCCTGTGCGGATGCGGTGCGGGGCGAGGTGTATTGGCGAGCCGCGCCGCGCGCTTGCGCACGCGCGGCGGGATCGGCGAAGTCTTACGGGGCTGCTGAGATGACTAGATGAGCGTGTCGCCGACGGTGACGCCACGTCCCGACGCGCTCGCGCGCGCCGTGCCGCTGCCCGTGGCGATGGCCGAGATCGTGCCGCCTTGTCGCAGCGTGTGCGGCAGCGTGAGATCGAGCGTCGGGCCGACGTATTCGCCGCTGATGCGCGCCATCAAACGTTGCCACGCAGCGCGGCCGATCTCGCCATTGGGGGTGCCGATGCTCGCCAGCGGCGGCGCGAGCAGTTCGCCCATCGCGAGACCGTCGAAGCCGAGTATCGACATGTCCTGCGGCACCCGCAGACGCGCACGGCGCAGGCCGCGCATGACCACCATCGCCAGCAGGTCGTTGCTGCAGAAGAGGGCTGTGGGACGCGCGGGACCGCTGCTCAGATGCGCGAGCACGGAGGGCGCGAGCGCTTCGGCGTTGAAATCGATTTCGAGCGCGGGTGCGGGCGTGAGGCCGGCTTGCTCCATCGCGTGGGCGTAGCCGGCGTAGCGCTGGCGCGCGCGGTCGGAGGCGGCGAGCGTGCCGGCGAGCATCAGGATGCGGCGGTGACCGTGCGCGATCAGCATGCGCACGCCGTCGCAGGCGGCCTGGTGATTGTCGACGGATACCGATGGGCGGCGCGTCGTGTCGTTGTGCATCAGCACGTAAAGCGGGCCGTCGGCGTCGAGTTCGTCGAGCAGCGGGTGCGTGTCCGCATCGGCGACGGTCAGGATCAGGCCCTCGACCCGTTGCGCACGCAACGTTTCGATGGCGTGGCGTTCGCGCTGCGCATCGTATTGCGTCGTCATCAGCATCAGGCGAAAGCCCTGCGCCGAGGCGAGTTCGTCGATGCCCTGCAGGCATTCCGCGAACACGGGATTGGCGAGCGTGGGCAACACCACGCCGATCAGGCGCGTGCGCTCGCCGCGCAGCTGTCGGCCAATCGGGCTGGGGCGGAATTTGAGCGCATCGATCGCTTCGCGCACCTTGGCGAGCGTGACGGGATTGACCGTATGCGGTGCGTTGATTGCCCGCGAAACCGTGGCAATCGAAAAACCGGCGTGTGCGGCGACATCCTTGATGGTTGGCGTCATGCGGGCGGCCCGAGCGTTGTAAACGTTTTCGATGCGGCCGATTATGGAAAGCGCATGTGACCGGGCGATGACGCGGCGGCCCTGAGATGCTTGGGAGGGCGTGGGCGGCAGTGGTAGAATGCCGTCCGCCCTGCCGGCGTGATGAAATTGGTAAACATAGCGGACTTAAACACAAATTGAGTGCCCAGCCGGAAACGGCCGGTGCAGAACCCCTCAAATTCGGCGAAACCCCTGGGACCAGACGGTGCGAAAGCGCCCGGTGCCGAGGCGACGCCGAGCCAAGCCGGCTGGCGCGCAAGCGTCGGCGCGGAAGGTGTAGAGACTAGACGGGGGGCGCCTAAGGCTCGATTGCCCGCGCGGCTGTTACGCGCGCGAGGATTCTCAGGCTAGGGCGAAGGCATAGTCCAGCGCACGAACGTCGCTTTGAGTGGTATGCAGCAGTTTGCAAAAGCGCGCGGCGTCTAAAGACGTAGTGTGACGAAAATCCGCCGCCTCACGGCTTACCGGTTCAAGTCCGGTCGCCGGCACCAGGGCCACCCTGAACACGCTTCGCAAGAAGCCCTGAAACCCGCGTAGGCGTAAAGCCTCGCGGGTTTTTTGTGGTGTCGTGTTGTGTCACTACCGTTGCTGCGTCAGCGCGACATCTACCGCAAGCCGCGGCCGCTTCGACAGGATGCGCAGCAGCGGTTTCTCGATTTTCAGATGGAACAGCACGGCGGTTGCGATGCAGGCGGCGAGAATCGCGAAATAGGCCGCCGTCGCGCCCACGACGCCCGTGAGACCGGCTTTCACGGCGACCTTGCTCAGCACGCTGATCATCGGGAAATGAAGCAGGTAGAGCGCATACGAGGCGTCGCCCAGTACTTGCACGCCGCGATTCGCCCCGAAGATCGCGCCACGATCCTCCGCCTTGACGAGCCCCAGGATGATCGCGCAACTGGCGAGTCCGTAACCCAGTGAACTGCCCGCCGCGCGCGCGACGATGCCGAGATCCGTCGCCGCGCCAATCGACACGAACGCGATCATGCCAAGCACGGCGACGCCCATCGGAAACCGCAGTCCGGTTAGCGCGCGGTTCACCAGCGCCGTCAGTGCCCCGAGCGCGAACAGCGCGACATAGTGCTGGGCGAAAAACGCGGCGGGAAACGTACAGGTCTGATTCAGGCAGGTGCCCCAGGCCAGCGCCAGCAGCAACACCGCCGCGGCAGCGTAGATGCGGCCCAGAATGAAACAGCCCATCAACGCGTAAAAGGCGATCTCCCATTGCAGGCTCCACGCGACGATCACCACGGGCGCGCCCGTGCCGCCAACCACGCTCTGGTCTTGAGGAAGCAGCAGCAGCGAACGGGCCAGCGTGGCGGCATCGGGCAGCGTAGCGCGCAACGTCGACGAGGCCGCGAGCGACACGCTGACGACGCCGAAGACGATCCAGTAAGTCGGGTAGATGCGGATGATGCGCTTGCGCGCGTAGGCCGCGAAGCGATCCGGTTTGAAGAGATCGTTGCGGTGCGCGGTCACGATGATGAAGCCGCTCAGGACAAAGAAGAATTCGACGCCCGCGCCGCCGAAGCCCCAGATTTTGCCGGGCAGGCTGTAGCCAAAATATTTTGGCAGCGCATATTGCGCGCTCAGGTGAAAGAGCGTGACGAGCAAAGCGGCACCTGCCCGGCATGCCTGGAGGGATTTGTACATGGCGTGTCTCGCGCAGTCGACGTTTCGATGCTATGGGATCCGAACGTCGATCGAGCGACAAGAGCTATCGCGTATCCGCCAATCGGGTGCGTCGGCGGTGATCGCAAACGTTAGCAGTGACACACAGGCGAGAATGGCCGGAGGCGGCCGAGAAATGAGCGTGGCGAACCGGTGCTGCGGGCAATGACGAGAGCCGGTGCCGGTGCTGGGATCGGGCCGCTCAGCATGCGATTGGTTCGCACCTTGAGCGGTCGCGCGATCAGCGGCCGATCTGGCCGGTGCGCGGGTTCACCAGCCGGGCAAATCCGAACAATGCGGCGATGGCCAGCGGCGAGGCAATGTAGAAAGCGGTCAGCATGATACGAGATGAGACAAACCGTAACAAAGTGTGTCGTCAGTGTAGCGCGCTGATGCAAATTGAGTATCAGGGAGAACGACAACAAACTGTTGCGCAATCGCAAGTTTGAGTTCGGACGAATCGGATACGAGGCTGGAGGGCTTGCTGAGCGGGGTTCTGCGTGGACTGGGTGCGCGGCTAGATGCAGTCGAATACCACCTCTACTGTCTGCGCTGTCACGCCGCGCAAACCTTCACTGTGAATTTCGACGGCGTGCATTTCGAGTTTGCGCTTGTGGCAATAGGCCTGCGCTTCCTTGATGCCGGCGGTGCGAACGCGATTCCATGAAACGATGTCCCACCGCGCGCGGCTCGTCACAGAGAGGTGGCCATCCTGTCTCGAATTGATTCCGGTCACCGATGTGCATGCCGTCAACATGCCGAGCCCGAGCAACAGGATGCTACCTTTCATAGATTCCCCTTGATTGCGCACCATTGTCGCCGCCAAACATCGGCATTGGCAACCCGAAAGAAAGGTTAGCAGACGTTAGGGACAGAAGGGGCTAAGCGTGCGCGACAGGAGCATACCGCCGCGAAGGGAGGGAAGGGGTCGGTGCGCAGGCGGTCAGTGCGCAGCGATACGCAACCTTGGGTCGCGCTGCCGGAACCAACGGAATGTCGCTCAGGCAGCGCCGTGGGAGTCGGTCTGTACGCCGAACCAGCTCTGTTACGAAGGGTGCCGCGCCCGTCAGGCACACTCGCTCGCCCTCAACATCGGCGAAGCGAGCGCCTGTTCTTGCGCTAGAGCGAAAATCAGTCGTGGGCGACGACGGAGCCGCTTTGTGCCTGGCCGGAAACGAGGCACGACGACATGAAGTTTTCGCCCTGGCTACGCGCGCCGATCGAACTGAAGCCGCGCGCCAGCGCTTCGAGCCGAACCAGTTCGGAGCCCTTCGCACAGGACACCGTGCCGTGCTCGTGAGCCTGTACCCGGGTCAGGACGCGATTCCCGACGAGGAGTGCAAGGATGATGACGATGCCAATGTTGAATGCCTGTCTCATGATTTCGTCTCCTAGTGCGTTCAGACTAGCTCAGCCTTTTAAGCGATGAATCCAGGAGTTTCCCGGCGATGCGGTGCAGCACATGCGGCGCATAAATCGACCTTGATTTTCAGCGTAAAGATGCTTCGTCCTCCTGCTGTTATGAGGGCCGTTCCGCTTTCCCTTATGTAGCAGGCGTGTGCCTCCCGAGAGCGCCATACAGTCCGGTCATTGCGTCGCAGCAATGGCGCGTCGCGTCACTCGGTTTGTCTGCTAACCAATTTAATTCCAGACAAAAATAATCGTGCGTGGCAGATCGACACGGCGCTCCGTGGCCACTTTTCCCTCGGTTTGATTCATTGATTTAGCTCAGTTTCGCATGCCTGGGCGTCGGGAATTTCCGGCAATAACGAGATTCGCTGGCGGCGTATGAGGAATCTTGAAATGCGCCGTCCGATGCTGCACCATCGACGGTCCGGTCCTCTTATTTCGAGCGAGGTGAGCAATGCAGTTGATTGGCATGATGGATTCCCCCTACGTGCGTCGCGTTGCGATTGCGCTTCATGTGCTCGGCATGCCGTTCGAGCATCGCAGCGTGTCGGTCTTCGGTCAGTACGACGAATTCGCGCAGATCAATCCGGTCGTAAAAGCGCCCACGCTGGTCGATGACGACGGTACGGTGCTGATCGATTCCACGCTGATTCTCGATTATCTCGACCACAAGGTGCCGGCGGCGCAGCGCCTGCTGCCCGAGGAGCGGCAGGAGCGCACCTTTGCGCTGCGCGTGAACGGTTTCGCGCTGGCGGCGATGGAGAAGACGGTTCAGCAGGTCTACGAGCGCCAGTTGCGCCCCGAAGAGCGCCAGCACGAACCCTGGTTTGCGCGCGTCAACGCGCAGATGCACGCGGCGTGGAGCGTGCTCGACAAACTCATCGAAGGGCGAGGGGGCTGGCTTTGCGCCGGGCGTATCACGCAGGCCGACATCACGGCGGCAGTGGCGTGGCGCTTTACGCAATTCGTTCTGCCGGGCGCAGTCGATCCGGCCCGATATCCTGCGATGGCTGCGCTGTCCTTGCGCGCGGAGGCGTTGCCCGAATTTATCGCGACGCCGCTGGAATAAAACCGCGCGCCGCAGCTGCGCTGCACGGCCCGCAAACCCTTGTCCCGACGCCCGAGCAGCGATTGTTCGAGTTTCGCGACAAGTGACTTCACGCGTAGCCCATTTATCGGCGAACGCTACATTCCTAGAATGGCTTCCATGTTAATGCCGCTGCGTCAGGACGACGCGGCGGCCGCAGCGGGAGCCGTCATGAAAGACTTTATCGAACGACAACTTTATCAGCCAGCGCTGGTCCTGCCGATGGTGGACCTGATGCAGCTGATGGTGTCGCTCGACTTCAACATGGGCCAGATCGGTCTGCTGGTGGCCACGCGAGGTGCGCGCGCCGCGTTCCAGCGTTCGCGCGATCTCTGGTGCGCGAGCCACGGCTGCGCGGCGCCCGGCGAAAGCGTGCACTGAGCGACTGATTGGCTTCCCGGCTGAAGGCGCTCACTTAAACCCACAGAATTCACGTTTCCCCCCCGACGCGCAGCGGCATCGCCCGTTTGCTGTTGTGCTGTCACCCTGTAGGCCACCCCATGTTCCGGGGTGGCCTTTTTTTGCGCCTTTTTGCCCCTGCTTCGTGTCCTGTCGCGACCGGAAAGGTCGCCGGACGCGCTCGCGTGGCGCGCGCGGCCACGGGCGTAACATGGCGCGAACGTAGCCACAACGCACACCTCACACCCCGCGAGCGGCAAGGGCCGTGCGCGCTTTGGGTCCTTCTCGGCAGGGAGAACGGCATGGCACAGCGATTCGATGCAATCGTGATCGGCACGGGGCAGAGCGGACCGCCGCTGGCGGTGCGACTGGGCGCGAGCGGGCGCAAGACGGCGATTATCGAGCGCGCCGCATTCGGCGGCACCTGCGTGAATGTCGGCTGTACGCCGACCAAGGCCTATGTGGCCTGCGCGCGCGCCGCACACGTTGCGCGGCATGCGGCCGATTACGGCGTGCGGATCGGAAACGGCGCAGGCGGGGCCGACGTGAGCGTCGATCTCGCCGCCGTGAAAGCGCGCAAGGACGGCATCATCGGCGCGTCGCGCGACGGCGTCGAGCGCTGGCTGCGCCACGCGAAAAACGTCACGGTGCTGCAAGGACATGGGCGTTTCAGCGGGCCGAATACGGTCAGTGTGATGTCCGAAGGCGGTCACACCGAAGAACTCGAAGCGGGTGAAATCTTCATCAATACCGGTACGCGCGCAGCGGTGCCTCCGGTGCCCGGGCTCGAACGGATCTGGTACGAAACGAATTCGACGATTCTTTCGCTGACCGAATTGCCCGAGCATCTGGCGATCTGCGGCGGCAGCTATATCGCGCTCGAATTCGCGCAGATGTTCCGGCGTTTCGGCAGCCGCGTGACGGTGCTGGTACGCGGCTCGCGCATTCTCACGCGCGAGGACGACGATGTCGCGAAAAGCGTGCAGGACGTGCTGGCGCGCGAAGGCGTGGAGTTTCGCTTCGGAAACTCGCCGCAGCGCGTGGAGCCGCTGGGCGCAACGCCAGGGCATGGCATTCGCATCACGCTCGGCAATGAAACACTCGACGTGTCGCATTTGCTGTTCGCAACCGGCCGCATCCCCAACACCGACGATCTCGGTCTGGAGGCCGCCGGCATCGAGCGCGACAATCACGGCCTGATTCCCGTTGACGGCCAGTTGCGCACGCGCGTGGCGGGGATCTGGGCGCTCGGCGATGTGAACGGGCGTGGCGCGTTCACGCACACGTCCTACGACGACTACCAGATCGTCGCGGCGAATCTGCTCGACGGCGCAAACCGCAGCGTCGACACGCGCATTCCCTGTTACGCCGTCTTTGTCGATCCGCCGCTCGCGCGCGTGGGCGCAAGCGAGCGCGAGGTGCGCGAAAGCGGCAAACCCGCGCTGATCGCGACCATGCCGATGGCGCGTGTCGGGCGTGCGCGCGAGCGCGGCGAGACTGACGGCTTCATGAAGGCGCTGGTCGACGCGCAGACGAAGCGCATTCTGGGCGCGATGATCTTCGGCATCGAAGGCGACGAGGCGATCCACACCTTCATCGATACGATGACCGCCGATGCGCCGTACACCACGCTGCAATTTGCGATGCACGTACATCCGACCGTGAGCGAACTCGTGCCGACCTTGCTCGACGGTTTGAGGCCGCTTGAATGAACGCGCCTGCATGCCTGGCGAATCTGTTCGAGGGCATCGATCCGGGTGCGGGCGAAGAAGTGTTCGAGCGCCTCGTCGCGGATAAGGGCGTGCTGATCGAGCGCATCGTCTCGACCGGTCAGACAAGTCCGGCGGGCTTCTGGTACGACGACCCGCGCGACGAGTGGGTGGTGCTGCTCGCGGGCGCGGCGGAGCTGGAATTCGAGACGCACCGCGTGCACCTGAAGCCTGGCGATCATGTGCACATTCGCGCGCATTGTCGTCATCGCGTGGCGTGGACGGACCCGCAGACGCCGACAGTCTGGCTCGCCGTATACTTCGGCGGCTAAAGCGCGCGTCGTGCGCCTTTCTTCGCTATGCAAAGCCCGGACATGTCCCAGAATTCACTCCGCGTCGCACTCGTTTCCGATACGCACAATCTCGTGCGCCCCGAACTGCTGGCCTTCGTCCAAGGCAGCGACGCGATCATCCACGCAGGCGACATCTGCGACCCGGACGTGCTCGATCAACTGGGACGCATCGCGCCGTTGACGGCGGTGCGCGGCAACAACGATCGCGGCGCATGGGCCGAAGCGCTGCCGGTGCAAACCGTAGTAGACATCGGCGGCGTGTCGATCGTGGTGGTGCATGAGTTGCCCGATCTGCAGGGCGATCCCGCTACGCAGGGCATCGGCGTGGTCGTGAGCGGCCATTCGCACAAGCCCGCGCAGGACACGCGCGATGGCGTGCTCTACGTGAATCCGGGCAGCGCGGGCCCGCGCCGCTTCAAGTTGCCGATTACCGCCGCCATGCTGACGATCGGAAACGGCGCTGCATTGCATGTCGAGCACACGCGCCTGGTCGACTGAATGGCGACTGAATTTCAACTGAATCCCGCGCGCAGACGCAAAAAAGGCCAGCACGAAGCTGGCCTTTTTTACGCTTTCCTCATCGGAAACGTTCGACTTACACGCGTGCCGGCATGGCCGCGTAGTCATCGTCCATCTCGCGGGCGAGACGCACGCCGCGCAGCACCGCATGCGCTTCGGCCTTGGTGCTCACGCTCGGGCCCGAGCCCGGCAGCGGACGGCGCGCCGTTTCATGCAGCGCCAGCACCGAGATAATGCCGACCACCGCCGCGCCCATCAGATAGTACGCGGGCATCATCAGATTCTGCGTGTGCTCGACGAGCCAGGCCGCAACCAGCGGCGTGGTGCCGCCGAACAGCGAAACCGACACGTTGAAGCCGATGGCAAGCGCGCCGTAGCGGATCGCGGTCGGGAACAGCGCGGGCAGCGCCGAGGGCATCACGCCCGTGAAGCACGAAAGCAGCGTGCCGAGAATCATCAGGCCGAGGAACACCGGCACCAGCGCACCCGTCTGGATCAGCGTGAGCGACGGAATCGCCAGCACGATCAGACCCACACAGCCCGCGAGCATCACCGGCTTGCGGCCGATCGCGTCGGAGAGGCGGCCGAAGGCGATCGTCATCGGCACCATCAGCACCATCACGGCAAGCACGACGAACAGACCGTGCGTTTCGTTGAAGTGCAACGTCGCCGACAGATAGCTCGGCAGATACGAGAGCGCCATGTAATCGGTCACGTTGAAGATCAGCACGAGGCCCACGCACAGCAGGAAGGGGCGCAGATGTTCGGTCAGCAGCGCGCGCAGCGTGAGCTTCGGACGTGCGGTTTCTTCGGCTTCGCGCAGTTCGGCTTCACGCTTGAACGCCGGCGTTTCTTCGAGCTTCGTACGGATGTACAGGCCCACGATCCCGAGCGGCCCCGCGATCATGAACGGCACGCGCCAGCCCCAGTCCAGCAGTTGTTGATGCGAGAGCAGAGCGGTCAGCACCGCGACCGTGCCCGCGCCGAACACGTAGCCCACCATCGTGCCGCATTCGAGGAAGCTGCCCATGAAGCCGCGACGCTTGTCGGTGGCGAATTCGGCGATGAAGGTGGCTGCGCCGCCGTACTCGCCGCCGGTCGAGAAACCCTGCACCAGACGCGCGACCAGCAGCAGCACGGGCGCCGCAATGCCGATCGAGTGGTACGACGGGATCAGGCCGATTGCGAACGTGCCGCAGGCCATCATGATCATCGTCATCGCGAGCACGCGCTGACGGCCGATACGGTCGCCGAGCGGGCCGAACACCATGCCGCCGATCGGGCGCACGAGGAACGCGGCCGCGAACGTGCCGAAGGTGGCGATCAGCTGCGCGGACGGGCTGCTCGACGGGAAAAACACCTGGCCGAGCGTGACGGCGATGTAGCTGTACACGCCGAAGTCGAACCATTCCATGGCGTTACCGAGCGCCATGGCGCCGACGGCGCGTTTGAGGAGGCTGTTGTCGACGATCGTAATGTCGTCGAGTGTCAAGTCGGACTGGGCCGACGAGCCGGAAGTGGAAGCGGTCAAGGTCTGCATCTCCAATGACTGCGACGAACTCCAGAAGAGCTCGCCACGGTTGCCGGAGAGTGCCGTTTCGCGATAGCGGCCGAAAGATGGCTGCGGGTCGCGCGTGAACGCCGCAAAAAGGAACGTCCGGTCCGGCTGCGGCGTTGGCGTGCAGGCGGTGCGCGAGTGGCATGCTGAATGTCGCGAAACGACACTCGATCAAATTGTGCGTATTGCGTTGCGCCTGCGTGGCCTTGTTGGGGGGCAGGGCGCATGTGACGCTGGACCAGCACGAGGGTGCCCGGTGAAGCGTCGCTGAAACGAAAAAGAATGTCCGTGTGGCGGATCGTTCTTCTTGTATGAAAACACTCAGACTGAAGGCGGTTTTGGGTGCCGGCCTGAATGCAATTGATGGCGGTTGCCTGTTGAACGAAGCGTTATGATAGCACGATGACGTAAGATCGTGCAAACCGCGCTATCGACGGGGTTCTGGCGCGCGGCCGTCAGCCCTTATGGGACGGGGGATTGCGGCGAATCGGACGGTCGTGCGATTCATCGAAGTTTGGACCCGGTTCCACAGCGCGCGCATAAAAAAACCGCGCTCGAAGGCGCGGTTTTTGCGGTCGTTCTGAAGCCTCAGGCTTGCGTCGGCGGCACGAAGCCCGACGCCTGATCGGCGCCGTCGCCGAAGAAGTACTTTTCGGTCTGCTTCATCAGGTACTGGCGCGCGCGCGGGTCGGCCATGTTCAGGCGGTTCTCGTTGATCAGCATGGTCTGCTGCTTGAGCCAGCCTTGCCAGGCTTCCTTCGAGACGCTTTCATAGATGCGCTTGCCGAGTTCGCCCGGCAGCGGCGGGAAATCGAGACCTTCGGCTTCCTTGCCGAGCTTTGCGCATTGGATCATACGGGCCATGCTGTGCTTCTCCTAAGTCGTATGTGTGGGGTGGCTCGCGCCGCTCAGAGCTGCTTCATCAGCACGAGCGATTTGCGCTGCCAGTTATAGAGGCGGCGGCGGTCTTCAGGCAGGTCGTCGACCGTAGCCTTGACGAAGCCGCGCTTGAGGAACCAGTGTTCGGTGCGCGTGGTGAGCACGAAAATGCGCGTGAGGCCGCGTGCGCGGGCGCGTTGCTCGATACGGCGCAACAGACGCTCGCCGTCGCCGGAGCCTTGCGCTTCGGGCGAGACCGTCAGGCACGCCATTTCGCCGATGCGTTCCTGCGAATACGCATACAGCGCCGCACAGCCGAATAGCACGCCATCGTGCTCAATCACCGAGAAGTGGTCGATGTCGCGCTCGATCTGGTGGCGCCCGCGTCGCACCAGCGTGCCGTCGGTTTCGAGCGGCTCGATCAGCGTCAGGATGCCGCCGACGTCGTCGGGCGTGGCTTCGCGCAGGCTTTCCAGGTTCTCGTACGAGATCATGGTGCCCACGCCATCGTGCAGGAACAGTTCGAGCAGCAGACCGCCGTCGAGCACATAGGGAATGATGTGCGCGCGGCCCACGCCGCCACGGCAGGCGCGAATCGAATGCTTCAGATAAAAACCGGCGTCGCCCAGCACCGTGCCGCTTTCCTGCAGCTTGTAGGCGTCGTCCAGCGACATTTCGCGGATCAGTTCGCCTTCCTCGTCGATCAGACCCTGCGTTTCCGTGAGGAACACGATCTTGTCGGCGCGCAGCGCAATGGCCGCCGCCGACGCCACGTCTTCCATCGACAGATTGAACGCCTCGCCCGTGGGCGAAAAACCGAGCGGCGAGAGCAGCACGAGCTTGCGGCTGGCGAGCGAATGGCGGATCGAATCGGCGTCGATCTTGCGCACCACGCCCGTGTGCTGGAAATCCACGCCGTCGAGAATACCGACCGGACGCGCCGTCACGAAGTTGCCCGACACGACGCTGATGTGCGCGTGCGCCATCGGCGTGTTCGGCAGACCCTGGCTGATGGCGGCTTCGATGTCCAGACGCACTTCGCCGGCGGCTTCCTTGGCGGATTCGAGCGCGCGGGCATTGGTGATGCGCATGCCGTGCGAGAACTCGGATTCCACGCCGTGCAGGCTCATCTGCTCTTCGACCTGCGGGCGCGAACCGTGCACCAGCACGATCTGGATGCCCATGGCCTGCAGCAGTGCGATGTCGGCGACCAGCGCGTTGAGCAGATTCTGGTGCACCACCTCGCCGCCGAAACCGACGACGAAAGTTTTGCCTTGAAATGCGTGGATGTAGGGCGCGACCGATCGCATCCAGTCGACGAATTGCGCGTGCTGCGCGGCCTGCTGGGCAGCTTGCTCAGAAGCTTGCTCAGATACGGATTCCGCGGCGGCGGCGGAAGCCGGCGCATTCGCGGTGGCGGGGACGAGGTCGGTTTGGGAATTCATGCCCGGGATTATAATGCGCCCCCATGTCGAATGTACCCAAAAGACCTGCCTCGGCGCAGGGCAGCAACACCTCCGCCGGGAAAGACGCGGAGCACGGCGGCGCGAAGGAAAAGCGCGCGTCGCAAAAGTATGGCGACGGGCAGAATCTCGCCACGACGGACCGGCTGGCCGCGCTGATGAAGGGCGGCGCGCTCGGTGGCGCGCGCGTGCAGGATAAGCGCATGGCGACGCCTGCCCAGACGACGCCTGCTCAGGTGCAGAAGCCCGCGCCAGCAGCGCAAACCGTGACGCGAGTTGAAACGCGCGAAGTCGAGAAAGCGGCGACGAAACCGGCCCCGCATTCGCAGGTTCGTAACGAATCACGCAGCGAATCACGCAGCGAATCGCGCGAAGAGCGTGCGCAGGCTCCCGCCGTCGCGCCTCAACCCGCCGCGCCGCGTGAAGCGCAAAATGCGCCGCAACAGCGTCAGAAGCCGCGCGAAGCCGGGACGCAGCCGCAGCACGCGCGCAATCCGCAGCAGCCGCAATCACCGCAAGCGCAACCGCGCGCGCAGCAACAGCAGCCGAAGCAGACGCGTCCCAACCCGCCGCGACCCGCGAAGCCGCAAGCCGCAAGACCGCCGCGCGCAGAAAGTGCCACGGCTCAAGCGACTGGCGAACAGCCGCCGCGCACACCGCGTCCGCCGCGCGAGCCACGCGAACCCCGCGCCCCGCGCGCGCCCGTCACGCCGAACCCGATCCCGCCGATCACGTTCCCCGAAGCGCTGCCCGTCTCGGGCCGCCGCGAGGAAATCGCGCGCGCGATCGCCAATAACCAGGTCGTGATCGTCAGCGGCGAAACGGGCTCGGGCAAGACCACGCAGTTGCCGAAGATCGCGCTCTCGCTCGGGCGCGGTCTGGGCGCGGGCGGCAGCGGCCTGATCGGCCATACGCAGCCGCGCCGGATTGCGGCGTCCGCAACCGGGCGTCGTATCGCCGAAGAACTTGGCACGCCGTTTGGCGAGGTGGTCGGCTACAAGGTGCGTTTCACCGACAATCTCTCGCCCGGCGCCTCGGTCAAACTGATGACGGACGGCATTCTGCTCGCTGAAACGCAGACCGATCCGCTTCTGAAGGCCTACGACACGATCATCATCGACGAGGCGCACGAGCGCAGTCTGAACATCGACTTTCTGCTCGGCTATCTGAAAGAGATCCTGCCGCGCCGGCCCGATCTGAAGCTGATCGTCACCTCCGCGACCATCGACGCCGACCGCTTCGCGCGCCACTTCGGCAGCGACGAAAAGCCCGCGCCGGTGATCGAGGTGAGCGGCCGTCTGTATCCGGTGGAGGTGCGTTATCGCCCGGTGCAGGAAGACAGTCCGGCGGTGAAAAACGCGCAGGGCAGCGCGCCGACGAAGAAGTCGCAACGCGACACCGATCGCGACCTGATGGACGCGATCGTCGATGCGGTCGACGAGCTCTGCCGCGTAGGTTCCGGCGACGTGCTGGTGTTTCTGCCCGGCGAGCGAGAAATTCGCGATGCCGCCGAGGCGCTGCGCAAGCATCATCCGCCGCACACCGAAATCCTGCCGCTCTTTGCGCGACTGTCCGCGCAGGAGCAGGAGCGCGTGTTCAAGGCGTCGAACGCGCGCCGCATCGTGCTGGCGACCAACGTCGCGGAAACCTCGCTCACGGTGCCGGGCATCCGCTACGTGGTGGATACGGGCCTTGCGCGCGTGAAGCGCTATTCGTACCGCAACAAGGTCGAGCAACTACAGATCGAGTCGATCTCGCAGGCTGCCGCGAACCAGCGCGCGGGCCGTTGCGGCCGGGTCGCCGATGGCGTGTGCATCCGCCTTTACGAAGAATCCGACTACATCGCGCGGCCGCGTTTTTCCGATCCGGAAATTCTGCGTTCATCGCTCGCGGCCGTGATTCTGCGCATGAAGTCGCTGCATCTGACGGCGATCGAAACCTTCCCGTTCATCGAGCCGCCGCCGGGCCGCGCCATCGCCGACGGCTATCAGCTGCTCAACGAACTGGGCGCGGTGGACGACGACAACGCGCTCACCACGCTCGGCCGCGAACTCTCGCGCCTGCCGCTCGATCCGCGCGTCGGGCGCATGATTCTGGCCGCGCGCGACGAGCAGTCGCTGCGCGAAGTGCTGGTGATCGCCAGCGCGCTTTCCGTGCAGGACCCGCGCGACCGGCCGATCGAAGCGCAGGAGCAGGCCGACCAGGCGCATCGCCGTTTCGCCGACGAGCGCTCCGAATTCCTGCAGTGGCTCAAGATCTGGACGTGGTTCGAGGACGCCGTCGCGCACAAGAAGTCGAACAAGCAACTGGTCGATTCGTGCCGCGCGAATTTCCTCTCGCATCTGCGTCTGCGCGAGTGGCGCGACGTGCATTCGCAATTGTTGACGGTGGTGCGCGAGCACGGCTGGCGCATCAACGAATCCGACGCCACTTATGAGCAGATCCATCACGCGCTGCTCACGGGTCTGCTCGGCAATATCGGCCTGAAAGCCGAGGATGAACCGCATTTCCTCGGCGCGCGCAGCATCAAGTTCCATCTGTGGCCGGGGTCGGCGCTGGTAAAGAAGGCGGGGCGCTGGGTGGTGGCCGCGGAGCTGGTCGAGACGAGCCGTCTGTACGCGCGCTGTATCGCGAAGATCGAACCGGAATGGCTCGAAAAAGTGGGCGCGCATCTGCTGAAGAAGTCGCTCTCCGAGCCGCATTGGGAGAAGCGCGCGGCACAGGTCAGCGCGTTCGAGCGCGGCGTGCTTTACGGCTTGCCGGTGTATCAGCGCCGTCGTGTGGCATTTGGCAAGCAGGACCCAGCGCGGGCGCGCGAGCTGTTTATTCGCGGCGCGCTGGTGGAAGGCGAATTCGATACCAAGCTGCCGTTTTTCGCGCACAACCGCAAGCTGCTCGCCGATATCGAGCAGCTTGAACACAAGTCGCGCCGCCAGGACGTGCTGGTCGACGACGAGCTGATTTTCGGTTTCTACGATCAGGCGATTCCCGACGGCATCTATTCGGGCGCGTCGTTCGAGCGCTGGTATCGCGATGAGGTGAAGAAGAGCGGCGAGTCCGAGGACAAGCTGCGCCTGCTCTACCTCTCTCGCGACGATCTGATGCGCCACGAAGCGGCGGGCGTGACAACCGAGCTGTTTCCGAAGCGCATGACGATGTCGGGCGTGGCGATGGCGCTCACGTATCACTTCGAGCCGGGCTCGCCGCGCGACGGCGTGACGCTCGCGGTGCCGCTCTACGCGCTCAATCAGGTCGATGCGCGGCGCTGCGAATGGCTCGTGCCCGGCATGATCAAGGAGAAGGCGCATCTGCTGCTGAAGTCGTTGCCGCAGAAGCTTCGTCGTCATTGCGTGCCGCTGCCCGACTACGCGGCCGGTTTCGCCGATCGCGTGGGCGGCGAACGCTTTGGTGCGGGCGGCCTGGTCGAAGGGCTGATCAACGATGTGCGCGAGCAGAAGCAGCTTCAGTTGAAGACGTCGGACTTCAAGCTGGAGACGCTGCCCGCGCACCTGTTCATGAACTTCAAGGTGATCGACGAGCACGGTCGCCAGCTGGCGATGGGCCGCAATCTCGCGCAGTTGCGCGCGGAACTCGGCGCGCAGGCGCAGCAGCAGTTCCAGAAGCTCGCGAGCGCGACCGCGCTGGCGGCGCTGGAAACGCGTGCGCAGGGCGAGGGCGCGCAAAGTGCGGATCCAGCGGCGCAGGCGCCGAACGCGCCTGCGGCGAAGAAGCCCAACGCGCCGCACACGTCCACGAACAACGAGGCAAGCGCCACCGCGCTCTACGAAAACCTCACGACGTGGAATTTCGGCAAGCTGCCCGAGCTGCTGGAAATCCGCCGCGGCGGACAGACGTTGTTTGGCTATCCGGCGCTGGTCGATCGCGGCTCGCATTGCGATGTCGAGGTGTTCGATTCGCCGGAGGAGGCCGCGCGCATTCATCGCGCGGGTTTGCGGCGCCTGTTCTGGCTGCAACTGCGCGAGCCGATCCGCTATCTGGAGCGGAACCTGCCGGGCCTGCGCGAAATGGCGATGCAGTTCATGGCGCGCGCGACGCAGGAAGAATTGCGCGATCAACTGATCGAACTCGCGCTCGACCGCGCGTGCCTGCAAGACCCGCTGCCCGACGACGATGCGAGCTTCCACGCGCGCAAGGACGAAGGGCGCGGGCGGCTTTCGCTGCTGGCGCAGGAGATCGCGCGGCTCGTCGGCCAGATTCTGGCCGAGTACGCGTCGCTGGCGAAGAAACTGGTGCAGGCCAAGGCCTTCGGCGCGCCCGCCACGGACATGCAGGCGCAGGTGGATGCGCTCATCAGCAAGCGTTTCATCCTGGAAACGCCGTATGCGCAACTGGTGCACTTCCCCCGCTACCTCAAGGGCGTGGCGCTGCGCATCGACAAGCTGCGCGCCGATCCCGCCCGCGACGCACGCCAGGCCGCCGAATTCCAGCCGCTCGCGCAGCAGTATCAACGCGCGCTCTCGCAACGCGGCGGGGTGTTCGACGCGCGCCTGAGCGAGTTCCGCTGGCTGCTCGAAGAGTTGCGGATTTCGCTGTTCGCGCAGGAGTTGCGCACGCCGATGCCGGTGTCGGTCAAGCGGCTCTACAAGGTCTGGGAGTCGATGCAGCGTTAGTGCGGAATTGGATGGCGCGCGCATTGCGGGCCATAACACTTGTTCGAAAAAAGGGGCGCGCGGAGAGATACCTTGCGCCCCTTCCACATTTCAGTGGCCCTACGTCAACCTTGCGATGCGGCAAGCGTTCTACAATCACAGATCTGCCCAGGACGACTCTTCATGCGTACACACGAATTCCGCCGTACCGCCGCACGCTTTGCGAAAAAGGCCGCGATGTTTGCCTGCTCCGCACTGATCGGCGCAGCGCTCACCACGGTGATGCCGAGCATCGCGCACGCGAACAACATCATCGTGCTCAATTCGGGCGAGGCCACGCTGAGCCTCATCGACGACAAGACGCATGAACTCGTTGGCACCGTGCCCACCGGCAAGGAGCCGCATCACCTGTTTCCCACGCCGGACAATTCCTCGCTGATCGTCGCGAATTCTGTGTCGAACAACCTGTTGTTCGTCGACCCGAAAACGGGCAAGCCGCAGCGCTGGATCGAAAATATCGAAGATCCGTATCAGCTGGGTTTCTCGCCGGATAACAAGTGGTTCGTGACCACGGGCCTGCGTCTGGACCGCCTGGATATCTATCACTACGGCGGCGCGGGCAATTTCACGGTCGCCAAGCGCCTGCCGCTTTCGGCCATGCCCAGCCACCTGGCGTTCACGAAGGACAGCAACACGGTGTTCGTCTCGCTGCAGGTCTCGGGCGAGATCGCCGCCGTCGATCTGCCGACGCAGAAAGTGCTGTGGAAAATGAAAGTTGGCCCCGCACCCGCGGGCATGTGGCTCACGCCCGGCGAAAAATACCTGCTGGTGGGCATGACCGGCGCTGATTACGTCGCCGTGGTGGACTGGCGCAACCAGAAGATCGTCAAGACGATCCAGGTGGGCAAAGCCGCGCATAACTTCCGCTCGATGGTGGACGGCCGCCATGTGCTGGTGTCGAGCCGCGTGTCGAACGTCATCAGCATCATCGACGAGGAAACGCTCGAAAAAGTGGGCGAGATCAACGGCCTGATGCCTGGGCCGGACGACATGGAGTTGTCCGCCGACAAGCGCTGGCTGTGGGTGACGTTCCGCTTCGCCAAACACATCGGTCTGATCGACATGCAGACGAAGAAGCTCGTGAAGACGATTCCGGTGGGCCGCTCGCCGCACGGCATCTACTTCTACGACCGCGCGCCGGTCATGTCGCCCAACGGCGCATAAGTAAGCTCTTAGCGTCGCCGCCCATGTTCGCCTTGCTCGGTTCCTGCGCACATTGGGTGGCTTCCGGCACTGACGATTTCGTCTCCTGGCTGCAGACGCTCCTCTACGTCAACGTCCTGCAACCGGCGCTGTTTGACGCCGGTTTCATGGACGTCGACGAAGACACCTTCGACGCGCTCTACTGGGTGATCGTCGGCGTGCTGGAAATGGTGCTGATGTACGCGCTGCTGCGTCCGCTCGAAGCGCTCATTCCCGCCGAACAATGGCCCGACCGCAAAGGTGTGGGCGTGGATGCCGTCTATACCTGGATCACGCGTCTGGGCATCCTCAATCTGTTCTTTTTCTTCGCCATGCAGCCCGCGTTCGACCGCGCGCAGAGCTGGCTGCGCCTGCACGGCGTCATGAGCGTCGATATCGACAATCTCTGGCCCGGCGTCACCACCATTCCGCTGGTGGCCTTCGCGATCTATCTGGTCGTGCTCGACTTCTTTGGCTACTGGTATCACCGTTTTTCGCACCGCTATAGCCTCTGGTGGGAGTTGCACGCGGTTCATCACAGCCAGCGCAAGATGTCGTTCTGGTGCGATAACCGCAATCATCTGCTCGACGTACTGATGCAGTCGTGCATGTTCGCGGGCGTCGCGCTCGTGATCGGCGTGCCGCCCGCGCAGTATGTGGTGCTGGTGGCCCTCACGAACTTCGTGCAGAACATACAGCACGCGAACGTCCGTTTGCATTTCGGCTGGCTGGGCGAGCGGCTGCTGGTGAGCCCGCGCTTTCATCGGCGTCATCACGCCATCGGCTACGGGCACGAGGGCACGAAGTATGGTTGTAACTTCGGCGTGCTGTTTCCGTGGTGGGACATGCTGTTCGGCAGCGCGTCCTTCAACGCGCGCATCGAGCCAACCGGTATCCGCGACCAGCTGGAAGGCGCGCATTACGGCGAGGGCTTCTGGGCGCAGCAGGCGCTGGCGTTCTCCCGCATCGCGCGGCGGCTGGCGGCGCGCCGGCAGGGCAGGGCCGCATCGCGCGACGGCGGCAGCGCTGCCTGATCAGGCTATCCCCGACTCTTGCGGCTTATTGCGCTCGCGGCGTCTCATGCCGGGCAGGCGCGCCGTGGTTTATGCTGTGGTTTTGCTGCGCTGAATCCACACTGGGTATTCCGGTTTCGTGAACGTCCTCCGTCTTTCCGCCGTTTTTCCGCTCGCATGAACGATCTGTTGCGCTCGTTTGGCCGCGCGCTTGCCAGCGCGTTTCATCCCTCGATGCTGTTCCTCACCTTCGTGCCGTTTCTGGTGGCGGCGGGCGTGTGGGGCGGTCTCCTCTATGCCTTCTGGCAACCGCTGATCGACGGCGTGCGCGGCACGCTCGACGCGTGGCCCGCCACGGGTTACCTCTATCACGCGTTCGACTGGGTGGGCTTCGGCTCGCTGCGCAGCGTGATTGGGCCGTTTGTCGTCATCATTCTGACGATTCCGCTCATCGTCATCACCGTACTGCTATTGATCGTGGCGATTGCGATGCCGCGCGTCATTCGCCATCTGACGTCGCGCCAGTACGCCTCGCTCGAAGCGCGCCGTGGCGGCAGCTGGTACGGCAGCCTGCTTCATTCGCTGTGGACCACGCTGCTGTGCCTCGTGCTGCTGATCGTGACCTTGCCGCTGTGGTTCATTCCGCCGTTCTGCGTGCTGGTGCCGCCGCTGCTGTGGGGCTGGCTGACGTATCGCGTCATGACCTACGACGCGCTTGCGCTGCATGCGAGCAGCGAGGAGCGCCGCGAACTGGTGCGCCGCAATCGCCTGCCGCTGCTGGCGATTGGCGTGGCAAGCGGCCTGCTCGGTTCGCTGCCGACCGCAATCTGGGTCGCATCCGCGTGGATGCTGCTGTTCTTCCCGGTGATCGCGGCGCTGACGATCTGGATTTACGCTTTTATTCTGGTGTTCACGGCGCTCTGGTTCGGCCATTACTGCCTGCGCGCGCTGCAGCGCCTGCGCACGGAAGAGGCGCACCGTCTGGGGCATGAAGTGACGATCGTGCACTGAGATCCCGCGGACCATTTCAAGAACATTCATACGACGAGGCAACACATGGCATTTGGCGTCATCATCATCGGCGACGAAATTCTCTCGGGCCGCCGCACCGACAAGCATCTGCCGAAGGTCATCGAACTGCTCGGCGCGCGCGGCCTCGCGCTCGACTGGGCCGAATACGTCGGCGACGATCCCGCACGCATCACCGCGACGCTCAAGCGCTCGTTCGCCTCGGGCGATATCGTGTTTTCGACGGGCGGCATCGGCGCGACGCCGGACGACCACACGCGCCAGTGCGCGGCGGCGGCGCTGGGCGTGCCGCTCGCGCTGCATCCGGACGCGAAAACGGCGATCAGCGAGCGCATTCGCGATATGCACACCGGCGAGGGTCCGGTCGCCTTCGAATCGCCGGAAAATCAGCATCGTTTCCAGATGGGCACGTTCCCGCAGGGCTGCGAGATCATCCCGAACGGCTACAACAAGATCCCGGGCTTTTCGATCAACAACCACTATTTCGTGCCCGGCTTTCCGGTGATGGCGTGGCCGATGATCGAATGGGTGCTCGATACGAAGTACGCGCATCTGCATCATCAGACGCCGCATGCGGAGAAGTCGCTGCTGGTGTTCGAGCTGCCCGAATCGACGCTCACACCGCTGATGGAAAGCATCGAGCGCGATTTTCCGGGCGTGCGCGTGTTCAGCCTGCCGAGCGTGGGCGACAGCGAGCGTGGCGGCGTCTATGCGCGCCGGCACATCGATCTGGGCGTGAAGGGCGAGCCGGAAGCCGTGGCGGTGGCCTTCGTGAAGCTGCGCGAAGGCGTGCACCTGCTGGGCGGCGATGTGGTCGAGCCGCCGGAAGCGGCGGCGTAAATCGCGCGCCACCGCGCAAGCCGCATCATCGGCTTGTCATATGCGGCGCTCAAAGTGGCCCGTCAGGATTGCGCTGGCGGGCTTTTTATTGATGGAGCGGGCTCAGGCGCCCAGCCACGGCAGGCCGCGGAAACACCAGCCGGTAACGGTCTTGCGATGGCCTTCGCTGTTCTTGTCGCCTTCGAAGCCTTCGAGCAGATCGTAGGCGTGCGTGAAACCGGCTTTGGCGGCTTCGACGGCCGCGAGCTTCGAGCGCGCGGCGCTGCGGCACAGGAACAGGATGGGCGTGTCGGCGTCGGCCACGCTCTTGAGCTGCGTGATGAACTCGGCGTTGGGCACGCCGCCCGGGTAGCGCGTCCATTCGACATGCGCATACTGACCGTCGCCGACCACGGGGCGGCCGACCCAGTCCAGTTCCGCGCGCGTGCGCACATCGACGAGCTTCACGCGCGTATCGAGTTGCAGAAGCTCGAAGGCCTCGGCGGGCGAGACCGCGCCCGCGTAGGGGAGCTGGTTCTCGGCGCGGCGCGTGTCGGCCTGAGCGTACAACTGTTCGAGCGTACTCATGACGGCGGATCTCCTCGTGTTGTAGGGGCTTGAAGCGTCCACGGCGCGCGTAGGCGCACCGGGGCTGATGAAAGGTTTATTCTAGCGCGCGGCATGGGTGCGAGCGGCGGGCTCCCATGCCGCGGCAAATTTGCGCCGCATTGGTGCGTAGATGGCTTTATGCACCATAATGGAGTGAGTTTCGCGCGCCAAATCCGGGATTGCACGGAATTGGTGCCCGGAAGCGGCCCGGGATCCGGGAAAACGCTCGGGCGAGGGGCGGGATTTATCCGCGCGTTCCCCGAAGTTGGCCCCGGGTTGGCTCGCGGTTGCCCCACGCTGGCCCCTTGGGGACGCATCCGGAAGCAATTTGCGCCAGCCTGGCGCAAACATGGCACGGAAGCTGCTTTATATGTCGTGATCGTTTCGCAACCGGCCTGCCGGACGTCACCCGAAAGGTGATGGCGGGCAAGCCACAGCGGCAACCGGCGAGATCAGAAGATTGGGAAGGCGGCAGCGTTCGCCGAAATCGTTAATCAGGAGAATAGGTTATGAGTAAATCCGTGGCCGACGTCATGCAACTCGTCAAGGACGAAGACGTCAAGTTTGTCGACTTCCGTTTCACCGATACGCGCGGTAAAGAGCAGCACGTTTCGGTTCCGCTGTCGGCATTCGACGAAGACAAGTTCGAGTCGGGTCATGCATTTGACGGTTCGTCGATCGCCGGCTGGAAGGGCATCGAAGCCTCGGACATGCTGCTCGTCCCGGACGCGAACACGGCGTTCATCGACCCGTTCTATGAAGAGCCGACCCTCGTGCTGACCTGCGACGTGGTCGAGCCGGCAGACGGCAAGGGCTATGAACGCGATCCGCGCTCGCTCGCGAAGCGCGCTGAAGCGTATCTGAAGAGCACGGGCCTGGGCGACACGGCTTTCTTTGGTCCGGAACCCGAATTCTTCATTTTCGACTCGATCCAGTGGAACACGGACCAGTCGGGCTGCTTCGTGAAGATCGGCTCGGATGAAGCTCCGTGGTCGTCGGGTCGCGAAATCGAAGGCGGCAACACGGGTCACCGTCCGGGTACGAAGGGCGGCTACTTCCCGGTCGCGCCGGTCGACACGTTCCAGGACATCCGTTCGGAAATGTGCCTGCTGCTCGAACAGATCGGCATCCCGGTTGAAGTGCACCACCACGAAGTCGCAGGCCAGGGCCAGAACGAAATCGGCACGAAGTTCTCGACGCTGGTTCAACGCGCCGACTGGACGCAGCAACTGAAGTACATCGTCCACAACGTCGCGCACACGTACGGCAAGACGGCGACGTTCATGCCGAAGCCGGTCGTTGGCGACAACGGTTCGGGCATGCACGTTCACCAGTCGATCTGGAAGGACGGCCAGAACCTGTTCGCAGGCAATGGCTACGCAGGTCTGTCGGAATTCGCGCTGTTCTACATCGGCGGCATCATCAAGCACGCTCGCGCGCTGAACGCCATCACGAACCCGGGCACGAACTCGTACAAGCGTCTGGTTCCGCACTTCGAAGCACCGGTCAAGCTGGCCTACTCGGCACGCAACCGTTCGGCATCGATCCGCATTCCGCACGTCTCGAACCCGAAGGGCCGCCGTATCGAAACGCGCTTCCCGGATCCGCTCGCGAACCCGTACCTGTGCTTCTCGGCACTGATGATGGCAGGTCTGGACGGCGTGCAGAACAAGATCCATCCGGGCGAAGCCGCTGACAAGAACCTGTACGATCTGCCGCCGGAAGAGGATGCAAAGATCCCGACCGTGTGCGCCGGCCTCGACCAGGCTCTGGAAGCGCTCGACAAGGATCGCGAGTTCCTGACGCGCGGTGGTGTGTTCACCGACGGCATGATCGATGCGTACCTGGCACTGAAGGAAAGCGAACTGCAACGCGTGCGCATGACGACGCACCCGGTCGAGTTCGAACTGTACTACTCGCTGTAAAGCGCGCTGTCACCGACGATGGCGCTTCGCTCGCCTGTGCGCAGCGAAGCGTCTGTCCGACGTCGGCGACTGGTCACGAAGGGACGGCGGCGCCGTCCCTTTTTTGTTGGCTTCATGTTCGTCAACGACGCCGCGGATTTGCTGTAAACATCGGTTCAACCATCATCGACATGGACTGCCAGCCGGCGCGCCTTCTGGCCGCAGGCGCCGAAACATGGTGCTCAAGAATCTGATCAAGGCAAGAAAGGGTCACGCCGACCCGCTCTCGGACGATGCGCCGCTCGTCGACTCGGGCCTCTTGCCCGGCTTCGAGGCGTTGCCCACGGTCGTGCTCGTGCTCGACAAGCGCAGCCTGCGCGTGGCCTTCGCGAATCCCTCGGCCGAAGCAATGCTCGATCTCTCGCGTCGTCAGCTTGCGCAGATGGTCTGGTCCGATCTGTTCTCCAACGCCGACGAACTGCTGGAGACGATCGCCTCGATCGCCGCGCATCGCTTTCATGCGACGCGTCTGGACGCCACGCTTGAGCGCCCGGGCCGCGAATCGTTGCACGTGCATGCGATCGTCGGCTTTCTGGAGAGCGCACCCGATTACGTGCTGCTCGAACTCTTCGAGAACGAGCGGCATCTCAAGAGCGATCGCGAGGAGCGTATTCACGACCTCGCGACCGTCAACAAACACCTGATTCGCAATCTCGCGCACGAGATCAAGAATCCGCTCGGCGGGATTCGCGGCGCGGCCCAGTTGCTCGAATTCGAGCTGGGCACGCTTGAGCGCGGCGAGTTGCGCGAGTACACGCAGGTGGTCATCAAGGAGTCGGATCGCCTGCAGACGCTGGTGGACCGGCTGTTGGAGCCGCACCGGCATCCGCATATCGTGGGCGACGTGAATATCCACGAAGTCTGCGAGCGCGTGCGCGCCGTGATTCTCGCGGAGTTTCCGCGCGGTCTCACCATCGAGCGCGACTACGACGTGAGCGTGCCCGACCTGCGCGGCGACAAGGAGCAACTGATCCAGGCGCTGCTGAACATCGTGCGCAATGCGGCGCAGGCGCTGCGCGAACGGATTTCGCAGGGCGATGCGCGCATCGAATTGCGCACGCGTGTCGCGCGCAAGATCACGATTTCAAAACGCCTGTGCAAGCTGGCATTGGACTTGCATATCATCGACAACGGACCCGGCATTCCCGAGGACATCCGCGATCGCATCTTCTATCCGCTCGTTTCGGGGCGAGAGGATGGCAGCGGTCTCGGCCTCACGCTCGCGCAGACCTTCGTGCAGCAGCACGACGGTTTGATCGAAGTGGAAAGCCGGCCAGGGCATACCGAGTTTCAGATCCTGCTGCCGCTCGATGCCTGAAGCAGCATGATCCGTTAGAACACCAGGCTGTACCTGTTTCCCGATTCACGCTACCGCACGCCACCAGGACTTCTGACCGACCTTATGAAGCCGATCTGGATAGTTGACGACGACCAATCGATTCGCTGGGTGCTTGAAAAAGCACTCGCCCGCGAAAATTTCGCGACCCGCAGCTTTTCGAACGTGCGCGACGCCTCAGCCGCGCTTGAGCACGATAGCCCGCAGGTGCTCGTCTCCGACATTCGCATGCCGGGCGGCTCGGGACTTGAGCTGCTGCAAACCGTGCGCGAGCGTCTGCCGGGACTGCCCGTCATCATCATGACGGCGTTCTCTGACCTCGACAGCGCGGTGGCCGCGTTCCAGGGCGGTGCATTCGAATACCTTGCCAAGCCCTTCGACGTGGACAAAGCGGTGGAGCTGATCCGCCGCGCCGTGGACGAAAGCATGCGCGGTGAGCAGCACTGGGACGACCGTCCCGCCGAAGCGCCCGAAATGCTGGGCCAGGCGCCCGCGATGCAGGACATGTTCCGCGCCATCGGCCGGCTCTCGCATTCGGCCGCGACTGTGCTCATCACGGGCGAGTCGGGCACCGGAAAGGAGCTTGTCGCGCGCGCCTTGCACCGACATAGCCCACGCGCCAACGGTCCGTTCATCGCATTGAACACCGCGGCCATTCCGAAGGATCTTCTGGAATCCGAACTGTTCGGCCATGAGCGCGGTGCGTTCACGGGCGCTCAGGCGATGCGCCAGGGCCGCTTCGAGCAGGCTGAGAACGGTACGCTGTTCCTCGACGAAATCGGCGATATGCCGTTCGATCTGCAGACGCGTCTGTTGCGCGTGCTGTCCGACGGGCAGTTTTATCGCGTGGGTGGCCACAACCCGCTGCGCGCCAATGTGCGCGTGATCGCGGCCACGCACCAGAATCTGGAAACGCGCGTGCGCCAGGGCCTGTTCCGCGAGGACTTGTATCACCGCCTCAATGTGATCCGGCTGCGTCTGCCCGCGCTGCGCGAACGTAGCGAGGATATTCCGCTGCTGACGCGTCACTTCCTGCAGAAGAGCGCGCGCGAACTGGGCGTCGAGCCCAAGCGCGTGTCCGACGAGGCGCTTGCGTATATGTCGTCGTTGCAGTTTCAGGGCAACGTGCGCCAACTGGAGAATCTCGCCAACTGGCTCACGGTGATGGCGCCTGCACAGACCATCGAGATCAAGGACTTGCCGCCTGATCTGGTGCCCGCGCATGTTGCCGCATCCGATGGCGTCCATGCCATGGCGGGCGACGTCGTTACCGCCGGTGCGTCCGCCAATGGCGTGCTCGCGGGCGCGGCTGGTGTCCTGTCGACGGGCGCGACCAGCGGACTCGGTTTGCCCGGCGCGGCGGGTGCGGGTGGCGTGGTCGGCGGTGCGCTCGTGGGCGGATTCCCGGCTGTGAACGGCGTGGCTTCGCTGCCGGTCAGCGTCTGGGAAAGCGGCCTGCGTACCGAAGTCGCACGCCTGCTGCGCGAGAATAGCGCCGACGTCATGGACGAACTGTCGCGCCGCTTCGAAGCCGCTGTCATTCGCGAAGCGCTCGACTTTACGCGTGGTCGCAAGGTCGAAGCCGCCGAGCGTCTGGGCATCGGCCGCAACACCATCACGCGCAAGATCCAGGAACTCAACCTGGAGTAAGCGCAACGGTCGCAGCGGCTTCACGGTACTTCAAACCGTGAGACCGCTGCGTACCAACCCGCTGGGGCATAATCGACGCTGTTTTCCCGTCGATGAACGAATATGCCCGTGACTTCTCCCTGGCCCGCCGAGGCCGATCCCTACCTGTCCCTCGAAGAACTCGACGATCCCGCCGCGATGGCGTGGGTCGAGCAGCAGAACGCGCGCACGCGCGCCGCGTGGCAGGGCGGCCCGCGTTTCGAGGCGCTGGAGAAGCGTCTGGCGCAGGCCTATCTGCCGCGCGAGCGGCCCGTGATTCCCACCCGCTGGCAGGAGTGGGCCTACGATCTGTGGGAAGACGAAGACAATCCCAAGGGCCTGTGGCGCCGCACGAAATGGGCCGACTGGCGCGCACATCGTCCGCAGTGGGACAGCCTGATCGACTTCGATGCGCTCGGTGAAGAAGAAGGCGTGCCCTGGGTCGTCGCCGGTATCGACATTCTTTATCCCGATGGCGACCGCGCGCTCATCCAGCTTTCCGACGGCGGCGCCGATGCCGTCACCGTGCGCGAATTCGATCTCGAACGGCGCGTGTTCGTCGACGGTGGTTTTGCCATCGAGAAGGAAGGCAAGCACACGATTTCGTGGATCGACCGCGACACGGTGTACGTCGGCTGGGATCACGGCAAGAAGACGCTGACGCGCTCGGGTTATCCGCGTGAAGTGCGCCGCTGGAGCCGCGGCACGCGTCTGGCGGACGCGACCGTGGTGTTCCGCGGCGAGTTCGACGATATCAGCGTGGAAGGCGATTACGATCCCATCGAGCAGCGTCACGACGTGGTGCGCAGCGTCGACTTCTTCGATTCATATTCGTATCGTCTCGATGCGCAGGGACAGTGGCAATGCTACGACGTGCCCTCGCATGTGGCGGTCGGCGCGTGGCATGGCTGGCTGCTGCTCGAACCGCGTCTCGACTGGACCCTGGGCGCGCAGACGTATGCGGGCGGCTCGCTGCTGGCGATCCGCGAAGACGCGTTTGTTGCGGGCAATCGCGATGTAACGGCGCTTTTCACGCCCACGCCGGTCACGTCCGCCTGCGACTGGACCTATACGAAGAACGTCTTGATCGTGTCCTGGCTCGACGATGTGCAAAGCCGCACGATGCTGTGGCAGCCGGTGGAGGCGCAAGGCGCGTGGACGTGGCAATCGCGCCTGTTCCCGGGCCGCGCCAGTTCGCAGGTCGATGTGTCGCCCATCGAGGACACGCTCAACGATGAAGTGTTCGTCGATGTCGACGATTACCTGCTGCCGCCCGAGTATTGGCTCGCGGACCTGGCGAAAGACGATCTGCAAACGTGGGAGCTGCTCGATCGCTGGCCTACGCAATTCAACGCCGCGCCGCTTACCGTGATCCGTTCGCACGCGCGCTCCGCCGACGGTACGCAGGTACCGTTCACGGTGATCGGCCCGCGTGATGCGCTCGAAGGCGGCGCGCGCAAGCCGCTGCCGTGCTTGCTGGAAGGCTACGGTGGTTTCGCGATTTCGCTCACGCCGCAATATCTCGTGGGCTCGGGGATCGGCTGGCTGGAGCAGGGCGGGATTGTCGCGATTGCGCACATTCGCGGCGGCGGCGAGTACGGGTCGTCGTGGCACGTGGAGGCGCAGCGCGAGAACCGTCAGCGCTCGTTCGACGATTTCATCGCGGTCGCGCAGGAACTGGTGACGCAGGGCTTCACGAGCGCGCCGCAACTGGGCATTCGCGGCGGCAGCAATGGCGGCCTGCTGGTTGGCGCGTGCATGGTGCAGCGCCCCGAATTGTTTGGCGCGGTGCTTTGCGAAGTGCCTTTGCTCGACATGCAGCGCTACCCGCTGCTGCACGCGGGCGCATCGTGGATCGACGAATACGGTGATCCTGAGGATGCCGAAGAAGCTCGGGCGCTGGCCGCGTACTCGCCGTATCAGCGCGTGAAAGCGGGTGTTGCGTATCCGGCTGTGCTGTTCACGACTTCAACGAGCGACGACCGCGTGCATCCCGCGCACGCGCGCAAGATGGTCGCGCGCATGCAGGAGCAGGGGCACGCGAACGTCTGGTATCTGGAGAATACGGATGGCGGCCACGGGCCGGGCAGCGATGCGCTGGAGCGCGCGCAGTACGACGCGTTGGTGTTCCGCTTTCTGTGGACCACGCTCGGCGGAACGTGGTGATTTCACCGCGATGAATGAGAAACGGGCGGCTTTGAAGGCCGCCCGTTTTTTATTGCACTGCCGACGCAATCGATGCGATCAGCCCGCGAGATTGAGATCCGCGATAACCGGCGTATGGTCGGACGGCTGTTCCCACTTGCGCGGCACCTTGTCGATCTCGCACGACACGAGCGCGGGTGCGAGCGCGGGCGAGAGAAGGATATGGTCGATACGCAGGCCCGCGTTGCGGCGGAACGCGAACATGCGGTAATCCCACCACGTGAACATTTTCTCGGGCTGCTCGAACTGTCGATACGAATCGACGAAGCCAAGCGCAATCAGCCGCTCGAACTGGGCGCGCTCTTCGGGCGACACCAGATTCTGGCCTTCCCACGCCTTCGGGTCATGCACGTCGCGGTCTTCCGGCGCGATGTTGTAATCGCCGAGTAGCGCAAGCTTCGGATACGTCTGCATTTCCTGCGCGAGCCAGTCGTGCATTGCGTCGAGCCACGCCAGCTTGTAGGCGAACTTCTCCGTGCCCGGCGCCTGGCCGTTCGGGAAATAGGCGCTCACGAGACGCACGCCGTCTACCGTCGCTGCGATTACGCGCTGCTGCGGATCTTCGAAGCCGGGAATGTTGCGCACGACCGTGACGTCGTCGACGGCGAGGGTGTCGCGCACGAGAATGGCCACGCCGTTATAGGTCTTTTGGCCCGCGAACCAGCTGCGATAGCCCTGCGCTTCGAGTTCGGCGCGCGGGAATTTGTCGTCGGTGAGCTTGAGCTCCTGCAGGCAGAGCGCGTCGACCTTGCTTTCGCCGAGCCAGTCGATAACGTGCTGCAGACGGACTTTGAGGGAATTGACGTTCCAGGTCGCGATTTTCATGAGTTGATCAGTTGGACAAGCCAAGCGGGTAAATGTGCGGATACCGCACTATAGCCGCTTGGGCCGCGCCCGGCCACGCAGCGTGGGCCGGGCGTTTCGCGTCCGGGAAGACGGGAGCGCTGTGTGGCGCTCCCGTTAGCGACGATCAGGCAACGGCCGCCTGCGTTTCGGACACCACACCGAGCCGCTCGCGCGCCGCCTCGTATTCGCGCTTCAGACGCGCCACCAGATCGGCGGCCGGCATCACGCTCTTGACCGCGCCGATGCCCTGGCCCGAACCCCAGATGTGCTTCCATGCCTTCGCGCCGCTCGACGCGAAGCTCATCTTCGACGGATCCGATTCCGGCAGCGCGTCCGGATCGAGGCCGCTCGCCACGATGCTCGGGCGCAGATAGTTGCCGTGGACGCCGGTGAAGAGATTCGAATAGACGATATCGGCGGCGCTGCTCTCGACGATCATCTGCTTGTAGGCCTCGACTGCATTGGCTTCCTGCGTGGCGATGAACGCCGAGCCGATATACGCGAGATCCGCGCCCGCCGCTTGCGCCGCAAGAATCGCATTGCCATTGCCAATCGCGCCCGACAGCAGCAGCGGACCGTCGAACCATTCGCGGATCTCGTGGATCAGCGCGAACGGCGAAAGCGTGCCCGCGTGGCCGCCCGCACCGGCGGCGACGGCGATCAGGCCGTCCGCACCTTTCTCGATCGCCTTCTTCGCGAACGTGTTGTTGATCACGTCGTGCAGCACGATGCCGCCCCATGCGTGAATCGCATCGTTGACTTCGGCGCGCGCGCCCAGCGACGTGATGACGATGGGCACCTTGTACTGCGCGCAGATGCCCAGATCGTGTTCCAGACGGTCGTTGGACTTGTGGACGATCTGGTTCACGGCGAACGGCGCGGCCGGCGCGTCAGGATGCTTCGCGTTGTATTCGGCGAGTTCGGTGGTGATGCGGTCGAGCCATTCGCCCAGCACGTGCTCGGGGCGGGCGTTGAGTGCGGGGAACGAGCCAACCACGCCCGCCTTGCACTGCGCGATCACGAGATCGGGATTCGAGATGATGAACAGCGGCGAGCCGACGACGGGAATCGACAGGCCGCGGCGCAGGACGGCGGGCAAGGACATGCGTATCTCCTGAACGGAACCGGCGGCCCTGGCGTCTGGGCGGGCCGCCGTCGTGTTGTTGGTGTCGCCAAACATAGCAAAGCGCCGAATACTATGCAACTGGTTGCATAGTAGGCGCGCTCGGGTTTTAACCGGGGCGGTATCGCGGAACGCGTGGTTTAGAATCGGCGCATGTCTACGCCCCACGCCATCCTCATTGCCCTGCTGGAAAAGCCGTCGTCCGGTTACGACCTCGCGCGGCGCTTTGACCGCGCGATTGCGTACTTCTGGCAGGCCACGCATCAGCAGATTTATCGCGAACTCGGACGCATGGTGGAAGCGGGCTGGGTGGCGGTGGTCGAAGAGGACGCGGCGGCGACGCGCAAAAAGGTGTATCGCGTATTGCCGGTCGGACGCGAGGAGGTGGCGCGATGGGCGCGCGAAACGCGTCTGGATGTGGACGACCGCAATCTGCTGCTGCTCAAGCTACGCGCCGATGCAGTGATCGGGCCGCTGGGTCTTGCCACGCAAGTGGAGCAGATGATCGCCGATGCGCGCGAGCGGCTCGACACCTATCGCGCCATCGAACAACGCGACTTCGGCGCGCCATCGCTTACGCGCGGGCAGCAGTTGCAGTATGCGATTCTCAAGGCGGGGATTCGCACGCAGGAGACGTGGCTCGAATGGGCCGATGCGTTGCCTGCGCTGTTGAACGACGACGCGAAATAATGGTCTGGAATCCGAAGTAATTGTGAATCGTGCCGGTCGTTGGAGGCGCGCATGTTTCACTCGCCAGAAGACCTATCAAAAATAAGTGTTGACGTTATGACAGTGCCACCCTATAATTCTTTTCTCTGACGGACGCGGGGTGGAGCAGTCTGGCAGCTCGTCGGGCTCATAACCCGAAGGTCGTAGGTTCAAATCCTACCCCCGCAACCAAAGCTGTTCTGTCAGAAGCAATCAAGGGTTACAACGCATCGGCGTGTAACCCTTTTTTGTTTTCTGCGCGCCAGTTTGTGTTTCGCCAACACCCTTACGGCGACTGATCATCATGATCCGAACATTCGGCATTCTGACCGTGCTGGCCGCCGGAGCGATGTCAGGCATCGCGTGCGCACACACTCCCCAATTCTCCGATTGTCCGGCCATCGTCAAAGCGAAACACGCCACGCCGCCTCTGCTGTTTTCCGATGCGCGTGCGCGTCAATATCGCAGCGCGATTCGTGAGGCATCTATGCAGCCGGTCGATTTCGCGGGCCACTATGTTCTCGCGCAGTGGGGCTGCGGCAGCGGTTGCGTCATGGCCGCCGCCATCGACAAGTCAACAGGACGCGTGACGTCGTTGCCGTTCAGCGTGTCAGACTGGCCGCTCGACGTGACCGAGCCGCTAAAGTATCAAGCCGATAGTTGCCTGCTGGTGATTCGCGGCAGCCGCAACGAAAGCGCTGAACACGGCACCTATTACTACGCATTCGACGGCAAGCGTTTCACGCTGCGCGCGTCGAAAGATGTGTCGACGAACCCCTAACCGCTGCGCTCAGTCCTGCAATGCCCAGTCCACGGCCGCTTGCGCGTGCAACGCGGTCGTGTCGAATACGGGCAGCGCCGAATCCTTCGCGCCGATCAGCAAGGTAATCTCCGTGCAGCCGAGAATCACGCCCTGCGCACCGCGCGCAGCCAGCGCGTCGATTTCACGCTGATACACCACGCGCGAATCGTCCTTCACCTTGCCGTGGCACAACTCGTCGTAGATGATGCGATGCACGTCGTCGCGGCCATCGGCTTCGGGCACGATGGCCTCGATGCCGTGCACCTCGCGCAGGCGGCCCACGTAAAAATCCTGCTCCATCGTATAGCGCGTGCCCAGCAAGCCCACGCGCGTGACGCCTGCTGCACGCAAGGCCGCGCCGGTCGGATCGGCGATATGCAGGAAGGGGATCGTGATCGCGGCTTCGATCGACGCGCACACGCGATGCATCGTGTTCGTCGCCAGCAGTACGATGCCCGCGCCGCCGCGCTCCAGTTGCCGCGCGGCCTGCGCCATCAGCACGCCGAGCGCGTCCCAGTCGCCGCTGCGCTGCAAGGCTTCGATCTCCGCGAAATCGACGGTCGCCATCAGGCTGCGCGCGTTGTGATGGCCGCCCAGGCGCGCCTTCATGCCGCTGTTGAGCAGCCGGTAATACTCCGCGGACGATTCCCAGCTCATCCCGCCAATCACGCCGATTGTCTTCATTGCCCGCACCGAATGGTTGAAGTGTCCGCACGAGTATAGGCGTGGCGCGTCGACTGTACAGGTACGGTTGCGCTGGGCTGTCACGATACGGTGAAGGGTGCAAGTGCGGACAATCGATCTGGCCGATGATTTCTGTCGCCGATAGAATCGACATGCCGTGCCAGAACGACACGCCAGAACAACGCGCCCGCAAGGAGCCCCACATGGACCTGATCATTCGCCGCGCCGTGCTCGCGCATGGCCATCCCGCTGGACATGCCACGGTTGATATCGGCATCGAGGCGGGGCGCATCGCCGCCGTCGAAGCACGGCTGGATACGCAGGCGCGCGAGGAAATCGACGCGGCCGGTTCGCTGGTGAGCGCTCCGTTCATCGACGCGCATTTCCATATGGACGCCACGCTCTCTTACGGTCTGCCGCGCGTGAACGCATCCGGCACGCTGCTGGAGGGCATCGCGCTGTGGGGCGAACTCAAGCCGCATCTCACGCAGGAGGCGCTGGTCGAGCGTGCGCTGCAGTACTGCGACTGGGCCGTTGCGCGCGGGCTGCTGGCGATCCGCTCGCATGTCGATGTCTGCGATCCGCGACTGCTGGCGGTCGAAGCGCTGCTGGAAGTGAAGCGTCGCGTCGCGCCGTATCTCGATCTGCAACTGGTGGCGTTTCCGCAGGATGGCGTGCTGCGCAGCGCGGGCGCGTTCGACAATCTCAAGCGAGCGATCGCGATGGGCGTCGACGTGGTGGGCGGCATTCCGCACTTCGAGCGCACCATGGCCGATGGCGCGGAATCGGTGCGGCTGCTGTGCGAATTCGCGGCAGAGAGGGGCCTGCGCGTCGACATGCATTGCGACGAATCCGACGACCCGCTCTCGCGCCATATCGAAACGCTCGCGGCGCACACGCATCGCCTCGGTTTGCAGGGGCGCGTGACGGGCTCGCATCTCACGTCGATGCATTCGATGGACAACTACTACGTGAGCAAGCTGATTCCGCTGATGCGCGAATCGGGCGTAGCCGCGATTGCGAATCCGCTCATCAACATCACGCTGCAAGGTCGCGCCGATACCTATCCGAAGCGCCGCGGCATGACGCGCGTGCCTGAATTGATGGCGGCGGGCGTGACGGTCGCGTTTGGCCACGATTGCGTGATGGACCCGTGGTACAGCCTGGGTTCGGGCGACATGCTCGAAGTCGCGCAGATGGGGCTGCACGTTGCGCAGATGACGGGCGTGGAGGCGTCGCGTGCGTGCTTTGATGCGGTGACGGTGAATCCCGCGCAGATCCTCGGCCTGGAAGGCTATGGCGTCGCGCCAGGCGGCGCAGCGAATCTGGTGGTGCTCGACGCACGCGATCCAATCGAAGCGATCCGGCTACGCGCGGCGCGCCTGGCTGTGGTGAGTCGCGGCAAGATCGTGAGCCGGCAACCGGCGCAACGCGCGTCGTTGACGCTCGACGGGCGGCCCGATAGCGTCGATTTCAAACTGCAGCGCTAGAACGCCACGCAATAAAAAACCGCGCACGGTGAAGTGCGCGGTTCATTTGGCAGCGACACAGCGCAGCGCGTTTATTGCGCCGGCGGCTGCTCCATGCCGTTATGACGCAGCAGCGCGTCGATATTCGGCTCGCGGCCGCGGAACGCCTTGAACGATTCCATCGCCGGGCGGCTGCCGCCCACTTCCAGAATCTCCTGGCGATAACGCGTGCCGGTGGCCGGATCGAGGACGCTCGACTTCGCGGCCTGCGCGGCTTCTTCGAACGCCGCATACGCATCGGCGGACAGCACTTCCGCCCACTTGTAGCTGTAGTAGCCCGCCGCGTAGCCGCCCGCGAAGATGTGGCTGAACGTATTCGGCCAGCGCGAGAACGGCGCTTGCGCGATCACGTGATAGCGCTCGTTGATCTCGCGTGCGAGGTCGTTGACGCTCTTGCCCTTCGAGGCATCGAAATCCACGTGCAGCGCCATGTCGAACATCGAGAACACGATCTGGCGCAGCGTGCCCAGACCGCTCTGGAAGTTCTTCGCGGCGATCATCTTGTCGAACAGCTCGCGCGGCAGCGGCTTGGCGGTTTCGACATGCGAGGTCATTTCGGTGAGAACGTCCCATTCCCAGCAGAAGTTCTCCATGAACTGCGAGGGCAGTTCCACCGCGTCCCACTCCACGCCATTGATGCCCGAGACCGACAGTTCATCGACACGCGTGAGCATGTGATGCAGGCCGTGGCCGAACTCATGGAACAGCGTGATGACTTCGTCGTGCGTGAAGCAGGCCGGACGGCCGCCCACCGGCGCGGAGAAGTTGCAGGTGAGGTACGCAACCGGCGTCTGCACGCCGTTGGCGTCGAGCTTGCGGCGCGAGCGCGCGTCGTCCATCCATGCGCCACCGCGCTTGCCTTCGCGTGCGTAGAGGTCGAGATAGAACTGCGCGACCAGCGTGCCGTCGGCGTTCTCGACGCGGAAGAAGCGCACGTCGTCGTTCCAGACCGGCGCGCTGTCATCGCGGATACGCACGCCGAAGAGCGTTTCCGTAACCTTGAACAGGCCCTTGAGCACGAAGTCTTCGGGGAAGTATTGCTTGACCTCGTTTTCCGAGAACGAATAGCGCTTCTGGCGCAGGCGCTCAGCCGCGAAAGCCATGTCCCACGGTTCGAGCTGCGTGAGGCCCAGTTCGCTGGCGGCAAAGTCCTTCAGTTCCTGCCAGTCCTTTTCCGCATGCGGACGCGCGCGCGTAGCCAGGTCTTCGAGGAAGCTCATGACCTGCGCGGGCGTTTCGGCCATCTTCGGCGTGAGCGAGACTTCGGCGAAGTTGTTGTAGCCGAGCATCTTCGCTTCTTCGGTTCGCAGCTTCAGTTGCTCGTCGACGATTGCGGTGTTGTCCCATTCGGGCTTGCCGCCGCCATAGACCGGGCCGAGTTCGGACGCGCGCGTAACATAGGCGCGGTACATCGTCTCGCGCATCGCGCGGTTTTCCGAGTACTGCAGCACCGGGAAATACGACGGGAAGTGCAGCGTGAACTTGTAGCCTTCCTTGTTCTCGCGCTCGGCGGCTTCGCGCGCGGCGGCGATCACGTCTTCGGGCAGGCCGGCCAGTTCGCTTTCGTCCTTGGCGTAGAACGCGTAGGCGTTGGTCGCGTCCAGCACGTGATCCGAGAACGCCTTCGAGAGCGCGGCCTGGCGCTCCTGCAGTTCGGCGAAACGCGGCTTCTGGTCTTCGGGCAGTTCCGCGCCCGAGAGGCGGAAGTCGCGCAGGGCGTTATCGAGAATCTTCTTGCGCTCGCTCGTGAGCAGCTGGAACGAGTTGTGATTCGTGATGGCCTTGTACTTCTCGTACAGCGCCAGATTCTGGCCGACGCTCGACCAGAATTCGGTCACGCGCGGCAGGTTTTCGCCATAGACGGCGCGCAGTTCGGGTGTATCGGCGACGGCGTTCAGGTGGCCGATCACGCCCCAGGCGCGCGAGAGCGGTTCGGTGACGCGCTCGACCGGTTCGACCACGTCGCTCCATTGCGCGGGCGTCATCGGCTGCGCAGCGCGTTCGACGGCGGCGCTGGCGTTGGCGAGCAGCACGTCGAGCGCGGGCGTCACGTGTTCGGGACGGATCTCGCCAAAGCGCGGCAGGCCGGAAAAATCGAGCAGCGGATTATCGGAGGAAGTAATTGCCATGATGCGTCCTGTTCCTTCTGTCGCGGTTGATTCGCATGCGAGTGTCGCACTGTGTGGGGCCGGGGCGGCGCGAGGGTGAAACTCGTGAAACTCACGCCCCGATAGATCGGTTATTGGGGCGCGGTGCGCACTTTCCAACCGGGTCATCCGAGCAAATTAACAGAAGTCGGGGCCAGGCGGCGCAATCGACGCTCAAGCGTGCTTCGCTTCACGCGCCCCAAAAAGCAAAGCGGCCCGCATGGGGCCGCTTCGTGACTGCGGAGGTGTGAAGCGCCAGGCTTACACGCCAGCCGCACGCTCCGCCGCTTCGATGGTGTTGACGAGCAGCATGGTGATCGTCATCGGACCGACGCCGCCCGGCACCGGCGTAATGAAGCCAGCCTTGTCCTTCAGGCCCGCGAAATCGACGTCGCCGCACAGCTTGCCGTTGTCGTCGCGGTTCATGCCCACGTCGATCACAGTGGCGCCCGGCTTGATCATGTCGGCGGTCAGCACGTTGCGCTTGCCTACGGCGGCCACGACGATGTCGGCGTCACGCGTGTGCTTCGCGAGATCGACGGTCTTGCTGTGGCAGATCGTGACCGTCGCGCCCTTTTCGAGCAGCAGCAGCGCCATCGGCTTGCCGACGATGTTCGAGCGGCCGATCACCACGGCGTTCGCGCCTTCGAGGGGAATGTTGTACTCCTCGAACATCTTCATCACGCCGTAGGGCGTGCAGGGGCGGAACAGCGCCTGGCCGGTCATCAGCGCGCCAGCGTTGGCGACGTGGAAGCCGTCCACGTCCTTTTCGGGCGCGATGGCTTCGATCACCTTGTGGCTGTCGATGTGCTTGGGCAGCGGCAACTGCACGAGGATGCCATTGATCTTCGGGTCGTTGTTCAGTTCGTCGATGCGCTTGAGCAGATCGGCTTCCGACAGTTCGGCCGGATAGCGGTCGTAAGACGAATGCAGGCCGTTGTCCTCGCACGCCTTGATCTTGTTGCGCACGTAGACTTCGCTGGCCGGATTGTCGCCGACCAGCACGACCGCGAGGCCCGGCTGATGGCCGCGAGCGGTGAGGGCGGCGGCGCGCGTGGCGACATCGGCGCGCAGTTTCTTGGAGAGGGCGTTGCCGTCGATGATAGTGGCAGTCATGGTCGGTCGAGAATCGAGTGTGGCAAAGCGGGGGGAGCGCGCCCGGCAGGGGGCGTTTGCGCGCATGCGGCGCGCAGCGGGCGCTGCTGCGAAGGCCGACATTATACCTGTCAGACGGGCGTGACTTGTCGCGGCTGGACCGATCGGTGGCCGGATGGGACAGGAATGCGAGGCGGGAAGTCGCTAGCGCGGCCGCTCCGCTTGAAACGGAGCGCGCCGCGATGCAGGGGACGGGGTCGCGGTCTGGCTGAAGCCGCCGCGAACCTCGGTACTGGAGAGTTACTGCTGCTGCGGCTGTTGCGCCTGCTGCGGCTTGTTGGACAGCGCGAGACGGAGCAGGTCGGCGACCGTGTTCACGTTGAGCTTTTCCATGATGTTGGCGCGGTGCGCTTCCACGGTCTTGATGCTGATGCCCAGGTCGTCGGCGATCTGCTTGTTCAGGCGGCCCGCGATGATGCGCTCCAGCACCTGATGCTCGCGCGCCGTGAGCTTGCCCAGACGCTCGGCGGCGGCACGCTGCTGCTGCACGTTGGTGCTTTCGCTGCGCGCCTTTTCCAGCATGCGCTCGACCAGCTTGCGCAGTTCGGCTTCGTCGAACGGCTTTTCGATGAAGTCCATCGCGCCCTTCTTCATGGTCGACACGGCCATCGGCACGTCGCCGTGGCCGGTCACGAAGATGATCGGCAGCGAGGCGTTTTCGGCGATCAGGCGTTCCTGCAGTTCAAGCCCGCTCATGCCCTGCATACGCACGTCCAGAATCAGACAGGCGATCTGGCCGGCTTGCTGCGCAGGCTGGTAAGCGTCGAGGAATTCCTCGGCGCTCGTGAAGCACTGAACGCGGTAGCCGTTCGCTTCGAGCAGCCAGCGCAGGGAGTCTCGTACGGCCTCATCGTCGTCGACGACAAAGACAGTTTCCTGGGTGGTGACTGGGCTGTTCATGGCTCTCCCGTAACGGTTTGTGGAGTCGGTTCGTCGGTTCCATCCCTCGAAGGATTATCCGACTGTCCGATTGGCAGACTGCAATGGAACGTGGCGCCGCTGATGTGGCCGTCAGCTTCAATGTTATTGACCACCCAGAGACGCCCGCGATGCGATTCGATAATCGAGCGGCAAATATTCAGCCCCATGCCCATACCGTCGGACTTGGTGCTGTAGAACGGTTCGAACAGGCGCTCGGCCGTGGCTTCGTCCACGCCCGGGCCCTGGTCCACCACGCTGATGCAGACGTTGCCGCCTTCCCGCTTCACGATCACGCGGATCACCGGATCAACGGCATTCGGACGCGCTTCGGCCATGGCCTCGGCGCCGTTTTTCAGCAGATTGACCAGCACCTGCTCGATCAGCACCGGATCGACATAGATCACGGGCATGCGCGAGCGCATGTCGGTCACGATGCGGATGCGGCGCTTGCGCGCTTCGATTTCGGCCAGACCCACGGCGTCGGCGACGATGTCGGCGACACGCGCGGCCTGGCGCTTGGGTTCGGAGCGCTTCACGAATTCGCGGATGCGCTTGATGATCATGCCTGCGCGCACGGCCTGCTGCGCGGTTTTTTCGAGCGCGGGCAACAGGTTTTCCGGCGCGCCGCGGCCCGATTTAACCAGTGCGACCGTACCCGAAGCGTAGTTGTTGATCGCGGCGAGCGGCTGGTTCAGCTCATGCGCGAGCGACGAGGCCATTTCGCCCATCGTCATCAGGCGGCTGGTGAACTGCAGCTTTTCGTCCTGCTGGCGGGCGAGTTCCTGGGCCTGCTTGCGCGTGGTGATATCGGTGGCGATCTGCATCTGCGCCAGATGGCCGTCCACCCACTGGATGTACTGGCGGCGCACTTCGAACCACTTCTGGATGCTTTCGACGTAGATTTCCTGCGCGTCCGCCGTGCTTTCCGTGAGTGCAGTGGCGGGCAGGCCGGCGAAGGCGTCCACCATGTCGATGGAATCCGACGAGGCGCTGGCCGAATCGAAACCGCCGCCGCCCGCCAGTTCCAGATGGCCGTCCGGACGGATGCCGAACAGGTGGCGGTAGTAGCGGTTGGCGAACAGCAGCTCGGCTTCGTCGGCGGCCAGCACGGACACGGCGGCGTCCAGGCTTTCCAGCACGGTGGTGAAGCGCTCGTGCGCGGCGGCGAGTTCCTCGCGTGCGCGCTTGGGTTCCGTGATGTCGGTCATCGACGACATCCAGCCAGTCTGGCGGCCCGAACTGTCGATCAGCGGCGACACGTACAGGCGCGCATGGAACTGCGAGCCGTCCTTGCGGCGCACGCGCAGCTCGAATCCGGACGAGGGCGCCTTGCCGCGCAGCGTCATGTCGAGCTGGCGCTGCATTTCCGGATAGGCGTCGCGCGGCCAGTACGGGAAGGGCGCGTTCTTGCCCACCAGATCGCTTTCATCCCAGCCCGTCATGCGACAAAACGCCGGGTTGACGTGCGTAATCCGGCCATGCATGTCGAGCACGCGCATGCCGATCAAAACCGAGTTTTCCATCGCGCGGCGGAAGAACGCTTCCGCATACAGCGCCTGCTGCGCCTCGAAGCGCTGGCGCGTGTGTTTCCACAGACTCCAGAGGCTCCACAGCACGAAGCACGACAGCCCCGCGACCAGCCACACGAGCGTGTTGTTCGTGAAGTTGGTCATCTGCGGATACGAATACACGCGCACCGATACGCCCTGGCCCGGGGGATCGAGCGGCAGGTCGTAGTAGACGTCGCGCGGCAGGCGCGGGCGCGTCGAGGTGGTGGCGAGTTCGCGGTTGTTCGCGTCGAGGATCGAAATCTTGTACTTGGCCGACAGCTCGGGCGGGATGTCGTGCTTCAGGATGCCTTCGACCGAGAAGACGGCCGCGATCGTGCCAAGAAATTCCCGATCGCGGTATACCGGCGTCTGGAGCGTGATGTAGCCGTTGCCGACGTCGTCGTAAATGAGCGGCGAATACACCTGGCGGCGCGACGAGCGGGCTTCGGCGAAGGCGGCTTTCACGGCCTCGTCCATCTGCGAGTCGTTGGGCTTGGCCAGGCGCTGGCCGAACACCGGCATGGCCGTATTGGGCCAGCGCGGCTCCTGCTGGCTGGTGTACCAGTTCAGGTAAAGGATTTCCGGATGACCCTGCATGATGTCCGTGGTGGACGTCTGGAAATACTGCGGGTCGGAATGGCCGGTGGCCAGATCGCGCGAGAGCGCCTGCAATTGCTCCTGCGCGCCTGTCATGGAGAGGCGGATCTGTTGCTGGGCCCACGCGACGTTGCGGTAGAGCGTGTCTTCCTGCTGTTGCTGCTCGCGGCGGTTCAGGCTCCACAAGATCAGGCTCATGACGATCAGGAACACCAGGATCGACAGGAGAGGCGTCAGCAAATAGGAATTCGACCACCACGGTCCGTGGTGCCAGCGGGACGGCGACGTGTCGCCGGGCGAACCGGGCGGCCGCGCCGAGCGTGCGAAAAGCCGTTCGGTCAACATGGCAAGGATTGTAGCTCAGCGTAAGACACGGAAATGCCGCGAAAAAAGCGATAAATCGCCGATAAACGGGTTCAAACTGGCCGACATCGGCACAAGGGCGCGAACGATTCAGCGTGCGCTGCAACAATTTTTCGCATTATAAAATGTCATCCCGCAATTCGAAAATTTCCTTGCGCGATGGCGGAGGCCGTCATTACAATCGCCCGCAAAGCTGCTGCGGTCGGCCTGGTCACGTCTACAAGCGTCGCTGCCCGCATGGTCCGATCAACAGCGTTCCCCTTACATCCAGGAGACGAGCATGTCCGCTGTACCCGACGAAGTCCTGAAGTACGTTGCCGCTGACAAGGACGAAGATCCCCAGGAAACCGCCGAATGGCTGGAGGCGCTCGACGGCGTCATCTCGACCGTTGGCCCCGACCGCGCTCACTACCTGATCGAGAAGCAGATCGAATTCGCCCGCGTGCATGGCGAACATCTGCCGTTCTCGGCCAACACCCCGTACATCAACACGATTCCGGTCGTGGCCCAGGCGAAGAACCCGGGCGACCAGGACATCGAACACCGCATCCGCTCGTACACGCGCTGGAACGCCATGGCGATGGTCCTGCGCGCGGGCAAGCACACCAACGTGGGCGGCCATATCGCGTCGTTCGCGTCGGCGGCTACGCTGTATGACGTCGGCTACAACCACTTCTGGCACGCACCGTCGCCGGAACACGGTGGCGACCTGATTTTCGTGCAGGGCCACTCGTCGCCGGGCGTCTACTCGCGCGCGTTCCTGCTCGGCCGTCTGTCGGAAAACCAGCTCGACAACTTCCGTCAGGAAGTGGGCGGCGAGGGCATCTCGTCGTATCCGCACCCGTGGCTGATGCCGGACTTCTGGCAGTTCCCGACCGTCTCGATGGGTCTCGGCCCGATCATGGCGATCTACCAGGCCCGCTTCATGAAGTACATGCAGGCGCGCGGCATCGTGAAGACCGAAGGCCGCAAGGTCTGGGCCTTCCTCGGCGACGGCGAAACGGATGAGCCGGAATCGCTCGGCGCGATCGGCATGGCCGGCCGCGAGCGTCTGGACAACCTCGTGTTCGTCATCAACTGCAATCTGCAGCGTCTGGACGGCCCGGTGCGCGGCAACGGCAAGATCATCCAGGAACTCGAAAGCGAGTTCCGTGGCGCCGGCTGGAACGTCATCAAGGTCATCTGGGGTTCGCGCTGGGACGCGCTGTTCGCACGCGACAAGTCGGGCGCACTGATGCGCCGCATGATGGAAGTCGTCGACGGCGAGTACCAGACGTACAAGTCGGAGTCGGGCGCGTATGTTCGCGAACACTTCTTCAATACGCCGGAACTCAAGGCGCTGGTCGCCGACTGGTCCGATGACGACATCTGGAACCTGAACCGCGGCGGTCACGATCCGCACAAGATCTACGCGGCGTTCCACGAAGCATCGAACTCGAAGGGCCAGCCGACCGTCATCCTCGCGAAGACGATCAAGGGCTATGGCATGGGCGAAGCCGGCCAGGCCATGAACATCACCCACCAGCAGAAGAAGATGCAGGTGGATCAGCTCAAGAAGTTCCGCGACCAGTTCCGCCTGCCGATCACGGACGAGCAGATCGTCGACGTGCCGTACCTGAAGTTCGAGGAAGGCTCGAAGGAACTCGAATACATGCGCCAGAAGCGCATGGACCTCGGCGGTTACCTGCCGGCTCGCCGCCAGAAGGCCGAGTCGCTGCCGGTGCCGGCGCTCGACGCATTCGAGCCGCTGCTCAAGGGCACGGGCGAAGGCCGCGAGATCTCCACGACGATGGCGTTCGTGCGTATCCTCAACATCCTGTTGAAGGACAAGGCAATCGGCAAGCGCGTCGTGCCGATCGTGCCGGACGAATCGCGTACCTTCGGTATGGAAGGTCTGTTCCGCCAGATCGGTATCTGGAATCAGCAAGGCCAGAAGTACGTGCCGGAAGATTCCGACCAGCTGATGTTCTACAAGGAATCGGAAAGCGGTCAGATCCTGCAGGAAGGCATCAACGAAGCCGGCGGTATGTCGGACTGGATCGCCGCCGCGACGTCGTACTCGACGCACGGCGAGACGATGATCCCGTTCTACATCTTCTATTCGATGTTCGGCATGCAGCGTATCGGCGACCTGGTGTGGGCCGCTGGCGACATGCGTTCGCGCGGCTTCCTGCTGGGCGGCACGGCCGGTCGTACGACGCTGAACGGCGAAGGCCTGCAGCACGAAGACGGTCACTCGCTCCTGTGGGCCGCATCGGTGCCGAACTGCGTGAGCTATGACCCGACGTTCGGTTACGAACTCGCCGTCATCATGCAGGACGGTCTGCGCCGTATGGTGCAGGACCAGGAAGACGTGTTCTATTACATCACCGTGATGAACGAGAACTACGAGCACCCGGCGATTCCGCAGGGTGACGCAGTTGCCGCCGACATCATCAAGGGCATGTACGCGTTCCGTAAGGGCGACGCCAAGGCCAAGGGCCCGCGCGTTCAGCTGCTGGGCGCCGGCACGATCTTCAACGAAGTCATCGCTGCCGCCGACCTGCTCAAAAACGACTGGGGCGTCGAGTCCGACCTCTGGAGCGTGCCGAGCTTCACCGAACTGGCCCGCGAAGGCCACGAAGTCGAGCGCTGGAACCTGCTGCACCCGAGCGAGCCGCGCCGCGAATCGCACGTCGAGAAGCTGCTCAAGGGCACGGAAGGTCCGATCATTGCATCGACCGACTACATCCGCGCACTGGTCGACCAGATCCGCGGTCTGGTGCCGCGCAAGTTCGTGGTGCTGGGCACCGACGGTTTCGGCCGTTCGGACACGCGTGAAAAGCTGCGTCACTTCTTCGAAGTCGATCGTTACTGGACGACGGTTGCAGCGCTCAACGCGCTCGCTGACGAAGGCAAGATCGATCGCAAGGTTGTCGGCGAAGCACTCGCCAAGTACAACCTCGATCCGTCGAAACCCAACCCGATGACCGTCTAACGCATCACCCCCTGTGCATCGCAAGAACGCCTCCCCGAAGCGGGGAGGCGTTCTTATGCGGCCCCGGAGACACTAACAATGAGTCAAGCGATCGAAGTCAAGGTGCCGGACATCGGCGATTACACGGACATTCCTGTGATCGAGGTGCTGGTGAAGGCGGGTGACACCGTCGAGAAAGAGCAATCGCTCATCACGCTGGAGTCGGACAAGGCGACGATGGACGTGCCGAGCCCGGCAGCGGGTACGGTCAAGGAAGTGAAGGTCAAGGTCGGCGACAACGTCTCGGAAGGCGTGCTCGTCCTCGTGCTGGAAGGCGGCGCGGCCGCTGCACCGGCTGCCGCACCGGCCGCGAAGGAAGAGAAGGCCGCTCCGGCTGCTGCGCCCGCACAAGCGGCTGCGCCTGCACCGGCGGCTGCCGCTCCCGCTGCCGCATCTGCCTCGGGTGGCGTGCAGACCGTCAAGGTCCCGGATATCGGCGACTACAAGGACGTTCCGGTTATCGAAATCGGCGTGAAGGTGGGCGACCGTGTCGAGAAGGAACAGTCGCTCGTCACGCTCGAATCGGACAAGGCCACGATGGATGTGCCGAGCCCGGTCGCGGGTATCGTCAAGTCGATCCTCGTCAAGGTCGGTGACAACGTGTCGGAAGGCGCGGAAATCATCGTCGTGGAAGCCGAAGGCGCTCCTGCTGCCGCGCCCGCTCCGGCTGCGAAGGCACCGGCCGAACAGCCGTCCGACGCACCGCAGGCTGCACCCGCCAAGGCCGCACCGGCCGCTCCGTCGGCACTGGCGCAAGCGCCGATCATCCCGGCAGGCGAAGGCGGTTCGCGCCGTCCGAGCCACGCTTCGCCGTCGGTGCGCAAGTTCGCACGCGATCTGGGCGTCGACGTGGGTCGCGTTTCGGGTACGGGTCCGAAGGGCCGCATTACGCAAGACGACATCACCGCGTTCGTGAAGGGCGTGATGACGGGCGCGCTGGCCGCTCCGGCTGCTGCTGCCGCACCGGCTGCCGGCGGTGGCGCGGGTCTGAACCTGCTGCCGTGGCCGAAGGTCGACTTCACGAAGTTCGGTCCGATCGACACGCAACCGCTGTCGCGCATCAAGAAGATTTCGGGCGCGAACCTGCATCGCAACTGGGTCATGATCCCGCACGTCACGAACAACGATGAAGCGGACATCACCGACCTCGAAGCGCTGCGCGTGCAGCTGAACAAGGAAAACGAGAAGGCCGGCGTCAAGTTCACGATGCTCGCGTTCGTCATCAAGGCCTGCGTCGCCGCGCTCAAGAAGTTCCCGGCGTTCAACGCGAGCCTGGACGGCGACAACCTCGTGTTCAAGCAGTACTACCACATCGGTTTTGCTGCCGACACGCCTAACGGCCTGGTCGTTCCGGTGATCCGCGACGCCGACAAGAAGGGTCTCGTCGACATCGCCAAGGAAATGGCCGAACTGTCGAAGCTCGCCCGCGACGGCAAGCTCAAGCCGGACCAGATGCAAGGCGGCTGCTTCTCGATCTCGTCGCTCGGCGGTATCGGCGGCACGCATTTCACGCCGATCATCAACGCTCCGGAAGTGGCGATTCTCGGCCTGTCGAAGAGCGCCATGAAGCCGGTGTGGGACGGCAAGCAGTTCGTGCCGCGCCTCACGCTGCCGCTCTCGCTCTCGTACGACCACCGCGTGATCGACGGCGCCGCTGCCGCGCGCTTCAACGCGTACCTCGGCTCGATCCTCGGCGACTTCCGCCGCGTGATCCTGTAAAACCGCTTCGACCGGCTCGCCTTGCCGCACCGCTCCTTCGGGAGTGCGCTGCGGCGGGCGCGGCCGGTCGTTCCTGAAGGGGACACCATGAGTCTCGTCGAAGTGAAAGTGCCGGATATCGGCGACTTCAAGGACATCGACGTCATCGAAGTCAACATCAAGCCGGGCGACGTGATCGAGAAAGAGCAGTCGCTGCTCTCGCTCGAGTCGGACAAGGCCACGATGGAAGTGCCCAGCGAAGTCGCGGGCACGGTCAAGGAAGTGAAGATCAAGGCTGGCGACAAGGCGTCGCAAGGCACGGTCGTTGCGATCGTCGAAGTGTCGGAAGGCGCGGCTGCGCCGGCTCCCGCTGCTGCACCGAAGGCCGAAGCGCCCAAGGCTGCCGAAGCACCGAAGGCCGCAGCACCCGCACCGCAAGCCGGCAGCTTCAGCGGCAGCGCCGACGTCGAATGCGACATGCTCGTGCTCGGCGCAGGCCCTGGCGGCTACTCGGCGGCGTTCCGTTCCGCCGACCTCGGCATGAAGACCGTGCTGGTCGAGCGTTATGCGACGCTCGGCGGCGTGTGTCTGAACGTGGGCTGCATCCCGTCGAAGGCGCTGCTGCACACGGCGCTGGTGATCGACGAAGCCGCTGCGCTCGAATCGCACGGCATCTCGTTCGGCAAGCCGCAGATCGATCTCGACAAGCTGCGCGACTTCAAGTCGGGCGTCGTCAAGAAGCTCACCGGCGGTCTCGCTGGCATGGCCAAGGCGCGCAAGGTCGAAGTCGTGACGGGCCTCGGTTCGTTCATCGACCCGCACCACATGGAAGTGGTGGGCGAAAACGGCAAGAAGATCGTCAAGTTCAAGCAGGCGATCATCGCGGCCGGTTCGCAGGCCGTGAAGCTGCCGTTCATGCCGGAAGATCCGCGTGTGGTCGATTCGACCGGCGCGCTTGAACTGCGTCAGATCCCGCAGAAGATGCTGGTGATCGGCGGCGGCATTATCGGCCTGGAAATGGCGACGGTCTATTCGACGCTCGGCGCGCAGATCGATGTCGTGGAAATGCTCGACGGCCTGATGGCCGGCGCTGACCGCGATCTGGTCAAGGTCTGGGAAAAGTACAACGCGAAGCGCTTCGCGAACGTCATGCTCAAGACCAAGACCACCAAGGCCGAAGCGAAGGAAGACGGCATCTACGTCACGTTCGAAGGCGAAAAGGCTCCGGCCGAAGCGCAGCGCTACGACCTCGTGCTGGTCGCCGTGGGCCGCTCGCCCAACGGCAAGAAGATCGGCGCGGACAAGGCTGGCGTGGCGGTGACGGATCGCGGCTTCATCGAAGTCGACAAGCAGCTGCGCACCAATGTGCCGCACATCTTCGCAATCGGCGATGTGGTCGGCCAGCCGATGCTCGCGCACAAGGCCGTGCATGAAGGCCACGTGGCAGCAGAAGCGGCGCACGGCGAGAAGGCGTACTTCGACGCGCTGCAGATTCCGTCGGTGGCCTACACCGATCCGGAAGTGGCCTGGGCCGGCAAGACTGAAGAGCAGTGCAAGGCCGAAGGCATCAAGTACGGCAAGGCCGTGTTCCCGTGGGCCGCTTCGGGCCGCGCGATCGCCAATGGCCGCGACGAAGGCTTCACCAAGCTGATCTTCGACGAAGAGACGCATCGCGTGATCGGCGGCGGTATCGTCGGTCTGAACGCTGGCGATCTGATCAGCGAAGTGTGCCTGGCCGTGGAAATGGGCGCGGACGCGACCGACATCGGCAAGACGATTCACCCGCACCCGACGCTGGGCGAATCGGTGGGTATGGCCGCCGAGCTGTACGAAGGCGTGTGTACCGACCTGCCGCCGCAAAAGAAGAAGTAAATTCGCCTCGCGCCGCTCCGGCGGCGCGTGTGAATGTAAAAACGGCGCACTCCGCGAGGAGTGCGCCGTTTTCTTTTGGTTCACACGGTATGCCGTGCGGACCGGGAGAGTGCGAGAGGCGCCGGAGCGTAAAAAAGATTCCCGGTCGCCGGCGACCGGGCAAGCGACATGCCGGGCGGCATGTCGGAGCGTCAGATCCGGCGCGAGGCGCGGGCGAGGTTCAAGGCAGGCCCGGAACTTCGCGATGCGCCCCTTTAGCGCAATGCTTTACAGCCGAAAACTCAGGCCGGCTTCTTGGCGGCAGCAGCGGCAGCCGAGGCCGAACGCGATGCCTGGGCAGCAGCCTTGCTGGCAGCGGCCGTAGCGGCGTTGAAGTTGCTTTCGGCCATTTCGACGGCTTGCTTCGTGGCCTTGTGAACCGTTTCGTACGTGGTGTTGGCGGCGTTGATGGCCGACTTGATCACGGCGACAGCGGTTTCCGAACCGGCCGGTGCGTTCTTCGCGACGTTGTCGACGAGCGATTGCACCTTGAGGTTCTGTTCCTGGTAGTGGGCTTCGGCAACCTTCGCGAATTCGGCTTGCGTAGCCGAAGCGATTTCATAAACGTGGCGGCCGTACGAGAGGACCTTTTCGGCGAGCGGCTGGGCGTAGCTCGACTGCAGCGCGAAGAATTCCTGCGCATCCTTCGCCGACAGTGCACGCTGCGCCTGTTCCTGCGATTCCGCCAGATTCGAGCGAACGGCCTGAAGGTTCAATTCGACGAGCTTTTCCACGCCTTCGAAAGCCTTGCCGGTCAGACCGAACAGGGTTTCGAGGTTGGCTTTGTGTGCGGCGACGAATTGCTCAGGGGTCAGCAGACTCATGTTTACGCTCCTGGATGGTTGGCGGCCTCGTAGGGTGGGTCGCCTGGAGTAAGTGGCAAGACGCTGGTGATCTGCCCGACGCTTTGTGCGTCGCAACATTGAACCTGATTTTAGGTCGGCTGAAACGAATGTCAAGGACTTTTGATGCGGCGCACAATCTCATTAAAGTATTGTTAAACAAACACTTATGCGAGGGGCATGGGGGTGCGAAGACTATTTGCGCTGAGCTGCGGCATAGCGTCCATCGACGGATTTCCGCGATCCCTTGCCTGATAAGGATGCGCATATGCGCGCTGGTTCTGGCAAGATTGAGTCTGACGGCGCAATGTGGCGTTATTTTGCATGTGCCGGGCGGTTCCGATGCAGGTCTATCAGGGAATGCACTGAGGTGCGTCCACCGGATTCCTACATGGAACGTTAAGGCGTTATTGCAGTCGAACCGCGCGTCGCGCAGTTCGGCGGCACGGATGTCAGAGCAAGACCTCGGTATTTATCCCACATAAAGTTATCCATGACGCGCGCCGTTAATGTGTAGGCAACATCAGCGCAGGCAGCAAACGTTGTCTGTCAGTTGTTGGCACATGGCGCGGCAGGGTGGGGCCGTCCGGTCGATTGTCTGACTCCATCGAATGCGTGAAGTACATTGGTCTGCTCAATCAGAAACCAGATTTCGGTTTAAGGAGTAGCCATAAGTGCTTCAATTTGCGAATTTTTCGTGGTTTTACTACACTTGGCGAACGATCCCGCCGCTTCATCCAGAACACCAATGAAATCCGACAAGCTCCTGTCGTTCAAACTGGTGCCCTCATCGGTTGTCAGCACCGCGCTGTCGGTGGCTGTTTCCGTGGCCATCAGTGCGACGCTGCTAGCGCCCGAAGGCGCTTTTGCTGCGTCGCAGAACACTGCCGCCGCTAAAACGGCGAAGGCCAAGAAGGCCACCAAGAAAGTCGACGCCGCGCCTGCGAAGGTCGCGAAGAAGGCGGGTGCCACCCGTACCGTCGCGGCAAAGGACGACGATGCGCGTCCGACGGCGAAAAAACGCCGCGTCAGCTACACGATGAATGGCCGTCACCACACGGCCGTGCGCCGTGTCGCGTTCGAGCCGCGTCAGCCGACCGTCGGTCAGGCGTTCGGCCTGCACGAGACGCCGGATTCGCTGATGCTGCGCTCGGGCGTGGCCTATGTGGTCGACCAGAACTCGCTCGAACCGCTCTTCGATAAAAATTCGCATGCCGTGGTGCCGATCGCCTCGATCTCGAAACTCATGACCGCGATGGTCGTGCTCGACTCGAAGGCGCCGCTCACCGAGCAGATCGAAGTCACCGACGAAGACCGCGACTACGAGAAGAACACGGGCTCGCGCCTGTCGGTCGGCTCGGTGCTCTCGCGTGAAGACATGCTGCACATCGCGTTGATGGCATCGGAAAACCGTGCTGCCGCCGCGCTCTCGCGTTACTACCCGGGCGGTCGTCCGGCCTTTATCGCGGCGATGAACGCGAAGGCCAAGCAGCTCGGCATGAGCGATACGCACTTCGAGAATTCGACGGGTCTGACGAGCCATAACGTGTCGACCGCGCGCGATCTCGTGAAGATGGTGAATGCGGCGTACCAGTACCCGATGATCCGCCAGTTCTCGACCGATCATAGCTACGACGTGTACACCGGCAAGCGCACGCTCGCCTACAACAGCACGAATGCGCTGGTGCGCAATTCGTCGTGGGACATCGGCCTGCAAAAGACCGGCTTCATCAACGAAGCGGGCGAATGCCTCGTCATGCAGTCGACCATCCATGGCCGTCCGGTCATCATGGTGCTGCTGGATTCGAGTGGCAAATACTCGCGCTTCGCCGATGCGACCCGTGTGCGCACGTGGCTCGACAACGGCGGCGCAGACCAGCAGCCGCACATTACGAGCGCGGACGCGGGCGGCGCAGGCACCTGATCCACCCGGCCGCGCCAGCCGTCATTATCTGGTTTTCGAACGCCCCGCTCTTGCGGGGCGTTTGTTTTTCCGCGGTCGAAAAGTGCGGCTGCCTGGCCATTCGGCTAGCTGTTTGAAGCGTGATCGTATCGGCAGACTTTCCAGTGGTTTGCTACGCGACGCCCGACCGGGTGCCGCGAATCGTTCGCCCAGAACTCAATCGCGGTTTGATGGTTGTCAATTGACAACCTATGGGGCGACGCATACACTGGGTTTGCCAATGAGACGATCGCATTCAAAGAAAGAGATCGAGGCTGCGCTGATTTACGCCGAATCCAAAGGTTGGTTAGTACGACCAGGTAAAGGTCACGGACATGCATGGGGAAGGATGTACTGTCCGGCGAACCAGACCGATTGCCGGTGCGGGGAATTCTGTATCACGAGCATCTGGAGCACCCCGCGCAATGCAGGCAATCACGCGCATCTGTTGACGCGCGTGGTCGACAACTGCACGGCGTCGCGCATCACTACGCCGGCCGCACCACAGCCGCAATACAGCAGGAGTGACACATGAATTACGTATTCACGCTCAAGTATCAACTTGCACCTGACGACTGCGACGAGGAACAACTGATCGAGCGGCTTGCGCAGGCCGGCTGCGACGACGCAACCATCGGCGTAGGGATGCCGGGGCGCATCGCACTGGCATTCGCGCGTGAAAGCGAAAGCGCGTGGGCCGCGATCTACACAGCGTTGCAGAATGTAAAGGAGGCGGTGCCGTCGGCGCGCCTCGTTGAAGCGGCGCCGGATTTCGTTGGGTTGACTGACGTGGCGGATCTGACCGGCATGTCGCGGCAGAACATGCGCAAGCTGATGCTCGCGCACTTTGCCGATTTCCCGCAGCCGGTGCATGAGGGTAGCCCGTCGCTCTGGCATCTCGGCGATATCCTCACGTGGCTGAGTGCGCGCGAGGGCTACAGCATCGACACGGCTTTACTCGATACGGCTTGCACCGCGAAGCAGGTCAATCTGGCGAAAGACGCGCGCGAGGTCGATGCGCGCGTCAAGCGTCAGTTGGCGGAGCTGGTTACTTGAGGGGGCTTGAGGTTGACTGCGGCGTGACGCGAGGTTGGCGCGAGGTTGGTGCAAAACGCTTCAGGCCGGCTGCACGTGACCTTCAGCCGGTTCGGCGTGATAGCCGAGCGATTCGGAAATCGTGAGGGCGGTCTTGCTCAGTTGCCCCAGCCACGAATCCTGCAGGCGGTCCGCGGGAGCCGAGAGCGAGAGGCCTGCCACCAGCTTGCCGGTATCGTCATAGATACCCGCTGCGATACAGCGCACGCCCAGTTCGAGCTCTTCGTTATCGCGCGCGCAGGACTCCTGGCGCACGTGCGCGAGTTCGCGCTCAAGGCGGCTGAGATCGGTAATGCTGTTGCGCGTATGGCCAGACAGGCCGGTACGTGTGGCGTAGGCACGCACGCGCGTTGCTTCGTCGGCGGCCAGAAAGAGCTTGCCAACGGAGGTCAGATGCAGCGGCGCGCGACCACCAATGGCGCGCACCACCTGCATGCCCGAGCGCTCCGAATACGCGCGCTCGATATACACGATCTCGTCGCCCTGGCGTACGGAGAGATTCACCGTTTGACCCGTAAGGCGGTGTAGTTCACGCATGGGCGAGAGCGCCGCGTCGCGCACCGAAAGGCGCGCCTTCACAAGGTTGCCAAGTTCCAGCAGCCGCATGCCCAGGCGATAGGTGCCGGGGTCCGAGCGGTCGACCAGGCGGCAGCTCACCATGTCGTTGAGGATGCGGTGCGCGGTGGACGGATGCAGTTCCGTGCGCTGCGCAAGTTCTTTCAGGCTGACCGGGTCGGTATGTGCGGCGAGCGCATCGAGGAGGCGCATCATGCGCTCGATCACCTGAATCGAGGTCTTCGGATCTGGATTGGTGTCGGTCATGGGGGCGTATTCCGGATACAGATTCGTGTGACGCGGGGTGGGTGCGGCAAGCAGAAATTCATTGTATCTCGTATTGTGAAAAAAGTAAGCGTCTAGCGGAAAGCGGTTGTTGCATTGCGGCAAGCCCCGCCCGGGTCAGTCCGCCATTGGTCGGGAAGGCGAAACGTCGGATAATCGGGGACGGTTTTCAGGAGGATTTCCCATGCGAGTCGGTCTGTTCGTCACCTGTCTCATCGATACGATGCGTCCGGAAGTCGGCTTTTCCACGCTCAAGCTGCTGGAAGAGGCCGGCTACGAAGTGATCGTGCCGCCCGCGCAAACCTGCTGCGGTCAGCCGGCCTACAACTCGGGCGAGCGCGCGCTGGCGCGCGATCTCGCGGAAAAGACGCTGCGCGAATTCGAGCAGTTCGACTACGTGGTGGTGCCGTCGGGCTCGTGCGGCGGCATGATCCGCGTGCATTTCGGCGATCTGTTCCGCGACGATCCCGAACTCATGGCGCGTTACGGCAAGTTGCGCGAACGCGTGTACGAACTCACGGATTTCCTCCTCAACGTCGCGCAGGTGACGTTGCCTGAAGGCGAATTTCGGGGGCCGGTCACGTATCACGATTCCTGCTCGGGCTTGCGCGAACTGGGCGTCAAGGCGCAGCCCCGCGAGCTTCTGGCGCAGCGCGGCGTGCAGGTCCAGGAGATGAAAGACTGCGAGCATTGCTGTGGGTTTGGCGGCACGTTCGCGGTCAAATACGGCGCGATCTCCACCGCCATCGCCGATGAAAAATGCATGAACGTGCAGGCGAGCGGGGCAGGCACGGTGGTGCTTGGCGACCTGGGCTGCATGCTGAACATCGAAGGGCGCTTGCGCCGTACCGGTGATCACAGCACGCGCGTGCTGCACATCGCGCAGGTGCTCGCCGGGGACGTTTAACGTCTTCGTTCAAGCCAACGTCCACGAAACCCAAGCCCATCCGCCATGCAAGTCACCTCGATGCAGTTCAAGGCGCGCGCCGGCCAGAAGCTGGCTGACCAACGTCTTCAGCACAACCTCAAGAAGCTCTCGACCAAGTTCGTGAGCGCGCGCGCCGAGGCGATCACGGCGATCGACTTCGAGGCCACGCGCGCCGCGCTCAAGGAGCGCCGCAATCGCGCGCTCGAGAATCTCGACGTCTGGATCGAGCAATTCGAGGCCGAAGCCACCCGGCGTGGCGTGACGGTGCTGTTTGCCGAAACCGCGCGCGACGCGGCAAAACTCGTGGCCGACATTGCCCGCCGCCACGACGTCCGGAAGGTCATCAAGACCAAGTCGATGGTGTCCGAGGAGATGCAGCTCAACAGCGTGCTCGCGGAGATGGGCGTGCAGTCCATCGAAACCGATCTGGGCGAGTACATCCTGCAGATCAACAACAACGAGCCGCCTAGCCACATCATCGCGCCCGTCGTTCACAAGGATAAGGATGAGATCGCCGATCTCTTCGCCCGCACTCATGACAAGCCGCGTCTGACAGAGATTCCCGACATGACGCGCGAGGCGCGCGAAGTATTGCGACCCCATTTTCTGTCGGCGGATATGGGTGTGACGGGCGGCAATTTCCTCGTCGCGGAAACCGGCTCGGTCGTGCTGGTCACGAACGAGGGCAACGAAGGCATGTGTACCGTGATGCCGCGTGTGCATGTGGCCGTCACCGGAATCGAAAAAGTCCTGCCGACGCTCGAAGACCTCGCCACGGCCATGCGCCTGCTGCCGCGCTCGGCAACGGGGCAGGCCACTTCGAACTATTTCTCGATGCTCACCGGCCCGCGCGGTGCAGGCGACCAGGACGGCCCCGAGCATATGTACGTCGTGCTCGTCGATGGCGGGCGCACCGGTCTGATTGGCGGCGAGTTCCAGGAGATGCTGCGCTGTATACGCTGCGGCGCGTGCATGAACCACTGCCCGGTCTATCAGAAGGTGGGCGGTCACGCGTACGGCTGGGTCTATCCCGGGCCGATGGGTTCCGTCCTCACGCCAAGCTACGTCGGTATCGACAAGGCGCTCGACCTGCCGCAGGCGGCCACGCTGTGTGGCGAGTGCAATAGCGTGTGCCCGGTGGGCATTCCGCTTTCCGACCTGCTGCGCAAATTGCGCGAAAAGCAGACGGAGCGCCGCCTGCGCCCGTGGCGCGAACGCGCGGCGCTCGCTGCGTGGGGCTGGCTGGTGCTGCATCCCACGGCGTACGCGCTGCTCACTAAACTCGGCGTGCGCGTACTGGAGCGCATGGGTGGCTCGGGGCGGCTGATCCGCAAGATGCCGTTCGCGCGCGGCTGGACCGATGGGCGCGATATGCCCGCGCCCGTTGGCCGAACCTTCCGTGAGCTCTACGCCGCGCGCCACACCCATCTGGACGCCAACAACGTTCAAAAGCGCAAGCCGTCTTGATCGACCCGAAGCGACGCCTCCGCGCAGGCGTCGTCAACCCCGTTGGAGCCACTGTTTAATCTGTGACAACAGTGTGTTCGACTTTCCCGGGTTTTTCCTGATTGCGATCCTCTATATCATTTCGACTGGCGATAGTGCGTCCCAAACTCATCGCCCCACAGTCGATAGAGAGTCGCATCATGAAAAAGAAAATAGTGGTGTATTGGCCGCTGGCACTGATCGTGCCCCTTGCCGCAATCGCATGGATGCATGCGTGGAATACCGCCGAGCAGCAGTTTCCCCTCGCCGCCGACCAGGTGAGCGCCGAACTGGCGCGCGCCGTGTCATATGGTCTGGTTGACGATAGCGCCGAAATGAAAGCGCCGGTCAAGGCGCTGCGTAGCGCAACGCCCCTGCCGCAGACGAGCGCAATTTGACGATGCCCGGCGTCGAGTCATGCCAAGCGCGCAAATCGTGCGCTTTGTATAATTGCGGACTCGCCGCTCGCCCAATCCCCGGTTTTTGGTGATGAAAAAGGTTTCCGTCTGTTTCGTGTGTCTCGGCAACATCTGTCGCTCGCCTACGGCTGAGGCCGTGATGCGGCAGCTTGTCGACGACGCCGGGCTGGCGGGCCGCGTGAGCGTCGATTCGGCGGGCACGGGCAACTGGCATATCGGCGAAGCGCCCGATGAACGCGCGCAGCGTGCGGGCAGCAAGCGTGGTTACGAACTCGCGGTGCTTCGCGCCCGTCAGATCTCCGCTCGGGACTTCGACGCATTCGATCTGATCGTCGCGATGGACGACGCCAACGTGACCGCGCTCCAGCAGGTCGCTCCGGCGTCCGGGCGCGACAAGATCCGGCTGCTGATGGAGTTCGCGCCGAATGCGACGGAACGTGTAGTAACCGACCCTTATTTTGGCGGCGAAGCAGGTTTTGAAGCCGTGCTGGATCAGTGTGAAGCCGCCTGCAGCGGGTTGCTGGCGGCGCTGCGCCCGCAGCTGATGGACTGAAGCGGTCGTGAAGTGAACGTGACGGCGCACCCTGATGGTTCTTTTGCGTCGTTTTCCCTTTTCGTCAGACGCGTAATAACCCGCATCGCGGCGCGGATACTTGACTAAACTAGTCATGTATTTATACTTGACGAAAATTGTCGAGAATTGCGGTTCCCCTACATCATGAGACTCACCACTAAAGGCCGTTTCGCCGTCACGGCGATGATCGACCTGGCCCTGCGCCAGGAGCAGGGCCCGGTGACGCTTGCGGGTATCAGTCAGCGCCAGCACATTTCGCTGTCGTACCTCGAACAGCTGTTCGGCAAGCTGCGCCGTCATGAAATCGTCGAATCGGTCCGTGGGCCGGGCGGCGGCTACAACCTCGCGCGCCGCGCGGAGGACGTCACGGTCGCGGACATCATCATTGCCGTGGACGAGCCGCTTGACGCCACCCAGTGCGGCGGCAAGGGCGCCTGCGAAGGCACCAAGCAGCACGACGGCCACTGTATGACGCACGAACTCTGGTCGACGCTGAACCAGAAGATGGTCGAGTACCTCGATTCGGTGTCGCTCAAGGACCTGGTGGACAAGCAGCGCGCCCGCGAAGGCGCAGCGCCCGCCGTCCTGCGCGACCGCCGCACCGAGTCGCCGACGGTGGAGCCCGTGAGGACGGTGCCGCTCGGGCCGAACTCGATCTTCAACATGGCGAGTTCGTGAGCGCATAGCGCCGCACCCCGCCAACGCACGAACGCAATACACAGTACACGCGCAGCACCCAGATTCCCCGGAGCGATAGATGAATAACGATATTCCCCACCTGCCCATCTACATGGACTACAGCGCGACGACGCCGATCGACCCGCGCGTGGTGGACAAGATGATTCCGTACCTGCGCGAGCAGTTCGGCAATCCGGCGTCGCGCAGCCACGCTTACGGCTGGGACGCGGAACGTGCGGTCGAGGAAGCGCGCGAGCAGGTCGCTGCGCTCGTCAACGCCGACCCGCGCGAAATCATCTGGACCTCCGGCGCCACCGAATCGGACAACCTCGCGATCAAGGGTGCCGCGCACTTCTACAAGAGCAAGGGCAAGCACATCATCACGGTGAAGACCGAGCACAAGGCTGTGCTCGACACCTGCCGCGAGCTTGAGCGCGAAGGCTATGAAGTCACGTATCTGTCGGTGAAGGACGATGGTCTGATCGACCTGGACGCCCTCAAGGCCGCAATCCGCCCCGACACGATCCTCGTTTCCGTGATGCACGTGAATAACGAGATCGGCGTGATCCAGGACATCGAAACGATCGGTGAGATCTGCCGCGAAAAGGGCATCGTGTTCCACGTGGACGCGGCTCAATCGACGGGCAAGACGCCCATCGACCTGCAAAAGCTCAAGGTCGACCTGATGTCGTTCTCGGCGCACAAGACGTATGGCCCGAAGGGCATCGGCGCGCTGTACGTGCGTCGCAAGCCGCGTATCCGTATCGAAGCGCAGATGCACGGCGGCGGTCACGAGCGCGGCATGCGTTCGGGCACGCTGGCGACGCACCAGATCGTCGGCATGGGCGAAGCGTTCCGCATCGCGCGTGAAGAGATGGAAGCGGAAAACGCGCGTGTTGGCGCGCTGCGCGACCGTCTGCTCAAGGGCCTCTCGGAAATCGAAGAAACCTACGTGAATGGCGACATGGAAAAGCGTGTCCCGCACAACCTGAACATCAGCTTCAACTTCGTCGAAGGCGAATCGCTGATCATGGCGGTGAAGGACGTGGCGGTGTCGTCGGGCTCGGCCTGTACGTCGGCTTCGCTGGAACCGTCGTACGTCCTGCGCGCGCTTGGCCGTAACGACGAACTGGCGCACAGCTCGATCCGCTTCACGGTGGGCCGTTTCACGACCGAACAGGACGTGGACTACGTCATCAACCTGCTGAAGACGAAGATCGCCAAGCTGCGCGAACTGTCGCCGCTGTGGGAGATGCACCAGGACGGTATCGACCTGTCGACCATCCAGTGGGCAGCGCACTAAGCATTACGTAGCGCGCAGAAAGCGAATCTCGACCCGGCCGCAGCGCACATTGAAATGCAGCGCGGCCAACGAATTGAAGGAGTGTGATCATGGCATATAGCGACAAGGTTCTGGACCACTACGAAAACCCGCGTAACGTTGGCTCGTTCTCGAAGGACGACGATGCAGTCGGCACCGGAATGGTCGGCGCACCGGCTTGCGGCGACGTGATGAAGCTGCAGATCCGCGTGGGCGCGGACGGCGTGATCGAAGACGCGAAGTTCAAGACCTATGGCTGCGGCTCGGCAATCGCTTCGAGCTCGCTGGTCACGGAATGGGTCAAGGGCAAGACGCTCGATCAGGCCCTCGACATCAAGAACACGCAGATCGCCGAAGAACTGGCGCTGCCGCCGGTGAAGATCCACTGCTCGATCCTCGCGGAAGACGCGATCAAGGCAGCGGTCGCCGACTACAAGCAACGCCACTCGGCGGACGCTAAGGCCGACGCGGTCTAAGCACCGTAAGGCACCGCGCAAGCGGGCGGGACGGCGGCGCACCTTGAAAAGTAAAAGGAGCGCCGCTGTGGAATGAACGATCTGGATGCAGGCAAGCCTGCGCCACGGCGTGAAGAAGCGGCGCGAATCTGGCAGGAAATCTGGCAGTTGAAGGCGCACTGCGACGCACGACATGGAGTAGGGCGAAAACGTTATGGCAATCTCGTTGACTGAAAAAGCGGCACAGCACGTGCAGAAGTACCTGGTCCGTCGCGGCAAGGGCGTGGGCTTGCGCCTGGGCGTGCGTACCACGGGCTGCTCGGGTCTGGCATACAAGCTCGAATACGTCGACGAGCTCGCGCCCGAAGACAACGTGTTCGAGAGCCACGGCGTGAAGGTGATCGTCGATCCGAAGAGTCTCTCGTATATCGACGGCACGCAGCTCGACTTCGTGCGCGAAGGCCTGAACGAAGGCTTCAAGTTCAACAACCCGAACGTGAAGGACGAGTGCGGTTGCGGCGAGTCCTTCCGCGTGTAAGCCCGCGCGTTGCGGTGAAAAGGCGGCCTGTGCCGCCTTTTTGATTTTTCAAAGCCCCACACAATACGTTCGATCCGATGGCCTCGCTCTCTTCGCTTTCCTCGCTCACCGACAGCCACTTCGTGCTGTTCGGCCTGAACGAGCAGTTCGCGCTCGACGCCGACGCGCTCGATCACGCCTACCGCACCGTGCAGGCGCAGGTGCACCCCGACCGCTTTGCGGCGGCGGGCGAAGCGCAAAAGCGCGTAGCGATGCAATGGGCCACGCGCGCCAATGAGGCGTATCAGACGCTGCGCGACCCGCTCAAGCGCGCGAAGTACCTGCTGCACCTGCGCGGCATCGACGTCGGCGCCGAGAACAACACGGCGATGGAACCGGCCTTTCTGATGCAGCAGATGGAATGGCGCGAAGCCATCGAAGACGCGGTCGGCGCGAAGAACGTCGATGCACTCGATGCGCTCGCCAGCGACCTGCGCGACGACGAACGCGTGCGCCTGACGAAGCTCGGCGCGCTGCTCGACAGCGGCTCGAACCAGCCGGCGGCGGAAGCGGTGCGCCAGCTGATGTTCATAGAGCGCGTGGCGGCCGAAGTCGATACGCAGATCGAGCGGCTGGAAGGCTAAAGCGTAGAACCCCGGATACAGGACAGGGCCACGGGTGGCGCGCTTCGCGCGACGCCAGGCGGCCGCTAACAGAATACTCAGATGGCACTACTGCAAATCTCCGAACCCGGCATGGCGCCGGCGCCGCATCAGCGGCGGCTGGCTGTCGGCATCGACCTGGGCACCACGAACTCGCTGGTCGCCGCGGTGCGCAGCGGCGTGCCCGACGTCCTGCCCGACGAAGACGGCCACGTGCTGCTGCCGTCCGTCGTGCGCTATCTGGCGAATGGCGGCCGTCGCATCGGCCGCACCGCCAAGGCCGAAGCCGCTACCGATCCGCGCAACACCATCGTTTCGGTCAAGCGCTTCATGGGCCGCGGCAAGGCGGACGTCGAAGGCGCGGCCAACGCGCCGTACGACTTTGTCGACGCGCCGGGCATGGTGCAGATCCAGACCATCGACGGCGTGAAAAGCCCGGTCGAAGTCTCGGCGGAAATTCTCGCGACGCTGCGTCAGCGTGCCGAAGACTCGCTCGGCGACGATCTGGTTGGCGCGGTCATCACCGTGCCCGCGTATTTCGACGAAGCGCAGCGCCAGGCCACCAAGGACGCGGCGCGTCTGGCCGGGCTGAACGTGCTGCGTCTGCTCAACGAGCCGACCGCAGCGGCGATTGCCTACGGCCTCGACAACGGTTCGGAAGGCCTCTACGCGGTCTATGACCTCGGCGGCGGCACCTTCGACCTGTCGATCCTCAAGCTCACCAAGGGTGTGTTCGAGGTGCTGGCAGCGGGCGGCGATTCGGCGCTCGGCGGCGACGATTTCGATCACGCGGTGTTTGCCTATGTGCTGGAGCAGGCGGGTATCGAGCGCGCGGCGCTCGCGCCCGAAGACGTGCGTCTGTTGCTCGATCGCGCACGCGACGCCAAGGAAGCGCTGTCTTCCGCGCCCGAAGCGCGTATCGAAGTCACGCTCTCGAATGGCGCGGCGCTTGCCGTGACGATCGACGAAGCGCGCTTTGAAGCGCTTACGCAGGCGCTGGTTCAGCGCACGCTCACGCCCACGAAGAAGGCCCTGCGCGACGCCAAGGTCGGTTCGAAGGACGTCAAGGGCGTGGTGCTGGTGGGCGGCGCGACGCGCATGCCGGTGATCCGTCGTGCGGTCGAACAGTTCTTCGGCCAGCCGCCGCTGATCAATCTCGATCCGGACCAGGTGGTGGCGCTTGGCGCGGCAATCCAGGCCGACCTGCTCGCAGGCAACCGTGGCGGCGACGACGACTGGCTGCTGCTCGACGTGATTCCGCTGTCGCTGGGCGTGGAAACGATGGGCGGTCTGGTCGAGAAGATCATCCCGCGCAACTCGACCATTCCGGTCGCGCGCGCGCAGGACTTCACGACCTTCAAGGATGGCCAGACGGCCATGGCGATCCACGTGGTGCAGGGCGAGCGCGAGCTGGTGTCCGACTGCCGTTCGCTGGCGCGTTTCGAACTGCGCGGCATTCCGCCGATGGCGGCAGGCGCGGCGCGCATCCGCGTGACGTACCAGGTGGACGCGGACGGCCTGCTGTCGGTGTTTGCGCGCGAGCAGTTGTCGGGCGTGGAAGCGTCCGTGGTGGTCAAGCCGTCCTACGGTCTCGCCGATGACGACATCGCGAAGATGCTCGAAGACAGCTTCAAGACCGCCGATATCGACATGCGCGCGCGTGCACTGCGCGAAGCGCAGGTCGAAGCGCAACGCGTGATCGAAGCGACGCAATCGGCGCTGGCCGCCGACGGCGAACTGCTCGACGACGACGAGCGCGTGGAACTCGACAAGCTGGTGGCGGCGCTCGCGCAGATTGCGCAAAGCGAAGACACCGGCGGCATCGAAGCGGCCTCCAAGTCGCTCGCCGAAGGTACCGACGAGTTCGCGGCCCGCCGCATGAACAAGGGCATCAAGCGCGCGCTGGCGGGCAAGAAGCTCGACGAGATCGGCTGAATGTGTGACTGAGCGCACGTGAATGCGCATGGGAAGGGCACGCGCTCTGCGTGCTTTCCCGATGCAGCGAAGTGCGCGACGTTAGTAGAATGGGTGTGCCGCCGTCGGCTGACGGGGCGCGCCCGATATGACAAGTTTTGGATTACGGAAATCAGAATGCCTCAAATCGTGGTGCTGCCCCATGTCGAACTGTGCCCGGATGGCGCGGTGATCGACGCCAAGCCGGGTGAGAGCGTGTGCGACGCGCTGCTGGAACACGGCATCGCAATCGAACACGCCTGCGAAAAGTCGTGTGCCTGCACGACCTGTCACGTGATCGTGCGCGAAGGTTTTAACGCGCTCGAACCGTCGGAAGAGCTCGAAGACGACCTGCTCGACAAGGCATGGGGTCTGGAGCCCACTTCGCGACTCTCGTGTCAGGCGCTCGTGCCGGCCGAGGACGACCTCGTGGTCGAGATTCCGCGTTACTCGATCAATCACGCGAAGGAAAACCACTGATCCATCCCAAAGAGGAGCGCGCAGCCATGAAATGGACCGATACGCAGGACATCGCAGTGGCGTTGACGGATACCCATCCGGATGTCGACCCACAATATGTGCGCTTCACCGATCTGCATCGCTGGATCACCGAACTCGAAGGCTTTGACGACGATCCCGAGCGTTCGAACGAGAAAATCCTCGAAGCGATTCAGGCGGCATGGATTGACGACGCGGCGTATTGATCGACCGGATTCACGTCGATTCCGCGTGTAGACACAATGAAAAAGGCGATTCACCTTCACGGTGAATCGCCTTTTGTTTTGGCGCTCTAAACGGGTTAAGCCGCGGCGAGCGTGCCGTGTTCGATCCGCACGCGCTGGCCTTGCTGGAACGGCGGCGCTTCGTGATACGTGAAGTAACGCGTCTTGCCGTTATCCATGCGCACGCGCACCGAATAAGCGGTGGTGCTGCGCAGATGCTTCTCGACCGAGTTACCGGCGAGACCGCCACCCAGCGCGCCCAGCAGCGTCATGGCCGTGCGGCCGCCACCCGCGCCGAACTGGTTGCCGACCACGCCGCCCGCCACAGCGCCGCCCACTGCGCCAATGCCGGTGCCGTGCCCTTCCTGACGCGTGGCGGAAATCCCTTCGACGACGCCGCACGACGCGCACGCGGGCTGTTGCGGCTGCGCTTCCTGGGCGTACTGCTGCGGTTGCTGAGCGTATTGCGGCGGCGGGGCCGCGGGCGCTTGCGCTGCCTGTGCCTGTTGCTGCTGCGCAGGCGTGGGCTGCGCAGGCGCAGTGTTCTGCGCGTATTGCGCGCTCGGCGCTGGCGCGGCGGCGCGCGTGGAGTCAACCACCGGCTGCGACGCCATCACGGTCGTCTGGCCGGTCTGGCTTTGCGCGCTTTGTTCGGCGTTGCTGGAGGCTTTCGGGAACACGCCGGTAATGGCTGCGGTCGCCGCAAGGCTCGCGACGATCACAGCGCCCGCCGCCGTAGCGATGAGCGGATGAATCCGGCGATTCGTTGCCGGCGTGGTCTGTGTGGTCAGTTTCGGATCAGGATTGTTCATGACAGGCTCCGTCTTTTGCAGAGTTGGCTCGTAAGAAAATTCGGTCAATCTAGTCAGATCAGTGTGAGCCAATCCTGCGACCCGGGCGTTTCAATGTGTAACCTCTTCTGCAAGGTGGCGCATCAGAAAGATCCCAGTGCTGATCGGCTCCATGGTGCAGCCTTGCATGGCGTGGTTTTCCGTCAATGCGCAAAGCACATGCCCGCGGCGCGCCCGTCGATGCGCGGCAGCTTTTACCGAAGGTTACAAATAATTGACACTTTTTCGCGGCTGCGCCTCAGGTGGCGGGCCAAAAGAAACGGGGCGCATGCGGCGAGAACCGCATGCGCCCCGTTCGGGCTGAATCCGTCAGCGACTTAGTCTTCGCGGCGCAGGTGCGGGAAGAGCAGCACGTCGCGGATGGTCGCGCTGTTGGTCAGCAGCATGACCAGACGGTCGATGCCGATACCGCAACCGCCTGTCGGGGGCATGCCGTATTCAAGCGCGCGAATGTAGTCGGCGTCGTAGAACATGGCTTCTTCGTCGCCCGCGTCCTTCTGCTCGACCTGCTTCTTGAAGCGCGCGGCCTGATCTTCCGGATCGTTCAGCTCCGAGAAACCATTGGCGATTTCGCGGCCCGTGATGAACAGTTCGAAACGCTCCGTGATGCCCGGCATCGTGTCCGATGCGCGCGCCAGCGGCGACACTTCCACCGGGTAATCGATGATGAAGGTGGGTTCCCACAGCTGCGATTCAGCCGTTTCTTCGAACAGCGCCAGTTGCAGCGCGCCCACGCCGGCGTTCAGGAACTGCGGCTGGTTGGCATCCACGCCGAACTTCTTCAGTTCCGTGCGCAGGAAGGCGGCATCGGCGAGTTGTTCGGTCGTGTACTGCGGCGCGTACTTCTGGATCGCCTGCACGATCGTCAGACGATGGAACGGCTTCGACAGATCGAGTTCGCGGCCCTGGTATTCGAGCGTAGCGGTGCCGCTCGCGTCGACGGCGGCCTGACGGATCAGTTGTTCCGTGAAGTCCATCAGCCAGCGGTAATCGGTGTACGCGGCGTAGAACTCCATCATCGTGAATTCCGGATTGTGACGCGGCGACACGCCTTCGTTACGGAAATTCCGGTTGATTTCGAACACGCGCTCGAAGCCGCCCACGATCAGGCGCTTCAGGTACAGCTCAGGCGCGATACGCATGTACATCTGCATATCGAGCGCGTTGTGGTGCGTGATGAACGGCTTGGCCGCCGCGCCGCCCGGGATCGGGTGCAGCATCGGCGTTTCGACTTCCATGAAGTTCGCGTCCGACATGAAGCGGCGCACCGACGAGATCGCCTTGGTACGCGCCACGAACGTGTCGCGCGATTCCGGCGTGACGATCAGGTCGACATAACGCTGGCGATAGCGCATTTCCTGGTCGGCGAGACCGTGGAACTTGTCCGGCAGCGGGCGCAGCGACTTCGACAGCAGGCGCAGTTCCGTGCAACGCACCGAAAGCTCGCCCTTGTTGGTGCGGAACAGCACGCCGGTTGCCGCGACGATATCGCCCAGGTCCCACTTCTTGAACGCGTCGTAAGTGGCTTCGCCCACATCGGCGGGCGTAATGAAGAACTGGATCTGGCCCGAGCCGTCGCGCACCGTGGCGAAGCTCGCCTTGCCCATCACGCGCTTGAGCATCATGCGGCCGGCGATCTTCACTTCGAGCGGATTCGCTTCGAGTGCGTCTTTATCCGTTTCGGCGTGATCGCGTTGCAGGTCGGCGGCGTGGTGGGTGGGGCGGAAGTCGTTCGGGAAGGCGACACCCGCCTCGCGCAGCGCGCGCAGTTTCTCGCGGCGCTCGGCGATGATCTGGTTGTCGTCGATATCGGGCGCGGCGCTGGGCGTATTCTGCGCGTTCTGCTGGGTCGGTTCGGTCATGATGGCTCGGGTTCTTGGAGTTCGGTTCCGGCAGCGCCGCGCATCGCGGGCAATGATGACGATGCGGGGCTGCGGGAGAGGGCGGCGGCTGGGCGACTACTGCGCGGCAGCGCCGCCGTGGCGCGAGATAAATTACACGCCTTGTTTCAGGCTTGCGCTGATGAAGGCGTCGAGATCGCCGTCGAGCACGGCCTTGGTGTTGCTGATTTCGACGTTGGTGCGCAGATCCTTGATACGGCTGTTGTCGAGCACGTAGGAGCGGATCTGGTGACCCCAGCCCACATCCGACTTGCCCGCTTCGAGCTTGTCCTGCTCCGACTGGCGCTTGCGCATTTCGGCTTCATAGAGGCGCGATTTGAGCATGGCCATGGCTTCGGCGCGGTTACGGTGCTGCGAGCGGTCGTTCTGGCACTGCACGACGATGCCCGACGGCACGTGCGTAATACGCACAGCGGAGTCGGTCTTGTTGATGTGCTGACCGCCCGCGCCCGAAGCGCGGTAGGTGTCGATACGCAGATCGGCCGGATTGACTTCGATCTCGAACGAATCGTCGATTTCCGGGTACACGAACACCGACGAGAACGACGTATGACGGCCGCCCGACGAGTCGAACGGCGACTTGCGCACCAGACGGTGAATGCCGGTTTCGGTGCGCAGGAAGCCGTAGGCATATTCGCCTTCGACCTTGATGGTCGCGCTCTTGATGCCGGCGACGTCGCCTTCCGATTCTTCCAGCACTTCGATCTTGAAGCCCTTGCGCTCGCAGTAACGCACGTACTGGCGCAGCAGCATGGACGCCCAGTCGCACGCTTCGGTGCCGCCGGCGCCAGCCTGGATGTCGATAAAGGCGTTATTCGGGTCGGCCGGGTTCGCGAACATGCGGCGGAACTCGACGTCGGCGACGCGCTTTTCGATCTCCTGGGCATCGCTTTCGATGGAGACGAGGGTGTCCTCATCGCCTTCTTCGCGGGCCATCTCGAAGAGATCCTGGGTGTCGCGCGTGTCGTTCTCGAGACCGTCGAGCACATGCACGACGCCTTCGAGCAGCTTCTTTTCCTTGCCGAGACCCTGTGCGTGCTTGGAGTCGTTCCAGACGTTGGGGTCTTCGAGTTCGCTATTGACTTCGACGAGCCGTCGGGCTTTTACGTCGTAGTCAAAGATACCCCCGTAGCTCGCCTGCGCGTGAGCGCAGGTCCGCCAAAAGGGCTTCGATCGCGTTGAGACGTTCCGCTTCCATTTTTGTCGTGATCCGGCGTGTAAAACACGCAATTATAGCCGATCGGGCATGGCTTGGCCCTGCCCAAAGGCCCGCGCCGCGCAGGGCGCGCGCGGGTTTGGGCACTGAAACGGATCAGAACGGAAGCGCTTGTGACAGGGTCAGAGCGCCGCGTGCTCAACGACCAGTTGCACGCGCGACACGCCGTTCCACGTATCGCGCACCAGCCGGTAAGCGACGGTGGTGTGCTGCGGCAGGGTTTCGGTGTGGTTGAACCAGATTGCGTTGAAGCGCTGACGGCCGCGCAGCAGTTGCAGCTTGAGGTGCTTGTCTTTCACGAGCGCCTGCGAAGCAACTTCGAATTCGCCTGAAAACACCGGCGCCGGGAAGCCCTGGCCCCACACCGCGGCGTCGAGCATCTCGACGAAATCGGGCGTGAAATAGGCGTCTTCCAGATCGCCGTCGGTTTCCACCGTGCGGGCGAGCGCCTCGGCGCTCAGCCACTCGCGGCCCACGCGCTCGAACGCTTCGGCGAAACGCGGCACGTCGGCGGCGGCGAGCGTCATGCCGGCGGCCATCGCGTGGCCGCCGAACTTGTGGATCAGGCCAGGCTCGCGCTTGGAAATCAGGTCGATGGCGTCGCGCAGATGGAAGCCGGGAATCGAGCGGCCCGAGCCCTTGACCAGTTCGCCGTTGTCGTCGGCGGGCGCGAAAGTGAAGGCGGGGCGGTGGAACTTCTCCTTCAGCCGACCCGCGACGATGCCGATCACGCCCTGATGCCAGCCCTCGTTGAACAGCGTGATCGTGGCGTTGCCCTGCGGATCGACATCGGCGAGATCGGCCAGTGCCTGCTGCTGCATGCCCGCTTCGATTTCGCGGCGTTCGCGGTTCATCCCGTCGAGCTGCTGCGCGAGTTCCCAGGCGCGGCCGGCGTCGTCGGTGGTCAGCAATTCGATGCCGAGCGACATGTCCGAAAGCCGTCCCGCCGCATTCAGACGCGGCCCGAGCGCGAAGCCCATATCGAAACCCGACGCGCTCTTCGCTTCGCGGCCCGAGGCGCGGAAGAGGGCCGCGATGCCCGGCTGCATGCGGCCGTTGCGGATGCGCTGCAGGCCTTGCGCGACCAGCACGCGGTTATTGGCGTCGAGCTTGACGACGTCGGCCACGGTGCCGAGCGCGACCAGATCGAGCAGGCCGTCCAGGCGCGGTTCCGGGCGTTCGTCGTTGAACGCGCCGCGACGGCGCATTTCGGCGCGCAGCGCGAGCAGCGTGTAGAACATCACGCCCACGCCGGCGATGCACTTGCTCGGAAACTCGCAGCCAGGCTGGTTCGGATTGACGATCGCGCGCGCGTCCGGGAGCGTGTCGCCGGGCAAGTGGTGATCGGTGACCAGCACTTCGATGCCGAGTTCGTTGGCCGCTTCCACACCTTCCACGCTGGCGATGCCGTTATCGACGGTAATCAGCACGTCGGGCGGCCCGCCCTTGCGCTGCGCGGCGAGCGCGACGATTTCGGGCGTGAGGCCGTAGCCGTACTCGAAGCGGTTCGGCACCAGATAGTCGATCTGCGCGCCCATCATGCGCAGGCCGCGCACGGCCACGGCGCAGGCGGTCGCGCCGTCGCAGTCGTAGTCGGCGACCACCAGCATGCGGCAATCGGCTTCGAGCGCGTCGGCGAGCAGCATGGCGGCTTCGTCGAGGCCCTTCATGCCGGCGGGCGGGATCAGGCGGGCGAGGCCGGTTTCGATGTCGTCGGGCTGGCAGACGCCGCGCGAGGCATAGAGCCGCGCGAGCACCGGATGCAGGCCGTGACGGATCAGCGCTTCGGTATCGGCGGGGGAACAGGCGCGGGTGACGATTCGGGTCATGCTTTGCGGCTTCAGAATTTATTCGATGAAAAGCGACGCGAATTCGCGGCGTCGCCAGAATTTGCGCAGGTCGCCGCGCGTGGCGTTGAGCGTTACGGAGCCGGTGTCGCCGCACAGCGTGACGCCCAGTTCGGCCAGTTCGCCGTTTTCGAGCGCGGCCAGCGCGGGCGCGAACCAGTCGCGCTCAAGCTGCGCGAAGGCGGCGTTCCAGCGGCCCCAGTCCTGCTGGATATAGGCGGCGGAAAACGGATCGAGCTCGATCAGCGTGGCGCCGGAAGCGCTGCCGTTCGCGGCGCTTTGTGCGTTGAACGTAGGCGGTACCGCGCCCAATTCAGCGCCGCTGGCCAGCGCGAGACCGCGCGTGGCAGCCGCGTCCGAGCGCACACGCGCGAAAGCGCGCTGCACCGGCCGCAACGCGCCCTGCGCATGGAACCAGATCGAGTTGACGGCGGGCAGGCCGCGCGCCTCGCGCGCTTCGTTCACGGGATGTTCGAACCACGCCATCTGCACTTCGTTCTGCACCTTCATCCAGGCGCGCGAGCGCTGGCCCGAATGGGCTTCGTGCGGCAGCCAGATTTCGATATTGCGGCCGCTCGCGCGCAACGGCGACGCGCCCGCGAGCGTGCCGAACTGATCGCTCGACAGATACCAGCGTTGCGGCGTGGGCGCTTCGACGCGGATGCCCAGCTCTTCGATCAACGGCCTGGCGACCGCGTAGAGCGAGGCGGCGTCAGCGTCGGTCAATTCGAGCGAGGCGGGGTCGATCAGCACCAGATGGTCGTGGGCGATGCGCACGTGCACGGGCTGGATACAGGCCCACGTGGCGTCGCCGGGCGTGCCGCCATCGGCGAGCAGCATCCACGGGGCGAGCGGCGCTTCGTCGTCGGCTGCGCCGTTCGCTGCGTTGTTCGCACCCGGCGCGGCTGCGCCAAACGCGCGCGCAACCCAGCGTTCGTGCGGGAGTGTGCGCTGGAAGTCCTCGCCGATCACCTGGTCGCCGACGCGCGCGCGCGAAACCAGCTTCGACAACGCGGGGTATTGCAGGCCGGCAAGGGCGGTGGACGCCACGGCCGCCGAGGGCAGCGCGAACGGAACGAGAAGATGGAGACGGTCAGCAGGCATGATGGAGCGCATTGTACTTCGGCGCCGGGTGCGGGAGGCCGGGGACTCGGGGTGTTTGTGCCTGGGCGGATTGGTGGGCGCGGGCCGTCGTCCATATAAATCAGCCACTTACGATGCAGTTGCCCGCGGGTTGCCGGCGCACAGATACAAATCTGCGCGGCACCTGCGCGCGCTTTGCGCGTCCAACCCTCAAAGCGCAAGTGGCCGCGAGCGACGCCGCAAAGTCCTTCCGGGGGCGGTAGTGTGGCAAACTTCGCGCTTGATCGCCGATCTGCTCCGGCACGTAATACTGCGTATTCACTGCGCATGGCGGAGCGGAAACGAAGCAGAAGCAACGAAGCACAAAAGGATTCGCTTGAAACTTCCCTACGAATGGCAGATAGGCTGGCGCTATACGCGCGCCGGCAAGCGCACGACCGGCAACGGTTTCATCTCGTTCATCGCGCTGATTTCGATGTCGGGCATCGCGCTCGGCGTCGCGGCGCTGATCGTCGTGCTGTCCGTGATGAACGGCTTCCAGCGCGATGTGCGCGACCGCATGCTTTCCGTGCTCGCCCACGTCGAAATCTTCTCGCCGACGGGTTCGATGCCCGACTGGCAGCTCACCGCCAAGGAAGCCAAAACCAATACCGAAGTGATCGGCGCGGCGCCCTACGTGGACGCCCAGGCGCTGCTCACGCGCGGCGATAGCGTAAGCGGCGTGGCCTTGCGCGGCATCGAGCCGTCCGAAGAGCCGCAGGTGTCGGATATCGACAAGGAAATGAAGCTCGGCAGCATGAACGACCTGACGCCGGGCAGCTTCAATATCGTGCTGGGCGCGGATCTGGCCGTGAGCCTGGGCGTCACGAAGGGCGACAAGGTCACGCTGGTCGCGCCTGAAGGCACCATCACGCCGGCCGGCATGCTGCCGCGCCTGAAGCAGTTCACGGTGGTGGGCGTGTTCGAATCGGGGCATTACGAGTACGACAGTACGCTCGCGCTCGTCAATATCCGCGATGCCGAAGTGCTCTATCGACTTGCCGCGCCAAGCGGCGTGCGCCTGCGTCTGAAGGATATGCAGCGCGCGCCGCAGGTTGCGCGCCAGCTCGTGCATACGCTGTCCGGCGATCTCTATATCCGCGACTGGACCCAGCAGAACAAGACCTGGTTCTCGGCCGTGCAGATCGAAAAGCGCATGATGTTCATCATCCTCACGCTGATCATTGCGGTGGCCGCGTTCAATCTGGTGTCGTCGCTGGTGATGACGGTCACCAACAAGCAGGCCGATATCGCGATTCTGCGCACGCTCGGCGCGCAGCCTGGCTCGATCATGAAGATCTTCGTGGTGCAGGGCGTGACGATCGGCTTCGTGGGCACGGGCATCGGCGTGGCGCTCGGGTGCCTGATTGCGTGGAGCATTCCGTGGCTCGTGCCGATGATCGAGCATCTGCTCGGCGTGCAGTTCCTGCCGCCTTCGGTCTATTTCATCAGTGAATTGCCTTCGGAACTCGTCGCTGGCGACGTGATCCGCATCGGCTTGATTGCGTTCGTGCTGTCCGCGCTGGCGACGCTTTATCCCAGCTGGCGCGCGGCCAAGGTACGTCCCGCGGAGGCACTGCGTTATGAATGAGCGTCAATCGATTCAAGCCGCGGCGGGCGATTACCCCTACGTGATCGAAGCCCATGGCATCTCGAAGGTGTTCGGTCAGGGCGCGCTTTCGGTGCAGGTGCTGCACGACACCGATATCACGGTCAAGCGCGGCGAAAAGCTGGCGATCGTGGGCGCGTCGGGTTCGGGCAAGAGCACGCTGCTGCACGTGCTGGGCGGGCTCGACGAGCCGGGCACCGGCAACGTCAAGCTGCTCGGCAAGCCGTTTACCGAGCTTTCCGAGCGCGACCGCAACGATCTGCGCAATCGCGCGCTGGGCTTCGTCTATCAGTTCCACCATCTGCTGCCGGAATTCACGGCGCTCGACAATGTGGCGATGCCGCTGCGCATTCGCCGCATGCCGCAGGAAGCCGCGCGCGCCGAAGCCATGGCGATTCTCGATCGCGTAGGTCTCGCGCATCGCGCGAAGCATCGTCCGGGCGAACTGTCGGGCGGCGAGCGTCAACGCGTGGCGATTGCGCGCGCGCTGGTGACCAAGCCGGCCTGCGTGCTCGCCGACGAACCGACCGGCAACCTCGACGGCAGCACGGCGGACAACGTCTTCAACCTGATGATGGAACTGTCCGACCAGTTCCAGACGAGCTTTGTGATCGTCACGCACGATCCCGAACTGGCGGCGCGCTGCGACCGCACCGTGCGTCTGCGCGACGGCATGCTGCACGAAGAGCCGGTCGTACCGGTTTAACGCTTCGTTTATTGCCGCGGAGCGCGCTGCATGTGGATCGACACGCATTGCCATCTGGATGCCGGTGAGTTCGATGCGGACCGCGATGCGGTGGCATCGAACGCGCTTGAGGCGGGCGTCTCGCGCATCGTGATTCCGGCCGTTGCGCGCTGGAATTTCGACACGGTGCGCGGGCTCGCCCACCGCACGCCCGGCGCGGTCTACGCGCTGGGGATTCATCCGCTCTACACACCGGACGCGCGCGACGAGGACATCGCTGAGTTGCGGGCGCAGATCGAGGCGAGTCTCGACGATCCGAAGTTCGTGGGTATCGGCGAAATCGGCCTCGATTTTTTCGTGCCGGGACTCGACGAGTCGCGCCAGCAGCACTTCTATGACGCGCAACTGAAGCTTGCGCGCGAGTTCGATCTGCCCGCTATCTGTCATGTGCGCAAGTCGCAGGACAAGGTGCTGGCGGGTTTGCGCCGCAACGGCGTGCGCAGCGGCATCGCGCATGCGTTCAACGGCAGCTTCCAGCAGGCGAAGGCTTTCATCGATCACGGCATGCATCTGGGCTTTGGCGGCAATACAACGTTCGAGCGCGCGTTGCAGATCCGGCGGCTTGCGCAGGAATTGCCGCTGGAGGCGATCGTGATGGAAACCGATGCGCCCGATATCTCGCCGTCCTGGCTTTACAAGCAGCGCAACACGCCGGATCAGGTGCCGCGCATCGGCGCCGTACTGGCGGCCTTGCGTGGCCTGACGCCCGAGGAAATCGCCCTTGGCACAACGGCCAACGCTGCGGCGGCGCTGCCGCGGCTCGCGCTTTCATCTGCATAATTTCCGCATGAGGTGAGGCGTGTTGTGCGCCCGAAATCGGCGACGTGACGTTGCATGAGCGATGTCGCGCGGGCTGCGTTTTGCCTCTTTTCGGGAGGGGCGATGCGGGTTGTATGGTGCGGATTTGCGCTGGGTGTGATCGTGCTGCAGCGTCAGGCCAGGTTGCCGGGGTGGGGCGCGTGGTTCGGGTTGCTGCTGTGCGCCGTGCTTGCCGCGATGTGGGCGGTCTGGGCATTGCGCGAGCCCGGGAGCGCGAGCGGCTGGCAGGCGGCTCGACGCGCTTGTGGGTGGCTGGCGATCGGCGTCGCTGCGGCTTGTCTCGGTCTGGGTTACGCGGCATGGCGCGCGGAACTGCGGCTCGCGTCTGAGCTTCCCGCGGAGTGGCAAAAGCGCGATATCGAAGTAACTGGCCATATCGCCCGCATGCTTTCCCAGGATGCGGGCGCGGCAAGTTTTCTTTTCGCGGTCGAGTCGTGGGGGCGTGCGCCCGTTGACGCGCACGCGCTGCCCGAGCTGCTTCAACTAAGCTGGGTGGCGCGCGATGCGGCCTTGCCCGTGCTCGTGCCCGGCGCGCGCTGGCGGCTCGATGTGCGCCTGAAGCGCCCGCATGCGGAAGGCAACTTCGGCCTGCGCGATGGCGAGGCGACGCTGCTTTCGCGCGGTGTGCGCGCAAGCGGTTACGTAAGCGATGAACAGCACGCCACGCGCTTGTTTCCCGATGCGCAAGGCCTGGGCGTACGCATCGAGCGCACGCGGGCCGCTGTGCGCGCTCGCATCGATCGTGTGCTTGCCGATGCGCCGCATCGCGGCATCGTCATCGCGCTCGCGACGGGTGCACAGGACGCCGTCAGCGACGACGACTGGCGGCGCCTGCGTAACACGGGTACGAGCCACATCGTCGCGATCTCGGGTCTGCATCTTGCCTTTGTCGCCGGGCTGGCGGGCTGGGCTGCGGGTGCGTTCTGGCGACGGGCGCGCTGGCGCGGCGTCGAAGCACCATTAATCGTCCCCGCGCAACAGGTGGCGGTGGCGGGCGCGATGATTGCAGCGGCGGCGTATGCGGCGCTCGCGGGCTTCAACGTGCCGGTGCAGCGCGCGTTGTGGATGCTCGCGGTGACCGCGATAGCGTTGTGGCGCTCGCGGGAAGTGTCGCGAAGTCATGTGCTGGCGTGGGCGCTCGGGCTGGTCTTGCTGCGCGATCCGTGGGCGGTGACGGCGGCGGGCTTCTGGCTGTCGTTCGGCGCGGTCGGAGCGATTCTGTTTGCCGCGAGCGGCGTGCCACGCGTGCGTCGCGATAACGATGCCGATACCGCGCTGTCGCCCGACGAACTCGATCCGATGCGCGAGCACGAAGCATCGCCGCAGCGTGTGGGGCGTCTGCGCGCGCTTCGCATCCGCATCGCTACACGTTCGCGCGCGTTCTTCCAGCGCTGGACAGGAAGGCTGGCCGATAGCGCGCGCGTTCAATGGGCCGTCACACTCGCGCTTGCGCCGCTCACCGCCTATTGGTTCATGCAGATTCCGCTGATCGGCCCGCTCGCCAATGCGGGCGCGATTCCCTGGGTGAGCATGTTCGTCACGCCGATGGTGCTAGCCGGAGTGGCGCTGCCCGCGCCGCTGGACGGCTACGCGTGGCAGTCGGCGCATACGATGCTGAACTGGCTTCTGGACGCGCTCGGCATGCTTGAAGGCTGGCCGTGGGCGCTGCTGCGCCTGCCACAACCGGGCGTGTTCGCGTTGTGCTGCGCGGGCGTCGGCGTTGTCTGGCTGCTTGCGCCGCGTGGCTGGCCGTTGCGCTGGCTCGCGCCTTTTACGTGGTTGCCGCTACTCGTGCCGTCACCGAATGGGCCGCCGCAGGGTGCGTTCCGGCTGACGGCGCTGGATATCGGGCAGGGTACTTCGGTGCTGGTGGAGACTTCGCGTCACGCGTTGCTGTTCGACGCCGGCCCGGGGCCCGAGTCGACCCACGCGGGCGAGCGCATCGTCGCGCCGTATCTGCAGACGCACGGTGTGATGCGCCTCGACACTCTCATGATCAGCCACGACGATTCCGATCATTCGGGCGGCGCGCCCGCCGTGCTCGACGCCGTGCCGGTGCGTGAGTTCGTGGCGGGTATCCTGCCCGCCCATCGGCTCTGGACTAGCGCGCGCAAGCTGGGCGCGCAAACCGTGCAATGCGCGGCGGGGCAGCGCTGGCAATGGGACGGCGTGGACTTCGAAGTCCTTTGGCCCGATCCTGGGCCGCTCACCGGCAAACCGAACGCGCATTGCTGCGTGCTGCGTGTTTCCACGGCGCAAGGCGGCGCGGGCGCGGTGTCCGCACTGCTTGCCGCCGATATCGAAGCCAGCGCGGAGCGCACACTGGTCGCCCGCGACGCCGCCCGCCTGCGCTCGCAGGTGCTCGTGGTGCCGCATCACGGCAGCCGCACATCGTCGACTGAACCGTTCCTCGATTCTGTCTGGCCGCTCGTCGCAATATTTCAGGTAGGCTACCTGAACCGTTTTCATCATCCGCATCCGGGCGTGTATGCGCGCTACGCCTCGCGCCATATCGTGCTCGCGCGTAGCGACGCCGATGGTGCGGTGCGGATCGAGGCCGCGCCCGGCACGCTCGCCGTCGAACGCTTTCGCGACACGCAGCGGCGTTACTGGATGGATACGGCGAGCGACGAATAAGATCGCGCCGCAACACAATCAACAAGACAGACAAAGGGAGCAGGCGTCGCGCCGCGGCAAGCCACGGCGCACCCGCCATCTGGAACGGAGACAACAAGACATTGAAGAACGTCATCCACTTTTCTCACGCCAACGGCTTTCCAGCCTCGACCTACGGCACGCTCTTCGCCGAACTCGGCGACACCTACGAGCTGCGCTACATCGAGCGCATCGGCCATGACGTGCGGTTTCCAGTCACGCGCGACTGGCCGCACCTCGTCGATCAATTGCTGGAGGACATCGGCCGCCTTTACGAGCAGCCGGTCTGGCTGGTCGGGCATTCGCTGGGCGGCTATTTGTCGCTGATGGCCGCGCTCAAGAAACCGCAGTGGGTGAGGGGCGTGGTGATGCTCGACTCGCCGGTGATCGCGGGCTGGCGCAGCAGCATGCTCAAGGTGTCGCAATGGACCGGCCTGGACGAGCGTCTGTCGCCCGCGGCGGCCACACGCACGCGCCGCACCCAATGGGCGAGCCGCGACGAGGCATGGCGACACTTCCATTCGAAGCCGGCGTTCGCGCGCTGGGACGAGCGCGTGCTGTCCGACTATATCGACCACGGCATTCCTCAGACTTCAGCCGATGGCACGCGCACGCTCGCCTTCGACCGTCGCACCGAATATCTGATCTATCGCACCTTGCCGCATACCTTCGGCACGCGTCTCGCCCATGGATCGCCGGTGCCGATCAGCTTCATCGCCGGTACGCAATCGAAGGAGATGCGCCAGGTCGGCATCGCGGCGACGCAGCGGCTGGCGGGTGAGCGGCTGGAGTGGATCGAGGGCAGTCATCTGTATCCGATGGAGCGTCCGATCGAGACCGCCCGCGCCGTGCAGCGTATGCTCTACGCGATGGAGAACGGCAGCTGAAAATCGGGCAGGGCGCGCGTGCGCTCAAAGGGCGGGAACAGGGAGCGAACAAGGAGCGACTGGCCGACGAGCGCTTGACAAGATGGTCGCAAGACGCATGGCGGCGGCGCACAGCATTTGTGCACAGCGCCCAAGCAAAATTCAGGGTTAGCCCTTGCTTTACGGTATAATCCGTTTTTCCCGCGAGCATCCAGCGATGACCAAATATGTATTCGTCACCGGCGGCGTAGTTTCTTCCCTCGGCAAGGGTATTGCCGCCGCTTCCCTCGCCGCGATCCTCGAATCGCGCGGTCTGAAAGTCACCCTCCTCAAGCTCGATCCTTACATCAACGTCGACCCCGGCACGATGAGCCCGTTCCAGCACGGCGAAGTGTTCGTGACGGAAGACGGAGCGGAGACCGACCTCGACCTCGGCCACTATGAGCGCTTCATCACCACGAAGATGCGCAAGGCCAACAACTTCACCACGGGCCAGATTTACGAATCGGTGATCCGCAAGGAACGCCGCGGCGACTATCTTGGCAAGACGGTGCAGGTCATCCCGCACATCACCAATGAAATCCAGGCGTTCGTCGAACGCGGCGCGGCTTCCGCGACGTGCGGCGAGCCGGATGTGGCCATCGTCGAAGTCGGCGGCACGGTCGGCGACATTGAGTCGCTGCCGTTCCTCGAAGCCGCGCGTCAGATGAGCCTGCGCCTCGGTCGCAACAGCTGCTGTTTCGTGCACCTGACGCTGGTGCCGTTCATCGCCACCGCTGGCGAGCTGAAGACCAAGCCCACGCAGCATAGCGTGCAGAAGCTGCGCGAAATCGGTATCTATCCGAACGTGCTGCTGTGCCGTGCCGACCGCCGCATTCCGGACGACGAGCGCTCGAAAATCTCGATGTTCTCCAACGTGCCGGAAGACTCCGTGATTTCGGTGTGGGACGCCGACAGCATCTACAAGATTCCGCAGATGCTGCACGATCAAGGCCTCGACTCGATCGTCTGCGACGAACTGAAGCTCTCCGCCAAGCCCGCCGATCTGTCGATCTGGTCGGAAATGGTCGAGAAGCTCGAGAACCCGCAGCACGAAGTCACCATCGGCATGGTCGGCAAGTATGTCGATCTGACCGAGTCGTACAAGTCGCTGATCGAAGCGCTGCGCCATGCCTCGATCAAGACCTCGACCAAGGTCAACATCGAGTACATCGATTCGGAAGTGATCGACGAGCAGGGCGTCGACAGCCTCAAGCACCTCGACGCGATCCTCGTGCCGGGCGGCTTTGGCCGTCGTGGCACCGAAGGCAAGATCAAGGCGATCCAGTACGCCCGTGAAGCGAAGGTGCCGTACCTGGGCATCTGCCTGGGTATGCAGCTCGCCGTGATCGAATTCGCACGTGACGTGGTGGGCCTGAAGCACGCCAACAGCACGGAATTCGACGCAGACACGCCGGACCGCGTGGTCGCGCTCATCACCGAATGGGCCGACCGCGAAGGCAAGGTTGAAAAGCGCAGCGAAGATTCGGACCTCGGCGGCACGATGCGCCTGGGCTCGCAGCGCTGCCCGATCAAGCCCGGCACGCTCGCATCGGAAATCTATGGCAAGGACGTGAACGAACGTCACCGTCACCGTTATGAAGTCAATAACGGCTACGTGCCCAAGCTTGAGGCTGGCGGCCTTATCATCAGCGCCCGTACTCCGAGCGAAGATCTGCCGGAAATGATGGAACTGCCGCGCGAGATGCACCCGTGGTTCGTCGGCGTCCAGTTCCACCCGGAATTCACGTCCACGCCGCGCGACGGCCATCCGCTGTTCAAGGCGTATGTCGAAGCGGCAGTCGCGCACCAGCAGGCGCGCGCTGAGGAGAAAGCATGAATCTGTGCGGTTTCGAGGTCGGTCTAGACAAGCCGTTCTTCCTGATTGCAGGCACCTGTGTGATCGAATCGGAACAGATGACGATCGACACGGCGGGCCGCCTGAAGGAAATCACCGCGAAGCTCGGCATCCCGTTCATCTACAAGTCGTCGTTCGACAAGGCCAATCGTTCGAGCGGCAAGTCGTTCCGCGGTCTGGGGATGGACGAGGGTCTGCGCATCCTGTCCGAAGTGAAGCGCCAGCTCGGCCTGCCCGTGCTGACGGACATTCACACGGAAGAGGAAGTGGGTCCGGTGGCATCGGTCGTGGACGTCCTGCAGACGCCCGCGTTCCTGTGCCGTCAGACGGATTTCATCCACGCTTGCGCACGTTCGGGCAAGCCGGTGAACATCAAGAAAGGCCAGTTCCTCGCGCCGCACGATATGAAGAACGTGATCGACAAGGCGCGCGACGCAGCGCGTGAAGCGGGTCTTTCCGAAGACCGTTTCATGGCCTGCGAACGCGGTGTCTCGTTCGGTTACAACAACCTCGTTTCGGACATGCGCTCGCTCGCGATCATGCGCGAGACGGCAGCGCCGGTCGTGATGGACGTCACGCACTCGGTGCAATTGCCGGGCGGCCAGGGCACCAGCTCGGGCGGCCAGCGCGAATTCGTGCCGGTGCTCGCACGCGCGGCTGTCGCGACGGGCGTGGCGGGTCTCTTCATGGAGACGCACCCGAACCCGGCGCAAGCGAAGTCCGATGGTCCGAACGCGGTGCCGTTGAACCGCATGGCCGACCTGCTCGAAACGCTCGTGACGCTCGACCAGGCAGTCAAGCGCACGCCGTTCCTCGAGAACGACTTCAACTGATTCACGCAGTAACGCCGCGACGCACTTCATGTGCGTCGTGTGCTTTGATGTTTCGCTTTGTGTTTTTACGCGCCGCTTCGATTGCATGAGCGGCGCGATGGAGGAGCCGCGGCGAGCGGCCCGCCGCAGCAGCAGGTGTCATGAAGCGATGCCATGCTGCGCAGGAGGGCAAGCGCGCCGCGCCAGATGTACAAGGCAGCGTGGCGGCCCGGCGGTTACGGCATTGCGTAACCTTCGCGCCGCAACAAGTTGAATCCGACGACCGCGCCGCCTGTCCCTTGGGTGCTGTAACCCGACGGTGTGTCCCGCCCGTGCGCAGAAGCTGCGCCGCGCGTGACGATGCAGAAGGCGTGTTGTCTCGCAAGAATTACTGTCATTTCCTGAGGAAACCATGAGTGCAATCGTAGATATCATCGGTCGCGAGATTCTGGATTCGCGCGGCAATCCCACCGTCGAATGCGACGTGCTGCTCGAATCGGGCACGATGGGCCGCGCGGCAGTGCCGTCGGGCGCATCCACCGGCTCGCGCGAAGCGATCGAACTGCGCGACGGCGAAGCCGGCCGCTACAACGGCAAGGGCGTGCTGAAGGCCGTCGAGCACATCAACACCGAAATCTCCGAGGCAATCATGGGCCTCGACGCATCGGAACAGGCCTTCCTCGACAAGACCCTGCTCGAACTCGACGGCACCGACAACAAGTCGCGCCTCGGTGCGAACGCGATGCTGGCTGTCTCGATGGCCGTTGCGAAGGCTGCCGCCGAAGAAGCCGGCCTGCCGCTGTACCGCTACTTCGGCGGTTCGGGCGCGATGCAACTGCCGGTGCCGATGATGAACATCGTCAACGGCGGCGCGCACGCCAACAACAGCCTGGACATCCAGGAATTCATGATCGTGCCGGTGAGCCAGCCGACGTTCCGCGAAGCACTGCGTTGCGGCGCGGAAATTTTCCACGCGCTCAAGAAGATCCTCTCGGATCGCGGCATGAGCACGGCCGTGGGCGACGAAGGCGGCTTCGCACCGAACTTCGGCAGCAACGACGAATGCCTCTCGACCATCCTGCAAGCGATCGAAAAGGCGGGCTACCGCGCCGGTGAAGACGTGCTGCTCGCGCTCGACTGCGCAGCCAGCGAGTTCTACCACGACGGCAAGTACCAGCTGGCGGGCGAAGGCCTGCAGCTGTCGTCGGCTGAATTCGCCGACTACCTGGCCACGCTGGCAGACAAGTTCCCGATCGTCTCGATCGAAGACGGCATGCACGAAAGCGACTGGGCAGGCTGGAAGCTGCTGACCGACAAGCTCGGCAAGAAGGTCCAGCTGGTGGGCGACGACCTGTTCGTCACCAACACGCGCATCCTGAAGGAAGGCATCGACAAGGGCATCGCCAACTCGATCCTGATCAAGATCAACCAGATCGGCACGCTGACGGAAACCTTCGCAGCAATCGAAATGGCCAAGCGCGCCGGTTACACGGCCGTCATTTCGCACCGTTCGGGCGAAACCGAAGATTCGACCATCGCGGACATCGCTGTCGGCCTGAACGCTGGTCAGATCAAGACCGGTTCGCTCTCGCGCAGCGACCGTATCTCGAAGTACAACCAGCTGCTGCGCATCGAGGAAGACCTCGGTGATATCGCCAGCTACCCGGGCAAGTCGGCGTTCTATAACCTGCGTTAAGCAGAACTGAGCCCGGCAGCGGCCTTGCTGTCCCACTTCGTTATCCTTTCCGCCGCCCTGCGTTAAGCGCAGGGCGGCGTGTATTTATCCGGCACTACTCATGCGGCTTGTCACTGTCGTCCTGATCATCCTGCTTGCGCTGATCCAGTATCCGCTCTGGTGGGGCCATGGCGGCTGGCTGCGCGTTCACGAACTGCAAGGTGAGCTCGCGAAACAGCAGAAGCAGAACGACGACGAGAAACTGCGCAACGAACGCATTGCGGGCGAAGTGCAGGATCTGCAGAACGGCACCGCAGCGGTCGAAGAACGCGCGCGGTATGAGATGGGCATGGTGAAGGACAGCGAGGTGTTCGTGCAGTTCGTTTCGCCGAACCAGCCTTTGCCGGCGACACCCGCGGGTTCGTCGAACACCTCGACGCGCGGCGAGATGTCGACGCCGGTCAAGGTGGTGCCGAATCCCGTCTCGCGCGTGCCGGAAAAGCGGCATGGGCACAGCAAGGAAGCGAAGAAGGCGGGCTGATCCACCTGGATGGTGGACAAGCGATGGACGATAAAAAAGCGCGGCATCCGCAAGGATGACGCGCTTTTTCTTTGCTGCGAAAACCTGAAGAACCGGGGCGCTGCTTACCAGCCCCAACCCCAGCCCGGATAACCGTAGCCAACGCCGCCGCCCCAGCCACGGCCCCAGCCGCCGCTCGAGTAGCTGCCGTAGACGCTCACGGGCGGTGCGTAAGCGCGCGACCAGGCCTGCGCCGCGGCTTCGGCCGCCATCGCCTGCGATTGCTCGTTGAGCGCCTGCTGGTCGATGGCGTCGTAACGCTTGAGTTCTTCCGGCGACAATCGCGGCGCCGCAGCGGCCACACCCGATTGATTGGCGGGCAGGCGGCTGTAGATCGGCGACGGACCGGGCGGATCCATGGTGCAGCCGCTCGTCATGGCGACGCCCGCGCCGAGCGCCACGACGGCGATCAGCGTGGAGAGCCGCGAGGGTGTCGGCGAGTTGGGTAAATCAGGCCCGAAACGCTTGTTCATGTTTTTTCTTCCCGAGTCAGACGTTGCATCCCGTCCGCTCCGGGGAAGCCAGCATCAGTGACGCTGGTCCGCAGCGGGGGATACACCTTCTGAGAGCCCCGGCGTGGAGAAAAGTTGCGCCACATCGACGGGATCGAACTCGTAGCGCTGGTTGCAGTAGTCGCAATGCACCTCGATATGGCCGCGTTCTTCGATCACGCTTTCGGCTTCTTCGCGGCCCAGCATCTTGAGCATCGCGCCGACTTTCTCGCGCGTGCAGCTGCACGAGAAACGCGTGCCGGTGGGCTCGAAATGCTGCACGTTCTCTTGCCAGAAGAGGCGACGGAACAGCGTTTCCGGCTCCTGTTCGAGCAGTTCCTCGCGCTTGAGCGTGCCGCCGAGCATGCACACGCGTTCCCACGTATCGGCATCGAGTTCGTGCGGATGCGGCACGATGCCGCCGTCGCCAGGCAGCTTCTGCAGCAGCATGCCGACCGCGCGGTCCTCGTTCGCGCCCAGCCACAGACGCGTATCGAGCTGCTCCGAGTGATGCATGTAGTGTTCGAGCACTTCGGCGATCGTGGTGAGCGGGCCGTCTTCGCCGTTCATCGGCACGATGCCCTGATAGGGCTGCTGGCCGGGCTGCTTGTTGGCCGGATCGAGCGTGATCACGCAGCGGCCCTGGCCGCTGGCGTTGACGAGCTGGTCGAGCGTGAGATCGTCGGTGAACACCGAGGCATCGTTAGCGTCGATGCCGTCCGACAGACGCGCGGTAGCGCGCATCGAGAGATCCGAGCTGCACTGCACGACCAGCATCCGCACCGGGCCGTCGCCCAGGATCTGCATGATCAGCGTGCCGTCGAACTTCAGGTTGGCCGAGAGCAGGGCGCAGGCCGCCATCATCTCGCCGAGCACGGTGCGCACGGGCGCCGGGTACTGCCGGCGCGTGAGCACCTCTTGCCACGTGTTGCGCAGCGAGACGATCTCGCCCCGCACCGGCGCGGCGCTGAACATGAATTTTTGCAACTGGTCGTTCACAATCTTTTCCTTCGTTTCGTTCCTGGCGGCGCGGCCCGCGACGCACAGCGGCTCAAGCCCAGGGCTTAGCCGATGCGCACGAGCTGCGCCTTGAAATACCGCCGGCGCTCGGTGTAGACATCCGCATTGCGCTTGAGGCCGGCGATGTCCGCCTCGGTCAGCTCGCGCACCACCTTGGCGGGCGCACCGAGAATCAGCGAGTTGTCGGGGAATACCTTGCCTTCGGTGACCACCGCGCCCGCACCAACCAGACAGTTGCGGCCGATTACCGCGCCATTCAAGACCACCGCCTGAATCCCGATCAGCGCGCCTTCCTTGACGGTGCAGCCATGCAACATGGCCTGATGGCCGATCGTCACGTTGGCTTCCAGCGTGAGCGGATAGCCGGGGTCGGTATGCAACACCGCGCCTTCCTGGACGTTGCTGCGCGGGCCGACCGAGATCAGCTCGTTATCGCCACGCAGCGTCGCGCCGAACCAGACGCTTGCGTCTTCGGCCAGTTCGACCTTGCCGACGATGGTGGCGTTGTCCGCCACGAACACGCTTTCGTGAATGGTGGGCGCTGCTTCGCCAAGCTTGTAGATGGCCACGGTGTTGCGTCTCCTGTTTTCTTGCGTTGGCTGCGCTCCGCGCGCTTTCGGCACGATTCCGGCACGTTTCCGGCTTGATTCGGGCAAAAAGGTGCGGGCGGCGCAGTGCGGGTGAATCGCGTATTGTAAACGGTTGCGCCCAATGCTTCCGGGGACGCATTTTTCCGCTTTCCACCCGTTTGCCGATGAGTTCCGTGTTTTCCGCCGCCGCCGACTCCACCGATCCCTTGCCAGCCCACGCTAGCTGGCGCGCCGACGCGCTCGCCGCGCTGCGCGAGCGCGATCCGCTCGCCAAAACCGAAGCTGTCGCCGCGCTGCGTGTCCGCACGCTCGATGCGGCGAGCCGCAGTGAGGCGTACTGGGACGCCGCCCGCCCGCTGGACGCTCCCGCCGATCTGCCCGGTCGTCCCGAGCGGCCCGAACTGGTCGAGCCGCGCAGCCTGCAGCGCCGCAGCATGAGCACGCCGCAAGGGCGCGTTGTGCTCATGCACGCGCTCGCGCATATCGAATTCAACGCGATCAACCTCGCGCTCGACGCGGTCTGGCGCTTTACCGGCATGCCGGATGCCTTCTACGCCGACTGGCTCCGGGTCGCCGCCGAGGAGGCGTATCACTTTTCGCTGGTGCGTCAGCGGCTGGCCGACTACGGCCACGATTACGGCGATTTCCCGGCCCACAACGGCCTCTGGGAGATGTGCGAGCGCACCTGCGACGACGTGCTCGCGCGCATGGCGCTGGTGCCGCGCGTGCTCGAAGCGCGCGGTCTGGACGCCTCGCCGCCCATCCGCGCGCGTCTGACGCAGGCGGGAGACCACGAATCGGCGGCCATTCTCGACATCATCCTGCGCGACGAGGTCGGGCATGTGCGCATCGGCAATCACTGGTTCCGCTTCCTGTGCGATCAGCGCGGGCTGGACCCGCACGCGGCGTGGCTCGACCTTGCCGCGCGTTACCACGCGCCGAAGATGCGCGGCCCGTTCAACGTCGAGGCCAGGCGCTCGGCGGGTTTCGACGAAGCCGAACTCGACGCGCTGATCGCCCAGGACGCCGCCGAAAAATGACGTTGCGGTGGCCCGTCTGACAGATTGTGTCGATATAATCGAACGACCATTCGTTTTTTCGCGAGCGCAATGAACCTTTCCCGATCCGAATTCGTCGCCGTGAACGGCATCCGCCTGCACGTGCGCCGCTGGGGTGCCGAAGACGCGCCCGTGCTCTTCATGCTGCATGGCTGGATGGACGTGGCGGCCTCGTTCCAGTTCGTCGTCGATGCGCTGGGCGGCGACTGGCAGGTGATCGCGCCGGACATGCGCGGCTTCGGCCTGTCGGACTGGCCGGCGGCGCAGCAGGGCGGCGGCAGCTACTGGTTCCACGATTACGTCGCCGATCTCGACGCGTTGCTCGATCATTACGCGCCTGAGGGCGAGGTCAACCTCGTCGGCCATAGCCTGGGCGCGAACGTGGTGTGCTTCTACGCGGGGGTGCGGCCCGAACGCGTGCGGCGCGTGGTCGACCTGGAAGGCTTCGGTCTGCCGGCCGCCGTGCCGGCGCAAGCACCGAAGCGCGTGCGCGACTGGCTCGACGAAATGCGCTCGCCGCCGCAATTGCGCCCCTACGCGACGCTTGACGACGTGGCCGCGCGCCTCACGAAGACCAATCCGCGCCTGCTGCCCGCGCGGGCGCGTTTTCTGGCGCAGCACTGGTCGAAGCCGGTGACCGCAGCAAACCAGGCAAGCGGAGAGGGCGGCTACATGCTGCTCGGCGATCCGGCGCACAAGATGGTCAATCCGGTGCTGTACCGGCTCGAAGAGATCATGGCCGTGTGGGCCTGCGTGAGCGCGAAAGTGCTGCACGTCGAAGCCACGAATTCCGAGACGCTGGCGCGCATCGCGGGCAAGGTGCCCATCGACGAATTCAAGAAGCGTTTCGAGGCCTTTCCCGACTGGCGCGAGCGCCTGATCGAGGACGCCGGGCATATGGTCCATCACGATCAGCCCGAAGCCGTGGCGCGCCTGATCGAGGCGTTCTGCGCCGCCTGATGCGAACCGCAAGGCGAGGCCAGGCCGGCAGGGCGCGCCGGGACGGCTTCGCCGCGTTGCAGTAAAATGGATGTTTACTCTCAAGACGCCCGCAATGAACGCCGATCTCCACTGTCACTCCACTGTTTCCGACGGCCAGATGGCCCCGGCTGCCGTCGCGCAGCTGGCGAAGGCGGGCGGTGTGGGGCTGTGGGCGCTCACCGATCACGATGAACTCGGCGGCGAGCGCGAAGCGCGCGAGGCGGCTGAAGCGCTCGGCATGCGTTACCTGAGCGGCGTCGAAATCTCGGTGACGTGGGCGTCGCGCACGGTGCATATCGTCGGCCTGAATGTCGATCCCGAATGTCCAGCGCTGGTCGATGGTCTCGCGCGCACCCGCGACGGTCGTGCGACGCGCGCCGAAGCGATTGGCGAACGCCTGGACGAACTCGGTATCCCGAACGCCTACGAGGGCGCGCTCCAGTACGTCTCGAATCCCGATCTGATCTCGCGTACGCATTTCGCCCGTTTCCTGGTGGAATCGGGTCGCGCGCAGAACACCCAGGACGCCTTCACGCGCTGGCTCGGCGACGGCAAACCCGGCTACGTCTCGCACCGCTGGGCCAAGCTCGCCGATGCGCTGGGCTGGATCAAGGCGGCCGGCGGCGAAGCCGTAGTCGCGCATCCCGGACGCTACAACTACACGCAGCTCGAACTCGACGCCTTCTTCGGCGAGTTCATCGATCTGGGCGGCAAGGCCATTGAAGTCGTCACCGGCAGCCATACGCCCGATCAATACGGCGAGTATGCTGCGGTGGCGCGCCGCTTCGGCTTCGAGGCGTCGCGCGGGTCCGATTTCCATGCCAAAGGTCCGGACTCGATCGAGCCGGGCACGCTGCCGCCGCTGCCGTCAGATCTCACGCCTGTCTGGGAACGCTGGCTGTAGGCCGGGCCATCGTCGTCATTTTCGAGCCTCACTCGCGGGACCGGCGTTTCATTGAGCGCCTGCCGCCGCTGCGCGGTATAAAGAGTCCGGCTCGCTTCCCCATCCGCTACGCCTTGGTTGCCTGATTACTGATATGTCACAGTTTTTTCGGCTTCACCCAGAGAATCCGCAGCCGCGCCTCATCAAGCAGGCGGTGCAGATCATCCGCGATGGCGGCGTGATCGCGCTGCCCACCGATTCGAGCTACGCGCTGGCCGCGCGCATCGACGATAAACAGGCCGCCGAGCGTCTGCGCCGTATCCGCCATCTCGACGAAAAAGCGCTGCTCTCGCTCATGGTGCGCGATCTGTCGGAGCTGGCGAATTTCGCGATGGTGGATAACCGCCAGTACCGGCTGATCAAATCGGTCACGCCGGGGCCGTATGTGTTCGTCCTCGAAGCCACCAAGGAAGTGCCGCGCCGTCTTTCGCATCCGTCGCGCAAAACGATCGGCCTGCGCGTGCCGGGGCATCCGATTCCGCTGGCGATCCTCGAAGAACTGGGCGAGCCGCTGCTCGCCTCGACGCTGATCCTGCCGCCCGACACCGATCCGCTCAACGATCCCGAAGAGATCCGCGAACGCCTGGAAAAACAGCTCGATCTGGTGATCGACGGCGGCGCCTGTCCCTGGGAGCCGTCGACGATCGTCGATCTGAGCGGTCCGGAGCCCGTGCTGGTACGCGCCGGGCGCGGCTCGCTCGCGCCGTTCGGGCTCGAAGAGCAGGCGTGACGCGCGCCTGACGCTACGAGCGTCAAGCGTCCAAGCCAACCCACAAACGTCCACGAAGCAGCGCAGCGCCAGCGCGTTGTTACAATACGCCGCCATGGAAGCCACGATCATTCAGACGCTCGTCGTCTACGCCTTGCCCGTCATCTTCGCGATTACGTTGCACGAAGCCGCGCACGGCTATGTCGCGCGCATGCTCGGCGACAACACCGCCTACGTGCTCGGGCGCGTCTCGCTCAACCCGATGCGCCATATCGATCCGGTCGGCACCATCGCCATGCCGCTGATCCTCTATTTCCTTACGAGCGGCGCTTTCGTGTTCGGCTACGCCAAGCCGGTGCCGATTGCATTCGGTAATCTGCGCAATCCGCGCTGGGGCACGCTGTGGGTCGCGGCGGCGGGCCCGGCCTGCAATTTCGTGCAGGCGCTGGTGTGGGGCGTGTTCGGCGTAGCGCTCGCGGTGATGGGCGTGGACGAAGCATTCTTCACGCGCATGGCCGCGGCCGGTGTGGGCGTGAATCTGGTGCTCGGCGTGCTCAATCTCTTTCCGCTGCCGCCGATGGACGGCGGCCGGGTGCTCGCGGCGCTGCTGCCCACGCGCGCGAGCATTGCGCTCTCGCGCCTCGAGCCCTATGGTTTCATCATCGTGATGGCGCTGCTGGTCTCCGGCGTCTTCACGCGATTCTGGCTGCACCCGCTCGTGTCGATCGGCTACGACGTGGTGACGGCAGTGCTTACTCCCCTTGTATCGCTATTCTCATAAGATCATGTTCCCAGACCGTATTTTCTCCGGCATGAGGCCCACCGGGTCGCTGCACCTCGGCCACTATCACGGCGTGCTGAAAAACTGGGTCCGGCTTCAGTCCGAATACCCGTGTTTCTTCTGCGTAGTCGACTGGCACGCGCTCACGACGCACTACGAGACGCCGGATGTGATCGAGAAGAACGTCTGGGACGTGCTGATCGACTGGCTCGCATCGGGCATCGACCCGAACCAGGCCACGCTGTTCATCCAGAGCCGCGTGCCCGAGCATGCGGAACTCGCGCTGCTGCTGGGCATGAGCACGCCGCTGTCCTGGCTCGAACGCGTGCCGACCTACAAGGAACAGATCGAAAAGCTGCGCGACAAGGATCTGGGCACCTACGGCTTCCTGGGCTATCCGGTGCTGATGGCGGCGGACATCCTGCTGTACCGCGCTTCGCTCGTGCCGGTTGGCGAAGATCAGGTGCCGCACGTCGAAATGGCGCGCGAAATGGCGCGCCGCTTCAACTACATGTACGGCCGCGAGCCGGGCTTCGAGGAGAAGGCCAACGAAGCCGCCAAGAAGCTGGGCGGCAAGCGTTCGAAGCTCTATCACGAGCTGCGCAACGCCTATCAGCAGGAAGGTAATGACGAAGCGCTCGAACAGGCGCGGGCGATGTTGTCGGAGTCGCAAAGCCTGTCGATGAGCGACCGCGAGCGCTTGTTCGGCTACCTCGAAGGCTCGCGCAAGATCATCCTGCCGGAGCCGCAGGTGCTGCTGACCGAAGCCTCGCGCATGCCGGGTCTCGACGGCCAGAAGATGTCGAAGTCGTACGGCAACACGATCGCGCTGCGCGAAGACGCGCAATCGATCGAAAAGAAGGTCCGCACCATGCCGACCGACCCTGCGCGCGTGCGTCGCACCGATCCGGGCGATCCGGACAAGTGCCCGGTGTGGCAACTGCACCAGGTCTACACGGATGCCGACACGCACGCGTGGGTCGAGAAGGGCTGCCGCTCGGCGGGTATCGGCTGTCTGGAGTGCAAGCAGCCGGTGATCGAAGGCATCCTGCGCGAGCAGCAACCGATGCTCGAGCGTGCGCAGAAGTACATGGACGATCCGTCGCTGCTGCGCGCCATCGTCGCCGATGGTTGCGACCGCGCCCGCAAGTACGCCACGGAAACGATGCGCGACGTGCGCGAGGCGATGGGCCTCTCGTACAACTAAGGCATGTCGATGGACCAGGCCACGCACGCAATGCATGGAGTGGGTGAGCCGTCGGAATGGGTGCGCCAGTGGGCGCACCTGATCGCGCCGGGCGGCACGGTGCTCGACCTCGCGTCGGGCGCGGGCCGCCACGCGCGCTGGCTGGCGCAGCGCGGTCATCCGGTGGCCGCGCTCGATCGCGACGCCGCCGCGCTCGCCACGCTGAACGGCATACCGGGAATCGGCGTATTAGAGTGCGACCTCGAAGGCGCACCCTGGCCGTTGCCCGACGACGCGCGCTTCGCCGCTATCGTTGTCACAAATTATCTGCATCGTCCGTTGATGCCGCGCCTGCTCGATGCACTCGCGCCAGGCGGCGTGCTTATTTACGAAACTTTCGCGCAAGGCAACGAGACGGTGGGCAAGCCGTCGAACCCCGCGTTCCTGCTGGCGCCGGGTGAGTTGCTGGCGGTCTGCGCGCCCGCGCTGCGCGTGATCGCCTATCAGGACGGCTTTATCGCCCATCCGCGCGAAGCCTTCGTGCAGCGCATCTGCGCCGTGCGCGAAACGCCCGCCGCAGCGGCAAATCCTCCTGCCCGAACGGCGATCGCAGGGTCGGAAGCCGAATCGGAAATACCCGGTCATACACAGACGTCTAAGGTACTACCCGTATCGCGTTACGTTCTGACCGCCTAATCCGCTACAATCGCGGTTTAACGTACTCATTTTCTTGACGTTTCATGGCTAACGGCACTCAGGACGGCATCAAGCTTGGCGGCAGCATTCCCGCGATCGTCACCCCCATGCACGAAGACGGCAGTCTCGATCTGCCGGCCTTCCGCAAACTGATCGACTGGCACGTCGAAGAGGGGACGGATGCCCTCGTCGTGGTCGGCACGAGCGGTGAATCCGCTACGCTGGACGTCGAAGAACACATCCTGATGGTCAAAACGGCGGTCGAGCACGCCGCCGGCCGCATGCCGATCATCGCGGGCGCGGGTGGCAACTCCACCGCCGAAGCCATCGAACTCACGAAGCACGCGAAGGAAGTTGGCGCGCAGGCTTCGCTGCAGGTGGTGCCGTACTACAACAAGCCCACGCAAGAGGGCCAGTACCTGCACTTCAAGAAGATCGCCGAATCGGTCGATCTGCCGGTGATCCTGTACAACGTGCCAGGCCGCACCGTCGCCGATATGGCGAACGAAACGATCCTGCGTCTGGCGCAGGTACCGGGCATCGTCGGCGTGAAGGAAGCGACGGGCAATATCGACCGCGCCGCGCACCTCATCAAGCACGCGCCGGAAGGCTTCAAGATTTTCAGCGGCGACGATCCCACCGCGATCGCGCTGATGCTGCTGGGCGGCCACGGCAATATTTCGGTGACCGCCAACGTCGCGCCGCGTCAGATGAGCGACCTGTGCAAGGCCGCCATCGCCGGTGACGTGAAGACGGCGCGCGAGATTCACCTGAATCTCCTGTCGCTGCACAAGAACCTGTTCATCGAATCGAACCCGATTCCGGTGAAGTGGGCGCTGCAGGAACTCGGCCGCATCGAAGGCGGTATCCGTCTGCCGCTCACGCCGCTCGACGCGCGTTACCACGACGTGGTGCGCTCGGCGCTGCGCGAGGCCGGCCTGATCGGCTAAGCCGACGCGCCGCATTTTCAATCGACGTCGCCATCGCCCAACCGCTGACAGACTTCGGCAGTTCAAGGCTTAGCGTTCCCGTATTACGAAGGTCCACATGAAACGTTCCGCTCTTTCCCTCCACGCAACCCGCATGGCGGTGCTGGCGCTCGCAATCGGTTCGCTCGCTGGCTGCGAGTCGCTGAACGACATGTTCGCGTCGGATCGCGTCAACTACAAGGACACGCCGAGCGCACCGCCGCTGGCCGTGCCGCAGGATCTGTCGTCGGCGCCTGGCGGCCAGAAGTACGTCGCGCCGGCCCCGACGCTCACGCTGGGCGGCGCCGCGCAGCGCACCGTCACGAGCGCGGGCAACGCCACGCTGGGCGTGCCGGGCGCGCAGGATCCGCTGGGCATGCACGTCGAGCGTGACGGCGATCACCGCTGGCTGGTGGTCGACGGCCGCACGCCGGACGACGTCTGGCCGCAGCTGACGGAATTCTGGTCGGAAAGCGGTTTCACGCTCACGACCAATTCGCCGGCCACCGGCATCATGACGACGGACTGGGCCGAAAACCGCGCCAACATTCCGGACGACTGGTTCCGCCGCACGATCGGCCGCGTGATCGATTTCGCGTACTCGTCGGGCACGCGCGACCGCTTCCGCACGCTGGTGTCGCGCGGTCCGGACGGCCAGACCGATATTTCCGTCACGCATAGCGCGATGGAAGAAGTGCTGACGGGCCAGGACAAGACCGGTTCGAAGTGGGTCGAGCGTCCGCGCGATCCGGCCCTCGAAGCCGCGTTCCTGGCGAAAATCATGCAGAAGTTCGGCCTGACCGACGCGCAGTCGAAGCAACTGCTGACGGATGCACGTCCGTCGTCGGTGGCGGCGAAGGTGGCGGCCGGTTCGGACGGTACGACGCTCGATCTGCCGGAATCGTTCGACAGCGCCTGGCTGCGTGTGGGTCTCGCGCTCGACCGCACCAACTTCACGGTGGACAACCGCGACCGCTCGAAGGGCATCTACTACGTGCGCTACGCGGATTCGATGCAGGAACTCAAGGGTGACGGCCTGTTCGGCAAGCTGTTCTACAACCCGAAGAAGGACAGCACGAAGCAGGGTCCGGAATTCCTCGTCGCCGTGCGCGCGAAGGGCGATACCCAAACCCAGGTCGCGGTGCTCGACCAGAACGGCCAGGTCGATACCTCGTCGGACGCGCAGCGCATCGTGACCGCGCTGCACGCGCAACTGAACTGATCCGGCCGTGCGGTTTGCGAGCCTTGGTAGCGGTAGCGAAGGCAACGCACTGGTGGTAGAAGCAGGCGGCGGCGCGACGCCCACGCGCGTGCTGCTCGACTGCGGTTTTTCCGCGAAGGAAGTGGAGCGGCGGCTCGTGCGAGCGGGCCTCGCCGCCGACACCCTGAGCGCGATCCTCATTACCCACGAACACAGCGACCATATTGGCAGCGCGCTGACGCTGGCGCGCCGCTGGTCGATTCCGCTCTACATGAGCTGGGGCACGGCCCGCGCGGTCGGCGCCGACGATGCTGCGGGCGTCGAACTCAATGTGCTGTGGGGCGACGAAAGCGTCGAAATCGGCGAACTGGGTGTGTTGCCTTACACGGTGCCGCACGATGCGCGCGAGCCGCTGCAGTTCGTGTTCAGCGATGGTGCGAGCCGGCTAGGCGTATTGACGGACGTGGGCGAATCGACGCCGCATATCAACGCCGTGCTGAGCGGTTGCGATGCGCTGGTGCTCGAATGCAATCACGATCTCGATATGCTGTCGACGAGCCGCTACCCGGCGTCGCTCAAAGCGCGGATCAGTGGCGCCTATGGGCATCTGAACAACGACGCAGCGGGTGAGATTCTCGCGGCGCTCGACCGTTCGAAGCTGCGTCATCTGATTGCCGCGCATCTGAGCCAGCAGAACAACACGCCGGAACTGGCGCATGCGGCGATGGCGGCGGTGCTGGGCAACGCGGCTACGGAAATCGGGGTGGCAACGCAGGCTGAGGGATTCGACTGGCTGGCGCTGTAACCTTCGGCAAGGCTTGCCACTCACAGGACGAAAAAAAGCCCATGACGAAAATCATGGGCTTTTTGTTTGCCTGGAAGGAGCGATTCGACCCTTCAGGGCTTAATTGCGGTTGCCGCCGAAAATGCCGAGGATCGCCAGCAGATTCGTGAACACGTTGTACAGATCCAGATAGATCGCGAGCGTGGCCGAGATGTAGTTGGTCTCGCCGCCGTTCACGACGCGCTGCACGTCGAACAGCATGTAAGCCGAGAAGATCACGATGGCCATCACGGACACTGTGAGCATCAGCGCGGGCAGGTGCAGGAAGATGTTCGCGACGCTGGCGAGCAGGATCACGATCACGCCCATGAACAGCCACTTGCCGAGACCCGAGAAGTCGCGCTTGCTGACCGTGGCGATGGTGGCCATCGCGGCGAAAATCACGCCGGTGCCACCGAAGGCGAGCATGATGAGCGACGGGCCGTTCGAGAAACCGAGGATGAACGACAGCAGGCGCGAGAGCATCAGGCCCATGAAGAACGTGAAGCCCAGCAGCACGAACACGCCGACGGAGCTGTTCTTGGTGCGCTCGATGGCGAACATGAAGCCGAAAGCGATCGCGAAAAACGCGAGCAGGCTCATGGCGGGGCTGGTGGCGGCGAAAAGCGAGAAGCCCGTGGTGACGCCTACCCACGCGCCGAGCACGGTCGGCACCATCGACAGCGCGAGCAGCCAGTAGGTGTTACGCAGTACGCGGTTGCGGGTCTCCGCCGAGGTGACGCTGCCGCCGCGGCCGAAGTTGTAGGGATACTCGTTCATGCTTTCTCCTTGCGTGAGACGCGTGGTTCGCGGCGCGCGGCTCATGCGCGTACCGCTCCTCGTAAGATATGCGCGGCGCTCCAGAGTTTCAACGGGTTGCCACACGCTTTGAGCTATCGTGACAGAGCGTATGCCGGGATTCTTAAACTCCGCTGAAAGCCCCGGCGGCGCGGCTTTTGCGCCGTTTTGCGCGCGATGCGGGCCGGTTATCCGGCCTAACAGGGTTCAATCGCAATCATACATGGGAACATGCTACAATTGCGGATTCATTTGGACCTGTAACCTCTTAATTTTCTGGAGTTTTTATGGCGATCGAACGCACCCTGTCGATTATCAAGCCGGACGCAGTGGCAAAGAACGTGATCGGTCAGATCTACAGCCGCTTCGAAAACGCTGGCCTGAAGATCGTTGCCTCGCGCATGGTCCAACTCTCGCGCGCTGACGCAGAGAAGTTCTATGCTGTTCACGCAGAGCGTCCGTTCTTCAAGGACCTCGTTGAATTCATGATCTCGGGTCCGGTCGTGATCCAGGCGCTGGAAGGCGAAAACGCCATCCTGAAGCACCGTGATCTGATGGGCGCAACGGACCCGAAGAAGGCGGAAAAGGGCACGATCCGCGCTGACTTCGCAGACAGCATCGATGCAAACGCAGTCCACGGTTCGGACGCAGCGGAAACGGCACGCGTTGAAATCGCGTTCTTCTTCCCGGAAGTCAACGTTTACTCGCGTTAATCAACGCGCGGTAAGCGGCAGTTCACAGTAGCATAAGGTCGCGAACGGCGATCACGCTTACCGCCCGGCAGAGGTTGTGCCTCAGGGCATTTCCAAAACCGGCGGTGAGCGCGCTCTCGCACTGAAATGGCAGGATTCGACATGACGAGCAGCTCCACCGTCAACCTTCTCGATCTCGACGCCCAAGGGCTCGTCGCATATTGCGAAAGCCTGGGCGAGAAGCCGTTTCGCGCCAAACAGCTTCAGCGCTGGATTCACCAATACAATGCCGCCGACTTCGACGGCATGACGGATCTGGCCAAATCGCTGCGCGAGAAGCTCAAAGGGCGCGCCACGATCGGCATGCCCGATATCATTTCCGACAACGTTTCCTCCGACGGCACGCGCAAATGGCTCGTGGACGTTGGTAACGGCAACGCGGTCGAAACCGTGTTCATCCCCGAAGAATCGCGCGGCACGTTGTGCGTGTCGTCGCAGGCGGGATGCGCAGTCAATTGCCGGTTCTGTTCCACCGGCAAGCAGGGTTTTTCCCGCAATCTCACCACCGCCGAAATCATCGGCCAGCTGCGCATGGCGGAATTCGCCCAGCGCGCCTTGCTGGGCGAGGCCGGCGGCCGCGCCAACGGCGGTGAAGGCAAGGGCGAGCGCGTCATCACGAACGTCGTGATGATGGGCATGGGCGAGCCGCTGCTCAATTACGACGCGGTCGTACCCGCAATGCGCCTGATGCTCGACGACAACGCCTACGGCCTGTCGCGCCGTCGCGTCACGCTGTCGACCTCGGGCGTGGTGCCGATGATGGACCGCCTCGGCGCAGATCTTCCGGTGGCGCTCGCTGTCTCGCTGCACGCGCCCAATGACGCGCTGCGCGACGAACTCGTGCCGCTCAACCGCAAGTATCCGCTGCGTGAGTTGATGGCGGCGTGCCAGCGCTATCTCAAGGTGGCGCCGCGCGACTTCATCACCTTCGAGTACTGCATGCTCGACGGCGTCAACGACACGGAAGAGCACGCGCGCCAGCTGCTCGCCGTCACGCGCGACGTGCCGTGCAAGTTCAACCTGATCCCGTTCAATCCGTTCCCGGAATCGGGTCTGCTGCGTTCGAAGAACGAGCAGATCAAGCGTTTCTCGCAGATTCTGATGGATGCGGGCGTGGTCACGACCATCCGCAAGACGCGCGGCGACGATATCGACGCGGCCTGCGGCCAGCTCGCCGGCGAGGTGAAGGACCGCACGCGTCTGGCCGAGCGTACCCAGCGCGCGGGCCAGAAGGTCATCGAAGTGCGGCCGGTCCAGCATTGAGCGGGAAGGCGGACGGACACTGAAGGGCGCTGAAGGTTTGGACAGCGCCCGGCCGTAGCGACTGCGCGGGGGTACGCAGCGCTGACGGCAGCTTGACAAGAAACGTTGCAGAAGCGATCGGATGCGGCACAGAGGCCGCGCATTTTGTTATAAACGGTCTGCGATTCGGGACGGGGCGCGCTGCGCCCGCCGGTCGCAGGTTAGAAAAGAATCGACGCAAGGACTTTGGGATGAGCGAGCCGCAGCACCCTTTCGGGACAGACGGGACAGAGACCAACGCAGGCCGTTCGGCACACGAGAGTGCGCCGTCGCCGGTGCAGGCCGTGCCTGAGACGCTCGGCGCAGTGGGCGCGCGCCTCGCGCAGCTGCGCCAGGCGAAGGGCTGGTCGGTTGAGGATGTCTCGGCGCGCCTGAAGGTAGCGGTGCCGAAGCTGCGCGAACTCGAAGCTGGCGATATCAGCCATCTGCCCGACGCCACGTTCGCGATGGGCGTGGTGCGTGCCTACGCGAAGCTGCTGGGTGCCGATCCGGCGCCGTTCACGCAGGCGCTGCGCCGTGAGCGCGGCGAGACGCCGCAGGATCTGTCGATGCCGGCCTCGGCGGGCGCCGATCTGCCGCGCGGCCGTGTGTCGCTCTCGCTTGGCGGTGGTGGCGGCGTGCGTGCGCCGCGTCGTCGTGCATCGTGGCTCTGGGGTGTGGCGATCGTCGTCATCGCGGTGATTGCGATTGGCATGTGGCACACCAATAGCGGCGATTCGTCGGCGTGGTTCGCGCGCATCAAGTCGATGGCCAATGGCGTTGGCAGCAGCACGGCGAGCGGCGCTTCGTCGGCGACGGTGACTGAAGGCCAGACCGCCGGTGCGGTGGCCGGCGCGTCGGACGCGGAAGAGCAGGCAACGACACAAGCGGCGGCGGCTAACGATCAGGCCGGCGTCGAAGGCGCGGCCAGCGCGGCGCAGACGACACAAACGGCGCAGACGACGGCTCAGGCGGCATCGGCCGCACCGGCTGCGCCTGCGGTAGCAGCCAGCGCAGCGCCGAAGGCAGCCAGCGCAGTCGTGGCGCAGGCGCAGCCTGCCAGCGCGCCAGCAGCGGTTGCGCAGGGCGCTTCGGCACCCGTGGCGGCGGCAGGCGATACCTCGACGTTCGCGATTCGCGTGACGCAGGACACCTGGGTCAGCGTGCGCCAGAAGGACGGTAAGGAGGTTTTCTCCGGACTGGTTCACGGCAGCGACGCCCGTGAAATCACCGGAGTGGGACCGCTGAAGGTAACGGTGGGCAACAAGGCCGGCATCGAGTCGATGACCCTCGACGGTCAGCCGGTTGACGCGGCGAAGTACGCGTCGGCGCGCGGTAATGTCGCGCGCTTCGTGCTGCCCTGATGTTGCCCAGATAGAGACATGGCATGCGTTGCGGCCGGCGAAGATGAGTTTGCCGGCCGCGACGCTTTTTCAATTCGCGCAGCGTAGCCGTTCGTTGTGAGCGGTGGCGCGCGCGAGGTGTAAATGGGTTTTTCGATGCAAAGCGAAACGCAATCCCCGACCAGCAATAGTCAGATCGTGTCCAATGAACCGATCCTCGGCGGCCACGCGCTGCGCCGCAAGTCGCACGCCGTGCACGTGCGCTGGGGCGGTCAACTGGTGACCATCGGCGGCGACGCGCCGGTGCGCGTGCAGTCGATGACCAATACCGATACCGCCGACGCGATCGGTACCGCGATCCAGATCAAGGAACTCGCGCAGGCCGGCTCGGAACTCGTGCGTATCACGGTCAACACGCCGGAAGCCGCAGCGGCCGTGCCGCACGTGCGCGACCAGCTCGACCGCATGGGCGTGATGGTGCCGCTCGTCGGCGACTTCCACTACAACGGTCACCTGCTGCTGCGCGATCACCCCGCGTGTGCGGAAGCGCTCTCGAAATACCGTATCAATCCGGGCAACGTGGGCCAGGGCGCCAAGCGCGATACGCAGTACGCGCAGATGATCGAAGCGGCCATCAAGTACGACAAGCCGGTGCGTATCGGCGTGAACTGGGGCAGCCTGGATCAGGACCTGCTCGCGCGCATGATGGACGAAAACGCGGCGCGCAGCGTGCCGTGGGAAGCGCAGAGCGTGATGTACGAAGCGCTGATCCAGTCGGCCATCGGCTCGGCGGAACGCGCGGTTGAACTCGGTCTGGGCCGCGACAAGATCATTCTGTCGTGCAAGGTCAGCGGCGTACAGGATCTGATCGCCGTGTACCAGCAACTGGCGAAGCGTTGCGATTTCGCGCTGCATCTGGGCCTCACGGAGGCCGGCATGGGCTCGAAGGGCATCGTCGCTTCGACGGCGGCGCTGTCGGTGCTGCTGCAACAAGGTATCGGCGACACCATCCGTATCTCGCTTACGCCCGAACCGGGTGGTCCGCGTACGGGCGAAGTGGTGGTCGGCCAGGAAATCCTGCAGACCATGGGCCTGCGCTCGTTCACGCCGATGGTCATCGCCTGCCCGGGTTGCGGCCGCACGACCAGCACGCTGTTCCAGGAACTGGCTTCGGATATCCAGGGCTATCTGCGCGCGCAGATGCCGGTGTGGCGCGAGTCGTATCCGGGCGTCGAAACCATGAACGTCGCGGTGATGGGCTGTATCGTCAACGGTCCGGGCGAATCGAAGCACGCGAACATCGGCATCAGCCTGCCGGGCTCGGGCGAGAACCCCGCCGCGCCGGTCTTTATCGACGGCGAAAAGGTCAAGACGCTGCGCGGCGAACGCATCGCCGAAGAGTTCCAGCAGATCGTGAGCGACTACGTCGCGCGCAAGTACGGCAAGGCAGAAGCCTCGGCCTGAGCGCCCGCCGCGTATCAGGCGCCGCGCAGCAACGCGCGCGCTTGATACGGACAACCGAACATCGACATTCGCACAAATCGCATCGCAATGACTGAACAGAAAAGAAAGCCCGAAAAGCTCACCGGCGTGAAGGGCATGAACGACATCCTGCCGCAGGACGCAGGGCTGTGGGACTTCTTCGAAACGACCGTGAAGTCCATGCTCCGTTCGTACGGATACCAGAACATCCGCACGCCGATCGTCGAGCACACCCAGCTCTTCACGCGCGGCATCGGTGAAGTGACCGATATCGTCGAAAAAGAGATGTACAGCTTCACCGACGCGCTCAACGGCGAGCATCTCACGCTGCGCCCGGAAGGCACGGCGGCTGCCGTGCGCGCGTCGATCGAGCACAACATGCTCTACGACGGCCCGAAGCGCCTGTGGTACATCGGCCCGATGTTCCGTCACGAGCGTCCGCAGCGCGGCCGCTATCGCCAGTTCCATCAGGTGGGCGTGGAAGCGCTCGGCTTCGCCGGTCCTGATGCGGACGCGGAAATCATCCTGATGTGCCAGCGCCTCTGGGACGATCTCGGCCTTACCGGCATCAAGCTCGAGATCAACTCGCTCGGCGTGGCGGAAGAGCGCGCGGCGCACCGCGTCGAACTCATCAAGTACCTCGAACAACACGTCGATCTGCTCGATGAAGACGGCAAGCGCCGCCTCTACACCAACCCGCTGCGCGTGCTCGACACCAAGAATCCCGCGCTGCAGGACATCGCCGACAAGGCGCCGAAACTGATCGACTTCCTGGGTGAAGAATCGAAGGCGCACTTCGAAGGCCTGCAACGCATCCTGAAGTCGAACAACATTCCGTTCAAGATCAATCCGCGTCTCGTGCGCGGTCTCGATTATTACAATCTGACCGTGTTCGAGTGGGTGACCGACAAGCTCGGCGCTCAAGGGACGGTGGCGGCCGGCGGCCGTTACGACCCGCTGATCGAGCAACTGGGCGGCAAGCCCACGGCCGCTTGCGGCTGGGCGATGGGCATCGAGCGCATTCTCGAACTGCTCAAGGAAGAGAACCTCGTGCCGGAAGCCGAAGGCTGCGACGTGTACGTCGTGCATCAGGGCGAAGCCGCGCGCGAACAGGCGTTCATCGTCTCCGAGCGTCTGCGCGATACGGGTCTCGACGTCATCCTCCATTGCAGCGCGGACGGCCAGTCGGCCAGCTTCAAGTCGCAGATGAAGCGCGCGGATGCCAGCGGCGCGGCGTTCGCCGTGGTGCTCGGCGACGACGAAGTGGCGCAGGGCGTGGCCGGTGTGAAGGCGCTGCGCGGTACTGCCGCAGAGGCTCGCAGCGAGCAACAAACGGTAGCCTTTGAGGACTTGACCGAATATCTGATCAATGCGATGGTTGCATCCGCCGAAGACGGCGAGGACTGATCCGGCGTAGTTGATCACGTTGGTGGCGCGCCGCTTCGTCCGCATTGTCCTGCATTGACCGGCGTGGCGCGCCCGAAAACAGGCTTCAAAATAAACGAGGAATCGCTACGCGATGAGTTATCACGACGAACAGGAATCGATCGAGAGTTTCAAGGCCTGGTGGACGCAGTGGGGCAACGCGACCACGTGGCTCGTGCTGATCGTTCTGCTCGCGCTCGCTGCGTGGAATGGCTGGAACTTCTGGCAACGCCGTCAGGCAGCCGAAGCGGCTGTGCTGTACGACCAGGTCCAGCAGGCTTCCACGGGCGGTGACAAGGCGCTGCTCACGCGCGTCGCCAGCGACATGGAAGACCGCTTTGGCGGCACGGCGTACGCGCAGATGACCGCGCTCACGGTCGCCAAATCCTTGTACATGGCGGGCGACGCGGCAGGCGCGAAGGCGCAGCTGCAATGGGCCGCAGACCACGCCAAGGACGAGGAATTCCGCCAGATCGCCAAGCTGCGTCTTGCTTCGGTTCTGCTCGACGAGAAGGCCTATGATCAGGGTCTCGCGTTGATTCCGCAGCCCGATTCGGGTCCGTTCAAGGGCGTCGTGGCCGACGGCCGCGGCGACCTGCTCGCGGCAGCCGGCAAGCGCGACGACGCGCGCACGGCCTACAAGCTCGCGCTCGACAGCCTGCCGAAGACCGACGCGTCCGAGCGTCAACTGGTCCAGTTCAAGCTCGACGCGCTGGGCGGCTAACGCGCTGCCGCCGTTGAACGCAACATCATTCAATCAACTCCATTCATGCTTCGTTCACCGATGAATCTGCTGAAACGAACCGTTGTGCCTGTCGCTTGCGCGATGACCGTTCTCGCACTGGCGGCTTGCTCGTCGACCAAAGACGAGCGCCGCGTGCCAGTGCCGCTGACCGAGTTCAAGCCGGTGCTGGACGTCCAGCAGGTGTGGAAGGCTAGCGTCGGCAAGGCCGGCCGCTATCTGTTCTCGCCGGTCGCCGTGGGCGACAACGTCTACGCCGCCGGCGCCAATGGCTCGGTCGCGAAGTTCGACGCGCAAACGGGCAAGGAAGTCTGGAGCGTCAAGCTCAAGGACGATCTGTCGGCGGGCGTGGGCAGCGACGGCAACCTGACGGCCGTTGGCGGCCTGAAGGGCGATGTGTACGTGCTCGATTCGAACGGCAAGCTCTCGTGGCAAGCCAGGGCGCCGGGCGAAATCATCTCGCCGCCGCTGGTCGGCAACGGCCTCGTGGTCGTGCGCACGATCGACGGCCAGGTTGTCGCGTTCAACGCGCAGACGGGCGAGCAGAAGTGGGCCTATCGCAACCGCGCGGTGCCGCTGAACCTGCGCGTGTCGGCCGGCATGACCTTCGCGGGTGACCAGGCGGTGCTCGCGGGCTTCCCGGGCGGCGCGTTCTCGGCGATCAACCTGCAGACCGGCGACGCTTTCTGGGAAACGCCCGTGTCTTATCCGAAGGGCGTGACGGAAGTCGAGCGTATCAATGACGTGAGCGGTCCGCCCACGCTGATCGGCGCAACCACTTGCGCGGTCACGTTCCAGGGCCAGCTGGGTTGCTTCGACGCCAACTCGGGTCGTCCGATGTGGGAAAAGCCGTTCTCGAGCACGAGCGGCATCGCCCAGGACGACAACACGGTGGTCGGCGGCGACGACTGGTCGGTCGTGAAGGCCTACAACGTCGCAACCGGCGCGCAGACCTGGAGCACCGACAAGCTCAAGAACCGCGACGTCAGCGTGCCGGCGATGCTGGGTCACGCAGTGGCGGTGGGCGACTACCAGGGCTACGTGCACTTCCTCTCGCTCGACGACGGCAGCTTCGTCTCGCGCGTGAAGACGGACGGCAGCCCGATCACGGCAGCGCCGGTGCTGGCCGGCAACACGCTGGTCGTGCAGACGAAGGACGGCGACCTCTACGGTCTGCGTCCGCGTTGATCGAACTTCGGCACCGGGCGGCCAGCCGCCGGGTGTCGCTTCGAGGGGCCGCGCCCGCGGGCGGCGGCCTCTTGTGTTTTTCCGGCGTGCATCGGTGTGGTCTTGCTGCATGCCGCCCGCGAACTTTATGAGACGACGGATGACCGGGGCGGCTACACCCGGTGCTCCAGTCGAACGCCGAAGCGCATAGGCCGCTTCGGGCTGGCCGGTGCGAAATAAGCGATTGCACTGGGGCCAGCAATCGGGTACCCGGCCCGATTCGTGATAATTTGCAACTATTGCAGCATCTGTGAGCAGTCATAGCAGACGCTTGCCGCGCAGCGCGCCGGACTTCCCGGCGCCGCGCCTTACTGTAGAAAAGATCAGATGAAACCCGTAATCGCCCTCGTCGGGCGCCCCAATGTGGGGAAATCCACGCTCTTCAACCGGCTCACGCGCTCGCGCGATGCGCTGGTTGCTGACTTGCCCGGTCTCACGCGCGACCGCCACTATGGCGAAGGGCGTACCGGCGATCGCGCCTATCTGGTGGTCGACACCGGTGGTTTCGAGCCGGTCGCCAAGGATGGCATCCTGCACGAAATGGCACGCCAGACGCGCCAGGCAGTCGAGGAAGCCGACATCGTCGTGTTTATCTGCGACGGTCGTAACGGTCTCGCGCCGCAGGACAAGCACATCGCCGACTACCTGCGCAAAACTGGCCGTCCGATCTTCCTGGTCGTCAACAAGGCCGAAGGCATGAAGTACAGCGCCGTCGCCGCCGACTTCTACGAACTCGGCCTGGGCGACCCGCGCGCGATTTCCGCGGCGCACGGCGATGGCGTGACGGAGATGATCAACGAGGCGCTCGAACAGGCCTACGCCGATCGTCCGGAACTGGAAGAGGACGACGCCGGCAAGCACGGCGTCAAGATCGCCATCGTTGGCCGTCCCAACGTGGGCAAGTCCACGCTCGTCAATACGCTGATCGGCGAAGATCGCGTGATCGCGTTCGACATGCCGGGCACGACGCGCGATTCGATTTACGTGGACTTCGAGCGCAACGGCAAGAAGTACACGCTGATCGATACGGCCGGCCTGCGCCGTCGCGGCAAGGTGTTCGAAGCAATCGAGAAGTTCTCGGTCGTGAAGACGCTGCAGTCGATCGCCGACGCCAACGTGGTGATCCTGCTGCTCGACGCGCACCAGGAAATTTCCGACCAGGACGCGCATATCGCGGGCTTCGTGGTCGAGCAGGGCCGTGCGCTGGTGGTGGGCGTGAACAAGTGGGACGGCATGGACGATCACGCACGTGAGCGCACCAAGCACCACCTGCAACGCAAGCTCAAGTTCCTCGACTTCGCGGAAATGCGCTTTATCTCGGCGACGGAAAAGTTCGGTATCGGCCCGCTGATGCGCTCGGTTGACGATGCCTACGCCGCCGCCATGGCCAAGCTGCCGACGCCGAAGCTCACGCGCGCGCTGATCGAAGCCGTGGAATTCCAGCAGCCGCGCCGCCGTGGCCCGGTCCGCCCGAAGCTGCGCTATGCGCACCAGGGGGGACAGAACCCGCCGATTATCGTGGTCCACGGCAATGCGCTGGATGCGGTCACGGAAACCTACAAACGCTATCTGGAGAACCGCTTCCGGGAAACTTTCTCGCTGAAGGGCACTCCATTGCGCATAGAGTTTCGTTCTTCGACGAACCCCTACACCGAAAAGAACTGAGCTGTGTTCGCTACCGCGCATTAACGTATGCAACCGCGCGGTCAGGCCGTCTGGCCGGGCCGCCGCTAGCGTCGCGGGGTAACGAGAATCAGCTATAGTGTAGCGATTGGTGGTGGATTTCTTTTTCTTCACCCCAATATAAGTTAAACCTGCAAAAAAATACGGAGTTTGCTATGAGCAACAAAGGGCAACTGTTACAAGACCCGTTTCTGAACGCGCTGCGCAAGGAGCACGTGCCTGTTTCGATCTACCTGGTCAACGGCATCAAGCTTCAGGGGAACATTGAATCGTTCGACCAGTACGTCGTGTTGCTCCGTAATACGGTTACGCAAATGGTTTACAAGCACGCCATTTCCACGGTGGTCCCGGCCCGTCCGGTGAATTTCCACCCGGATTCGGAAGCGTCCTGACCCATGACGCGGCCGGTCCGGGGCGCCTCGCAGGCGCTTCGAGACCGGCCGTTTCCATTTTGATACCAGCTAATTTGATCAACGCCGCACTTGTCGGCATCGACTTCGGTAAGACCGACTTCGAAGCCAGTCTCGAAGAACTCAGCCTGCTCGCCAAAAGCGCGGGCGCCTCTCCCGCTGTCACGCTCACCGGACGCCGCTCGAGCCCGGACGCTGCCATGTTTATCGGCAGCGGCAAGGCCGAGGAACTGCGTCTCGCCTGTGAAGCGAACGACATCGAAATCGTCATTTTCAATCACGCGCTGTCGCCCGCCCAGCAACGTAATCTGGAGCGCGCACTCGGACGCCGCGTGGTGGACCGCACGAGCCTGATCCTCGACATCTTCGCGCAACGCGCGCGTAGCCACGAAGGCAAGCTGCAGGTCGAACTCGCCCAGCTGCAATACCTCGCCACGCGCCTCGTGCGCGCCTGGACCCACCTTGAGCGCCAGAAGGGCGGTATCGGTCTGCGCGGCCCTGGCGAAACGCAGCTCGAAACCGACCGTCGACTGATCGGCGAGCGCATCAAGATGCTGCAGGGCAAGCTCGCCAAGCTGCGTCGTCAGCACGGCACGCAGCGCCGTCAGCGCGAACGCACGCGCACCATGAGCGTGTCGCTCGTCGGCTATACGAACGCGGGCAAGTCCACGCTGTTCAATGCGCTCACCAAGGCGCAGGCCTACGCCGCCGACCAGCTGTTCGCCACGCTCGATACGACCTCGCGGCGCGTGTGGCTCGGCGATGAAGTCGGCCAGATCGTGCTGTCGGATACCGTGGGTTTCATCCGCGAACTGCCTCACCAACTGGTGGCCGCTTTCCGCGCGACGCTGCAGGAAACCGTGCAGGCCGATCTGCTGCTGCATGTGGTCGATGCGTCGAGCGCGGTGCGTCTGGACCAGATCGATCAGGTCAACGACGTGCTGCACGAGATTGGCGCCGATACCATCCGCCAGGTGCTGGTGTTCAACAAGATCGACGCCGTGCCCGAACTGGCGGCCCGAGGCGGGACGGTCGAGCGGGACGAGTATGGTAATATTTCGCGCGTCTTTTTGAGCGCGCGCACGGGCGTCGGACTGGATGCGCTGCGCGCCGCCATCGCCGAAATCGCGACTGCCGAACCACTCGTCGAGCCGTCGCAGCCGCAGGCCGCCGCCGACTGGAGTCCGCTGTCGCACGAGCCCAGCAGGGAACCCGAGCACGGCCGCTGAACCCAAACCGGCAGCGCCCGGCGTCGCCCTCGGGGCGCGCGGGCGCACTTCCACGCACATGACCCGCTGTCTACTCTGGTGAACGAACACAGGTGAACGATTACAACAAGCGGACTGGCTGGCGCGCGCGTGCCATTTTCTCGCTGAACGACCCGCGATGGGGCCGCGGCGAGGGCAATGGCCAGCGCAATGACGACACACGGCGTCCCTCAGGTAATAACGGCAACAATGGCGGCGGGCAGGGCGATGGCCCGCCCGACCTCGACGAAATGTGGCGCGAGTTCAATCGCCGCCTGTCGTCGTTCTTCGGCAAGAAGGGCAAGGGGCCTGGCGGCCTCGGTCCGCGTCCCGATAACGGTCACGGCGCACGCATTGGCGTGGGCATCGTGCTGGGCGTGCTGATCGCCATTTACGTGGGTAGCGGCGTGTTCATCGTGCAGGACGGCCAGGCCGGCGTGGTGTTGCAGTTCGGCCAGTATCGCCATACCGTCGGTCCCGGCGTGCATTGGCGCATGCCGTTCCCGTTCCAGGCGCATGACATCGTGAACGTCGGCCAGATCCGCAGTGTCGAGATCGGCCGCAATAATCCGGTGCGTCCGACGGGCGTGAAGGACGCCTCGGTCATCACGCATGACGGCGATATTCTCGATGTGCGTCTGATCGTCCAGTATCAGGTCAAGCAGCCCACCGATTACCTGTTCCGCAGCGTCGATCCCGATCTCACCGTGAGCCAGGCCGCGCAGGCAGCCGTGCGCTCGGTCGTGGGCGCGCATAGCACCAACGATCTGCTTTACGCGGACCGCGAACCGATCCGCGCGCAACTCGCCGATACGATCCAGCACGCGCTCGATCAGTACAAGACGGGGCTGGGCGTGGTGGGCGTGACGATCCAGAGCGTGGCTGCGCCTGACCGCGTGCAGGCCGCTTTCGACGACGAAGCCAAGGCTCATCAGGACCGCGAACGTTCGAAGCGTGACGCCCAGGCTTACGCCGATCAACTGCTGCCGCGCGCGCAGGCTGACGGCGCCAAGCTGATCGACGACGCCAAGGCTTATAGCGACCGCGTGGTCGAGCAGGCGCAGGGCGACGCCCAGCGCTTCAACAGCGTCTACGAGCAGTACGCGAAGGCTCCGGCCGTGATTCGCGAGCGCATGTACCTGGATACGATGCAGCATATCTACTCGAATACGACGAAGGTGTTCGTCGACAGCAAGTCGGGCAACAACGTCATCTATCTGCCGCTCGACAAGATCGTCGACGCGACGCGTCAGCGCGCGGCTGCAGCAGTGGCGGCCTCGAACGCAGCGACGGCCAGTGCGCCCGCAACGAACGGCGCAAGCGACGCGAACGGCAACGCGGCGTCCGCACCCGCCGTCAATAGCTCGAACACCGATTCGCAGCAGAACGCCCAGCCGCAGAGCGCACCGCAAGGCGCGCAACAAGGCACGCAACAGCAAAGCGCAGCACCCGCAACCTCGGCCAGCGACGCTGCGCAGGCCGCGAGCGACGCCTTCCGTTCGCGCGACGCGCTGCGTTCGCGCGGCCGCGAAGACGACGTGCAATAAGGGGCGCCGACATGAACAAGATCATTGCGTTCGTCGTTGCCTTCGTGGTGGTGGTGCTGGTGGCATCGTCGTCGGTGTTCGTCGTCGATCCGCGCCATGTGGCGGTGGTGTCGTCGTCGGGCGGCTCGAAAGCCTCGCTGGCCGAGCCGGGCTTGCACGTGAAGCTGCCGCCGCCGTTCCAGACCGCGACTTTGCTCGACACCCGAATCCAGGCGTTCGACGCGCCGGATGCCGATCGTTACACGACCTCGGACAAGACCGAACTGCTGGTGAACCCGGTGGTGCGCTATCGCATCGGCGAACCGCTCAAGCTGTTCGCGGCCACCAAGGGCGATCCGCAGACGCTCGCGGACCGCCTCGCTTCGCTCTCGCGCGACGCGCTGTCCGATGCGTTCTCGAAGGTCACGCTTTCCGACGCGCTTGCGCAGCAGGAAGCCATCGCCAGCCGAGCACGCGACGAGTTGAAAACGGCCGCCGCGCCGCTCGGCATCGACGTGATCGATATCGAACTCACGCGCATCGACTATCCGGCCGAACTCGCCGATGTGGTCTACAAGCGCATGAGCGCCGCGCGCGAGCAGGCTGCCGCCGACGAGCGCGCGAAGGGCGCGGCCGAAGCCCAGCAGATCAAGGACGATGCGGAGCGCAAGCAGCAGGGCGCGGTCGCGGATGCATACAGCCAGGCGCAGGCCATCAAGGGCGAAGGCGATGGCAAGGCTGCCTCGATCGCCGCGCAGGCGTATGGTCGCGATCCGGACTTCTATCGCTTCTATCAAAGCATGCAGGCGTACCGCGAGAGCTTCAAGCCGGGTGACGTCGTCGTGGTCGATTCGTCGAGCGACTTCTTCCGCTTCATGCGTAGTCCCAATGGAGACGCGCCGTCGGCTCCCGCCGCACCGCGCAAACACTAAACGAGACATTGGCGTCGCGCGCGTGCGCGGCGCATCTTCATCGCATGGACATAGCCGGCTCCCTGTTGCTCGCGATCGCATTGATGCTGATTATCGAGGGCATGTTCCCGTTCGTCTTCCCGACGGCGTGGCGCGACACTTTCCGTAGAATTGCGGAAAGGCCGCCGCATCACATCCGGATCGGCGGGCTGATCGTGATGGGACTCGGTCTCGTGCTGCTGATGCTCGCCACCTGAATTCAAGGCGCGCGCCGCGAGGCGTTCGCCGTTTCTATCGTCCGGTCCGCGCAGCGCGTGCGTTCGCGTGCGCTGTCGTTGCGTTTTAGCGTTGCGTTTTAACGTTTCGGCTTACGCGCGGCCCTTATCGTCGTAGGATTTCCCCGATGTCGACCTGGTTACTTCCCGAGAATATCGCCGACGTGCTGCCGTCCGAGGCGCGCAAGATCGAAGAGCTGCGCCGCCGCCTGCTGGACCGTTTCCGCGCCTACGGCTACGAAATGGTCATGCCGCCGCTGCTCGAATACATCGAGTCGCTGCTGGTCGGCAGCGGGCGCGACCTCGATCTGCGCACCTTCAAGCTGGTCGATCAGCTGTCGGGCCGCACGCTCGGCCTGCGCGCCGACATGACGCCGCAGGTGGCGCGTATTGACGCGCATCTGTTGAACCGTCAGGGCGTGACGCGCCTGTGCTATGCGGGCAATGTGCTGCACACGCGTCCGCGCGGCCTGCACGCCACGCGCGAGCAAATCCAGATCGGCGCTGAAATCTACGGCCATGCCGGTCTCGAAGCCGACCTCGAAATCCAGCAATTGCTGCTCGACGCGCTGCGTCTTGCGGGTCTCACGAAGGTGCGTCTGGACCTGTCGCATGCGGGCGTGCTCGCGGCGATCTTCGAAGCCGATCCGGCAGCGGCCGCTCTCGGCGATGCACTGTATGAAGCGCTCGCAGGAAAGGACGTGCCGCGCCTGGCCGAACTCACGGCCAATCTGCAGCCGGTGTCGCGCGATGCACTGCGCGCGCTGCCGTCGCTTTATGGCGATGCCAGCGTGATCGACGAAGCGCGTAAGCGTCTGCCGGCGCTGCCGGGCATCGCCCGCGCGCTCGACGACCTGGCCTTCCTGATGGGCGAAATCGAAGGCGCCGAACTGATGCTCGATCTCGCGGATCTGGGCGGCTATGCGTACCACAGCGGCGTGATGTTCTCGGCGTATGTCGACGGCGTGCCGAACGCGGTCGCGCGCGGCGGCCGTTACGACAAGGTGGGTGAGGCTTACGGCCGCGCCCGCGCGGCGACGGGCTTCTCGCTCGATCTGCGCGAAGTGGCGCGTATTTCGCCGGTGGAAGCGCGCAGCAGCGCGATCCTCGCGCCGTGGCGTCACGACGAAGCGCTGCGCGCCGCAGTTGTGGCCCTGCGCAACGCGGGCGAAGTGGTGATCCAGGCGCTGCCGGGTCACGAACACGATATGGACGAATTCGCCTGCGACCGCGTGCTGGTCGAGCGCGATGGCGCCTGGGTCGTGGAAGCGCACAGCGCCTGAAATGTCCGCTGAATAGTGCAAAAACGGTGCGGGAAGGCGGCAGATGATGCACGCCGCCCAACTGCATGCCGTTGAGCGCAAACGGAAATTCCGCGAATTTCGGGAAAAAATGGCGGCCTCGCCGCTGAACCCAGGTAGAATACGTTTTTAACCAGCTAACGAAACACCATGTCTGCCAGCGCAGTGAATGTAACCCCGGGACGCAACGTCGTCGTCGTGGGCACCCAATGGGGCGATGAAGGCAAGGGCAAGATCGTCGACTGGCTGACGGACCACGCGCAAGGCGTGGTGCGTTTCCAGGGCGGTCATAACGCCGGCCACACTCTCATCATCGGCGGCAAGAAGACCATTCTCCGACTGATCCCGTCGGGCATCATGCGCGCCGGCGTCGCCTGCTACATCGGCAACGGCGTGGTGCTCTCGCCCGAAGCCCTGTTCAAGGAAATCGGCGAACTCGAAGAAGCGGGCATCGACGTCCAGAAGCGCCTCTTCATCTCCGAAGCCACCACCCTGATCCTGCCGTACCACATCGCCATCGACCAGGCTCGCGAAGCCAAGCGCGGCGCGGCGAAGATCGGTACGACCGGTCGCGGCATCGGCCCGGCCTACGAAGACAAGGTGGCGCGCCGCGGTCTGCGCGTGCAGGACCTGTTCGAGCCGGAAACCTTCGCTGCGCGTCTGCGCGAAAACCTCGACTACCACAACTTCGTGCTCACGCAGTATCTGGGCGCGCCGGCAGTCGACTATCAGCAGACGCTCGACACGATGCTCTCGTACGCCGACCGTCTCAAGCCGATGGTAACGGACGTTTCGCGTCGTCTTTATGACGTGAACAACGAAGGCGGCAACCTGCTGTTCGAAGGCGCGCAAGGCACGCTGCTCGACATCGACCACGGCACGTATCCGTTCGTCACGTCGAGCAACTGCGTTGCAGGCGCGGCGTCGGCAGGCGCGGGCGTTGGTCCGCAAAAGCTGAACTACGTTCTGGGCATCACCAAGGCGTACTGCACGCGCGTCGGTTCGGGCCCGTTCCCGAGCGAACTGTACGACGCCGACAACGCCGATCGCCAGGAAGAAGTGGGCCTCACGCTCGCGAAGGTTGGCAAGGAATTCGGTTCGGTCACGGGCCGCCCGCGTCGCACCGGCTGGCTCGACGCCGCCGCGCTGCGCCGCTCGATCCAGATCAACGGCGTGACGGGCCTGTGCATCACCAAGCTCGACGTGCTCGACGGTCTCGAAGAAGTCAAGCTGTGCGTCGGCTACAAGGTCGATGGCAAGGACGTGGATATTCTCCCGCGTGGCGCATCGCAGGTTGCAGCGTGCGAGCCGGTCTACGAAACGTTCGAAGGCTGGAAGGAAAGCACGATCGGCGTCACGCAGTTCGACGCACTGCCCAAGAGCGCCCAGGCTTACCTCACGCGCGTGCAGGAAGTCGCCGGTGTGCCGATCGACATGGTTTCGACCGGCCCGGATCGCGACGAAACGATCCTGCTGCGTCACCCGTTCAAGGTCTAAGTTGTAAGAAGGTAGAAGCAAAAGATGATTCAAATGACGGACCCGCGCAACGACGATAAGCATCTGTGGGTAGGCTGGGACGAGTATCACCGGCTGATCGAACTGCTCGCGCTCAAGGTTCACGAGTCGCGCTGGAAGTTCGACCAGATCCTGTGTCTCGCTCGCGGCGGTCTGCGCGTGGGCGACCAGCTCTCGCGCATCTACGATCTGCCGCTGGCGATCCTCGCAACCAGCTCGTACCGCGAAGCTGCGGGCACGGAGCAGGGCGAACTCGACATCGCGCAGTACATCACGATGACGCGCGGCGAACTCTCGGGCAACGTGCTGCTGGTCGACGATCTGGTCGATTCGGGCGTCACGCTCGCTCGCGTGCAGGAACACCTGAAGCTGCGCTACCCGGCGGTGACCGGCGTGCGTTCCGCAGTGCTCTGGTACAAGGGCTGCTCGAAGGTGACGCCGGACTATTTCGTCCAGCATCTGCCGACCAACCCGTGGATCCATCAGCCTTTCGAGGAATGGGACACGGTGCGTCCGCACAACCTGGGCGCATGGATCAAGCGTGGCCTCCAGCAGGCCCAGCAGGATCCGCAGAAGTAATCGCGCTGTCCAGCGAATCGAACGGAGCCTTACGAGGCTCCGTTTTTTTATGCGCGAAGCCTTTACGCACCGGCGTTTGCGGGGCAATCGCACCGCTGTCGCACCATGTGGACAGACGGTGTCAAAGGCGAATGCTAAACTGCGCGGGACTGGAAACGTGACGGGGCCACAACGAACATCCAGCTTTGCCTCTGGGTTCCGCCCCCAAGCCGGTTTAGAATAGCGCTCGTTTTTTCCGCCTCAAACGGATCTCCGCGTATATGACAACTAGCACGCACGTGGCAAAACAGCCGCTACCCTCGCTCGCCGTAGCGGCCATCGGCGTGGTGTTCGGCGACATCGGCACGAGTCCGCTGTACTCGCTCAAAGAAGCGTTCAGCCCCGCCCACGGCATTCCCCTCAACGACACGTCCATCCTTGGCGTCATTTCGCTGCTGTTCTGGGCGATCATGATCGTCGTCAGCGTCAAATACGTGCTCATCGTGATGCGCGCCGACAATGCCGGCGAAGGCGGCGTGCTCGCGCTGATGGCGCTGGCGCTGCGCTCGTTCGATCGCAGGAGCAAGGCGGCGGTGGTGCTCACGGCGCTCGGCATCTTCGGCGCCTGCATGTTTTACGGCGACGCGGTGATTACGCCGGCGATCTCGGTGATGTCGGCGGTTGAAGGGCTGGAACTCGCCGCGCCCAAGCTCACGCATCTGGTGCTGCCGATCACGATGGTGATCCTGATCGCGCTGTTCTGGATCCAGCGCCATGGCACCTCGCTGGTCGGCCGCCTGTTCGGCCCGATCATGGTGCTGTGGTTCGTGACGATCGCCGTGCTCGGCGTTTCGCGCATCGTCGAGCAGCCGGGCGTGATCGCCGCGCTCAATCCGTACTACGCCGTCACGTTCATGGGTGCGCACCTGCTGCAGGCTTACGTGGTGCTCGGCTCGGTCGTGCTGGTGCTGACCGGCGCGGAAGCGCTCTACGCCGACATGGGCCACTTCGGCGCGAAGCCGATCCGCTGCGCCTGGTACGCGCTGGTCATGCCTTCGCTCGTGCTCAACTATTTCGGTCAGGGCGCGCTGCTGATGCAGGACCACCACGCGATTGAAAATCCGTTCTTCCTGCTCGCGCCGGACTGGGCGCTGCTGCCGCTCGTCGTGCTCTCGACGGTGGCGACGGTGATCGCTTCGCAGGCCGTGATTTCGGGCGCTTATTCGCTCACGAGCCAGGCCATCCTGCTGGGCTACGTGCCGCGCATGAAGGTACTGCACACGTCTGATCTCGCGATTGGCCAGATCTACGTGCCGGTCGTGAACTGGATGCTGCTCTTCATCATCCTGTGCATCGTGGTGGCCTTCAAGAGTTCGGACAATCTGGCGGCCGCCTACGGTATCGCCGTGACCGCGACGATGGTAATTACCACTGTGCTCGTGGCCGTCGTCATGACGAAGGTGTGGAAGTGGAACCGCGGGCTGGTCGCGTGCATCATCGCGGTGCTGCTGGCCGTCGATCTGGGCTTCTTTGGCGCGAATCTGCTGAAGGTCGAAGAGGGTGGCTGGCTGCCGCTCGGTATCGGCGCGCTGCTGTTCTTCCTGCTGATGACCTGGTTCAAGGGGCGCATGATCGTCAAGGAGCGCACGGCCGCCGACGGTATTCCGCTGATGCCCTTCCTGCAGGGGCTGCTGGCGCATCCGCCGCATCGTGTGTCGGGCACCGCGATCTATCTCACGGGCAGCGACACGCTCGTGCCAGTGAGCCTGCTGCACAACCTCAAGCACAACAAGGTGCTGCACGAGCGCACGATTTTCCTCACGTTCAAGATCCGCGACGTTCCGTACGTGCCGAATGCCGAGCGTCTGAACGTGCGCGACATCGGCGGCGGTCTGTTCCTCGTGAAGGCCGATTACGGTTTCAACGAGACGCCGGACGTGAAGGCCGTGCTCGAAGAGGTTGGGCGCACGCAAGGGCTGTTGTTCGAGATGATGGACACGTCGTTCTTCATCGCGCGCGAAACCGTGGTGCCGACGCAGCTGCCGGGCATGTCGATCTTCCGCGAGCGCATTTTCGCGTGGATGCATCAGAACGCCGCCAAGCCGACCGACTTCTTCAGCATTCCCGCCAATCGCGTGGTGGAGCTGGGAACGAAGATCGAGATCTAAGGATGGGTTTGTGCTCCGGCTCACGCCGGAGCCAGACGAAAAAAAAGGCGCCGCGAGGCGCCTTTTTTGTTGTGCGAGCAACGATTACCGCTTGAGCTTGGCGAACGCCGCCGCCATCGCGCCAGCCGGTTCTGCGTCACGCGACCGCTGACCGCCGCGATTCGCGCTGTTACCACGATCGCCGCGATCATTGCGATCACGACTGCCACCCGCACCCGCGCCGCCGCCGCTGCGCTGCGCGGCGCTCGCCGGATCGTCGTCCATGCGCATGGTGAGGGCGATACGCTGACGCTTCACGTCGACGTCGAGCACCTTCACCTTCACTACCTGGCCGGCCTTCACGACTTCGTGCGGGTCCTTGATGAACTTCGTCGACAACGCCGAAACGTGCACCAGACCGTCCTGATGCACGCCCACGTCGACGAATGCGCCGAACGCGGCCACGTTGGTCACGACGCCTTCGAGCACCATGCCCGGCACCAGATCCGAGACTTTCTCCACGCCGTCGCGGAAGGTCGCCGTCTTGAACTCGGGACGCGGATCGCGGCCCGGCTTTTCGAGTTCGCTGAGAATGTCGCGCACGGTCGGCAGACCGAAACGCTCATCGACGAATTCCGTGGGCGCCAGACCCGACAGCGCTTCGCGATTGCCCAGCACATCGCCGATGGCGCGCTTGATCTTCGCCAGCATGCGCTCGACGACCGGATACGCTTCCGGGTGGACCGACGAGCGATCGAGCGGATTCTCGCCGCTGTTGATGCGCAGGAAGCCCGCAGCCTGCTCGAAGGTCTTGTCGCCCAGGCGCGGCACCTTCTTCAGATGCTCGCGCGAAGGGAAGGGACCGTTGGCGTCACGGTAATCGACGATATTGCGGGCGAGCGTCGAGTTCAGACCCGAGACGCGCGCCAGCAGCGCCACGGATGCCGTATTCGCGTCCACGCCCACGGCGTTCACGCAATCCTCGACCACCGCATCGAGCGAGCGCGCGAGTTCGCGTTGGTTCACGTCGTGCTGATACTGGCCGACGCCAATCGCCTTCGGCTCGATTTTCACGAGTTCGGCGAGCGGGTCTTGCAGGCGGCGCGCGATCGACACCGCACCACGCAGCGAGACGTCCATGTCCGGGAATTCCTTCGCGGCCAGTTCGGATGCCGAATAAACCGATGCGCCCGCTTCGGACACCACGATCTTTTGCAGCTTCAGTTCCGGATGCTTCGAGATCAGTTCGCTGGCGAGCTTGTCGGTTTCGCGCGAGGCCGTGCCGTTGCCGATGCTGATAAGTTCCGCCTGGGTTTGCGCGGCGATGCGCGCGAGCTTGGCGAGCGAGCCGTCCCAGTCGCGGCGCGGTTCGTGCGGGTAAATCGTGTCGGTCGCCAGCACCTTGCCGGTGCGATCGACCACGGCCACCTTTACGCCCGTGCGCAGACCCGGGTCAAGACCGATCACGGCCTTGGGACCGGCGGGCGCGGCCAGCAGCAGATCCTTGAGGTTGCGCGCGAACACGCGGATTGCCTCGTTTTCGGCCTGCTCGCGCAGGTTGGTCAGCAGTTCGTTTTCGAGATGCGGCTGCACCTTGACGCGCCAGCACCAGCGGCACACGTCCGAGAGCCACTTGTCGCCCGGACGGCCCTGATTGGCGATGTTGAAGTGACGCGCGATATGCGCTTCGCCCGGATGCGGCGTCTGCGTATCGAGTTCGCCGCCGAGACCCAGCTTCACCATCAGCACGCCCGCGTTACGACCGCGGAAGAGCGCGAGCGCGCGGTGCGACGGCACGGTCTTGATGGTTTCGGAGTAGTCGTAGTAGTCGCGGAACTTCTCGCCTTCCTCGTTTTCCTTGCCTTCCACCACGCTCGACATCACCACGCCCTGGTTGTGCAGCCAGTCGCGCAGTTTGCCCAGCAGCTCCGCGGTTTCGCCGAACTGTTCCGAGAGAATGTCGCGCGCGCCGTCGAGCGCGGCCTTGATGTCGGCGACACCCTTTTCGGCGTCCACGTATTGCGCGGCTTCGGTTTGCGGGTCGAGCAGCGGGTTCGCGAGCAGGGCGTCGGCGAGCGGCTGCAGACCGGCTTCGCGCGCGATCTGCGCGCGCGTGCGGCGCTTGGGCTTGTACGGCAGATAGAGGTCTTCGAGAACCTGCTTGCTATCGGCGGTCTCGATGGCGGTGCGCAGCTCGTCGGTGAGCTTGCCTTGCTCGTCGATGCTCGCAAGGATCGCGGCGCGGCGGTCTTCGAGCTCGCGCAGATAGATCAGCCGCTCCTCGAGCGTGCGCAGTTGCGTATCGTCGAGATTGCCCGTGACTTCCTTGCGGTATCGGGCGATGAACGGAACGGTCGCTCCTTCGTCGAGAAGCTGGACGGCGGCCGCCACCTGACGCGGCTGAACGGTCAGTTCGCTGGCGATACGCTGGACGATCTTGAGTGCTACGGTTTCCGTCATAGGGTCTGGATATTCCTGCGAGGATCGGTTTGCGGTGCGGCCTGGCGTGCCGGAAATGTGTACGACATCGGCACGGCAGGCAGCGCGGCAACCGGCGGGACAGGGCTGCGAGAGCGCGCCCGCCGGCCAGTGGAGCGGGGCATTTTGCCATAAATGGCGGGGCGCTCAACCCGCGGGGTGTTAGAATTTGCGGCATGTTCCGCTGCCCTCAGAAGACGTTGAACCCATCCCGCTTTGTATCTGTCAGGTCCCATGCGCGTGCAGACGCGGCATGGCGGACCACCGCCCGCGCGGCGGCTTGTGCCGTCGCCTTGCTGGCCACGGCGAGTGTTCCGGCCCTTGCGCAGGAGGCAGCAGCCCCTGGGATGGTTTCCGGCGTCGATGCGACGGCAGGTGGCGCGCAAGGTGCGCGCCCGGCATCGGGTGCGCTCGTGCCGCTCGGTGCGTCCGATGCTCAAGGCAACGCGGCGATCCAGAACGACTTTGCCGCACGCCAGAAGGTGCTTGATCGTCGCACGGCGGAAAACAACTATCAGTACGGCGTGGCGCAGCATAACTGCTACGACACGTTTTTCGTGAATCACTGTCTGGGCAAGGCGCGCGATGCGATGCGCGTGGTGCAGGCGGATATCCGCCACCAGCAACTGGCGCTCGACGAAGAGCAGCGTGCCGATAACGCACGACGCCGCGACGAGCAGGCCGCATTGCAGCGCGCGCGCGACCAGGCGGATGCCCCGCAGCGCGCCGCCAACGAGGCCGCAAGCGCGCAGGCGTTCCAGCAGAAGCAACAGCAGCACGCGCTCGATCAGGCGCAGCGTCAGGCGGAAGCGCCGCAACGTGCCGCGAACGAGCAGGCGTTCCAGCAGAAGCAGCAGCAGCACGCGCTTGATCAGGCTCAACGCCAGGGCGCGGCGGCGCAGTCGCAACGCGACGCCAACCAGGCGCAGTACGACAAGAAGCAGTCGGACTACCAGAGCCAGCTGGAGCAGGCTCGACGCGAAGGCCAGCAGAAGGCGCAGGAACGCGCCGACAAGGCCCAGAAGTTCGAGCAGAAGCAGGCCGACGCAGCAAAACACGCATCTGACGTCGCAGCGCGTCAGAAGCAGGCGGCCGAGAAGGCACAGCAGCAGCAAGAACAGCAAAAGCAGCAGCAGGAGCAGCAACAACAGCAGCTCAAGCAGCAACAGCAGGGCCAGTAGTACCCGGCAACATCACGTAACACCACGCTTTTTCAGCCAGATAGCAACCTCAGGCGTGCGACCCTTCGCAAGGCGCACGCCGTTCATGACGAGGAGGCGAGCATGCGCGAGCAACGTGAAGTCAAGAGCGAGGTCCTTCGTGACCGCATTCTGCAACTGGAATCGGAACACGGCGATCTCGACCGTGTGATCGAGCGGATGTGCGAGACGTCGGACTTCGACGATCTCGAGCTGCAGAAGCTGAAGAGGCGCAAGCTCAAGCTGAAAGACAACATTCTCTTGCTGCAATTGCAGCTGGACCCCGATTTACCGAAGACCTCGAACGGGCACGCCTGATTCCCGGTCCCGGCAGGCGCCGGGGCGCGGCAGCAATCGGGCCGCGCCCCGAGGACCGAGCAGGAACCGCTTGCCTTGAATTCAACGACCGTTTCCCGATCCGGATCTGCACGCGACGATGGCGCGCGCAGCGGTGACGCGCGCCCTGCGCAAGCGGCGTCGGCGTCCGCCCTGAGCACGCGCCGCAGCGCCGAACTCGAAAACCTCTTTGCCGCCGATGGCCTGCTCGCACGCGAGATCGATGGCTATCGTCCGCGCGCGGCGCAGATCGAAATGGCGCGCGCCGTGGCGGCCGCCATGGAAGCCGCCGCCCAGGCCCAGCCCGAACCGGCCGCGTTCGAGTTGCAGTCGCGTCCTGCGCGCCGTGTCGAGCGCGGTGCGCCCGTTCCCGTCGCGCCGCAGGCCGAAGAAGCCGCTCACGCTGCCGCCGAATCCGGCGACAACACGCTGATCGTCGAAGCGGGTACGGGCACCGGCAAGACCTATGCGTACCTTGTGCCGGCCATGCTGTGGGGCGGGAAGGTGATCGTCTCCACGGGCACCAAGCACCTCCAGGATCAGCTCTTCGCGCGTGACATTCCTACGGTGCGCGATGCGCTCGCCGTGCCGGTGAGCATCGCGATGCTCAAGGGGCGCTCGAACTATCTGTGCCACTACTACCTGCAACGCACGGCCGATAACGGGCGCTTGCCGTCGCGCCAAGAAACGTCGTATCTGCAGGAAATCATCCGCTTTGCGAAGATCACGCGCTCGGGCGACAAGGCCGAGCTTGCGAGCGTGCCGGAAACGGCTGCGGTGTGGTCGATGGTCACTTCCACGCGCGACAACTGCCTGGGCCAGGAGTGTCCCAATTACAAGGACTGCTTCGTGATGCAGGCGCGCCGCGAAGCGCAGCAGGCCGACATCGTGGTGGTGAACCACCATCTGTTCTTCGCCGACATCATGTTGCGCGATACCGGCATGGCCGAATTGCTGCCGAGCGCCAACACCATCATCTTCGACGAAGCGCACCAGTTGCCCGAAACGGCCACGCTGTTCTTCGGCGAGACGCTGTCGACCACGCAGTTCCTCGAACTCGCGCGCGATAGCGTCGCCGAGGGTTTGAGCCACGCGCGCGATGCGGTCGAGTGGGTCAAGCTCGCCGCCGGGCTTGAACGTGCGGCGCGCGACGTGCGTCTGGCGTTCAAGGAAGACTCGCTGCGCGTGTCGATCACGCAGTTGCCCGAAGATCACCCGCTGTTCGATTCGCTCGATACCCTGCAAACGGAACTCGGCACGCTGGCCAATGCGCTGGCCGGTCAGGCTGAGCGGGCGGAATCGCTGGGCGCATGCCTGCGTCGCGCGCGTGAACTGCAGGGCGTGCTCAACGGCTGGACGGTGCAGGGTCCGGCGACTGACGTCAAGGCCACAGACGGCAAGCGCGATGCGCAGGGCGAAGAAACCCGCGAATACGGCGACGACGAAAAGGTCCGCTGGGTCGAGGTCTTCTCGCATACGGTGCAGTTGCACGAGACGCCATTGTCGGTTGCGCCGATTTTCGCCAAGCAGCGCGCCGGTGTGCCGCGCACGTGGATCTTCACGTCGGCGACGCTCTCGGTAAAGGGCGATTTCACGCACTATGCGGCGCAGATGGGCCTGAGTTCGCGCCGCTCGATGACGTTGCCGAGTCCGTTTGATTATCCGCAACAAGGTCTGCTGTACGTGCCGCGCAATATGCCGCAGCCGTCGTCGCCGCAATTCACCGATGCCGTATTCGACGCCGCCTTGCCGGCCATCGAGGCATCGGGCGGTGGCGTCTTCATGCTGTGCACGACGCTGCGTGCGGTCAACAAGATCGCCGACCGGCTGCGCGACACGATCGAATCGCGCGGCTGGAATACGCCGCTGCTGGTGCAGGGCGACGCGAGCCGCACTGAACTGCTGGAGCGCTTCCGTGCCTACGGCAACGCGATTCTGGTGGGCAGCCAGAGCTTCTGGGAGGGCGTGGACGTGCGCGGTGACGCCTTGTCGCTCGTCGTGATCGACAAGCTGCCATTTGCGCCGCCTGACGACCCTGTGCTGGCCGCGCGACTCGATGCGCTGACGAAGAAAGGCTTGAGCCCGTTTGCGGTTCATCAATTGCCGCAGGCCGTCATCACGCTCAAGCAGGGCGCAGGGCGATTGATTCGCGCGGAAACCGATCGCGGCGTGCTGATGATCTGCGATACGCGTCTTGTCGATAAGCCCTATGGCCGACGCATCTGGCAGAGTCTGCCGCCGTTCAAACGTACGCGCGAGATCGAAGTGGTGCAGGCTTTCTTCTCCGGCAACGAAGGGGAGCAAGAGGCGCAAGAAGACGCGTAATACACGCTTGCAGTTGAGAAGGATGGGTTACATGCGCTGCGCATGAACTCATCCGCTTGCTCAACGCGGTGCCGATGCAGAAAACAAAAAAGCCACGAACTTGCGTTCGTGGCTTTTTTGCTTGCTCGCCGTGCGACTGACGATGACGTCAGGCTGCACGGCGTTTCGCTTCGATGCCCACCAAAGCCGAAGCTCTGCGCGGACACGGCGCGAATGCAGCTTACTGGCTTGCGCCCGATGCCGGAGCAGCAGCCGAAGCAGCAGCGTCCGAAGCAGCAGCGGTTGCGTCCGAAGCAGCAGCCGTAGCCGAAGCAGCAGCGTCGCTCGCAGCAGCAGCAGCGCCCGAAGCAGCAGCTGCGGAATCCGAAGCAGCAGCAGCCGGTGCCGAAGCAGCGGTCGCATCGCTAGCCGGCGCAGCAGCTTGGTCGCTGCTCTTGTTGCATGCAGCCAGTGCAACAGCTGCCAGCAGGGATGCTACGAGGAGGGATTTCTTCATGATCACGTCCTTTTATGGTTAAAGGTAAGCAACAGCGCAAAATAATACCGGTAATGTGCCCCAACACCGACCTTGAGCCGCTGGTGGAGATGCACTGCAAGAGCGTGAATCTTCCCTACGGCCTGGGCGGAAATTATAGGCACTTTCGTATCGACCGTCGACAAATCCGGGGACAATACGTTGTCTTTCTCATACAAGCACTATATTAGTACGGTATAACAGCCCGAAGCGCTTAGGCAAGCGCCCCAAGTCGTAACCAGCCCGCACAATACCACTCGTGTAGCGACACTGTCACACTCGAATCGTGTGAGAGTGTTACAAAGCGTTTCCCATCCAGCAAGCGGTTATCGGCAAGTTCCGGCAACCACTTCCTTGCCTCTTTGAGCAAGTACTGTTCCCCATTCAGGTAATACGACCGCGCATCGTAAAGCAGGATTGTCCTGCGGTCGAGTCTTATCCCGCTTTTCGCGGCGCGCGCAACAAAACGGGCCTCGTCGAGGGGCTTTTCGGGGGCGTCGAACACCACATTGGATTTCGGTTCTGAAAGCCAGGAACCCACGAAAGACGATACATCCGCATCGTTCCAGCGCACTTTAGCAAGCACTGACGAGACGCGCTCCACAAGTGCCGGGGGCAGTTGCGCAGGATGAGTCACGGCGGGCTGATCGGGGTCGCGGTAGAGCGTCGGGTTGGCCGACGGTGTGTTGTCCGCGCCACGCTCGGCGAGCCAGTAGAGAAACTGGCTCGTGAGTTCGTCGGTGGAAGGCGAACGAAAGCCGATCGAACACGTCATGCACTCGCCTTCGGCCACGCCGTCGTGCGCAATATGCGGCGGCAGGTACAGCATGTCGCCCGGCTCCAGCACCCATTCTTCTTCCGGCTCGAAGTTCGCAAGCACCTTGAGCGGCAATCCTTCCCGCAAGGACAGATCGCGCTGCGCACCGATGCGCCAGCGCCGCTTGCCGTGCACCTGAAGTAGAAACACGTCGTAGGAGTCGAAATGCGGCCCTACGCCGCCTCCGTCACTCGCGTAGGAGATCATCAGATCGTCCAGACGCGCGTCGGGTGCGAAGCGGAAGCGGTCGAGCAGCGCGCGGGCGCGATCGTCGTGAAGGTCGGCGCCTTGCACGAGCAGGGTCCACTGGCGCGTTTTCGGCGTCGGCAGTTCGTCGGCGGCGAAGGGGCCGTGTTCGAGCGCCCAGCGTTTGCGGAAATGCGTGATGAGACGCGACTCGACATCGTCGCTATCGGCCAGCGCGAAGAGTTCGTCGCGCGAGAGCGGCGCTTCGATGCCGGGTATCGCCTGGCGGATCAATAATGGCTTTTTCTGCCAGTATTTCTTCATGAACTGCGCCGGACTCAGGCCGCCAAGCAGCGGCGTGGGCGTATCGGGCGAAGGGCATGCCAGGGAAGGGGAGGCGCGCTGCTTGCGGGCGTCCTCCGGGTGGTCAGGGGACCGCTTGGGCATCGTATAATGTGGTCTGTAATCTGGAGAATCGAATGAAAATCGCAAAGGACACCGTCGTGTCGGTCGCTTACAAGCTATCGGATGCGCAGGGCAATCTGATTGAGGAAAGCGACGAGCCGATGGTCTATCTGCACGGCGGCTATGATGGCACGTTCCCCAAGATCGAGGAAGTGCTGGACGGCAAGGAGCCGGGCTTCGAGACCCAGATCCAGCTTGAGCCGACGGACGCTTTCGGCGAATACGATCCGGAACTCGTGAAGATCGAACCGCGCGGCCGTTTCCCGGAACCGCTCGAAGTCGGCATGCAGTTCGAAGGCACGCCGGAAGAGGGCGACGAGGATCTCGACTCGCTCATCTACACCGTGACGGACGTGGCCGAAGACAAGGTCGTGCTCGATGGCAACCATCCGCTGGCCGGTATGGCGTTGCGCTTCAACCTGACCGTCAAGGAAGTGCGTCAGGCGACCGAAGACGAAATCGAGCATGAGCACGCGCATGGCGCGGACGGCCTCGAAATCGTCGACGAGGACGATGACGAAGACGGCGAAGAAGCCGATTCGAAGCCGACCCTGCACTAAGTAACACGATGCGCCGGCCCGGGATTCCCGGTGCCGGCGCATTTCATTTCAGCGGGTTCTTTTCTGGGCCCCAGGCTTTATCTAGCCGTCAATTCGAAGGTGCAGCAGGCGCTTGTTGCTGAAACTGCTGCTGGATCCACGGCGGCGGCATTAGCGGTCGCGGCGGCGCAACCGTTTGCGATGCACCCGAGCCACCCGTAGCCGGTGGCACCGCCGTTCCTCCCATCCCCTCACCACTTCCACTGGCCGCACTCGCGGCGTTCAGATCGGGCGCCTGTTGCATGCCCGGAATCTCCGTCACATCGGGCATCGACGAAATCTCCGGCATTTCCGGCATCACGGGCTGTTGTTGCGGCGGCAGTAGCGGCAGGTGCTTTGGCACATCGTGCACGCTCACACGCAGCGGCGTATCGCGCGCCATGTCGGCGTCGATCTGCAGCCATTGCGTGAGCGGATCGCGTAGCGAAAATGCCACGCGCGTTACGTTAGCAATCCTGATTCCTTTTTCATTACGCAAAGGCTGGTCGATCGTAAAGCCGCGAGGGAGTCTGGCCTCGTCCGGATGCACGACGATGATCGGGCCGCGAAAACTGTCCGCGAGCTTCACGAGGCTGCGGCGTAATTCCGCATAGCCATCGCGCGGTGCGCGATGAAAGCGCAGCCACGCAAAGCGGTCGGAGCGATCGTCGCGATCAAGCAGGGCATCGGCCTGCATAAAGATGACGATGGCGCGCGCGTTGCGCCGGCGCGCGAATTCGGCGGCGTGTTCGAGCCAGAAGCCGTTGGCGATCACGCGGTCCTCGAACTCGCCGTTACGTCCGCCCGCGTTCAGGAAATGATTGTTGCCGTTGGGCACGTTGAGCGTGACGAAAACCGTATCGCCCACCTGCCAGCGCACGTTTTCACGATACGGGCGAAAGCGCGACACTTCGCTTTCGCGCGTGAGGGCGAGCGGCGTTTCGCCGAGCGCGTTGGCGTCGCTGTAGAAGTTCTGGCGCAGAAAATCGAGACGTTCGACCGGATCGTAGCCGCCCGTGCCGCTGGTGCCGCAAGTGACCCAGTCGCGCTGACCCGGCACGTACACGACCGGCGCACGCGAAGCTTCGAGCAGATCGCGACGACGCTCGTAGAGATGGTCGACGCACGACTCGCGCGGGCCTTTGAGGTTGCCGTCGTAGACGAGGAAGGAGATTTGCGGATCGCGCCCGATGGCGTCGATCAGACGTTGCAGCGTCGTTTCGTCGCCGGGTTCGGTGACGACGTTGGCCACGACGGCGAATGCATAGCGCCAGGCGGGTGTTTGCGCGGGCTGCGCGGCTTTTGCCGACGCTGCGAAAGCGACGCTGGACGTCGCCATCGCGCACAGCGCAACCAGCGACGCGAGCACGCGCAAAACCGCAGTCAATGACGTGCGCAAAGCAAAGCCGCCGCGGCCATGCGTTGATGGCCGCGGCGGCGTCGCGAGGCGACGCTTAGCGTTTGGCGTCCGGCGCAGTGGCCAGCTCATGCAGTTCGTACAGGAGGTCGAGCGCTTCGCGCGGGCGTAGCTCATTCGGGTCGAGCGCACGCAGGCGTTCGGCCACCCGGGCGGCGGCTTCGTCTTCGGGCGTCGAAGGCGCGTCTTCCGCGTAGGGCTGCGTATCGCGATCTTCCATCTCGTCGATCGACACCACCGGCGCGGCGAACAGATCGAGTTGCGGTGTGGGCTGACCGGCCGAGAGCTGTTCCAGATGCACCAGATGCTTGCGCGCCGCGCGAATCACCGCATTCGGCACGCCCGCGAGTAGGGCAACCTGCAGACCGTAGCTCTGGTTCGCCGGGCCTTCGCTGACCGAATGCAGGAACACGATGCCGTGCCCATGTTCGACCGCCGAAAGATGCACGTTGGCCGCCTGCGCGAATTCCGCCGGCAGTTGCGTGAGCTCGAAATAGTGCGTCGCGAACAGCGTATGGCAGCCGTTGCTCGACAGCAGATGGCGCGCGATTGCCCAGGCCAGCGCGAGACCGTCGAACGTCGAGGTGCCGCGCCCGATTTCGTCCATCAACACGAGGCTTTGCGGCGTAGCGTCGTTGAGAATCGCGGCGGCTTCCGTCATTTCGACCATGAAGGTCGAGCGACCGCCCGCAAGATCGTCGGCTGCACCGATACGCGTGAAGATGCGGTCGATCGGGCCGAAGCGCGCACGTCGCGCGGGCACGTAGCTGCCCACGTAAGCGAGCAGGGCGATCAGCGCGGTCTGGCGCATGAAGGTCGATTTACCGCCCATGTTCGGGCCGGTGATCAACAGCAATTTGCGGTCGGCGTGAAGGGCGCAGTCATTGGCGATGAACTGCTCGACCTGCGCCTCGACCACCGGATGACGGCCCTGTTCGATCTCGATGCCCGGCGCTTCGGAAAACTCCGGCGCGTTCCAGTCGAGCGCGCGCGCACGTTCGGCGAAGGCAGCGAGCAGATCGAGTTCCGCGAGCGCCGCGGCCACGCGCTGGCAATCGGCGATGAACGGCAGGAGCGCCTGAAGCAGCGCGTCGTAGAGACCCTTCTCGCGCGCGAGCGCACGTTCCTGCGCGGAGAGCGCCTTGTCCTCGAAGGCCTTCAGCTCGGGCGTGATGTAGCGTTCCGCGTTCTTGAGCGTCTGACGGCGACGATAGTCGTCGGGCACCTTGTCGGTCTGGCCGCGCGTGACTTCGATATAGAAGCCATGCACCTTGTTGTATTCGACGCGCAGATTGCCGATGCCGGTACGCGCGCGTTCGCGTGCTTCCAGATCGATCAGGAACTGGCCGCAGTTTTCCGACATGTCGCGCAGTTCGTCGAGCTCCGCGTCATAGCCGCGTGCGATCACGCCGCCGTCGCGGATCATCGCGGCGGGTTCGGGCGCGACCGCGCGTTGCAACAGATCCGCGCATCCGGCGGGCGGCTCCAGTGCATCGACGATGCGCGCCAGCGACGCCGATGCGCCACCCGCTGCCGCCACCTGCTCGCGCAGTGCGGGCAGTGCTGCAAAGGTATCGCGCAGGCTCGACAGATCGCGCGGACGCGCCGACAGCAGCGCGAGACGGCCGGTAATGCGCTCGACGTCGGCGATCTGACGCAGCGCGCCGCGCAGTGCATCGACGCTTGCCGGCGGCGGTGCATCGAGCAGCGCGCCGATGGCCTGCTGACGCGTCTGCGCGATGCCCGCGTCGCGCGGCGGATGATGCAGCCAGTGACGCAGCAGGCGGCTGCCCATGGTCGTGCTGCAGGTATCGAGCAGCGAGCAGAGCGTGGGCGATTCAGTGCCGCGCAGCGTTTCGGTGAGTTCGAGATTGCGGCGCGTGGCGGGGTCGAGGCCGATGTATTCGGTTTCCGCCTCCACCTTCAGGCTGCGCACGTGGCGCAACTGCTGGCCTTGCGTGGCCGCCGCATACAGCAGCAGCGCGCCGGCAGCGCCGCATGCGCTCGTCAGCGTTTGCGCGCCGAAACCGTCGAGACTCGCGACATCCATCTGATCGCACAGGCGCTGCTTGCCCGAAGCGAGATCGAAGTGCCAGGCGGGCACGCGCGTGAGCGCACCCACGCCCGCAGGCGGCGCCCAGCCGGACGATTCCGAGGGCATGTCCGCGACCAGCACTTCAGCGGGACGGATGCGCTCGAAAGCCGTGGCGACCTGTTCGGGCGCGACTTCGGCCAGACGCAGCGCGCCGCTCGCCAGATTGAGCCAGGCGAGGCCCACGTTGACGGTCACGCCGCGCCGGTTGTGACCGGGGCAGACCGCCATGAGGTAGACGTCGTTCTTGTCCGACAGCAGGGCGGCGTCGGTAAGCGTGCCGGGTGTGACCACGCGCACGACCTTGCGCTCGACCGGGCCTTTCGAAGTGGCCGGATCGCCGATCTGTTCGCAGATCGCCACCGATTCGCCCAGCTTGACGAGCTTGGCGAGATAGCCTTCGCACGCGTGATGGGGAATGCCCGCCATCTTGATCGGGGTGCCGGCCGATGCGCCGCGTTGCGTGAGTGTCAGATCGAGCAGGCGCGCAGCTTTCTCGGCATCGCCGAAAAACAGTTCATAGAAGTCGCCCATCCGGTAGAACACGAGGGTGTCCGGATGCTCGGCTTTGATGCGCAGGTATTGCTGCATCATGGGGGTGTGTTGCGCGATGTCGCCGGCGCTGGCGGTGTGTGTAGCCATCCTCGGAGTCTTGCTAAGGTTCAGGGCGTGAGTGTAACCCGCGCCGGGGGCGCGTGAACCTGGCCGGATGGCCAGGCAGCGCGCAAATCCTTGCCGGATAGCATAGGAATGCGCGCCAGATTGACGGAGATTGCGGCCAGGAGGCTGGAGTGGAGCAGGCGCGCGAGGCTTACTCGTCGACCAGCGCCTGCAGATCGACCGTGCGGGCGTTTGCCGCACTGCGCCGCATGGCGAGCCAGATCATTCCGGAAACGAAAATCCCGAACACGACGATGATCCATTGCACCGGCATTTTCGCGGTCAGCAGCAGCGCATAGGCGCCAAGCATCAGCAGCACGGCGAGGTTCTGGTTGAAGTTCTGTACGGCGATCGAGTGTCCCGCCGAAAGCAGGGTCGCGCCACGATGCTGAAGCAAGGCGTTCATCGGCACGATGAAAAAGCCCGCGAGTGTGCCGAGCAGAATCATCAACGGGTACGCGAACAGCAGATAGAAGGGCATGATGAAGGTGCCGAATCGCACGCCTTCGCCCGCCGGAAAGAGGTTCTTGCTGTAGAACGCCATCGCCACGGACACCACGCCGCACAGCACGCCCACCGGCAACACGCGCAGCGAAGCGCGTAGCGACACCCACGCGGCGGCGCCCGCCGCGCCCAGCGCAATGCCCAGTCCCGTCACGCCTTGCATCACGGCCGCCTTCGAAAGCGAGAGGCCGAGATTCGCGTCGGCCCATTTGAGCACCAGCAATTGCAGCGTCACCGCCGCGCCCCACATCAGCGTCGTGACCCAAAGCGCGATCTGCGCGAGCTTGTCGGCCCACAGCACGTTGAAGCAATGCGTGAAATCGGAGACCAGCCGGCCCGGTTGCTTGAGGCGGTTTTCGTAGCGCGCGCCCGTATCCGGAATGCCGATGTTGATGAGCGCGGCGATGGCATAGGTGATCATCGTGGCGAGCATCGCGAGGTCGGCGGCCGAATGGATCAGCGGCATCGGATGATGCGTGACGAAGCGCTCGGCGTAGGTCGAGACGAGCGCGCCGCCCATCATCGTGCCGACGATCGTGGAGAGCACCGTCGCCGATTCGAGCCACGCATTGGCGGCCACGAGTTTTTCGGCGGGTAGCAATTCAGTGAGGATTCCGTACTTTGCCGGCGAATAGGCCGCCGCGCCGAAACCCACTACACCATAGGCCAGCATCGGATGTACGCCCGCGATCATCATCAGGCAGCCGATGGCCTTGAGCGCGTTCGAGACGAACATGACGTGGCGCTTTTGCAGCGCGTCCGCGAAGGCGCCGACGAAGGGTGCGAGCAGTACGTAGGAAACCGTGAAGAAGATCTGCAGCAGCGGCGTGACCCAGGCCGGTGAAGAAATCACCGTGAGCAGCGCGATTGCCGCAATCAGGAGCGCGTTGTCGGCGAGCGACGAAACGAACTGCGCGGCGATGATCGTATAAAAGCCTTTTTTCATCGCGGATGGACCGAGGGGTGGATCGGGCAAGTCGCGCGACGGGAGCAAGCGGTGAAATCGGCGCGCGAAACAAAAAAGCGGCCGAAGCCGCTTGACGCATCGGGGCGGGCTGCGACATCCGCCACGCTCCCGGCGATTGTGACATGGGCGGCCGCGCGCTGCAGCGGGGCCGCCTTGTCAGGTCTGAACGCGGGCCTGAACTCAGGCTTCCTTCGTTTCCTTCTTCACGCGCGTGTACTTCGAGAGGATCGGCACCATCTGCGCGTAGATCTTCGGGTTGCCGGCGACCACTTCGCCCATGTGCAGGAAGTCCGAATCGCCCGTGTAGTTACCGACCAGACCACCGGCTTCCGTGATGAGCAGTGCGCCTGCGGCGACGTCCCACGGGTTGAGGCCCTGTTCGAAGAAACCGTCCATGCGGCCCGCGGCGACGTTCGCCAGATCGAGTGCGGCAGCGCCCGGGCGGCGCAGGCCGGCGCAGGCGTTGGTCATGTCGGCGAACAGTTCGCAGTAGCTGTCCAGACCGTCCTTTTCGCGGAACGGGAAGCCCGTGCCGATCAGGCCGTCGGCCAGACGGTCGCGGCGGCCGACGCGGATACGGCGGTCGTTCAGGAACGCGCCACGGCCGCGCGAGGCGGTGAACAGGTCGTTGCGGGTCGGGTCATAGACGACGGCCTGCGTGATGACGCCCTTGTGCACCAGCGCGATCGACACGCAGTAGTACTGGAAGCCGTGGATGAAGTTGGTGGTGCCGTCGAGCGGATCGATGATCCACTGGTATTCCGACTCGTTGTCCGATTCGCCGGATTCTTCGGCGAGGATCGCGTGATCCGGGTAAGCGGTCTTGAGCGTCTCGATGATGGCGGCTTCGGCGGCCTTGTCGACCTCCGTGACGAAATCGTTGTGCTGCTTCTTCGCGACCTGCACGAGGTCGAGATCGAGCGACGCGCGGTTGATGATCTGTCCGGCGCGGCGTGCGGCCTTGACAGCGATGTTGAGCATGGGATGCATGAGCCTGGATCCTTGTTGTCCGGCGCGCGCGGACGGCGCGGCGCACGGGGGTGCCGAAGATAAAAGCGTCTAACGATTGGACAGGGCGCAAGCCGCGCGTTTGAGCTACGCGGCCTAAGCGGTCCTGTCCCGCCAACGGAGACGAATTGGATAAGAGCGGGGCGCGGCGGCCATATTGGCCAGATATCGGCCCAAAACGGGACGACAAAACGCGCGCGAACCTCGCATTTTACCCGAGTCTTGGGCTTCTGGGCTGACGGCGATCGGGAAAGCGGGCAAGCCAGTCGCCGCGGCCTTGCCGGCGGACCGGATAGGCCTTGGATGCAAGGCGCGATAACATACGCCTTTCTATCCGCCGTTCTTCGAGATTCATCTTGGTGCAGCTCCCCGATTCCGATCCCTCCCACGCCGCCCACGCCGATCATTCCTCGGACGCCCACGAACCGCTGCGCGGCGGTTTCACTTCCACGCGCTTCGTGCTGGTCGAGCCGAGCCATCCCGGCAACGTCGGCGCGGCGGCGCGCGCGATCAAGACCATGGGTTTCTCGCGGCTGGTGCTGGTCGCGCCGCGCGTGCCGCAGGTCCAACTCGATCCCGAAGCGATCGCCATGGCCAGCGGCGCCGACGACGTGCTCGCCGCCGTCCACATCGTCCCAACCCTCGCCGACGCGCTGGCAGGCACGCAATGGTCGCTGGCGCTCACGGCGCGCACGCGCGAATACGGGCCGCCGCCCGCCGCGCCGCGCCATGCGGTGCAGGACGCCTGCCGCCAGGTCGCGGCTCACGGCGAAATCGCGCTGGTATTCGGCAACGAGCGCACGGGTCTCTCGAACGAGGATGTCGAGCGTTGCAGCGCGCTCGCGCATATTCCGGCCAATCCGGCCTATAGCTCGCTCAATCTCGCCCAGGCGGTGCAGGTGCTCGCGTACGAGTTGCGCATGGCGTATCTGGACGGGAGCGGCGCCGGTACGGCTCTGCCCGCCGCCGGGTCTGCCGTATCTGGCGCGCCCGGCACGGGCACGCCGCTCGCCACCAGCGACGATATCGAGCGCATGTACGTGCACCTCGAAAACGCGCTGATCGCGCTCGATTTTCTCGATCCGGCCAATCCGAAGAAGCTGATGTCTCGACTGCGGCGGCTCTTCGCGCGCTCGGGGCTTGAGCGCGAAGAGGTCAATATCGTGCGCGGCATCGCCAAACACATCCTGATGCTCAAGGGCACGGATAGCGGCAAATAGGGCGCACCGACGCCACGCGGCGTCCAACCTTGCTGTCGGCGGGGGCTTCCCGGCCGCCGCACGCCTTTCGCCTACAATCGGTTGCACATCATAAGCAAATCGGCATGGCTGCTAAGGCCGTGTACGAAGCCGCGCCGCGCGTCGGACTAGCCTCCGCGACGCGCGGCCGTGCCATCCCCATGTTCCCCACGTCCAGCGTGTGACAGCCATGTTCAAGAGACTTCGCGAAGACATCGCCACGATCCGTGAGCGCGATCCCGCCGCTCGCAGCGCCTGGGAAGTCCTGACCTGTTATCCGGGTCTGCATGCGCTCGTCCTGCATCGCTTCGCGCACGCCTGCTGGCGGGCCAAACGCCGCTGGCTTGCGCGCTACATCTCGCAGCTTGCGCGCTTTCTGACCGGTATCGAAATCCATCCTGGCGCGACCATCGGCCGGCGTGTGTTTATCGACCACGGCATGGGCGTGGTGATCGGCGAGACGGCTGAAGTCGGCGACGATTGCACCATCTATCAAGGCGTGACACTCGGCGGCACCTCGCTGACGCGCGGCGCGAAGCGGCACCCGACACTCGGGCCGGGCGTGATCGTCGGTGCGGGCGCGAAGGTGCTGGGCGGATTCACGGTGGGCGCGCAGGCGAAGATCGGCTCGAACGCCGTGGTGGTCAAGCCGGTTCCGGCTGGCGGCACGGCTGTCGGCAATCCGGCGCGGATCATTGCACCGGCGAAGAGCGAACCGGCGCAGGCGAAGCCGGCGTCCGCGCGCGAAGGCTTTTGCGCGTATGGCATCACGCCGAACGCAGACGATCCCGTTTCTCTCGCGATTCATGGCCTGATCGATCACGCCGCGACGCAGACGCAGCGCGTGGATTCGGTTGTCGCCGCGCTCGAACGTCTGGGCGCGCGCCTCGAAGCGCTGCATGGCGCGGATGCCGCGCTCGTGGAGTTGCGCCGGTTGTCGGCGGGGCTGGAGGGCGGGGCGGTGGCGCAGGAAGCGGTGAAGGCGGAGGAGCCCACTTCAGCGCAAGTCTGATATGCACTGCAATCAAGAAATAACAGCCGCTTAAAGCGGCTGTTTTCATTTCAAGAGTGCCAGAACCCTTGCTCAATCGAGCGGCAACATCCTGAACCCTTCCGCATCCACGCGCAGATAACCTCCGCGCGGCGGTGATCCGTGGTCCAGTTCCCAGTCTGGCAGCACCCATCGCGTGCCGCCGGGTTCCGCGTGACGCGCAGGCCGGTGCGTGTGCCCGTGAATGATCATGTTTGCGCGCGCGCGTTTGAAGAGCGCAGCGACGCCTTTGGCCGTGACGTCGTATTTCGCGTCGTGAGGCGAAACGGGACGTTCGCGCCCGGCTTCGCTCTTGCGGCGCATGCGCTCGGCCAGCGCCCGGCGCCAGCGAAACGGCCACGCCAGAAACAGCATTTGCGCGAGCCGGTTGCGCGCGAGCTTGCGAAATAGTTGATAGCCGCGATCGTCGGTGCACAGCGCGTCGCCGTGCGCGAGCGCAATGCGCGTACCGAATGCGGTGATGGCGATGGGGTCGGGCAGCCAGATTGCACCCGCGGCTTTCATGAAGCGCTTGCCCATCAGGAAGTCGCGGTTGCCGTGCATGATGTAGAGCGCGATGCCGCGCTCGGAAAGCGTATGCATCAGCGCGGCCATGCGCGCGACAAACGGTTCGACGAGCATGTCGTCGCCGATCCAGTATTCGAAGAGGTCGCCGAGTATGAACACCGAGTCGGCCTGATCGGCCGTGACCCGGATGAAGTGTTCGAACGCGGCGACCGTGCGCGGAATCGCTTCGCTCAAATGCAGGTCGGAAATGAACAGGAAGGGACGCGCCGCGTGCGGACGTTTGCCCTCGCCGGGCACGCCCGCGGCGGCCATCCCCAATCCCCGTGTCTTTTCCTGCAGCATCGATGAAGCGTGCGCCGTTACGTTAATTCAAGCTGTTGATTCAAGCGTGTGCCGCGATTACTCGACGACGACAGCCTTTTCGATCACGACGTCGTCAACCGGCACGTCCTGATGGAAGCCCTTCGAGCCCGTCTTGACCGACTTGATCTTCTCGACCACGTCCAGACCGTCGACGACCTTGCCGAACACCGCGTAGCCCCAGCCTTGCGGCGTCGGCGACGAGTGGTTCAGGAAGTCGTTGTCGGCGACGTTGATGAAGAACTGTGCCGATGCCGAGTGCGGGTCATTCGTGCGTGCCATGGCGATCGAGCCGCGCACGTTCTTCAGGCCGTTGTTGGCTTCGTTTTCGATCGTTGCGTTCGTCGGCTTTTGCTTCATGCCGGCTTCGAAACCGCCGCCCTGGATCATGAAGCCGTCGATGACGCGGTGGAACACCGTGCCGTCGTAGTGGCCGCTCTTGACGTACTCGAGGAAGTTGGCGACCGTCTTCGGCGCTTTTTCGGCGTCGAGTTCGAGCTTGATGACGCCGTGGTTCGTATGCAGTTCGACCATGATGGAATCCTTTGCCTGTGGCTGGGGGAGTGGGGCGGCGCAGTGCCGGTACGAGGCGGGACGTATGCCTTCGCGTGTACCGGTGCCGCGCCGCGCGGAGAATGAGGGAGTTATAGGGCGCTGATTACTTGCCGACCAGCGTGGCCGACTGGATCACGATTTCCTTTTGCGGCACATCGGACATCGGGCCGCGCGAGGTGGTGGGCGCCGCTTCGATCTTCTTCACGACGTCCATGCCCTGCGTGACCTTGCCGAACACCGCGTAACCGTTGCCATCCGGATTCGGATAGTCGAGGTTGGCGTTATCCACCGTGTTGATGAAAAACTGCGCGGTTGCGGAATTCGGGTCGCTCGTGCGCGCCATCGCCAGCGCGCCGGCCTGATTCTTCAGGCCGTTCTTGCTTTCCAGCGGAATCGGCGCACGTGTGGGCTTCTCGACGAAGCTCGTGGTGTAGCCGCCGCCCTGGATCATAAAGCCGCGAATCACGCGATGGAAGATCGTGCCGTTGTACTGGCCGGACTTCACGTACTGGAGGAAATTGTCGACGGTCTTCGGCGCTTTCTCGGGGTAGAGCTCGACGCGAATGTCGCCTTCACTGGTCTTGAGCAGCACCTGCGGATGCGCGGCCTGGCCTTGCGGAGCCGACTGCGCGAAAGCGGGCGCGTTCGCGATCAGGGCGGCGCTGCCGAGCGCCAACATCAACCATTTCATTTGTATCCTCGGAAGTACGGGAAAAACATGTCGACGCGCGCGGTTTGCTGAGTGGCTTGCTGTTCTGGCGCGCGCCGGCCTGGTTCGACGGCTTATAGCGACGAAACTTAGTTCGACGGCGCCATGAAGGGCGGCATCGCCAGCGACCCGGTCGGGCCACCGAACTGGTACACCGGATTGTCGAGCATCGGGCCCACGCGCGTGGCGCTCGCGCCGGCTGCGGCAGCCGCGCGTGCGGCCTTGGTCGCGGCCGGCGGGTTCACGATCTTGTCGATGTCGGCGAGGCGTTGCTGGGTCGCGCCGCTCGTGTGACCGAGCGAGCTCGCGCGGTGATACGAAGCCGAAGCCAGACGCAGATACAGGTCGCCGAGATTCTCCCATGCGAGCGTGTACGACGGATTGGCCTTGGTAGCCGTCTCCAGCGCAATGCGCGCTTCGTCGTAGTGACCGTGCTTCGCGTAGAGCGCCGCCAGGTTGTTGTACGGCTCGGGCAATTCGGGGTACGTCTGCGTGAGTTCGGTGAACGCCTGGATGGCGTCGTCGTCGCGGCCCAGGCGCGCGAGGATGGTCGCGCGCTTGAATTTCGCCTGCACGTCGCGCGGGTTCGACTTGATGCGCGCGTCGAGTTCCGTGAGCGCCGCGGCCCAGTTGTGCTGGGCAATTGCACTGTCTGCGCCGGGCGTGCCGTCGGCCGTCGCGGGGGGCGCCGCATGGGCTGCGCGAGCGCCGCAAAGAACGATCGCAACGCTCGCGAGAGCCGCCATGGCAAAGGTCGCAGCGCGAGGCGCGCGGCCGCTGGAAGATTTCATAGGGTGAGGTCGCGGTGTTATACTCCGAGCCATTCTAACAAAAGGTCTGTGCGTTTCGTCGCGCGCTTTGGCTGCGCGCAGGTTGAGCGCCTGTTCCGGTTCGTTGCAGTCCCGATTCCGGACGGTCGGCTCCCGCGAAATGCCCGGCTTTCTTTCGCCACTCGTGGTCGTCTCCGCCCTGATGACTGATTGAGCGCGACTGTATGCAGCCTCGAGCAATGCGGTGCCTTGCACCCACGGGCTGCTGTCGGCGCTGCTGCGGATTTCTTTCGACCCACGTATCCACCGTCTTTATGGAATCACTGCGCATCTACAACACGCTCGCGCGTGACAAGCAAAATTTCGTGCCACTCGAGCCCGGCGTCGTACGCATGTACGTCTGTGGCATGACGGTGTACGACTATTGTCACGTTGGCCACGCGCGTGTGATGGTGGTGTTCGATATTGTGCAGCGCTGGCTGCGCACGCTCGGTTACCAGGTGACCTATGTGCGCAACATCACCGACATCGACGACAAGATCATTCGTCGCGCGGTAGAGAACGGCGAAACCATCAAGGCGCTCACCGACCGCTATATCGCGGCGCTGCATGAAGACGCGGATGCGCTCGGCGTCGAGCGTCCCGATCACGAGCCGCGCGCGACTGAATTCATTCCGCAGATGCTCGATATGATCGGCATGCTGGAAAAGAACGGCTACGCCTATCAGGGTTCGGACGGCGACGTGAATTACGCGGTGCGCAAGTTCGCGCATTACGGCGCGCTCTCGGGCAAGTCGCTCGAAGACCTGCGTTCGGGCGAACGTGTGGCCGCGAACGATGCCAAGCAGGATCCGCTTGACTTCGTACTGTGGAAACAGGCAAAACCGGAAGAGCCGGCCGATACCAGCTGGGACTCGAAGTACGGTCGCGGTCGTCCGGGCTGGCACATCGAATGTTCGGCGATGGGTTGCACGCTGCTCGGCGATCATTTCGACATTCATGGCGGCGGCCAGGATCTGCAGTTCCCGCACCATGAGAACGAAATCGCGCAGAGCGAAGGCGCGACGGGTGAGAAGTTCGTCAATTACTGGATGCACAACGGGTTCGTCAATATCGACAACGAGAAGATGTCGAAGTCGCTCGGCAACTTCTTTACGATCCGCGAAGTGCTGGCGAAGTACGACGCCGAAGTGGTGCGCTTTTTCATGGCGCGCGCGCATTACCGTTCGCCGCTGAACTACAGCGACGTGCATCTCGACGACGCGCGCGGCGCGCTCACGCGGCTGTACACGGCGCTCAAGGATGTGACGCCGGATGCGGGTGAGCTCGACTGGAACGAAGCGCATGCGCAGCGTTTTAGCGCGGCGATGAACGATGACTTCAACACGCCGGTCGCCATCTCGGTGCTGTTCGAACTGGCAACCGAAGTGAATCGCACGGGCGACGCCGTGCTGGCGCGCCAGTTGCAGCGCCTGGCGCGCGTGCTCGGCGTGCTGGTGCGCGAGCCGCGTGCGTTCCTGCAGCAAGGCGCAGGCGCGCTCGATGCGGCGGGTGCGCTCGACAGCGCCGCGATCGAAGCGAAGATCGCCGCACGCACGGCCGCGAAGCAGGCGAAGCAGTACGCGGAGGCGGACCGGATCCGGGCCGAACTGCTCGATGCCGGTGTCGCGCTCGAAGACAAACCGGGCGGATTGACCGAGTGGCGCCGCGTTTAAGCGGGCTGTCCAGTTTCCACTGATCGATTCGCGAGGCAGGAGGCAGGATGGCAACGGCCACGAAGACGCAGGCCAGGCGGTCTGTGTCGCTAACGGGCGCGGCGGGCGACGAAACGAGCCCGGCCGCACGACGTGCGGCGCGCGGTGGCGCGCTCACGGCGCAACAGGAAGCCGAAGCCGCCAAGGCGGCCGGCGCGAAGAAGGGCACGGCGAAGACGGGCTCCGCACGCGGCGCGAAAACGCAGCAGCAGACGCAAGCGGATGACGACGCGCACGCGCTCAATGGCGCGGCAAAGTCGCGCGCGAAGGTCAATGGCGCCACCATCGACGGGACGGGCATCATGCCCGCGGCGCAGCCTGAGGCCGCGCAGGGCGACGCCGCGCAAGCCGCAGCCGCACCGTTGAGCGGCGCGGAACATGAAGTCGTGCGCCCCGATTACTGGGATCGCGCCTGTGCGGATCTCGTCAAGCGCGACCGCATTCTCAAGAAGCTGATTCCGAAGTTCGGCCCTGTTCATCTGATGAGCAGCGACGATCCCTTCGTCACGCTCGCGCGTTCCGTGGTTGGCCAGCAGATTTCGACGGCGGCGGCGCAGGCATTGTGGAAGCGCGTTGAAGCCGCGTGCCCGAAGCTCGTGCCGCAGCAGTTCATCAAGCTCGGCCACGAAAAGCTCGCGGCATGTGGGCTGTCGAAACGCAAGACGGAATACATCCTCGACCTCGCCCAGCATTTCGTCTCGGGCGCGCTTCACGTGGGCAAATGGACCACGATGGACGACGAGGACGTGATCGCCGAACTCACGGCCATCCGCGGCATCGGTCGCTGGACCGCCGAGATGTTCCTGATCTTCAATCTCGCGCGCCCGAACGTGCTGCCGCTCGACGACCTGGGTCTCATCCAGGCGATCAGCGTCAATTACTTCAGCGGCGAACCCGTCACGCGCAGCGAAGCGCGTGAAGTCGCGGCCAACTGGGAGCCGTGGCGAACCGTCGCAACATGGTATATGTGGCGCAGCCTCGAACACGCTTGAGTAAAAGGGAAAAGAGGGCGCCGGCGTGCTCCGCGCGAAGTGGCGGGCGCGGCGCTCCGGCCCTTCTTCTCAAGAGTCTTTCAGTTTGATAAGAATCTTCCTATCGTTACCTGTATTCGATAGTTCCGCTCCGATTTCGACTTCGGCCGGCGCGGTTAGAATACGCGCTGCCGCAAAGTGCAAGGATTCCAACACATGAAAACCACGTTTCTGGATTTCGAACAGCCGATCGCTGAACTCGAAGCGAAGATCGAAGAACTGCGCTTCGTTCAGGACGACTCGGCCGTCGATATTTCGGAAGAGATCGATCGCCTGTCGAAGAAGAGCCAACAGCTCACGAAGGACCTCTACGCGAACCTGAGCCCGTGGCAGGTTTCGCAGATCGCACGTCATCCGCAACGCCCGTACACGCTCGACTACGTGAACGAGCTGTTCACCGACTTCCACGAACTGCATGGCGACCGCTCGTACGCGGACGACCTTTCCGTGGTGGGCGGTATGGCGCGTTTCAACGGTCAGCCCTGCATGATCATCGGCCACCAGAAGGGCCGCGACACGAAGGAGCGCGCTGCGCGTAACTTCGGCATGCCGCGTCCGGAAGGCTATCGCAAGGCCGAGCGCCTGATGCGTCTGGCCGAGAAGTTCGGCCTGCCGATCTTCACCTTCGTCGACACGCCGGGCGCCTACCCGGGCATCGGCGCGGAAGAGCGCGGCCAGTCGGAAGCGATCGGCCACAATCTCTACGTGATGGCTGAGCTCAAGACGCCGATCATCACGACGATCATCGGCGAAGGCGGCTCGGGTGGCGCGCTCGCGATCGCCGTGGCCGACACGGTCATGATGCTGCAGTTCTCGACGTACTCGGTGATTTCGCCGGAAGGCTGCGCGTCGATTCTGTGGAAGAGCGCCGCGAAGGCGCCGGACGCCGCTGAAGCGCTGGGCCTCACGGCGCATCGTCTGAAGGCGCTGAACCTGATCGACAAGATCGTCAACGAGCCGCTCGGCGGCGCGCATCGCGATCCGAAGGGCATGGCCGCGCTGCTGCGCCGTGCGCTGTCCGATTCGCTGCGCCAGTTCCAGGGCATGAGCATCGCCGAACTCAAGGAGCGTCGTTTCGAGCGCCTGATGGCTTACGGCAAGTACAAGGAAACGACGCCGGGCGCGTAAGGCGCACGACGTCATCACTGCCAGCCGGCGCGAAAGCGCCGTCAAAACGTGACTGCCCATTCCGATTCCGGCCACAGCGCCGGCCCCGACGCCGGGCGCATCCTTCGCGATGCTCTCGGCGTTGTGCTTTCTGCGCTGCCAGGCGACGCGCGTATTGCGATCGCTTATAGCGGCGGCCTCGATTCTTCCGTGCTGCTCGATGCAGCCGTGCGCGCGGTGGGCGCGGACCGGCTGTACGCGTTCCATGTCCATCACGGGCTGAGTCCGAATGCCGATGCCTGGCTGGCGCATTGCGATGCGACGGCGCGGGCGTATGGCGTGAGCTTCGACGCACGCCGCGTAGACGTCGCGCCCGACGATGGCGCAGGCGTGGAGGCGGCGGCGCGCGACGCGCGTTATCGTGCGCTCGACGCGATGTGCGCCGCGCATGCGGTGCACTCGCTGTGGCTCGCCCAGCACGCCGACGATCAGGCCGAAACCGTGCTGCTGCAATTGCTGCGCGGCGCGGGTCTCGCGGGACTCGCCGCCATGGCGCCCGCACGCGAAGTGGCGGGCGGCGTGACGCGCGTGCGGCCCTTGCTGGGTTTGTTGCGCGTGCAACTGGAACGCTACGCGCACGCGCACGACCTGCGCTGGATCGAAGACGAATCGAACGCCGATACGCGCTACGCGCGCAACGCGCTGCGCCATGACGTGATGCCCGCGCTATCCGCGCATTTCCCGGGCTTTCGCGAGGCGCTTGCGCGCACGGCGGCGCATGCCGCATCGGCGCAAGGTCTACTCGACGAGCTTGCGCGAGGCGATCTGCTGGCGGCTTGCGCGACGACACCCGACGCCATCTCACATACCGCGCTCGTTGCTCTCGACGATGCGCGTGCGCTGAATCTGTTGCGCTACTGGATGCGCTCACTCGGCATGCCCGCGGCTTCCACCGCGCGGCTCGCCGACGCCCTGCGCCAGTTGCGCGAGATCGCGCGCGATGGCGACGACCACGCACTGCGCGTCGATCATGCTGGCCGCACGCTGCGCTGTTATCGCGGCGAAGTCTGCTGGGACACGGCGACATCCGCCGCCGATCTGCCACGAACGGGTGAGGGCGCGCTGCGTGAGCCGGTGCAATTGAGCTGGCGCGGCGAGGAAATCTGGCGCCTGCCGGGCTGGCGCGGCACCTATGTTTTCGCGGCCGCCGACGAGAGCGATCCCGACGCGGTGCCTGAATCGGTGCTGCAGCGCGCGCCGCTGGTGGCGCGTGAGCGCGCGGGCGGCGAGCGTCTGCGCGATGAGGCGGCGAATCTGAGCCGCACGCTCAAGAACCTGTTCCAGTCGCGCGGCATACCGGCGTGGGAGCGCGACGTGCCGCTGCTTTATAGCGGCGAGACGCTGCTGTTCGTGCCCCGCATCGGCGTGAACCGTTCGGCGCTGGGCGACGAGGAAGCAGCACGCCCCGGACCCTGGCGGCGCATCGAATGGCGTGAAGACCTGCAGATTGCGTGAACAACGTGCTCAGGTCATTTTTGCCGAACAGCGTTGAACGCGCCGTCGGCGCATCTGGCTCACGCGCGTAAAGCGTGACGCGAAAGCCGCAAATCCTTGCCGCACAAGCCTTTTTGGCGACCTCGCGGCTACTTTGGTCTTGTAATTTCGACCTTGATCGGGTAGGGTAAGTTGTTTGTCCAGCCCGCTTTTTCGCGTTCACGGACGCCGTCAAAAGCGGCGCTTCCCGTTGAAGGCGCGATTTTTCCTTCCAGCGGTATCCGACGATTGCAAGGACGTCGTAGCGGTGTGCGGGCGGAATTCGTGAACCACCCTGGCTTCGCGGTTCCGGGGCAAATTCCGCGTGTGCTGCACGCGCCAAGCCGCTGCCGCGGTCCGGTCCCTGGTCGTCTTGTATGCCAATCCGCGTATGCAACCCGGCCTCACCGTCCTCTCAGGCAGCGCCAGCTACGGCGCGCCAGCGCGGTAACATCTCCAGTTCAGAACGACAATGGCACTCATCGTACACAAATACGGCGGCACCTCGATGGGCTCGGTCGAGCGCATCAAGAACGTTGCCAAGCGCGTTGCCAAATGGCACAAGGCCGGCCACAAGATGGTCGTCGTGCCCTCGGCGATGTCCGGCGAAACCAATCGTCTGCTCGGTCTCGCGAAAGAGATTTCGCCGCAGCCGAACCCGCGCGAGCTCGACATGATTGCGTCGACCGGCGAACAGGTGAGCGTCGGTCTGCTCTCGATCGCGCTGCAGGAAGCGGGCGTGGACGCCATCAGCTACACCGGCTGGCAAGTGCCGGTCAAAACGGATAGCGCCTTCACGAAGGCGCGCATCAACGACATCGACGGCGAACGCGTGATGGCCGATCTCGACGCCGGCAAGGTAGTCGTGATCACGGGCTTCCAGGGCATCGACCCCGAAGGCCACATCACCACGCTCGGCCGCGGCGGCTCGGACACCTCGGCGGTTGCAGTCGCAGCCGCGCTCAAGGCCGACGAATGCCTCATCTACACCGACGTGGACGGCGTGTACACGACCGACCCGCGCGTGGTGGACGACGCACGGCGCCTCGACCGCATCACCTTCGAAGAGATGCTGGAAATGGCCAGCCTCGGCTCGAAGGTGCTGCAGATCCGCTCGGTCGAATTCGCGGGCAAGTATCAGGTGAAGACGCGCGTGCTCTCCAGCCTGACCGACCCGATGATGGACCTCGACGCGGAAATGAAGTCGGGCACCCTGATCACTTTTGAAGAAGACGAGACCATGGAAAAAGCAGTCATCTCGGGTATCGCGTTCCAGCGCGACGAGGCCCGCATCATCGTGGCGGGCGTCCCCGACAAGCCCGGCATCGCGTATCAGATCCTCGGCCCGGTGGCGGACGCGAACATCGACGTCGACATGATCATCCAGAACCAGAGCGTGGACGGCAAGACCGACTTCACGTTCACGGTGCCGCGCGGCGACTATCAACGCGCTGTCGACGTTCTCACGAACACGGTGCAAGGTCACGTGAGCGCGGAGAAGGTGCTCGGCGACGCGAAGGTCTCGAAGGTCTCCGTGGTCGGCGTGGGTATGCGCTCGCACGTGGGCGTGGCGAGCAAGATGTTCCGCACGCTGTCGGAAGAGGGCATCAACATCCAGATGATCTCGACCTCGGAAATCAAGATCTCGGTGCTGATCGACGAGAAGTACATGGAGCTCGCCGTGCGCGCGCTGCACAAGGCGTTCGAACTCGAACAGGCTTGATGCCTTGCTGATGATGACGGCGGTGTGACGGTCTTTCGGTCTTGAGATGCTGCGTTCTGGATGCTTCAGAATGCTTGCTGAAAAAAGTTAGCAAAAAAAGCGTCTTATGAATTGACCGATCGGATTTAACCCGCTATTATCTTGGCTTCGTTGCGCTGCCTCCCTGGCGCCAACGAGGTTTTCGGGAGACGTGGCCGAGAGGTCGAAGGCACTCCCCTGCTAAGGGAGCATCTGGGCCAAAACCTGGATCGAGGGTTCGAATCCCTCCGTCTCCGCCAGTAAAATGGCGGTGGAAACCCCGCAAGTCTCGGCTTGCGGGGTTTTTCTTTTTCCGCGGCGTTTTTCGCTGCGCGGTTCAATGTGGACCTGCCGCACTCGCGGTGAGTCAGTCAACGCAGTCCGATAGGACTACGACATTTCTCGATTTCCGCTTAATTTCAAGATGTTCTGACAGAAGTGGCGCGATGCATTCGCGTCTTCCAGCTAGCAATCAAGATTTTGCCACGACCGTCAACATCACCAGCGCATCCAACGCGATGCTACGCGCCGATGTTCGTCGATGTTCGTCGATGGCGCGGGTCATCGGCTCGAACGTGACGCAACCGGCAGCTATCGCGTGGGGGCTTCAGGCGGTGTCATGACCTTCGTGCCCACGTCGGACGGTCGGGGAGCCCATGCTGCGTTCGTGACCGTGCTGACCGACTATCGATAAGCTCGATATTGATACGTAGTCCGGATCAAATGCTGCGCGACTTAGCAGCGGCGAAATAGATTGGAAGGACGGTTGTAAGCGATTCGGCAGGCATATCGCATGCTGCCGTAGGGTAGCGCCGCGTATTGAAGATGCGTATTCGAAAACAGCCTGTGCTGGCGCTCACGCTTGATGCAAAGCGGTGATATCCTCCGGGTCGCTGTATTCAGGGCGACGTTTTCGCCGTACGCAAACGGTTGCTTCCTACGCGGCAATCACGCCCGGAGGATTGCCCGAAGCGCGCTTTTTCAGGCGTATTCGTTGCGGCTGCCCGTCTGATGTAACTGGACGTTACGCAGCCCTGCATGGCGTGCTTTTGTGCATCAGTTCTTACAAAGTTGAAATACGCGGGCTGGGGAGCCTGCGCTATATTGGCTTCAACAAAACATCAACCCCAAAAGGTGAGTCCATGAAGTTCGCTCGTGTTGTTGCAATGCTGCTCGGGGGCTTGGCTATCGGTGCGTCGAGCGCGGCCTTCGCTGGCGTGAGCGTCGGTGTCAACATCGGTATTCCGGCCCCGGTTTATGTCGCGCCCGCGCCGGTCTATGCTCCGCCGCCTCCGCCGCCCGTCGTTTATCAGCCCGCGCCGTACTATGCAGCGCCGGCGATCGTGATCGGCTGGCATGGCGACCGTTACTGGGATGGCCGCCGTTACTGGGGCCGCGATGACTGGTATCGCCATCATGGCGGCGGCTACGGTCGTGGCCCGGGTTGGGACCGCGGTGGTCCTCCGGGACATTGGCACTAAGCCCGTTTATCCGGCGTCGTGCGTGTCTCCCGTCGCTGAGCACGCATCGCACTGGCAAGAAAAAGCCGCCCTTGGGCGGCTTTTTTTGTCGCTTGACACTGTTGTACGCGCAACGAAACTCAAGGCTGGAGCGTCACTCGCCCAGATGCGCCATGCCGCCGACAACGGCATTGAAGCCCGCATCGACATGCACGATCTCTGCCGTCACACCGCCTGCCAGATCCGAAAGCAGAAACGCGGCCGTGTTGCCGACCTGTTCAATCGTGACATTGCGCTGCAATGGCGCATTGTGTTCAACGAACTCCAGGATCTTGCCGAAGCCCTTGATGCCGCTTGCCGCGAGCGTCTTGATCGGGCCGGCCGAGATGCCATTCACGCGCACGCCCTTCGCGCCGAGCGACACGGCGAGATAACGCACACTTGCTTCGAGCGACGCCTTCGCCAGGCCCATGGTGTTGTAGTTCGGAATCGCACGCTCTGCGCCGAGATAGGTGAGGGTGAGCAGCGCCGCGTTGGCGGACAGCATCGGCTGAGCGGCCTTGGCGAGCGCCGGGAAACTATAGGCCGAGATATCGTGTGCAATGCGGAAATTCTCGCGCGTCATGCCGTCGAGAAAATCGCCCGCGATGGCTTCGCGCGGCGCGAAGCCAATCGAATGCACCAGACCGTCGAGTGTGTCCCAATGCTGTTTGAGATCGACGAAGAGTGCGTCGATCTGGGCATCGTCGGCTACGTCGCAGGGGAATACGAGGTCAGTGCCGAACTCCTGCGCGAACTCGGAGATGCGCTCCTTGAAGCGCTCGCCCACGTACGTGAAGGCGAGCTCGGCCCCTTCGCGCCTGCATGCCTGCGCGATGCCATAAGCAATCGAGCGGTTCGACAGCAGGCCGGTGAGCAGAATGCGTTTGCCAGCGAGAAATCCCATGATTGCTCCCAAACAGGTTCAATGCAGATTCAGCGCAGCCGATGCCGCGCGCGTCGTGACGCGGTTTGGGTAGAATTCTCTCACACCAGACCAGGCACACCGGACACCCCGATCTATGACGACAGGAACGCGAGGCAGCACAGTGTGGCTAACCGCAAGACGCGAAGGACATGCCCGACATGCTGGACGCGCCGGTTACGTCGAGCGAGCCTTCGCGGCCATCACCGCCGCCTTTGCGCTGATGTGGATCACGATGCCCGCCGCCCACGCGGTCTACGCGATCGCGCAGTACGGCGAGCCCAAATACCCCGCTGATTTCAAGCACTTCGACTACGTCAATCCGGACGCCCCTCACGGCGGCACGCTGGTGCTCGCGAATCCGGACCGCTCGACGAGCTTCGACAAGTTCAACCCGTTCACGCTGCGCGGCAACGTGGCGCCGGGGATCGGCATGCTGTTCGAGAGCCTGACGACGGGCAGCATGGACGAGGTGGCCTCGGCCTACGGACTGCTCGCCGACGATATCAACATCGCGCCCGATCGTCTTTCTGTGACGTTTCATCTGAATCCGCACGCGCGCTTTTCGAACGGCGATCCCGTCACCGCCGCAGACGTGAAGTTCTCGCTCGACACGCTCAAGAGCCGTCAGGCTGCGCCTTCGATGCAGGCGTACTACAGCGATATCCTGCGCGCCGTGGTGGTCGATCCGGCCACGATCCGCTTCGAGTTCCGCAACAACAACCGCGAATTGCCATTGATCGCGGGCGGCCTGCCGGTGTTTTCGCATAAGTGGGGTTTGCGCGCCGACGGCACGCGCATCGCGTTCGACCAGCTGGCGTTCGAGCAGCCCATCGGCAGCGGTCCGTATGTGATCGAGCGTTACTCGAATGGCCGCACCATCACCTACAAGCGCGACGATCACTATTGGGGCCGCGATCTGCCCGTGCGCGTGGGGCAGAACAATTTCGATCGCATCGTCTACAAGCTCTATTCGGACGACGTCGCGCGGCTCGAAGCGTTCAAGGCCGGTGAATACGACGCGCTGGTCGAATACGTCGCGCGCAACTGGGTGCGGCGCGATATCGGCAAGAAGTTCGACAGCGGCGAACTGGTGAAGCGCGAATTCCCGCAGCACAACGGCACCGGCATGCAGGGCTATGTGATCAACATGCGCAAGCCGATGTTTCAGGACGTGCGCGTGCGCCAGGCGCTCGATCTCGCGCTCGACTTCCAGTGGCTCAACCGCATGCTGTTCTATAGCCAGTATCGGCGCATCGACAGCTGGTTCGTCAATACCGATCTGCAGGCCAAGGGGCCGCCGTCGCCGGGCGAAATGGCCTTGCTCGAACCGTTGCGCTCGCAACTGGATCCGGCCGTGTTCGGGCCGCCGCCCGCGCAGCCGGATACCAACCCGCCGGGTTCCCTGCGCGCAAACCTGCTCAAGGCGCGCGCGCTGCTGGCCGATGCGGGCTGGACGTATCGAGACGGCGCGCTGCGCAATGCGAAGGGCGATCCGTTCGTGATCGAAGTGCTCGACGATACGGCGGCGTCCGCGCAATGGGCGCCGATCATGGCGCAGTACACCAAGGCGCTCGCGCGTCTGGGGATCGGCGTGAACTATCGGTCGGTGGATTTTGCGCTCTACCAGAAGCGTCTGGACGATTTCGACTTCGATCTCACCACCATCAAATTCCCCGACGTGCAGGTGCCGGGCGCGGAAGAGCTCGACCGCTTTGGCAGCAAGGCGGCGGGCGAATCCGGTTCGGGCAATCTGATCGGCCTGAAGTCGCCGGCGGTGGATGCCATCATCAAGGCGCTGATGCAGGCGCAGACCCGCGAGCAACTGCTCGATGCGACTCACGCGCTCGACCGGGTGTTGATGCACGGCTACTATGTGGTGCCGCAGTGGTACAGCGCGACGCATCGCGTGGCGTATAAAAACACGCTCGCGTATCCGGCGAAGCTGCCGCTGTACTATGGCGCGATCGACTGGATCATCTCGACGTGGTGGCTGAAGTCGCCAAATTCAGCGCCAGCGCAGACGTTACAGCAACCGCAGCACTGATCATCTTCGAAGCGAGCACAGAATCATGTGGAGCTACATCGTCAAACGCCTGCTGCTGATGATCCCGACGCTGCTTGGCGTGCTCACGCTGACCTTCGCCGTAATCCAGTTCGTGCCGGGCGGTCCCGTCGAACAGGCCGTGCGCGATTTGCGGCGCGGCGCGGAGCAGGGCATGCCGTTCGGCATGCGCGCGCATTCGGGCGTGGACAAGCAGCAGATCGAGCAACTCAAGCAACTCTACGGCTTCGATAAACCTCCGTTACAACGCTACTTCATGATGCTCAGCCGCTTTGCGCGCTTCGATCTGGGGCAGAGCTATTTTCATCATCAGAGCGTGTGGTCGCTGGTCATCTCCAAATTGCCGGTGTCGATCAGCATCGGCTTGTGGACGTTCTTTCTCACGTATCTGATATCGGTGCCGTTGGGCATCGCCAAGGCGGTGCGCAACGGCTCGCGCTTCGATCTGGTCACGAGTCTGATCGTGCTGATCGGCTATGCGATTCCGGGTTTCGTGCTGGGCGTGCTGCTTCTCGTGCTGTTCGGCGGCGGCAGCTTCCTGCAATTGTTCCCGCTGCGCAATCTCACCTCGGATGATTGGGACACGCTGTCGCTCGGCGGCAAGATCGTCGATTACCTCTGGCACATTACGCTGCCGGTGACGGCGTCGGTGGTGGGCAGCTTCGCGGTGACGACCATGCTCACCAAGAACGCGTTCCTCGAAGAGATTCGCCGTCAGTACGTGCTGACGGCGCGCGCGAAGGGCTTGTCCGAGCGCACCGTGCTCTGGAAGCACGTATTCCGCAATGCGCTGCTGCCGCTCGTGGTGGGTTTTCCCGCAGCCTTTATCGGCGCGTTTTTCACGGGCAGCCTGCTGATCGAGACGCTGTTCTCGCTCGACGGGCTGGGTCTGCTCTCGTATGAATCCGTGGTGCGGCGGGACTATCCGGTCGTGCTGGGCACGCTGTATCTCTTCACGCTGATCGGCCTGTTGACCAAGCTGATCTCCGATCTTTGCTACGTGTGGGTCGATCCCCGCATCCAATTCGAACAACTGGAGCGCTGAGTTGAACCGAGTCCGCACCGGCGCCGAACCCGAACTGCGCACCGAGAGCGTGCGCGCCTTCAAGTCGCCCACGCCTGCACGCCGCGTCTGGCTGCGCTTCAAGCAGCAACGGCTGGGCTACTGGAGCCTGATTATCTTTATCGTTGCTTTCGTGGCGAGCCTCGCGGGCCCGCTCTGGTGCAACGACAAGCCGATCGTCGTGCGCTACGACGGCCATCTGTATTTCCCGCTCATCAAGGACTATCCGGAAACGGCCTTCGGCGGCGACTTCCCGACGCCCGCCGACTATCTCGATCCGTATATCCGCCATCGCTTCGACGCGCCCGGCAACTTCGCGCTCTATCCGCCGAACCCGTATTACTACGACACGCTCAACTATTTTTCGAAAGTGCCCAATCCCGCGCCGCCTTCGCGCCAGAACTGGCTCGGCACCGATGCGAGCGGGCGCGATCTGTTCGCTCGGCTGCTGTACGGCTTCAAGGTATCGGTGGAGTTCGGGCTGGTGCTCACGGCCATTGGCACCGTGCTGGGCGTGCTGGCGGGCGCGTTTCAGGGCTATTTCGGCGGGCGTATCGATATCGTCGGGCAGCGCCTGATCGAGATATGGAGCGCACTGCCGGAGTTGTATCTGCTCATCATCTTCGCGTCGATCTTCGAACCGGGCTTCATCTTGTTGATCGTGCTGCTGTCGCTGTTCGGCTGGATCGGCTTGTCGGATTACGTGCGCGCCGAATTTCTGCGCAACCGCAATCAGGATTACGTGATCGCGGCGCGTGCGATGGGCTTGTCGAACTGGCAGATCATCTGGCGTCATGTGCTGCCGAACAGCCTCACGCCGGTCATCACATTCCTGCCGTTTCGCATGAGCGGGTCGATTCTCGCGCTGACGAGCCTCGATTTTCTGGGGCTGGGCGTGCCGCCGCCTACGCCGAGTCTTGGTGAGCTGCTCGCGCAGGGCAAGGGCAATCTGGACGCCTGGTGGATTTCGATGTCGACGTTCGGCGTACTCGTAGTCACGCTGCTGCTGCTCACTTTCATGGGCGACGCGCTGCGCAACGCGCTCGACACACGCATCTCCGACGCCATGAAGGCCGGAGGCAATCAATGAGCGCGTTGCCTGAAACGATCGGTTCGATCAACGGCGCACCGTTGCTGTCGATCGAGCATTTGAGCGTGCGTTTCGGCGACACGCTGGCTGTGGACGATATCGCGCTCGCAATCGGGCGCGGCGAGCGCGTGGCGCTGGTGGGCGAATCCGGTTCCGGCAAGACGGTGACCGCGCTGGCGATCCTTCGCCTGCTGCGCGACGCGCGCATCGAAGGCGCGATCCGTCTGGACGGCGACGATCTGCTCGCGAAGAACGAACGCGCGATGCGCGGCCTGCGCGGCAACGACATCGCCATGATTTTCCAGGAGCCGATGACGGCGCTCAATCCGCTCTACACGATCGGCGTGCAGATCGCCGAAACCATCGTGCTGCACGATGGCGTGTCGAAGAAGGAGGCGTACGAGCGCGCGGTGGGGCTGCTGGAGCGCACCGGCATTCCCGAGCCGCGCCGCCGGCTGTTCAGCTATCCGCATCAGCTGTCGGGCGGGCAGCGCCAGCGCGTGATGATCGCGATGGCGCTGGCGTGCCGTCCGCGCCTCTTGCTGGCGGACGAGCCCACCACGGCGCTCGACGTGACGATCCGCGGCCAGATCGTCGATCTGCTGCTCGAACTGCAGCGTGAGGAGGCGGCGCGGCGCGGCATGTCCGTGCTGCTGATTACGCACGACCTGAACCTCGTGCGCCGCTTCGCGCAGCGCGTGGCGGTGATGGAGAAGGGCAGGCTGGTGGAAACCGGCGCGGTCGAGCAGATTTTCGCGTCGCCGCAGCATCCCTATACGCAACGGCTCATTGCCAGCCGACCCGAACGCAACGTGCTGCCCGTGCTGCCGATTGCGCCCGTATTGCTGGAAGCGAAGGATGTGAGCGTCGATTTCGCGACGAAGCTGCCGGGCTTCAAGGGCTGGTGGCGTCGCGGGCGCTTTCGCGCGGTCTACGATGCGAGCGTGTCGGTGAGGCAGGGCGAGACGCTGGGCATCGTCGGCGAATCGGGGTCGGGAAAGTCGACGCTGGCGATGGCCTTGTTGGGTCTGCAACGAACTGCAGGCGGCGGCGTCGAGTTCCAGGGGCGACCGATCGCGAGCTATCAGGGGCGCGAGCGGCTTGGTCTGCGCTCGCATCTGCAGGTGGTCTTTCAAGATCCTTTTAGTTCGCTTTCACCGCGTCAGACCATCGAGCGCATCGTGGGGGAGGGGCTGGCGCTGCATCGCCCCGATCTATCCGCCGACGAGCGCCGCAAACGCATCGTCGCGGTGCTGCGCGAAGTGGGACTCGACCGCACGGCGCTGCAACGCTATCCGCACGAGTTTTCCGGCGGCCAGCGTCAGCGTATCGCCATCGCGCGCACGCTGGTGCTGGAGCCGCGCGTGATTGTGCTCGATGAACCGACCAGCGCGCTCGACGTCTCGATCCAGCAGCAGGTGCTGCGATTGTTGACGGACCTGCAACGCAAATACAACCTGGGCTACGTATTCATCAGCCATGACCTGGCGGTGATCGGGGCGATGGCGCATCGCGTGGCCGTGATGCAGAACGGCGAAATCGTCGAAGCCGGAGATGTAACAAAAATCTTTGACGACCCCAGTCACGCTTACACGCGAAAGTTGCTGAAAGCTGCCTTCGATCGCTGAACGTCCTGAGAACTTTAGGGGGATTTTTGGTGAAATTCACCAATGAGGTGCGCGTCGCGATTGAATTTTTCTATTTGTTTTGACACACAAATACTATCTGGCTAGTATCGTCCAAACTTTTCTTCTAACTCCCTGATTTACGGGCAATTTCTACCGACCCATGCAGCACCGATACCTGACCCAGGCTTGCACGCGAGTCGTCGCCGGCATGTTCATCGGCGTACTGATGGCAGCAGCTAACGGCGCATTTGCCGACGAAGCTAGCAGCTTTAACCAGAATGTCTCATTCGCCCCCTCCAGCCAGGCGAATTCGCAGTCGCTTCCCTCGGCCCAGGCGGCCGTTCAGAACGCTCCTTCCGCACCCGCAGGCACGCAATCCGCACCGGCTCCGACCGATGGCGGCGGCGCACGCGCATTCCTTTCCGGCATGGCCGGTAAAGCAGGCGACGTCGTTGTTGGCGCCCTGAATATGATCGGCGTGCGTTACCGCTGGGGCGGCAACACGCCGGATTCGGGTCTCGATTGCAGCGGCTTCGTGCGCTACGTGTTCCAGGACACGCTCGGCATGAACCTGCCGCGTCGCGCTGAAGAAATGAGCCGCGTCGGCGAAAAGGTGAGCATGAGCAACCTGAAGCCGGGCGACCTCGTGTTCTTCAACACGATGCGCCGCACGTTCTCGCACGTCGGCATCTACATCGGCGACAACAAGTTCGTGCACTCGCCGTCCACCGGCAGCACGATCCGCGTCGACGATCTGGACGACGGCTACTGGGAAAAGCGTTTCACGGGCGCTCGCCGTATCGAGACCTCGTTCACGCCGGACCAGCAGCAAAGCCTCAAGCAGCGCGTGAGCGCGCAGTTTGATACCACCGGCGGCAACTGATCTGGGATTCATGATTCGCTAGTTGCAAAGCCTGTGCCCAAGAAAAAGCCTGCTTCATCGAAGCAGGCTTTTTTGCGTCTGGAGCGCTAAGCGCGCGCTGGAAATGCTCAGGCTTGTGCGCTACGTGCTGCGGCCAGCTTGCGCTCGATTTCAGCGGCGGCGCGTGCACCGGCTTCCTCGCCCGCGAGAATGGCGGCGTTACGCTGCGTGAAGTCGCTGCTCGACATCGCATTCAGGCTTGGGCGGATCACCACGTCAGCGTATTTGTCGAGCTCGTAGGTCTTGATCGACTGGCCCATGATCGTGAACGTCTGCATCAGGACGTCGAACTGGCTCAGCGTCGATGCCGATTCCGGGCGCGACGAAATATCCACTGCAATCACGAAATCCGCGCCCATCTTCTTCGCGAACGAAGCGGGCACCGGGCTCACCAGGCCGCCGTCGACGTATTCGTGGCCGCCAATCTTCACCGGTTCGAAAATCGACGGAATGCTGCACGACGCGCGCACGGCGATGCCGGTATTGCCGCGCTGGAACAGGATCGGCTGACCGCTTTGCAGATCGGTAGAGACGACGCCGAGCGGCTTGTTCATCTTCTCGATCGGGCGATCGTGCAGGGTGGTGTTGAGGAAGTTCTGCAGCGCCACGCCTTGCAGGATGCCGCGCGTGCGAAACGGCATGGCCCAGTCGCTGATCGAGGCTTCGTCCATCGTCAGTGCCAGCTTGTTGAGCGCGAAACCGTTCATGCCCGAGGCGTAGAGCGCCGCGACCACCGAGCCGGCGCTCGTACCCGTGACCAGGTCGACCTGGATATTGCGGGCTTCCAGCGCCTTGATGACGCCGATGTGCGCGAAACCGCGCGCAGCGCCGCCGCCGAGCGCCAGACCCACGCGGATCGGGCGCTGCGTACGGGCGACGGGCGGCGGAGCGATCTGCGGCTTGTTATCGGGCGATTGCGCGCCGGTGGTGCAGGCGGCTAGAACGCCGGACGCGGCCGCGAGCGAAAAATGGCGGCGGCGCAGCGAAAACGACGAAGAAGCAGCGGACGAATCGGAATCGGAATCGGACTGCGGAAGATTGGACGGCAAGGCGGACTTCGAACTGGGCTTCAAGCAATTTCTCCAGGCGGCGTGCGGACAGGCGTCAGTGCGCTGAGCGTGTAGCGGTCGCGCCGCGTTTGTTCTGGTGGCCCGCTTTGGCGGGCCGGTTCAGGCCGGCGAGGGCGCCAGCGCGCCGACATCATAAGGCAAAGCACCACGCGTGCACGGCTTGTGCGTGTAACGCCATGTGACGCACGATGCCGGATGAATTTCGCGCCGAAACACCGTATGCGGCGCGAATCGCGGCGGCCTTTGCGCGTGTCGCAGGCCGCGCCTTTGTCCCCCGTGCCCAGGGGCGGCCGAAGCGTCGTGCGGCGGGTATAATCCCGTCTCTAATTTTCCCGGTTTTTCGTTCGCTTTCGGCGCCGCGCTGTGCCTGCTGCAAGCACACACACGCTCTGCGCCGCGAACCTACGCAGTCCGTCGCCGCCCGCATCTGTGCCCCTCGTCACGCACGAGGCGATGCGAATCAGCCGCGCGACTGCACCGTCCTCGAGTATTCGCCCATGACCACGACTCCCGTCCGTACCCGTTTCGCGCCGAGCCCGACCGGCTTCATCCACCTCGGCAACATCCGCTCCGCGCTTTATCCGTGGGCCTTCGCCCGCCACAACAAGGGCGTCTTCGTGCTGCGCATCGAGGATACCGACGTCGAGCGTTCGAGCACCGAAGCCGTGGACGCGATCATCGAAGGCATGGCGTGGCTGGGCCTCGATTTCGACGAAGGCCCGTTCTACCAGATGCAGCGCATGGACCGTTACCGCGAAGTGCTCGCACAGATGCAGCAGCAGGGCCTCGTGTACCCGTGCTACATGTCGACCGAAGAGCTCGACGCGCTGCGCGAACGCCAGCGCGAAGCCGGCGAGAAGCCGCGCTATGACGGTACGTGGCGTCCGGAAGAGGGCAAGGTGCTGCCCACGCCGCCCGAAGGCGTACAGCCGGTCCTGCGTTTCCGCAATCCGCTGACGGGTGTGGTCGCGTGGGACGACGCCGTGAAAGGTCGCGTCGAAATCTCCAACGAAGAACTCGACGACCTCGTGATCGCGCGCCCGGACGGCACGCCCACCTACAACTTCTGCGTGGTGGTGGACGACCTCGACATGAAGATCACGCACGTGATCCGCGGCGACGACCACGTCAATAACACGCCGCGCCAGATCAACATCCTGCGCGCGCTGGGCGGCGAACCGCCGGTCTACGCTCACTTGCCGACCGTGCTCAATGAGCAGGGCGAAAAGATGAGCAAGCGCCACGGCGCCATGAGCGTGATGGGTTACCGCGACGCCGGCTATCTGCCGGAAGCGGTGCTGAACTATCTGGCGCGCCTGGGCTGGTCGCACGGCGACGCGGAAGTGTTCACCTGCGAGCAGTTCGTCGACTGGTTCGATCTGGACCACCTCGGCAAGTCGCCGGCGCAGTACGACCACAACAAGCTCAACTGGCTGAACAACCACTACCTGAAGAGCGTCGATAACGCGCGTCTGGCCGATCTCGCCAAGCCGTTCCTCGCGGAAATCGGCATCGACGACGCCGCGCTCGCGAAGGGCGCGCCGCTCGCAGGCGTGGTCGCACTGTTCAAGGATCGCGCCAACACCATCAAGGAAGTCGCCGAAAGCGCCGCGATGTTCTATCGCGAGCCGCAGCCGGAAGCGGACGCCATCGCCCAGCACGTTACCGACGCGGTGCGCCCGGCGCTCGCCGATCTGCTGACGGCGCTCAAGGCCGCGGAGTGGGAGAAGGCCGCGATCTCGGCGGCATTCAAGGCGACGCTCGCCACGCACAAGCTGAAAATGCCGCAACTGGCCATGCCGGTGCGTCTCTTCGTGGCGGGCACGACGCACACGCCGGCCATCGACGCGGTGCTCGAATTGTTCGGCCGTGATGTGGTCGTGAACCGCATCGAAAAGGGTATTTCTGCGGTTTTGTAAAAAAACTGAAGTTTTTCTTGCTCTGGCACTAGCGCCAGAGCAAGAAGTCCTGTAGTATTCGGTCTCCTCTGAACGGGGAACGCAAGAAAAGCAGCAGATCTTGCGGAAAGTACCTCGAATCAAGCAACGAAGTTTCGCCAAAACTTCAAAGCGTAGTAAAAAAATGATTCGAAAGTGCTTGACAAGCGAAAAAATGCAGTTTAAAATTTCGCTTCTGTTTTGCAAGGGGGTATAGCTCAGCTGGGAGAGCGCTTGCATGGCATGCAAGAGGTCAGCGGTTCGATCCCGCTTACCTCCACCAACAAAACAGCGTGTTTAGCAGTAAAGTGTAGTAAGGCATTATCTGAAAAGATCATGTCCCCTTCGTCTAGAGGCCTAGGACATCACCCTTTCACGGTGAGTACAGGGGTTCGAATCCCCTAGGGGACGCCAGACATAGGCGTCGTCAACGTGGTTGACGCAGCAGCAGATGGGATTAACTGACACCCATCTGTCATGTCAGAAGTTGGAGCGGTAGTTCAGTTGGTTAGAATACCGGCCTGTCACGCCGGGGGTCGCGGGTTCGAGTCCCGTCCGCTCCGCCAGATAGAAGCCCGCTCAGAAAGCGTGAGTGGGCTTTTTAGTTGTAGCAGTAAAAGTTTAAGGCGTAAGCCTGTGTTGTCCCCTTCGTCTAGAGGCCTAGGACATCACCCTTTCACGGTGAGTACAGGGGTTCGAATCCCCTAGGGGACGCCAAATTAATGCGGCGCCAAAGCAGTAGGGCGACGCTGGCAGTCAAGCAGTCTGGAGCGGTAGTTCAGTTGGTTAGAATACCGGCCTGTCACGCCGGGGGTCGCGGGTTCGAGTCCCGTCCGCTCCGCCAGATTTAGTTATCCGGTTGTTTCGGGTAGCATGTAGTTCAAGGCGCAAGCCTGTGTTGTCCCCTTCGTCTAGAGGCCTAGGACATCACCCTTTCACGGTGAGTACAGGGGTTCGAATCCCCTAGGGGACGCCAAATTCATGTGGCGCCACAAGTAGCAAAGGCGACGCCGCCAGCGGGTCTAACCAACGCCCGTCGGTGATGCAGTAAGCTGGAGCGGTAGTTCAGTTGGTTAGAATACCGGCCTGTCACGCCGGGGGTCGCGGGTTCGAGTCCCGTCCGCTCCGCCAGATCAAAGCCCGCTGGGTCAAACCAGCGGGCTTTTTCTATTTCTCCGCCTCATTTCCTTCCGCTTTTCACTGGCCTTCGTCCCGTCGCTGTACGGACAAACGGCCATTGCCTGCGCCCGCGCGATATCGTAGCGTTGTCGAAACCTCGAATTTACGCTGCCTGACCGCCATGTTCGCACCGAACGACATTCCATCGCGCTTCCAGCTGCGCCACGCCTCCATGGACGACTTCGAGTTCGCCGAGGCGCTCACGCGCCGCAACATGGGCGGTTACTATCAGCGGCATCATCTGATCTGGCGCGGCGATCTTTTTCTCGCCAGCTACCGCGAATCGGAAAATTTCATTCTCGAACTCGATGGCGAGGCCATCGGCGTGCTGCGCGTGACGCAGGAGAACGATTCGCTGCATATCCGCGACGTGCAGATCGCCGAAGGCTACCGCGGCAACGGCGCGGGCACATTCCTGCTCGACATTTCGCATCGCTGGGCGCGCGAGCGCGGCCTGCGCGAACTGCAGTTGCGTGTTTTCGTCGATAACCCGGCGGCGCGGCTGTATCTGCGCATGGGTTACCGGGTGGCTGGGCCGCGACTCGCGCGGCTGGGTTCGATCCGGCACATGACGCGCCCGGTTTAAAGAGGCGGCGCGACGATCGGCTCGTCGTTGGTCGCCTCTTCTTCCCGCTGATCGTCCTCGCGTTCGCCCGTGCCGCGCGCAATGAACGCACGCGGGCTTTCGCCAAACGCGCGCCGGAACATCGCCGAAAACGCGCTCTGGCTTTGATAGCCCAATTCCTGCGCGACCACCGACATCGGCTTGCCCTGATTCAGTAGCGGAATCGCCCGCGCGAGAATCGCCTGCTGACGCCATTGCGAAAAACTCACCCCCAGCTCCTGACGAAAGAGCCGCGCGATCGTGCGCGTGCTCGCGCCCACCTGCGCGGCCCAATGTTCGAGCGAACCCGGCCCGGTCGGATCGGCGATCAAGGCTTCGCAGAGCGAGCGCAAGCGCTTTTCCTCGGGCATCGGCACGGCGAGCGGCAAGGGCGCGGAACGCGTGATCTCGTCCAGCGCCACCGCGCCGAGCAGGCGCTCGCGCGCGGGCCCGATCGCGCGTTCGTCGAAAGCGGCAATCGCTTCGCGTAGCAGCCCCGACACCTCGACCACGCGACACGCATCGAGTCCCGGCGGAATCACGGACGCATCGACGTATAACGTGCGCAAAAACGCATCCTCGACGATGGAAACCTCGTGCGTCACATGCGGAGGCACCCAGATCGCGCGAGAGGGCGGCACCATCCAGGTCGTGCCGGGCGTCGCCATGCGCAGCACCCCGCGCGACGCGTAGGCAAGTTGCGCCCAGGCGTGCGTGTGCCTGGCGATGCGCACGCCCGCCGCCATGGGCCGCGAGCGCACGCGGATCGGATGCTCGCTGGTCGGCTCGAACTCGCGCGGAATGTCGGCGAGTTCAGCCGGTGGCGAAGGATCGGGCAGCGAAGGGAACGAAGCGGAAGGCATGACGAGTCCGGACGATGATGTCGGCATCATTTTAGGCGGGTGTGGCGCGACGCGGACAGCGCTGTAGGAATGCGCCCGCTGCGTGAGCACACGGCGCATAATGCTGCCGGTTATTTTCCGATACCGGCTGCGAGGGAACGCAAGGCATGAAATACGTATTCGTCTACGGCACGCTGCGCGCTGGCGAGATCAACGACATCAATCTCGCAGCGGCGCGCCATGCGATCCGGCAGCCGCGCCTCGTCGGTCAGTCGAGCGTGGCGGGGCGGCTGTTCGATTTTGGACGTTATCCCGGCATGATCGCCGATACGCAGGCTGCGCCGGTGCTCGGCGATGTCTACGAAATCGATGAAGCGCTGGTGCCCGTGCTGGACGAAATCGAAGAGGTCTATCCCGGCGTCGAAGGCCAGTTCGTGTCGCGCCAGGTGAGCGTGGACGTGCAGGGCGCGCAGATCGAGTGTCTTTACTATCCGATCACGCATCGCGCGGCCGAAGGCCTGCCGCAGATCGACGGCGGCGACTGGATCGCGCACCGGCTCGCGCGCTGACGCGGCACCGAAAAAGCCACGCGCCAAAACAAAAGCCCGACGGAACTGCAATCCGCCGGGCTTTTTTACGTCCTATCGCTTTAGGCTAGCAATGGACGATCAGATTTCCTCGTACAGCGGCAGCGTCAGGAATTCGACGAAGTTTTCCGACGTCGACATCTCTTCGAAGATCTGCGCTGCGCGGTCGTAGGGCTGCGTATCGCCGCCGACCGACGCCTTCACCTTGTCCAGTTCCTGCGCGATCAGATCGCGCACGAGTTCCGCCGTGACCTTGCGGCCGTCTTCGAGCTTGCCCTTGGGCGAGCGGATCCACTGCCACACCTGCGAGCGCGAAATTTCAGCGGTCGCGGCGTCTTCCATCAGGTTGTGGATCGGCACGCAGCCATTGCCCGCGAGCCACGAACCCAGGTAGTGGATGCCGACGTTGATGTTGTTGCGCAGGCCGGCTTCGGTGATCGGCGCTTCCGGGCGGAAGTCCATCAGATCCTTGCCCGTCACGTTGACGTCGGGGCGCTGCTTGCCGATCTGGTTGGGCTTGTCGCCGAGCACCTTGACGAACTCTTCCATCGCGATGGGCACGAGACCCGGGTGCGCGACCCAGCCGCCGTCGTAACCGTCGCCCGCATCGCGCGCCTTGTCCGAACGCACGCCGCCCATCGCCTTGTCGTTGGCAGCCGCGTCGTTCTTGATCGGGATCAGCGCGCTCATGCCGCCGATCGCCGGTGCATTGCGCTTGTGGCAGGTCTTGAGCAGTTCGAGCGCGTAAGCGCGCATGAACGGCACGGTCATGGTGATCTGCGAACGGTCGGCGAGGCAGAAGTCCGCGTCCTTCTTGAACTTCTTGATCGCCGAGAAGATGTAGTCCCAACGGCCGGCATTCAGGCCCGAGCTGTGTTCGCGCAGTTCATAGAGGATTTCGTCCATCTCGAACGCGGCGAGAATCGTCTCGACCAGCACCGTCGCGCGGATCGTGCCGCGCGGGATGCCCACGCCTTCCTGCGCCGCGACGAAGATGTCGTTCCACAGACGCGCTTCGAGGTGGCTTTCCATCTTCGGCAGATAGAAATACGGGCCGCTGCCGCGCGAGATCAGTTCTTTCGCGTTGTGGAACAGGTAGAGCGCGAAGTCGAAAATGCCGCCCGACACGCGCTGGCCGTCCACCGTGACGTGCTTTTCGTCCAGATGCCAGCCGCGCGGACGCACGATCAGCGTGGCGATCTTGTCGTTGAGCTGATACGTCTTGCCGTTCTGTTCCAGCGAAATCGTGCGGCGCACCGCGTCCTTGAGGTTGATCTGACCGACGATCTGGTTATCCCAGTTCGGCGCGTTCGAATCCTCGAAGTCGGTCATGTAGGAATCCGCGCCCGAATTCAGCGCGTTGATGATCATCTTGCGCTCGACCGGGCCGGTGATTTCCACGCGGCGGCATTCGAGATCCTTCGGCAGCGCTGCGATCTTCCAGTCGCCTTCGCGGATCGACTTCGTTTCTGCGAGGAAGTCCGGACGCTCGCCCGCATCGAGGCGCTTCGTACGCTCGACGCGCGCCTTGAGCAATTCCTGCCGACGCGGCTCGAATGCGCGGTGCAGCTTCGCGACGAGTTCGAGCGCCTCGGGCGTGAGGATCTGTTCGAAGCCGGGTTGAATTTCGGCCGTGATCTGCATGCCTTGCGGCAGTTGCAACGTGTTCGCCATTTGCTAACTCCTTGGTCGGTCAGATTGAAATGCTTGGGTGTTGTTATTACCGTGCTGGCTGAACGCAGTCGTCATGGGCCCGGGCTGGGGCGGGGGCGGCTTCGTTCGGCGGTTGCTGCGGTGTCGGAGGGTGAAGCAGAAACAGTGGCGATGAAGCTGGCAAGCTCTGCCATGCCGCCGCCGGTGCCATGCGGCGTCACGCCGAGTTCTTCGGCGGGCAGTCGCTGGCGATTGATCCAGAAGGTGGTGTAGCCGAACCAGCCGGCGCCCGCGGCGTCCCAGCCATTCGACGACACGAACACGATGTCGCGCGGCGCGGCATCGAATGCGTTAGTGCCGAGCGTGTAGGCCGCTGCCGCTGGCTTGTAGGCGCGCACGGCATCGACTGACAGAACGTGATCGAACAGACCGTTCATGCCCGCGCTCTTCACGGCGATGTCGAGCATCTGCGGATTGCCGTTGGAGAGAATCGCGAGCCCCAGGCGCGTGCCGTCCTGACGCGGCTCGCGCAGGCGGCGCAACACGGGCAGCACGTCGGGGAAGGCGGAAAGGCAGGCGTATTCGTCCATCAAACGCTTTTCGCCCGCGCCCGTGAGCGGCAGGTTCAGACGGCGCGCAGCGTAACGAAGCGCGTCGAGCGTGATGTCCCAGAACGGCTTGTAGCGCGCGCCTGCCGCATCTGAGAGCGTACGCAAATGCGTGTACTCGATCTGCTTGAGACGCCAAAGCTGCGACAGCGCCTCGCCGTGAGCGGGGAACATCTGTTCGGCGGCCGCGACGACCGAATGCACGTCGAACAGCGTGCCGTACGCGTCGAAGATCACTGCCTTGGGATTGTGGATTGTCGTTGTGGCCGACATAGCCTTGCACTCCATCATCAGAGGTCGAGGAGTATTGTATTCATGAGTGCAATGGTGGAAAAAGTCGGCAACGATCACTTGATCTTTTACTTTTACCCACCTAATCTGTGCGCCGAACTCGTGTTTTATGCCGAAGGCGCGCTCATGGACCGCTTCAAACAGATCGAAACCTTCGCCACCGTTGCGGCGAAAGGCAGCCTTTCCGCCGCCGCCCAGGCCGAGGGCGTCGCGCCCGCGATCATCGGCAGGCGTATCGACGCGCTGGAAGAGCGCCTGGGCGTGAAGCTGCTGGTGCGCACCACGCGCCGCCTCACGCTCACCTTCGAAGGCTCGGCGTTCCTTGAGGATTGCCAGCGCATCATCCACGAACTGCAGAATGCGGAGGCCAGCGTTTCGGCGGGTGGCGTGAAGGCGAGCGGGCACCTGCGCGTGTCCGCACCGGCGGGTTTCGGGCGTCGTCACGTCGCGCCGCTCGTGCCCGATTTCACCACCGCGCATCCGGATGTGACGATCACGCTCGATCTGTCCGACCGTCTCGTCGATCTGGTCAACGAAGGCTTCGATTGCGCGGTGCGGCTGGGCGAATTGCCCGACTCGTCGCTGGTCTCGCTCAAGCTCGGCGAAAACCGGCGCGTGGTGGTGGCGTCGCCCGCCTATCTGTCGCGTCGCGGTGCGCCCGATACGCCCGCCGATCTCGCGCGCCATAACTGTCTCGCGTTCGGCGCGAGCCTGAACCAGCAGCGCGGCTGGACCTTCCAGGAAGAGGGCAAAGTCGTGCAGATCCGCGTGTCCGGCACGATGGAGTGCTCGGACGGCGCGGTGCTGCACGAGTGGTGTCTCGACGGTCACGGTCTGGCGTGGCGCTCGTGGTGGGAAGTCGGCGACGATATTGCTGCGGGCCGGCTCGCGAGCGTGCTCGACGCCTACGCCGCGCCGCCCATCGGCATCCATGCCGTGTTTCCGCAGCGCCGTCATCTGCCGCTGCGGGTGCGCCTCTTTCTGGACTATCTCAAGCATACCTACGGCCAACCGGGTTACTGGGGGCAGGACTGAATTGTTCGGCGCGCTGAACCTCGCCGAACCGCGCGTTTTCACTATGCGGAGAAGCCCGTAGGCCCGTCTTTTGGCGCTTCTTCGCGCACTACAATCGAAATGAGGCAAGCCCACAGCCCCTGACGAACACGGAGGGCGCCATGTTCAAGCACATCCTCGTTCCGACCGACGGCTCGGATCTGTCGAAAAAGGCCATCGACGGCGCGATCGATCTGGCGCGCACGGTGGGCGCGCGCATCACGGCCTACGCCTGCTTGCCGCAATATCCGTACTCGCCTTACGCCGATGTCGTGATCGAATTGCCCGGCGATTTCCAGACGCGCAGCGAGCGCGAAGCGCGCGCGCATCTGGACGAGGTGGAGGAGGCCGCGCGCAGTGCTGGCGTGGAGTGCGATAGTTGCGTCAGCGTGCATCCCTCGCCTTACCTCGGCATCATCGAAGCCGCCGAAAACTGCGCCTGCGATGTCATCTTCATGGCCTCGCATGGGCGGCGCGGACTGGGCAGCCTGCTGATCGGCAGCGAAACGCAGCGCGTGCTCACCCATACGAAGATTCCGGTGATCGTGTATCGCTGATCCAGACTCGGGCAACTACAACGGCAACAGCAGCCGTCGCGTCCCGCCAAGGACCGCACGCCGGCCACCGTTGCCGCCTGCCACGTTGAAACAACAACACCTTTGAGCCCGCACAGGGACAGCGCGCCCCTAAGCTAGCGCTGTCCTGCGCTTACGCCACCTTCTGGTTCGGCTCGTCTTTCTGGTCGAAGAACTGCTCGTCTTCGGTCGAACCGTGCAGCGCGGTGGTCGACGCATTACGCTCGACCGTCTGCGTCACGGCGTCGAAATAACCCGTGCCCACTTCGCGCTGATGCTTCACGGCGGTGAAACCCTTTTCCGCGGCGGCGAACTCAGCCTGTTGCAACTCGACGAAAGCGCTCATGTTCTGACGCGCATAGCCGTGCGCGAGGTTGAACATCGAGTAATTCAGCGAGTGGAAGCCGGCCAGCGTGATGAACTGGAACTTGTAGCCCATTGCGCCCAGTTCGCGCTGAAATTTGGCGATGGTCGCGTCGTCGAGATTCTTCTTCCAGTTGAACGACGGCGAGCAGTTGTACGACAGCAGCTTGCCCGGGAATTCCTTGTGGATCGCTTCCGCGAACTGCCTCGCGAACTCCAGATCCGGCTTGCCGGTTTCGCACCAGATCATGTCGGCGTACGGCGCGTAGGCGAGGCCGCGCGAGATCGACTGTTCGAGCCCGTTGCGCGTGCGGAAAAAGCCTTCGACCGTGCGCTCGCCGGTGAGGAACGGGCGATCGTTGTCGTCGATGTCGGACGTCACGAGGTCGGCGGCTTCGGCGTCGGTGCGGGCGAGCAGGACGGTCGGCACGCCGCAGACGTCGGCGGCCAGGCGCGCGGCGGTCAGCTTGGCGACGTTTTCGCGCGTCGGCACCAGCACCTTGCCACCCATGTGGCCGCACTTCTTGACCGAAGCCAGCTGGTCTTCGAAATGCACGCCGGCCGCGCCCGCTTCGATCATCGCCTTCATCAGCTCGAACGCGTTGAGCACGCCACCAAAGCCCGCTTCGGCATCGGCCACGATCGGCTGGAAATAGTCGACGTAGCCTTCGTCGCCCGGATTCTTGCCTTCGGACCACTGGATCTGGTCGGCGCGCGTGAGCGTGTTGTTGATGCGCTTGACCACCTGCGGCACCGAATTGGCGGGGTAGAGCGACTGGTCGGGATACATTTCGCCCGCCAGGTTCGCATCGCCCGCGACCTGCCAGCCCGACAGATAGATCGCCTTGAGGCCGGCCTTCACCTGCTGCATCGCCTGGTTGCCGGTGAGGGCGCCCAGCGCGTTGATGAAGGGTTCGTTATTCACGCCATGCCAGAGCTTGTCTGCGCCTTGCTTCGCCAGCGTATGTTCAGGCTGGATCGAGCCGCGCAGACGGACCACGTCTTCAGCCGTGTAATTACGCTTGATGCCTTTCCAGCGCGGATCGGTGTCCCATTGCTGCTGAAGCTGCTGTGCTTGCTGTTGACGGGTCGACATGGTGAGCTCCTTCTATGTGCTGATTACCGGATAGGTGAACCGCTGATCGGAACTGCTGGACTGATGAACTTCGCGAAGCGTGTGGCGCGGTGTGGTGCTCGGAGCGTTTCGGTTCGCGAACTCTTATATAAGAGTCTAGGCAAATCGATCGCTCTGCAACAGACCGGCAATGGGTCAATTGTTTGTTTTTTAATTCAATAAATTCAAGTATTTAATTGATGCGTTTCGCATTGGGAAACGGCATTTTTCATCTTGCAACAGGCAGGTTTGTGCCACGCAGCACGATTTTTTACCACGCAAAAAAATTTCCCGCATCGTGAAACGCGGCGCGCAGACGAAAAAAAACCGGTGCCTGGGCACCGGTCTTTCTATCTGCCGATCGTGACTCGGGTGAGACAGGCGGAATCTTCATTCCGCCTGCATCGTCGAGCCATTGCAGGGCTTAGCTGTCGCGACGAACGCGCGGGCCGTCGTTGCGACGTGCGCCGCCGCCGAAGCCTTCACGCGAACGATTGCCGAAGCCTTCGCCACGCGGCTGGCCGTAGCCGCCACGATCGCCGCCTTCGCGACGCTGTGCGCCGTAGCCGCCTTCACGCTGGCCGTAGCCGCCGCGCGAGTTTTCCGAGCGGTTGCCCCAGCTGTTGCCGTTGCGGTCGCCGCCGTTGTTGTTACGGTCGCCGTAGCTGCGCTCGCCACCATTGCCGCCGTTGTTGCTGCGATCGCCGAAGCTGCGCTCGCCGCCACGGTTGTTGCCGTAGCCACCCGGCTTGCCGCCGCCGTTGCCGAAGCGACGGCCACCGCCGTTGCCGCCGCCCGGACGGCCACGGCCGCCAAAGCCACGGTTTGCGGGCGGCGCCTTGCGCGGCTCGAAACCTTCGACGACGTTGACCGGCAGCGTGCCGCGCACGAAGCGCTCGATGCGCTTGAGCGCGCCTTGCTCGGCGTGATGCACGAGGCTCACTGCGGTGCCCGAACGGCCAGCACGACCGGTACGGCCGATACGGTGGACGTAGTCTTCCGCGAACTTCGGCAGGTCGTAGTTGAACACGTGCGTGATGCCCGGGATGTCGATACCGCGAGCGGCGACGTCCGTTGCCACCAGCACGCGCACGCGACGCTCGCGCAGCGCACGGATCGTGCGGTTACGCGCGCCTTGCGGCAGGTCGCCGTGCAGGGCGGCGGTTTCGAAGCCTGCGTCGGCCAGCTTGCCGGCGAGTTGGTCGGCGTCCATCTTGGTGGCCGTGAACACGACTGCCTGGTCGAGCTTTTCGTCGCGCAGCAGGTGGTCGAGCAGACGATCCTTGTGATCGCGGTCGTCCACGTAGTGCACGGTTTGCGCGATGTTCGAAGCGGCTTCGACCTTGCGGACGATCTCGATACGCTCCGGATCCTTCAGCAGACGGCCCGTCACAGCGGCGATCTTGCCGTCGAGCGTAGCCGAGAACAGCATCGTTTGACGCGTTTCCGGCGTTGCGGCGACGATCGTGTCGATGTCGTCGATGAAGCCCATGTCCAGCATGCGGTCGGCTTCGTCGAGCACGAGCATCTTGAGTTCGGACAGATCGATACGGCCGCGTTCGAGGTGGTCGAGCAGACGGCCCGGCGTCGCCACGAGAATCTCGGGGTTCTTCGCGAGCAGCATCAGCTGTTGACCGTACGCCACGCCGCCCAGAATGCTGACGGTGCGCAGACGGCGCAGATGCTTGCCGTAGGTTGCGGCAGCCGTCGTCACCTGCATGGCGAGTTCACGCGTCGGCGTGAGCACGAGCAGGCCCGGACGGGCAACCGGTTGTTGCGGACGGCGCGAGCGGCCTTGCTGGCCTTCGCCTTGCGGACGCGGCTCACGCGGTTGTGCGGCTTGTGCCTTCTGGATCTGCGCGAAGCGCTCGATCGCCGGCAGCATGAAGGCTGCGGTCTTGCCCGAACCGGTCGGGCTGGAGACCAGCAGGTCGCGGCCCGCGATGCCGGCAGGAATGGCGCGTTCCTGCACGGGCGTCGGAGCCTTATAGCCCGCTGCGATCAGCGCGGAGACGATCTCCGGCGACAGACCGAGCGATTCGAACGTCGGACCTGCGGGTGCGTCGGCGGCTTGCGCGGGGGCTTCCGTGGAAGCGGCGGCAGCAGCGTCGAGACCGAGGGCGTCGTTAGCGATCGCGTCGAGGGGGCTTTGGGTATTGCTCGAAGTCATGAAAATCCTTGGTACACAGGAAATAGAACGTCGGCGCCAATCGGCATACCCAAGTCGTCTGATTTTGCGAACAAATCGAAAAACGGGGGCAATCCGCACCACGAAAGGGCGGATTTTTTCGTTAGAAGCTGTTTTGGGTGCGACTCTAGCCGGGATTGGCCAGTCGCCAGCCTGAATCTTGACGGCCCGGAAGCAGGGCCACGGCAGGGGGGGACAGGTTCTAAACTGGATTGGAGCTTAACGCTACGAGGCGTATTGCTGATCGCACAGGCGACCGGAGCGCAACGCAGCAGGCATTGTATCTCGTTTTGTTGCGCTGCGCCAGCTAATGTAATCCCTCGTACCCTGCGACAGCCTGACGCAAGGCACGAGGGAGGGATCAGGCAGATGGCCGGTGGGTGCGGCGCTGCTGATCGGTTGCTGCGATAAAAAAGGGAGCGATCGTCAGGTCGTCGCGCCGCTCTTGAGCGATTCGACCAGCTCGACATACTGCGTCTTCGCCGTGTCTTCGGCGGTGCCTTGCAGCGCGGCCCAGGCGTCGTACTTGTATTTGCCGACAATGTCGGTGAAGCCCGGCTTGTCGCCGTGAACATCGCCTTCGGTGGCCTGCTTGAACAGGGCGTACAGACGCAGCAGCGTCAGGTTGCCCGGTCGCTCCGTGAGTTGCTGGACGTCTTCCTGGGCTTGCGCAAATTGGGCGTTGACATCGCTCATGATTATTTTCTCCACTGGGGTATCGAATTCAGCATAACGATCCTACCAGTGCACGATGGTAATGATCCCGCCCAGGGCTGGAACGATTCCTCCACTCTAGCCGGGCACGCGCCGCGGGTGCACGAGACATGCCCAGGCGGCGACTGCGCGGGAACGGCGCATTACAATAGCGGTCATGACTGAAATCGTCCTGCTTGCCCTCGATACTTCGACCGAATACTGCTCGGTCGCGCTGCTTCGCGCCGAAGCGCCCCAAGACGCCCAATCCGCGCTCACGTCACCCGCACTGCCAGAGCCGCAGGTCTGGGTGCGCCACGAAGCTACCGGCGCGGTTTCCAGCACGCGCCTGCTGCCCGCCATCGGCGAACTGCTCGCCGAAGCGGGACTCACGCTCGCCGACTGCGACGCGATTGCGTTCGGTTCCGGCCCCGGTTCCTTCACCGGCTTGCGGACCGCGACGGGCGTCGCGCAAGGCCTGGCGTTTGGGCTCGATATTCCCGTGGTGCCGGTGAGCACGCTGCTCGTGTGCGCGGAAAGCGCGCGCCTGCGCGATCCTGCGGCGACTCGCGTGCTGTCGGCGCTCGATGCGCGTATGGACGAAGCCTATTGGGCCGATTACGTGTGGGATGCCTCGGCAGGCGTGGCTGGCGACTGGCGCACGCTCCAGGGCGCTTCGCTCGACGCGCCCGAAGCGATCGTCGCACCCGATCAGCCGTTCACGCTGGCCGGTAACGCCGCAGCGGCCTTCGGCGCGCGGCTGGCGGCTTCTGCAGCCGCTCGCACGATCGACGCCGAAGCGCTGCCGCACGCCGTGCCGCTCGCCCATGCCGCGCTGCGCGCCTTCCGTGCGGGCCGCACGCTGCCCGCCGATCAGGCCGCGCCCGAATACGTGCGCAACAAGGTCGCGCAGACCACCGCCGAACGCATGGCGGCCAAGGCGGAAAAAGACGCACGCAGCGACGCTCAAGAGGGCGGCCGATGAGCGGCGTGCTGATGACCGACCGCTATCTCTCGCAGATGACGGAGAGCGATCTCGACGAGGTCGTCGTCATTGAGAAGTCCGCCTATGAATTCCCGTGGTCGCGTGGCAACTTCGAAGACTCGCTGCGCAACGGTTACTACGGCATCTGCATGCGTCACGTGACGGGCACGCTGATCGGCTATAGCGTGCTGATGCCGGTGGTCGACGAGATGCATCTGCTCAACCTGTGCGTCGCGCCGCAGGCGCAGGGCGTGGGCGCCGGCCTCGCGCTGTTGCGCGAAGGCGTGCGCATTGCACGGGTGCAGGGGCTCGAAGGGCTGCTGCTCGAAGTGCGTCCGTCCAATCATCGGGCCATCCGCCTGTACGAACAGTTTGGTTTTGTCACCATCGGACGCCGCAAGAATTACTATCCGGCCCGCCATCACAGCCGCGAAGACGCGATCGTGATGCGTTTTTCTTTTGCACTGGAGGGCGCGGATGCCGCTCGATGAGATCGCGCTGGAAGAATTGGGGCTCGCGCCGCGCTGGGTGCGCAAGGGCGTGACGGTGGTTGCGCCGGAAGCGGCGGTTGCGAGCGTGGCCGCCGAGGCCGAAGCCGAGGTTGAGGTTACGGTCGCCGCGCAGCCCGCGGTCGCCCGCCCAGCCGCCGCCACGCCCGCGCCGGTTATCGAGCGCGCCGCGCCGCCGAAGGCCCGCGCCGAAGACGCTTTCGCGCCGGAAGAAGCGCCGCGCGTCCAGCCGCAACGTGTGGCGCCCGCGAAGCCCGCACCGGCCGCATCCGACGAACCGCCGCCGTTCACCGAAGACGATTTCGCCTGGTTCGACTCTGTCGCCGAACCGGTGCTGCCGCATGACGTCGAACCGGTCCGCGCGCCGCGCGACGACGTCGCCACGCTCGACTGGGAATCGCTCGCCGAGCGCGTCGCGTCGTGCACGCGTTGCCGCCTGTGCGAGAAGCGCACCAATACCGTGTTCGGCGTGGGTGACCGCGAAGCCGAATGGATGCTGATCGGCGAAGCGCCGGGTGAGAATGAAGATCGCCAGGGCGAGCCCTTCGTTGGCCAGGCGGGCAAACTGCTCGACAACATGCTGCGCTCGCTCACGCTGGCGCGCGGCGAGAACGTCTATATCGCCAACGTGATCAAGTGCCGGCCGCCGGGCAACCGCAATCCGGAGCCGGACGAAGTGGCGCGCTGCGAGCCGTATCTGCAACGCCAGGTCGCGCTGGTGAAGCCGAAGATCATCGTCGCGATGGGGCGCTTCGCCGCGCAAAGCCTGCTCAAGACCGGTAACAGCATCGCGTCGTTGCGCGGGCGCGTGCACGAGTACGAAGGCGTGCCGGTAATCGTCACGTATCACCCGGCGTATCTGCTGCGCAGCTTGCAGGACAAGTCGAAGGCCTGGACCGATCTGTGCCTCGCGCGCGATACCTGGCGCGCGGCGGGCGGCGGCCAATGAGCACCGCGCGGCCCGTGCGAGACGATCAAGGCGGGCCGCTCGCGGAATCGGTGGTTGACCGTTATGCCGATCCCGCCGTGCGCGACCTCGCATGGTTGCTATTCAGCGCCGATCTGTTGCGCGCCCAGCCGCACATGCCGGTCGCCCAAACGTGGTCGAGCGACGCGGGCATGGAGCGCGTCATCGCGTGGCTTGCGCAACTCGATCGCGAACCTTCCTGCCTGCATGAAGTGTTAGCCGGTGCGCGCATCACGCGTCTTGGCCGCTACGCCGAAACCTTGCTCGCCTGGTATCTGGAGAACGCGCCGCATGCGCGCCTGATTGCCGCGAACGTCGCGCTGCGCGGCGAGGGCAGGACGATAGGCGAGTGCGATTTCCTGCTTGAGACCGATGCGGGCGAGCGCCTGCACTGGGAGCTCGCGGTGAAGTGCTTTCTGCATGCAGGCGCGCCCGAGGGAGAAGTCTCACGGCTCGCGGATTACGTCGGGCCGAATCTGCGTGACCGCCTCGATCTGAAATTTGCGCATCTGCGCGACCATCAATTGCGATTGAGCGAGCGGCCCGAGTTTGCATCGCTGGGCTTTGCGGGGCCGTGGCACGCGCAGATGTTCATCAAAGGATGGCTGTTCTATCGCGCCGATGGGCACTCGGTGGATGCGCCGGAATTGACGCAGGCGCACGGCCGCGGCTGGTGGGTGACGCACGCCGACTGGATGGCTTTCGCGCAGCGTTCGAACGTCGATGGCTGGAGCGTGCTGCCGAGGCTGACATGGCTCGCACCGCGTCATCTTCCGTGTCGGCCTTCTATCGCAACTAACAGCCAAGTCAGCGAGCCTCAGGAAAGCGGCCGCGATGCAGCCGCCAAGGCGTCGCTCACAGAGGTGGATGGACCATCCGATCCCGGCGCGCTTTTCGCGAATCTCGCGCGCCCCCATGAGCCGGCGATGGTCGCTGCTTTTGCCGCCGATGGGACGGGCGGTTACGTGGAGCGCTCGCGCGGCTTCATCGTCCCGGACGACTGGCCGGAGCGAGCGCGGGCCTACGCGCGCCAGTAAGGCAAACGGCTTACCACCACCGCCAGAAGTGATGCACGGGGCCGACGCCGTGACCCACGTCGAGCCTGTCGCTCGCTTCGAGCGCGCCCGTCAGATACGTCTTGGCCTGCGCGACGGCATCCGCGAGCGTCGGCTGCTGCGGCCACAGCGCGGCAATCGCCGAAGACAGGGTGCAGCCGGTGCCATGAGTGTTCGTCACCGGAATGCGCGGGCCGCCCAGCCGCAAGGTGCCGGCGGCTTCGATCAGCCAGTCGGGGCTGTCGGCGCTGCCCAAGTGGCCGCCTTTCATCAACACCGCCTGCGCACCGAGCGCGCGCAGCGCCTCGCCTTGCTCGACCATCGCGGCTTCGTCGGTGGCGGGCTCCACGCCCAGCAGCGCCGCCGCTTCCGGCAGATTCGGCGTGACGATGCCCGCGAGCGGCAGCAATTCCTCGCGCAGCGCGGCCACGGCCTCGGGCGCGAGCAGCGCGTGATTGCTCTTCGAAATCATCACCGTATCGAGCACGATGCGCGTCGGCTTGTGGCGGCGCAGCGCATCGGCGACCGCGCGCACGATTGGCGCATTGGCGAGCATGCCGATCTTCACGGCGTCGATGCGGATATCGTCGAATACGGCGTCGAGTTGCGCGGTCACGAAAGCGGGATCGGGCGCGTGGATCGCGGTGACGCCACGCGTGTTCTGCGCCGTGAGCGCGGTGATGACGCTCGCGCCATAGGCGCCGAGCGCGGAGAACGCCTTGAGGTCGGCCTGGATGCCCGCGCCGCCGCCGGAGTCGGAACCGGCGATGGTGAGGACGTTGGAGATCGGAGTGGTCATGTCAGCGTCGCGAACGCGCCGCGCGCGGGGCTTCGGTGTCGAGGCCGCGTTTGCGCTGGCGCTGGAAAGAGTCGGGTTGGCGAATGAGCGGTGAATGACGGCGCGCGCGGCATTGCGGTGCGCGCCGCCGCCATCAATGCCGGTGATTTTCGCCGATCAGCGCGACGGAGTCGAACGCGCGTTGATTGGCCTGATGACGGCGCATCACGAGCCACATCATGAGGCAGACGAAGGTGCCGAACAGCACGATCACGATGGCGACCGGCACGTCGAGCCAGACCAGCACGGCGTAGAGGCACAGCATCACGAGCACCGAGAGGTTCTCGTTGAAATTCTGCACGGCGATCGAATGACCGGCGGAAAGCAGCACGTGGCCGCGATGCTGGAGCAGGGCGTTCATCGGCACGACGAAGAAACCAGAGAGCGCGCCCACCACCATCAGGAACAGATACGCGAGCAGCAGATAACCCGGCACGCGCATATGGCCGATATGCAGACCCCAATGCGGCGGAAACAGATTGCGCGTGTAGAACGCCATGATCATCACGGCGATACCCATCATGATGCCGACCGGCAGCACGGAGAGCGATTTCTTCAGTGGAATGCGTGCGGCGGCGATCATTGCGCCCGCGGCCACGCCCACGGCCACCACGGCCTGCAACACCGCCCCTTCGGACAGCGACATGCCCAGCGACACTTCGGCCCATTTGAGCACGATGAATTGCAGCGTCGCGCCCGCGCCCCAGAACAGCGTCGTCACGGCAAGCGAAATCTGCCCGAGCTTGTCGTGCCAGAGCGTGTTGAAACAGTCGGCGAAATCGGTGATGAGGCGGAATACCCCGTGTTCCTGGCGCGGATAGCGCGCGCCGGTATCGGGAATACGCAGATTGAAGAGAGCGGCGATCACATAGATGCCCATGATCACGAGCATCGCGGCTTCGGCGGGGGTGTTGATCGAGGCGGGCGTGTGGCGGATTACGTGCGCGGCGATGTGCGGGCTGATCAGCGCGCCGCCCAATACCGTGCCGAGAATGATCGAACCGACCGTGGTGCCCTCGATCCAGCCATTGGCGGCGACGAGGCGCTCAGGCGGGAGTAGTTCGGTGAGAATGCCGTACTTGGCCGGCGAATAGGCCGCCGCGCCAAAACCCACCACGCCATAGGCCAATAGCGGATGCGTGCCGGCCAGCATCATGGCGCAGCCGACAACCTTAATGGTATTGGTGATGAACATGACGCGCCCTTTGGGGCGCGAATCAGCGAAGGCGCCGACGAAGGCGGCAAGAACGACGTAGGACAGGACGAAGAACAGCTTGAGCAGCGGCGTCATCCAGTTCGGAGCGTGGAGGTCTTTCAGCAGTGCAATCGCAGCGATGAGGAGCGCATTGTCGGCCAACGACGAAAAAAACTGCGCGGCCATGATGGTGTAAAAGCCTTTTTTCATCTGATGCGATGCTGTCCTCGCTGCGGTCCGTCCGCCCCGGACGGGTGGAGGCATCCGGGCTTATTACGTTCGAAATGGGTTGTGCGCAGGGCTTTATATCACGAAAATAGCTGTATTCGGACTAGCACATTCCTTGACCGCCCACCTGGCGGGCCTGCCGGGCGCTGAAAACACCCTGTAAGCTCCTGATTCGAAAGCGTCTTTGCGAAAAAACTCCCATGCCGCGCCCCCTCTCAGCCACGATCCATACCGCCGCCCTCGCCAATAATCTCTCCGTCGTCCGGAAATACGCGCCAAAGTCGAAAATCTGGGCCGTCGTCAAGGCCAACGCCTACGGCCACGGGCTCGCGCGCGCTTTTCCGGGTCTGCGCGCAACCGACGGTTTCGGTCTGCTCGATCTCGAAGAAGCGGTGAAACTGCGTGAACTCGGCTGGGCCGGTCCGATCCTGCTGCTCGAAGGCTTTTTCCGGCCGACCGACATCGACGTGATCGATCGCTACAGCCTCACGACGGTCGTGCATTGCGACGAGCAGATGCGCATGCTGGAAATGGCGCGCCTTTCGAAGCCGGTCAACGTGCAGCTCAAGATGAATAGCGGCATGAACCGGCTAGGTTATTCGCCTGAGAAATACCGCGCCGCCTGGGAGCGCGCGCGCGCCTGTCCCGGCATTGGCCAGATCACGCTGATGACGCACTTTTCGGACGCCGACGCCCCGCGCGGCATCGCCGAGCAAATGGAAGCATTCGAGCGCGGCGCGCAAGGCATCGCGGGCACGCGCAGCCTCGCGAATTCGGCGGCCACGCTCTGGCATCCGACGTCGCATTTCGACTGGGTGCGTCCCGGCATCATTCTGTATGGTGCGTCGCCTTCGGGCGTGGCAACGGCGCTCGATGGCACCGGCCTGCAGCCGGCCATGACGCTCGCCTCGGAAATCATCGGCACGCAGACCGTGGCGGAAGGCCAGACCGTCGGCTACGGTTCGACCTTCACGGCGCGCAAGACCATGCGCATCGGCGTGGTCGCCTGCGGTTACGCGGACGGCTATCCGCGCATCGCGCCCGAAGGCACGCCCGTGATCGTCGATGGCGTGCGCACGCGCATCGTCGGACGCGTCTCGATGGACATGATTACCGTCGATCTCACGCCGGTTCCGCAAGCGGGCATGGGCACGCGCGTCGAACTGTGGGGCGCAAATCTGCCGATCGATGACGTGGCGGCGTCCTGCGGCACCATCGGCTACGAGTTGATGTGCGCGGTTGCACCGCGTGTGCCGGTGCGCGCGGAATAAGCGCCTCTTTTTTCCCGATTGATCTCTATATAAACGCATCAGCGAGCGGTACAAAACAGGCATGGCGAAGGCGAAGACGGTCTATATCTGCACCGAATGCGGCGGGCAGGTGCACAAGTGGCAAGGGCAATGTCCCGCGTGCAACGCATGGAACACACTGGTGGAAAGCGTCGCGGAGCCGGCCGGCAACCATCGTTTTCAGGCGCTCGCCAAGAGCGCGCCGGTGCGTCGCCTAGCCGATATCGAAGCCTCGGATGTGCCGCGCTTCACCTCGGGCATCGGCGAATTCGATCGCGTGCTGGGCGGCGGTCTCGTTGCGGGCGGCGTAGTGTTGATCGGCGGCGATCCGGGCATCGGCAAGTCGACGCTGCTGCTGCAATCGCTCGCGGAAATTGCCGCCGACCGTCGCTCGCTCTATGTGAGCGGCGAGGAATCCGCCGCGCAGATTGCGTTGCGCGCGCAACGGCTTGGGCTGCTGGAGCAAGGCTCGAAGATGAACGATCTTCAGCTCCTCGCCGAAATCCAGCTCGAAAAAATCCAGGCGACCATCGAAGCCGAGAAGCCCGACGTCGCCGTGATCGACTCGATCCAGACCATCTATTCCGAAGCGCTGACGTCCGCGCCTGGCTCGGTCGCGCAAGTGCGTGAATGCGCGGCGCAACTCACGCGCATTGCCAAGCAGTCGGGCACGTCGATCATCATGGTCGGGCACGTCACAAAGGAGGGCAACCTCGCCGGGCCGCGCGTGCTGGAACATATCGTCGATACGGTGCTGTACTTCGAGGGCGACACGCATTCGTCGTTCCGTCTGGTGCGCGCGTTCAAGAACCGCTTTGGCGCGGTCAACGAACTCGGCGTGTTCGCGATGACGGAAAAAGGCTTACGCGGTGTGGCGAATCCTTCCGCTCTGTTTCTGTCGCAGCACGAACAGAGCGTGCCGGGTTCCTGCGTGATGGTGACGCAGGAAGGCTCGCGGCCGCTGCTGGTGGAAGTGCAGGCGCTGGTCGATACGGCGCAGGTGCCTAACCCGCGCCGCCTGGCCGTGGGTCTTGAGCAGAACCGCCTCGCGCTGCTGCTAGCGGTGTTGCACCGTCACGCGGGCATCGCCTGCTTCGATCAGGACGTGTTCCTCAACGCGGTGGGCGGCGTGAAGATCACCGAACCGGCGGCGGATCTGGCCGTGCTGCTGTCCATTCATTCCTCGATGCGTAACAAGGCGTTGCCAAAGGGTCTGATCGTTTTCGGTGAAGTCGGGCTGGCGGGTGAGATCCGACCCTCGCCGCGCGGCCAGGATCGTCTGAAGGAAGCCGCGAAGCTTGGTTTTACCTGTGCGCTGATTCCCCGCGCCAACGCGCCGAAACAGCCAATCGAAGGTTTGAATGTGATCGCCGTCGAGCGGATTGAAGAGGCGATCGATCGCGTGCGCGAGTTCGAGTAAGCGTTGTCCGGGCGCCGGAAATGCCTTGCGCAGGCGCGGTCTGGCGCGTAATGATTAGTAACAACCCTGGCGCGCGCTGTAACCAGAAAGTTTTGCGATTTCCCTATCCTTGCCCGAATGAGCAACCCCGCATTCAGCGGAAAGGATAGCGACTTTGAAACAGACAGAAACGTCCATTGGCGGCAGTTCGATCGTCGTGCGCGGCTGCCGGGTCTCCGAGCCGCTCATGCAGCCTTGGGGCAGCAGTTGCCGCATCGTCGAATGGATCGACGGCGACGGCCGCATCTCGCGTCAGGTGGTCGCCGGCAATGTGACCGCCGCGCAGGTGCGCAGCACCATCTCCCACCATATCGAAGGCCGCAAGCACGTGCTTTATGACGACGAGCGCGCACCGCGCCAGACCTTGCCGCGACGCTAGGCGCGCGGTTTTCCAGAAGCTGACAAGACAATGGGCGCACGATGCGCCCATTGCTGTTTTTGTCGGCGGATTTTCTGCCTGGCTTCTCAGCGCGATTCAGACTGACTTAGTCCGACTCAGCCCCACGGGCCATAGTTGAACGGCTTCTTGCCGCCCTGGCCTGCCTGCGGATGCGCGCTGGTCGGCGAAACGGCGGGAGCGGCCGACGTATTTCCCATGGGCAAACGCGCCACGCTTGCCGGTGGCTGAGCGGTGGCCTGGCGCTGTGCCTCGATATCGTCGAGCAAGGCCTGCAACACCTCGGCGTTGAAGAGCGGATGATTGGCGGCCTCGCCGGGTTTGAGCACCGGCGACACGCAACAGTCGATCACTTCCAGCCGGTCGATCCAGGTTTGCAGCGTTTCGGAGGCGATCAGCGCGCCCAGTTCGCGTGTGAGCGAGGCCGCGTCCGATCCGCCGATCGCCTGGCCCAGACTCCAGTGGCGCTGCGCCCAGTCTTCGCGACCGAGCGCGGTGCACAGCGCCTGCCAGAACTTGAGTTCGAGCGCGCCAACCGCGAGCCAGCGGTCGTCCTGGGTGCGATACAGGTTGTAGCAAGGCACGCCGCCGTTCAGCAAACCGCCGCCGGGCTGCAGCGCCGCTGCGTCGTCGTTGGCGAGCGCCACTTGCGCGACCACGTTGTTGACATGCGATTCGCGCGCCATCGAGATATCGACGAAACGGCCTTCGCCGCCGCGCGACACCTGCCAGAGCGCCGCGAGGATTTGCGTGACGGCGGACAGCGCGCCGCCGAGCAGATCGGCGATCTGGAAATTCGGCAGCACTGGCGCGCCGTCGCGCCCGGCGATCTGATCGAGCACGCCCGCATAGGCGATGTAGTTGATGTCGTGGCCCGCGCGCTCCGAGAACGGGCTGTTCGTGCCGTAACCCGTGATCGCACAATAGACGAGCTTGGGGTTGGCCGCGCGCAGTGTCTCGTAACCCACGCCGAGCCGGTCCATCACACCGGGCCGGAAGCTCTCGACCAGCACGTCGGCGTCGCGTGCGAGCGCCAGCAGCACGGCGCGGCCGCTTTCGGATTTCAGGTCGAGCCGCGTCTCGCGCTTGCCGCGATTCACCAGCCGGTAGAACGCGCCGGGACGCCCCGCGAGTTCATCGGCCGTGTTCTGCATCATGGTGCGCGACGCATCGCCAGCGCCGGGCGGCTCGATCTTGAGCACGTCCGCGCCCATTTCCGCAAGGCGCAACGTGGCTACGGGCCCGGGTAAAAGCCGGGTCAGATCGAGAACGCGTAGGCCCTGCAATGCGGCGGGTGTCGACACTCGGTTGGCTCCTGACGATGCGCTGGCGAAAGTTGCGAGAGGCAGCAAAAAGGCGACCGGACGATCAGCCGATCTGCTCAAGTTCCTCGTGGGCTTCGAGCCAGTCGGCTTCGAGCGCTTCGAGGCGCGACTGAACTTCGGCCTGACGCCGGATCGATTCGGTCAGCTTGCTCTTTTGCGCGGCCTCGTAGCTGGCTGGATCGGCGACAAACGCGTCCAGTGTGCTCTTTTCCGTGTTGAGCGCGTCCATCTCTTTTTCGATTTTGGCGATCTTTTGCTGCAAGGGCTTTTTCAGGTGTCCGAGACGCTGGCGCGTTTCCGCTTCCTGACGGCGCTGCTCCTTGCGGTTCACGCCGTCATCGACACCCGCAGCCGCATTCGCCGTGCCGACGGCCGCCGCCTTGAGTGCCGCGCGTTGTTCCGCGGCGTGCTGGAGCAGCCAGTCGCGGTAATCGTCCAGGTCGCCGTCGAACGGCTGCAGGCGGTGCTTTGCGACCAGCATGAACTGGTCCGTGGTGGCGCGCAGCAGATGCCGGTCGTGCGAGACCAGAATCAGCGTGCCTTCGAACTGCGCGAGCGCCATCGTGAGCGCGTGGCGCGTTTCGAGGTCCAGGTGATTGGTCGGTTCGTCGAGCAGCAGCAGATTGGGCTTTTGCCAGATGATGAGCGCCAGCGCCAGGCGCGCCTTTTCGCCACCCGAGAACGGGGCGATGGGCGCGGTCGCCATCTCGCCGGGGAAATTGAAGCCGCCGAGGAAGTCGCGCAGTTCCTGTTCGCGCGTGTCGGGCGCGAGGCGCGCGAGATGCTGGAGCGGCGTGTCGGCCGGACGCAGCGTTTCAAGCTGATGCTGCGCGAAATAGCCAATCTGCAGGCCCTTGCCGGTGCGCAATTCGCCCGAAAGCGGCGCGAGCGTGGCGGCGAGGGTCTTGATGAGCGTCGACTTGCCCTGGCCATTCGCCCCGAGCAGGCCAATGCGCTGACCATTCTGGATCGACAGCGCGACGCCTTCGACGATGGGCGTTTCGCTGCCGTCTTCAGCGCGATAGCCGCAGCGCACGCGGTCCATCACCAGCATGGGATTGGGCGCGGAATCGGGCGTGCGGAATTCGAACGTGAACGGCGAGGTGGCGTGCGCGGGCGCGATCAGCTCCATCTTCTCCAGCGCCTTGACGCGGCTTTGCGCCTGGCGTGCCTTGGTGGCCTGCGCCTTGAAACGGTCGATGAAGCTTTGCAGGTGAGCGACGGTGCGCTGCTGCTTCTCGAACGCGCTCTGCTGGAGCGCGATCTGTTGCGCGCGCAGGATCTCGAACTGCGAGTAATTGCCGCCGTAGCGCTTGATCTGCTGGTTTTCCAGATGCAGCGTGACATTGCAGACCGAATCGAGGAATTCGCGGTCGTGCGAGATCACGATGAGCGTGCCGGGATAGCGATGCAGCCAGTCTTCGAGCCAGACGATGGCGTCCAGGTCCAGGTGGTTCGTGGGTTCGTCGAGCAGCAGCAGGTCGGAGCGGCACATCAGCGCCTGGGCCAGGTTCAGGCGCATGCGCCAGCCGCCCGAGAAGCTGGCGACCGGCTGGCGGGTCTGGTCCATCGTGAAACCCAGACCGAGCAGCAGCGCTTCGGCGCGCGCCGGGGCGGTGTAACCGTCGGCGTCGGCAAAGGCGGCGTGCGCTTCGGCTTCGGCCGCACCGTCGTGGGCGGCCGAAGCCGCGGCAATGCGCGCCTCGATCTCGCGCAACGGAGCGTCGCCGTCCAGCGTGTAGTCGAGCGCGTTCTTGTCGACGGCCGGGGTTTCCTGCGCGACGTGGGCAATCGACCACGAAGGCGGCATGGAGAAGTCGCCCGCGTCCGCGTGCAGCTGGCCGCGCAGCACGGCGAACAGCGTGGATTTGCCCGCGCCGTTCGCACCGATGAGACCGACTTTTTCGCCTGGATTGAGGGTGAACGAGGTCTGATCGAAGAGCGGCTTGGTGCCGCGGGCAAGACTGAATTGATTGAAGCGGATCACGGGGGTGCCAGCGCAGACAAAACGTAAAGCGCCATTTTAAACTGGCTCGCGCTTCGCCCGGCATCGTCCGGACGGCTAGTGCGCCATTGCGGTGTTTTTGCAAAAAAGTCGCCGAACATTCGCCCGACATGGGCGCTCGGCCATTGGCCATCTGGCCAGGGTGCGGGCCGCAGGCTTTCTCACGTAGACTGGCGCTTTCCTTTGGGGAGGAACCCGATGACCACGGTCTATTCGTTCACGGCGCAACCGCTTGGCGGCGCGGCACCCGTGAGCCTCGAACAATACGCGGGCAAGGTCCTGCTGATCGTCAACACCGCAAGTGAATGCGGTTTCACGCCGCAGTACGCGGGTCTGCAAAAGCTTTATGACCAGTACGCGACGCGCGGCCTCGCCGTGCTCGGCTTTCCGTGCAACCAGTTCGGCAAGCAGGAGCCGGGTGACGCCACGCAGATCGGCGCGTTCTGCGAAAAGAACTTCGGCGTGACCTTTCCGATGTTCGAGAAGATCGACGTGAACGGTGCGAACGCGCATCCGCTCTACCACTGGCTGACGGGCGAGGCGCCAGGGCTGCTCGGGCTTGAGCGCATCAAGTGGAATTTCACGAAGTTTCTCGTCGACCGTAGCGGCAAGGTCGTGAAGCGCTACGCGCCCGTCACGAAGCCGGACGCCATCGCCGCCGATATCGAAAAGCTGCTCTAAGACGCGCAGCGAAAGCGCCTGCGCTCAGAGAATCGGCGCGAACAGGCGGGCAACATGCATCGCGATCTTGCGCCAGGCGGGCGCATCGCGATACTCGCTGCGATCGATTTCCAGGCTCGCTTCGAAGTCGCGCAGCAGCATTGCCTCGACTTCCGATGCGAAGCCCGCGTGAACCGTGAGCACCATGATCTCGAAGTTCAGGCGGAACGAGCGGTTATCCAGGTTCGCGCTGCCAATGGCGGCCGCCGTATCGTCGATCAGCACGACCTTCTGGTGCAGGAAGCCCGGCTGGTAGCGGAAGATGCGGATGCCCGCGCGCACCGCGTCATAGGCGTAAAGCGTGGAGGCTTCGAACACCACGTAGTGGTCGCGGCGGCTGGGGATCAGGATGCGCACGTCCACGCCGCGCAGCGCGGCCAGACGCAGGGCGGCGAGCACGGCGGAATCGGGCACCAGATAAGGCGTGGTGATCCAGATGCGCGAGTTCGCCGCGTTGATCGCCTCCACGAAAAAGAGCGAGCAGGTTTCCTGACGATCGGCGGGGCCGGTGGGCATCACGAGACAGTCCATGTCGTCGCCGTCGAGCGCTTTGAGCGGCGGCGGCTCGCTGCCCGGCAGTTCCTGGGTGACCCAGTACCAGTCTTCGGTGAAGGCGAACTGGATGTTGGCCACCACCGGGCCGCGCACCTCAATATGCGTATCGCGCCACGGCGAAAGCGGCGGTTTGGCGCCCAGGTATTCGACGCCCACGTTATGACCGCCGACAAACGCGCGTTCGCCGTCCACCACGACGATCTTGCGGTGATTGCGGAAGTTGAGCTGGAAGCGATTGACGAAGCGTCGCCGGGTCGAAAACGGATGCACTTCCACGCCGCCCGCGCGCAAGGCCTGCACATAGCTCGCGGGCAGATCGAAACTGCCGATGCTGTCGTAAAGGAAATGCACGCGCACGCCGCGCGCGGTGCAGGCAAGCAGCAGGTCTTTGAGCATGTCGCCGAGGGCGTCAGCGCGCACGATAAAGAACTGCACGATCACATAATGACGGGCTTGCTCGATGGCGTCGAAAATCGCCGAGAACGTGGCCTCGCCGTTCACGAGCGTGCGCACCGCATTGCCAGGCACGAGCGGCATGCCGCCCAGGTGCGAGAGCGTGCGGATCACGCGTGGGTTGAGGGCGTCGGGGCTGTCGCCTGAGCCGGGCGTCCTGGCGGCCAGCCGGTCGCCGGACGCGCTGCCAGGCTGTCCCAGATCGGGCGCGTGTGCGCGGGAGCGCAGTGTTTCGTTGCGCAGCCGCCGGGCGTCCGCGTAACCGGCGAACTTGCTGCGGCCAAGGAACAGATAGGGGATGAGCGTGAGATAGGGCATCGTCGCGAGCGAGACTGCCCACGCGATCGCGCCTTGCGAGGTGCGGGTGACGAGGATGGCGTGACACGCTGCGATCAGTCCGAGCAGGTGGACGATGGCGAGCACGGTGCCGAGGGTTGACCAGTCGAATCGCATAAAGACGCGGGACGCTCCTGAAGCCTTGAGCTTATAGGGCCGGGAAACGTTCATCTTACCGAAGCCCGCGCAATGAGGGCTATCCCGGCAGCCGGGCAGACTGGATGCCCGTGTCAAACTCGCGCGCCACATGGCGGCGCGCGAGTGAGGGGTGAGACCGCTGGCTTAGACCGGCAGGTCGCAAGCCTGGATCAGGAACACCTGATCGTCGCCCGCGCTCGTCGAGAGCCAGACGAGATCGAGGCCGCCAAACGCGGCTTCAACATTTTCACGCTCGTTGCCGATCTCGACCACCAGCACGCCGTTGTCCGTGAGCCAGTTGCGCGCTTCCTTGACGATGCGGCGCACGATGTCCATGCCGTCCGAGCCGCCCGCGAGCGCCATTTCCGGCTCGTGACGATATTCGGGCGGCAGTGCATCCATCGAAGCCGCATTCACATACGGCGGATTCGTGATGATGACGTCGTAGCGGCGCTCGGGCAGCGGCGCGTACAGATCGCCTTCGAACAGCGCAATGCGCTCGTCGAGTTCATGCTCGTGCACGTTGCGCTTTGCCACTTCCAGCGCGGGCGCGGAGAGATCGACGGCGTCGATATCGGCATTCGGGAACGCGTGCGCCGCGAGAATCGCGAGGCTGGCCGAACCGGTGCAGAGTTCGAGCACGGCGGTGACCTGTTCCGGGTCTTCGACATACGGCTGCAGGCCGTCGGCCAGCAGTTCGCCGATAAACGAACGCGGCACGATCACGCGCTCGTCCACGTAAAAGCGCAGGCCGTGCATCCACGCTTCCTGCGTGATGTACGCGGCGGGCACGCGCTCGGTGGCGCGGCGCTCGATCACGGCGAGCACCTTGTCGATTTCCTCGGGCGCGAGACGCGCGTCGAGGAACGGATCGAGCAGGTCGAGCGGCAGATGCAGCGAGTGCAGGATCAGGTAAGCGGCTTCGTCGTAAGCGTTGCTCGAACCGTGGCCGAAAGCGAGCTGCGCGGCGGAGAAGCGCGAGACGCCGTAGCGCAGCAGATCGCGCACGGTGTTAAACGTCGTGGAAAGCGGATGGGTCATAGGGTGAACTCCAGCGTGAGCGCGTGTGGCGCTTACGCGATCAGTTGTTCGAGCACGCGGCGGTACACGTTCTTGAGCGGGTCGATGAACTTGACTTCGATATGTTCATCGATCTTGTGGATGCTGCCATTGGGCGGGCCGAATTCCACCACCTGCGAGCACATGCGCGCGATGAAGCGGCCGTCGGACGTGCCGCCCGTGGTGGAAAGCTCGGTGGTCACGCCCGTTTCGTCGAGGATCGCCTTTTCCAGCGCGTTCGACAGGTCGCCGCGCGGCGTGAGGAAGGGCAGGCCGCTCACGCTCCAGTGCAGATCGTATTCAAGGCCATGCTTGTCGAGGATCGCATGCACGCGCTGTTGCAGGCCTTCCACGGTGCTCGCGGTGGAGAAGCGGAAGTTGAACAGCACTTCGGCGTGGCCGGGGATCACGTTGCTCGCGCCCGTGCCGCTGTGCATGTTCGAAACCTGCCAGGTGGTGGGCGGGAAGTATTCGTTGCCGTCGTCCCATTTTTCGGCGACGAGTTCGGCCAGCGCCGGCGCCAGCAGATGCACGGGATTCTTCGCCAGATGCGGATAGGCGATGTGGCCTTGCACGCCCTTGACGACGAGCTTGCCCGACATCGAACCGCGGCGGCCATTCTTCACGCAGTCGCCGAGCGTGGCCGACGACGTCGGTTCGCCGACGATGCAGTAATCCATCTTTTCGCCACGCGCCTGCAGCGCTTCGACGACCTTCACGGTGCCGTCGGTGGCGGGGCCTTCCTCGTCGCTGGTGATGAGGAACGCAATCGCGCCGCGATGTTGCGGATGCGCGGCGACGAACTCTTCGCTTGCCACCACGAAGGCGGCCAGCGAGGTCTTCATGTCGGCGGCGCCGCGGCCGTAGAGGATGCCGTCGCGATGATGGGGTTCGAACGGTGGCGAGCTCCATTGTTCGAGCGGGCCGGTCGGCACGACGTCGGTGTGACCCGCGAAGGCGAGCAGCGGGCCGTCGGTGCCGGCCGCGCCGCGTTTGACGGCCCACAGATTGGTCACGCCGTTGGATTCGATCGTTTCGCACGCGAAGCCGAGCGCGCTGAGGCGTTCGGTCATGATGCGCTGGCAGTGCTGGTCGTCGGGCGTCACGGACGCGCGCGCGATCAGGGCTTCGGTAAGGGCGAGTGTGGCGGACATGGAGGGACCGGTTGCAAATGAAAATGCCGGCGCCGCTGACGAATCAGGGGCCGGCAACAGCATGTGACGGCGTTGAGGTCCGATGTGCGCGCTGGGTGTCGGGCGCTCATCGGACTCAAGCCTTAGCCCTGAGCTTCAGGCAAAAATCGCTTCGAGCTGCTCGGCGGCGAAACCGAGCGCCTTCACGCGGCCATTCACCGCGATCACCGGACGCTTGATGATCGACGGCTTGTGGCTCATCAGCGCAATCGCGCCGGCGGTGGAGTCGGCTTCGGCCTTGTGCACCTCGGACAGGCCGCGCCAGGTCGTGCCGCGCTTGTTGATCAGTTGATCGAGCGACACGTCCTTGAGCCAGTCCTGCACCAGCGCGTTCGACACGCCGGCTTTCTTGAAGTCGTAAAACTCGAACTCGATACCATGCTCTTCCAGCCACACACGGGCCTTCTTCACGGAATCGCAGTTCGGAATGCCGTAGACGACGACAGTCTTTGCGGCCTTCGCCATCAGTCGCCTCGCAGCAGCTCGTTCAGGCCGACCTTGGCGCGGGTCTTGGCGTCGACCTTCTTGACGATCACGGCGCAGTACAGGCTGTGCGAACCGTCCTTCGAGGGCAGGTTGCCCGCGACCACGACCGAGCCAGCCGGGATGCGGCCGTAGCTGATTTCGCCGGTTTCGCGGTCATAGATCTTGGTCGACTGGCCGAGGTACACGCCCATCGAGATGACCGAGTTTTCTTCCACGATCACGCCTTCCACGACTTCCGAACGCGCGCCGATGAAGCAGTTGTCTTCGATGATGACCGGGTTGGCCTGCAGCGGCTCAAGCACGCCGCCAATGCCGACGCCGCCCGAGAGGTGCACGTTCTTGCCGATCTGGGCGCACGAACCGACCGTTGCCCACGTGTCGACCATGGTGCCTTCGTCAACGTAAGCGCCGATGTTGGTGTACGACGGCATCAGCACGACGTTCTTGCCGATGAACGAGCCGCGGCGCGCGATGGCCGGCGGCACGACGCGGAAGCCGCCTGCGGCGAAGTCTTCAGCCGTGTAGTTGGCGAACTTCGAGGGCACCTTGTCGAAGAATTGCGTGAAGCCGCCGGCGCCCATCGGCGCGTTGTCTTCCAGGCGGAACGACAGCAGCACGGCCTTCTTCACCCACTGGTTGACGACCCAGTCGCCGTCCTTCTTCTCGGCGCAGCGCAGCGCGCCTTTGTCCAGCTCGGCGATGACGTGGGCGACGGCTTCACGCACGTCGTTCGGCGCGGACTTGGGCGAGAAGTCGGCGCGGTTTTCCCAGGCGGTGTCGATGATCTGCTGAAGTTGTTGCGACATGGTGGTGATTTCGTGAGAGTTCGGTAAAAAATCGCGGTGAAAAAGCGCACCGCAATGACTTGATCGGCAAAGCGTGGCACGCGCGGCAGGGCGCGCGTGCGGGAGAGCGGTTGCAGCGTTTTAGCCGTTCGAGCGGCTTGTGGCTGCTGTCGGGGCTTTCGCCGCGGCCGTCGTCAGGCTTCGAGCGAGCGGCAGAAGTCGACGATGCGCTTTGCGCCCTTGATGCACTCCTCGACGTCGGCGACGAGCGCGAGGCGTACAAAACCGGCGCCGGGATTCGTGCCGTGCGCTTCGCGCGCGAGATACGAGCCCGGCAGAACGGTCACATTATAGTCGGCGTAGAGGCGCTGGGCGAACGCGTCGTCCGTGAGGCCGGTGCGCGCGACGTTGGCCCAGAGGTAGAAGGCCGCGTCGGGCAGCTTCACGTCGAGCACGTCGGCGAGCAGGGGCGTGACGGTCGAGAACTTCTTGACGTACTGCGCTCGGTTCTCGCGCACGTGCTGCTCGTCGCCCCACGCGGCGATGCTGGCGGACTGCCAGACCGGCGACATCGCCGAGCCGTGATAGGTGCGATACAGCAGGAATTGCTTGAGGATGGCCGCATCGCCCGCGACGAAGCCCGAGCGCATGCCCGGCGCATTCGAGCGCTTGGACAGGCTCGACAGCATGACGAGGCGCTCGAAACCGCGGCCCAACTGGTGCGCGGCTTCCAGACCGCCGAGCGGCGGCTTCGATTCGTCGAAGTAGATCTCCGAATAGCATTCGTCGGACGCAATCACGAAGCCGTACTTGTCCGACAGCGCGAACAGTTCGCGCCAGTCGTCGAGCGTGAGCACCGCGCCGGTCGGGTTGCCCGGCGAGCAGACGAACAGCAGCTGGGTGCGCGCCCAGACGTCTTCCGGCACCTGCGAATAATCGCAGGCGAAGTTGCGGGCCGGATCGCTGTTCACGAAGTACGGTTGCGCGCCCGCGAGCAGGGCGGCGCCTTCGTAGATCTGGTAGAACGGGTTCGGGCAGAGTACGATCGGCCGCTTCGCCGGGTCTTTCGCGCCCGCCGTGGGATCCACCACCGCCTGCGCGAGCGCGAACAGCGCCTCGCGCGAGCCCGACACCGGCAGCACCTGGGTGGCGGCGTCGACTGCGGGCAGGCTGTAGCGCTCAGTCACCCATTTCGCAATCGCCTCGCGCAGCGCGGGCGTGCCACCCGTGGCCGGATACACCGACAGACCGTCGAGCGAAGCGACAATGGCGTCGCGGATCAGCGCGGGCGTTGGATGTTTCGGCTCGCCGATCCCGAAGCTGATGTGGCGCAGGCCGGCATTCGGCGTGACGTCCTTGAAGAGCACGCGCAGCTTTTCGAAGGGATAGGACTGGAGGGTGTCGAGTAGCGGATTCACTGGCTTGGCGGGCGGATTGGGCGAGGACGGCATGGCAGCGCGCCCGGCGCGGGGCAGAACCGGAAACGGTCGCTGGCGTCGGTGGCTGATGCGTCTGGAAAAGCGTGAATTATAACTGGGTGTGGTGCGGACGTTTGGGCCGGGAGGCGCGAACCGCGCGCTGATAGACGATATCAAGACGACATTAAGGTAAGGACGGATGCAAGGCATGCAATCAACGAAGTGGACGCGGCCCATCGCGCGGCCAGCGCAATGAGCGCGAGCCTGAAGGCCGGCTGGCCCACGCTCGCCATCCTGATCGGCGCTTCGGTATGGGGCGTGATCTGGTATCCGCTGCGCACGCTGGCGAGCTTTGGACTGACCGGCACGGCGGCAGGGGCCGCCACCAGCGCGGCGGGCTGCCTGTTCGTGCTGCTGCTGCGCCGCCGCTCGATCGCCACGGTGCGCTGGCACTGGCTGCTGCCGATGTTGGGCCTCGCGGCGGGCGTGACGAATATCGGCTTTGTGTGGGGCGCGATCCACGGCGAAGTGATGCGCGTGCTGCTGTTGTTCTACCTCACACCCGCATGGACCGCGATCTTTGCGCACTTCATCCTGCACGAACGCCTCTCGTGGTCGGGCGCGGCGCTGGCGGGGCTATCGCTGCTCGGTGCGGTGATGATGCTGTGGTCGCCGAAACTCGGCGTGCCCTTGCCGGGCAGCGCGGCGGAATGGGCCGGGCTGGTGGCGGGGATGGGCTTCGCGATGAGCAACGTGCTGGTGGTCAAGACGAGCCGCGTGCTGCCGCAGATGAAACCCGAAATGCGCACGGCCGTGATCTTCGGCGGCGCGGCGATTTTCGGCGCGCTGGCTTCGTGCTTCGAGCCGTTGCCGGTGATTCACGCGGGCGAGCCGGTCGCGCAGATCGTCTTGCTGGTGCTGGTTCTCGGGCTGCTGCTCAGCTCGAACAATATGCTCGTGCAGTACGGCCTGGCGCGCGTGCCCGCGAACCGCGCGTCGATCATCATGCTGTTCGAAATCGTCGTGACGGCGCTGTCGTCCTGGCTGCTCGCCGGGGAGACGCCGGGGCCGCGCGAATGGGCGGGCGGCGCGTGCATCGTGCTGGCTTCGCTACTGTCGAGCTGGGTGCATCGCGCGCAGGATGCGAAACGGCTCAATCGGCATAACGCACCGCCCACGCACGAAAGCGCCGACGCCAGCGCGATCGCGCACGCCCAGACGAGCCGTATCGACGAAGGCCGCGATGCTGAAACCACGGCCGCCAACCCCGAAGAAGCCGCCGATCAGTCCGAAAGCGACGCGAAAGACAGCGCTGCACCCGATGCCAGTCGGCGTAGCGGTCAGAATGGCTCACGTGCGATGGTATGATTGCCGCTGATCCTCGCTGGCCCGTTTGCGCATGCTGTGTATGAAGCGCGTGGTGCGGCGAGCCGTGGCGGCTGCCCGAGATGCTTGATGTATGCCTGATGCGGCGCGCCGCGCCGTCGTGCGACCGGTTCGAAGGTCGGCGGCGCGTGGCCTGCGACCAGCGGCGCGGGCGGTCCCGTTCACTATCCCTATTCCAACAGCGATATCGCCGTGCGTCTGACCTCGATTAAACTCGCTGGCTTCAAATCATTCGTCGATCCCACGCATTTCCAGGTCCCGGGCCAACTCGTTGGCGTGGTCGGGCCGAATGGCTGTGGCAAATCGAACATCATCGACGCCGTGCGCTGGGTGCTCGGCGAATCCCGCGCCTCCGAGCTGCGCGGCGAGTCGATGCAGGACGTCATCTTCAACGGTTCCACGGCACGCAAGCCCGGTAGCCGCGCCAGCGTCGAACTCGTGTTCGACAACGCGGACGGCCGCGCCGCCGGCCAGTGGGGCCAGTATGCGGAGATCGCCGTCAAGCGCGTGCTCACGCGCGACGGCACCTCCAGCTATTACATCAACAATCTGCCGGCACGTCGCCGCGACATCCAGGACATCTTCCTCGGCACGGGTCTGGGCCCGCGCGCTTACGCGATCATCGGGCAGGGCATGATCGCGCGCATCATCGAAGCCAAGCCTGAAGAGCTGCGCGTGTTTCTCGAAGAAGCCGCGGGCGTGTCGAAGTACAAGGAACGCCGCCGCGAAACGGAAAACCGCCTGCACGACACGCGCGAAAATCTGACGCGCGTGGAAGACATCGTGCGCGAGCTCTCGACGAATCTCGACAAGCTCGAAGGCCAGGCGGTGGTGGCCACGCGTTACCGCGAACTGCAGGCCGATGGCGAAGAAAAGCAGCGTCTGCTGTGGCTGTTGCGCAAGAACGAAGCGGCCGCCGAACAACAACGTCAGCAGCGCGCGATCGAACAGGCGCAGATCGACCTCGAACGCCACACGGCGCAGTTGCGCGAAGTCGAAGCGCAGCTCGAAACGCTGCGCGTCGCGCACTATTCGGCCAGCGACGCCATGCAGGGCGCGCAGGGTTCGCTCTACGAGGCGAACGCCGAAGTCAGCCGTCTCGAAGCCGAGATCAAGTTCATCGTCGAGTCGCGCAACCGCGTGCAGGCGCAGATCGCCGCGCTCACCGCGCAGCGTGAGCAATGGCAGGTGCAGGCGCAAAAGGCCCAGGACGACATCGAAGACGCCGAAGAGCAACTGGCGATGGGCGAGGAAAAGGCTGCCGTCGCCGAAGAAGACGCGGCCGCGAAGCAGGAAGCCTTGCCCGCGCTCGAAAACCGCTGGCGCGATGCGCAGTCGCAACTGAACGAGGAGCGCGCAGGCATCGCGCGCACCGAACAGGCGATCAAGCTCGAAGCCGCGCATCAGCGCAACGCCGACCAGATGCTCCAGCAGCTTCAGCAGCGCGAAGAGCGCCTGAAGTCCGAAGCGAGCGGACTCGACGCGCCGGACGAAGTGCAGCTCGAAGAGTTGCGCATGCAGCTGGCGGAGCAGGAAGAGATCCAGCGCGACGCGCAGGATCGTCTGTCCGATGCGCAGGAAACCGTGCCGCGTCTGGACGCCGAGCGCCGCGCCGCACACGAACGCGTCAACGCGGAAAGCGCGCAGACGCACCAGCTCGAAGCGCGCCTCGCGGCGCTCAAGCAGCTGCAGGAAAACGTCCAGACCGAAGGCAAGATCCAGCCGTGGCTCGAACGTCACGAACTGGGCGCGCTGCCGCGTCTGTGGAAGAAGCTGCACGTGGAAGCCGGTTGGGAAACCGCGCTCGAAGCAGTGCTGCGCGAGCGCCTGGCCGCGCTCGAAGTGTCGAATCTCGACTGGGTCAAGGCGTTCGCCAGCGACGCGCCGCCGGCCAAACTCGCGTTCTATGCGCCGCCGCTCGCGGCTGCCACGCCCGCTGCGCCTGCTGGTTTCACGCCGCTGCTCTCGCTCGTGCGTATCGACGATGCGGGCCTGCGTGCGGTGCTGAACGAATGGCTCGGCACGACCTTCGTTGCGACCGACCTCGCTGAAGGCCTCGCGAAGCGCGCGCAACTGCCCGAAGGCGGCGTGTTCGTCGTCAAGGCGGGCCATATGGTTACGCGTGTCGGCGTGCAGCTTTATGCCGCCGATTCGGAACAGGCCGGCATGCTGGCGCGCCAGCAGGAAATCGAAAATCTCACGCTGCAATTGCGCGCCCAGGCGTTGCTGGCCGACGAAGCGCGTACGGCGGTCGTTCGCGCCGAAGCCGCACACACCCAGGCAGCCCAGCAGCTCGCCGAATTGCGCCAGCAGGCCGAACGCGCCACGCAGCGTGTGCACGCGCTGCAAATGGACGTGCTCAAGCTGACTCAGGCGCACGAGCGTTACACGGCGCGCAGCACCCAGATCCGCGAAGAGCGCGAAGAGATTCGCGCGCAGATCGAGGAGCAACGCGCGTTGCGTGCGGAGTCGGAAGCGAATTTCGAGCGCCACGACACCGAACTCGCCGAGTTGCAGGCACGCTTCGAAGACAACCAGCTCGCGTTCGAAGCTCTTGACGAAGAACTCGGTTCGGCGCGCAATCAGGCGCGCGATCTCGAACGCGCGGCCGGTGATGCGCGTTTCGCGGCGCGCAATATGGCCAACCGCATCGAAGAGCTCAAGCGCAACGTTCAGGTCGCGCACGACCAGAGCGAGCGCGTGGCCGCATCGCTCGAAGATGCACGCGCCGAGCTGGAAACCATCAACGAGCAGACCGCGCACACGGGTCTGCACGACGCGCTGGAAATTCGCGCCGAGAAGGAAGAAGCGCTGCGCAACGCGCGCGTCGAACTCGACGATCTGAGCGCGAAACTGCGCGCCGCCGACGAAACGCGCCTGAACGCCGAGCGCGCGCTGCAACCGCTGCGCGACCGCATCACCGAATTGCAGCTGAAGGAACAGGCCGCGCGCCTGAACGGCGAGCAGTTCGTCGAACAGCTTCAGGCCGCTGGCGTGGACGAAATCGCGCTGCAGGAAAAGCTCACGCCGGACCTCAAGGCGCCGTATCTGCAAGGCGAAGTCACGCGTATCAACAACGCGATCACGGCGCTTGGGCCGGTCAATATGGCCGCGCTCGACGAACTGGCCGCCGCGAAGGAGCGCAAGACCTTCCTCGACGCGCAGTCGGCCGACCTGACGAGCGCAATTGAAACGCTTGAGGACGCGATCCGCAAGATCGACCAGGAAACGCGCACGCTGCTGCAAGGCACGTTCGACCAGGTGAATCACCACTTTGGCGAGCTGTTCCCGCGCCTGTTCGGTGGCGGTCAGGCGAAGCTCATCATGACCGGCGACGAAATTCTCGACGCGGGCGTGCAGGTGATGGCGCAGCCGCCGGGCAAAAAGAATTCGACCATTCATTTGCTGTCGGGCGGCGAGAAAGCGCTTACGGCAACGGCGCTGGTGTTCGCGATGTTCCAGCTCAATCCGGCGCCGTTCTGTCTGCTGGACGAAGTGGATGCACCGCTCGACGACGCCAACACGGAGCGCTTCGCGAACCTCGTGCGCGCGATGTCCGACAAGACGCAGTTCCTCTTTATCTCGCACAACAAGATCGCGATGGAGATGGCGCAGCAGCTGATCGGCGTGACCATGCAGGAGCAGGGCGTGTCGCGCATCGTGGCCGTGGACATGGAAACGGCCGCGGGTTTCGCACAGAATATCGGCTGAACGATTTAGAGCTTTTATAGAACTAAGGGACGGCGCGCGGTGCGCGTCCGGCAGCGCCTCAAGCAGGCGGCCGGCGCACAGGCCCGCGACGCCACGCTTGCGGAAGGCGCATTGGCACAGGCCGGTGCGCGCCGCCGGAAAAGAATTGCAGATGGAGCATGCATGGATCAGTTGACTCTCGGGTTGATCGGCGCTGGCGCCGTAGTCGTCGGGGGCGTGGTGGTATACAACGCGTGGCAGGGCGCCAGGGTGCGCCGTCGCATGCCGCGCCCGATGCCCGAGGAAGCGGTCGAATCGACGCAACGCGACGACCTGCAGGAGCCCAGCCCGTTTATCGAACCGGCGCGCGCACCGTCGCGGCGCGAGCCTTCGCTGGCCGCCGCCGGCGCAGAAGAGGCGGTCGAGCGCGTGGAACCGGGCTTCGGTACGGCCGCGCCTGCTGACACGCCCGTCGATATCCAGGCCGAAAACACTTCGCCGAACGGTTTCGCCGAAGCCGAAGCGGCGCACGCCGAAGGTGAGGCGCCTGTAGTCGCAGCAGCCGAGCACGCCGCGCAGGGCGAGGGCGAGTCTGCCGAACCGGCGCAAACGCACACCCAGGCTTCGGCTGGCGAAGACGAACGCGTCGAACCGGTACTGCCGGCTGCGACGACGATCTCCTCGGCTCCGCCCGCGATCGTGGACCGCCGCATCGACTGCATCGTGCCGATCCGTCTGGGCGCCGTGATGCCCGGCGAGCGCGTGATTCCGCTCGCGCAACGCCTGCGCCGGGCGGGCAGCAAGCCCGTGCATATCGAGGGCAAGCCCGAAGGCGGCGACAACTGGGAGCTGCTGCAAAACGGCGTGCGCTACGAAGAACTGCGCGCCGCAGCGCAGCTCGCGAACCGCAACGGTCCGCTCAACGAACTGGAGTTTTCGGAATTCGTCGCGGGTGTGCATCAGCTTGCCGATGCGCTCGACGGCCTGCCCGAATTCCCGGATATGACCGAGACGGTTGCGATGGCGCGCGAACTCGACGGTTTCGCGGCGCAATGCGACGCGCAACTCTCGATCAACGTGCTGTCGGACGGCGCGCCGTGGTCCGCCAACTACGTGCAGGCGGTGTCGGCGCAGGACGGGCTGCTGCTTTCGCGCGATGGCACGCGTTTCGTGAAGCTCGACGCCAAGCAGAGCCCGGTGTTCATGCTGCAGTTCGGCGACACCAATTTCCTGCGCGACGACCTCACCTACAAGGGCGGCCAGATGATCACGCTGATCCTCGACGTGCCGGTGGCCGACGAGGACATCCTGCCGTTCCGCCTGATGTGCGATTACGCGCGTTCGCTCGCGGAGCGCATTGGCGGGCGCGTGGTGGACGACCAACGCCGTCCGCTGCCGGAATCGGTGCTGCAGAACATCGACAAGCAGCTGATGACGCTCTACGCGAAACTCGAACAGGCCGGCATTCCGGCGGGTTCGGCGGCGACGCGGCGGTTGTTCAGCCAGTAATTCAGCCAATAAGGCTGGCCGCAGTTCAGATCGCGCGAAAGGCGCGGCGCCATCAGGGCGCCGCGCCTTTTTCTTATGGGCGTCCAGTTTCCCGCGTGGGGCGCGAGCGGGGTGATCGGCGTATTCATTTGGCATCGACGAGAGTTGCTGCATGCGGGTGACGGTGCGTTCACAGTCGCATCCGGGCGGCGGCCGGTCAATGCCTTGCGCCCTACGTTAGCCATCCGGCCAGGACATTGGCGCGACCCGTTCGGCGGCGCACGAAGTTAGCCGTTCGGCCGATGCGACAGGCGCGGCTTCCTGAGATAATCTGTCTCCTAAATCACTCGTCAGAAGCCGCAACCAGCATGGTCCGTCATCCCGCCCGTCCTCCCGAAGCATCCTCCGCGACCGAGCGCGCGGCGTGGCTGCGCGCCGAACTCGAGCGCGCCAACCACGCGTACTACGTGCTCGACCAGCCGGAGCTGCCCGACGCGGAATACGACAAGCTGTTCCGCGAACTGCAGGCGATCGAATCCGAACATCCCGATCTGATCACGCCCGATTCGCCCACCCAGCGCGTGGGCGGCGAGGCGTCGGCAGGCTTCGAGCCGGTCGTCCACGACGTGCCGATGCTCTCGCTCAACAACGGTTTCGCCGACGAAGACATCGCCGCGTTCGACAAGCGCGTGCACGACACGCTCGGCAAGGGCGAAGGCGAGGAAGTCGATTACGCCTGCGAACTGAAGTTCGATGGCCTGGCCATTTCGCTGCGCTATGTGGACGGCGTGTTCGTGCAGGCCTCCACGCGCGGCGATGGCACGACCGGCGAGAACGTCACCGAAAACGTGCGCACGATCCGCTCGCTGCCGTTGCGCCTGAAAGGCAAACGCGTGCCGAAGGTGCTCGACGTGCGCGGCGAAGTGCTGATGTTCCGCCGCGATTTCGCGCGCATGAACGAGCGTCAGCGCGAAGCCGGCCAGAAGGAGTTCGCCAATCCGCGCAATGCGGCGGCGGGCAGCCTGCGCCAGCTCGACTCGAAGATCACCGCGCAGCGTCCGCTGTCGTTCTTTGCTTACGGTATCGGCGTGCTCGAAGGCGAGCCGATGCCCGCCACGCACAGCGAGATGCTCGACTGGTACGCCGAAATGGGTCTGCCGGTGAACAGCGAGCGCGCGGTCGTGAAGGGCGCGCAAGGCGTGCTCGACTTCTTTCGCGCCGTGGGCGAGAAGCGTGAGAGCCTGCCGTACGACATCGACGGTGTGGTCTACAAGGTCAATCGCCGCGACGAACAGGACGTGCTCGGCTTCGTCTCGCGCGCGCCGCGCTTCGCGCTGGCGCACAAGTTTCCGGCTCAGGAAACGCTCACGAAGCTGCTCGCCATCGACGTGCAGGTGGGGCGCACGGGCGCGATCACGCCGGTCGCGCGGCTCGAACCGGTGTTCGTGGGCGGCGCGACCGTCACGAATGCCACGCTGCACAACGAAGACGAAGTGCGCCGCAAGGACATCCGCATCGGCGATACGGTGATCGTCCGCCGCGCGGGCGACGTGATCCCCGAAGTGGTGAGCGCGCTGCTGGAGCGGCGCCCGGAAGACGCGCGGGAATTCGTCATGCCCACGGAATGCCCGGTATGCGGCTCCCGCATCGAGCGGCTGCCCGACGAGGCCATCGCGCGCTGCACGGGCGGCCTGTTCTGCCCGGCGCAACGCAAGCAGGCGCTCTGGCATTTCGCGCAGCGCCGCGCGCTCGATATCGACGGCCTGGGCGAAAAGATCATCGACCAGTTGGTCGAGCAGAACCTCGTGCGCACGCCCGCGGATCTTTTTAATCTCGGTTTTGCCACGCTCGCCGAGCTTGACCGCATGGCTGATAAATCGGCGCAAAACCTGCTCGATTCGCTGGAAAAAGCCAAGTCCACCACGCTGGCGCGTTTCATATACGCGTTGGGCATTCGTCAGGTGGGCGAGTCCACCGCGAAAGATCTGGCCAAATACTTCGGCTCGCTCGACCCGATCATGGACGCGAGCATTGAACAACTGCTCGAAGTGAAGGACGTGGGGCCGATCGTGGCGGAGTCGATCCACCAGTTCTTTGCGGAAGAACATAACCGCACCGTGATCGAGCAACTGCGCGCGCCCGGCAAGGTCACATGGGTCGAAGGTCCGCCCGCGCCCAAGGCGCCGGTGGGTGTGCTCGCGGGCAAGACGGTCGTGCTCACGGGCACGCTGCCCACGCTTACGCGCGACGCGGCGAAGGAAATGCTGGAAGCGGCCGGCGCGAAGGTGGCCGGATCGGTGTCGAAGAAGACGGACTACGTGGTGGCGGGCGCCGACGCGGGCAGCAAGCTTGCGAAAGCCGAGGAACTCGGCGTGCCGGTGCTCGACGAAGAAGGGTTGCACAAGCTCCTGGAGGGGCATTCAACATGATTCGCGAAATTCTCAGGATGGGCGATCCGCGCCTGCTCGGCATCGCCAGACCCGTCGATCATTTCGACACGCCGGAACTGCACGAGCTGATCGCCGACATGTTCGACACGATGCACGCGGCCAATGGCGCGGGCCTCGCCGCGCCGCAGATCGGCGTGGACCTGCAGGTAGTGATCTTTGGTTTCGAGCAGAACGAGCGCTATCCGGAAGCGCCGGCTGTGCCGCAAACGGTGCTGATCAACCCCGTCATCCACCCGCTTTCGCACGATATGGAAGAGGGCTGGGAAGGGTGCCTGTCGGTGCCGGGCATGCGCGGCGCGGTGAGCCGCTATTCGATGATCCGCTACAACGGCTACGACCAGTACGGCAAGCCGATCGAGCGCGTCGCCGAAGGTTTCCACGCGCGGGTGGTGCAGCACGAGTGCGACCATCTGATCGGCAAGCTGTATCCGATGCGGATTACGGATTTTTCGAAGTTCGGCTTTACGGAAGTGCTGTTCCCGGATCTCGATCCGAATAGCGACGACTGATCTGGCGGCGGAAGTCGCGTCGATCGACCAATGCGACGCGCAACAAAAATGGGAGCCAGCGGCTCCCATTTTTTATGGTTCGGCGCGAAGTTGCGCCGCTTCAGTCAGGCTCAGAAACAGATTCAGAAGCCTTCGTCCGCCGACAGGTAGCGCCATTGACCTTGCGGCAGCGCGCCCAGCAGGACCTGGCCCATGCGCACGCGCTTCAGACCGACGACGTGCAGACCGACCAGCTCGCACATACGACGGATCTGGCGCTTCTTGCCTTCGCGCAGCACGAAACGCAGCTGCTCGCCGTTCTGCCAGCTCACTTGTGCGGGCTTGAGCGGTACGTCGTCGAGCGCGAGGCCGTGGCGCAGTTTCGACAGCAGCTCGGCCGGGAAGTGTTGATCGACTTCGGTCTCGATGTCGCCATAGGTGACGCGCACGAGGTATTCCTTGTCGATGTCCGAGCTTTCGCCGATCAGTTGCTTCGCCACGCGGCCGTCTTGCGTGAGCACCAGCAGGCCGGTCGAATCGATGTCGAGGCGGCCGGCCGGCGCGAGCGTGCGCAGGTGTTGCGTCGAGAAGCGGATGCCCGAGCGATCGCCTTCCCAGTGGTTCTCGCCGTTGACCAACGTGACGGCGGGTTCGTAGCCGTCTTCGGCCTGGCCGGACACGTAGCCAATCGGCTTGTGCAGCAGGATCGTCACCTGGCGAGCCTGGGCGGCGAGCGCGGCGGGATCGATTTCGATGCGTTGCTCGGGCGTGACCTTGGCGCCGAGCGTATCGACCACGACGCCGTCGACGAAAACCCAACCCTTCTCGATCCACTCATCGGCTTCGCGGCGCGAGCACAGGCCCAGCTCCGACATGCGCTTGGACAGACGCAGTGCGTTGTCGCCGTCGACTTCTTCGCGTTGCGGCGCGGATTCGCGGCGGGGGGCTTTGTCGAAGGACTTGCCAGCGGGTTTGTCGCCGAACTTGCGCGGTGCTGCGCCGTCGCGGTCATTGCCGTACGACGACTTTACCGGGCGGGCAAAGCGGCGTTCGCTCGAATCGTCGCGCGGACCGAACGAACGGCGTTCGCCATCATCGCGGCGCGGCGGGCGGCGGTCACCGCCGTCTTCGCGGCGCGCGAAACGGCGCTCACCACCATCTTCACGCGGGCCGAACGAACGACGCTCGCCGTCATCGCGACGCGGCGGGCGACGATCACCACCGTCTTCACGTGCACGGAACGGACGACGTTCACCACTATCTTCGCGCGGGCCAAACGAACGGCGTTCGCCATCATCGCGGCGCGGCGGGCGACGATCGCCGCCATCTTCGCGTGCACGGAACGGACGACGCTCACCACCATCTTCACGCGGACCAAACGAACGGCGCTCGCCGTCATCGCGACGCGGCGGACGACGGTCACCGCCGTCTTCGCGGGCGCGGAACGGACGACGCTCACCACCATCTTCGCGCGGGCCAAACGAACGACGCTCGCCGTCATCGCGACGCGGAGGACGACGATCACCGCCACCTTCGTCACGGCGCGGGAAACGACGCTCACCATCTTCACGCGGTCCGAACGAACGACGCTCGCCATCATCGCGACGCGGAGGGCGACGATCACCGCCGCCTTCGTCACGGCGCGGGAAACGACGCTCACCACCATCTTCACGCGGACCAAACGAACGACGCTCGCCATCATCGCGACGCGGCGGACGACGGTCACCGCCGTCTTCGCGGGCGCGGAACGGACGACGCTCACCACCATCTTCACGCGGACCAAACGAACGGCGCTCGCCGTCATCGCGACGCGGCGGACGGCGATCACCGCCACCTTCGTCACGGCGCGGGAAGCGACGCTCACCGCCATCTTCACGCGGACCGAACGAACGGCGCTCGCCATCATCGCGACGCGGGAAGCGGCGTTCGCCACCATCCTCGCGCGACATCGGCTTGCCGGGGCGCGCAGGCTTGTTGCCCGCAGGTTTTGCGAAAGCCGGCCGTGCGTCAGCGGGCCGCGCTTCAGCCGGCCGCACCGGTTTGCGGGCGGTCGTGCTGCCGCGTCGGACGGGGGAGCGCTCCGGCGTGGCCGGGCGCGGGTGTTTGGCTGTGAGTTTGGCTCGCATGATTCAGGTAATTCGCTTTGACTTTCACACTGCTATCGCGCGCAGCAGTTCGGTTTCGACACGGATCTGCAGGCGGTTGTCGGAAAGTCCCGAGCCGTCCAGCAGAAAAACGTCTTCGACGCGCTCGCCGAGTGTGTTGATCCGCGCCGCATGGACGCCGACCCGGTGCTCGGCCAGCACGCGCGCGATCGAATAAAGAAGGCCCGGCCGGTCGTTGGCCGACACGGACAGGATGTAGTACTGGCCGCGCTCGTCGGCCCGCAGGTCGACGCGCGGCGTCACCGGGAAGGTGCGCGACAGTCGCGAGAGCCGTCCCTTCGACGGTTCCGGCAGCACATGGCTTTCGGCCGCGAGGCGTTCGGCGAGTTCCTGTTCGACCAGGTTCGCGATGTCGCGGTAATGCACGTCGCCCTCGGTATGGGCGACGATGAAATTGTCGAGCGCGTAGCCGTGGCGCGTGGTGCTCACGCGTGCGTCGAGCACGGACAGGCCGCTGCGGTCGAAGTACGCGCACATGGTCGCAAAGAGATCAGGACGATCCTTCGCGTAGACCAGCACCTGCAAGGCTTCGCCGATCGGCGAGGGCCGCGCGCGCACCACGGGCGCGACCGTTTCGACGTGACGGTAGAGCACGCGCGTCTGCCACGCGATATCGGCGGCGTCGTGGCGCAGGAAATAGCCGACGTCGAGCTTGTCCCACAGCGCGCGGTGCGCGTGCTCTGGCACGGTTTCCAGCCGCAGCAGCGCAAGCGCCAGCTCCTGGCGCGTCTTCAGTTCGGAATGCGTATCGGGCCGCGCGCCGCCGAGCACGGCCAGCGTCGCCCGGTAGAGGTCTTCGAGCAGCTTGCCCTTCCAGTTGTTCCAGACCTTCGGGCTGGTGCCGCGAATGTCGGCCACCGTCAGCAGATAGAGCGCCGACAGACGGCGCTCCGTGCCCACCAGATCGGCGAACCGCTTGACGACTTCGGGATCGCTCGTGTCCTGCTTCTGCGCAACCTGGCTCATGGTCAGATGCTGCTGGACCAGCCACACGATCAGATCGGCGTCCTCGCTGTCGATGCCGTGTTCGCGGCAAAAGCGCCGCGCGTCGGCCATGCCGAGTTCCGAGTGATCGCCGCCGCGCCCCTTGGCGATGTCATGAAAGAGCGCCGCCACGTAGAGCACCCAGGGTCGCTCGAAATTGGCGATCAACTGGCTGCAGAACGGGTATTCGTGCGCGTGCTCCGCCACGGCAAAGCGGCGGATGTTACGCAGCACCATCAGGATGTGCTGATCAACCGTGTAGACGTGATAGAGGTCGTGCTGCATCTGTCCGACGATGCGCCGGAAGTTCAGCAGATAGCGCCCGAGCACGCTGGTCTGGTTCATCAGCCGCATGGCGTGCGTGATGCCCGCCGGCTGCTTCAGAATTTCCATGAAGAGGCGGCGGTTTTCCGGGTCGCGCCGCCAATGCAGATCCATCTTTTCGCGCGCGTTGTAGAGCGCGCGCATGGTGCGCGCCGAGAGCCCCTTTACGCCGGGAACCTGCTCGTAGAGCAGAAAGGCTTCGAGAATCGTATGCGGTTCGCGCTCGAACACATCGTCTGCCACGATTTCGATCATGCCCTGTTTTTCGACGAAATGGTCCGACAGGGTGCGCGTGATGCCGCTGGTGCTCGGGAAGAGCTGGGCCTCGATGTTCTGGATCAGGATGCTGGCAAGCTGCGTGACGGCCTTGGCAGCCCAGTAATAGCGCCGCATCAGCTGCTCGCTGGCGCGCCGCGCGCTGCTGGCCTTGAAGCCAAAGCTTTCGGCCACGGGCGTTTGCAGGTCGAAAACCAGAATGTCCTGGCGGCGTCCGGCGATCACGTGCAGGCGCGCGCGTAGCGCTTTGAGGAACGCTTCGTTACGGCGCAGTTCGCGGGCTTCGCGCGTGGTGATCAGGCCGCGCTGGTCGAGTTCCTTCCAGCTGCTGCCGAATGCCGCGGCTTCGGTGATCCACAGGATCAGTTGCAGGTCGCGCAGGCCGCCGGGGCTTTCCTTGACGTTCGGTTCCAGCGCGTACGGCGTGTCCTGGAAGCGCGCATGGCGCTGGCGCATTTCCAGCACTTTGGCCTGGAAGAAGGCGCGCGGGTCCATGGCGTCGCGATAGCGCTGGGCGAAGTCGCCGAACAGCGTCGTGCTGCCGGTGATGCGGCGCGCTTCGAGCAGCGAGGTCCGCACCGTTACGTCGTTGGCGGCTTCTTCGAGGCACTGCGAAACGCTGCGCACGCTGCTGCCGATTTCCAGCCCGAGATCCCAGGCGAGGCCAATGAAGCGTTCGATGCGTGCTTCGAGCGGCGCGAGCGCTTCATCGTCGGGCAACAGCACGAGGATGTCGACGTCGGAAAAGGGCGCGAGTTCGCCGCGACCGAAACCGCCCACGGCCACGAGCGCCAGCGATGCCGGCAGTTCGCACAGATTCCATGCGCTGCGCAGGGTTTCGTCGGTGGTGCGGGCGAGGGCGCGCATCAGCGAATCGACGTTGGACGCGCTCTTGAAGCGTTCGAGCAGCTCGGCCTTGGCGGCCTTGTAGTCGGACTTCAGCGACGACGTATCGGGTGCGGCGACGGCGAGAACGCTCATGGGGTCGGAGTGGTGATGGCGCGGTTGGGAGGGCGCGGGCCAGACTGGCAGGCCGTGTTTTACGGGGCGGCCTCGGGCCGTTGCCGTTTAATACCGTTTGATACCGTTCAATACCGTTCAATACCGTTCAATACCGTTTAGTGCGGCTTACTGCGTAGTGCGTTCGCAGGCTTCCCGCCTCGGGCGGGAAGCCGATACAACCTTAAGCCGTCGCGCCTGCCGCTGCTTGCGCGACGATCGCCGGCTTCGCGGGCGTGCCGGCCGATACCGTCAACACCTCGTAGCCGGTTTCCGTGACGAGCACCGTATGCTCCCACTGCGCCGACAGGCTGCGATCCTTGGTCTTGACCGTCCATTGATCCGGCATCGTGCGGATGTCGCGGCGGCCCGCATTGATCATCGGCTCGATCGTGAAGATCATGCCGGGCAGCAGTTCCACGCCGGTGCCGGGGCGGCCGTAATGGAGCACTTGCGGCTCGTCGTGGAACACGGTGCCGATGCCGTGGCCGCAGTATTCGCGCACCACGCTATAGCCCTGGGCTTCCGCGTAACGCTGGATGGCGTGGCCGATGTCGCCCAGTTTGCCGCCAGGACGCACCTGGTCGATGCCGAGCCACATACATTCATAGGTGGTCTGCACAAGACGCTTAGCGAGAATCGAGCCTTCGCCGACGATGAACATGCGGCTGGTGTCGCCGAAGTAGCCGTCCTTGATGACCGTCACGTCGATATTGAGCGTGTCGCCGTTCTTCAGCGCCTTGTCGCCCGGAATACCGTGACAGATCACATCGTTGACCGACGTGCAGATGGCCTTGGGGTAGGGCGGGTAGCCGGGCGGCTGGTAGTTCAGCGGCGCGGGCACGGTGCCCTGGACGTTGGTCATGTATTCATGACAGAGGCGGTCGATTTCGCCGGTGGTGACGCCTGCCACAACGAAGGGCGTAATGTAGTCGAGCACCTCGCTCGCCAGTCGGCAGGCGACGCGCATTTGCGCGATGTCGTGTTCGGTCTTGATCGAAATGGCCATGGTGTGCGCCCGAAAATGCAGTCGAATATCGAATTATCGCACCTTATCCCCCCGGTCGCTGGCTTTTGAAAATGCGCTGCGCGGCCGGCGACCAGTGCCCGAGGGTATTAGCCGTCTTGAGACATGCACATTTTGCGTGCTATACTCTTCGGCTAAGTCGCTCCCGTCCCGTTCATGAGAACTGGAACCGGGCAGTGGCTTGGTAAGTAGCAAGCAAGAAGCAAGCAAATCGTGAAATCGCGAGCCGGCGCACCCAGGGTGTCGGGCGCGCCAGTCCTGAATCTATATAAGGCAGGGCGGCGCATCTGATACGGCAGCCGGCTTAAGAAACCAACCCTAGCGGAGAATCAAACATGGCAGTTACCATGCGCCAAATGCTGGAAGCAGGTGTCCACTTCGGTCACCAGACGCGCTTCTGGAACCCGAAGATGGCCCCCTTCATTTTCGGCCATCGCAACAAGATTCACATCATCAACCTCGAAAAGACGCTGCCGATGTACAACGACGCACTGAAGTACGTGCGTCAGCTGGCATCGAACCGTGGCACGATTCTGTTCGTCGGCACGAAGCGTCAATCGCGTGACACGATCGCTGAAGAAGCAAACCGCGCTGGTATGCCGTTCGTGAACGCACGCTGGCTCGGCGGTATGCTGACCAACTTCAAGACGCTGAAGGTTTCGATCAAGCGCCTGAAGGACATGGAAGCAGCAGTTGAGGCAGGCGAACTCGAAAAGATGAGCAAGAAGGAAGCGCTCCTGTTCGAACGCGAAATCGCCAAGCTGCAAAAGTCGATCGGCGGCGTGAAGGACATGGGCGGCATTCCGGACGCAATCTTCGTGGTTGACGTCGGCTACCACAAGATCGCTGTGACGGAAGCCAACAAGCTGGGCATCCCCGTCATCGCCGTGGTCGACACGAACCACTCGCCGGAAGGCATCGACTACGTCATCCCGGGTAACGACGACGCCAGCAAGGCAGTCGCCCTGTACACGCAAGGCGTGGCAGACGCGATCCTCGAAGGCCGTGCGAACTCGGTGAACGAAGTGGTCGCAGCTGCACGCGGCAACGACGGCGACGACGAGTTCGTCGAGGTCAACTCGGAGGCGTAAGCTGCCCCCGTGTCCGGCAAGAAAAGGGGGCTTTCCATAGGCCCCTTTTTTTTAAGCCGTGGCATTCGACGCCGCGTCATATGGGCGGCACCGTAGTCCTGTAGAAGCAGCTGTAAAAAAGCGTTTCAGCACGGGCATAAACGGAAACGAATTCCTGCTGGCCGCATCGAAGCATGCGGCTGGCGCGTACCAGACAGACTCAAGGAGCGAATGATGGCGGCAATTACCGCAAGCATGGTGGCAGAACTGCGCGCGAAGACCGATGCGCCGATGATGGAATGCAAGAAGGCGCTGACGGAAGCCGACGGCGACCTGGCACGCGCTGAAGAACTCCTGCGCGTCAAGCTCGGCAACAAGGCGAGCAAGGCTGCATCGCGCGTCACGGCTGAAGGCGTGATCGCTTCGTTCATCGGCGGCAATGCTGGCGCCGTGGTCGAACTGAACTGCGAAACCGACTTCGTTGCCAAGAACGACGACTTCCTCGCATTCGCAAACACGGTGGCCGAACTGGTCGCTACGCAAAACCCGGCTGACGTCGCTGCCCTGTCGGCTCTGCCGCTGGAAGGCTCGACGGTCGACGCAGTGCGCCTCGCACTGGTCGGCAAGATCGGCGAAAACGTTTCGATCCGCCGTTTCGCGCGCTTCGAAACCGCCAACAAGCTGGCTGCGTACCTCCACGGCACGCGTATCGGCGTGCTGGTCGACTACACGGGCGCAGAAGAGCAGGTCGGCAAGGACGTGGCGATGCACATCGCTGCAATGAAGCCGGTTTCGCTGTCGTCGGACGACGTGCCGGCCGAGCTGATCGCCAAGGAGCGCAGCATCGCTGAGCAGAAGGCTGCTGAATCGGGCAAGCCGGCTGAAATCGTCGCCAAGATGGTTGACGGTTCGGTCCAGAAGTACCTGAAGGAAGTCTCGCTGCTGAACCAGCCGTTCGTTAAGAACGACAAGCAGACGATCGAACAGATGCTGAAGGCTGCTAACAGCTCGGTGCAGAAGTTCGCGCTGTTCGTCGTTGGCGAAGGCATCGAGAAGCGTCAAGACGACTTCGCAGCCGAAGTGGCCGCGCAAGTCGCTGCTGCAAAGCAGCAATAAGGCCGCGCAAGCCTTGGAGCAGCAAGCTTCAAAGCAGTAAAAGCCGTACCGCAGTACCGTAGCAAGCCGCGGCGGTGTTTCACAGCCGCGGTGGGCAGCGTAGCGACGCCCGAATAGCGACGCCGGGCATGGCGGTCATCCGCCGTGCCTCGTGGCGCAAATCTTCGCTATTTCTGGTGGCGCTTGCCCCAAGCCGTATTTCACCCCTACAGTTTCAAGTTATTGCCCTGTTAGTGCCTTTTGCGCGCGATCCTGGATACCTCCATGCCCACACCCGCCTATAAACGCGTCCTGCTCAAACTTTCCGGTGAAGCCCTCATGGGCGATGATGCTTTCGGCATCAACCGAGCCACGATCGAACGGATGGTGGCGGACGTGGCCGAGGTCGTGCGCCTGGGCACCCAGCTCGCCGTCGTGATCGGCGGCGGCAATATCTTCCGCGGCGTCGCGGGCGGCGCGGCCGGTATGGACCGCGCCACGGCCGACTACATGGGTATGCTCGCGACCATGATGAACGCGCTCGCGCTGCAGGACGCCATGCGTCACGCCGGCATCGAAGCGCGCGTCCAATCCGCGCTGCGTATGGACCAGGTGGTCGAGCCGTACATCCGCCCCCGCGCAATCCGTCAGCTCGAAGAGGGCAAGGTCGTGATTTTCGCGGCCGGCACGGGCAACCCGTTCTTCACCACCGACACCGCCGCTGCGCTGCGTGGCGCGGAAGTGGGTGCGGAAGTGGTGCTCAAGGCGACCAAGGTGGACGGCGTCTACTCGGCCGACCCCAAGAAGGACCCGACGGCCACGCGTTACTCGACGATCAGCTTCGACGAGGCAATCGGCCGCAATCTGCAGGTGATGGACGCCACGGCCTTTGCGCTGTGCCGCGACCAGAAGCTGCCCATCCGGGTTTTTTCGATCGTCAAGCCGGGCGCGCTCAAGCGCATCATTCAGGGCGAAGACGAAGGCACGCTCGTCCACGTGTAAACTCTCGTCTCACGCGAGATCGATCTCGGGCCGCGCCGCCCACATGCGCGCTGGCGGGCCCGTACCGTAATGAAGGTTCGGAGGTATCAAAATGGCTGTGGCTGACATCAAGAAGGGCGCTGAGCAGAAAATGCAGCGCTCGATCGATTCGTTCAAGGGCGACCTGGCGAAGATCCGTACGGGCCGCGCCCACACCGGTCTGCTCGACCACATCCAGGTCGACTACTACGGTTCGCCGGTGCCCATTTCGCAGGTCGCGAACATGACGCTCGTCGACGCCCGCACGATCGGCGTGACGGCGTGGGAAAAGAAGATGGTCCCGGTCATCGAAAAAGCGATCCGCGACTCGGAACTCGGCCTGAACCCGGCAACGCACGGCGATCTCATTCGCGTGCCGATGCCCGCACTGACCGAAGAGCGCCGCAAGGAACTCACCAAGGTCGTCAAGAACGAAGGCGAAACGGCGAAGGTTGCCGTGCGTAACCTGCGGCGCGACGCCAACGAGCAACTCAAGAAGCTCGTCAAGGACAAGGAAATCTCGGAAGACGACGAGCGCCGCGGCAGCGACGAAGTCCAGAAGCTGACGGACCGCTTCGTGACCGAGATCGACAAGCTCGTTCAGACGAAGGAAGCCGAAATCATGACGGTCTGAGGCCGCAAGGCTTCCAGTCCCGCCAGGGTTTCCCTTTCTTTTTCGCAGTCTTAGTCCGACGGCCATGACCTATACCAGCTCAACCGTTCACGTGCCCGATGTGGCCGCCGTACCGCGCCACATCGCGATCATCATGGACGGCAACGGCCGTTGGGCAACGCAGCGCCGTCTGCCGCGCGTCGCAGGCCATACGCGCGGCGTGGACGCCGTGCGTTCGGTGGTCGAGGCATGCGTCGCACAAGGCGTCGAATTCGTCACGCTGTTCGCTTTCAGTTCCGAGAACTGGCGGCGTCCCACTGACGAAGTCTCCTTCCTGATGCGTCTGTTCGTCACCGCGCTCGAGCGCGAAGTGGCGCGCCTGCACGCGAACGGCATTCGCCTGCGCGTGGTGGGCGACCTGTCGATGTTCAACGAACGCATCCAGGACCTGATTCGCCGCGCGGAAACCAAAACCGCGCGCAATACCCGCCTCACGCTGACCATCGCCGCCAACTACGGCGGCCGTTGGGACATCATGCAGGCCACCCGCAAGCTGGTTGAGGCTTCGGTGGCGGCAGGCGAGGCGGTGCCGGTGACCGAAGACACGGTCAGCCAGTATCTGGCCATGAACTACGCGCCGGAGCCGGATCTCTTTATCCGTACTGGCGGAGAGCAGCGCGTGAGCAATTTCTTGCTCTGGCAGCTCGCCTACGCAGAATTCTATTTCACCGACACGTATTGGCCGGATTTCGATGCAGACGCGCTCAATCGCGCCATCGCGTCCTACGCCGATCGTGAACGCCGCTTCGGCCGTACGAGCGCCCAGCTCGTCACTCAAAACCAGAACGCCGACTCGCTTTCATGCTAAAGACCCGTGTCATCACGGCGATCGTCCTGCTGGCCGTCTTCCTGCCGGTTACGCTGTTCGCGCCGGTGGCCGCCTTTGGCGCGCTGATCGGCCTCGTGGTGGTGTTTGCCGCGTGGGAATGGGCGCGCCTGCTCAAGGCCGGCAAAGTCGGTTCGATCGTCTACGCGGCTATCGCCGCCGTCCTCGTCTTCGCCAGCACGCGCCTTGAATCCGCGCGGCCGCTCTATCAGGCTGCGGGCATTTTTTGGCTCGTCGCCGGTCCCTATGTGCTGGTGCGCAAGCCGGTGCTGGCCGCGGGCGCCTGGCGCGCTTTCCTGCTGGCAGCCGGTTTTGTCCTCTTCGCCGCCTGCTGGCACGCGCTGGTTGGCGCGCGTGCGCTTGGCGTAGGCTTCGTACTCTCGCTTTTGCTCGTGGTGTGGCTGGCCGATATCGGCGCATACTTCTCGGGCAAGGCATTCGGAAAGCATAAACTGGCCCCCTCGATCAGCCCGGGCAAGACCTGGGAAGGTGCGGTGGGCGGCTGGGTCGCGGTGATGGTCGTGTCGGTTGCCGCGCTCGTGCTGCATGCTTTCGAGCCCACCTTGTATTCGGCGCTGGCTGCCCAGCTGGGCGTTGGCCGTGCGCTCTTCGTGCTTACGGTGCTGGTCGCGTTCAGCGTGGTCGGCGATCTGTTCGAGTCGATGCTCAAGCGCCAGGCTGGCGTGAAGGATTCGAGCGGCCTCCTGCCTGGTCATGGCGGAGTCCTCGACCGCATCGACGCGCTGTTGCCGGTCCTGCCGCTGGCCATGCTGCTGCTCGGCTAACGCCAAACGCGTCCGGTTAGAGAAATGAAAATGCAAAAACGACTCACCCTGCTCGGTTCCACGGGCTCGATCGGAGACAGCACGCTTGACGTCGTCGCACGTCATCCGGATCGCTTCTCCGTCTACGCGCTCACGGCGCACCGCAACGGCGACAAGCTCGTCGATCAATGTCTGCGTTTCGCGCCCGAAGTGGCCGTGGTCGGCGACGCCGCAACGGCCCAGGCCGTCGAGCAAAAGCTGCGCGCGGCGGGCTCGAAGACGATCGTGACCCATGGCCCGCAGGCGCTCATCGACGTGTCGAAAAGCGACGGTTGCGATACGGTGGTTGCGGCCATCGTCGGTGCGGCGGGTCTGGAGCCTTCGCTCGCGGCGGCCAAGGCCGGCAAGCGCATCCTGCTGGCCAACAAGGAAGCGCTCGTGATGTCGGGTGACATCTTCATGGACACGGTTCGCGACAGCGGGGCGGTGCTGCTGCCGCTCGACAGCGAACACAACGCGGTGTTCCAGTGCATGCCGCATGACGGCGCACACGGCGGCGTGACGAAGATCATTCTGACCGCGTCGGGCGGCCCGTTCCGCACGCGCGAGCCGTCGACGCTCGTGGACGTGACGCCGGAACAGGCCTGCAAGCACCCGAACTGGTCGATGGGCCGCAAGATTTCGGTCGACTCGGCCACGATGATGAACAAGGGCCTCGAAGTGATCGAGGCGCATTACCTGTTCGATTTGCCGGGCGATCGCATCGACGTGCTGATCCACCCGCAAAGCGTGATCCACTCGATGGTGTCGTATGCGGACGGTTCCGTGCTGGCGCAGCTCGGCAACCCCGACATGCGTACGCCGATCGCGCACGCGATGGCTTACCCGGACCGGATCGATTCGGGCGTCGCGCAACTCGATCTCGCGCAGGTCGCAACGCTCAACTTCGAGAAGCCCGATTACGAGCGTTTCCCGTGTCTCGCGCTGGCAATGAAAGCGCTGGCCGAGGGCGGCGTGGCGAGCGCGACGCTCAACGCGGCGAACGAAGTCGCGGTGGAAGCGTTCCTGAATCGCCGTATCGGCTTCATGGCGATCGCGCAGACGGTCGACGCCGTGCTGAACGCGCTGCAGAACCGCAGCGCGACAAGCCTCGACGTCGTGCTCGAAGCCGACGCCGCCGCGCGCCGCGCGGCAAACAAGATCATCGACAGCCTGCCGGTGCCGGCCTGAGGCGTTAAGCCTTTCAGGCCCCGCCCGGGACACCCGCGCAGCTACGGCTGGCGTCCCGGCGGCTCATGAGGTTCGGCCTGCAGGCCAGGCCGCTCCCCGCACTGGCGTGCTGCTTCCAGCATAGGAGGCGCATATGAATCTGCTCACCGAACTGGTGGCTTTCGTCGTGGCGATTGGCGTACTCGTCGTCGTTCACGAATATGGGCACTACAGTGTCGCGCGCTTGTGCGGCGTCAAGGTTCTGCGATTTTCCATCGGTTTCGGTCGTCCGCTTTTGCAGTGGGTCAGCAAGAAGAGCGGCACGGAATGGACGATCTCGGCGTTGCCGCTCGGCGGCTACGTCAAGATGCTCGACGAACGCGAGTTCGCCGACCGGCCGAACTCAATTTCCCCCGACGATCTCCCGCATGCCTTCAACCGTCAATCGGTCGGCAAGCGCATCGCCATCGTCGCCGCGGGTCCCATCGCCAATTTCATTCTTGCCATCGTGCTGCTCGCGGTCGTTTATGCGAGCGGTGTGAGCGAGCCTGCCGCGGTCGTGGCCGCGCCGCCGGCGCAGTCAGTCGCTGCGCAAGCGGGTTTTCAGGGCGGCGAGACCGTGCTGGCCGTGAGCGCGGCCAATGGCAACGGCATGGAGCCGGTGCGCTCGTGGGCCGATCTGCGCTGGAAGCTGCTTTCGGCGGCGTTCGATCATCGTCATGTGGTGCTGTCGGCGCGTGATGGTCACACTGGAAATGCGGGTAACGCGGGCTCGGCGAGTTCCGACTATTCGCTTGATCTTTCGCATCTCCAGAGCAAAGACCTCGACGACGATTTCATGTCGCGGATCGGTTTCGAACCGGGCGGCGGCACGCTGCGCATTGCGGGTGTGGAAGCGGGCAGCGCGGCGCAGCAGGCGGGGCTGCAAAAAGGCGATCGTCTGAGTGCGATCGACGGACATCCCGTTGATAGCGCAAGCAGTTTCATCACGTACGTGAAGGCGCATGCGGGCAAGCCGGTGCAGTTGCAGATCCTGCGCGGCGGCCCGCTGCCGGACGCAGGCAAGGACAGCGCGCTGGCCGACGAACAAGGCGATGCACAGAGCGCCGCGTCCAGCACGGGAACGGCAACGGCATCGACGCCGCAGACGCTGACGATCACCGTTACGCCCGCCATCCAGCGCGATGAAGAAACCGGCCAGCAGGTCGGCCGTATCGGCGCTGCGCTTTCCGCGCAGGGGCCTTCGGTGGAGGTGCGCTACGGGCCGCTCGAAAGCGCGAGGATGGGGGCGAACCGCACGTGGGACATCGGCGTGTATTCGCTGCGGATGTTCGGCCGCATGCTCACGGGCGAGGCTTCGCTGAAGAATCTTTCGGGTCCGGTGACGATTGCTGACTATGCCGGCAAGAGTGCAAGACTCGGGCCGTCGGCTTTCCTTTCCTTTCTCGCCCTTGTCAGTATTAGCCTTGGCGTACTCAACCTGCTCCCAATTCCGGTATTGGACGGGGGGCATCTGTTATATTATGCGGTTGAAGCCGTAACGGGCAAAACCGTCTCGGATCGCTGGCAGATGGTGCTACAGCGTGCGGGACTTGCCTGCATCGTCGCGCTGTCGGCGATCGCGTTGTTCAATGACCTGGCTCGGTTAATCCATTTTTAAAGATGTCTGGCGGCGTCCGAGGGCGGGCCGCCTGATCTGATGCAGCTATACACACTGGGGAAGCACGTTGTTTAGACCTCATCGCTTGGTTCCAAAAACGGTTGCAGCCGCGGCACTTGCCGCACAGGGGCTCGTGGCCCACGCCGCAACGACGCCGTTCGTGGTACAGGACATCCGCATCGAAGGACTGCAACGCGTAGAGCCGGGCACGGTGTTCGCGTACCTGCCTATCAAGCAGGGCGATACGTTCAGCGACGACAAGGCCTCCGAAGCGATTCGCGCCTTGTATGCAACCGGCTTCTTCAACGACGTGCGCATCGCCACTGAAGGCGGCGTGGTCGTTGTGCAGGTGCAGGAGCGTCCCGCGATCGGCACCATCGATTTCGCCGGCATTCACGAGTTCGACAAGGACAACCTGACCAAGGCGCTGCGCGCAGTCGGCCTCTCGCAAGGCCGCTACTACGACAAGGCGCTGGTCGACAAGGCCGAGCAGGAGCTCAAGCGCCAGTACCTCACGCGCGGCTTCTACGCCGCCGAAGTCACGACCACCGTCACGCCGATCGACCGCAACCGCGTCGGTCTGCTGTTCTCGGTCGTCGAAGGCCCGAGCGCGAAGATCCGCCAGATCAACTTTATCGGCAACAAGACGTACAGCAGCGGCACGTTGCTGGACGAAATGCAGCTGTCCACGCCGAACTGGTTCTCGTGGTACACGAAGAACGACCTGTACTCGAAGGAAAAGCTCACGGGCGACCTTGAGAACGTGCGTTCGTACTACCTGAATCACGGCTATCTCGAGTTCAACATCGACTCGACGCAGGTCTCGATCTCGCCCGACAAGAAGGACATGTACCTCACCATCGGGATTCACGAGGGCGAGCCGTACAAGATTTCGGGCGTCCATCTCGCGGGCAATCTGCTCGACCGCGAGGCGGAACTCAACAAGCTGGTCAAGATCAAGGCAGGCGACCGCTTCTCGGCTGAAAAGCTGCAGGCGGCCACCAAGGCCATCGTCGACAAGCTTGGCGAATACGGTTACGCGTTCGCGACCGTCAACGCGCTGCCGCAGATCAACCAGGCGAATCACACCGTCGACCTCACGCTGCAGGTCGATCCGAGCCGCCGCGTCTACGTGCGCCGCATCAACGTGGTGGGTAACACCCGCACGCGTGATGAAGTCGTGCGCCGCGAAATGCGCCAGCTCGAAAGCTCGTGGTTCGATTCGAGCCGCCTCGCGCTCTCGAAGGACCGTATCAACCGTCTGGGCTACTTCACCGACGTCGACGTCACCACGGTCCCCGTGGAAGGCACGGCCGACCAGGTGGACGTGGACGTGAAGGTCACGGAAAAGCCGACCGGCGCGATTACCCTGGGCGCGGGCTTCTCGTCGACCGACAAGGTGGTGCTCTCGGCGGGCGTTTCGCAGGACAACGTGTTCGGTTCGGGCACGTCGCTGTCGGTGAACGTCAATACGGCGAAGTCGTACCGTACGCTGGCTGTCACGCAGGTCGACCCGTACTTCACCGTGGACGGCATCAAGCGCATCACGGACGTCTACTACCGCACGTACCAGCCGCTGTACTACTCGACCGATTCGAGTTTCAAGATCATCACCGCCGGCGGCGACCTGAAGTTCGGCATTCCGTTCTCGGAAGTCGATACCGTGTTCTTCGGCGTGGGCTTCGAGCAGGATCGTCTGGATGTCGACTCGGCCACGCCGCAAAGCTACATCGACTACGTGAACCAGTTCGGCCGCGTGTCGAACAACATTCCGCTGACGATCGGCTGGTCGCGCGACGCGCGTGACAGCGCGCTGATCCCGAGCCGCGGTTATTTCCTGCAGGCCAACGCCGAATACGGCACGCCCATCGGCTCGACGCAGTATTACAAGACCGATGTGCAGGCGCAGTACTATTACTCGTTTGCGCGCGGCTTCGTGCTGGGTCTGAACTTCCAGGCCGGCTACGGCAACGGTCTCGGCGGCAAGCCGTACCCGATCTTCAAGAACTACTACGCCGGTGGTATCGGGTCGGTGCGCGGTTATGAGCCGAGCTCGCTGGGTCCGCGCGACAAGACGACGAACGACCCGATCGGCGGCTCGAAGATGGTGGTCGGCAACATCGAAGTGACCTTCCCGCTGCCGGGCACGGGCTATGACCGCACGCTGCGCGTCTTCACCTTCCTCGACGGTGGTAACGTCTGGGGCGACGAAGGCACCAGCATCGGCTCGAACGGTCTGCGTTACGCCTACGGTGTGGGTCTCGCGTGGATTTCGCCGATCGGCCCGCTCAAGCTGAGCCTGGGCTTCCCGGTCACGAAGCACGAAGGCGACCAGTACCAGAAGTTCCAGTTCCAGATCGGTACGGCATTCTGACGGACGCGCAGGAACAGGTATTTACAGAAACGAGAGGATAACTTTGCTAACGGGTATGTTTTCCAGGCGGACGATCGGGGCCATGACGCTGTCGCTGGCGATGCTCGCTTTCGGCACGGGCGCGGCCCATGCGCAGGAAGCGAAAATCGCGGCGGTCAACTCCGACCGCATCCTGCGCGAATCCGCCCCCGCGAAGGCTGCGCAGACCAAGCTCGAAGCCGAGTTTGCGAAGCGCGACAAGGATCTGCAGGACATGGCGCAGCGTCTGAAGACGATGTCGGACGCGCTCGACAAGAGCGGGCCCAGCCTGTCGGTGGCGGATCGCGCACAGAAGCAGCGCGATCTGTCGCAGCTCGACAGCGACTTCCAGCGCAAGCAGCGTGAATTCCGCGAAGATCTGAACCAGCGCCGCAACGAAGAACTCGCGGCGGTGCTGGATCGCGCGAACAAGGTGATCAAGCAGATCGCCGAGCAGCAGCACTACGATCTGATCGTGCAGGAAGCGGTCTACGTGAGTCCGCGTATCGACATCACCGACCAGGTGCTGAAGGCGCTCGCCAACGGCGCCACCGGCAGCAACAGCAACTAAGGCAGGAGCAGCACGCGCATGGCATTTACGCTTGAGGCAATCGCCGCCCAGTTCGGCGGCGAAGTGGTGGGCGATGCGACGCAACGCGTCGGCTCGCTCGCGCCGCTCGACCAGGCGGGTCCGCAGCAACTGGCTTTCCTTGCCAATCCGAAGTATCTCTCGCAGGTCGAAACGACCCGCGCGGGCGCGGTCCTCATCAGTCCGGACGATCTGGCGAAACTCGCGTCGCGCGAAGGCCGCAACTTCATCGTCACACCCAATCCGTATGCTTACTTCGCGCGCGTCGCGCAGGCGTTCATCGACCTCGCCGCGCCGAAGGTGCAGCCGGGCGTGCACGCCAGCGCCCACGTCGACGCAACGGCGAAGATCGCGGCCAGCGCCGTGATCGGTCCGAACGTGACGGTGGAAGCGGGCGCGGTGATCGGCGAGAACGTGCGTCTGGACGCCAACGTCGTGATCGGCCGCGGCACCCAGGTGGGCGAGGGCTCGCATCTCTATCCGGGCGTGACCGTCTACTACGGCTGCAAGATCGGCGCGCGCGCCATCGTGCACGCGGGTGCGGTGATCGGCTCGGACGGTTTCGGTTTCGCCCCTGATTTCACGGGCGAAGGCGATGCGCGCACGGGTAGCTGGGTCAAGATCCCGCAGGTGGGCGGCGTGACCATTGGGCCGGATGTCGAAATTGGCGCGAACACCACGATCGATCGCGGCGCAATGGCCGACACGATCATCGAAGAGTGCGTGAAGATCGACAACCAGGTGCAGATCGGCCACAACTGCCGGATCGGTGCGTACACCGTGATCGCAGGCTGCGCCGGCATCGCGGGCAGCACCACGGTCGGCAAGCATTGCATGATCGGCGGCGCGGTCGGCATCGCCGGGCACGTGACGCTGGGCGACTACGTGATCGTCACGGCGAAGTCGGGCGTGTCGAAGTCGCTGCCGAAGGCTGGCATCTACACCAGCGCGTTCCCGGCCGTCGAACACGGCGACTGGAACAAGAGCGCCGCGCTGCTGCGCAATATCGACAAGCTGCGCGACCGCATCCGTGCGCTCGAAGCCGCCGTCGCTCAAAAACCGCAGGGCGACGCATAAGAAAACGGGTCCGGTGTCGCGGCTTTCACGCCGTGCGCCGGACCGAACCTCGCGCGATGCGTTCCGGGCTGTGCGCCCGGCCCGCATGCCCGGGGCAATCCGCATGCACGAAGTCGCGTGCGTGGCGCATACTGCGCCTCACGCGCGAACCACAGGGGTACGGCAGACCGGCATGGCTACCGCCGCGCAAGGGCCGCCGCTTCGGGCAACGCAATCGAAAGTGACACGCAATTCCTGCGTGAGCAGAAACACCATGAACATCGAAAAACTCAACTTCGACATCCACAAGATCCTCACGCTGCTCCCGCACCGTTATCCGTTCCTGATGGTGGACCGGGTTCTCGAACTCGAGCCGCACAAGAGCATCAAGGCGTTGAAGAATGTGACGATCAACGAGCCCTTTTTCACGGGCCACTTCCCGCAGCGTCCGGTGATGCCGGGCGTGATGATCCTTGAAGCACTGGCACAGACCGCCGCGCTGCTGACGTTCTCGGAAGAAGAGCAGGATCACGAGAACACGCTGTACTACTTCGTCGGTATCGACGGCGCGCGCTTCAAGCGCGTGGTCGAGCCGGGCGACCAGCTGATCCTGAACGTGACGTTCGAGCGCTACATGCGCGGCATCTGGAAGTTCAAGGCGCAAGCCGACGTGGACGGCGTGGTCGCCTGCGAGGCGGAACTCATGTGCACCGTCAAGAAAATGGACGCGGCGCAGTAAATTGCGCCTCGCGTGCCGCAGCGCGCCTGCAGGCGCCTCGGCACGACAACAGAATCGGAGAGCATGACGAATGAGCAGGATCCATCCCACTGCGATCGTCGAGCCGGGCGCGCAAGTTGACGAATCGGTCGAGATCGGCCCTTATGCGGTGATCGGTGCGAACGTCACCATCGGCGCACGGTCCCAGGTCGGCTCGCATAGCGTGCTGGAAGGCCACACGACGATCGGCGAAGACAATTCGATCGGTCATTACGCCTCGATCGGCGGCCGCCCGCAGGACATGAAGTACAAGGGCGAGCCCACGAAGCTCGTGATCGGCAACCGCAACACGATCCGCGAATTCACGACGCTGCACACGGGCACGGTGCAAGACACCGGCATCACGTCGATCGGCGATGACTGCTGGATCATGGCGTACGTGCACGTCGGTCACGATTGCCGCATCGGCAACAACATCATCATGTCGAGCAATGCGCAGCTCGCGGGTCACGTGATCGTTGACGATCACGCGATCATCGGCGGCATGACGGGCGTGCACCAGTTCGTGCGCATCGGCGCGCATGCGATGGTGGGCGGCGCTTCGGCGCTCGTGCAGGACGTGCCGCCGTTCGTGATCGCGGCCGGCAACAAGGCGGTGCCGCACGGTATCAACGTCGAAGGTCTGCGCCGCCGCGGTTTCTCGCCCGACGCGATCTCGGCGCTGCGCGCGGCTTACCGCACGCTGTACAAGAACAGCCTGTCGCTCGAAGAAGCGAAGGTGCAGCTCGCCGAACTCGCCCAGGCGGGCGGTGACGGCGACGTGCACGTGAAAGCGCTGCTCAGCTTCGTCGAGCAGTCGCAGCGCGGCATCATCCGCTAAACGATGGCGTTGCAAACCCATCCGTTGCGCCTCGCGATGGTCGCCGGCGAACCGTCCGGCGATCTGCTCGCATCGTCGCTGCTCAAGGGGCTGACCGGAAAGCTGCCGGATACTGCGCAGTACTACGGAATCGGCGGCCCGCGCATGCAGGCCGTCGGTTTCGACGCGCACTGGCCAATGGACAAGCTGACGGTGCGCGGCTATGTCGAGGCGCTCAGGCATATTCCCGAAATCCTGCGCATTCGCCGCGAGTTGAAGCATCAACTGCTCGCTGAGCAGCCCGATGTTTTCATCGGCGTCGACGCGCCGGACTTCAACTTCGGCCTCGAACATTCGTTGCGCGAAGCCGGTATTCCTACGATCCATTTCGTCTGCCCGTCGATCTGGGCGTGGCGGGGCGGCCGCATCAAGAAGATCCAGAAGTCTGTGGATCACATGCTCTGCGTGTTCCCGTTCGAGACAGCGATCCTGGAAAAAGCCGGTGTGGCGGCGTCTTACGTGGGCCATCCGCTCGCCGATGACATTCCGCTCGAACCGGACGTGCCTGCCGCGCGTCGTGCGCTCGGTCTGCCCGATAGCGGCCCGATCATCGCGGTACTGCCCGGCAGCCGCCGTTCCGAGATTAACCTGATCGGCCCGACCTTCTTCGACGCGATGCAGATCATGCAGCAGCGCGAACCGGGACTGCGCTTCGTGATGCCGGCGGCCACGCCTGCGATCCACGCGCAGTTGCAGGAGCTGGCGAGCCAGCATCAAGGGCTCGCGCTGACGATCGTCGATGGCCAGTCGCAAGTCGCCATGACGGCCGCCGACGCGATTCTCGTGAAAAGCGGCACGGTCACGCTGGAAGCGGCGCTGCTCAAGAAGCCGATGGTGATCTCGTACAAGGTGCCCTGGCTCACGGGGCAGATCATGCGTCGTCAGGCCTATCTGCCGTACGTTGGGCTGCCGAATATTCTTGCAGGGCGCTTTGTGGTGCCGGAAATCCTCCAGCACTTCGCTACGCCGGAGGCGCTCGCCGACGCTACGCTGACGCAGTTGCACGACGAAGCGAACCGGCGCACGCTCACGGAAGTGTTCACGCAGATGCATCACGCGTTGCGCCAGAACACCCAGGAGCGCGCCGCGGAAGTGGTCGCGCGCGTGGTGGAAAGCCGCAAGGGGCGGGCATGAGCGAGGGGATGACGAAGCGTACGAAGGCCGCAAAGCCGAAAGCGCCTTCGCAGGCCGCGCAAAAGCGCGCCATCCGCCTGCAGCTTGCGGAGCAGGCGGGCCTGCTGTTCGAATCGCCTGAAGACATCATCTGCGGCGTGGACGAAGCAGGACGCGGCCCGCTCGCCGGCCCGGTGGTCGCGGCGGCGGTGATTCTCGATCCGGCTCGCCCGATCGCCGGTCTGGACGACTCGAAGGCGCTCACCGCGAAATCGCGCGACGCGCTCTACGACCTGATCGTCGAGCGCTCGCTCGCGTGGTGCGTCGCGGAAGCGAGCGTCGAGGAAATCGACACGCTCAATATCCTGCACGCGACAATGCTGGCGATGCGCCGCGCCGTTGAAGGCCTGAGCGTCACGCCAACGCTTGCGAAGATCGACGGCAACCGCTGCCCGGTGCTGCCGGTGCGCAGCGAAGCCGTGATTGGCGGCGATGCGCTGGTGCCGGCGATTTCAGCTGCGTCGATCATTGCGAAGGTCACGCGCGACCGAATGCTGCTGGAGCTGCACTCGGCGTTTCCCGCCTACGGTTTCGATGCGCATGCCGGTTACGGCACGCCGCAGCATCTGGCGGCGTTGCGCGCGCATGGCCCGTGCGCGCATCATCGGCGCTCGTTTGCACCGGTGCGCGAAGCGTATGAGCTGCACGGCGTGATTCATAGCGTGATCGTTTCCGCCTGAGCATCGACGATGCGCCTGCCGAACGTATCCGGCGCCGCCTCGTGCGGCGCCGTTTTCCTTTTGACTGATCCATTTTCGATTCGCCAGGCCTGCCCGTGAAAGCCATTACCTCGCGCGACAATCCGCTCTACAAGCGCCTGAAGGCGCTGGCCGGCTCGACGCATCAACAGCGGCGCGCCCATCAGGCCCTGCTCGAAGGGTTCCACCTTGCGAGCGCCTGGCTCGATGGCGGCGCGCAGCCCGAATATTGCGTCGTCACCGAAGGCGCGCTCGCGCATGAAGAAGCGCACGACATCGTCGCCCGCGTCGACGAGCGCCGCGTCATCACGTTGCCCGATGCGTTGTTCGGCCAGCTGTCCAACGTCGTCCATGGCGCGGGCATGTTGTTGCTCGTCGATATGCCCGAGGCAACCCTGCCGCAGCGCGTCGATTCCACCTGTCTCGTGCTCGACGGTCTGCAGGACGCGGGCAACGTCGGCTCGATCCTGCGCAGCGCGGCGGCGGCGGGCATCGACCATGTGTTCTGCACGCCGGGCACGGCTTACGCGTGGTCGTCCAAGGTGCTGCGCTCGGCGATGGGCGCGCATTTCCTGCTTCAGGTCTACGAAAACGTCGAACCGCAGACGCTGATCGATATGCTCGGCGTGCCGGTCGTGATCACCGATTCGCACGGCGCGAAGGCCATCGACGAAGCAGATCTGACAGGGCAGGTCGCCTGGGTATTCGGCAACGAGGGCGCGGGCGTGTCGCAGGTATGGCGCGATGCGGCGGCGCTGCGTGTGACCATTCCACAGCCGGGCGGGATGGAGTCGCTTAATGTGGCGGCAGCCGCTGCGGTGTGCGTGTTCGAGCAATGCCGACAACAACGCCGCGCGCGTTGACGCTGAGCCGTCCTCACAAGAAAAAAGCCCGCGAAAGCGGGCTTTTTCATTGCAGGCGGCGAATCAGTACGCCGGCTTGTCGATGCGGATCTCTTGCAGGATCGTGGTGGCGATTTCCTCGATCGACTTGTGCGTCGACGAGAGCCACTTGATGCCTTCGCGGCGCATCATGGCTTCGGCTTCGTTCACCTCGTAGCGACAGTTTTCCAGCGCCGCGTACTTGCTGCCCGGACGTCGCTCGTTACGGATTTCCGTCAGACGCTGCGGATCGATCGATAGCCCGAAAATCTTCGAGCGGTGCGGCAGCAGCGAATTCGGCATCTTGCCGCGCTCGAAGTCGTCGGGAATCAGCGGATAGTTCGCGGCCTTGACGCCGTACTGCATCGCCAGATACAGGCTGGTTGGCGTTTTGCCGCTACGCGATACGCCCACGAGGATCACATCGGCGTCGGCGAGATTGCGGTCGGATTGACCATCGTCATGCGCGAGCGAGAAGTTGATCGCCTCGATACGGTTCTTGTACTCGTCGGTGTCCGCGTTCTGGTGGCCACGGCCCATCGCGTGGCTCGACTTCAGCTCCAGCTCCTGCTCCAGCGGTTCCACGAAGGTCTGGAACATGTCAAGCACGAGCGCGTTCGCGCGTTTGACGATCTCGTTCGAGCTGCTGTCCACCAGCGTCGTGAAGACGATCGGACGACGGCCTTCCTGCACCGCGGCTTCGTTGATCTTTTCGGCAGTGGCATAAGCCTTGTCCGAAGAATCGACGAAGGGCACGCGCACGAGGCGGAATTTCTGGTCGAACTGCGACAGGATCGAATGCGCGAACGTTTCGGCAGTGATCCCGGTACCGTCGGAGACGATGAATACGGTAGGCGGCATCGGTTGAGGCTGGGTACGTGAGCTGCTGGTGCGCTCGTGACGGGCTGGAAAGCCCGGTAGGCGCTGGGCGGACCGCTGTGGGACGATTCCGAGGCGCGTTTCTCGCCGACTGACACATTTTCCGTAGTCGGCACGGTAGAATAGCGGCAACCTGTTGGATAAGCAATTGCAGTGCAACCGCGCCAAAGCGGAGTCCATCTTGGCTCATTTTGGCGTCAACTTGCAGCGATTTTGCATAACTTCCTGCAATCGCGCGCATCTCCCTGCTTTTCCTCAAGCCTGCTCCCGCCCTTCGGAGCCACGGCGATTGCTTCTCCAACAGGTTGCGCAAGACGCGAAATCGCCCCCAATGGGTGACTCGCGTTCGAGCCCACTTGCGCAGCCGTGAATTTTTTTCACACTTAGGGGCTTGTATGACTAACACCGTTGCCAAGGATCAGGCTTATGTAGTGCCTTTCGAGCAGTTGCGGATGACCGACGTTGAGATCGTGGGCGGCAAGAACGCCTCGCTCGGCGAAATGATCAGCCAGTTGGCTGAGGCTGGCGTGCGTGTGCCCACGGGCTTCGCGACGACTGCGCTCGCCTTCCGCGACTTCCTGAAGCACAACAACCTGACTGAACGGATCGCCGCTCGTCTGGAAACGCTCGACGTCGACGATGTCAAGGCGCTGGCTGAAGCCGGCAAGGAAATCCGTCAGTGGATCATCGACGCGCCGCTGCAGCCGCAACTGGAAGCGGACATCCGCGCCGGTTTCGACACGCTGCAAGCCAGCTCGCCGTCCGAGCTGTCGTTTGCCGTGCGCTCGTCGGCGACGGCAGAAGATCTGCCTGACGCGTCGTTCGCCGGTCAACAGGAAAGCTACCTGAACGTGGTGGGCGTCGAAGACGTGCTCGACCGCCTCAAGCACGTGTTCGCGTCGCTCTACAACGACCGCGCCATTTCCTATCGCGTCCACAAGGGCTTCACCCACGCTGAAGTCGCGCTGTCGGCTGGCGTGCAGCGCATGGTCCGTTCGGACCGCGGCGCAGCGGGCGTCATGTTCACGCTGGACACGGAATCGGGCTTCAAGGACGCCGTTTTCGTCACGTCGAGCTACGGTCTCGGTGAAACCGTGGTGCAGGGCGCCGTGAATCCGGACGAGTTCTACGTCTTCAAGACCACGCTCGCACAAGGCAAGGCGCCGATCATCCGCCGCTCGATCGGCTCGAAGCTCATCAAGATGGAATTCACGCAGCCGGGCGAGCCGGGCCGCGTGAAGACGGTCGACGTCTCGCACGAACAGCGCAACCGCTTCTCGATCACCGACGAAGACGTGATCGAGCTGGCGAAGTACGCCGTCATCATCGAAAAGCACTACCAGCGTCCGATGGACATCGAGTGGGGCAAGGACGGCCTCGACGGCAAGATCTTCATTCTCCAGGCACGTCCGGAGACGGTGAAGAGCCAGGCCGCGGGCAAGGCGGAGCAACGCTTCAAGCTCAAGGGCCAGTCGCAGGTTCTGGCAACGGGCCGCGCAATCGGCCAGAAGATCGGCGCGGGCCGCGTGAAGGTGATTCACGATCCGTCCGAAATGGAACGCGTGCAGCCCGGCGACGTGCTGGTCGCCGACATGACCGACCCGAACTGGGAGCCGGTGATGAAGCGCGCAGCGGCCATCGTCACGAACCGTGGCGGCCGTACCTGCCACGCGGCGATCATCGCGCGTGAGCTGGGCGTGCCGGCAGTCGTCGGTTGCGGCGACGCCACCGACGTGCTGAAGGACGGCGCGCTGGTGACGGTGTCGTGCGCGGAAGGCGACGAAGGCCGCATCTATGACGGTCTTCTGGAAACGGAAGTCAGCGAAGTCCAGCGTGGCGAGCTGCCGGCCATTCCGGTCAAGATCATGATGAACGTCGGCAATCCGCAACTCGCGTTCGACTTCTCGCAACTGCCGAACGCAGGTGTGGGTCTCGCGCGTCTTGAGTTCATCATCAACAACAACATCGGCGTTCACCCGAAGGCGATCCTCGAATACCCGAACATCGACGCCGACCTGAAGAAGGCGGTCGAAAGCGTGGCGCGCGGTCATGCGTCGCCGCGTGCGTTCTACGTCGACAAGCTCACGGAAGGTATCGCCACGATCGGCGCGGCGTTCTATCCGAAGCCCGTCATCGTGCGTATGTCGGACTTCAAGTCGAACGAGTACAAGAAGCTGATCGGCGGTTCGCGTTACGAGCCGGACGAAGAAAACCCGATGCTGGGTTTCCGCGGCGCGTCGCGTTACATCGCCGACGACTTTGCGCAGGCGTTCGAAATGGAGTGCCTGGCGCTCAAGCGCGTGCGTGAAGAGATGGGTCTCACGAACGTCGAGATCATGGTGCCGTTCGTGCGTACGCTCAAGCAGGCAGAGCGCGTCGTTGCGCTGCTGGCAAAGTACGGCCTCAAGCGCGGCGAAAACGGCCTGCGCCTGATCATGATGTGCGAAGTGCCGACCAACGCGATTCTGGCCGAAGAGTTCCTGCAGTACTTCGACGGTTTCTCGATCGGCTCGAACGACCTCACGCAGCTCACGCTCGGCCTCGACCGGGATTCGGGCATGGAACTGCTGGCTGCCGACTTCGACGAACGCGACCCGGCCGTCAAGTTCCTGCTCAAGCGCGCGATCGAAACCTGCCTGCGCCTGAACAAGTACGTCGGCATCTGCGGCCAGGGTCCGTCCGACCATCCGGACTTCGCCCAGTGGCTTGCGGAAGAAGGCATCGCTTCGATCTCGCTGAACCCGGACACGGTTGTCGAGACGTGGCAGGCGCTCGCAAAGGCGCAAACGAAGTAAGCGCAGTTTGAGCGAAGCGGACGGCGCACGCCGTCCCGCCGCGCGCGAGGCTTGATGCGGCTTGCATTCGGCGTCCGCACGCAGCGGAAATGAGTGTCAGCTTCGTGCTATAACACCCCGGTCTATCCGGGGTGTTTTACTTTGGGAGGTCGCTGTGGGTCCGCATGGTTTGTTCTGGTGGATCGGCGCGGGCGTGCTGATCGTGGCCGAGCTGATGACCGGCACCTTCTATCTGCTGATGATCGCGCTGGGCTTTCTGGCTGGCGTGCTGGCGTTCGAACTGGGCGCGCCGCTCGACGTGCAGTTTGCGGTGGCCGCGCTAGTGGGGCTGGCGGCCGTGATTACGCTGCGCCGCTCGCGCTTTGGCCGCAAGCGCCGCATGGTCGATGCGTCGAGCGATCCGGCCGTGAATCTCGACATCGGCTCGACGCTGACTGTCGCTGCGTGGCATGAAGGCCGCGCGCGCACCATGTATCGCGGCGCGGAATGGGATGTCGAACTCGCACCTGGCGAGCCCGAAGACGCCCATCTCTATCGGATCAAGGCGGTGCGCGGCAGCTGTCTGATCGTGGCCGCGGGCCACGCCTGAAACGCGAAGCAAAACTCGAATCGAACTCGAAGCAAAGGGGAAGCGCATGCAAGTACCAGTCGTCGGGCTGATTCTGCTCGTGATCGTCATCGTTCTGATTTCCAAGACCGTCAAGATCGTGCCGCAGCAGCACGCATGGGTGCTGGAGCGCCTGGGCCGCTATCACGGCACGCTCACGCCGGGTCTCACAATCGTGCTGCCGTTCATCGACCGTGTGGCCTACAAGCACGTGCTCAAGGAAATCCCGCTCGACGTGCCCAGCCAGATCTGTATCACGCGCGACAACACGCAGTTGCAGGTGGACGGCGTGCTGTATTTTCAGGTGACCGATCCGATGAAAGCGTCGTATGGGTCGAGCAATTTCGTCTTCGCGATCACGCAGCTCTCGCAGACCACGCTGCGCTCGGTGATCGGCAAGCTCGAACTCGACAAGACTTTCGAGGAGCGCGATTTCATCAACCATAGCGTGGTGTCGTCGCTCGACGAAGCCGCGTCGAACTGGGGCGTGAAGGTGCTGCGCTACGAGATCAAGGACCTCACGCCGCCGAAGGAAATTCTTCATGCGATGCAGGCGCAGATCACCGCCGAGCGCGAGAAGCGCGCGCTGATCGCGGCGTCGGAAGGGCGCAAGCAGGAGCAGATCAATCTGGCAGCGGGCGCGCGCGAGGCGGCGATCCAGAAGTCGGAAGGCGAAAAGCAGGCCGCGATCAACCAGGCGCAGGGCCAGGCGGCGGCGATTCTGGCGGTGGCTGAAGCCAACGCGACGGCGATCCAGAAGATCGGCAACTCGATCCAGGCGCAGGGCGGCATGGACGCGGTGAACCTCAAGGTCGCCGAGCAATACGTGACGGCCTTCGGCAATCTGGCGAAACAGGGCAATACGCTGATCGTGCCGGGCAATATGAGCGATCTGAGTTCGATGATCGCTTCGGCGCTGACGATCGTGAATCGCACCGGTATGAAGGAAACGCAGATGACCCGCGACACCTCCAAGGGCGTCTGAGCGCGGCATCCGGTACTTCAGAACGACAAAAGGGCGGCCTGGGCCGCCCTTCGTCATTTGTGCGCAGTCTCGCGCGCGCTCAGGTAGGCGTGCGCATCAGGCGCGCCTTTTCGCGCTGCCAGTCGCGCTGCTTCTCGGTTTCGCGCTTGTCGTGCAGCTTCTTGCCCTTGGCGAGACCGATCTCGCACTTCACACGGCCGCCCTTGTAGTGGAAGTTCAGCGGCACGAGCGTGAAACCGCGCTGCTCGACCTTGCCGATCAGCTTGTCGATTTCCTCGCGGTGCAGCAGCAGCTTGCGGGTGCGCGTGGCGTCCGGATGGATGTGCGTCGAGGCTTCCGGCAGCGGGCTGATGTGCGTGCCGATCAGGAACAGCTCACCGTCCTTGATGATGACGTAGGCTTCCTTGATGTTGGCTCGCCCGGCGCGCATGGCCTTGACCTCCCATCCTTCGAGCACGAGCCCCGCCTCGTGGCGCTCTTCGATGAAGTAATCGAAGAAGGCTTTTCTGTTGTCGATGATGCTCATAGGAAAATGGGAAACGCCCAACTCGTTTAAAATTACGATTTTAGCAAAGCGGGCCAGCGAAAGCCCGCTGCGCCTTCACCCTTGCATCGCATTGCGCAATTTATGGCGGATGTCCAGAAAACCGTGTTGATTCGCCATTCGGCGGAACAGATGTTCGACCTCGTAACCGACGTCGACGACTATCCTAACTTCCTGCCGTGGTGCGGCGGCGTCGAGGTTCGCCGCAAGGACGAGAGCGGCATGGAGGCGAAGATCGATATCAACTTCAAGGGCATCAAGCAGCACTTCGCGACGCGAAACGTGCAGAAGCGCCCGGAATACATCGATATGGAGTTCACCGACGGCCCTTTCAAGAAGTTCACGGGCTCGTGGCGCTTCACGCCGCTGCGCGCGGACGCCTGCAAGATCGAGTTCGCGCTGCACTACGAGTTTTCTAACATCATTCTCGAAAAGATCATCGGGCCGGTGTTCCATCACATCGCGAACACGTTTGTGGATTCCTTCGTGAAGCGCGCCGACCAGCGCTACGGCAAGGCCTGACCATGAGCGCGAATCCCTCTTCCGGCAGCCTGTCCGTCGACGTCTGCTACGCGCTGGCCGACGCCCAGACTGTCATCGGCGTGCAGTTGCCGGCCGGTTCGACGGTGCAGCAGGCCATTGATGCCAGCGGCATATTGACGCGCCATCCCGAGATCGATCTGACGACGCTGAAAGTGGGCGTGTACGGCAAACTCAAGCCGCTCGACGCCGAACTCGCGGATCACGACCGCGTGGAGATCTACCGGCCGCTGGTCGTGGATCCCAAGCTCGCGCGCCAGCGCCGCGTCGACAAAACCCGCAAGGCGGGTTCGATCGAAGGGCGCAAGTGGCAGAACAAGGATTCCCGCTAGGCCACGTTCTTCAGAGGGTTCAGCTGGCTACACGGCGCCGTTCGGTGCCGTTCTTGCCACGGTTCTTCGCGTTTTCCTCTGCATGCCCGATTCCGGGCAGATCGCCTTCCGGCACGATGCCGTCGCCGTGCATCGTGTCCTCCGGACCGCCCGCATGCTGGCGCACCGACCAGCTCACCCCGACCACCAGCAGGACGATCGCCGCGATCTCCAGCCCGCGCGGCAGGCGATGGTCGTACACGAAGCCGTACAGCAGGGCGAACAGCGTCTCGAAAACGATCATCTGACCTGACAGGGTCAGCGGCAGGCGCTTGGCGGCGGCGTTCCACAGCCCGTTGCCGAGCCACGACGCGCCAATTGCCAGCACGAGGTTGAGCTGCCAGAAGGTGGTCCAGCGCCCGCCGGCGACCGTTTCCTGCGCGACGCCGGACGGCAGCACGAGAATCACGAGCCACAGCAGGCCGCCCAGCGCGCCCGTCACCACGCCCCACAACACCGACCATTCGTTGCCGCTGAAGTGCGCATTACGCTGCAAATAGCGCGAGTTTTCCACCGCAAACCACGTCCAGCAGATCAGCGCGCCCACTGCGCAGCCAATCCCCGCGATCTTCGTGAGCGTGCCCGCGTGGTCGCCGGCGCTGGCGGTCGCCGTAAATACATCGACGTTGATGCAGACGATGCCCGCCGCGATCAAGGCGAGCGGCCAGGCCAGCTTCGAGAGCGGCACCGCGCCATGATCGGCGCGCCCGAGCAGCGTGACCGTCACCGGCAGCACGCCGACGATCAGCGACGCCGGCGCGATGCCCACGAGGTGGATCGCGCTCGCCAGAAAGAGGTAGTAGAGCAGGTTGCCCATCAGCGCCAGCTTCACGAGCGCGACGAGGTCTTCGCGCGTGAGGCGTGGCCAGACGCGCTTGAGCATCGGCAACAGGGCGGCCAGCGACACCAGTCCGTACATCACGTAGCGTCCGGCGCTCAGGAGCAGGGGCGAGAAGTCCGCCAGTTGCCGGGGCACCACGAATACCGTTCCCCATAACGCTCCGGCGAGCACGCCGTACAACACACCACGCTGCATTTCCATTGCCTCCGTAAATCGGTGATACCTGTTCAGTGGCGAGCAGCTTAACTGCGACAAGCGGGAGGCGTCTTGTTCAATTCTGCACGGCGCACTTTTATTGGGCATGCGCGATTCATGCGAAATGGATTGAAATTCGGGTCGGAAACAGCGGTTAGACAAGCGTTCCCGATGGCGTCCAAACTTCAAAAAAATCCCAAAATCGGCGCTAAGCTACTGTACGCGCTGATGATTTCCAGGGCGCTATCGCGTATAATCTGCTTTTGCGCCTATAGGATTTGCCATGCGTCTGATCCAGAAAGCACTCACGTTCGATGACGTGCTCCTCGTTCCCGCCTTTTCCGACGTTCTCCCGCGCGACACCAGCCTGAAGACCCGGCTGACCCGCAACATCTCCCTGAACATTCCGCTCGTCTCGGCCGCGATGGACACCGTCACGGAAGGGCGTCTTGCTATCGCCATGGCGCAGCAAGGCGGCGTCGGTATCGTCCACAAGAACCTCACGCCGGCCGAACAGGCGCGTGAAGTCGCGAAGGTGAAGCGTTTCGAATCGGGCGTCGTGCGCGATCCGATCACCGTGCCGCCGCAGATGAAAGTCGCGGACGTCATTGCGCTGTCGCAGCAGCATGGCATTTCGGGCTTCCCGGTCGTCGAAGGCGCGCAACTCGTCGGTATCGTCACGAACCGCGACCTGCGCTTCGAAACCCGTCTGGACGAGCCGGTGCGCTCGATCATGACGCCGCGCGAGCGCCTCGTCACCGTCAAGGAAGGCACGCCGCTGGCCGAAGCCAAGTCGCTCATGCACAGCCACCGCCTCGAGCGCGTGCTGGTGGTGAACGACGCGTTCGAACTGCGCGGCCTGATGACCGTCAAGGACATCACCAAGCAGACCGAACACCCGGCCGCCTGTAAGGACGAACACGGCAAGCTGCGCGCTGGCGCGGCAGTCGGCGTCGGTCCGGACAACGAAGAGCGCGTTGAACTGCTGGTGCAGGCCGGCGTCGACGTGATCGTCGTCGATACGGCGCACGGCCACAGCAAGGGCGTGCTCGAACGCGTTCGCTGGGTCAAGCAGAACTTCCCGCACGTCGAAGTCATCGGCGGCAATATCGCTACGGCGGATGCCGCACGAGCGCTGGTCGAATACGGCGCGGATGGCGTGAAGGTTGGTATCGGCCCGGGCTCGATCTGCACGACGCGTATCGTCGCAGGTGTGGGCGTGCCGCAGATCACGGCAATCTCGAATGTCGCCGAAGCGCTCAAGGGCACCGGCGTGCCGTGCATCGCCGACGGCGGCGTGCGCTACTCGGGCGACGTCTCGAAGGCGCTGGCAGCCGGCGCGAACGCAGTGATGATGGGCAGCATGTTCGCCGGCACGGAAGAATCGCCGGGCGACGTGTTCCTGTTCCAGGGCCGTCAGTACAAGTCGTACCGCGGCATGGGTTCGGTCGGTGCGATGAAGGACGGCGCGGCGGATCGCTACTTCCAGGACAACTCGGCCAACATCGACAAGCTCGTGCCGGAAGGCATCGAAGGCCGCGTCGCCTACAAGGGCCCGATCAACGCGATCCTGTTCCAGATGATCGGCGGCGTGCGCGCCTCGATGGGCTACTGCGGTTGCCGCACGATCGACGAACTGCATGCGAAGGCAGAGTTCGTGCAGATCACGGGCGCGGGTCTGAACGAATCGCACGTCCACGACGTGCAGATCACCAAGGAAGCGCCCAACTACCACGTGGACTAAGCCTCGATGAAGCCGCTGCTGCGCGTAGTGCTGATTGTCGATGCGTTGATATTGCTGGGGTTCGGCGTGCTGTTTGTCCTCACGCCCTGGACCTTGCTCTACGACGCGCTGCAACTGGTGCAGGCGCAGCCGGCGCTCATCGGACAGGCGTTCGGTGTGGTGCTGCTAGGCTTTGCCTGGCTCGCGCTGCGCGCGGCCTTCGACGGCGCGCTGACTGCCACGGTCGGCCGTACTGCGGGACACGTCAACTGGATCGCCGGCGTGTTGATGCTGGTCTGGCTGATCGGGCTGCACAAGCCGCAGCTCACCGGGTTCGGCCAGCTGGTGGCCGGTGCGGTGGCTGCCTGCCTGATCATCATCGGATTGGGCGGCGCGCGTCTCGCTGGTCGTGTGAAGCTGCGCGACAGGGCGCTGGCGGTCGAGGCCGCTGCGCAGGAGCGCGAAGCTCGCCTCGCGGCCAAGGCTAAACGCGACGAGCCCGTGGTCTATGCGAAGCCGTTTTTCTCGCATGTGAAGACCGAGCCCGTCGCGGTGCCCGCGGAATCCGTTGTGGAACCCGCTGTGCAGCCCGCTGTGGAACCCGTCACGCCCGTGGTCGCGCCGCGCACGACAGTGCAGCAGGCGCAGGCCGGGCAAGCGCGCGAGGCCGCCCGCGACGAAGCGGCCGACGCGCAGCGGCCACCGCTGCGAGGTTGAGGTGGGGAGCGCGTCGACGCCAACCGTCAGACGCGACATCCGCCAGATTGCGCCCGAACCACGCTGCACCGGACCACCCGGTTTCGAGCTATAGCGCAGGCGCCCAGGGCGCCAATGAATTCATGCCGCGCGCAAGGCTTCCAGCCAGTGCGCGGCTTTCTGTATCCGTTCTTTTTTAGGTCTCGTCCGCTGCCATGCACGACAAAATCCTGATTCTCGACTTCGGTTCGCAAGTCACCCAGCTGATCGCGCGCCGCGTGCGCGAAGCCAACGTCTACTCCGAAATCCATCCGTACGACGTCGACGACGCGTTCATCCGCGAATTCGCACCGAAGGGCATCATCCTTTCGGGCGGCCCGAGCTCGGTGACAGAAACCGATACGCCGCGCGCACCGCAAGCCGTGTTCGAACTGGGCGTGCCCGTGCTCGGCATCTGCTACGGCATGCAGACGATGGCTGAACAGCTCGGCGGCAAGGTCGACGGCGGCCACCTGCGCGAATTCGGTTACGCCGAAGTGCGCGCGCGCAACCATACGAGCTTCCTCGACGGCATCGAAGACTTCCGTACGGCCGAAGGCCACGGCATGCTCAAGGTGTGGATGAGCCACGGCGACAAGGTCATCGAAATGCCGGCCGGCTTCCAGCTGATGGCATCGACGGAATCGTGCCCGATCGCCGCCATGGCCGACGAAGCGCGCCACTTCTACGGCCTGCAATGGCACCCGGAAGTCACGCACACGGTGCAGGGCCGCGCGATGCTCGAACGCTTCGTGCTGGGCATCTGTAACGCCAAGGCCGACTGGGAAATGGGTCACTACATCGACGAAGCCGTCGAAGCGATCCGCAAGCAGGTGGGCAATGAGCACGTCATCCTGGGTCTGTCGGGCGGCGTGGATTCGTCGGTGGCGGCGGCGCTGCTGCATCGCGCGATCGGCGACCAACTGACCTGCGTGTTCGTCGACCACGGCCTGCTGCGTCTGAACGAAGCAGAGCAAGTGATGTCGATGTTCGCGGACAACCTCGGCGTGAAGGTGATTCACGTCGATGCGAGCGAAGCGTTCATGTCGAAGCTGGCGGGCGTGACCGATCCGGAAGCGAAGCGCAAGATCATCGGCGCGGAATTCGTCGAAGTGTTCCAGACGGAAGCGGGCAAGCTGACGGACGCGAAGTGGCTCGCACAGGGCACGATCTATCCAGACGTGATCGAATCGGCGGGCAAGGGCAAGAAGGGCGCGCATACGATCAAGAGCCACCACAACGTGGGCGGCCTGCCGGAAACGCTGAACCTCAAGCTGCTCGAACCGCTGCGCGAACTGTTCAAGGACGAAGTGCGCGAACTGGGCGTGAAGCTCGGTCTGCCGCATGAGATGGTGTATCGCCATCCGTTCCCGGGCCCGGGTCTGGGCGTGCGTATCCTTGGCGAAGTGAAGCGCGATTTCGCGGATCTGCTGCGCCGCGCCGATGCGATCTTTATCGAGACGCTGCGTAACACCATCGACAAGGAAACGGGCAAGTCGTGGTACGAGCTGACGAGCCAGGCGTTCGCGGTGTTCCTGCCGGTCAAGAGCGTGGGCGTGATGGGCGATGGCCGCACGTATGAGTACGTGGTTGCACTGCGCGCAGTGCAGACGCTGGACTTCATGACGGCGCACTGGGCGCATCTGCCGCATGAACTGCTCGGCCATGTGTCGAATCGCATCATCAATGAAGTGCGTGGCATTAACCGTGTTGTCTATGACATCTCGGGCAAGCCGCCTGCGACGATTGAGTGGGAATAAGCGTTAAAAAATCATAAAGAAATCAATGACTTGAAATTGCGCGCGAAATCCTTGCTTGCTCGAGCGTGGATTTCAAGTCTTTGAATATAATGCGTTTTTCGGCGATTCCAGAGACGGCCAAGCACGTCTGCGTCACAAGATGACGGCAAAACGGACGGTATCCATCTCGTTCGTTAGAGCGGCGAGAAATGCTGACCATTGGCCGTTACGGTCGATGGGGCATCTCGCTGGCGTAGGTGCGGGAAAATCTGCTGGACGCACGTCGTGTTGTCCGTGAAGGCAGGTCGCCGGCCCTGAAGATGGTTGGTGTCGCGTCGATCTCCACGTTTGTGCCGAAGCACCGGGTCCTGTCTCCATTGGAAATTTGGCACATGCGGCGACGTCGCTTGCGCCGTCCGGCATCTCTTAAAGCCATGTGCTTGACGTTTAGTCGTCCAGGCCGCCGAAGGATGCAGCCTTGATGTCAATGGCACCAGCATGGAGACGCTCAGTGCCCAGTGCCTCCTGAGGCAGCCACATGCCCGCAGACCAAACTGCTTCTAGATCTGCGGCCAGTTCTATGCCGAGCCAGGCAGCCGCCAGTCCAGCTGCATACTTTGCACACTCGGGCTTTTCACGCTGGACCCCGTTCGCAAGCAACCAGCGGTACAACGGGAGCGCCGCAGAAACGGTCGGATAGCCTTGCTCAACGGAACGGTTGAAGTCTAGGGGAATTGACAAGCCCCTCGGGTCAAGGTCGCCAAAGTACTCCGCTGAAGACGCTCCAGCTTCATGCATCGCCTGGCGCAACGCTCGCCCAGTAAGCCTGAAGTTTTCGCCTCCGCCATAGATGACCGCCGTGTATCGGCGCGTGGTCTCGTTCCATTCCGCGAAGCTCCAGTACGTGTTGTGGTTTTCGACAACGAGTACGGGCTTGCCCGGCGTATCAACCTTGCGATACGGAAGCGGCTGCGGCACCCGGAAGCAACCGATGACGGAGAGCGGAAGTCGCCCGCTAAAGAGGAAGTCCCCGGCGCACATGTTGTCGAGCCGCTTCTCGTCGCCGAAGATTTCCAGGGAACGCTCCTTGATTGGAACCGGGGAGAATGCCCCGCGGCGTCGGAGCAGGAAGTCATTGATGGGCCGTAGCGCTGACAACTGCGATGGCCTCAACTCCGGCCAGAACCCGAGCTCTGGCGCCCAGGTCACGTCAGCATGGTTCACAGAAACCCCAGAGCGTGGTGAATGCTTCAACGTGATCCACAGTGGAAGAGCAGGCGAGCCCGCCTGTTCCCAACTTCCTCTAGCTGGCAGCGAGAGGGCGCCGTCAGCTTCCAGCTCCTTCAGTGCCCTTAGCAGTATCAAACCACGATCTGGGCTGTTCTGGACATCTGGGTACAGCGAGAAGTAGCGTTGGCGCAGTTCGTCGAGTGGCACACGCTTGCGCGGCGATGACAGTAGCGCTTCAAGGAATTCGCTCAATCTGCCAACTCCTTGGGTACGTTGTTGAGCTTCAGGTTCGCGAACTCGAGGTGCCAGCGTCTAGTTTTGTTGTTCTGCCCGGCGCGGCGCAAGCGGATGAATCGCTGGAACTCGCCGAGCGCGTTGAAGTCCTGAAGCGCCGTTGCGAATATCAACTGAACGTTCATGGCCCCGGCCAGCAGCCGTTGGGCACGCCACATGGCGGGACTGGTGGCCTTCGCGAACGGGTTATCGAGGATGAGCGGCCCACCGGCGATGCGATGTACCTGCGCATGGTTCTCAGCCCGCAACTGGTTGATGACCAGGTACAGGAACATCGCCATGACGACGCCTTCGCCACCGGAGTTCGAAACCCGCTCAACCGGGACATACTGTTCCGTCTCTTCGATGGACATCTTCAGGACTTGCAGTCCCAGTGGACGCCCATAAACGCGTGCCACAGCGTCGGCGATGAGGTCCGTACCGCGCGGAGGGAACACGTTCGTATCAACCAACGTGTCGAGGTAGGCGCCGAGGGTCTGGCGTCGTGTTTCAACGGGCACCGAGCCGAAGTTTGCCCGCATCTTCAGGACTTGCTTGCCACCGACGTACGGGGCGCCCACCGGCACTGACTTGTCCTTGCTCGTCGCGCGATTGAGCGTTGTGATGGCTGAGCGGACTACAGCGTGCACCTCGTCGACGCAGGCATCGAAGTCAGTCTGCATCGACCGCAGCGTTGCCTCGGTCGTCGCGATACGATCGTCCAGATGCTCCAGGAGCCGTTTCGCGTCCGTACACGCGGCACCGAATTCGTTGGTGACCATCTGCTGCGCAACATCGGGGTCGACCTCCCTGAACGACGGCTCCATTGCAGCTGCCTTGACGAGGTCGAAGGCCACGCGGGCCTTGCTCTGCAGGTTGCTGACGCGTTGGTCCTTTCCCATGTAGTCCTTTAGCAGCGCGTTGACTTGGCTGCTAGCGTCGGTTTCGAGAATCAGGCTGTCGGGGTCCGGCACCTCCAGGGACATTCCCACTTGGGCGCCGATTTCTGCTGCAACGAGAACTGGGTCGGGCTTGTCTTCAAACCCCATGCTGCTGCGCAACAGCGCCTCAATTTTCCCGTCGTCCTCGGCTGCAGCGCGCTTCCGATTCGCGCGTTCCGCTGCCTGGTTCGCGGCTTCGTTGGCCACACGCATCCGTTCGAGCGCCGCAGCCACTTGGCTCTCGGTTTCCACCATGAGAACGGCCAGGGCATCCAGGTCCAAAGGCTCATGAGCGGGTACTGTCGGCCCCAGGTTCGTCTTGTTTTGGTCGAACCACTTTTTCGACTCGTTGCTGACGACCTGCAGGTGCGAAGTGGCGGTTACTTGCTCTGGTCTGGCCGTCTCCAGCGCGGTGGCGACGTCAGCCAATGCCTCTTCATGGTTCACATCCAGGAAAGGAGCAAGTTCTGCCGTCCGTAAACCCTTGAACTCACGGGTGAACTCCCTGGCTTTGTCCTCCCGGCGCCTGCGCGCATCGTCCAGCTTGTGTGCGAGGAGCCCCAATCGCTCCTTTTCCGTAGCTAAGTAGGTCGCTTCTGCATCGCGGTAGATGCGACGCAGAGACTCCACCGGCCGCGGGTTCTGCAGCAGTTGTTCGTGAGCCGGATAGTCCTTGTTGTAGTGAGCGATGCCCGCCCGCTCTTCGCCAGCAACCTTGAGTTCATGGTCCGTGCTTACACGCGAGCCCTGATCGCGGTCGTGCTCAGCCTGCAACTGCTCAAGGCCACTGTTGGCTGCGGACTTTCTCCCCTGTTCCGTGGTGATACCTTGCGCCAAGTCCGCCAGTCGAAGAACGCGCTCCGCGTGGCCGGCTTCGTGTTCGCTCTGAAACGTGCGGACTGCTGTGGAAGATAGAAGTGCTGCCTGGCGTTTCTCATCGGCTGCCTGAGCTCGAAGCTCCAACCGTTGAACTTCCTCATCCAGCTCAAGCCCCAGCGATTCGAGAGATTCCGCGCGTGCTGTCGCCGTGGCCTCGTCTTCCTCGAGGGCTGCCTTGTCGGCTCGCGCCTGTCCGAGTTTGCCGTCGCCGAATTCCTTCGTATAGGTATCGAGCTCGTGGACTGCCTTCAGTGTCTGGTCGTAGCGCTCCTGATATGCTGACCGCCGTTCATCTTCTTCGGCGATACGCAGTTCGAAATTCAGGCCCAGCCTGGCGGCAGCCTCAATGTTAAAGGCCGAATCATCCTCAGCCTGGACGACCACACGCTCCTCCAGTTGCTCCGCGGGCTCAAGGGTTGCCGCTGATACCACGACAGGGCGTGTAGGCTTGCGCGCCTCCCAGGCGACGGCCCTGGCTTTTTCGAGTTCCGTGGACGCCACGCAGACTCCGAGGAAGCGGGCGGGGTCGCTGGCGACGAGCGCTCGCGCATTGGAGGCATCCGGCAGGGCGTGTGAGATGTACTCGTTATAGGCTTTGGCCGAGCGAACTCCTGCCTGCAGAAGTGTCTCGACGACGAGTGCAACGTCGATGCTGTAGCCGGCAACCCCGGTTTCAGCAATAGCCTGCCTGGTGGCGCGCAGCTCCGCCAGGCGAACGTCTCCCAGGGACACTTGTCTTGCTGACTCAGAGACGACCTCGCGCAGGCGGGCAGGCAAGGCCGCGGACAACGGGTCGACGCGGTCCGATTCGACGGCATTCAGAAGAGCAGGTAGCTGCGCCAGGCGCTCGACCCCGGCTTCCCCTCGTGCGATGAACTCGCCGAGTGCCTCTGCCTTGCCGGCCAACCCGGCTGCGCGGACCTTCTCCGCCGCGGCGGCCTGTCGATGCTCTCGCGCCTCTCTGGTGCAGCGTTGCTGCGATGCTCGCTGCAGATCACGCTCGGCCGCCGCAGTTGCAGCTTCTGCGTCCAGTCGTTCAAGTGCCTCCGGAGTTTTCTCATCGGGTCCGAGAAAAGTCCCATCCACTTCAAGCGCTTGCCTGCGACGTGTATAGGAGTCCTGGGCCGCCTGGAGCTTCGAGTGTTCTCCTACCTGGCGAAGCTCGTCAGCTTCGGCTTGATCCCGTTGCTTGCGAAGGGTCGTTCGTTCTGCCTCCCGCGCGGTAGCTCGCTCATCGAGCACCTGGAGCGCCCCCTTCAGTCTCTGTTCTTCGTTGAACAGCGCCCGGCGCAGCAGTGCCCCTTGAATCTCGACGTGGTCCTTGGTCGGCTTGAGATTCTCGCGCTCGGCTTCGGCTAGTGCGTCAAGCTCTTTGAGCTCGTCGTCGATGCCGACGATTTCCTTTTGCAGTCGTGCCGCTCGAATGAGCTGTTCGTTCCGCTCCAACCGCTTCACCTGGCCATCGGTCGCCTCCTTGTATGCCTTCGCCAATGCGCCGCGCTTCTGGTGCCAGGCCCAGGTAACCGCGGCCTGCTCCTTCGCATACGCGCTCGAGTCTGCAAGTGCAAGTGAGGCCAGTCCTCGCTGGGTCTGCTCGAACTCCACTTCCCGGTCGCGGTCAAGGAACAAGGAGGCGGCCCGGGCCTGCAAGGCCTGGACCATCTGAGCGCCCCGAATCAGCATCGAGCGCTGCGCGGCAAGCGTCTCAAGGTACAGGTGACCAGCCTCGGCGAAAGCGTTCAGCGATGCCCGAAACTTGGTCAGCTCATCACGACGCTTCTGGAACTGAGGCTTGCGGCGATGCTTCTCGCATACCACAACCACCAGCTTGCGTGCCTCGTCGGCCTTCGCGGTGTCGCTGGTCAGGTGCAGGAACTTGCGCAGGAATTCGCCTTCCGTCTTGAAGTCGAGGAAGCCCGTGTCGAATCCGCCTTCTTGGGCCGAGAAGTTGACCTGCATGCGCAGCATGTCCAGGTCAATGAGACGCTCGTCTTTCAGATGCCGCTGCCACTCCGCCTGGCGGTTGTGGCTGATGAAAACGTCACCCGGGTATTTTTTCTGCTGCGCATGTAGCCAGCGAGAAAACTCTTGCATGGAGGGCGGTGCGGGCTGTGCCAGACCAGGGGCGGGAATGTCCCCGAGGCCCAGGTCCGCGTGTTCCTCGAATGAGAAGAACATGCGGTCGACCTCCGGTGGCTCGGTGTGCGACCTGACCGCCACCGCCTGACCGGTCACCAGGCGGTAGGGCTTGCCTCCTGCCATTCTGGACGGCATGAGCCATTCAACGATGATGAAACCCGGCGCGCCATCGTGGGTGAAGTACTGAGAGAACGTGTTGTGTTTGCTCTGGATGTGCTTGAGGAATCTTTCTTGAGCTGTCTCGAAGCATGAGAACACAAGCCCGATGAGCGTGGTTTTGCCGCCGCCGTTCTCCAGGTTGATGAGCGTGTCGGTGGGTTGACCGCTGTCCGGGTCGGTTAGATCAAAGGTATTTCCGTCGTACCATGCGGTGCGGAAGCCGCAGTTGCCGAGGTGGATGCGGGAAATCTTCTGCATGGTTACACCGCCTTGCGCCCGGTTATCGCCAGTTGCGCCATCTCATAGAGCCGCCGTAACGCCAGTTCTCGCAACTGCACACGCAGCCGAAAGGTGGGCGTATAAGTCGCAGCCGCTTCGTCTTCCGCGTCGCGGTCAAGCCGGACAAGCCCGTTCTGCGCCATCTGGTTCAGCGCAATCTTGATGACGCCGACGACTGAGGCATGCGACGCGCGCTGACCGGTCGGGATTGCTACTGGTAGTGCTGAAATCGCCTCCCAGCCAGGAGCGAGTTCAGGTGGCACGTCGGGAGGAATGTCAGATGTCTCCTTCAGACGCAGCGCCAGCGCATAGAGCGTGTCACGGCAGGCGGCCACCGATGCCGGGGGCGGAGAGTAGTTGTCGTCGTCCAGCCCATCAGTCGTTGGGAAGAAGACCGCGGAGATGGCGATGTGCGCAAGCACGAGCGCAGCTTTTTGCTCTGGAGTCATGCCGCTGCGGATATCCATGAGCCGCACTGCGAAGCGGCTCTCCTTGCTGGCCGGAACCACGATGAGCCCACGCTGCTCGCTCAAGTCTAGAATCTGCAGTTCCATGCCGGCCGCGACATCCTCGACATACCGTCTGAATGTCGGGTCCGCCCTGCACAGGGCAAGCAGTTCGCGGTACTCCGAGTCATTGATGGGCGATAACGTCGTGTGCAGCGCCTTGTAGGTCAGGCGCGCGGCGTTTCGCACGGTAGGTTCTGTATTCATTCTGACTCTCCTTGGGGAACGAACTCGAGAGTGCTGCCCTGAGCGATGTCGAGATGGAAGGTGCCCCCCGTGAGCTCGACGCTTACGTTCCTGAACTCGCTCTCAGATTGCGCGAATGAGCGGAACAGAATAAGAACGAGGCACCGTCGCGTCGTCCGGTCCAGGCCTTCGTCCTCGGCGGCATCCAGCAATTGGTCGATGCGCAGCCGTTGGCCGGTGAAGAACTTGCCAGCCAGCCAGTCATTGGCGCGCTGCACGAGTTCCTTCGAAAACTGGTCGGGCAACGGTTCGAGTTTCTCAATCGAGCCTGGATCGGTCTCGACCTCTGTATCTTCCCCACGCTGCTCCAGTAGCAGAGCGAACACGGAGTTCAGGTCGTATACTCGCGGCCAGACCGGTGGGTATAGTGCACTGATGAAGACATCTGCCTCTGCCGAGAGTACCCCGGTCGGAAGGTTGACAAGCTGCGGAAGGAGTTGCGGCTCAAGGTCCGGTAGACCGGTGGGTTTGCGTGCACGGAAGACCGCGCGCTGCGCTTCGATGAAACGCTCGGGCGCTACGTTGATATCGGTGACAAGCTGTAGTCGAATGAGGCTCGCGCTACGGATGGTTTCCTTTAACAGCACGAGACTCTCGCGCGTCCTCAGCTCATCGGCGCCAAGCAAGGCCTCTCCAACTGCTTCCTCCATCCGGGCGTCTTCGATTTGACGCTGACGAACGTGCATCCGCGCTGCGTCGAGCTGCCCGGCCACGTCGCGGCTCCAGTTGACGCTGCCTGGCGCGCGATAGGTTTGATAGAGCCGGTCACGAATCAGTTGCCGGTACTCGATGGAATACTTCCGGGCGCGCCGGGCAATCTCGACGGCTGCTTCGAACCGGCCGCGGCGCACGAGCAGGTCGAGCATCTTCTCCATCAACTCTTGCGAGTCCTCCGGCGCGAGGTCGAGCATCCCCAGGTAGACGAGGTAGCCTTCGGCGGTGGGGCGGTAGCGGTAGACGTCATCAGCGTCCGGTTCGAAACGCACCAGTCGGTATCGGATCGACTTGGTCGTGCATGTGGGCGCGTCGAAGAACTCTGCTGTGAACTCCTTGTGGTTGTTGGCCTTGTTGTCGAGCGCGTCGAGGACAACTTCCGCGATGCGGCGCGCTTGAGATGACGTAAGGGCAGGCTTCATGCGACCGGCAACGTACCCCAGGTGAAGCACAACTTCGACTGAGGTGCTACCGCTGGAGACCGTCGTCGCTTCCATCATCAGGTCAAGGGCGGATAACGCGAGGTAGTGAGTGTCGATGCCGTGGAACAGTGTCCTGTCCGCTCCGCCTTCGTCACCAAGCATCGTCTTGTAGCGCTCGAGCTGGAAGATGGGCCTCAGGAGTAGCAGGTTGCGCTGCTGGCGCGATAGGTCAAGCAGGTCTGTGGAGCCGTCATACAATCGCACGCTGTCCTTTGCGGATGCCTGCGGCCGAGGCTCCGTCGGAACTATCTTGCGCGACGCAAGGTCCTGTTCTGAGTCCAACGATGGCGCCTCCTGGTGCGGCACGGCTTCCTCCTGAAAACATTTAATAAATGTATGAACAAAAGGAAGATACGCCTACGTTCGATTCCGCGGAAGACGCGCTGGGTTGACGTGGTGCATAGAAACGAACTCGCGCTCGTCCAGACATTTGTCTCGGAATCGCTCGTTGAAGCTGTCGGTGAGGTGTGTTCCACAGAGTTGCGGGCCGGATGAACGACGGCGTAACGCGAACGCCCACTTCCCAAGTTCATGCATCCAGCACCTTATCAGCGAACCCCGGGCCATTGTCCGGCGTGCTGGAAGCGGGAAGCCGCGCATCTCGCGTAACCGTTCAAGCACCTGCTTAACCCGCAGATCCGGCAAGAATTGTCGACCTTGATAGCAGGCGTTTATGCGTGTAATCGTCAACCACGTTCAGACAGCGAAAGCGCCGACGATAGGCTAGCCCGTCGCTGACGAAATCCAGACCAGCTTTGGTTTGGCCCCGATTGGCACGGGCGGTGGCTTGCGCTCGAGCCGCTTGGCCAATCCTGCTGAGAAAGCTATAAATGCTATCTTCGTGATACATTAATCATGTATAGAGACTCACCAAGATAGCAAAATGCCGACCCCTCATACTCCCTCCGCCGGCGTCCGGCGGACCCTGCGCAAATTAGGCGCCGATATTCACGACGCGCGTCGCCGCCGACGGTTGACCATGGCGGTGATTGCCGAACGGGCCTTTACGTCAAGAGCGACTCTGCAGCGCGTCGAAGCGGGCGATCCGGGCGTGAGTATCGGCATCTATGCGGCCGTGCTGCAGGCGCTTGGGCTTCTGGACGGACTACTGGAGGTTGCCGACGCTGCCCGGGATACAGTGGGACAGTCAATTGCAACTGCGGCGTTGCCTCATCGCGTCCGGTTGCGTCGTGTAGGAGGGAAGGGTGACCATGGCTGACGTCGAGGTATACATCGATCTCGACGGCACGTCGCAACCGGTAGGGCTGCTCAGGCGCCATGCGTCGCGTAGGGAAGAAACGGTCACATTCGAATATGACGAGACTTGGCTCGCCGACGACGAGCGCTTCTCGATTGAACCGGCGCTGGCGTTGACGCGGGGTATTTTCCCGCCGCCGCCTGATCAGCCCATCTTTGGTTCGATCGGCGATTCGGCCCCGGATACCTGGGGGCGCCGCCTCATGCGGCGCGCGGAGCGTCGACAAGCCGAACATGAAGGACGGCGCGTCCGCACGCTCGGCGAATTGGATTATCTGCTTGGCGTAGCGGATGAAACGCGCTTGGGCGCGCTGCGATTCCGCTGGAGCGGAGAGGACGAATTCCAGGCGCCTGTGCCCGCTGGTGTTCCCGCGCTGATCGAGTTGGGGCGGCTGCTTCAAATCACTGAGCGCATCTTGCGGGACGAGGAAACTGATGAGGATCTGCAACTGATCTTCGCGCCTGGGTCGTCACTCGGCGGCGCACGTCCCAAGGCATCGGTCATCGACCAGTACGGCCATTTGTCGATTGCCAAATTCCCGAAGGAGACCGATGAATACAGCGTCGAGACCTGGGAGGAAATCGCCCTTCGTCTGGCCGAACGCGCTGGCATTTCCACCCCGCATCACGAACTGCTTCAGATAGCGGGCAAGCCTGTGCTGCTGTCGCGCCGCTTCGATCGCGCGGAGGGTATCCGCATTCCCTTCCTCTCTGCCATGTCAATGACAGGATCGCGGGACGGCCAACGAGGCAGCTATCCCGAACTGGTTGATGCACTGACACAACATGGTGCCAAGGCGCGGGCCGATGCTACGCAGTTGTATCGCCGCGTGACCTTCAACGTACTGGTTTCCAACGTCGACGACCATTTGCGCAACCACGGTTTCCTCTGGGCCGGCCGCGATGGCTGGGTATTATCACCGGCCTATGACCTCAATCCCACGCCAACCGACATCAAGGCGCGCATCCTGACGACTAACATCGATCTCGACGAGGGAACGTGTTCGGTCGGCCTCCTGGAAAATGCAGCGGAGTTTTTCGGCTTGTCGCTGAAACAGGCTCGGGCCACGATTCGTGAGGTGGCGGACGTGACCCAGACATGGCAAGCAGTTGCCGAGGAGGTTGGCTGCAAGCGCGCAGAGATCGTCCGCATGGCAAGTGCCTTCGAGCACGACGATCTTGGTGCAGCATTGCGGTTGTGACGGTATCAAGGACCATGTCCGAACGAGCCTGTCGGTATCAACGACGGTATCGCGCTCACAAATCGTCCTGAGACGCCCTGTGTTCGCGATTTGCAAAGCGGGCGAAGATTCTCCGGTGGGTTCCGACAACGGCCGTCAACTGCCAGTCACGATTTTCGGCATCGCCGATGGTATTGTCGCTACACGACCAAGCGGAAACACCGTCCTCGCAAGGCTCCAACCTGCAGGTTGACGATTGAGTGGGAATAAGCGCAACGGCGGCCCCTGCGGGGGCTGCCTGCAGCGTTGGGTAGCGGCAGGGAGTTTCTCAGCGGCTATCTGACTGAATGTCGTCGTGATGCATCAAGTTTTCGATGATGCATTGCGGCGACAGCATGGGGAGACGGTTAAAATCCCACGTGCATCATTCGCACTACTGAGCAAAGCAAATTTGGCTGTATTGCTGACAGGTTTTTCTGAAGCCCGCAGGAAATCCCGAAAGAAACACGAGCTTGGTCAATGACTACAGGATCGCCGATGGTTCATCTGCGCCGATGCAGATAGACTGCCGCCGCCTTCGATCCTCCATTGACAAGCGATGAGACTGTTACCGATTTTCACAGCTTCAGCCATCCTGCTCGCGAGCGCCAGCGCAGCCTGTGCCGCTGCGCATTCCGGAATCCATTCCGCCGATTTCGATAACTCGGTTCGCCCCCAGGACGATCTCTACCAGTATGCCAACGGCGCCTGGTTGAAACATGCGTCGATTCCATCCGATCGCGAAAGCTACGGCGTATTCGACGAACTGATTGATCTGAACGACGAACGCCTCCACGGCATCATCGAGTCGGCAGCCGCCGGACAAAATCCGCCGGGCAGCGATGCACGGAAAATCGGCGATCTGTTTCAGAGCTTCATGGACGTTCCGGCGCTTGAAAAGCTTGGCGTGACGCCGCTGCGCGTGGAGCTGGCGGCGATCGACAGCGTGTCCAGCGCGCAGGCCCTGGCGCGCTACATGGGTCGCGCCCAAAGCCTTGGCATCGACATGCCGTTGCGGCTGAGCGTGGACGTCGACGCGAAAGATTCTTCCCGATATCTGGCGATTGGTGCGCAAGGCGGTCTGGGCCTGCCCGATCGCGATTATTACCTGCAGGACGACGCGCGGTTCAAGCATGCGAGAAACGCCTACGTCGCTTATTTGACCCAGCTGTTTTCGCTCACGGGCGAGCCCAATCCGGCCCAGATCGCAAGAGACGTGCTGACGCTGGAAACGCAATTGGCGAGGGCGCAGTGGAGCAAGGTCGAGAACCGCGATCCGGCCAGAACGTATAACAGGATGACGCCGGCAGCCCTCGGCAAGCTGGCGCCGCAACTGGACGCCGATGACTTTCTGCGTGCGGGGAAAATGGGCAATGTTGCGGCGCTGGACGTGAGTCAACCCAGCTACGTCAAAACGTTGGGGCAATTGATGACCTCGCAGCCCATCGCAACGTGGCGTTCATACCTGAAGGCGCGATTGCTGAACCATGCGGCGCCGTATCTGTCCCGAGCCTTTGTCGATGCGCAGTTCGCGTTCGAAGGTAAGGCGCTCAGCGGCACACCTGAGAATCTGCCGCGCTGGAAGCGTGGCGTTGCGCTGACCCAGAAAGGACTCGGCGAGGCGGTGGGCAAACTGTACGTGGCGCACTATTTCCCGCCAGAAAACAAGGCGCGTATCGAGCAACTGGTGTCTAACCTGCTGAAGGCGTACGCGAGCAGCATCGACGGGCTGACCTGGATGAGCCCAGAGACCAAACGGCGCGCACAGGAAAAGCTGGCGCGCTATGGCGTCAAGGTCGGCTATCCGCTGAAGTGGCGTGACTACTCCGCTTTGCGTATCGAGCGTGCGGATCTGTACGGCAATGTAGCGCGCATCGGGGCGTTCAACTACGAACACGATCTGGCCAAACTGAACCAGCCGGTCGATCGCGACGAATGGGAGCTCACGCCTCAAGACGTGAATGCCGGATACAGCCCGACGGGGAACGAGATCGTGTTTCCAGCGGCCATCCTGCAGCCGCCGTTCTTCGATGTCTCGGCCGACGACGCCGTGAATTACGGCAGCATCGGCGCGATCATCGGACATGAGATCAGCCACGGTTTCGACGACAAGGGCAGCCAGTACGATGCCAACGGCAATCTGCACAACTGGTGGAGGCCGGAAGACCGCCAACGCTTCGACGCGTTGACCGCGCGGCTGGTCGCTCAATACTCGGCTTATATGCCGCTGCCTGGCCTGCATATCAACGGGCAGCTCACGCTCGGGGAGAATATCGCCGATAACGCGGGGCTTCAGGTCGCCTATAAGGCTTATCGCTTGTCACTGAATGGCCGGGAAGCGCCGGTCATCGGTGGCATGACAGGCGATCAGCGTTTCTTTATCGGCTTTGCTCAGATCTGGCGCAACAAATCACGCGACGAAGCGCTGCTGCAGCAGATCAAGATCGATCCGCATTCTCCCGATCCGTATCGCGCGTTGGGGGCGACGCTCAATTGCGATGGTTTTTACCGCGCCTTCGCTGTCAAACCGACGGACAAAATGTACCTACCTGTCGCCCGGCGCGTGCAGATCTGGTAATGGGGGCGGGGCGCAGAAATGCGCCCCTTTTTATTTGCGATATGCGCTTCGCGCCGCAATGACGCATCGGTCGCAATCATTCGGTTTGGGCGCAGTGAGAGGCCCCAAAATGCAATCATCCCTCATACGCGCGCCTCAAATGAGATAAAATTGCGTATCCGCATTGGACTTATCCCCAGCGAGCCGCTTCACCACGCTCCGCTCACGCCTCCAACGGCATCGCGCTCGTCCCCTTGAGTTCATCGAGGCACACAATCGAATGCACGCTGCTGACGCCTGGCGCGCGCATGAGCGTGTCGAGCAGGAATTCGGATAGCGCCTTGAGATCGCGCGCCACCACTTTCAGTACGTAGTCGATATCGCCGGTCACGGAATAGCACTCCTGCACCTGCGGCAACTTCGCGACGAGTTCCTTGAACTTCACGAGTTCGCGCATGTGCCCGCGCTCCATCGTCACCTGAATGAACGCGACCACGCCAAAGCCCAGCGCCTGCGGGTCGAGGCGCGTCTCATAGCGCTTGATGACGCCTAGCTCCTCCAGCCGCCGATGGCGCCGCAGCGTCTGCGCGGGCGAGAGCTTCACGGCCTCAGCCAGTTCGAGATTGGAGGCGCGTCCGTGTTGCTGCAGCGCGGCGAGCAGACGCAGATCGATGGGGTCGAGGGCGAGTGTTTGCACTTTTCTTGCTCGGAATGAGTTCAATGCGAAATGAAATTGTACCAATCAGGGTTTGCCTGCGTATCAGATGAAATCATATTTTTCCTCGCCGCCTATACACTGGGCGCACCTGACAGGGCTGACGGCCACACCCGGCGGTTCTGGTAGCGCGCCAGCGCATCAAGTTGCGTGCGCAATATTATTTCGCGCGGTCGCGCTGGAGAGCCAAACCGCTTTCCAGCCGGCGCATCGATAAAAAAGAAACAGGAAGAGACATGGTTTCCACTACCTCAGGCAAGTCCCCGGGCAACCGCGACGACCAGAACGGTCATCTCAAGCGCGGCCTCAAGAATCGCCATATCCAGCTGATCGCGCTGGGCGGAGCGATCGGCACCGGTTTGTTTCTCGGCATTGCGCAGACGATCCAGACGGCCGGTCCCTCGGTGCTGCTCGGCTACGCAATCGCGGGCATCGTGGCGTTCTTCATCATGCGGCAGCTCGGCGAGATGGTCGTCGACGAGCCCGTCGCCGGTTCGTTCAGCTACTTCGCCGATAAGTACTTCGGTCCCTTCGCAGGCTTTCTGTCCGGCTGGAACTACTGGGTGCTCTATGTGCTCGTGAGCATGGCGGAGCTGTCGGCGGTTGGCATCTACATGCACTACTGGTGGCCGAATCTGCCGACGTGGATCTCGGCGCTCGGCTTTTTCGTCGTCATCAACGGCATCAACCTGGCGAGCGTGAAGTCGTACGGCGAGCTGGAGTTCTGGTTCGCGATCATCAAGGTGCTCGCGATCGTCGGCATGATCGCGTTTGGCGGCTGGCTGCTGGTGTCAGGGCATGCGGGTCCGGAAGCGGGCATCTCAAACCTGTGGGCGCACGGCGGTTTCTTCCCGCACGGCGTATCGGGTCTGGTGATGTCGATGGCGGTGGTGATGTTCTCGTTCGGTGGCCTGGAACTGGTCGGCATCACCGCAGCGGAAGCCGACGATCCCTCGCACACGATCCCGCGCGCCACCAATCAGGTGATCTATCGCATCCTGATTTTCTACGTCGGCGCACTGGGCGTACTGCTTTCGCTGTATCCGTGGGAAAAGGTCGTGAGCGGCGGCAGCCCGTTCGTGCTGATCTTCCACGCGATGAACAGCAACTTCGTGGCGCACGTGCTCAATGTGGTGGTGCTGACCGCAGCGCTGTCCGTCTACAACAGCGGCGTGTATTGCAACAGCCGCATGCTCTACGGTCTGGCACAGCAGGGTAATGCGCCCAAGGCGCTGCTCAAGGTGAACCGCCGCGGCATTCCGCTGACGGCGCTGGCGGTCACGGCAGTGGCGACGGCGGCCTGTGTGGTCATCAACTACTTCATGCCGGGCAAGGCCTTCGAACTGCTGATGGGGTTGGTGGTGTCGGCGCTCATCATCAACTGGGCGATGATCAGCCTGATTCACCTCAAGTTCCGCCGCGAGAAGGCGCGTCTGAATGAGACGACGACGTTCCGCAGTCTCGGCTATCCGTTCACGAATTACCTGTGTCTCGCATTCCTCGCGGGTATCCTCGTGGTGATGTACCTGATTCCGGATCTGCGCATTTCCGTGTGGCTGATTCCGGTGTGGCTGGTGGTGCTGGGCGGCGCGTATCGCTTCTGGCGTCGCGGCGCGGCCCCGGCGCTGCACGGCGGCGTGCAGACGCGCTAAATCCGCATGGGGCAGCAGGGCGCACACGTCCTCGCCCCATGAACCCGCATCAGGCGCTTATCATCCGTATTCCAGCAACTTTCCCGTAACCGACAAGCTAAGGCCATGTTCGAACATATCGATGCCTATCCCGGCGACCCGATCCTCTCGCTCAACGAGAACTTCCAGAAAGATCCGCGGCAGAACAAGGTCAATCTGAGCATTGGCATCTATTTCGACGACGAAGGCCGTCTGCCGGTCATGAAGGCTGTCCACGAAGCGGAAGCGGCGCTCCTGAACGAGCCGGGCGCCAAGCCCTATCTGCCGATGGCCGGTTTCGCCCAGTACCGCGATGCAGTCCAGACGCTGGTGTTCGGCGCGGAATGTCCGTCGCGCGGCGCAGGGCGCGTGGCCACGGTGCAGACGCTCGGCGGCTCTGGCGCGCTCAAGGTAGGCGCGGATTTCATCAAGCGCTATTTCCCGAAAAGCCAGGTGTGGGTGAGCGATCCCACGTGGGAAAACCATCGTTTCATCTTCGAGCGCGCGGGTTTCGAGGTGAACACGTACCCGTACTATGACGAAGCGACGGGCGGCCTGAAGTTCGACGCGATGCTCTCGGCGATCGACGCGCTGCCGGCGAAGAGCGTGGTGCTGCTGCACGCGTGCTGCCATAACCCGACCGGCGTCGATCTGGACGACGCCCAATGGGTGCAGTTGATCGACGTGCTGCAAAAGCGCGATCTGCTGCCGTTCGTCGATATGGCGTATCAGGGCTTCGGCGCGGGTCTGGACGCCGACGCGTTCGCGGTGCGCGAGCTTGGCCGTCGCGGCATCCCGGCGCTGGTGGCGAATTCGTTCTCGAAGAACTTCTCGCTGTATGGCGAGCGTTGCGGCGGTCTGCACGTGATCTGCGAAGACGCGGCCGCGGCCGATCGTGTGCTGGGCCAACTGACGGGCTCGGTGCGTTCGAACTACAGCAATCCGCCGACGCACGGCGCGAAGCTGGTCACGCGCGTGCTCACGACGCCCGCGCTGCGTCAATCGTGGGAAAGCGAGCTGGCGGCGATGTGCGAGCGTATCGCGCGCATGCGTGTGGCGATTCACGACGGCCTGAAGGCGCACGTGAGCGGCGAGGCGCTGTCGCGCTATATCAAGCAACGCGGCATGTTCACGTACACGGGGCTGAGCGCGGAGCAGGTCGATCGCCTCAAGGAAGAATTCGGCGTGTACATCCTGCGTTCGGGCCGTATGTGCGTGGCAGGTCTGAACGACAAGAACGTGAGCATCGTGGTCGATGCCGTGGGCAAGGTGCTGAAGGACTAAGCTCCGCCTGCATGACGTGATGTGCAACAACGCCCGGTTATCCGGGCGTTTTCTTTTAGAAGCGCATTCCCGTCCCGATTCCGCACACGCCCGATGCGCCGCCGCCACTGCCGCCCGCCACGCCGCAGAAGACGCTGCATCCGGAAAGTCCGATAAGACTGGCGAGCAGCAGTCCGCAAACCGCCTGCCGCCTGGCGGGGAGGCGGAAAAATGAAGAAGATTTCATCGTTGTCTACGCAAGGAAGGTAAGGGGCGGCTTTGGTGTTTGCCGTGCGTTGGCTGGCGGCCATTCAAACCCGTCGAACGACCTTAATGCGGCGTCAGAGGCGCGCCAATCGGACGAATCCGGCTTTTAGGGCCTTTTTGGCGCGCCGTAGCACATGCGCCTCGCATCAATTCCTGCCGCTGTCAACGTGTAAGACCTCCACGTCGTCCATGTCAGACGAGCGCGGTCTTCCAGGTGTTACCCTGATAGAATGCCGTGGCCGCAACGTAGTGGATTGCCGATGAAATTGCTTGATGCCCTCGTCGAACAACGGATTGCCGCCGCAGCTGCGCGCGGTGATCTCGATGGATTGCCTGGCGCCGGAGCGCCCCAGGAACTCGACGACGACCTCTTCGTACCCGAAGAAGTGCGTGTTGCGAACCGCATTCTGAAGAATGCGGGCTTCGTGCCGCCCGCGGTCGAACAGCTTCGCGCCTTGCGCGATCTCGAAGAAGAACTCGCCAAGGTTGGCGACAAGGCCGCGCAGTGCCGTCTGCGCGCGCGTCTGCTCGCCCTCGATATGGCGCTGGAATCGCTGCGCGGCGGCCCGATGGTCGTGCCGCAGGAATATCGCCGCCGTATCGCCGAACGTCTGTCCGAGCGCGCCGCGAGCGCGCAGGGCTTCGCGGCGGGTGCCGCTTGAGTGTGAGCGCCATGACGCCATCCGGCGATGCGCGCGACGCCCACGACGAGCGCGACACGACCTCCGAAGCGCCAGCGCCGCTGGCGGTTTCTGCCGAAACGCCCGCTGTTTCCGAAACACCCGAACCCGATCCCGTCAGCGAACGCGACCGCCATTTCATGCGGCTCGCGCAGGCCGCAGCCGAAGAAGCGCGTGCAGCCGGCGAGGTGCCCGTTGGCGCGGTGCTGGTACGCGGCGACGAAGTCATCGCCACGGGCTTCAACCATCCGATTGGTACGCACGACCCCTCAGCGCATGCCGAAATGGCGGCGCTGCGCGCGGCCGGCGCGGCACTGGGTAACTACCGCTTGCCCGGCTGCGAACTTTATGTGACCCTGGAACCGTGCCTGATGTGCGCGGGCGCGATCATGCACGCGCGCATCTCGCGCGTCGTCTATGGCGCGCGCGACCCGAAGACGGGCGCGTGCGGCAGTGTCGTCGATGCGTTCTCGAACGGCCAGCTCAATCACCACACGAGCGTGCAGGGCGGCGTGCTTGAGACCGAATGCGGCGATGCGCTGCGCGCGTTTTTCGCCGAGCGCCGCCGCGCCAGCCGCGAAGCACGTCGCGCCGCCGCGGAAGCGGGCGGCGCTGACCCAACCTGACTCACACCGCCACGTCGCGCCGCCGCAGCCCGATGGCGCCCTGATGGAATTCGAACGCATCGAACATGACCACCCATCGCACCATCGAACTGATTGCGCCGTCGGGCTATCCCCACGATCCGGAAGCCATTCATCGCGGCATCGCACGTCTGCGCGCGCAGGGTCATCGCGTCGAGAATATCGAGGCGACTGAGCGCCGCTTTCAGCGCTTCGCAGGTACCGACGGACAGCGCGCCGCCGAGCTGAACCGGCTCGCCGATCCCTCGCGCGCTTTGCCCGATATCGCGCTGGCGGTCCGTGGCGGTTATGGCGCGGTGCGTATCCTGCACGGTCTCGACTACGAAGGGCTGCAAAAGCGTCTCGCGGGTCAGCCCATCGCGCTAGTCGGGCACAGCGACTTCACGGCGATCCAGCTCGCGCTCTACGCACGCGCAGGATTGACGACATTCGGCGGCCCGATGCTGCTGAGCGATTTCGGTGCGCCCGAGTTGAGCAGCTTCACGATGCAGCATTTCTGGCAGGCGCTCACGCAGCCGGAATTCACGCTGAAGGTAAAGGCGCCCCAGGCGCAGCATGCGGACGTATCCGGCATGCTCTGGGGCGGCAATCTGGCCGTGTTGACATCGCTGATCGGCACGCCGTACATGCCGCCAGTGGAGGGCGGCATTCTGTTCGTCGAGGACGTCAACGAACAGCCGTTCCGCGTCGAGCGGATGCTGTATCAGCTGCATCTTTCCGGGATCCTCGCGCGCCAGAAGGCGCTGGTGCTCGGCGACTTTTCGGGCGGCAAGCCCTTCGACTACGACAACGGCTACGACCTGCATGCGGTGGTGGAGCAGGTGCGTGCGCTGGCGGGCATTCCGGTGATCACGGGCCTGCCGTTCGGCCATATCGCCGATATGGTGACGCTGCCGTTTGGCGGCGATGCGCAACTGAGTGCCAATGCACACGGCTTCGAACTCAACGTGAGCGGCTACCCGCATCTGGATTGATAGACGAGCTTTTGCGTCAGCGCCTTCGGGCGCTATTTCCAATCGCCAATACGCAACTAACCGCCAGATAAATCCATTTCAAACGAATGTTCCAGAGACCTCGTCGCGCAAGATTGTTGACAAAAAATTGGGCCAATTACGGGCATTGCGTCACCATGAAAGTGCAAGATTCCCAGCATTGACGCGTCTTTCACCGGAAAAATGCATCTGTCTGACCGGTCAGACCAGGAATATTCCCCAGGTTTGCCGATAAAATTGTTGACAATCTTTATGTCCAAACTAGCATACCCAACATCAAGGTGACAGACATGGCCAAAGACGTGCAAACCGCCGATACCGAAGCCGACGCGACCGGCACGAAGCCCGAAGCGATTGCCGCGCGCATCCGCGCCGCGATCCTCGAGCATCGTCTGCCGCCTGGCGCGAAGCTCACGGAAGCGCAATTGTGCGAAGTCTTCAGCGTCAAGCGCGGGCCGATTCGCCAGGCGCTCGCGCTGCTCGCCACGGATCACCTGGTCGACCTGGAGCCCAATCGTGGCGCGTTTGTCGCGAGTCCGTCGCTTCAGGAGGTGCACGAGGTGTTCGAGATGCGTCGCATCATCGAACTGGCGGTGGTGGAGCGCGTGTGTAGCGCGCAGCACGGCACGCGGCGGCTCAAGAGCATCGGCGAAACGATTCGCCGCGAGCGCAAGGCCTTCGAGGGCCGCGACTTTCCGGCGTGGATCCGTCTCTCAGGCGAGTTTCATACCGAACTGGCCGCGCTAACGGGCAATACCGTGTTGTGCGACTGCCTGAACGGCCTGGTCGCACGCTCGACGCTGATTTCGGCGCTCTATGAATCGCCCGGACGCAGCCCGTGTTCGTTCGACGATCACGAAGCGATACTCGTCGCGCTGGAAGCCGGACAAACGCAGGAAGCGGCCGCGCTGATGGTGCGCCACCTGCAAGGCGTGGAGCTCAAGATGCTCGATCGACCGACTGGCGCCTCGGTGGATCTACAGGATGTTTTCGGCGCGCGCGACGCGGCGCTGGCAACGCGCTGAGGCGCGGCCGAGGGAACGTTGACGTTCCCGCCAGAATGAACTGAAGGACAACTGATTAATGTGATGCGCGGCATGTCACGCGCTTCAAGCGGGGAAGGAATTGGGATGGCAGCGGCACGGCGGGCAGGGCGCCACATCGGCGACCGTGCGCAGTGCAGACGCGATGCTATCCACGCAGATATCGCGGTAGCCGCAATCTAGCGGCGCAGCGTGCGTTTCGAGGCGTTCAGGCGTCTTTTTTCCGTCGGCGTATCCATCCCAAGGAGCGGATCATGGCTCAGTTCAGCGCGTCACATGGCAGTCCTGCAGTGCCCACCTTCGACTCAGACTCAGGCAGTGAATCCGGCGACGGCATGCGCATTCCCGCCGGCTACAGCGAACGCCTCTATAACCACGATCTCGCGCCGCTCAAGGAACAGACCTGGGGCGCCTACAACATCTTCGCGTTCTGGATGTCCGACGTGCATAGCGTCGGCGGCTATGTGTTCGCGGGCAGTCTGTTTGCGCTGGGCCTGACGAGCTGGCAGGTGCTGGTGTCGCTGATCGTCGGCATCTCGATCGTCAATGTGCTGTGCAATCTGATCGCGCGTCCCAGCCAGCGTCACGGCGTGCCGTATCCGGTGGCGTGTCGCGGTACCTTCGGCGTGCTCGGCGCGAATGTTCCGGCCGTGATTCGCGGTTTGATCGCGGTGGCCTGGTATGGCATTCAGACCTTCCTGGCGTCGAGCGCACTGGTGATCGTCGTGCTCAAGTTCGTGCCGCAATTAATGCCTTACGCCGATGTGCACAAACACGGCATGCTGGGTCTTTCGACCGTGGGCTGGGCGGGCTTCATGACGCTGTGGGTTCTGCAGGCCTTCGTGTTCTGGAACGGCATGGAGACCATCAAGAAGTTCATCGACTTCGCGGGTCCGGCGGTGTACGTCGTGATGTTCGCGCTTGCGGGCTATATGGTGTATCGCGCGGGCTGGCAGAACATTGGCCTCAATCTTGGCGGCGTGAAGTATCACGGCACGGAAGTCATCCCCGTGATGATTACGGCGATTTCGCTGGTGGTGTCGTATTTCTCGGGCCCGATGCTCAATTTCGGCGACTTCTCGCGGTACGGAAAATCGCTGCGCAGCGTACATCGCGGCAACTTCTGGGGCTTGCCGGTCAACTTCCTGGCGTTCTCGCTGGTCACGGTCATCACGACGTCGGCCACGCTGCCTGTGTTCGGACAACTGATTACCGATCCGGTCGAAACCGTGAGCCGTATCGATCATCCGACTGCCGTGATTCTCGGCGCGCTGACCTTCACGATTGCGACCATCGGCATCAATATCGTCGCGAACTTCGTTTCGCCGGCTTTCGACTTCTCCAACGTTGCGCCTCGCCTGATTAGCTGGCGTGCGGGCGGCATGCTCGCCGCCGTGGCGTCGATCTTCATCACGCCGTGGAATCTCTTCAACAATCCGGCCGTGATTCACTACACGCTGGATGTGCTGGGTGCTTTCATCGGTCCTTTGTATGGTGTCCTGATCGTTGACTTTTACCTCGTAAAACGCGGCCGTCTTGCAGTGGACGATCTTTATACGGTGTCGCCGAAGGGCGCGTACTGGTACAGCAATGGCGTGAACTGGCGTGCGGTGTCGGCGCTGTTGCCCGCCGCCGTGATCGCGATTCTTTGCGTGATGGTGCCGGCTTTGAGCAATGCGGCGAACTTCTCGTGGTTCATCGGCGCGGCGCTGGGCGCGTTGTTCTATCGCGCCTTGACGATGGGCGAACGCGCTCGCGCGCAAGTCTGAACTACCGCACACGAGCAAGCTACGAGCTAAGGAAAGGCCATGCGTATCAAACTGATCAATCCGAACACCACACAACGCATGACGACGGCGATGGGGCAGTGCGCGCGCGCCGTCGTTGCGTCAGGCACGGAAGTGGTGGCGGTGAGTCCGACGATGGGACCGCCTTCGATCGAAGGCTATTACGACGAGGCGCTCGCCACGCCCGGACTGCTCGCCGAGGTGGAAGCGGGCGAGCGCGAAGGCTTCGATGGCTATGTGATCGCCTGCTTCGGCGACCCCGGCCTCTATGCCGCGCGCGAGCTGGCTCGCGGACCGGTGATCGGCATCGCGGAGGCGGCCATGCACGCAGCCAGCGTGCTGGCGCCGGGCTTCTCGGTCGTCACCACGCTCTCGCGCACCAAAGCGATGGCGTGGCACCTGGCGGAGCGCTACGGTATGACGCGTTTCTGCCGCAATGTGCGCGCGATCGACGTAGCAGTGCTCGAGCTCGACGAGCCCGGGTCGGCTGCGCGCCGTGCGATTGTCGAGGAGTGCCGCCGCGCACTGGACGAGGACGGCGCGGACGCCATCGTGCTCGGCTGTGCGGGCATGACGAGCCTGTGCGCGCAGGTGGAGGACGCGCTGGGCGTGCCCGTGGTGGACGGCGTGACCGCCGCGGTGAAATGGGTCGAAGCGCTGGTCGCGCTGCGCCTGATGACGGCCAAGCGCGGCGACTTCGCCCGGCCGCTCGCGAAGCGCTACGACGGCGAATTCGCGCACTTCAGCCCAACCAGCACGGCAAGCGCGACGGAAACGCCGCCGCCCGTGCGTCCGCTGCGCTATGGGTAAGCGCGGGTAAACACGCAATCCAGTCAAACGATGCCGGGCCGCCGCGCGCCCGGCACATACACCTCGCTTGACCCGTACTATCCGTCCTCGCGTATGGGCGCGCCCGAACGATTTCGCTACACTGGGCCGGTCCTCGAAGCAGAATGTCCGTATTCCTGCAAATCCTTGTGGCGCAAGGTTTCAAAGCGGCGGAAGGTCAATCGCTTCGGGTAGCTTTTCCCAGTTTCGCGTAGTTTCGTTTCGTCATCATCCTTCGACAGATTCGACAGCATGCCACTCGATCCCCATTATCCCCGCGATCTGATCGGCTACGGCCGCCATCCGGTACAGGCCAACTGGCCAGGCCAGGCGCGCGTAGCGGTGCAATTCGTACTCAATTACGAAGAGGGCGGCGAAAACTGCGTGCTGCACGGCGATCCGGCCTCCGAGCAGTTCCTCTCCGAAATCGTCGGCGCTGCGGCTTATCCGGCGCGCCACATGAGCATGGAGTCGATCTACGAATACGGCTCGCGCGCCGGCGTCTGGCGCATCCTGCGCGAGTTCGAAAAGCGCGGCCTGCCGCTCACGGTCTTTGGCGTGGGCATGGCGATCGAGCGCCATCCGGATCTGGGCCGCGCGTTCGTCGAACTGGGGCACGAGATCGCCTGCCACGGTTATCGCTGGATTCACTATCAGGACGCCACGCCTGAGCGCGAGCTGGAGCACATGAAGCTCGGCATGGAAGCGATCGAGCGCGTGACCGGCCAACGCCCGCTGGGCTGGTATACGGGCCGCGACAGCCCCAATACGCATCGTCTGGTGGCCGAATACGGCGGCTTCCTGTACGACTCGGATAACTACGGCGACGACCTGCCGTTCTGGATGGACGTCGAAGTGACGGGCGGCAAGACGGTCCCGCAACTGATCGTGCCGTACACGCTCGACACCAACGATATGCGCTTCGCCACGCCGCAAGGCTTCAACACGGCGGACCACTTCTTCACCTATCTGCGCGACGCGTTCGACGTGCTCTACGAAGAAGGCGACGAAGCGCCCAAGATGCTCTCGATCGGCATGCATTGCCGCCTGCTCGGCCGTCCGGGCCGCATGCGCGCGCTGCAGCGCTTTCTCGATCACATCGAAAAACATGACCGCGTCTGGGTGACGCGCCGTGTCGATATCGCGCGCCACTGGCGCGAGCACCATCCCTATCAACCGCAACAAAACGACCACCGCGGGGCCGCCGCATGAAGGCAATGCACTACACCCTCGAACAGCTGAATACGGCTTCGACCGACGCCTTCGTGGCGGCGCTCTCCGGCATTTTTGAACACTCGCCCTGGGTTGCTGAGGCGGCTGCCCAACAGCGGCCCTATGCAAACATCGACGCGCTGCACACGACGATGTCGGGCGCGGTGGAGCACTCGGGCGAAGCGCAGCAGCTCGCGCTCATCAACGCCCACCCGGAGCTTGCGGGCAAGGCGGCAGTGCGCGGCGAACTCACGGCCGAATCGACGCGCGAGCAAAGCGGCGCGGGCCTGAACCAGTGCACGCAGGAAGAATTCGACAAACTCCAGGCGCTCAATCGCGCCTATCGCGAGAAGTTCGGCTTTCCGTTCATTCTTGCGGTGCGCGGCTATGACCGCCACGGCATCATCGCGAACTTCGAATCGCGCGTGAACAACAATCGCGCCGACGAAATGCGCGCGAGCCTCGACCAGATTTACCGTATCGCGCGCTTCAGGCTGGATGAGCTGATCGACGCGTGACGTGGCGATGCGCTCCGGCGTGCAGCAGCAGGCATGCGGAGCGCAGCGCCGTTTTAACCATAGAAAAGATACGAAGGAAGACAAAGATGGCACTCCCGACTCTCGACCCCAACGCACCCGACTTCACGCGCCGCTTCGTCAATCTCGCGGACCCGCGGCTAGGGGCGCAGGCGCTCGAGGCGAGCGACGACTTCTTCGCGCCGAAGGAGCGCATGCTCAATCCGGAGCCGGCCGTCTTTATCCCGGGCAAGTACGACGACCACGGCAAGTGGATGGACGGCTGGGAAACGCGCCGCAAGCGTAGCAACGGCTACGACTGGTGTGTCGTGAAGCTCGCGCGCCCGGGCGTCATCAAGGGCCTCGATCTGGATACCAGCCACTTCACGGGCAACTTCCCACCGGCCGCTTCGGTTGAAGGCGCGTATGTGGCCGAAGGCGCGCCCAATGCCTCGACGCAATGGACCGAAATCGTTCCGTCGACCTCGCTCAACGGCAACAGCCACCACTACGTCGAAGTGACGAGCGAGAAGCCCTTCACGCATCTGCGCGTGAATATCTACCCGGACGGCGGCATCGCGCGTCTGCGCGTCTACGGTCAGCCGCAAGTCGACTGGCAAGGCGCAAGCCGCACGGAACTGTTCGACCTGGCTGCGATGGAAAACGGCGCGTATCTCGTCGGCGCGAATAACCAGCACTTCGGCGTGGCGTCCACGCTGCTGATGCCGGGCCGCGGCGTGAACATGGGCGACGGCTGGGAAACGCGTCGCCGCCGCGAACCAGGCAACGACTGGGCGATCATCGCGCTGGCACAGCCGGGCATCATCAAGAAGATCGAAGTTGATACGGCGCACTTCAAGGGTAACTATCCGGACCGCTGCTCGTTCCAGGCCGCGCGCGTGGTGGGCGGCACGGACAGCTCGCTGGTGACGCAGGCGATGTTCTGGCCGGTGCTGCTCGGCGAACAGAAGCTGCAGATGGACAAGCAGCACTACTACGAAAGCGAGATTGCATCGCTCGGCCCGGTCACGCACGTGCGCTTCAACATCTTCCCGGACGGCGGCGTGTCGCGCATTCGTCTGTGGGGCACGCTCGCTTGAGCGGCTGCACAAGCATCGAGAAAACCATGAGCGATACCCGCACCACGCTGACCATCGAACCGCTCACGCGCGAGGCGTTCGCGCCGTTTGGCGATGTGATCGAACTCGAAGGCGCGAAGCAGATTCCGATCAACCTGGGCACGACGATCCGCTATCACGATCTCGCGAACGTGGACATCACGGAAGAGGGCGGGCGCACGCTCGTCAATCTCTTTCGCGGCCAGCCGCGCGTGCTGCCGTTCGAGGTGAAGATGCTCGAACGTCATCCGCTCGGCAGCCAGGCCTTCGTGCCGCTCAACGACAAGCCGTACCTCGTCGTGGTGGCGCCAGCTGGCGATCTGGACGTAGCGAAGATTCGCGCGTTCGTGTCGAGCGGCTGGCAGGGCGTGAATTACGCGAAGGGGGTGTGGCACCATCCGCTGATCGCGCTTGGCGAGGTGAGCGATTTCATCGTCGTCGATCGCGGCGGCGAGGGGCTGAACCTCAATGAACAGGATCTGCCGGAATCGCTCTGGCTGACGGAAGAGGCGATGCGCGAAGCTCAGGGTTGAACCGCTCGCACATGCTGAAAATGAAAAGCCACGGCTCGCGCCGTGGCTTTTTTCATGGTGTGTTTGCGGTTAGTTCAAACGATCAGAACTCGTAGCCCACCTGGGTTCGCACTGCAGCGGTGCCGGTGCTCGTGACGGACACGGCGCCGTTGACCAGCCAGCGCATATTGGTCGAGCGATAGGTGACGCCGACTGCGCCCGCGCTGCCGCCCATGTAGTAGCCACCGCCCGCCGCCACAACGGTGCGGCCCGGACCCGATGGCGTGAGGTTGGGCATTGCCATGGCCGCCGCGACACCCGCATACGCGTTCTTCGATACCGTGTTGACCTGGCCTTGCAGACTGGCGATCTGTTGGCCGAATGCCGTCGACTGCTGTGCCATCGCGTTGTTCAACTGGTTCAGGTTGACGGCGTCGGTGCCCGAGGTGCCGGCGGCGACGTTGACGATCTGACGCTCCGCGCCTTCCTGGCCGACCGACACGGCATTGTCGCGGTTGGCGACGGAGTTCGCGCCAATCGCGACGGCGTTGTTCGCCGACGCATTGGCCTTGTCGCCCAGCGCTGTCGAGTTCGCGCCCGTTACGACCGCGCCGCCGCCAACCGCGAGCGATTGCGCGCCGGAAGCTGCTGCGACGCCGCTCGTCGTATTCGCCGAAACGGCCGTCGAACCCGTCAGGCTGATGTTCTGCACTGCCTGGTTGATGCTGGCGACCTGCTGGTTCGTGGCGTAGAGCTGCTGACCGGTGACGGCGTCAGTGCTATTGGCAGACAGCGCGCCGTTTTGCAGACCGCTCAGGCTCACGTTCGCGCCGCTCGTGCTGCTGAGCGTGACGCTCGAATGATCGGCGGAATCGTAGTGCAGGGCGTCGGGGTCGGTGCTGGTGGATGACGGCGTGGCGGCGTCGCTCACGGCGCTTACACCGACCAGCGTGCGCGTAGCAGCGACCATGCGTGCGCCAGACGCGGCTGTGGCGTTGGAGCCGGTGCTTGCGTTACTTAGACCGTCTTCGAGCGCCGCAATATTCAGGGCATTCTGCTGAGTCTGGGTATTGATCGCGGCGAGCGTGTTGTTGACGGACGAAAGGGCCGTCTTCGTGTCTGCCGAAACCTGGTCGATGGATTGAAGCATGTTTGCCTGCGTGGCGCCGACCTTGCTGTTCAACTGGCTCACGTTGACCGCGTCGGTGTCCGCGAACCCGCTGGCGACATTGGTGATGCGACGAGTGAGACCGCTTGCATCGTTACCGACCGAGATGGTGTAGGGGACGCTCGCGACGGAATCCAGACCGAGTGCGACCGCGCCTGGAGCAGAAGATTGCGCGGGATTGCCCGTGCCCGAGCCCGCGATATACGGATTGATCACCGCCTGCTTCATCTGGGCGACGTTGACCGCATCGGTATCTGCCGAACCTTCCGCAACGTTGTGCAGCGCGACGGGCGAGGTTGTCCCTACGCCACCAAGCGTCACGGCATTGTGCGCTGCTGAGTCGTACATCACGGCGTTGCCGAGCTTGCCGTAGATGTCGGTCACGTTGCCACTGAGCGTCGAAATGTTCTGGTTGGCGGCGAACAGTTGTGAGCCGTTCACTGCGTCCAGGCTGGCTGCGCCTAGCGTGCCGTTGGCCACGTTATGCAACGCGACGCCTTTCTTGGCGCCTGATCCGCCCAGCGTGACCGCAGTGTGCGCCGAGGAGTCGTACATCACGGCGTCGCCGAGCTTGCCGTAGATGTCGGTTACGTTGCCGGTCAGCGTCGAAACGTTCTGGTTGGTGGCAAACAGTTGCGAACCGTTCACTGCATCCAGACTGGCCGCGTTTAGCGTGCCGTTGGCCACATTGAGCAGCGCGACACCCTTCTTGGTGCCTGAGCCGCCCAGCGTGACCGCAGTGTGCGCTGAGGAGTCGTACTGCACAGCGTTGCCGATCTTGCCGTAGATGTCGGTCACATTGCCGCTGAGCGTCGAAACGGTCTGGTTGGTGGCAAACAGTTGTGAACCGTTCACTGCGTCCAGACTGGCAGCGCTTAGCGTGCCGTTGGCCACATTGAGCAGCGCGACGCCCTTCTTGGTGCCTGAGCCGCCCAGCGTGACAGCAGTGTGCGCCGAGGAGTCGTACTGCACGGCGTTGCCGATCTTGCCGTAGATGTCGGTCACATTGCCACTGAGCGTCGAAACGTTCTGATTGGTGGCAAACAGTTGTGAACCGTTCACTGCGTCGAGACTGGCAGCGCTTAGCGTGCCGTTGGCCACATTGAGCAGCGCGACGCCCTTCTTGGTACCTGAGCCGCCCAGCGTGACCGCAGTGTGCGCTGAGGAGTCGTATTGCACGGCGTTGCCGATCTTGCCGTAGATGTCGGTCACGTTGCCGCTGAGCGTCGAAACGGTCTGGTTCGTGGCGAACAGTTGTGAACCGTTCACTGCGTCAAGACTGGCAGCGTTTAGTGTGCCGTTGGCCACGTTATGCAACGCGACGCCCTTCTTGGCGCTTAGACCACCCAGCGTGACAGCGCTGTGCGCTGCGGAGTCATACTGCACGGCATCGACGGATCCTGCCATATTGGTGATTTGCTGCGCGACTGCGTACAACTGCGAGCCGTTGACGGCGTCTTTACTGGTCGAACTGAGTGTGCCGGCCGTGACGTTTAACAGTTTTCCAGCCGAATTAATTGTGAGTGTCTGTCCGCTTGCCGTGGCGCGAAAATTGACTGTGCCTGTCGTACCATCGACATAGACCATACTCTGTTGTGCTTCAAGCATACCGATATCGTGCCCAGTAACGGGCAGATACATGCAGCCGCTAATGAGCGATTTCGATGCTGCGCTAACCGCGGTTTGCGTGCCACCGTTAATATCAGTGGTACACAGTTGACTTGCCTGGGTTATGCCCGGCATCGCAGCTGCTAGCGAGCCGAATCCCAGTGCAAGCTTTATTGTCAATGAGTTGCGCCGCGCGTCCTTCAGGATTCCGCGCATCATGACAGTCTGCGAAATATCGTCTCTTGGCCCGGATTTTTTCTTTTGACTTGATCGATCGGTCTTTTTCATAATTATTCGATTTAATTGTGTAAGGAGCCACATATGGATTGAGTAATCCATGTGTGGTGTTTTTCTGGATGGTGAATCCAGAAAATCCTTTCAATTTTATTAATTCGAACAATTATTTTTATCAGAAAATTCTTAAATCATTGTAAATTAGTGTGAAATTTTTAATTTAATTTAATGGATTTACAAATTGATTTGGAAGAATTTGTCTTTTTAATTGGTGGTATTTTGAATTTATCTCGAAAGTCGTGATAAATAAATCCAAAATCTGGTTGTATTTTTAATTAAAAAAGCCCGGAGCATCTACGCTCCGGGCTTCACGTGTTCTTGATCGGCTGGGCGATCTAAAGAACGTTACTTCGCACCACCCTGGAACCAGGCGGCAATCTTCATCCGCTCGTCGTCCGTCATATGCGTGACGTTCCCCAGCGGCATCGCCTTGAGCGTCACCGCCTGTTGATACAGACGCTGCGCGTTCTGCGAGATTTCATCGGGCGTATCGAACATCACGCCGGCGGGCGCGGCGCCCATCATCGTCGGGTGAGCCGAGTGGCAGCCTGCGCAACGTTGTTGCAGGATCGGCTGGATATCGCCGATCTTGATGGTCGGTGCGTTGGCGGCTTCGGCCTGCGGCACGACCGGGCGCGGCAGCGTCCACACCAGCGCGACGAACATCAGCGCCACACCGCCGATCGGCAGATACCAGAGCTGCTGGCCACGATGGCGCATCACGAAGAACTGACGGATCAGCGCGCCAGCCAGCATGATGACCACGAGCACGGCCCAGTTGTATTCGTGCGCGTAGGTCATCGCGTAGTGGTTCGACAGCATCGCGAACACCACCGGCAGCGTGAAATACGTGTTGTGCACCGAACGCTGCTTGCCGCGCTTGCCGTAGATCGGGTTCGGCACTTCGCCCTTGAGCATCGCGTTGACCATCTTGCGCTGGCCCGGAATGATCACGAAGAACACGTTCGCCGACATGATCGTCGCCAGCATCGCGCCCATGATCAGGTACGCGGCGCGGCCCGAGAAAATGTGGCAGGCGAGGTAAGCGGCGATCACCACGTAGATGCCCACGCACACGCCCAGCAGCTTGTCCTTGGTGCCCAGCAGGCGGCACAGCGAGTCATAGACGATCCAGCCCGCAGCCAGGAAGCCCAGCGCCGAAGCGACGGCCACGACCGGGCCCATATCCAGCACGTTCTTGTCGATCAGATACGTGTTCGGCGCGAACAGGTAGAGCACCGTGAATAGCGACGCGCCCGAGAGCCACGTCGTGTACGACGGCCACTTCGACCAGTGCAGATCGTCGGGCATTTCGGGCGGCGCGACGGTGTACTTCTGCATGTTGTAGAAGCCGCCGCCGTGCACGTGCCACAGTTCGCCGAACACGCCGCGACGTTTCTGGTTCGGATCCGTCGGCGGTTTGAGGCTGTTGTCGAGCGCGACGAAGTAGAACGATTCGCCGATCCAGGCGATCGCCGCGATGACGTGGAACCAGCGCAATGCGAGGTTCAGCCAGTCGGTAATAAAGCCTTCCATGAAACTCCTCCACTCCTGATTCGTTGCGCGCGGACGTCCAGGACATTCAAGACGTTAAGGCGTCTCGCGCGGGACTGCGGGTGCGGCAAAAATGCAGCGCCGCAAAGCGGGGACACGTCCGGGTTCGCCCCGGCGCGCCGCCTGTCTCTTTTCTTCGTTGTGTTGTTGTCTGCGTGCGTGATGCGCAACGCGAATCGCGCTAGCTGCCTGAAGACTCAGCTACCGCGATACGTGCTGTACGACCACGGCGAGACGAGCAGCGGCACGTGATAGTGCGCGCCCGCATCGGCCACGCCAAAGCGCAGCACGACGCGATCGACAAAGCGCGGTTCCGGCACTTTCGTACCGATCGAGGCAAAGTAATCGCCCGCATGGAACACGAGTTCGTATTCGCCCGGGGTGAGCGCCGCGCCTTCTAGCAGCGGTTCGTCGCAGCGGCCGTCGTGGTTGGTCGTGACGGTCTTCAGCGCGCGGCGGGCGTCGCCGTCGAGCGCATGGAGTTCGACCTTGATGCCCGCGCCCGGACGGCCGTTCGCGGTGTCGAGCACGTGGGTAGTCAGCTTGCCCATTCGCAGTTTTCCTTGTCTTTTCCTGGTGTCATTGCGAGGTTTCGGCGGCGTCTCGATCCTGTGATGCACAAGCGTGCATCAGCGGCGGATCGAGGCTCCACGTCAGTGGCTACATACCCGTCGGCGGATCGAAGCGAGCGCCGTGAACGCATTTTAAGAACGTTCGGGCCGTAATCGCGCGAGCGATAGGAAAGATAATCCCCGCAGCATGAGCCTGACCGCGGAGCCTTGCTGCATGCGGCTCTTGCGGTGTTCCAAACCTCGGGTTTTCACCCATGTTCACATCGTAATCGCACCAAAAATCGACCTTTATATGCGGGGACTGAATTCCGGTATCCCGGCTGCGCGCATTGTCAGCGGAATTTTGGTTGCGCAAGGTTGCGGTCATGCGCGCTGCGGCACGGTGACACCGCCGCTCGCGCAACCCGAAGACGGCGCTGGGCGCCGGGTAACCGGGCCAGCGGCGTCCTCGTCAGGATGCGTCGGCACCGGTTTCCGGTGGATCGGCGTGGCGGCAAGGACGTCTGCTTCACATTCACCGTCGACATTCATTGTCGATACACGGACAACGGAGCGAACAGACACGATGGAACGCACGAAAACCTTGCTGCTCAAGAACGCCGACATGCTGGTGACGATGGACGGCGCGCGCCGCGAGATTCGCGGCGGCGGCATTTATGTCGAGAACAACCGCATCGTCGCGGTCGGCCCGACGGCAGAGCTGCCGCAGACCGCCGATGAAATCATCGACGCGACCGGCCATATCGTTACGCCTGGCCTCGTCAACACGCACCACCACATGTACCAGAGCCTCACGCGCGCCGTGCCCGCCGCGCAGGATGCCGAGCTGTTCGGCTGGCTCACGAATCTGTACAAGGTCTGGGCGAATCTGACGCCGGAAATGATCGAAGTGTCGACGCTCACAGCGATGGCCGAGCTGTTGCTCTCGGGCTGCACGACGTCGAGCGATCACCTCTACATCTACCCGAACGGCAGCCGTCTGGACGACAGCATCCGCGCGGCGCAAAACATCGGCATGCGTTTTCATGCGGCGCGCGGCAGCATGAGCGTGGGGCAAAAGGATGGCGGCTTGCCGCCCGATTCGGTGGTCGAAAACGAGGACGCGATCCTCGCCGATACCCAGCGCCTGATTGAGACGTATCACGACGAAGGCCGTTACGCGATGCTGCGCGTGGTGGTGGCGCCGTGCTCGCCGTTTTCGGTGAGCCGCGATCTGATGCGCGAATCGGCGACGATGGCGCGCCATTACGGCGTGTCGATGCATACGCACCTCGCGGAGAACGTCAACGACATCGCCTACAGCCGCGAAAAGTTCGGCATGACGCCCGCCGAATACGCCGAGGATCTGGGCTGGGTTGGCCGCGACGTCTGGCATGCGCACTGCGTACAGCTCGACGAACACGGCATTGGCCTGTTTGGGCGCACCGGCACGGGCGTCGCGCATTGTCCGTGCTCGAACATGCGGCTGGCATCCGGCATTGCGCCGATCAAGAAAATGCGGCTCGCGGGCGTGCCGGTGGGGCTGGGCGTGGATGGTTCCGCCTCGAACGACGGCGCGCAGATGGTGGCCGAAATGCGTCAGGCGATGCTGCTTGCGCGCGTGGGCTTCGGGCCGGATGCGATGACCGCGCGTGAAGCGCTGGAGATTGCCACGCTGGGCGGCGCGCAGGTGCTGGGACGCGACGATATCGGCGCGCTGGCGCCTGGCATGGCCGCCGACTTTATCGCTTTCGATCTGCGTCAGCCCCTGTTCGCGGGCGCGCTCCACGATCCGGTCGCGGCGCTGGCGTTCTGTGCGCCGTCGCAGGTTTCGCTTTCCGTGATCGACGGGCGCGTGGTGGTGAAGGAGGGCGTGCTGCAGACCGTCGATCTCGGTCCGGTGATCGAGCGCCATAACCGGCTCGCCGGGCAGCTCGCGCAAGCGGCGCGATAAAGAACGCAAAAGAGGCAAAAAAACGAAAACGGGCGGCGCGCAAAAGCGGGCCGCCCGATTATCGGAACTGGCGGAACGTCGAGGCCGTTCGGCAAAACGGCTTCGACGCGTGAAGTGACGTCAGGGTTTGTCGATCAACGTCTTGGTGGCTTCGGCGACGAGGCTGCGCAACCAGCGGACTTCATCCGAATAGTGACAGCGCTCGTGCCACAACTGGTAGTACTGCATCGGCGGGAAGTCGAGCGGCGCGGGCACGACCGTGAGCGGCAGGAAGCGCGCGTAATGATCGGCAAAGAGACGCGTGGTCGTGAACACCAGATCCGACTTGATGAGCACGTACGGCGCCAGATTGAAGTACGGCAGCGTGACGACGACGTGGCGCTTGAGACGCTCGCGCGCCAGATGCACGTCGATGGCGCCGCGCTGGCCCACCGAATACGGCGTGGGCGCGAGATGCGGCGCATTGAGGTACTGATCGAGCGTGAGCCCGCCGCGCTTGGCGAACGGGTGCGTATTGCTCATCAGGCAGACGATCTGGTCAACGAACAGATTCGAAAGGTGCAGCTGTTCCGGTGGTTCCGGCCAGTTGCCGATCACGATATCGAGCTTGCCTTCTTCGAGCGCGAGTTCGTAATCGAACGCGGGACCGAGCGAATGAAACTCCAGCGTGGCATTGGGCGCGGCCTGGCGGAATCGCTCGACCACGGTGGGCACGAACAGCACGTTCAGATAGTCCGGACAGCCGATGCGGTAACAGCGGATCGAGGTCGCCGGATCGAAATTATGCTGCTGGAAGCGGATGCGCTCGATCTCGCGCAGGGCGTTCTGCACGGGTTCGAGCAGGCGCAGACCGTACTCGGTCGGCACCATGCCGGACTTGCCGCGCACCAGCAGCGGGTCGCCGGTGATGTCGCGCAGACGCCGTAGCGCCGCGCTGATAGCGGGTTGCGACTGATTGAGCTTGACGGCCGCGCGCGTCACGCTGCGTTCCATCAAGAGGGTGTGCAAGACGCGCAAAAGGTACGTGTCGATCGCCTCGCGTTGCTGGCTCATGAAATCTCCGAATTATATGTTTTGGCTGATCGAGGGGCTTTGGGTATATATGTTTTTTAATATGTCCAAAAAGATGCGTCAAGGGTGGGTTCTACTGAGCCATCCTGACAAGTCCCTGTTGCGCGCGGCACAACGGCGTGTCACGAGGATTTTTGTCGGCTCGACGCTGGCACGGGCGGCAAGGTATCGTCAGTGAGTCTGGGGACGCATGACGCGTCCTCCAAATCAGCGGAAACAAGCGGTCTTGCGGCGCACTCAGCGCTCGCGCATCACAACGGACAACGAACTAGCCATAACGTACTACGGCGGAATATTCATGGGCGATTCTTCAGCGCAGCGCGTGCCGCGCCTCGCGCTTTCCGGCATCACGAAGCAGTACCCGGCCGTACGCGCCAACGACAACGTCACGCTCACCGTCGCGCCCGGCGAAATCCATGCGCTGCTCGGCGAGAACGGCGCGGGCAAGAGCACGCTCATGAAGATCGTCTATGGCGCGGTGCGCCCGGACGCGGGCGAGATCCGCTGGGAAGGCGAGCCGGTTGAGATCGCGAGCCCGGCGGCGGCGCGCAAGCTCGGCATTGGTATGGTGTTCCAGCATTTTTCGTTGTTCGAAACGCTGACCGTCGGCGAGAACATCGCGCTTTCGCTCGACGAAAAATTCGATCTCAAGGCGCTGGCCGCGCGCATTCGCGAGGTCTCGGGGCAATACGGGCTCGATGTCGATCCGCAGCGTCATGTGCACAGCCTCACCGTGGGCGAGCGCCAGCGCGTGGAAATCGTGCGCTGCCTGTTGCAGAACCCGCGTCTGCTCATCATGGACGAGCCGACTTCCGTGCTCACGCCGCAGGCCGTGCGCAAGCTGTTCGGCACCTTGCGGCGGCTCGCTTCGGAAGGTTGCAGCATTCTCTACATCAGCCACAAGCTCGACGAAATCCAGGAGCTGTGCGATACGGCCACGGTGCTGCGTGGCGGCAAGGTGACCGGCAATGTGACGCCGCGTGAGGAAACGCAGGCGTCGCTCGCGCGTCTCATGGTGGGCCGCGAATTGCCCGCATACGAGCGGCGCGCACATACGCCTGGCGATGTGCTGCTCGATGTGAAGCATCTGTCGATGCCCAGCGATGATCCGTTCGGCACCTCGCTCGACGATGTGAGCTTCGGCGTGCACGCGGGCGAGATTCTGGGGATCGCCGGTGTGTCGGGCAACGGGCAGGCCGAACTGCTTGCGGCGCTCTCGGGCGAGGCGCGCCAGACGCCTGCGGGGCGTCACGGCGCGGCCGATTCGGTGACGATCTGCGGCAAGCCCGCCGGAAAGCTTTCGGCGGGCGCGCGCAGGCGGCTGGGTTTCGCGTTCGTGCCGGAAGAGCGGCTCGGGCGCGGTGCTGTGCCCGCGATGTCGCTTGCGGAAAACGCATTGCTCACGGCGCATCGCGAAGGCATGGTGCGCTCGGGATGGCTCAAGACCGGCGCGATGCGCGCGTTTGCCGAGCGTTGCATCGGCGCGTTCGACGTGCGTTGCGGCGGTCCCGATGCGCTTGCGCAAAGCCTCTCGGGCGGCAATCTGCAGAAGTACATCGTCGGGCGCGAAATTCTTCAAGCGCCGAAGGTGCTCGTGGTCGCGCAGCCGACGTGGGGCGTCGATGTGGGCGCGGCGGCGTTTATCCGTCAGCAGTTGCTCGATCTCTCCGCGCGCGGCGTGGCGATTCTCGTGATCTCCGAAGAACTCGAAGAACTATTCGATATCTGCGACCGCATCGCCGTGCTCGCGGGCGGACGGCTCTCGCCCGCGCGACTGACCGGCGAAACCAATGCCGAGGAAATTGGCCGCTGGATGGCGGGGCTGTTCGGCGATCGCGCTTCGCAGGCAAACGGTGGGCCGCCGCCCGCGGAACCGGCCGCACCCGCTGCGCACGCGTAAGCGCAGCAAGCACCACATAACGACAAATCGCGACAACGATCTCATCGACATGATTTTTCCCTACCGACTCGAAGCCCGCACGACGCCGTCCCGCACGGTGCGCGTTGCCGTGCCGCTGATTGCCGCGCTGCTCACGCTGGCGATCGGCTTCCTGATCTTCGGCCTCGTGGGCCGCGATCCCGTGCAGGCCATGCACGCGTTCTTCATCGAACCGCTGTCGAGCGTGAACGGCTGGTCGGAGCTGCTGCTCAAGGCGTCGCCCTTGTGTCTGATCGCGCTGGGTCTGGCGGCGGGCTATCGCGCCAACGTCTGGAACATCGGCGCGGAAGGGCAGATGGTGCTGGGCGGCATCGCGGCGAGCGGTGTGGCGATCTATTTCGATCAGGCCAGCGGCTGGTGGATCCTGTTTCTGATGATGATCGCCGGCGTGCTCGGCGGCATGGCGTGGGCGGCGATTCCCGCTTGGCTCAAGAGCCGCTTCAACACCAATGAAATCCTCACGAGCCTGATGCTCACCTATGTGGCCACTCAATTGCTGATCTGGCTGGTGAGCGGCCCGTGGCGCGACCCCAACGGCATGAATTTTCCGCTCTCCGAAATGTTCAGTGGCGACGCGCTCTATCCGACCTTTGGCGGCGACTGGCGCATTCACTGGCTGCGCGGCACGCGTCTGAACGCGTCGATCTTCCTCACGCTCGCGGCGATTCCGCTGGTGTGGCTGTTCATGCGCCGCAGCTTCGCGGGCTATCGCATGAGCGTGGGCGGTCTCGCGCCGCTCGCCGCGCGCTATGCGGGCTTCTCGGAGAAGAAAACGATCTGGACTTCGCTGCTGCTATCGGGCGGTCTCGCGGGCCTGGCGGGCATGGGCGAAATCGCCGGGCCGATCGGCCAGTTGCAGGCGACGTGGTCGCCGGGCTACGGCTTCACGGCAATCATCGTGGTGTTCGTCGGGCGGCTGCATCCGGTCGGCATCGTGCTCGCGAGTCTCCTGATGGCGCTGCTGTATCTGGGCGGCGAAGCGGTGCAGACCTCGCTGCAATTGCCGCAGGCGCTGTCGGGCGTGTTCCAGGGCTTGCTGCTGTTCTGCCTGCTGGGCGCCGATCTGTTCGTGAATTACCGGGTGCGCCGCCGTCCCACCGTTGCCGCCGCGCATTGAACGCGTCAACCGATCATACGAAACAAGGCAACACGATATGGATATCCAGCAAGCCAGCTCGCTCGCTTCGAGCGCCGTCACCGCCGCGATTCCGCTGATGTTCGCGGGCGTGGGCGAACTCGTTACGGAAAAGTCGGGCGTGCTCAATCTGGGCGTCGAAGGAATGATGCTGATGGGCGCGGTGACCGGCTACGCGGTCACGACGATCAGCGGCAATCCATGGCTCGGCCTCGCCGCGGGCATGGCGGCGGGCGTGGCGATGGCGCTGCTGTTCGGCTTTCTCGTGCTGACGATGCTCGCCAACCAGGTCGCCACGGGGCTTTCGCTGACGATCTTCGGCGTGGGTTTATCGGCCTATGTGGGCAAGCCGTACACCTCGGCGGCGACGTCCGCGACCATCAACGCCTGGCCGATTCCCGGTCTGTCGCATCTGCCCGTGGTGGGTCCGGCGTTCTTCAACCTCACGCCCGTCGATTACCTCGCGTTCGTCATGTTCGCGGTGGTCGCGTGGTTTCTCTATCGCACGCGCGCCGGGCTCGTGCTGCGTTCAGTCGGCGAGTCGCCGCAGGTTGCGCATTCGGTGGGCTTTCCGGTGATTGGCGTGCGTTACGGTGCAACGGCGTTTGGCGGCGCGATGGCGGGTCTTGCGGGCGCGTACTACTCGGTCGTGCAACTGCATCTGTGGCAGGAACAGATCACGGCGGGGCGCGGCTGGATCGCGCTGGCGCTGGTGGTGTTCGCGACGTGGCGGCCGGGCCGTCTGTTGATCGGCGCGCTGCTGTTTGGCGCGGTGACGGGCGCGCAGTTCTACGCGCAGGCGATTGGCGTGCCGGTGCCGACGCAGTTCCTCGCCATGCTGCCATACGTGGCGACCGTCGTCGTGCTGGTGCTGATTTCGCGTAACCCGAACACGATCCGCCTGAACGCGCCCGCATCGCTCGGCAAGCCGTTTTTTGGGGCGGCCTGAATTCCGCTCTGACGATTCACGTTGCTCGCAGTTCTCAAACCCCCTCGGAGATCACAATGAAAAAAACCATCCTGAGCGCTTTCGCCGTGGCCGCCACCTGCGGCGCGGCGGCGCTCGCGCTCGCGCCCGCAGCGCAGGCCGCTGACGCGCCGGGCGTGGCGTTCGTCTACCTTGGCAATCCGGGCGACGCCGGCTGGACTTACGCGCACGATCAGGGTTCGAAGGCGGCCGAACAGAAGTTCGGCAACAAGATCAAGATCACGCGCGTGGAGAACGTGCCGGAATCGGCGGATTCGGAACGTGTGTTCCGCGATCTCGCCAGCAAGGGCAACAAGATCATCTTCGGTTCGAGCTTCGGTTATCAGGATTTCGAACTAAAGGTCGCGAAGGACTTCCCGGATACGGTGTTCCTGCACGCCACCGGTTACAAGAAAGCGGCTAACTTCGGCACCTATGACGTGCGCATGTATCAGGGCGCGTATCTCGCGGGCGTGGCGGCGGGTTATGCGACGAAGACGAATACGCTCGGCTTCGTGGCTTCCGTGCCGATTCCCGAAGTCGTGCGCAACATCAACGCGTACACGCTGGGCGCGCGTTCGGTAAATCCGAAGGTGCATACCAAGGTCATCTGGATCAACAGCTGGTTCGATCCGGGCAAGGAAAAGCAGGCCGCCGAAACGCTGATCGGGCAGGGCGCGGATGTACTGCTGCAGAACACCGATTCGAGCGCGACGCTCGCCACGGCAGAAGAGAAGCACGTGCACGCGTTCGGCTGGGATTCCAACATGAAGAAGTTTGGCCCGGACGCGCATCTGGGTTCGGTTGAAGCGAACTGGGGCGTGTATTACACGGCCGCGATCCAGCAGGTGCTCGACGGCAAATGGAAGAACGATCCGGTCTGGTGGGGCATTCCGCAAAAGGCCGTCGATCTCGGCGACGTGAATACGGCTGCGCTGTCCGCCGATGCGCAGAAGGCCGTGGCCGCAAAGCGCGAAGCGATCGCGGGCGGCAAGTGGGACGTGTTCACCGGCCCGATCAAGGATCAGACGGGCGCGGTGAAGATCCCCGCCGGCAAGACGCTGACCGATCCCGAACTGCAGCGCCTGAACTGGTACGTCGAAGGCGTGGACGGTTCGCTGCCGAAGTAAGCAGCGCTTTCGTAGGATCAATGCAGCACGATGCGGCTGCGCGATGCCTTCCCGGCGCGCGCAGCCTTTTCTACTCGTCGCGTCGCTTATTCGTCGATTCGCAGGCCGACCTTGATCGTCACCTGCCAGTGCATGACCTTGTCGCCTTCGATCAGCCCGCGTGTTTCGATTACTTCGAACCAATGCAGATTGCGCAGCGTTTTCGATGCGCGCGCGATGGCGCAACGGATCGCTTCGTCGCTCGAAACCGTGGATGAACCGGTGAGTTCGATTTGTTTGTAGACGTGGTCGCTCATGACAAAAGTCTCCTCGATGGGGGCGGCGCGCGCAGGACGTTCCACAGGCACGTCAATCGAGTATAGATAACCGGTCGTTGTGCGCCAGCGCGTGTGTGGGTGCGCTGCGCGAAAGGCGTCGGCGGGTATCATGGCGCCTCGCGCAAGCGGTGCAGTGCGATTCGCATTGCACGTGCCCGTAAGCGGGCGCGCTGCGGACGATGCCGTCGAAGCATGTAGCAGGAGACAAGGACAATGCAGAAGCAGGAACTGGGATTTTGCGGGCCGGGTTTGATGGGCGCGCCGATGATTCGCCATTTGCTGGGCGCGGGTCAAGCCGTCCACGTGTGGAATCGCTCGCGTGCGAAGGCGGATGCGCTTGTGTCCGATGGCGCGCAGGTGGTGGATACGCCCGCAGCGCTGGCGCAATGCGCCGACGTGGTGCTGTTGTGCGTCGCCGATGGCGCCGCCGTCGAGCAGACGGTGTTCGGCGAGAACGGTTTGTTGAGCGGCTCAGTCAACGGAGCGAAGCGCGTGCGCCGCATCGTCGATCATTCGAGCATTCCGCCGGAACTCACGCGTGCGCTGGCCGCGCGCGCGGCGGCGCTGGGCGTCGGTTGGGTCGACGCGCCGGTGTCGGGCGGCGTGGGTGGGGCGCAGGCGGGCACGCTCGCGGTGATGGCGGGCGGCGAGGCCCGGGACGTCGAAGCCGTCGCGCCGATCCTCGCGGCGTATTCGGCGCGCGTGACCCACATGGGCGCAGCGGGCGCGGGGCAGACCACCAAGCTCTGCAATCAGGCCATCGTCACGGCCACGGTGGCGGCAATCGCCGAGGCGGTGGGCCTTGCGCGCCGCAGCGGCATCGACGCCGCGAAGCTGCCCGAAGCGCTCTCGGGCGGCTGGGCCGATTCGACGCTCCTGCGCACTTTCGTGCCGCGCATGACGCAGGACGGCCTCGCACCGATCGGCGCGCTGAAAACGTTTCAGAAGGACGTCGACACGGTTGCCGCCGCCGCGCAGCAAACCGGCACGCCCATGCCGGTGGCCGGGACGGTCCAGCAGATCCTGCGGCTGGGAGCGGCGATGGGGCTCGATCAGGCCGACCTTTCCGGCTTCGTCGACGTCCTGCAAACGCCGCGGCGCGGCTGACGTACAGGCGCCTTGCACGAATCTGCCACGAATTTCCGGTAACTTCGACAGCGCGCGCCTGCCAGGCCTCCACACTGGCAGGCGCGCGCGAACTGGCATAACCTGCTAAAATTACAGGTTTTTCGTCGATCTACTTACCGGGACGCGCTGTGCTCTCTACCGCCAACATCACCATGCAATTCGGGCCGAAGCCCTTGTTCGAGAATATCTCGGTCAAATTCGGCGAAGGCAACCGCTATGGCCTGATCGGCGCGAACGGTTGCGGCAAATCCACGTTCATGAAGATCCTGGGCGGCGACCTCGAGCAAAGCTCGGGCAACGTCATCCTCGAACCGAACGTGCGCCTGGGCAAGCTGCGCCAGGATCAGTTCGCCTACGAAGACGTACGCGTGCTGGACGTCGTCATGATGGGCCACACGGAAATGTGGGCCGCCATGAGCGAGCGCGACGCGATCTACGCGAACCCCGAAGCCACCGACGACGACTACATGCACGCCGCCGAACTCGAAGCGAAATTCGCCGAGTACGACGGCTATACGGCTGAAGCGCGCGCGGGCGAACTGCTGCTGGGCATCGGCATCGACACGGAATTCCACAACGGCCCGATGAGCGGCGTGGCGCCGGGCTGGAAGCTGCGCGTGCTGCTCGCGCAGGCGCTGTTCTCGAAGCCGGACGTGCTCCTGCTCGACGAACCGACCAACAACCTCGACATCAACTCGATCCGTTGGCTGGAAGATGTTCTGAACGAGTACAACTCGACCATGATCATCATTTCCCACGATCGACACTTCCTGAACCAGGTCTGCACGCACATGGCGGACATGGACTACGGCACGCTGAAGGTCTGGCCGGGCAACTACGACGACTACATGCTGGCGTCCACGCAGGCGCGCGAGCGTCAGCAGGCCGCCAACCAGAAGGCCAAGGAACGCGTGGCCGACCTGCAGGACTTCGTGCGCCGCTTCTCGGCGAACAAGTCGAAGGCGCGTCAGGCCACCAGCCGTCTGAAGATGATCGACAAGATCAAGATCGAGGACTTCAAGCCGTCGTCGCGTCAGAACCCGTTCATCCGCTTCGAATTCGAGAAGAAGCTGCACAACATCGTCGTGGTCGCGGAAGAAATCACGAAGACCTACGAGCGCCGCATCTTCAACAAGTTCACCATCAGCGTGCAGCCGGGCGAGCGCATCGCGATCATCGGCGAAAACGGCGCGGGCAAGACCACGCTGCTGCGTTCGCTGCTGGGCAATGTCGCGGTCGATAACGGCTCGGTGAAGTGGGCGGAAAACGCCAGCATCGGCTACATGCCGCAGGACACGTACGAAGAATTCCCGGCTGACGTCACGCTGATGGAGTGGATCGACCAGTACCGTCAGGAAGGCGACGACGAGCAATCCGTGCGCGGTACGCTCGGCCGTCTGCTGTTCAATGCGGACGACATCCGCAAGTCGGTCAAGGTGCTGTCGGGTGGCGAGAAGGGCCGCATGATCTGGGGCAAGCTGATGCTGGGCCGCCACAACGTGCTGATGATGGACGAGCCGACCAACCACATGGACATGGAATCGATCGAGTCGCTGCAGATCGCGCTGGAGAAGTTCGACGGTACGCTCGTGTTCGTTTCGCACGACCGTGAATTCGTGAACGGTCTGGCCAATCGCATCATCGAAGTGAAAACCGATGGCACGATCAACGACTACAGCGGCAACTATGAGGACTTCCTGGCGAGCCAGGGTCTGCATTGAGATCCGGCTGCTGTTGCTGATCGCAGCTTGAAATAAAAACGGGCGACGCGTCATGCGTCGCCCGTTTTTTCTTGTGCGCGCTTACGGATCAATCGCTGTATTGCATGCTCTTCGGCACACCGTACTTGCCGTTGCGGTATTCGAGCGTGAAGGCCGCCCGCTTTGCCGATTTCGACACGTCGTACTGGCACTCGCCATTCTTGACGACGTTGACCGTGTCCGATGACTTTTCCGTGACCTTGAGCGTCACATAGCCTTCCTTGCCCGCCGGGCCGAGATCGAGCGTACGCGTCGTATTGTTGAAGGTGCCGGCGCAGTTGCCGTCCCATTCGCCGCCCGAATCCTCCACGAGCAGTCTGTCGACGACCGTGCGCAGGCTCTGGCCATCGACGACATAGAGGCTCAACGCCGTTTGCGAGAACGGGTTCACGCGCGACGAGCCCTCATGCACCACGCGCACGCCGAACGCGCGGTTTTGCGGCGTGAGTTGATAGCGCGCGGTATCGAGCGTCAGGCCGGAAAAGCGGATCGCATCGTAGGAAATCGCGCCTTTCTGGAACTGATGCGCGATCACTGTTCCCGAAGCCGTATCCGCGACCAGTACCTCCAGATCGTCGGTGCCTTCGTCGTCGCTATTGTTCTTTTGCGGCAGGGGCAAGGCTGCAATCGTCAGCGCCTCGTTGGCCGGCCAGACCTTGCAGACCGCATGTTCAGTATCGAGCGTGCGGCCCGGATGCAGTTGCGACGTCCATTTCTGGAAGTTGTCTTCGCAGCCCGCGTGAGCGAGCAGCGGCGCAAAACCGATGGCGAGAGAAAGCAGCGTGCGTTTCATGTAGCGCGAACCCGAGTAAAGGAGCGCGCAGTATAAGGGTGCGACCAAAACCGCCGCCTGAACGTGCGCACTACCTTCCGTAAGCGTCAAGCACGCTAGAATGCAGGACACTGCAAGAACACACTCGGAGACAGGAGCACCGCGCATGAAACAGTTCGACCAGCTCTACATCAACGGCCAGTGGGTCGCGCCGCACGGCAAAGGCACGATCGACGTGATCGACTCGGGCAGCGAGGCCGTCATGGGCCGCATCCCCGAAGGCAACGAAGCCGACGCCGAAGCCGCCATCGCCGCCGCTCGCGCGGCCTTCGACGCCTGGTCCACGACGCCCGCCGCCGAACGCGGCGCGTATCTGCAAAAGATCGCCGACAACCTCAAGGCCCGCACCGACGAACTCGCGCAATTGATCGCGGGCGAAGTCGGCATGCCGCTCAAGCTCGCGCGCGCGATCCAGGTGGGCGGTCCGGTCTACAACTGGGCCGCGTACGCGAAGCTTGCGAACGAATTCCAGTACGAGGAGCGCGTCGGCAATTCGCTGGTGGTGCGCGAGGCGGTTGGCGTCGTCGCGGCCATCACGCCGTGGAACTATCCGCTCAACCAGATCACGCTGAAGGTCGCCGCCGCGCTGGCTGCGGGCTGCACCGTCGTGCTCAAGCCTTCCGAGATCGCGCCGCTCAACGCCTTCGTGCTGGCCGAGGCGATCCACGAAGCGGGCTTGCCCGCTGGCGTCTTCAATCTCGTGAGCGGTTACGGCCCGGTCGTCGGCGAACTGATGGCGCGCCATCCGCAAGTGGATATGGTCTCGTTCACGGGCTCGACGCGTGCGGGCAAGCGCGTCTCGGAAGTGGCGTCGGCGAGCGTCAAGCGCGTGTCGCTGGAACTGGGCGGCAAATCGGCTTCGGTCGTGCTCGACGATGCGGACTTTGCCGCCGCGGTGAAGGGCACGGTGGGCGCGTGCTTCCTGAACTCGGGGCAGACCTGCTCGGCGCACACGCGCATGATCGTGCCGGAATCGCGCTACGAGGAAGCGCGCGAGCTGGCCAAGGCCGCCGCCGAAGCCTACACGGTCGCCGATCCGCGCGACGAGAAAGCGAAGCTCGGCCCGCTCGCTTCGAAGGTGCAGCAGGAGCGCGTGCAGCACTTTATCGAGCGCGGCATCGCCGATGGCGCGGAACTCGTCACCGGCGGCGCTGGCATGCCCGAAGGCCTGACGAAGGGCTTCTTCGTCAAGCCGACGGTGTTTGGCCGCGTGCCGCGCGACGCCGCCATCGCGCAGGAAGAGATCTTCGGCCCGGTGCTGACGATTCTCACGGCGAAAGACGAAGACGATGCCGTGGCGATCGCCAACGATTCGCTCTACGGTCTGGGCGGCGCAGTCTGGGCCGGTAGCGACGAGCGCGCGATGCGCGTGGCGCGCCGCATCCGCACGGGCCAGATCGACATCAACGGCGGCGCCTGGAACATGGCCGCGCCGTTCGGCGGCTACAAGCAGTCGGGCCACGGCCGCGAGAACGGCGTCTATGGCCTCGAGGAATATCTCGAATACAAGTCGATGCAGTTCAAGGTGCCGAAGGCCTGAGACGGTCACTGAGACGGTCACTGAGCCGGTCAAACTGTCGCGCCTGGCAAATGTCCCGGTGCGACATATTGATTTAAGTCATTGATGCGGGAGTCATGCGTGGCTCCCGCATTTGTTTTTGATTTTTATCAATGCTGCCAAAAGGGTGCGCGCGACCATAAGCGTTTTGTCATCGACAACGCTAAGCGGGTCATCATGTTTCCTGATCATTCATTCGCGCCGCTCCAACTTCGTGGCCGTCAACTGCTGCCCATCGTGCAAGGTGGCATGGGCGTCGGCATTTCCGCGCATCGGCTCGCGGGCAGCGTCGCCCGCGAGGGTGCGGTCGGCACCATCGCCAGCATCGACCTGCGCCATCATCACGCCGATCTCATCGAGCAATGCCGCGCCGATCCGCGCCACGAAACGCTCGCGCAAGCCAATCTCGTCGCGCTGGGCCGCGAGATTGAAGCCGCGCGCAAGCTCGCCGCGGGCAGCGGCATGATTGCCGTGAACGTCATGAAGGCCGTCAACGCGCACGCCGATTACGTGCGCGCGGCCTGCGAGCACGGCGCCCACGCCATCGTCATGGGCGCGGGCCTGCCGCTCGATCTGCCCGACCTCACCGCAGGCGTAGATATCGCGTTGATCCCGATCCTGTCCGACGCGCGCGGCGTGTCGCTCATCCTCAAAAAGTGGATGAAGAAGGGCCGTCTGCCCGATGCCGTGGTGATCGAGCATCCGGCGCATGCGGGCGGTCATCTTGGCGTGACCGATCTCGCCGACATGGGCAACGAGCGCTTCGGCTTCGAGCGCATTTTCGAGGAACTGGACGGCGTGTACGCGACGCTCGGCATCACGCGCGCCGACGTGCCGCTGATCGTGGGCGGCGGCATCAACAGCCATGAAGCCGTGCGCCGCTGGCTGCAAGCCGGCGCGAACGGCGTGCAGGTGGGCACGCCGTTCGCCGTGACGGAAGAGGGCGATGCGCATCCCAATTTCAAGCGTGTGCTCGTCGACGCGAAGCCCGAAGACATCGTCGAATTCGTGAGCGTGACGGGACTGCCCGCGCGCGCCGTGAAAACGCCGTGGCTCGATCGTTACCTGCGCAACGAATCGCGTATCCGCACCAAGATCGGTCAGGTCAAGAATGCTTGCCCAACGGGGCTCGAATGTCTCTCCGTGTGCGGTTTGCGCGACGGCATCGAGAAGTTCGGGCACTTCTGTATCGATACGCGTCTTGCCGCTGCCTTGCGTGGCGATGTGTCGAACGGACTCTTTTTCCGCGGGCGCGAAACGTTGCCTTTTGGCAACGCGATCCGCTCGGTGAGGGATCTTTTGGAGCTGCTTTTGACGGGTTCTGCGCGACCTGCGGTCGCACATCGCGCGGCGTTTGCGCTCAACTGATTCGCATCAAGAATGTGATCGCCTCTGCCTCGGAAAATTCGCAGTGTCTTGCGAATGACCGCGGGAACAACAGGGGCAATCACCATGAAAAACCACATCAAGACCATCGCGGCCGCTGCCGTACTCGCACTTGGCGCGGCTTTCGCCGCTTCGGCAGCACAAGCCGCCACGCCCGACACGGGCATCTACGCCGGCGACTGGCTCGTGCGTCTGCGCGCGATCAGCATCATGCCGCAGGTGGGCACGAGCGGCGCGCTCACCACGCTCAACACCAACGTCAACAACGCCATCGTCCCCGAGCTGGACTTCACCTATATGGTGACGAACAACATCGGCGCAGAGCTGATTCTCGGCACTTCACGCCATCAGGTCACGTCGAGCCTCGGCGCGCTGGGCGGTGTCGGCGTGCTGCCGCCCACGCTGCTGCTGCAGTACCACTTCAACAACGCCGGTGTGTTCCGGCCATACGTCGGCGCGGGCATCAACTACACGCTGTTCTACAACAACGGTCTGCATGCGGGCGGTCAACCCATTTCGATCGACAACCATAGCTTCGGGCCGGCGCTGCAATTTGGCGTCGACTATCAGGTGGCGAAGAATGTGTTCGTGAACGCGGACGTCAAGAAGATCTGGATGCGCACGGGCGCATCGCTCAACGGCTCGTCGCTCGGCACGCTCTATATCGATCCGATCATCGTGGGTATCGGCGTCGGCATGAAGTTCTGAGGCCCGCGCATATTAGTGCGAGCGAACTTGAACGCCGGCAAAGTCCGGCGTTTTTTTATGCCGCTGAAGCGTCAGGCGTTTTTCGGCTGGAAGCGCATGGCGGTGCCTTCGCGCTCAATGCGGGTCCAGATGGCGCGCTTTTCTTCGTCGCTCAGAAAGACCCAGTTGGAGACTTCGATCGCAGTGCGGCCGCAGCCTTTACAGATGTCGTCGAACAGCGTGGAGCACACGCCGATGCAGGGGCTGTCGGGAAGGTCGTGGAGATTGGAAGCCATCGATATATCTTGGGGCGGGATGGCCGGGGCGAAAATGGTGCGCCGGCCGTGCGGAAAACCCCGCTATGTTAACCGATTCGCGGCGAGGGGCTTTTCTTGCCCATCCAGTTGAAATGGCAAGGATTTTCTTACCATCGGGAAGGGTGGCCGCAAGCCCGGGCGCAGCCTGCGCCCGGGTGCAGCCGATGCAATCCGGATCAGCCGCGTGCCGGGCTGGGCAGCCGGCGTCGCGCGAATGTCGCACGGACGTTTTTTTTGTAGACAGGGGCGCTCAAACGGCTAAAATTGCGCGCGATTTACCGCCTGCCACGCGCCTGCGAGTCCAACCGCGCGGGTCCTGTTCCGTTTGCGCGACATGCTGACGTTCTTTTTTGTCGCCTGGCGCGATTGATGGTAGGTTCGGTAAATTCTGGGGGCCGCCTTGTGCGGCGCACATGCGGCGCCGGCACGGGTACGCGGCAAACAAAGGTCTAAGAACGGAGAACGGGATGAAGAAACGGGTTTTGGCGAAACTGGCTGTGCTCGCACTGTGTGCGTCGCCGTGGGTGGCATCGGTCGCGAAAGATACGCAACTGAACGTCTACAACTGGTCCGATTACATCGCCAAAGACACGATTCCGAACTTCCAGAAGCAGACCGGCGTCACGGTCAAGTACGACAACTACGATAGCGACGACACCCTGCAGGCCAAGCTGCTCGCGGGCAATTCGGGCTACGACATCGTCGTGCCGACCACCAACTACGCAGGCAAGCAGATCGCCGCCGGCATCTTCTCGCCGCTCGACAAGTCGAAGATCCCCAATCTCAAGTATCTCGATCCGCAGCTGATGGCGCTGGTCGCCGGCGCGGATCCGGGCAACAAGTTCGCGGTGCCCTGGGCCTACGGCACGACGGGTCTCGCCTATAACGTCGAAAAGGCGCAGCAGATCCTCGGCAAGAACGTGCCGCTCGACAACTGGGACATCCTCTTCAAGCCCGAGAACCTCTCGAAGCTGAAGGCCTGCGGCGTGTCCGTGCTCGACGCGCCGGACCAGTTCTTTGCCGCCGCGCTGCACTACATCGGCAAGGACCCGCTTTCGACGAATCCGGAAGACTATCGCGCCGCGCTGGCGATGATGAAGAAGATCCGTCCGTACATCACGCAGTTCAACTCGTCGGGCTATATCAACGATATGGTCGGCGGCGATGTCTGCTTCGCGTACGGCTGGTCGGGCGACGTCGTGATCGCCAAGCATCGCGCGATCGAGGCGAAGAAGCCGTATCACATCGAGTACTACATTCCGAAGGGCGGCGCGCCGATCTGGTTTGACGTGATGACGATCCCGAAGGATGCGCAGCACAAGGATGCCGCGTACCAGTGGATCAACTACATCGAGACGCCGCAGGTCCACGCCGCGATCACCAACGCCGTGTACTACCCGAGCGCCAATGCGGAAGCGCGCAAGTACGTGAACAAGGACATCGCGAACGATCCGGCGGTGTATCCGTCGCCGGAAACGCTCAAGACGCTGTTCCTGCTCAAGCCGCTGCCGCCGGAAATCCAGCGCCTGCAGACGCGTCTGTGGACCGAGTTCAAGTCGGGCCGCTGACGCGGTCGCCCGCGTAGCCACGACTACGTTTCGCGTTTTACCCCAAGCCCTCGGCACCTACCGGGGGCTTTGTTCGTCAACCCCGTCAAGGTATCAAGTCAGAAAGGCAGGGCAGAGAGAATCATGAGTGACCAGTCGAGTGTGCCGGCCGCAGCCGTCGCGCTGCCTACGGGCTTCGCCGCGAGCGATCCAGCCGCGGACAACTTCGTGCAGGTCGTCGATGTCGTCAAGAAGTTCGGCGACACGACGGCCGTCAAGGGCGTCAACCTGTCGGTGAAGAAGGGCGAGCTGTTCGCGCTGCTTGGCAGCTCGGGCTGCGGCAAGTCCACTTTGCTGCGCATGCTCGCCGGTCTGGAAACGATCACGTCGGGCAAGATCCTGATCGATGGCGAAGACCTCGCTTCGTTGCCGCCGTACCGCCGCCCGGTCAACATGATGTTCCAGTCGTATGCGCTCTTTCCGCATATGACGGTGGAATCGAACGTCGGCTTTGGGCTGCGCCAGGAAGGCGTGAAGAAGGCCGAACTTAAGGAGCGCGTGGCCAATGCGCTCGAACTGGTGCAGATGTCGCGCTTTGCGAAGCGCAAGCCGCATCAGCTCTCTGGCGGCCAGCAGCAGCGCGTGGCACTGGCGCGCTCGCTGGTGAAGCGCCCCAAGCTGCTGCTGCTCGACGAGCCGATGTCGGCGCTCGACAAGCAGATTCGCCAGCGCACCCAGATCGAACTGGTCAATATTCTCGACAAGGTGGGCGTCACCTGCATCATGGTCACGCACGACCAGGAAGAGGCGATGACGATGGCGGGGCGTCTGGCCGTCATGAGCGAAGGGCAGATCGTCCAGCTCGGCACGCCCAATGAAGTCTACGAATATCCGAACAGCCGTTTCTCGGCGGAATTCATCGGCTCGACCAATCTGTTCGAAGGCAATGTGGTGGAAGACGAGCCGGATCACGTCTACGTGGAATCGCCGGATCTGCCCGTGCATCTCTACGTGAACCACGGCATCACCGGGCCGTTGGGCATGCCCGTGACGATCTCGGTGCGCCCGGAGCGCATTTCGCTCACGCGCAAACCGCCCGAAGGCGTCTTCAACTGGGGCCGTGGCGTGGTCAAGAATATCGCCTATATGGGCGGCTACTCGCTTTATCACGTCAAGCTCGACTCGGGCAAGACGGTGATCGCGAACATGTCGAGCCTCGCGCTTTCCGAAATCGATTCCCCCACCTGGGAAGACGAAGTCTACGTGCGCTGGAGCGCCTCGGCCGGCGTGGTGCTGACGTCATGAGCACGACGATTTCCAGCACCTCCAGCAACCCCGGCACGTTCAGAAAGATCCTGAACTGGCCGGCGAAGCGCTTCAACCTGACCGGCCGCACCGCCGTGGTGGCGGGGCCGTTCTTCTGGCTGCTGCTGTTCTTCCTCGTGCCGTTCATCCTGGTGGTGAAGATCAGCTTCGCCGACCAGCAGCTTGGCATTCCGCCCTACACGGAACTCACGTCGTTCAGCGAGGGCGTCTGGCATGTCGCGCTCGACCTCTCGCATTACGCGTTTCTGTTCCAGGACAGCCTGTATTTCGCCACGTATGTGAATTCGGTGGTCGTGGCGGCGATTTCGACGCTGCTGTGTCTGCTGATCGGCTATCCGATGGCGTACTACATCGCACGCTCGAATCCGGCCACGCGCAACGTGCTGATGATGGCCGTGATGCTGCCGTTCTGGACCTCGTTCCTGATCCGCGTCTACGCATGGATCGGCATTCTGAAGAACAACGGACTGCTGAATAATTTCCTGATGTGGACCGGCATTATCCATTCGCCGATCGAGCTGTATCACACCAATACGGCCGTTTATATCGGCATGGTCTATTCGTATCTGCCGTTCCTCGTGATGCCGCTTTACGCGCACCTCGTGAAGATGGATCTGACGCTGCTCGAAGCCGCCTACGATCTGGGCGCGAAGCCGTGGCGCGCATTCCTGGAAATCACGCTGCCGCTGTCGAAGAACGGCATCATCGCGGGCTGTCTGCTGGTGTTCATCCCGGCGGTGGGCGAGTACGTGATTCCGGAACTGCTGGGCGGCGCGAATACGCTGATGATCGGCCGCGTCATGTGGAATGAGTTCTTCGATAACGCCGACTGGCCGATGGCTTCCGCCGTCACCTGCGCGATGGTCCTGCTGCTGCTCGTGCCGATGGCGCTGTTCCAGCACTTCCAGGCGAAGGAACTGGAGGGCCGCGGCAAATGAAACCGAATCGCGTACTGCAATTCATCGCGCTCGGCATCGGCTTTGCGTTTCTTTATATCCCGATCATCAGCCTGATCGTCTACTCGTTCAACGAGTCGCAACTGGTGACGGTGTGGACGCGCTTCTCGACGCGCTGGTATCAGGCGCTCGCCACCGACGACGAACTCATCACCGCCGCGTGGCTGTCGCTGCGCATCGCGCTGATGACGGCGTTCGCCTCGGTGATCATCGGCACCTGGGCGGGTTTCGTGCTCGCCCGCATGGGCAATTTCCGCGGCTTCACGCTCTACACGGGGATGATCAACGCGCCGCTGGTGATTCCCGAGGTGATCCAGGGCATCTCGCTGCTGCTGCTGTTCGTGGAAATGGGCAAGCTGCTCGGCTGGCCGGCTGGGCGCGGCGTGTTCACGATCTGGATCGGCCACGTGATGCTGTGTATCTCGTACGTCGCCATCATCGTGCAGTCGCGCGTGCGCGAGCTGAACCCCTCGCTTGAAGAAGCGGCGCTCGATCTGGGCGCGACGCCGTTCAAGGTGTTCTTCCAGATCACGCTGCCGCTGATCTCGCAAGCGCTCGCGGCGGGCTGGCTGCTGTCGTTCACGCTGTCGATCGACGATCTGGTGCTGTCGGCGTTCCTCTCGGGCCCCGGTTCGACGACGCTGCCGCTGGTGGTGTTCTCGCGCGTGCGTCTGGGCCTGAACCCGGAAATGAACGCGCTCGCGACGCTCTTTATCGCCGTGGTGACGGTGGGCGTCATCGTTGGCAACTACTTCATGCAGCGCGCCGAGCGCAAACGCATGGCGATGGCGGTCTGACGCTCAGGCCTCTGGGCTGCGGTACGAAAACGGCGCGTGGGCTTCGGTCCACGCGCCGTTTTGCTTTTTTCGGCGGCTTTCAGGGCACGATGGCTGGCAGGGCGTTTTAGCGTGACCAGGCGACGAGGCGCTATGATCGTGAACAAATGTGGCTCGCGGCTCTGGCGCGTCAGGCCAGGATTCAAAGCGGAACACGATGATTGAAACGATTTTTAAAGAGGGCGCAATTAGTACGCTCTGGCAGCAACTGATCCAGCTCTGGGAGCTGATCGTCATGGTCTGCCGCTTCCTGCTAGGACTGCTCAAGCTGCTGAGCGGCACCTGACGGCGCCTGCGGCGGATAACGGGGTGCGGTGGGCTCGCGAGGGCGCGCCGCGACGGTTTGACGTACTGCGTGCGTTCGAGTGACAGCGGCGGCGCACGCGGACACGACACAAGGGCACAGGATGATCGACGATTCCACCCGGCGTTTCACCGACCGGGTCGCAGACTACGTGAAGTACCGTCCCACCTATCCGCGCGAAGTCGCGACCTTCGTGCATGTCGAATGTGGCGTGGCGCCTGCCGCAAGCGTCGCGGACATCGGCGCGGGCACGGGTATTTCCTCGAAGCTCTTTCTGGACGCGGGTCATCCGGTCGTGGCGGTCGAGCCGAACGCCGCGATGCGCGAAGCGGCTGACCGCTTCCTCGCGGATTATCCGGCGTACCGCAGCGTGGCCGGCACAGCGGAAGCCACCACCTTGCCCGATGCAAGCGTGGATCTCGTGACCGCTGCGCAAGCCTTCCACTGGTTCGACAAGGCGGGAACGCGCCGCGAATTCGCGCGCATCCTCAAACCGCGCGGCAAGATCGTGCTGTTCTGGAATAGCCGCAAGCTCAAAGGATCGGCGTTCCTGGAGGGCTATGAGGCCTTGCTTCAGCGCTTTTCCGAAGACTACGCGAGCGTCGCCGAAAGCTATCCCACCGACGACGCCATGGCCGACTGGTTCGGCGACGGCTTCGAGCAGAAGACCGTGTTCCCGAACGCGCAGTTGCTCGATTTCGACGGGCTGAGCGGGCGCCTGGCGTCTTCTTCCTACGCGCCCAAGCCCGGCGATCCGCGCCACGAGCCGATGCTCGCCGCGCTACGCGAGTTGTTCGACGCAACCCAGCAGGACGGCCGCGTGAACTTCGCCTACGAAACGCGGGTGTTTGCGGGCAAACCGCTACGCTAGCGCGAAAACTCGTAATCGCTCGCGCGCACGCGTTTCGTCTTGCGCCGGAACGTAAAGGTAAATCCCGGCCAGAGCGACGTGACCTTGCCGCTGCTCGTCTGATACCAGCTGTGGCAACCCGAGGTCCAGACCGTGCGTTGCAGTTGCGCCTGCAAGTCGTCGTTGTAGGCGCGCTGCACGTCCGGACGCACAGTCATCGTGCGTGCGCCGCGGCGCTGCAGTTCGCGGATGCAATCGGCGATATAGCGGATCTGCGACTCGATCATGTAGATCATCGAGTTGTGGCCGAGGCCCGTGTTCGGCCCGATCACGAAAAAGAGATTCGGGAAGCCCGCGACGCTGGCGCCCAGATAGGCCTGCGGACCATCGCGCCGCCACGCTTCGCCCAGATCCGCGCCATTCAGGCCGCTGACGTGAAACGGCGCATCCACATCGTTGACCTGAAAGCCCGTGCCGCAGACGATCGCGTCGAACGCGCGATGAACGCCGTCGGCGGTCACGATGCCATCGGCGACGACTTCCCGAATCGGATCGGTCAGCAGTGCGACATTCGACTGCGTAAGCGCCGGCAAATAGTCGCTCGACAGCAGGACGCGCTTGCAGCCCAGCGCGTAGTCGGGCGCGAGCTTGGCGCGCAGCGCGGCATCCTTGACCTTGTGCGCGAGATAGTTGCGCGCGAATTTCATCGGCGCATTGAGCAGGCGCTGATTCACCACGAAACCCAAGGCGCGCGATTCGAGTTGACAGTAGATCGCCGCGCGCGCCAGACGCTGCGCGAAGGGCACATGCCGATACATCCAGCGGCGGCGCGCATCGATGGCGCGGTCGCGGCGCGGCATGATCCACGGCGGCGTGCGCTGGAACACCGTGAGCTGCGCCACGCGCGGCTGAATGCGCGGCACAAACTGAATGGCGCTTGCGCCCGTGCCGATCACGGCCACGCGCTTGCCTTCGAGCGCGTAATCATGGTCCCAGCGCGCCGAATGAAACAGCTTGCCCTCGAAGCGTTCGAGCCCGGCGATGGCGGGGAGAGCGGGGCGCGAGAGCGGTCCGTTGGCGGCGATCAACAGATCGGCCTCGACAGTCTGCATCGCACCGTCACGCTCGATTTCGATGCTCCACACGCCGCGCGCCGCGTCGAAGCGCGCGGCGCTCACGCGCGAACGCCACGAGATAAAGCGCTCGACGTCATACTTGCGCGCGCAACCTTCCAGATAAGCAAGAATTTCGCGCTGCGGCGCGTAGGTGCGTGTCCAGTCGGGGTTCGGCTCGAAGGAAAATGAATAGAGGTGCGAAGGAACGTCGCAGGCCGCGCCGGGATAGGCGTTATCGCGCCAGGTGCCGCCGAGGCTTGCGGCTGCTTCATAGACGGTGAACGTTTCGATCCCCATGCGCCGCAACTGGATCGCCATGCCGATGCCGGAAAAGCCGCTGCCGACGATTGCGATGCGCGGCGTGGCTGCCGGTGCGCCCCTGTGAGTGGCCATATCTCTCTGCTTTGAAATTTTCTGCGCCGATCAAACAAAACGGGCTCCGCGAAGGAGCCCGTCTGGACAGATCGGCAATCAGGCGACGCTCAGGAATTCCAGTCGTCGGAGGAGTCGTTGCTGCCCATGTCGACGCCGCCACCCGAGTTGTCGTTCCAGTCGTTGGAGCCCTGGCCGTAGTCGACGCCGCCATCGTTGTTGCCGCCACGACGGCGGTCGTCGTCGCGATCGACGATCACGTCGCGTTCAACCACGCGATCGCGGCCCGAATTGAGCGCCTCGCCCAGCAGCACGCCGGTCAGCAGGCCGCCCATGCCACCCATGCCGCCACCGCCTTGCTGGACGATGACCTGCGGTTGCTGTTGCGGCGGGTACTGGGGCGGATATTGCGGCTGACGACCGAACGCCGCATCGGCTTCACGGGCGTAGGGCGAATCGCCGCCATACGAACCCGGCGCGGCGGCCTGTGCGTTCGGATCGGGACGGCCTTCGGCGCGCGCCTTGAGGCTTGCGAACTGGCGCTCCAGATCTTCGATCTCGTAGGGCGCGACCGGGCTCGTGCTGCCCGACAGCTTTTCGACCACGCTGCGCAGTTGCGCCTCGAACGCTTCCACGTCCTTTTCGAGCGCTTCGTGACCGGTAGCGGTCGAGAGCTTTACGTCGAGCTTGAGCGAGCGCACGGCGGTGAGCAGGTCGGTGGCGCGCTTGAGCTGGTCGCGGCGGTCGTCGCCGGCCTTGGCGTCGTCATTCGACTTCGCGCGGCGCAGCGTCCAGCGCAGCACCAGCGCAATGCCGATCACGACAATCGCAATGCCGATCCACATGCCCATGCCGGGGCCGTGATGCTGCGGCGCTGCGGCGGCGGCCATCGCGGCGGGAGCGGCCGATTGCTGCGCGAACGGATTGCTCGTGCGGCTCGTCGATGTGGCGCCTGCGCGCGTAGCGTCGGAGCGGATCTTCGCTTCGACCTGCGCAAAACGCTGCGGCTGCGTAAAGCGGATCTGCGGATCGAGCGATTTCGCCTGCTCGACCTGCGTGAGGGCGTCGGCGTAGCGGCCCTCACGATTGAGCACCTGCGCGTACAGATAGTGCGCGCGGGCATTGTCCGGGTGCGCCTGCAGAACTTCGGTGAGACCCGAGTCCGCGCGCTGCCAGTCGCCTTGCGACATCGCGGATTCGATCTGCTGCACGCTCGGCACGGCGAACGCCAGACCGCTCACGAAGGCGAGCGATGCGAAAACAGCGACAAGAAACTTTTTCATGTTGCAGGCCGGGCGGCTTGTCGCCCGTCTCCATGACATACGTTACGTGGATGCGGTACGGCGCTCGAAACACCTAAGCGCCGCGCCGCATCCGTCACGCGCGGCGCGTTACTGCGCCGGCGTATTGAGCTGCCTTTTCAGGGCTTCGAGGCGGTCATCCACCGACGGGCCCTTGTTGAGCGCGGCGAGCTTGTCTTCGAGCGCCTTGCCGCTGGAGGTGTCCGCCGAATTCAGGCGGGCGTCCGAGCGGGCGTTCGACAGGTTCACCTTGTCTTCGAGCTTCTGGAAGTCCTGCGCAAGATTCTTGCCGCCGATACCGCCGAGCGCCGTGGCCGCGGTGTCCTTGGCCTGGGCGATCTGCTGCTTGGCTTGCAGGATGTTCGAGCGTGCGTTCAGGTCGTTGCGACGCGAGCGCATGTCGTCGATCTGCTGTTTGAGCTGATCGACCGACGGTTCGAGCTTGGCGAGTTCAGCGGCGAGCGCATCGCGTTCGGCTTCGGCGGTCGACTGCGCGCCGAGTGCTTCACGGGCGAGTGCTTCGTCGCCCGATTGCAGCGCGCGCTTCGCGCCGTCCTCGTACTTCTTCGCCTTGTCGGCGGCCACGTCGCGCTTGCTTTGCTGCATCGCGACCTGTGCCTGGATCTCGACGAGCGAGTTCTCGGCTTTCCCGATGCTGTCGTCGAGTTCGCGCACGATCTGGCGCGCGTCGCGCGACGGGTCCTGCACGGAATCGGCCGCGTCGTTCAGGAGACCCTTGACCGTGCGGGAGATGGAGTCGAAAAGCGACATGGAATTCCTCCGGTGTAATGAGATCGGCCAGTTTCAATTGAGGCCGCAGTACGTGCGTACATGCCGCGCTGCGTTTGCCGTGTGCGATTCATTTCGCATTCAGCTTACGCCGCTTTGTGCGGGCTGCGCATGCAGCGCGAAAATCGGGGCGCTTCGGGCAATTGCAATAGAGACAAGCGGTGCGTGATCGAAAAATACTCACGGTGTGCGATTGCATCAGCTGCATTGCCCGTGCGGACAAAACCTTACGTCAACGTTTCGATCGTCTGGCCAGCCCGCAATGCTCGCGGATATTACACCACGGGGTCTCTTAAAAGGGACTTAAAGGTCCGCATAGACTGTTGCCGCCCATGATGACGATAGCCCCGTCTGGCTGCGAAACTCAGGCGAATCTTCCGCCTTCGGGGGCAGCGTCGCTGTCGGGATCGTCTGCCTCGTCGTGCACGCGCTGCGTGCGCGCGAATGGCGCGTTACTGAGCGACTGCACGGGTGGGACTTCACGCAAATGTACGGTATCGGAATGTGAATTCTCTACATCGGCTTCGGATTCCGCGGATTCGGCTGCATGCGCTTCGGCGGCGAGGCGCGCAACGGTCTGGGCCAGTTCGCGTTCGGCGTGATTCTGGGCGGGGGCCTCTTGCGGGGCGTCGTCGTCGGCGGCGGGTTCTTCCTGCGCCTGCGGCTGCGCTTGCGCAGAGGGCCGGAATCCCGCGCCGCGTCCCACACGCAGCGGCTTTGCCGCTTTGCGCAGTACCTGAGCAAGCGCATCCGGTTCGCGCGGGGCGTTCAGCCGGTCGACGATGCTCGCGGCCTTCACCTGATCGCTGGTTGCGCTGAAGGCGATCACGGCGCGCCGCATCAGTTCGCTGACGCTGATGCCGAGTTCGTCGGCCGTGGCGGAGATCGCACGTTTCTGGGCGGGCGTGACGAAGACGACGATGCGTTCGCTGGGCTTGTTCATGATCGGCTCATGGCAGACGGGCAGGCGTGCAGCAATCTTTCCATCATAAGACGAGACGCGCGCGGTGCAACGCAAAGATGCGCGTGCGGGCCCGTCAACGCACGCAACAATGTATCGCGCATAAGGATAATGAACGCGCATTACGATATCGAGTCGCGCATCGATTCGATATTTTCTCCGCAGAACCGCGCAGATGGCGCAAGGTGCCGTCACGAAGCCGAAGCCATCGCGCGCTCTGAGCCGAGTCCAGGAAACTCTTACAAAAAAAGCGCGACCGTCGGCGCGCGATTTATTTAGAATGCGCTGTTACATTTCGCGCGGATGCATTCTTCAGAGGCTTTGCGCGAAAGGTTGCTGAAAGAGTGACCACGCGACGGCGCGTCTTACCCGCGCGCCGCGTGACCGGACGGGGGCGTTGCCGGTCACGCCGCGGCATTGCACTCGGGGTGCGATGTCGTCTACGCCGCATTGGCGCCATGACGCCATGATCAGATCTATGCGTGCTTTATTGCGCGCAGCCGGGGCGCAGCTTGAGACGCGCCAATCATTCCAGTCATGCCTATCATCAAACGACCGCCTTCACCGCAATACCCGAACGACGATCGGGAACCCTCCTTCAACAACGGACGCCAGCAGCGTAGCGACGAGTCACGTTCCGACCCGCGCTCGAATCCGGGTTCCGGTTCGCGCAACGAGCGCCCGCGCAAGCGCTCCATCTTCTCGTCGATCGCACTGGGCTTCTTCGGCCTGTTCGCCACGCTTGCCGTGGTCGGCGCGCTGATCGTCGGCTATGCGCTCGTCGTGATGGGGCCGCAGTTGCCCTCGCTCGACGCGCTCACCAACTATCAGCCGAAGGTGCCGCTGCGCATCTACACGGCCGATCACGTGATGATCGGCGAGTTCGGCGACGAGCGACGCCAGCTGGTGCGCTTCCAGGATATCCCCGACGTGCAGAAGAAGGCCGTCCTCGCCATCGAGGACTACCGCTTCTACGAACACGGCGGCGTGGATTTCGTCGGCATCCTGCGCGCAGGCGTGGCCGACCTGATGCACGGCGGCGCGTCGCAGGGCGCGAGTACGATCACGATGCAGGTCGCGCGTAACTTCTTCCTCTCGAGCGAGAAGACCTACACGCGCAAGATCTACGAAATGCTGCTCGCCTACAAGATCGAGCGCGCGCTCACGAAGGACCAGATCCTTGAGCTTTACATGAACCAGATTTATCTGGGTCAGCGCGCCTACGGCTTTTCGGCGGCGGCGCGTGTGTACTTCGGCAAGGATCTGAAGGACATCACGCTGGCCGAAGCGGCGATGCTCGCGGGCCTGCCGAAAGCGCCGTCCGCGTATAACCCGATCGTCAATCCGAAGCGCGCGAAGATTCGCCAGCAGTACATCCTCAAGCGCATGCTCGATCTGGGCTACATCACCCAGGACCAGTACGCCGAAGCCGTGAAGGAGCCGCTGCGCACACGCACCGCCGGCACCGAATACAGCGTGCACGCCGAGTACGTCGCGGAAATGGTGCGTCAGATGATGTACGCGCAGTACAAGGACGAAACCTATACGCGCGGCCTCACGGTCACCACGACCATCGATTCGGCCGATCAGAACGCCGCCTACGCGGCCGTGCGCAAGGGCGTGATGGACTACGAGCGCCGTCACGGCTATCGCGGTCCGGAAGGCTTCGTGCAACTGCCGGCCGCCGGCGACGACCGCGACCAGGCGATCGACGACGCGCTCACCGATCACCCCGACAACGGCGACATCGTCTCGGCCGTGGTGACCGAGGCGGGTCCGAAGTCCGTGACGGCGCAGTTGCTCGACGGCACCTCGGTCAACATCACGGGCGAGGGCCTGCGCTTCGCGGCGTCGGGTCTGTCGACGCGTGCTTCGCAGGCGCTGAAGATCCGTCCGGGTTCGATCGTGCGCCTGATCGCCGACGAGAAAAACAACTGGCAGATCACGCAGTTGCCGCAGGTGGAAGGCGCGCTGGTGTCGCTCACGCCGCAGGACGGCGCGATCCGCGCACTGATCGGCGGTTTTGACTTCAACAAGAACAAGTTCAACCACGTCACGCAGGCCTGGCGTCAGCCGGGTTCGAGCTTCAAGCCGTTCATCTACTCGGCGTCGCTCGAAAAGGGTCTGGGACCGGCGACCATCATCAACGATGCGCCGCTGTATTTCCCGCCCAGCTCGCCGGGCGGCGACGCGTGGGAGCCGAAGGACGACGACCAGCCCGACGGTCCGATGCCGATGCGCCTCGCGCTGCAGAAGTCAAAGAACCTCGTGTCGATCCGCATTCTGTCGTACATCGGCACCAAGTACGCACAGGACTACGTGACGCAGCGTTTCGGCTTCGACGCGGACAAGACGCCGCCGTATCTGCCGATGGCGCTGGGCGCGGGTCTGGTGACGCCGCTGCAGTCGGCGGGCGCGTATAGCGTGTTCGCCAACGGCGGCTATCGCATCAACCCGTACCTCATCGCCGAAGTGGACGATGCGCACGGTCAGCCGGTGTCGCGCGCACAGCCGCTGGTCGCGGGCCAGAATGCGCCGCAGACGCTCACGCCGCGCAACGCGTACATCATGAACAGCCTGCTGCATTCGGTGGCGACGGCGGGTACGGGCGCAGGCACCAACGTGCTGCATCGCGACGACCTGCAGGGCAAGACCGGTACGACCAACGATGCGCACGACGGCTGGTTTGCGGGCTATCAGCGCAATCTGGTTGCGGTGGCGTGGATGGGTTACGACCAGCCGAAGAGCCTGGGTAGCCGCGAGTTCGGTGCGCAGCTTGCATTGCCGATCTGGGTGAACTACATGAGCCAGGCGCTGCGCAACATCCCGCAGGAAGAGCCGCCGATGCCGGCCGGCATCACCACGATCGGCGGCGAGCTTTACTACTCGGATGTGACGCCGGGTGCGGGCTTCGTTTCGGCGATCGGCATGGATTCGGGCGTGCCCGCGGGCGCAGCGAGCGACGCCAGCGGCGCGACCGGCAGCATGGGTCCGGGCGGCATGACGCCGCCGAGCGTCACGTCGAGCGAGAAGCAGCAGATCATGGATCTGTTCGAAACGAACAAGCCTTGATCGACAGTACGGGTTGCCAGGCAGCCCGTACTAATGCGGTAAACGCCATCTTGAACACGGCACATCGGCAACGATGTGCCGTGTTTTGTTTTGCGTCGACGATTTCCTTTTGCGACAAGCACTTGGGTGGGTTGCCCAGGGCTTTTCCACAGGACCTTCAACAGAATCTGTTGATAAGTCCGATGCGCATTCAATCTTCTGTTGTCCACAGTTTTTGTTGGCAGCCCTGTGGGTAACCTTGGGAGAGCGAAGCTAACTGCCTGATCCGCAAGCGCTTGTTAGCGTGAAGCAGTGGCGAGGCAGCGCGCATCAGAAAGCATCGTCGTATCGCACTCCGATGGATTTGCGCAGACTGTCGCGCGCCCCGTCGATCGTCCGGTGAAAAGCCGTGCGCACCTTGCATGCGCACGGCGACGCGTGTTCAAGGCGTCGATGTCGTCGATGTCGTTGCGTGGGCCGCCTTCGTGCTGCCGTCAACCGGCGGATTGCCCATCGCCTGGAAAAGCGCTGCGGTGTCCGAAAGACGCGCGCCGCGATAGCGGATCGCGTCGAGGCTGGCGTTGCGCCATTGCTGCTCGCTCTGGCGCACGGCGTAGTAGGGCACTGCGCCCAGCTTGTAGCGCGCGTGGGTATCGTCGTAGACGCCTTGCGCCGTTTGCGCCGACGTGCCGGCGGAATCGAGCGCCTGCGCATCGTGCTCCAGCGCCGCGAGCCGGTCGGCCACGTCCTGGAAGGCCGCGAGGACGGTCTGTTTGTACGACGCGTTGGCGGCGTCATACGACTGCAAGGCCGCGCGCCGCTGCGCGAGCAACGCGCCGCCATGAAAGATCGGCTGCGTGAGCGAAGCGCCGATCGCCCACAGCGCGCCCACACCCGACGTCGCCATTGGCCAGCTAAAACCGCCCTGGCCGATCCCCGCCGAAAGCGTGATGCTCGGGAACATCTGCGCCGTCGCCGCGCCCACATCGGCGGAAGCGGCGATCAGCGCCGCGCCCGCGGCCTCGATATCGGGACGCGTCTTCAAGAGGTCCGACGGCACCACCACCGGCACTTGCTGCGGCAGATGAAAACTTGCGAGATCGAGATCGGCCGGCGCCTGATCGGGCGTGCGTCCGAGCAGCACGGCCAGCGCATGCCGCATCGCGGCCGCCTGTTGCTGCAGCCCCGGCAGATTGGTGGCGAGCGCCGCCGCGCTCTGCTGCGCGTTGAGCACATCCGTATGCGAAATCGCGCCCAGCGCATAGCGCTTTTGCAGATCGTCGGCCTGTGCGTTGGCGATGGCTATCAGTTGCTGCGTCGTGTCGATCTGCGCGTGCAGCGTGGCAATGCCCAGTGCACTCGCGACGATATTCGCAGTCAAGGCACGGCGCGCCGCCTCGAACTGAAACGCCTGCAAATTCACACGCGAGGCGAGGGCGGCGTTGTTCAGCCGCGTCGCGCCAAAAATATCGAACGAGTAGCGCACCTCGACGAGGCCCGCAAACAGGTTGTATTCGAGCTTGTCGACGCCCAGTTGCGGGATGCCTGGCGCGCGCTGGCGCTGTGCGGTGCCGATCGCATCGACGGTCGGCAATAGCGTGCTGCCGATCTGGCCGCGCAATTGCTCGCGCGCCGCTTGCAGGCTGTGATCGGCGGAAGCGAGGTTCGGGCTGTTCGCCAGGCCTTCTTCGACCAACGCATCGAGCGCTGGCGAATCGAACTGCGTCCACCACTGCGGCACCGGCTGCGCGCCCACCACGAACTGCTGCGCAACGCCTTGCGCTGCCACCGTCTGGGTAGCTTGCGCATCGACGCCATAGTGCGCAGGGCTGGGAATTTCAGGCGGCGTACCGCTCGGACCAAACGAGCAGGCGCTCGCGAACAAGGCCGCAAGCGCGGCCGCGCTCGCGCGCACCGGCAGGCGCGGCGAGGCAGACGTTTTCATCGGCGCGGACCATTTCATGATGCGTTCTCCGCATTCGGACGCGCGGCGTCGCTTTCGCTGCTGCGCACGCGGAACGCCGCCGCATAGAGCGCGGGCAGGAAGAACAGCGTGAGCACGGTCGCGCTGGTGATGCCGCCCATCAGCGCCGTGGCCATTGGCCCGAAGAAGTTCGAGCGCACCAGCGGGATCAGCGCGAGCACGGCGGCGGCAGCGGTCAGCATGATCGGCCGGAAGCGCCGTACGGTCGCGCCCACGATGGCGTCGAAGCGCTTGTGTCCGTCGCGGATATCGCTCTCGATCTGATCGACCAGAATCACCGAATTGCGCATGATGATGCCGAACATCGCAATCACGCCGAGCATCGCCACGAAGCCGAACGGCTCGTGAAACAGCAGCAGCGCAACGGCCACGCCGATCAGGCCGAGCGGCGCGGTCAGCACGACCATCATCACGCGCGAGAGGCTCTGCAACTGGATCATCAGCAGCGTCAGGACGGCGATCATCAGCACCGGCAATTGCACGAAGATCGACGCCTGACCCTTGGCGCTTTCCTCGACCGAACCGCCCACCGCGATGCGATAACCGGTCGGCAGCGTGCCTTGCATCGAGGCGAGCGACTTCTGCAGCGCATGCGTCACGTCGATGCCTTGCGCGCCGCGCCGCACGTCGGCCTGCACGGTGATGGTCGGCTGCCGGTCGCGCGACCAGATCACGCCGTATTCAAGCGTGTTTTCGAGGTGGCCGATGGCGCCCAGCGGCACCGGCCCGTTGGACGTCGGCATGGCGAGCGCGAGCATATGAGCGGGATCGACGCGTTCGTTGGCGGGCGCGCGCAGATCGACGCTAATGAGCTTGTCGCGCTCGCGGTACTGCGTGACCGTGTAGCCGGAGTAGGTCATCTGCAGGAAGTTCGCCACGTCCTGCGACGAAATGTTGAGCGCGCGCGCTTTCTGCTGGTCAATGGCGAAGTGCAGGGAACGCTCGGCGGGTTCGTCCCAGTCGAAGCTGACGTTCTCGGTGCGCGAATCGGCGCGCATCTGCTTTGCCACGCGATCGGCAATGGCGCGCACGGTGGCGATGTCGTCGCCGCTCACGCGGAATTGCACGGGGTAGCCCACCGGCGGCCCGTTTTCGAGCCGCGAGAGACGCGTGCGGATCGCCGGGAAGTCGTTACGCAGCTTCGTTTCGAGCCAGTCCGCAAGTTTTTCGCGATCCTCGACCGATTTCGCCGTGATGACGAACTGCGCGAAGTTCGGCTGCTGCAACTGCTGGTCGAGCGGCAGATAGAAGCGCGGCGCGCCGGTGCCGACGAAATCGATCGAATGATCGATCTCCGGGCGGCCCTTGAGCGCTTCTTCAAGCCGCGTCGTCTGCCGCAGCGTAGCGTCGAACGATGCGCCTTCGGGCAGGCGCACGTCCACCAGCAGTTCAGGGCGGTCGGAGCTTGGGAAGAACTGCTGGGGAATCAGCGTGAATCCCGCCAGCGCCACCACGAACAGCACAATGGTGAGCGCCAGCACGACGATGTGCCGCTCGATGCACCAGCCCACCCAGCCCCGCAGGCGATGGTAGAAGCGCGTGTCGTAGATGTCTTCTTCGTGATGCGCGCCATTCGTGTGCGCGGCGTTCGGGTCGGGCTTGCGTTCGGGCAGCAGGCGATAGCCGAGCAGGGGAATCAGCACGACCGCCGCGAACCATGAAGCGATCAACGCAATCGCCGAGACCTGGAAAATCGAGCGCGTGTATTCGCCCGTGCTCGATTTCGCCAGCACGATCGGCAGGAAACCGGAGACCGTGACGAGCGTGCCGGTGAGCATCGGGAACGCGGTGCTGGTGTACGCATACGCCGCTGCGCGCGTGCGATTCCAGCCCTGCGCGAGCTTCACGGCCATCATTTCGACCGAGATGATGGCGTCGTCCACCAGCAGGCCGAGCGCGAGCACCAGCGTGCCAAGCGAGACTTTATGCAGGCCAATGTCGAACAGGTACATCACAAGCGAGGTGACGGCCAGCACGATCGGAATCGTGATGACGACCACCATGCCCGTGCGCACGCCCAGCGAGACGAGGCTCACGATCAGCACGATGCCAACCGCCTCGGCCACCGCTTCGACGAAATCGTCGACCGAATGCGAGACCGCGTCCGGCATGCTCGACACTTCCACGAGCTTGAGGCCCGCGGGCAGTTCGCGGCGCAACTGATCGACGCGCGCATCGAGCGCCTTGCCCAGACGAATCACGTCGCCGCCCGGCTGCATGGTGATGCCGATGCCCAACACCGCCTTGCCCTGGAAGCGCATCTGCGTGGCAAGCGGCTCGTCGTAACCGCGCCGGATCGTGGCGATGTCGCCCAGCCGGAAGCTGCGGCCGTTCACGCTGATGAGCGTATCCGCGAGCGCCTTCAGATCCGTGAACTGGCCGCTCGGGCGCACGAATACGCGATCGTCGGGCGTGGTGAGCGTGCCAGACGCCGCGACGCTGTTCTGCGCACCGATCGCCTGACCGATCTGCGTCGGCGAGATGCCCAGACGCGTGAGTTGCGCATTGGCGATCTCGATATAGACGCGCTGATTCGGATCGCCAAAGTAATCGACCTTGCCAACGTCCTTCACGCGCAGCAGTTCTTCGCGCAGGTTATCGGCGTAGTCGTGCAGTTGCGCGGGCGAAAAGCCGTCGCCTTCGAGCGTGTAGATGTTGGTATAGACGTCGCCGAACTCGTCGTTGAAGAACGGGCCTTGCACGCCTTGCGGGAGCATCGGCCCAATATCGCCGACTTTCTTGCGCACCTGATACCAGGTTTCGCGAACTTCGCTGACTGGCGCGGAATCCTTCATCGTGAAGAACACCAGCGACTCGCCGGGCCGCGAGTAGCTGCGCAGAAAGTCGATATACGGCGTTTCCTGCAGCTTGCGGCCGATGCGGCTGGTGACTTCGTCCTCGACCTGGCGCGCGCTCGCGCCAGGCCAGAAGGTCTGGATCACCATCACGCGAAACGTGAAGGGCGGATCTTCGGACTGCGAAAGGCGGGTGTACGACAACGCGCCGAAGATCGTCGCCAGCGCGATCAGGAAGGTGACCAGCGAGCGATGGCGCAGCGCCCAGGCGGAAAGATTGAAACGGCCTTCGTCGTGATCGTGGCCGGGGCCCTGATCGGGCGTCGGCTCCATGTTTTGCGGCGCTTCGCGTTCGCTCATGACGCGAAGTCCTCCGGATGCAGCGGCGCAATCGGGTGCACTTTCTCGCCGACGCTGACGGTATGGACGCCTTGCAGGACGATGCGGTCACCGTCCTTGAGGCCGTCGGTCACGGTGATGGTGCGCGCGTCATAGCGCGACACGCTCACACGCCGCAGTTGCAGCACATTGTCGGCGCCTTGCACGATCCACAGGGCGGGCGCGTTGCCATCGTGAAAGAGCGCCGTGGCGGGAATCGTGAAGGAGCGCGGCTGCCCATTGCCGGCCGGGTTTGGCGACAGGGCGATGTTGGCGGTCATGCCCAGCCGCACGTCCGCATCCGGATGTTCCAGTGTGAGCTTGATGCGCCATGTGCGGCTTTGCGGATCGGCGGCCGCGCTCAGTTCACGCACTTTGGCCGCATACGTACGGCCCGGCAGGGCGGGCAGCGTCACCTGGGCCGAGTCGCCCGTGTGCAATCCGGCAATGGCGTTTTCAGGCAGGTCGCTCACTACGTCCACTTCGCCGGTCCACGCGAGCTGATAGACGGCCTGGCCTGCCTGGACGTTCTGGCCGGTGTCGGCGTTTTCGGCGGTGATGACGCCCGCGTGATCGGCCACGAGCTGGGTGTAGCGGCGCTGATCCTGCGACAGCGCGAGTTGCTGCTTTGCCTGGTCGCGCTGCGCCACGGCCGACGCATAAGCGTCCTGCGTCTGTTCGAACTGGGCGCGCGCAATCAGGTTGGCTTGCGCCTGGGCGGTATCGCGGTCGAGCTGCTGCTTTGCGAAAACCAGACGGTGCTGCGCGGCGTCGTACTGCGCCTGGGCGCTTGCGGCGTTTTTGTCGTAATCGGCGGGATCGAGTCGCGCGAGCACCTGGCCGGGCTTGACCGCATCGCCAAGACGCACGCTGCGCTCGATGATCTTGCCATTCACGCGAAACGACAGCGGCGTGCTGTTGCGCGCCTGTACGCCGCCGGGATACGTGGTGGAGGGCGCGCTTTGATCGGCGTGCACGGTCATCGACACGACCGGACGCGGTCCGGGCGAGGCTGCTTCATGTTTGCCGCACGCGGCAAGGCTGACGAGGGCGCTCAACGCGCACGCGCTCGCAAAGCGCGATAACCTCGACACACCGGGATGCGAAGTCCACCGCACGGACGGATTGACGACGATAGCCTGGGACTGACACTGACTGCGCATCCTGTTCGATGCGCCACGACCGCGACGATTCACATGGACCTCGACATGCCTGGAACGCACGCGCGCCCGGCCCATGCGCGCTTGTCGCTCACGCTGGGCCTGTCGCGCCGCCGCTGAGTCCGTTCGCCCGCGCAAGCACAGCGCACAGGCGATGGGGCGCATGGATGTCTCCTCCGTCGCACACCGTCCGGTCTCAGATGATTTTACGAATTCTAATACAGCGCTGTATCTGAATGCGGAAATGAATCCGAAGAAAGATTCAGTGATAGACTCGCGCTACCATCGGGATGCCGGGCGCATGCCTCGATGGCGTTCTCCCCCCCACTAGACAGTCACCCCAACACCATGACGCGCCAAGCCACTCCGCGCACCCGACTCACCCGCGAACAGAGCCGCGACCAGACGCGCGAGTGCCTGCTCGACGCCGCGCGGAGTCTGTTCATGACCAAGGGGTTTGTCGGCGCGAGCGTCGAGGACATCGCGCAGGAGGCGGGCTATACGCGCGGCGCGTTCTATTCGAATTTCGACAGCAAGGCTGAACTGCTGGTCGAATTGCTGCGGCGCGATCATGAAGCGATGGAAGTCGATCTGCGCGCGATCTTCGAAGCCAATGCCTCGCGCGAAGTCATGGAAGCGCGGGTGATGACGTTCTACAGTCGTCTGCCGCAGGACAACAAGATGTTCCTGCTGTGGGTGGAAGCCAAGCTGCTTGCGGCCCGCGACGCGCGCTTCCGCACGCGTTTCAACGCCTTCATGAAAGAAAAGCGCGAGCGTCTCGCGGCCTATATCGAAGAGTTTTCCGCGCGCGTCGGCACGCCGTTGCCGATCGCGCCGGATCTGATGGCGCTGGGGCTGATGGGCTTGTGCGACGGCGTGCAATTTCTCGCCACCGCCGATCCGCAGCATGTGACGCCGCCGGTGGTGGAAGCGGTGCTCGGCCGCTTCTTCGCGCGCGTGGTGTACGGACGCGACGCCTGAACCGCGCGCACGAAAAACCTTAAATACCGAGGCCAGGACCGTAGTTGCTGCCGATCAGACTCGTGACGGACGCGACATCGCGATAATCCTGCTCGGGCATCCCGTCGAGGATCGCCAGCACCTCGTTGCTCGCGCCGGCGTTACGGGCGGCTTCCACGAGATCGTCCTTGTTGGCGGGCCAGCGCACTTCGCGCAGAACATCGGAGAACTGCAGGTCGATGGGTTCTTCGGGGATGGATGAAGCGGACATGCGCGAAATCCTCGGCGCGGCGGGCGCGCTCATGGTCAATCAGCTCGAACCGGATAGATAAACGCCCCGAAACGAAGGCAGGCGGGGCATGTGACGTCGCGCAATCAAGCATACACAAAGCCCACGCTGCTTCCCTTGTAGGTGCACAGCGATGCGAAGCGGACCCGCGCAGGCCTCAGGTCTGCTGATGGAGAACCGGGCTCAGCGTACGGTCCAGACGGTGCGACTTCGGCAGGCTCAGATACTCCCAGTGCTGCACACCGGTGGCGCTTGGCACGTCAGGCGCAGGCGGCGCGACCGGGACGTCCGCCATGGGCGAACGCATCTCTGGCGCAGGGGCGCTGGCTCGGTCGATCTGGGCGTCCTGCGTGCGGACAGGTGCGGCAAAGCACGAGGCCGACAGCAGCACGGTAGTCAACAGCGTCGAGGTTTTCATCGCTCGACCTCCTTTCCTCATGCGGCCCGAAGGTCGCAGCAAGTGCCGTGCCGTGGCGGTCAGGCTGACCGGACGAGGCAGGGCGGCCGCGCGCAAGAAGGCAATGGAAGCGGCGCGAGCCACGCGGCACACCGCCGGCTGTGCGAGGAAAGCGGTGACAGATGACCCGGGATACGCCGGAGGAACGTCTGTCAGTGCACACGCGCGAGCGGAAATCCCATAATGGCAGCAAATGATGCGCTACGTCTCGAACGCGTGTGCTTTTTTGATTTGTCACATGAAATCAGCGACTTAATCCTGAAACACTGGTGGTTCTCGATTGTTATCGATCCGGATTCATGCGCTGGTAGGCATCCAGCAGTGACGTCTTATAGACGACCCCCGCCAGTCGCGGCTGTTGCGCGCTTTCGATCACGGGCAGGCGTTCGCCCTGGAACGACATAAAGTGCTGCAACGCCACCGCGAGCGGCATATCGGGCGTGAGCACATCGAACGAAGCCTTGAGGTAATCGCAGGCGTGCTTGTTCGAGGTGTCGCGCTTTTGCAGCAGATCGTTGGTGATGTCCGCCAGCGCGACCGCGCCCAGGAAGCGACCTGTGTCGTCCGTCACGTAGAGGTACTTCACCGGATATTCGAGGAACACGCGCGTCATGTCCTGCACGGTCGCATCGGCGCGTACGACGGTGTCGGCGGGGCGCACCAGTTCGCGCATCTGGGTGGCGCGCAGGCGCAGGCGTTCGGCTTCCTCGCGGTTGCGGTGCAGCGTGATTTCGTACATCGACTTCGTACCCGTGGCGCGCGCCACGAAATACGCCACTACGCACGAGAGCATCAGCGGCAGCACGACCTGGTAGCTGAGCGTCATCTCGAAGATCATCAGGATCGCCATCAGCGGCGCCTGGGTGGCGCCCGCGAGGAACGCGCCCATGCCGACCATCGCGTAAGCGAAGGGCGCCGACGTGCCGTGCGGCCACAGCGCGTTCATGCCGTGGCCAAACAGGCAACCGATCACCGCGCCCATGAAGAGCGTCGGCGTGAACACGCCGCCGACCGCGCCCGAACCCACCGTCGCGGCCGTGGCGACGAGCTTGAACACCAGCACGGTCGCGAGCGCCGTCCACGTCCAGGGCGAATGCAGGATCGAATTCACGACGCTATAGCCGTTGCCCCAGACTTCGGGCGTCCACACGGAAAGCACGCCGCACACGAAGCCGCCGAGCGCGAGCTTGGCAGGCAGCGGCAGCTTGAGGCGGCCGAAACCGGCTTTCGTCACGTCGAGCATGGCGAGAAAGCGCGGCGCGAGCACCCCGCACAGCATGCCGAGTGCGACGAACAGCAGCACTTCGACGCCCGTGACGGGCGGGAACACCGGCATCTCGTACGGCGGCTTGTAGCCCGCGAATTCGCGCATCGTGATGTTGGCCACCACGGATGCAACCACGATCGGACCGAAACTCTCCATGACGATCGCACCCAGCACGATCTCCGTCACGAAGAACGCGCCGGCGATCGGCGCGTTATATGCCGAGGTGATACCGGCCGCCGCGCCGCACGCCACTAACAGACGCAGCCGCTGCGGATCGAAGTGCACCCAGCGCCCGATCAGCGAGGCGGCGAGCGCCGCCAACTGCACCATCGGCCCTTCGCGGCCGATCGAGCCGCCGCTGGCAATCGTGAACAGCGACGACGCGCTGCGCCACAGGCTCGTGCCCACCGGCATCACGCCATCGCCAATGGCCACCGCTTCGACATAGTCGGTGTGGATCGGCTTGTTGCCCGTGGAGGTGCCAGCGCGCGCATTGCGTTTTGCGATCAGCAGCAGGCAACCGGCGATAAAACCACCTGCCGCAGGCAGCCAGATGCGCGTGTGCCAAGGCAGCCGCCGCGCCATCTCGACGAAACTGCCTTCGCTGCCCGTGAACAGGATCTGCAGATGCGCGATGCCTTCGCGGAAGAGAACAGTGGCGAACGCCCCGGCCACGCCGACGATCACCGACCAGATCAGCATCGTGTGGGCGTCGGAGAGACGAAAGAGGTCGCGGGCGCGGGTGCGCAGTTTCAGCAGGAATGACAGCACGGCAGGCGGGCAGGTTGGGCGGTTGAGAAAAGCGCGACGCTCGTCGGGCGAGACGTCTGCGGCAAAGAAAAAGCGGCGGCGCGCAGGCCGGCCGCGTGAATCAGGATGCGTATCTGCGCGCGGGCGTTTAGCGCAACGCCCGATCGAGTTCCGGATAGTGGCGGAAGATGCCCGTTTCGTTGAACGCAAGCCGACGCTCGGACTGCACATAAGCGGCGATATTCGGGCGCGCGGCCACGGCGTCGTGCAACGCGATCACGTTCGGATAATGGTCGGCGAGATGCTTCGTCGCTTTCGGGAATGCGTAGCGCAAGCCCTCGACGATCTGGAACATCGACAGATCGACATAGCTGAGCGCCTTGCCCACCATATGTTGCGGGCCGTCCGGATTCTGCGTTAGCACGCGCTCGAAATAGCTCATGAACTTCGGAATCCGATGCTGAATGAAGTCCTTCGAACGCGCCTTCGCGGCGTCCTTCTGGTCTTCGTAATAGAGGGCGCTGGCAATCGGATGATGGGTGTCGTGCACCTCGGTGACGAGATCCGCGATCGTCAGCTGCAAGCCGTTGGCGATGATGCGCAAGCCCTCGTCGCGCGGCGCGAGATTGAGCTTGGGCCCGAGATAGAACAGGATGTTCGCCACGTGCGGCACGATCAGATCGCCGTCCTTGAGAAAGGGCGGCGCATAGGGCGGATACGGCGCGTCGCTTTCCAGTCCGGCCATTAGCGCGCCGATCCCGTGACCATCCTCTTTCTCGCCGCGCGCGACGTCCACATAGGGCGCACCAGCTTCCTCCAGCGCGAGCCGCACGAATTCGCCGCGCCCTTGCAAGCCGTCCCAGTAATACAGTTCGTATGCCATTGCTCGCCCCCTTCGTCGGATGGGACAGTATGGGCCGCAACTGTTGCGCCTGGGCGCTGCGTGGCGCGCGGGCATGACCGGGCGCACGGATGCGTGCACAAGCGCATGTACAAGCCCACGCAGAAGCGCAAAAAGCCCCGCCATCGGCGGGGCAAGCGACCGGACCAACCGGTGCGCGATCTCTCAGGCGGGGCCCGAAATAGGTTGCTGTCATCAACCGAACAGTCTCTCCACACCCCAGGTGATCGCCAGACCACCCAGCACGAGCCACACGTAAAGAATGAAACCCGTGGTCAGCGCCCGCGGACCGGCCTGACGGATCTGCGAGACGCGCGTTTCGATGCCGAGCGCGGTCATGGCCATGGTCAGCGCAAAAGTGTCGAGCAGGTTGAGCGACGAGGTCGCCGCTTCGGGCAGCACATGCAGCGAGTTCACCACCACCAGCGCGAGGAAGCCGAGCGCAAACCAGGGCACCGCCAGCTTGCGCGCACCTTGCTTCACGCCATCCGCACCCACCGCCTTACGCGCCGAACGATTGAGCCACACGCCGAGCACCAGCAGCACCGGCACGAGCAGCATCACGCGGGTCATCTTGACGATGGTGGCGATATGCGTGGCTTCCGGGCTCACGTTGCTGGCCGCGCCCACGACCTGCGCGACTTCGTGAATCGTGCCGCCGAAGAACAGACCCGCGCCGACGGTATCCAGATGCAGCCAGCCAGCGCGATAGAGCAGCGGATACAGGAACATCGAAAGCGTGCCGAACAGCACCACGCTGCCTACGGCCATCGCGCTTTTGTGCGGCTTCGACTGCAGCGTCGATTCGAAGGCGAGCACCGCGGCCGCGCCGCAGATCGCGCTGCCGGCGGCCGTGAGAATGGCCGTGTCGCGGTCGAGCTTCATGATCTTCATGCCCGCCCAGGTGCCGATTACGAGTGTGCTCACCACGATCGTCACCGACTCGACGAGGCCGGGCACGCCGACCTGGGCGATTTCCTGCAGGCTCACGCGCAGACCGAAGAAGGCGACGGCGATGCGCAGCAGCTTGCGCGCCGAAAAGTTGACGCCCGCCGCCCAGCTTGCCGGCATGGCGTCGGGCAGCAGATTGCCGTAGACCGCGCCAGCGACGATGCCGACGATCAGCGGGCTCAAGCCCAGGTTGGCGATAGCGGGCAGGGCCGCGAGTCGGGTAACGGCAAAGGCGAACAGCGCGACGAACAGGACGCCGTTGATCTGGCCGCGCGTCGAAAGGGCCGAATCCGGCGATGAATGCGAAAGTGTGGTCGACGATGTGGACATGGCAGGGTTATTCCGCTTTTGTTCCGTGTTAGCAGCAATCTCGCTACGAATGCGCTAATCCTAAATTACATATAACGATATGAAAAATCGTCATTTACGAAGTAATATATAAGTCAACCCGATAATTCACCGCGATGACCCCGGAACAACTGATAACTTTCGCCGCAGTCGCCGAGCACCGCAACATCAGTCGCGCGGCGCTGGCGCTGCATCTGTCGCAGCCTGCCGTCTCGGGGCAATTACGGCTCTTGCAGGAAGAATTCGGCGAGCCGCTTTATCTGCGCGATGGGCGCGGCGTGCGCCTGACGCCTACAGGCGAACAACTCGCCGCCTACGCCGCGCGCCTGCGCGAGAACTGGCGCGACGCGCTAGCGTTTCGCGATGCGCTGCGCGGTCTGGAGCGCGGCACGCTGCGCATCGGCGCGAGTACGACGCCCGCGAGCTACCGTTTGCCGTATCTGGTCGCGGCGTTCCATCGGCGCTATCCGGACGTGAAGCTGGAGACCGCCAGCGGCAATACCGCCGATGTCGTCGCCATGCTGGGCGAGCTGGATATCGCGCTGGTCGAAGGGCCGGTGGGCGCGCAACTGCCCGCCGATTGCGCCGTGCATCCATGGCACGAGGACGAGATCGTGGCCATCGCCCCGCGCGGTCATGCGCTCGTCGAAGCGGCTGCGGCGGCGGGCGGGCGCTGCGATCTGGCCGCGTTCGGCAACGTGCCGCTGGTCACGCGCGAGGACGGCTCGGGCGTGCGTCAGGTGGTCGAGCGCGCTTTCGCGCGCGCGGCGGTGCCGATGCGCGTCGCGCTTGAAATCGCGGGCGTGGAGGGCGTCAAGGAAGCCGTGCGCGCGGGCATGGGCATCGGCTTCGTCTCGGCGATGTCGATGCGGCACGAGGACGGCGCGCTCGCGCAGATCCGCATCGGCCCGGAACCGCTCGCGCGGCGCTTTTCGATTGTGGTGCCGCACGCGGGCGCAGCCTCGCGCGTCGCCCAGCGCTTTCTCGAACTCTGCCTGCTGGACGCGCCGCACGAAAACGGCAACGGCGCGCACCCCACCGCCGACAACCCAACAGGCGGCACAAGGTTCCCGCCATAAATTAGGGGATTTCCACAATGGCGCGGCTTGCCGGGTCGGCGCAACATCCCGCCATCAATCCGACGGAACGGAACAGGCGCTTAGGCGCTTTTTTTCGACCGTGATTTGGAACCGGTTCCAAGCAAGATCGGATGCGTTGTGTGAAACGGGAACCGGCAGCAACAGGAAGACGACGATGGCGGAAGTAGCAATTGTGGCGAGCGCGTTCGGCGCGGGATCGATCTGGCGTGACGGTCATGCAGCGTGGTTCGGCGCGACGAAAGCGGCGGGCGCGTTTGCGTTCGAGGTGCGGCGCGAACTGATGCACGACGCCGATGCGCAACCCGAAGCGCTGCGGGCGCTCGGCACAGCGCTTGCGGGTGCGGGCCTGTGGTCCGTGTGGTCGACGCCCGACACGCTGTACGCCGACGATGGCGCGCTCAACGAAGCCGAACTGCGCCTTGCCGTCGAATGCGGCCGTGCGCTGGGCGCGCGCTTCGTCAAATTGCAACTCGGCAGCTTTGCGGGCGAAGCGCATGTTGCGCGGCTCGCGGCAATTCTCGAAGAGATCGGCGTGAAAGGCGCGAAACAGGCCGAACCAAACGCGCCGCGTGTCGTCGTCGAAAACGGCCAGCTCGAACAAGGCGGCAAGCTCGCGCAATTCACGGCGCTGTTCCGCGCGCTGCGTGCGGGCGATGAAGCCAGCCTGATCGGCATGACCTTCGACATCGGCAACTGGCAGTGGACGGGCGAAGCGCCGCTGATGGCCGCCGTCGCGCTCGCGCCCTACGTCGAATACATCCACTGCAAAGCGGTCGAAGGCGAGGGCGCGCGACGCTTCGCCTGCGCGCCCGCCGCCGACGATCCCCTGTGCCGCGCCGCGCTCGCGCGCCTGCCGTCGAACGTGCCGCGCGGTATCGAATTTCCGTTCGACGAGCAGCGCGTGCAGGAAGACGCCGCGCGCTACGTGACGTGGCTGGCATCGGCATAACGTCGGCATAAGCACGCACTCGAATTCATCTTTTGCAGGAACGCATTCCATGACGCACTCACTCGATGTCATCACCTACGGCGAGGCCATGGCGATGTTCGTGGCCGCCGATACCGGCGCGCTGCACGACGTCGCACAATTTACGAAACGTGCGGCGGGCGCCGAACTGAACGTGGCGACCGGCCTCGCGCGACTGGGCTTCAAGGTGGGCTGGATGAGCCGCGTAGGCGACGATTCGTTCGGCCGCTTCGTGCGCGCCGTGCTCGCCCAGGAAGGCATCGACGCACAGTGCGTCGAAACCGATCCGCGCTATCCCACCGGCTTCCAGCTCAAGTCGAAGACCGACGACGGCAGCGATCCCGCTGTCGAATATTTCCGCCGCGGCTCGGCCGCCAGCCATCTGTCGATCAGCGATTACCAGCGCGGCTATGTGCTGGGCGCGCGTCATCTGCATCTGAGCGGCGTCGCGCCGGCGATTTCCGCGACCTCGCGCGAACTCGCCTTCATGCTGGCGCGCGAGATGCGCGAAGCGGGCCGCACGATCAGTTTCGATCCGAACCTGCGCCCGACACTCTGGGGCTCCGAAGCGGAAATGGTCGCGACGCTCAATGAACTCGCCCGTTTCGCCGACTGGGTTTTGCCCGGCGTCAACGAAGGCCGCATTCTCACGGGCTCCGACGATCCCGAACTGATCGCGCGTTTCTATCTCGAACGCGGCGCGCGCGGCGTGATCGTGAAGCTCGGCGCGCAAGGCGCGTACTTCGAGACGAACACCGGCGAGCGCGGCCATGTGCAGGCGCAGCGCGTGGAGAAGGTGGTGGATACGGTCGGTGCGGGCGATGGCTTCGCGGTGGGCGTGGTGAGCGCGCTGCTCGAAGGCCGTGCGCTGCATGAGGCCGTCGCGCGTGGCAATCGCATCGGCGCGCTTGCGGTGCAGGTGATCGGCGATTCGGAAGGCTTGCCGACGCGTGCGCAACTCGATGCGCTCGAAGCCCACCAGGCGCACGACGCGCACGCCGCCGCATAACGCATCGCGCGCAGCAGACCGCGCCGCAGCCCCCTATTCAAGCAGCAAGGAACGGCACCAGGCTCAAACGCCCAACATGCCGCCGACAGGAGACACCGATGACCTCAACCTCGCTTGCCCCACGCCGCTGGTGGGCGATCATGCCGATCGTGTTCATCACGTACAGCCTCGCCTATCTCGACCGCGCGAACTACGGTTTCGCTTCGGCAGCGGGCATCAATCGCGATCTGGGCATCAGCCCCGGGCTGTCTTCGCTGATCGGCGCGCTGTTTTTCCTCGGTTACTTTTTCTTCCAGTTGCCGGGTGCGGTCTACGCGGAACGTCGCAGCGTGCGCAAGCTGGTGTTCGTAAGCCTGCTGCTGTGGGGCGGCTGCGCGTCGCTCACGGGCGTCGTCACCAATATTCCTTCGCTGATGGTGATCCGCTTTGTGCTGGGCGTGGTGGAAGCGGCGGTGATGCCCGCCATGCTCATCTACATCAGCAACTGGTTCACCAAATCCGAGCGTTCGCGCGCCAACACCTTTCTGATCCTCGGCAATCCGGTGACGGTGTTGTGGATGTCGGTGGTCTCGGGCTATCTCGTGCACAGCTACGGCTGGCGTCATATGTTCATCGCCGAGGGTGTGCCCGCCGTGGTGTGGGCCGTGTGCTGGTGGCTGCTGGTGCGCGACAAACCGGCGCAGGTCCAGTGGCTCTCGAACGACGAAAAGCGCGCGCTGGACGCCGCCATGCGCGCCGAACAGGCCGCCATCAAGCCGGTGAAAAACTACGCCGAAGCGTTCCGCTCGCCCGCCGTGGTGCTGCTGTGCGCGCAGTATTTCTGCTGGAGCATCGGCGTGTATGGCTTCGTGCTGTGGCTGCCGTCGATCGTCAAGAACGGCTCGTCGCTGGGCATGGTCGAGACGGGCTGGCTCTCGGCAATGCCGTATCTCGCTGCTACCATCGCGATGCTCGGCGCGTCGTGGGCGTCGGACAAGCTCAATAATCGCCGCGCTTTCGTGTGGCCGTTCCTGCTGATCGGCGCCATGGCTTTCGCGGGTTCGTATGCGCTCGGCGCGACGCACTTCTGGACCTCGTACGCGCTGCTGGTGATCGCGGGCGCGGCGATGTATGCGCCGTATGGCCCGTTCTTCGCGATCGTGCCGGAACTGCTGCCGAAGAACGTCTCCGGCGGCGCGATGGCCTTGATCAACAGCATGGGCGCGCTCGGCTCGTTCGTGGGCTCGTACGTGGTCGGCTATCTGAATGGCGCAACCGGCTCGCCTGCGGCATCCTACGCATTCATGAGCGCGGCGCTGCTTGTGTCGGTAGGCCTCACGCTCGCCGTGAAGCCGCGCCGCGACGACGCCCCTGGCTATGTCGCGCCTGCGCATGGTAAATAACGCAAGCGCGAACGCAAACGAGAACGCATTCGAACCCACGGAAAAACGTGCACCTATGAAACAGAAGATCGTTGCCTACAAGACCTTGCCTGCCGATGTCGCGGACTATCTGCGCGAACATGCTGAAGTCGTGTTCGTCGACGGAAGCGATGCGCAGGCGCTGAGCGCCGCGCTCAAGGATGCCGACGGCGCCATCGGCTCAAGCGTCAAGGTCACGCCGGCGATGCTCGACGGCTCGCGCATCAAGGCGCTCTCGACCATCTCCGTGGGCTTCGACCAGTTCGACGTGGCCGATCTCACGCAGCGCGGCATCGTGCTCGCGCACACGCCCGACGTGCTCACGGAATCGACGGCGGATACGGTGTTCTCGCTGATCCTCGCCAGCGCCCGCCGCGTGGTCGAACTGGCCGAGTGGGTCAAGGCCGGTGAGTGGAAGGCGAGCATCGGCCCGGCGCATTTCGGCGTGGATGTGCAGGGTAAAACGCTGGGCATCGTCGGGCTGGGTCGCATCGGCGGCGCGGTCGCACGTCGCGCGGCGCTCGGCTTCAACATGCAGGTGCTCTACACCAACCGCAGCCCGAACGAGACCGCCGAGCGCGAATACGGCGCACGCCGCGTCGAACTCGACGAACTGCTCGCGGTGTCGGATTTCGTCTGCCTGCAGGTGCCGCTCACCGACGCCACGCGTCATATGATCGGCGCGGAGCAATTCGGGAAAATGAAGAAGAGCGCGATCCTCATCAACGCTTCGCGCGGCGCGACCGTCGACGAAAAAGCGCTGATCGCCGCGCTGGAAGCGGGCACGATCCACGGCGCGGGCCTCGACGTATTCGAGCAGGAACCGATCGATCCAGCCTCGCCGCTGCTGCGCATGCCGAACGTGGTGGCGCTGCCGCATATCGGCTCGGCCACGCATGAAACGCGTCACGCGATGGCGCGTAACGCCGCGGAAAACCTCGTGGCGGCGCTCGCGGGCACGCTGCGCACCAACATCGTCAACCGCGAGGTGCTGGCGAAATGACGATGGAGTCGAGCAGCCCGAGCGCAGAAGGCCCGCGCCGCGCGACTATCAGCGATGTCGCGCGCGAAGCGGGCACCGGCAAGACCAGCATTTCGCGCTATCTGAACGGCGAACTGTCGGTGCTGTCGCCGGATCTGCGCGCGCGTATCGAAGCGGCCATCCAACGGCTCGACTATCGGCCCAACCAGATGGCGCGCGGCCTCAAGCGCGGGCGCAACCGGCTGCTCGGTCTGCTGCTCGCGGACCTGGCGAATCCGTATTCGGTCGAAGTGCTGCAAGGCGTGGAAGAGGCTTGCCACGCCCTCGGCTATATGCCGCTGATCTGCCACGCGGCCAATGAAGTCGATATGGAGCGGCGCTATCTGCAACTGCTCACCACGTATCGGGTGGAAGGCGTGATCGTCAATGCGCTGGGCGTGCGCGAATCGATGCTCAAACCGGTAGGCAGCGGCGGCATTCCCGCCGTGCTGGTCGACCGCACCGTCGATGGTCTCGACGCCGATATGGTCGGTCTCGACAACGCGGCGGCCGTGCGGCAAGGCGTGCGGCATCTGATCGAGCGCGGTTACGACGACCTCGTGTTCGTGGTCCAGCCGTTCGAGCACGTGAGTTCGCGCCGCGAGCGCGAAGCGGCGTTTCGCGCTTCGACCCAAGGCGAAGCGGCCGCGCACCGCACGCATGTGCTCGATCTGCGCGAGGAAGAGGGCATCGAAGCATCGCTTGCCGCGCTCGATACCTATCTCGCCGACGCGGCCAGGCGCGGCGCGCGCTGTGCGCTGTTCGCCGCCAATGCACCGGTGGCGCTGCGTCTTGCGCTGCATCTGAAGGCTCAATTGGGCGCGCAGTGGCAGCAGCAGGTCGCGCTGATCGCCATCGACGATCCCGAATGGGCCGAGCTGGCCGGCATCACCACGATCCGCCAGCCGACGCGCGAAATCGGCTATCGCGCCGTCGAATTCCTGCACGAGCGCATCGAAGGCGCCGCGCCCGCCGCGCGCGCCGCGGCATTTCCGGGCGAGCTGGTCGTGCGGGCTTCCACCCTGGGTTGAGATCGACGTAGCGCCGGGCCGCGCGCAGCCGCCGCTGCGCGATCGGCCCATTTTCTGCGATGATGCGGGCTGCGGCGTGCGACATGAATGAACATGGATGATTTTGTGCGCGCGCCGGACGTCACAAGGAACCCCATGCACGTAGATCCGGTCACGCTAGTCTGCCTTTCGCTCGCGACGCTTTTCGTCGCCTTTTTGCCGATTTCGCTTTATCGCCGGCTGCGCCGGCCCTTCCAGTTTGACTGGCGCGACACCATCGCCGGGATCGCCATTTTTGCGCTGTTCGCCACGGTGATCGAGCGCGCGCTCAACGGGTTTCTGCTGAACGAAAACCCGCAGACGGCCGAACTGCTGACCCATCCCATCGCTTTCGTGGCCTACGGCGCGCTCGTTGCGGGCGTGTGCGAGGAAGTCGGGCGCTACATCGCCATGCGCATGCTGGCGCGGCGCGGCGGGCGGCTTCCGAACACGCCGCAGGACAGCACGGGCCTTGCCTACGGCATCGGCCACGGCGGGGCGGAGGCGTGGTTTGTCGGCGTGCTGGTGCAACTGCAGTGGATCTTCTTCGCGGTGCTCGCCAATCGCGGCGACCTCGACACGCATCTGACCAACCTGACGATGGATTCGGTGCTTCGCGTGCACCTGATCCTCGCCACGCTTTCGCCGCTGCATGCGGGTGTGTTCGCGCTCGAACGCACGGCGGCTTTCGTGTTCCAGATCGGGCTTTCAGTGCTGATGTGGCGCGGCGTGCAGGCGGGCCGCAAAGCCATCCTGCCGATCGCGATTCTCGTGCACGCGCTGATCGACGTGCCCGCCGCGATGTTCCAGGCGCGCCTCGTGCCGCTCGTCGCCGTGGATGCGCTCTATGTCTCGCTGGCGATCGTCGCCGCCATCGTGCTGTTCAAGAGCTGCGCACCGCGCCGCAGCGAAGCACACGCGGCCTGAAGACAACGCCCGCGCCAGCGTTGCACTGGCGCGGCGACGCCGCCTCGGGTACGCTTCGGCGCTATCTCGAAACCCTATCCTGAGAGCCCAGATTCCGGGCACAAGCGAGCGATGGAAGACTATCTGTTTGAATGCGCGAGCGCCGATATCGAGCAGCTCGCGCGCGTGATCGCCGATATTTTCCCCGAGCAGACGCGTTTTGCCGAGCAGGCCGCCGAAAACGGCACGCCGCAACTGGTCGTGCATTGGGTGGCGATGCGCATGGGCACGGCCGCGCGCCGCATGACGCTGACGGTGGCCATCGCGCCCGCCGCGCTGGCGCGTTATCGGGCCTTGCCTGCGCGTATGCGCTCGCGCAGTTTTGCTGTTCTGCACGCCTATGTGGAGGCGACGATCGGCTCGCTCGAAGAGCAGCACGCGAAAGGCGAGGAAACGCCGCGCGACGTCACGCTCGATCTCGATGAGGAATTCGCGTAAGGCGTTAATCGGCTACGCGATACACCTTCGCGAACCGCGCGGCTTTTACGACACCGTAATCGCCGGGCGCGTACTGCATGACCCAGTCGCCGGCTTCTCCGTGCAGGCGGTCGCCGCCCGCCGAGCGCACGATCGTGAACGGCTCGTCCATGCGTTTGGCGAGCACCACGCTCGGGCGGTTGCGATAGGCGCCAGGCGCGCCGTGCGCGAGCGCAGCATCGGCAGGCAGATACTTCGGATCGAAGCGCTCGCGCGACACGACCCAGCGCTCGCCGGTGGCGCCGGTGATGATGGCGTCGCCCGGGGCGTAGCGGTTCGGGCCTTCGAGGCTCATCAGCTCGCCCGGGGCAGCGGCGAATTCGACGGTGACGGTTTCGTCCTTGACGACACGTTGTGCGGCGGAATCGGCGGCGAGGTCGAGTTGGGTCAGTTCGATCATGGTGGTAGTGGCGGACCTGCCGCAAAAGGCTTTGATGTGCATCGACTCGTGTCGATGCGGGAAAACTGCCTGAAATATAGGCTCTAAGTCGAGCTGATACCAGAAACCAGGCAAAGCGACGCGATAAACGCGCGACAAAAAGCACGACGGCCGGGCAATCTGCCCGGCCGTCGTGCGGTCCGCAAGCGTACCTTGAAATCGCGCACTACGCGAGCGGCGCGCGATTTTCCCGGTGCTTTACTGTGCTGCCGGTGCGCTAGCCGCGTCGGCGCCGCTGGCTGCGGCGGCCGGAGCCTTGGCCTTCGGCTTCAGCTTGTGCTTCGGATGTTGCGCCGGGCCCTTCGGACCGTGATCCGGGTGACGGAAGGTCGTATCGGCCAGCTTCTTCTGTTCCGGCGAGAAGCTGGTGTACAGCGGCTCGAAGGCCGTCACGAGCTTCTGCATGTCGTCAGCGTGCGCCTGGGTGATCTGGGCGTACTGCTTCATGTCGTCGAGCGCGTTACGTTGCGCTTCGCCTTCCACGCGCTGCTTGTACAGATCGGCCATGGTCTGGCCGTTGCTGCGCATGACGTCGGCGAACGTCTTCCATTGCGGCTCCTGATCGGCGGTGATCTTCAGCGCCGAATGCAGATACGTGATGCGCTCTTCCACACGCTGCTGATGCTGCGCGGCGCGCACATCGGCGCTCGATGCGGCTGCGGCGGCCGGCGTGGACGAAGCTGCGGTCTGCGCGACAGCGCCTTGTGCAAAGGCGGCGCTCATCGTGAGCGTGGCGGCAAGGATGACGAAAGCTTTCTTCATTGTTGCTCCTTGAATCTTCATTTCGTAGCGAGTTTGTGGCTAGTTCGTATCGAGCAGGTGCAGAACCCGTCGGTGCAAAGCGTTGCAGGCGTTATTAGTACCACGTTATCGCGACAAATCGACTGCGATGCGACAACTGCTTACAAACGAAACGCTCGGAAATAAGCTGAAACACCTCGCTTTGCATGCTGCATAGGCGATGGATAAGCGAGCGATAATGGCATCACACATTTAATGCCTTGATGCTTCAGGAGCCGTCCAAACGATGAGACCGCCGCGCCTCGACCAACTCGACGACCTCGATCGCAGCCTCGTTGCGCTGCTGCAGGAAAACGCGCGTGAAAGCGTGGCGAATCTCGCGCGCCAGCTGGACGTCGCGCGCACCACGGTGCTGGCGCGCATCGCGCGGCTCGAACGATCGCAGGTCATCGCTGGCTATGGCGTGCGGCTCGGACAGGATGTGCTCGATGCGAGCCTTCAGGCATGGGTCGGGCTCATCATCGCGCCGCGCCACGGTCCGGATGTACAGAAGCGGCTGGGCAAGATGCCCGAAGTGCAATTGCTCTGCGCGGTGAGCGGCGAATATGACTATGTCGCGTGGTTACGCGCCGCTTCGCCCGAGCGCCTGAACGAGCTACTCGACCAGATTGGCGGCATGCAGGGCGTGGAGCGCACGACGACCTCGATCGTGCTGGCGCGCAAGATCGATCGCGGCACGGTGACACCCTGAACCGCGCCTTGAAATCGGCACCGTTAACACGATTTTTATAGTTTTTCGTCATTTCGACCAAAACCTTTGTCGATATGACGAAAGGCAACGTCGAAGCGCATCATTTTGCGCCTATGATCTGATTTTGCACCTCCCTAGACTGTAGCCGAGCGGGCGCGGCATGGCCCCCGACCACAGAACACCAACAAGGAGATGCAAGATGAAAGTCGCTATCGCAGGCGCCGGCCTGATCGGCCACACCATTGCACACATGCTGCGCGAAACCGGGGACTACGAAGTCGCCGCACTCGATCGTGATGCGCGCGCGCTCGAAGCACTCGCCGCGCAGGGCATCCCCACCGTGCGCGTCGATTCCGGCGACGCCGCTGCGCTACGCGGCGCGCTCGAAGGCTACGACGTGCTCATCAACGCGCTGCCGTATTACCTCGCGGTGAACGTGGCATCGGCGGCGAAGGGCGCGGGCGTCCATTACTTCGACCTGACCGAGGACGTGCGCGCCACGCACGCGATCCGCGCGCTCGCCGACGGCGCGGACCACGCCTTCATGCCGCAGTGCGGTCTCGCGCCTGGCTTTATCGGACTCGCCGCGCATGCGCTCGCGAGCCGCTTCACGGAGATCCGCGAAGTGAAGATGCGCGTGGGCGCGCTGCCGCAATTCCCCACCAACGCGCTCAAATACAACCTCACGTGGAGCGTGGACGGCCTCATCAACGAATACTGCCAGCCTTGCGAAGCAATCCGCGACGGTCGCACGCAGTGGGTCCAGCCGCTCGAAGGCCTGGAGCACTTTTCGCTCGATGGCGTGGAGTACGAAGCATTCAATACGTCGGGCGGTCTGGGCACCTTGTGCGAGACGCTGTCGGGCCGTGTGGAGTCGCTCGACTACAAGTCGGTGCGCTATCCGGGCCACCGCGCGCTGATGCAGTTCCTGCTCGAAGATCTGCGCCTGTCTGGCGACCGCGATGTGCTCAAGTCGATCATGCGCCGCGCGATTCCCGCGACGGAGCAGGACGTCGTGCTGATCTTCATGACGGTCACGGGTATGCGCAACGGGCAACTCGTCCAGGAGGTCTTCACGCGCAAGATTTTCGCGAAGACCGTCTGCGGCGTACCGATGAGCGCGATCCAGATCACCACGGCGGGCGCGATGTGCGCGGTGCTCGACCTGTTCCGCGAAAAGAAGCTGCCGCAGGCGGGGTTCGTGCGTCAGGAGCAGGTGGCGCTGTCGGACTTTCTTGCCAACCGCTTCGGTCAGGTGTACGAAGGCGCCACGCTCGATTCGTTCGCGCCGGTAGCCGTGGTCTAAAAGCGTGGCGTAAAAGCGAGTCTTCGATTCAACCGGTCCGCACAAGCCGATCCAGCAGCGCGTCGTAATCGGCTTGCGCGGGCGCGGTTGTATCGAACACGATCAGATCGTCCCGTTGCGCGCCTGCGGGTTCGAAGCGCCGTTGCCGATATTCGTCCCAATGCGCCAGTTTCCAGTCGTCGCCGGGATGCGCACGTGCGACGATGCGCTGTTGCGCCGTCTCCTCGGCGGCTCGCACCCACACGGCGGCGAGCGCCACATCCTCACCCACGCCCAGCCAGTCCCGATCCAGCAGACGCCGTTCGCGCACTTCGCGAGAGAGCGGCCCGACCGCGAGCACGCTCACGCCCAGCGCGAGGTTTTCGCGTGCGGTGTCGAGCATGCCTTGATATTCGGGATCGCGCAGATGATGGAGAAAGAGCGGACTGTCGCGATCATGCGGATCCTGACCGAGCGCGGCGAGCGTCGCGGCACTGGTGCGGCCGTAGAGCGTGTCTTTATCGAGCAGGCAGAACGGCTCGCCCGTCGCGCGGGCAAGCGGGCCAAGCAGATGTTTGGCAAGCGAAGTCTTGCCGGTGCCGGCGTGTCCGCAGAAGAAAACCAGCCGTGTCACGTACGCCGATCCAGGGATTATTCAGGAGGTTGAGCGCCGTTGTCGCCGTTGAGGAGCTTGCCGTTGGCGTCGAGCCACATCACGTTGATGATGCCGAAGCCCAGCGCCACGCCGATGCCGAGTATCCACGTGAAATACCACATCGCTTGCGTCCTCCCTGGTTTGACGGGATGAAGCGGCGCAAGTGCTTCAGGAACAGCGTCCCGATCCTGCGCCAATTCCGGCAGCATATACCATCGCCGCCGCCGCGCCCGTAATGTGCGCCGCCCGGCGCGGCGGGCAGCACGCGTGCGGTTATGATGGACGCTCGCAGGTCCGCCGCACCACGCATCCAGACAAAAGCCGTCGGAGAGCCGACAAAGGGGAGAGCGCCCATGCCGCTGCGCGTATGCAAAGAGCGTCACCGTTCGTGGGGCGTCGCGCCCGTTGCGGCAGTCGCCGCCCTGGCGCTGGCATTGGCGCTGGGCGGTTGCGCCGAAGAGCGCGCGCCGCCCATGCCGTTCAAACCCGTACCCCAGTCCCGCATCCAGAAACCCGGCTACACCGAGCCAGGCGAGGGCCTCGTCGCCGTGGATGTACGGCGCGAGCGCATCCGCGACGTCATCGTTAAATTTCGCGACGCGCGTATTTACATCGACGGCGAAGAAGTCACCGACGTCATGGACGGCGAGCACGTCACGTTTTACCTGAAGCCGGGCGTCCACCGCATCGGCGTGACGACGCAGTTCGATCCGGTGATTGAATTGCGTTTCCTCGTCGATCCGCGCTACACGAATCGTGCGAGCGTCACGTTCGACAAGGATCATCGGATCGGCATCCGGCGGGTCGCCCAGTAAGCGCCAGCGCTTGCCGGCCCCAAGCCAGCGGCGTTTCACGGGCCCGCGACTTTCACCTTGCTTTCAGCCGCAGTGCCCGGACGTCCCGGCACTGCGCTTGCTATGCGCCTTGCGGAACTGCCTCGGCGCGCGAAGGTCGATGCAACGCTTACACTTGGCAACCGCTTTAAGCGAATCAACTTCAGCGAATCAACTCAGGACAGGCGGCGCGCCGGCATTGCCGCGCGCCGCCGGGACGAATCCGAACATGCTTATCAATTGCGCCGCGTATCAGAGCGGCAAGAAACTGGCCGATATTCAGATCGAGGCCATCAGCGACTATCTGCAAAAGCCCGAATGCTTCGTCTGGGTCGCACTCAAGGACCCGGACGCGGGCGAAATGGCCGCGATGAAGGAAGAATTCGATCTGCACTCGCTGGCGATCGAAGACGTCATGAACGGCCGGCAGCGCCCCAAGATCGAGGAATACGGCGACACGCTGTTCGCGGTGTTCCATACGATCGAGATCGACGGCGATGGGGAGATCATCACCGGCCAGGTCAATGTATTTGCCGGGCCGAATTTCGTGCTCTCCGTACGCCATCGCGCGCAGCAGGGTTTCCAGGAGGTGCGCGCGCGCTGCGAACGCGAACCGGATCTGCTCAAGGAAGGCTCCGGTTTCGTGCTGTACGCGCTGATGGACAGCGTGGTCGACCGCTATGCGCCGGTGCTTGAGGCGCTCTCTAGCGAGATCGAAGAGCTGGAAGACCGCATCTTCGAGAAACACACGCTCGCGCAGTCGCGCGCCATCATCGAGGATCTGTACTCCCTCAAGCGCCGTCTCGTGATCCTGCAGCACCACATCACGCCGCTCGTCGATGCAGTCGGCAAGCTGGTGGGCGGCCGCATCCCGCAAGTGTGCCTGGGCATGCAGGCCTACTATCGCGACGTGTACGACCACCTGGTGCGCATCTCCAACATGATCGACGCGCGCCGCGAAATGATTGTCACGGCCATTCAGGTCAACCTCGGCATGATCTCGCTGGCCGAGAACGAGGTGACCAAGCGGCTCGGCTCCTTCGCGGCTTTGTTCGCCGTCCCGACCATGATTGCGGGTATCTACGGGATGAACTTCGAGCACATTCCGGAGCTACATTTCAAGTATGGCTACGAAGTCTGTCTCGCCGTGATGGCGATCATCGACATCGTGCTGTACATCCTGTTCCGCCGCGGCGGCTGGCTCTGATAGTCTGCGGCTCCGCAGGTGCTTCATCACGTGCTTCACATGCTGCATCGCAGCGCGACAAAAGCGATTCCCAGACGCAACGCGCTGAGCACGATGCAGCAACTCGCGGTAAATTGACACCGCGTGCAGCGGCCCGGCGGGAATGGGCCGCCTGCAAACGTTTGCGCATAAGCAGAAATACGGCCCAGCCGGGCCAGACAACTGGAGACTCCAAAGATGAACTCCCGCATTCGCCGTCGCTTTCTTTGTACCGCTGCTGCATTTCTCGCTGTTTCGGCATTGCCGCTTTCGGCGCATGCCCAGGCCGCCGGCCACAAGCCCAAGGTCGCCCTCGTCATGAAGTCGCTCGCCAACGAGTTCTTCCTCACCATGGAGAACGGCGCGAAGGACTACCAGAAGCACAATCCCGCTGAGTTCGATCTCATCACCAACGGCATCAAGAACGAAACCGATACGGCCGCGCAGATCCAGATCGTCGAGCAGATGATCGTCTCGAAGGTGGACGCCATCGTGCTCGCGCCGGCCGATTCCAAGGCGCTCGTGCCGGTCGTGAAGAAGGCCGTGGATGCGGGCATCATCGTCGTCAATATCGACAACCGGCTCGACCCCGACGTGCTGAAGTCGAAGAACCTGAACGTGCCATTCGTCGGCCCGGACAACAAGAAAGGCGCGCGTCTGGTCGGCGATTACCTGGCGAAGAAGCTGAAGTCGGGCGATCAGGTCGGCATCGTCGAAGGCGTGTCCACCACCACCAATGCGCAGCAGCGCACGGCCGGCTTCAAGGACGCGATGGACGCGCTTGGCGCGAAGATCGTCTCCACGCAGTCGGGCGAATGGGAAATCGACAAGGGCAATGCCGTGGCCTCGGCCATGCTCAACGAGTACCCTGACCTGAAGGCGCTGCTGTGCGGCAACGACAACATGGCGATCGGCGCCGTGTCGGCCGTGCGCGCGGCGGGCAAGCAGGGCAAGGTCTACGTGGTCGGCTACGACAACATCGACGCCATCAAGCCGATGCTCAAGGACGGCCGCGTGCTCGCCACCGCCGACCAGTACGCCGCCAAGCAGGCCGTGTTCGGCATCGACACGGCGCTCAAGGCGCTCAAGGAGCACAAGAAGCAGGCCGATCTCTCCGGTGTGGTCGAAACGCCGGTCGTGCTGGTCACGAAGTAAGCCGCCTCATGGGCGTGGCGAAGGCCGGGAAGGCACAAAGTATGCATGCCGAATCGTTCGGCGCGCCTTCCGGCCTTCGTTTTCACTGGATGGTTAAACCGCGCAGCCCGGCCCGGCGCCTTGCGGGCGGGGCTGCGCAGGTTAGTCGCACCGGTCTCGTGTGAGACTTGTGTAATAAACCGCTCAAGAAAAGCGATGCGCCGCCGTTATTCGTAGCGTGATGGCTGCGTGAGCAAGGTTGAAGGATCGCGCCGCCAACGGCGGACCGCCCGAACGGCGTGCGCCGGCTTGTGGAGAGGGCGGGCCAGCGCGTACCGCGCGCCGGCAGCGCCCTTTTTGTGCGGATCGTACAACAGCGCCGAAGGCGGCCCTGGCAGCGCGACTACAGGATCGTGATGGAAGCAATTGCCCCCGATGCACAGTCTCCCGCATCCGCCGAAGGCGTGGTGCTCACGGTGACGGGCGTCGGCAAGACCTACGAGCAGCCGGTGCTCGCCGACGTCAGCCTCGCGCTGCGCGCGGGGGAAGTGCTTGCGCTCACGGGCGAGAACGGTGCGGGCAAGAGCACGCTGTCGAAGATCGTCGGCGGGCTGGTGACGCCCACGCACGGCAGCATGACGCTGATGGGGCGGCCTTACGCGCCTGCGAGCCGCAAGGAAGCGGAAGCGCTTGGCGTGCGCATGGTGATGCAGGAGCTCAACCTCCTGCCTACGCTTTCGGTCGCCGAGAACCTGTATCTGAATCACCTGCCGCGCGCGAAGGCGCTCGGCTGGACCGGCTGGATCGATCGCACGCGTCTGCGCGAAGATGCGCGCGCAGCGATGGCGCAGGTGGGCCTCGACGCGATCGACCCGGACACGCCGGTCGGGGAGCTTGGCATCGGTCATCAGCAACTGGTGGAGATCGCCCGCAACCTGATCGGCACTGAGGGCGCGCCGCTGCGCGTGCTGATCCTCGACGAGCCGACCGCGATGCTCACGGGCCGCGAAGTCGAGCTGCTGTTCGAGCAGATCGCCCGACTCAAGGCGCGCGGCGTGGCGCTGGTCTACATCTCGCACCGGCTCGAAGAGCTGGAGCGGATTTCGCAGCGTGTGGCCGTGCTGCGCGACGGGCGCCTGGTGCGCGAGGACGCAATGGCGAACCTCACGCCCGATCGCATCGTCGCGCTGATGGTGGGACGGGAGCTTGGCGAGCAGATCGACCTGGGCGAACGGCGCATCGGCGCGCCGCTGCTGAAAGTCGAAGGACTCGGGCGCGCGAATGTCGTGCGCGACGTGTCGTTCGAAGTGCGCGCGGGCGAGATTTTTGGCGTCTCAGGCCTGATTGGCGCGGGACGTACGGAGTTGATGCGCCTGATTTACGGCGCCGATGTGAAGGATCGCGGCACGGTCGCGCTTGCGGGCGCGCCGGGTCAAACGCCGGAGCCGGTGCAGATCGGCTCGCCGGTGGATGCTGTGCGGCTGGGCATTGCGCTGATCACCGAGGACCGCAAGGGCGAAGGCTTGCTGCTGCCGCAGCCGATCGCCGCGAATGTGTCGCTCGGTAATATCGGCGCGGTGTCGCGCTACGGCGTGGTGGATTCGACGCGGGAGAACGCGCTGGCTTCCGCGCAGATCGATGCGATGCGGATTCGCACGGCGGGTCCCGGGCAAGCGGTGGGCGAGCTGTCGGGCGGCAACCAGCAGAAGGTGGTGATTGGGCGCTGGCTGGCGCGGCGCGAGTCGAACGACGTGCGCGTGCTGTTGTTCGACGAGCCCACGCGCGGCATCGACGTGGGGGCGAAGTTCGACATCTACGCGCTGATGGGCGCGCTCGCACGCGAAGGCCGCGCGCTGGTGGTGGTGTCGAGCGACCTGCGCGAGCTGATGCTGATCTGCGACCGCATCGGCGTGATGTCGGCGGGGAAGATGACGGCGGTATTCGCGCGCGGCGAGTGGACCCAGGACAAGCTGCTCGGTGCGGCGTTCGCGGGCTATCGCGCCGAAGAGGCGCTGCTGGCCGATGCCGCCGATCTGCCCGATCCGGAAACCACGGTGGCGGGCGATCAAGGACCCCAGGCAGGATCACAAGCAGGACCAGGAGGAAGCGCTTCATGACGAATCAACCGTTGCGCGAACAACCAACGCCGCCAACGCCGGGCAACGAAGCGCAAGGTGCGGCGCGGGTCGCGAGCGGCAAGCCCGTCGGCACGCGTTTCGGCCTGTCGAATTATCTTGGGCTGGCGCTCGCGCTGGTGGCGATGATCGTCCTGTTTTCGCTGCTGAGTTCGCACTTTCTGACCTACGATACGTTCAGCACGATCGCGAACCAGATTCCCGATCTCGTGGTGATGTCGGTGGGCATGACGTTCGTGCTGATCATCGCGGGTATCGATCTGTCGGTGGGATCGGTGCTGGCGCTCGGTGCTTCGGTGGTGAGCGTGGCCGCGCTCAAGTGGGGGCTAGGGCCGCTGCCTTCGGCGCTGCTCGGCCTGCTGGCCGCGGCGCTAACGGGTACGCTCACGGGCGCGGTGACGGTGGGCTGGCGCATTCCGTCGTTCATCGTTTCGCTTGGTGTGCTGGAGGCCGCGCGCGGCCTCGCGTACCAGATGACGAATTCGCGCACCGCGTATATCGGCGATGCGTTCGACTTCCTCTCGAATCCGATCGCGTTCGGCATCTCGCCTGCGTTCCTGATCGCCGTGGCGGTCATGGTGATCGCGCAGCTGGTGCTCACGCGCACGGTGTTCGGCCGCTACCTGATTGGTATCGGTACCAACGAGGAAGCCGTGCGGCTCGCGGGCGTCGATCCGCGGCCGTACAAGATTCTGGTGTTCGCGCTGATGGGCGCCTTGTCGGGCCTTGCGGCGCTGTTCCAGGTGTCGCGTCTCGAAGCCGCCGATCCGAACGCGGGCGTCGGTCTGGAGTTGCAGGTGATCGCGGCCGTGGTGATCGGCGGCACGAGTTTGATGGGCGGCAGAGGATCGGTGATCAGCACGTTCTTCGGCGTGTTGATCATTTCGGTGTTGGCGGCGGGGCTCGCGCAGATCGGCGCGAACGAGCCGACCAAACGCATCATCACCGGCGCGGTGATCGTGGTGGCGGTGGTGCTCGACACGTATCGCAGCAACCGGCGCAACAAGCGCCGAAGCAAATGATGAAAGCGCAGGAAAAAGAGCATTAAAAAGCGGCAAACGCGTTGAAGCAGGAGATGGCAGGCTGCGGACCGGCAGCGCGCACATCGCCGCGAACATCGCGGGAATCACAGCAATAAGAACGTAACGAGGGCGCGTCCGCGGAGCAGACCAGCAGCACCAGCGTGGACGCCGAGAGCAATCGCCGTGTGTACGGCGGCAGCAGTAGAAAACGTGCAGGACGAAGCAGGAGCAACAGAAAAATGGCGACGATCAAAGATGTGGCCGCCGTGGCGGGGGTGTCATTCACGACGGTGTCGCATGTGGTGAACAATTCGCGGCCCGTATCCGCGGAGGTGAGGGCCAAGGTCGAGCAGGCGATCCGCGACCTCAACTACGTGCCTTCGGCCGTGGCGCGCTCGCTCAAGGCACGCTCGACCGCGACCATCGGGCTGGTGGTGCCCAATGGCACGAATCCGTATTTCGCCGAACTCGCGCGCGGCGTCGAGGACGGCTGCGCGCAGAAAGGCTACTGCGTGTTCTTCTGCAATTCGGACGACGATCCCGTCAAGCAGCGCAACTATCTGCGCGTGCTGCAGGAAAAGCGGATCGACGGGCTGATCGTGGCCTCGGCCGGCGACGACGCCGTGCTGGCCGCGACGCTGGGCGACACGCGCGAGCCGATCGTGGTGGTAGACCGCAACATTGAAGGCCTCGACGCCGATCTCGTGCAGATCGACCACGAGCGCGGCGCGTGGCTCGCGACGCGCCACCTGATCGAACTGGGCCATTCGAATATCGGCTGCATCACCGGGCCGGTCGCGACGGCGGTGAGCGCCATGCGCATGCACGGTTTCCTGCGCGCGATGGCCGAACGCGGCATCGAGATCGCGCCGGGCGCGATCGTCGAAGCGGATTTTTCGGGCGCGGGCGGTTACCGCGCGGCGGCGCAGCTATTCGACACCGTGCGCCCAAGCGCGATTTTCGCGGGCAACGACATGATGGGCATCGGCGCGCTGCGTGCCGCTGCCGAACGCGGCTTGCGCGTGCCGGCCGATGTTTCGATCATCGGTTTCGACGATATCGAGCTGGGTCACTTCACGTGGCCCGCGCTTTCGACCGTCGGCCAGCCGGCGCGGGCGCTTGGCGAGATGGCGGCGCTTACGCTGATCGAGCGTATCGGCGCGGCGGAACGCGAGCGCACCGGTGCCAAGGTGCAACGGCGTGTGATGACGCCGCAGCTTCTGCAACGCGAATCGACTGCGCCGTGGAGTGGCAACACGGAAGCGGAGTCCGAGCAGGAACCCGAACCCGAGCCTGCCTCGCTAGCGGCCTGAATCCAGGACTGAAGTCAGGCCTGACCTCGGGCCCGATTTCAGGCCCGACATCAGAGGACGCCAGCGCCCGCCGCACGGCTTGTCGACGCAACACCGTAGAGGAGATCACGTGGTGGCGACGAATCAGGCAAAGCGTGGCGGCGCTCAGGCGCCGGTTCATGGCCCAGACCCGGCGACGCCTGCTCGCGTTGCCGTAGTCGGCAGTCTCAACATGGATCTGGTGGCTCGCGCGCCGCGTCTGCCGCGCGCGGGCGAAACGCTCGCGGGCAGCGCGTTCGTACAGGTGGCCGGTGGCAAGGGCGGCAACCAGGCCGTGGCGGCAGCGCGGCTGGGAGCGCAGGTGGCGATGATCGGCTGCGTCGGCAACGATGCCAATGGCGAACGTTTGCGCGCCGGATTGCTAGCCGAAGGCATCGACTGTGACGCACTCGACACCTCGGCCGCCGCGCCCACCGGCGTAGCACTGATCGTAGTAGACGATGCGAGCCAGAACGCGATCGTCATCGTCGCAGGCAGCAATGGCGGCGTGACGCCCGCCTCGCTGGCGCGTCACGAAGCGGTATTCGCGGCGGCGCAAGTGGTCGTCTGCCAGCTGGAGACGCCGCCCGACGCCGTGCATGCCGCGCTCGCCGCGGCGCGCAAGCTGGGCAAGATCACGATCCTCAATCCCGCACCGGCAACCGGGCCCTTGCCCGAAGCGTGGTTGCCGCTCGTCGATTACCTCGTGCCGAACGAACTCGAAGCGGCGGCGCTTACCGGCTTGCCCGTGACGACACCCGACGAAGCCGCGCGCGCCGCGCATGCGCTGCGCGATGCGGGCGCGCGCAACGTGTTGATTACTCTGGGGGCACAGGGCGTGTGCGCGTTGCTCGACCGGAAAACGGACGCGCCGCGCCATTGGCCCGCGCCCAAAGTCGCCGCGATCGACACGACAGCAGCAGGCGACACCTTCGTGGGCGCGCTGGCCGCGCAACTGGCCGCAGGCGCCACGTCCGAAACCGCGATCCCGTTTGCGTTGCGCGCGGCGTCGATTTCCGTCACGCGGGCAGGCGCGCAGCCCTCCATTCCAACGCTTGCCGATCTGCGCAGTTAAGCGTTCGCCGCGTTATCGATCATTCGAAAGTAACAGACAGCAATTTGTAATTATTGCGTCATGCGTTTCGATTATTTCGTCATACCATATAACAATTTCAAGTCTCTCAAACGTTTGCCGTAAACGAATTCAGAGCAGGTTAAGCGCAGTTATTCGTTTTTCAGAAGCGGCAGCCACCGCTTTCGGCAAGTACGGGAGAGTCATGAACAAGGGCATCAGCATCAAGGCGCGCATCGGCCTCACGATGGGTTTTCTGGCGGCGTTGATCGTCGTCATCAGCGTGGTGGGGCTGCTGGGCCTCACGCGCTCCAACGACGCGTACCGCGATACCTACACCAACCAGATGCCTAGCAGCCATGCCGTGAACATGGCCGAAATCTACGCCGCACGCGAGCGCCTCGCGCTCGACCGCGCGGCTTTCCAGATCGGCACGCCCGACGCGGCCACCACGATCGGCCGTGCGCGCGAAATGCGCGGCATCTCCGACGGCTACTGGAAGAAGTACAGCGACCTGCCGCGCGGCCAGGAAGAGGACCGTCTTGCGCAGGACGTCGCGGCCCGTCGCGACGCGCTGCATCAGGTCGCCGACAACTTCGCCGCCATCATCACGGCAGCCGACCAGAGCAAGGTGCTCGACGGCGCCAAGGCGCTGCAGGCCGCCTACGACCAGCTCTCGAAGGCCGATCTCGCGCTCGACAAACTGCAGACGTCGCTGGCGCAGGATGGCTTCGATTCGGCGCAATCGGCATTTAGCGAACTGCGCATCGCGGTATTCGCGGCGCTGCTGATCGGCATCGGCGCTTCGGTGTTCTCGTTCCTCGCCCTGCGCCGCGCGATTTCGGAACCGCTCGGCGAGGCGCTGGGTGCGTTCACGGCGATTGCCGCAGGCGATCTGCGCCGCCCCGTTGTGGTGCGTACGCGTGACGAAATGGGCGAACTGCTCGGCGGCGTCTCGCGCATGCAGCGCAGCCTGACCGATACGGTTCGCTCGGTGCGCGAAGGCGCTGAATCGATCGCCACGGCCACGCGCCAGATCGCGGCCGGCAATATCGACCTGTCCTCGCGCACGGAAGAGCAGGCGTCGGCGCTCCAGGAAACCGCGTCGAGCATGGAAGAGCTGACCGGCACCGTGAAGCAGAACGCCGAAAACGCGCGTCAGGCGAGCCAGCTTGCGGCCAATGCATCGGAAATCGCCAACAAGGGCAGCAGTGTGGTGAGCCAGGTCGTCGGCACGATGGGCGACATCAACCAGAGCTCGGCGAAGATCTCGGACATCATCACGATCATCGAAGGCATCGCGTTCCAGACCAACATCCTGGCGCTCAACGCGGCCGTGGAAGCGGCCCGCGCGGGTGAAGAAGGCCGCGGCTTCGCGGTGGTGGCGGGCGAGGTGCGCAGCCTCGCACAGCGTTCCTCGGCGGCGGCCAAGGAAATCAAGGCGTTGATCGATACGTCGGTCGAGCGCGTGCAGGCGGGCTCGGCGCTGGTCGACGAAGCGGGCCGCACGATGACGGAGATCATCGGCGCGGTGCAGCGCGTGACCGACATCATGGGCGAGATCGCTGCCGCTTCGCAGGAACAATCGAGCGGCATCGATCAAGTCGCGCGCGCCGTCACGCAGATGGACGAAGTCACGCAGCAGAATGCGGCGCTGGTGGAAGAGGCTGCGGCCGCGGCCCAGTCGCTGGAAGATCAGGCGGGCCGTCTGCGCGCCGCGGTGGCGGTGTTCAACCTGGACGACCATGGCGCGTCGGCCATGACGTTCGCACCGACGGCCTCGGCCGCCCCCGCCAAGGCCAGCGCGAAGCCGCTGGTGCGTCCGGCGGCGAAGCCGGTTGCAGCCCGCCCGGCGCCCGCCGCCGCC
>NZ_VWWJ01000045.1 GCF_011753055.1 Burkholderia sp. Ax-1719 | reverse complement strand
GGCATGCCAGGCATGCCGCTTCCGGTGCTTCCAGTGCCGTTGCGTGCGTCGCGAGGTTAGAACGCCCTCGCGACACACGCCGTGCACGTCAAACGCGCTTTAGTTCGGCAGTGCGTAAGCGATCACGTAATCGCCCAGCTTGGTGCCGAAGGAGCCGTGGCCGCCTGCTGCGATCACGACGTACTGCTTGCCGTTGATCGAGTAGCTCATCGGCGTAGCCTGACCGCCGGCCGGCAGACGGGCTTCCCAGAGCTGCTTGCCGTTGTTCACATCGAACGCGCGGATGAAGTTATCCGCCGTTGCGCCGATGAACGCCACGCCACCTGCCGTGACCATCGGGCCGCCCAGCATCGGCATACCCATCTTGAAAGGCAGCGGGATCGGCGAGCTGTCACGCACCGTACCGATACGCTTCTTCCACACGATCTCGTTGGTCTTCAGGTCGATACCGGCGATATAGCCCCATGCCGGCTGCTTGCACGGCAGACCGAACGGCGAGAGGAACGGGTTCAGCGTGACGCCGTACGGCACGCCGTACTGCGGCTGGATGCCCGATTCCGTACCGCTGCCCTTGGCGCCGGCTTCCGGTTCCATCGGGTTGCCCGGACCGCGCGGGATCAGACGCGAGACGAACGGCAGCGCGATCGGGTTGGCGATGGCGATCTGACGATCCGTGTCGAGCGCAATACCGCCCCACTCGAACATGCCCAGGTTGCCCGGGAACACCAGCGTGCCTTGCAGCGACGGCGGCGTGAAGGTGCCTTCATAACGCAGCTTGTGGAACATCACGCGGCAGACCAGCTGGTCGTACATCGTCGCGCCCCACATGTCCTTGTCCGTGAGCAGATTCTTCGGACGGAACGTGAGTTCGGAGAACGGCTGCGTCGGCGAAGTGCGGTCGCCCGGCGCGGCGCCTTGCGGCACCGGCAGTTCCGGAGCCGGCACGACGGTTTCGCCGGTGCGGCGGTCGAGCACGAACAGGTTGCCGGTCTTGGCCGGGCCGTACACGACCGGCACGGTCTTGCCGTCCTTGGTCGTGATGTCGGCGAGCGTCGGCTGCGACGGCATATCCATGTCCCACAGGTCATGGTGAGCGGTCTGGTAGAACCAGGCCAGCTTGCCGGTCGAAGCGTGCAGCGCGAGCAGGCCGCTGGCGAAGCGTTCCATCTCCGGCGTGCGGTCGCCGCCCCAGATGTCCGGGGTGCGCACGCCCATCGGCAGATAGACGATGTCGAGCTTCGCGTCGTAAGCCGCCGGGGCCCACGAATTCGGCGAGTTCCAGGTGTAGTGCTCACCCGGGCCCGGGATGTGGTTCGGGTCCTTCGCACCCGGATCGAACGCCCACAGGAGTTCGCCCGTACGCACGTCGAAGCCGCGGATCACGCCCGACGGTTCGCGGTTCGAGAAGTTATCTTCCACCGCGCCCGCGACGATGATCACCTTGCTGGTGATGATCGGCGGCGAAGTCGGCTCGTACATGCCCGGCGTCGTGACCGGCATGGCGTGCTGCAGATCGAGATCGCCGTTATTGGCGAAGCCCGCGCAACGCTCGCCCGTCAGCGCGTCGAGCGCGTACAGGTGACCGTCGTTGACCGGCAGATAGATACGGCGCGAGCAGGCACCCGTCACCGGAGCGGCGGCCGTGGTGGTCGCGTCGCTGGCCGGTGCGGTCGATGCCGCAGCCGTGGCAGCCGAAGCAGCGGCGTCCGAAGCAGCCGCTTGCGGAGCCGAAGCGGCAGCGTCCGAGGCAGCAGCAGTCGCAGCCGCATCGCTGGCCGGTGCAGCAGCCGCGTCTGCCGGAGCCGCCGCATTTGCCGTCAGATCGACATACGACACGCCGCGGCAGGTCACGTGCTGGAACGACGGATCGGTCTTGAGCTTCGGATCGAAGGTCCACTTGAGCGTGCCGCTCTGCGCGTCGAGCGCGAAAAGCTTCTGGTGCGGCGAGCACAGGTAGAGCAGATTGCCGATCTTGATCGGCGTGACTTCGTTGGTGATTTCGACCGGATCGTTCGGGCCTTTCATGTCGCCCGTGCGGAAGGTCCAGGCCACTTGCAGGTTCTTCACGTTATCCGGCGTGATCTGCTGCAGCGGCGCGTAGCGCGTGCCTTCCTGGGTACGACCGTAAGCGGGCCAGTCGCCATTGTCGATGCCGTTCGCGTTCGCGGCGAGCGAACCCGTCGACGAAGCGAGCGTGCCGTTGACCGTCTGCGGATCGTTGAAGCAGGCGTACACGAGCACGCCGGCCCAGATCACCAGCGCGCCGACGAGCGATTGCACGCCCAGCTTGCGCGGTGCTTCGAGACGCCAGCTCACGAGCAGCAGCAGCCACACGCCGAACACGACGAGCACGCCCGAGCGCGGTGCGAGCGCCCAGAAGTCGGGACCCGACTCCCACAGCGACCAGATGGCGGTGCCCACGAGCACGAGCGCGTAGAGCACGAGCGCGGTGGGACTGCGGCGATACAGCAGCCACGTGACGGCCAGCAGCACAACGCCGGTCACGACGTAATACGCCGAGCCGCCGAGCGACAGCAGGTACGCGCCGCCGATCAGCAGAAACAGCGATGTGAGCGCGATGAATAGTAATGTGATGACGCCGATGAACCCCGGCGATGATGATTCTCTGGATCTGGACATGATGATCTCAACCTTCTTTTGAGGACGCCGCTTGCATCGCCTGTCACACGATGCCGGCGGCGAGGCGCGCCGACGCGAACGCCGGCGAGTCGTCCAGCCACTGCGCTACGCCCGCAGCGGCCGGTTGTGCGGAAAACGCTCCGCGAAAAACCTGCTGCTTTAGAAGACGTGCATCATCCCGACGTAAGCGCCGGTCTGCGATTCGCCCACGTTCGGGCTGGTCGGCGAACTGGAGTCGCGCGGCGTGGCGAACACCGAGAAGTTGCCGTTCTTGCTGTTGTCCACATAAGCCACCGTGCCGTACAGGAAGGTGCGCTTGCTCAGGTTATAGGTGGTGCCGAGCGCGTACAGCATGGCGTGGCTGCCCGGATCGTGCGAAGCGTCGCCGCTGCCCTCGCCCACGTGGATGTAGAAGCCCGCCGCCGTGACGGCCCACTTCGGCGTCGCCTGATACGTCGCGCCCAGCCAGTAGTGGTCGGCGCTGTCGGCTACACCTACCGGCGAATCCGGCGCGGCGTAGTGCGTGTAGGCCGCCTGGATCTTCCAGTTGTCGACGCGCAGATTGCCGCCCACGAAGAATTCGCGCGATGCCGTGAAGATGTTGGAGAAACGGCCGCTGGAGTCGCGCAGCTCGTCGTAGATGCCGCGCACGTCGAACAGCGGCGAGTGGTACGTCAGCATGACGCCGTCCGAGCGGCCAAAGTCGCCGTCGGCGCCATTGTTGAAGCCGCTCGTCTGGTTGCCGAAGGCGTACTGACCTTGCACGTCGAGGCCGTGCCACACGGGGCTGTGGTATTCGACGTTATTGCTGGTCTGCTGCCAGTTACGACCGCGCACCAGCGACGCCGACGACACCGCCTGCTGCACGAACGGGTCGAATTCCCACACGCCGTCGCTGTCGATGAAGAGGTTGCGACCGGCCTGGATTTGCCCCCAGGTGTCGTTCTTCAAGCCGACATACGCACGGCGCGAGAACAGCTTGCCGCCGCCCGAAGTGCCGTTCATGATCTGCAGCGCGGTTTCGAGGTCGAACAGCGCGGAGGTGCCGCCGCCCAGATCCTCGGTGCCCTTCATGCCGAGCATGCTGGTGCCCCAGTCGCCGCCTTCCGCGCTCCAGCGGCTCGACGTGCCGCCGTTGCCATTGGCAATGTGATTCAGATATTCGATGCCGCCGTCGACGCGGCCGTAGAGCGTCACGCTCGATTGCGCCGAGGCAGCCGTGCTCGCTGCCAGCAGGGCGATTGCGCCCAGTTGTTTTTTCACGTCAGCTCCCAGATGGATTCTTCTTTCGTTGTCCGTGCCGACCGGGCCGCCTGAAGGCCACTTGCGTGGTCTCGCTGCGCCTGGCGCCTTGCAGTCCGTGAAAGCCAGATCCGGTTATCCCGAAAATGGCCGTGCCGAAAGCAGTGAAACGGGTCGATAAAGTCCGCTTCGCTGGGGATGCTTCGCGCTGTGCCCGGTGGCGACGTTTTGTTCGATGCGTACCGCCGGAAGCACATGACGCCTGAAAAATATAGCGCGTCATCTGGAATGGTGCTTTCTGGCTGGTCGCAGCGGGGTCGGACTATAGCAGTCCAGAGCGAATTTCGCATCCAACTTTACGCAATCGGGCAAAACCCCGACGGGGTTTTGCCGAATTCCCCGCTGGCCGTAACCCCAGGTCGACTTTTCGCTTTCGTAAGCTCAATCGTAGGCTCAAGCACGCAATCTCTTCAGCCGGGAAGCGATAGCACGTTCCGTACCTTAATTTTTATTGTGGCGTGCCGGGTCCGGTGCGCGCCTGCCAGCGCTGGGCTTCGTCGAGAAAGGCGCTCACCTGAGGCGGCATTGTCGCGGCATGGCGCACGGTGCACCAGACGCGCAGCGCAGGAGGATCGGGAAAAAATGGCAGCTCCATCAGCTCGCGCCGCGTCTCGATGACGGGACGCGCGACCAGCATCACCGCGTCCATCTTCAGCGCGAGCGCGATTCCCGGCACCGAGGCCGCGCACATCAAGGTGCTTGCGGGCGCAACGAGTCCGGCGTGCTCGAAAACGCGATCGACGTAGCGCTGTTGTGCGCCGCTCGGGTCGGTGTAAATCCAGCGCGCCTCGCACAGCGCGTCGAGCGACGCCGCCTGCGCGTGACGCCCGGCGCGGGCGGCCACCAGCGCGAACGTGGTCTCGAACACGAGCCGCGAACGGCTGTCCTGAAGGGAGTCGGGGCGCGTTTCCGAGAACGACGGCACCGCATGCAGCGCGACATCGAGCGTGCCGTCGTCGAGGCGATGCAGCATTTGCTCGCGCTGGTATTCGTAGAGTTCGACCTGCACCGTCGGGTGGCGCGCCATAAATCCGGCCACCAGATCCGGCGCGATCAGCACCGAAACCGCGGGCGTGAGGCCAATGCGCAGATGGCCGCCGTGCTGACCGCGCAGCGCGCTCAATTCCTCGTGTGCGCGCGTCATCTCGGCGACCACGGCCTGGGCGCGCGGCAGAAATGCCCGCCCCGCCGCCGATAGCGACATGCCGTGCGGCGTGCGCTCGAACAGCTGAACCTCGAATTCGCCTTCGAGTTCGCGGATCGACTTGGAGATGGCGGCCGTGGTGCGGTTCAGGCTCGCGGCGGCGCGGGTGAGACTGCCGCCTGCGGCCAGCGCGAGAAAGGCGTGGAGCTGATGCTGCTTCATGGGCGCGCGCAAAGTTGCAGAGGAGAAGCCGCGGATATTAACGCGGTCACGCCCATGAAGAACAACGCGGATTCAGCGGATCAATGCCGGCGCGGCCTCGGCATCGAGCGGCCAAAGCGGACGGCGAACGTTGCGCCAGGCCACTTTGGCGTAGTCGCGCTGCAACGGGCCGCCGCCGTCGACGTACAGCACGCGGCTCGCGATCGGCCCGAAATGCGCGTGAAAATGATTGACCGACTTCACGAACACCATGCGCTTCGCGCGCGGATCGATGCCCACCTGCTCGAAGGCTTCGAGGCTGAACGCCTGGGCGCGCTGCGTCATCAGCACGATTTCCACCCCGCCGATGCGGATCGCGGCCGCGTCGCCGCATTCCACGCGGCTCGGGCCAAAACGTTGCCACGCGCCGCGCCGCAGGCCGATCACTTCGGCGAGACCGTCGACGGGTTGACCTGAAGTCGGCGCGACCTTGCCGCCGATACGCAGCGGCAACACCGCGCCCAGGCCCGCGTCGAAGCACAGTTGCACCGCGCCCGGGTCCCACAGCGGCCCCGCGGCGACGTTTTCCACGCCGCGCGCCAGCAGGCGCGCGAGTACGTCGGTGTTGTCGGACGGAGCGCCGCCGCCCGAGTTGTCGGTGGGATCGGCAACTACGACCGGCCCCGTCTTTGCCGGGTCCGGGGGGGCAAGACCCGCATCGATGGCCGCGTCGATCGGCAGCAAGGGCGACGCTGTCTGCCCTCGCAACGCCACCAGCGCCTCGCCCAGTTCGCGCGCTACCGCATCGCCGCGCGCCTTGTCGTGCGCGTAGACCAGCACGCGCGTACTCAGATCGGCGGTATCGCCATAGATGAAGCCGTGCACGATCGAGATCGACACGATGCCCGAATCCGCGTCCGCCTCGATCGCTTTCGCGCGGTCGACCAGCGCGCGCATGGCTGCGCCGGTGGTCGGATAAGAGTCGATCTGGCGGCAGTCGAACAGCGAAGCGCGCGGACGCGGCATGCCGTTCACCATCGCTTTGACGAGATCGATCACGCGCTCGGCCTGCTCGACCGTATCCGTGTGCGGGTACTCCTTGTAGAGCACGATGATGTCGCTATGGTCCAGGCGCGTGTTGTTGACGATGCAGTGCGGGTCGAATTCCACGCCGATCACGCATTCCTTGCCCACGAGCGCGCGCACGCGGGCGATCAGATCGCCTTCCGGGTCCGGATAGCCGTGCGCAATCATGCCGCCGTGCAAGCCGAGCATCACTGCATCGACGGGCAACGCGGCGCGCAATTCGTCCAAGATGCGTTCGCGCATGGTCTCGTAGGCTTCGCGGCTGGTGATGCCTGCGGGCGTCGCGCGAAAGCAGCTGCCTTCAATCAGCGTGAACTCGCCTTTTGCCGCGCGGCGTTTCGCGGCCCACAGCAGTTCCGCGCCTGCGGTGGGCGTATCGTCAGTGGGACACGCGCCTGGCGGAATATGGCCGCGCATGAACATCTCCAGGCTGGTGGGCAGATTGACGAAGGCATTGGTCTCGGTGAGCAGACCGGCGACGAAGCATTTCATGGCGGGACTCGGTGCGAAGAAAAAACGAAAGGAATCAATGGCTCAGCGTCGGCGGCCGCATCTGGAAACGGCAACCCAGCGCGGCGACGCTTGCGATCAACGCGCCGCTCGTGAGGAACGCGAAGGCGGCGGTCCAGCCCGCGTGGCCGACCAGCGCGCCCACCACGACCGGCGAAATCGCACCCGCCAGTTGCCCGGCAAAGTTGATCAGCCCCGTGGTGCGTCCAGCCACGCTGGCCGGAAAGTGCTTGAGCGGAATGGCAAAAACACCGGCATAGACCACGTCGAAGGCGAGCATGCACAGCGTCCAGCAGACGATCAGCGCGGGCAGCGAGGCGACGAACGGCATGGCGGCGGCAAACGCCGCGCTCGCCAGCGCCCCGCCCGCAAGCAGATGCTTTAGGCGCGCGGCAGGCAGACGGTCGATGACAAAGCCGGCGAGATTGGTGCCGACAAAACTCGCCAGCAAGGGAATCGCCGAAATCAGGCCGATATGAAGCAAGTCGATGCCGCGCGTGCGCATGAGCCAGACCGGCAGCCACGCCTGCAGGCCGAGCGCGAGCACGCAGCAGCCAAACCACGTCAGCGCGACACGCCAGACGAGCGGTTCGCGTGCGATGTCGCGCCAGCGTGGACGAGCTTGCGCGGCGTGGCCCGAGGCATCGGCAGGGTCGATGTGCCTGCGCGACGGCACCACAAAGAGCGCGAACGCCACCATCGCGCCCAGCGCACCGAGCATCACGAAGGTCTGTCGCCAGCCAAAGCGCGCGATGGTCCAGCCGACGCTGGCGGCGCCCACCGCGCTGCCGAGAAACACGGTGCTGCACAGCAGCGCCTGCACGCGGGCGCGCACGCGCGCGGGAAAAGTCTGCACGATGGCCGTCGAGCTGGCGGGCGCAAAACTGCCCTCGCCGATGCCGAACAGCAGGCGGAACGCGAGCAATGAGCCCAGCGACCACGCCGCGCCGGTGAGCGCCGTAAATAACGACCAGAGCGCGAGGCAGCCCACCAGCACGCGGCGCGCGCCGAAGCGGTCGGCGAGCGCGCCGCCGCCCAGTTGCATCAGCGCGTAGGTGGCATAGAACGCGCCCAGCACGTAGCCCTTAGCGGCGTCGCTCAAGGCCAGTTCGCGCGAAATCGGAATGATGGCCGTGCCGATCACGATGCGATCGGTGTAGGCGACCGCCCAGGCCGCGAAGAGCGCGACGAGCACGATTGCCCGACGCGTACGGCTCGCACCCAGCGACGCGTCGGCGGCTTGTGAAGCAGGTCGGGCTGCTGCGGGCACGGCGGTCGTCACGGGCGTCTCCTTTGGCGGTTTCGTTGTGCTGACAACATGTGCCGACAACGATAGCCGCGCAAAACGCCCGCAACCAGCGACTTCAGTTGTGGGGGATCAACCGCCGGTTAATACCGTGCCACCCAGGCCGCCGCGCGCGCGCTCGGCGGCCACCGCGAGAATGCAATCGACGAAATACTCGGCGGGCCGGGTGATCTGCGCCTCGGGCGGCGCAAACAGATAGAGCTGCAAGGCCGGCGGGCGCACCGGCAGATCCAGTTCAACAAACGCGCGGCCCAGTTCGGCGGTCTGCAAGGTATGACGCGTCCAGGCGAACACCGCGTCGTTGTTCAGCGCGAGGCCGTAGAGCAAACCGTAGGACGTGCAGCGCGTGATGCGCTGCGGCGGCGCGAGGCCCGCGCGCTCGAACATTCCGCGAATATTGGCCGGATAGCCATCGGTGACGTCGGTGTGGATCCACTCGGCGTCCTGCACCTGGGCGAGCGATGTGGCCTGGGCGAACGCGCCGTTGGCGCGCGTCACGAACACCGAATCGAAGGCGAAGAGCGGCCGGACCGTGCCAGAATCGTCGCCGGGGCTGGTCGGAAAGGCCGCAAAAGCGAGGTCGAGCGTGCGGTTGCTCAGATTTTCGCGCAACTGGTTGAAGCCCAGTTCGCGGAATTCGACCGTGACCTGCGGCCAGTGGCGGCGGAAATCGGTGAAGGCTTCAGCCAGACCCGCCGTGCCCGCAATCGGCGTCACGCCGATCACCAGCTTGCCGGTTCGGTGCCCCTTGAGGTGGGCGAGGTCTTCCTCGGCGCGTTCGAGTTCGCGCACGACGGTGCGGGCGCGCTGCAGCAGCGCCGCGCCTTCGGCCGTGGGCACTACACCCCAGGGATTACGCTCAAGCAGGCGCACGCCGCACTCGTCTTCCAGATCGCGCACGGCCTTGGTGATGGCCGGCTGGGTCACGTGCAGACGCCGCGCCGCGCCATTAATGCTGCCGGTAGCGGCGATTTCGACCAGCGCGCGCAGTTGGTGGATCTTCATCGGTCACCTTTCATGATGCGGAGGATATTACCAACAGTTATCGACATACGCATTTTTGCTTTTTTATTTTGACCGATCGTCCTTAGTCTGTGACTCCAGAGGCCGTCACCCGTACGGCCAGACAAGAGAACCCAGACATGACGCAAGCCAACGCCGCCCCCCTCACCTCCGACGCCGAACGCGCCGCGCTCGTCGAAACCCTGCGCGAGCGCCGCGCACCGTTCGTGCAGATTCGCCACGACATTCACGCGCACCCCGAACTCGGCTTTGCCGAAACGCGCACCTCCACACTCGTGGCCGAAAAGCTCGCCGAGTGGGGCTACGAGGTGACGACGGGCATCGGCGGCACGGGCGTGGTGGGACGCATCAAGCGCGGGACGGGCGAGCGCGCCATCGGCCTGCGCGCCGATATGGACGCCCTGCCGATCCAGGAAAACACCGGCCTGCCCTACGCCAGCACCGTCGCGCAGACCATGCACGCGTGCGGCCACGACGGCCATACGGCCACGCTGCTGGCGGCCGCCCAATATCTGGCGACTGACGCGCAATTCGACGGCACGCTCAACGTGATCTTCCAGCCCGCCGAGGAAGGCCTGGGCGGCGCATCGCGCATGATCGCCGACGGTCTGTTCGAGCGGTTCCCGTGCGATCAGGTGTTCGCGCTGCACAACGCGCCGGGCCTGCCGGTGGGCCATTTCGCGGTGCGTCACGGCTGCATGCTGGCGTCCTCCGATACCGTCACGATCACCGTGACCGGACGCGGCGCGCACGGCGCGATGCCGCAAATGGGCTGCGATCCGATCGTTGCATCCGCAAGCATCGTGATGGCGCTGCAAAGCATCGTGGCGCGCAACGTCGAGCCCACGCGCGCCGCCGTGGTGACGGTGGGTGCAATCCACGCGGGCAAGGCCGGCAACGTGATTCCGGAAAGCGCCACGCTGCAGCTTTCCGTGCGCGCACTCGACAGCGAGACGCGCAATCTGCTGGAAACGCGCATCCGCAGTATCGCGGAACTGCAGGCGCAGTCCTATGGTGCAACGGCCGCGGTCGAATACAAGGCGATTTCACGTCCGCTCGTCAACGAGCAGAACGCCACCGATCTCGCCATCGAAGTCATGCAATCGCTGGTCGGCAAAAGCGGGCTGACGATGATGCCCGAGGCCGTGATGGGCAGCGAAGACTTCTCCTGGATGACCGAGAAACTGCCCGGCTGCTACGTACTCCTCGGCAATGGCGTGGGCAGCGTCGGCGGCTGCTCCGTGCACAACCCCGGCTACGACTTCAACGACGATGCGATCCCCTATGGCGCGGCGTGGTTCGTCGCGCTCGTCGAGCGCTATCTGCGCCAGGGCTGAACCAGCGGAACAAGCGGACTGAGATCCGCATCCCGCCCGCGCGTGGCGTCCTGACGAGACAGGGACGTCATGCGCCCGCACGCAACGATAAAAGGCCAGGCGCGCCTACTTCTCGCCCTCGCGCGCCGCCCTCCCCGCAGTTTCTGACCAACCTTAAGAGTCTATAAATGTCAGCAAGCAGCATCACGCCACAGAACCCGAGCGACGGCGCACGGCCCCTCGCAGACGCACGCGCGTTACGGCAAACCCGCATCGCGCGCGCCGCGCGTCTGGTTGCGTGCGCAACTTTCATGAGCGGCGCCTCGCTGGGCGCGCACGCCCAGACTTCGAATCTCTTTCTCGAAGACTATTTTCAGGGCGTGCCGTATGCCACGACCGGCGCGTACTCGCCGGGCGTGCGCCTCTATGGTGCGGTGGACCAGTCGATTGGTTTCACCAAGGGCGCGCAGACAGCGTTCGTGCAGCAAAGCGGCGGGGAATGGACCTCGAAGATCGGCCTGTATGGCGTCGAGGATCTGGGCGGCGGCTATCGCGTGCGCTTCGATCTGGAAAACGGCTTCAATGCCGCCAACGGCCAGCTGGGCACGGCCAATACGCTGTTCAATCGTGAGGCGTGGGTGAGCATCGGGTCGCAGAAGACCGGCGAGCTGAAGCTCGGCTTGCAGGACGATGTGGGCGTGCCGCTTTTCATCGACGTGTTCGGTCAGGTGGGCACGGTTTCCACCGTCGCCTATATGACGGCGTGGGTCTACGATCTGGGGCCGGGCGCGAGCTTCGAGGCGAGCCGTCTGTCGAATGCGATCAGCTATTCGTCGCCGTGGTTCGGGCCGCTCAATGCGCAAGTGGCGCTGTCGTTGCACGACAGCAGTTCCAGCGCACCGACGATCGTCACGCGCGCCGTGGCGCTGAATTACTTTGACGGCCATCTGTTCGGCACGCTGAGCTATCTGGGCAACTACGGCCTGAATGCGCTCACCACCTCGCAGTACGTGCGCACTGACAACTTCGCGGCCGGCCTGCTGTACGACGCCGGGCACTACGTGCTCTCGGCAGGCTACAGCTTTCTCGCGCCGCGTCTGGAAGGCGACCGCGTGGCCTCGCTCTATACGCTGGGCGCGCTGTATCGCTATCAGCAGCGCAACGACTTCCGCGTGGAAGTGGCGTATCGCGACGTGGCGGGCGTGAGCAGCCATTCGTACGGCCTGACGCTCGGCTATGACTACAACCTGTCGAAGCGCACCGCCCTCTATGTGCGCGGCGCGGTAATCCACAACACCGGCGCGACGCCCACCTATGGACGCTACCCGTCGCAGCAGCCGACTGTCGACAATATCAGCAACAGCTATACCGGCAGCACGGGAACGGAAATGTATCAGTCGCCGCACCTGGTGCTCGTCGGCATGTATCACAAGTTCTGAACACCGTTCGCATCGACACAGGAGACAGGGGATGAACATGCAGATGAAATCGCGCGGGGCGCTGCGCTTCGTGGCCGCCGCCATGTGCGTCGCCGCCGGGCTGTCCGCTCACGGCGCTTACGCGCAGGGCGGCAGCGAGGCCAGCGCGGTATCGGCCACGGCTTCGGCTTCGGCTTCGCAACACGCCACGCCTGCAGTCGCGGCGTCGTCGGGCGCGGATCGGGCGCTGGCCGCAAGCGTGCGTCACGCGCTCAAGGCGGCGCGCAAGCAAGGGCTGAAGTCGAGTTTTATCCGCGTGCGGGCGCGTGACGGCGCCGTCACGCTCTCGGGCGTGGTCGCCAGCGAAAGCCAGATCGAACTGGCCACCTCCGTCGCGCAAGGCGTGAGCGGCGTGCGTTCGGTCACGACCAAACTGGTGATTCGCGACGACGAAGGCATCAAGGGCAGCCAGTAGTCGTCGCAGGCACCCCGCGAAGCGGCGCTTCAGGCAGGCGCGCCGCTTCGCCAACGCCTGAACAACAGGCAAAAAGCAGGCACAAGCAATCGAGGCATCCGCATGAACGTCGTACACGAACGCGCAGCAACTCATGGCGCAGCAACACCCGCACGCACGAGCCGCACGATGGTGCTGGCCGCCGCACTCGGCAACGGTCTGGAGTTTTTTGACTTCACCGTCTACAGCTTCTTTTCCGCGCTGATCGGCCAGTTATTTTTCCCGTCGCATGACGCGCTGTCATCGCTGATGATGTCGCTGGCGACGTTCGGCGTGGGCTTCGTGGTGCGTCCGCTGGGCGGCGTGACGATCGGCGCATATGCGGATCGTGCGGGCCGCAAACCCGCGCTGATCCTCACCGTGCTGCTGATGGCGCTGGGCACCGGGTTGATCGGCCTTGCGCCCACTTACGCGCAGATCGGCCTTGCCGCGCCTGCGCTGATCGTGCTGGGCCGTTTGCTGCAAGGATTTTCGGCGGGCGGCGAAGTGGGCGCGGCCACCACGCTGCTGATGGAAGCCGGACGCGAAGGCCGACGCGGGCTGCTGGTGAGCTGGCAGATGGCGAGTCAGGGCGGAGCGGCGCTGGCAGGCGCGTTGATCGCGTTGCTGCTGTCGAAGTCGCTTTCGCACGAGCACTTGATTACGTGGGGCTGGCGTGTGCCGTTCCTGATCGGTCTTGCGATTGGTCCGCTGGGCTTTTTCCTGCGTGCGCGACTGGACGATACGTTGCCTGCGCAAGCCCATGGGCACCATGCACACGCGGAAGCCAAAACGCCCGCTGTGCGCCGCAAGCTGCCGCTGCGTGTGATCGTGGCTGGCACGATGCTGGTGATCGGCGGCACGGGCACGATGTACACCATCGTCTTCTTCCTGCCCGCGTTCCTCGCGCTCACACTGCATATGCCCGCGGCCACGGCATCGGTGAGCGGTTGCGCGGCGGGTCTGGTGTTGCTGATCGGTTCACCATTCGCAGGCAAGCTGGCGGATCGGCTGCCGCGTCGCAAGCCGCTGCTCGCCGTTGCTTCGGTTGTCTCGCTGGCCCTGCTGTTTCCGGCGTTCGCTGCGATCGCAGCAAGGCCGACGGTGGACACGGTGTTGATCGTCGCCATCGTGCTGATTGGATTGATGACGCTTACGAGCCCAGCCGGCTTTCTGATGATTCTGGAAGCGCTGCGCCCCGAAGTGCGCGCGACGTCGCTGGGCATCATCTACGCCGTGGGCGTGACGCTGTTTGGCGGGTTTGCGCAACTGGCCGTGGGAGCGTTGTGGCGCGCGACGGGTAGCTTCTACGCGCCCGCGTGGTACGTGCTGGGATGTGGAATCGTCAGCCTGGTGGGATTGGCGCTATTTCGGGAGAAAGCGAGCGGATAGAATCGGTTCTTTCCAGGGGACTCGCTTAACACTACTGCACTTGCATTGCTCGTCAGCGTTTTCCAGAAAGGCCTTGTTGCCACGGATCGGCTGCCGGGTGACGCAGCTGCGCCAAACTCATGGGCCACTAGACGCGTCGATGATCAACTCAGCGTAATGCAAGGAGAATCGGCGCGCGCTCGCGAAAATGCGCGCTTGCGCAACATCAAGCCACACAGCACTTTTGAACGTTGTTTACCTTTGCCTGGTTGAGGGCGCGCGCCTAGCGCGATAGAAGCGCTGGATGAGCCGAAATCCGGCTCATCCAGCGCGCGGCCTTCCTGATTTTTGCTGTCCTGACGTACCGGGCCGCGTCTCTGTTGGTAACAACTAGTGAGGCCAGGCCCATCCATGACGGTACATCACGGTCATCCACAGCATCCGGCGGCACCGACCACCCCGCCCACTCCTACCACTCCTCCGCCACCACAATGGCAACCCTTGAACTGGAGTTTCCCGTTTCCTCCCGCGAACGGCGATTCAGCCGATCCTCAAACGTGGCTGCGTGCCTTGGCGCAATCAGACGACGGCTTCTATCCGCTTGGCTCGAACGGGATGTATCACGGCGGAATTCACTTCAACGTGGGCACGGGTGGCAAGCTGAAACAGGGCGAAGGCGTCAGGGCCATTGCCGATGGCGAGGTAGTAGCGTACCGGCTCGATTCGACTTATCCCGAACTCGCCTACACACCGTTTCCGCCGCGCTACGCGCTGTATTCGACAGGCTTCGCGCTGCTGCGCCATCGTCTTGTCCTGCCGCCCGAACCCAAACCGACAGGCACACCTGAAACGCCCGCTCCAGCGACGTCCGCTACGCCTGCTCCCAGCGCATCCAGCACCGATGGTGCGCAGACTTACGAGCCACCCGCTGATGACGTGCTGGAGTTCTACAGTCTGTACATGCACCAGCTCGACTGGAAGGGCTATCAGGAGGCACAGGCCAGCGGCGATGCAGCCGCAATGTCGATTCATCCGCTGCCGTTCTGGCAGGGCGACCGTTTTTTCCGCGTGGGCGCGAAAGCAAAAGACCAGCAGGCCCAGCCCCGGTCACTGAACGCACCGCTCAATCTCCGCACGTCATCAACTGCGCTGAATACGGCTGCGCCGGGCGGTAGCGCGATGCTTGGCGGTGTGGCAACAGGACCGACGCCGGACAGTATTGACGCACTCACGACGTATCCGGACCAGGTGCGCTATACCGTGCCGCCAGGCGGTGCAGCAAGCGCCCCGCAGTGTGCCCCTGGTATCGGCATCCGCGATCGTGCGTCCGGCAATGTCATTGGCCTCCTGCCGCGTGGCGGTGAACTGAAGATCGTCGGCAACGCGGCCAGGGGCTGGGCGCAGATCGCTGTCGTGACGAAGGGTGCGCCGGTCGCCTCCGTGGCAGGCGGCACACCTGATCCGCGCGCCGCGACGGGCTGGGTGCATCTGGACGAACTCGACGCGGTAATCGAACCGCAACCGCTGGATACGGTGGTCGTGCTCGACAAGCCGTTCCCTGTCAAGGCGGGCGACGTGGTGGGCTACCTGGGCGAGTACCAGAACTCCACCGAAGCGAGCCGGCTACCGCCTCAACGCATCCGCCCCCTGCTACACGTCGAAGTCTTTACCGGGGCGCAGATTGCGGATTTCATCAAGCGCAGCCAGGAGCGGGCGAAGAAACTGCCGGAAAGCGGAAAAACACTACTGCTGATCCAGCAGGGCGCAAAGCTTGTCAAGCCAGCCGATCCGAAGGCCAACACTGGGCTTGCGGGGCTGACGCTGGCGCTTGCGACAGGTAAGCAGGGAGACCCCGGCAAGGGACTCTGGGCAAAGGTTCAGCCAACGCGGCCTGCTGCACAGCCAGCCGCGCATGCCCACGGTCACGCTCACGGTCATTCGCAAAGCCATCCAGCCAGTGGTACGCCAGTAGGCAGTCCGCTGTGGGTGGAGCGCACGAAGTATGCGGGCAAGGTTGCTGGCGCGTCCCTTCCAACCTGGACGGATTTCCCGTTGCAGCTTGCCAGTGCCGGCGGCTCGACGGTCGAATTCCCGCAGGTATTCTCGCGCACGCAGCTTGACCAGGGACGCGAAATTGACAGGGCAACGGACGAACAGGACACCCTATGGTGGTCCGTCGAGGCGGGCGACAGCGACGGCAGGACGTTCTCTGGATGGATATGCGAAAAGGGCCATCCCGGCACGCAATGGCAAAGCCCGTGGGCGTGGCCGGGGTTCGAAACGGTGGACACCACGGACGTGCCGTTGCTCGACATGTACCGGCGCAACCTGTTCGAAACAACGCGGCTGACTGAGGGCGACGACGAGAAGGAATTCAGCGTCATCGCCGCGAACGTAAACGCTGGCGCGCTTATCGGCAAGCTGGAGAAGGCAGCGAAGCGCCAGGGCGACGGCAGCGCAACCGTGAAGCCCGCTGATCTACGCCGCACATTGACGGTTCCGTGGCTCGCCGGAAGCATCTCGCACCTGATGTTCCGCTATGAGAGCGAATGGGGCGGCAATATGGGCAAGTGGGAAAAATTCCTGCCGCTCATGGGCGAAGTCGGCAAGCCCACCTGGACGACCGAAATGGAGCGCATCAAGAAACTGCAATGGTGGGACAAGGTCCAGACGGTCAATGGCTTTCCGGCCAGCGCGGTTGTGTGGCATATCCATCCGGTTGGGTTGGTGGGGAATTTTGCTAACTGTGCGGCGCACCCAGTCATTACTATTCAGGGACAACGAATCGAAATCCAGTTCTTGCATAAATCCAATGGGCAATCCCTTACTGAAAAGGACTACACGGATGCAGCGACAGAACTAGGTTGTGAAGCACGGGCGATCAAGGCCGTTGCAAAAACCGAAACCGGCTCATCGGGTCCGTACTTTAAACCCGGTCAAGATCTAGCGTCCGGGGATGACCCGGTACCTGCAATTCTCTTTGAGCGACACTTATTTCATCACGCCACCCACGGAATATATGATCAAAGTCATTCCCGCATTTCCAATGCCGTGCAAGGTGGTTACGGGACAAAATCGATTCAATACGAGAAGCTACTGGAGGCTTATGCACTCGACCCAGACGCGGCGCTGCGTTCCGCGTCTTGGGGGCGATTTCAAATACTGGGAAAAAATTTCAGGGCGGCAGGATTTCAGAGTGTAAAAGACTACGTCGAATCAGTAAGCGAATCAGAGGCCAATCAGCTTCGGGCCTTTGTGTCATTTATCAAGGCAGACCCCGTTCTAAAGGCGGCAATATGCAACAAAAACTGGCACGGGTTTGCAGTTCGATACAATGGCCCTGCTCAACAAGGTTACGACACAATCATCGCGAATAATTACAGGGATTTGGGATAAAAATGCATTCACAAAAAAAATTATCAAAGATTGTAATTTTATTTTTTTTCGCAATATGTGATGCAACTCAAGCCACGCCCTCATTATGCTCCTCTGCAGAGACGGTGATTTTTTCGTGCTCCACTTCAAAATCAAAGTCAGTCGCTTTATGCATGAACAACCACCCTCAAACTATAACTTACAGATTTGGATCCCCCGGAAAAATAGAAATGTCTTATGTAGCAACAGCGAGCAATGGGAATGATTTTTTATACAATCACTACTTTCGACCGAGCGTTGAATATACGCGAGTCTCATTCATCAAGTCAGATTATAAATATTCAATATTTCGAAACTACGATGCAACTGAGTCTCCAGTGCCTAGATACGGTGTAGCCGTATCTCGAAATGAGGGGGACGAGGTACAGATCAAATGCCAATCCAAAGTTGTAGACAATATGTCCAAGCTCTTAGATCGACTTAAGTGCGACGACAGCAGCGCGCTAGGCTGCTCTTAGGTTGTTGCTGTACGCTCGGCTGGTTGGCGGCCCATTGCCCGGCGGTTTCGTCGTTCATCCAGCCGAGTGTAAGTCCATCGTGAGCCGCGCGTGCGGCCCTCTCGTTGGTGAGCGTGGCGACGACGACGCTGGCGGCTTGCTGTTCGCGCCCGCGTGGTACGTGCTGGGATGTGGAATTGTCAGCCTGGTGGGGCTGGCGCTGTTTCAGGAGAAAGCGAGCAGATAGAATCGGCTCTTTCCAGGGGAACTGTTTTATGACTACTGCATTGCTCGTCATCGATTTCCAGAACGGACTAGTCGCCACCGATCCGCTGCCGGGCGACGCGGCCGCTATCTCCGCCAACGTCTTTCAGTTGACGGAGCGCGCCCGCGCCGCCCGCGTGCCGGTGGTCTTCATCCAGCACGAGGACGAAGAACTCGCGCCCGGCAGCGAAGCCTGGAAAATCGCCGATGCCGCGCAAGCGCAGGCCAGCGACTATTTTGTGAGCAAGCGCACGCCCGATTCGTTCCTGAACACGGCGCTGGGCGCGCTGCTTGAAGAGCACGCGATCAAACATGTGGTGATCTGCGGCTACGCCACGGAATTCTGCGTCGATACGACCACGCGCCGCGCCGCCGCCAACGGTTTCACGGTGACGCTCGTCGCCGATGCGCACACCACGCACGACAAATCGCACGCCACGGCAGCGACGATTCGCGAGCACCACAACCAGACGCTGTCGAGCATGCGCAGCTTTGGGCCGCGCATTAGCGCCGTACGAACGGCGGATATCACGTTCTAAGGCTTTTCACGGCACGCACGGCGCATCTAGCGCCCGTCGTGCCGCGCATCCTCGCCGGCCTCCAACGCTTCCTGCTCCATCGCGCGAATCCGCTTCTTGACCTCGCGCGAATGGAACACCGGCAAACGCCAGCCGAAATACAGGGAAGCCAGACGCAGCGCCACGCAGCCAAGCGTCGCAACCCACGGCGTCCAGAACGTCGACCAGTCCATATACGTCAGCCCGACCTGCAACGCCGCACCCAGCAGCGCCGCCGACGCGTAAATCTCGCGCTCCAGGATCGCCGGCACACGCGACAACATGATGTCGCGCAGCACGCCGCCGCCCACCGCGCTCACCATGCCGAGCACGATGGCCGTTTCCGCGCTATCGGTCCAGATCCACGTCTTTTGCGCGCCCGCCACCGCGAACAGGCCAAGGCCGATCGCGTCGAAGAACAACACCGGATGACGCAGCCGCCGCACCTGCGGATAGGCGACGATGGTCAGCAGCGCGGCCAGCACCGTCACCGCCATATAGGCCCAGTTCGACAGCCCCGCAGGCGGAATCGCGCCGATACAGACATCGCGCACGATACCGCCGCCGCACGCCACCATGAAGGTCACGACGAGGATGCCGAACAGATCCAGCCGCCGCTGCCGCGCCGCAACAGCGCCCGAGATCGCAAAGGCAAAGGTGCCGATGAGATCGAGCGCCGTGTACGCGGTGTGGGCGTTCATATGCGCGCTAACGTGCGCGCCCAATGCCATGCTCACGCCGCCTCGCTCATCGGTTGATCCGCTGCTGCGGCGTCGTGGCCCAGCCATGCGCCCGCTGCGCAGAGCATCGCTTCCAGGCCGGTGCGCAGCGTCGGGTCGATCACCGGCGCGAAACGCGGCGAGTGATTGCTCGGAATCTGGTTGATCTTCTTTTCTGCGCGGGCTTTTTCGAACACCTCGCGGTCAGTGCCGCCGATGAACCAGAACGCGTAAGGCACGCCCCACTCGCGGCCGAACACGCTGAAGTCTTCGCTGGCCGCCGCCGGTTCCGTCTCGTACGCGCGCTCGCCGAACTGCGCTTCGAAGGCCGTGCGCAGACGCTCCGTGGTGGCGTCGTCGTTGACGGTCAGCGGGTAGCTGGAGAGCGTGGTGAACTCCGGCTCGCGCGGCGCGTTGGACGCCGTGCATTCGGCGCAGCAGATGCGGCGGATCGCGCCCAGCATGTACTCGCGCACGTCTTCATCGTAGGTGCGCACGTTGAGCTTGAGCGTAGCGTCGTCGGGGATGATGTTTTCCTTGGTGCCAGCCTGCAGGCTGCCGATCGTCAGCACGGCGCTGTCGCGCGGCGAGATTTCGCGCGACACGATGGTCTGCAAACGCAGCGTAGTGGACGCCGCCATGATCACCGGATCGATCGAAGTCTGCGGCTGCGACCCGTGCGATCCGCGCCCGAACAGTTTGACCTTGAGGCTGTCGCCCGCCGAAAGAATCGTGCCGCTGCGATACCCCACCGTGCCCGCCGCGCCCACCATCACGTGCTGGCCCAAGATCACGTCGGGTTTCGGGAAGCGCGTGATCATGCCGTCGTCGACCATGCTGCGCGCCCCGCGCCCCACTTCCTCGCCGGGCTGGAATACCGCCATGAGCGTGCCGTTCCAGGCGCCGCGATGCTCGGCCATCAGGCGTGCGACGCCCAGCAGCCAGGTCACATGCATGTCGTGCCCGCAGCTATGCGCCACGCCCACCTGCACGCCGTCCTCGTCTTTTGTCACCACCTTGCTGGCGTACGGCAGGCCGGTGTCTTCGGCCATCGGCAGCGCATCCATATCGGCGCGCAGCATCACGACCGGGCCCGCGCCGTTGCGCAGGATTGCAACCACGCCCGTCACGCCGACTTCGCGCGTGACCTCGTAGCCGAGTTTTTCCACGTAATCGGCGACGATCTTCGCGGTACGGAATTCCTGCATCGAGAGTTCCGGATGCTCGTGCAGGTCCTTGTAGATCGTCTCCAGTTCAGGCAACAGCGCGCCGATGGCGGGCGCGAGCGTATCGATCAATCTGGTCATGGTGACTCCTGGGATTGTGGGGCTTGCCGATCGAGGGCGCACGGGCTAGGCCGCGCCGTTGAGCAAGCTGTCCGAAAGCTTTTCGAGCAGACGGTCGAGCGTCTTGCGTTCGTTCGCCGTCAAGGCAGCGGCCAGTTCGCCTTCCAGATCCGCGCCGACTTTCGCCGATGCCTGCGCCACGTCGACGCCCTCGGGCGTGCCGCTCAGCGCGATGCTGCGGCGGTCCTGCGCGTGGGTATCGCGCACGATCAGGCCGCGCGCTTCAAGTTCGGCGAGCGTTTTCGACAGCAGCGTTTTCTCGATCAACGCGCGCTGCGAAACGGTCTTGGGCGTGATGCCCGTTTCGGCGCAGACGAGCCGCAGCACGCGCAGCGCTCGCACGTCCAGGCCCCACCGCTCGCGGTAGATCGCATTGGCGCGCTCGCTCAGCAGCGCGCTCGCGAGATCGAGCCTGAAGGTGAGAAAGCCGGGATGCAAGCCGGAAGACAAGAGCGCGCTCCAAAGATGAAAGCCGGATGAAGGTTGAAACCTGGCCGACGACGCATCGGAGTATAGACAAATAGTTGAAAATTTCAACTATTATTGGGACGGTGACGCCATGAAACACCATGCCTCGCAGGTATAATGAGATGCGTCTGAGCGCCCTTTTGTAACGAATCAATATCCCAGAGGTTGGAACATGGAGTTGCGCCATCTTCGCTACTTCGTGGCCGTCGCCGAAGAGCGCAGCTTCACGCGCGCGGCGCAACGGCTGCATATCGCGCAGCCGCCGCTGAGCCGACAGATCCAGCAGCTCGAGGAAATCCTCGGCGTGCAGCTATTTGAGCGCAATTCGCGCCCGCTCAAGCTCACCGATACCGGACGCTTCTTCTATCAGCACGCCTCACAGCTGCTCGCACAAACCGCGGAACTCGAATCGATGACGCGCCGGGTCGGCAAGATCGAGCGCAATCTGTCGGTGGGTTTCGTCGGCTCGACGCTATACGGGATGCTGCCGAAAATCATCCGGCGCTATCGGCAGCAGCATGCCGAGGTCGAATTGAGCCTGAACGAAATGTCGACGATGGACCAGATCAAGGCGCTCAAGGAAGGCCGTATCGACGTGGGATTTGGGCGCATCCGGCTGGACGATCCGAGCATCCGCCGCGTGGTGCTGCGCGAGGAGCGCATGATCGTGGCGCTACCGCAGGGCCATGCGCTGGGCGACGCGAAAGCCGAACTGTCGCTGCACGACCTGCTCAACGAAACGCTGATTATTTTCCCGAAGTCGCCGCGCCCCAGTTACGCGGATCAGGTGCTGGCGGCCTTTCACGATCGCGCGCTCAAGCCGGGCCGCGTGCTGGAGACGCGCGAATTGCAGGTGGCGCTGGGCCTCGTGGCGGCGGGAGAAGGGATTTCGATCGTGCCGAAGAGCGTCTACGGCCTCAAGCGCGACGACGTCCTCTACAAGGATCTCGACGACGCCAATCTGGTGTCGCCAATCATCATGAGCATGCGCATGCTCGACGAATCCGAGGATCTGCAGCGCATGCTGCAACTGATTTACGACCTCTACGACGAGCAAGGCATGGCGTACCTCGCGCCGACCGATCGCGAGGCTCACGCCAAAAAAGGCTGATTTTCAGGGGCTCTTTGGCTCACGGGTCAACCCGTATCGCCGCCTGCCACCGCCAATACCGAGCCGGTGATATAGCTCGCTTCGTCCGACGCGAGGAACAGGATCGGCGCGACCTGCTCGTCGATGCTGCCATAGCGCTTGAAAAAGGTCGATTCGGTTACCTGATGAACGGCTTCGTTCATCCACGCTTTTTCCTGTTCGCTATCGCCTGCGGCATTGCGCGGCACGCGGCGCGGCGGCGCGCTGGTGCCGCCCGGCGCCGTCGCCACTACGCGGATATTGTGTTCCGCGTACTCCATCGCCAGCGCCTGCGTAATCGCATTCACACCACCCTTCGCCGCCGAATACGGCACGCGGCGAATCCCGCGCGTGGCATTCGACGAGATATTGACGATAGTGCCGCCGCCGCGCGCCAGCAGATGCGGCAGCACCGCGTGACAGGTGTAAAGCGTGGGCATGAGCGAGCGGCGGATTTCCGCGTCGATCTGCTCGGGCTCGAACTCCGCAAACGGACGCATGCGGATCGCGCCGCCCACGCCGTTGATCAGAATGTCGATGCCGCCGAACTTCTCCACGGCGAATGCCATGGTTGCGCGCGCACCTTCGTAGGTTTCGAGGTCCGCGACGAAACCTGCAGTGTGATCGCCGCCTGCTTCAGCCGCGACTTCGGCCACGAAATCGGCACGGTCGACGAACAGCACCTTGCCGCCTTCCGCCGCCGCCCGCAGCGCCACGCCGCGCCCGATGCCCTGCGCTGCGCCGGTGACGACCAGCACTTTGCCCGCAAAACGTTGTGCGCTCATGCTGCCGCCTTCGGTGCGACGTTGGGCGTGAATTTTTCGTAGTGGAAGCTGTTGGGCTTCACGCCGTTATCGTCGAAATGCTTGCGCACCGCATCGACCATCGGCGGCGGTCCACACAGATACACGTCGACATCGCCATCGTTGAGGGCATCGGCGGGAATATGCTGCGTGACCCAGCCTTTGCGCGGATGATTCGACGCTTCGTCCGCCACCACGGTGCTGAAGCTGAAATTGGCCAGCTTCGCCGTATAGGCTTCAATAGCTTCGACCTGCACGAGATCGAGATCGCGCGTCACGCCATAGATCAGATGCACCTTCTGCTGCGAATTCGCGCGCGCCAGCACTTCCAGCATCGAGAGAAACGGCGCGAGCCCCGTGCCGCCCGCGAGAAACAGCAACGGGCGCTGCACGTCACGCAAATAAAAGCTGCCAAGCGGCCCGATCAGTTCGAGCTTGTCGCCCGTCTTTGCAGCTTCGAGCCAGCTGCTCATCACGCCGCCGGGAATCTTCTTGATGAGAAAGCTGAGCTTCGAATCGCCAGGCGCCGATGAAAACGAATACGAGCGATGCTGAGCGCTGCCGGGCACGTCGATATTCACGTACTGGCCCGGCAGAAACACGGGGGCGTTTTCTTCGACGTCCAATTCCAGCACGACCGCCGCGTCGTTATGCAATTCGATCTTTGCGACTTTCGCGGCGCATTTGCTTTGCCCCGTCTTGCATACCGCCGACGAGGCCGGCACCGCAATGACGCAATCGCTTTGCGGCACCATCTGGCACGTGAGCACGAGACCGCCGTCTTTTTCATCGTCGCTCAGGGCGTCTTCGATATAGTCGTCGCCAAGGTCATAGTTGCCGCTTTCGGCCTTGCATTTGCAGGTGCCGCACACGCCGTCGGAACAATCCATCGGCAGATTGATGCGGGCGCGAAATGCCGCGTCGAGGACTTTCTCGCCGGCCTTGCATTCGATGAAGCGCGTAACGCCATCCTCGAAATTCAGCGCAATATTGAAACTGGACATAGGGACCTCCTCCAACTACCTGATATTGATGCGTTCGACGTCGCGCGTTAATTACACGTGGTAAACGTCGAGAACCTGCCGGATATAGTCGTTTTTCAGCACGATCTTTTTATAGGCGATCAACCACTGACCTTCGACGAGACGCAACGTAACGAACATCGTGCCGTAGAAAAAATCCGTCGTACGGTAGCGATGGTTGAGCGTCTGGAAGTTGTAGCGCAGATCCACTTCGTTATCGCGCGTGGCCAGCACTTCCACGTTATTGACGTTGTGGCTCGTGCGCGGCTCCGGCGTGGATGCGCCGCTGCGTTCGGTCTTGATACGGAACACGCGGTCTTCCAGGCCGCCGCGATCCGGGTAGTACATCAGCGAGATCTGGCTTTCGTGGTCGTCGGTGAGCTGGTCGTCGTCGTCCCACGCCGGCATCCAGTAGGTGACGTCCTCGGTGTAGCAGGTGAGCCATTCGTCCCACTGACGGTCGTCGAGCAGGCGCGCCTCACGATAGAGCACCGCACACAGGGTTTGATAATCGAAGCTCATGCTACGGACTCCTCGCGTTCTTTCTCCAGCGCGTCTTGCATCGTGTGCACCCAGTATTCGTGCTGGCACACGAAAAGACCTTCGTCTTCACTACGCTCGCCCGAGATAAGCGGTTTAAGGCCCATCTTCTTCGCGTTCTCGTCGGGGCCTTCGACCCACAGCGGCGCGCCGCGCGACAGATCGTTCCACATTGCCGTGATGCCGGCATAGCCGTTCTGGCAGGCGCGAAACTCTTCCAGATCGTCAGCAGTGCCCATGCCGGAGACGTTGAAGAAGTCTTCGTACTGGCGGATGCGCGTGGCGCGATCCGTTGCGCTCTCACCCTTCGGTGCGAAGCAGAAAATCGATACTTCGGTTTTGTCGACGCTGATCGGACGCACCACGCGAATCTGCGTACTGAATTGATCCATCAGAAACACATTCGGATAAAGGCACAGATTGCGCGTCTGGTTGACGATGAAATCGGCAGCGACTTCGCCCACGCGCGCCTTGATTTCGTCGCGCTGGTGATAAACCGGACGCACTTCCGGATTCATCGTCTGGGTCCACAGCAGAATATGGCCGTGCTCGAAGCCATAGACGCCCGCCACCGACTTACTCCAGCTATTCGCATCGACAGCCTTGGTGCCCTCTTCCTTGCGGCGGCCCATGGTGGCGGCGTAATTCCAGTGCACGGTGCTGACGTGATAACCGTCGCAACCGTTTTCCATCTGCATTTTCCAGTTGCCCTCGTACACATACGAGGAATTGCCGCGCAGCACTTCCAGACCGCCGGGCGCCTGATCGACGATCTGGTCGATGATGACGCGCGCTTCGCCCAGATATTCTTCTAGTGGCATCGCATCCGCATTGAGGCTGCCGAAAAGGAAACCGCGATAGTTCTGGAAACGCGCAACTTTCTTCAGATCGTGCGAGCCATGCGTGTTGAATTGCACGGGATATTCCGTGGTTTTCTCGTCCTTCACCTTGAGCAGCTTGCCGGTGTTCGAGAAGGTCCAGCCGTGGAACGGGCAGGTAAAGCTGCCTTTGTTGCCGTGCTTGCGACGGCACAACATCGCGCCCTTGTGCGCGCAGGCATTGATCACCGCGTTCAACTCACCGGTCTTGTCGCGCGTAATGACGATGGGCTGGCGACCGATCCACGTCGTGTAGTAATCGTTGTTATTCGGAATCTGGCTTTCATGCGCCAGATACACCCAGTTGCTCTCGAAGATATGTTTCATCTCCAGATCGAACAATTCGGGGTTAGTGAAGATATCGCGACGGCAGCGGAAAATCCCGGCTTGCCTGTCGTCCTGCACGGCGGTGGCCAGCAGATGGTCGAGTTCGTTGGCTTTGTCGATGATGGCGGACATGTTTCCTCTCCCTATGCTTACACCGATCCCTGCACGGGACGCATGCATCGGTGGCGAACGGGTTCTCGCGGGGGAATCTGGGGATGGCGGCAGCGCGAACTATGCTGGCGGCTGCCGCCGTGTGAGGCGTTCAGGCGGTGGCAGTAGCCTCGGCCGCTGCGCGCGGACGCTGGACGATCTGGTTGTCCTTGCCTTGCAGCAGCGGCGTCAACGTGACGTCGAATTCGATGTGCTTGTAGGTATCGGCCTTGAGGCCAAGCGCTGCGCCGCCGGTTTTCTCGACAACGTGCGGAATCAGTTCTTCGCGCGTGGCGTAAGCGAAGTCATCCCAGATCAGCGGATCGCCTTCGATATTGAACTGGGTGGTGAGCTTGCGATGATCGCCGCTCGTGACGAAGAAGTGCACATGTGCGGGACGGTTGCCGTGACGGCCCAGACCGTTGAGCAATTGCTGCGTGGCGCCGTGCGGCGGGCAGCCGTAGCCCACCGGCATAAGCGTGCGGAATTCGTACACGCCGTCTGCGCCCGTCTTCACCGCGCCGCGCAGGTTGAAGTCGGTTTGCTTGCCGGTCGGGTCAAAGTGCGAATAGAAACCGTTGGAATTGGCGTGCCAGCATTCGACCACGGCGTTCGCAATAGGCTTGCCGTCCGTGCCCTTGACCGTGCCGCGAATCACCAGCGGGCCGGCGTTGGCGTCTTCGTCGAAGTCGATCTTCGCCACGCCATCGCGCACCGGTGCGCCGGCCACATAGAGCGGGCCTTCGATCGTGCGCGGCGTGCCGCCGTCCAGACCGACTGCCTTGTCTTCCGCATCCATGCGGATATCGAGGTATTTTTCCAGACCCAGGCCCGCCGCAAGCAGCGCCGCTTCCCCATCCTGGCCCAGCTTGTTCAGGTAGTTCACACCCGCCCAGACTTCATCGGGCGTGATGTCGAGATCGTCAATGGCCTTGAACAGATCGCCCAGCAGGCGGTGCACGATCTGCTGGAAACGCGCGCTGCCGTTGCTGCCTTCGAGATTCGCTGCGGCCTTGAGCAAGTCCTGAACTTCTGCGGTTTCGAATACTTTGACGCTCATGATTAGTGTCTCCACACTTGTATTTTGGGGAAAATCGCCTGAATGGTTTTTTAGCTTCAGGCGTCGTCGTCGCGAACCGACGACGGGTGGCGACACAGCGGCGTCACCGAAATCTTCATGTACGGAAACAGCGGCAGCGCGGTGAGAATATCGTGCAGTTCCGCGTTGCTTTCGACATCGAAAATACTGTAATTCGCGTATTCGCCGACCAGTCGCCAGATATGGCGCCACTTGCCGCTGCGCTGCAGTTCCTGCGAATAGGCCTTCTCGCGCGTCTTGATCTCGTTGGCGATCTCGGCGGGCATATCGGCCGGGATATTCACATCCATGCGTACGTGGAAAAGCATTGTCTGCGTCCTGTTACGTGATTCGGGTTACTTCGTGACTTTCTTCAGGCCGTCGCGCGTAAAGCGCTCAACGTTCGCTTCGTCCAGCTCGATGCCCAGACCCGGGCCGCTGGGTACGGTCAGCGCGAAATCGCTGTAATCGAGCGGCTTCGTCAGAATCTCTTCGGTGATAAGTAGCGGTCCGAACAATTCGGTGCCCCACTGCAGGTTGGCGAAGCTCGCAAAGAGATGCGCCGATGCGACCGTGCTGAATGCGCCTTCGAGCATGGTGCCGCCATACAGTTCAATGCCTGCGGCGTCTGCAATCGCGGCCACGCGTTGGGCAGCGAACAAGCCGCCGCTCTGCTCGATCTTGATCGCGAAGACATCCGCGCCGTTATTCTTCGCGATGTCGAAGGCGCTTTCCGGGCCTTGCAGGATTTCGTCAGCCATCAGCGCGACGGGGAAACGGCGCATCAGACGCGCAAGCGCTGCGGCCGACGCCACCGGTTGCTCGACCAGTTCGCAGCCCGCATCGGCCAGCGCGGGAATCGCACGCGCAGCCTGCGTTTCGCTCCACGCCATATTCACGTCGACACGCACGGCAGCGCGGTCGCCCACCGCCTTCTTGATTTCGGCAACGTGCTTGATATCGGTTTCCAGCGCCTTCGCGCCGATCTTCAGCTTGAAGACGTTATGGCGGCGCACTTCGAGCATGTGCTCGGCTTCAGCGATATCTTTTGCCGTGTCGCCCGAAGCCAGCGTCCACGCAACCGGCAACCGGTCACGACGGCGGCCGCCCAGCAGTTCGCTCACCGGCACGCCCAGGCGCTTGCCCTGCGCGTCGAGTAACGCGGTTTCCAGCGCGCTCTTCGAAAAGTGGTTCACCTTCACCAGCTTGCTCAGATATGCCATCAGCGCCTGGATGCGCGTGGCGTCCTGGCCGATCATCGCGGGCGCAAAGTAGGTATCGATAGCCACCTTCATCGCTTCCGGGCTTTCGGGGCCGTAGGCCATACCTGCGATCGTGGTGCCCTCGCCGATGCCGGTCACGCCATCGCTGCAATAGATCTTTACCAGCATCAGGGTTTGCCCGTACATCGTCGCAACCGACAATTTGTGCGGGCGGATCGTCGGCAGATCAACGAGGCGGGTTTCGATGCGTTCAATCGTCACTGAGGTCATGGCGGGCGTTGCATGCGTGGAGTTCATGGAATGGTTTTATACGCCCCGGCCAAATGGACCGTCCAATACTTTTGGACACCGGTTTCCATACTCTGTAGGTATGGTGGATTTTGTCGAGGGTTAGATAGTGCGGCGCACCATACCTGCATGGAATCGTAAGAAGAGATGCCGTGGCTTGCGTGAAGGGGCTTTGCGGGCGTTGCTAAAGGCTTGAGCCCCAAAACAAAAAACGCCGCTTCAAGGCGAAGCGGCGTTATCTAACCTGTGTACAAACCGGCGATTGAATTCAATTTTTATCGCAATGCCGCCCCTGCTCCCGCATCGACCCGACGGCGATAAGCCGTGTCGCGCGTCGCGAGCCAGTAATACAGCGGCGAAGTGAGCACCAGTCCTATCACCCAGGACAAGTCCGCGCCATCCAGGTATTGGGGCACCGGGCCCGCGTACATCGGCGTGTTCATGAACGGAATCTGCACGGCGATACCCACGGCGTAGGCAATCAAGGCTTGCGGGTTGAAACGGCCATAGATCCCGCCATCGGCTTCGAAAATGGAGGCGACGTCGTATTTGCCTTTGTGAATCACGTAGAAATCAATCAGGTTGATCGCCGTCCACGGCACCAGCACAACCAGCAGCGCCAGCACCAGATCGACCAGGTTACTGACGAAATTGGTCGACGCGCCAATCGCCGCGTAACAGCACGAAACGAGGATCACCACTGAAAACACCGCCCGGGCATTGGCCGTAGGAATCCAGCGGCTGGCAAACGTCTGGATGGACGTGATGCTCGCAAGCACTGCCCCATAGAGATTCAACGCGTTATGGCTGATGACACTCAGCAGAAACAACACCAGCATCGGCAGACCGAGCGGCCCCGTTGCGAGCTTGACCGCGTCCATCGTGTCCGCGCCAGGCGGCACGGCGAGCACCGCCACCGCGCCGAATACGAACGCGAGCGTCGAGCCTATCGTGCAACCGAGCCAGGTGGCCCAGAACGTCGACGATACGCGCACGTCTTCGGGCAGATAACGCGAGTAGTCCGAGACATACGGCGCAAACGCAATTTGCCACAGCGCGGAGAGCGAAACCGTCGCGAGCCAGCCGGCAATATTGAAGCCGCCACGTGTGAGGAAATCGGCGGTCGACACGTGCGTGAAAATATACGCAAAGCCCACGAAAATGCCGATACCCAGCACCCACGTGCCGATGCGATTGAGGAAGTGGATGAATCGATATCCGATGATGCCGATCAGCCCCGATCCCACCGCACCGATCACGATACCCACCGGCACCGAAACGGACGCCTCGATCCCGTGCAGCGACTTGCCGGCAAGCACAATATTCGAAGCAAAAAAGCCCACATACATCACGCCCGCAATTACCGTCACGAGCAGCGCGCCCCATGAGCCAAACTGCGCGCGGCTTTGAATCATCTGCGGGATGCCCATCTGCGGCCCCTGAGCCGAATGCAGCGCCATCAGCACGCCGCCCACTGCCTGCCCAACAACGATCGCAATAATTCCCCAAAACAGATTCAGGTGGAACATCTGTACACCGAGCGCGCCCGTGACGATAGGCAGCGGCGCGATATTGCCGCCGAACCAGAGCGTGAAAAGATCGCGGACCTTGCCGTGACGATCCTCGGGCGGCACATAGCCGATGGTGTGTTTCTCGATCAACTGCGCGTTACTGCTATCCGTACTGGCCACGATACTGTCTCCTGCATGGGCTCTTTCACCCATCGATTCGGATTACTGATTGACGTTTTCGCCTGCATGACACTTCATGACACTTCTGCTTTGATCAGACCGGCTGCGTTCTTAACGCAGTCGGTCTGCTGTCCTGCATCAACCGCGCAACTGGATCCAGGTCGTCTTCAACTGCGTGTATTTGTCGAACGAATGTAGCGAGAGATCGCGGCCAAAGCCCGATTGTTTGCCGCCGCCGAACGGCACGCTCACATCCAGCGCATCCACGGTATTCACCGACACCGTACCCGCCTTCAGCGCACGCGCCACGCGATGCGCACGATTAAGATTGTCTGTCCACAGCGAGGCCGCGAGACCGTACACGCTGTCATTGGCGAGGCGCAGCGCCTCCTCTTCCGTGTCGAAGGCGCTGATTGCCAGCACCGGGCCGAACACTTCTTCGCGCGCGATCGGCATGTCGTTGCGCACGCCGGTAAAGATCGTCGGCTCGATAAAATTGTCCGAACCATTGAAACTCAGACGCTTGCCGCCTTTGAGCAGTCTTGCGCCATCGCGCTGGGCCCGTTCGATCGCATTCACGATGCGCGTAGTCTGCCCCGCATCGACGATTGCGCCTGCACGGCTTGCGGGGTCGAGCGGATCGCCCGGCATCCAGTCGCGCGCCTTGCTCAACAGCCGTTCAATGAAGTCGTCCTGAATCGAGCGCTGCACATACAGGCGCGAATTCGCCGAGCAAACTTCGCCCTGATTGAAAAAGATGCCGAAGGCCGCTTTTTCAGCGGCAAGATCGAGATCGCCGCAATCTTCGAAAATCAGGTTCGGGCTTTTGCCGCCACATTCGAGCCAGACCTGCTTGAGATTTGACTCGGCCGCGTAACGCATGAAGTATTTGCCGACCTCGGTCGAGCCTGTAAAGACCAGGCAATCCACATCGGGATGCAGACCGAGAGCACGCCCCGCCTGCTCTCCCAGACCCGGCACGACGTTCAGCACGCCCTCTGGCAAACCGGCTTCCAGCGCGAGTTCAGCCAGGCGCAGCGCGGAAAACGGCGACTGCTCCGCAGGCTTGAGCACCACGCTGTTGCCCGCGGCCAGCGCCGGCGCGAGTTTCCAGGCGGCCATATCGAGCGGGAAATTCCACGGCACGACGGCCGCCACCACGCCCAGCGCCTCGCGCGTGATGGTCGCGAACGCATTGGGGGCCGTGGGCGCGACCTGATCGTAGAGTTTGTCGAGCGACTCGCCATACCAGGCGAACACGTGCGCGGCGCCCGGCACATCGATGTTCCAGGCATCCGCCACCGGTTTGCCCATGTTCAACGAATCGAGCAGCGCGAGTTCCTCGCGATTCGCGAGCATCAATTCAGCCAGACGCAGCAGCACTTTCTTGCGTTCGACGGGCGGCGTGCGTGACCAGACGCCTTTGTCGAAAGCTTCGCGCGCGGCGCGCACGGCAAGATCGACATCCGCCTCGTCGCATGCCGCGACGCGCGCGAGCAGGCGGTTCGTGGCCGGATTCACGGCGTCGAACGTGGCGCCGGAAACAGCCGCCACGCGCCGGCCGCCAATCAGCGCCTGGTCGATGAAAACCTGCCCGGCAGCGCGGCGCTGCCAATAGCCGAGATCAAACATGCTGGACTCCTGTAGGGCGGCCTTGGCAGCCCTTGTTCATAGGGAAAAGCAAGGGTTAGCGGCGATGGTGCGTCATTTTCTGGCAAAGGAAAATGAATAAAAATATTCTCGGGTCATACGATAAAACTATGCAAAAAGGTTTTTTTCCGGCTGCGCTACCAGGGTAAGGTAACGGCAAAAAACGCCTTACTCCGCGCTTTAAAACACTGCGCATTTCGAACCGATTCATCAAGCCGCCCACCTAGGTGAGCGCGGCCATGCAGCAGAGGTCCAGGTGGCTTTCTATACATTGCGACAACTCAAGTACTTCGTGACCACCGTCGAAGCCGGCAGCGTGGCCGAGGCATCGCGCCAGCTTCATATTGCCCAGCCCTCCATTTCCAGCGCAATCAAAGGGCTGGAAGAAAGCTTCAACGTCAAGCTGTTCATCCGCCACCACGCGCAAGGCGTATCGCTCACACCGGGCGGCACGCGCTTCTATCGCAAGGCGCAGGAACTGCTACGCATGGCGCACGAATTCGAGCAGAACGCGCTGGCTGACAACGACGTCATCACAGGCCAGATCGACATCGGCTGCTTCGAAACCGTCGCCCCGCTCTATCTGCCGCAACTGATTGCGGGCTTTCGCGAGCGCTATCCCGGCGTCAATATCCGCATTCGTGACGGCGAACAGCAAGAACTCGTTCAGGGTCTCACCGCTGGCACGTTCGACGTGGCCTTTCTCTACGATCACGAACTGGACGGCACCATCGCCACCGAACCGCTGATGCCGCCGCAAAAGCCCTATGTGCTGCTCCCCGCCAATCATCGTTTCGCGGGTCAAACCCATGTTTCGCTACGCGACCTCAGCGCGGAGCCGATGATCCTGCTCGACGTGCAGCCCAGCCGCACCTATTTCGTCAGCCTCTTTCACGACCTGGGGCTTACGCCCAACATCGTGTTCGGCTCGCCTTCGATCGAAATGGTGCGCGGCATGGTTGGCCAGGGTTTCGGCTTTTCGCTGCTCGTCACGCGCCCGCATTCCGAATGCACTTACGACGGCCAGAAAGTGCTCATGATCGACATCGCCGAGCCCGTGGCCACCTCCGGTCTCGTGAGCGCGCGCCTGAAGCGGGGTCAATTGACCAAGCCCGCGCAGCTGTTCGTGGACTTCTGCCGCGAACGCCTCGCGAGCCTGCACGAGGCGCGCGGCTGATTGCCCCGCACATCGAGCACATCGCGCTTATTGCGCGAGATATTGCGCGAGTCGTTCGAGCATGGCGTCACAATCTGCGAGCTGTGTCTCGCTAATGAACTCATCGGGCTTGTGGCCCTGGTCCATGCTGCCGGGGCCGCACACCACGGTCGGAATGCCCGCCTGCTCGAACAGCCCGCCTTCGGTGCCGAACGCTACCGTGCCGAATTCGGTCGAACCGCTGATGTGCGTGAGCAGACGCGCGGCCTCGCTTTCAGGCGGCGTCGCCAGCCCAGGGTATTCGCCAAGCGGCTGCCATTGAATATCGGTATCCGGCTGCACGGCGCGCATGGCGGGCAATAATTCCGTCTGCGCGTAGTGCTCTAGTTCGTCAGCGACGGTTTGCGCCTCGAAACCCGGCAACGCGCGCACTTCGAAATCGAATTCGCATTCCGCCGGCACGATATTGAGCGCGCGGCCGCCTTTGATGAGCCCCGTTTGCACGGTTGAATACGGCGGATCGAAGCGCTCGTCACGATGTTCCGGGAGGGCAAGCCGCGTACCGATCTCGTCGAGTTGCCCGATCAACCTGGCCGCGTACTGGATCGCGTTGACGCCGTAAGGTGCGTACGCCGAATGACAGGCCGCGCCCTTCACGCAGCAGCGCATCGCGAGCTTGCCCTTGTGGCCCAGCACGGGCTTCAGTTCCGTTGGCTCGCCGATCAGGCACAGGAGCGGTTTGTGTGGCCGCTTCGCCAGCTCTTCGAGCATCGGACGCACGCCAAGGCAACCCACTTCTTCGTCATACGAAAACGCCAGATGTACCGGTGTTTTCAGATCGGCGGCCAGAAAGTCGGGGACGGCAGCCAGCACGGAAGCGATAAAGCCCTTCATGTCCGCCGTACCGCGTCCGTAGAGACGACCGTCGCGCACGCTCAGGCGAAACGGCTCGACCGTCCACGCCTGGCCGTCCACGGGAACCACGTCCGTGTGCCCCGAAAGCACCACGCCGCCGCGATCCAGCGGGCCGATGGTGGCAAACAGATTGGCCTTGGTGCGCTCGGCGTTGTAGAAAAGCTCGCTGCGTATGCCGTATTCCGCGAGATAGCGTTCAATGAATGCGATCAATTCGAGGTTCGAATCGCGGCTGACCGTCGCGAAGCCGATCAACCGTTCCAGCAACGCGCGGCTGGTTCGCTCATTCATCGCCTGGCACTCCGTAACTTGGCGCGGCGGTGGGATTCAGCGCACGCGTCAGATAGTCCTGCATCTGCGGGCGATAGGCTTGCCACAGACGGTCAAGTTCGCCCAACGGATCGTGATCCGCCCAATCGACGCGCAGATCGACCACGGGCCAGGTATGGTCGTCGACGATCTTCAGCGCCGCCGAATGCACCGGTCCCGCTTCGCCGCCTGCCGCCATGGCCGCGTGCATGGCGGCCAGCAGCCGGTCGGCCAGCACGCCCGACGCGCCTTCGAAGGCCTGCACCATGGCCTCGACGACCTCGGGGCCCGCGAGCATATTGCCCGCCGCCACGCACTGCTCGCCCGCCACAGCGTGATAAACGCCCAGCGCTTCCTTACCGCTAAAAAACGCCGTGCGGCCCTGCACGTCGATCACCGTCACCTGGCGATACTGGCTCCAGCCGTTCGAGTTCAGCGCCCGGTCCAGCGCGGCAGCGGGGTCGAGTTGTTGATGCTCCAGTAGATCGAGCACCTGCGGGCCCAGTGCGGGCAGCGTCACATTCTGCGTGGCCACCACGCCCACGCCCGCGCGCGCCCAAGGGCAGCGCGCCCCCACCGCGATGCTCGACGAGCTGATGGCGATGCCAAGCTGCCCGGTTTCGGCGCAACGGCCCACAATCGAAAAGGTCATGGCGTGCTCTCCTTGATTTTCTACCTTGTTTTCAGGCCTGAACCGGCGTCCAGCCGTCCGGAACCACGGCGATCACGTCGATCTCCATGAGCCATTGCGGCTGACCGAGCGCCGACACCACCAGACCCGTCGAAATCGGAAACACGCCCTTGAGCCATTTGCCCACTTCCTGATAAACCGGTTCACGGTAGCGCGGATCGATCAGATACGTGGTCGTCTTGACGATGTGCGTGAGATCGCTGCCAGCTTCTTCGAGCAATTGCTTGACGTTCTTCATCGCCTGTTCGGCCTGCGCGCGCGGGTCGCCCAGACCGACGAGCTTGCCGTCGAAATCGGTGCCCACCTGGCCGCGCACATAGACGGTATTGCCGGCGCGAACGGCCTGGCACAAATCATTGTCGAGCGTTTGATTCGGATAAGTATCCTTGGTGTTGAACATGCGGATACGGGTATGCGTAGGCATTTAAACGACTCCCATTGCGTTGTTGATTTCCGAGCCGGTTTCCACGCCTTCTGCGTGCCGGCCCGGTGTGTTCTGCTCGCCCTGCTTACGCTGCGTGGCGTCGCGATAGTCGAGGTATTGGGACTGCGTGGCGATATGGCCGGCAACGTGTTTCGCGTCGTGCCACACGCCCCAGATGAACGATGAACCGCGCCGCGAGAGCCACGGCAAGCCCACGAAATAAACGCCCGGTTCGCTGGACACACCGCGTTGATGCTTCGGCTTGCCCTTGGCGTCGAAGGCATTGACCTGGAGCCAGCCGTAATCGTTGGCGTAGCCGGTGGCCCAGACGACCGAAGTCACACCGGCCGCGCGCAGGTCGAGTTCCAGAATGGGTTGGGTCACGCATTCGGGGTCCGGCACGCTGGCGCGAGCTTCAGGATCCTCCGGCAGATCGAGACCGTTGCGCGTTACGTAGGCGTCGGCAGCGTCGAGCAGCGAAAGATAGTTGGCGTCGCCATTCGCAAGATGCGTCGCGAGATCCGCTTCGAACGTCACCACGCCATCGTTGAAAGCCTTGGTCAAGCCCACGAGCGTCATACCTTCGTGCGCGAGCTTGCGGAAATTCACGGTATGGCCGCCGCGCGCACCACTCACGGCGATCGTCACGTGTTCCCGGCCCGGCACGGCGGTCTCCATATCCCAGAGGCCCAGCACACCCAGCCACCAGCAGAAGTCACGATTGCGATACGCGCGCGGCGGGCGGTCATGCGGCCCGACCGATAGATAGACACGCTTGCCCGCACGCATCATTTCCTCGGCGATCTGCACACCCGATGAGCCTGCGCCCACTACGAGCACCGCTCCTTCGGGCAATTGCTGCGGATTGCGATAGTCGGCCGAGTGAATCTGCACGAGATCGGTGGATGCCGTGGGCGCGATCGGCGGAATCACGGGACGCTGGAACGGGCCGGTGGCCACGACGACGCGTTGCGCCTCGATCACGCCACGACTGGTTTCGACGGTAAAGCCGGGGCGACCTTCGTTACGCACCACCTTCGTCACATCGACACCCGTGCGGATCGGTGCGTCGATCTGCTTGGCGTACGCTTCGAAATAGTCAGCCACCCGATCCTTGGATGCGAAAGCGTCCGGGTCGAGATCGTCGAATTCCAGCCCGGGAAAGCGGTCGTGCCACGCCGGGCCGTTCGCCACCAGCGAATCCCAGCGGCCGGTTCTCCAGCGCTCGGCGATGCGCTCGCGCTCCAGCACGAGATGCGGCACACCCAGCTTGCCCAGGTGTTCGCTCATCGCCACGCCGGCCTGGCCAGCGCCGACCACGAGCGTATCTACGGTTTCGATTGTCATTGCGGTTTCCTTATGCACGGCGGTCTGTAATCGGCGTAGACAGCGCCTGTGCGACTCCGTGGTGAGTGATGTTGTGTCGTGTCTATTCTGTTCAGAGTCGGTGATTTGCGAAACGATGATTTTTGTCGTTCCTGCCAAGCAAAAAAGTTTTTCGGCTTTTTTGAAATGTTTTTAATTTGAATCGGCGCGCAATAAAAAACGCCCGCTCGCCCCCGCATGAGAGCGAGACGGGCGTGGAGATCACCCGCTCTATCTGTCGACTACGGTCGCGTCAGGTCGCCTGGCCCAGCACTTTTTTCGCCGTCGCATCCACCGCCTGGCGCATCTTGTCCACCAGTTCGTCGATCTGCGCATGATCGATCACCAGCGGCGGCGCGACGATCAAACGGCCATTCGTCGAGCGCACGATCACGCCCAGATCGAAGCCTACGGAGCGGCTATGCCACGTCAGATCCGCTTCATTGGCGAAACGCTCGCGCGTGGTCTTGTCCTTCGCGAACTGGATCGCCGCGACGGCGCCTACACCCTGCACCTCGCCGATTAGCGGGTGATCGGCAAATGCGTCGCGCAATGCTTTCTGCAGATAGGGGCCGGTGTCGGTCTTTGTGCGTTCGACCAGGCCACCGCGGTCAAGTACATCCAGATTCGCGAGCGCCACCGCAGCCGCAACGGGATGGCCCGAGTAGGTCAGCCCATGCGCGTAGACGCCGCCGCGCTCAACCAGCGCTTCGCCCACGCGACGGCTCATGATGAGGCCGCCCATGGGCACGTAACCCGAAGTCAATCCCTTCGCAATGCAGATCAAATCGGGCTCGAAGCCAAAGTGGCGATGAGCGAACCATTCGCCCGTGCGCCCAAAGCCACCGATCACTTCATCCGCACAGAGCAGCACATCGTATTGCCGGCAAATGCGCTCGATTTCCTGCCAGTAGCCGTCCGGTGGGAAGATCATGCCGCCGGCGCCCTGGAATGGTTCGGCAACGAAGGCCGCCACCTTATCCGCGCCGAGTTCAAGAATCTTGCGCTCCAGCGATTGCGCCGCAGCCTTGCCGAAGGCCTCGGGCGAGAGATCGCCGCCGTTGGCGTACCAGTAGGGTTCGTCCACGTGCGTGATATTGGGAATCGGCAGATCGCCCATCTCGTGCATGAATGCCATGCCGCCCAGCGACGCGCTGCCCACCGTCGAGCCGTGATAGCCGTTGACACGTCCGATCAGCACTTTCTTTTCAGGCTTGCCCATCACGTCCCAGAAGCGCCGCACGGTGCGGATCAGCACTTCATTGGATTCGGAGCCCGAGTTTGTATACACCACGTGGCTGAACTTCCCGCCCAGCAGCGAAAACAGTTTCTCCGACAGTTTGATTACCGAAGGATGCGTGGTGTGAAAGAACATGTTGTAGTAAGACAGTTCCTTCATCTGCGCCGCCGCCGCGTCAACCAGTTCCTTGCGCCCATAGCCGACGTTCGTGCACCACAAACCCGACATCCCGTCCAGATAGCGATTGCCGTCGTTGTCCCAGAGATAGACGCCCTCGCCTCGCACCATCACGCGCGGGCCTTCCGCGTTCAACGCCTTTTGGTCGACGAAAGCATGCAGATGATGCGCGGCATCGCTCGTCTGGTAGTCACGGGTGCTGCGCTGGGGAAGATCGTGTGCATTCATATTCAGGTTCCAGAATTCGGACTTCGATTGGTCACCGTTGCTCCTGGTGCTTACCCTCGGTGCTCGCAACAAGTGCGATCACCAGCTTCGAGTCACTCTCCATCGACAAAATAAGAAGGTAAAGAAAGCAATTTCTGGCTATTGCATTGGATTTTTCTATGCGATCCAGTCGCCGCTAACGACTCTCCAGGCTCAGACTTTCTAGATGCTTTCCGGATTTTTACTGAACCTGATTTGTACATAGAAAAAATCTATACATGAGCTAGCTAAACTATTTTTTTCTCGCCATTTTCGCGGTGCTACGCTTCAGCCGTCGTTCGTCGCGGTCCGCTCATATGACCAGCTCGACGAGACGACAGGGATATCGGAGCAGCGCCCACCACCAACCTGGCGGAAAGAAGGCGGCATGAACGAAATCGACAAGCTTTTACGGAAGCATCGCGTCACGGAAGTCGAGGCGATCACTCCATTCCTGTCTCGCCCTTTGCGCCACGCCGCACTCAATAAAACCGAATACGACGCGTTCTTCCGGCCCATCAGTTCGTGGGAACGCAAGCATTTGCTGTTGCATCTCTGATCTTTCGTGCGCCCATCACGGTCTTCACGCAGCAGGCGCATGGACTCCCGTCTATTTCATCCGTAGAGAGAACATCATGAGCATCGATCGATTCCGGCAGATTGTGCGTCCCGCGATTGCAGTGGCTTCACTGGCCTCCATCGCCAGCGTAGGCGCTTTCACGGCTTCACCCGCGATGGCCGCCGAAACGCAGTTGAACGTCTATAACTGGTCTGACTACATCGGCAAGGACACGATTCCGGACTTCGAAAAGCAGACGGGCATCAAGGTCAAATACGATAACTACGACGGCGACGACACGCTGCAGGCCAAACTGCTGGCAGGCAGCTCCGGCTACGATATCGTGGTGCCCACATCGAATTACATGGCGCGCCAGATTCCAGCCGGCATTTATCAAAAGCTCGATAAATCGAAATTGCCGAATCTGGCGAATCTCGATCCCGGCCTGATGAAGATCATCGCGCAGGCCGATCCGGGCAATCAGTACGGCGCGCCTTACGCTTATGGCACCGATGGGATGGGCTACAACGTACAGGCCGTGCAGAAGGCGCTGGGCGGCAACGCGCCTGTGGATAGCTGGGCGCTGGTGTTCGATCCTGAGAACCTGTCGAAACTCAAGAGTTGCGGTGTGTCTTTCCTCGATCAGGCCGTCGATGTATTCGCGGCGACGCTGCAATACATGCACAAAGATCCGAACAGCACCAATCCCGGCGATTATCAGGCTGCGTACGAGACGCTGAAGAAGATCCGGCCGTATATCACGCAGTTCAATTCGTCGGGGTATATCAACGATCTGGCGAACAACGATATTTGCGTGGCATTTGGCTGGTCCGGCGACATTGGTATCGCGCATCGCCGCGCGGTGGACGCCAAACGTGCTTACGACATCAAGTTTTCAAATGCGAAGGAAGGCGGCCTGATATGGTTCGACATCATGGGCATTCCCAAGGATGCGCCCCATCCTGAAGCGGCGCTCGCGTGGATCAACTACATCGAGGACCCGAAGGTCAATGCGGGCATCACCAACGAAGTGTTCTATCCCACGCCGAACAAGGCGGCGCGCCCCTTCGTAACCGCATCGGTGGCCAATGATGCCGGCGTCTATCCGCCGCCGGATGTGCTCGCGAAAATGACAATGATGAAGGCACTCCCCGCCGACATCCTGCGCCTCGAAAACCGTCTCTGGGCACAGCTCAAGACCGGGCACTAATCGCACACCAGCCTCGCGGTCCGCAGCGTGTTACGCGGGCCGCGCCCGGCGAACCCTCTTTCCTATTCCTCATCGATTTGCACCGTCACACGGTGCGCGGGATACGCACGCCCGTAGCAACTGGATTCGCATAAACATGGAGACAGGCAATGAGCAATACGAATAACGGCATCAAGCTGGCGACACCCGCGGCTTCGTTTATCCGCATCGAAAACGTCGTCAAAAAGTTCGGCGACAGCACCGCCGTGAACAACGTGAGCCTGAACATCGCGAAGAACGAGCTCTTCGCCCTGCTCGGCAGCTCGGGCTGCGGCAAGTCCACGCTGCTGC
>NZ_VWWJ01000044.1 GCF_011753055.1 Burkholderia sp. Ax-1719 | reverse complement strand
AGGGCCGAGCGAGGCCAGCGCCAGCGCCGCCGCCTTGAGCGACGCGCCTGTGGCCATGCCGTCGTCGATCAGCAGCGCTACGCGGCCAGCCACCGGAATCGGCGCGCGTTCGCCGCGATAGCGCGCCTCGCGGCGTCCCAGTTCGATGCGCGCGAGCGCGAGGGCGCTCTGCAACTGCGGCTCGCTCACGCCCGCCTCGCGGATCAGCGTTTCATCGACGTACTGCGCGCCGTTCGAAGACAGCGCGCCCATCGCCAGTTCGGGCTGCCAGGGCACGCCCAGCTTGCATACCGGAAGCACGTCGAGTGGCGCGTCGAGCGCCTGCGCCACCTCGAAGGCCACTGGCACGCCGCCGCGCGGGAGCGCCAGCACGACCACGTCGCGGCGTCCGCCATAGGGCGCAACGAGCTGGGCGGCGAGCAGGCGTCCCGCATCGCGTCGATCGGTGAAGGGGCGTTCCATGACGGTTTTGTCTCGATCCGGAGCGGCGTTTTCGGCGGCCGGATGCAAAACCGGGCGCGAAAATGATGCGCCCAGTGTGCCACGCACCGCCTGGGCGCGGCGCAAAATATGGGATAAAAACGGCAACCGGGAATGACTGTCATTCCGGCCGAAATTCAGGCCGAAATCCAGGTCGAATATCGCTCGCCGGCCATGGCCCGCATGCGCCCACATTGACCGGCGAGTTTGCCGGTTGCATTAGCGCGCAGACCGCAAACATCTCCCGCCGCGCCTTCATTTGCATACGCGGATTTCTCGTTTGGCGCGGCCCACGCGCGTGGTTAGCATGAACCCCGTGCCTTTCACCGACGAGGTCCATGCCATGTCCGACACCGCCTGTTTTTCGCCCCGCGTCGTCGAGCCCGCCGAAGCCGATGCCCCCGAAGGGCTTGGTCTTGCACTGGAATTGCGCCTGGCGCGGCCCATCGACGGCATTGCGGGGCAGGCGTTGCGCATTCACTTACGGCGCGGCGCGCGCATGGATCAGGCGGAAACGCTGCGCGACCTGCTGCACGAATTCGGCGCGGATATCGTGGTTGCCTCGACCGCCTGAGTTTCAGTCGAGCGGCGTCGCGAACAGCGCGTCGAGCAGATTGGACGACGAATCGGCCAGTCGCGTCAGCGACTCGACCATGCGCACCTGGCAATCCACCAGCGCAATCGCGCGAATGCGGCGCGACTCGCCGAATTCCGCGCCCGCGATCACGCCCGCGCCTAAGCCTTGCGCGATGGCGGTCTGCAGCGCCTCGCGGCCATCCACATAAAGCACGGGCTGCACCTGCAGGCCCTTGCGCACCAGTTCGGCTTCGAGCAACTGCTGCGTGACCGAGTGCGCCTCTCGGAAGATCATCGGCTCGCGCACCAGTTCTTCATAAGTCATGCGGCGCTTTTTGGCCGCCGGGCTGTCGGCGGGCACCACCGCCACCAGCGGTTCCTCGCGCAGCACACGTGTCTGCAGGCGGCTATGCACCTGATGCGCCGCCGTGATCGCCGCATCTACCTCGCTCGACAGCACGCGCCGCATACATTCGGTGGCATTGGCGATACCGAGCTTCACCACCACGCCCGGAAAACGGCGCCGGAACGCGCCAACCAGCTTGATCGCCAGATCGGGCGCGTCAGCCACCAGCGCCAGTTCGCCCGATTCCAGCGCACCCGCCGATTCCAGCAGCCGCCGCGCATCGCGCTCGCAGCCCACCATCTGCCGCGTGACCGCATAAAGCCTGCGGCCCAGCTCGGTCAGTTCGACGCCTCGCGGTGCGCGCTCGAACAGCTTGACGCCGAAATCGCTTTCCAGCCGCCGCACGTGATCGGACACCGCCGGCTGGGTGAGGGAAAGCGCCTGGGCGGCGCGCGAAAAGCCGCCGTGTTCGGCGACTGCGTGGAAGGCGCGCAACTGGGCATATTGCATGACAGACCTGACCTATAAGTTCAACTGATATCGACATCGATTATATCGATTTTACCGATGCACGCGCTTCCAGTACCGTAACGCCATCACGCTGAACACCGACTGGAGCAGCCGCATGACCCCCAATGTCGTACCCGCCGCCGCATCTGCCACTGATCCCTATCTGCTGACCCCTGGCCCGCTGACCACGGCCGCTTCGACGAAAGCCGCCATGCTGCGCGACTGGGGATCGTGGGATGCCGATTTCCGCGCCATGACCGCGCGCCTGCGCGCCGCGCTGCTGGAGATCGCCGGCGCGACCGAGCTCGATTACGATTGCGTGCCCTTGCAGGGCAGCGGCAGCTACTGCGTCGAAGCGATGCTCGGCAGCTTCGTGCCGCGCGACGGCCATGCCCTCGTGCTGGCCAATGGCGCGTACGGCAAGCGCATCGCCACCACGCTGCGCTATCTGGGCCGCGATCACACCGTGCACGACACGGGCGACTACCTGCCGCCGCGCGCCGCCGACGTCGAACGCCTGCTGGCCGCGAACGCCGCCATCACGCACGTCGTCGTCGTTCACTGCGAAACCAGCTCGGGCATTCTGAATCCGATCGGCGAAATCGCCGAAGTGGTGGCGCGCCTGGGCCGTCGTCTGCTGATCGATTCGATGAGCGCCTTCGGCGCGGTGCCGCTCGATATGCGCACGCTGCCGTGCGAGGCATTTGTCTCGTCGGCGAACAAATGTATCGAAGGCGTGCCGGGTTTCGGTTTCGTGATCGCGAAGAAGAGCGCGCTGGAAGCCGCGAAGGGCAATAGCCACTCGCTCGCGCTCGACCTGCACGATCAGTGGGACGTGATGAACCGCACCGGCCAGTGGCGCTTCACGCCGCCCACGCACGCCGTCGCGGCGTTCCTGGAGGCGCTGCGCCTCTACGCCGAGCAGGGCGGCCAGCCGGGGCGCCTGGCGCGCTACACGCGCAATCGCGATGTGATGGTGGCGGGCATGCAGGCGCTGGGTTTCGAGCCGCTGCTCACCGATGTCTGGCGCTCGCCGATCATTGTCACGTTCTTTTCGCCTGCGCATGCGAACTTCAGCTTTACGCGCTTCTATGAGCTGATGAAGGAGCAGGGTTTCATCATTTATCCGGGCAAGCTCACGAATGTCGAAAGCTTCCGCATTGGCTGCATCGGCGCGCTCGACGAAGCGGTGATGCGCCGCGTGGTGGACGCCTGCGCCACGGCCCTGCGCACCATGGGCGTGCCCGACGGCGCGCCGGAACATGCCTCGCTCGACGCCCGCGAAGCACTCGCGGCCTGAAGTTTTCACCGATCTACGCGATATACGCGATTCACGCGATTCACGCATAACGCAGCGCAATTCGAAGGAAATACGCAAATGAAACACGTCAAGGCAGTGATCTTCGACTGGGCCGGCACGGTGGTGGACTTCGGTTCGCGCGCGCCGATGGGCGCATTCGTCGAAACCTTCGAGGAATTCGGCGTGCCGATCACGATCGACGAAGCGCGCGGCCCGATGGGCATGGCCAAGCGTCCGCATATCGCCGCGCTGATGGCGCTGCCGCGCGTGGCCAAGGCGTGGGAAGCGCGTCACGGCCACCTGCCGGGCGACGCCGACATCGACGCCGTCTATGACGTCTTCGTGCCGAAGAACGTCGCCGTGGCCGCGCAATACAGCGACGTGATTCCGGGCGTTGCGGCGGTGACGAAGCAACTGCGCGCCGATGGCGTGCGCATCGGCTCCACCACCGGCTACACGCGGGAAATCATCGACCAGATCGTGCCGGGCGCGGCCGCGCAAGGCTTCGAGGCGGACAGCATCGTCTGCACCGGCGACACGCCCGAAGGCCGTCCGTCGCCGTACATGATCTATCGCACGCTGCCGCAGCTGGGCGTGTGGCGCGCACGCGACGCGATCAAGGTGGATGACACCGAAGTCGGCATCGAAGAAGGCCTCAACGGCGGCACGTGGGCCGTAGGCGTGGCGGTGAGCGGCAACGCGTTCGGCATGACCGAGGACGAAGTCCACGCGCTCGCCCCCGACGAATTCGCGCTGCGCCGCGCGGCGGCGGTCGAGCGTCTGCGCGCCGCCGGAGCGCACTATGTGATCGACAGCGTGGCCGATCTGCTGCCGGTGGTCACGGAGATCGAAACGCGTCTGGCGCGCGGCGAACGCCCCTGATTCCGGGTCGATTCGCTGAGGGTTGAAGAACGGGCGGCGCGAGTCGCCCGTTCGGCGTATACGGCGTCTGCGTTACCATGAGCGCCCGCTGTTTTTCCGCTCGCTCATGAAGACTTTCCTGCTGTTCGTCGTCACCGCACTGGCCGAAATCGTCGGCTGCTATCTGCCGTATCGCTGGTTGCGCGAAGGCGCGAGCGCCTGGTGGCTGGTGCCGGCCGCCGCGTCGCTGGCGCTGTTCGCCTGGCTGCTCACGCTGCATCCAAGCGCGGCCGGACGCACCTATGCCGCTTATGGCGGCGTCTACGTGTGCGTGGCGATCCTGTGGCTGTGGGGCGTCGAGGCGATCCGCCCGAGTCCCTGGGACTGGGCCGGCATTGCGTTTACGCTCGCCGGCATGGCGTTGATCGCTTTCCAGCCGCGCTAAAAGCGCATCAAACGACGGTATTCACACCCGGAAACTTCGCGCGGAACGCGTGCGGCATCGGCACGACCTTCTTCGCTTCGTAATCGAAAAACACGAAACCCGATTTCGCCATCGCGATAAGCGCGCCGTCCGTGGGGCGCGTGATGCGGAAGATGATGTCGCCGCCGTACTTGTTGAAATCCATGATGCCGACTTCGAAGCACAGCTGGTCGCGCGCATAGGCTTCGGCGCGGTAGGTGGTCGCCAGGTCCGTCACGATGATGCTGGTGTGCTCGCCCTTCATGTCCTCGATGCCGGCATCGAACAGAAAACGCGCGCGGGCCTCCGAAATCATCGAGATCATCGAATCGTTCGCGAGGTGGTTCGCCGAGTTGATGTCGGTGACGCGTACCGTGAGGTGGGTCGAGTAGTAATACTGGTCTTCGGGGAAGTGGAGCTCGATGCGGGCCATGGGGAATGCGGGGATTGTGGAGCTGTCTCTGGGTGTCGATCTGGTCGTTGCGGCTTGCGTTCTGGTGTTCGGGCGGACCGGCGGCTGATTCCGGTCTCGCACCCGTGTGCGCATTTGCCGCAGGCAGTGCGCGATTGTAGCGGCTCGCGCGTTTCCTGGCGCCCCCGATCGCAGGCTCATTCATCTGACTAATCTTTGGGCTGATTGCCGGGCTCGCGTGTGCGCGGGTCCGCCGTTGACAGTTCATGCACGCAGGGCGCACTCTCGCCAGAGGCGCCAAACTGGGCCAAACCGGCCCGGCCGGCCCGGAGCGCGGGCCTCGGCAGCAGGCTCGAAAAATGCTCATCGACCCTCGACCGCAACGCTCGCGAGTGCGGCAACGTCCATTCCAGCCCACGCGGGAGACCACATGTCAGGTGAAGGGGAGCGCGACGACGGCAGCGCGGCACGGCAGCACGCCATCCGCGCAGTCGTTGACGAGGCGATCGCGGCGGTCGGGCAGAGCGTGCAGCAGCGCGCCCAGGAAGCTCGGGGCGCGCTCGATGCGGGCGCCGCGCGCAGCATGGCCGAGCTCGTCAGCGCCTTCGACTGGTCCGCTACGCCGCTTGGCGCCTACGATAGCTGGCCCCACAGCCTCAAAAGCGTCGTGCGCCTGATGCTCGCGTCGCGCTACGCGATGTGGATGGCCTGGGGGCCGGATCTCACCTTCCTGTGCAACGACGCCTATCGCCCGACGCTCGGCGCGAAGCAGCAGTTCATCGGTTTGCCCTCGCGTGATGTGTGGACGGAAGTGTGGACGGAGGCGGGCTCGCGCATCCAGCACGTGCTCGCAACTGGCGAAGCCACGTGGGACGTAAGCCTGCTGCTTTTTCTGGAGCGCAACGGCTTCAAGGAAGAGACCTATCACACCTTCTCCTACGGCCCGGTGCACGGCGACAGCGGCGCGGTCGAAGGCATGCTGTGCGTGGTGACCGAAGATACGCGCCGCATTCTCTCCGAGCGGCGGCTGGCGAGCGTTGCACGACTATCCGGCGCGGCACGCAGCGCGCAATCGGTCTCGGCCGCCTGCGACGAGATCGTCGCCGCGCTCGAAGGCAACCGTCACGACCTGCCGTTCGTCTCGCTGTATCTGCTCGGCGCAGAGGGCGGCGTTGCGCGCAAGGTTGCCTCCAGTCATCCCGATGCCGCGCATCTCGCCGTCGACGTCCCGTTGCATGGCCTGCAAGCCGATCCGCTCGCAACGGCGTTCGCCGAAGCCGCCCGCACCGGCGCGCCGTTCGACGCGTACCGCCTCGACGGCGTGTTACCCGCACCGTCGGTCTGGCCCGAGCCGACCACGCGCGCGGCAATCGTCCCGCTGATGCGCGCCGGGGCCGCGAGCACGCCCGGCGAGTGCATCGGCTTTCTCGTCGCGGGCGTGAGTCCGCGCCTCGTTTTCGACGACGATTACCGGCGTTTTATCGACCTCGTGGCAGCGCAAGCGAGCAGCATCGTCGAAGGAGCGCGTGCCGCCGAGACCGAACGCCAGCGCGTCGAACAGCTTGCCGCGCTCGACCGCGCCAAGACGACGTTCTTCTCCAACGTGAGCCACGAACTGCGCACGCCGCTCATGCTGATGCTGTCGCCGCTCGACGACCTCGTAGCCGCCGACCGCGATCCCGCGCGCCTGAGCTTGCTGCGCCTCGCGCGGCGCAGCGGCCATCGCCTGCTGCGGCTGGTGAATTCGCTGCTCGATTTCGCGCGCATCGAGGCAGGCCGCATCGACGTCTGCTACGAGCCGACCGATCTTGCGCGCCTGACGCAGGATGTCGCCAGCACGTTCAGATCCGCGATCGAACGCGGCGGCCTGGCGTTTCGCGTGCAGTGCCGCATGGACGAACCGGTCTACGTCGATCGGCAGATGTGGGAAAAGATCGTCCTGAATCTGCTCTCGAATGCGTTCAAGTTCACGCTGAACGGGCGCATCGCGGTGAGTCTCGCGCGGCACGGCGCGCACGCGCAGCTAAGCGTCAAGGACAGTGGCACCGGCATTCCGGAACAGGCGATGCCGCGCCTGTTCGAACGCTTTCATCGGGTAGAGGGCACGCACGGGCGCACGCAGGAAGGCTCGGGCATTGGTCTCGCGCTGGTGCACGAACTGGTGAAACTGCACGGCGGAACCATCGAGGCATGGAGCGCGCCAGGGCAGGGTTCGCGCTTCACGGTGAGTCTGCCGCTTGGCAGCGCGCATCTGGATGCGGCGCATCTGCGGCAAGGCGCGACGCGCAATGGCGGCATGCAGGTGGCCGCGGCCTTCGCCGCCGAGGCCGCGGGCTGGCTGGGCACCGGGCGCGCCGCTCAGGCGCAAAGCCTGGTGCTGCCTGCGGAAAAAGCCGCCACCAGCGAAACCGACGGCCTGCGCATGGAGCCCGCCGCGGGCGCGTTGGCGGCGGGCCTGCGCGATCAGCGTTTCGCTTCGACATTTGGTGCGCGCGTGCTGCTGGTCGACGACAACGCCGACATGCGCGCCTATGTCGGCACGCTGCTGGCGAGCGCCTATCAGGTCGAGCTTGCCGCCGACGGCGTGCAAGCGCTCGACGCCGCGCGCCGCAACCGGCCCGACCTGATCGTTTCCGACGTGATGATGCCGCGCCTCGACGGCTTCGGCCTGCTCGCCGACGTGCGCGGCGATCCGGCCTTGCGCAACGTACCGGTGATTTTGCTGTCGGCGCGCGCGGGCGAAGAGGCGCGCCTTGAAGGTCTCGATGCAGGCGCGGACGACTATCTCGTCAAGCCGTTTTCGGCGCGCGAACTCGCGGCGCGGGTGGGCGCATTGCTCGAACGCACGCAGATCCGCCGCGCCAACGAACAACTGCTTGAACTGGCGCTGTCGAGCATTCAGGATCAGTTCTTCCTGCTCGATCAGGCTGCGCGTTTGACGCTGGTAAATCCGCGTTTTCTCGAACTGGCCGGTATGACGCCGGCTCAGGCGCTGGGCCAGCGTTTCGTCGACGTTTGCCCGGAGAGCGCCGCGAACGGCTTTGCCGCCGCCTTAAGCGAAGCGCTCGCGGCGCGCGAGGCGCGTCAGTTCGAGACGCGCTGCACGGCAACCGGACGCTGGTTCGACACGCGTATCTATCCGGCCGCCGAAGGCGCAGCGGTGCTGATGACCGACGTGACCGAGCGCAAGCACGCCCAGGAAGCGATCCGCCTGCGCACCGCGCAATTCGAAACGCTCATGAACGAAGCGCCGCTCGGCGTTTATCTGGTCGATCGCGATCTGCGCATCCGCGAGGTGAATCCGGCGGCCAGACCGTTTTTTGGCGATGCGGCTCAACTGATCGGCGAGGACGTGGGCGTGGTGATGCACCGCGTCTGGAATCCGGCGTACGCACAGGAAATCGTCGACATTTTCAGGCGCACGCTCGAAACCGGGCAGCCGTATCACACGCCGGAACGTATCGAGGCGCGGCGCGACCGCGATGCGAGCGAATGCTACGAGTGGGAGGTGCATCGCACGCCGTTGCCCGACGATTCGTTTGGCCTCGTCTGCTATTTCCGCGATATCTCGGCGCATGTGCGTGTGCGCCAGCAACTCGAAGAAGCCGATCATCAGAAGGACGCGTTCCTGGCCACGCTCTCGCACGAATTGCGCAATCCGCTTGCGCCGATTCGCAGTGCGGCGGCGATCCTGGCTTCAGCGTCGCTCACGCCCGGGCAGCTTCAGTGGGCGGCGGACGTGATCCGGCGTCAGGTCACGCATATGTCGGGATTGCTTGACGATCTGCTCGACCTTGCGCGCATCACCTGCGGCAAGCTCGATCTGCGGCGCGACGTGGTGAGTCTCGCGGGCGTGATCCAGACCGCCGTGGAGGCGTCGCGGCCCTTGCTGGAGCGCAAGCATCACGCGCTGGTCGTGCATGCGCCGCTGCCCGACGTGCTGATCGACGCCGATGCGCTGCGCCTCGCCCAGGTCGTATCGAACCTGCTCAACAATGCGGGCAAGTACACCGATCCGGGCGGTCATATCGAACTGACGATTGCCGTCGACGGCGACACGATCGAGCTTGCCGTGAAAGACGATGGCATCGGCTTGCCGCCCGATGCGCACGAGCGCCTTTTTGCGATGTTTTCGCAGATCGATGCGCGTTCGCCGCGTGCGGAGGGTGGGCTGGGGATCGGTCTCGCGCTATCGAAGGGGCTGGTGCGGTTGCACGGCGGCACGATTCACGCGCGCTCGGCCGGCGTCAATCTTGGCAGCGAGTTTCGCGTGAGTTTGCCGATCGTGGTGCCCACTCAACGCACGTCAGCTTCGACCGACGGCGACGCGATCGCGCCGCCTGGCGCGCGCCGCGTGCTGGTCGTCGACGATAACCGCGACGCGGCGGAAAGCCTCGCGCTGTTGCTATCGATTTCCGGCCACGACGTGCGCGTGGCGCATGCGGGTGAAGACGCGCTCGCGCTCGCGGCGGTCTTTCGGCCGCAGACCGTCCTGCTCGATCTGGGCATGCCAGGCTTGAGCGGCTACGACGTGGCGCGTGCGCTGCGCGCGATGCCCGAATCGTCCGAGATGGTGGTGGTGGCGCTGACGGGTTGGGGGCAGGACGAGGACCGCAGGAAGACCATCGCGGCGGGCTTTGACTGGCACATCACCAAACCCGCCGATCCCGAGCAGATCATCGTGCTGCTCACGCGCTCGCGCCGCGAATTACTGGGCGAGCGGGGCGACGCGCGGGGTGAAATGGCCGCGCCGCGGCGCGGCATTTAGCGTCATTTGATGCTTCTACGCCTCAATGCGAGCGACGACCGGCGCGTTCGGGCGGCGCCTCGGAGGGCGGATCGCCTAGCGGCGGAGGTGGGGGCACTTCGCCATCGGGCAGGGGCGGCGGCTGTTTCGGCTTGGGATTGCCGGGATCTTCTTCCGTGGGCAGATGCGCGCGAATCACGACGCGCGCGCCAACATTCCTGAGTGAGGCCAGCGGCATAAGCGGCTCCTGATGGCGAATGGGCATTCGTCCCTCAGCCGCAAGACGCGTGCCGCAGCGGCGCTGCGTTGCGTGGAACACCGGTCGCATCCTGACGATATCGCGATGGGCATGTGACTTGCGACAAGCACTCAAGCCATGCACATCATCGATATCGAGGGGGATACCATCATGAGCACTCGCGCCCGATCAAACCATTCACTCGTTCGCACGCTGTCGGCACTGACCATCGCGGTCGCGGGGCTTGCATGCTCGCCATTCGTCCTGGCGCAGGGTGCGCCGCAGTCGATCTCCGTTCAGCGCATGGCGACGGTGCAGTCGGGCACGGGTTTCCGCGCTTCGAAGCTGGTGGGCTCGGACGTCTACGACACCCACGGCAGCAAAATCGGCGAAATCGACGACATCGTGCTCGAATCGCCGAACGACGGCGCTTTTGCGATTCTTTCCGTGGGCGGATTTCTCGGGATGGGCAAGCACCTCGTCGCCGTGCGCTTCAATGATCTGCAGGTGAGCGCCAAACAGATCGTGCTGGACGCGGATAAGACCGCGCTGAAGGCGATGCCCGAATTCAACTACGCGAAGGATTGAGGCGGGGGATCAATTGTCGGTGCGTTCGGCGACCAGTTGGGCGATCTGGCGCTCGCCGATAATGCCGCTCCACGCATTCACCCAGCGCATGGCGACCTGCTGCTCGTCGGGCGCGTTCGCGCCCATCAAACGACCCATCGCCTTGTTGAGCCGGTACATGGAGTAAGTCTTGCGTCGTGCGTCGGCCTGTAGCGATTGATTCATGATGCGTCTCTCAGTATTGAAATGATCAGACGAATCTAACTTATCACGCACATTTGCATAGCTCGACTCCGCAAATGGCCGCAGGACATCAGGGGCTATTTCTTGACAGGAGCGCGACAATGCTACCCGAGCTCAGTCTACGTCGTCATGCGTCCAGGCGTATAGCGAGTCGGCAGCGGTATTGCACAGCGCTCGCCCACTTCAGGATTTCCTGAACGCCGAATCGGCGAATCCGGCACGCAAATTAAGCGTTTCGCCCATTTAGCGCCGCTGCACTTGCGCCGATAGTTCAATCATCGGACTCAAGAGGGGCAGAGGCGTTGAACACTTCCGTAATTTCGATTCCACGGCGATTGACGCCGACCCTGCATCGGGGCGGAGCCTGAGATGGCCGATCGTCAACCCAGTCTCCAGGCGATCGCCGCGCAGACCGCCGAAGTAACCACGCGCATTTCGCGTCTCGCAGGCAAAGCCGTGGTCATGCAGAAATTTATCGAGCTGGCCGTGCCCACATTGAGCGCGACGCAGGCAGCCGATATCCATCGGCAACTGCGCAAGACCCTCGATGACGTGATGGCGCTGATGGACGATGCGCTCCTGCCGCCCGACTATCACACGGCTTTTCTCGACAAGACCAACGAGGTGATGCGCGAACTGGCGCGCCGATTCGAGCCGGACGTCTGATGGGGATTGCCGCCAACGGGCTTATTTCCCCACCTCGCCGGCAGACTCGTCGCAACTGAGGCTGGCCGTCGCTTCGCCGAAAACCAGCCGGACCTGCGATCCCGTTCCCGCGCCGCTCTCGATATGGAACTGCGCGCCGATCATCCGCGCGCGTTCCTTCATGCCCTGCACGCCATAGGAGCCGCCGCGCGTGGCGAGCGCCGCGTCGAAGCCCACGCCGTTATCGCGAACTTCCAGTTCGAACCGGTCGAGTGTGCGCAGGATCACGTCCACGCGCGAGGCGCGCGCATGCCGGCTCACGTTCGTCAGCGCCTCCTGGACGATGCGGAACACGGCGGTGGCGCGATCGTCGCTCAAGACCGGCTCGGCGCCTTCGAGCCGGAACGTGCAGCGGATGCCGTTGTGTTTCGCGAAGTCCTGCACCAGCCACTCCAGCGCGGAAATCAGCCCGAAGTTCAGCGCCGCCGGGCGCAGATGGCTCGCGACGTTGCGCACGATGTCGATGGTCCGTTCCACCAGATCGCCGATGTCGTGGCACTTGGGCGACCAGTCGCCGCCCTGGCTCAGGCGCATCTTGAGCAGCGACACATTGATCTTGATCGCGGTGAGCAACTGGCCCAGTTCGTCGTGGATCGTCATGGCGATCTGTCGGCGCTCTTCCTCGCGGATCGACTCCTGATGCGCCGAGAGCTGGCGCAACTGCTCGCGCGAATCGCGCAACGCGCGCTCCGTTCGCATGCGTTCGCGCACTTCCTGTTCGAGCTGGTCGCGATGGCGCGTGAGGTCCTCCATGGCCTGTTTGCGCGAGGAGATATCGGTGAGCTGGCCTTCCAGCGCCGGCAGACTCGACGACTCGCAATACGTGCCGCGCGCATTCAGCAGACACCAGACCGTCGTGCCGTCGGCGCGCGTGAGCGGAATTTCCATCCCCGCGATTTCGCCGTTCAGGCCCACCAGCGCGAACAACTGCTCGACCTGCTTGGGGGAGAAGGGCGCGGCGGCGGACGTGACCGTCGCGCGCCCATGCGCGGCGAGCGCAGCGATCAGCGCGGCCACATTGGGAAAGCCGAACAGGCGCGCCATCGCCGGATTCGCTTCGTGCAGCACGCCGTCGCGGTCGAGCACGAAGATCCCTTCGAGTGCGTTTTCGACGATGCTGCGATATTTGCGCTCGCTTTCCTTGAGCGAAGCGGTGGAGTCGTGCAAGCGCCCGGCCATCAGGTTCACGCGCGCGGCCAGCCGCCCGAGTTCGGCGCTCGATTCGATCACGCAGCGGCTCTCCAGATCGCCGCCGGCAATGCGGTCGACCATTTCTTCGAGCCGGCGGATCGGCTCGCGCACGAGATGGCGGATCAACAGGAACGTGACGATATAGACGACCAGCAAGGCCAGCGCCAGCGCGCCCAGCACCACGGCGCGCGCGGCCGAAAAACCGCTTTCGGCGACCGCGCGGGTGAGCACCACGCGCACCTCGCCGATGCGCTCGCGCGGCGCGTTGCCGGGCGGCGTGAACTCGATCGGCTGTACGCGCACGACTTCTTCACCGGGGCCCGGCGCGTTTGCGTTGCGGACATCGGCGAGCACGCCGTAATGGGTGGCCGTGACCGTGAGGCGCACCACCTCGGGATTGGGCTTGAGCGTGTTCAACTGACGGTCGATGGCGTCGCGATCGATATTCCAGAGCGGCTGGGCGAGCGACTGGCCCAGCAGATCGGCGATGCGATTGGCGCGCTCGTCGAGTTCCACGATGCGCCGCTCGCGCGCATGCTGGAGCACGATGAGCGCGCTGCTGCTGGCGACCAGCGTGCCGAGCACCACGAGGGACAACATCAGCTGTGCATGCAGGGTGCGCGGAAACGCGCGACGCAACCACGATCGCCACATCATGCGTTCCTGGCGGTGGCGATGGGCGCCGTTTTCATTTGCGTTCCGGGTGCCGCGGTCATCGCAGGATTCAATGCCGTGTTCAGAATCGGCTGGAGATTGAAGTCATAAGCGCCCGCGCTGCCATGCTGAAGGCGGGCGATACGCGAAAACGCGCTGAAATCCGGCGTTTCGCGCCGCTCGAACACGATCTCGTTGTAGCGCGCGGCGTCCCGGTCATGCAAAACCTTCAGGTAATCAAGGCGCTGGCGAGCGCCGCCGGCGAGCGCGAAATCCGCACCGTGGTGGTAGTCGTGAATCAGCACCATCGCGCACGCGCCAATGAACTGATCGCCCGCGACGATCGCCGCCATATCGCCACGCATCACCGATTCCACCGCTTCGGGCAGCGCGCCGAAACCGCCTACGATTGCGCTCGAATGCTGCTCGCGCACCGCGCTCAAGGCGCCGAGCGTCATCGAATCGTTGGCAGCCCAAAGTATATTGGCCTGCGGATAGCGCGCGAGCAGGACCCGCGCCTTGTCGCGTCCATCGGCGTAACTCCAGTCGCCGTAGACGAGCTGGCAGGTGCGATCCTGCGGCCGCCGCGCGAGGGCCGCCTGGGCGCCTGCCGCGCGTTCGTGCGAGACCGGCGTGGCCGGGTCGCCGGTGATGCCGATCACGCGCGCGGGCGCTTCGCCGTTGAGCTGGCGCAGATACTCCATGAGACGGAAACTGCCGCGTTGCGCATCGGCGGTAATCGTGCCGATCCAGTTGGGAATTGCGCCGCGTTCGTGACCCGTGATGGCGCGCTGCTCATCGGTCAGATCATTGTGGATCAGCAGCACTTTGGCGGGCGAGCGCGCGAGCGTCTGCAGCATCGAAGGCGCGGTCATCTTTTCGTTGACGATGACGACGTAGTCGGGCGCGACGCGGCGCGCGACGATCGATTCGGCCTGGCGCAGCATCAACAGATGATCGCGTTCCGCGTAGAGGACTTCGAGCTGCATGCCGAAGCGTTGCGCCGTGGCCGCCATGAAGCGCGAGACAAATTGCCAGTGCGGGCCGCTGGTTCCCTGCACGCTTTCGCCGGGGTTCAGAAATACGATATGGGCCGGCGCCCGGCCAGCCGGCATGGCCCACGACGAGCGCAAGGGCGAGGACGCCGCGACCAGACCCGCGCCCGCAGCGAGGCAGCGCGCCATCATCTGTCTTCTGTTCATGGCCATTTCGGGCGAACCGGTTCGTTCATTTGCGTTGCCCGCAAGCGTGGCGACGGCAGCAGGAGCGGCGTTGCGCTCAGCAAGTGAGGCAGGCCAGGCCGTCGGATAGTCACGCAGCATACCGTGCCGTAATTCCGCACACAATGCGCATAGATCTGAACGCCGCAACGGCGGCGGTTTATCCGTTGCAGTAAGAATCAGGAAGAAATAGCGCGCGAAGAAGGGTGGGGAATCCGCGAATCGAGAACTGATATGAGTGCCTTAACATCGGCAGCCTGTCATTCAGGATTTCCTGACACGGAATTCAGGAAGCTTCTACCCCGATTGCAGCAGGGGACGACTGTACTGTCACGCGCTCAAGCGCCATATTTCGCAACATGAACGGCGGCCAGCAGCAAAGTTGAGTAAAGAGGCAACACGCGATGACTTTATCGATGCAGGATCGCAAGGCGCAGATCGAGGAGGCGGATACGCTCTGCCTGCGCCTCTTTGATACGTGGTGCGAAACACGCAGTCTGACGCCGCTGGCGTATCTGATGCACGGCTGGCCGTTGCGCAATACCGGCATGGAGCGGCTGCGGCGGTTGCAGGAAACGCTGAAAGACTTGCGGGCCTATCACGAGGATCAACTGGATTCCGAAGCGCTGTCGATGCTCGACGCGCTGTTTGTCTGCCTCGATGCCGTGATCGACCGCTCGCAACCGCCGGTCGCGCTGCGGTTGGCGGGTTGAAAAGCCTGGCAAAGCCAGAGACCGGATGTCGATCCGGATGGGCCAGGGCCGGCCACATCCGGACATGCTGTACCGACGGCTTGCCAGTCAGGGCGATGTGGCAACGGCGGCGTAATGTGGCGAACGAGAGCGCAAACAAGAAAGCAATCACAATGGCGGGCACTCACGCGCATGACTCATACACTTCCGCGCACGATTGTGCTCGGCGGCGGCAATGCCGCTGACTTTTCTGCGATTACGCAAGCGCTTACACAACCCGGCGTGCGTCTGCTGATTGCCCGCGACGCTGCGCAGGTACTGGCGCTCGCACGCGCGTCGCTGCCCGATCTGATCCTGCTGGACGCTAGCGCAACGGACGAAGCGCTCGACCTGTGCCGTCGGCTTAAAAACGACGATCTCACGCACGATATCCCGGTCATCCTCATCCTTGCGACGCACGCGCACGAAACCTTGCGCGCAGCCTACGCGGCAGGCGCCGCGGATCATCTCCTGCGTCCCGTGTGCGCCGAAGAATTGACGGCGCGCGTGCGCACCCAACTCGCACTGGGCGCGCTGCGGCGCGAGCATCTGGCCCGGCATGGCACCGCTTCGATCGACGAATCCAGCCCCGTGGCGCTTTGCGTGACCGCGATGCCGGGCGGCGAACTGCTCTACGCCAACGCGCCGCTGCGCCAGTTGCTGCGGATCGACGACCGCGCGCCCGCGCACGTGAACATCGTCGAGTTTTATGTCGACAGGACCGTGCGTGAGCAGCTGATCCGGCACCTTGTATCGGAAGGCACGCTGCTCGACGCCGAAGTCGAAATGCGCCGCAGCGACGGCACGCAGTTCTGGGCGCTGGCCAACGCGCGCATCGCCACGTACGACGATGTGCCGGCGGCGTACGTGGGTCTTTACGATATTTCCACGCGCAAGCGCATCGAGCAGGACCTCGTGCGCGCGCGCGACCAGCAACGCGAATTGCTCGGTTATTTCGATTGCGCGGGCGAGGACGAACGCAAGCGCAGCGCGTTCCAGATTCAGGACGAAGTAGGGCAATTGCTGACCGCGCTGAAGATGGATGTCTCGCTGCTGCGCATGCGGCTGAGCGACGATCGGGACGCCATCAGCAAGACTGAGGACATGCGCGCGCTGGTCGAAAGCTCGATTCGCATGGTCCGCAGCGTCGCGAGTCATCTGCGGCCCGCTGCGCTAAACTTCGGCATCGTTTCCGCGCTCGAATGGCTCGCGGAAGATTTCAGCCGCCGTCACGCGATTGCGTGCGCGCTGCAGGTCGAGGGCGATGAACCCGACCTGTCCGACATGCGCGCCACGGTGCTGTACCGGATCGTCGAAGCCGCACTGGACAACGTGGCGCGTCACGCGCACGCGCAGCGCGTGCGCATGCAGCTTGCGACGCGTCATGATGCGCTCGCCTTGTCCGTGCACGACGACGGGCGCGGTTTCGATCCCTCCGCCGCGACGGCCGAAACCGTAAAACACACCTACGGTTTGCTCGGCATGACCGAGCGTGCGAAGCTGATCGACGGCACGCTGCAGATCGACAGCCGGCCGGGCGAGGGCACCACCATATCGATCCACATTCCGCTCGAGGGCGCGACCCACACATGATCAGGATTCTCATCGCGGATGACCACGCCATCGTGCGTGGCGGGCTCAAGCAGATCATCGCGACCACGCACGATATGACCGTCAAGGCCGAGGCCGCGCAAGGCTCGGAAGTCGTCGACAAACTACGTAGCTGCGAAATCGATCTGTTGCTGCTGGACATGACGATGCCGGGCATCAGCGGCGTCGATCTGATCCGCCGCGTGCGCGCCGACCGGCCCACGCTGCCCGTGCTGGTGCTGAGCATTCACAACGAAGCCCAGGTGGCGTCGCGCGCGTTGCGCGCCGGCGCGACGGGCTATGTCACCAAGGACAGCGATCCGGATGTGTTGCTGGCCGCCATCCGCAAGCTGGCTGAAGGAGGGCGGTTTATCGACCCGAAGCTGGTGGATGCGCTGGTATTCGACAAGCATGCGGGCGACGAGCCGCCGCACGAAGTGCTGTCCGACCGTGAGTTCCAGGTGCTGCAGATGCTGGCTACGGGCCGCAGCATCAACGATATCGCCGACGCCTGCGCGTTGAGCGCCAAGACCATCAGCACGCACAAGATGCGGCTGATGCAGAAGCTCGGCCTGACCAATAATGCCGAAGTCATCCGTTATGCCATTCGCCATGGGCTGATTGCGGAGTAGACTGATCTGCACGGTGCGCATGCGGTGGAAGCGCTGAAGGAAATCCTGACGCCTTTACCAGACTTTCCTGCGGGAACTATCCGCTGCCGCCGATAGAGAGGAACCTGCCGCTTGCCTACGATGCTTTCAACGGCACGCACGGCAGGAGATCAGGGATGATGGTGCAGCAGTCGCTTCGAACGGCAGTCGGCAAATGGCTGGACCCGAAAGAAGGTCACACGGTGCGCGTCCTGACCGTGAGGCGTTGCCCGTTGGGCAGGATCGTGAGCGTATGCGTCGAAATTGACGCGCTACACGGCAACGGTCCGCGCGCTTTGTTCTTCTTTCGTCATGCCGACCGCGTATGGCGGGTGTTTCCACCGGAACGTGCAAGACCCGCCATGCGTGTCGACCGCCTGGAGACGTGAGCGGCGCGCAGGTCCCATCGTCGCAGGGATTCGAACAACACTTACAAGGAGCGACCCATGCGAATCGAGCAAGTGGAGGCAGCGCAGGATGGTCAAGAGGTCTTGTCGGTGTACGAAACCGAACTACGCGCCTGGATGAGTCAGTGGTTCGACCAGGCGATCTCGCGCGGCTTCGTGCGGCCGCCGTTCATTCTGGACGAAGCGAAGGCCCAGCGGCTCGAAGGCCTGTTTATCGCCGGGTTGACGCCTGGCGAGGGTGCGCAGGCGTTTTTCTGCATAGCGCATTGAACTGCGCTTTTTTTGCGCCGATCGTTGAACGCCGATCTGGCGAGGCTATGGAAAATGGACGGCAAGCTTTGCGCGCTTGCCGTCCATTTATCGCTGCATAAAAAAGTCGCAATAACAGCCGCGACGTAAAGAGCTCCAGCATCGGGCTGAGCTGGAACCTGAGAGCGGGTTTCGAGCTTCCTGTTTCGGGTTTCGGGCTTCGATATGTGTGAACTAATCGTAGCTTGAGCGCGACGATGCGCTGGATAGGTTCAGGCTGATTTTCGGTTAAGGATTTTCTGAGGGACGGCACGACGTTATTAATTTGATGTCACAAAAAAACTTCGATAATTTATGTTATGTAAAATCATAAATTGGACGGAGTAAAGCAGCCCTTCGGCCAGCCGCCCCACGCATCAACGGCCTCCAAAACCCCGTTTTCGCCTCGACCAGCCTTATTCCACGCGCTGGACCGCGGTGCGCAACAGAGCGCGCCGTCCACCGGCCTCCAGCGCCGCCTCGCATTGCGAGCAGCGCCCGAAAATCACCAGACTCGCACTCGTATAGCTGAACTCGCGCGCCGCCGCGATGGCCGCGTGCTGCGTTTCGAGTTCGCTGTCGTCGATGTCGCGGATCGCGCCGCAGTCGTTGCAGACCAGATGCGAATGGCGCGTGCCGCGATTGAGTTCATAAACGACCCGCTGCTCGCCGATCCACGCATTCGTGATCAGCCCGGCCTCCAGCAGCTGCGCCAGCGCGCGATATACGCTCGCCAGGCTGCATTGCTCGGTGTCCGGCGGCACGCGCCGGAACACCTGATCGGCGGTCATATGTTCGGTCGGGAATTCGTGAAAAAGCTGCAGCACGGCGACGCGGCTCGACGTCGGACGCATGCGGGCTCGTTTCAGATCGGCGTAAATCGCTCTCATTACTTCGGATACAGTTTCGGACTTAGACGACAGTCTCGTCGGCGCTTGCTTAAGGCTTGCTTAAGTCCCCGCGTCACGCTGCGATTTGGCCGCTCCGAACCTTTACGCCAGATTTCCTTGCGATTAGCATACGCATAAATGTAAATGATTCGCATTTGCGAAAATCCGTCGAATCATCTTCCATCGATCTCCGAACGTCGTCCAGCCCAATGCCTGCCAGCACAACGATTCTCACTCCGATACACGTTTTTTCCCGCTTCCTGGCCACTGCGTCCTTGCGGCGTCTGACGCTGTCCGCCGCGTTTCTCGCGCTGTCCATGTCGACGCTTGCGCCAGCCAGCGCGCTGGCGGCAAGCAGCGATGCAACGCCCTCCACCGTCGATCAGCCTCACGTTAAAGCCGCCAGGCCGCTCGTCTGGTATGTCACGCGTCTCGCCCACGCCGACCGCGCCGAAGACGACAAGGTGCGCGCCCATCTGGAGTCACTCGGCTACGCAGTCACGATGGTCGATCAGTCCGCGCCAGTCGCCGATGCGCGCGGCGCGCAACTGGTTGTCATTTCGTCGGTGGTCAGCGCGCGCGACATGGTCGGCACGGCGTATCGCGATATCGGCCTGCCCTTGCTGACCTGGGAGGCGGATCTGTTCGATTCGCTGCGTTTCACGGGCCAGCGCAAGGGTGTGGATTTCGGCGAGCTGGACAAGGAGCACTACGTCAATGTCGTGAATGCGCCAAGCCCGCTCGCGGGCGGCGTGGCCGCGGGCAAGCGCTGGGTCTATCCGCGCGATGGCGAAATGGGCTGGGGCCGCCCGGCGCCGGGTGCGACCGTCGTTGCGACGATTCCCGGTGAGCCGGAGCACGCCGTGCTGTTCGGCTATGAGAAAGGCGCGACGATGGATTACGACTTCATCGCGCCGGCGCGTCGTGTCGCCGTGTTCCTCGGCAACCGCAGCTTTGAGCATCTGAGCGCCGATGGCCAGGCGATGTTCGACGCCGCCGTGCAGTGGGCTCTGGCGGGCGCACCAGCGGACGCCCGCCAACCCTGAACGCCCGCTGTTGCGGCTTATCGCGGTGCGGTCACGACCACGTACTGCACCTGCGCGCCGACATACTGCGGCTGATACCACGTCCCGCCGCACTGCTCATACGTCACGCCGCCGACGATGACTGTCGCGCACGCAGGCGGCAGCGTCGCGACCATCGATCCGACCACGGCAGCCGTCACACCGACGGTCACGGCCGCAGCCACCGGATCGACGTACCAGCCGCCGCCCCAGTAGCCAGGCGGAGGCGGCGGCGGTCCTGGCGGATGCGGGCCCGGGCCGGGACCGGGTGGTGGTCCCGGAGGCTGCGGTTGCGGGCCAGGCCCCGGCGGATGCGGTTGAGGATTCGGATTCGGATTCGGCGGATTGGGTCCCGGAGGATGCGGCTGCGGCGCTGGCTGCGGGACAGGGTGCTGCTCGCCGCCGCCATTGAAACCCGGCCGCGTCACCCCCTGGCCGCCGCTGAAATTCCCACCCATCGGATGGATGCTCGTACGCGCCATGCCGCGAAACGCGTAAGCCTCAGCCGAGGCCAGCGTCACCGACACCGCGAGCGCCGCAGCGATCATCCTCTGCGCAGATATACCGTCCATCATTCGGCCTCCTCATAAGGCGAACGATCCGCGGGTTTCAATTCGATTTGCCGGGCGCCGGCGCGTGCACGGAACACAAACGTCGAAGGCGCAAACACCGGGTTGAGTTTCCAGTGATACGTGACTTCGTGGCGCGGCCGCGAGGTCTGGCTCGTATCCGTGATGATCATCTTGCACGGCAGCGGGCGGCGTCCCGTCTCGATCCACAGTTCCCAGTCCGCGCCGCTTTGACGATATGCGTAGTGCGTGCAGCTGCGCGTATCCACCTTCTCCACGCCGATGATCTGCGCCGCGCTGATCGCCTGATCGTCCGGTTTGCCGTTGCCCCAATAGAACAGATCGGCAAGTGGCGTTTCGATGTGCCAGTTATCGGCGAGATCGTGGACCAGGCCGTCGAGCGTCGGCGGCGCGTCGTGCCGCGCGTAGAAGCCCTTCTGCTGGTTGTAGATCGTGAAGCGGCGGCCGTCGTACACGATGCCGCGCACATTGCCGTTGCCGGTGATATCGGCGCGCAGACGGTTGGGCCGCTTCACCTTGAGCACGGTATGGCGCAGCAGCGCCGCATTCTGGCCGTTATCGAGCACGACGTCGGTGGCGGTATCGGCGTCGACTTCGAATGCGCGTAGCGTGCGCAGATATTCGCCCATCGCGTCGAGCGCATCGGTTGCGTGCGCATCGATTGCGCTCGACGCGCCGCCGTTGCCATTCGCGGCATCCGTGCCGAGGTCGTTGAGCGGCGACGGCACGTTCGATTGCGCCGGCACATGTTCGTGGGACGTTTCCTGATGCGCGCAGCCCGCGAGTACCAGCGCGCCAAACAGCGCCGTGGATAGCGAGAGAACGAGCTTCGCGCCGACGATTCCCGGCAACGTGCGCGCGGTGATTCCAGGGAAGACTTTTTTGTTCACGACGTCTCCTGACTGAAAGTTCGCCTGGTCCGACCGTCGATCCTCGGTTGATGCCACTGCCCTGCACTTTGCCCACGAGCGGTGGTGACGGCCGGCGTTGCGCGCGACGCTTCAGAAAGATAACGCGGTGATCACGCGCACTTCGTAACTGCGAGCTTAGCAGCGTCCTTGCCGCTGCGCCGCATGAATGCGTTCATGTGGGCCGCCCGGTTTTCCTTGCGGCGCGCGCAGCAACGATCTTCGCCGCGACGCTCGGTGAAAGCCCTGGTCGGTTGCCGGATCTGCTCGCGTTACTATCAGCGTGAGAATTATAGAACGATGTTCTATCAGATAGAACGTCAAGAAAAACCAGAGACAGCGGATGCCCCTGCGCGCCGCCACACCCCAGCCCGTGCTCAGGAGGAGCCACCATGTCCAGTCTGCCGTTCGGCGCGGCCAACGCGTCGCCCCGTGACGATGCCGCGCTCGGCGCCGCCGCGCAGATCAACGCGCGCATCGACCGTCTGCCCGCCACCCGCGCGGTCTGGACGCTCGTGCTGCTGCTGTCGTTCGGCGGCTGGTTCGAGTTCTACGACCTCTTTTTCACGGCCTACGTCGGACCGGGCCTCGTCAAAAGCGGGCTTTACTCGACGACCACGGCATCGTTTTTCGGCTTCTCGGGCCTCGGCGCGTTCGTGGCGGCGTCGTTTGCGGGGCTCTTTATCGGCACCTTCTGCTTTACGGGCCTGGCCGACCGCTATGGGCGGCGCACGATGTTCACGGCTTCGCTGCTGTGGTATTCGGCGGCCACTTTCGTCATGGCGATGCAGGGTTCCGCACCGGCAATCAATCTGTGGCGCCTCATTGCCGGAATCGGCGTGGGGATCGAACTCGTCACCATCGACACCTATGTAAGCGAACTCGTGCCCCGGCACATGCGCGGGCGCGCCTTCGCCTTCGTGCATCTGGTGCAGTACACGGCGGTGCCGTCGGTGGCGCTGCTGGCGTGGTGGTTCGTGCCGCGAACGCCGCTCGGTTTCGACGGCTGGCGCTGGGTGGTGATGTTCGGCGCTTGTGGCGCGCTGATTGCCTGGGCGATTCGTCGCCGCGTGCCCGAAAGTCCGCGCTGGCTCGCGCAGCGCGGCCGCCACGAGGAAGCCGCACGCATTCTCGACAAGCTCGAAGCCAGGGTGGCGGCGCAGTATGGTCGCGCGTTGCCCGCACCATCGCCCGAAGCGGCAAGCGCCACCACGCAGCAGCCAACCAAGGCCCGTTTTGCCGAAATCTGGCAGCCGCCGTATCGACGCCGCACCATTACCCTGCTCGTCTTTAATCTGCTCCAGGCGATCGGCTTCTACGGTTTCGCGTCGTGGGTGCCGACGCTGCTGGTCTCCAAGGGCGTCACGGTTACGCACGGCCTGCTTTATTCCTTCGTGATCGCGGCGTCGAATCCGTTCGGCCCGCTGATCGGCATGGCGATCGCCGACCGCATCGAGCGCAAGACACTCATCGTGCTCGCTGCGCTCGGTATCGCTGTGTTCGGCACGCTGTTCGCTTTCCAGTCGTCGCCTGCCATGCTGATGGTGCTGGGCGTGCTCATCACGCTCGGCGGCACGCTGCTGTCGGTCGGCTATCACGCCTATCAGGTGGAACTGTTCCCCACCCGCATGCGCGCCACAGCAGTGGGCTTCGTCTATTCAATGTCGCGGCTGTCGGCAATGTTCTCGGGCTTCATGATCGCGTTCGCGCTGCGCCACTCGGGTGTCCCGGGCGTCTTCGCGCTTATCACGGGCGCGATGGTAATGGTGATGGCCGCGATCGGCCTGTTCGGGCCGCGCACCAACAACCGCTCGCTCGAATCCATTTCACAGTGATCTAAACAGGGGCAGCGATGGCGATGGCGGCAGGACGTCGCCCTCGAACGCGCCATTTGATTTCGGTCCAGGACAGCGCTCGCGCGCAGACATCGACGCGCCGCGCTTCCTTGCCGCCCAGTACGATGACGGTTTCATGAATGCGGCTGCAGACGCCGCTTCTTTTCACCGCTCATCAGATGGGAATGACCGCCATGTCCGATACGAAAACGAAGAAGGCATCGAAGCAAGCATTGCCGCAGCCGGAAGAAAAGCTCAGCGACAAGGCCTATGAAAAGACGCTGCGCCACCTGCACGAGGAACTCGTGAAAATGCAGGAATGGGTCGTGAAGAGCGGCGCGAAGGTCTGCATACTTTTCGAGGGCCGCGACGGCGCCGGCAAAGGCGGCACCATCAAGGCGATCACGGAGCGCGTGAATCCGCGCGTGTTTCGCGTGGTCACCACGCCCGCGCCCACCGAGCGCGAAAAGAGCCAGATGTACTTCCAGCGCTACCTGCCGCATTTGCCCGCGGCGGGCGAGGTCGTGATCTTCGACCGCAGCTGGTACAACCGCGCGGGCGTCGAACGTGTCATGGGCTTTTGCTCGCCGGAGCAGGTGCAGGAGTTTCTGGCGACCGTGCCGCTGATCGAACGGGCCATCGTGCACTCGGGGATCATCCTGCTGAAATACTGGCTGGACGTCAGCCCCGAAGAACAGACGCGCCGCCTCGAAGCGCGCATCACCGACGAACGCAAGATCTGGAAGCTCTCGCCGATGGATCTGGAGTCCTACCATCGCTGGTACGACTACTCGCGCGCCCGCGACGAGATGTTCGAGAAAACCGATACGAATTTCGCGCCGTGGTTCTTCCTGCACTCCGACGACAAGCAGCGCGCCCGCCTGAACATCATCGCCCACCTGCTGAGCCGCGTGCCCTACGAAGAGGTGCCGCGCGAGACGGTCAAGCTGCCGCGCCGCCAGAAGGCCGACGGCTATCAGGACCCCGATTACGCCTACAACCGCGTGCCGCAGGTCTATTGAGTCCTAGCGCGGTCGCGCCGGGTTGGCCTGCGCGACTGAAGCGCGCATCGTCACGCTCACGTCGAAGCGGCGCTCGATTTCCCAGTCGGCGCCGTAGCACTGGTTGATCAGCCAGCGCACGGCATTGCGCGTGAGTTCGGCCGTGGGGATATGCACCGAGGTCAGCGCGGGCGCCATATAGGCCGCCGAATAATCATCGTCGTACCCAATCACCGAGACATCGCGCGGCACCGAAATCCCCGCATGCTGCAGTCGCGCGAGCGCGGACATCGCCATCGTGTCGTTGGCGCAGAACAAGCCCGTAAAGCGCCGTTTTGAGTCGAGCAGTTTGCCCGCCGCCGCATAACCGCCCTCGGGCGAGAAGTCCGACATCACCAGCGGCACCTGCTCGCGCGCGATGCCCTGGCGCTCCAGTTCGGCGAAAAAGCCGTCGAGACGCGCCTGATTGTCCGAAGAACTGGCCGTGCCGCCAATTGCCGCGATCTCGCGATGGCCATGCTCAATGAGCGTGCGCGCCGCGAGTTCGCCGCCGTGAAAGTGATCGGCGCAAAAGGACGCTTCGGGCATCTGGTCGAAGGCGCGATTCAGGAACGCCATGCGCGGGTGCAGCGCGTGCAGCATGCCCAGATCGTCGTCGTGCAGGTCATGGCTGATGACCACCACGCCGTCGCAGTCGCGGCCAATCAGAAAGCGCACCGCCTCGATGGCCTGCTCGCGCGGCGAGGCCTCGCCGCAGCCCGTCGCCACCACGACGTGACGGCGCACCGCACGCAGCTCGGTGTCGGTTTCCTTGAGGATCGTGCCGTAGTACGAGCCGAAAAACGTCGGCACAAAGATACCGATGATGCCGAGCGACTGCGTCGCCATCGCGCGACCGATCGACGAAGGCCGGAAGTTCAGTTGCTCGATGGCGGCCTGCACGCGCGCGGCCGCCTCGGCCGACACCGGCCCCTTGCCCGAAATCGCCCGCGAGGCAGTGGACAGGCCCACGCCGGCGAGAGTTGCCACGTCTTTCAGGGTTGCCACGTCTGGTTCTTCCCTTGGTCTCGGTCTTGATTTTTGATGGTTCGGGGTGACTTCAGAGCCTGCTTTATAGCCGCTGGCCGCTCGCTTCGTCGAACAGCGACACATGCTGCACATCGATCTCGAACGACACCGGCGCGCCGCTGGCAAGCGGCGCCTTGTCCTGATCGATCGACGCGATCTGGACGCCATGATAATCGAGCCAGAGCACGCGATGATTGCCCATCGGTTCGACCAGCGTGACCGACCCTGACAGCTGAGTTTGCCCCTGGCCTTGCGCCCCGCCCCGGCCGCCCGCGCGCACATCCTCGGGTCGCACGCCCAGCACGCAGGGCCGCGCCAGATCCGGTGCGCCCTTGAACGCATAGTTCGTCACGTCGACCGAAAGCTCCGGCCCGCGGAACCACAGTTTGCCCTCGTCGGCGGCTAACGTGCCGCGCAGCAGGTTCATCGGCGGCGTGCCCAGGAAGGTCGCCACGAACAGGTTCTCGGGCCGCGCGTAGACTTCGGCGGGCGTGCCGAACTGCTGGATCACGCCGCCCTTCATCACGGCCATGCGCGTGGCGAGCGTCATTGCCTCCACCTGGTCGTGCGTCACGTAGATCATCGTCGCGCCCAGTTGCTGATGCAGTTGCTTCAGCTCGCGGCGCAGTTCGGTGCGCAGCTTGGCGTCGAGGTTAGATAGCGGTTCGTCGAACAGGAACACGTCGGCTTCGCGCACCAGCGCCCGCCCGATCGCCACGCGCTGGCGCTGGCCGCCCGAGAGTTGCGCGGGCTTGCGTGCGAGCAATGGCCCGAGTTGCAGCATATCGGCCGCGCGCTTCACGCGGCGCTCGATCTCCGGCTTGGGCGTGCCGTTGATGCGCAGCGCGAACGACATATTGCGCTCCACGTTCATGGTCGGATACAGCGCGTAGGACTGGAACACCAGCGCCACGCCGCGATCCTTCGGGTCGGCCCAGGTCATGTCCGCGCCGCCGATTTCGATGCTGCCATCCGTCACGTCGATCAGGCCCGCGATGCTGTGCAGCAAGGTGGATTTGCCGCAGCCCGAGGGGCCGAGCAGCACCACGAATTCGCCGGCGCGCACGTCGAGGTCGAGGTCCTCGATCACGGTGTTCGCGCCAAGCTCGATGCGCAGATTGCGCACCGACACGTTTGCCAGGTTCGTCATCGTTCGTCTCTCGTTGAGCCTTGCTTTTATCCCTTCACCGCGCCCGACGCGATACCGCGCACGAACCAGCGCCCCGACACGAAATAGATCGCGAGCGGCACGAGCGACGTGAGGATCGTCGCGGCCATGTTGACGTTGTAGAGCCGCTCGCCGGTGGTGGTGTTGATGATGTTGTTGAGCTGCACGGTCATCGGCAGGTTGCGGGTGCCCGCGAACACAAGGCCGAGGATGTAGTCGTTCCAGATGCCCGTGACCTGCATGATGACGGCGACGACGATGATGGGCACCGACATCGGCAGCATCAGTTGCGCGAAGATGCGCCAGAAGCCGCCGCCGTCGATGCGCGCGGCCTTGAACAATTCCTGCGGCAGCGACGCATAGTAGTTGCGGAACAGCAGCGTCATCACCGGCATGCCAAAGATCGTGTGGATCACCACGATGCCGGGCAGCGAGCTAAACAGATGCACCGTCGCCAGCACGCGCACCAGCGGATAAACCATCACCTGCACGGGGATAAATGCGCCCATGAGCAGCACCGCGAACAGCAGGCCCGCGCCACGCGGCTTCCAGAATGAGAGCGCATAGCCGTTCACCGCGCCCACGGCAATCGAAATAACCGTGCTGGGCACCACGATGCGCACCGAGTTCCAGAAGCCCACGCGGATGCCCGCGCATTCGAGCCCCGTGCACGCCGATGCCCATGCGTCCTGCCACGGCGCCAACGTCAGGTGACGCGGGAGCGCCAGCAGATGGCCGAGGCGGATCTCCTCCATCGGCTTGACCGAGGTCACGAGCATCACGTACAGCGGCAGCAGGAAAAACAGCGCAGCAATAATCAGGAATCCATAGATACCCAGTCGTGCGGGCGTGAAGCGCGGGCGTCGCGGTTTCCCCTTTGCGCCAGGCGCGCGGCGCACCACGCGCGGAATCGCCCCTGAGGAATCGGTCATTGGCGCGCTCATGCTCGTTCTCCTTTGCTGGCCATGCGGTTCCTCGCATACAGCACGGGCGCGAGAATCGCCAGCACGGTAGCGAGCAACACGATCGAAGCGGCCGAAGCCAGGCCGATGTTCGCGCGATTGAAGAGATAGTCCATGATGAATTTGCCGGGCACTTCGCTGGCCGTGCCGGGGCCGCCCTGGGTCATGGCGACGACAGCGTCGTAGAGTTTCACCACCATCACGAACAGCAGCACGAAGGCCGTGGACATCGAGGTCTTGAGCATCGGCACCACGATGCTGGCGTAGACGCGCCAGCGCGGAATGCCGTCGAGGCGCGCGGCCTTCCAGATTTCCTCGTCGATGCCGCGCAGGCCCGCGAGCAGCAGCGCCATCACAAGACCAGATGCCTGCCACACCGTGGCGATCACGAGCGTGTAGATCGCGAAGCGTTGCGAGACGATCCAGTCGAACTGTGCGTGCTCGAAGCCCATGTGCCGCAGCACCGCCTGCACGCCCAGCTCCGGGTTCAGGATCCACTGCCACACGAGGCCGGTCGCGACAAAGGACATCGCATAGGGATAGAGGAAGATCGTGCGCAACGCGCCTTCGGCCGCGACGCGCTGGTCGATGAAAATCGCCAGCAACAGCCCGATCACGAGACAGGCGACGATAAAGCAGACGCCATAGATCGCCAGATTCTGCAGCGACACGATCCAGCGTTCGGTGTTGAACAGGCGCACGTACTGCGTGACGCCGGCGAACGTGTTGGACGGCAGCGAGCGCGAATAGCTCATCGACACGCGCGCGGTCCACAACATCGTGCCCAGATAAGCGAACACGACCGTCACCGCCATCGGCAGCAGCGCGATCCACGCGGCGAGCGAGATGCGCCGCCGCATGGGACGCGCTGCACGCGCTTGCCGTTTAGACCGTTGTTTGGCTTCGTCCAGCTTGAGCGCGTACATGGGCACCTAGCTCTTGATCGCGGAGGCGAACGCCTTCTGCGCGTCGTCCACCGACTGGTTCTTGTTCCAGAAGTTGGTGATGACATCCTGGAGCGAGCCCTGCACATCGGGCGGAATCAGCATTTCCGGATTCGGCAACTGGCGCGCCTTGTCCTTCATGATGTTCATGCCCTCCTTCGCGCAGACATCGAAGCCCGAATTATCCACGTCGAGGCGAATCGGAATCGAGCCTTTCTTCTCGCTGAACGCGGCCTGCGGCTTGGGCGAGGTCATCACGGTCGCGAGGAGTTGCTGCGCTTTTACGGCCTGCGCATTGTCGGTCTTCGGGAAGACGAAGACGTCGCCCGCCACCATATAAGGCGAATTCGCAAAGCCGGGGAAGCAGCCGAAGTCCTTGCCCGCGACCTGCTTCGCGTTGGAGAACTCGCCCTTGGCCCAGTCGCCCATGATCTGCATGCCCGCCTTGCCCGAAATCACCAGCGCCGTTGCGTCATTCCAGTTGCGGCCCGGCGAGCCCGCATCCACATAGTTGTGCAGGCGCTTGAAGGTCGCGAGCACGTTCTTGAAGGCGGGCGAATTGACGGCGTTGGCGTCGCGGTCGCGATAGACCTTCATGTAGAGATTGCGGTCCATGTCGGCGAAGATCGCATCGAAGGTGATCTTCTCCTGCCATGGCTGGCCCCCCAGCGCGAGCGGAATCACGCCGGCCGCCTTGAGCTTGTCGAGATCGGCGAACAGTTCGTTCATGTCCTTCGGTTCAGCGGCGATGCCTGCCTTCGCAAACACCGGCTTCGAGTAGAAGAACCAGTCCTGCATGTGAATATCGACGGGCGCTGCGTAGAAGTGGCCGTTGACCTTGATCTGGTTGAGCACCGATTCGGGCAGGATGCCGTTCCAGTTTTCCTTCGCGGCAACCGCATCGACATTATTCAGGAGTCCCTGGTCGATGAGGTCGTGGAACTGCTTCGAGGTATTGAACTGCGCGGCGGTGGGCGGATCGCCGCCGACGATGCGGTTGATCGCCGTGGCGCGCGCCTGGTCGGCGCCCGCGATTGCGTTGTCGACCCACTGGCCGCCCGCCTGATCGTAGGCTTGCGCGAACTGCTTGATAGCGGCCGATTCGCCGCCCGAGGTCCACCAGTGAATCACATTGGCCTTGAGCGGCGCGTCGGCGGCCTGCGTAACGTGCGCGGCGAGCGCTCCGGCCAATGCCAGCGCGGCGGCGATGCCGCGCAGGACAGGTGCGTTTTGCTTCATTACGTCTCCTCCGGTTATGCCGGTTTTGTTTCCTGGTATATGAAGTCAAACAATCGCGGTGTAACGGGTGGCTGTGCGCGCGCGGTCCTGCGGCTTTTTACTTCCCCTGTTGACGCATTCTCGCGGCGCGCAGCCGGTACAGCAAGTCGATCAACTAGCCTGCGTGACGGGCCTGGCGCTCGGCGATAAAGCGCGCGATCAGCTCGGCGCTGCGCTTTTTGGTGCGCTTTTGCGTGTCGTAGTCCACGTGCACGACGCCGAAGCGCCGCTCGTAGCCAAACGCCCATTCGAAGTTGTCGAGCAGCGACCACACGAAATAGCCGCGCACATCGACGCCCTTCTTGATCGCCGCATCGACGGCGGCCAGATGGCGCTTGAGAAACGCGATGCGCTGCGTGTCGACGACTTCGCCGTCCTGCACGCTGTCGTCCGACGCCATGCCGTTTTCGGTGATGTAGATCGGCGGCAGCTTGTCGTAGGTGTCATGGAAGCCCACCAGCAGGTCGCGCAGGCCGTCCGGATGGACTTCCCAGCCCATCTGCGTGCGCTCCACATCAGGCAGCGGCACTTCGGTATAGCCGTGCGCGCCGTCACTTTTCACGTTGGTGCGGAAATAGTAGTTGATGCCGAGGAAGTCGAGCGGCGTGGCGATCGTCTTCATGTCGCCGTCGAGCACCAGTGGCTCCGTGCCGGGCCAGAGTTCGAACAGTTCGGCCGGATATTCACCCTTGAGCAGCGGGTCGAGAATCCATGCGTTGTGCTGCACCTCGAAGCGGCGCGCCGCGGTGATATCGGCGGGCGTGGGCGAATTGGGCGTGCCGCGCCCGACGTTCGCGACGATGCCCTTGGCCGATTTCGCGTCGTTGGCGCGCAAAACCTGCGTCGCCAGACCGTGGCCGAGCAGCAGATGATGCATCGCCTGGGTCGGATAGCGCGGGTTCGACAGGCCCGGCGCGTGATGGCCGTTGCCGTAGCCCAGATACGCGGAGCACCACGGTTCGTTGAGCGTCATCCACGCATCGACGAGGCCATTGAGTTCGCGGCTCATCAGGTCGGCGTAGTCGGCGAAACGGTATGCCGTGTCGCGGTTGAGCCAGCCGCCGCGGTCTTCGAGGTGCTGCGGCAGGTCCCAGTGATACAGCGTTGCGTAGGTCTGGATGCCCTGCTCTTTCAGGCGTTCGAGCAGGCGCTTGTAGAAGGCGATGCCCTTCGGATTCGGATGGCCCGACTTCTCCATCACGCGTGGCCAGGCGATCGAGAAACGATAGGCCTCGAAATTGAGGTCCTTGAGCAGATCGAGGTCGCCAGACCAGCGATGGTAGTGATCGCAGGCCACCGCGCCCGTGTCGCCGGCCAGCACCTTGCCGGGCGTCGCGCTGAAGGTGTCCCAGATCGACGGCAGGCGGCCGTCTTCAGTCGCGGCGCCTTCGATCTGGTAGGACGCGGTGGCCGCGCCTAGCAGGAAGTCGCGGCGCCAGAGCGCGGAATCGGGCGACGGCGTAAAGGCGTCGTCTTCGAGAATGGCAGTTGAGGCGGGCGAAGCGGCTGAAACGTGTGTCACGAAGGCTCCTGCGCGGGGTCTGGCCGGTGAGTGGACAGTATGGTCGTCCGTCTACCGGTGGTGGGAGTGGAAGCGCTTCCACAGCGCTTGAGGCGCACGATATCAGCCGCGAATTCTTACGGGCAATCAGGGTTTTTCAGGAGGCTTTTAAGTAGTTTCCGTGTAGGGCGCGCTCAAGCGAAAACGCCCGGCTCAGGAGTCTTCCTCCGCCGGGCGTTCGAATTGATGCGCGCTGAATTACGCGTCGGCGTGTGCGTCGAGTTCGGGATGTACGGCAGCGAGTGCCTCATGCAAGGTGGTGTAGAGATTTTCCGCGCCCACCACCGGCGTAATGCCGTGCCGATCCATATCCGCGCGCAGATAGCGGTTGACGCGCCCGAAAATCACCTTGACGCCGCTATTGCGCAGCGATTCGCATAATTCGTTGACCGAACGACCTGCCGAATAATCGACATCCGTAATCGCCGCCGCATCAATCACGAGCCAGCGTACCGGCGACGGCGCACCATCGATCAGACGACGGATATCGTCGACGAAAAAGTGATCGTTCGCGTAGAAAAGGTCGGCGCCGAAGCGGTAAACGATCAAGCCCGGCGACGTCATCTGACCGGCCTGTGCGGGCACCGGCATCCAGCGGCCCTCTTCGTTTGGCATCAGCACCATCGTATGCGGGCGGTAGCTGTGGCGCACGTGGCGCAGCAAAGACAGCGCAATGGCGATCAGAATGCCGTTCTCTACCCCGATCACGACCACGGAAATCGCCGTCGTCATCGCCAGACGGAATTCGCCGCGGCTTTCCGCGCGAATATCGATCAGTTGTCCGATATGAACCAGGCCGACTGCAATCGTAAAGACGATCGCGGCCAGCACGCAGCGCGGCAGATACTGGAGCCAGTTGCTCAGGAACAGCAGCACGATTACCACGACTGCCGCGAAAATCAGCTGCGCAAACTGGCTGCGCGCGCCGGCCGTTTCGCCCATCGCGGTTTGCGTGGGACTGCCGTTGACGACGAACGCGCCGCTAAACGCTGCCGTTGCGTTCGCCGCAGCCAGACCCAGCAGATTGCGGTCTTCGTCCACACGCTCGCCGTATTTTTCTGCGAAGGCGCGGCTCGTGGCGGCGCTCTGCGCGACGATGATGACGAAGCACGACGCCGCCACTTGCAGCAGGTCGATCATCTGAAACCAGCCCACGGCGGGAAATGCAATATGCGGCAGGCCGCCCGCCACGGGGCCGGTGATTGCAATGCCATGACCCGCGAAATCGAAGTGCGCGCTCGCGGCTATTCCGCCGATTACCGCAAGCAGCGGCACCGGCCAGCCCGGCCGCAGACGCTTGAAAACAAGGATCGTTGCGACTACTACGGCCGCAATCGCCAGCGTCTGCCAGTGGATCGCATTGAACTGCAGCACGATCTGCTTGATCTGCAACACTGTGCGCCGTGATGTGAACGGAATCCCCAGCATGTCGCCGAGCATCGCCACGCCCACCTGCACGCCCACGCCGGTCAGGAAGCCCACCAGCACCGTGCGCGAGAGAAAGTCTGCAAGAAAGCCCAGCCTGAAGATGCGCGCGAGTATCAGCAGCACGGCGGTGAGCAGCGCTGTCATGCCGGCCAGCGCGACGTATTCCGCACTGGAGGGCGACGCCATCGTGGAGAGCTTGCTGGCGAAGATCGTGGCCGTGGCCGAATCGGCGGCGACCACGAGGTGACGTGAAGCGCCGAACAGCGCAAACGCAATCAGCGGCAGAAAACCCGTGTAGATCCCGGTCACGGCGGGCATGCCCGCAATGCGCGCGTAGCCTAGCAACTGCGGGATATTCATCGAGGCGAGCATCACGCCCGCCTTCGCATCGCGCAACGCACCCGCGCGGGTCAGTGGTCGCAGGCCCCGGAACAGATCAAGCGCCATGGTTGCGTCCTTTCGATTCTTGCATCCGCATCGACTCCTCTGTGAATCCTTGATGAAAATCCGATTTTTCGATTAGCGTTGTATCTTAGCGCGGCCCCTCGCCACTGCGCTGCTGTGAAGGCAGGTGAAAGCTCGCATCGCTCTGCGCGCCGACAATAAAAAAGGCCAGCACTCAGGCTGGCCTTCGACTAACGCAGAACGGGCGTAGGCGCTACACCCTCACCGGCGGCGGTACGTAACGGCATTCATAACGCTTCCTGACGGTGCCGTTTTCATCGACGCTTTCGAGGTACACGTCGAACTGCCAGAGCCGCGCCATGTGCCGCAGCACTTCGTCCGTATCGCCCGACAGATGCCGGTTATCGCTCATGAAGTGACGCAGCGTGAGACTGCGGTCGCCGCGCGTATTCACCGACCACACCTGGATGTTCGGCTCGCGATGATGCATGTCGTACTGACGCGAGAGCGCCTGGCGCACGTACTGATAACCGCTGTCGTCGTGAATTGCCGAGACTTCGAGCGCATCGCGCATATCGTCGTCAAGAACCGAGAACAGACGCATTTCGCGGATCAGATGCGGCGACAGATACTGCGCGACAAAGCTCTCGTCCTTGAAGTTGCGCATGGCGTAATGCAGCGCCTTTAGCCACGGACTGCCCGCGAGTTCCGGGAACCACTTGCGATCTTCATCGGTGGGGTTTTCGCAGATGCGGCGAATGTCGCTCATCATCGAAAAGCCCAGCGCATACGGATTGATGCCGCTGTAGTAGTGCTTGGTGACGGGCGGCTGATAGACCACATTGCTGTGCGAATGCAGGAACTCCATCATGAAGCCGTCTTCCAGCTTGCCCTGCGCGTACAGCGTGTTGAGCAGCGTGTAATGCCAGAACGTGGCCCAACCTTCATTCATCACCTGGGTCTGGCGCTGCGGATAAAAATACTGCCCCACCTTGCGCACGATGCGAATGACTTCGCGCTCCCACGGTTCGAGCAGCGGCGAGTTCTTTTCCGCGAAATACAGCAGGTTTTCCTGCGGCTCGGGCGGGAAACGCTCGTCGTATTCCTCGGCGATGGGCTGTTGCGCCTTCGGCAGCGTGCGCCACAGTTCATTGACCTGCGATTGCAGATACGCCTCGCGTTCGCGGCGCATGGCGGCCTCGCGTTCGAGCGAAAGCTTTTGCGGCCGCTTGTAGCGGTCGACGCCGTAATTCATCAGCGCGTGACACGAATCGAGCAATTCTTCCACGCGATCGAGCCCGAAGCGCTCCTCGCATTCCGCGATGTAATTCTTCGCGTAGACGAGGTAGTCGACGATCGCGTGCGCGTCCGTCCAGAGACGGAACAGATAATTGCCCTTGAAAAACGAGTTGTGGCCGTAAGCCGCGTGCGCGATCACCAGCGCCTGCATCGTCATGGTGTTCTCTTCCATGAGATACGCGATGCAGGGATTCGAATTGATGACGATCTCGTAAGCGAGACCCATCTGGCCCCGGCGATAGCTTTTCTCGGTGGAGAGAAAATGCTTGCCGAACGACCAGTGGCGATAGTTGACCGGCATGCCAACGGAGGCATACGCATCCATCATCTGCTCGGCGCTGATCAATTCGAGCTGGATAGGATAAGTGTCCAGTTCGTATTGCTCTGCAACATGCGAGATGTGCGTGTCGTATTCCTCGATCAGATCGAAGGTCCAGTCGGACGGGCACGGCAACGGCCGTCTGTCGGCTACGTTCATATGCACTTCCCTCTTCTCGGCAACTGGCTCGGCATCGCGCCCGGAATGTTTGCGCTCGCCTGGGAGGGTGTGTGCGTCGGACCCGGGCGCCTCTGAGCGCGCAGATCCGTCCACCTGTCCCCCCATTTCCGCAGCGGCTTCGTGACCGGCTTGCCGATCCGCCTGTTGCCCGGTCCCATCGCCGCCCTTTTTTCGGCGCTCCGGCTCATAGCCGCGCGCCTCGTTGTGCAGGTGGCGTGTCGTCATGAATGCTCCACCTGCTTTTCGAACAGCTCCCGGAAGACCGGGTAGATATCCGCCGCGGTGTCGACCTTCTTCATCGCCAGCGCGGGCTCGGTGAGCGCAAGTTGAGCGTACTCCAGCCAGAGGTTCTGCTCTTCCGGCGTCACCTGAATATACGCAAAATAGCGCACCTTAGGCAGGATGTCATCCGCGAGCAGCTTGCGGCACTTCGGCGAATCGTCGGTCCAGTTGTCGCCGTCCGACGCCTGCGCGCCATAGATGTTCCAGTCGCTCGGCGAATAACGGTCCTCGATCACTTTCTTCATCAGTTCCAGCGCGCTCGATACGACCGTGCCGCCGCTTTCCGTCGAATGGAAGAAGGTGTCCTCGTCCACTTCCTCGGCGCGCGTGTGGTGACGGATGAAGACCACTTCGATCTTCTCGTAGTTGCGCTTGAGGAACAGGTACAAAAGGATGAAGAAACGCTTGGACAGATCCTTGCGCTGCTCGTCCATCGACCCGGACACATCCATCAGACAAAACATCACGGCCTGACTGGATGGCTGCGGCTGCTTCACACGATTCACGTAACGCAGATCGAACGGATCGATAAACGGAATGCGCCAGATGCGGCCGCGCAGGTGATGGATCTCGTCTTCGAGAATCTTGATATCGTCGCGACGATCGGACGTATCGGACATCAGCGCTTCGAGCTGCTCTTCGAGCGCATGAAGCTCGTTGACGAGCGGCGCACCCAGCGCGATCCGACGGCCGAGCGCGCTGCGCAGCGAACGGACCACGTCGATGTTGTTCGGCGTGCCTTCGGCAGCCCAGCCCGCGCGGATGCTCTTCCACGTGGGGACGGCCATCAGATGGGTTTTGACGAGGCGCGGCAGTTCGAGGTCGTCGAAGAAGTACTGCATGAACTCTTCGCGCGAGAGTTCGAACACGAAGTCGTCCTGACCTTCGCCTTCGTTGCTCGCCTGACTGCCGCCACCGCCTCCGCCGCCTTGCGGACGCGGAATGCGATCGCCGCGGATGTAGTCCTCGTTGCCGGGGTGAACCATTTCGCGCTTGCCGCCGGGGCCGTGCCGGAACGACGGTTCGGCAATATCCTTGCGCGGAATGGTGATGCTCTGATTGCTTTGAATGTCTTTGATGCTACGGTCACGCACCGCTTCCGAGACGGCGTGACGAATGTAGTTTTTCACACGGCGCAGAAAGCGCTCGCGGTTTGCAATGCTCTTGTTCTTGCCGGCCAGCCTGCGGTCGATGATTTGATGAAGCACATCCAGTCTCCCGCTCCAGTTTGGAATGGGCGAGGTGCGCAGTCTGGGATGCCGTGCCTGCCGCGTTCACCCGCTCGCGGCTGCGTGGCCTGCGCCCTGCCGGAGTTTCCTTTTGCGCCGCCGCAATGTCTGTGCGGCGGCGCAGCAGGAAGGTAAAGCCTCTGCGTTCATGACGACTTGCGCACACGCAGATACCAGTCGCAAAGCAACCGGACCTGCTTCGGCGTATAGCCCTTCGCGACCATGCGGTTGACGAAGTCTTCATGCTTGCGTTGCTCTTCCGCCGATCCTTTTGCATTGAACGAAATGACCGGCAAAAGTTCTTCCGTGTTCGAGAACATTTTCTTCTCGATCACCACGCGCAGCTTCTCGTAGCTGATCCACGCCGGATTCTTCCCGGCATTGGCCGCACGCGCACGCAGCACGAAGTTCACGATCTCGTTGCGGAAGTCCTTCGGGTTGCTGATGCCCGCGGGCTTTTCGATCTTCTCCAGTTCGGCGTTCAAGGCCGCGCGGTCGAAGCTCTCGCCCGTGTCGTGATCGCGGAACTCCTGGTCCTGAATCCAGAAGTCGGCGTACGTGACATAGCGATCGAAGATGTTCTGACCGTATTCCGAATACGATTCCAGATACGCGGTCTGAATCTCCTTGCCGATGAACTCGGCGTAACGCGACGCCAGCACGTCCTTCACGAACGACAGATACTTCTGCTCGGTTTCCGGCGGGAACTGTTCGCGCTCGATCTGCTGTTCGAGCACGTACATCAGATGCACCGGGTTCGCCGCCACTTCGGTCGAATCGAAGTTGAACACGCGCGAGAGAATCTTGAAGGCGAAACGCGTGGAGACGCCATTCATGCCTTCGTCCACACCGGCGAAGTCGCGATATTCCTGATACGACTTGGCCTTTGGATCGGTGTCCTTGAGATTCTCGCCGTCGTAGACCTGCATCTTCGAAAAGAGGCTGGAATTCTCGGGCTCCTGCAAGCGCGTTAGCACCGACATCTGCGCCATCATCTTCAACGTGCCCGGGGCGCAGACCGCATCGGCCAGCGACGAATTGCGCAGCAGCTTCTCGTAGATCTTCATCTCTTCCGAGTAGCGCAGGCAGTACGGCACCTTCACCACAAAGATCCGGTCGAGCAGTGCTTCATTGTTGCGGTTATTGCGGAAGGCCTTCCATTCCGACTCATTCGAGTGGGCCAGAATGATGCCGTTGAACGGAATCGCGCCGAAGCCTTCGGTGCCCTTGAAGTTGCCTTCCTGGGTGGCCGTGAGCAGCGGGTGCAAGACCTTGATCGGCGCCTTGAACATTTCGACGAATTCGAGCAAACCCTGATTCGCGAGACACAGGCCGCCAGAATAGCTGTAGGCGTCCGCATCGTCCTGCGCGTATTGCTCGAGCTTGCGGATGTCGACCTTGCCGACCAGTGACGAGATGTCCTGATTGTTCTCGTCGCCCGGTTCCGTCTTGGCGATACCGATCTGACGCAGGATGGAGGGATAGCGGCGCACCACGCGGAACTTGCGGATGTCACCGTTGTACTCGTGCAGGCGCTTGACCGCCCACGGGCTCAGGATGCTCTTGAGATAACGGCGCGGAATGCCGTATTGCTCTTCGAGGATGGGACCGTCTTCGTCGTAGTCGAACAGACCCAGCGGCGACTCGTTCACGGGCGAGCCCTTGATCGAGTAGAACGGCACGCGTTCCATGAGCTGTTTGAGACGCTCGGCGATGGAGGATTTGCCGCCACCCACAGGGCCAAGCAAGTAAAGAATCTGCTTCTTTTCTTCGAGTCCTTGCGCCGCATGGCGGAAGTACGCGACGACCTGCTCGATCACGTCCTCCATGCCATAGAACTCGCGGAAAGCGGGATACACCTTGATGACCTTGTTCGCAAAAATGCGCGACGTGCGCGGATCATTGCGGGTATCGATCTGTTCTGGTTCCCCGATTGCCGTCAGCATGCGTTCGCCAGCCGTGGCGTACGCGCTGGGATCTTCTTTGCAGAGCGCGAGATACTCCTCGAGCGAGAGTTCCTCTTCTCGCGTTTTTTCGAAGCGGGTCGCGAAGCTGCTGTAGATATCCATGCTACCTCCTCGCCGAGATCTGCGACCGATGTCGTGCGCGGCGCGCTAATCGGAAACGACATCGCTCGAATTCATCCTAAACCCTTTTGAATTTTTTTTCACACATAAATCGCGCCTGATTCAGGGACGATTTGAGTGCTTGGAGCTTACGACAACTACGTCTTACAATGATCTTCCCCGCCCTCGCAAGTTTCACGCCGCACACTGCAAACCATTGCGAAGGACTTCGACGTTCGAGCAGCACGACCGCAGTGAAACCGCGCGTCAACTCTCGCTGCCCACTCCCCTACGTACTGCGCACTGCTTCTTTCCAACAACGCATGGCCGCACAAGCCGTGTACACGCCGCAACGATTTTTACTGCCACATTTGTAACAAGTCGCGCGCATCGTTCGTACAACAGGACATCGTCGATCCCGCGTGCATCGCGACTTCATCGGCTGCGCATTTTTTCTCGTTTTACGCGTCGTATTTGCGCGCGTCGGTGACCTGCCGCGCATTTATTCGTGCATCTGCACAGACGCTGGCGATGCGTTGTTACACCCGCTTCTGCCCCTATCGTCAGTAGTGGCTTTCTCGTATGCCCCGGCTGCGTGCATGCGCGAAAAATGACACGCGTGACAGCCTCGTTAGCGCCGGTAGACAAACAATCAGGCCAACGAAAAGCTCACCAGCAGTCCACCAGCAGCGCACCAACAGCCCACCAACGCAAAACGGCCATCGCACGTGATGCGCGATGGCCGTTGCAGTGATGTGGACGCATGCGAAGCCTGCGTCGCGCATCGTGTTACACGAACTCGATCTCGACTTCGCCGAAGCCGTCGATATGCCCACGCAGCAGACCCGGGCCTTCGATGCGGTGAGCCCCTACGTAGGAACCCGTGGTAATGGTCCACTCGGGCTCGATGGTGATGCCCATCGCCGCGCAATGATTGACGAACCACACCAGCAGTTCGCGCGGATCGCCTGCGGGATTACCCGGCGCTTCCGGCACGAGCGAAACGCCGTCGAAGCTCAGTTCGAGTTCGGGCGCGACGAAGTCGAGTGCGCGCGCGAGCGTGCTATAGGGCTGGGCGTGGCCCGTCACCAGCGCACCGTTGTTCTGCGCGTCGGCGAGCTGGGCCAGCGGGGCGATATTGGGCCATTCGGCATAACGGCTATCGACGATTTCGATGGCGGGCAAGACCTGCCCCACCAGCGCGAGCACTTCGTCGCGCGCATAGGCGTCAGGACGCGGTGCGACCGGCTCGGCGAAGCGAAAGGCGATTTCCAGTTCCACCAGCACGCGGAAGAAATGCTGGCGCTCGATGCGTGCGGGCGAGGCGTGCACCAGCGTGGCCGGAATCGGCGCACCGGAGGCCGCGCCGCCGGGCGAGCGCGCGCCGATCTTCCAGGCGCCCGTGGCGGTGCCGAGGCCCGCGATCACGGCCTGCTGGATCGCATAGGCCGTGGCCGCGTCGGGCGGAAGACTCTCGGGCGGCAGCGTCTCGATCAAATGATGGCGGCGGCGCGCCGTCACGAGGCGTTGCACGAGATCGTCACGTGTCATGTCTGGGTCCTTGTTGTACGTTCGCATGCTGGCCGCCTGCTCGCGATCGGGCGCGGCCTGACCGGCATGTTGTCGTCATGTCGCGTTGCGGCGCTGCACCGCTGCGCCGCCCGATTACTGTCACGGCAATGCGGCGCGCCCTCCCTGGCGCCCGTTCGTGACCGCATTGCCGCCCCTGTGAATCCTGTTTGACTGTGCCGCTGTGCGTTCGCGTCAGCGGTTTGCGCAGCCGCTCAGGCTGCCGTCACAGCGCTTGTGCCGTACTGGCGTCGCGCTCTCGCGCCTTGCAGGGCTTGAGGCGCAGCGCAGTGTACCGTGCGTGCGTAGCCGCGCGCATGACACGAACCACAATGTACCGTAACCGATCGGCCACGGGGCGGGCCGGGTTCATCCGCGTTCTGCGCAGGCAAAAAAAGCCGCTGCAATGCAGCGGCCTTCATTCGTCCGGCATGAAATGCCCGTATTCGTCTTAGGTTCCGGAAA
>NZ_VWWJ01000043.1 GCF_011753055.1 Burkholderia sp. Ax-1719 | reverse complement strand
AAAAAAAAAAAAAGAAAAGAATGACACGATGTCAGTCTATAAACAGACAACATATAATCCTTCGTATGATCTCGATATCCGGTCATCTCTAATCCTCTCTACACATCTTCATCCTGCTCTTCATAACACACATATTCTCTTCCTGTACTACATACCACATGCCTGCTCGCGTCACTACTACCTAGTCTCCTCACATATCCTGACTGTCGATCCAACCGGTTCTCTCTGCTTAT
>NZ_VWWJ01000042.1 GCF_011753055.1 Burkholderia sp. Ax-1719 | reverse complement strand
TGTGTACTATCTTGTATTCGTGTCATCTGCGCCTGTGTGTCTGTGTTTATCAGTCTGCTCTCCTCTTCTACCACGATCCTCTCTGCGTAACTCTCATCCTTGTTGTTATCTACTTCATTCTCACTTATTCCTCTTCCTACTTCTTCTAGTTTTACTCCTTTATCTTTATTCTTTTTCTTCTTTCTTCTTTTTTCTCATTTCATATCTTTGCTATTCTTCTTTCTCTTTTTTTTTTTTTC
>NZ_VWWJ01000041.1 GCF_011753055.1 Burkholderia sp. Ax-1719 | reverse complement strand
TCACGCCCGCCTGCACGCCCAGTTGATCGAGCCACTGGCCGCGCGCCTGGTCGAACAACGCGCTGCGCGCCGCGACGACACCGCCAGCACCAAGGTCGAATTCTTTACGATGGTTCGAGGTGACGCATGAACGAACGCGCCATGACTGCCGATTTCGCCGGGGCGACCGCCGCCGCGGTGCACCTGTCGCTGGACGTACTCGCGCCGGGCTTCGCCGATCCGGTCCACGACACGCAAGCCGTGTTCCGCACGCTGCTGAACGCGCTTTCGCGTCCTGGCACGATCGAGACGATCGAAACCCCGCTGCCTGTCGCTGAGGCGGCCGGTGCCGCTGACGACACGCCGCGCGCCGGTCTTGCGGCCTTCGCCGCGCTGCTCGCGCTGGCCGACTACGCCACGCCGATCTGGCTCGCCCAGCCCGACGCCGCTTTGGCCGCCGCCCTGCGCTTCCACGCTGACGCGCCGCTCGCCGCCACGCCGCGCGACGCCGCGTTCGCCTACGTACACGACGCCGCCACGCTGCCGCCGCTGGAAGCCTTCGCCTGCGGCTCGGCCGAATCGCCCGAACAGTCGGCCACCGTGTTCGTGCGCGTCGATGCGCTCACGGGCGGCGCGCCGCTCACGCTAAGCGGCCCCGGCATTCAGGCGACCCAGCCTTTCGCGCCCGTCGGCCTGCCCGCGCAGCTCTGGCAGGAACGCGCCGCGCTCGCGCCGCTCTTTCCGTGCGGCATCGACTTCTATTTCGTCTGCGGTGCCCAGATCGTGGGTCTGCCGCGCACCACGCGCGTGGAGGTGAACTGATGTACGTCGCCGTCAAAGGAGGAGAGCGCGCGATCGAAGCGTCGTGGCGTCTGCTCGACAAGGCCCGCCGTGGCGACACGCGCGTGCCGGAGCTTTCCGTTGCACAGATCCGCGAACAGATGCGCCTGGCCGTGGCGCGCGTGATGGCCGAAGGTTCGGTCTACGACGAAGAACTCGCCGCGCTCGCCATCAAGCAGGCTGCGGGCGATCTGGTCGAGGCGATCTTTCTGCTGCGCGCCTATCGCACGACGCTGCCGCGCTTCGGCTACACGCTGCCCGTGGAAACCGAACATATGGAAGTCGAGCGCCGCATTTCGGCCACGTTCAAGGACGTGCCCGGCGGACAGGTGCTGGGCGCGACCTACGATTACACGCAACGTCTGCTGGATTTCGCCTTGCTCGCGGAAGGCGATGATGCTTCGGATGCCCAATCGAACGCGCAACCGCGCGCGCAACAGGAAGCGATGCCGCGCGTCGTCACGCTGCTGAACAACGAAGGCCTGATCGAGCAGGAAACGGTCACTGGCGAAGGCGTCGAGCCGGGCGATCTCTCACGCGAACCGCTGTCGTTTCCCGCCGACCGCAGCGTGCGTCTGCAAAACCTCGCACGCGGCGACGAAGGCTTTCTGCTCGCGATGGGTTACGCCACGCAACGCGGCTATGCGCACTCGCATCCGTTCGCGGGCGAGATCCGCTTTGGCACGGTAGCCGTGGAAATGGTGCTGGACGAACTCGGCGAAGCCGTCGAAATCGGCGAGATCGATCTGACCGAATGCCAGATGATCAACCAGTTCGCGGGCAGCAAGGACATGCCGCCAGCCTTCACGCAAGGTTACGGCCTCACCTTCGGCCATGCCGAACGCAAGGCCATGGCGATGGCGCTGGTCGATCGCGCGCTGCGCGCCGAAGAACTGGGCGAAACGCTTGCCTCGCCCACCCAGGATATCGAATTCATGCTGTCGCATAGCGACAACGTGGAGGCGTCGGGCTTCGTGCAGCATCTGAAATTGCCGCATTACGTCGATTTCCAGGCCGAGCTCGAACTCGTGCGCCGCCTGCGCGCGCAGCATGGCGAACAGCTTGACGAACCGCGCGGCGACGCACTGCAAACCGGAGAGGCCGCATGAACGCGCCCGATACTTTCGACACGTCGCTCGCCTCGCACGAAACGCAGGCCGCCGACGGCTACAACTTCGCCTACCTCGACGAGCAGACCAAGCGCATGATCCGCCGCGCGCTGCTCAAGGCCGTGGCGGTGCCGGGCTATCAGGTTCCGTTCGCCTCGCGCGAAATGCCGCTGCCGTATGGCTGGGGCACGGGCGGCATTCAGGTGACGGCGGCGATCATCGGCGCGAAGGACACGCTCAAGGTAATCGACCAGGGTTCGGACGATACGACCAACGCCGTGAACATCCGCCGCTTTTTCGCGCGTACCACGGGCGTGGCCACCACGCGCCGCACGAGCGAAGCGACCATCGTGCAGACGCGCCACCGCATTCCGGAAACGCCGCTCACGGACAAGCAGATTCTCGTCTATCAGGTGCCGATGCCCGAGCCGCTATTCCGTCTGGAGCCGCGCGTGGCCGAGTGCAAGAAGCTGCACGCGCTGGCCGATTACGGCCTGATCAGCGTGAAGCTTTACGAGGATATCGTGCAGCACGGCAGCATCGCGACCACGTACGACTATCCGGTGACGGTCAACGGGCGCTACCTCACCTCGCCTTCGCCGATTCCGAAATTCGACAACCCGAAGCTGCATATGAACGCCGCGCTGCAACTGTTCGGCGCGGGCCGCGAGCGCCGCATCTACGCGATTCCGCCTTATACGCCGGTCAAATCGCTCGATTTCGACGATCACCCGTTCGAAGTGCAGCGCTGGGAACATGCCTGCGCGCTATGCGGTTCGCGCGAGAGCTTCCTCGACGAAATGATCGTCGACGATGCGGGCAAGCGCATGTTCGTGTGTTCGGATAGCGACTATTGCCACGAACGCCGCGAAGATCAGGATCACGAACAGGCGCACGAACAAACGGGAGCGCAAGCATGAATTCAGGGATGAAGCCGCTCTTGAGCGCGCGCGGCCTCACGAAGCAATATGGCGGGCGCAACGGCTGTCGCGACGTGAGCTTCGATCTGTATCCGGGCGAGGTGCTGTGCATCGTCGGCGAATCGGGGTCGGGCAAGACCACGCTGCTCAACACGCTCGCGCTGCGCACCGACGCCGATGCGGGCTCGCTCGACTACACCAGCGCGAATGGCGAGACGCTCGATCTGCGCACGCTGTCCGAGCCGCGCCGCCGTCTGCTTGCACGCACCGAATGGGGCTTCGTGCAGCAGAATCCGCGCGACGGGCTGCGCGCGGGCGTGTCGGCGGGCGCCAATATCGGCGAGCCGCTGATGGCCGTGGGCGCGCGCCATTACGGGCGCATCCGCGAAAGCGCGCAGCAATGGATGCGCCGCGTCGAACTGGACGAGACCCGCATCGACGAACTGCCTTCGGCGTTCTCCGGCGGCATGCAGCAGCGCCTGCAGATCGCGCGCAATCTGGTCACGGGCCCGCGCCTCGTGTTCATGGACGAGCCGACCGCCGGTCTGGACGTTTCCGTGCAGGCGCGTCTGCTCGATCTGCTGCGCACGCTCACGACTACGCTGCATCTGTCGGTGCTGATCGTCACGCACGATATTGGCGTGGCGCGTCTGCTCGCGCATCGCTTGATGGTGATGCAAGGCGGCACGGTGGTCGAATCGGGTCTGACCGACCAGGTCCTGGACGATCCTCAACACCCTTACACGCAGACGTTGGTAGCCTCCGTGCTGCCGGTCTAGGATGAACGTCATGACACTGAATTCCCCAGTTTCTCCGGCCGCGCGCGCGTTCGCCGAGCGCCCCGCGCTGATGCTGCGCGCCGAAGACGTGCGCAAGACCTTTACGCTGCATGGCCAGGGCGGCATCGGCATCGACGCGCTGGCGGGCGTTTCGCTGGACGTGGAGCGCGGCGAATGCGTCGTGCTGGTCGGTCCCTCGGGCGCGGGCAAGAGCACGTTTCTGCGCTGCCTGTATGGCAACTATCTGGCAAGCGGCGGCTCGATCGCGATCCGCGACGACGCCGCGCCCACCCAGCACCTCGAAATCACCGGCGCGGAACCGCATGACGTGCTGCGTCTGCGCCGCAACGTGGTGGGTTATGTGAGCCAGTTTCTGCGCGTGATTCCGCGGGTATCGGCGCTCGATATCGTGGCTGCGCCGCTGGTGTCGCGCGGTATCGACGAGGAAGAAGCGCGCGCCCGCGCCGCCGCTTTGCTCGAACGCCTGAACGTGCCGCAGCGTCTGTGGCCGCTTGCGCCCGCGACGTTTTCGGGCGGCGAACAGCAGCGCGTGAATATCGCGCGCGGTCTGATCGCGCAGCATCGCGTGCTGTTGCTCGACGAACCCACGGCCTCGCTCGACGCGGAAAACCGCGAAGTGGTGGCGGGCCTGATTGTCGAGGCGCGCGAGCGCGGCGCGGCCATCGTCGGCGTGTTCCATGACGAGGACACGCGCGAGCGCGTCGCCACCCGCGTGCTGGCGCTGCGCGCGCCGCGCGTGGCAGAGGCGGACGCCGCGCAGGCCGCCTGAGCGCAGGCTGCCAGAACATGTATTCGTAATCCGTTTTACGTACCCTTAACCGTGATTCAAGAACTGATTTCCGGAGCCTGACGATGTTGATCAAGAACGCTCGCATCGTGACGCGAGACGACGTTTTCACCGGCACGCTGCACGTCGAAGGCGAGACGATCCGCGACATTTCGCGCGGTTCGACCGCCGCGCCCGAAGCCGAGGACTGGGAAGGCGACTTCCTGTTGCCAGGACTCGTCGAGCTGCACACCGACAACCTGGAAAAGCACCTCGCGCCGCGCCCCGGCGTGCACTGGAACACCGACGCCGCCTTCGTGATCCACGACGCGCAGATCGCCGCCGCCGGCATCACCACGGTATTCGACGCGCTCGCCATCGGCACGCGTCTGGCCGTGGGCGTGCGCGGCCGCGACGTGCAACTGGCCAGCGCCGCCGCGCTCTCGCGCTTTTCCGAGCGCAAGCTGCTGCGCGCCGACCACTTTCTGCACCTGCGCTGCGAAATCGCCACGCAGGACGTGATCGAACTGTTCGACATCCTGAGCGAACATCCGCTGCTGCGCCTCGCCTCGGTGATGGACCACACGCCGGGCCAGCGCCAGTGGCACGACCGCGCGCAGTGGCGCCGCTATCAGGAGCGCCACGGCAAGTGGACCGACGAACACGCCGACAACCTGCTCACCGAGATGGAAACCGAGCAGGAGCGCTTCGCTGACGCGCACCGCCGCGCCATCGTCGAGCGCTGCCACGCGCGCAATATCCCGCTGGCTAGCCACGACGACACGCTGGTCGAGCACGTCGAACAGGCCGCCGCCGAAGGCATCGTGCTGGCCGAATTCCCGACCACGCGCGCCGCCGCCGAAGAAGCGAAAAAGCGCGGCATCGCCACGATCATGGGCGCGCCCAACGTCGTGCGCGGCGGCTCGCATTCGGGCAATGTGTCGGCGCTCGAAATGGCGCAGGCCGATCTGCTCGACATCCTCTCGTCCGATTACGTGCCGTCCAGCCTTCTGACCGCCGCGTTCGACCTCGTGACCAAGGCCGACTGGACGTTGCCGCGGGCGCTCGGCACCGTGTCGTGGGAACCGGCGCGCAAGGCGGGTCTGCATGACCGCGGCGCAATCGAACCGGGTCTGCGCGCCGACTTCGTGCGCGTGACCATGCTGGATACGCTGCCGGTGCCGCGCGCGACGTATCGCGCGGGCCAACGCGTCATCTGACGCGTGATCTGATGGTCTGAGCTTGCTGCAATGCGGCAAAGGCGTGCCGAAGCCAACAACGAAACCAACGGCACGCCATCGTTTCGATTTCAACTTCCCTTCATGCGCCGCGCTTAAAGCCTGACAAGCGTCGGCGCCTACTTGCGACTGTTGCGGCAGAGCATCGCAATCCGTTTTTCAAAGCCCTCTTTTCACCTATGGTTTTCGCGCCGAAAGCCTTGTCACACAAGGCTTTAAGCCCATCGGCACCGTGCGGCGAACGGTCGTTAGAGCGCCTGTTCGCTTGCCATCCGGTATTTCACTAGCGACGCAGCATTTTTGACCGGGTAAGCTTCTCGCCGCCGCTCGCAGCAACGCTTGCGAGGACAACCGAATCTCCGGCGCGAGCCGCGCCGGAAAAATGCACCGTGGCGGCACGACCGCACATGGCGCGCCATGAACCATAAGAGGAGTACAAAGAGTGAAGAAACTGCTTGCCACCCTGTCGGTTGCCCTGCTGGCCGTTTCGGCTAGCGCCGCCTACGCCAAGGATTGGACCACCGTGCGCTTCGGCGTCGACGCGAGCTACGCTCCGTTCGAATCGAAAGCCCCCGATGGCAAGCTGGTCGGCTTCGACATCGACCTCGGCAACGAAATCTGCAAGCGCATGAACGCAAAGTGCGTCTGGGTCGAGCAGGATTTCGACGGCATGATCCCCGGCCTGAAGGCCAAGAAGTTCGACGGCGTGCTGTCGTCGATGACGATCACCCCGCAGCGCCAGGAACAGATCGCTTTCTCGGCGAAGCTGTTCAACACGCCGACGCGCCTGGTCGAAAAGAAGGGCGCCAGCTTCCAGCCGACGGCTGACTCGCTCAAGGGCAAGTCGGTGGGCGTCGAGCAAGGCACGATCCAGGAAACCTACGCGAAGGACAACTGGGCGCCCAAGGGCGTCAACGTCGTTCCTTACCAGAACCAGGACCAGGTCTACGCCGACCTGATCTCGGGCCGTCTGGACGCAGCGCTGCAAGACGAAGTGCAAGCCGATCTGGGCTTCCTGAAGACGCCGCGCGGCGCTGGCTTCCAGTTCGCCGGCAAGGAAATCCCGACGGGCGCAGCCGCTATCGGCCTGCGTAAGGAAGACGCCGACCTGAAGACCAAGATCGACAAGGCTATCGCCGACATGATCAAGGACGGCACGTACAAGAAGATCGAAGCCAAGTACTTCGACTTCGACGTGTACGGCGGCTAAGCTGATTTAACTGCGCGGTTTTGTAGACGCGACGCTGAAAGCCCGAACCCTCGCGGTTCGGGCTTTTTGCTTTTTGGGCCGCGCGCTGCGGCGCGCTTGCGCGAGGGGATTCCGTCCGCAGTTCTGTCCATCCAGCGGATCGGCTAAGATCATGGGCACCGGCCCGCCTGCGGGCCACCCACCCGGACAGGCTCGGATAACGCGCCTCGCGCCTCAAGCGCTACGCGCACACCCATCATGCAAACCCACCACCATCCGTTGATTGCGCCCGCACTGGGCACCGCGCGAGAGATCACGAGTTTCCACTACGGCCAGCCCGGCGGCGCCAAGGTCTATGTGCAGTCGTCGCTGCATGCCGACGAATTGCCCGGCATGCTCGTCTCCTGGGCACTGCGCCGCAAGCTCGCCGCGCTCGAAGCCGCAGGGCGCATGCGCGGCGAAGTCGTGGTCGTGCCGGTGGCGAACCCGATCGGCCTGAACCAGCAATGGCTCGGCCATCTCGCGGGCCGCTTCGAATCGAACACCGCGCAGAACTTCAACCGCAACTTCCACGAACTGACGGCGCTCGTGCTGCCGCAGATCGAGTCGCGCCTGGGCCCCGACGCCCACGCCAACCTCAAGGCGATCCGCGCCCTGATGGGCGAAGGCCTGGCCGCCGTGCAGCCGAAGACCGAACTCGACTCGCAGCGCCTCGCGCTGCAACGCCTGTCCTACGACGCCGATATCGTGCTGGACCTGCACTGCGACTGGGAAGCCGCAATGCACATCTACACGAATCCCGAACTCTGGCCCGACGTCGAGCCGCTCGCGCGTTATCTGGATGCGAAAGCCTCGTTGCTCGCGCTCAATTCGATCGGTAATCCGTTCGACGAGATTCACAGCTTCTGCTGGACGGAATTGCGCGAGCAGTTTGGCGAGCGCTTCCCGATTCCGCACGGCTCGATTTCGGTGACGGTGGAATTGCGCAGCCAGCGCGACGTCTCGCACGAATTCGCCGAGCACGACGCACAAGCCATCGTCGATTACCTGATCACGCGCGGCGTGATCGACGGCACGGCGTCCCCGCTGCCGCCTCTCGCGCATCCGGCCACCCCGCTCGCGGGCACCGAGCCGATCGTCGCGCCCGCCAGCGGCGTGATCGTGTTCCGCGCGGACTGCGGCGCATGGATCGACGCGGGCACGCCGGTGGCCGACATCGTCAACCCGCTCACCGATGAAGTGACCACGCTCAGCGCGAGCGTGAGCGGCGTGATGTATGCGCGTCACAGCGCGCGATTCGCGACCGCCGGGATGGAAATCGCGCGTATTGCGGGCGATACGCCCATCCGTTCGGGTTCGCTGCTGTCGCTCTGATATTTCGAAGCTTGAGTTGAACGCCCCGGTCTGGAAACAGGCCGGGGCGTTGTCATTTCTGCTCGATCTGGCACCTAGCCGAAGATCGCGAATATTGCAGAAATCGACACAATAAAGACACTTTTTGTCTTATTTGGGGCGCCATCACTGGCAGTGCACCGCCGCATTTGCATCAAAAAAATAACAAGACGTTCATGCAAATCGCCTGACCAACCTTACAAAGCAGAAAATCTTATAAAGGTTATTCGGCACCCAGCCGGAGCTGAAAAACGCTGGTCAATTTCGCGCAAAGCCAATAAGCACAAGGATTTCAGCCAATCTCCGCGGCTCACAAGCCCACTGTCGCATTCACACCACATAACAGCGACATTTCAGCGACATATCCTTACTGTCACATTTCTTTCGCTAGCGACCCTTAAATTGCAGCGCGACACATCAACCGGTCCGTACGAGGCCGGAGACTTACTTTCCTTCATCCGGAGAAACAGTTGAAAAAGAAGATTCTGACCACCGCTATCCTCGGCCTGATCGCCGGTTCCGCTCACGCACAAAGCAGCGTGACGCTGTATGGCCTGATCGACGCTGGTGTGAACTACATCAACCACACGCAGAACGCGACGAAGGGCAGCTCGAAGGCCTTCACGTACGGTGACGGCGTCGCTCAAGGCAGCCGTTGGGGCCTGCGCGGCTCGGAAGACCTGGGCGGCGGCCTCAAGGCGATCTTCGTCCTTGAAAACGGCTTCAACAGCGGCAACGGCCAGGCAGGTCAAGGCTCGTCGATGTTCGGCCGTCAAGCCTATGTCGGTCTGACGCAAAGCAACATCGGTTCGATCACGTTCGGCCGTCAATACTCGTTCAGCACGGACATCCTCGGTTCGCTGTACTCGACCGGCGGCAACACGGTTTCGGGCAACTGGGCGTATCACGTCAACGACGTCGACCAGCTCACGTCGAGCCGTATCAACAACGCCGTCAAGTTCCAGAGCGTGAACTTCTCGGGCTTCACGTTCGGCGGCCTGTATGGCTTCTCGAACACGACGTCGTTCGCCGGCGCTTCGACGACCAGCACGACGTCGTCGTCGCGTGCCTACAGCTTCGGCGCGAACTACGCGTACGGCCCGTTCAGCATTGGCGGCGCGTACACGGACATCACGTACCCGGCATCGGCATCGACCACGACGTTCTCGACGTCGCTGGCCAACATCAACGCTGCAACGCCGAGCGCCGTGCGTGACCTGCGTTCGTTCGGCTTCGGCGGCCGCTACGTCTACGGCCCGGCTACGGCATGGCTGCTGTGGACGAACACGCGTTTCGAGCCGATCACGGGTTCGTCGACGCTGTACAACGCGTACGAAGCAGGCGTCAAGTACGCCTTCACGCCGGCTCTGACGGGCGCTGTGGGCTACACGTACTCGCGCGCTTCGGGTCTGTTCAACGCGCACTGGAACCAGGTCAACGGTTCGGTCGACTACGCTCTGAGCAAGCGCACGGACGTCTACGGCCTGGTGGCTTACGAAGAAGCTTCGGGTTCGTACAAGGGCACGCCGGTTCAGGCGCAGATCGGCGATTCGTCGTCGAGCATCTTCGCTCCGTCGGGTACGGGTTCGCAGAACCAGCTCGCACTGCGCGTCGGTATCCGCCACAAGTTCTAAGCATTGCGAACGTAGCGCCTGCCTTGCAGGCGCTGTGTGTGCGATCTGCAAAAGGCCTCCTTCGGGAGGCCTTTTGCTTTTTGCATGCGCCCTGCGGCGTCGTGCAACCTGCCGCCTCGCGCGCGCTTCTGGTACGCTGCGCCCTTTCCCTTCGCAGCTTTCGATCCGATGGAACTCCCTTTCAACGAAGCCGGCGTCTCGGTCACACGTACCTCGCTTTCCGCCGCGGGACAGATCTTCGCGCTGCGCGATATCGACGATCTGCGGGTCGTCACGATCCATCGCAGTCGCGTGGTGCCGCTGCTGCTGTCACTGTTTGGCGTGGCGCTCGCGGCTTTTGGCGGCGCTTACCACTCGGGCGCGGGCCTGGGCTGCGGCGTGATGATGATCGTGGTGGGCTGGCTCGCGTGGATCTGGCAAGAGGTCACGCACCGCCTGCTGGTGGTGACGAAGGGCGAAACACGCGAAGCGGTCTCCAGCAGCGACCGCACCTTTGTCGAGCGCGTCGAACAGGCCGTGCGCGCGGCCAAGGCAGCCAGCGCCGACAATCCGGCGCCGCGCCCTGCCGCTCAGTAATCTTTCCACTCAGGTAAGTTTCAGGTGGGCTTCGTTTAAAGGCTAGCCCACCTGCTCGACCGGCTTCGTGTGCCAGATGTCGCGCGCATACTCCGCAATCGCTCGGTCCGAGGAGAACGTGCCCATCCCGGCCACGTTGAGGATCGCACTCGCGGTCCAGCGCGGCGTATCGACATAGCGCTCGTCGGCCGCCTCCTGCGCCTGCACGAACGCGGCGTAATCCGCCAGCACCATGTAGTGATCGCCCCAGTCCACCAGCGTGTGGAAAATATCCGAGTAGCGCGCGGGATCGCCGGGCGAGAAGAAGCCCGTGCGGATCTGGTCGAGCACGGTACGCAGTTCGGCATTCTCTTCGTACACCTGACGGGGCCGATAACCCGCGCAACGCAGCGCATCGACCTGATCGGACGTGTGGCCGAAGATGAAGATATTGTCGTTGCCCACCGCGTCGCAGATTTCGATGTTCGCGCCGTCGAGCGTGCCCATCGTCAGCGCGCCGTTGAGCGCGAGCTTCATGTTGCCGGTGCCCGACGCTTCCGTGCCCGCTGTCGAAATCTGCTCGGAGAGGTCGGCGGATGGAATCACCACTTCCGCCACGCTCACGCCGTAGTTCGGCACAAACACCACTTTCAGCCGGTCGCCCACCACCGGATCGTGATTGATCTTTTCGGCGACGTCGTTGATGAGGCGAATGATGGTCTTCGCCATCCGGTACGCCGACGCCGCCTTGCCCGCAAACACCACCACGCGCGGCACCCAGGCCGCTTCGGGCTGCTGCACGATACGGTTGTAGCGCGTGATGACGTGCAGCACGTTGAGCAACTGGCGCTTGTACTCGTGGATGCGCTTGACCTGCATGTCGAACAGCGCATCGGGGTTGAAGCTTAGCCCCGTGCGTGCGCTCATGCGCTCGATGAGACGTAATTTGTTCTCGCGCTTGGCCGCGCGAAAGCGCTCGCCGAAGGCCGCATCGCCGCTGAACTTACGCAAGCCATCCAGCGCGAACAGATCGCCGCGCCAGTTCGGGCCAATCGCCTCGTCGACGAGAAGCGCAAGCGGCGGGCTCGCCTGCGCGAGCCAGCGGCGCGGCGTAATGCCGTTGGTGACGTTGGTGAAGCGATCGGGAAAGAGCCGCGCGAAATCCGCGAAGATATCGCGCGTCATCAACTGCGAGTGCAGTTTGGAGACGCCATTGACCTTGTGGCTCGCGACAATCGCCAGATACGCCATGCGCACGCGCCGCTGCCCATACTCATCCACCAGCGAAATGCGGCGGATAAAGTCGAGATCGTGCGCGCCCTTGTCGCTCGCTTCGCGCAAAAACGCCGCATTGATGTCGAAGATAATTTCCAGGTGGCGCGGCAGCAAACGCGCCAATAGTTCGACATCCCAGGTTTCCAGCGCTTCGGGCATCAGCGTGTGATTCGTGTACGAAAACACGCGCTTGATATGCCCCATCGCTTCATCCCACGGCATATGGTGGACGTCCACCAGCAGGCGGATCAATTCGGGAATCGCCAGCACCGGATGCGTGTCGTTCAGATGCACCGCGACTTTATCCGAGAAACGCCCGAAAGCGCTGTGCGTGCGCAGATAACGCCGGATCAGATCCTGCATGGTCGCCGAAACAAAGAAATACTCCTGGCGCAGTCGCAGTTCACGGCCCGCCATGGTCGAATCGTCCGGATACAGCAGGCGCGATACGTTCTCCGAAATATTTCGCGCTTCCACAGCGCGCTGATAATCGCCCTGATTGAAGGCGGACAGGTCGAGTTCCTCGTCGGCGCGTGCGGACCATAGCCGCAACGTGTTGGTCGCGCTGGTCGCGTAGCCGGGAATCACGGTGTCGTACGCCATCGCATTGACGTGCGTGGTTTCGATCCATTCCACATGACCGTCGCGCTGCACGGTGCGCCCGCCGAAATGCACGGGATACTGCACTTCGGGCCGCGGAAATTCCCACGGATTGCCCGAGCGCAGCCAGTAATCGGGCGCTTCCACCTGCTCGCCGTTGATGATCTGCTGGCGAAACATGCCGTAGTCATAGCGGATGCCGTAGCCAAAGCCCGGAATGCCGAGCGTCGCCATCGAATCGAGAAAACAGGCCGCCAGCCGGCCGAGGCCGCCGTTGCCAAGTGCGGCGTCGGGTTCGAGATCGATCAGCGTTTCCATATCGACGCCGACGCCCGCGAGCGCCTCTTTCATCTGGTCGTAGATGCCCAGCGCGAGCAGCGCGTTCGAAAAGGTCCGGCCGATCAAAAACTCCATCGACAGGTAATAGACGCGTTTGACGTCCTGATCGTACTGGCGGCGCGTGGTCACCATCCAGCGCTCGACCAGCCGGTCGCGCACGGCCAGCGCGGCGGCGTGCAACCAGTCCTGCGGACGCGCGGTGACGGCGTCCTTGCCGACGCCGTACATCAGACGGTTCGAAATGGAACGGCGCAGCGCATCGGCGCTGCTCTTCAACTGGTCGAACTCAAGACCGACGGCTGTCATCGAATGCCTCCCGGAAAAAGCGGCGCGCTGCGCGATGCCAGGATGGCGGGCGCGGCGCGCGGGCGTTCGGGCTGCGCTTGCACGTCGCGTGCCGCGCGGGACGCAAAGCGCTCTCGCGGCAACACGCAGGGGCACCTTCGCGGTGCATTCCGTCCCACGGACGGTCAGCGGACGATGATGGGCAGGCAGGCGCAGATCAGTTTGCAGAGTAGGACATTTTCAAGGCGTGCGGCGGCGCGGCAACCATGCAAGGCGCATCATCTACGCTGCGCTGTCTGCGACGCGATCCGCGCTGTGCGCCATCACGCGGCGCATTCGTGGAAGCGTCACGGGTTGGCTGTTAGTTGCGATAGAGGCGCAAATGAAGCGCACCTTACAGCTAGCCCACGCTCTGAAGCAGGCGCTGCAGAATCGCGCTACCTCTGTAACAATCGCGGAATCGTTCGCACGACGCCGCGCGCCGTGCCCGACCGTCCCGCCCCGCTAGCCCCGATCACGCCCGAGACCGCCTTGTCCGAAACCGTATCCGCGCCGAAAGACACCGGGCGCGCCGACGCCCCCATGACGGCGAAGAACCGCCGCGCGATGGCTGCCGTGATGCTCGCCGTCGCCCTGGCGACGCTCGACACCGCCATCGCCAACACGGCGCTGCCCGCCATCGCCGCCGATCTGCACGCCGCGCCCGCCGCCTCGGTGTGGATCATCAACGCCTATCAGCTTGCGATGGTCGCCACGCTGCTGCCACTCGCGGCGCTTGGCGATATCCTCGGGCACCGACGCATCTATATCAGCGGGCTGGCGATCTTCACGGTGGCGTCGCTCGCCTGCGCGCTCGCACCGACGCTCACAGCGCTGGCCGGCGCGCGCGTGCTGCAGGGCCTGGGCGCGAGCGCGATCATGAGCGTCAATACAGCGCTGATCCGCTTCCTTTATCCGCCGCACCGGCTCGGGCGCGGACTCGGCATGAACGCGCTGATCGTCGGCGTATCGTTCGCCGTGGGTCCGACGATGGCCTCGCTGATTCTCTCGGCGGGCACCTGGCCGTGGCTGTTCGCGATCAATGTGCCGCTCGGCGTGGTCGCGCTGGTGTTCGCCATGCCCGCGCTGCCGCAGACGGCGCGCGGCAAGCACGCGTTCGATCCGCTTGCGGCGCTGCTCAATCTCGTAACCTTTGCCGCGCTGATCTTTGCGCTCGGCGAGGCGGCGCAGCGCGCGCCCGGCAAGGAGGTAGCGACCGCCGCGGTGATCGCGCTCGTGTTCGGCGCGCTGCTGATCCGCCGCGAGCACGGCCATCCCGCGCCGATGCTGCCCGTCGATCTGTTCAAGCGGCCGGTGTTCGCGCTCTCGTCGCTGACGGCCGTCTGCTCGTTCGCGGCCCAGGGCCTGGCGTTCGTCTCGCTGCCGTTCTATTTCGAAACCGTGCTGATGCGCAGCCAGGTGGAAACCGGCTTCCTGATGACACCGTGGCCGGTGGTGGTGGCCGCCGCCGCGCCCATTGCGGGGCGGCTTTCGGACCGTTATCCGCCGGGCCTGCTCGGTGCAATCGGTCTTGCGATTCTGGCGGCGGGCATGGCGTCGCTGGCGATGCTGCCGGTCCACCCGAGCGTGATCGACATCGTGATCCGCATGGCAATTTGCGGCGCGGGCTTCGGCTTCTTCCAGTCGCCCAATCTGCGCGCGATCATGGCGGCCGCGCCGCCCGAGCGCAGCGGTGGCGCGAGCGGCACCGTCGCCGTCTCGCGGCTGCTGGGGCAGACCACGGGCGCGGCGCTGGTGGCCTTGTGTTTCGGGATCGTGGGCAAGCATGGCCCGACGCTGGCGCTCAGCCTGGGCGCGGCCTTTTCAGCAGCGGCGAGCGTGGCGAGCGGTCTGCGCCTGTTCGCGCCGTCGCATCGGTCGGGCGGCCATTGAGCGAGGCGGCGCGCGGTGCGCCGCCTTCGTACATCAGCGCTTGAAGTACGCCTTCACGGCGTCGACAAACGTGTCGATATCGGCGGCGCTAACGTCCAGATGCGTAACGAATCGCGACGCGTAGAGCATCTGCGTGAGAATCCCGCGCTCCTTGAGCCACGCCTCCAGCGGCGCGCAATCGGCTTGCGGAAACTGCGCAAACACCATATTGGTGGCGTGCGACATCACCTTGACCTCGTCGATCTGCGCCAGCCCGGACGCGAGGCGCGCGGCGTTCGCGTGATCGTCGGCCAGACGCGCGACGTTGTGATCGAGCGCATAGTCGCAGGCTGCAGCCAGCACGCCCGCCTGGCGCATGCCGCCGCCCAGCACCTTGCGCCAGCGATGCGCCACATCGATCAGCGCCTTGCTGCCCACCAGCACCGATCCAACCGGCGCGCCCAGCCCCTTCGAAAAACAGATCGACACCGAATCGAAGCCCTCGGTCATCGCCTTGAGCGACTGGTTCGACGCCACCGCCGCATTGAACACGCGCGCGCCGTCCAGGTGTGTCGCGAGTCCCTTGCCGTGCGCGAACTGCGTGGCCTCGGCGACATAAGCCGCCGGCAGCACCTTGCCTCCGATGGTGTTCTCCAGCGCGAAAAGCCGTGTGCGCGCGAAGTGGTCGTCGATCGGCTTGATCACGGCGGCGACGCGTTCGAGCGGGATCGAGCCGTCTTCGGCATTGTCGAGCGGCTGCGGCTGGATGCTGCCGAGCACCGCCGCGCCGCCGCCTTCGTACTTATAGGTATGCGCCGCCTGGCCGACGATGTATTCATCGCCACGCCCGCAATGCGCCATCAGCGCGGCGAGGTTGCTTTGCGTGCCGCTCGGGAAGAACAGGCCGGCTTCCTTGCCGGCCTGTTCGGCCACGCGCGCCTGCAGGCGCAGCACGGTGGGATCGTCGCCCCAGACATCGTCGCCGGTTTCGGCGCGGGTCATGGCGGCCAGCATGGGCTGATTCGGGCGGGTGACGGTGTCGCTGCGCAGGTCGATCATGCGATGGAATCCTCGTGGAGGCCGTGGGCGCACGGCTGGACGCCGCACCTGGACGCCGGTGCGGCGTGGAAACCATCGAGTGTATTTTCAAACGGCGCGCCGTGGCAAATCGCGGAAAAAACGGCGATGGCCCCGGCGCGCCGGTTTCGCGTGACTCAGCGCAAAGGCTTAACGCGAAAGCAGCGGCAGCGGATCGACCGGCTTGCCGTCGCTGCGCACTTCGAACTGCACGCCCGCGACGCCGTTGTTGTCGACGCCCATTTCGGCGATCGGCTGGCCTTGCGAGACGGCGTCGTCTTCCTTCACCAGCAGGCGGCCGTTATGGCCATAGGCCGTCACGGTCTGGTCGTTGTGCTTGATGATGACGAGCGGACCGTATGCTTCGATCCCCGAGCCCGCGTAGACCACGCGGCCCGCGGCGGCGGCCTTGACCGGCTCGCCCGGCGCGCCGCCGATCACGATGCCGGTGGACTTGCCGGGCACAAAACGCTGCAGGATCGGACCGCGCGCCGGCCACATGAGCGTGAGCGTCGAGCCGACCGCGTTGGGCACGGCGACGCCGTTTGCGGCGGGCGCGGTGCTCGTGAACGCGGGCGGCGGCGGGGGCGCGTTGCCAGCGCTGTAGCCCGCGGGCGGCGCGACGCGCAGCACCTGGCCTGGCAGCACTTGTGCGTTCGGCGGCAACTGGTTCCAGCTCGCCAGATCCTGGGTGCGCTGGCCGTAAGCCGACGCGATGCGCGACAGCGTGTCGCCAGGATTGACGCGGTAGTAACCGGCGGGCACGCCGTTGGACGTCGGGGTGGGCGGCGCGGACGGGCTGCCCTCCCAGGGCGTGAGCGTACAGGCGCTGCAGGCAAGCGTGAGTGCAGCCAGAGCCGCATACGCGCCTGGAATTCGCCGTTGTTGATTCATGTTGCTGTTCCTCGCTGGTTCCTCGCTACGTACGACGGGGATACGTATTGTTGGATGCGCGTGGGGCCGCCGGCGTTCGCCCGCGAAACCCTCTCCGTTGATTAAGCCGGAATTGGCGAACGGCCCCCATTATATCGTCCCGGGCGTGGCGGCTTTTTTAACGCGCACGCGCACGGGCATCTGTTAAATCTGCGCAACCTGTCGATGTTTCTTACACCGGACGTACAAACTGGCTGGTCCTGATCGCACCCTCGCCTATACTGACTTTTACCGCTGCCGATAATCAGACAAAAAAACCGACGCCCGCCTCTCGCCGTGGTGCCACGTACGTCCCTGAGGGAACCCAGGATGAACAAAGCCACCTTTCTTTCCGTGCAGATCAACGTCGAAGACGTCGCGGCATCGCCGGGCCTCGTCGAATTGTTGAACAACCACCTCGTGTTCGCCGCCGACGTGGCCGAAGCCGCCGACGAACTGGTGCAGCATGCCAGCGTTGCCCGCCTGTCCGGCGGCCTGCACGCGACCGTCGAAATTCCGGCCATCGTCGTCGAACGACTGCGCGATGCGCTCGACACCCTGAGCGGCTACGACGAAACCTGGCTATTCGCGCTCGAACCCGGCCGCGCACTCTTCGACGACATCGCACGCCGCCCGCGCCTGCTGCACTGAGTCCTGGCTCATCACTGGCCACGCCGGAGCGGGCTGCGCGAGCGCCCGCTCTGCCTGACCGTCTGCCGCAAGCCGTGATTCGTGATCCGATCAACGGGATGGCCAGGCAAGCGGTGGAATATTTCAGGGGACACGCCGTGAAGTCTTTCCTGCATCGCCGTAACGCCGTGCTGTCGGGCGGCGCATCTCACCTCGTCGCCGTGAACGTCGAACCTTCGTCCGATGGCGCGAGTGCTCAAGCCGAAGCCGCCGAACTCGTGAGCGCCGAAGCGCTCATAGCAAACCCCGCGCCCGACGCCGCAAGTGCGGCGGCCCAGCCAGTTAGCGCGACGGTGGATGAGGCGGATGCGTCCACAGCGCCGCGCCCCGTCTCCACGCTGCACGCGGTGCCGGCCGTACCCGCACACCTGGCCAATCGTCCGGTCCAGCTCGCGGACGGCGCCTCGTTCGCCGCGCTCGCCGCCGCCGACGAGCTGAGCACCTTCCGCGTGTTTCGCAGCTTCGATTACTCGGTCACGCTGCTGTTTCACGCGCGCTCGCTGGCGTACTTCGTGGCCATGTATCAGGACAACACGCTCTGGCACGCCTTCCGGGCCGCCGATCTCGATTCTGCCGGCGCCGTGTTTCATCACCTTGAAGAACAGGCGACGCGTCTGGCCGACGGCGAAACCCGGCTGGCGCAACTGGGCGCCCAGAACGCGATGCTCGCGAAGCAGATCGAGGAATCCGAGGCGCATGCCGAGCGGCTGCGCGTGGACCTGCAACGCCACGCGGAGCAGGAACATCAGGTGAGCACGCGCCAGCATCAGGTGCGCCGCGACGTGGCGCAACTGGAGGCGCAACGCATCGCCGCCCAGGCCCAGTTGAACAAGGCGCACCGGACGATTCATCAGCTCAGCGTGACGAGCAACGAAGGCGTGCCGCATTTGCCGGGAAGGTGAGTGCGGGTTTGTGTGAAAGCTGGCGCCCCAAAACGAAAAGCGCGGGCCGGTAAGAACCGGGCCGCGCTGGACTGCATGCTGCTACTGCGTACTTCACTTTCTACCTCTACTGCGGATACCACTGCGAGTACTGCCTACTGCAACAACTCATGCAACCTCTTTGTTCACTGCCACTTCTACTGCGCACTGCTTACTGCAACTGCCTCTTTCTCACGCAACAACTACAACAACCTCTACTGCTCACTGCAACTGCGTACTGCACCTCTTTGCTTGCTACGACCTTCTACTACGCACTGCAACTTCTACTGCTAACTCAAGCAACTTCACAACCACAACAACTGCGCGCTACTGACTGCAATTTCAACTGCACCTCTTTGCTTACTGCGACCTGCTACTACCTACCGCAACTTCAACTACGCACTACTAACTGCCACTACTGACCACTCAAACAACAAACTACAACTGCCTGACACACCTCTGTGTTCCCTACTTCCTGCAAGTGCTCTGCTCACTACAACTTCAACAACAACTTCAACAACAACTTCAACAACAACTTCAACTTCACCTGCTCGCACTACATTTCCAACCGCCTGCATCGCGAAGCCGCTCTACACCATAGCTCCGCTTCAACTCACGACCACGTTCTGCTTAGTGGCCGAAATACACGGCTTGCGACGGCGTGACATGTGCCGGTTGCACTGCCGGGCCGCCTGCCTGCGACGTGCCGACTGCCGGCGCGCCATAACCGCTCGTATCGCCGCTTGCCAGCTTTTCCTGGGTCACGCGAGCCTGTGCGGCTTGAAGATTTTCGGGGTAATTCACACGATCAGCCGACGGGTTGTAGCCAGCCTTTTCGAGCTGGACCAGCTCGGCGCGCACCTGGGCGCGGGTCAAGCCTTGCTGGCTCGACTGGGCAAACGAAAGCGACGGAACAACAAGAGCGGCTGCCACGACGACTGCGGGGATAAGCTTCTTCATGATTCGACCTCCATCTGTTTTATTGACGCTTTCGGGCTGGTGTTCATGTCCGTCTGCGATTGACTGAAGTCTAGGCTCTTATTCGCTCTAGGGAAAACCCTAATTACTAAATACACCGTTGCGAAAACGGTAATAAAAAAGGGGAACCCCCTGGGGTTCCCCTATTCATTCGACAAATACCCGCAACGACTATGCGGGCAATAGCCGCAGACTTACGACCAATTACGACCAGTCGGCGTGGAAGCTGCCCGGCTTGTCGATGCGCTCAAACGTGTGTGCGCCGAAGAAGTCGCGTTGCGCCTGCACCAGATTCGCCGGAACGCGCTCCGAGCGATAGGCGTCGAAGTACGCAATCGCCGACGAGAACGCCGGCACCGCGACACCCACCTTCACCGCTTCGATCACCACGTCGCGCAGCGCCGACTGGTAATTCGCAGCGATGTCGCTGAAATAGGGATCGAGCAACAGGTTGGCCAGCTGCGCGTCCTTCGCGTAGGCGTCCGTGATCTTCTGCAGGAAGCGCGCGCGGATAATGCAGCCCGCACGGAAGATCTTGGCGATGGTGCCGTACTGCAGATCCCACTTGTACTCGTCCGAAGCGGCGCGCAGTTGCGCGAAGCCCTGGGCGTACGAAATCACCTTCGAGAAGTACAGCGCGCGGCGCACTGCCTCGATGAAGGCCGTGCGGTCGCCCGCGAACGGCTTGACGTCCGGGCCCTTGAGCACCTTGCTCGCGGCCACGCGCTGCGTCTTGAGCGACGACAGCACGCGCGCGAACACCGCTTCGGTGATGAGCGGCAGCGGCGCGCCCAGATCCAGCGCGTTCTGGCTCGTCCACTTGCCCGTGCCCTTCTGCGCGGCGCGGTCGAGGATCACGTCGACGAGGTATTGACCCGTCTCGTCATCCTTCTTGTCGAAGATCTTCGAGGTGATTTCGATCAGGTAGCTGTCCAGCTCGCCCTGATTCCATTCCGTGTAGACCTTGCCGAGCTCTTCGTTCGACAGGCCAACGACCTGCTTGAGCACCGCATAGCTTTCGGCGATCAGCTGCATGTCGCCGTATTCGATGCCGTTGTGCACCATCTTCACGTAGTGGCCTGCGCCGTCCGGGCCCATGTAGGCCACGCACGGCTCGCCGTCCGCCGGCGCCTTCGCGGCGATCTCGGTGAGGATCGGTGCAACCAGATCGTAAGCATCGCGCTGGCCGCCCGGCATGATCGACGGGCCCTTGAGCGCGCCTTCTTCGCCGCCCGACACGCCCGTGCCGATGAAATGCAGGCCCGCCTTGGCGAGTTCCTGGTTGCGGCGGATCGTGTCGGTGAAGTGCGTGTTGCCGCCGTCGATCAGGATGTCGCCCTTCTCCAGCAGCGGCTTGAGCGCCGCGATGGTGGCGTCGGTCGGCTCGCCCGCTTTCACCATCAGCAGAATGCGGCGCGGCTTTTCGAGCGATTCCACGAACTCTTCGAGCGTGAAAGTGGGCACCAGCTTGCGCTCGGGGAACTCAGCGATCAGCTCATCGGTTTTCTCGCGGCTGCGGTTGAACACCGACACCGCATGGCCGCGGCTCTCGATGTTGAGCGCAAGATTGCGCCCCATCACGGCCAGACCCACCACGCCGATTGCCTGTTTGCTCATGTTGACTCTCCACTTCAATCGATTGGGGTGACGCCCGCGCAGGTCTTGCGAGAGACGTCGATCGTGCAAGGATAAGGGAAACGCTTCAACGATGCGTACTCGCGCGCACGGGCGACAAAGTGCTTTCACCCGGCAAGCATCGCTGTCATCGTCGTCGTGTCCGGCACGCGCTTCGTGAGTGCGCGCCGCTTATCGAGGGCCGCGATTATCGCTCAGTTGTCGCCGCATGAGCGCTCGCCGCCTGCTTCTCCTTGCGAAAAACTACCGTGAAATTGTTTGCCGGCATCGGCACGACGGCCTCGCGGACAAAGCCTTCGGCGCGCGCGAGCGCCTCGACGGCTTCCAGATCGCGCACGCCCCATGCCGGGTCGCGCGCGCGCAGGTCGGCGTCAAAGGCTTCGTTGGACGGCGCCGTGTGCGCGCCGTCACGCCGGTAAGGCCCATAGAGCACCAGCGCGCCGCCGGGCGCGATGCGCGCGCCCGCGCCTTTCATCAGCGCAATCGCGGCCTCCCACGGGGCGATATGGATCATGTTGATGCAGACGATCGCAGCGACGGCATCGATTGGCCAGGGTTCGCTGCGCACGTCCAGCTCGATCGGCTCGCGCAGGTTGTCGAGCCCCGCGTGCGCACGCCAGGCGGCAATCGAGGCGCGGGCGCGCGGATCGGCGTCACTCGGCTGCCAGTCGACGCCAGGCAGCGCCGTGGCGAAATGTACGGCGTGCTGGCCCGTGCCGCTGGCGATTTCCAGCACCGTGCCGTGCGCGGGCAGCGCCGCGCGCAGAACATCGAGGATCGGCGCGGCGTTGCGCGCGGCGGCGGGTGCGCTCAAACGCAGGCTGGCTTGCGGGTTTTGCGGTTCGTTCATCGGTTTCGGTATCAGTACAGACTCTTTTTCATGCGCTCGGCGAGATCGGCTTCGTAGCGATCGACGTCGAAGCCCTCGCCGTATTGCTCGTCGTTCACGCGGCGCAGCATTTCGCCTGCGCTCGGCAGTTGCGAGCGCTCGACGTGACGCGCCGGGTCCCAAAGATTCGAGCGAGCGATCGCCTTGGCGCAATGGAAGTACACGCTTTCGACTTCGATCAGCAGCACCGAGCGCGGCGGCTTGCCGTCCACGGCGCAGCTTTGCAGCAGCGCAGGATCCAGACTCACGCGCGCGCGGCCGTTCACGCGCAGCGTCTCGCCCACGCCCGGCACCATGAACAGCAGGCCGACCTGCGGCTCGGCCACCACGTTGCGCAGGCTATCGACGCGGTTGTTGCCAGGCCGGTCGGGCAGCGCGAGCGTGCGCGAATCGAGGATCTGCACGAAGCCGGGCGCGTCGCCGCGCGGCGAGCAGTCGAGCCCGTCCGGGCCGCCAGAGGCCAGAACCACAAACGGCGACAGCTCGATAAAGCGGCGGTAGTCCGCGTTGATGTAGTCGATTTCCTTGCGCAGCGAGCGTTCGTTCGGCGCGCCGTAGTGCGCTTCGAGTTCGGCGGTCGTGTTCAGCATGAGCGGCTTCCTGATGGATGAGCAATGCAAAATCGAGGCGAAACGAAAACGTCAGACCGCCAGCCGCGCGACCAGCGCCTCGAGCGTGGCCGCGCAGGGCGCCGCCACCTTGAGTGCGAGCAGCGGATCGGCGCGCGTCTTGCCGAGGTTGATGGCCGCGACCGGCTTGCCGCGCTGCTGCGCCCACGCGCAGAACCGGTAGCCCGAATACACCATCAGCGACGAACCGACCACCAGCACGGCATCCGCCGCATCGAGCGCCGCCGAGGCCGCAGCGACGCGCTCACGCGGCACGTTCTCGCCGAAAAACACCACTGACGGCTTGAGCATGCCGCCGCAGGCCTCACAGGCGGGAATGTCGAAAGCGTTTGCGCCGTCGAAATCCAGATGCGCGTCGCCATCGGCGGCCGGTTCGGCGAATGCGCCGGCGACGGCCGGATTACGCGCCACCAGTTGCGGCTGTAGCGAAGCGCGCGTGTACTGCGCGCCGCAATCGAGGCAATGCACGTGGCCGATGCTGCCGTGCAGTTCGATCACATCGCGGCTGCCTGCGCGCTGATGCAGGCCATCGACGTTCTGGGTGACCAGCGCACCCACATGCTGCGTCGCGTCGAGCTGCGCAAGCGCGCGGTGCGCGCCGTTGGGCTGCGCAAGCCCCACGGTCGGCCAGCCGATCATGCTGCGCGCCCAGTAGCGGCGGCGCCAGCTCTCCGAGCCCAGAAATTCCTGCAGCGTAATGGGCGGCGAGCGCTTCCACGCGCCGTTGTCGTCGCGGTAGCCGGGAATGCCGGAATCGGTGCTGATACCCGCGCCGGTGAGCACGAACAGGCGCGGATGGCGCTCGACGAAGGCCTGCAACGCGTCGAGCGCGGCGGGATCAGGCGCGGCGGCGGGAGGGACGGCAATGAGCGGGGCGGGATCGGACATGACTCGGCTTGGCGGGATGGCGTCTTAACCGGCGGCTTTTTCGGCTTTTGCGGTTTTCGCCGCGTCTGTTGCGTCTGCCGTGCTTGCCTGGCGCTGTGCCTCGCGTCGCTCCCAGACCGCGAGATTGGCGCGATAGCGGGTCACTTCGTCGTTGTACAGATCGAAGATGCAAGGGTCGCAGCCGCTTTGGCAGCAGGCGTTGTCGTCGGGCCGCTCGGGCGGCTGCGGGCGCGGATCGTCCTCGGGACGCAGAGGCAAAGACATGAGGGAAAGGCGTTTGGGCTGAACGCCTTCCAGTATACGGGAGCGCGCGCTGGCGCGCCGGGCGCTCTGCCTGGCTTACCCACGCCCCACGAAAGGCATCTTCGTCGCCATGATCGTCATGAACTGCACGTTCGCGGCGAGCGGCAGTTGCGCCATGTGCAGCACCGCATCGGCGACCAGTTCCACGTCCATCAACGGTTCGACCGCGATCTCGCCGTTCGCCTGCGGCACGCCCCGCGCCATGCGCTCGGCCATCTCGGTCGCCGCATTGCCGATGTCGATCTGGCCGCAGGCGATGTCGTAGCGCCGCCCGTCGAGCGAGACCGATTTCGTCAGGCCGGTGATGGCGTGCTTGTACACCGTCCTCTTATATAACTTTCACTGAAATCAGCCGACAGCCTTTGCCGGTATAGCTTTGGCCGCCTTTCGCCCGAACGTCCGCCAAGAAAAACAGAGGTGGCGCACCGCTAGCCCCCACAGACCAAGCAGGTGCTTTTTTCCCGCCCGGGCCCCGAGCACCTTGCTCGCAATAGCAGGTAGTCACCAGGCACGGCCACTTTAAGGTGCTCGGCGCGCCGACGTTGATCGTCGAGAATGCCCGCATACCGGCGCACAGCTCGATGCAAAGGGATATCGACGACATGCACATGCGTGCGGTAACCGGGCTAACCGCAACGAAGACGGCGACGGCCAATCCGATGGCGAGGTCAGCAGCTCTGCGTCAATGTTGTACACAGAATGCGTGGAACTTCTGGACAACGAGCGAACGATAACCGCGCAAGCAATCGGGATTAATTTCGGTCGTCGACAGATCAGAATGTGTTCGCCGTCACTTGAGGCGGCGAACATAACCGGAGACTGAAATGAGCAAGAACAGCACCAACGGTGGCAAGGGAAATGCCAGCGGTTCGAACGGTTCGTCGCGGGACCGAGCGCGCGATCACAACCGTGAGCAACAGCTAAACCACAACAACGATAAGTACTGGCAGTCACGCGGAGAGGAAAGCCGTCCAACGGACTGGCAAGACCGCGCGCGTAAAGGTGACTGAAGGATCCTCACCCCAGTACCGTGGGCCAAGGCTCGGACCCAATAGCCGCTCCGCCGGCGCGAGCGGCTTCAAGTCTGGCCTCCCACGGGTAAAGATCTTCACCCAGAATGATGAATGAATCAGGAACGACACTTCGTGTCGCGTTGCGGCGTCGCACGAGTAAAAGTTCGAACGCCTGTGTCGCCGCGTAGAGCGGAAACGGAGCGGACACCGCACCGTAGCCTGCTGCTGTCATCACATCAGTTGTAGCAGCCGTATCCCAAAGCTGCTCGAACTTCGAAAACGGCAACGGCCGCTCTCCAGCTCCAACTTTGGCTAGCCAGCCAGCATCTTCACCTGACCACAACGCAAGATCCGCTAGTTTAGGCGTCGACACGGGCCATTTCCGAAGCCGAAGCTTGGCGAGTAACGTCGCACTTACCTCAAGTAGCCTGCTGCTGGGCGTCACGATCAAGCCGCGCCGAGCTTTGCGTGGCCGGGGGCCACCCCCTGATACCGTAGGCTTATCGACATTCTCTTGTTGCCCTTGGCCATCGGCATCCGTAACCTGGACGCGAGGCGAAAGCTGAGGTGTAACCAAAGAAAAGACTGAACGAGGAGTGTAACGACCAAAATTGCTCAGGTAGAAGTCGACATCCCAGCACGCAAGCCAATCGAACAAGGCACGGCAAGCGAAGATTCGCAGCGGGGCATCGATCTCTTCCCATGTTCGCGCGGCAAATAGAGCACGCCACGCCGCTGGGTCTGAATCGGAACTCTCATTGGTGTCGGCAAACCAGAGCGGCGATAGAAATCCTTCTGCTTCGAGAATTTGTCGTGCAGCGTCAACCGGTTCGTGTCCCCGAACGGCCGCGAGCCGTTCGCTCAGATCGTCAAGACGTCGGGCGACAGAACGCGTCTGCGAATAGTGGCCCTGCGTCGCTCCTGGGCTCAGGAACGCAAGATCGCCGAAGGGGCGGGGAGTCAACATGTCACCCGCGAAGCTTGGGATCTGCGCCATGATGACGCTAGCCTCATCCAAGGAAGCCCCCTCCTTCATGAGCGACGCGCGCTTTCGCTCCAGGATAGCCCTGAGCACCGTTGCCACTCCACCCTCATTTTCTTCGAGCCGCTTGACAGCGCGAGGAGAGTAGCCGGTGACTGCAGTGACGATGCCGCCCTCTCGCTTGCCTGAAATCTTCTGAAGGAGCTTGTTGAGGAACACGTTGAAGATCATGGGATCTCGTTACGCGCGGATGCCACGCAAAGGCCATTATCGCGGCTTGTCTGCCGCAATATGCGGCCTGCCATTGAGTCTCGAACGTTCGAACTAAAGCAACGAAGTGCCCAGCTTCTTCCGGTGTCGGATCAAGCCTTGCGGGATTGCACGAAATTGGACGATGGGGAAATCATTCCCGGTGTTTGGGGGCTCTACCTTAATTCGTTATCGGAATTTGGCCACCTGCATTCTCTAGCCGAATCGTATGCGGTGCCGACCTCCTCACCTGTTGACACGAAAGTGACGCGCTTACCCTTAGTGTGGTTCGTATATGTCACAGTACCAGCCGCACCCTGGAAAGTCGTGACGACATACTGCCCATGTGGCCGCCCAGCGATAATCTCTGACCACGTTGTGGACAGTTCGCCACCGTGGCTCTCCGTGGCCTCGCCCACGTACCGCAAGGAAATCCATGGCTTCGCTGCGCCGTATTTCACTGCAGCACTTGATCGCATCGTCTCCGTATCTTCTTCAACGCGCAGTTCGATGCGGACAGGAAACGGAGCATTTTCAGCTACAGCCTTTTTCAGATCGTGCTCTGATCCATAGCACGAAATGCCAGTTATCACGGCACTATGGGCAGGCAGCCAAAGACAGGACAATTGAAGCAGAAGCCATCGCTTCATCGATGAGTTCACGGGAAGGTCGGACGGTAGAAACGTAAATCGCCTGCGACGTTACTTGTCGGAATCATCAGCGAGTTTTTCTTTCACAACAAACACGTCGACGGCGCCCATCGAGCACTCATACGACGATGCCTCGCTTGACGTAATGACTTCAATGGCCCGACCCGACTTCTCGTAGAAAGTGATGTCGTACACGTCGCGATATAGGTCTTTTCCAACCTTCTCTGACGCGATGCGAACTGCGTGTGTCTTCGATCTGTCGAGATTTGCTAGCTCCACGATGCCCGCATTCTTGAGCTTCACTTCTGCGATGTTCCTCGGCCAACTAACACATTGAGTTGGTGAAGCGGCAAATGACGCGATCGGCGCGAGCAACAACACGGAGGCAACCGTCAGCGCCCTCATTGCACAACCTCCAGCGTGTGATCACCGCTTTCCCAAACCTGACGACGCACCATCAGGTTCTGGATGATGCAACCATCCGACGCATGACCCGGATGCTCAATGCTGTCGCCATGCATCATGAAGCCTGAGCGACCAAACGTGTTCGTACCGGATTGCGGAGCCAGACGCAGCGTATAAACGCCGGCGTGCGGATGGGTAAACGGCGCGCCTATCGTATAGATGCCACGCGGGATCGGCCCGATGCCCACGAGGTTTTGCGCGGCGGGATTGTCCTTCCCATCGTCCTTCCCTGCGTAGCCAATTCCAATAAGGCTACCGTCGTGATAGATGCGGCCATTGTGCTGACTGTAGGTCCAAGGCATTACTTGACTCTCTCTGCTGTTTAAGCTGTTCGCGACACACAGAAAATGCGCGATAAATATTTCACGCTTTATGCGAATAGAATACTGATCACCACTGTTCGCACAGCCGAGGATTCTAGCCTCGATAGCAAATCTTCATAGGAAAAGTGACCTGCTGCCGCCCGGATATTGCCGAAGCGAAGTTGCATCGCGTACTGATAGGCTCGGTTCTCAGTTCCCCGTTACACGCCCGCATACGGAAGCGGTCCTAAAAGTGGTCGAGTAGAGGAGTCCGCCCTAAATGGCTCGTAGGCAAACGCCTCGAAGACTATGCGATCGACGCGCCACATCCGCAACCTTGGTGGCCTGGCGAGCAGTGACGCGCTGTCCTCGTACTTCCGACACGAGGGCTGAATTGTTCACGTTCCTGCTTGTGAATCACGGGCTCTCACTGCCTGCCTCGCGAAAACAAATCGACTAGCGCTTTTCCGCGACAACGGCTTAAGCAGGTCGAGACGGCCAAAACGCGTGCGCACGGTCTCGAAGAGCGCATCGACGGCGGCAGCGTCCGTCACGTCGCAGGGCGCGGCCAGCGCCTCGTGACCCGCTGCACGGGCTTGCGCTTCAAGAGCTTCGAGCGGCTGCGCCCGACGCCCAACCAGCACGACGGCGTAGCCGCTCGCCAGCAGCTTGCGCGCGCAGGCGCGCCCGATCCCGCTGCCCGCGCCGGTGACAAGCGCCACCTTGCGCGCCGCTTGTGTCTGCATTCTGCAATGCTCGATCCGCTTCAGTCATGGTCCCTTTCTCCGCTAGAAATCACCATTCAGCCCAGCCCCGCGCGCAACACCTCCACGAACGCCCTGCCCGCCTGCGAATCCATGCCGCCGTCGCGCCACAGCGCAAACACGCCCACCGTCAGCTCCGGCTCCACCCGGCGGATCGCCACCGGCTCGCCCGCGCTGCGCGCCGTGATCTCGTCGAGCAGCACGCGCCCGACGCCACGCGCCGCCAGCGAGCGCGCCACATACCAGGTCTGCGCTTCGACAACGGCCAGCTGTCCGTCGACACCCTGCGCTTCAAGCAGATGGCCGATGGCCTCGCCCAGCGGATCGACATTGCCGATGCTGATCCAGTCGCCCGCGACGCATGCCTCCAGCGCAAGCGGCGCGTCCGCAGGGGAAGGATCGTCGGGCGGCGCGACGCAGACCACCGCAGTGCGTCCGAGTTCGACCGCTTCGATGCCGGGCCGCGCGGGCGGATTAAGCGCCACGCCCACGTCCAGATCGCGCGTGAGCAAGGCGTTGAGCAATTCCGCCGTGTGGCGCGTCTGGATCTTGAGCGAGACCTCGGGATAACTTGCGCGAAACGCGCCGACGGCCTGCGGAATCAGACTCATGCCCAGGCTCGGCAAGCAGCCGATGCGCAGCAATCCTTGCGGACGCAACGAAAGGTTGCGCGCCAGGTCACGGATGCTATCGAGATTCGATTGCAGCTTCTGCGTTTCCGCGAACAGCAGTTCGGCCTCGCGCGTGGGTTGCAGACGGCCATGCGCGCGCGCGAACAGCTTGAGGCCCGCGCTGCGCTCGGCATGCGCGAGCACCTTGCTTACGGCGGGCTGGGAGACGCACAGCAGCTCGGCGGCTTTCGAGAGCGAGCCTGTGCGCATGATCGCGTGGAAGACTTCGATATGACGTAGACGCATTGGGGCGCGAGCGGCGGGCGGGCAAGCGCGAAATCGCGGCCCGCATGCGGCGAAACAAAAGCGCAAGGATAGCGCGTTCGCATGCGCCGACGTAAGCGAACGTGCGTCAAGCTCACACGCGGAAATCGGCGGCCATGTCTTCGTCGCCGCGCGCGGAAATCTCGCCGCTGCGCGCCGCTTTCACGAACGCGTCGTAATCGCGCTCGACCTGATCCGCGTAGGCCGCGCCGTAGCCCGAGAGCGCTTCCGCGAACTGGTCGCTGCGGCCGATGTAGGCGGCAATCTCGATCGCCGCGTTGCTCGACTTCGCGTGCGCACGCGCCATCGCCCAGCCGCACAGGCGCGCATAGCCGGCCAGCAGCGTGCTATCGAGCAGATCGAGTTCGACCGAGAGCTTCATGTCGCGCAACTGGCGGAAATAGAAGTGCCGCCCCGAAGGCCCCGTCGACCAGCCCAGAAATAGATCGCTCGCCGCCTGCAACAGACGCTGTCCCTGCACGACGCGCTGGCCTTCGTGCTTGAACGCGGGCGACTTGAAATACTGCGAAATCACCGAGCGCCGCGCTTCCTTGATCTGCAGGAACAGCGGCTTTTCGTGATGATCGGTCAGCAACATCACTAGGCAGCGCGTGCCCACGCTGCCCACGCCCACCACCTTGAAAACCATGTCCTGAATCTCGAAGTGCTCCAGCAATTCGCGACGGTCGGGCGCGAGCGTCTTCAGATAGGCGTCGTAAGTGGGCATGATGAGCGTGCGCCAATCGCCCAGCGTGAGCCAGTTGTCTTCCGATTCGTAGAGCGTGTTCGGGCCGTGGACATGAAAGAGCGCGGGCGGCGCATCGCGGATGGTCCAGTGCGCGCCGTCCCGATACGCGAGCTTCTCCAGCATGCTTTCGTGCGTGCGTCCCGCGGCCTTCTCCATCCCGCGGCGAATCAGGCGGCGGCCATCGGGCGTGAGCGCGCTTTCGGCCATGCGGTCGAAGGTGATCTTGTCGTACCAGAGTTCGAGCGCACCGTATTCCGAGTACTGGCGCATGCGGTCGCGGTAGGTGTTCACGACCGTCATCACCAGGTCTTCGGCCACGCCGCGCGAGTAGCGCATATGCCGCGCGGCCACCACGAAGCTCGCCACCAGCCGTTTGAGATCCCACTCCCACGGCCCCGGCGCGACTTCGTCGAAATCGTTGAGATCGAAGACGAGCTGGCGTTCTGGCGTCGCAAAACCGCCGAAGTTCAGCAGATGACCGTCGCCGCAGATCTGCATCGCCATGCCGGTGTCGGGCACCTGGGCGAGATCGTGCGCCTGCAGCACGGCGCTGCCGCGAAAGAATGTGAATGGCGAGACGATCATGCGACCGTAACGCAGCGGCACCAGATTGGGCACGCGGCCCTCGCTGCTTTGCTTGAGCAGCGCGAGCGGATCGCGCTTGATATCGCCCACCAGGCGGTGGCTCGAACGCTTCGCTTTTTCGCGCGCGGCGCGTCCGGCCGCTTCGCGTTCCGCAACGGTCTTTCCATTCATGAACTGCTCCCGTTTTGAGGATGTTCGTGGATGCCGTGATTCGTCCCGCATCGGCGCGCGTGTCGATCTGACAGAAGCACGCACCTGCCGTATTTAAGCGTGTGGCCCTCTTTTGCGCAAGCGCCCACCGTGCGCGCAGCGTCCGGCCTGCTCGTGTACCTTGCGCAATGGACGTCGCACGCGGAGACGGCGTCACTGGGTGCAGTCCTGGACGCCGTCCAGGCTCGACCTTCGCCGCATCGCGAGGCCTCAATGAATGTCGACGTCTACGGCACGCTCGTCGCCGCGTCGCTCGTCCTGTTGCTCGGCAACCGGCTGGTGGCCGCGCTGCCGCTGTTGCGCCGCTGGACCATTCCCGAACCCGTGGCGGGCGGTCTCGTGGCCGCGCTCGTTCTGTTTGGTCTACACGCGTTCGCTAACGTCGATGTGAGTTTCGACGCTTCGCTGCAAACGCCGCTCATGCTGGCGTTTTTCGCCACCATCGGCCTCAACGCGAACCTCGCCAGCCTCAAGGCGGGTGGCCCGATGCTCGCGCGCTTTCTGGTCGTGGTGGTCGGACTGCTGGTGCTGCAAAACCTGGTGGGCATCGGCCTCGCTTATGCGCTGGGCGTCGATCCGCTGTTCGGCTTGCTGGGCGGTTCGGTCTCGCTCTCCGGCGGACACGGCACCGGCGCGGCGTGGGGCAAGGTCTTCACCGAGCATCATGGCTTGCAGTCCGCCACCGAAGCCGCGATTGCCTGCGCAACCTTCGGCCTCGTGATGGGCGGCATACTCGGCGGCCCGGTCGCGCAGCGTCTGCTCAAGCGGCTCGGGCGCGGCGAAGGCGCCAATGCCGATACAAACGGCGAAGCCGCGTCGCGCGCTTTCGAGGCGCCCAAAGCCGAACAAGCCACCACCGCCGCCGCTTTCATCGAAACGCTCACGCTGATCGCCATCAGCCTCGCGGCGGGCAACGTCATTGCGAGCTGGCTCGCGCGCACGCCCGCCGAGTTGCCCGCGTTCGTGTGCGTGCTGTTCGTGGCGGTGCTGCTCGCCAACGGCCTGGCGCTCGCTGGCCGCCCCGTCGCCGCGCATGCGGTGGCGCTGATCGGCAACGTCAGCCTCGCGTTGTTCCTCGCGATGGCGCTCATGACGCTGCGTTTGTGGGATCTCGCGGCGCTGGCGTTGCCGGTGTTCTCGATCCTCATCGCGCAGACCGTGCTGATGGTGCTTTACGCCATGTTCGTCACGTTCCGCGTGATGGGCGCGAACTACGACGCCGTCGTGCTTGCGGCGGGCCATTGCGGCTTCGGCCTGGGCGCGACGCCCACCGCCATCGCCAATATGCAGGCCGTGACGGCGCGCTTCGGTCACTCGCACCTCGCATTTCTCGTCGTGCCGATGGTGGCTGCGTTCTTCATCGATATCGCCAATGCCATCGTCATCAAGCTGTTTCTCGCGCTGCCGATCTTCCAGTGACCCGCAGCAACAAGCGTCGATTCCATAAGTCATCCTTGATGATCCTGCGGAGAAACTTTAACTGTCGTTAATCGATGGCTGCCCCTATGCTCGAACCATCGTCCGTCTGCTTCAGGCAAGTCAGGCAAGCGCTCAACGGACACGCGGTTTTCAACGTCATTGGGGAATCACATGAAGATCTGCATCTTCGGAGCCGGCGCGATTGGCGGCATGATGGGCGTGCAACTCGCGCGCGCGGGCGCCGACGTGAGCTTCGTCGCACGCGGTCCGCATCTGGCCGCCATGCGCGAACACGGCGCGCGTCTCTTGATGGATGGCGAGGAATTCGTCGCAAAGGTTCGGTGCACGAATGATCCGCGCGAGCTAGGCGTGCAGGATGTCGTGATCGTCACACTCAAGGCGCATTCAGTGACAGGCGTAATCGACGCGATGCAGCCGCTGCTGGGCAAACATACCGCCATCGTGACGGGCACCAACGGCATTCCGTACTGGTACTTTCACCGTCACGGCGGCAAGTTCGAAGGCACGCGGCTCGAAAGCATCGATCCCGACGGTACGCAATGGGCGCGCCTGGGCCCCGAGCGCGCGATTGGCTGCGTGCTCTACCCCGCCGCCGAAATCGATGCGCCCGGCGTGATCCGCCACGTGTACGGCAAGAAGTTTCCCATCGGCGAGCCGTCCGGCGAACGCACCTCGCGCATCGTGCAGTTGCAGGAAGCGATGACGGCAGCCGGTTTTGAAGCGCCGATCCGCGACACTATCCGCGACGAAATCTGGCTCAAGCTGTGGGGCAATCTCTGCTTCAACCCGATCAGCGCGCTCACGCACGCGACGCTCGACGTCATCACGCAGGACCCCGCGACGCGCGCCGTGGCGCGCACGATGATGCTGGAAGCGCAACGCATCGCCGAGCATTTTGGGGTGCATTTCCGCGTGGATATCGAACGGCGCATCGACGGCGCGGGCGCGGTGGGCGCGCACAAGACCTCGATGCTGGTCGATCTGGAGCAGCGCCGACCGATGGAGATCGATCCGCTGCTGACGGTGGTGCAGGAAATGGGCATGCTGGTGGGCGAAGCGACGCCCGCTATCGATACGGTGCTTGCGCTGGTCAAGCAACGCGAGCAGATGATGAAAATGGCCGCCTGAAGGCAGGGTGGAGGTGACAAGCCGCGCGATAGCGCGGCTTTTTTATTGGGCGATTGAAACGACGGCTGAAACGACGACTTCACGTTCTTGCGCAGCAGGTCGACCGATATGCCCTGCGTCGATGAACTGCGACCACACGGCCTGCGCGCACGGCCTCAACGAACGATGACGCCGACGCACGAGCAGCGTGCTCACCTGCACGACCGGATGCAGCACACGCACGACGTGCGGCCCGTCAGGCAACGGCCAGTGTCTCGTATCGCCATCGGCGGCATCAGTCGAAACGGGCAGTACGCCGATCCCCATGCCGAGCTGCGCCATGCGCGCAACGCCCGCCGCGTGGGCAAGCTCCTGCAGGCCGTGATCGGGCGCGCGCACGCCATCCAGCGCGTGCATGACTGCGCTACGAAACCCGGAATCGCGATTGAGTGTGACGAGCGCTTCGTCGGCAAGCGCGCGCCAATGCAATGGAGCAGTTCGCGCGAGCGTATGTTGCGCTGGCAACAAGGCGCACAGCGGCGTGGCTGCGATTGGCTGCACGTCGAACTGGCCGCCCGCGAGCCGCAGCGCGGGAATGACTTCGGCGATCAAGCCGAAATCCACCTCGCCCTGTTCGACCGCCTGCAAGACGGCTTCCTGCGGCGAGTCCTGCAAATGCAGCGTCACAGCGGGCAACGCAGCCGCACAGCGCGCAATCGCATGGGGCACCCAGCCCGACGACAGCGCCGGGTTGCTCGCCACCATGACGACGCCGCGATGCGCCTGATGGGCGTCGCGGCCTTCGTTCAATGCCATGTCGATTTCGTCGAGCAGTCGTGCGATGCGCCGCTCGAAGCCGCTGCCCGCCGAGGTGAGTTCGACCTGGCGCGTAGTGCGATCGAACAGTTTCAGGTCGACGGCCTCTTCGAGTTCGCGCACGCAGCGGCTCACGGCGGACTGCGTGAGACCGAACTCGCGCGCCGCGCGCGTGAAGCTGCGCGAGCGCGCGACCGCGACGAATACCTTGAGTTGCTGGAGTGAAACGTTCATCGACATCGGCGGTGTGTGTGCGTCATTCGCCGGTCTGGTTCTGCCACTGCTGAAGCGCGCCGGAATGCGTCGCGAGCGTGGCCGACGAAGCTTCGCCGTTCTGCTCGATCAGGCGTTGGCGCATTGGCGCGAGGATGAATTTCGCGCTCACGCCCGCGGCGATCGTGATGACTGCCGCGACGATGAACACGGCGCTCCAGCCGCCCGTTGCCGATAACACCGAGGCTACCGGTACGAGCAGCGCGGCCGTGCCCTTGGCGGTATAGAGCGTGCCCGCATTGGCGGCGGCGAACTTGCTGCCGAAGGTATCGGCGCAGATCGCCGGGAAGATCGAGAAAATCTCGCCCCAGAACAGGAAGATCAGCGCGGCGAACGTCATGAACGCATAGGGGTTCGTGCCGTACTGCATCATGCCCAGCAGCGCCAGGCCCTCGCCCACGAAGATGATGAACATGGTGTTCTCGCGGCCGATCTTGTCGGAGATAAAGCCGCACAGCGGACGCGTAAAGCCGTTGCAGATATTGTCGATCGACAGCGTGAGCGTGAGCAGCGGCAGCGTCGCGCCGAACACCGTCATCGGAATGCGTGCGAGGCCCCAGTCCTTCGCGATCGGGCCGATCTGCGCCGTCGCCATCAGGCCACCAGCCGCTACCGCCACGAACGAGACGTAGATGATCCAGAACACCGGTTGGCGCACCATCTGCCCCGGCGTGTAATCGACCCGCGAGACGAGACGGCGAGCTGCGCCCACGGCACGCGGCACCGGCTTTACCAGCAGGAAGGCCAGCACGAGAATCGCCGCGCCCTGCAGGATGCCGAAGAAAAGAAACGTCTGCTCGTAGCCCGAGCGCGTGATCATGTTGGCGATGGGGATGACGGTGACCGCTGCGCCCGCACCGAAGCCCGCCGCTGTGAGGCCAGCCGCCAGGCCGCGCCGGTCCGGGAAAAGTTTGAGCGCATTGCCCACGCACGTGCCGTACACGCCGCCCGCGCCAATGCCCGCGATCACCGACGACGCGTAGAGCATCGGCAGCGTGGTCGCATAGGCATTGAGCACCCAGGCGAGGCCCGCGCAGATCGCGCCCACCGCCACGACCGGGCGCGGGCCGAATTTGTCGACCAGCCAGCCTTCAACAGGCACGAGCCAGGTTTCGGTCAGGATGAAGATCGAGAACGCCAGTTGAATCGACGCTTCGCCCCAGTGATGACGTGCATTCATGGGCGCGACGAACAGCGTCCACGCGTATTGCAGATTGGCAACGAGCGCCATGCATAGCATGCCGACCACCAGTTGACACCAGCGGTTCGTCCAGAACGGACCGCCTTCGCTCCTCTGACCGATTGCATTCATCTCGCTTGTCTCCGCTATCCATTCATGGGGGCCGGTGCTTTTGCCGGCCTGCATAGTCTTCAACTTATGGTTCTGAATCTATTCCTTGTTCTTTTTCGATTCGTCACACGAAAATTCGCATTGAAATTCGTTGAATCGTTTTGAAGCACCGCTTTCTTTTGATTCGTGAATTCGCTTAAAAGGCATTCGTTTGATTCGGGTTTTCCCGCTATAAACACGCAGTTTTTGGTGAATTTGCGCGTTAACCCGCAAGCAGAATCCAATGCATTCGGACTCCTTTCAACTCATGCTAGGGTGAATGCTCAATTACTCACAATTAAAGTTTGTTAGTATGTGGATTCACCATCCTTTATGGATCGGCCATGACCATGCGGAACGCCACGCTGCGCCAGTTGAAGGTCTTCGAGACCGTGGCGCGCCACCTCAGTTTTTCGCGTGCCGCCGAAGAGTTGCATCTCACCCAGCCAGCCGTTTCCACTCAGGTCAAACAGCTCGAAGAACACGCGGGCCTGCCGCTTTTCGAACAACTGGGCAAGAAGATCTATCTCACGCCGGCCGGTACGGAAATGCTCCATTACAGCCGCGCGATCATGCAGCAGTTCCATGAAGTCGACGAAGCCATGAGCCAGCTAAAGGGCGTTTCGGGCGGCAAGCTCAATGTGGCGGTGATCAGCGCGGGCGATTACTTTTTTCCGCGTCTGCTTGCGGAATTCACGCGGCGCTACAAGGGCGTGGAGCTCAATCTCTCGGTGCACAACCGCGAGCAATTGCTGCATCAGCTTTCCAGCAACCAGACCGATCTCGCGATCATGGTGCGGCCTCCGCATGCGACGGACGCCGTCAACGAAACGTTTGCGCCGCATCCCTATGTGATCGTCGCCGCGCCGTCGCATCCGCTTGCGCACAAGCGCAATATCAAGCTCAGCGCGCTCGCCAACGAGGCGTTCATCGTGCGCGAACGCGGCTCGGATACGTGGAATTCAATGGAAGAAGGGTTCGCGGGCAAGCTCACGAACCTGAAGATCGCGATGGAGATTCACAGCACGGAAACGATCAAGCAAGCCGTGATCGCGGGCATGGGCATCGCGTTTCTATCGGCGCATACGATCAGCCTCGAACTGCAGGTCGGTCATCTGACCGTGCTGGATGTCGAAGGCTTTCCGGTCATGCTCAACTGGTACGTCGTGCACCGCAAGAACAAGCGTTTGCCGCCCGTTGCGCTCGCGTTCAAGCGCTTCCTCATGGAAGAAGGCGCACAGTTGATCGAGAACATTACACAAGTCTCACAGGCCTCACTTCATAAGTAAGGCACTATGGTTACAGGCGTAACGTTTAGCTCGGGTTAATGATCGGCGGCAATTCTGCGCGTTGAACGCCGCCTTCGGCGTGGGCAGTCGCGTGAGGCGCGGTGAATGGTCGGCCCGGTCTGCGCGGCGGGCGGCTGGTACACGGCGAGCCAGTCATCGAAGTTGGTGGGTTCGTAGGCGGCTGGCCCGCATGCAGCGACGAGCCAGGCATCGGGCACGACGCTCCATCGGGATGGCGCTGGTGGTTTTGACGTGTCAGGCGTCGCGCGCGTGACGCGCACATTGGCTCTGTGCCGCGTGTACCGCGCGCCGCCCATCAAGCACACGCCCAGCGCGGCGGCAAGCATACAGGCCGCCCCAAGCGCAGATACGTCGAACTCTTTTGACGCCGGGGACAACGCGATGCCCGCTCCAAGCGCGACGATCAGCGCAAACGCTGCGAGATAGAGCGCGTGCTCTCCCCGGCTCGGCGCGAGTGGATGACGTGAAATCGTGCGCGTATCGCGCGCAAATCGAAAAACGGTGGCGGCGGCACCGAAGGCCAGCGCCCCCAGCATCGCGCTGATGTAGAGCGCTATGCGTAGCGTGACCGCGTGAAGCGGCAGCACAAGCATGCCCGCCACGCTCGCGCACATCGCCGCCAGTGCGAGCGCGCAGCCCACGGCCGCAATCGCACGTTTCCAGCGAATGAAATCGCTGTGCGCCGCCAGCCAACAGCCGACGAGCACACCCGATTCCGCCGCCGCCACAGCAAGGGCGTGATGGACGAACAGCGCTGCCAGCAGGCCCGGCATCGCTATCGCTGTCAATGCGACTGAAATCGTGCGCGCCGCCCGGCGTGGCGGCGCGTCTTTGCGTACACAGGAGGGCTTCGCACGCGTCGTCGCCCCGCGTTTCCAGCTCGCCCCGTGCATCGCAAACTGTGCAAATGCACAGGCAAACCAGGCAAACAGCACCGCAGCGACTAGCGATATCGCCACGTCAGCCATGGGCTCGGGCATCTCGTCTCCTTGTGCGTCTCGTTCCAGGCGCGGGGCCGCGCTCAAACCACGCGTGCGTCTTCGGTTTGCGACTGTTCACTGGCTAAGGGCGAGCGCAGCGTATTCGCAAGCGTGCCGATGCCCTCGATCGTCACCGACACCATCGCGCCCTCGCCGATCGAACCCACGCCCAGTGACGTCCCGCAAGCAATCACGTCGCCCGGCTCCAGGGTGAGATCCTGCGAAATCAGGCTGACCTGTTGCGCGGGCGAAAACACCATGTCGTCGAGTGGATAGTTCTGCCGCTCCACACCGTCGAGCAACGTTACGACGCGCGCCTGACGCCAGTCGAAGCCCGAGACGATCGCCGGTCCCAGACAGCAGAACGTATCGAATCCCTTCGCCCGGCACCATTGCGGGAAGTGCGGATTTTCGGTCAGCAGTCCTGCCGCCGTCACATCGTTGACGACGGTGTAGCCGAAGATCGCCGCCTGTGCTTGTTCGAGGCTCGCATTGCGGCAGCGCTTGCCGATCACAATGCCCAACTCGCCTTCGAAGACGATTTTTCCCGCATAGTGGGCCGGTCGCCGGATCGTCTCGCCCGAACCGATCACCGATTCCGCAGGCTTCAGCAAGAACAGCGGATGTTCCGGCACCGGCTTTTCCAGCTTGCGCGCGAGCGCATGGAAGTTGTTCCAGAGCGCAACGACCTTGCCAGGCGCACAGGGCGCAATCGGCGTGAGCGCACGCAGCGAGAGCACGGCGCCCGTCGGCACGGGATGGTCGATCCCTTCGTATTCGTGCAGATAGCCGTTTTCTGTGCGACCGAACACGATGCTGCCGTCGTTCGCCATCAAGCGCATCCATGTATCCATGCTCTGCTCCAGCGTTTCAGGTATTCGTTGTGCGCGCATCGATAGTCGATATCGTGCGCGTGGCCGCGCTTTGCGCTCTGAGCCGATAGCGCCTCAAATCGCGCCCGATGCGCGCAGCGAACGGATCTCCGTTTCGCTATAGCCGAACTCGGCGAGCACTTCATCGGTGTGCTCGCCCAGCATCGGCGAACGCGTGACTTCGGTTGGACTATCCGAAAGCTTGATGGGATTGCCAACCGTGAGGTACTTGCCGCGTACCGGATGCTCCACTTCGACGATGGTGCCGCTTGCGCGCAGCGAAGCATCGTTGGCGATTTCCTTCATCGAGAGAATCGGCCCGCAGGGGATGTCGTGGCGATTGAGCACGGCCATCGCCTCGAATTTGGTGCGAGCCATGGTCCAGTGTTCGATTTCCGCGAAAATATCCTTGAGATGCGGCAGACGCGCACTGGGCGTTGCGTAATGAGGATCGTCGATCCATTCCTCGCGGCCGATCAGCTTGCAGATGCGATCCCACACCGGCGCCTGGGCGATGAAGTAGATATAGGCGTTCGGATCGGTCTCCCAGCCCTTGCACTTGAGAATCCAGCCGGGCTGGCCGCCACCCGATGCGTTCCCTGCGCGCGGCACTGCATCGCCAAAGGCGGCGTTAGGAAATTGTGGGTACTCCTTCATAACGCCGGTACGCTCAAGACGCTGCTGGTCGCGCAGCTTGACGCGACACAGATTGAGCACGCCGTCCTGCATGGCCGCCAGCACCTTCTGGCCGCGCCCCGTGTGCGTACGCTGGAACAGCGCCGTGACGATGCCCAGCGCCAGATGCAGTCCCGTGCCGCTGTCGCCGATCTGCGCGCCCGACACGACCGGCGGCCCGTCGTCGAAACCCGTCGTGGAGGCCGCGCCGCCCACGCATTGCGCCACATTCTCGTAGACCTTGCAGTCCTCGTAGGGCCCAGGGCCGAAGCCTTTCACCGAAGCCACGATCAGGCGTGGATTGAGCGACTGGATGTGCTCCCAGCTAAATCCCATGCGATCGAGCGCACCCGGCGCGAAATTCTCGACCAGCACGTCGCACTCGCGGATCATGCGCTCCAGCACGCGCTTGCCCTGCGGGTTCTTGGTGTCGAGCGTAAGCGAGCGCTTGTTGCCGTTGAGCATCGTGAAGTAGAGGCTGTCCGCGTCGGGGAGATCGCGCAGTTGCTCGCGCGTGATATCGCCCGCGCCCGCGCGCTCCACCTTGATCACATCCGCGCCGAACCACGCAAGCAACTGCGTGCAGGTCGGGCCCGACTGCACATGCGTGAAATCGAGAATGCGCACACCGTCCAGTGCCTTGCCCATGTCAGGTCTCCTTGATTAGTCGTGGCCGGGCGAGAGAAACGAAATCCGCGAAAGCTGTTTGATGCGTCCTTGTTCAATACGGTATGTGATATATCACAATGAGGCAAGAGCGGGTTTATCCGCTGAAAAGGCCGGTCAAACCCGCGCTCAGCCTTTTCCCGTATGGCTTTGTTGGAAGGGAAGCGGAATGTGGCGTTGCAGGCGCGGGAAAACCCCGACGCTTTTGAACGCAGATATTTCAGATTTGGTGTTCGGGATGCGTGGGCTGCTACCTTGGCCGAGCGCCTTGATGCGCATAAAGTTCTGACCAATACGCTGACTGCACAAGCGCCCGAAGGCTCTCCGCAAACGAAAACGGGAGACCCGAAGGTCTCCCGTTGTTCGCAAAGCAATGGCGCCGATGCCGCGCCGCAATCTCAATCAATCGAGGAAATCGCAGTTCTTCTCGACAAAGACGGCAAGATCCAGCGAATGCTGACGCACGAGGCGCTCGGCAAGTTCGGTATCGCGCTTTTCAAGCGCTTCGATAATGCGCAGATGATCGACGATTGAACGCGATGCGCGGTCGCTCTGCGAGATCGTCATGCGGCGGATCGCGCGCACGTGCACGAAGATGTTCTTGATCGTGTCGAGGATGATCTGCGACTTCGACAGTTCCACGATCGCCTGATGGAAGGCGATATTGGCATCCGAATACTCAGCGATATGCTCGGCCGGCGTACTGTCGCGGAAGGCGTCGAACATGTGGCGCAGCCGGGCGATTTCCTCGTCCGTGGCGTGCAGCGTCGCGAGACGCGCGGCCATGCTTTCCAGCGCGGCCCACATCTGGATCATCTCGACAATTTCACGCTTGTTCTTGCGCACGATATAGATGCCACGGCGCGGCACCATGCGCAGAAAACCTTCCTGCTCCAGCAGCGTCATGGCCTCGCGCACGGGCGTGCGACTGACGCCGAGCGTTTCGCTCAGCACGCGCTCGTCCAGACGGATTTCTTCGCGCGACTGGTAAATGTCCGCGTCGGCGATGGCCTGGCGCAACATTGCATAAGCCTGATCGCGCAGGCTCAGCGTGGCATTGATGGGCTGCAGCGCCAGCGTAAGCGGCGCGGCGTCCCGGGTGGCGACAGCTTCAGTGTGCTCTGACGACATTCATTGCCCTTTTGCCCTTCATTGACTCTTCTTTGCCGCCCAGCCAACTCAGCCGATGCGACCGACCTGCGGCCCAACCTTGGGACCGACGTGCGAACGGACTGGCTGGCGAACCGGCTGCGCAAGTGGCGCTTCGCCCAATCCGGCGAAGCGTCCATGCTGGCCTGCCTGATCGATGGCCGACTGCGGCAGCCATTTGGCGATCATAACCGTTGCAGCCGCGCCTAAACCCACCACTGCCGCGCCGAAGAGTGCGAGAGAGACGAAATCCATTTGAAGCTCCGCAAGATTGAGTCATCGAATGACTGAATCATATGCTGCGTCGCGACAAAAATCAATATTCTGTATGTGATATATCAAAGACAATGATTCCTCTGTGGTGTCTTCGATACATCCCGGCCTCAACTGCGAAGCATTCATGCTGGACCAAACATTCGCACGCGGCAAGAGGGTCGCAAGCGCTTCCGGTTCACCCGGCTCGCCGTTGTTTGCGTTTTGCATGGCAGTCCGGAACATTCGCGGGGAATTCTGTTGACAGCGCAAACAATGTCCCCGTACATTCGATCCATGCACACCTTTGCCGCCCTTCCCCACACGACCGCGACTCATCGCCCGTGGCATATGCCGAAACATGGCATGGCACGGGGGAATGTGTGCGTATAGGCAATCCAGGCAGTCTGTCGTTACGCAAACCACAAGCCCCGCCGAATCGACGGGGCTTTTTGTATTGTGGGTGGCAGAAGTAACGCTCCGTCCGTCGGCTTCAGAAATGGAGAACACGATGGATCAAGCTTCACAGCAGGACGCCGACGGCGCCTGTTCCGCCTTGAGACTTGAGCGCTTCGAGCGCATCGAACGTCTCGAACGCTTCCCGCTCGATGCCGCGCTGCCCGCGCAATCGATCCACTTCGCCGTGCCCGCCGGACAGACGCTCACGTGGCGCGTCGCCGCCGACAGCACCGTGCGCGTGCACGGCTCGCGCGTCTGGCTCACGCGCGCACGTTCGCCCTACGACCACTGGCTGAACCCCGGCGACACGCTGCGCGTGTTGCGCGGCGAGCGGCTCTGGCTGAGCAGCGAAGCGTCCACCGTTCCGCTAGCCGATAACGAACTGACCACCGCGCGCGTGACTATTACCTGCGCCTGGCGGCCTCCGCTGGCCAGCGCGCGTCGGATCGTCGAGCATTGCGTCACGCGTTTTTCGTGGCTGTCGCTGCTGACGTTGCGCCGGGCGCGCTAGCGCTCAGCGGCCCGCGCCCGTCATGAAAAAACGCCGGGCGTGCCTTGAATCGGCACGCCCGGCGTGATTGGATTGGCCAGCGTATCGCGGCCGTCTTCAGAACTTGTGGCGCAAGCCCAGGTTGATCATGGTCTGCGACGAGGTGCCGTTGTAACCATACGAGCCGATCGATGCCTCGGCGGGCATCGAACCGCCCGAGCCGTCGCCCTGATCGCCGCTCGCGTGCTGCCAGGCCGCCGTCATATAGAGATCGGTACGCTTGGACAGGCTGTAGTCCGCACCGATCGACACCTGATGGTAAGTGGCGTTGGTGTCGCCGTTCGCGTGCGTGTAGCTGTAGCCCAGGCCCAGCAGCAGCGCCGGGCTCAACTGGTAATTCATGAAGCCCTGACCGGTGTTGTACTTTTCGGTATCGCGGAACACCGAACTGGCATCCGGCGCGTACTGCGCGTTGCTGTAGCCCAGCCCGAACGTGAACAGGCCCAGCGAATACTGCGCCGCCGCCCGCGCGATCGAAAGTGAGTGAGCGCTCGCATAGCCGGTGTTGATCGGACCGTCGAACGTGCCGTCCGACGTGCTGGTCCAGCCATCGGTGCGCACGCCAAGGCCGGCCTGGCTGTTGGCGGCGTAGAAGTAGCCGCCCGCAACCGCAATCGGCCCATTGTTATAGGCAACCGCCGCCGAATACGACTGCTCGGAGCCGGTCGTGCCCGCAATGCCGCCGAACGAGTACATCGCGGCGGCCTGCAGGCCATTCCAGACGGGGGTGGTGTACTTGACCGCGTTGTTCACGCGGAAGCTGTTGTCGTAGTTGTCGACGTCGCCGGCCGTCGCAAAGGCCGAACCGAAGTAGTTGTCCTCGGTGATCCCCTGGACGAGATCGATCAGCGGATCGTACTGGCGACCCAACGTAAGCGATCCATATTGCTCGGCGGTCAGGCCGACGTACGCCTGGCGGCCAAACAGCCGTCCGCCCTGCGCCGACGAACCCGTCGACGGATTGAAGCCGCTCTCCAACTGAAAGATCGCCTTGAGGCCGCCGCCCAGGTCTTCCGCGCCCTTCAAGCCCCAGCGCGAACCCGAGAGATTGCCGTAGCTGCTGTTGCCAAGCGTCCAGAGATTTTTATCGCCGTTGGCGTGATTGACGTAGGTAATCGAAGTGTCGATGGTGCCGTAGAGCGTGACACTGGTCTGGGCATGCACTGCGCCGGCGGCGCCGAGCGCGACGAGCGAAAGCGAAGTCAACGCGAGTCTCTTCACGTCATTCTCCTTGTCGACCGGAGTCCGTGCCCCGGTCCGATGCAAGACCTTATGCGGGATCGCATATCGCAGGATCCCTGGCGCAGTTCACATCACTTGACTGAATCAGACTAACTCCACCGCGACGCGAAGTAAAAGAATTAAAAAGTGTGTCTCGATTTGGTAACAGCGGATTCAGAAAGGGTTGGCGGTTGCCGTAAAGCATTGAGTCGCGCCGCGACGCAATGGCTGACCAGCCGGGCGTTGAGTGTCCGAAGCGCCCCGTTAATTGAGATGCCGGTAACATTACGGCCGACTCATTTCCGCGTCATTCATCGCCGATTTTCGCGGCGATTATCCCATTCGTTTGCAAACATGAAGATTCGGATAAGTCACGCCCGAATCGCTGAAATGCAGAACGACAATGCGTAAAATACCGGCCCGACACGTCAGGTTGGTGAATTTTTCATCCGAACCCAATTGATGTTTCTTTAACTACCTAGTCAACCGTCCAGACGCCCCGCGCGTTTGCTGCTTTACCAGTCATTTACCAAACGTTTACGTTTTCGCTCGGCCGCAGCGGTCCGCCAGCCAGGTCCGCCGCCCGGAACGTAACGTCCAACATGCGATGTCGCCCCCGGGGACGCCAGCACGGCGCCAAGGCGGCATCCGGGAATCCGCCGGACCGACCCATGTTCCAAACGCCTCCTTCGCGCCTCGCGCGCGCCGCCGTCGTGGCGCTGCGCCGCCGCGCCCGCGTCATGCGCCTGCAGCGCTTCGCGGCGCCGGCGCTGGCACTCGGCATCTGC
>NZ_VWWJ01000040.1 GCF_011753055.1 Burkholderia sp. Ax-1719 | reverse complement strand
TAAAGATCGATCCGCGAACTTCACACCAGCGATCCAGCTACCGGCGGGTTCTGCGTTGCTGCGTCTGCAGCAGAGAAACGAGATTATGCAGACTCTTTTCCGATCCGTCAACATCTTTTTTTAGGTCACTGCTTAAAAGCAGGAAAAGATGCCGCCGGAGCGTCCCGCCGTTTCTCGCGGCAGGCTTCGCTGCCGATCAGGCTGAACAGCGAAGGAGCGCAATTCTAGTCACGCAGATGACACATTGCAAGTGCTTTCTTGCACCGCCCTCGCCAACCAATCCGCAGCCATCTCAATACCGCGCCCTTGCGACGCCGCAACACGCCCGCCAGCGCCCTCCTGTAGGCCAAACCGATGGCCCGCGCGGAACCGACTAGAATATGGGGTTCTCCGCATCCCAAACTCACAAGATTTATGCGCTCGCGAATCGCCAAACGCCTCCCTCCTGACGCCGACAAACTTGTCGGCCTGTCGCTCGCCCTGTTCGCTTCGGGCAGCCGCACCGAAGACCGCTTCTGGGAGGCCAAGCTCGACACGCTGCTAGCGAAGGTCGTGCGCAACGGCAATCAGACTACGCTCGACGCCGCGCTCGATCATCTGCAGCAGAACCATCCGGATGCCTACGGCGCGCTCGCGGACATGGCCGAGACCCACAGCGAGTCGTTCGTGGTCGAGCACGAAGGTGTGCAATATGAGACGCTGCTGGTGGCCGCGCCCGTGCTCGCCTGGACGCGCTACGTGATTCCGTCGGGTCCGCTGAAAGCGGAAGCATCGGACGCCCTGCGCACGCACCTGCAGGCTCACGTGCTGGCGAACGGCTCGCGCGTCGCGATGGCGCCCTATCTCTATAGCATCGACCAACTGCCGCGCCACCACGTCGAAACCTGGCGTCTCGCCCAGCAACTCACGCAAGCCGCACTCAACGGCACGGCGGCAAAGATCAGCGCGAGCGAGCTGCCGGAGACCTCCCCGATCCTCGCCGATCCGCGTTTTCTGCTGGCCGTCGTCGCTGCCCCCGTCGGTACACCGCTGTTCCGTTGGCAGGAGGAAGAAAACGGCTCGCGCATCGAGCGCGGCCAATGCCTCGAACAATGGGCCACGCAAGGCGGCGCCAACCTGGCCGTCGTCATGCCGGGCTGCGAATTCGAATGCCTGCTGCCGGACGCCTATTACTCGGCCTGCCGCGACGCCGACGAGCGCGTGCGCCCACACACGATCCGTACCGCCGTGCGCTACCTGCTCGATACGATCGGCGCGACCGCTCAGGACCTGCGCGCGGTCGTCGCGGGCTTTGGCGAACGTCGCATCGACGAATACCGCGTCGGCTTCACCAAGCGCGGCAGCAATGACGTTCTCTACGGTGTCGTGTGGCCGCTTTATGGCCGCGAGAATGGCGACGCTGACATCGACGAAGAACCGTCCGAGGAAAATGTAGGAGGCGGTCCGATCGAGGAGATCGTCGCACTGCTGAAGGAATCGGGCATCACCGATATCCGCCGTCACGCCGGCCGCTTCGAGCCGGAGTACTGCGACGATTGCGGTGTGCCGCTCTATGCCGATCCCCTTGGTGAGATTGTTCATGCAGAGATGCCGGAAGATGCTGAGCCTGTTCAGCCACACTTCCACTAAGCAAACTGACGTTTTCCTACCGAGTCCCGCCTGAGTGCGGGACTTTTTTTTGCCCTACGTCCTACGCCATCTGGACAGGCCGTCGGAAGCCTTTCTTTTTGTCATGATGGTGCTGTTGGCCCGGCTTTAACACGGCGCGCACACGCTGTCGCACCCAAAATTTCAGAGGCCTGATACGAGAGGAGGGCATTCCCATGCGGTTTGCAGTATTCAATCCGGACGCCGAACGACGCGAAGGGCTCAAGGCGCTGCTACGACAAATCGACCGGCGCGCACGCTTTAACGACGCACCCGACTGGCGCAGCGCAGAACGCGCGATGCAACGCTTTTCGCCGAACCTTCTGGTGATCGACTGGCACGAGGGCATCCTTCCCGGCGAACTGCGCCACTTCGCAAACCGGCATAAGACACTGCCCATCGCCGTGCTCGTCGACCGCAACGAACCGCCCCATCGCGTACGGGCGATTCTCGACGAAGGCGCGCGCGGCATCATCCGTCGCACCACGGATTCGATTCTTATCGTCAAGCTGCTCGAACTGATCATGCTTGGTGGCGATCATCTGCCCGCCGACATCTTCGCTCCGTCGTCTTGCCCGCCCGGTCCCCGGCCGGTGCCGCCGCGCCGCAACTCGCGAGCCACCGCTGTGCGGCGCAAGGGCACGCGCAAGATCGAACTCTCGCCGCGCCAGGAGCAGATCCTGCGTTGCGTGCATATGGGCAGTACGAACAAGATGATCGCGCGCGCGCTCGGCATCAGCGAAGGCACCGTCAAGGTCCATCTGGCGAGCATCTTCCAGCAGCTCGGCGCGCCCAACCGCGCGGCCGCCGTAGCGATCTACAACGGCCTGCTGTCCAGCCAGTTGCAGGTACTGCGCGCGCGCCGCGAAAGCGCACCCAAACCTGCTTATGGCGAGCACGGTCAGGTACCGTTACGCAAGCGCAGCAAAACGGCCTTCCTCTATCCGTTGCAGACAGACGACACCCTCGAAGCGCTACCACTCGCCGCAGAACCCGCCACGTCCTACAGCACCGCCTCGCCGGACGCGCTCGCGCCGCCTGCGCCGCTCGCCGCATCGCAACCTGAGACGAGCGAAGAACAGGAGGCGCCGCCCGGATGCGCACACCTTTTGCCCTCCAACGAGTAATATGAAGCACATGGGATTCCTCTACACGCCGCTGCCGCTCTGGGTGATCGTCGTTGCATGGATTGCATCGGCGGGATTACTTGCGCTCGCGTTATGGAACAACCCGTTCAAGCGTCTACAGGACGCGACGCTCCAGCACGTCTGGCTCGCCATCATCGTGGCCGTTTCCGTGCTGTGGGCGAGTAACGCGTGGCTTGAGGACGGCACTGTGCTGCACCTGCTCGGCGCGACCCTCGTCGTCACGCTGTTCGACTGGGGCCTCGCGCTCGTGGCCATGGCCGTTGTGGTCGTGCTCGCCGCCGTGGTATTCGACGCGCCGTGGGATGGCGTCGCCCTCACCTTCCTCGTATTCGGCGCGTTTCCGGTGGGGGTTTCGACGCTGCTGCAACGCGCCTGCATCGCCTGGCTGCCACGCAACCTCTTCATGTTTATCATCGGCCAGGGTTTCGTCTCTCCGGCGATTGCCGTTTCGGCGGCTGCGTATCTCGCGCTCGGCACGCATATGGCGCTCAACAATGGTTCGATGCTTACCGTGCCCGCAGGTTATGCGTTCAGCGTATTCCTGCTCGCCTCGGGCGAAGCGTGGTTCACCGGCATGGCCACCGCGCTGATCGCCGTCTATCGCCCCGCCTGGGTCACGACCTACGATGTGCGGCGCTATCGCCTTGGCGGCCCGCGCGCCTGATCGCCGCGCGTCGCACCTTCATGCGCACGTGTATCCAGACCGCGCCGCAGCTCCTTCCGACAGATTCCTCGAACGCCGCACTGTAAGCCTGCGCTAGAATGACCCGGCGTTGGAACGCGCACGGCCTGCTCGTTTTGTCCGCCAGCCGCGCGCGTATCGATCGCATCAGCCGTTTGTACGAATTATTTGTTGCCGGCCCGGAACTCATTCCCGCGCCGCGGCATCTTACGGTGCCTGACGTCCCACCCTCATCCAGTCATCCAGAACAATCAGATGGACCGCAACAACGCATCCCGCCAGTTGCTGACCGTATTCGGCCGACTGGCCGCCTGCGCCGCGAGCCTTGCGCTGATGTGCTCGCTCCCCGCCCAGGCCGATCAGCTCGAACAGCAAAACGATCTCGTCAATACCTACGTCACGCAGATGCACGCCGATCCGCTCGTCGCCAGTTGCGCGGCGCATGGCAAGTTCATCGCCAGTACGTCGACTGTGCTCGATCACGTCGATTTTCCGCCCAGCTCCTTCGATAGCGCGCACGCCACCGTGACGCCTTGGAACGATTCGTTCGACGAAGGCAAGCAGCGCGTGAAGGTCGATACGATCGTGACCGTCGATGGCGTCGGCGTTCCGCAGGACAGCAGCCACGAGCCCTACGATCTCAAGTTCCGCTGCGGCTATGTCGGCCAGCAGATCCTCGCGTTCAGCTGGAACGACCCGGTTCCGCCGTCGCGCGCGCATAGCGAAAGCGGCGCCGCAGCCGGCGGTACGGCCGCGCACGTGAGCAGCAGACATGGCGGCAAGTCGAAGAAGGCCACCGGCAAGGGCAAGAGCAAGGGCTCGAAGAAAGCGACCTCGGGCAAATCGAGTCACAAGTCGTCGGCGACGTCCAAGAGCAGCACGAAGTCCGCGTCCAAATCCTCGAAGTCCACCGCGAAGAAGACCTCCACCAAAAAGAAGTCGACGACGCAATAAGTTTGCACGCTTCATCGCGCGCTTCGCCATGAAGCGATCGCAGCATGAAAGCACAAAGGGGGAAGCGGCTCACACCGCTTCCCCCTTTTTCATCCCGCCGCGCTCACCACGCGGCAGACACTACGCGACTTAAGCAAACGTCTCGCAGTGATGCAGGATGGCTTGCAGCATCGCGGCGCCCAGCGCGGCGCTGCGCTCGCCGTTCCAGCCCACGCGTTCGTCGGGCAGGTTGGCGTTGTCCTTGAACGGCATTTCCAGCGTGAGCGACAGGCAGCCGTACTTGTGGCCGATGTACTTCGACGCCAGCTTGAGCGCGTCTTCGCGATAGCGGCTCGCTTCGTAGCCGTGCTTGTCCTGGAAGTCGGGACTCGCGATCTTGAACGCTTCGATGAAGGCGGTCTGCTCCTTGCGCTGCTGGTCGGTGAAACCCGGCAGCATTTCCGAACCCGCCACGAACACGTACGGCAGCGTTTCGTCGCCGTGGATATCGAAGAACAGATCGCAGCCGGTGTCCTCGATCGCCTCGCGCACCAGCAGCACTTCGGGGCTGCGCTGCGCGTCCGGCTCCATCCATTCGCGGTTCAGGTTCGCGCCTGCCGCATTGGTGCGCAGATTGCCGTGGCGGCTGCCGTCCGGGTTCATGTTCGGCACGATGTGGAACACCGCGTGATCGAAGATCTTGCGCGCAACCGGATCGCCCGCCCAGTCGCCCATGCCCGCGAGACGCTTCACGAGGCCTTCGACGAACCACTCGGCCATCGTCTCGCCCGGATGCTGGCGCGCAATGATCCACACGGTCTTCTTGGGCTTGCCGGCGGGCGTGTCGTCGCCGGGCGTCGCGAGCGTGAGCAGCGACATCGGCCGGCCTTCGACGGTCTGACCGAGTTCGGTGAGCATCGCATGCGGCAGTTGCTGCATCATGCCGATGAATTCGGAATGGCGCTCTTCGCCGTACGGCTCGAAATAGGCGTAATAGATGCTGTCGAAATCGGGCACGTGATCGATCGTGAGCACCTTGCCGTCATACGAGGTCGGCACGCGGAACCAGTTCACGCGGTCGTAGCTCGCCACCGCTTCATAGTTGCGCCAGCCTTCCGGGAACGCGCACTGGGCGGCGTTCTCGAACGTCATCACACAGCGTTCGCCGCGCGCGCCCGAGACACGGAAGTAAAACCACTGGGCGAATTCCGATTGGTTATCGGGACGCACGCGCAGGCGGATCTTGTCGGCCTCTTCGCACGACAGCACGTCGATCGCACCCGCGTCGAACTGGCTGGAAATGGAAATCGTCATGACTTTTCCTTCGCTGGGTCAGCAATCAAATCGTTGTAGCAGCGCCTTTTGAGCGCTGGTTTTCGGGCCGCTCATTCGGCAATGCGCCGGCGGAATACGTAAGTGGAATCGTTCGATGCGTCGGCATCGAATGCATAACCTTCGACGTCGAAGCTCTTGAGCGCTTCGGGCTCGGCGATGCGGTTCTCGACCGCATAACGCGCCATCAGGCCGCGCGCGCGCTTCGCGTGAAAGCTGATGATCTTGTAGCGGCCGCCCTTCCAGTCTTCGAAGACGGGCGTGATGATGGGCGCCGCCAGCTTCTTCGGCTTGACGGCCTTGAAGTATTCGGTGGATGCGCAGTTCACCAGCACGCGCGCGCCCTTCCGGTTGCTCTCCAGTTGTGCGTTGAGCGCGTGCGTGATGCGCTCGCCCCAGAACGCGTAGAGATCCTTGCCGCGCGGGTTTTCGAAGCGCGTGCCCATCTCCAGACGATAGGGCTGCAGCAGATCGAGCGGACGCAGCACGCCATAGAGCCCCGACAGCACGCGCACGTGGTTCTGCGCGTAGCCGAGATCGGCGTGCGAGAGCGATTTCGCGTCGAAGCCTTCGTAGACGTCGCCGTTGAAGGCCAGCACGGCCTGCTTGGCGTTGTCGCGGCTGAACTGCGTCGACCAGTCGGCGTAGCGCTGGAAATTCAGGCGCGCGAGCGGGTCAGAAATGCTCATGAGCGTGCCGATCTGCTGCGGTGACAGGCGGCGCAGGCCGTCGATCAGCTCGGCGGCATCGTCGACGAAATCGGGGATGGTGTGGGTGTCGATGTGCGCCGGCGTGTCATAGTCGAGCGATTTGGCCGGCGACAGAACGATTATCATAGAGGCTTGCGGGCACACAGGTGCCGATGTTCAAAGGCGAAAGCCCGATTGTAGCGAATTCACGAATGACCGGTTTCACGCCCCTTGACCAAGCCGCTTCTCAAAGCGCCCCCAGCCCGCTCACCGTGGTGCTCGATTCCAACGTCTGGCTCGACATCCTGATCTTCGACGACCCGCACACGCGGCCGATCCGCACCGCGCTCGAAAACGGCGCGCTGGCCGCGCTGATCGACACGCGCTGCCAGGGCGAACTGGCCCACGTGCTCGACTATCCGCAATTCCAGGGGCGCGGCACCGACAAAGCCGGCGCGCTCGCCGTGCTGGCCACGCTGGTGCGCCCGATCGAGCCGCCCGAACTGCCCGCCGACGCCCGCCCGCTGCCCCAATGCCGCGACCGCGATGACCAGAAGTTTCTGGAACTGGCGCGCGCGAGCGGCGCGGCGTGGCTGGTCTCGAAAGACCGCGCCGTGCTCAAGATGGCGAAGCGCATCGCGCGCGATTTCGGCTTTCGCATCGGCACGCCGGATACGTTCGTGGCCGAATGCGGGCTGAGCGCCGCGAATTCAGCCTCACCAGCCTGAATCGCACCAAAGCGCCTCCAGCAGCCCTGCCCTACAATCAGGCTTCCCGTCCCACCGTCTTCTACCGTCCGCGCCATGAACGCACCGCATCCTTCGCAAGAGCCCCAGCACAACCTGCTCACGCCCTCTTTTCCGTCGCGTCTGCCCAATGTCGGCACGACGATCTTCACGGTGATGAGTGCGCTCGCCGCCGAGAAAGGCGCGGTGAATCTGGGCCAGGGCTTCCCCGATTTCGGCTGCGACGAGCGCATCGTCGATGCGGTATCGCAGGCCATGCGTGACGGTCACAACCAGTACCCGCCGATGGCGGGCGTCGCCGCGCTGCGCGAAGCGATCGCCGACAAGATCGAGCGCGTCTACGGCCGCCGCTACGACGCCGCCAGCGAAATCACGGTGACGGCGGGCGCGACGCAGGCCCTCCTCACGACGATCCTCGCGACCGTGCATCCCGGCGACGAAGTCATCGTGGTCGAGCCGACCTACGACAGTTATCTGCCGTCGATCGAACTCGCGGGCGGCAAGCCCGTGTTCGTCACGCTCGAAGCGCCCGACTACGCAATCCCGTTCGACCGCCTCGCAGCCGCGATCACGCCGAAAACGCGCCTGATCCTCGTCAACACGCCGCACAACCCGACCGGCACCGTCTGGCGCGCCGAAGACATGCGCAAGCTCGAAGAGATCGTGCGCGGCACCAACGTGCTGATCCTCTCCGACGAGGTCTACGAGCACATGGTCTACGACGGCCAGCCGCACGAAAGCGTGGCGCGCTATCCGGAACTGGCCGCGCGCAGCTTTATCGTGTCGAGCTTTGGCAAGACGTTTCATGTGACGGGCTGGAAGGTCGGCTATGTGGCCGCGCCTGCCGCGCTCACGGCGGAATTCCGCAAGGTGCATCAGTTCAACGTGTTCACGGTGAACACGCCGATGCAGGTGGGTCTGGCGCAGTATCTGCGCGATCCGCAGCCGTATCTGGACCTGCCCGCGTTCTACCAGAAGAAGCGCGACTTCTTCCGCGCGGGTCTCGCCAATTCGCGATTCAAGCTGCTGCCGTGCGAAGGCACGTATTTCCAGTGCGTCGATTACTCGGCGATCAGCGATCTGCCCGAAGCCGAGTTCTCGAAGTGGCTCACCGCGGAGATCGGCGTGGCGGCGATTCCGGTGTCGGCGTTCTATCACGAAGCGCATCAGTCGGGCGTGGTGCGCTTTTGCTTCGCGAAGCAGGAAAGCACGCTCGCCAGCGCACTCGAACGTCTCGCGCGGCTGTAAGCGCGGCGCATCCGAACGAAACCCCGCACGAAGCCCCGCTCGATGCGTCCGCGAACGTCCAGTCGTTCACGAGCATCGCGCGGGGCTTCAGTGCATCGATCAAGTCACCGCGCAGGCCATCAATCAGGCCGCCGCTTCCATATACGCCTTGCGGTCGGCGTTCACGCGCTGCACCGACGCACGCTCGCCCATCACCTTCAGATACGCCTTCCAGTCGACGCCAGCCTCGGCGAGCATGTCACGGCCGTAGATCTTCTGCGTCGCCATGCCGACGAGCGGCAGACTCGCGTAAGCCGCCGCATCGGCGATGCTGAACTGCGCGCCACGCACATAGGGCGCGAAATTCACCAGCCGCTTGAGGCTGCCGAGATAGCGCTCCACGCGCTTCTCCACGCTCTTCTTGATGTCGTCGCTCACCTTGCCGCCGAAGAACGCTTCCGCATAAAGCTCGCGCACGGCCAGTTCCAGATGCGTGTCGATCACCGTGATCAGCTCGCGCTCCTTGGCGGCCTGCCAGAGATCGGCGGAGAAAATGTGCTTGTCCGGAAAACGCGCCGCCAGGTATTCGACGATCACTTCCGACTCGCACAGGAAGCCCTGTTCCGTTTCGAGGAACGGCACCTTGCCCGTGACCGATTCGGCGAGTTGCGCTTCGGCGAGTGGCAGCTTCGCCGTCACTTCCTCGAACTCGATACCGTGCTCGAGCAGCACGAGCTTGACCTTGTTGTAGTAGTTCGACAGCGAAAAACCATGCAGCTTGATCATCCTCGTTTCCTCCTGGGAGCGACGGCCTGCGTGCCGGCTTCGGGTGAACCCGCAGCAACGGCGCAAAACGCAGAACCTTTTTCATAAAAATGTACGACCGTGCTATTCTAGGCCAATCATGGAGCCACGCTTCCAATGAATTCACATCATTCCAACATTGAGACATCGGGCGGCGTGCGCTGCGCCGTCACCTTCGCCAGGATCGCGGCAAAAGGCAAGCCCGCATCCGTTATGGATACGTCTCCCGAGCATCCGCTTTCGAACGAGGCATCGCAATGAGCGCCGAACTCCGTACCAGCCGCCCGCAGAACCACGAATCGACGCTCGTGCTCACGCTGTCGAATCCCGGCGCGCGCAACGCGCTGCATCCCGACATGTACGCCGCCGCGATCGAAGCCTTCGATGCCGCCGAGCGTGACGAGTCGCTGCGCGCCATCGTCCTCACCGGCGCCGACAACTTCTTCTGCGCGGGCGGCAATCTGAACCGTCTGCTGGAAAACCGCGCCAAGGATCCGTCGGTGCAGGCCGCCAGCATCGACATGCTCGCGCACTGGGCCACAGCGATGCGCCAGTCGAGCAAGATCGTGATCGCGGCCGTCGAAGGCGCAGCGGCGGGCGCGGGCTTCTCGCTCGCGCTGGCCGCCGATCTGCTGGTCGCAGCAGAAGACGCCAAGTTCGTCATGGCCTATTCGCGCGTGGGCCTCACGCCCGACGGCGGCGGCTCGTGGTTCCTCTCGCGGGCGTTGCCGCGCGCCCTCGCCTTCGAAGTGATGCTCGAAGGCAAGCCGATCGGCGCGCCGCGTCTGGCCGATCTGGGCGTGGTGAACCGCGTGGTCAAGCCGCACAGCGCGCTCGACGCGGCGCTCGAATGGGCCGACGAACTCGCAAAAATCTCGCCGAATTCCGCCGCGCGCATCAAGACGCTGACGAATGCCGCGCCGTTGCAGACGCTCGACGCGCAACTGGTCGACGAACGCGAAAGCTTCGTGAGTTCGCTGCATCATCGCGACGGTCTCGAAGGCATCACCGCGTTTCTCGAAAAACGCGCGCCGGTCTATAAGCGATGAGCAAGCGATAACGAGACCATGAGCGACTTCCAGATGCCAACGCGCCGCCGCCTCTATCTGATGCGCCACGGCGACGTCACCTACTTCGACGACAGCGGCCGCGCGATCGATCCCGACACCGTGCCGCTCAACGAAACCGGCCAGGCGCAAGCCAGCGCAGCAGGCCAGGCGTTTGCGCAGCAAGGCGTGCGCTTCGACCGCGTGATCGTGAGCGGCTTGCGGCGCACGGTCGAAACGGCGCAGCGCGTACTCGCCGCCACCGGCCAGAAGATCGCGCTGGAAGAGCAACCGGCGTGGCAGGAGATTCGCGGCGGGCGTCTCGCCGACATTCCACCCGCCGATGTCGAGGACGCATTCCTGCGCGCCTTCGACGGCGTCGTGCCGGAAGACACGCGTTTTCTCGGCGGCGAATCGATCGGCGAACTGCTCGACCGCGTGCTGCCCGCCGTGGCTGCGCTGCGCGCCGATCCGTCATGGGACACCGCCTTGCTGGTCCTGCACGGCGGCGTCAACCGCGCGATTCTCTCGCACGCGATCACGGCAGGCGCGCGCACGTTTTTCGGCCACCTCGCGCAGACGACGGGCTGTATCAATGCGCTCGACGTCGGCGCAGCGCCGCACGACTGGGTGGTGCGCACGCTCAACTATGCACCGCCTACGCCGCTGCACCGCGACGTGCGCAACACAACGATGGAGATGCTGTACGCGCAATATCTGCGCTATCGCCCACAGCGCTAGCGCGGAAAACCCATACTGGAGAACGGAGACAACCATGGCGCAAGCCACCCCGGATGGAGACAACAACAACGATCGCTCGACCGACTTTTCGGCATTCGAGGGCACGCGCCCCGTCGCCGAGCGGCAGCGCTTCGACACTGACGCGCTCGCCGCCTGGCTTGCGGCGCACGTCGCGGGCTTCGAAGGCCCGCTTACCGTCGAGCAGTTCGCAGGCGGCCAGTCGAATCCCACCTTCAAGCTGGTGACGCCCTCGCGCAGCTACGTGATGCGCGCCAAGCCCGGCCCGAAGGCGAAGCTGCTGCCCTCGGCGCATGCGATTGAGCGCGAGTACCGCGTGATGGCTGCGCTCGGCGCGACCGAGGTGCCGGTCGCGAAGATGCTCGCGCTGTGCGAGGACGAAGCCGTGATCGGCCGGGCGTTCTATGTGATGGAGTTCGTCGAAGGCCGCGTGCTGTGGAACCAGGCGCTGCCCGGCATGTCGCGAGAAGAACGCGGCGCGATCTACGACGAAATGAGCCGCGTGATAGCCGCGCTCCATAACGTCGATCCGAACGCCATTGGCCTCGCCGATTACGGCAAACCGGGCAATTACTTCGCGCGCCAGATCGATCGCTGGAGCCGTCAATATCAAGCGTCGGAAACCGAATCGATCGAAGCGATGAACCGCCTGATCGAGTGGCTGCCGAAGCACGTTCCCGATGAAGGCGCAGAAGGCGGCGCGCGCGTCTCGATCGTCCACGGCGACTTCCGCCTCGACAACCTGATTTTCCACCCCACCGAACCGCGCGTGCTTGCGGTGCTCGACTGGGAACTGTCTACGCTTGGCAATCCGCTCGCCGACTTTTCGTATCACTGCATGGCGTGGCACGTCGATCCGGGGCAGTTTCGCGGCATCGGCGGCCTGGACTGGGCCGCGCTCGGCATTCCGGACGAGCAGGAATATGTGCGCCGTTACTGCGAGCGCACGGGCCTGACGATCCACGGCGACTGGAACTTCTATCTCGCCTACAACATGTTCCGCATCGCGGCCATTCTGCAGGGAATCATGAAGCGCGTGGTCGATGGCACCGCCGCCAGCGCCCAGGCCGCCGACGCCGGCCGCCGCGCCAAACCGATGGCCGAACTCGCGTGGCACTACGCGCAGAAGGTTCGTTGACCGGTTCACTGATCGGCTCACTCATTTCGCAGTTGCGTCATTCCGTACTCAATCCGCTTTATTTGCGAGGTCCTGGATGAATTTCGATTACACCCCGAAAGTGCAGGCGCTGCGCGAGAAACTGCTCGCGTTCTTCGACGAACACATCTATCCGAACGAAGCCGTCTACCACGCGGAAGTCGAGCGCAATCGCGCCAACGGCAACCCGTGGGTCGCCACCGAAATCGTCGAGCAACTGAAGGTGAAGGCGCGCGAAGCGGGCCTGTGGAATCTGTTCCTGCCCGAGTCGCATCGCGGTGCGGGCCTGACGAACCTCGAATACGCGCCGCTGTGCGAGATCATGGGCCGTGTGATCTGGGCGCCCGAAGTGTTCAACTGCAGCGCGCCCGATACCGGCAACATGGAAACCATCGAGCGCTACGGCAGCGACGAGCACAAGCGCCAGTGGCTTGAACCGCTGCTGCAAGGCCAGATCCGCTCGGCGTTCCTGATGACGGAACCGGAAGTCGCTTCGTCGGACGCCACCAACATCCAGACGCGCATCGAGCGCGACGGCGACGACTACGTCATCAACGGCACGAAATGGTGGTCGTCGGGCGCGGGCGATCCGCGCTGCGCGATTTATATCGTGATGGGCAAGACCGATCCGGACGCACCGCGCCACGCGCAGCAGTCGATGATCCTCGTGCCCGCCGACGCCGCCGGCATCACGGTCAAGCGCCCGCTCACGGTGTTCGGCTACGACGACGCGCCGCACGGCCATATGGAGATCAAGCTCGACAACGTGCGCGTGCCGGCGTCGAACATTCTGCTGGGCGAAGGTCGCGGTTTCGAGATCGCGCAAGGTCGTCTCGGGCCGGGCCGTATTCACCACTGCATGCGTCTGATCGGTCTGGCGGAACGCGCCCTGGAATTCATGTCGAAACGTGCTTTGTCGCGCGTCGCCTTCGGCAAGACGATTGCGCAGCAGACCGTCACCCAGGAACGTATCGCCGAGGCGCGCTGCATGATCGAACAGGCGCGTCTGCTCACGCTCAAGACCGCGTACATGATGGACACCGTCGGCAACAAGGGCGCGCGCGGCGAGATCGCGATGATCAAGGTGGTCGCGCCCAGCATGGCCTGCCAGGTGCTGGACTGGGCGATCCAGGTGCACGGCGGCGGCGGCGTGAGCGGCGATTTCCCGCTGGCCTACGCCTACGCGCAGGCGCGCACGCTGCGTTTCGCCGACGGTCCGGACGAAGTGCACCGCAACGCCATCGCCAAGCTCGAACTCTCGCGCTATATGGATGCGGGCGCGGCGTCGCGCGTGGAGATGCCGGTCACGCGCTCTTAACGCGTTCTTGAAGCGCGCTCATGGCGCCGTGTCGAGCTCTCTCGCCACGGCGGCCAGCGTGCGCTTGCGGATCCAGCCACTCGCCACGCGAATGGCGAACCAGTACGGCGTCATCAGCACTTTGGTGCCCAACGACGGGCAATCGACGAAGGTTTCGGTCACCAGGCGCGCTTCGCCCGTTGCGTCGTCCTGCACGCGAAAACGCAGCACGAGCCGCGCGATGTCCTTGCGCGTGAGCGCGATGAACGCATCGGCATCGGCCACTTTCATGAGGCCAAAATCGGGCCGCCAGAACCGTCCCGCCAGTCCGAACGTCAACTCCCGATCGTCGCGATAAAGCGGTGTGAACGCGGTGAGATCGAACGGCTCGTGATGCTTGCCGCCCAGCCGCTCCAGCAGCCGCTCGGGCCATTCGCGCACGCGCAGCAGCGTGTCGATCACCGGATCGTCGCGCATGTCGAATGCCGCGACCGCGTCGATGATGCGCGAAGGCGGCGCGTCTCCCACCGCCGCTTCGTGCCGCTCGTAAAACGTGTAATCCGCGAGAAAAGGGGTTGGTGAAGCGTTTCGATCGACCATCGCATCCATAGGCGAAATCGCCTTCCGTGAACGTTGCCCGACATGATGCCATCGCTCGCCGCGCGACGATTTCCACGCTGGCATTGAGGTCACTCGCGCGGCTTTAGCGGCGCGCATCGAACTATGCTAACGTCCGCGAGATCCGGCGCGCGACGGTACGTTTCGACGCAGCGCCTCCCTGGTGCTGAATAAAACACGATGAGGAGTCACGATGATTGATGTCTACAGCTGGGCCACGCCCAACGGCCACAAAGTCCACATCATGCTGGAGGAAACCGGCCTCGAATACCGCGTGCATCCGGTCGATATCGGCGCGGGCGACCAGTTCAAGCCCGAATTCCTCGACATCAGCCCGAACAACAAGATCCCTGCCATCACCGATTCCGAAGGCCCCGTACGCGCCGACGGCAAGCCGTTTTCGCTGTTCGAGTCGGGCGCGATCCTCGTCTATCTGGCCGCGAAAACGGGCAAATTCCTGCCCGAAGATCTGGCCGCGCGCTACGACGTGCTGCAGTGGGTGATGTTCCAGATGGGCGGTCTCGGCCCGATGCTCGGCCAGGCGCACCACTTCCGCATCTACGCGCCGGAAAAGATCGAGTACGCGGTGAACCGCTACACGAACGAAGCGAAGCGTCTCTATAACGTGATGGAAACGCAGCTCGAAAAGACCGAATATCTGGCCGGCAACGAGTACACCATCGCCGATATCGCCGCGTTCCCGTGGACGCGCTCGTGGCAGAACCAGGGCGTCGATCTCGATGCGCTGCCCAATGTGAAGCGCTGGCATGACGCGATTGCCGCACGCCCGGCAGTCCAGCGCGGCGTTCAGGTGCTCGCGGACGCGCGCAAGCCGCTGATGGACGACAAGGCCAAGGAAATGCTGTTCGGTGCGACGCAGTACGCGAAGCACGACTCGAAGGCGGCGTAAGCGCTCGCTGATTTAAAGTCGATAAAAAAAGGGCGTCCGGTGAAAAACCGACGCCCTTTTTGCTTGCAGCGCGTGCGCGAAATCAGAAGTAATGCCGCGAAATAAACTCGGCGATACAGACGGGCCGCTCGCTTCCCTCGACTTCCAGCGTCACGTTCCAGACCACCTGCGCACCGCCGCCTTCCACATCGCTCACTTCCTTCACGCCGAAGCGCCCGCGCAGCTTCGCGCCCACCGGCACCGGCGACGTGAAACGCACGCGGTTCAGGCCGTAGTTCACGCCCATGCGCTGATGGATTTTCACGGTGCCCGCCAGCAGCACCGGCACCAGCGAAAGCGTGAGAAAACCATGCGCAATCGGGCCGCCAAAAGGCGACTCGCGGCGCGCGCGTTCTGCATCGATGTGGATCCACTGATGGTCGCCGGTGGCATCGGCGAAACCCTGCACGCTCGCCGCGCTCACCTCGCGCCAGGGACTGACGAAAGGCTCCGCGCCGACCCGCTCGCGCAAGGCGGCCAGATCGGCAATTTCCGATATTGCAGCGACTTCGCTCATGCAGTGTCTCCCGTGTTTTTTATGCGCCCGAAGCGCCCGGATGCCGCAACCCAAACATGCCTTTCGAGCTGACCGTCACAACCAGTTCGCCATCCTGATTACGCCCTTCCCAGCGCGTTTCGACGATGCCGCGATCAGGCTTGCTCTGCGAGACACGCTTGCTCACGACGATATTGGTCATCGACAGCGTATCGCCCACGCGCACCGGCTTGATCCAGCGAATCTCGTCGATGCCCGGCGAGCCCATCGAAGTCGAGTCCTTGAAGAAGTTGCGCACCAGCATGCCCATCATCGTCGAGCAGGTATGCCAGCCGCTCGCCACGAGCGCGCCGAACATCGACGCCTCGCCGCCCGCCTCGCTCAGGTGGAACGGCTGCGGATCGTACTTCTGCGCGAACTCCACGATCTCCTCGCGCCCGAACGTGTGCGAGCCGACTTCATAGGCCTTGCCCACTTCGAGATCTTCGTAACTCAAACCCATCGATGGCTCTCCGATTCAACTCGATACGACTAAAACCCCACGATTACGCGGCGACTTGCGCGAAACCCGGCAGCGCAGCGAAGCGTTCGAGGTGATAGTCGACGTCGCCGAGCGTGGTTTCGATGATCGACAGGCGCTTGAACAGATGCGCCGCCGCCACTTCATCGGTCACGCCCATGCCGCCGTGCAACTGCACCGCCTGCTGGCCGACATAGCGCGCCGCCTGCCCCACGCGCGCCTTCGCTGCCGAAATGGCGCGGCGCCGCTCGTCGGGCGATGCGCTACTGTAACGCGCCGCCGCCAGATACGTGAGGGAGCGCGCCTGCTCGCCGTGAATCAGCATTTCGGCCATACGGTGCTGGAGCGCCTGGAAACGCGCGATCGGCATGCCGAACTGCTGGCGCGTTTTGGTGTATTCGACCGTCGCATGATTGAGCGCGTCGATCGCGCCCACGGCTTCCGCGCACAGCAGGAAGGTGGCGTAATCGGCGACCTGCTCCCACGTGGCCGCGTCCGTCTTGCCGAGGCGTCGCGCTTTCGCGCCGTCGAACGTGACCGTGGCGGCGCGTTGGCCGTCGATGGTGCGATAGTCGCTTACCGTCGCGCCCTGCGCGTCGCGTGCCACGACAAAAAGCGCCACTTCGCCCGCGAGACGCGCGGGGACGATCCAGTAATCGGCCTGCGCGCCGTGCTGCACGACCGATTTCGCGCCGCTGAGCGCGAAGCCGTCGCCGGTTTCCTTCGCGGTGGTTTCAAGCGTGAAGAGGTCGTAGCGCGCGCCGGGTTCGTGGAACGCGGGCGCAAGCTTGATCTCGCCCGTGGCGACGCGCTCGAGCAACGCAGCGTTTTCGGCGTTATCGGAACCCGCGAGCTTGAGCGCTTCCACGCCCACGGCCGTCGCCCAGTACGGCTCGACCACCAGCGCGCGGCCCAGTTCCTGCATGACCACCAGCATGTCGAAGGTCGAACCGTTGAAGCCGCCCTGCGCTTCTGGCACCGGCAACGCGGTCAGGCCCAGTTCGACGAGCGCATTCCAGTGCGCCGCCGACACGCCCTCGGGCGTCTTCACGATCGCCCGGCGCGCTTCGAAGCCGTAGTTCTTGTCGAGATAGCGACGCAGCGCGTCGGCGAGTTGCTGTTGCTCTTCGGTGAAATTGAAGTCCATTGCGCCGCTCCTCAAATCCCCAGAATCATCTGCGCGATGATGTTCTTCTGGATTTCGTTCGATCCGCCGTAAATCGACGTCTTGCGGTAGTTGAAGTAGTAGGCCGCGAGCGGGGCCGCGTCGTCGTCGCCGGCCGCCGAATGCGCGTGTTCGCCTTCGAGGAAGGCCGGATCGAATGGCGCAGCCAGCGGGCCGACCGCATCGACCATCAGTTCGGTAAGCGCCTGCTGGATTTCGGTGCCCTTGATCTTGAGCATCGACGCCTCGGGACCGGGACCGCGACCGTTGTTGCTGCTCGCGATCACGCGCTCGGCGGTGACTTCGAGCGCCATCAGCTCGATTTCGACGGCGGCCACGCGCGACGCGAACACCGGGTCGTGCAGCAGCGGCTTGCCGTTCTTCTTCTGGTTGAGCGCGACATGCTTGAGGAACGCGAGTTCGCGGTTCGACGCGCCCACGCGGGCGATGCCGGTGCGTTCGTGGCCGAGCAGATACTTCGCGTAGGTCCAGCCGCGGTTCTCTTCGCCGACGAGGTTTTCGACCGGCACCTTCACGTCCTCGAGGAACACTTCGTTGACCTCATGGTCTTCGTCGAGCGTGATGATCGGGCGCACGGTGATGCCGGGCGTCTTCATGTCGATCAGCAGGAAGGAAATGCCCTCCTGTTTCTTCGCGGCGGGATCGGTGCGCACGAGGCAGAACATCATGTCGGCATGCTGGCCGAGCGTGGTCCAGGTCTTCTGGCCGTTGACGACGTAGTGATCGCCCAAATTGTCCTGGACTCGAACCGCCTTGGTGCGCAGCGAAGCCAGATCGGAACCCGAACCCGGCTCCGAATAGCCCTGGCACCACCAGTCTTCGCCCGAGAGAATGCGCGGCAGATAGCGGCGTTTTTGCGCCTCATTGCCGTACTTCATGATGACGGGCGCCACCATCGACACGCCGAACGGCAGGACCGGCGGCGCGCCGATGCGGCCACACTCGGCGTCCCAGATATGGCGCTGCGTTTCGGTCCAGCCGGGGCCGCCCCATTCGACGGGCCACGCAGGCGCCGACCAGCCTTTGGTGCCAAGCAGCTTGTGCCAGTTCGCGATGTCGTCGCGGCTCAGGCGCTTGTGGTTGAGGATTTTGGCGCGCACGTCCTGAGGCACGTTGGCTTCGAGCCAGGTGCGGACTTCGGCGCGGAAAGCGTCGTCGGTAGGGGTGTAGTCGAGATCCATGCGGTTTGTCTCCTGGCCGCGGCTGGTTGGGTGCGAACCCGAACCGCGGCGAAGACCCGCATGGCTATTGCAGCGGACCCTTCAGCGCGGCCGGCACCGGCAGCGGCATCACATCGATGCCTTCTTCGACGAGGGCTCGCGCATCCTCCGCGGAAGCGACGCCGCGAATATTGCGCGCCGGTGCTTCGTTGTAGTGCATGCGCCGGGCTTCCTCGGCGAAACGGTCACCTACGTTCTCCGTTTTCTCCAGGACCTCGCGAATCGCGCGCAGCGCCTGCGCCTGCCACTGCGCGGACGGCCCGGCTTGTCCCGCCGCGGAACCCGACTGCGCGGAACGCGCGGACGGAGCCGAAGCAGGCGCGCTCGCGCCCGACAGATTCAGCCGGGGCGCGGACGGCACGCGCGTCACGTTGGTGACACCGCACATCGGGCATTCGACCAGCTTGCGCGCAAGCTGCGATTCGAAATCGTCAGCGGAAGCGAACCAGCCTTCAAACCGATGGCCGTCTGGGCACTGTAAATCGAGGACCTTCATGGGGAATCGAGGCTTGCGTTGGAGTGTATCGCAAAATGAAAATTTGTGAACGACCGTTCGTAAAATTTCCGGGCGGGGAAAACACCGATGCCGCCGGTGGGCCCGTGATCGATCGGTGGTCGATTGTAGCGCTGCGCGCGTTGGCCCGCTTGCCTTTGCCTAAAGCCTTTCTGTGGCGCGGATGTGAAAACGGCGGCCTCGCGGGCCGCCGTCTTTAGAACACATCTGCTGCCTTACGCCGGTTGCCCGAGCGGCCAGCTGCCCGACAGCGCCTTCTCCAGCCAGAACGTGCCGATGATGGTCTTCACGTCAGTGATCTTGCCTTCACGCACCCATTCGAGGAGTTCGGGCAGCGTCGCGGTGAAGGTTTCGAGGAATTCGCCTTCGTCGAGCTTCGACTCGCCCTCGATCAGACCGCGCGCGAGATAGAGGTCGATGAACTCGGTCGAGTACGAAATCACCGGATGGATCTTTGCCAGAAAGATGTACTCGCGCGCCTCGTAGCCGGTCTCTTCCTTGAGTTCGCGCTTCGCGCAGGCCAGCGCCCCTTCCTGCGGATCGAGCTTGCCCGCCGGGAATTCGGTCATCACGCGCGACAGCGGATAACGGTACTGGCGCTCCATCAGCACGCGGCCGTCGTCGAACAGCGGGATCACCATCACCGCGCCCGGATGCTGGACGTATTCGCGCGTGGCGTGCTTGCCGTCGGGCAAGGCCACCGTGTCGCACTTGAGCGTAAGGAATTTGCCCGCGTGGAGCGTCGTGCTTTCCACGCACGTCTCGGCTAGCGCCGGGTCGTGGTTCTGATCTTCAGCAGCCATGGTTCAACCTCGGGAGGATCGGAAAAAGGAATGGGATCAGCGAGGCGCGGTCAACCCGCGATGCGATCAAGAAAATCGAAAAGCGTGCGCCTCGCTTTCGGGCGAGGCGCGCGCTTTTTGTCGGTCTACGCCGGACGGCGCTTGACGAGATATTGCCAGGTGAAGCCGGGGAACGCGAACACGACAAAAAGACTGAACGTGATGGCGTAGAACTGCCAGCCCTGGTCGAAGCGGTTACCGGCGCGCGCTTCCAGCAGGAAGCCGAACGCACCGACCACAAAATACAGCACGATCATTTCAGCAATGCGGATCCACGCGCTCTTTTTAACTGCACGCAGCGGCACGAACCCGAACAGACGCTGATTGAAGAACGGCAGGTTGGCGCCCGCGAGCGCCAACAACACGATAAACCAACCGGCTGCCGACATTACAGGGGCAGCGAGTGCGTGACGGCTTGCAGGCACAGCGACATCAGCGGGCCCGGAATGATGCCGAGCACGAGCACGGCCACACCGTTGATCGTCAGCATCGCGCGGTTGCTTGCGTGGCTCACGATCGGCGAGCTGTCCTGCGGTGCGTCGAAGTACATCAGCTTGACGATACGCAGGTAGTAGAACGCGCCAAACAGCGACGTGATCACCGCGAGGATGGCGAGCCAGGTGAGGCCGGCGTTCATCGTCGCTTCGAGCACGGCGAGCTTCGCGTAGAAGCCGACCGTCGGCGGAATGCCGGCGAGCGAGAACATCACCAGCATCATCACGAAGGCGAGCATCGGGCTGCGATGGTTCAGGCCCTTGAAGTCGTCCAGCGTTTCCGCTTCGAAGTCGCGGCGCGCAAGCATCATCACCACGCCGAATGCGCCGAGCGTCGTGATCAGGTAGACGATGCTGTAGAACATCGCCGAGCTGTACGCGCTGGCCGCGCCCGTGGCCTTGTTGTCGACGATGCCGGCCAGCAGGCCGAGCAGCACGAAGCCCATGTTCGAGATCGCCGAGTAAGCCAGCATGCGCTTGACGTTACGCTGCACGATACCCGTGATGTTGCCGACGATCATCGACAGCGCCGCGAGAATGATCAGCATTTCCTGCCAGTCCACCGCCAGCGGCAGCAGACCCATGACGAGGAAGCGCACCGCCCAGGCGAAGGCTGCAACCTTCGGGCCGCCGCCGGTGAGCAGCGTCATGGCCGTAGGTGCGCCTTGATAGACGTCAGGCACCCACATGTGGAACGGCACCGCGCCCATCTTGAACGCCACGCCCGCGACCACGAACACCACGCCGAACAGCAGCACGATGTCGTTGATGTGGCCCGAGGCAACCGCCTTGAACACGTCGGACAGATCGAGCGAGCCGGTCGCGCCGTACAGCATCGAAATGCCGTAGAGCAGGAAGCCCGAAGCCAGCGCGCCCAGCACGTAGTACTTCATGGCGGCTTCGTTCGACTGCGAGGCGTCGCGGCGCAGCGCGATCAGCGCGTACAGCGACAGCGACATCAGTTCGAGGCCGAGGTACAGCGTGAGGAAGTTGTTGCCCGAGATCATGACGATCTGGCCGAGCAGCGAGAACATGCCGAGCAGGAAGAACTCGCCCCGGAACAGGTCACGGTCTTCGAGGTACTTGCGCGAGTACACGATCGACACGGCATAGCCGAGCGTCACGACGGCCTTCATCGCACTGGCGAACGGATCGACCACATACATGCGCGTGAAGAAGTAACTCACGTGCGGGTCGAAGGCGTTCACCGCGAACCAGATGCCGGCGACGATGGTCGTCAGCAGCGCGATGAGATAGGTCGTGCGCCGGCCCGAAGGACCGGAGAACGTGTCGTTGAGCCACGCGACGATGATGCCGGCGAGAACCAGCGCATCGGGTAGCAGAGCGTACATAGGGGCGTTTGGCATGATCTTTTGTTCCTCCGCTCGGTATTACTGTGACAGCGGCAGTTTCGACACTGCGACGTGGGAGAGGAGGTTTTCCACGGAAACGTGCATCACATCGGTAAAGGGCTTCGGGTAGATGCCCATGAAAAGCGTGAACAGCGCGAGCACCACGAGAATCCCGTACTCACGGCTGTTGATGTCCTTCAGCTCGCGAACGTGATCGTTCGAGATGGCGCCGAAGTACACCCGCTTGTACATCCACAACGTATAGGCCGCGCCCAGGATCAGCGTGAACGCCGCCCCGAATGCGATCCAGAAGTTGAACTTCACTGCTGCCAGAATCACCATGAATTCGCCGACGAATCCCGAGGTGCCCGGCAGGCCGCAGTTGGCCATCGCAAAAAGCATGGCCAGCGCCGCGAACTTCGGCATCGTGTTGACGACGCCGCCGTAATCGGCTATCTGGCGTGTATGCATGCGGTCGTACAGCACCCCGATGCACAGAAACATGGCGCCCGAGACGAAGCCGTGCGAAATCATCTGGATGATCCCGCCTTCGACTGCGAGCTGGCTCGACGGGCCGAACATAAAGAAGCCGAGCGTGACGAAGCCCATGTGGGCGATCGACGAATACGCGACCAGCTTTTTCATGTCCGACTGCACCATCGCCACTAGGCCGATGTAAATCACCGCGATCAGCGAAAGCGTGATGATGACGGGCGCCAGATAGTGACTCGCGTCCGGCGTGACCGGCAGCGAGAAACGCAGGAAACCGTACGCACCCAGCTTCAGCATGATGGCGGCCAGCACCACCGAACCGCCCGTTGGCGCTTCGACGTGCGCGTCAGGCAACCACGTGTGCACCGGGAACATCGGCACCTTGACGGCGAACGCGAAGAAGAAGGCGACGAACAGCAGAATCTGCGGTGTCATCGACAGCTTGGCGTCCTGCCAGGCGGCGAGTTCGAACGTGTGCGTCACACGGTACAGATACAGCAACGCGATCAGCATCAACAGCGAGCCGGCCAGCGTGTACAGAAAAAACTTGAAGGCTGCGTACACGCGGTTCGGGCCGCCCCACACGCCGATGATGATGTACATCGGGATCAGGGTGGCTTCGAAGAACACGTAGAACAGCAGGCCGTCGGCGGCGCAGAAAACGCCAATCATCAAACCCGACAGGACAAGGAAGGCGGCGAAATACTGCGCGACGTCTTCCTTGATGACCTGCCAGCCCGCAATCACGACGATCACGGTAATGAGCGCCGTAAGCACCACGAACCACACTGCGATGCCGTCGACGCCCAGGTGATAGGCAATGTTGAAACGGTCGATCCAGACCGACTTCTCCTCGAACTGCAGCGCAGCCGTGGTGGTGTCGAAGCCCGAAACGAGCGGCAAGGTAACGAGGAAACTAAGCACTGAACCGATGAGCGCGAGCCAGCGGGCTCGGCCCGGGTTCCGGTCGGAACCCACTACTAAAACGATGACGCCGAAAATGATCGGCATCCAGATCGCAATACTCAGAATCGGGGTTGCGTGCATGCGTTTCCTCGCCTTATTTGCCGCTGAGCGTTACAAACAGGGTAAGGAGGCCAAGCATGCCAATAATCATGGCAAATGCGTAGTGATAGATATAGCCGGATTGCAGGAAACGAATGACAGTTGCAAACCAGCCGATAAACTTGGCGCTCCCGTTCACGACGCCGTCGATCACGACGACATCGCCCTCCTTCCACAGACCGCGACCGATCGCGACTGCTCCGCGAGCGAAGACGATTTCGTTGATCTTGTCGAGGTAATACGCGTTTGCCAGCAGCTTGTAGACCGGCGAGAACGTGCGTTGCACCACAGCCGGCAGATCCGGGCGCTTCATGTAGAAGAACCACGCCACCACCACGCCTGCGAGTGCAAGCCACACCGGCAGACCCGAGAACGCATGCGCGCCCATCGCGGCCCAGCCCTGGAACTCTTCTGCCATCTCGCTCAGACCCGGATGGTTCTGGCCGATGAAGATCACCTTGTCGAACGCCACGCCGTTCTGGAAGAACGAACCGAACAGCAGCGGCTGGATCGCATACGCACCGGCGATGATCGACGGGATCGCGAGCAGGACGAGCGGCACCCAGATGACCCACGGCGATTCGTGCGGAACGTGCACGTGATGGTCGTCGTGGCCGTGGTCGCCATGACCGCTTTGAGCCGAATGAGCCGCTTCGATCGCCATCGGCGATTCCGGATGCTTCGGACCGCGGAAGCGCTCTTCGCCGTGGAACACGAGGAAGTACATGCGGAACGAGTACAGCGCCGTCACGAACACGCTCGCCACCACCGCGAAGTACGCGAAGCCCGAACCTGCCAGGTGCGAGAGCTTCACCGCGTCGATGATCGAATCCTTCGAGTAGAAGCCCGAGAAGAACGGCGTGCCGATCAGCGCGAGCGAACCGACCAGCGACGTGATCCACGTGATGGGCATGTACTTGCGCAGGCCGCCCATGTTGCGCATGTCCTGGTCGTGGTGCATGCCGATGATGACCGAACCCGCGCCGAGGAACAGCAGCGCCTTGAAGAACGCGTGCGTCATCAGGTGGAAGATCGCGACCGGATACGCCGACACGCCGAGCGCCACCGTCATGTAGCCGAGCTGCGAGAGCGTGGAGTAAGCCACCACGCGCTTGATGTCGTTCTGCACGACGCCGAGGAAGCCCATGAACAGCGCGGTAATCGCACCGATCACGACGATGAACGACAGCGCGGCGTCCGAGAGTTCGAACAGCGGCGACATGCGCGCGACCATGAAGATACCGGCCGTCACCATGGTTGCCGCGTGGATCAGTGCGGAGATCGGCGTCGGGCCTTCCATCGAATCGGGCAGCCAGACGTGCAGCGGGAACTGCGCCGACTTACCCATCGCGCCGATGAAGAGGCAGATACACGAAACCGTCAGCAGGTTCCACGAGGTGCCCGGGAACGTCAGCGCCGAGAGTTCATGACCCTTCGCGAACACGTCGTTGTAGTTCAGCGAGCCGCCGTACGCGAGCAGCAGACCGATGCCCAGCAGGAAGCCAAAGTCGCCCACGCGGTTCACGAGGAACGCCTTCATGTTCGCGTAGATGGCGCTTTCACGCTTGAAGTAGAAGCCGATCAGCAGGTACGAGACCAGACCCACCGCTTCCCAGCCGAAGAACAGCTGCAGGAAGTTGTTGGCCATCACCAGCATCAGCATCGAGAACGTGAACAGCGCGATGTACGAGAAGAAGCGCTGGTAGCCCTCTTCTTCCGCCATGTAGCCGATCGTGTAGATGTGCACCATCAGCGACACGAAGGTCACCACGATCATCATGAGCGCGGTGAGCGAGTCGATCAGGAAGCCCACTTCGAACTTCAGGCCGCCCACCGACATCCATTCGTAGACGGTCGCATTGAAGCTCGCGCCGTTCAGCACGTCGAAGAACGTCATGCACGAGAGCACGAACGCCACGGCGACGCCGAGAATCGTGACGGTATGCGCGCCAGCGCGCCCCACTGTCTTGCCGAACAAACCCGCGATGAGCGAGCCGGCGAGTGGAGCCAGCGGAATCGCCAGCAGCAAGTTTTCGTTGAGTGTCGTAGCCATAACCGCCTGCCTTAGCCTTTGAGCTGATCGAGATCCTCGACATTGATCGTGTCGAGGCTGCGGAACAGAGTCACAAGAATAGCCAGACCAATTGCTGCTTCCGCCGCCGCAACTGTAAGCACGAAGAACACGAAAATCTGTCCGTGAACGTCACCAAGATAATGCGAGAACGCAACGAAGTTCGTGTTCACCGCCAACAACATCAGTTCAATCGCCATCAGGATGATGATGACGTTGCGCCGATTCAGGAAGATGCCCACGATCGAGATCGCAAACAGGATCGCGCCGAGGACAAGGTAATGGGCCAGGGTCAACATAATGGTTCGCTCCTTAGCTCTTCGTTGCGGGCGCGGCCGGGGCCGGCGCAGCAGCAGGCGCAGCGGGAGCCGCTGCAGCGGCATCGGCCGGCGCGGCTTCTGGTTCTTCCGGCACTTCGACCACGGCCGCCATCTTGACGATGCGCACGCGATCCTTGGCACGCACGGCGACCTGCTTCGACACGTCCTGGCGCTTGCTGTCTTTCGGCTCGCGCACGGTCAGGCCGATTGCCGCAACGATCGCCACCAGCAGCACGAGGCCGGCGACTTCGAAAGCGAAGATGTAATCGGTGTAGATGATCTTGCCGATCAGATGCGTATTCGACATCGCACCCGACTGCGCCGCAGCCAGCGAGCCGTCGGCCACCGGCGTGGTGGTCGCACCGTAGCCGTGCCAGAGGATCAGTGCGGTTTCGACCACCATGATTGCGCCGACGATAGTCGCCACCGGAATGAAGCGCTTGAAATCGCGGCTCAGCACGTCGACGTTGATGTCCAGCATCATCACGACGAACAGGAACAGCACCATCACCGCGCCCACGTAGACGAGGACCAGCAGGATCGCGAGAAATTCGGCTTCCAGCAGCATCCAGACCGCGGCCGCGTTGAAAAACGCGAGCACGAGAAAAAGCGCGGACGAGACAGGATTGCGCGCGGTGATCACCTTCAGCCCTGACAGCGTGAGCAGCAGCGCGAAGATGTAGAACAGGACGGTCGTGAATTCCATGATTACTGGTTCATCGTTGAGGCCATCATAAGGCGGATTGCGCAGCGCAGACTGGCGGCCAGACCAGGGAGCGTCGCGCCGCGGCGGGCGGCATACGGAGTCGCGGCATTTTCAGGCGCAGGCGTGCCCCGCAGCCGGCCCGCAACGCGGGCCGATGCAGCGTCAAACTGAAGATCAACGGTACGGTGCATCTGCTGCCTTGTTTGCCGCGATCTGCGCTTCGTAGCGATCGCCCACGGCCAGCAGCATTTCCTTCGTGAAATACAGATCGCCGCGCTTCTCGCCGTGGTACTCGAGAATGTGCGTTTCGACGATCGAATCGACCGGGCAGCTTTCTTCGCAGAAACCGCAGAAGATGCACTTGGTCAGGTCGATGTCGTAACGCGTGGTGCGGCGCGTGTTGTCGGCGCGCACGTCCGATTCGATGGTGATGGCCATCGCCGGGCACACGGCTTCGCACAGCTTGCACGCGATGCAGCGCTCTTCGCCATTTTCATAGCGGCGCAGCGCATGCAGCCCGCGAAAACGCGGCGACATCGGGGTCTTCTCCTCCGGGAACTGCACCGTGACCTTGCGCTTGAACGTATAACGGCCCGTCAGCGCCAGACCTTTGAGCAGTTCGGTCAGGAAGAACGTCTTGAAAAACTGTTGAATAGCGGTCATGTTTCGTTCGCCCCTTATTTCCAGATGCTCAGCGGCGACATATACCAGAAGCCCACCACGATCAGCCAGACCACGCACACCGGAATGAACACTTTCCAGCCCAGACGCATGATCTGGTCATAGCGGAAGCGCGGGAACGTCGCGCGGGCCCAGATGAACACCGACAGGAAGAAGAAGGTCTTCAGGACCAGCCAGAACACGCCCGGGATGAAATCGAGGAACGCGAACGGCGCGCTCCAGCCGCCAAGGAACAGCACCGACGTGAGCGCCGAGATCACGATCATGTTGATGTACTCGGCGAGGAAGAACAGCGCGAAGCCCATCCCCGAGTAATCGACCATGTGACCGGCCACGATTTCCGATTCGCCTTCCACCACGTCGAACGGGTGACGGTTGGTTTCCGCGAGACCCGAGATGAAGTAGACGACGAACATCGGCAGCAGCGGCAGCCAGTTCCACGACAGGAACGTGATGCCGTGGCTCGCGAACATGCCCTGCATCTGCTGGCGCACAATGTCCGACAGGTTCAGGCTGCCCGACACCATCAGCACCACGACGAGCGCGAAGCCCATCGCGATTTCATACGACACCATCTGCGCCGCGGCGCGCATCGCGCCGAGGAACGCGTACTTCGAGTTCGAAGCCCAGCCGGCGAGAATCACGCCGTAGACGCCGAACGAGGAGATCGCCATCACGTAGAGCAGGCCGGCGTTGATGTCGCCGAGCACCGCGCCCGCCTGGAACGGAATCACCGCCCAGACCGCGAAGGCCGGCACCACCACCATGATCGGCGCGACCATATAGACCCAGCGGCTCGCCTGGGCGGGCTGGATCACTTCCTTGAGCAGCAGCTTCAGCACGTCGGCGATCGGCTGCAGCATGCCGCCAGGACCGACGCGGTTCGGGCCCAGACGCACGTGCATCCAGCCGATGAGCTTGCGCTCCCACAGGATCAGGTACGCCACGCACAGCAGGATCACCACCGCGACGACGAGAATGCGCACCAGCGCCCACACCGTGGGCCAGGCCACGCCGAGCAGCTGGCTGCCGCCTGCATTGATCGTATCGAACAAGCTCATTTACGCCTTCTCCACCAGCAGTTCACCGAACAGGCTGCCGAGCTGCGCGCCGGCCGGCGTGGCCGCCGACAGACGCACCGCCGTCGGCGCAAGATTCGCATCGCGCGTCGCGGGCACCGTCACCGACAGCTCGCCCTGGCGCACGCGCACGGCGTCGCCTTCCTTCAGGCCGAGCTGGTCGAACAGCGCAGCCGGCAGGCCGACCGTGTTCGCCACGCGTGCGGCCGTGGTGAGGTGCAGCGCTTCGGAGCGGCGCACGATCGGATCGGCGTGATAGATGGGCACATCGGCGATACGCTCGAAGCGGCCTTCCGCTGCCTTCGCCACGCTGCCGCGTGCAACCGTTGCTGCAGCCTTGTTCGACAGACGCGCTTCGAAGCTGCCGTCGCCGATGGCCTTGCGGCGCACATCTTCGGCGGCGTCGTATTCGAAGCCCGGCAAGCCGAGCAGATTGCCGAGCACGCGCAGGACCTTCCAGGCCGGACGCGTATCGCCAAGCGGGCGCACCACGCCGTTGAAGATCTGCACGGTGCCTTCGGCATTGACGAAGGTGCCCGACGTTTCCGTGTACGGCGCGACCGGCAGCAGCACGTCTGCGTAATCGAGGCCGGTCTTGAACGGCGAGAACACCGCGACCATTTCGGCTTGCGCCAGCGCAGCGCGCGCGGCAGCCGGGTTGGCCGTGTCGAATTCGGGTTCGACGTTGAACAGCAGGTAACCCTTGCGCGGCTGCTCGAACACTTCGCGTGCGTTCAGACCGTCGCGGCCCGGCAGTGCGCCAACCAGATGCGCGCCCACCGTGTTCGACGCTTCCGTGAGGAAGCCCAGCGTTGCGCCCGTGGTCTCAGCGATGAACTGGGCCGCGGCGTGCAGACGCGAGAATTCCGGATGCTGGACGGCGGCGTTGCCGAGCAGCACGAAGCGGCGCTCGCCTGCTGCGAGCGATGCGGCCACCTGTTTGGCAGCGTCGGTGGCTTGTGCGCCAGCGAAGCCTTCCGGCAGCGCCACGCCCTTGGCTTCCGCCACCGCTGCAGCAATCGCAGCCAGTTCGTCGAGCCATGCCGAAGGCGCGGCAACGATGCGTTGTGCGTTCGGGATCAGCGAGCCATCGGCCGTTGCGTTGAGGAACGACACCTGAGCGCCGCCCTTCGCAGCCTGGCGCAGACGCGCTGCGAACAGCGCGTGGTCGCGGCGCAGGAACGAGCCGACGATAAACGCGGAGTCTGCGTACGACAGATCGGCGATCTTCGTGCCGAGCCACGGCGCGCCTTCCAGCGGCGCCGAGAAGTCGCTCTGGCGCAGGCGGAAGTCGACGTTCGGCGTGCCGATCGCGTCCGCGAGCTGCTTGACGAGATGCAGTTCTTCGATGGTGCTATGCGGGCTGACCAGCGCGGCGAGCATGTTCTCGCCATGATCGTCGCTGATGCCGCGAATGCCCTTCACGACGTATTCAAGCGCGGTCTGCCAGTCGGTTTCCACCCACTCGCCGCCTTGCTTGATCATCGGGCGCGTGAGGCGGTCTTCGGCGTTCAGGCCTTCGTACGAGAAGCGGTCCTTGTCCGAGATCCAGCATTCGTTGACGGCTTCGTTCTCGAACGGCAGCACGCGCATCACGCGGTTGTTCTTCACCTGCACGACGAGGTTGGCACCGGTCGAATCGTGCGGGCTCACCGACTTGCGGCGCGACAGTTCCCACGTACGCGCCGAGAAGCGGAACGGCTTGCTCGTGAGCGCGCCGACCGGGCACAGGTCGATCATGTTGCCCGACAGTTCCGAATCCACGGTCTGGCCGAGGAAGGTGCTGATTTCCGAGTGCATGCCGCGGCCGAGCATGCCCAGCTCCATCACGCCGGCGATCTCGTCGCCGAAGCGCACGCAGCGCGTGCAGTGGATGCAGCGCGACATCTCTTCCATCGAGATGAGCGGACCGACGTTCTTGTGGAACACCACGCGCTTTTCTTCGCTGAAGCGCGACGCCGACTTGCCGTAACCCACCGCCAGATCCTGCAGCTGGCACTCGCCGCCCTGATCGCAGATCGGGCAATCCAGCGGGTGGTTGATCAGCAGGAATTCCATCACGGCTTGCTGGCCCTGCACGGCCTTGTCCGACGTCGTGCGCACGACCATGCCTTGCGACACCGGGGTCGCGCACGCGGGCACGGCCTTCGGCATCTTCTCGACATCGACGAGACACATCCGGCAGTTGGCCGCGATCGACAGCTTCTTGTGATAGCAGAAGTGCGGAATGTAGGTGTCCACGCGCTGCGCAGCCTGGATCACCATGCTGCCCTCGGGCACCTGCACCTTCTTGCCGTCTATTTCAAGTTCAACCATGATGGTTAATCGTCCCTAACCTGTTACCGCTCAATTGCACAGCGGCATTCCCCGCCACGCGGTTCGCGCACAACGCGCTGTCTTCACTCGCCCAGTCAGGCGGCCACGGTTTCCGTCGCCGCGTGCGAGCCGGCATGACCGCCGACCAGACAACGCTTGTTGTGAACGTGATATTCGAATTCGTCCCAGTAGTGCTTCAGCATGCCGCGCACCGGCATGGCCGCCGCGTCGCCGAGCGCGCAGATCGTGCGGCCCATGATGTTGCCCGCCACCGAGTTCAGGAGATCCAGGTCTTCCTGACGGCCAAGGCCGTGCTCGATACGGTTCACCACGCGATAGAGCCAGCCCGTGCCTTCGCGGCAAGGCGTACACTGACCGCACGACTCTTCGTAGTAGAAGTACGAGAGACGCAGCAGCGAGCGCACCATGCAGCGCGTTTCGTCCATGACGATGACCGCGCCCGAGCCGAGCATCGAGCCCTGCTTGGCGATGGAGTCATAGTCCATGTCCGTCTGCATCATCAGGTCGCCCGGAATGACCGGCGCCGACGAACCGCCCGGAATCACGGCCTTGAGCTTCTTGCCGCCGCGCACGCCGCCGGCGAGTTCCATCAGCGTCGCGAACGGCGTGCCGAGCGGAATCTCGTAGTTGCCCGGACGCTCCACGTCACCCGAGATCGAGAAGATCTTGGTGCCGCCGTTGTTCGGCTTGCCGAGTTCCATGTACGCCTGCGGACCGACGGTCAGCAGGAACGGCACGGCCGCGAAGGTTTCGGTGTTGTTGATCGTGGTGGGCTTGCCGTACACGCCAAAGCTCGCCGGGAACGGCGGCTTGAAGCGCGGCTGGCCTTTCTTGCCTTCGAGCGATTCGAGCAGCGCGGTTTCTTCGCCGCACACGTACGCGCCATAACCATGGTGCGCGTGCAACTGGAACGAGAAGTCCGAGCCGAGAATGTTGTCGCCGAGCAAACCCGCAGCGCGCGCTTCATCGAGCGCGGCTTCGAAGCGTCGATACACCTCGAAGATTTCGCCGTGGATGTAGTTGTAGCCCACGGTGATGCCCATCGCGTACGCGCCGATGGCCATGCCTTCGATCACCGCATGCGGGTTCAGACGCAGGATGTCGCGATCCTTGAACGTGCCAGGTTCCCCTTCGTCCGAGTTGCAGACGAGGTACTTCTGCCCCGGGAACTGACGCGGCATGAAGCTCCACTTCAGGCCGGTCGGGAAGCCCGCGCCGCCACGGCCGCGCAGACCGCCCGCTTTCACGTCGGCGATCACCTGCTCGGGCGGAATCTTTTCTTCGACGATACGGCGCAGCTGGGCGTAACCGCCGCGCGCAACGTAGTCCTGGAGATGCCAGTTCTCGCCATTGAGGCCGGCGAGAATCAGGGGTTTGATGTGACGATCGTGCAACGCAGTCATTTCGCAAGCTCCTCGAGCAGCTGGTCGATCTTCTCGCGGCTCATGAAGCTGCACATGCGGTGATTGTTCAGGAGCATCACCGGTGCGTCGCCGCACGCGCCCATGCACTCACCTTCTTTCAAGGTGAACTTGCCGTCGGACGTGGTTTCGCCGAAGTCGATACCGAGCTTCTGCTTCAGATATTCCGCGGCGGCTTCCGCGCCGCCATCCGGGCCGAGCTGACACGGCAGGTTCGTGCAGAGCGTGATCTTGTGCTTGCCGACCGGCCGGGTCTCGAACATCGTATAGAAGGTGGCGACTTCCTGGACGGCGACCGGCGGCATGCCGATGTAGTCGGCCACGAACTGCATCAGTTCGGGAGACAGCCAGCCATGCTCTTCCTGAGCAACGGCCAAAGCCGCCATCACGGCGGACTGTCGCTGATCGGCGGGGTACTTCGACAGCGCGCGATCGATTTCTTTCAGGCCTTCAGCTGAGATCATTTTCAGACACGACTCTTTCAATTCCTACCGTTTCAATTCCCGCCAGACAAACTCCTGCCGCGCGTTGTGCATTCCTGCTCGCTGCGACAGACGTGGCGTTCCCGGTATTTCGCCGCGCGCACCGCACCTGCGGGCGCGCCGGCAGTTTGCTACCTAGCGGTCGATTTCACCGAACACAATGTCCTGCGTGCCGATGATCGTGACCGCGTCGGCAATCATGTGGCCGCGCGCCATTTCATCCAGCGCGGACAGGTGGGCATAACCTGGCGCGCGGATCTTCAGACGATACGGCTTGTTTGCGCCATCCGACACCAGGTAGATGCCGAATTCACCCTTCGGATGTTCGACGGCTGCATACGCTTCGCCTTCGGGCACATGGAAGCCTTCCGTGAAGAGCTTGAAGTGGTGAATCAGCTCTTCCATGTTGGACTTCATGTTCACGCGCGACGGCGGCGCAACCTTGTGATTGTCGACCATCACGGGGCCCGGATTCTTGCGCAGCCACTCAATGCACTGTTTCGCGATCCGGGTGGACTGACGCATTTCTTCGATACGCACGAGATAGCGGTCGTAGCAGTCGCCGTTCACGCCCACCGGGATATCGAAATCCAGCTGGTCGTAGACTTCGTACGGCTGCTTCTTGCGCAGATCCCATTCGATGCCCGAACCGCGCAGCATCGCGCCCGTCAGGCCCAGCTGCATGGCGCGCTCAGGCGTCACCACGCCGATGCCCACCAGACGCTGCTTCCAGATACGGTTGTCGGTGAGCAGCGTTTCGTACTCGTCGACACAGCTCGGGAAGCGCGTGAAGAAGTCGTCGATGAAGTCCAGCACCGAGCCCTGGCGCGCTTCGTTCATCTTCGCGAGCGCCTTCTCGTTGTGGATTTTCGACGCCTTGTATTGCGGCATTGCGTCGGGCAGATCGCGATAGACGCCGCCCGGACGGTAGTACGCCGCGTGCATACGCGCACCCGACACCGCCTCGTAGACGTCCATCAAATCTTCGCGCTCGCGGAACGCGTACAGGAACACCGCCATCGCGCCGACGTCGAGACCGTGCGAGCCGATCCACATCAGGTGGTTCAGCACGCGGGTAATTTCGTCGAACAGCACGCGGATGTACTTGGCGCGGATCGGCACTTCGAGGCCGAGCAGCTTTTCGATCGCGAGCACATAGCCGTGCTCGTTGACCATCATCGACACGTAGTCGAGACGGTCCATGTACGGCACCGACTGGATGAAGGTTTTGTTTTCGGCGAGCTTTTCGGTCGCGCGATGCAGCAGGCCGATATGCGGATCGGCGCGCTGGATCACTTCGCCGTCGAGCTCGAGCACGAGGCGCAGCACACCGTGCGCTGCCGGGTGCTGCGGGCCGAAGTTGAGCGTGTAGTTCTTGATCTCTGACATGCGACCCTCTTATTGTTTCCTCAGACCACCGTAGCGATCCTCACGGATCACACGCGGCGTGATCTCGCGCGGCTCGATCGTAACCGGTTGATAGACTACCCGCTTCTGCTCCGGGTCATATCGCATCTCGACATAGCCGGAGATCGGGAAGTCCTTGCGGAACGGATGGCCGATGAAACCGTAGTCGGTCAGGATACGGCGCAGGTCGGGGTGGCCTTCGAAGACGATGCCGAACAGGTCGAACGCTTCACGTTCGTACCAGTTGGCCGAATTCCAGATTTCCACGACGGAGGGAACGATAGGCACGTCGTCGTCCGGCGCGAAAACTCGCAGACGCAGACGCCAGTTGTTCGTGATGGAGAGCAGATGCGAGACAGCCGCGAAACGCGGGCCGTCCCAGGCGCCGTCGCCATAGGTTTGATAGTCGACACCACAGAGGTCGACCAACTGTTCGAAGCGCAGCGACGGATTGTCGCGCAATTCCGTCGCGACATTCAGGTAATCTACCGCTTTTATGACCAAGGTCAACTCACCGAGCTTTTCAGTGAGGCTGACGACGCGCGCACCAAGGGCCGCTTCGAGGTTCGCTTTCAGGGTCTCGAGTTTGCTTGCCATATTGTGGGGGAGGCGTTTGGCCTTTATTGACGGGCGATGGTGCTAGTGCGGCGAATCTTCGCCTGCAACTGGATCACCCCGTAGACGAGGGCTTCCGCGGTAGGCGGGCAACCCGGCACGTAGACGTCGACGGGCACGATACGATCGCAGCCGCGCACGACAGAATACGAATAATGGTAGTAACCGCCGCCGTTGGCGCAGGACCCCATCGAGATGACCCAGCGCGGCTCGGCCATCTGGTCGTAGACCTTGCGCAATGCAGGTGCCATCTTGTTACAGAGGGTACCGGCGACGATCATCACGTCGGACTGACGCGGGCTTGGGCGAAACACCACGCCGAAGCGGTCGAGGTCGTAACGGGCCGCGCCCGCGTGCATCATTTCGACCGCGCAACACGCCAGGCCGAACGTCATTGGCCACAGGGAGCCAGTGCGCGTCCAGTTGATCAGCTTGTCAGCCGTAGTGGTGACAAACCCTTCCTTCAAGACCCCTTCGATACTCATGTGCTTTCCACTCCAGCGGACGGCCTGCAGTGTCCCCACAGTACCGCCCATGCTAACCGGCGATTTAACCCGTCATTCCCAGTCGAGACCACCTTTCTTCCAGATGTAGGCAAAGCCCAGCAGGAATTCGAGCAGAAACAGCATCATCGACAGGAAGCCCGGCCAGCCGATGTCGCGCAGGGCCACGCCCCACGGAAACAGGAATGCCGTTTCGAGGTCGAAGATGATGAAGAGAATGGCCACGAGGTAATACCGTACATCGAACTTCATGCGCGCGTCTTCGAACGCTTCAAAGCCGCACTCGTACGGTGAATTCTTTTCGCTGTTTGGCCGATTGGGACCGAGGATCTTGCCGATACTGACCAGCGCCACGCCCAGACCAAGACCTACAAGAAGGAACAACAGGACGGGGTAATAGGTAGCGAGGTTCAAGGCTATCCTCTATCGGTTGGTTCTGAGGTTCCGCAGGAGAACTTCTGGTCGCTCCGCGGGAATTGCTTTACATCTTTCGCGCTGCGAACAAAACAAACACGACGTATAAAGCAAAAATGCCAGCCGAAGCTGATGAAGCAAGCGGCTGGCATTTTATCGAATACATTGGTGCCGACGGCGAGACTCGAACTCGCACAGCTTTCGCCACTACCCCCTCAAGATAGCGTGTCTACCAATTTCACCACGTCGGCACTACATGCAATCCGGGAGAACAATTTTTGCAACCCGCGAATCGCTTCAAGACTTAAATTCTAACCCGTTCCCGTCATTTGTTCAATGCACAAAAACAGATTTTTGAAACTTATTTCGGAACGTCGTTACCCGGTGCCGAAGACGCTACGCCAGCAGAAGCGGCAGCAGATCCAGCCGTTGAAGCCACTGCCGGAGCGCTGACATTGGACGCTGCGGAAACACTCGCTGCGACCGGCGCGGAAGCGACGACCGGGGCTGGAGCCGAAGCGCCAAGCACGCCCGCCGAAGGCTTCGCATGATACGACCCCAGGTAGGTTAATGCAAGCGTCGACACGAAAAACACCGTTGCGAGAACTGCCGTGGTACGCGACAGAAAGTTCGCGGAACCGCTTGCGCCGAAGAGGCTGCCCGACGCGCCGCTACCGAAAGCCGCGCCCATGTCGGCGCCTTTGCCGTGCTGCAGCAAGACGAGGCCGATCACCCCGAGCGCCGACAGAAGCTGAACGACGATAATCAACGTTTTCAAATACAGCATCACACTCACCTGAGTCCTGGTTGAACGCATTCCTTGACCGGAATGCGCATGTTAAGACGGCACGACCCTCGCCAGAGGCGCCGTGCGCGATCCTTTAGCCCGCGACGCTGGCGCCCGCCGCAGCGGCCGCGCAGATCGCGAGAAAATCCTGTGCCTTGAGCGCCGCGCCGCCGATCAGGCCACCATCGATATCGGCCTGACGGAACAGCTCCGCCGCATTGTCCGGCTTCACGCTGCCGCCGTACAGCAGCGGCACGTCCGCCACATTTCCACCCTTGGCTGCCAGACGCGCGCGCAGGAACGCGTGCACCTGTTGCGCCTGTTCCGACGTCGCGCTCTTGCCCGTGCCGATCGCCCACACCGGCTCGTAAGCAACGACGATCTGCGCCGCTTCTTCTACCGACAGCACCGCCAGCACCGCGTCGAGCTGCGCACCGACCACCTGCTCGGTCGCGCCGCTTTCGCGCTGTTCCAGCGTTTCGCCCACGCAGACGATCGGCGTGACGCCCGCCGCCAGCGCGCGCTGCGTCTTCACCGCAACCAGCTCCGAGCTTTCGCCGTGATATGCGCGACGCTCCGAGTGACCGACGATCGCAAAGCCCGCCTCGAAATCGGCGATCATGCCCGCAGCGACTTCACCGGTGTAAGCGCCCTGCTCGTGCGCCGAAACATCCTGCGCGCCCCACACCACGCGGCTGCCGCCGAGCAATGCCTGCGCCTGCGCGAGATAGGGAAAAGGCACGCACACGCCAACGCGCACGTCAGCAGGCAGCGCCTGAACGCCCTGTGCGACGCCTTCGAGCAATGCAGCGTTGGCCGCGAGGCGGCCGTGCATCTTCCAGTTACCGACTACGAGCTTCGATCGTTGTTTCGTCATTGTTTCGGTTGCTGTTAAAAGCGGACGCAAAACACATCATTTTACTGTGTGTAATTGAAGCGGGTCAAACCGCCCCGCCGCTCACACGCGAAAATTCGCGTCGAAAAAGCCAGGAAAATCAAGCACGAACCCAAGAGCGTCCGGCAAACCGTCGATCAAGCCGCCTGATTCCAGTCGAGCATGATCTTGCCGATGTGCTCGCTGCTTTCCATCAGCGCGTGGGCGTCGGCGGCCTGCGCGGCCGGAAACACCTTGTAGACGACCGGCTTGATGCGCCCGTCTTCGAGCAGTGGCCAGACCTGTACGTGCAGTTCCCCCGCAATCTGCGCCTTGAATTCGACCGAACGCGCGCGCAGGGTCGAACCCGTGATCGTCAGACGGCGGCGCAGGATCTCGCCCATATTGATCTCGCCCTTGGCGCCGCCGAGCGTGGCGATCAGCACGATGCGGCCGCCCGTCGCCAGCGCTGACAATTCGCGCGCGACATAACCGCCCGCCACCATGTCGAGAATCACGTCGACGCCACGATCATGCGTGAGTGCCTTCACGACTTCGACGAAATCTTCGCTGCGGTAGTTGATCGCGCGCTCCGCGCCGAGCGCTTCGCAGGCGCGGCACTTGTCGTCCGAGCCAGCGGTTGCGAACACCCGAAAACCCAGCGCATGCGCGATCTGGATCGCCGTCACGCCGATGCCGCTCGAACCGCCCTGCACCAGCAGCGTTTCGTTCTCGCCGCCCTCGCCCTTGCCGAGCTGGGCGCGCTGGAACACGTTGCTCCAGACGGTGAAGAAGGTTTCCGGCAGCGACGCCGCCTCGATATCGGTCAGCCCCTTGGGCACCGGCAGACACTGGCCGAGCGGCGCAACCGCGTATTCGGCATAGCCGCCGCCCGCGATCAGCGCGCACACGCGGTCGCCGATCTTAAGGCCAAACGGATTGTTCTTTTCGTCGATGTTGCCGCCGACGATTTCGCCCGCGACTTCCAGCCCCGGCAGATCGGAAATGCCCGGCGGCGGCGCGTAGGAGCCCTTGCGCTGGAACACATCGGGGCGGTTCACGCCCGACGCGCTGACCTTGATCAGCACTTCGCCGGCTTTCGGCTCGGGCGTGGCGCGCTCGGCCAGTTTGAGCACGTCCGGCGCACCGAATTCGGTGATCTCGATTGCCTTCATTTTCGCGTCTCCCAAGGGGCTTGGCCCAGGTGTGGATGGCGCTGCGCCCGCGACGCGGAACGCACGGCAATCCCACCTACATTCTCATAAAAAAACGGCCGGCGCGCTCATCGCGCAGCCGGCCGTTTCAGCGTGCCGCCTTACTGCTGCGGTTCGCCTTGCGGTGCATTGCCTTCGTTCAGCAGAGCCTTCGCCGACAGACGCACGCGACCCTTCTCATCCGTCTGGATGACCTTGACCTTAACGATCTGGCCTTCCTTCAGATAGTCGTTGATGTCCTTGATGCGCTCGTTGGCGATTTCGGAGATGTGCAGCAGGCCATCCTTGCCCGGCAGCAGGTTCACGATCGCGCCGAAGTCCAGCAGCTTCAGAACCGCGCCTTCGTAGACCTGACCGACTTCGACTTCAGCCGTGATGTTTTCGATGCGCTTCTTCGCTTCGGCCATGCCTTCGCTCGACGTCGAAGCAATCGTCACGACGCCGTCGTCCGAGATGTCGATGGTCGTGCCGGTTTCTTCCGTCAGCGCGCGGATCACCGAACCGCCCTTGCCGATCACGTCGCGGATCTTTTCCGGGTTGATCTTGATGGTGATCATGCGCGGAGCGTAAGCCGACAGCTCCGTGTTCACGCCCGACACCGCCGAGGTCATCTTGCCGAGGATGTGCAGACGCGCTTCGTGCGCTTGCGCGAGCGCAACCTGCATGATTTCCTTGGTGATGCCCTGGATCTTGATGTCCATCTGCAGCGCGGTCACGCCAGCTTCCGTACCCGCAACCTTGAAGTCCATGTCGCCGAGGTGATCTTCATCGCCGAGGATGTCGGTCAGCACCGCGAACTTGTTGTCTTCGAGGATCAGGCCCATCGCGATACCGGCGACGTGCGCCTTCATCGGCACGCCAGCATCCATCAGCGCGAGGCAGCCGCCGCAGACCGAAGCCATCGACGACGAACCGTTCGACTCGGTGATTTCCGAGACGACTCGGATCGAGTAGCCGAATTCTTCAGCGCTCGGCAGGCACGCGACCAGCGCGCGCTTGGCCAGACGGCCGTGGCCGACTTCGCGGCGCTTGGGCGAACCAACACGGCCCGTTTCGCCGGTGGCGAACGGAGGCATGTTGTAGTGGAGCATGAAGCGGTCGCGGTACTCGCCTTCGAGCGCGTCGATGATCTGCTCGTCGCCCTTGGTGCCGAGCGTCGCAACGACCAGCGCCTGCGTTTCGCCACGCGTGAAGAGCGCCGAACCGTGGGTGCGCGGCAGCACGCCCGTACGGATTTCGATCGGGCGAACCGTGCGCGTGTCACGGCCGTCGATACGCGGCTCGCCGTTCAGGATCTGCGAACGGACGATCTTCGCTTCGATGTCGAACAGCATGTTGCCGACGGTCGCCTTGTCGGCCGCCGTCGTGCCGGCCGCAGCCGCGTCTTCTTCGAGCTTCGCCGACGTGGCTGCGTAGACTTCCTTCAGCTTGGTTGAACGTTGTTGCTTGTCGCGCAGCTGGTACGCGGCGAGCAGGTCGCCGTGCGCCAGTTCCGTCACGCGTGCGATCAGCGCTTCGTTCTTCGGGGCCGGCTGCCAGTCCCACTCGGGCTTGCCGCCGTCGCGAACCAGTTCGTGGATCGCGTCGATCGCCGTTTGCATCTGCTCGTGGCCGAACACAACCGCGCCGAGCATCACGTCTTCCGGCAGCTGGTCAGCTTCCGATTCCACCATCAGCACTGCGCGTTCCGTGCCGGCGACCACGAGGTCGAGGCGCGACTGCTTGCTTTGCGAGCGCGTCGGGTTCAGAACGAATTCGTTGTCGATGTAGGCCACGCGCGCAGCGCCGACCGGACCGTTGAACGGCAGACCCGAGATCGCCAGCGCAGCCGACGCGCCGATCAGCGCGGGGATGTCAGCCGGGACTTCCGGGTTGATCGACAGGACGTGGATCACGACCTGGACTTCGTTGTAGAAGCCTTCCGGGAACAGCGGGCGCAGCGGGCGGTCGATCAGGCGCGAAATCAGCGTTTCGCCTTCCGACGGACGGCCTTCGCGGCGGAAGAAGCCGCCCGGGATCTTGCCGGCCGAATAGGTCTTCTCGAGGTAATCGACGGTGAGCGGGAAGAAGTCTTGACCCGGCTTGGCCGTCTTCGCGCCGACGACGGTCGCGAGCACGACGGTGTCTTCGACGTCGACGATGACGGCGCCGCTCGCCTGACGGGCGATTTCACCGGTTTCGAGGCGCACATTGTGCTGGCCCCATTTGAATTCCTTCACGACTTTATTGAACATGGTCATGGTCACTCACTCCTTACTCATTTGTTATGCGCCGCCCGCACACGCGGACGACGCGGCAAGACAGGTTCCGATGCCGCGCAGGTCAGAGGAGTGTTATGCCATTCCAGCGCATCGCGCGACGGCGAACGCGCTGCGGCGCACTGTCGCGCCGCACGATGCGATGGAATGACACAAAACTCTGCCCCGTGGCCCGGCCCTGCTGCTTGTACTGCCGGTTTGCTACCTGTTTGCTACCTGTTTGCTGCCCTTGTACTGCCGGTTACTGCGTGGTGCTGCCTTGTACCGCTATCCGGCACGCATCGCGAGAAGCGTACCGTTCAAAAACAAAATGCCTGCATCAGTGGAACTGACACAGGCATCTTTTTGCAAGACCTTGCGATTACTTGCGCAGACCCAGCTTCTCGATCAGTGCGCGGTAACGATCAGCGTCCTTGCCCTTCAGGTAGTCGAGCAGCTTACGGCGGCGGCTCACCATGCGCAGCAGACCGCGGCGGCTGTGGTGGTCCTTCGCGTGCGACTTGAAGTGGCCAGTCAGTTCGTTGATACGCGACGTCAGGAGTGCAACCTGAACTTCGGGGCTGCCGGTGTCGCCGGTGCCGCGCGCGAATTGCGCGACGATGTCGGACTTCTTGATATCTGCTACGGACATTTTGCTTTTCCTTTAAAACAAACGAGCGGTCACGGAAGAAAGGCCGTGCCGTGCTTGGTTCTTTGCTAAAACTTACTCACCATGAAATATGGCGAGTCCGGCATTGTAGCACAGCCGGACCGCCCGGCCATCAGGGTCGCTTCATCCGGCAAGTCGTGGCGGGCACGGTGCGCGAAGCTGGCAGCGCCAGCACCGTGCGGAAGCCGTAGCCCGAGCCCTCATTGTCGTAGCGCACGCCCGGCGCGCCCTGCTTGTCCATCTGCATCACGTAAAGGGGCTGGATCATCTGGTGATCGTCGGCGCGCATCCACATCGGATGGAAGCCGTTGTCGAAACGCATGCCTTCGAGCGCCTTCGCCACCGCCGCGGGATCGGCGGAACCGGCCTTGGTGATCGCCTGCGCGAGCATTTCAACCAGCATTTCCATGCGCAGCACTGGATAGTCGTCCTGCGCCGCCGGATAGCGCGCGCGAAAGGCCTGATACCACGCGTCAGAGGCCGCACCGCCCGCGTTCGGATGCCAGTCGGCGACCGCGATCACGCGCTTGACGCCCGCGTCGCCGAGCGCCGCCGGTGCGCCCAGGCTATTGCCGTAGAACGTGTAGAAGCGCGTGTCGAGGCCCTGCTCGCGCGCCGCCTTCACCAGCAGCGTGAGGTCGTTGCCCCAGTTGCCGGTGATCACCGCATCGGCGCCCGAGGCGCGGATCTTGGCGATATACGGCGCGAAGTCCTTCACGCGGCCGATCGGATGAAACTCGTCGCCCACCACGGCAATGTCCGGACGCTGCTTGCCCAGCGCCTCGCGCGCAAGCGCACTCACGTCATGGCCGAAGCTGTAGTCCTGGTTGAGCAGATAGACCTTCTTCACCGACTTATCGGCGGCGATCACATCGGCGAGCGCATCCATGCGCATGCCCGCGTGCGCGTCGAAGCGGAAATGCCAGAAGCTGCAATTCGCGTTGGTGAGCGCGGGATCGTCGGCGGAATAGTTGAGGAACAGCTCGCGGTTATCGGGCTCGCGCGCGTTCTGGCGATCGATCGCGCCAATCAGCGCCGCCGCCACCGCCGAACTGTTGCCCTGCAGGACGAAGCCGATATGCCGATCCTGCGCCGCGCGCAACTGCATCAGCGCGGCTTCGGTGCTGCCCTTGCTGTCGAGCACGACCAGTTCCAGCGGATGCCGCCCATCGGCCAGCGCCACGCCACCCGCCGCGTTCACGCGTTCCACGCCGAAGCGCAGGTTGCGCTCGACCGCCGCGCCCGCATCGGCGAACGGGCCGGACATGCCTTCGATCAACGCGAGCTGGATTGGCTTGCCGGTGGGCGCGTCGGCCGCCTGCGCGCTTGTGCTCAGGGCACTCGCGCCGAGCAGGCCCAGCGTTGCCGCGAACGCCACCGCCGCGTGTCTGTATCGTCCTTTCATGCGCTCATTGCCTCATCGGATGCATCACGGAAAGCGCGGATCATAGGACGGACGCACGTCGCGCGGCAAGCGCAACGCCGTTCATCGGCCCTCCTCGCGGGAACGCGCCGTGTCAAAATAACGGTTCCATAACTGGCACGCGCGCTGGCACTTGCAACGCGTTCGGCCAGTACGAAATCGCGCCCTGGAGACGCCATGTTCAAGCGCCGTTCCCTCATTCGTTTCATTGCCGCCGCGCTGGGCGCGCTCGCGCTGGCCGGCTGCGTGCCGCCGTGGCAGCAGTTTCACGCCGGCGACGACAGCCAGGCGGTGATCGCCCGCTTCGGTCAGCCCAAGGAAGTCTATGACCTGCCCGACGGCGGCAAGCGCCTGATGTGGCCCACCCAGCCGATGGGCGAAACCACCATCGCCGCCGATATCGACGGCAGCGGCAAGGTGCTCAACGTGCGCCAGGTGCTGCAGCCCAACGAGTTCTACAAGGCCGAGATCGGCAAATGGACGCGCACGGACGTACTCGTGAACTTCGGCCGCCCGGAAGAAACCGCGTATTTCCCGTTGATGAAGAAAGAAGCGTGGACTTATCGCTATCTGGAAGACGGCGTCTGGTACATGCTCTACAGCTTTTATTTCGACGATCAAGGCATCCTGCGCCTGACGCAGAAGACGCCCGATCCGCTGCACGACCCGGATCTGCGCAACCGGTTCTGATCGCCGCGACGCAAGCAGACCAAAAACAAAACCCCCGCACTCTCACGAGCACGGGGGTTTTTTAACGCCTTGGCGTCAAGCGCGAGCGAACGCTTACGAACGCTGCGGATTGAGCTTGTCGTTATCCGAATGCAGCTTGTTGAGCGCCGAGATATACGCCTTGGCCGAAGCCGCGACGATATCCGGATCGGTGCCCACGCCGTTGACGATACGGCCGGCCTTCGACAGACGCACCGTCACTTCGCCTTGCGCCTGCGTGCCGGTCGTGATCGCGTTCACCGAGTACAGCAACAGTTCCGAACCGCTGCCCACTTCGGTTTCGATGGCGTTGAACGTCGCGTCGACCGGGCCGTTGCCGGCCGCTTCGCCCGTGACTTCCGAACCATCCGCCGAGAACACGATGCGTGCGTGCGGGCGCTCGCCCGTTTCCGAACGCTGCGACAGCGCGACGAACTTGTAGTGCTCCTTCTCCTGCGCTTCAGCCGACTCTTCGGTGACGATCGCAATGATGTCTTCGTCGAAGATTTCGGCCTTGCGGTCGGCGAGTTCCTTGAAGCGTGCGAATGCGCTGTTGAGTTCGGCTTCGCTGTCGAGCGAAATGCCGAGTTCCTGCAGACGCTGCTTGAACGCGTTACGGCCCGAGAGCTTGCCGAGCACGATCTTGTTCGCGGTCCAGCCCACATCTTCCGCGCGCATGATTTCGTAGGTGTCGCGCGCCTTGAGCACGCCGTCCTGGTGAATGCCGGAAGCGTGCGCAAACGCGTTCGCGCCCACCACCGCCTTGTTCGGCTGCACCACGAAACCGGTGATCTGCGACACGAGCTTCGACGCCGGCACGATCTGCGAGGTGTCGATGCCGAGATCGAGGCCGAAGTAATCCTTGCGGGTCTTCACGGCCATGACGATTTCTTCGAGCGACGTATTGCCCGCGCGCTCGCCCAGACCGTTGATGGTGCACTCGACTTGACGCGCGCCACCGATCTGCACGCCAGCCAGCGAGTTCGCCACGGCCATGCCGAGGTCGTTATGGCAGTGCACCGAGAACACGGCCTTGTCCGAATTCGGAATGCGCTCGCGCAGCGTCTTGACGAGGTTGCCGTAGAGTTCCGGCACGCCGTAGCCGACCGTATCGGCGATATTGATGGTGGTCGCACCTTCGGCGATCACGGCTTCGAGCACGCGACACAGGAAGTCCATGTCCGAGCGGCTACCGTCTTCCGGCGAGAACTCCACGTCGTTGGTGAACTTGCGCGCGAAACGCACCGACAGCTTTGCCTGTTCGAGCACCTGTTCCGGCGACATGCGCAGCTTCTTCTCCATGTGCAGCGGCGACGTGGCGATGAAGGTGTGGATGCGGAAGTGATCGGCGGGCTTGAGCGCGTCGGCGGCGCGCTGGATGTCCTTGTCGTTGGCGCGGGCCAGCGAACAGATCGTGCTGTCCTTGATCATGCCGGCGATCGTGTGGATCGCGTCGAAATCGCCGTTCGAGCTGGCCGCGAAGCCGGCTTCGATGATGTCGACCTTCATCCGCTCGAGCTGCTTCGCGATGCGGATCTTCTCTTCCTTCGTCATCGACGCGCCAGGGGACTGCTCGCCGTCACGCAAGGTCGTATCGAAAATGATGAGCTTGTCTGCTGCCATTTTGGGTCTCCGGGGGGACTTGTTCAGTGTCTAAAAACGGATTTTGGGTGTTCGCGCCACCGATGGCGACGCTGACAATGAACGAGGCTTACGGAGGGCGAGCGAGATCAGCGCGGCAGGCGCGCTAGCGCTAGCGTGCGTAGGGGCGCGCCGGCTTGAAGGGAGAAGAAGGGGAACTGGATGGTGTCCATCAGCCGACTATAGCCGGATTCTGGTGATAGCGCAATCCGAATGCGCCCGGTCGTGGCGCGCCGCAAAACAAAAAGGGCCGCGCTCATGCGCAGCCCTTTTTGCATCCTGGGCGACCGAACGCCCTATCGCTCTCTCGGCGACGATCTCGCCGGATTGTTACGTCCGCGCACCGACCGCCAGGCCCAGAACACATAACCCGACAGACCATACAGCACGAACAGGCCAAACAGCATCAGCGGCGGATCGGACGACACCAGCACGAACGCCACCACCACCAGCAGCGTGGCCGCGAACGGCACGCGATGGCGTATGTCGAGCGCCTTGCCGCTGTAGAACGGCGCGTTCGACACCATCGTCACGCCCGCGTAGATGGTCAGCACGAACGCGACCCACGGCAGCCACGAGAGCTTGACCGGCACGCGGTTATCGGTGGTGAGCCACACGAAACCGGCGATCAGTGCAGCCGCAGCCGGACTCGGCAGGCCCTGGAAGAAGCGCTTGTCCACCACGGCGATATTGGTGTTGAAACGCGCCAGACGCAACGCAGCGCCCGAGCAGTAGACGAAGGCCGCCAGCCACCCCCAGCGCCCGAGGTCCTTGAGCACCCACTCGTACATCACAAGCGCCGGCGCGACGCCGAACGACACCATGTCCGAAAGACTGTCGAACTGCTCACCGAACGCGCTCTGCGAATGCGTCATGCGCGCCACGCGGCCGTCCATGCCGTCGAGCACCATGGCCACGAAGATGGCGATGGCCGCCACCTCGAAGCGCACGTTCATCGCCTGCACAACAGCGAAGAAACCGCAGAACAGCGCGGCCGTGGTGAACGCATTGGGCAGCAGATAAATGCCGCGCTTCTTCAGGAATTCCTGGCGCGCGGCCCGGCGGCTCGCCGCAGGGCCAACCGATTCCTGCATGGCCTTGTTGCGGCGGAACGGGCGCGGCAGCGGCGCGCCGCCGGGATTACGGGGTCGACGCGGTTTGAGTCCGGCCATCGCTACCCTCCTTATGCCGATTGGGTCGGCAGTTCAGCAAGGATCGTCGACGAGGCGGACACCTTCTCGCCGATCGACACGCGCGGACGGCTGCCCACCGGCAGATACACGTCGACGCGCGAGCCGAAACGGATGAAGCCATAGCGCTGGCCGCGCGAGAGCGGCTCGCCGGCGCGCACGTAGCAGAGAATGCGGCGTGCGATCAGGCCGGCGATCTGCACCGAGGTGACGGTCGTGCCGTCGGCCATCGTCAGCACCACGGCGTTGCGCTCGTTTTCGGTCGACGCCTTGTCGATGGCGGCGTTCAGGTACGCGCCCGGGAAGTATTCGACCTTGGCGACGGCGCCGTCCACGGGCGAGCGTTGCGAGTGGACGTTGAAGACGTTCATGAACACGCTGATCTTCAGCGCTTCACGGTTGGCATACGGATCGTGCGCGGTTTCGACCGCAACGATGCGGCCATCGGCCGGGCACAGCACGGCGTTGGCCTGGGTCGGAATCGGGCGCGGCGGATCGCGGAAGAACTGAACGACGAAGATCGTGATGAGCCAGAACGGCCATGCATAGCCGAAGCCTGCGACCGCATGGATCAAGAGCGTCACGACGGCCGCAATGGCGATGAACGGCCAGCCTTCGCGCGCGATGATCGGATGGGGGTAATTCATAGTGGCTTCGCTGTTATTTTAAAACCCGTAGCATAGCAAAAGCCGCCCAGGCATCATCGCACCTGGGCGGCTTTTGTTGAGTCTGACTCAGGAATGACGGCTGCCCGGTCGTCAAAACCGCTCAGCCGGTCACACAGGCTGTGTCAGATTAGTTCTTCGACTGGTCGACCAGCTTGTTTGCGGCGATCCACGGCATCATCGCGCGCAGCTTTGCACCGACCGTTTCGATCTGGTGCTCGGCGCCCAGACGGCGGCGCGATTGCAGCGTCGGAGCGCCAGCCTTGTTTTCAAGGATGAAGCTCTTGGCGTATTCGCCGGTCTGGATGTCCTTCAGGACTTCCTTCATGACCTTCTTCGTCTCCGACGTGACGACGCGCGGGCCGGTCACGTACTCGCCGTATTCGGCGTTGTTCGAGATCGAGTAGTTCATGTTGGCGATGCCGCCTTCATAGATCAGGTCGACGATCAGCTTCAGTTCGTGCAGGCATTCGAAGTACGCCATTTCCGGCGCGTAGCCGGCTTCCACCAGCGTTTCGAAGCCAGCCTTGATCAGCTCGACCGTACCGCCGCACAGAACAGCCTGTTCGCCGAACAGGTCGGTTTCGGTCTCTTCGCGGAAGTTCGTTTCGATGATGCCGGCACGGCCGCCGCCGTTCGCTGCTGCGTACGACAGGGCGATGTCACGCGCTGCGCCCGACTTGTCCTGGTGGACAGCGATCAGGTGGGGCACGCCGCCGCCTTGCGAGTACGTACCGCGAACCGTGTGGCCCGGAGCCTTCGGCGCGATCATGATGACGTCCAGATCCGCACGCGGGATCACTGCGCCGTAGTGCACGTTGAAGCCGTGCGCGAAGGCCAGTGCTGCGCCGTTCTTGATGTTCGCGTGGACTTCCTTCGCGTAGACGTCAGCGATCTGCTCGTCCGGCAGCAGCATCATGACGACGTCGGCGCTCTTCACCGCTTCGGCCACTTCCTTGACCTGCAGGCCGGCGTTCTCAGCCTTGCTCCACGATGCGCCGTTCTTGCGCAGACCGACCGTGACGTTCACGCCGCTGTCTTTCAGGTTCAGCGCGTGTGCGTGGCCTTGCGAGCCGTAACCGATGATCGTGACCTGCTTGCCCTTGATGAGGGAGAGATCGGCGTCCTTGTCGTAGAAAACTTTCATGTTGGTTCCTTGGCGAGAGTCTGGTGAATTTCGGTACTGCTATTAGCTTTTGCTGCGCCGGATGCTGCGTTTCGTTACCGCTTCATCCGGTCAAGTTCCGGTGCAAGATCGACTGTGGTCGGGGTTACACCTTCAGAATGCGCTCTCCGCGCCCGATGCCCGAGCCGCCCGTACGGACGGTTTCGAGAATGGCGGTTGCGTCGATCGCTTCAATGAAAGCGTCGAGCTTGTCGCTCGCGCCCGTCAGTTCGATCGTGTAGGTCTTTTCGGTGACGTCGATGATGCGGCCACGGAAAATATCCGCCATCCGCTTCATCTCCTCACGTTCCTTGCCGACCGCCCTTACCTTGATCAGCATTAGCTCGCGCTCGATGTGGGCGCCCTCGGTAAGGTCGACCACTTTCACCACCTCGATCAGGCGGTTCAGATGCTTCGTGATCTGTTCGATCACGTCGTCCGAGCCAATGGAAACGATGGTCATGCGCGACAGCGAACGGTCTTCGGTCGGCGCCACCGTCAAGGTTTCAATGTTGTAGCCGCGTGCGGAGAACAGACCGACCACGCGCGAAAGCGCGCCCGGTTCGTTTTCCAGCAGAACGGAAATGATGTGTCTCATGATGTGATCCGCGATTTATCCAGCGACGTTTTCTCAGATGCCGTGGCTGCCGTTCTCCCCCGCGAACTCGCGCGCCCGTTATGTGGACGCGCGCCGCGCGAGGTCGAAACGGCGCCGTGCAAATACCGTTACAGGTCTTCCGAACCGAGCAGCATCTCGGTGATGCCCTTGCCGGCCTGAACCATCGGCCAGACGTTTTCGGAAGGGTCGGTCTGGAAATCGAGGAACACCGTGCGGTCCTTCAAGCGCAGCGCTTCTTTGAGCGCCGGCTCCACATCGGCCGTCTTTTCGATCCGCATGCCGACGTGGCCGAACGCTTCGGCGAGCTTCACGAAGTCAGGCAGCGCATCCATATAGGAATGCGAATAGCGCTTGCTGTATTCGATCTGCTGCCACTGGCGGACCATGCCGAGGTAGCGGTTGTTCAGCGAAATGATCTTCACGGGCGTGTCGTACTGCTTGCAGGTCGACAGCTCCTGAATGCACATCTGGATCGAGCCTTCGCCCGTGATACACAGGACGTCGTCGTCCGGGTGGGCCATCTTCACGCCCATCGCCGCCGGCAGGCCGAAGCCCATGGTGCCGAGGCCGCCCGAATTGATCCAGCGGCGCGGCTGGTTGAAGCGATAGAACTGCGCCGCCCACATCTGGTGCTGGCCGACGTCCGAACACACGAAAGCGTTGCCGCCCGTGAGTTCCCACGCCTTTTCCACCACGTACTGCGGCTTGATGATTTCGCTCGAACGGTCGAACTTCAGGCAGTTCTTTTCACGCCAGCCTTCGATGTCCTTCCACCAGTCGGCCAGAGCCGCCGTATCGGGGCCGTGTTCGGCGTGCTGAAGCTGCTCGATGAGCTCCTTGAGCACTTCCTTGACGTCGCCAACGATGGGGATATCGACCTTCACGCGCTTCGAGATCGACGACGGGTCGATGTCGATGTGAATGATCTTGCGCGGGCGGGAAGCGAAGTGCGCCGGATCGCCGATCACACGGTCGTCGAAGCGCGCACCGATGGCGATCAGCACGTCGCAGTGCTGCATGGCCATGTTGGCTTCGTAGGTGCCGTGCATGCCGAGCATGCCGAGGAACTTGCGGTCGCTTGCGCGGTAGCCGCCCAGACCCATCAGCGTGTTCGTGACCGGGTAGCCGAGCAGATCGGCGAACTGGTTCAGTTCGCGCGACGCATCCGCGAGGATGATGCCGCCGCCGGTGTAGATATACGGACGTTTGGCCGAGAGAAGCAGCGAAACCGCTTTGCGGATCTGCCCCGAGTGGCCCTTCGTGACCGGGTTATACGAACGCAGCGTGACGTTCTTGACCGGTTCATACGCGCACGGCGTCTTCGACACGTCCTTCGGAATGTCGATCAGCACGGGGCCGGGACGGCCGGTGCGCGCAATGTAGAAAGCTTTTTTGACGGTAGCGGCGAGGTCGCGCACGTCCTTCACGAGGAAGTTGTGCTTCACGCAGGGACGCGTGATGCCGACCGTGTCGCACTCCTGGAAGGCGTCTTGACCAATCGCGGCGGTAGGCACCTGGCCGCTGATGATCACCATCGGGATCGAGTCCATATAGGCCGTCGCGATGCCCGTCACCGCATTGGTGACGCCAGGTCCCGAGGTCACGAGGCACACGCCGACATTGCCGGTCGAACGCGCATACGCGTCCGCCGCGTGCACGGCTGCCTGTTCGTGGCGCACGAGAACGTGCTGGATCTTGTCCTGCTTGTACAGCTCGTCGTAGATGTAGAGTACCGAGCCGCCGGGGTAGCCCCAGATGAATTCGACCTGCTCGTCGGCGAGCGCCTTCATCAGCACGGTTCCGCCGATAGAGGTTGCAGCTTGAGGGTCAGATTCTTGCGAGGGGGGGACCGACGTGGAGAATTCCGCGCTGGGCATATTCATCATTCACCTTTCGAAATTTCGGCAAAAATTTGATCGGGTGCTCTCTGCCGGGCTTGTGGCTCGGGTTCAAGCGGCGCGTCCAGTTGACAGATGAGCTTCTTGGGCCACATCCGAATTGAGACAAGTCACTTATGTTGCGAACCGTCGAAGATAGCGGCTCGAAAGCATTCGGTCAAGCGCTTATTGTGCATTCATGGTTCATTCGCGCCGCATCGGGAATAAACGTTGCAAGCGCCACGAATTTGCGTGCATTCACATAGAACCAGCGTAGAGACCACTTACAGACCGGTGGTACAACACGATCCGCTAGAATCAGGTTGGCTTCTCGCTCAAGCCATTTGAAAGACGCAGACAAGGCCCGCGACATCCCGTCAAAAGGTAATAGAAAGCGGCGCCTGCGTTTTTTCCAGCTCGAACGCAAACGTCTGGCCGGACTGCTAGCCCGCTCGTGCGGAAATTTGCTACGATCCGCCAGTTTTACGACATTTTTCGAACGATTACGCGTACGCTGGTGGCGGCGCCTGCAACGGATGGCATCAGACAAGGAACTCGCCGATTTCCTGGCGGGCGTCGAAAGACGCGCGTTCAAGCAGACGGTCTACGCCGTACGCGACGACGACGCGTCGCTCGACATCGTGCAGGACGCGATGATCAAGCTCGCGGAAAAATACGGAGACCGCCCGCCCGCCGAACTCCCCCTGCTCTTCCAGCGTATTTTGCAGAATACGATGCACGACTATTTTCGTCGGCAGAAAGTACGCAATACGTGGGTGAGCCTTTTCTCGTCCCTCGGCGGTGCCGACGACGAGGAGTTCGACATCCTCGAAACTTTCGAGTCCGAATCGGGTTCGCCCGGCGTCGAGAGCAGCGAGCAGCAATTCGAGCGCGAACAGGTCCTCAAGCTGATCGAAGAAGAAATCCAGAAATTACCGGCACGTCAACGGGAGGCGTTTCTGATGCGTTACTGGGAAGATATGGATGTCGCCGAAACCGCCGCCGCCATGGGCTGCTCCGAAGGTAGCGTGAAAACGCACTGTTCGCGGGCTACGCACACGCTGGCTCAGGCGCTCAAGGCCAAAGGAATCACGCTATGAGCTCCGCTCTCGAAATCAAAGAATTAGAGTTCGTGCAGGGGATGCGCCGCGCGCTAGACGAGAGCGCGGCCAGCCTGCCGTCCGCCACCACTGCCCGCCTCACCGCCGCCCGCAAGGCCGCGCTCGCCCGCAAGAAGGCCGAGCCGGTGCTCGTGCGCGTGCCGTCGCTGGCCGCAGCAGGGGTTGGCGCGGGCATCGCCGCCCTGCCCGGCGCCGAC
>NZ_VWWJ01000039.1 GCF_011753055.1 Burkholderia sp. Ax-1719 | reverse complement strand
GGTGGCGGCGGCGGCGGTAGCAGCGGCGGTTCGAGCGGCTGCGGTTGCGGCAGCGGTGGCAGCAGCGGCAGCGGCGCCGGTAGCGGCGGTCATGGCGGCGGCTTCGGCGGCGGCTTTGGCAGCGGTGGTTTTGGAGGCGGCTTCGGTAGCGGTGGCTTCGGAGGCGGCTTCGGCAGCGGTGGATTCGGCAAGGGTGGTTCGTCTGGCGGCCCGGGCGGCGGGAGCGGCGGAGGCCACGGTGGCGGCAATGGCGGCAGTCATTGAACTCGCACGGCGGTGCACATGCGCCGCTGCTGCCACCCCGAATTGGCGTGACGGTCGGTCACGCCACTCCAGGCAGCAACGGCGGCGGTTTTCCGGTCCCCCGGCCGGAAACCGCCGCCGGTGGCCGGAGTGCGGCAAGCGGCTGTGTCTGCTTGCTTCGCGGCAAGCTTTAGCCTGATCGATTCGACGACGTAGCGCGCCCCGCTTCTCCCCCGCGCGCTACTCCCCTTCCCTACAGCATCTCCAGCGCACGTTTGGCGCGCGGCGGCTTGAAATAAGCGTCAAGCGCGGCGTAATCCTGCGCGCCCAGCACGAGATCGAGCGCGGCGCGGTTATCACGCACATGGTCGATGCGCCCCGCTTTCGGAATCGCGCACACGCCTGCCTCGCGCAACACCCATGCGAGCGCCACCTGATACACCGACACACCATGCGCCGCCGCGATATCGTCGAGCGGCGAGCGTTTGGGCAAGCGCGCATGATCGACGGGGCTATAAGCCATCACCGGCACGCCCTGCTCTGCGCTCCACGGCAACAGATCGAATTCCGGCCCGCGCCGCGCGACGTTGTAGAGAATCTGGTTCATCGCGCAGGCTTCGCCGCCGGGAATCGCGAAGAGCTCTTCCATGTCTTCGGTGTCGAAGTTGCTGACGCCCCAGTAGCGGATCTTGCCCGCGCGCATCAGCGCCTCGAAACCCGCGACGGTTTCTTCGAGCGGCACGCCGCCGCGCCAGTGCAGCAGATAGAGATCGAGCCGGTCGGTGCCCAGGCGTTTGAGGCTCGCTTCACAGGCACGTTCGACGCCGCGTCGGCTGGCGTTGTGCGGATAGACCTTGCTGACGAGAAAGACCTCTTCGCGTAATCCATCGAGCGCTTCGCCCACCAGTGTTTCGGTCGCGCCGTCGCCGTACATTTCGGCGGTATCGATGAGCGTCATGCCGAGCGCCACGCCTTCGCGCAGCGCGGCGATTTCGTCGGCGCGGCGCGCAGCACGCTCGCCCATTTCCCACGTGCCCTGCCCGAGCTTCGCGATGCGCTCGCCGCCGGGCAACGCGATACTGGCGATATCGGTCGTCATGGTGTCGTCCTTTTCGGGGAAACTGAGCAAACAATTGGCTAAACAACGAGTGTAGCGCCGCGATCGACACCGCTTCATGCGTCGAGCGATAAGCCGGTCATTTCCGCGCGGGCGCGCCTATGTCATAAAATTGCCGTTCGCCTTTCATGCCTGCCTCCCATGAACGAACCCACGGAAGACCGCTGGCACGGCCTGCGCCCGGACCCGGACAACGATACGCCGCTTTATCTGCAGCTCGCCCGCAAGCTCAGCGATGCGATTCACGACAATCGCTGGGCCGCCGGAGAAGCGCTGCCCTCCGAGCGCGTGCTCGCCGACGCGCTGGGCGTGTCGCGCATCACCGCGCGCAAGGCCATCGCGCTGCTGGTCGAGCAAGGTCTGATCCGCCGCACGCAAGGAGCCGGCAGTTTCATCACGCCGCGCTATGAAGATCCGCTCTCGCGGCTCACGAGTTTTTCGGAGATGTTGCGTCAGCGCGGCTTCACGCCCGCTTCGCGCTGGCTCTCGCGCGAGATCCAGCCGGCCAGCCGCGACGAAGTGATCCAGCTCGGGCTTTCGCCCGCTGCTGCCGTCACGCGTCTGAAGCGCCTGCGTCTGGCGGACGGCATCGTCATGGCCGTCGAAAATTCGACTTTCCCCGCCGCGCTGATCCCCGATCCGAACGCCATCGGCGATTCGCTTTACAGTTTTCTGGAGCAGCGCGGACTGTCGATCGTGCGCGCGTTGCAGCACTTTCGCGCGGTGAATGCGAGCGAGGAGATCGCGAAGCAGATGAGCATCGCGCCCAACGAAGCGCTGCTGCTCATCACGCGCGTGGGCTATACCGCCGATCAACGCGCCATCGAACTCACCGATACTTACTGCCGCAACGACTACTACGACTTCGTCGCGGAACTGCGCAAGTAAGCGCCATCGAGGCGCCTCATTCGCCCCACTGCGGCCGATCGGTGCCGATCGGCACGCACGGGCGCGCATAGAACGCCGGCGTGCGTTCGAGTTGCTCGGCAGGCTTCACGGCGCGCACGCGTCCAAACGGCGTGAGCGTTTCTTCGAGGCAATCGGCCACGTCCTGCGCACTCACCTCGGGCGCCTGTTGCCCGTTCTCCAGCATGCCCATCGTTTGCAGCCAGCGGCCCGTCTGCGCAAGCGACAGGCGAACGTGCCAGCTGCCGCCCTCACGCGCGCGCCGCGCCAGCGCCACCATCGTGGCGAACGCCGCGAGATAGCCCGTTGCATGATCGAGCGCCTGACACGGCAGCGGGCGCGGCGTATCGAAACCAGACTGCGTGCCCGCCACTGTGCTCTCGCTCCAGACGATGCCGCTCGCCGACTGCACGAGGCTGTCGAAGCCACGCCGCGCGTGCCACGGTCCGCGATGCGAGTACGCGCAGATCGACACGCAGACGATGCCGGGCCGCTCGCGCGCCAGCACCTCCGGCGCGAAGCCATGCGCGGCGAGCGCGCCGGGGCGATAGCCTTGCAGAAACACATCGGCGTCTCGAATCAGGCTGTGCAGTTGCTCGCGGCCCGCCGCCTCGCGCAGATCGAGCGTGGCCGAGCGCTTGCCGCGGCCATTGTCGATCACCAGCGGCGCGATATTGGGCAGATGCGGACCGTTGATGAGCAGCACGTCGGCGCCGTGATGCGCGAGCGTGCGCCCCGCCACCGGCCCCGCGATGATGCGCGTGAGATCGACCACGCGCACGCCTTCGAGCGGACGCTCTCCGGGTTGCAGCGCAGGCGCGTCGGCATCGCCGATGCGTTCGATCTCGAACAGCGGCAGGCTCGCCACCGCTTGTGCCTGTTCGTGCGCGGCCCATTCGCGCGGCGTGCGCACAAGCGCGGCGCACAGCCCCGCTTCGGCCAGCGCCGTGTCGAGCGCCGCGCCGTCCCAGTTCGAGCGGATCGCACGCGCGACCTCGTCGTGGCTATCGCCGCAACCGAGCACGCGCAGAATGCCCTGCAAATGATGGGCAAAATTCGCGTGCAGCTGGATCCAGCGGCCATCGCGCGTCTCGAAGTAACCCGTCACCGGATGGCGCAACTCGAACGGCGCGCCGCCATCGACGCTCAGATAGCGTTCGCTGCGAAACGCCGCCAGCGCACGGCGCACGTCGATCGACACGCGCTGATCCGGGCCGCCGCGCAGCGCGTGAAAACGCGCGGCTGCCAGCCCCGCCGCGCCAATCGACGCCGCCGCCAGCGTGCCGACGCGAAACACCGACGGCAGAGCGGGATCGTCACCGTGCACGTCGATCAGATCGAGCGCAGCGGCTTCATGGCCAACGGCTTCATGGCCAGCTTCGTGCGGATGGGCCAGCATCCAGAGATGTTCGAGTGCGTCGCGGGGCGTCATGGCAGCGTCCTGTGGGCGTGAATGAAGTCCAGTCAGGTTACGGGCAGCGCCCCGCCGCGATCAATCTTGACCGAGATAATCAACCCGCTGCGGGATGGTTCAAGGCGGCACGCGCCGCACGCGAGCGCACACTGCGCAGCGCCTGCGCGACCCAGCCAGCCAAACCTGGCGCACTGCGATCACGCTGCAACACCACCGCCGCGCGCGCCGATGCGCCGCCAAGCGCCAGCACGAAACGCGCGCCCTCGTCGCCCGCGCTCAGCCAGACGCGCGCGCCCGCCACCAGCGTCATCGATTCGCCCGCGCGCAGCCAGTAATCGTGGGCATCGCCGCCGATGGTGAGCCAGAGTTCGCCCTCGCTGACGTGCAGTTGCATCGCCTGCGCCAGTTGCCAGGTTTCGGCAGGTTCGCCGTGTTCCAGTTCGAAAATTCGGATTTCGCGCATTGCCGTGCTCCTCGCCATATCGCTTCGCCAGTGGCTGAAAAAAGCGCCTTGAAGCGTGTTCCGGATGGGAGCATTATTGCCGTCAGTGTCAGGCGACTACATGCACAGTTCCGAACAGTTAGCCCGGAACTGTCCAGTCAAAAAACCGGACACTTTGGCCCGCAATCACGTACACCTCGCATGAAACTCGAACTCGACCGCGCCAGCAGCGTGCCGCTCACCGAACAGATCGTCGCCGGCGTGCAGACCTGGATTCGCTCGCGCTCGGCGCATCCGGGTGCGCGCCTGCCGTCGATCCGCCAGCTTGCCGCCGATTACCGCATCAGCCGCTTTCCCGTGATCGAGGCCTACGACCGGCTGGTGTCGCTCGGCTGGCTGGATTCGCGCCAGGGTTCGGGCTTTTACGTGAGCGAGTACGCGCGCGCGGGCATGGCGGGCATGGGCACCTGCGACATCGCGAATGCCGTCGACGAATCGGATCATCTGGTCGCGCACCTGAGCCGCCCGAGCGAGACGCTGCAACTCGACAGCGGCGTGGTGCCCCAGGCGTGGCGCGACGTCGACGCCATTGGCCAGGCGATCCGCCACGTCTCGCGCACCGACCCATCGAGTCTGGTCGACTACGGTTCGCCGCTGGGCGAAGCAACGCTGCGCGAACATCTGCGCAACCGTCTCGCGCCGCTCGGCATTGCTGCCGATGCCTCGCAGATCCTGGTCACCGAAGGCGCGAGCGAAGGCCTCGACCTGATGATCCGTTACATGCTCAAGCCCGGCGACACCGTGTTCGTGGAAGACCCCGGCTACTACAACCTCTACGGACTCCTGAAGCTGCACGGCCTGCGCCTGGTGGGCGTGCGGCGCACCGCGAGCGGCCCCGATCTCGACCACCTGCATGCGCTGCTCGCGCAGCATCGTCCGCGCGCGTTCTTCGTCAACACGGTGTTCCACAACCCGACCGGCACGACGATCTCCCCGCCCGTGGCGTTCCGGCTGCTGCAGCTCGCGCGCGAGCACGGCTTCACCATCGTCGAAGACGATATCTACGCCGATTTCCAGACCGATCCCACCGACCGCCTCGCCGCGCTCGATCAGTTCGAGCATGTGGTCTATGTGAGCGGGCTGTCGAAGACGCTGTCGTCCTCGCTGCGTGTGGGTTATGTGGTCGCGAGTCCCGCCATCGTGCGCGATCTCGCTGCGATCAAGGCGCTGACCACCATCAGCGGTTCGCGCTTCACCCAGGCGGTGGCGGCCACGCTGCTGGAGCGCGGCGCTTACCGCAAGTATCTGGAGCGGCTGCGCAGGCGTATCGCCGAAGCGCTAGGCACGGCCACGCGCACGCTGGAAGAGCACGGCTGGGAACTGTTCGGCGGACCGGCCAGCGCGACCGGCCTGCAAGGCAGCGGACGCACCCATCAGCAGATGGGCGGCAAGTTCGTGTGGGCGCGCGTACCGCATATCGACGATTCGGCGCGTCTGGTGGCCTACGGCGAGCCGTTCGGCGTGAGCGCATCGCCGGGCAGCCACTTCCGCCCACACGGCGAACCCAGCCCGTGGCTGCGCATCAACGCGGCGTTCGCGCTGGACCCACGCGCGCAGGCGTTCTTCGCGGCGGCGGCGCGCCTGTGAGCCAGGCGCCGCGAAGAACGCCAGCCTCTTGAGCGCGCGGGCGCGCCGGGTTCTCTACAATGTCGAAGCCCGCCACGCCAAGCCGCCCGTCCCATGTCAGAACCCAGCACCACCTCCAGCGTCGCCTCCAGCAGCACACCTTCGCCACGATCGCTGTCGGTGATGCTGTGGCTGGTCGCCACGGGCTTCTTCATGCAGACGCTCGACTCGACCATCGTCAACACGGCGCTGCCCGCGATGGCGACGAGTCTCGGCGAATTACCGTTGCGCATGCAATCAGTCGTGATCGCCTATTCGCTGACGATGGCGGTCATGATCCCCGTCTCGGGCTGGCTCGCCGACAAACTCGGCACGCGTCGGGTGTTTCTCGGCGCGATCTTCGTGTTCACCGTCGGCTCATTGCTGTGCGCGAGCGCTCATACGCTGGACCAGCTGGTGCTCTCGCGCATTGCGCAGGGCGTGGGCGGCGCGATGCTGCTGCCGGTCGGGCGTCTTGCCGTGCTGCGCACGTTCCCGGCCGAACGCTACCTGCCCGCGCTCTCGTTCGTGGCGATCCCGGGTTTGATCGGCCCGCTGATCGGTCCGACGCTGGGCGGCTGGCTCGTGCAGATCGCCTCCTGGCACTGGATCTTCCTGATCAATGTGCCGGTGGGCGTGGTGGGCTGCATTTTCACCTTCATCTTCATGCCCGACAGCCGCAATCCCGACACGCCGAAATTCGACGTGCCCGGCTACCTGCTGCTCGTGACCGGCATGGTGACGATCTCGTTCGCGCTCGACGGCCACTCCGAACTGGGCATTCCGCAAGCGGTCGTGCTGGTGCTGCTGGTGGTCTCGCTCGCCGCCTTCGTGGCCTATGGGCTGCACGCGCAGCGCTCGCCCCGGCCGATCTTCTCGCTCGAACTCTTCAAGATCCACACCTTCAGCGTGGGGCTGCTCGGCAATCTGTTCGCGCGCATCGGCAGCGGCGCGATGCCGTATCTGATTCCCCTGCTGCTGCAAGTCGCGCTGGGCTACACGCCGTTCGAAGCAGGTCTGATGATGCTGCCGGTCGCCGCCGCCGGCATGGGTTCCAAGCGCCTCGTCACGCATCTGATCACGCGCGTGGGCTACCGGCGCGTGCTGGTGGTGAATACGGTGCTGGTCGGTCTGATGATGGCGAGCTTCGCGCTGTCCACGCCGAACGAGCCGCTGTGGCTGCGCATCTTGCAGCTGGCCGTATTCGGCGGCGTCAACTCGATGCAGTTCACGGCGATGAACACGCTCACGCTCAAGGACCTCGGCATGGGCGGCGCGAGCAGCGGCAACAGCCTGTTCTCGCTCGTGCAGATGCTCTCGATGAGTCTGGGCGTGACGGTGGCGGGCGCGATGCTCACCGCTTTCACAGGTTTGATCGGCCACATGACAGCCTCGAACGTGATCCCGGCGTTCCACGCCACCTTTGTGTGCGTGGGCGTCATCACGGCGGCCTCGTCGTGGATCTTCGCCCAGCTTTCCGACGATGTGCGGCGCGCGGCGAAGAAAACCGATCCGTCCGAGCGAACCTGAACGCAGCGGACCTGAACACAGCGAACACGCGCACCGCGACGGTGCATGAAGCGCGCCGCGCGGGTGCCTTGCGAACCGCCGCGAGGCACCGCCCGGCGTCTCAATATCGTCGATATCCCGCGCGAATCATCCGATCCGCCTTGTGCCTGAACGCGCATACTTTTTGCACGCCTATCCAGTAATGTAAACTTGAGGATCGCGCGCAAGGTTCGGGACGGCCCGACAGGGACGACTCCGGCACCACCCAGAGCGCGCGCCATTCAGGCCTATGAACAGCATGATCGACCTCGATCCCCCCGGCTACCAGTCGCGCCCCATCGCGGGCGAAGAAGGCGCCCGGCGCACCGTGCTCTACGGCGGATACACCGTTTTCAGTGTGTTCCAGCCGGTGTTTTCGGTCGCCCACCGCCGCGCGATCGGCTATCACGCGTCGCTGCGCGCGCACGACGAACAGGGCCAGCAGGTGCCGTCGCAGGAGGTCTTCACCCAGGCGGCGCGCCGCGGCGACCTGCTCGAACTCGGCCGTCTGGCCGAATCGCTGCATCTGGGCAATTTCAACGCCTTCGATTCGCATGACGAATGGCTGTTCCTGAGCCTGCATCCCGCCGCGCTGATGGACACGAGCTACGGCGACGCCCTGCTCGCCGGCATCAAGGCGCTCGGCCTGCCACCGCAGCGCGTGGTGCTGGAAGTCTCCGAACAGGCGGGCGGCGAGAATTCGCGTTTCGCCGAGATCATCGATTCGCTGCGCAAGGCCGGTTTCGTGATCGCGCTGGACGGCTTCGGCGCCAAGCATTCGAACATCGACCGCGTATGGCAACTGCGCCCGGATATCGTCACGCTCGACCGCAGTCTGCTGGCGCAGGCGAGCCGCCACGCGCACATCGAGCGCGTGCTGCCAGGTCTGGTGTCGATGCTGCATGAGTCCGGCCAGCTGGTGCTGGTGGGCGGACTGTCGACCGAGCGCGACGCGCTGATCGCGCTGGAAAGCGGCGCGGATTTCGTGCAGGGCGCGCACTTCGCGCGGCCCGACGTGGAGCCGGTGCCACCGGCCGTCGCCGCGCAGTTGATGGACGATCTGTCAGCACGCCTGCGCGAGCGCGTGAGCGCACGCGAGCGGACCCAGTGCGCGCGTCTCGCGCCATATGTCAGCGCCCTCGAAGCGGCGGCGGCACAGCTGGCCGCCGGCGCGAGCATGGGCGACGCCACCCTGCCGCTGCTCGGCCTCGCCGAGACGGCGCGCAGCTTCCTGCTGGACGCCTCGGGCCGCCAGATCGGCGACAACGTGCTGCCGGACGGCCGCACCTCGCAGCGCGCCAAGCGCTTCCGTCCGCTATTGCATTCCGAAGGCGCAAGCTGGGAACGCCGGCCGTACTTTATCGGCGCGATGAAGGCGCCGGGCAGCGTACAGTTCACGCCGCCCTATCTGTCGATCAACGAGGCCCACCTGTGCGTGACGGCCTCGATCGCCGCGCAGACGGCGCACGGCCTGCAGGTGCTATGCGTCGACATCAACTGGGAAGCCGCGCAACGCGGCTAGGCGAGAACGGCGAGCGCGGCTTCGTTCGACGCCGCGTGCTGTGTGTAGTGGCGGTATTGGGCCAGCACGGCGCGCACCGCCGCGCCGCCGAACGCACGATTTGCGTTCTCCAACGTGGCCGATCCGCCCATGCAGACCACGGGCATGACGCCGCCGTCGCCACTGCGCTGGCGTTCGCGCAGGTGCAGCCAGGCGCACAACGCCCCGTCTTCGGCGATCAGCGCGACGCCAGGCTCACCGTCGAGCGCGAGCGTTTCGACGCGCAGTGCGCGAGGCAGGCGGGACGCGGAAGCACTCGCCAGCGCGGTCGCGGTCACCCCTAGCAGATCCATCAAGCCAGGCCGATCCTGCGCGTGCAGCACTTCGCGCAAGCGCTCGACCGTGCGCGCGTGCTGCGCCGCATCGGCAGGCGCGGATTCTCTCGCCTCGCGCGACAGCCGGCCATGCGCGCGATGCACGATCTGGCGGCAATGCGCGAGCGTACAGCCGGTCAGCGCGGCAATCTCGGCGTAATCGCACTCGAAAGCCTCGCGCAGCACGAACACGGCCCGCTCCAGCGGCCCGAGCCGATCCAGCAACATCAGCCACGCCTGCGAGAGATGCGCGGCGCGCAAACCGGTTTCTTCCGCCGATGGCGCGCAGCCATCCAGCCAGGAGAGTTCGCCCGCGAGCGCGGCTGTGGCTGCGCTGTCGCGGCGTAGCTTGCGCACCCGGTCGATGGCGAGGCGCACCGTCACCGTGGCGAGCCATGCCTGCGGCGTGTGGACCGCTGCGGCGTCGGCGTCACGCCAGCGAAACCACGCGTCCTGCACGACGTCTTCGGCCTCCGCGCGACTGCCCAGCACGCGCGCGGCCAGCGCCAGCAGGCGCGCACGCTCTTTCTCGAACGCGCACGCGCGGCGCGCCTCGTCCCATGCGGGCGCTTCGTGCGTCTGAGTCAGAGTTGGCGTCTGCATCTGCTCCTGATTGCGCATTTCGTCGATCAACGTCATTCGCGTCGCTCCTTTGCCTGGCGCACCCACGACCCGCGCCCTGTTTTCGCGGACGGCCCGCGCCGTCCTTCCCTCATGACGTCCGGCGCAGCGCCGATGTGACAGCCATCGGCAAAAATATTCCCGTCACACGCGGGACGCGAGGCGCGTCTTGAAGGCAGTGGCCCAGCCAGACCGTGCTGCGCCCAACTCCACCCGAGGCCTCCCATGCACGCCAACCTCCAGCATCATGCAGCAATCGCGCCGCAAGCGCTCAACCTGGTGCCAACCGTCATCGAAACCTCAGGCCGCGGCGAACGGGCCTACGACATTTACTCGCGTCTGCTGCGCGAACGGATCGTGTTTCTGGTCGGCCCGGTAACGGAGCAGACAGCGAGCGTCGTGGTCGCTCAACTGCTGTTTCTCGAAGCCGAAAATCCGGAGAAAGACATCAGCCTGTACATCAACTCGCCGGGCGGCTCGGTCTATGACGGCATGGCGATCCACGACACCATGCAGTTCGTGAAGCCCGATGTCTCCACGCTATGCACCGGTTTCGCCGCCAGCATGGGATCGTTTCTGCTGGCCGCCGGTACGCGCGGCAAACGCTTCGCACTGCCGAACGCCCGCATCATGATCCATCAGCCTTCGGGCGGCAGCCAGGGCACGGCCGCCGATGTCGAAGTGCAGGCGCGCGAGGTGCTGTATCAGCGCGAGCGCCTGAACGCGATGCTGGCCGCGCACACCGGCCGCGACATCGCCGACATCGTGCGCGACACCGACCGCGATCATTTCATGTCGTCGGAGGCGGCGGCGGAATACGGTCTGATCGACCGCGTGCTGCATGCGCGCGACGAACACCTGCCGCGCTAGCACTAGCAGCGTTACACCAGGCGAACCGCCAGCCACGCCGCCAGCACGCCCTTGTATTCGGCCACCAGCAGCTTGCGCTCCCTGGGCTTCGCGGCGGCGTAAAGCGGGTTCAGACTCTTGACCACCTGCAGCATGACTTCGGCGATACGGTAGGCCTCGTCGGCGGACAGCGCTTCGTTGTAGCGGCGAAACAGTGTCGAAAACCGCAGTCGCAGCTTGTTGCGCGCGGCGGCATCGCGCCGGAAGTCGAGCGACGCGGACAACAACGGCAAATACGCCGGAAAGGTGTCCATCAGATCGACCATCATGTCGAACAGGCGCTCGGCAAGCTGCGCGGGCGGCAAGGCGGGTTCATCGGCCTGGGCTTCGATAAAAGCGCTCCAGCGCGCATCCATGTCGTTGCCATACTGCTGACGCAGCGCCAGCGCAAGCTCGTCCTTGTTGCGGAAATACTGGTACGCCGCGCCGATCGACACGCCCGCCTGCTGCGCGATCTGCGTCATGGTCGCGCCCTCGAAACCGCGTTCGGCAAAGTCCTGCGCCGCCGCTTCGAGCAGCGCCTCAACGGTGCGCGCAGCGCGTTCCTGGCGCGGCACGCGGCGCGCGGCTTCCTTTGACGCATCCTTCGACACACTAGACGCAGCGCCTGGCCGCAGCGGTGTGGCCGCCATATCTGAGTCCTCCCTCACATTCGTGTATTATATGTGAGGCTATCCTCACATAATGGTGCACCATGACGCAAGCTCTCTCTTCCCTCTCGCTCGATCCGCGCAAGACCGCGCTCGTGATGATCGATCTGCAACACGGTATCGTGAGCCGCCCCATCGCGCCCCATAGCGGCGCGCAAGTGGTCGAAAAAGGTCGCGCGCTCGCCGATGCGTTGCGCGCCAAAGGCGGCACGGTCGTCTGGGTGCACGTGCTGCTCAACGAAATTCTCGCACTGCCCGCCGATGCGCCCACGCGCACGCCCGACGCGCCGCTCGCCCCGGCCATCGCTTCCGAGCTGGTGCCGGAAATCGGTGCGCAGGACGGCGACGTGATCGTCGCCAAGCGCCAATGGGGCGCGTTCTACGGCACCAATCTCGAACAGCAGTTGCGTCGCCGCGGCATCGACACGATCGTGCTCGGCGGCATCGCGACCAACTTCGGCGTGGAGTCCACCGCGCGCGCGGCCTTCGACTTCGGCTTCAAGCTGGTTTTCGTCGAAGACGCGACGTCGGCGCTCAACGAAGAGATGCATCACTTCACGTTCGACAAACTGTTCCGCCACATGGGCCATGTGCGCTCGACGGAGCAAACGATCGCCGCACTGGCGTAATCGGCGCTAAAGCGTCACTAAGGCGCGCGTAGCAAACAAAAAAGCCCTCGATGCGAATCGAGGGCTTTTTTTACGGCGCCGCGCAATGACTACACGGCGCGCGAACCGAAAGACTTACGCGAAGTTCTTCGCTGCGAAGTCCCAGTTCACGATGTTCCAGTACGCTTCGACGAACTTCGGACGCGCGTTGCGGTAGTCGATGTAGTAAGCGTGTTCCCACACGTCGATCGTGATCAGCGCGGTTGCGTCGGTCGTGAGCGGCGTAGCAGCGTTGCTGGTCGACACGATGTCGAGCGAGCCGTCAGCCTTCTTCACGAGCCACGTCCAGCCCGAACCGAAGTTGCCGACTGCAGCCTTCGAGAACGCTTCCTTGAACGCGTCGTAGGAGCCCCACTTTGCGTTGATCGCGTCGCCCAGCGCGCCCGTCGGTGCGCCGCCGCCTTGCGGGGAGAGGCTGTTCCAGAAGAACGTGTGGTTCCAGACCTGGGCTGCGTTGTTGAACACGCCACCCGACGACTTCTTGACGATCTCTTCGAGCGAAAGCTTTTCGAACTCGGTGCCCGGGATCAGGTTGTTCAGGTTGGTGACGTAAGCCTGGTGATGCTTGCCGTAGTGGAACTCGAGCGTCTCTTCCGACATGTTCGGAGCAAGAGCGTTCTTCGCGAACGGCAGCGGCGGGAGCGTAAATGACATGATGCGGTTCCTTCGTCGTGTTATGGGGAGTTCTGCTTGAAGTTCTACGTGAACTACGTGAAATTCTACGTATAGACCGGCATTGAGCACTCGATTGTAGGCGAGTTGGAATAACCCCGCAAACCAGCGGACATTATGCCGAACATGCGCCGGACAAGGCTTTCACGCCTGTTTTCAGCGGCTTTCGAGTGCGTCGGGTGAACCTCTGCGGCCTCGCCGTACCAGCTCGCCGCACGGGCGGCATGGCTGCTGTCCGGTTGGCGCAAGGCGTTGTCCGGACAGTGCAAATGCTGTCTATGCGTCGCGTTATGCGCATGCAGCGCGCCCGCTGCCCGAGCGCCGCGCTTCCAGCATCGCCTGCAAAGATTGCAAAAGCGTTGCAGGCGCCATTGCCGCGGCGTTGCCAGCCTCGCAACGCGCCCGTAAGACGGTTTTTCGAAACGGCTTCAGAAACCTTCGGACAGACGCGGCTGCACATCGGCGAGCGCAACATCGGCGCTGCCCTGGGCGAGATGCACGGTCAGGCGCTTGCCCGGCTTGAGCGCCGTCGGCGCGCGCACGGCGGCCCCGCTCTGCGCGTCGAGCAGCGCCGCATAGCCGCGTTCCAGGGTGCGCTGCGGACTGAGCACTTCGAGCCGCGCCGAAAGTTCCGACACACGCGCAACGGCACGTTCGCGACCACGCGAAAACGCGGCGTCCAGACGTCGTTCGAGCGCTTCGACCTGGACGCGCTGCGCCGCCGCGTCCGGACGCGTGCGCTGCCAGCGCATCTGCACGACGTTAAAGCTCGCGCGCGCCTGCGCGGTCGAGCGCGAACCCGCCGATGCCAGCCGGATTGCCAGTTGACGCAGATGCGAGCGCTGCTGCGCCAGGCGCTCGGCCGGCGACACCAGCCGCCGCGCGAGCCAGTCGAGTTGCTGCGCGCGGCGTTCCATCAGGCGGCCAAACCCACGCGCGAGCGTCGCGTGACGTTGATCCAGCTCGCGCAGCAGCAGCACGCGCTGCGGGCTCACCAGTTCGGCAGCGCCGGTAGGCGTGGGCGCACGCACGTCGGCGGCGAAATCGGCGATGGTGAAATCGGTTTCGTGGCCCACGCCGCTCACGACCGGAATCCCGCTCGCCGCAATCGCGCGCGCCAGCGCTTCGTCGTTGAACGACCAGAGATCCTCGATCGAGCCGCCGCCGCGGCACAGCACGATCACATCGACTTCGTTGCGCGCGTTGGCGGTCTCCAGCATCGCCGTGAGCTTTTCCGCCGAGCCCGCGCCCTGCACCGGCGCCGGATAGACGATCACCGGCACATGCGGCGCGCGGCGGCACAGTGTGGTGAGCACGTCGCGCAGCGCGGCGGCCTGCATCGACGTAATCACGCCGATGGCGCGCGGATGCGTGGGCAGTTCGCGCTTGCGCGCTTCGTCGAAGAGGCCTTCGGCTTCGAGCTGGGCCTTCAGGCGCAGGAAGGCTTCGTAGAGGCGCCCCTGCCCGGTGCGGCGTACCGCCTCGACGTTCAACTGGAGTTCGCCGCGCGGCTCGTACATCGTGACGAGCGCGCGCACCTCGATGCGGTCGCCTTCGCGCGGCGTGAATTCGGCGTACTGGGCACGGCCGCGGAACATCACACAGCGGATCTGCGCCTGCGCGTCCTTGATCGAGAAGTACCAGTGACCGCTCGCGGCGCGCGTGAAATTCGACACTTCGCCGGAAATCCAGGCAAGCGGGAAGCTGCGCTCGAGCATGGCGCCAATGGCGCGATTGAGCGCCGAAACCGGGACGACGACGTCGCCGCCAGGCGGAGAAGAAAGGCGATCGGAGAACATGGCAGAGGGTGTGGATAAGCAGCGGACGCGAGGCGGCCCGCCCAGACGATAGACCGTTCAGGGGGCCGGAGTCCAGCAGGAAACGCTCCCAGCGCGCGGGCGCGGCGATGTTTCCACATTGGCTACATGAATTGTCATATTTGCGACGGATACCGCGCAAACGCTAAAATACGATCTATCCCATTGATTCAAATAGGATTTTTATTCGCCCATCCGTACCTTACACCGATGGAAAGGCGCACGAACGGGCCTTTGCGGCCGCCCGGCACCGACTTCTCCACAAAGTTGTCCACAGGGCGTGGAATTTCCGGGGGAAGGGAGAATAGCGGTTTACGTGAAATGCTGCGTCAGTCGGCCGTGGCGGCCTGTTCTAGAATGTTTGCCGCCCATTGGTTCAGGCTCATGCCCTGAGCCGCCGCCGCGGTCGCCGCCGCCTCATGCGCGTGGGACGAAGTGCGCAGGACGAAACGACCGGAATACTGCTTGTAGGGCTCGACGTTGCGCCGCTCACATTCTTCGAGAAATACCTTCAACGATTGCTCGCCTTCGAGATGCAAACCGGCGACGTCGGTCGCGTAAAAGTCGGCGCCACCGTTCAGCCCCACGAATTCACCGCGAAACATGTCGATGTCCGGATCGTAGGCGATGACGGCCTTGTGGCCAGCAATTTTCATGATGTTGATCACGGCTTCACTCCATTGTCTTCGAACCACCTTCGCAGCGACGTAACCGCACCTTTGTCCATATCCGGCGACGGATGAGGGCGATGCATCACCTTGATCTGGCCAAACAGGAAAATCGCGACGCGAGAACCTTCGCGCTCTTCGATTTCCGCGCCCAGTTCGCGCATCAGCGCCACAGCGTCGGCCCACCTGACGCCCGCTGGCGTCGGGCGCGAGAAAATGTGCTCAAGCGTCCTTTCGTGTCTGGCTTTCATGCGAATGCGTAAGAAACAATGATACTAAAAATTAGTATCATGCTCCAGATTCGGCCGTCCTCTTGCAGCAATCCGTCGCCAATGCCGACTGGCGCAAATCTTTCACCACCTTGGCGCAAACGGCCACGCGGCTTGCCGCCCCTCACCCACCCGCGCTAGAGTGCCAGGTTCACGTCGGCCTCAGATTGGTCCGCGGTTGGCCACGCAACGGCCTACACAGACCGATCGCCGCTCTCTCGCGCCGTGCGCCCCTTCCGAACAGGAGAACCGCTCCGATGCCCATGCCGTCCTGCCGTCCGATGCCCGCATCGGACGCGAACCCGATACCCCGCGCCTGCCGATGAGCACGCCTCTCGCCGACTTCAAGGCACGCACCGAAAGCACGATTGCGCGCGCATGGCAGGAGCGCGGCCCGCTCGCGTGGGTGCTCTCGCCGCTGGCCGCCGTGTTCGCAGCCGTGAGCGGCGCGCGCCGCGCGGCCTTTGCGGCCGGCTGGCTCAAATCGGTGCGCGTGGGCGTGCCGGTCGTGGTGGTGGGCAACGTGACGGTGGGCGGTACGGGCAAGACGCCCACGGTGATCGCGCTCGTCGAAGCGCTGCGCGCGGCGGGCTACTCGCCCGGCGTTGTATCGCGCGGCTACGGCGCGAAAATCGAGCGCCCCACCGCCGTGACGGCATCCACGTCCGCCCGCGCCTGCGGCGACGAACCGTTGCTGATCGCCCGCCGCACCGGCGTGCCCGTGTGGGTCTCGCCCGACCGCGTGGCGGCGGCGCAGGCCCTGTGCGCGGCGCATCGCGACGTCGATGTGATCGTGAGCGACGACGGCCTGCAGCACTATCGCCTCGTACGCGACTTCGAACTCGTGGTGTTCGATCACCGGCTGGGCGGCAACGGCTTCCTGCTGCCCGCCGGTCCGCTGCGCGAACCGCTTTCGCGGCACCGCGACGCCACGCTCATCAACAATCCGTTCGAGCGCGCCCTACCCGATTGGCCCAACACCTTCGCGCTCAAGCTGGAGCCAGGCGAAGCCTGGCATCTGGCAAACCCGGCACTGCGCCGCCCGCTCGCGCAGTTCGGCACGGGGCAGTCGGGCGCGAACAGCGCAAACACCACAAACAGCGCGCCGCAGCGCCTCGTCGCGGCGGCCGGCATCGGCTCGCCGGAGCGCTTTTTCGCCACCTTGCGCGCGGCCGGTCTCGCGCCGCAAACGCTGCCGCTGCCCGACCATTACGACTACACCTCGAACCCGTTCGCCGATATCGATGCCGACGCCATCCTGGTCACCGAAAAGGATGCAGTAAAATTGGGGGCCTGGAACGACGCGCGCATCTGGGTTGTCCCTGTGCAAGCCGCGCTCGATCATCGCCTTATCACCCTGGTTGTGGAGAAACTCCGTGGACGCCCGTCTGCTTGAAATTTTGGTCTGCCCGATCTGCAAGGGCCCGCTCAGCTACGATCGCGCCGCGCAGGAACTGATCTGCAGCGCCGACAAGCTCGCTTATCCGATCCGCGACGGCATACCCGTCATGCTCGTCGACGAAGCCCGTCAGACCGTCGAAGGCACACCCGTCGATCCGAACGGCCCCGCTTCGGCCTGACCCGTCGGCCTGCGCCTTACTAGCCTCACCTCGCCGCCTCACCTCGCCCGAACCGGTCATGACCACTCCCGTGCAATCCTTTATCGCCGTCGTGCCGGCGCGTCTTGCGTCCACCCGGCTGCCGAACAAGCCGCTCGCCGATATCGGCGGCAAGCCGATGGTCGTGCGCGTGGCCGAGCGCGCCCGCGAATCGGGCGCCCAGCAGGTGCTGGTGGCCTCGGACGCCCAGAGCGTGCTGGACGCCGCACGCCAGCATGGCTTCGAAGCCGTGCTCACGCGCGCCGACCATCCCTCGGGCACGGATCGCCTCGCGGAAGTCGCCGAGCACTTCGGCTGGAACGATGATTTGATCGTGGTCAATGTTCAGGGCGACGAGCCGCTGATCGACCCCGCGCTGATCTGCGACGTGGCGTCGCACCTGGCCGCTCACCCCGAGTGCGCGATCGCCACGGCCGCCCACCCCATCACGGCCTCGGACGAGATCTTCAGCCCGAACGTCGTGAAGGTGGTGCTCGATGCGCGCGGCGTGGCGCTCTACTTCTCGCGCGCCCCCATTCCCTGGGCGCGCGACGCCTGGCAGCCGCATTGGTCGCCGGGCCGTCTCGATCTGGCCGCGATGCCCGCCCCGCCTGCCCCGGCGACGGTTTATCGGCATATCGGCCTGTATGCCTACCGGGCCAAATTCCTGCGCGCCTATCCGGGCCTCGCGCAGTCGCCGATCGAGCAGGTGGAAGCGCTCGAACAACTGCGCGCGATGTGGCACGGCGAGCGCATCGCGGTGCTGGTCACGGATGAAGCGCCGGCGCCCGGCGTCGACACGCCCGCCGACCTCGCCCGTGTACAGGCGTTATTCCGACCTTAATAGCGCTGGTGGGCCGAAAAACCCATGGCATAATCAATTGTTTGCGCGAGCCGTCCAAGCCTTTGTGCGTGGGGGTTTCCCCCACCGTTGCCCGGTTTTGCTCGCAGCCTTCCGAGGCTAGTTGCCACCCAGTGCGCCGCGCCGGATTCCATTTCCGGCGCTAAAGGCATGCGCGGGTCTGGCACGGCGCCACCGGCCTCTGACATGATGCGAGAGGCGTGTCGGGCACGAGCAAACGGGTAGGAGACGCACGACGCCGCAGATGCCGCCCTGAACCTTCATCAAGGGCAGCCGCCGCGCCGCAAGAATTCACACAGATCGGAGAAAGTTGAAATGCGTTTGATCCTGTTGGGCGCCCCCGGCGCGGGCAAGGGAACCCAGGCAACCTTCATCAAAGAGAAGTTCGGCATTCCGCAGATCTCGACCGGCGACATGCTGCGCGCGGCGGTCAAGGCGGGCACGCCGCTCGGCCTCGAAGCGAAGCGCTTCATGGACGCGGGCGAACTCGTGACGGACGAACTCATCATCAACCTGGTGAAGGAACGTCTGAAGGAAGACGACTGCAAGAACGGTTATCTGTTCGACGGCTTTCCGCGCACGCTGCCCCAGGCAGAAGCGATGAAGCAGGCCGGCGTCGCGATCGACTACGTGCTCGAGATCGACGTGCCGTTCGACGAAATCATCACGCGTATGAGCGGTCGCCGCATGCACCCGGCGTCGGGCCGCACGTACCACGTCAAGTTCAATCCGCCGAAGGAAGAGGGCCGGGACGACGTGACGGGCGAAGCGCTCGTGCAACGCGACGACGACAAGGAAGAGACGGTTCGCAAGCGTCTCGACGTGTACGTCGCGCAAACCAAGCCGCTCATCAGCTACTACAGCGAATGGGCCAAGCGCGGTGAAGAAAACGGCCTGCAGGCGCCGCAATATCGCGCGATCTCGGGTCTGGGCAGCGTGGACGAAATCCGCAACCGCGCATTCGACGCCCTCAAGTAAGACCGTAAAACGTCTCTAGCCGGCCAAAGCCGGGCGAGGCCCGGCGACACCGCCGGCCTCGCCCGTTTTGCTTTCTGGCCGGCCACTCTCCTCTTGCGCTGCGGCACTAAGTTTCGCCGATGAGTCGTGGGCCGGTCCCTGCATCGCCCATAACAAAACCATCGCAATGCCATCGAGCAGCAAGGAGGAAGACAGATGCAAATCCGCGACAACGTATTTCTGATCACCGGTGGCGCTTCGGGCCTCGGTGCGGCTTCGGCGCGCCTGATTGCGGCCGAAGGCGGCAAGGTCGTGCTCGCCGATCTCAACGAGGAAGCCGGCCACGCGCTCGCCCAGGAACTGGGCGGCGTGTTCGTGAAGTGCAACGTCGCCAGCGAAGAAGACGGCGCCAAAGCCGTGGCCGCCGCTACGGCGCTGGGCACGCTGCGCGGTCTGGTGAATTGCGCGGGTATCGCGCCCGCGATCAAGACCGTCGGCAAGGACGGCCCGCATCCGCTCGACGCGTTCAGCAAGACCATCTCGGTCAATCTGATCGGCACCTTCAACATGATCCGCCTGGCGGCCGCCGCAATCGCGCAGACCGCGCCCAACGAGGGCGGCGAGCGCGGCGTGATCGTCAATACCGCTTCCGTGGCGGCGTATGACGGCCAGATCGGCCAGGCGGCCTATGCGGCGTCCAAGGGCGGCGTGGTCGCCATGACGCTGCCGGTCGCACGCGATCTGTCGCGCAGCGGCATCCGCGTCATGACCATCGCGCCCGGCATCTTTGAAACGCCGATGCTGCTGGGCATGCCCAAGGAAGTGCAAGATGCGCTGGGCGCGATGGTGCCCTTCCCCTCGCGTCTGGGCAAGCCCGACGAGTACGCAATGCTGGTCAAGCAGATCTTCGAGAACCCGATGCTCAACGGCGAAGTGATCCGCCTCGACGGCGCGATTCGCATGCAGCCGAAGTAAGCCTGCATCGGCGACGCGATTTGACGCAAAAAAGCCCGCTTCGGCGGGCTTTTTTGATGGCGAAGCGCACAGCGTCAGTCGTTATCGAGCATCCGCTGTCGCAACTCCTGCAACTGCGATTCGACCACGGTCGCATCGGCGGCGTCTGGGCGCTCGTCGAGATACGTCTCCAGATCTTCGAGCGCGGGCCGCACGTATTCGAGCCGCGCATAAGCGAAGCCACGGTCGCGAACTTCCTCGATGCTGTCCGGCAGCAGGATGACGAGGCGCTGCTGGATGGCCAGCAAACGCTCCCAGCGTTCGGTCTGAAGATAGACAGATTTGAGATTGCCCAACATGCGCGCGACGATCTCGCGCCGCGTGGCCGGTTCGAGCAGCATGCGCAGCGCGCGGGCGACGGAATCGCCGGCGTTGGCCACGTAGGGCTCAAGCATATCGACCATGTCGGATTCGGTCAGCGCGCGGCCGGTGGTGGGGTCGAGCATCGCGTCGCCGTCGGGCAACGCCACGCGCAGCAGAAAGTGGCCGGGAAACGACACGCCCTGCACCGGCAGACCCAGTTGGCCCGCTATCTCCAGATAGAGCACAGCGAGCGAAATCGGAATGCCGCGCCGGCGGCGCAGCACCACGTGCAGATGGCTGTTGTCCGGATCGAGGAAGTCGTTGAGATTGGCCGCGAAGCCCATCTCGCGAAAGAACACGCGGTTCAGAAACGCGATCTGCTGGCGCACGTCCGCGCCTTCAGGCAGGCGACGGCTCACGCGCAGCGCAAGCTCGTCGATTTCGGCGAGCGTGCCTTGCAGATCGAGATCGGGGTAGGCATCCTGCGCGATCGACAGCGCCGCTTCGGTGAGCGGCAGGCTTTCGTCTTCCGCGACGAGCGCGCTGAAATAGTCCAGGACCCGCGAGTTCATCGTCGTCACTTCGTGCGCCTCTTGAAGTAGCCGTATTTGAAGCCCATCAGCCAAAGCATACCGAAATATAGCGTCGCGAACAGCACGAGGCAGGACCCGAGCAGCAGAATGCGCGCGAGCGGCTCGTGGCGCAGGCCAATCCAGTCATAGCTGATCGAGCACCAGTGCATGGCGCCTGCCAGCACGAGGCATGCCCCGATCAGTTGCACGAAGAACGTCGTCCAGCCCGCGGACGGCATATAGATGCCACGGCGGCGCAGGCCGATAAAGAGCAGCAGCGCGTTCATGCAGGCGCCCAGGCCCACCGAAAGCGTCAGGCCCGCGTGCGAGAAGATCGGCACGAAAATGTAGTTGCTGATCTGCGTGGCGATCAGCACGCCCACGCCGATCTTCACGGGCGTCTTGATGTCCTGGCGCGCGTAGAAACCGGGCGCGAGGATCTTGATGAGAATGAGGCCGATCAGCCCCACGCCGTACGCCGCCAGTGCGCGGCCCGTCATGATGACCGAGTTGGCGTCGAACTTGCCGTAGTGGAACAGCGTGGCGGTGAGCGGTTCGGCGAAGAAAAACAGCGCAACCGCCGACGGCGCGGCCAGCAGGAAGGTCACGCGCAGGCCCCAGTCGAGCAGCGCGGAATACTCGTGCGGATCGGCATCGACGTGCGCCTTGGACAGCGACGGCAGCAGGATCGTGCCGAGCGCCACGCCCAGCAGCGCCGTGGGGAACTCCATCAGGCGGTCGGCGTAGTTGATCCACGACACCGCGCCCGGGCCGAGGCGCGAGGCAATGTTCGTGTTGATGATCAGGCTGATCTGCGCCACGGACACCGCGAACATGGCCGGCACCATTTTCGCGAGCACGCGCTTGACGCCGCGGTGCGCGAGCGCCTTGAGCGGGTTCAGATGGATGCGCGGCATCATGTCGATGCGCTTGAGCCCCGGCAACTGCACGAGGAACTGCAGCACCCCGCCGACGATCACCGCCCACGCCAGCGCGAAGACCGGCTGATGCATGCGCGGCGCGAACGCCACCGCGGCGGTGATGAACGAGACGTTGAGCAGCACCGGCGCGAACGCGGGCAGCGAGAACTGCTTGTAAGTGTTGAGTACGCCGGACGCGAGCGACGTCAGCGAAATGAACACGATGTACGGGAACATGATGCGCGTCATCGTGACGGCAAGCTGGTAGGCCTGCCCGTCGCTCTTGAGGCCCGACGCGACCACGGTCACGACGAACGACGCGCCGACGATGCCCAGCACCGACAGGAAGGCGAGCACCCACGCGAGCACGGTCGATGTGGCATCGACTAGCGCGCGCGTGGCGTCGTGACCTTGCTGGTTCTTGAACTCCGCGAGGATCGGCACGAAGGCCTGCGAAAACGCGCCTTCGGCCGAAATGCGGCGCAGCAGGTTGGGAATGCGGAACGCGACGTAAAAGGCGTCGGTGTACTGACTCGCGCCGAATGCTCGGGCGATCAGCGTCTCGCGGGCCAGTCCGGTCACGCGAGACAGCAGCGTGAAGCCGCTGACCGTCAGCAGGGCTCGGAATAGATTCATGGGGCGCTTATTATACGGGTGCCATTTGACCGTTCGCCGCTGGGCGGCTTTCGGGATGCGAATGGCGGCGTGACAACTTGTAACTTGGGATCGCGAAGGGGCCGCATTGTGACCGCGTCGTAAAAGATCCGGCGACCGCTTTAATGTTCTGTCCCCTGCCGTCCCAGCGTTGGGCATCGCCTGGCGATTGCCACGTCCATGATTTCGTTGCTATAATCGCCGATTCCCGGCCTCAAATGGGGCTGGGACGCGTTCTGGAAAGGAAGCGCCAAGGCGGTTGTCCACGACAGCCCCTGACGTTTCGGCACAAGGAATGTGGCGGGCAGACAGGATTCTAGAGATTCGCGTCTACCGGCAAATACCGTTTTGTGTCTGGGTCCAAACCCAGGCGCGAATCCAGGCAACGGGCGTCGGCAAGTACGCGCCCAGATAATCAAGGAAAGAGTAATGGCAAATTCCGCACAGGCACGCAAGCGCGCTCGCCAGGCTACCAAGCAAAACGCACACAACTCGGCACTGCGCTCGAAGTTCCGCACGGCTATCAAGGCTGTCCGCAAGGCAATCGACGCAGGCGACAAGGCTGCTGCTGCTGAAATCCTGAAGACTTCGGCAAAGACGCTGGACATCATCTCGGACAAGAAGATCGTCCACAAGAACAAGGCTGCTCGTCATAAGAGCCGTCTGGCTGCTGCTGTCAAGGCAATGGCCTAAGCGTTTCAGGTTCAACCTGGCGCTGTGCAAAAAACCCGCTTCGGCGGGTTTTTTTGTGCCCGCTCGCGGCGGCTTACAAGCACGAGCCCGGATTCCAGACGTAAAAAAACCCGCATGTGCGGGTCGTTTTTTCTATATTGCTGCGGGGGCAACGCCTTAGCGCTTCACTTCCCCGCTCTGCTGCGTAGCGTGATCGTGCGGCAGTTCGCAGGCCTCGGTCACCAGAAGATCGTTGTCCTTGGCGAAGTTCAGCACGAAGTTGAACGCCATCGGCTCGATATCCTTCAGACGCGAATCGAGCACCACCACCTTGAGGTCGCCGATCATCGTCGGGCGCACGTAGAGGGAATAGCGCAGATAGGCATTCGGCCCGCGCGCGTTCGCCGACGCTTTCGGCCCGAAGCTCGACATCACACCCGCCAGACGCTCCGACCAGTCGCTCGGACGAAACTTCTTCCCTTTGCTGGTGATGCCTTGAATGAAGTATTCGGTTGGGGCTTCTTCGGCCATGTAGGAGTACCTGTGTGACGTCGCTGCGTGCGGACCGGCTCAGCGGTGGTGCCGGCGCACAGGCCGCTGCGGCGGGCTTTGCGCGGGCTTCGCATCGTGTGCGCGCCCAGCACATCCAGCCTTCTGCCGTGCCTGAAAAATCTATCGGATTATAGCGCAGCGCACCTTTTGACGCACCGCACACAGGACACTTGACGGCCTGATGCGCAGACAACTTTAGCTCCTCGCGCAACTTTGACGGCGCGCCCACCCGATCGGGCGCCGCCTTTTCGCCAACTCGTCAAATTCCGCAAAATCCTTTATGCTGCTTTGACTTACCACCAACCGCAGCGGCGTCGCCGGCCCTTTCCTGCAGTTCGAGGCCGGATCGGGCGCCGTTTTCGCTTCATGACCTCCCGGACCATACGCCATTACCTGCAGTTCTCGGATTTCTCTCTTGAAGAATATGACTATGTGCTGGAGCGCGCGCGCATCCTGAAGCGCAAGTTCAAGAGCTACGAGACCTACCATCCGCTGCACGACCGCACGCTCGCGATGATCTTCGAGAAGAACTCGACGCGCACGCGACTTTCGTTCGAAGCGGGCATCTTCCAGCTGGGCGGCCACGCCGTGTTCATGAACACGCGCGACACGCAGCTTGGCCGCGGCGAGCCGATCGAAGACTCCGCGCAGGTCATCTCGCGCATGGTCGACATCATCATGATCCGCACGTTCGGCCAGGACATCATCAAGCGATTCGCGGAAAGCTCGCGCGTGCCGGTGATCAACGGCCTGACGAACGAGTATCACCCTTGCCAGGTGCTGGCTGACATCTTCACGTTCTACGAGCATCGCGGCCCGATCCGCGGCAAGACCGTGGCGTGGGTGGGCGACGCCAACAACATGCTCTACACGTGGATCGAAGCCGCCCAGATCCTCGACTTCAAGCTGCGCATCTCCACGCCGCCGGGCTATCAGCTCGACCCGGCGCTGGTGGCCGAAGAAAGCAAGCCGTTCATCACCGTGCTCGCCGATCCGAACGAAGCCTGCGCAGGCGCTGACCTCGTGACCACCGATGTGTGGACCAGCATGGGCTTCGAAGCCGAAAACGAAGTGCGCAAGCAGGCCTTCGCCGACTGGTGCGTGGATGCGGAAATGATGGCGCGCGCCAACGCCGACGCCCTCTTCATGCACTGCCTGCCCGCTCACCGCGGCGAGGAAGTGAGCGCCGAAGTGATCGACGGCCCGCAAAGCGTGGTCTGGGACGAAGCGGAAAACCGCCTGCACGTCCAGAAGGCGCTGATGGAATTCCTGCTGCTGGGCAAGCTCAACCACTGAGCCGCTCACGCGGGCAGCAAGTAAAAAGCCGGGAGAGATTCCCGGCTTTTTTCTTTTTAGCGCCGCTTCACACCGTTTCGCCCAACCTGCGTGCCAGCGACTTCAGGAGCGGCGCGACACGCTCGCGGAACACGTCCGGTCCCATCGACGAAGCCGGCCCGCTGCAACTGAGCACCAGCCAGCGCCGCTCACGCGGCTCGCGAAACGGCACCGCTACGGCATTGACGTCCTCGTGCCAGTCGCGAAACGAAAAGCACGCCCCTTCCTTCGCGAAGTTTTCGATCTCTCGCTTCGCCGCCGCGACCAGCGCCGGGCCGTCCTCCCCCGCCGCCTGCGCCGCCTTTTCCAGCTCCGCGAACAGCGCCGTGCGCACGTCGAGCGGCTGCACGGCCAGATACGCGCGGCCCATCGAACTCGTCAGCATCGACAGCCGCGAGCCTGAAGCGAGGCCCAGCGTGAGCGCCGTTTCGCTGCGGATCGTCTCCAGATAGATCACGTCCAGACCGTCGCGGCAGCCCAGCGACACCGCCGCGCCCACTTCGCGCGCGAACGCACGCAGGTGCGGACGCGCCAGCTCCAGCGTATCCGTGCCCGAAAGCAGCGCGAAGCCGAGCGACAGCACGCCCGCGTCGAGCGCATATTTGCCCAGCGATTCGTCGAAACGCAGATAGCCGAGCGTGGTGAGCGTGTACGCGAGGCGGTTTACGGTCGCTTTGGGCAAGCCGGTGCGCTCGACGAAATCGCGATTGCCGAGCAGCGTTTCGCCCGGACGGAACGCGCGCAGCAGTTCCAGCCCGCGTGCGAGCGCGACCACGAATTTGCGTTCGTCGATTGGACCGGAAGCCAGCGTCGACGCAAACGAGGAAGAGGCATTCATTTCTGGTGCGGACATGAGCGGCCTGGTGATACACTGAAGTCAATTTGCAAAACATTGTTCCGCTTAGCGGAACTCCAGTCAAGCGCAAATTTCCCTGGCTGAAGTAAATCAGAGGTTCAGCAGGTTACGAGACTCAGGAGAGACACCATGGCCGCACACGCCCAGTTCCATTGGGAAGACCCGCTGCTGCTCGACCAGCAGCTCACCGAAGACGAACGCATGGTGCGCGACGCCGCCGCCGCTTACGCGCAGGACAAGCTCGCGCCGCGCGTGACCGAAGCGTTCCGCCACGAGAAGACCGACGCCTCGATCTTCCGCGAGATGGGCGAAGTCGGGCTGCTTGGCCCGACCATTCCGGAACAGTACGGCGGCCCGGGTCTGAACTACGTCGCCTACGGTCTGATTGCGCGCGAAGTGGAGCGCGTGGATTCGGGCTATCGCTCGATGATGTCGGTGCAATCGTCGCTCGTGATGGTGCCGATCTTCGAATTCGGCTCGGACGCGCAGAAAGAAAAGTATCTGCCGAAGCTCGCCAGCGGCGAATGGATCGGCTGCTTCGGTCTGACCGAGCCGAACCACGGCTCCGACCCGGGCAGCATGGTCACGCGCGCGAAGAAGGTGAACGGCGGCTATTCGCTTTCGGGATCGAAGATGTGGATCACGAATTCGCCGATCGCCGACGTGTTCGTGGTCTGGGCCAAGCTCGAAGAAGACGGCAAGGATGACATCCGCGGCTTCATTCTGGAGAAAGGCTGGAAGGGTCTGTCGGCGCCGGCGATCCACGGCAAGGTGGGCCTGCGCTCGTCGATCACCGGCGAAATCGTGCTCGACGAAGTGTTCGTGCCGGAAGACAACCTCATGCCGGGCGTGAAGGGTCTGCGCGGTCCGTTCACCTGCCTGAACTCGGCGCGTTACGGCATCGCCTGGGGCGCGCTCGGCGCGGCGGAATCGTGCTGGCACACCGCGCGTCAGTACGTGCTCGACCGCAAGCAGTTTGGCCGCCCGCTGGCTGCCAACCAGCTCATCCAGAAAAAGCTCGCCGATATGCAGACGGAAATCACGCTCGGCCTGCAAGGTTGCCTGCGCCTGGGCCGCATGAAGGACGAAGGCACCGCTGCCGTCGAAATCACCTCGATCATGAAGCGCAATTCGTGCGGCAAATCGCTCGACATCGCGCGTCTTGCGCGTGACATGCTGGGCGGCAACGGCATCTCGGACGAATTCGGCGTGGCGCGTCACCTCGTGAATCTGGAAGTGGTGAACACGTATGAAGGCACGCACGACATTCACGCGCTGATCCTCGGCCGCGCGCAGACGGGCATTCAGGCGTTCTTCTAAGCGTCGCTTTCGGCATCACTACGTAAAAAAAGCGCCGCACGTTTCGAACGTGCGGCGCTTTTCCTTTATGCGGCCAGGTGAACGCGGTGAGCGCGGTGAGCGCTTACTTGTTCGGCTGCGGCGTGAGACGCAGATACGGACGCAGCGCCTTATAGCCCTTCGGGAACTTCTGCTTGATAACCTCTTCGTCCTTGAGCGACGGGACGATCACCACGTCATCGCCCTGCTTCCAGTTGCCGGGCGTGGCCACCTGGTAGTGGTCGGTCAGCTGCAGCGAATCAATCACGCGCAGGATTTCGTCGAAGTTGCGGCCCGTGCTGGCCGGATACGTGATGATGAGTCGCACCTTCTTGTTCGGATCGATCACGAACAGCGAGCGCACCGTGAGCGTCTCGTTGGCGTTCGGGTGGATCATGTCGTACAGCGTCGAGACCTTGCGATCGCCGTCCGCGAGAATCGGGAAGCCGACGCTCGCCGCCTGCGTTTCGTTGATGTCCTTGATCCATTCGTTGTGCGACTCGGCGCTATCCACCGACAGCGCGATCGTCTTCACATTGCGCTTCTCGAACTCGTCCTTGAGCTTTGCGGTCAGGCCAAGTTCGGTCGTGCAGACCGGCGTGAAGTCGGCCGGATGCGAGAACAGCACGCCCCAGCTATTGCCGAGCCACTCATGAAACTTGATGCGGCCAATGCTCGAATCCTGCTCGAAGTCGGGTGCGATATCGCCAAGACGAAGACTCATGGTGCGGTTCCTTTGAACGAAGTGGGCGGCGCAAGACCAGCCGATGCGCCAGTGGACATTCACAACATTGAAGCATACAGGGCAGCTATATGCCCCGCGAACGAACATCGGTTCACACTGGTATGAGTTTTTGTAATTTTGAATAGCAGCGCGGAAACTTTACGTGCCGGATCAACTCCATGTCTCTCCCTTCGGATTTTTCGTACGCAGCAATCAGAAGCGCGGTGAAGCAACGTGAACACCCGCTATCCTTGATGCAGCAGCGAAATTCGCCGATGCGGGAACGGATCGTGCGTCAATTTATCGATGATCGGGCTGCAGCTGCGGCGCGCCAGGCTTGCCAGCGCCCGTATCTTTGTTACGATTCACGCGTAATGTGACACGATGGGAGCCAGTCAATGTCAGAGGTCAATAAGGAGAGGCTGATGTCGGATATCAAAACCGTCCTCGCGGATGCAGAGGACCTGCTCAAGCAAGCGGCGAGCGCCACGGGCGAACGTGCTTCGGAGCTGCGCGAAACGGCCCTCTCTCGCCTGAAGCAGGCGAAGGAAAAGGCGGCGGACGTTCAGGTCGTCGTCGTCGAGAAGGGCAAGAAGGCGGCGCGCGCCACCGATGACTATGTCCACGAACATCCGTGGACGTCGATCGGCATCGCCGCCGGCGTCGGCGTGCTCGTGGGCTTGCTGATCAACCGCAAGTAACACGCTGGGGTTGTCGCGAGACGGTCGCCGCACCGTCTCGCGGTCCGGCCGCGCCGCACATCGGCGCGAACCGGTTCGGCCCAGCGCTCAAACAGCAGGCCGGTGCGCTCCACCGGCCTGTCTTTTCTGGGCGCTTTTTCGCGCAGCTTTTGCGCGCGCCCGCCATCGCGCACGCGTTGGCGTAACCCTCATTCGCCATGACGACAGACACCCGCTCGCAGCACGAACATGGGCCGTTGCGCCGTCTCCTCGGCTCCGCGTTCTCGATCATCCAGACACGGCTCGAGTTGATCGGCATCGAGCTGGCCGAAGAAAAGGAACGCCTGCTGGGCGTGCTGTTCCTCGGACTCGCGGCGATGATGCTGGCGACCATGGCGCTGATCGCCCTGACCGCGCTGATCGCCATCGCTTTCTGGGATACGTATCGCTGGCAGGCGCTCGCCGGGATCACGCTGATCTACGCGCTCGCCGCCCTAGTCTGCGCGTTGAAGGCGCGCCAGGGACTGCGCAATGCGCCGCTGGTGTTCCAGGCGACGCTCGAAGAATTCGAGAAGGACCGCGAAATCCTTCGCAAACCCTAGCATCGACGCCATGAGCCAACTTCGCCCCGATCAAGCCTTCCGCCCTACGCGCCCACATAGCCGCGATCTCTCGACGCCGCAGATGCGCGCCCTGCGCAAGGAACTGCTGCTCGTGCGCGCGAGCGTCGAACGCGCCGAAATGACCGCCTCGATCATCGAATTGCGCGAGACCGTGACGCATTTCAGCTGGCTGCGCTTTCTCGTGCCGGGTTTCGGCCGCGTGGCGGCCAGCGCATCCGGTTCGACGAGCGCTTTCAGCAGCGGCTTGAGCAGTCTGCTCAAGCAGTATCCGATCTTGAGTTCGCTGGTCTCGTTCGTGGTGGCCAAGCCGCTGCGTGACGGTATCGCCTCCGCGGCGAAGCCCGTCGTCAAATGGGGCGGCCTCGCCTTCACCGCCTACGAAGCCTGGCGCGTGTGGCAGCAGATGCGCCGTCAGCGCGACGGCGGCGACGTCCGCGCACGCCGCGCGGCATCTGACGAAGACGATCTCACCGGCTGATTCGACGGCCCGGCGATCGGACTGAGCGTCCCCCTTCATCGATCGCTCCAGCATGCCTGCGTGGAGAGGCCCGCGCCCGATTCGTTACTGCGCGTGCCATTGGCGTCGAGGACGAACGCTCCGCACGGATCGTCGCGCATTGGCCCAGTCTGTGTGGGCGACGCGACGATCGCATAGCCGCCGTTCGACTCATCGCCCGCCAGCCGCTTCAGCCGATAAATTGCCCTACCGGACGGCGGCGCCTGATCGAAGCCCGCCGGCAATGACGCCGCAACGGCTGCCTGTGCGTCGGCATACTGCGCCGCGCGATACAGCGCCGTGACCGCGTCGACGCGATGCCCTCGCGCGATCTGGTTGCGCCAGCCCGGAACCGCAAATGCGGCGACGATGGCCGCCGCCGCAAGCGCGATCATCATTTCCAGCAACGTAAAGGCGCGTGAATCGCGTCGCATCGTTTTGCCTCTCGCCCGTTAAAACGGCCGCGCAACGACGCGCCGCCAATGCCGCTCGACACGCGTTCCGTCGAACACAATCTGCATTTGCAGCCAGCTTTGCGCGTCTTCCGTCGCGCCAAATCCTCTGGCTGTGACGAGCCACGCCCGCACTGCTGGCCGCGTTTCGATGCGCCACGCTTCCATCAGACACTGCGGCGGACGCACTGAACCCGGCCACGACGAGGCAGGCGTCGTCGCCAACGCCTCGAACGCATCCTGACGCCGCCATTGCTGCGGCTCCCCCGCTTGCGCAGCAATTGACGACCCCGACGCCATCCCGTCAACCAGAGCACGAGAGCACAGCGTCAACGCGCCATCCGCAGCATGAAAAGACTGCAACGCGTCGAGCACGGAGGCAGCATTGCGCGCCTCGAAAAGCGATGCCTCGAACCACGCCGCCGACGTCACGAGCATCATCGAGACAATCAGCAGCACGACCGGCAACGCGACGCCGTGCTCAGCTTTGCAGCGTCTAGCCTCCTGCCTCATGGCTGCGACCCCAGCACGTTGCGCAACACCACGTGCCGCCAGAACGCCTGACGGGCGCGCCCATCGCTCGATGTCAGCGAACTCCCCTCGCAATCGACGTAACGCACGCGGCGCCCAAGCGCCTCACCGCGTACGAGCACGCACAGATCGACCGCGACGACCGAATCCCAGCGCTCCCGCGACAGCGCGGCGGCGTCGACAGCCTGCGCCGCGCCCGTCGTCCAATAGCGCGCCCGCAGGCGCTCGACGCCTTCCACGAGCGGCTGCGCGGTGCCGAGCTTGCCCGTGCCTTCGCAATAGAGTTCCGGCTCACCGGTCGACGTGCTCGTCTTCGCGTGAAAGCGATTGAGCACTTCGCCCTGTGATGCGCCAACCGCCTGCCCCAGACAATCTGTGGCTTGCCCGTTGGTCGCGGGCCATGTCGATTGGGCGTCGCCGCGATAGCGCACCGCCACGCCGTCCGAGCGGCTCGACAACGCTTCGCAGGTGAGGCTCGCGGCAGCGCCGGTGGGACGCCCCGCAGTGCAGCCGAAAAGCGGCGGCCCCGTAAGCGCGACCGTATCGTCGGCGGAGACGAAGCCGGCCATCTGGATCTGCTCGCCGATCAGCGTGAGCGCACTCACACCGGCCTCATGGATATGCGCGGCATCGACCGCATACGCAAATGCCTGGCGCTGCGAACGATAAGCGGCCAGTGCACCGACAATCACGACCAGCCCAAGCGCCACGGCAATCGTGAATTCGAGCAACGTATGCCCTGCGCCGGCAGGCCTGAGCGCGCGGCCGCGCCTCATTGTGCGAACGCGAGCGCCACGCATGCTCGACCTCCTTCTGTCGCAGATGTGCCCGCGCAGTCACGCCCAGCAACGGCTTCATCGCGAAGAGCGGTCCATGACAGCACGACTTGCGAGCCGGACAGGCTCACCTGTCCGTCCGCCACCAGCGCAGCGGCACGTGCGCGCCATTGATCGCGTGCCGCCGAGCCCGTTTCAAGCGTTGCCTCTGCCAGCGCATCGGCGGCAAAAGCAGCACGCGCCTGAGTCGCACTCGCCGATGCATGCCGCGCGAGCGCCAACTGCGCGCTCAGCAGACCCATGCCACAGGTCGCCATCAGCGCCATCGCCAGCGCAACTTCAAGGAGCGCAAACCCGGCCTGCGCACGCCGCCTCATGATCCGGCTCCGCACGCCCCATCGCTGATGCGCGCGCGCCCGCCGGCTGCGACGCGTATGCAGCGCCGCCAAGCTGCGCCTTTCGTCGATCCCGAAGTCACACGTGGCGCAATCTCGAAATTGCGAAGCGTGCCGATCATCTGTCCTGCAGGCGGCGTGAAAGTCAGCGCAGTGAGCGCCGAGGCCACGCCAATCTCGTCCAGAGACGGCTGCACGCGCAGCAGCACCGACGCGCTCGCGCGCTCGGCCATGACCGCCCAACCGCACGACCAGTCAGCGAGTCCCGATGGGCAGGATTTGCCCGCCGCAAGACAGCGCCGCGCCGCGTCGACGCGGCACACGGAGACGCGCGCCTTGCGGCGGATCGCTTCGCTGCGTGCATAAGACAACGTGCCGAGCAGCGCATTGGCCCGCGCGTCGATCTGGTCTCGCACGCGCCAGGCAACGAACGCGGGCGCACTTGCGCTCGCGCAGATCGCGATCAGCACGATCGCGGCCACGGTTTCCAGCAAGGTGAAGCCCGCCTGTTTCATCTGCAATCCTTAGCGATCAGGAACTGCAATCAATCTATCGATGAAAGGAAAACGGAACAATTAGCCGAATGGCTAGCTATCGCGCACACGATCCGCTCGCGAAAATGCGAGGGTCACGGGCAATAGCAGGGAGAAGGGAGATGCGAGAGAAAATGCGCGTGAAAACGCGAAGCAGAGATGCGCGCTGGCGTTCAGCGCTTTTTGGGCGGCGTGGCCGCACCGCTCGCGCGGCGGAATTCCTCGATGACGTCCTCGAATTCGGAGACATCCTCGAAGCGCCGGTACACGGACGCAAAACGCACGAAAGCCACTTTGTCGAGCTCGCGCAGTTCGCCCATCACGAGTTCGCCAAGGCGTTCGCTGCGCACTTCGCGCTCGCCGCTACCGAGCAGTTGATACTCGATGCGGGCAACCGCCGCGTCGATCGCGTCGGCCGCAACGGGCCGCTTGCGCAGCGCCAGTTGCATGCTCGCCATGATCTTGCGGCGGTCGAATTCCGTGCGGCTGCCATCCTTCTTGACGATAGCCGGCATCGCCAGCTCGACCCGCTCGTACGTCGTGAAACGCTTGTCGCAGGCCGGGCAGCGACGGCGGCGCCGGATCGCGGCGCCGTCCTCGGACACGCGCGAGTCCACCACTTGCGTGTCTTCATGCCGGCAGAAGGGGCAGCGCATGCTGGCTTGGGGCCTGGCTTAGCCGTAGACCGGGAAACGCTTGGTCAGCTCCGACACTTGCGCCTTCACGCGCTCGATCGTTGCTGCGTCTTCCGGGTTCTCAAGCACGTCGGCGATCAGGTTGCCCACCTGTTCGGCTTCCTTCACGCCGAAGCCGCGCGTCGTCATCGCGGGCGAGCCCAGGCGGATGCCGCTCGTGACAAACGGCTTTTCCGGATCGTTCGGGATCGCGTTCTTGTTGACCGTGATGTGCGCCGAACCCAGCACGGCTTCCGCCGCCTTGCCGGTGATGTTCTTCGCGCGCAGGTCGACCAGCATCACGTGGCTTTCCGTGCGGCCCGAAACGATACGCAGACCGCGCTTGACCAGCGTTTCAGCCAGCACGCGTGCGTTCTCGACCACTTGCTGCTGGTAGGTCTTGAATTCCGGCGATGCGGCTTCCTTGAACGCCACCGCCTTGCCGGCGATCACGTGCATCAGCGGGCCGCCCTGGATGCCAGGGAAGATCGCCGAATTGATGGCCTTTTCGTGCTCGGCCTTCATCAGGATCACGCCGCCGCGCGGGCCGCGCAGGCTCTTGTGCGTGGTCGTGGTGACGAAATCGGCGAACGGCACCGGGTTCGGGTACACGCCCGCAGCGATCAGACCGGCGTAGTGCGCCATGTCGACCATGAAATACGCGCCAACGGCCTTCGCGACCTTGGCGATGCGCTCGAAGTCGATACGCAGCGCGAACGCCGATGCGCCTGCGATGATGAGCTTCGGCTTGGTTTCGTGCGCGCGTTTTTCGAGTGCGTCGTAATCGATGTCTTCGTTCGCGTCGAGACCATAGCTCACGACGTTGAACCACTTGCCGCTCATGTTGAGCGCCATGCCGTGCGTCAGGTGGCCGCCTTCGGCGAGGCTCATACCCATGATGGTGTCGCCCGGCTTGAGCACGGCGAAGAACACACCCTGGTTGGCCTGCGAGCCCGAGTTCGGCTGCACGTTGGCGGCTTCCGCGCCGAACAGCGCCTTCACGCGGTCAATGGCCAGTTGCTCGACGATGTCGACGTTTTCGCAGCCGCCGTAGTAACGCTTGCCCGGATAGCCTTCGGCGTACTTGTTGGTGAGCTGCGAGCCCTGCGCGGCCATGACCGCGGGCGAGGTGTAGTTTTCCGACGCGATCAGTTCGATGTGATCTTCCTGACGGCGGTTTTCGAGTTCGATCGCGGCGAAGAGTTCGGGATCGACGTTGGCGATGGTGCTTTCGGCTCGGTTAAACATACGGATTCCGTTAAGTGTGTTCAGGTTGACCGGGTCTCGCGCGGAACGCGTAGCGGGTACGCGGCGCTGCTGGCAACGCTCCAGGAGCTATGGCCAGCCTTGACGTGGCGGAACAAGGTGCCGCACACGCGAGGCAGGACAGCCCGTGCAGCGCTATTGAAAGCGCGCGGATCTCGGCTGCCCAGGCGAACGGCAAAACGGCACCCTGCGCTTCACGGTGGGTCGTTCCACCTTGAGCCCCCAATTGAGCCATGCAAAGCACAGCTTGCCGGGCCTTTGTTACAGACGTTGCAACCGTCGTTACAAATTCAGCCCGCCGGGAACCCTATCGCCAGTCACGCAGGGATTGAGCGCGTTAGTGTATTGGAACCGCCCATATTAGGCAACCGGACCGGCTTCGCGCCCCCTGAGCCACAGCTGGCGCGGCTTGCGCGGGTATTGCCGCTTCCTTGCCGCAGCGCCGCATTGGAAGTAGGCTTTCCCCTTTCCTCGCCTTCTACCGACCAGGGAGCCACCATGATTGTCTTCGTCACCGGCGCATCAGCAGGATTTGGCGCCGCCATCGCCCGAGCCTTCGTGAAGGGCGGCCACCGCGTCGTCGCCACGGCGCGCCGCAAGGACCGTCTCGACGCACTCGCCGCGGAGCTGGGTGACGCGCTGCTGCCGTTCGAGCTGGACGTGCGCGACCGCGCCGCCGTTGCGGCCGCCCCCGCCGCCCTGCCCGCCGAATTCGCCAATATCGACGTGCTCGTCAACAACGCCGGCCTCGCGCTGGGCGTCGAACCGGCCCAGAAGGCCGATCTGGACGAGTGGGAAACCATGATCGACACCAACTGCACGGGTCTGGTGCAAGTCACGCATGCTTTCCTGCCGGGCATGGTCGATCGCAACCGCGGTCACATTTTCAATCTTGGATCGGTGGCGGGCCGCTGGCCGTATGCGGGCGGCAACGTCTACGGCGCGACCAAGGCCTTCGTGCGCCAGTTCAGCCTGAACCTGCGCGCCGACCTCGCAGGCACGGCGCTGCGCGTGACGGATATCGAGCCGGGCCTGTGCGGCGGCACCGAATTCTCGAACGTGCGCTATCGCGGCGACGACTCCAAGGCGGCCAATGTCTATAAGGATGTCGAACCGCTCACGGCCGAAGACATCGCCGATTCGATCTACTGGATCGCCACCCGCCCGGCCCACGTGAACATCAACACGATCGAGCTGATGCCGGTCGCGCAGAGCTTCGCGGGACTCACTATCCATCGCGGCTAAAAGCTTTCAGAATACTTTCGTAGCTCAGTCGTCCGAACGGCGTAACGCTTATGCGTTCCGGTAGAATGCGCGGCATGGAAAGATCCACTAGCAAGCCGGATACGGCCCCATCTCAGGCCGCGGAAGGTTTTACATGGCCGGTCCGCGTCTACTACGAAGACACCGACGCCGGCGGCATCGTGTTCTACGCGAACTACCTGAAGTTCTTCGAGCGCGCGCGCACCGAATGGCTGCGCGCGTGCGGCGTCGATCAACGCAGGCTGGCCGAGGAATCGGGCACGCTCTTCGTCGTGCGCAGCACGGCGCTCGACTATCGGGCGCCCGCCCGTCTCGACGATGTCGTGACGGTCGTGAGCCGCCTGGACAAGCTGGGCCGCGCATCTGTCGACTTCATGCAGGAAGCGTGGCGCGGTGACACGCTGCTGGCAACGGGCAAGATCCGCGTCGCCTGCGTCGACGGTGCCGTCATGCGCCCCGCTCCCATTCCAGGCCATGTTTTCGACGCTTTGGAGCGTGGCATGAAGAAAGTCTTGCCGGCTGTGTCAACGGCCACTTAACTATTGCCGTTGATTACGACGCCAGTGAACTCGCGTCGGTCATTGCAGGACCAAGCTGGGTTCGGTCGCAATCGCGCGCAGTCTTGCCGCTTGCCTTCGGGAAGCTTCGCAACGCCTTGCAGCCGCTCGCCCCTTTCGGGACGTCACAACGAATCTTTATGAACACTACACAAGATCTGTCGATCATTTCACTCGTTCTTAATGCGAGCATACTGGCACAGGCGGTGATGGGACTGCTCCTGTTGCTTTCCCTGATTTCCTGGACCTTCATCTTCCGCAAGTGGTTTGCCATCCGCCGTGCGCGCCGGCAGACCGAGCGCTTCGAGCGCGACTTCTGGTCGGGCGGCGACCTGCAGGCGCTGTATCAAAGCGCCGCCAACAACCGTCACACGATCGGCGCGCTCGAGCGTATCTTCGAGTCGGGCATGCGCGAATTCCTCAAGGCCAAAGAGAAACGTCTGAACGATCCGAGCCTCGTGCTCGACGGCGCCCGCCGCGCGATGCGCGCAGCGTTCCAGCGCGAGATGGATGCGCTCGAAGCGAATCTCTCGTTCCTCGCTTCGGTCGGCTCGGTCAGCCCGTACATCGGTCTGTTCGGCACGGTGTGGGGGATCATGAACGCGTTCCGCGGTCTGGCGAACGTGCAGCAGGCGACGCTTGCGAACGTCGCGCCCGGCATCGCCGAAGCACTGACGGCCACCGCCATCGGTCTGTTCGCCGCGATTCCGGCAGTCGTTGCGTACAACAGCTACGCGCACGACATCGACCGTCTGGCGATCCGCTTCGAAACCTTCATCGAAGAGTTTTCGAACATCCTGCAGCGTCAGGCCCACTAATCTTCAAAGGAGTCGAAGATGGCAGGCTCAATGCGTTCGAGCATGCGAGGCAACCGCTCGCGTCGTGCGATGGCCGACATCAACGTCGTGCCGTATATCGACGTGATGCTGGTGCTGCTCGTGATCTTCATGGTGACCGCGCCGCTGGTGGCGCCGTCCATTGTCAATCTGCCGACTGTCGGTGGCGCGTCCCAGCAGCAGCAGGTGCCGCCCGTGGTGGTGAACATTCGTCCCGACGGCAATCTGAGCGTACGCTACAAGGATGATTCGGGCGCCACGCAGCAGGAAACCATGTCGCGCGCCGATCTCAACAGCTTCGTTGCCGATCGCGAGCAAAGCCATCCCGACCAGCCGGTCGTGATCGCCGCCGACAAGGCCGTCAAGTACGAGACGGTGATGAACGTGATGTCCGATCTAAAGGCGCGCGGCGTCAAACGTGTCGGACTGCTCGTTAAATCGCAATGACCCGGAAGAACGAAACGTATCCATTGCAGCCACCGCGCGAGCGCGGCACGGGACGTGCTATAGCGCTCGCCGTGGTGATGCACGTGCTGCTCGGCTTCTTCCTGTATCACGGCATCCACTGGCAGAACAGCACGCCGGCAGGCGAGGAAGCGGAACTGTGGACGGAAGTCCCGGACCTTTCCACGCCCAAGCCCTTGCCGCCGCCCGTGCCGGTGCAGCCTGCCCCGCCGCCGCCAAAAACGGAGGACGCGGACATCGCGCTGCAACAGCAAAAGCGTAAGCAGCAGGAAGCGGCGGCGCGCGAAGCGCAGCTGCTGGAACAGCAGCGCGTAAAGCAACAGCAGGAAGCCGAAGCGAAGCGTCAGCAGCAACTGGCTGCCCAGCAGGCGGCGCAACTGGCCGCGCAGCAGAAGCAGGCGAAGCTCAAGCAACAGCAGCAGGAGCAGCAACAGGCCGCCGAAAAGCTCAAGCAGCAACAGCAGCAGCAAGACGCGCTCAAGAAGCAGCAGGAAGAAGAACAGCAGCAGAAGCAGGCGAAGCTCGACGCCCAGAAGAAGGCCGACGCCGACAAGGCCGCCAAGGCCAAGGCGCAAGCCGACGCCCAGGCCAAGAAGATGGACGCCGAACGACGCGCGCGTATCGCCCAGATGCAAGGTGCGATGGGCGGCGGCGAAGGCTCCAGCGGCAATGGTCTGGCGAAGAGCGGCACGGGCAGCGGCTCGGGCGGCAACGCGGCATCGGCGGGTTATGCCGAGAAGGTGCAACGCCGCGTGCGTCCGAACATCGTCTGGGCCGGCGACACGTCAGGCCTCGAAACGGTGGTGTCGGTGCATTGCGCGCCTAGCGGCACGTTGCTTTCGGCGACGGTCACGCGCAGCAGCGGCAACTCGTCGTGGGACGACGCGGCATTGCGTGCGGTGCAGCGTTCGGATCCGATGCCGCAGGACACCGACGGCAAGACGCCGTCGAGCTTCAAGATTACCTTGCGCCCGGCAGGTTGACGGCGCAAGTCAGAGCACAGATAAGCTGGCGCGCGGCAGCAGACAAGGAACGATTCGATGCATTTCGGGTCTGTCTGCTGTTCCGCGATGTGACAAATATCGCTTTTTCAGGAAACAGCACAGCATGAGTTTGATGACGAAGCTTGGCCTGCGTACCCTCGTCGCGTCCTGCCTGATCGCAGTCGGCGGCGCCGCGCACGCACAACTCAACGTCCTCGTCACCGGCGTGGGCTCCACCCAATTCCCGATCGCCACGGCGACGTTCGCCGGCGAGGCCAACTCGCCGCAGCAGGTCGCCGCCATCGTGCGCTCCGACCTCGCGCGCAGCGGCAAGTTCACGAACGTGGACGCGGGCAGCACGCCCGTCTCGGAAAACGATTCGGTCGACCTCGGCGGCTGGAAGGCCAAGGGCGCCAATGCGTTCGTTGCGGGCAGCGTGAACAAGCTGCCGAACGGCCAGTACGAAGTGCGCTTCAAGCTGTACGACACCGTGAAGGGCGAAAGCCTCGGCGGTCTCGTGCTGCAAAGCCCGCCGGCCGGCCTGCGCATGAGCGCGCACAAGGTTGCGGACTACATCTACGCCAAGCTGATGGGCGATCGCGGCGTCTTCGCCACGCGTCTGTCGTACGTCATCAAGACGGGCGGCCGCTATCAGCTGCAGATTTCGGACTCCGATGGTCAGGACGCGCACATCGCGCTGTCGAGCCCCGAGCCGATCATCTCGCCGGCCTGGTCGCCTGACGGCACCAAGGTCGCCTACGTTTCTTTCGAAAAGAAAAAGCCCATCGTCTACGTGCATGACCTGCCCACGGGGCGGCGCGTCATCATTTCAGATCAGAAGGGCAACAACTCGGCGCCTGCGTGGTCGCCGGATGGGCGCACGCTTGCCGTCGCCCTCTCGCGCACGGGCAATACGCAGATCTTCGCCGTCAATGCTGACGGCTCCGGTCTGCGCCGCCTGACGCAAGGCACGACGATCGATACGGAACCCACCTACTCTCCTGACGGACGCTCGATTTACTTCACGAGCGATCGCGGTGGCCAGCCGCAGATTTACAAGATGTCAGCCCAGGGCGAAAGCGCTGGATCGGCGCAGCGCGTGACGTTTACCGGCAGCTATAACACGAGCCCGCGGGTCAGCCCGGACGGCAAACAGCTGGCGTACATCTCGCGCACGGGGGGCGGATTTAAGCTGTACATTCAGGATCTGCAGTCCGGCGTAGCGACCGCCCTGACCGACACGACACATGACGAATCGCCCAGCTTCGCGGCGAACGGTCAGTACATTCTTTACGCCACACAGGTGAACGGCCGTGGCGTGCTGGCTGCTGTTTCGACCGACGGTCGTACGCGGCAAATCCTGTCCGTTCAGGGCGGCAGCGTACGCGAGCCGTCCTGGGGTCCTTTTATGCAATAACACTTCAGGAGAGCAACAATGATGTCGAACAAAGTCCGCCTGGCCCTGGCCGTTTTGATGATCGGTGCGCTGGCAGCGTGTAAGTCGGCTCCGAAGGCCGACGAAAACGCGAACGCCGGCAACATGAGCACGCAACCGAACCCGAACGCAGTCGCACAGGTCAACGTCGATCCGCTGAACGACCCGAACAGCCCGCTCGCCAAGCGCAGCGTGTACTTCGACTTCGACAGCTACGCAGTCAAGGATGACTACCAGAGCGTGATCCAGGCACACGCACAGTACCTGAAGACGCACCCGGAACGTCACGTCCTGATCCAGGGCAACACCGACGAGCGCGGCACGAGCGAGTACAACCTGGCACTGGGCCAGAAGCGTGCTGAAGCCGTCCGCAAGGCGCTGTCGCTGATGGGCGTGCCGGATTCGCAGATGGAAGCCGTCAGCCTCGGCAAGGAAAAGCCGCTGGCAACCGGCCACGACGAAGCATCGTGGGCGCAGAACCGCCGTGCTGACCTCGTGTACCAACAGTAATTAGCATTGGATGAAGGGGCGTATGTCGCACCGTTTCTCCCCGCTGCGGTTTGCCGCAGCCGCCTGCGTGGCTGGCGTCGCCTTCTCGGCGCTGCCGGCCCACGCGGGTCTCTTCGATGACGATCAGGCGCGCCAGGCGATTCTCGACCTGCGTGCGAAGACGGACAATCTGAATAGCCAGTTGTCGGCCGCGCAACGCACGATCCTCGACCAGTCCAACCGTATCGACCAGCTCAACCAGCAGGTCGCGACGCTGCGTGGACAGAACGAGGATCTCGGCAATGAGCTGACGACGCTTGCGAAGCAGCAGAAGGACTACTACACGGATCTGGATACGCGTCTCAAGAAGTTCGAGCCGCAACAGGAAACCGTGGACGGCGTGCAAGGCACGGTTCAGCCGGGTGAGATGGATGCGTTCAACTCCGCCTCCACGCAGTTTCGCAATGGCGACTTCAAGCAGGCCGCCGCGTCGTTCCGCAGCTTCATCTCGAAGTATCCGCAGAGCCCGTATCAGCCGACCGCGCAGTACTGGCTCGGCAATGCGCTCTACGCACTGAAGGACTACAAGGGATCGACTGCGACCTGGCAGAACGTGGTCAGCAAGTATCCGCAGCATCCGCGTGCGCCTGAAGCGCTCATGGCGATTGCGAACAATCAGATCGAGCAGGGGCAAAAGGCTGCGGCCAAACGCACGCTTGAGCAGATCGTTTCGCAGTACGGCAGCTCGGATGTGGCGCAGGCCGCGCAAAGCAAGCTCTCGCAGCTGAAGTAAGGTGCGGCTGGCGCTATCGCCAGTGTGTGCTTCGAAGGCCCGGAAGACGTCGGCAGGTTTGACGTGTTTCGGGCCTTTTCTCATTTTGACGTGCCCGGGTTGTTGACACCCCCCGGGTATCTCGCTATAATCCCGCTTCTCTTTTGGGTCGTTAGCTCAGCTGGTAGAGCAGCGGACTTTTAATCCGTTGGTCACAGGTTCGAATCCCGTACGGCCTACCAAAGATAAAATCAGGAAGCCCGGTCATTGCGACCGGGCTTTTTGTTTTTCCGGATCGATGCGCGCGCATCCATCTGCGGCCCGTGCGAGCCGGCCCGAGGCTCAGCGTGCTCAGCGTGTATACTCACGCCCTCCCCGCTGTTCTCCACTCCGCTGCACAGGCCACGTCAACATGAAGTTCCCGACTCTCGCCTGCGCTCTTGTCGCGCTGCTCTGGGTCAGTCTGCGCGTTCAGGCGCAGGTTCAAGCTCCTCCCGAAGACTACGAATACCTGCGCCGTATCCGCGTGCCCGACGCCGTCGTGAACTGTGTCGCCGCGCTCGACGAATGGGTGCGTCAGGCGCAGCGCTACGATTCGCTGCTCGTGCCCGATCGCCGCGCGCTCACCGCCAAGGTCGAAAGCCCCGTGCCCGCCAGCGCGATTGCGCAGGTTTCGGCGGCGTCGAGCCCCGCGCCGCAGGCTTCCCCCATCGACACGCTGATCCATCTGCGCGCCTTCGCGAAAGTGCGCGGCAAATACGCGTGGGTGCCCGTGAAAGCGACGTGTGGCATCTGGCATTCGCACGTGGTCGATGTCGCGCTCGCGCCGCGCACGGTGCACGCAAGTTCATCGAGTTCGCCGATTCACTGAACCATCAGGCGCGCGCCAAAAAACAAAAAGCCCGTGCGCTCTCACGCACGGGCTTTTTTACGGCAACTGAGACTACGCTCAGTCAGCCTTCACGCCTTCGACCTGGATCTGCAGCGTCGTCAGCATCTTGAAGCCGTAGGCCTGGCCGTAGTTCACGCCGAAGTCCGAACGGTCGAACTGGGCGGTCGCGTCGGCGCCGCACACTTCGCGCTTGAGCATCGGGTTCTGGAAGCACTTGAACGAATCGATCTTCAGGTTCAGCGGCTTCGTGACGCCGTGCAGCGTGAACGTGCCGATCACTTCAACGGGCTTGTCGCCGTCGAACTTGATCGAGGTGCCCTTGTAGACGGCCGTCGGGTACTTGGCTGCGTCGAGCATTTCAGCCGAGCTGACGTGCTTGTCGAGCGCCTTGTTGCCCGTGTCGATCGACGATGCGTCGATGGTCACGTCGACCGTGCCGGTCTTCGCTGCGGTGTCGAGCACGACGGTGCCCGAGCTCTTCGTGAACTTGCCGCGCCACACCGAGACGCCGCCGAAGTGATCGGTTTCGAAGCTCGGGTACGTGTGCGTCGGGTCGAGGTTGTAGGTCGTTGCAGCAGCGAATGCAGGCGTAGCGATGGCGGCAGCCAGTGCGGCCGCGGCGAAAATCGTGGTCTTCATGGAAGCGTGGGTCCTGTTACGGATGACGAAAGTCGGGTGAATCGGAGTGAATCGGCTTGAATCGATAAAACGGCCAGCGCGTTAGTGCGCGGCGGCCACGATGTGAAACTTGATCTGCACGTCGTCGGCGACCACCGAGGTGTCTTTCCACTCGCCCGTGCCGATGTTGTACGCGAGACGCTTGATGGGCAGCGCGCCGTCGAACACCTGGTTCGCGCCATCCTTGTGGTACGTCACGGGCACGACCACGTCGGTCGTCTTGCCCTTGATCGTGAGCTTGCCCGCGACGCTGTATGCGCCGTTCGCGCCCGGCTTGATCTGCGTGGAGACGAAGGTCGCGTGCGGAAATTTGCCGGCGTCGAACCACTCGTCGCCCGCGACTTCCTTGTTGTAGTCCGGCGAGCCGAGATCGAAGCTGGCGACATCCACGTCGAGCTTCGCGCTCGATGCGGCGGCGTTGGTCGGATCGAAATGCACGTCGGCGCTGAACTTGTTGAACTTGCCTTCGACCGGCACGTTCATCTGCTTGAACACGGCGGAGACCGTGCTCTTCGCGTTGTCGGCGGCGTCCGCGTTCAGTGCGAACGAAGCGGTGAAGGCCGCGCCGGCGGCGAGCGCCGCGCCAAGCGCGACGACGGAGACTTTGGAGGCGAGACGTTGGATCATGTTCGTTCGGTTCGCGCGAGGCGTTCGTTATGAGCGTTGGAGAGAAATCAGGTTCAGTCGCGCGGCGTGCCAAACGGCAGCATGCGCGCGAGGACATTCTGACGGTCGAGCAGCTGATGCTTCACGACCGCGAGCACGTGCACCACCACCACGGCGAGCAGCGCGTAGTCGAGCGTCACGTGCACGGTGCGCAGCACGCCCTTGAGCGCGGTGTCGGGGCCGATCAGCGTGGGCAGCGGCCAGATGCCGAGATACACCACCTGAATGCCCGCCGCCGAGCTATACAAATAGCCGCTCACGGGAATCGCGACCATCAGCAGGTAAAGCGCCAGGTGGCCCAGATGCGCAGCGCCCTTCTCCCAGCCGTGCATCGAGCGCGGCAGCGCCGGCGCGGCGTGGGTCGCACGCCAGAGAATGCGCACCAGCACCAGCGCGAGTACGGTCACGCCGATCCACTTGTGCCACGAGAAATAACGCAGTTTGGTGGGCGTGAAACCGGGGATATCGGTCATAACCCAGCCGAGCGCGAAGCCCCAGACGATCAGCGCGGCGATCGACCAGTGCAGCAGCATCGCGACGCCGCTGTAGCGGCCAGTGGGCTTGACGGAACGGTTCATCGGCATGAGCACCTTCGATAAGGAACGCGCACTTTAACCCGGCGCTAGCTATTCAAACAATCGTCTAGAATGGATCGTTATCATCCATTTTTTCGATAGGTCGACCATGGATCGCTCGCCCAGCCTCGAACAACTGCGCGCCTTGATCGCCGTGGCCGAAACCGGCAGTTTCTCGGCGGCGGCGCGTCAGCTCGACCGCGCGCAGTCGGTGGTGAGCTACACCATCGCCAATCTGGAGTCGCTGCTGGGCGTGGCGCTGTTCGAGCGCGGCAAGCGCAAGCCCGAACTCACCGCCGCGGGCCGGGCGATTCTCGCCGATGCGCGCCGTCTGGACCTGCTGATGGGCCAGCTTAACGCCAAGGCGGCGGGCCTGCAGCGCGGCCTGGAAGGCGAAGTCTCCGTGGCCGTCGACGTGATGTTTCCGTCGCAACGGCTGGTGGAAGCCTTGCAGGCCTTCGCGCGGGCGTTTCCCACCGTCGCGCTCAATCTCACCATGGAGGCGCTGGGCGGCGTGATCAAACTGGTGCTGGACGGCGATTGCGCGATCGGTATCAGCGGGCCGAACCAGAACTGGCCGCATGTGATCGAGGCGCAGTCGATCGGCACGGTCGAACTCGTGCTGGTGGCCGCGCCCTGCCATCCGCTTGCGCAAGCGCCGCAGCCGGTGCGCATCTCGGACGCGCGCGAGCACACCCAGCTCGTGCTGACCGACCGCAGCCGCCTCACCGTCGGACAGACCTTCGGCGTGTATAGCAATCGCGCGTGGAAGCTTGGCGATCTGGGCGCCAAACACCGGTTGCTGCTCGCGGGGCTGGGCTGGGGATCGATGCCGCGTCATCTGGTCGAAGCCGATCTCGAAGCGGGCCGGCTCGTACGCATCGTCCTCGCCGATCGCGGTTCGGTGAACTACAACGTCTCGCTGATCCACCGTACTGACGCCGCCACCGGTCCTGCCTGTCAGTGGCTCTGCCATTTCCTGAAAAGCGGCACGCCGCCCGACGCGCCGCTACCCGACGCTCGGTAAGCGCTCCGGCACATTCCCCGCGCCTCCTGCGCCCGATTGCGTTGCAGCGATGCAACCGTCGCTCCCACGCCTGACCAAAGTTGACAAAGCCGCCGCAGCCGCGCCGCGTAAAGCGTTGCTGCGGGAGCGCGTGGCCGCGCGCGCTTGAACGTACACCACACGCACGCGAAGGCGATTTTTCGAGATGCCGAGGCGTGCCATGATCGCGCCGCTTCCGGCCTCTCGCCGGCCATTGGCCCTTCTTATGCACAACTTCGTCTGCTGCCTGCTCTCGAATCTCGTCCTGCTCGCCGTCGTGCGGATGGCCTGCTGGTTCATCCGCGCGATGCGCCCGGATCTCACGCCGCACGCCACACGTCTCTTCATCGGCATGATGGCGATACTGTGCGCGTTCGACGCGGCGCTCACGTTCCTCGTATTCGCCGATGCGGGCGGTCCCTGGGCGATCTACCACCCGGTCAGTGCGTTCTTTGCGCGCACCGTCGCCTATGCGCTCGCGGCGGCCGTCGCGCTGGCGCTCGCCCGCCGCGCCGCGCGACGCAACGCGCGCGAGCGCCATGCAAACGAACGCAGCAAAGACGGCGCGCTCGTGATCGAAACGTCGCCGTACAGCAAATCCACACTGCCGATGTGAGCTTGCGAACTCACGCGGGCTTTTTCTTTGCCTTGCCCTTGGCCTTGGCGGCGGCGTCGCCTGCATCGCTGGCTGCCGCGGCTTGCGCCACCGCCCCGCCCGAGCCATTGGCCGCGGCGGCTGCCGGCACCACGCCCGACCAGCCCGGCAAATAGCGCGCATCGGCGTCGTGTGCGTGAGCGAGTGCATCGGACAGCGCCTTGTCGAAGTCCTTCGACACGCGCGCCGCGCTCACCTTCTGGCGCAGGTAGTCGGCCCAGAGGAATTCGCTGAAAGGCGTGGTGTCCTTGGCGTAACCGCCCGCCACGCGCAACTCGCCCGCGAGGCTGCGATACGGATCGTCCGAGAGACCGGAAAGCTGTTTAGGCAACGCGTCGTAGTCGCAGCGCTCGCCCGAGGCATCGAAGGGATGCACCCACTGGTTGTGCTCCATCATGCGCCAGAAGATCGTCTGGTCGAGCCAGGAGAGGTCCTTGATGACGGTCACGCGCACGCTGGGCACGCCTTCGTGCAGCCACGCGAGACCCAGATGGTGATGATCGACCACGTAGTAGCGGCCCTTGGGACCGAGCACGGCCGGAAACCAGTGATTCTCAATAGCCGCCGCGCGGCCTTTCTTGTCGAGCGACTTCCAGTGCGTGCGCTTGAGCTCTACCTCACGGTAGCCGACCGTGAGCTGCGTGGGCCGCAGCGCTTCGAGATCGACGGTGATGAGATGCAGATCGGAATTCGACAGGTTCATGAAGCCTCCTTGTAGGTGTACTGATCGCTGAAAACGTTTTAAGCCGGCGCGCAAGACAACCCGCAACGATAACGCCGAACGCGTATCCGGTGCGCATCAACTGAAGAACGGAGACGCGCATACGGCGCGCGCATTGCCTGGGGTCAACCCCGAACCGCCTGGGCACGCAGGATGCACGCGATCGCCGCTTCGCCTATAAATGCACAAGCGATGCGGATTTGAAGCGGATACGGGCCGCGCTCGACGCCCGTCAGAACTCCCTTGCCTCGCCCCCACGGTTGCACAGTCGTCGTTTCAGTCGCTTCAACATGCAGTTCCCTGCATTTCAACGCGTCTTTCCGGCTCAATCACCGAATCAAGCGAGGGCATCTTGGATCTCGAAACCATCCGCGTATTCATCATGACCCGAGGCATCGACTTCGGGACCAAGGTTCTGGCGGCCATCGTGCTGTGGATCGTCGGCCGCTGGGCGATCAATCTGGTCGCGGGCTTCCTGCGCAAGATGCTCGGGCGCAACGAGCGCGTCGATCCCACGCTCGCGCATTATCTGAGCTCGATTCTCGCGGCGGTGCTGAACCTGATCCTGGTGCTGGCGATCCTGCAGGTGTTCGGCGTGCAGACGACTTCGTTCGCGGCACTGCTCGCGGGCCTGGGTCTGGCGATCGGCACGGCGTGGGGCGGTCTGCTTGCGCACTTCGCGGCGGGCGTGTTCATGCAGGTGCTGCGCCCGTTCAAGGTGGGCGACTTCGTGACGGCGGGCGGCGTGACGGGGACGGTGAAGGAACTGGGCATCTTCGGCACGACCATCATCTCGCCCGACAACGTCGTGAACATCATCGGCAACAACAAGATCTTTTCGGACACGATCTCGAACTACAGCGCCACGCCCGTGCGCCGCGTCGAACTCACCGCGAAGATCGCCAATGGCGTCGATCCCGTCGATGCGGCCAGCCGCCTGCGCGCGGCCATCGCAAAGATTCCGAACGTCGCCGCGGACCCCGCGCCGGATGTGGAGATTCTCTCGTTCACGCCCGAAGGGCCGCTGCTGGCCGTGCGGCCGTACACGAACAACGACACGTACTGGCAGGTGTATTTCGACACCAACCGCGCGATCGTCGAAACCTTCCGTGACGCCGGCTACCCGACGCCGGAAACGCCTTCGATCATCCGGCGCATCGGCCAGCAAGGCCCGCAAGCCACGTAAAGCGCCAGGCAAAGAAAAACGGCATCGTCCTTGCGGGCGATGCCGTTTTTTTCATGAAGCGCGTCGATGCGGCTCGATCAGTTGCCGTTCGGCCCGCGCACGGCATTGCCGCCGCCGCTCTTGCGCATCATCTTCCACAGGCCGCCCAGCACCACCGGCACGATAGCCGCGCCGATACCCACCAGCACGATGATGTTGAGGTACTGGCGAATAAACGGAATATTGCCGAAGAAGAAGCCCAGCAGCACCAGCAGCAGCACCCAGAACAGCGCGCCCGCGATATTGAAGAGCTGGAAGCGCTGCATGCTCATCTGCGAGACGCCTGCGACGAAAGGCGCGAACGTGCGCACGACCGGAATGAAACGCGCCAGCACGATGGTCTTGCCGCCGTGGCGCTCATAGAAGTCGTGGGTTTTCTGCAGCGCGGCGCGGTCGAGGAAGCGTTCGAGCACAGGAATGCTTGTGTTGAACACCTTCGGCCCGATCGCGCGGCCGATCAGATAGTTGAGCGTGTTGCCCGTGACCGCCGCGACGATCAGCAGCGTGAGCAGCGCGCCAAGGTTCATTTCATGCGTGGCCGCAAACGCGCCGCCGATGAACAGCAGCGAGTCGCCCGGCAGGAACGGCAGGATCACGAGGCCGGTCTCGCAGAACACGATCAGGAACAGCACCGCATAGACCCAGGCGCCGTACTGGTGGATGAAGACTCCGAGAAACTTGTCGATGTGCAAGACAAGGTTGACGAACTGCAGCAGCGTATCCAAAAGTGTCCCTTATTGGTCATGGCTCCAGCGCGCTTTTTCGTCCCTGGTAAGTGACGATTCATGGCGCGCGAAACCGGTGTTGCGCGAGAAGCAAAATTGACCGCGCCATGATACAGAAAGTGCCCGGCGTCACGAAAAATTCCCGCGAAAAACCGCAAAAATGCGCGCAATGCACGGCCAAAGCGCGCCAATCGGAGACAAAACCGGGGCCGTAAGGGCTGCCGCCCGAGTCGTTATAATTGCGCGCATGTCCGAGAATCTCGATCCCAGCGGCGCTGCCGCGCCCGACGCGGCCATCGACGCCGCTTCCGCCACCGAAAGCCCAGCGCCCGAGACGCACGAAGCGCCCGCGCCGCACGAGCCACGCGTGGCCCAGCCCGCGCGTGCGATCCAGGCGCTGCCCGATCAGCTCATCAGCCAGATCGCGGCGGGCGAAGTGGTCGAGCGCCCCGCCTCGGTGGTGAAGGAGCTGCTCGAAAACGCGCTCGACGCGGGCGCGAGCACGCTGCGCATCCTGCTCGACGAAGGCGGCGTAAAGCGCATTTCGATCGCCGACGACGGCTGCGGCATTCCCGAAGGCGAACTGCCGCTCGCGCTGACGCGCCACGCCACCAGCAAGATCCGCTCGCTCGCCGAACTCGAAAGCGTCGCGACGCTCGGGTTTCGCGGCGAAGCGCTCGCCTCGATCGCCTCGGTCGCCGAGATGTCGATCACGAGCCGCCCCGCCAGCGCCGCGCACGCGATGAAGATCGACGCCAACACCGGCGCGCTCTCACCCGCCGCAGGCGGCCAGGGCACCACCATCGAAGTGCGCGAGCTGTACTTCAACACGCCCGCACGCCGCAAATTCCTGAAAAGCGAGCAGACCGAACTCGGCCATTGCCTGGAGATGATCCGACGCAGCGCGCTCGCGCGTCCGGACGTGGCGATCTCCGTGCTGCACAACGGCCGCGCGGTCGAACACTGGAACGCGAGCGATCCATCCACGCGCGTCTCGAAGATTCTCGGCGAGGTGTTCGCCACGGCCCACCTGCCGCTCGACGAGCGCGCGGGGCCGCTCGCCGTCTACGGCTGCGCGGGTCTGCCTACCGCGAGCCGTAATCGCGCCGATCAACAGTACTTCTTCGTCAACGGCCGCTTCGTGCGCGACAAGCTGCTCACGCACGCCGTGCGCGCCGCCTACGAAGACGTGCTGCACGGCGACCGTTACCCGTCCTACGTGCTGTTCCTCGATCTGCCGCCCGAGGCCGTCGATGTGAACGTGCATCCGTCGAAGATCGAAGTGCGTTTCCGCGATTCGCGCTCGATTCACCAGTTCGTGTTCCATGCGGTGCAGCGCGCGCTCGCCCGGCACGCGGGCGCCTCGCCCGAAACCACATCGGGCGGCCATTCCGCGATGATCGAGCCGCGCGCCATGCCAGGCGCGGGCGTGCTCGGCGGATCGGTTGGGCTGACGTCGGGCGCGACGGCTGGCACGGGTTCGCTTGGCGTCGTCGGCGGCGGTTCGGCGGCGAGCTTTGGCGCGGGATCGGGCCAATTCGGTACGGCCAGCGTGGCGAGCAGTTTTGGCGGATCGGGCAGCGGTTTCGGCGGATCGAGTGGTTCGCGTTCGTCGGGCTTTGGCTCGGGCAGCGCGGGTGCGTCAAGCGGCGCAGGCGGTTCGTCCAGCGGCAACACCTGGCTACGCCAGTCGCGCATGCAGCAAGGCTCGCTGCCGGTAGCGCAGCCGCTCGCGCTTTACGACGCGCTGTTCGGCCGCAAGGACGTCGGCGCAGGCACGGCCGATGGCTCGACCGTCACGCAAGCCGCCGAAGCCGGCGCGCTGTTCGACGCGCAGTCCAGCGCCGCGCAAGCGCCCTTCGACGCCCGCGACGATCATCCGCTCGGTTTCGCGTTGGGTCAGGTGCACGGCATCTACGTGCTCGCGCAGAACGCGCGCGGCCTCGTGATCGTCGATATGCACGCCGCGCACGAACGCATCCTCTACGAGCAGTTCAAGCACGCGCTGGCCGAACGCTCGCTGGCAGTGCAACCGCTGCTGATTCCGGTTTCGATGACGGCGGATCCGATCGAAACCGGCACCGTCGAAGAAGAAAAGGCCACGCTCGAAGCGCTGGGCTTCGACCTCGCGGTGCTCTCGCCGACCTCGATTGCGATCCGCGCCGTGCCCGCGCTGCTCAAGGACGCCGATCTGCAGGCGCTCGCTCGCGCCGTGCTCGCGGATCTGCACGCCTACGGCGGCTCGCGCGTGCTGACCGAGCGCCAGCACGAAATGCTGGGCACGCTCGCCTGTCACCACGCGGTGCGCGCCAACCGTCGTCTCACGCTCGACGAGATGAACGCGCTGCTGCGCCAGATGGAAGCCACCGAACGCGCCGACCAGTGCAACCACGGCCGCCCGACGTGGTATCAGCTCACGCTCGCCGATCTCGATCGTCTTTTCATGCGCGGTCAGTGAGATGGCAGAGATGGTGAATCACGTACTTCCGGTCGCGTGCCTGCTGGGCCCGACCGCATCGGGCAAAACGGCGTCGGCGCTGGAATTTACCGCGCAATCGCGGGCGCGCGGGCGCGAAATCGAAATCGTCAGCGTCGATTCGGCGCTGGTGTATCGCGGCATGGACATCGGCACGGCCAAGCCCGACGCGCAGGAACGCGCGGCGGCGGTGCATCACCTGATCGATATCGTCGATCCCGCCGACGCCTACTCCGCCGCCAACTTCCGCGCCGACGCGCTGCGCGTGACGGGCGAGATCGTCGCGCGCGGCAACGTGCCCTTGCTGGTGGGCGGCACGATGCTCTACTACAAGGCGCTCACGCAAGGCCTCAACGATCTGCCGACCGCCGACGCCGCCGTGCGCGCACAGCTCGACGCCGACGCGGCCCGCGACGGCTGGCCCGCGCTGCACGCGCGTCTGGCCGAAGTCGATCCGCCCACCGCCGCGCGCCTCGCACCCAACGACTCGCAGCGCATCCAGCGCGCGCTGGAAATCTACCTGCTGACCGGCCAGCCGATGTCGACGCTGCTGGCTGCGCCGCGCCAGGCCGCCACGGACGACGCCGCGCGCTACCGCTTCGTGCCGATCGCGCTGGAGCCGTCGGATCGCAGCGTGCTGCACAAGCGCATCGAGCAGCGCTTCGACGCGATGCTGGCGAACGGTCTGCTCGACGAAGTGAAGACGCTGCGCGCGCGCGGCGATCTGAACGCGGATATGCCGTCGATGCGCTGCGTGGGTTATCGCCAGGCGTGGGAATATCTGGACGGCGAAATCGACTACGCGACCATGCGCGATAAGGGTGTATTCGCCACGCGTCAGCTCTGCAAGCGCCAGCTGACGTGGCTGCGCGCGATGCCGGAGCGCATTGTGGTCGATTGCTGTGCGGCTGATTTGACGGCGCAGGCGGTGGCGGCGGTGGAGCGCGTCAGCGCCTGATCGTGTGCTCAGTGGTAGTCGTCTTCGCGCTGATGGCGAACGGCGAGAATCGTGACGTAGTGCTCCGGGTCGGCGTCGCCTTGCGCCCCTTCGATCTCAAACAGCGCGACGTAACCCGAGCCGCCGAATGAAATCAACAGTTCGCGTAGAAACGGGTTGGAATCATCGACCTTACGGCACGTGAACGGGAAATCGCACAGCAAGTCAGCGGCCTTGCGAATCGCATCGAGGGCACGTGTAGCAGCTTCGACATCGCGTTCCAGCAGATACGCGTAAAGCCGCTTGAGGTCGTCGCGCGCCCCACGGGTGTAGCGCACACGAAAACTCACCCGTTCTTCCTCGCTGTGTTCAGCATGCTTTCGAGTTCGGCATGCACATCGTCAGCAGCAAAATATTCGTTGTCGCGCCGTGCCTGCGCGCGCGAATCCAGCCCGCGCGCAACGAAATCACGCTGAAGCCGCCGGCGCGCCACGCCTTCACGCAGCGCCGCTTCCATGAATGAGGACAGCGATTCGTTATCGTTGAGCAAATCTTCGGCCGCCGAACGCAGTTCCGGGTCAACGCGCAGCGCGGGCATCGTGGCAGTTTTCATCGCGGCTCCTTTTGCATCGCAAATGTAATGCACAGGATAGCACGAGGCGCAGTGGCTGGCTTTCCGCAATCCGCCTGAAACTCGATCTAGCGCAACGTTGTGCGCCACAACAACCGCGCCCAAGCCACTCCCCGGCGTGCACGGTCGCGCCCTCTTATCCCCTTTCTTCGCACCGCATCAGCGAAATCCCGCTGCTGCCGTCTTGACTTTCGCCCGACCGAATACGATCATTCGTTCATCAAAAGAGCAAATGCTCACGCAAGCCGCCACGCATGTGGCTATGGCGCACGCAAAATGCGCGCGCCCTCAGAGCACGAATCAGGGCAAAAAAATCAGGAGACAGTTATGGACAGCGCACGCAGCGACGCGAACGTGATCCTGCACATCGGCGCCGGGTCGTTTCACCGGGCGCATCAGGCGTGGTATCTGCATCGCGTGAACCTCACGCGTCAGCCCGACGAGCCCGCGTGGTCGCTAACCGTGGGCAATATCCGCGCCGATATGAATCCCGTGATGGACGCCCTGGCCGCGCAAAAAGGCGTCTACACGCTCGAAACCGTCACGCCACAGGGCGAGCGTCATTACGAGCAGATCCATTCGATTACGCGCGTGCTGCCGTGGTCGGCGGATCTGGCGAGCCTCGTTGAAGCAGGCGCCGATCCAGCCTGCAAGATCATCGCTTTCACGGTCACCGAAGGCGGCTACTACCTCGACGAGCACGACCGCCTCGACACCGCCAATCCCGATCTGGCCGCCGATCTGAACGGTGCGCGCTCCACCATCTACGGCGCGCTCGCCGCGATTCTGGAAGCGCGCATGCAGCGCGGCGGCGCGCCCGTCACGCTGCAAACCTGCGACAACCTGCGCAGCAACGGCAAGCGCTTTCACGCGGGCATGCGCGAATTCCTCGGCCTGCGCGGCGCGATGGCGCTGCGCGAATGGTTCGACGCCAACACGGCCTGCCCCGATTCGATGGTCGACCGCATCACGCCGCGCCCCACGCCCGACGTGCGCGAGCGCGTCAAAGCCGCCACCGGCGTCGACGACGCCTGCCCCGTGATGGGAGAAGCGTTCATCCAGTGGGTGATCGAGGATCACTTCTGCGCGGGCCGCCCTGCCTGGGAGCGCGCGGGCGCGGAAATGGTGGAATCCGTGATGCCTTACGAGGAGGCGAAGATCCGCATCCTCAACGCCACGCATAGCTGCATCGCGTGGGCGGGCACGCTGGTGGGCCTCGACTTCATCCACGAAGGCACCGTCGATAGCGACATTCAGGCCTTCGCGCGCGCCTACGTGACCGAGGACGTGATCCCTTGTCTCACGCCCAGCCCGCTCGATCTGGCGAAATATCGCGACGTGGTGCTCGAACGCTTCAGCAATCCGTATATCCAGGACACCAACCAGCGCGTAGCCGCCGACGGCTTTTCGAAGATCCCCGGCTTTATCGCGCCGACCATCGCGCAGCGCATCGCTGCGGGCGCGACGCCTGCCGCCACGGCGATTCTGCCCGCGCTGTTCCTGCGCTTTTTGCAGCGCTGGAACGCGGGAACGTTGCCCTACCAGTATCAGGACGGCGTGATGGACGGGCCGTCCGTGGCGAAGATGTTCGAGGCGCACGATCCGCTCGAAGCCTTCGCCGCCGACAAGCTGCTGTGGGGCAGCCTCGCGGGCAGCGCACCGCTTTTGGCGGCGTTGCGCGATGCGCTCGCGCGCGTCGACGCGTGGCTGGCGCAACGCGGCGCCCGCGCGTGACGGCACACGCGACACGCTTTTTCCGATATCAACCGGACGCGCGCCGCGCCCTCGGGTCGGCGCGCATGGCGTCGTCCTGCCCGCGCGGCTAAAGTAGCGCCTCCACCTAGACGAACTGTGCGCGCGCCCATGTATCTCGGCATCGACCTCGGCACCTCCGAAGTAAAAGTTCTGCTGCTCGCGCCCGACGGCCGCGTGATCGGCACCGCGGGCTCGCCGTTCACGGTGTCTCGTCCGCATCCGCGCTGGGCCGAGCAGAGTCCCGCCGACTGGTGGGACGGCACGCGCCAGGCGCTCGCCGCGCTGCGCGCGAAGCATCCGCATGAATTCGCCGAAGTACGCGGTATCGGCCTGTCCGGGCAGATGCACGGCGCGGTGCTGCTCGACAAACACGACACCGTGCTGCGTCCCGCGATCCTCTGGAACGACATGCGCGCCGTCGATGAATGCGCCGAACTCACCGCGCGCGCGCCGCAGCTGCATCGCGTGGCGGGCAATCTGGCGATGCCGGGCTTCACCGCGCCCAAGCTGCTGTGGGTCGCGCGTCACGAACCCGATCTGTTCCGCCAGACCGCCTGTGTGCTGCTGCCCAAGGACTGGCTGCGCCTGAAGCTCACGGGCGGCAAGGTGTCCGATCCGTCCGATGCGGCGGGCACGCTGTGGCTCGATGTGGCCAAACGCGACTGGTCCGACGCCCTGCTCGACGCCTGCAATATGACGCGTGCGCAGATGCCGTCGCTCGCTGAAGGCAGTGCGCCGTCCGGCACGCTGCTGCCGTCAGTGGCGCGCGAATTCGGTCTGCGTGACGACGTGGTGGTGGCCGCAGGCGGCGGCGACAACGCCACCAGCGCGATTGGCATCGGCGCGGTGCAGCCGGGCGATGGCTTCGTGTCGCTGGGCACCTCGGGCGTGCTTTGCGTGATCGGCGATCGCTTCGCGCCCAATCCGGCTTCCGCCGTGCATGCGTTCTGCCACGCGATTCCCGATCGCTGGCATCAGATGAGCGTGGTGCTCTCGGCGGCCAGTTGCCTGCGCTGGGTCTGCAAGCTCACCGGCACCGACGAGCCCACTCTGCTCGCCGAAGTCGAGAAACTCGATACGCGCACGCTGCCGCACGCGCCGCTGTTCCTGCCGTATCTTTCGGGCGAGCGCACGCCGCACAACGACCCGTACGCGCAAGGCGTGTTTTTCGGCATGACGCACGCGACGGATCGCGCGCTGCTCGGCTATGCGGTACTCGAAGGCGTGACGCTCGCGCTCACCGATGGCCTCGACGCCCTGCGCGCCGCCGGTACGGAAGTGGGCCCGCTGTCGATGCTGGGCGGCGGCGCGCGCAGCGCCTACTGGGCGCAACTGGTGGCCGATGCCTTCGACACGCCCACGCGCCAGCACGGCGGCGGCGAAACCGGCGCGGCGCTGGGCGCGGCGCGCCTCGGCTGGC
>NZ_VWWJ01000038.1 GCF_011753055.1 Burkholderia sp. Ax-1719 | reverse complement strand
GCAGCGGCGGCGCTCGCCGCTGCGCGTTTGCCCAGCATCTGCGGACGCCAGACCGTCGGTCGCTTGCGCGGCGGGTCGTCGTGCGGTGCGGGGGTGCCCGCGCCCGAACCGATATTCGGGCCTTCGCCCGCGGCGAGACCGCCGCCGAGGCCAAGCGCGCTGCCCAGACTGCCCAGCCCGGCGAGCCCGGCGCTCATGCCGGTCGATGCGCTTGACGCCTTCGCGCTGTCTTGCGACGCGCGGCGGCTGCGGCGCGACACGCGCTCGCCGTCCTCATCGTCGTCATTGGACGGGCGGATGTTCAGGCCAAGGCCGAGCGAGACGTCGGCCCAGACGAAGAAGTCGCGCCAGCGGAACTCGATCAGCCACGGCAGGCTGATGAAGAACAGCGCCGTCATCGCGAGGGGGGCGGCGACGTGGCCGATCAGTTTGCTCAGGCCGCCGCCCAGCGCGTGGCCGAGCGCATCGAAGCCCTCGATATTCATGAGCGAGGCTTCGAGCGCGCAGCTCGACAGCAGCACGCAGAAGAAGCCGAGCCACAGGCGGATCGTGCCGGGGCCGCGCAGTCCCGCGCCGCCGGGCAGCACCGACTTCACGAGACGCCAGATCAGAGGGATGAACCAGACGGCCGATAAGCCGAACCAGCCAGGAACTACCGTGTGCATGCCAGAGATCTACGATGAAAGTTTGGGCAAGGTGTCGAGTGTAACCGCTCGACCCTGGTGCGCCGCCATGCGCGTTGTCGCGGCGCTGCATTGGCGGGGGGCATCGTCAGGGGAGCGGTCGGCCAGTCGACGCGAATCGGGAAAACGCGCGGGCAAAACGCGACAAATAGTCAGCAGCAGTCAGCAACAGTCAGCAGCAAAAAAACAGCCGCGCGGGATGAGCGCGCGGCTACGGGGCAGTGCGCTAGCGCTTCACTGACCCTGCTGACCTTGCGTCGCGGATGCCGCTGCGGGGACGGCCGCGCCAGCCTGCGCGAACGTCAGGTGATCGCCGTTTTCCAGAATGAGCAGCAGCGCCTGCGGCGAGCGCATCTGCACGCCGGTGCGAGCGATATGCGCGAGCGCGTCCAGATACGGGCCTTCGATCTCGCCGCCCGCGCCGACGCATGCCATGCGCGTGCCCGCGAGCTGGTCGAACGACAGCAGGCCGTCCTTGAGCGTGTAACGGCCCATGTAGCGGTTGCAGCCCGAGAAACCGCTGGCGCGGCGCTGGCCGTTCGCGGTGGACAGATCGAGCGTGAGCGGGCGCGCGCCCGGCGCGGCTGCGGCGCCGGCATCGGCGTTGGCGCCCGGAATGGCGCGCAGCGTTCCGTCGGCGCGCTTCCATTCGACGAGCTGCCATTGCGTGTTGTCGAGCAACTGCGTGGCGGCGGGATTGAACGGGTCGGGCGCGGGTGCGGACGCGTCCTGGTGAACCGGCAGCTTGCACGCGGCAAGCATCAGTGCTGCGCCGATGGCGGCCGCGAGCGGCGCCGCGCGCGACGCGAGCAGGCGCGTCATCGTGTGCCCGGCGGGGCGTGTGCTCAAGCGGTGGGACATCGCATTTCCTCGTAACTGGCGAAGGCGTAAGCGTAACGCACCAGGAGACGCCATGCGAGCGCAAACGTTCGCTAAATGGTGACTTCTTCGCGCGAAAGCCCTTCACCTGTAACAGTTAGTTGGAAACGAGCGGGAGTGAGCCGCGGCGGGCGTCATTGCACCCGCAAAGCATCCGCGTTGGCCATCCGGCCAGGCAAAACGCATGGGGTGCGCGTGTTAACATCGACGCTTCCTCGCATTCGTGCGTCATCCATGAAGCGCGCGAGCGTCGCGCCTCATCGTCATTCATTCACCGTGATTTCTGGAGACATCATGCAGACCGGCCCCCGCATCGGCACGCCGCTTTCCGCTTCCGCCACCCGTGTCATGCTGCTCGGCGCTGGCGAGCTCGGCAAGGAAGTGATCATCGCGTTGCAGCGCCTTGGCGTCGAGGTGATCGCCGTCGACCGTTACGAGAACGCGCCCGGCCATCAGGTCGCGCATCGCGCGCACGTCATCGACATGGCCGATCCCAAGGCGCTGCGCGCGCTGATCGACGCCGAGCGTCCGCACCTCGTGGTGCCGGAAATCGAGGCCATCGCTACCGATGCCCTCGCCGCGGTCGAATCCGAAGGCGTGGCCGAAGTCATCCCCACGGCGCGCGCCGCCCAGCTCACGATGAACCGCGAAGGCATCCGCCGCCTCGCCGCCGAAGAGCTCGGTCTGCCCACGTCTCCGTACGCGTTCGCCGATTCGCTCGACGAGCTGAAGGCCGGCATCGCCAAGGTGGGCTACCCGTGCGTGGTGAAGCCGGTGATGTCCTCGTCGGGCAAGGGGCAGTCGGTGCTGCGCAGCGACGCCGATGTCGAGCACGCGTGGCAATACGCGCTCGCGGGCGGCCGCGTGAATCACGGCCGCGTGATCGTTGAAGGCTTTATCGACTTCGAATACGAAATCACGCAACTCACCGTGCGCGCGACGGATTCGGGCAGCGGCCAGGTGCAGACGTATTACTGCGACCCGATCGGCCACAAGCAGGTGGACGGCGATTACGTCGAGTCGTGGCAGCCGCAGCCGATGAGCGCGAAGGCGCTGGAACGCTCGCGCGAGATCGCTCACAAGGTGACCGAGGCGCTGGGCGGGCGTGGTCTGTTCGGCGTCGAACTGTTCGTGCGCGGCGACGAAGTGTGGTTCTCGGAAGTCAGCCCGCGTCCGCATGACACGGGGCTGGTGACGCTGGCGTCGCAACGCTTTTCGGAATTCGAACTGCACGCGCGCGCGATTCTCGGCCTGCCGGTCGATACGACGGCGCGCGGCCCGGGCGCGTCGGCGGTGATCTACGGCGGCATGGACGCGCGCGGCATCGCCTTCGAAGGCATCGCCGATGCGCTGGCCGTGCCGGGCGCGGACCTGCGCCTGTTCGGCAAGCCGGAAAGCTTCGTAAAGCGCCGCATGGGCGTGGCGCTCGCGACGGGCGCCGATCTCGAAGAAGCACGCGCACGCGCACGGGCCGCTGCGGCGGCGGTGCGCCCGGTGGCGGGCGAGGCGTCGAAGTAAGGGCACACCCCGATCGAACCAAAGTCGAGCGGCAGCGTCTGATCGTTGCCGCTCGCGCGCGCGAATGTGCAGCAGCGCAGCACCGCAACACCCCGCCGGCGTAACGCGGGTTATCGTGTCAGGCTGAGGCTGGGAGGTGGGTATGAGCAGATCGCGTGTGCTGCGTCTTACGTGCTGGATGAGCGCGTTGTCGTGCGTTTTTGCGCTGTCGGGTTGCGGGCTGGCGGCCGCGCCTTGCCGCGTGGCGTCGGCGGGACTGAAGATCGTGCCGCTGGTCGGCCACGTCGCAGCCGCGCCCACCGATGCCTGCGCCGATGTGATCGATCCTTGATCTGCGGTTTCCGATCTTTCTTCCAACCGGTTTGGCACGTCAGGAGTTCGCCTTGATCGATGCTCGCAACGGTGTATCCCGTTTCCTCGCGCTCGGTGGCGCGCTCTGTGGCGCGTTCGTGGCGCTTGTCACAATCGCGATCCCCGCCGCACACGCGGCGTCGGGCAACGGCCATGACGGCGCGCCGCTCGCCATTCGTGACATCCACGTCCAGTCGCGTCAGACCTTCAGTTACACCTGCGCCAGCGGCAAGACCTTCAAGGTCAGCTATTTCAACGCGTCCAACGGCCAGAGCTTCGCGCTCGTGCCGGTTGACGGCCGCAAGGTGCTGCTCGTCGGCGTGGTGGCGGCCTCGGGCGTGAAATATGTCGGCGACCGTTACGCGTGGTGGACCAAAGGCCCCGGCGGCGATCTCTACGACACCATGGCCGACCCCAACGCCAAACCCATCGTCGCGGGCTGCGCGACGATCATGCGCTAGTCCCGCCTTCAGACCTGCGCGCTTCACGACGCATTCCGTCCTGCGGGAGTAATCTGTCGGCCATGCGAAGGGCGGCGGCCCTCGCCCCTTTCTGCGAGGTGGTCGATGAAGGCATCGGATCTGTTCGTGAGGGCGCTCGAAGCCGAGGGCGTGGAGTACATCTTCGGCATTCCCGGCGAGGAAAATCTCGATCTGCTGGAGTCGCTGCGGCGCTCGAAGATCCGTCTGATCGTTACGCGCCATGAGCAGGCCGCCGGTTTCATGGCCGCCACCTATGGGCGGCTGACGGGACGCACCGGCGTGTGTCTCGCCACGCTCGGCCCCGGCGCGACCAACTTCGTGACGGCCGCCGCCTATGCGCAGCTCGGCGGCATGCCGATGCTGATGGTCACGGGCCAGAAGCCCATCAAATCCAGCAAGCAGGGCCATTTCCAGATCGTCGACGTGGTGCGCATGATGGAACCGCTCACCAAGTACGCACGCCAGATTGTTTCCATCGGCAATATTCCGGCGCTGGTGCGCGAGGCGTTCCGGCAGGCCGAGCAGGAGCGTCCGGGTGCGGTGCATCTGGAACTGCCCGAGGATGTCGCCGATGAAGAGGGCGACGGCAAGCCCATTCCCAAGAGTTTCAGCCGCCGCCCGGTCGCCGAGGAGAAAGCGGTCGCGCATGCGGTGGCGGCGATCTGTTCGGCGCGGCATCCGGTGCTGATGATCGGTGCGGGCGGCAATCGCAAGACCACGCGCAACGTGCTGCGCGAATTCGTCGATCAGACCGGCATCCCGTTTTTCACCACGCAGATGGGCAAGGGCGTGATCGACGAGTCGCATCCGCTGTGGCTTGGCAACGCAACGCTTTCGGATGGCGACTTCGTGCACCGCGCCATCGAGCACGCCGACTGCATCATCAACGTCGGCCACGACGTGATCGAAAAGCCGCCGTTCTTCATGCGCAGCGCTGAAGGCAAGACCGTGATCCACGTGAACTTCCTGGGCGCGGAAGTCGATCCGGTGTATTTCCCGCAGATCGAGGTGGTGGGCGATATCGCCAACGCCGTCTGGCAACTGAAGGAAGCGCTCAAGTCGCGCGAGCACGCGTGGGATTTCACGCGCTTCGAAGAGATCAAGCGCCACTTCGACGCCCATCTCGCCAAAGGCCAGCACGACGAACGTTTTCCGATCTATCCGGTGCGCCTCGTGCACGACGTCTATCAGGCGATGCCCGAGGACGGCATCCTGTGTCTCGATAACGGCATGTACAAGATCTGGTTCGCGCGGTATTACCGGGCGCGCGAGCCGAATTCGGTGCTGCTCGACAATGCGCTGGCCTCGATGGGCGCGGGCCTGCCTTCGGCGATTGCGACCAAGATCGTGCATCCCGAGCGCAAGGTGGTGGCTGTGTGCGGCGACGGCGGGTTCATGATGAATTCGCAGGAACTGGAGACGGCGGTGCGCCTGAAGCTCGACATCGTCGTGCTGCTGTTGCGCGACGACGCTTTCGGCATGATCCGCTGGAAGCAGGAAAACATGAATTTCCCCGATTACGGCATGACGCTGCAGAACCCCGATTTCGTCGATTACGCGCGCAGTTATGGCGCGCACGGGCATCGCGTGACGGCGGCGGACGAATTCGGGCCGCTCATCACGCGCTGTTTCGCCGAGCCGGGCGTGCATGTGATCGACGTGCCGATCGATTATTCGGACAACGAGCGCGTGCTCAATCGCGAGATCAAACGGCTGAGCGCGCAGCTTTAAGCCTTGCATCGGTATCGCCCAAGAATCGCAAACGAATTGCACAAACCGTCGGCGCGGCCTGACCTGCTGTGACGTGGCGCGCCGCGTCTTTCCGGAGAACGCGTCATGCTCAAAGCGACTTATCCGTACTATCTGGCGAACGAGGCCGTCGCCGCCAATACCGATCTCGAAGTCACCGATAAATACAGCGGCGAAGTCGCCACGCGCGTGGCAATGGCCGATGCGAAGGCGATCGACAAAGCCATCGCCGCCGCCGAGGCCGCCATGCCCGCGCTGCGCGCCTTTCCGCCGTTCAAGCGCCAGGCCGTGATCGACCATTGCGTGGCGCGCTTTCGCGAGCGCTTCGACGAACTGGCGATGGCGCTGTGCATCGAAGCGGGCAAGCCGATCAACGATTCGCGCGGCGAGGTCACGCGCCTGATCGACACCTTCCGCGTGGCCGCTGAAGAAAGCGTGCGTATCGACGGCGACATCATCAATCTGGAAATTTCGGCGCGCGCCAAGGGCTATCACGGTTACGTGAAGCGCGTGCCGATCGGGCCGTGTTCGTTTATCTCGCCGTTCAACTTTCCGCTCAATCTGGCCGCGCACAAGGTCGCGCCCGCGCTGGCGGCGGGCGTGCCCTTCGTGCTGAAGCCCGCGAGCCGCACGCCGGTGGGCGCGCTCATCATCGGCGAGATTCTGGCGGAAACGGATTTGCCCAAGGGCGCGTTTTCGATCCTGCCCGCGCATCGCGACGGCGCCGATCTCTTCACCACCGACGAGCGCTTCAAGCTGCTGTCCTTTACCGGCTCGCCCGCAGTGGGCTGGGATCTGAAGGCGAAGGCGGGCAAGAAGAAGGTGGTGCTGGAACTGGGCGGCAATGCGGCGGCCATCGTCGATGCGGATCAGGGCGCGAAGCTCGATTACGTGGTGGACCGGCTCGCGTTTGGCGCGTACTACCAGTCGGGGCAAAGCTGTATCGGCGTGCAGCGCATTCTCGTGCACGCGTCGCTTTACGACGCGGTGCGCGACAAGCTGATCGCCAAGGTCAAGACGCTGAAAATGGGCGATCCGAAGGACGAAAGCACTTTCGTCGGGCCGATGATTTCGGAATCGGAGTCGAAGCGCCTCGCGGGCTGGATGGAGAGCGCGGTGCTGGCGGGCGCGAAGATCATCGCGGGCGGCAAGGTGGACGGCGCGATGTTCGAGGCGACGCTGCTGGAAGACGTGGGTCGCGGTACCGATCTGTATCGGCGCGAAGCCTTCGGGCCGGTGGCGATTCTCGAACGCTTCGACGATTTCGGCCAGGCGCTCGACATCGTTAATAACAGCGATTTTGGCCTGCAGGCGGGCGTGTTCACCGATTCGCTAGCCAATGCGCATCGCGCGTGGGATGGGCTCGATGTGGGCGGCGTGGTCATCAACGATATTCCGTCATTTCGCGTCGATAACATGCCGTATGGCGGCGTGAAGGATTCGGGCCTGGGCCGCGAGGGCGTGCGCTACGCCATCGAGGATATGACCGAGTTGCGGCTGATGGTGACGCGCGAAACGTGGTGATTCTTTGCTGCGCTTGAAGAGGGCGGTGTTTCGCACGGGACGCGCAGGCAGCCCAAAGGGCCCGACCAGCCGCGCCTAGCCTTTGCAGAAGGCCGCCCTTGGGGCCATAGGGATTTATGCCGAGGTGCTACAATACCGGCCTTTCGCCGGATTGCGCCTGCTTGCGCCTGGGCGCTGTGCCGGTGACACCGAAGCGGCCGGGCCAGTCAGCACGTGCCGCCATGCAACAGATGCGCGCGACGTCCAGACCGCGCATCGGCGTGTAAATAAGGGAACGAGCCACGGTGATCTCACCGGGTGAGTGGAGCACGCGTCTAAAAGCGCGGGTCGAGCGCGGCAGCACGCCAGCGCACCCCGTACCAGAGCGCTCCCGTCCGCGCAAGCGGCCCGTTCCGCAAGCTGTCCGCCACGACCGGTCCTGCCGGTCGCTCCCGGGCAATCCAGAGAGAGCCAGGGCCACGAGCCTTGCAGCATCTGCCAGCACCACCGCAGTCCCGCAGTGATTATTTGAGGCGCATGGCGCCTCGTGCGCCTAGCGCCTTTATAGCGAAACCCACCATGTCCGACACCGACGTCAAGCCCAGCACTGCGACCTTCGATCAGTTCGGCCTCGCGCCCGACATCCTCAAGGCGATCCAGGAGCAGGGCTACACGACGCCCACGCCGATCCAGGCGCAGGCCATTCCCGTGGTCCTCACGGGCCGTGACGTGATGGGCGCCGCCCAGACCGGCACCGGCAAGACGGCCAGCTTCTCGCTGCCGATCCTGCAACGCCTGCTGCCGATGGCGAGCACGAGCGCATCGCCTGCCCGCCATCCGGTGCGCGCGCTGATCCTCACGCCTACGCGCGAGCTGGCCGACCAGGTCGCCAACAACGTGCGTACCTACGCGCAGCACACGGCGCTGCGCAGCGCCGTGGTGTTCGGCGGCGTCGACATGAATCCGCAATCGGAAGAGCTGCGCCGCGGCGTCGAGATCCTGATCGCCACGCCGGGCCGTCTGCTGGACCACGTCCAGCAGAAGACCACCCAGCTTGGCCAGGTCCAGATGCTCGTGCTCGACGAAGCCGACCGCATGCTGGACATGGGCTTTCTGCCGGACCTGCAGCGCATCCTGAACCTGCTGCCCAAGGAGCGTCAGACGCTGCTGTTCTCGGCCACGTTCTCGCCGGAAATCAAGAAGCTCGCCGCGACGTACCTGCGCACGCCGCAGACCATCGAAGTCGCGCGCAGCAACTCGACGAATGCGAACGTCACGCAGATCGTTTATGAAGTCGCTGAAGGCGACAAGACCGGCGCGGTCGTGCAACTGATCCGTTCGCGCGGGCTCAAGCAGGTGATCGTGTTCTGTAACAGCAAGATCGGCGCAAGCCGTCTGGCGCGTCAGATCGAGAAGGCCGGCATCGTGGCCGCCGCGATTCACGGCGACCGTTCGCAGAACGAGCGTATGCAGGCGCTTGACGCCTTCAAGCGCGGCGAGATCGAAGCGCTGGTCGCCACCGATGTAGCCGCTCGCGGTCTCGACATCGCCGAACTGCCGGCCGTCATCAACTTCGACCTGCCGTTCAACGCCGAAGACTACGTGCACCGTATCGGCCGTACCGGCCGCGCGGGCGCGACGGGCGATGCGCTGTCGCTGTGCAGCTCGAACGAGAGAAAGCAACTCGCCGATATCGAGAAGCTCATCAAGCGTCCGCTGACGGTGGAGCATCTGGTGGTCGACACGCCGGTGGCGCATCACGAAGGCGGCAGCCGCCGTCGGGAACGTGATGGGCGCGACGGTCACGAAGGCCGTGAAAGCCGCGAAGCGCGCGGCGAACGCAGCGAGCGCGCTGAGCGTTCGGAGCGTGCCGAGCGCGGTCATCGCCGCACGGGCAGCTTCGAGCGTCCGCATCACCACCGTTCGCAGCCCATCGACGACTTCTTCCTGAAGCCGTACGAGCCCTCGGCTGCCGCGCGCAGCAAGACCGAGAACAACAAGCCGGAACCGGCCGCAGCGCCGCAAAAGTCGAAGCAGCCGCTGGCCGCGCTGCTGGGCGGTCTGGGTTCGTCGTGGCGCAACAAGCCGACGTCGTCCTCGTCGTCGTAATCTGACGCGCTTCAAACGCGCTTCAAACGCAAACACGGCGTGCGGGTTTTAGCCCGGCACGCCGTTTTTTTTTGTCTGCGTTTTTATGCTGGCAGGTGCGTGAGACGGCGCTTCCAGGCGTCGATCGCATCGGCCTGAAACGCGTCGAGCGAGGCGGGCGCGGGTTCGCGCAGCTCGAGCCCCAGATGCTTTGCCGCTGCGAGCAAGGATTCCAGCGGGCGCGAGGCGTCGAGCGCCTGCGCGCCAGTCTGCTTCGAGAGCTTCTCGCCATCGGCGTTGGTGACGACGGGGACGTGCAGATACGAAGGCGTTGACACCTTCAGGCACCGCTGCAGCCAGATCTGGCGCGCGGTGGAGTCGAGCAGATCCGCGCCGCGCACGATGTGCGTGATGCCCTGCGCGGCATCGTCCACGACCACGGCGAGTTGATACGCCCACTGTCCGTCGGCGCGCAGCAGCACGAAATCGCCCACTTCATTCGCCAGATCCTGGTGCTGCGGACCTTGCCAGCGATCGTTGAAGCGGATCAGCGCGGGGTTATCGGCGGATGCTGCGGGACTATCGTCCGGCACGCGCAGACGCCACGCGCGCGCGGTCTTGCCGTGCAGGCCGTCGCGGCAGGTGCCGGGATAGATCAGTGTGGTATTGCGCCGGTGCGCGTGCAATTGCGAATCGGCGATTTCCTTGCGGGTGCAGCCGCATGGGTAGACATGATGCGAAGCGATCAGCGCATCGAGCGCCTCACGATACAGGCCGATGCGCTGGCTTTGCCACACGGGCGGTTCATCGGCGTGAAAGCCAAAGCGTTCGAGCGTGGCGAGAATGTCTTCAGCCGCGCCGGGCACGGTGCGCGGGCCGTCAATATCTTCCACCCGTACGAGCCACGTGCCGTCATGCGCCCGCGCGTCGAGCCAGCTCGCCAGCGCCGAAACCAGCGAGCCAAAGTGCAAAGGGCCGGTGGGCGAGGGCGCGAAGCGCCCGCGATATGCGCTCACGCGCAGATTACGCAGCGTGCGCTGCGGCGGCGTCCGAAGCCTGATCGGCGGACTGCGCGCGCGCCGGATGGCACGCCGGGCAGCTCTTGCCGATTTCGTACAGCGGCGAAGCCTGTTCTTCTGCCGACACCACGGCGCGGCAGGCGAAGCACTGCACCTTGTCGGTGGGTTCGAGCTGCGGGTTCAGCGCGGTGCGCTGGTCGAACACGAAGCAGTCGCCGTTGTAATGCGCGCCGCCCACTTCCTCGAAGTACTTGAGAATGCCGCCTTCGAGCTGATAAACGTGCTCGATCCCCACTTCCTTCATGTGAATGGCGGCCTTTTCGCAGCGGATGCCGCCCGTGCAGAACGACACCACGGTCTTGCCTTCGAGATCGCCGCGGTTCGCCTCGATCACGCCGGGGAATTCGCTGAACTTAGTGAGGCGGTAGTCGAGCGCCTGGTCGAAGGTGCCCACATCGATTTCGAAGTCGTTGCGCGTGTCGAGCATGACGACCGGACGTCCTTCATCGTCGAAGCCGCGATCGAGCCATGCCTTGAGCACGACCGGCGCAACCGACGGCGCGCGACCTTCTTCGGGGCGGATCGCCGGCTTTTTCATCGTGATGATCTCGCGCTTGAGACGCACGAGCATGCGATTAAAGGGACGGTCCTCGGAAAAGCTTTCCTTGAACTGGAGCGTAGCGAATTTGCCTTCGAAAAGCGGGTCGGTACGCACATAGTCCATGAAGGCGCGCACGTTCGGCTCATCGCCGGCGACGAACAGATTGATGCCTTCGGGCGCGAGCAGGATCGTGCCCCGAAGATCGAGTTCATTGCAGCGCGCGAGCACGTGCGGACGCCATTCGGCGGTCTTCTCAAGCGTTGCGAACTGGTAGGAGGAAAGGTTGAGGATACGCATGGCCAACAAACACTCAAAGCTGAATCGGACGGGCCCGCAGTCAGTGAAGCACTCAGTGAATCAGTCAGTGAGGCGGGCGCAATCCGCTATTATCCCTCAACCGGGCGACGAGTCGCCTGCAGCGCGTTGTCCTGGCGGCGGCAGTGTCGCATGGCGCTGACGGCGCGCAAGTCCTTGGCAGCGCCTGGTAAGGCCTGGCCGCGTCGCGCGCTGATGTAGCACACGCCCAGGCAGCTTTGCCCACGCCGCCGGCGGCGAAAATCGCCGGACCGTAGAGGTACAATGACGCCCATGTCAGATCCCCGCTTCGTCCATCTCCGCGTCCACTCCGAATTCTCGATTGCCGACGGCATCGTGCGCCTCGACGACCTCGTCAAGGCGGCGGCCAAAGACGGCCAGGGCGCGCTCGCGCTCACCGACCTCGGCAACGCATTCGGCCTCGTTCGTTTTTATTCGGAAGCCCGTGGCAAAGGGGTCAAACCCATTGCCGGCTGCGACGTCTGGATCATGAATCCGGACGACCGCGACAAACCTTCGCGCCTGCTTTTGCTCGTGAAGGACAAGACCGGTTATCTGAATCTGTGCGAACTGCTGTCCAAGGCCTGGCTCACGAACCAGCATCGCGGCCGTGCGGAAGTCGATGTCGCGTGGCTCGAAAACGGCCTGGGCGAAGGGCTGCTGGCGCTCTCGGGCGCGCAGCAGGGCGACGTGGGTCTCGCGCTTGCCGCGGGCAACGTCGAAAGCGCGAAGCGTCACGCGCAGCGCTGGGCGACGCTGTTCCCGAACGGCTACTACATCGAGTTGCAGCGCTGCGGCCAGCCCGGCGGCGAGCAATACATCGAACAGGCTGTCGCGCTGGCGGCGGATCTGCAACTGCCGGTGGTCGCCACACACCCGATGCAGTTCATGACGGGCGAGGAATACACCGCGCACGAAGCGCGCGTGTGTATTTCGGAAGGCGACATCCTCGCCAATCCGCGCCGTCAGAAGCGCTTCACGACCGATCAGCGTTTTCGCACCCAGGAAGAAATGGCCGCGCTGTTCGCGGACATTCCCTCGGCGATCGCGAACACCATCGAAATCGCCAGGCGCTGCAATCTGACGCTCGAACTCGGCAAGCCCAAGCTGCCGCTGTTCCCGACGCCCGACGGCATGTCGCTCGACGACTACCTCGTGCAATTGTCGAAAGAAGGGCTGGAAAGCCGCCTCGTTCAGCTTTATCCGAACGAAGCCGAGCGCGAAAACGAACGCGCGCGCTACAACGAACGCCTGGAATTCGAGTGCGGCACCATCATCAAGATGGGCTTCCCGGGCTACTTCCTGATCGTCGCGGACTTCATCAACTGGGCCAAGAACAACGGCGTGCCGGTCGGTCCGGGCCGGGGTTCGGGCGCGGGTTCGCTGGTCGCGTACGCGCTCGGCATTACCGATCTGGACCCGCTGCGCTACAACCTGCTGTTCGAGCGTTTCCTGAATCCGGAACGCGTCTCGATGCCCGACTTCGACATCGACTTCTGCCAGCACGGCCGCGACCGCGTCATTCAGTACGTGAAGGAAAAGTACGGCGCGGATGCGGTTTCGCAGATCGCCACCTTCGGCACGATGGCGGCGAAGGCGGCGGTGCGCGACATCGGCCGCGTGCTCGACCTCGGCTACAACTTCACCGACGGCGTCGCCAAGCTGATTCCGTTCAAGCCGGGCAAGCACGTCACCATCGCCGATGCGATGAAGGAAGAGCCGCTGCTGCAGGAGCGTTACGACAACGAAGACGAAGTGCACCAGCTGCTCGACCTCGCGCAGCTCGTGGAAGGTCTCACGCGTAACGTCGGCATGCACGCGGGCGGCGTGCTGATCGCGCCCGGCAAGCTCACAGATTTTTGCCCGCTCTACACGCAGGGCGACGAAAGCGGCGTCGTGAGCCAGTACGACAAGGACGACGTGGAAGCCGTCGGCCTCGTGAAGTTCGACTTTCTGGGTCTGACCACGCTGACGATTCTCGACTGGGCCGAGCGCTATATCCGCATGCTCGATCCGTCGAAGCAGGACTGGTCGCTCGCGCAGGTGCCGCTCGACGACGCGCCGTCGTTCCAGATCCTCAAGAAAGCGAATACGGTCGCCGTGTTCCAGCTGGAAAGCCGCGGCATGCAGGGCATGCTGAAGGACGCGCAGCCTGACCGCTTCGAGGACATCATCGCGCTGGTGGCGCTGTATCGTCCGGGCCCGATGGACCTGATCCCCAGCTTCTGCGCGCGTAAGCACGGCCGCGAAGTGGTGGAGTATCCGGATCCGCGTGTCGAACCTGTTCTGAAAGAGACCTACGGCATCATGGTCTATCAGGAGCAGGTGATGCAGATGGCGCAGATCATCGGCGGCTACTCGCTGGGCGGCGCCGACTTGCTGCGTCGCGCGATGGGTAAGAAGAAGCCCGAGGAAATGGCCAAGCACCGCGAAATTTTCGCGGAAGGCGCGGCGAAAAACGGCCTCACGCGCGAGAAAGCCGACGAAACCTTCGACTTGATGGAAAAGTTCGCGGGCTACGGCTTCAACAAGTCGCACGCGGCCGCGTACGCACTGCTCGCGTATCACACGGCATGGCTCAAGGCGCACCATCCGGCCGAATTCATGGCGGCGAATATGTCGCTCGCCATGGACGACACCGACAAGGTCAAGATCCTTTTCGAAGACTGCGCGACCAACAACCTCAAGGTGCTGCCGCCGGACGTCAACGCGTCGGCGTATCGCTTCGAGCCGGTCGCCGATCAACACGTGGCCGAAGGCAAGCGCTCGCGCACCATCCGTTACGGTCTGGGTGCGATCAAGGGCAGCGGCCAGAACGCCATCGAAGAAATTCTGCGCGCGCGCAAAGAGGGCGGTCTGTTCAAGGATCTGTTCGACTTCTGCGAGCGCATCGACCGTCGCCTGGTCAATCGCCGTACGGTCGAGGCGATGATCCGTGCGGGCGCGTTCGACACGATTCACGCCAATCGCGCGCAACTGATCGCCTCCGTGCCGATGGCGATGGAAGCCGCCGATCAGGCGAGCGCCAACGCCATGCAGGCGGGTCTGTTCGACATGGGCGACGCGCCGCTGGCGGCGCACGAACTCGTCGACGAACCGGCGTGGGAAGAAAAGCGCAAGCTCCAGGAAGAGAAGGGCGCGCTCGGCTTTTATCTGTCGGGCCACCTGTTCGACGCCTACAAGAACGAAGTGCGCCGCTTCGTGCGCCAGAAGATCGGCGAACTGAAGGAAGGCCGCGACAAACTGGTGGCGGGCGTGATCGCCTCGCTGCGCACGCAGATGACCCAGCGCGGCAAGATGCTGATCGCGCTGCTCGACGATGGCACCGGCCAGTGCGAAGTGACGGTGTTCAACGAGCAGTACGAGGCGCACAAGGCGCTTTTCAAGGAAGACGAGCTGCTGGTGGTGCAAGGCGGCGCGCGTAACGATGCGTTCACGGGCGGCATCCGCTTTACCGTCGATACCGTGATGGATCTGGAGCGCGCGCGCAGCCGCTACGCGCAGGCCGTGAAGCTGCAGATGAACGGCAACGCCGATGCGCTCGCGCTGCGTTCGGTGCTCGAAGCGCATCGCGCCAAGCCGGATGACTCGCTGCCCGCGCCGGTGGTCGAAACGCGCGGACGCGGCGGTCGCGATGGCGGCGGTGGTGGATACGGCGGCGGCCGTGGCCGCGAGCGCGAACAGGTGGTGATCCCGAACGGCCTCGCGGTGCAGATCGTCTACAGCAACGAGCGCGCGCAAGGCGAAGTGCGTCTGGGCGACGCCTGGCGCGTCAAGCCCACCGACGATCTGCTGGCCGCGCTGCGCGGCGAGTTCGCCGGCAGTTCGATCGAGATCGTTTATTGATCCGGGGACGCGCTGCGGCGGTTGAGCAGCGCGAGCTTGAGGAAGCGGTAGTACACCGTTTCCGCGTTGAACACCGCGATCATGAAGCCCGCGCGGCCGTCCAGAAAGCCCGCGCGCAGCACATAGGTACGCACGAAGGCCCACGCGCCCCGCGCCACGGCCTTGCCGAAGCTGCCGCGCTTGCCGGCGGCGGCACGCTGGGCGGCGCCGGCGCTCGAATAGGCGTCGAGCTTGCGTAGCACGCCGTCGAAATCCTCGTAGGAGTAGTGCAACAGTTTGCCTTCGAGGCGTTGGGCGCTCGCGCTGAACACCAGCCGTTCGTGCACCAGATCGTCCGAGAAGCGGGCGGCGCCGCGCCGGAACAGGCGTGGGATCCAGTCGGGATACCAGCCGCTGTGGCGGATCCACGTGCCGCAGAAGCTCGACAGGCGATCTACCGCATACACGTCCGTTTGCGGTGCGGCAATGGCCGCGCGCATTGACGCGGCGAGTTCGGGCGAGACGATTTCGTCGGCGTCGATGGACAGGATCCAGTCGGTGGCGAGGGCGTCGAGCGCGCGGTTTTTCTGCGGGCCGAAGCCCGGCCAGTCGGTTTGCTCGATGACGCGTGCGCCGTGAGCGCGGGCGATCTGTGCGGTGCCGTCGGTGCTGCCGCCGTCGATCACGACGATGTCGTCGGCGAACGACAGCGCGTCGAGGCATTGAGCGAGCCGCAACGCGGCGTTTTTCGTGATGATGGCGACGCCGAGCGTGGTCTGTGTCATGCAGCGGTGAGAGAGTCGAGGCGCGCGCAAAGGCGCGTGCGCCGGCAGGCAGTATACACACCGCGTCCGCCGGCGCGCGGCCTTCGCGGGTATGCCGGGCGCTCCCGCCAACCGTATACAATGCGTACCGCGCTGACGCGGCGTCCTCCCGACGCCGCCGCGCCCCGTTTTCAGAACACGCTTTCCAGAGGATTCCTTGAGCGAGCAGCCCCGACAATCCACCCTCAGCAAGCCGATCGGCGAAGGTGAGGCCTCGAACCCCGGCTCCGTCGGCCGTCGGCTGTGGCCGTATCTGAAGCCGCTCATCTGGGTGGCGCTCGGCGCCATCGCCACGCTGGCCATCGTGGCCGCGACCGAGGCCGGCATTCCCGCGCTGCTCAAGCCGCTGCTCGACCACGGCTTCGGCACCAAGGGCAGCCCGAGCGCCACGTGGATCGTGCCGGTCGCCGTGATCGGCCTTTCGCTGGTGCGGGGCCTCGCGCAATATGCGTCCGGCTATCTGCTGCAGTACGTGTCGAACCGCATCCTGCTGGAGCTGCGCCTCAAGATGTTCGAGCGCATGATCCACGCGAGCGTTGGCTTTTTCCAGCGCGAGACGGCGAGCACGGTCATCAACGCCATCGTGTTCGAGGTCAACCAGATCCTGAACGTGCTGATGTCGGTGCTGGTGACTTCCGTGCGCGATTCGCTCACGGTGGTCTTCCTGCTCGGCTACCTGTTCATTCTCAACTGGCGTCTCACGCTGATCGTGGCCGTGCTGCTGCCGCTGATCGGCTGGCTCGTCAGCAAGATCAACCGCCGTCTGCGCCGCCTGAACCGCGATTACCAGCTGCTCACCAACGACCTGTCGTACATCGTCGAAGAGACGGTGGGCGGCTACAAGGTGGTCAAGGTGCACAACGGCGAGCAGTACGAGATCGACCGTTTCACCGAGCTCAGCAAGCGGCTGCGCGGCTACCAGATGCGCATGACGGTCTCCGGCGGTCTGGCCCAGCCGATCACGCAGTTCCTCGCCTCGATCGCGCTCGCGGTCGTGGTGACGATCGCCGTGGTTCAGGCATCGCACGACCAGACCACGGTGGGCGGCTTCGTGTCCTTCGTCACGGCGATGCTGCTGGTGATCTCGCCGCTCAAGCACCTGATCGACGTGAACCAGCCGCTGCAACGCGGCATGACGGCCGCCGAGCTGATTTTCGGCCTGATCGACGAACCCGCCGAACCCGAAGGCGGCGGCAAGCCGCTCGAACACGCGCGCGGCGAAATCGAGTTCCGCAATGTTTCGTTTGCCTACGGGCCGGAAGGGCGTCCGATCCTCGAAAGCGTGCATTTCACCGCGGCGCCGGGCGAGATGATCGCGCTGGCGGGCCCTTCGGGTAGCGGCAAGACCACGCTCGTGAACCTGCTGCCGCGCTTTTTCGATCCGAGCGGCGGTCAGATTCTTGTCGATGGCGTGCCGGTTTCCGACTACAACGTGCATGCGCTGCGTAGCCAGATCGCGATGGTGAGCCAGGACGTCACGCTGTTCAACGACACGGTCGGGAACAACGTTGCCTATGGCGAAACCGCCGACCTCGAACGCGTCGAACGCGCGCTGCGCGCGGCCAATCTGTGGGACACGATTGCGGCGCTTCCGGAAGGCGTCAACACGCTGGTCGGCGACAACGGCATGAAGCTTTCGGGCGGTCAGCGCCAGCGTCTGGCGATCGCGCGCGCGATCTACAAGGACGCGCCGATCCTGATTCTGGACGAGGCGACCTCGGCGCTGGACTCGGAGTCGGAGCGCCACGTGCAGGCGGCGCTGGAGACGCTGATGAAGGGGCGCACCACGCTCGTGATCGCGCACCGTCTGTCGACGATCGAGCGCGCCGACCGCATCCTCGTGATGGAAGCCGGTCGTATCGTCGAGCGCGGTTCGCACCAGCAACTGCTCGAACAGCGCGGTCTCTACGCGCATCTGCACCAGATCCAGTTCCAGCAGAGCGCGGCTTAAGCGCTGCACAAAGACAAACGGCCCATCGCGTTAAACGCGATGGGCCGTTTTTTTTATCGGCTCGATCCGAGGCCGCAGAAGCAGCGGCGGATCAGTTGCCGGCTGCGATCTCGCGCCGGCGCGACACGATGGTCGCGAGGAAGGTCGCGGTGAGCAGCGAGATCAGCACCATCACCTGAATGGGCACCAGCACGTCGATGGTGAGGCCGAACAGGATCGTGCTGAACGAAACGGCAAGACCGCTGCACGCCGCCGTGCGGATCACCGCATCGGCGTCGCGGCGCGCGCGCCAGAAGTACACGGAGGTGCCGAAGTAGATCGTCAGCAGGCTCAGTGCGCCAATCGTGCCCATTTCGGCGATGGCCGAGAAGAAGTCGCTGTGCGCACGCTCGTTGACGATGGCCTGGGCCGCTTCGCCGTGGCTCGCCAGATCGCCGAGCGCCGCTTCCAGATGGCCCTTGCCGACGCCATAGACCGGATGGCGCTCGAACAGGCGGATCGACGCGCTCCAGAGTTGCAGACGCAGGCCGGTCGAGGAGTCCTCGTCGCCGTGGTGCATGCGCGTGACATCGGAACTGACATCCTCGAAACGGTGCCGCACACGCTCAGTCGACAGCAGCGCGCCGGCCGCCACCGCCACCAGCGCCACGGCCACCACCACGCGCTTCCAGTGGGTGAACCAGCCGTACTGCACGCCCAGCAGAAACATGAAGACGGGGATCGCGACCCAGCCGCCGCGCGTGCCCGAGAGATAGGACACGAAGCCGCCCGCGAGCAGCGCGGCAAGCTTGACGACGAGCGCGAGCGGACGTGCCTTGCGATCCCAGCCGAACGTGAACACGGCGAGGAAGGCGAAAAGCAGGGCCGTATCGCCGAACGGAATCGCGTTCGTGTAGTAGTTGTTCAGGCGTTCCGCATCGCTCCAGCCGCCCACCGGGCGATCGACGAAGACCCACGCGCTGGCCGCGAGCGCGCCCAATGCGCAGCCCCAGCCGACGGCGGTGAGATTGCGCGACGGCACCCGGCTAAGCAGCAGGAAGACCGGCAGCGCCAGCGTGAAGCGCGACAGCGCATCGAACTGATGCGGCGCCCAGTAACCCATCAAGACCTGTTGGACGACGATCACCACCAGCGGCACCAGCATGGCGGCGGTGTACCAGCGGTACTCGCGCCACGGGGTGAAGTAGCTGGGCTCGCGCCGGCAGGCGTACAGGCCCCACAGCGCAAATGCCAGCAGCAGGAAAAAGCAGTAGCCGGTGCCGCCGCGCCAGACCAGATTGGTGGCGGGGCCGAGCACCAGCAGCAGGGAAACGATGGGAGCCAGGCGGCGAGGGAGGGTGGTTGTTTCGTGATTCATGGCGGCCGGCGCAAATCGGAAGGGCAGTCAATTTTTATGTCGATGTAGCCGGTGGCGCGTTGCCGACGCCGGGCGGCCAGGGATGGACGCTTTAGTGCCCAAAGTCATGCTCAAAGCCGGTCGATTATACCGGAGGGCCTTTTGCCCACGCGGGTCGGGCCGGGCGGCGCGCGGGGGCGGGCATTACGGCGGCTTTCCTTCGGCGATGCCTGGATGTGGGGCTATATAATCGGCCCACGCGATTTATGCACAAAAATTCACATGTCGGACGGTTCATGAAGGTTGGTATTTCCGCAAACGCGCTCAAGCACAGCGGCGGGCTCGAACGGTATGCGATGGACCTGGTCCAGGGACTGGCCGCGCGGCGCCAGCGGCCGGCGTTTTTCGCGCGCAGATTCGACCCGTCTCTGGCCGAATACGCGCTGGTCGAACCGCATCGCATCAACGTCTCGCTGCTGCCGGGCAAGTGGCGTGATAGCTGGTTCTCGCGCCGGGTGGCCGCGCTGCGCCGTCGCGCCGGTGTGGACGTGCTGATCGGCTGCAACCGGATCGACTCGTCGGAGATCGCGATCTGCGGCGGCACGCACCGTGGTTTTTTGCGCGCGACCGGGCGTCCGACGCGCCGCTCGGACCAGCGCCAGATCGAACTCGAAAGCCGTCAATATGCGCGATCGCGCGTGATCGTCGCGCATTCTGCGCTGATGCGCGAAGAGCTGCTCGAACTCTACGGCGTGGATGACGCGAAGATCCGCGTGCTGTGCCCGCCAGTCGACGGCACGCGCTTTTCGCCCGTCGACGACGCCAGGCGCGCGGAACTGCGCCAGCAATATGGCTTTGGCGAACACGAAACCGTGCTGCTGTTTCCGTCGAGCAGCCACGAGCGCAAAGGCTTGCCGCTGATCCAGTCGGTGGTGGAGGCGCTCGATGCGCCCGTGGTCGTAGCGGTGGCGGGGCGGCCGCCGGAGCGCACCAGCGAGCGCGTGCGCTACATCGGCTACGTGAAGGATCTGGAGAACGCCTATCGCGCGGCGGATTACACGATTCTCGCCTCGAAGTACGAGCCGTTTGGCCTCGTTGGCATCGAGTCGGTGATGTGCGGCACGCCGGTGATCTTTTCGTCGAACATCGGTTGCGCCGATGCCATCGCCGACGACGCCAAATATGTGTTCCGTCCCGATGACGCCGCCGATCTGCGCCTCGCGCTCGACGCAGCGCTTGCCGCGCGCGGCCGGCGCATCGTTGGCAGTGCCGGACAGGCCACGCCGGGACTGCACCCCGCCATCCGCTACGACGCGAGTGTGACCGCTCACGTCGACGCGCTGCTCGGTCTCGCGACCGACATCGTTTCGTCACGATAACGGCCTGCCGCGCCCGCTTCCTGCGGGCGCCACTCCATCCGACCCTCCGCAATCGCCCGTCCAGCGGGCTTTCCCGCGATCCTTCCACGAGATGGAAAAGTCTTGTTTGGATTTAGGGGTTAACCCTAGGGATCGAGAAGCCTAGGATGCGTACATCGGTCGCATGCACATACCGTCGCACGTCGACCGCTCAGTCCAAACTGGAGGTCGTATCATGAAGTCCCTGATTCAAGCCGTTGCTGTTGCCGCTGCCCTTATCGTTCCGGTTGCTTCGTTCGCCCAGCAGGCACCCGTCACCCGCGCCTCGGTGCGCGCCGAACTGGTTCAACTCCAGCAAGTCGGTTACCACGTTGGCGATGGCGACCAGGCTCACTACCCGGAAGCCATCCAGGCAGCCGAAGCCAAGGTTGCCGCGCGTAACGGCGCCAGCGCCTACGGCGGTGTCGCCAATGCGTCGGAATCGGGCGTGCGCGGCGCTACGGTGTCGCAGCAAGACTGGAACGCGATGTACACGCGCTAAGCGCATCGCTGACTGAGCGCGCGGCGTATCGCTGGAGGGCGACGCGGCGCGAGTGGCCGGGCGGGAGCGGTGTGGTGTGAAGACACCGGCTCAGCACGCTACCCACCCGGGACCCATCGAAAGATACCTCCACCATCGGCCACTCCGATGGTTTCGCCCGGACACGGAATGGGTGTCCGGGCGCTTTTTCCTGAAGGCCGCCGGGCGTTGTTGCTGGCGGCCTTCGTGCATGTGCGGTGCGCGTTTCGGTGCGCGCTTCGCTGCGTTTTCCGATGTGTTTTTCGTTGCGCTATGGGCTGTTGGAAACGCTGGCGTGCGCGGCGTGGCTCTCGAGTTGCGCAAGCAGTGAACGCGCTTCCTCGACGGGATCCGCTGACATCGGATGGAACGTGAAGTGCGGCGCGCGGGCGAGCGCCCCGAAGTGCTTGCGCGTGCTGCGCGTATAGGCCGGATCGTAATGCTGCGTGACGAGCGCCTCGGACAACTCGGCGCGGCGGTCCTCGTCGAGCAACTGGCACCACGCCGCGATGCGCTCGCGTCCATGCAGCGGCGTGAGCTTGAGCAACTGCTCGCGAAAGTATTCGCGCTCGTTGAGCAGATGGCCGTACTCCTCCAGCAGCAGCGCGACGCGTTCGTCGCGTGCGACGTCCACCACGACGCACGGCGCGCCGTGCAGACCATCGACCAGCGCAATCGGCAGAGTGATCGCGCCGATGCGCCGGCTCTCGGCCTCGATGAAAACCGGCTGAGCCGGATCGAATCCCCGCAGCGCCTGCATGAGCGAGGTGTCGAAGGCCTTCTGCGGAGGCTGTGCGCGCGAGGGCATCGCGCCGAGCAGCGAGCCGCGATGCGCGGCGAGCGCCTCCAGATCGAGTGCTTGCGCACCGGCACCGCTTAGCGCATGCAGCAGACGTGTCTTGCCGCTGCCCGTCGGACCGGTGAGCACGATGAAGCGGAACTGCGCAGGCAGCGTGTCCAGGGCTTCGAGCACGCTATGTCGATATGACTTGTAGCCACCTTCCAGTTGCCGCGCGCGCCAGCCGATCATGTTGAACATGGCCGTCATCGAGCCCGAGCGCTTGCCGCCGCGCCAGCAGTAGATGAGCGGGCGCCAGTTGCGCGGCCGGTCGGCGAAGGTGGTGTCCAGATGCAGCGCGATATTGCGCGCGGCGATGGCCGCGCCCACGCGCGTTGCGTCGAACGGCGACTGCTTGTAGAGCGTGCCGACGAGTACGCGCTCTTCGTTGCTCAGAACGGGGGCGTTGATCGCGCCGGGGATGTGATCCTCGGCGTATTCGAGCGGCGTGCGCACATCGACGACTTCGTCGAATTCGCCGAGCTGGGACAGGGTGACGCGCTGGTGATTCAACTGCGGTGCTCCGGTGAGGCGGGTGATGCCAGGTGCGTTACATCAACACAATGTCATACTGCTCCTGACTCAAATTCGACTCCACCTGTAGCGAAACCGGCTTGCCGATAAAGTCGATCAACATCGCCAGGTGCTGCGATTCCTCTTCAAGGAACAGGTCGATCACCTGCTGCGACGCCACCACGCGGAACTCACGCGGATTGAACTGGCGCGACTCGCGCAGAATCTCGCGCAGCACGTCATAGCACACCGTACGCGACGTCTTCACCTGCCCCTTGCCCAGACACGTCGGGCACGGCTCGCACAGCACATGCGCGAGCGATTCGCGCGTGCGCTTGCGCGTCATCTCCACCAGACCGAGCTGCGAGAAGCCGTTCACCGTCACACGCGTGCGATCGCGCGACAGCGCCTTCTTCAGCTCGCCGAGCACCTGATCGCGATGCTCGATGTTCTCCATGTCGATGAAGTCGATGATGATCACGCCGCCCAGATTGCGCAGGCGCAACTGGCGCGCGATCGTATGCGCCGCTTCGAGATTGGTCTTGAAGATCGTATCGTCGAAATTGCGCGCGCCCACGTAGCCGCCCGTGTTCACGTCGATCGTCGTCATCGCCTCGGTCTGGTCGATGACCAGGTAACCGCCCGACTTCAGATCCACACGACGTGACAGCGCGCGCTGGATTTCGGCCTCGATGTTGTAGAGGTCGAAGAGCGGACGCTCGCCGGTGTAGTGATGCAGCTTGGGCTGCACGGCCGGCGTGAATTCGGTGGCGAATTCGCTGAGCTTCTGGAACGTCTCGCGCGAATCGACCTGAATGCGCGTGGTCTCGTCGTTGACGAAGTCGCGCAGCACGCGCTGGCCCAGGTTCAGGTCCTGGTAGAGCAGGCTGGTCGCGGGCAGGCGCTGCGCCTGCGCGAGGATGGTCGCCCACGTCTTGCGCAGATAGGCCACGTCGGCGCCAAGCTCTTCGCTGGTCGCGTCTTCGGCGATCGTGCGCACGATGTAGCCGCCTTTTTCATCGGCGGGCAGCACGGCGGTCAGACGCGCGCGCACGGCTTCGCGTTCGGCCTCGCTCTCGATCTTCTGCGAGATGCCGATATGCGGTTCCTGCGGCAGATACACGAGCGTGCGGCCCGCGATGCTCACCTGCGTCGACAGGCGCGCGCCCTTGGTGCCGATCGGATCTTTCACGACCTGCACCATCAGCGTCTGGCCTTCGAAAACGGTCTTTTCGATCGGCTGATGATGGGCGCTCGTATGCGGTTCGCCCGCGAGGCGCGGATGCCAGATATCGGCCACGTGCAGGAAGGCGGCGCGCTCCAGACCGATGTCGATGAACGCGGACTGCATGCCCGGCAGCACGCGCACGACCTTGCCGAGATAGACGTTGCCGACGCGTCCGCGCGACAGCGTGCGCTCGACGTGAAGCTCCTGTACTGCGCCTTGCTGGACCAACGCGACACGCGTCTCCTGAGGCGTGACGTTGATCAGGATTTCTTCATTCATGATTGGTTTTAGAAGTCGATGCCCGCGGCGCGCAGGAGGGCGGCTGTTTCGAAAAGCGGCAAACCCATGATACCCGAATAGGAACCGTCGATTCGCTCGATGAATTCGGCGGCGCGGCCCTGGATGCCGTAGGCGCCGGCCTTGCCGAACGGCTCCTTGCTGGCCACATAGTGGGCGATGGCGGCGGGCAGGGCGGGTGCGAAGCGCACGTGCGAGCGCGACACCGCCACTGGCAGGCACACGCCTTCGGCGTTGACCACGGCCACGGCGGTGAGCACTTCGTGTTCGCGCCCGACGAGGCGTTCGAGCATCGCGTAGGCGTCGGCGGCGTCGTGCGGCTTGCCGAGGATGTGGCCGTCGATGCTCACGGTCGTATCGGCGGTGAGGATCGGCGCGTGGGCATGCGCGCCCGCCACCAGCCGGGCGCGCGCGGCGTCGGCCTTGGCGGCGCATACGCGCTCGACGTAGACGGCGGCGGTCTCGCCGGGCAGCACCGCTTCGAGCGCTTCAGCGTCTTCGTCGGGACGCGGCAGCAGCAGCTCGAAACGCACGCCGAGCTGCTGCAGCAGTTCCTGGCGGCGCGGGCTTTGCGATGCCAGATAGACGAACGGATAAGTCGCGGAATGGTTCATCGGGCGTAGTGACGTCAGAGAAGACGGAGTTCGGATCAGCGCCTGGACGTGCGCGTACCGGCCGTGCGCACCGCGATGCGGCGTGCATGGCCCGCTACGTGCTTCAGGCGCGCTTAAACGCGATGATAGGGGTGATTCTGCGTGATGGTCCAGGCGCGGTAAAGCTGCTCGGCGAGCAGCACGCGCACCATCGCATGCGGCAGGGTGAGGGAGGACAGGCGCAGCAGCGTGTCGGCGCGCGCCTTGAGCTGCGGGTCGAGCCCGTCCGCGCCGCCGATCAGGAAGGCCACGTCGCGCCCGTCCTGCTGCCAGCCGGGCAGCGCCTGGGCGAGCTGCATCGTGGTCCAGTCCTTGCCGCGTTCATCGAGCGCGACGATGCGCGCGTTCTTCGGCAAGGCCGCTTCAATGCGCGTGCGCTCGGCGGCCATCACGCTTTCGGCGGACCGGCCCGACGAGCGCTGCTCGGGCTTCACTTCGCGCAACTCGATGCGCAGCTCGGGCGGCATGCGCTTCGTGTACTCCTCGAAGCCTTCGGCGATCCAGTCCGGCATCTTGTGGCCGACGGCGACGATGTGCAGTTTCATATGCCAGGCAGTGCGAAAGTGCGGCGCTTACTTGGCGGTCTTGCGCGCAGCCGTCTTGCGGGCGGGCTTCTTGGCCGCGACCGGAGCGTCGTCCTCGTCTTCCTCGTCCATCGGCTCGCTCGGACGCGCGCCCACGAAGCCCGTGTTGGCCGCCAGCTTCAGGCGCACCGGCTTGTCGCCCCAGATTTCTTCGAGGTTGTAGTACTGGCGCAGCGCCGGTTGCAGGATGTGCACGACCGCGTCGCCGCAATCGACCAGCACCCATTCGCCGATGTCTTCGCCTTCCGTGCTGACGATGTCGCCGCCGGCTTCCTTGACCGCTTCGCGCACGCTATTGGCGAGCGCCTTGGTCTGACGGTTCGAGGTGCCGCTTGCGACGACCACGCGGTCGAACAGTTCGGTCAGATGGCTCGTGTTGAAGACGCGGATGTCTTGCGCCTTGACGTCTTCCAGAGCGTCGACGATGGTGCGTTGAAGTTTGCGGATGTCCATATTTACCCGTGGTGCCTGTACAGATGATGTTGATGAATATAGTCCCACACGGTTGCGGGGACCTTCCCGGCGGCCAGGCCGCCGGGTGTCGTTGTTTGCGCGCCGTTTTTATCGGGCGCGTTGTTCGTTCCAATCGCGTGCCGGATTTCCGTCGCCGAGACATCGAGCGCAAGCGTCTCGTCGATCAGCAGATGGCCGCAGCGCGTGGCCGCGAGCGTGGCGGCGTCGGCGCGGCGTGCGGCAACCGCCGTGCCCACTTCGGGCGGCAGCGCCGCGAAATCGAAACCGGGACGGCTCGCCACGCCCAGATGCGCCAGCGCGAACAGCTCGCGCCATTCGTGCCACGAATCCAGATGCAGCAGCTGATCCGCACCCATCAGCAGCGTGAGCGCGGCGTTTGCGTTGCTTGCGCTTTTTGCGCGCCAGCGACGCAGCGTTTCCACCGTGTAGGTGGGGCCGTCGTGCTCGATCTCGTCGGCGTCGACGGTGATCGTCACGCCCGGCAGGTCGAGCGTGGCGGCGGCCAGACGCGTCATCGCGAGGCGATGCGCGGCCGGGCTCACGCCTGGCTTCTGCCAGGGCTGGCCGGCGGGCAGCAGGATCACTTCGGTCAGATCGAGCACGCGCGCGAAATGGCTTGCGAGCGCGAGATGGCCGTCGTGGATCGGATCGAAGGTGCCGCCGAGCAGGCCGACACGGCGTTCAAGCGCGGCAGGCGCCTGCGAGGCCGGAATGACTGTCGAAGTCGTCACGGTGTCAGATCCAGTCGCGCACCGGCAGGAAGTCGCTGTAAAGACGCGCTTCCGGCGTGCCTGCCTGCGGCTGCCAGTCGTAGCGCCAGCTCGCGCCCGGCGGCATCGACATGAGGATGGATTCCGTGCGCCCGCCGCTTTGCAGACCGAAGTGCGTGCCGCGATCCCAGACGAGGTTGAATTCGACGTAGCGGCCGCGCCGGTACGCCTGGAATTCGCGCTCCGCTTCGCCATAGGGCGTGACGCGGCGCTTTTCGATGATCGGCAGATAGGCCTTCAGGAAGCCGTCGCCGACGCTGCGCATCATGGCGAACGCCTGGTCGAAGCCGCCATCGGCGTAATCGTCGTAGAAGATGCCGCCGACGCCGCGCGCTTCGTTGCGGTGCTTGAGGAAGAAGTATTCGTCGCACCAGCGCTTGAAGCGCGGGTAGAGCGTGTCGCCGTAAGGCGCGAGCGCGTCGCGGCACACGCGATGGAAATGCTGCGCGTCTTCCTCGAAGCCGTAGTAGGGCGTCAGATCCATGCCGCCGCCGAACCAGAACACCGGCGCTTCGCCGGCCTTGGTGGCCATCAGGAGGCGCACGTTCATGTGCACGGTCGGGCAGAACGGGTTGCGCGGATGCATGACGAGCGACACGCCCATCGCCTCGAAACCGCGCCCGACCAGCTCGGGACGGGCGGCGGTGGCCGAGGGCGGCAGGGCGTCGCCCTGAACGTCCGAGAAGCCGATGCCGCCGCGCTCGAAGAACTGGCCGTTTTCGAGGATGCGCGTGCAGCCGCCGCCGCGCAGCTTTTCGCCGGGCGCGCGTTGCCAGACGTCGGTCGCGAAAGGCGTGCCGTCGAATTCGCCGAGCGCGTCGGCGATGCGCGTCTGCAGGCCGGAAAGCCAGCTGCGCACTGCAGTGCTGTCATGCGTCGCGCCGTCGGGCGTCGCGCCGGATTGAATCGTTTCGGTCATCGATGAAAGGGACGCGCGAGGCTTGAAGCCAGTGCGGCGCCAGAAATGCTTCGGATTCGGAATGCAGTCCGCGCGTGGCGCGGTTTTGTCGGCGTTCGGATACCGAAAAAGTATCCGTTCTGCTGAAGTTTACGCCGATCTGCGCGGGTTTAGCCCCTTGTGCGGCCCTGGAGCGGCGTTCCGGCCGCCTGTTGGGGCCGGATGGCGTTCGAGAGTTCGCGGGGTTGCCGATCACGGAGATCAGCCCAACCGCGCGGCGTGCCCATGCGTCCTGCGGTATTCAGGCGGCAACATCAAGCCGCATGGGCACACCGCGAGCCGGGTGCTGGCCCGCGACACAAGCCGCGAGCCAGCACCCGTCACACTTACTGCTTGCGTCCCGCGGCGCGGTAGCCGATATCGTGGCGATACTGCATGCCATCGAACGAGATGCGGTTCACCGTTTCATACGCCACGTTCTGCGCGCTGCGCACCGAATCGGCCAGACCGACCACGCACAGCACACGGCCGCCCGAGGTCACGAGCTTGCCGTCGACGAACTGCGTGCCCGCATGGAAGGTGACCGAATCGGCCGTTTCCGCCGGGATGTCGCTGATGCGGTCGCCCTTGCGCGGCGTTTCCGGATAGTTGTGCGCGGCCAGCACCACGCCCAGCGCCGTGCGGCGGTCCCATTCCAGTTCGACCTGGTCGAGCGTGCCGGCGATGGCGTGCTCGAACACCTTCGAGAAGTCGCCCTTCAGGCGCGCCATGATCGGCTGAGTTTCCGGGTCGCCCATGCGGCAGTTGAATTCGAGCGTCTTGGGGTTGCCTTGCGCGTCGATCATCAGACCGGCGTACAGGAAGCCCGTGAAGCGGATGCCTTCCTTCTCCATGCCCGCGACCGTCGGCAGGATGATTTCGCGCATCACGCGTGCGTGCAGCTGCGGCGTGACGATGGGCGCGGGCGAGTAGGCGCCCATGCCGCCCGTGTTCGGGCCCTGATCGGCGTCCTGCAGACGCTTGTGGTCCTGGCTCGACGCCAGCGCCAGCACGTGCTTGCCGTCGACCATGACGATGAAGCTCGCTTCTTCGCCCGCGAGGAATTCCTCGATCACGACACGGGCGCCGGCGTCGCCGAGCTTGTTGTCGGCCAGCATCGAATCGATCGCCTGATGCGCTTCTTCCAGCGACATCGCCACCACTACGCCCTTACCCGCAGCCAGGCCGTCAGCCTTGATGACGATCGGCGCGCCGTGCGTGTCGACGTAGGCGTGCGCGGCGGCGGCGTCCGAGAACGTCTCGTAGGCGGCGGTCGGGATGTTGTGGCGCTTCATGAACGCCTTGGCGAAATCCTTCGAGCTTTCGAGCTGCGCGGCTTCCTTCGTGGGGCCGAACACCTTCAGGCCGCGCGAACGGAACACGTTGACGATGCCCGCTGCGAGCGGCGCTTCCGGGCCGACCACGGTGAAGGCCACCTGTTCGCGCTCGGCGAAATCGGCGAGCTCGTTGATGTCCGTGATATCGACGTTACGCAGCCGCTCGTCCTGCGCGGTGCCGCCGTTGCCCGGTGCGACGTAGACGAGCTGCACGCGTTGCGCCTGGGCGAGTTTCCACGCCAGTGCATGTTCGCGGCCGCCAGAACCGACGACGAGTAACTTCATGAGAATCCCCGAAAGACCAGAACCAGAAACAGTTGCGGCTGACGCACGATGCGTCAGCCGTGAAAAGCGAGGGGCGCGCGGCGGCGTGAAACGTGCCGCGGCGCCGCGCCGATGCCGTTATTCGTCGGCGATCGACGCGTTGGTGTAGACCTCCTGGACGTCGTCCAGGTTTTCGAGCGCGTCCAGCAGCTTCTGCATCTTCACGGCGTCGTCGCCCGTGAATTCGACTTCGGTCTGCGGCTTCATCGTGACTTCGGCCATTTCGGCCTTGAAGCCGGCGGCTTCGAGCGCGTCCTTGACCTTCTGGAACTCGAACGGCGGGCAGACCACTTCGATCGAGCCGTCTTCGTTGGTCACGACGTCTTCAGCGCCCGCTTCCAGCGCGGCGTTCATGAGGTCGTCTTCCGGGGTGCCCGGCGCGAACACGAACTGGCCGACGTGATCGAACATGAATGCAACCGAGCCGTCCGTGCCCATATTGCCGCCGAACTTCGAGAACGCGTGACGCACTTCCGCGACCGTGCGGGTGCGGTTGTCCGTCATGGTGTCGACGATCACAGCCGCGCCGCCGATGCCGTAGCCTTCGTAGCGGATTTCTTCGTAGTTCGCGCCATCGACGCCGCCCACGCCGCGCTGGATCGCGCGGTTGATGTTGTCCTTGGGCATGTTGGCGTCATAAGCCTTGTCGACGGCCAGACGCAGACGCGGGTTGGTGTCGATATCGCCCCCGCCCATGCGCGCCGCCACCTGGATTTCCTTGATCAGGCGCGTCCAGATCTTGCCGCGCTTCGCGTCAGCAGCGGCTTTCTTGTGCTTGATGTTGGCCCATTTCGAATGACCCGCCATACCTTTCTCCGTCGCACGCTACTTGCGTGCATGGTGCAATTGTCGTTGCTGCAGTGTCGAAGCCGCAGTGCTCAAGTCACGATGACAGGGCGCGGCACGGTGCGCTTCGCGCGCCATGCGGCCTCAATGTCTTCGAGTGTCTGTCCGCCTGGGGCCGGTGCGCCGTGCGTTGCGCAGTGCTTCGCAGCGCGGGAGGACCTGCGCGCCCGGTGTGCGAGGGCGGCTCGGGGCGCTCGCGCGCTCTGGGCGCGGACCGCCGTCCCGGTTGCAGCCTGGGTTGTAGCCGGGTTGTAGCGCTTTAGCCGTCGCGACCGTCAGGTGGACCTGAATTTTATCACGCCGCACCTGCGCGGCTGCGGCGGTCCGGGAGATTGCGCGCGGATTCGCCATTCGGCCCAGGCAATCCACGCGCGCCGGGGCCGTTTGGCCCTGTTAAGCCCCGAAAAGCTCAGTTCTTGGTGCCGAACAGGCGGTCGCCCGCGTCGCCCAGACCCGGGATGATGTACGCGTGGCTGTCCAGATGCGAATCCAGCGAAGCCACGTACAGCTTGACGTCCGGATGCGCCTTCTGGAACACCTCCACGCCTTCGGGCGCGGCCACCAGCGCGAGGAACAGGATGCGATCGCCCGGCACGCCGCGCTGCTTGAGTACGTCGATGGCGTGCGCAGCCGAGTAGCCGGTGGCGACCATCGGATCGCACAGGATGAAGGTGCGGTCTTCCAGGTCCGGCAGGCGCACCAGGTATTCGACTGGGCGGTGGTCGTCGGCGCGATACACGCCGATGTGGCCCACGCGCGCCGACGGCACCAGCTCCAGCAGGCCGTCCGACATGCCCACGCCCGCGCGCAGCACCGGCACGATGGCGAGCTTCTTGCCGGCAATCACGGGCGCGTCGACTTCGACGAGCGGCGTCTGCACGCGGCGCGACGCGACCGGCAGATCGCGCGTGATTTCATAACCCATCAGCAGGGTGATCTCGCGCAGCAGCTCGCGGAACGTGCGCGTGGACGTGTCCTTGTCGCGCATATGGGTGAGCTTGTGCTGGATCAGCGGGTGATCGAGGATGAAGAGATTCGGAAAACGGCTGTCCTGTTTCATGGCGGGGCGCACAAGGCTGCAAGAGATATCGGGGGATTCGGGCGGGCCCGCCGCGCGGCAGGCGGGTCGGACGGGGAGTCCGGGGCGGCTCGCGGCAGCGCCGGGCCGCGCTACAGCCGCAAGTATACGGGAAGCCGGCGCGAACCGACCCACGAACTGATCCAGGAACGGCGGGCAGTGGCTTCCTGGGGCGCGCCCTACGCGCTTTGGCCGATTCTTCTAGAATCGCAAAAATCGGGCGGGGTGGGCGACGCCGCCAGACCGACGCCGATATCGAATTCAAGAACCGCAGTCAAGCGACGAGGAAGATCTCCATGGACATGGGTATCGCAGGACGCACCGCGCTGGTGTGCGCGGCCAGCAAAGGATTGGGGCGCGGCTGCGCCGAGGCGCTGGCCGCCGAAGGCGTCAACGTGACGATCGTGGCGCGCACGCAAAGCACGCTCGAAGAAACCGCCGCGCAGATCCGCGCGAGCACCGGCGTCGAGGTCAAGGCCGTGGCCTGCGACATCACCACGGAAGCGGGGCGCGCCCAGGCGCTGGCGGCGTGTCCGTCGCCGGATATTCTGGTGAACAATGCGGGCGGCCCGCCGCCGGGCGACTTCCGCAGCTTCACGCGCGAGCAGTGGCTCGCCGCGCTCGACGCCAACATGCTCACGCCGATCGCGCTGATCCAGGCCGTGATCGACGATATGACCGCGCGCGGGTTCGGGCGCATCGTCAATATCACCAGTTCTTCTGTGAAGGCGCCCATCGACGTGCTGGGTCTGTCGAATGGCGCGCGCTCGGGCCTTACGGGTTTCGTCGCGGGCGTGGCGCGCCAGGTGGCGAGCACGGGCGTGACGATCAACAACCTGCTGCCGGGCGTGTTCGACACCGATCGCATCAAGACCACGATCGCCGCCCAGGCTGGCAAGAGCGATCTGTCGCTGGAAGAAGTGCGCGCGCGCCGCATGAAGGCGATTCCGGCCGGGCGCTTCGGCACGCCGGACGAGTTCGGCCGCGCCTGCGCGTTCCTGTGCAGCGTCCACGCGGGCTATATCACGGGGCAGAACTGGCTCATCGACGGCGGCGCCTATCCGGGCACCTTCTGACGTGCGAGGATGCGCACGACTCGTCCAATCGGATAAACACAGCCAGGAGCCGAACCCATGCTTACCCGCGTCGCACTGATCGCGCACGATCACAAGAAAGACGACATCGTCAAACTGACGGGCGAATACGTCGATACGTTGCGCCGCTGCGTCCTGCTCGCGACCGGCACGACGGGCGGCCGTATCGCTGCCGCGCACGGCCTGCAAGTCGAACGGTTTCTCTCCGGCCCGCATGGCGGCGATCTGCAGATCGGCGCGCGCCTGGCCGAAGGCAATGTCGACGTGGTGATTTTCCTGCGCGACCCCATGACGCCGCAGCCTCACGAACCCGATATCAACGCGCTCGTGCGCGCCTGCGACGTGCACGACGTGCCGTGTGCGACCAACATTTCCACCGCGCGCATGATTCTCGACGCGCTCACGCTGCGGATGAAAGACGTGATCTGAGTGCGGCGTGCGCAGGCGCTGACCATCTCTTGACTGGAGACATGATGACCAAGGCAATCCGATACGACCGAACTGGCGGCCCCGAAGTAATGCAATGGGTCGATGTCGAAGTGGGCGAGCCGGGCGAGGGCGAAATCCGCGTGAAGCAGAGCGCGTGCGGCCTCAACTACATCGACGTATATTTCCGCTCCGGGCTGTATCCGCAGCAGCTGCCCGCCGGGCTCGGCATGGAAGCGGCGGGCGACGTGGTGGCGGTTGGCCCGGGGGTGACGGGCGTGAAAGCAGGCGAGCGCGTGGCCTATGTGGGCCGCCCGCCCGGCGCTTACGCGCAGGAGCGCGTGCTGCGCGCCGACCAGGTGATCCGTCTGCCCGATACGATCAGCGACGAGCAGGCCGCGTCCGTCATGCTCCAGGGTCTCACCGCGCAATATCTGCTGCGCCGCACGTATCGCGTGAAGGCTGGCGACACGATCCTGATCCAGGCGGCCGCGGGTGGCGTGGGCCTGATCGTGTGCCAGTGGGCCAAGGCGCTGGGCGCGACGGTCATCGGCACGGTGGGCTCCGATGAAAAGGCTGAAATCGCCAGGGCGCACGGCTGCGATCACCCGATCGTCTACACGCGCGAGGACTTCACCGCGCGCGTGCGCGAGATCACGAATGGCGCGGGCGTGCCGGTGGTGTACGACTCGATCGGCAAGGATACGTATGTGAAGTCGCTCGACTGCCTCGCGCCGCTGGGTATGTTCGTGAGCTTTGGCAATGCGTCGGGTCCGTTGCCGCCGATCGACTCGTCGGAATTCTCTTCGCGCGGCTCGCTGTTCTTCACGCGCCCGACGCTGTTCTCGTACATCGCCAAACGCAGCGACTACGAAGCGATGACGGCGGAACTGTTCGAGGTGATTGCATCGGGCAAGGTGAAGACCTCGATCAACCAGCGTTATGCGCTCAAGGACGTGGGAGAGGCGCATGCCGATCTGGAAGCGCGTCGCACCACGGGGTCGACGATCTTGACGCCGTAAATCGATCCATTTCAAGGTGGAATAAAACAGGGCGCGCATGCTAGTCATGCGCGCCTTTCTTATTTCCAGATTCCCTTTCTCCGTGCACGCACTGGCTTAATAAAACTTTCGTAAGGAAAGAATATGCCTGTAAAGAAGGCCTGATCCTTACCAGAATGCGTCAGCCTTCTCATAAATGGTAACGCTACGAAATGTTCCGTAATGCTTGAGCGAGCATCGGCGGTGCATCGTCACGGCGGGTAATACATGTAATTTCAACCGAAAGCCGATCCAAAAGATGGCTCCCTACACTGCGTCGCAATTCGGCGGCAGTGCCGATTACACAATGAAATCGGGGGCTTTCTTTCATGTCGATTAATCCAGCGTCGTGCCCGCTCGAAGCGCTTCCGGCCGCGAGTGCGCCCACTGCGCAAGCGGCCGAAGAATCCAGCGCGCTCGCACAAGCGCAAATAATCATTCGGACTGCGATGCAGGCCGAAGCGGTGTCGCTCGAAAAGCAAACCTTGTCGCAAAGCGGCAATGTCGTTTTTCGCGTCGATCTGGCTGGCGGACGGACCGTGGTGCTGCGCATGAGTCCGCTGCGCGGCGCGTTCGCGTACACCGCGCATAACCTCAACGCGCTGCGCGAACTGGGTGTGCCGGTTCAGTCAGTGCTGGCGTCGGGCGGGGCGTCGTCGGGCGGGTCATATGTCGTGATGAACTGGCTGCCGGGGCGCGATCTCGCCTTCGAACTGCCGCAGATGCAGGCCGCGCATGCCGCTGCGCTTGCCGACAAGGTGGCGGCCTGTCAGCAACGTGTGGCGGCGTTGCCGCGTGGACAGGGCTTCGGCTGGGCGCCGATCGGGCGGCCGGCGCTGGGCAAAAGCTGGAGCGATATGTTCGGGCGTCCCGTCGAAGAACCGCTCGACGAGCCGCCCACGCCGCTCAATCTGCTGCGGGTGCGTCTGCGCGGTTTGCGACGCGATCTGGAACCGTATTTCCAGTCGGTCCAGCCGGTCTGCTTTCTCGACGATGTGACGACGAAAAACGTCATCGTCGATCGCGATCAATTGAGTGGCCTGATCGACCTGGACTTCGCCTGTTATGGCGATCCGCTGCTCGCGGTCGGTAACACGCTCGCGCAACTGGCGGTGCAGGAGAGCGAGGCTGCGCGCGCCTATGGTGCCGCGCTCATCGATCGATGGCAGCCGCAGGGCGAAGCGCGCCGCGCGATGCATTTTTACAGTGCGCTGTGGCTGACGACGGCCGTCGTCGCTGCCGATACCAACGGCGATGCCGCACGCGCAAGCGCGCTCGGCCCCATCGTTCACGCGATTCTCGACGCCGCCGCCGCGTGATTTCCGGGCTAAACACGCCCTGTTTACGCGTTTTTTATACGCGCCCCCCAAGCTTTGATCCGGATTTAACGCGATAAACCTTACCTTACCGCCATCCATCAATGGAGAACACGACAATGGATGTGCTGTATATCGGGGGGCTGGCGGTCTTCGCCGCACTCACCTACGCGTTGATCGCCGGCTGCGGGAAGCTCATGCAGTACCGTCGCGCCGATCAGACGGCCACGGGAGCGCGCTCATGACCTGGATCTTCTGGCTGTCGGGAGCGGCGACGCTGTTGCTGTTCGTCTATCTCGTCCATGCGCTGCTGCGCGCGGAGGAGATCGAATGAACGCCAATAATCTGCTGCAGACGGGTATTTTCCTCGTCGTTCTGCTTGCGCTGGCGGTGCCGGTCGCGGGCTACATCACGCGCGTGCTCGACGGGCGCTCGCGCGTCGTGCGTCTGTTCGCGCCCGTGGAGAATCTGCTGTACCGCATCGCGGGCGTCGATCCCAACGCGGAGATGAACTGGAAGCGTTATGCGCTCGCCACCATCTCGTTCAACGTGCTGGGCGTGGGCTTTCTTTACGTGCTGCTGCGCGTGCAAGGCTGGCTGCCCGGCAATCCGCAGGCGTTCAGCGCGATGACGCCGGACGGCGCGTTCAACACGGCGGTGAGCTTCGTCACCAATACGAACTGGCAGGACTACACGCCCGAGCAGACCGTGAGCTATCTCACGCAGATGCTCGGCCTGACCGTGCAGAACTTCCTTTCGGCGGCGACGGGCATTGTGGTGGTGATCGCGCTGATCCGCGGTTTCGCGCGCCATTCGGTGCAAACCATCGGCAACTTCTGGGTCGACCTCACGCGCACGACGCTGTACATCCTCGTGCCGATGTCGGCGCTCATCGCCGGGCTGCTGATGAGCCAGGGCATGATCCAGAACTTCAAGTCGTATCAGGACGTGCCGACGCTGCAAACCACGACCTACGCCGCACCGAAGCTCGACGCTCAAGGCAACGCGATCAAGGACGCCAAGGGCAACCCCGTCACCGTCGATACGAAAGTGACGACGCAGACGCTTGCGATGGGCCCGGTCGCTTCGCAGGAAGCGATCAAGATGCTCGGCACCAACGGCGGCGGCTTCTTCAACGCGAACTCCGCGCATCCGTATGAAAACCCGACGCCGTTCTCGAACTTCGTCGAAATGTTGGCGATCCTGATCATTCCGGCGGCGCTGTGCTTCGTGTTTGGCAATGTGGTGGGCGACCGCAGGCAGGGCATCGCTGTGCTCGCGGTGATGACGATTGCGTTCGCCGTAGCGGTGGGTGTGGAACTGTCGGCCGAACAGGCAGGCAACCCGATGCTCACGACGCTCAACGTCGATCAGCACGCCAGCGCGCTGCAGGCGGGCGGCAACATGGAAGGCAAGGAAACGCGCTTTGGCATCGCGCAGACTGGCATCTTCGTGGTAGCGACCACGGCGGCTTCGTGCGGTGCGGTTAACGCCATGCACGATTCGCTCACGCCGATTGGCGGCCTCGTGCCGATGCTCTTCATCCAGCTGGGCGAAGTGATCTTCGGCGGGGTGGGTTCGGGTCTGTACGGCATGCTGGTGTTCGCGCTGCTCGCCGTGTTCGTGGCCGGTCTGATGATCGGGCGCACGCCGGAATACGTGGGCAAGAAGATCGAATCGTTCGAGATGAAGATGGTGTCGATCGTGATTCTGCTCACGCCGCTGCTGGTGCTGCTCGGCACCTCGATTGCGGTGCTCTCCGATGCGGGCAAGGCCGGCATCGCCAATCCGGGCGCGCATGGCTTCTCCGAAATCCTCTACGCGTTCAGCTCCGCCGCCAACAACAACGGCAGCGCGTTCGCGGGCCTGACCGTCAGCACGCCGTTCTACAACTGGCTGCTGGGTATCGCGATGTGGTTCGGCCGCTTCGGCACCATCGTGCCGGTGCTCGCCATCGCGGGTTCGCTTGCGAGCAAGAAGCGTATTGCCGTGACGGGCGGCACGCTGCCCACGCACGGACCGCTGTTCGTCGTGCTGCTGCTCGGCTGCGTGCTGCTGGTGGGCGCGCTCACCTATGTGCCGGCGCTCGCGCTCGGTCCGGGTGTCGAGCATCTGATCATGCTCGGCGTGCATTGAACGGGGACTTTTCGACATGACACAACATAGTGCAACACGGTCCATGTTCGATCCGGCGCTGGTGCGTCCGGCCATCGTGGATTCGTTCAGGAAACTCAAGCCGCGCACCCAGTTGCGCAACCCGGTGATGTTCTGCGTCTACGTGGGCAGCGTGCTCACGACGATCCTCTGGATCGCGGCGCTGATGGGCCAGGCCGAAGCGCCCGCGGGCTTCATTCTCGCGGTCGCGCTGTGGCTGTGGTTCACGGTGCTGTTCGCGAACTTCGCCGAAGCGCTGGCCGAAGGCCGCTCGAAGGCACAGGCCGCATCGCTGCGCCAGGCCAAGCGCGACGTGATGGCGAAGAAGCTCAACGAGCCGCATCCGAAGTCGCCGATCCGCATCACCACCGCCACCGATCTGCGCAAGGGCGACGTGGTGCTGGTCGAAACCGGCGACGTGATTCCGGCCGATGGCGAAGTGGTCGAAGGCGTCGCCTCGGTTGACGAATCCGCGATCACGGGTGAATCCGCGCCGGTGATCCGCGAGTCGGGCGGCGACTTTTCGTCGGTCACGGGCGGTACGCGCGTGCTGTCGGACTGGATCGTCGTGCGTGTGACGGCCAATCCTGGCGAAGCCTTCCTCGACCGCATGATCGCGATGGTCGAAGGCGCCAAGCGCCAGAAAACGCCGAACGAAATCGCGCTGACGATTCTGCTGGTCGCGCTGTCCATCGTGCTGTTGCTGGCCACCGCCACACTGCTGCCGTTCTCGATGTTCTCGGTCGAAGCCGCGAAGATGGGGCACGTGGTCACCATCACGGCGCTGACCGCGCTGCTGGTGTGCCTGATTCCGACCACCATCGGCGGGCTGCTGTCGGCGATTGGCGTGGCGGGCATGAGCCGCATGATGCAGGCCAACGTGATCGCCACCTCGGGCCGCGCCGTGGAAGCCGCCGGCGACGTGGACGTGCTGCTGCTCGACAAGACCGGCACGATCACCCTGGGCAACCGTCAGGCATCGCAGTTCGTGTCCGCGCCGGGCGTGAACGAGGAAGCGCTCGCGGACGCCGCGCAACTCGCCTCGCTCGCCGATGAAACGCCGGAAGGCCGCAGCATCGTCGTGCTCGCCAAGCAGCGCTTCAACATTCGCCAGCGCGACATGGCGGCGCTGCACGCCGTGTTCCTCGCCTTCAGCGCGCAGACGCGCATGAGCGGCGTGGACATGCCGGGCCGCGAGATCCGCAAGGGCGCCGCCGATGCGATCAAGCATTACGTCGAGCAGCACAATGGCCGCTTCCCGTCGGAAGTGAGCACGGCCGTCGATGACGTCGCGCGCCGTGGCAGCACGCCGCTGGTGGTCGCCGAACTCAACGACGGCGTGGCGCGCGTGCTGGGCGTGATCGAGCTGAAGGACGTGGTGAAGGGCGGCATCAAGGAGCGTTTCGCCGAACTGCGCAAGATGGGCATCAAGACCGTGATGGTGACGGGCGACAACCGCCTGACCGCCGCCGCGATCGCCGCCGAAGCGGGCGTGGACGACTTCCTCGCACAAGCTACGCCGGAAACGAAGCTGGCGACCATCCGCGAGCATCAGGCGCAAGGCAAGCTGGTGGCGATGACGGGCGACGGCACCAACGACGCCCCGGCGCTCGCCCAGGCCGACGTGGCCGTGGCGATGAACACGGGTACGCAGGCCGCGAAGGAAGCGGGCAACATGGTCGACCTCGATTCGAACCCGACCAAGCTGATCGAGATCGTCGAGATCGGCAAGCAGATGTTGATGACGCGCGGCTCGCTCACGACGTTCTCGATTGCCAACGACGTCGCCAAGTATTTCGCGATCATTCCGGCCGCGTTTGCTTCGACGTATCCGCAACTGCGCGTGCTCGACGTGATGCATCTGACTTCGCCGGCATCGGCGATTCTTTCGGCGGTGATTTTCAACGCGCTGATTATCGTGATGCTGATTCCGCTCGCGCTCAAGGGCGTGAAGTACCGTCCGCTCGGCGCCGCGACGCTGCTGCGCCGCAATCTGCTGATTTACGGCCTGGGCGGCATTCTGTTGCCGTTCCCGTGTATCAAGCTGATCGATATGGTGCTGACCGCCTTCGGTTGGGTTTGAGCCGCGCGCGTGATTTTTTAGACAGGAATGCATATGAAAGCGCAATTTCGTCCTCTGATCGTGCTGTTCGTCGTGCTCTCGGCGATCACCGGTCTCGTCTATCCCGCCGTGATGACGGCGTTCGGCCAGGCGGTGTTCCATCGCCAGGTCAACGGCAGCCTCGTGGAAGTGGGCGGCAAGGTGGTGGGCAGCGAGCTGATCGGCCAGCAGTTCGACGCGCCCCAGTATTTCTGGGGCCGTCTGTCGGCGACTTCGCCGATGCCGTACAACGCGCAAAGCTCGGGCGGCTCGAATCTCGGCCCGACCAACCCGGCGCTCGCCGATGAAGTCAAAGGCCGCATCGACGCCCTGAAAGCCGCGGGCACCGACGTCTCGCAGCCGATTCCCGCCGATCTCGTGACCTCGTCGGCCAGCGGTCTCGATCCGGAGATTTCGCCGGCTGCCGCCGCGTACCAGGTCGCACGCGTGGCCAAGGCGCGCAACGTCAACCCGAGCGAGGTGCAGGCGCTGGTGGATCGCTACACGAAGGGTCGCCAGTTTGGCCTGTTCGGCGAGCCGCGCGTGAATGTGCTGGAGCTGAATCTGGCGCTCGACGGCAAGGACGTCAGCTAAGCGTCCTGGCTCAAGACGGGTGCGCCGCACGCCGTGCAAGCGGCGTGCGGTTTGCCATTCTGGTGCCGCAGTGAGAGGATCGACTTTTGGCGCGCAACGTATGACTTCGATGTATCAATCGGCACAAAACCGGCATAAAACCGCATGAACCGCCCCGATCCCGACGAACTCCTCGACCGCCTGCAGCGCGAGGAAGAAAAACGCCGCCGCGGCAAGCTGAAGGTGTTCTTCGGCGCCTCGGCGGGCGTCGGCAAAACCTATGCGATGTTGCAGGCCGCACGCCGCCGCGCCGAAGACGGCGTGGACGTGGTGGTCGGCATCGTCGAAACGCACGGGCGCAGCGAAACTGCGGCGCTCACCAATGGCCTCGACGTGATGCCGCGCCAGCGTCTGGCGTATCGCGGGCGCATGCTCGACGAATTCGATCTGGACGCCGCGCTCGCGCGCAAGCCGCAACTCGTGCTGGTGGACGAACTCGCGCATTCGAACGTGCCCGGCGCGCGCCACCTCAAACGCTGGCAGGACGTCTACGAACTGCTCGACGCGGGCATCGACGTGTACACCACCGTCAACGTCCAGCATCTGGAAAGCCTCAACGACGTGGTGGGGCAGATCACCGGCATCCGCGTGTGGGAGACAGTGCCCGACCGCGTGTTCGACGGCGCGGACGAGGTCACGCTGGTTGACCTGCCGGCGGAGGAACTGCTCGACCGCATGCGCGACGGCAAGGTCTATCTGCCCGCCCAGGCCGAGCGCGCGGTGCGCAACTTCTTCCGCAAGGGCAATCTGATTGCGCTGCGCGAGCTGGCGCTGCGCCGCACCGCCGACCGTGTCGATGCGCAGATGCACGAGTACCGCGCCGACCGCTCGATCCAGCATGTCTGGCAGGCGCGCGAGCGGCTGCTGGTGTGCATCGGCCCGGGACCGGAAGCGCCCGCGCTGGTGCGCGCGGCGGCGCGGCTGGCCGCGAGCCTGCGCGCCGACTGGATTGCCGTGTATGTGGAAACGCCCAGGCTCCAGCGTCTGCCGGACGCGATCCGCGAGCGCACGCTGGGCGCGCTCAAGCTCGCCTCGGAACTGGGCGCGGAAACTTCGACGCTGGCGGGCGAAGATGCCGCCGTCACGCTCGCCGGTTACGCGCGGCTGCGCAATGTCTCGAAGCTGATCGCGGGCGCGTCGCTGCGCTCGGGGCTGTCGCGCTGGCTCAGGCGTCCGTTCGGCGAGCGCCTGGGCGAAAAAGCGGGCGACGCCGATCTGACGCTGGTGCGAGCTACCGGCAACGAAATCGACCGCCTCAACGGCCGCGAACTCGAAGGCGGCTCGGCGGCCGCGCGCGCGGCCAACGCCTGGCGCGCGGCGATCGGGCAGGGCGGCGCGAACCGCTCGCCGCCGCGCGCCTATCTGGCCGCGATGGTGATCTGCGCCTGCATCACGCTGGTGGCGAACCAGTTGAACGAGCGCATCGCGCTGGCCAATCTGGTGATGCTGTATCTGCTCGGCGTGATTTTTACGGCGACGAAGCTCGGGCGCGGTCCCGGCGTGCTGCTCTCGTTCGCGAGCGTGGCGGCCTACGACTTTTTCTTCGTGCCGCCGCGCCTGTCGTTTTCGGTGAGCGACACGCAATATCTGCTGACCTTTGTTGGCATGCTGCTGACGTCGCTGGTCATCAGCCATCTCACGTCGAGCCTGCGTCGCGAAGCGAGCGTCGCGCAGCGGCGCGAACAGCGCACCGGCGCGATGTACGCGATGGCGCGCGAACTGGCGGCGGCGCTGGCGACCGAGCAGATCGTCGCGATCGGCAGCCGCCATGTGAGCGAAGTGTTCGGCGCGCGCGTGGCGATCCTGCTGCCCGATAGCGCCGACAAGGTCCAGCAGAAGATCGAGGACCCCGATCCGCAGATCATGCTGGACGCATCGAGTCTCGATATCGACGTGGGACAGTGGGTCTACGACCAGCAAAAGCCCGCCGGCCACGGCACCGACACCTTGCCCGCGGCGGCGGCGCGCTATCTGCCGCTGAAAGCGCCGATGCGCACGCGCGGCGTGCTGGCCGTGGTGACGCGCGACGCGCGCGAATTGCAGGTGCCGGAGCAGCAGCGCATGCTCGACGCCTTCGCCGCGCAGATCGCGCTGGCGCTAGAGCGCGTGCACTACGTGGAGATCGCGCGCGACGCGCTCGTCAACATGGAGTCCGAACGGTTGCGCAATTCGCTGCTCTCGGCGATCTCGCACGATCTGCGCACGCCGCTCACGACCATCGTCGGTTTTTCGTCGATGCTGGCGCAGACGCACGAGCCGAGCACCGAAGCGCCCGATCCGCAGAATGCGCGCGAGGGCGAACTGATCGAGGCGATCCACGATGAGGCGCTGCGCATGACCGGCATCGTCACGAATCTGCTCGACATGGCGCGCCTGCAGGCGGGCAGTCTCAAGCTCAATCGCCAGTGGACGCTGCTGGAAGAAACGGTGGGCGCGGCGCTGGCGGCGTGCCGTCGTGTGCTGGCGCGCCATCCGGTGCAGGTGAAGCTCGAAGAAGACCTGCCGCTGCTGCAGCTCGACGCCGTGCTGATGGAGCGGCTGTTCTCGAATCTGCTGGAAAACGCCGCGAAATACACGCCCGCCGATACGCCGCTGACCATCGCCGCGCGCCGCATCGAGGAGGGCGGCCAGCCCTTCGTGCGCGTGAGCATCGACGATCGCGGACCGGGCCTGCCGCCTGGCATGGGCGAGCGCGTGTTCGAGAAGTTCACGCGCGGCGAGAAGGAATCGGCCAAGCCTGGCATCGGCCTGGGACTCGCGATCTGCCGCGCGATCGTGGAGGCGCACGGCGGTACAATCGGCGCGACCAATCGCGTCGATGCCGATGGCCATGTGCTGGGCGCGTCGTTCTGGTTCGCGCTGCCGGTCGAAGAGCCACCGCCGCTGCCCGCCGATGTTCCGGACGAAGCGCATGACGAAGCAGACGACGAAGCACACGACGAAGCGCATGACGCCTCGCACGACGACGCGCTAGCGCAAGCACCCCAAGCTGCCACTACCAAACCTCTCGATTCGAATGCCGCCCATGAGTGACCCGAGTCTCGCCGTTGTTCTGATCGAAGACGAAAAGCAGATCCGCCGTTTCGTGCGCGCGTCGCTGGAAGGCGAGGGCATCGCCGTCTATGACGCCGAAACCGGCAAGCAAGGGCTGGTGGAAGCGGCCACGCGCAAGCCCGATCTCGTCATCGTCGATCTGGGTTTGCCGGATACCGACGGTCTCGACGTGATCCGCGAACTGCGCGGCTGGAGCGATCTGCCGGTGATCGTGCTGTCCGCGCGCACCCAGGAGAGCGAGAAAGTCGCCGCACTGGATGCAGGCGCGGACGATTATCTGACCAAGCCGTTTGGCGTATCCGAACTGCTCGCGCGTATCCGTGCGCATCTGCGCCGCCGCAATCGGGGCGGTGCGAACGAGGAGCCGCAGGTGAGTTTTGGCGCGGTGACGGTCGATCTGGGATTGCGCCAGGTGACCCGAGAGGGCGCGCCCGTGCATCTCACGCCGATCGAATACCGGCTGCTCGCCACGCTCGTGCGCGACGCGGGCCGCGTGCTCACGCACCGGCAACTGCTGCGCGAGGTCTGGGGCCCGTCGCATGTGGAGAGCAGCCACTATCTGCGGATCTACATGGCGCATCTGCGTCAGAAACTGGAGCGCGATCCCGCCCAGCCCGAGCACATCATCACCGAAACGGGCGTGGGTTATCGGCTCGTGGGCGTGCAGTGAGCCGGGCTTGACGCCCTTTGCTATACTTACAGAAGCGTAAGGACGACCTTGCGCTTCTTTTTTTCGGGGACGGCCCCATTTTGCTTATGGAGCGTTCCTGATGCCCTGGCTCTATCTCCTCATTGCCGGCCTGCTCGAAGTGGCGTGGGCTACCGGTCTCAAATCTTCCGAAGGTTTTACGCGGCTCGGCTGGTCGGTGTTTACGATCGTGACGGCGCTCGGCAGTTTCTGGCTGCTCGCGCTGGCCATGCGCCAGTTGCCGCTGGGTACCGCGTATGCGGTCTGGACGGGTATTGGCGCGGTTGGCGCGTTCGTGCTCGGTATCGTCGTGATGGGTGAAGCCGTCAGCGTGGCCCGTGTGCTGAGCGCGTTGCTGATCGTGGCCGGCCTTGTCGGTCTCAAGCTTTCGTCGGCTGCCTGATCTGAGCGGAACCGGCGGATGATGAGCGCCGCAGTGTGATGCGGCGCGCATTTTCGCGCCATTTATCGGGTGAAAGGCGTGGTTTCGGCGCACCAGAACGCAAAAAGCGCACTGCGGCGGCGCAGCGTGCGTGGCTATAATGAGACGGTCACCACCCGATAACACCCAAGCGCCGCGGACGCCGCGAGCGCCGCTGTCTTTTTGTCCCCGGCTTTCTAGGCCGCGCCGGACAAATCTGGACGCCGCGCTACGCCTCGTTTCGTGGGGAACGGCGCCGCGCGAGCCTCGCGCGAGGAGGCAGTCATGCTGGAACCCTTATCTCTCGCCGCAGGCCTGTCCTGGGGCAGCGGCCTGCGCCTCTACCTGACGGTTCTGATGGCCGGCGTGATGCAGCGCCTGGGCGTCATCCATCTACCCGATACGCTCGCGATCCTGTCTTCGCCCTGGGTGATTGGCTTCGCCGCCGCGTTCACCGTTCTCGAATTCCTCGCCGATAAAATCCCCGCGCTCGATTCGCTGTGGGATGCCGTGCATACCTTTATCCGCATTCCGGCCGGCGCCGTGCTGGCGGCCGGTGCGCTCGGCCACGCCGATCCGGCCGTGCTGACGATTGCCGCGCTGGCAGGCGGCACGCTCGCCGGCACCGCGCATCTGGCCAAGGCCGGCACGCGCGCACTCATCAATCTGTCCCCTGAACCGGTGTCGAACGTCGTCACCTCCAGCGCCGAGGACGGCATGACCTTCGTTGGCGTGCTGCTGGCGTTTTTTGTGCCCTTGCTGTTCCTGGTGATGCTGTTGGCTTTCCTGCTGGTGGCGACCTGGGCGCTGCCGCGACTGTGGCGCGGCGTGCAGGGCGGCTTTCGCGGCATGGCGACGCATATGGTCACGCGCTTTTCACTGCGGAGCCGTCACGATTGAACGGCGCTAATCCTTCTCCGTCTGCATCGTCGTCTTCTGCTGCGGCAGTCCCCGCACGCGCTTTCCTGAGCTGGTTCGATCTCGTGCGCCTCGCCGCGCGCATGAGCGCGCGCGACTGGCGAGCGGGTGAGTTGACCATGTTGCTGCTGGCGCTGGTGCTGGCCGTGGCGGCGCTGTCCAGCGTGGGTTTTCTCGCCGATCGGCTGCAACGCGGGCTGGAGCGCGACGCCAAACGCATGATCGCCGCCGATTTCATCGTGCGTGCCGATCATCCGCTCGATCCGATGTTCGCGCGCGCGGCGCAATCGCTTTCCCTGCAAACCGCGACCACGGCGATTTTCCCGAGCATGGTGACCGTTCCGGCTGCGGATGCGGCGGGGCAGACGCCCGCGCGCCTTGCCGCTGTCAAATCGGTGTCGCCGGGCTATCCATTGCGCGGCGCACTGCGCATTGCGTCCGCGCCCGGCGCGCCGGACCATGAAGCGCAGGGCATTCCGCCGCCCGGCACCGTCTGGGTCGACGACGAACTGCTCGACGCGCTCAAGCTTCATGTGGGCGGCACGGTCAAGGTCGGCACCCGAACGCTGACGGTCGGCGCGATCATCACGCGCGAACTCGATCGCGGTTTCTCTTTCGTCAACTTCTCGCCGCGTCTGATGCTCAACGCGGCCGATCTGCCGTCGACGGGCCTCACCGGCTATGGCAGCCGTGTCACTTATCGGCTGCTGGTGGCGGGCGCCGATCCCGCCGTCGCGCGGTTCTCTGCGTGGGCGCGAGAACAGGTCGATGGCGACAAGACACGCGCCAAGATGCGCGGCGTCGCGCTCGAATCGCTCAAGGACGGCCAGCCGCAGGTTCGCCAGACGCTCGAACGCGCGCGCCACTTCCTCACGCTCGTCTCGCTGCTGACCGCGCTGCTGGCGGCGGTGGCGATCGCGATGGCCGCGCACCGCTACACGCGCCGCCATCTGGACACCTGCGCGGCGATGCGATGCCTCGGCGCAAGCCAGCGCACGCTGCGCGCGATCTTCGTGCTCGAATTCACGGGCCTCGGTCTGGTCGGCGGGGTGGTGGGCGTGGCGCTCGGTTATGCGGGGCATCTCGCGCTGCTCGCCTGGCTGGGTACGCTGATCGACGTGGCGCTGCCGTATCCGGGGCCGCTGCCCGCGCTCGAAGGCGTCGCGGCGGGACTGGTGCTGCTGCTCGGCTTTGCGTTGCCGCCGCTGTTGCCGCTCACGCGCGTCCCGCCCGTGCGCGTGTTGCGCCGCGAATGGGGTGACGAAAGCCGCACCGCCTGGGCCGCCTACGCCATCGGCATCGTGCTGTTTGCGGGTCTGTTGGTATTGGCGGCAGGCGAACTGAAGCTCGGTGGAATCGTGGCGGGCGGTTTCGCGCTCGGGCTGCTGGTGTTCGCGGTCATCGCGCGGGTGGCGCTGTGGGGCGCGGCGCGCGTGGCGCGCAGCCAGCGCAATGGTCTGGATTCGCGCGCGGGCGTGGGCTGGCGCTATGCGCTGGCGTCGCTGGAACGCAGGCCCGGGGCGAGCGCGCTGCAGATCACGTCGCTCGCTATCGGCCTGATGTGCCTGCTGCTGATCGCGATGACGCGCAACGATCTGATCGACGGCTGGCGCAAATCCACGCCGCCCGACGCGCCCAACGAATTCCTCATCGATATCCAGCCCGCGCAGCGTGACGCCGTGGCCGCGTGGCTGGGCGCACATGGCATCGCCGATCCTGATCTGGAGCCGATGGTGCGCGGCCGCCTCACGACGATCAACGGCAAGCCCGTGAATCCCGACCAGTACAAGAGCGAAGATGCGCGACGTCTGGTCGATCGCGAATTCAATCTCTCGTACACCACGCAGTTGCCCGACGACAACCGCATCGAAGCCGGTTCCTGGTACGGCGATTCGGCCACGCCGCAGCTTTCCATCGAGCAGGGCCTGGCGAAGATCCTCAACGTGAAGCCCGGCGACGTGCTGACGTTCGATGTGACCGGCCTCGAAGTGACCGCGCCCGTGACGAGCGTGCGCAAGCTCGACTGGGGTTCGTTCAAGGTCAACTTTTTCGTGCTGATGCCGCCCGCGTTGCTGCACGATTTCCCGGCCACCTTCATCACGAGTTTCCATCTGCCCGAGTCGCAGCGCCCCGTGATCGACGGGCTGGTCGCGCAGTATCCGAACGTGACCGCCATCGACGTCGGGCCGATTCTCGCGCAGATCCAGCGGATGCTTGAGCAGGTGATCGGCGCGGTGCAGTTCCTGTTTCTCTTTACGCTCGCGGCGGGCGTGCTGGTGCTCTACGCGGCGCTCGCGGGCACGCGCGACGAGCGCATGCGCGAATCGGCGCTGCTGCGTGCGCTGGGCGCGTCGCATGCCCAGGTGCGCTCGGTGCAGATCGCCGAATTCGTGGCCGTGGGCGCGCTCGCGGGTTTGATGGCGGCGGTGGGCGCGCAGATCGTCGGCTCGGTGCTGGCGACGCGCGTGTTCGAGTTCTATCTCCCCTTCGATCCGTGGCTCATTCCTGCCGGCATCGTCGCGGGCGTGGCGTGCGCGGGCGTGGGCGGCTGGATCAGTCTGCGTCATGTGCTGGCGCGGCCGGCGTTGCAGTCGCTGCGGGACGCTTGAGGGGCTTGAGGAAGGTGGGGCGGCGCAGGTCGCGCCGCCTGGGCTATGCGAAAATGGTCGCTTGCCCGGCATCCCTGAACGCGTTGCCGCCCCCGTTTTCCGTACCGATTCCCCTGTATGACCGATCCAGCCGACGAAGCGCCGCAACAACCCACGGCCTTCGAACTCGTCGGCGGCGAGGCGCGCTTGCGCGAGCTCGTCGACCGCTTTTACGACCTGATGGACCTCGAACCCGAGTTCGCAGGCATCCGCGCGTTGCATCCGCAAACGCTCGATGGCTCGCGCGACAAGACCTTCTGGTTCCTGTGCGGCTGGATGGGCGGCCCCGATCACTATATTTCGCGCTTTGGCCACCCGCGCCTGCGCGCGCGCCATCTGCCGTTTGCGATTGGATCGTCGGAGCGCGATCAATGGCTGCGCTGCATGGCGTGGGCGATGCAGGACATCGACCTGGACGAGCCGCTGCGCGAGCGCCTGCTGCATTCGTTCTTCGAAACCGCCGACTGGATGCGCAACCGTCCGGGTTGATTGAAGTCTCGCTGCGGACTGGCCCGGTTAGCTGACCGGTACAGTCCGGGCATGGGCGGTTTCGGCTGTATTTTGCGACTGCGCGCGCGTCGCGATAATGGACGTCTGCGCCCGAAAGGCGACGACAAACCGGAGACCGCCCCATGACGACTGCCACGCCCACGCGCACCCGCGCGCTTTTCCGCGAAGACGCCTATCTGACGCACTGCGACGCCACCGTGCTCGCCGTGGGCGAGGAGGGCGTGCAACTCGACCAGACGGTGTTCTATCCGCTGGGCGGCGGACAGGCGGGCGACACCGGCGCGCTGGTGCTGGCGGACGGCACGCGCATCCAGATCGCCGATACCCGCAAGGCGAAATTCGAAGGCGCGACGCCCGACGACGCGCTGCATCTTCCCGCGCCTGGCCAGGAAGCGCTGATCGCGCGCCTCGCCGTGGGCGAACGCGTGCGCGCCGAGATCGACTGGACGCGCCGCCATCGGCATATGCGTCTGCATACGGCCAGCCATCTGATGTGTGCCGTGCTGCCCTACGCCGTGGACGGCTGCAGCATCACGGCCGATTACGCGCGCCTGGATTTCGCCACGGTCGAACCGATCGAGCGCGAGCAGGTTGAGGCGCGCCTCGCGGAACTGGTCGCGGGCGCGCATGCGGTGGCGACCGAATGGATCACCGATGAAGACATGGCGCAGCGACCCGAACTCGTCCGCACGATGAGCGTGAAGCCGCCCATGGGCTTGGGGCGCGTGCGCCTGTTGCGCATCGAAGGCGTCGATCTGCAGCCGTGCGGGGGCACGCACGTGCAGAACACACGCGAAATCGGCGGCCTGCGGGTGGCGAAGCTGGAGAAGAAAAGCGCGCGCACGCGCAGGCTCGTGCTGGAACTCGTGGAATGACGTCGAACGCGCTCGATCCGCGCGCCCGCGAGGTGCTCGACTTCTGGTTCGGCGTGCTGGATTCGGCGGAGTATGGCCGCGAGCGCAAGATGTGGTTCAAGAAGGATGCGGCGTTCGATGCGTTGTTGCGTGAACGCTTTGGCGCGCTGCTCGACGCCGCCTGTGCAGGCGCGCTCGATGGCTGGTGCGCGACGCCCGAAGGCGCGCTGGCGCTGGTGATCGTGCTCGACCAGTTCTCGCGCAACTGTCATCGCGACACGCCGCGCGCCTTCGCCGCCGATGAGCGGGCACTTGCCATCGCGCAAGCCATGGTCGCAAACGGCGACGATCTGCGTCTGCCCACCGTCGAGCATCGCGCCTTCGCTTATCTGCCGTTTGAACACGCCGAATCCGCCGAGGCGCAGCGCGAGTCGCTGCGGCTATTCGGTGCGCTGGCGGAGCATCCGCAGGCGAAGGGGTATTTCGATTATGCGCAGCGCCACGCCGATGTCATCGCGCGTTTCGGTCGCTTTCCGCATCGCAATGCGCAGCTAGGCCGTGAAAGCAGCGAAGCCGAGGCTGCGTTTTTGCGTCAGCCCGGCTCGCGGTTCTAGATCGGGCGGCGAATCAGCGACCGCCGCTCACGTCGAGCAACGCGCCGGTCACGTAGGACGCCGCATCGCTCAACAGCCAGACGATGGTTTCCGCGACTTCGTCCGCGCCGCCGGGACGGCCGAGCGGCGTCTGCGCGCCCAGCACGGCGGCGCGCTCCGGGCGTCCGCCGCTGGCGTGGATTTCCGTATCGATCAGGCCGGGACGCACCGCATTGACGCGTACGCCCTGCGGGCCCAGTTCCTTGGCGAGGCCGATCGTCATGGTATCGACCGCGCCTTTGGAGGCCGCATAGTCGACGTACTCATTGGGCGAACCCAGCCGCGACGCCGCCGACGACACATTGACGATGGCGCCGCCGTCGCCGCCGCGGTCTTTCGACATGCGTCGCGCCGCTTCGCGCGCGCACAGGAACGCGCCGAACACGTTCACGTCGAACATGCGTTTCAGACGCGCGGCGTCCATATCGGCGACCTGGCTGCCGGGCGCGACGATGCCCGCGTTATTGACGAGCGCATCGATGCGCCCATAGGCCGATTCGAGCGCATCGAACATCGCGATCACATCGGCCTCGTTCGCCACATCGCCGTGCAGCACGCGTGCGTGGCCGCCGGCGCGGCCCACTTCGGCGGCGGTTTCCTCGGCGGCCGGGGCGTTATGCAGATAGTTGACGCCCACGGTCCAGCCGCGCGCGCCCAGCAGCCGGGCGCAGGCGCGGCCAATGCCGCGGCTCGCGCCGGTGATCAGAACGACTTTGCCCATCGCACTTTCTCCCGGCTTTTGCGCCTCAACCCAGCGCCTTAAACGTTGTCGCGCTGAACCGCCCACTTGTCGGCTGCGGGCGCGTGGTAGCGCTGCAGCTTGCCGATCAGCGCGGCCGGATCGCTGTCGATCTGCAGCATGTCCAGGTAGGTCTGGCGCATGAAACCCTCGCTGACCGTGTGTTCGAGCAGGGTGATGAGCGGATCGTAGAAGCCGTCGATATTGAGGATGCCGACCGGCTTGCGGTGATAGCCGAGCTGCGCCCACGTGAACACTTCGAACAGTTCTTCGAGCGTGCCCGCGCCGCCAGGCAGCGCAACGAAACCGTCCGAAAGATCGGCCATCATCTTCTTGCGGTGGTGCATGTCGGGCACGACGTGCAGTTCGGTCAGGCCGTTATGGCCCACTTCCTTGTCCACCAGCAGTTCGGGAATCACGCCGATCGCGCGGCCGCCTTCGGCCATCACGGTATCGGCGATCACGCCCATCAAGCCGACCTTGCCGCCGCCGTAGACGAGGCCCAGATCGGCTTGCACGAGCGCGCGACCGAACGCCTGCGCCGCTTCGTTATAAACCGGTTTGGCTCCATACGAGGAGCCGCAATACACGCAGACGGCTTTCATTCGCGGGTTTCCTTGCTGTCCTTCGGTGCGCCGTCGCGCGGCGGCAGATAGTCGTAGAACTCGCGCTGCGGGTGCTTGCCCGACACCAGATCGTCGAACAGCTGCTTCGCGCGGCCGCGCAGATACGGCGCCATCAGCGAAACGATCTGCACGCTCACCTGGTGCAACTCGACGCGGATCGCTTCCTGATCGTTGTACTTGCGCGGGTTCATCACGAACTGGTACGAAAGCCAGTACGTGGCGATCACGCCGATGTTGGTCGAGATCACCGCGATTTCTTCCGGCGTCGCGACCATCTCGCCGTCTTCCTTCAACTGGTCGCAGAACTGCTTCGCGAACGCCACCTTGTGGCTGATGATCTGCTTGAAGTGCATCTCCAGCGTGCGGTTTCGCGCCAGCAGGTCGTTCAGGTCGCGATAGAGAAAGCGGTAGCGCCACGTGAAATCGACCATGTATTGCAGATACGCCCACATCTCGTCGATGGTGGCGCGATGGTCGTCCGGGAAGCGCAGACGCTTGTCGATCTCCTGCTCGAACTGGCTGAAGATGCTGTTGATGATGTCGTCTTTGTTGCGGAAGTGGTAGTACAGGTTGCCTGGACTGATCTCCATTTCCTCGGCGATGGTCGTCGTGGTGACGTTGGGCTCGCCGATCTCGTTGAAGAGTTTCAACGACAGTTCGAGTATCCGTTCACGTGTGCGGCGGGGAGGTTTGGCATCCATGTCGTCCGGCCCTGAAAGTACGGCGTCGGGCGAACAACGCCGCAGCCTGAGATAGCTGCAAAGCTGCTGCGTGGGTGCCCGGACGCGGTTGGTCGTTTTTTAAGACTGTCGTTCGATTATAAACCGACGCCAGGGGCGAGAAGGGGGCCAACGGGGAATGAAGAAAATCGGCGTGCGCAGGCGAGCTTGCCGCCTGCGCACGCGGTGTAGTCCGTGCAGTGCCGTCAGCGCGCGCCGATCCAGTGCAGCAGCGTCGGGCCGAAACGCGGCACGAGGATCAAGCCCCAGGTCATCACGCAGGTGACGAGCGCGACCGTCACCGCCGCGCTGCCAAGATCCTTGGCGCGGCCCGAGAGTTCGTTGCGTTCGAGACCGATGCGGTCGACGGCGTTCTCGATGCTCGAATTGAGCAGCTCGACGATCAGCACCAGCATCACCGATCCCAGCAGCAGCACGCGCTCGACCGGTTCCACCGGCACGAAAATGCCGATCGGCACCATGATGGCCGCGAGCGTGAGTTCCTGGCGGAACGCGCTTTCGTTGTGGATCGCGGTGCGAAAACCCTTGATCGAGTACTGAAGCGCCTTCCACGCGCGCGTGATGCCGCGGTTGCCCTTGTACGGGTTGAACGGCAGCGGCGCGAGCGGATCGTCCGGGCCGAGCGGTTCGTGCAGATGCGGCGGCTCGGGCGGCTCGGCCTGCGCCGGCCTGTGAGGGGTGGGCGGATTCTGCGGCGCGTTGGCGGCACCGGTCGCGTGGACGGACGTGGGTCCGCCGTGCGTCGGTGGCTGGGTGGCTTGCGGCGTCTCGGAATCGCGAGGCGCGGCAGAGGCGTGCGATGGTGTCGAAGGACGTGGGGCCATAACGGTGCGGGTTGAAGCCGCAGTATCGCACGCGTTGTTTCCCGTTGCGCCGGAAACGTCTGATGATGCCGCGCCCGGGTGACCGGGGGCGTCGGCCTGTTCAGTCAGCACGTCCTGTTCGTCTTCGATGCCGTCGGCGGTCGACGGCATCGAAGAGACGGGGGAGGCAGAGGTGGCGCAGGGCCGGTTCATCGTCGTACTCCGGTCCGTAGCTGGGGGGGGGCGTGGCTCAGGCCGCGGCGCTGCTTTCCTGCATCGACGCGCGCGTGCGCGGCTTGAGATGCGAGGCGAACTGCTCGGACGCGGCGCGCCACGAGAAGCGTTCGGCCCAGGCGCGCGCCGTCGAGCGTTCGATCTTGAGCGCTTCCAGACACGCTTCGCGCAGATCGTTGTTCATCGCGCCCGCGCTGCCGCCTTCGAGCACGTCGATCGGACCCGTCACCGGGTAGGCGGCCACCGGCGTGCCGCAGGCCAGCGCTTCGAGCAGCACGAGGCCGAAGGTATCGGTTTTGCTCGGGAACACGAACACGTCGGCGGCGGCGTAGACCTTGGCGAGTTCCGGCTGGCTCAGCACGCCCAGATAGTTCGCCTGCGGATAGCGCGATTTCAGTTCGGCGAGCGCCGGGCCTTCGCCGCAGACCCACTTCGAGCCCGGCAGATCGAGCTTGAGGAACGCCTCGACGTTCTTCTCCACGGCCACGCGGCCCACGTAGAGGAAGATCGGGCGGGCCGTGTTGAGCACCTTCGAATCCATCGGCTCGAAGATTTCCAGATCGACGCCGCGCGTCCACAGCACGACATTGGTGAAGCCGAATTTTTCGAGATCGGTTTTCACGACGGGCGTGGGCGCCATCACGGCGAGCGAAGGCTTGTGGAACCAGCGCAGGAAGCGGTAGGTGGCCGACAGCGGAATGCCAAAGCGCGCCTGGACGTACTCGGGAAAGCGCGTGTGGTAGGCGGTCGTGAACGGCAGGTCGTGCTCGATCGCGTATTTGCGCGCGGCGAGGCCGAGCGGCCCTTCAGTGGCGACGTGAATCGCGTCGGGGCCGAAGGCGTCGATGCGCTCGCGCAGATGGCGCTTGGGGAACAGCGAGAGCTTGATCTCGGGATAGGTCGGGCACGGCATCGTGCGGAATTCCAGTGGCGTGAGCAGATCGACCTGATGGCCGAGCGCGATCAGCTCGCGCGTCGTGTTCTTCAGGGTCCGTACCACGCCGTTGACCTGCGGCTCCCATGCATCGGTCACGATCATCACTTTCATCGGTCGTCGGCCCTCGGGGTTCGGGTGTTGCAGTGGGTTAGCGAATGCTGAGAATCAGGGCGATGTGTCGCTTCAGGCCGCGCTCACGCGCGCCTTGCGCGGTGCGCCCTGTGCTTCCGGCGACTTCATCACGGTCCAGTAGACGATGCGCAGCTCGCCCTCGAAGGTTTCGACCAGCGCCGAAAGGCTCTCGACCCAGTCGCCATCGTTGCAATACAGCACGCCGTCGATCTCGCGGATCTCCGCCTTGTGGATGTGGCCGCAGACCACGCCGTCACAGCCGCGCCGACGCGCTTCGTCGGTCATCACGCGTTCGAACGAGGAGATGAAGTTCACCGCGTTCTTGACCTGATGCTTGAGGTACTGCGAGAGCGACCAGTAGTTGAAGCCGAACCGCGCGCGCACGCGGTTGAACCAGCGGTTGAGCACGAGGATCAGCGTGTATGCCGAGTCGCCCAGATAGGCGAGCCACTTGGCATGCTGGATCACGCCGTCGAACAGATCGCCGTGCACGACCCACAGGCGCTTGCCGGCGAGCGTGGTGTGGAACGCTTCTTCGCGCACATGGATATCGCCGAACGCGAGATTGTGGAACTGGCGCGCGCCTTCGTCGTGATTGCCGGGGATGTAGACCACCTGGGTGCCCTTGCGCGCCTTGCGCAGCACCTTCTGCACGACGTCGTTGTGCGCCTGCGGCCAGAACCAGCCTTTGCGCAGCTGCCAGCCGTCGATGATGTCGCCGACGAGGTACAGATATTCCGACTCGTTGTGACGCAGGAAGTCGAGCAGATAGTTCGCCTGGCAGCCATTGGTGCCGAGGTGAATATCCGATAGCCAGATCGTGCGGTAGCGATGCGGGGCGGGGTGATCGTCGTCGTGCGAATCGGAGGAACCGGTGTCCTTGATCGGTAGCGGCGGCGTGGTGAACGCAGCGACGCTCGGACCGGAGTGGAAGGCGGCGGGATCGCTGTCCTGACCGGAGGTCTGCCGGAAAAGTGGGGTCGCGGTCGTCTTCTGGGCCATGGCTCACGCGGCAGGTTGCAATACGCGCATTGCGCCATGAGGCCGTGACGGCGCCGTGACATTCACAAGAAGGTCTTGTTACGGGATCGCGGCCAGCGTTGGGCGGCTGCGGCCGCAGCCGCGCGGGGCTTAGGTCGCGCCGCGACGATGCGTGCGCACGCCACTTTCACCCGTGGCCGCGTGACGCTTTGATGACGTGGTGCGCTGACTACGGCGCGGTTAAACGATGGCCTGGCGGACGTTCAGCGCGGTGCGCGCAGCACGGAAACGATGCGCGTGCCGGCGATCCGGTCGTGGGGAAATTGCCGCTCGCGGCTCAGCCGGGCGCTGGCAGCCCAGAGCGCGAACCAGAGCGCCGCTAGCACGAGCGTATGCGGGACAGTGAGGTGCAGCAGCGGATGCAGTGCGAGCGGCGGCAGGAACCAGAGCCAGGCGGCGAAGTAGCGCAGCGTGGCGCGCGCGATCGTGGGCGGCTCGCCATCCGGGCCGACTACGCGCAGGCGCCAGGTTTTCATCGGCAAGGTCTGCCCGCCATGTCGCCAGAAGCCGACGAAATACACGCCGGCCACAAAGGCGATCCATACGGCCATCAACCGGTGATACGTGTAGCCGTTGCGCTGCTGGAGAACGAGGCTGAAGGCGAGGCCCGCGAGGAAGACCACGCCGAATAGCAGCACGCTTTCGTAGACGAGCGCGGCAAGGCGTCGGCGCAGGGAGACGGGGGCAATGGGCGACGCGGCCGGAAGCGGCGCGCGAGCATCGGCGGTGGTGACGGCGGGCACTGCGGTGGCGTGTTCGGTCACGGTGGCGCGTTATCAACGGGAGCGACGGGACACCGTGAGCATAACCGCGAAGCGCGGCGACGATAAACGCGGGGAAACGTGATGAGACGCGATCAGGCGCTCAGGAGCCCTTGAACGCGGCGGGCGCTTCGGCGGGTGAAACCGGAATCGGAATCGCCGGTTCGAAGCTGCCTGCGGCCGGAATGCTGGCGGCCATCGCGGTCGCGGGCGGTTCGGCGAGTTGTCCGGACGTGCCGGGCTGGCCGGGGACGGCCGGCGCAGTCGTGCTGCCCGGTCCGGAAGCGCCGGACGCCGTACGGGCGCGTGCGCGACGCTCGCGCTCGTTCACGAGTCGCTCGATATCGCGGATCTCGCTCTTGTTGCCGCTCGGCGGGGCGCTCACGACGGTGCGACGCTTGCGTTCGCTGGCGGCGAGCTTGGCCTTCTGGTCTTCGGACAGTTCCTGATAGGCCTTCCAGGCGCGCTGGCGGGCCTGCGGCGGCAGTTCCTTCGAGACCTGATAGTTCTCGCGTGCGACGCGGCGCTGCTCGGGTGTCATGCGCACCCACTCGGTCATGCGATCCTGCAGGCGCTTCTGCACATCGGGCGTCATCTTCGGATAACGCGCGGCAATGCGCAGCCATTTACGCTTGCGCGCATCGCTGAACTTGTCCCATTCGCTGGCGAAAGGCGCGAGCGCGGTGCGCTGCGCGTCGGTCAGACGTGTCCAGGAGAGCGGGTTATCGGAATTGTCGTTGGCCGGCGCGGCGGGCGTGGCCGCTGCCGTCGCAGCGGCGTCGGACGTCGCGGCCTGACCCTGGGCGGGAGCGGCAGGCGCGAGCGCCGAATCCGGGGCGGATGCCTCGGGGTGAAAGCGCGGATACGTCGCCGCATACGACACCAAAGCCGTGACCACGCATCCAATGACAACGGCCAGGCCGCGCTTGTAACTCACCCCGTCAATCCCCCGCTTTATTTAGTGCGCGCGCGTCAGGTACGCATTGAACCCGTGATCGAGATAGGCCGTGAGCGGCAGGTCGTCGCTCAGCATGGCCGCGTCGATATCGGCGAGTTCTGCGGTGCGTTGTTGATCTTCGAAATAGGCAATGGCGAACAGGCCGGCCACCAGCGCCGCGAGCGGCCAGGCCAGCGCGAAGC
>NZ_VWWJ01000037.1 GCF_011753055.1 Burkholderia sp. Ax-1719 | reverse complement strand
TTGTGTGCTCCTCTCTATGACCTCTTACACTACTTCCTTCATGCATCTGCGTCTGCTACCGCTGTAGTATGATACACTCCTATCTTATCAACCTGCATCCTGTATCTATCCTAACATCACATACGACACTACTTCGCTCGTATTTATACACTTCCTGTAAGCTTTATTTTGTTTGCTATGCTTTCAATTGTACTGACTTATTCATGTTTTTTTCTTTTTTTTTTTTTTTTTTTTTTTC
>NZ_VWWJ01000036.1 GCF_011753055.1 Burkholderia sp. Ax-1719 | reverse complement strand
GGCCGCCTTGCTGCATCGGCGGACGACCCGGACCACCCTGCGGACCGCCGTGCATGGGCGGCGGCGGGCCGGGCGGATGGCCGCCATAACCGGGCGGCGGCACGTGCGCCCAGTGATCGCGCTGGCCGTACCACGGGCGGTCGCGGTAGAAACTGCCCCAGTAAGCACCGATGGAGAACGTCACGATCGGCAAGCCGATCACCGCGCCGTAGTTGGTCAGCGGCACATAACCGCCCTGATAGGGATACGTCAGATAACCGCCGTACACCCAGCCGCGCATGCCGGGCATGGCCACGTCGCACCATGAGTAGTCGCTGACACAGCCCATCACGGTGACGGGCACGTTAGGCCCGAGTTCGGTCACGATAGGGTAGTCGCCCGACGGTCCCGCGTAGAGATCGACGGGTTCGCTGGTGTAAGCCTCGGATTGCGCATTGGCGCCGGTTGCCGTCAGCGAAAGTCCCGCTGCAAGGCTGAGGGCCGCAAGTGAAACCGCGAATGACGTCTTGGGACGGCGCAGTGGCGGCGTGGAACGGTGAGTCATGCTCTCCCCTTTTTTTGTGCATTAATGCCGGGGTAAGAGCATATTCCGTTCCTCGCGAGCGCAACAGCGTGTCGCTCGCGAGTTCATCGCACTTCTTTGCGATTATTCGTTTTCTTCGAAGTAATGGCCGAACTTTTCCTGCTTCGTGCGGATGTAATGCTCGTTTTCCTCGCGCATCGGGATGGCGAGCGCGACGCGTTCGATCACCGGGATGCCGTGCTTCGACAGCGTGTCGAACTTCTTCGGATTGTTGCTCATCAGGCGCACCGAGCCGACCTTGAGCAGGCGCAGGATGGCGGCCGCCGAATCGTATTCGCGGGCGTCGTCGGGCAAGCCGAGATCGCGGTTCGCTTCGACCGTATCGCGGCCTTGCTGCTGCAGCTGATACGCGCGGATCTTGTTCGACAGGCCGATGCCGCGGCCTTCGTGGCCTCGCAGATACAGCAGCACGCCACGGCCTTCGGCGGCGATGTAGCGCAGCGCGAGATCGAGCTGTTCGCCGCAGTCGCAGCGGTAGGAACCGAACACATCGCCGGTCAGACATTCGGAATGCAGGCGCGCCAGCACGGGCTCGCCGCTTCCCACGTCGCCCATCACGAGCGCGCAGTGTTCGGCGCCGCCGTCCTTCACGCGATAGACGTAAGACTCGAAGGTGCCGTAACGGGTCGGCAGCGTGGCGCTCGCGTCAAGCACGACGCATTCGTTGGCGTTGTCGCCGTCAGCGCAGGACGGCTCTTGAAGCGTAGGCATGATCTGGAACAGATGACTGGCAAAAACCGGCCTGGGGCCGGGTTGAAGTTAGGAATCGGAGTGTACCGCCATTTGGCTTGCGCCGCCCCGCGCGCCTCTGATGCAGCCGCGCAGATGGAAGGTTCACGCATGCCCGCACACCGCCGCGCGCGGGCCAACCCCGCGCATACCCCGACGCCGCGCGAGCGGCCATCCGCCTATACTTCAATGGCTTTCATGGCTTTCTGAGACTGCCCCAATCGAACGACAAGAAGGACGAACTGGAGTCGCCCTATGACGAGCGTTGCACAGGTACTTAAATCCAAGCCGGAAAAGGTTGTCCATACGATCGGCGCCAACGATTCCGTCTATGACGCCATCCGCCTGATGGCCGACAAGCACATCGGCGCACTGGTGGTGCTTGACGGCGACGCGATCGTCGGCATCGTGACCGAGCGCGATTACGCGCGCAAGATCGTGCTGATGGACCGCTCGTCGAAAACGACCGCCGTGCGCGACATCATGACCCCGCACGTGCGCTTTGTGCAGCTTGAGCAGACCACCTACGACTGTATGGCGCTGATGACCGAGCGGCGCATGCGTCACCTGCCGGTCATGGAAGAAGGCAAGCTCATCGGCATGGTGTCGATCGGCGACCTGGTGAAGGAAATCATCGCCGAGCAGCAGTTCACGATTTCGCAACTGGAGCATTACATCACCGGCGGCCCTGGCACCTGACCTTGGCATCCGACGACGTTGTCCCGACGCTTCAGACGCTTTAACGCCACAGACGCTGCGAAAAAAGCCCAATCCGGGGGCGGGTTGGGCGAAGCCACCTTTCGGCGGCGGAGGTTCCACGCATGAAAATTCGCGCGAAGACGCGAGTCGCGGCGTGACAGTCAAACCACCAGTCAATCCACGAAGGTATCGGACGCGGCCTGCGCAACGCAGGCCGCGTGTCCGTCGCGCCGCGACTTTGGGATGGCCAGCTAAAGCCTGGTGGCCGAAACCTGGTTGTCGGACTTGGTTACCGAACTTAGTTGCCGAAATACACGCGTTGCGACGGCGCGATCTGCGCAGGCTGGGCGCCCGACTGCGACGAGCCCATCGAAGCGCCGCCGTAGCCCGTGTCGGCCGACGGCTGGGTCTGCGCGACGCCTTGCTGCTGCGAAACGCGCGCTTCCGCTGCCTGGATATCACGCGGATACGTGGCGTCATCGGCAATGGCGGGGTTGTAGCCGGCCTGCTCGATCTGGACGAGTTCGGCGCGCACTTCGGCGCGCGTCTTGGGGGCATTGTTCTGGTCCACCGACTGGGCGAACGACAGCGCCGGTGCGGCCACGAGCGCCGCGACGATTGCGGCTTGAATCAGGGTACGGGACTTCATGATATTTACCTCCATCGCTTGTTGTGCCGGGCCTCGACTCCGCGTGGATATGCGCGATGCGTCGGGCCAGTGCATGTAGTCTAGGAAGGCAAGCGATCAGGGAAAATACTTATTTCTCCAAAATACAGTTCCGCTATGAGCAACAATGCGGCGGATGCAAGAATCGCCGTCAATCAGCGTTCGAACCCGTTTTTAGCGGCTTTCCAGCAATTTTCGAGGGCCACTGACAAAAGGATTGGCGATTTCGTAAAAACGCAGCGGCCGGTCCTGTTCGCGCGACAGCCCGATGCGCGTGGTCACGCCGACATTCGGCGGCGCATCGGCGACGATCTGCCCGATCCACAAGCCCACGCCCGCGCACAGATCGACGCCGTCGAAACCCGCGCCGATCCCGAACGCCTGCGTCAGTTTGCCGGGCCCGCGCGTGAGATCGCGCAGCGGCGCGAGCGGCCTGCGCGCCGCCATCGCGTCCACGCCTTCGAGCGGCTCCACGGCGCGAAACAGCACGCCCGCCCCCACGCCCTCCCGCTCGCTCGACATATTGAGCATGTACGAGACGCCATAGGTCAGCCGCACATAGGCATGCCCGCGCGAGAGAAAGAGCGAGGCATTCCACGCGCGCGGCCCGATAAAAGCGTGTCCGGTGGAGTCTCCGGGCGGATAGCCCTCGATCTCGACGAGGCGCCCCACCCGCCGCCCCTCGGGCTGCTCATGAACCAGATACTTGCCGACCATGAAGCGCGCGAGCGCAGCGGTCTCGACGGGCAGATCGTCGCGCCGCAGCGGCACGATCGGCAAGGGCGCGGCGGCCACAGCCTCTAACGCACTGACAGCCGCCGCACGCTTCATTGCGCGGCCTGCGAATCGGACCCGGATCCGGCCTGCGACTCCGGCTGCGTCGCCGCCCGCAGCTTCGCGACGTCGCCTGCGCCCACCGCGCCCGCCCCTGCGCCCGCCCGATTGTTCCAGCCCGCGCGGATAAAGCTCAGCACATCGGCGATCTGCTGGTCGTTGAGCTGATCGCGATACGGCGGCATCGGATACGGCGCGGGGATGCCCTGGATCACGAGGTCGCCGGTGCCATTGAGCGTCACGTTGATGAGCGACGCGGCCTCTTTTTCCAGCACATTCGGATTACCCGCGAGTGGCGCGAACATGGGCGCGAAGCCGCGTCCGTCGACGCCGTGACAGTGCATGCAATAGGCCGTGTAGACGCGCGCGCCCGCATCGTTCGCGGGCCGCGACAGCGACACCTTCGTCGCCTGCGGATCGTAGGCGTAGGCCGGGCCGCCGTTGCCGCCCGCTGGCGGAAGCGACTTGAGATAGCCCGCGATCGCGTTGACATCGGCGTCGTTCATTGCCTGCGTGCTGTTGTTGATGACGCTCGTCATCGCGCCAAACGCCGACGCGTGCTGGTTCGCCCCCGTCTTGAGGAACTGCGCGAGATCGGCCTGACTCCAGCGCCCGAGCCCGGTGTTGTGCTCGCCCGTGAGGTTCGAAGCGAACCAGTTGTCGAGCAGCGCGCCGGTCAGGAACTCGGTGCCGCTTTCGTCCAGCGCCTGCTCATTGAAGCCGATGCCGCGCGGCGTATGACACGAGCCGCAGTGTCCGAGACCCTGCACCAGATACGCGCCGCGATTCCACGCCTCATCCTTGCCCGGCTTGTCCTGGTACACGCCCTTCTTGAGGAACACGAGATTCCAGAGCTTGAGCGGCCAGCGCATGTTCATCGGCCATTTGATATCGCTGTCGCGATTGGCCTGTTTGACCGGCTGCACGCCGTGCATGAAGTACGCATAGAGCGCGGCCACGTCGTCGTCTCGCACTTTGGCGTAGGACGGATACGGCATCGCCGGATAGAGGTTGTGGCCGTCCTTCGCCACGCCCTCGCGCATCGCGCGCGTGAAGTCGTCGAGCGTATAACCGCCGATGCCCGTGTTCGGATCGGGCGTGATGTTGGTGGTGTAGATATGGCCGAGCGGCGTGCTCATCGGCAGGCCGCCCGCGAAGGGCTTGCCGCCCGGCGCTGTGTGGCAGGCCGCGCAGTCGCCCGCCTGCGCGAGATACGCGCCGCGCTGGATCATGGTGGCGTCTGCGCTGGAAGGCGCGCTGGAATCCGCGTTGGAATCCGCAGCGAAAGCGGAACCCGGCGCGAATGCGATCGTGCTCGCAAGCGCCGCAGCGGCTAGACAGTTAGTAGCAAATCCTCGCGCGATGGAGGATGCGTTGAAAGGCTTCATCGTCGTCCTCCTCAGGCGGTTTTCGTGTTCATGAGCTGGCGTCCCACGGGCAGATGCCGCAGCCGCTGGCCCGTGGCCGCGTAGATCGCATTGGTCACCGCAGGCGCGAGCGCCGCCGTGCCCGGCTCGCCGATCCCGCCCGGCGCTTCCCCGCTCGGCACGATATGCACTTCGATCACCGGCGCTTCGTCGATGCGCAGGATGCGGTAGTCGGTGAAATTGCGCTGCTGAACGCGGCCGCGCTCGATCGTGATTTCGCTATACAGCGCCGCCGAAATGCCGAACACGATGCCGCCCTGCACCTGCGCCTCGATGGTGGTCGGGTTCACCACCATGCCGCAATCGACGGCTGCCACCACGCGGTTCACGCGCACTTCGCCGTTGGTCACGGTCACGTCGGCGACCATCGCAAAGAAACTGCCGAACGCGTGCATCACCGAAACGCCGCGCCCTTGCCCCTTCGGCATTGGCGGTCCCCAGTTGGCGGCGCGCGTGGCGACGTCGAGCACGCCCAGCGCACGCGGCGACTTGCCCAGCAGATTGCGCCGGTACTGCACCGGATCGGTCTTGGCCGCTACGGCGCATTCGTCGATAAAACTCTCCACCACGAAGGTGCCGCGCGTCGGCCCGACGCCGCGCCAGAAGGCCGTCGGCACCGTATGCGGCTCCTGGCGCACGTATTCGATCAACTGGTTCGGCAGGTCGTAGGGCAGATCGGCGGCCACTTCCACCGCGTCCGGATCGATGCCGTTCTTGAAGGCGGGCGGCGCGAAACGCGCCATGATCGACGAGCCGACGATACGATGCTGCCACGCCACCGGCTTGCCATTGGCGTCGAGCCCGGCCGAGATGCGGTCGTAGTAGAACGGCCGGTACATGTCGTGCTGGATGTCTTCCTCGCGCGTCCAGAACACCTTCACGGGCGTATTCACCTGCTTGCCGACCTTGAGCGCCTGGGTGATGGCATCGACTTCCAGACGCCGCCCAAAGCCGCCGCCCAGCAGGTGGTTGTGCAGCACGATCTGTTCGGGCTTGAGACCCGTGACGGCCACGCCCGCGTCGATGGCGCGCGTAGGCACCTGGGTGCCGACCCAGATTTCGCAGGCATCGGCGCGAACATGGACGGTGCAGTTGATCGGCTCCATCGTCGCGTGCGCGAGGAAGGGCTGCTGATAGACCGCATCGACGCGCGTTTTCGCGCCGCCGAACGCCTGCTGCACGTCGCCGTCCTTGCGCGCGACCGCGCCCGGCTGCTGCTGCGCCGCATTGGCCAGATCGCCGACGATCTGACGCATCGACAGATTCGCCGCCGCACCCTCGTTCCACTCGATCACGAGCGCCGCCGCGCCGCGCTTCGCGGCCCAGGTATGCGCGCCGATCACGGCCACGCCGTTGTCGATCTTGACGATCTGCGTGACGCCGGGAATCTGCCTGGCGTGCGTGTCGTCCACGCGCGCGAGCGTGCCGCCGAACACCGGACAATTGACGATGGCCGCGTAGACCATGTCGGGCAGACGCACGTCGAGACCGAACAGCGCCGAGCCATCGACTTTTTCCGGCGAATCGAGCCGCCTGGTCGGCTTGCCGATGAGGGTGAAATCCTTCGGATTCTTGAGCGCCACGTTCTGCGGCGCGGGCAGCTTCGCCGCCGCGTCCACTAGTTGGCCGTACGAGGCGCGCCGCCCGCTGGCGTCGTGCAGGACTTCGCCGTTTTTCGCGTGGCATTCGCCGGCATCCACGCTCCATTGCTGCGCCGCCGCCGCGATCAGTGCCACGCGCGCCGTCGCGCCAGCGCGGCGCATCGGTTCCCACGCATAGCGGATCGAGGTCGAGCCGCCCGTCAATTGCCCTCCGAGCAGCGGATCGGTGAAGCGCGTCGCGTCTGGCGGCGCGTGATCGAGCGTGACGCTGTCGAGCGGCACTTCCAGCTCTTCGGCGATCAGCATCGGAATCGACGTGTAGACGCCCTGCCCCATCTCCACCTTGGGGATGATGAGCGTGACCTTGCCGGTGCGGTCGATCTGCACGAAGGCGTTCGGCTCGAACACGCCGTCCTGCGGCGCTTCGTTGCCGTCGCCGCCTACCACCGATTTGCGCGCGGCGCTGTCGCCCTGCGCGCCCGCGTCGAAACTGAAACCGAGCAGCAGACCGCCGCCCGCCGCCGCGCCCAGCTTGAGGAACGCGCGCCGCGAAACCGTTGCCGCCGGAGCCGCGCGCGCCGCGCCTTTGCCCGCGTCAAGAAGACCTTGTGACATCGCTCAGGCCTCCTTCGCTGCTTGCTTGATGGCCGCGCGGATGCGGCTATAGGTGCCGCAGCGGCAGATGTTGCCGGCCATGGCGGCATCGATATCCGCGTCGCTGGGGTTGGCGTTCTGCGCGATCAGCGCCGCCGCCGACATCACCTGCCCCGACTGGCAGTAGCCGCACTGCACCACGTCGATCTCGCGCCATGCCTTCTGCACTTTCTGGCCGGCGGGCGTCGCGCCCACGGCTTCGATCGTCGTGATCTTGCGGCCTTCGAGCGCGGCGACCGGCAGCACGCAAGAGCGCGTCGCCTCGCCGTCCAGATGCACGGTGCAGGCGCCGCATTGCGCGATGCCGCAGCCGAATTTGGTGCCCGTCAGGCCGATGAGGTCGCGCAGCACCCAGAGCAGCGGCATGTCGGGTGGCGCGTCGATCGTGTGGGTCTCGCCATTGATAATTAGCGTCGTCATGAGGCGGCTCTCCGCTGTGGGGGATATCGATGATTGTTGACTGCGTTCGATCAATCGAAGGCCATACCTGCGCGTTGTTCCAGCAACCTGCGCAAATCGTGGGACATTTGCGCGAGGGGCGCGCGAATGCGGCCTTGCGAGGACTGCGCGAGTGTAGCGCCGACTTTATTCGCGCGCTGACAAGGATGCCAATGGGATGCCGACCGCTCCATAACGACATGCGTTCTGGCCTTGCGCTACCATCCCTTGAAGCCGCTCAATAATGCACGCATATACAGCCCTTCATGCACACCCAAGGAGCCGCCACGATGGACGAAGCCCGCGCGATTCAATTTCTCTCCGAAGTCCGCAAGCCGCTGCTCAATCTGCACAAGGCCATGCTCGATCACGAGCGCGCCGAATACGAGCGCGAATTCGGCCCGACCACGCCCGCGGCCTTTTTGCAGGTGCTCATCAACGGCACGGGATTTCGCTGGCTGATGCCGCTTTCGACGGTGATCGCCAATGTCGACGAAACGCTGGACGCGAAGGACGCCCAACCCGAAGACCGCATCGGTGCGGCCGAAGGCGTGACGGCGCTGTTTTCCGGCGAGGAATCGGCGGAATTCTTCGAGCGCTACCAGGCGCTGCTGCAGAAGAGTCCTGATGTGCTGCAACTGCACGGCGTGGTGGCGCAGTTGCTCAACGGCGTGAAGAACTGAGGTTACTGCGGGAGGTCGTGCGTCCCTATCCAATGCAATGGCAAATCTGGCGCACGACCGTTTCCCACCCTATTTTCCGCAGCACAGGCTTTCCCGATTTTCTGACTTTGACGAAAATCAATGACTAGCCGTTCTCCAGGCAGTGTGAGCAGCAACCCCAATTTCCTGATATCTGGATTGATGTATTGTGCGGACCGATCTGCGGTCACGATCGCACCTGTTGCCCTGCGTCTAGCGGATGCGAACCATCCAATCCAGATACATTATGAAAGTAGCAATCGTTCAGTTCGATAATCGCGACGACGATGAAATATCGTCGTTTTCTGGTCTGATTGAGAGAAATAAGCAATACGCCAGAGTCAAGGGGTACGATTATTTCTTCATCAGAAATTGCGACTTAGATTTGCCACCATATTGGCTAAAACCGCATTTAATCGGCAATCTTCTGGAACGAGGCTATGACATAGCACTATGGATCGATACGGATGCGGTAATTCACAATTTCGATCTATCCGTTGAAGCGCTCTTTGTTGGCGATGAGAATATGGTCTTTTCTCCCGACAATCCATTTTGGCCATCAAAATTCAATGCTGGCGTTTTCGCCTGCAAAGGCCCATTAGGTCTTGAGCTAATGAAAGCATGGGCGAGTTTGTTTCCGGCCAGCAAATGGGAAAAAAGAGAAGGTTCGTGGGAGTGCACGGATGTATGGGCAGGCCCCGCCTACGAGCAGGGCGCGTTTTCGGAACATATGCTTGCGCGCTATAAAGATCGTTTGCGTAGTGCATCGTGGCGTCTGCTTCAAAGCCCGTTTCCGTTGCAGGATTCTTTCGTCGTCCACTTCGCCAGCTTCGCCAAAATCAATATCGCCAGTTATATGGCGTCGATTGAAGCAACAACCTGATCCCGGTCGGCAACAAATTAGTCACGCTCAGGCCTGGCAACCAACGGCGTCTTCTTCGCAGCGCTCAAACGCCGCCACAAAGTCGTCTTGCTGATGCCGAGCATCGCGCACACGCGCTCGCGGTCGCCGCCGCAGGCTTCGAGCGCCGCACGGATTTCATCAGCCTCCACGGTCAAACTGCGTTCGCGCAAGGTGCGCGGCTCCTGCACCGCTTCGCGTGCGTCGGGCGCGACGTTGCGCGCGGTCTCGAACACCTCCGGCGCAATCGCGCGCAGCACCTCAGGCGTGAGCACGTCCACATCCGAATCCGCCAGTTCCACCACCATCCGCTCGACCACGTTCTGCAACTCGCGCACGTTGCCAGGCCACGGATGGCGTTCGAGCGCATGGCCGATGGCATCGAGCGCACGCATCGCGTCGTCCTGGGTGCGAATGCGCAGCGCCACGCGCGGCTCGCGACGCGCCGATTGCAGCAGCAATTCCGCCGCCAGCGGCACAATGTCGGCGTGGCGTTCGCGCAGCGGCGGAATCGCCAGATTCAGAATGTTCAGCCGATAGAACAGATCGGCGCGAAACGCTCCGCTTTCGATCTGCGCAGTGAGCGCGCGGTGCGTCGCGGCCACCACACGCACATCGACGCGCGTCGGTTCCGTCGCGCCCAGCCGCACCACTTCGCGCTCCTGCAACACGCGCAGCAAACGGCTTTGCAGCGGCAAAGGCATTTCGCCGATTTCATCGAGAAACAGCGTGCCGCGATGCGCCGCCTCGATCAGCCCGACCTTGCCGCCGCGCCGCGCGCCCGTGAACGCGCCTTCCTCGTAACCGAACAGCTCGCTCTCCAGCAGCGCCTCCGGAAACGCACCGCAATTGATCGCGACGAACGGAAAATCGCGCCGCGGACTTTCGCGGTGAATACCCTGCGCGACCATCTCCTTACCCGTGCCGCTTTCGCCGCGAATCAGCACGGTCGCATCGGATTTCGCGTAGCGCTGCGCGAGTTGGCGCACGCGCGCGATGCCCGGCGTCGCGCCGCTCAAATCGCCGATCCGGTAACGCGCCACGAACTGCTGCGTGCGCTGGCGCGTGCGCAAGGTTCGGTCGAGCCGCTCCACCGCGCGCGATTCCTGGAACGTGAGCACCGCGCCTGTCGTCACGCCGTTATCGACCAGCGGTCCGCGATGCACGACATAACTCACGCCACGGATGGTTTCGAGCGATTCGCCATCGGCGTCGGGTAGCGTGAAGGCGATGTCGGGCGCGAGCGACGCCAGCGGCTGTCCGGAAGCCGTCACCGGATCGATGCCGAGCACGCCCGCAAGGCGCTGGTTGATCGCCTCCACGCGCCCGCGCGCATCGAGCGCCACCACGCCATCGCGCAAATGCTGCAGCACGCTGTCCAGGCGCTGACGTCGCTGCGTTTCGCGCCAGGTGGCCTGCACCACTTCGAGCGCATTGTCGAAAGCCGCACGCACCGACGAACGCGAATAGACGAAAAACGGCACGAGGCCGAAGCGCGCCGCCAGATCGTTGACGTGGCCCGGTCCTACCACCGCGCCCACGCCGCGATCGCGCAGATCGAGCACGCAGGCTTCCGCGTCCTGCACGGTGCGATACGAGGCGAACACCACGTCGAGGCCGTAGGCGCTCGCGAAGCGGCGCACTTCCATCGGCGTTTCGCCGTAGGTCACGAGCGCGACCAGATCAGCCTCGCGGCGCGCGCGCGCGAGCGCCTGCATCACGTCGAAGCCGGTGGGCTGCACGAGCACCACGGGCAAGTCGATGCGCGCCTTCAGATAGGTGCCGTTCGAGCCGGCCGCCACCACCACGTCAGGGCGCTGGTTCGGGCCCGCCGCCGCGATTTCCGCGACCGCCTCCTCGAAGCCGCGCGGCACCACGCGCAGATCGGCCAGATCGTCGTACTCGCCCGCGATATCGCGGAACAGATCGCGCAGGCGGCTGATGCCCATCGCCCAGACGCGCGGGCGGAACGGCTCGGAAGGATTGGCGGGAAAGCGGTTCATCGACGTTGTTGGGGCGTTTTCAGACGAAATTTCATTATCGCGCTTCGATTTCATAATTGAAATCACGATTTCACAAGAGAAATCGGGGCGAGAACCCTATCGCAAGCGATCAGGCGCAAAATCAACGTCTTAGATCACGGCTTGCCCACCGCCTTAGCGCTGGCACGGTATCTGCAGTATCAGCGCCGATTCCTTCGGAGACTTCACGCATGAACAGCAAATTCCCCGCAAGCGCCGGCGCGAAATTCCGCGCGGCCGTGGCTACCGAACAACCGCTGCAAGTCGTGGGCGCGATCACCGCCTACGCCGCCAAACTGGCCGAGCAAACCGGCTTCAAGGCCGTCTATCTGTCCGGCGGCGGCGTGGCCGCCAATTCGCTGGGCGTGCCGGACCTGGGCATCAGCACGATGGACGACGTGCTGATCGATGCGCGCCGCATCACCGACGCCGTGGACATTCCGCTGATGGTCGATATCGACACCGGCTGGGGCGGCGCCTTCAACATCGCACGCACCATCAAGTCGTTCATCAAGGCGGGCGTGGCTGCCGTGCACATGGAAGACCAGGTGGGCCAGAAGCGCTGCGGCCATCGTCCGAACAAGGAAGTCGTACCGATCGACGAGATGGTGGACCGCGTGAAGGCCGCCGTTGACGCGCGCACCGACGACGGCTTCGTCATCATGGCCCGCACCGACGCCGCCGCCGCCGAAGGCATCGATTCCGCCATCGAGCGCGCGGTCGCCTACGTCGAAGCGGGCGCGGACATGATCTTCCCCGAAGCCATGAAGACGCTGGACGACTATCGCCGCTTCAAGGCTGCCGTGAAGGTGCCGATCCTCGCCAACCTGACCGAATTCGGCTCGACGCCGTTCTTCACGACCGAAGAACTGAAGAGTGCGAACGTCGACATCGCGCTTTACTGCTGCGGCGCCTATCGCGCCATGAACGCCGCCGCGCTGAACTTCTACGAGACGGTCAAGCGCGACGGCACGCAAAAGGCGGCGGTTTCGACCATGCAGTCGCGCGAGGATCTGTACAAATACCTCGGCTATCACGAATACGAAGACAAGCTCGACGCGCTGTTCGCCTCGAAGAAGTAAGCGCCGCCAACGCGTCCCCGATACGTTTGAACCTATTAGATCGAGAGAGGAAGACACCATGAGCGAAACGGACAACACCACGCAAAGCGCAGGCGGTTTCAAGCCGAAGAAGTCGGTCGCCCTGTCGGGCGTGGCGGCAGGCAACACGGCGCTGTGCACCGTGGGCCGCACCGGCAACGACCTGCACTACCGCGGCTACGACATTCTCGACCTCGCGACGGCCTGCGAATTCGAGGAAGTCGCGTATCTGCTGGTGCACGGCAAGCTGCCGAACACGGCCGAACTGGCCGCGTACAAGACCAAACTCAAGGCGCTGCGCGGCCTGCCCGCGAACGTAAAGGCGGCGCTCGAATGGGTGCCCGCTTCGGCGCACCCGATGGACGTGATGCGCACGGGCGTGTCGGTGCTGGGCACCGTGCTGCCGGAAAAGGACGACCACAACCTGCCGGGCGCACGCGATATCGCCGACCGTCTGATGGCCTCGCTCGGCTCGATGCTGCTGTACTGGTATCACTACTCGCATAACGGCAAGCGCATCGAAGTGGAAACCGACGACGATTCGATCGGCGGCCATTTCCTGCATCTGCTGCATGGCGTGGAGCCGTCGAAGTCGTGGGTCGACGCGATGCACGTTTCGCTCAATCTCTACGCCGAACACGAATTCAACGCCTCGACCTTCACGGGCCGCGTGATCGCGGGCACGGGCGCGGATATCTACTCGGCCATCACGGGCGCGATCGGCGCGCTGCGCGGCCCGAAGCACGGCGGCGCGAACGAAGTGGCGTTCGAAATCCAGTCGCGTTACGAAGACCCGGATCAGGCGGAAGCGGACATCCGCGCGCGCGTCGAACGCAAGGAAGTCGTGATCGGCTTCGGCCATCCGGTCTATACGATCTCGGACCCGCGCAACAAGGTCATCAAGGAAGTCGCCAAGAAGCTCTCGAAGGAACAGTCGAATCTGAAGCTGTTCGATATCGCCGAGCGCCTTGAATCGACGATGTGGGAAGTCAAGAAGATGTTCCCGAACCTCGACTGGTTCAGCGCGGTGTCGTATCACATGATGGGCGTGCCGACCGCGATGTTCACGCCGCTCTTCGTGATCGCACGCACCGCCGGCTGGAGCGCGCACATCATCGAACAACGTGTCGACAACAAGATCATCCGTCCGAGCGCCAACTACACCGGCCCGGAAAACCTGAAGTTCGTGCCGATCGGCAAGCGTTGATCGTTGTACGTCAGTCGTCCGGATGGCCTATGCCGTCCGGCTGACTGTGACGCGGCGCGGCGCGCGCGTAGAGTGACCCGGTCGCTCACGGCGCGCGTCATGCGCCGCTGCAAACCTCCATTACATCTTTGGTCCCCCAGCCGTGAATACTGCCCACCGCAAGCCTCTTCCCGGCACCCGGCTCGATTACTTCGACGCGCGCGAAGCCGTCGAAGCGATCCAGCCCGGCGCCTGGGACACGTTGCCCTACACCTCGCGCGTCCTCGCCGAAAACCTCGTGCGCCGCTGCGAGCCGGCTACCCTCACCGCGTCGCTGCAGCAGCTTATCGAGCGCAAACGCGACCTCGATTTCCCGTGGTATCCGGCGCGCGTCGTCTGCCACGACATTCTCGGCCAGACCGCGCTGGTCGATCTCGCGGGCCTGCGCGACGCCATCGCCGATCAAGGCGGCGACCCTGCCAAGGTCAACCCGGTCGTGCCGGTTCAGTTGATCGTCGATCACTCGCTGGCGGTGGAATGCGGCGGTTTCGATCCGCAGGCGTTCGAAAAGAACCGCGCGATCGAAGATCGTCGCAATGTTGACCGCTTCGACTTCATCAACTGGACGAAGAAAGCGTTCAAGAACGTCGATGTGATTCCGCCGGGCAACGGCATCATGCACCAGATCAATCTGGAGAAGATGTCGCCGGTGATTGGCGTAACGGATGGCGTCGCTTATCCGGATACCTGCGTGGGCACCGACAGCCACACGCCGCACGTGGATGCGCTGGGCGTGATCGCCATCGGCGTGGGCGGCCTGGAAGCGGAAAACGTCATGCTGGGCCGCGCGTCGTGGATGCGCCTGCCGGATATCGTCGGCGTGGAACTGACGGGCAAGCGTCAGCCCGGCATCACCGCCACCGACGTCGTGCTCGCCCTCACCGAATTCCTGCGCAAAGAAAAGGTCGTGGGCGCGTATCTGGAGTTTCGTGGCGTTGGCGCGTCGAGCCTCACGCTCGGCGACCGCGCCACGATCTCGAACATGGCGCCTGAGTACGGCGCCACGGCCGCGATGTTCTTCATCGACAAGCAGACGCTCGACTATCTGCGCCTCACGGGCCGCGAGGAAGAGCAGGTCGCGCTGGTCGAAACCTACGCGAAAACCGCTGGCCTGTGGTCCGATTCGCTTGCCAACGTGCAATACGAGCGCACGCTCACGTTCGACCTGTCGAGCGTCGTGCGCAATATGGCCGGTCCGTCGAACCCGCACAAACGCCTGCCGACTTCCGCACTGGCGGAGCGCGGCATCGCGGGCAAATGGGAAGAAACGCCGGGGCAGATGCCGGATGGCGCGGTCATCATCGCGGCCATCACGAGTTGCACGAACACCAGCAATCCGCGCAACGTCATCGCGGCGGCGCTGCTGGCGCGCAATGCGAACGCGCGCGGCCTCACGCGCAAGCCCTGGGTGAAGAGTTCGCTCGCGCCGGGATCGAAGGCGGTCGAACTGTATCTGGAAGAATCGAAGCTGCTGCCGGATCTGGAAAAGCTGGGCTTTGGCATCGTCGCGTTTGCGTGCACGACCTGTAACGGCATGTCGGGCGCGCTCGACCCGAAGATCCAGCAGGAAATCGTCGATCGCGATCTGTATGCGACCGCTGTGTTGTCGGGCAACCGCAACTTCGACGGCCGTATCCATCCGTACGCGAAGCAGGCCTTTCTGGCTTCGCCGCCGCTGGTGGTGGCCTACGCGATTGCGGGCACGATCCGCTTCGACATCGAGAAAGACTCGCTGGGCACGGATCAGAACGGCCAACCGGTCTATCTGAAGGACCTCTGGCCAGGCGACGAGGAAATCGACGCGATCGTGGCGCAGAGCGTGAAGCCGGAGCAGTTCCGCAAGGTGTACGAGCCGATGTTCGCGGTCACGGCCGCCAGCGGCGAGACCACCGACCCGCTCTACGACTGGCGCGCTCAGAGCACGTATATTCGCCGCCCGCCGTACTGGGAAGGCGCATTGGCGGGCGAGCGCACGCTGCGCGGACTGCGACCGCTGGCCGTGCTGGGCGACAACATCACGACCGACCATCTTTCGCCGTCGAACGCGATCCTGCCGGACAGCGCAGCGGGCGAATACCTCGCAAAAATGGGCTTGCCCGAAGAGGACTTCAACTCGTACGCCACGCACCGGGGCGACCACCTCACGGCGCAACGCGCAACTTTTGCGAACCCCACGCTCATCAACGAAATGGCGGTGGTGGACGGCGTGCAGAAGAAGGGTTCGCTGGCGCGCGTCGAACCGGAGGGCAAGGTAACGCGCATGTGGGAAGCGATCGAAACCTACATGGAGCGCAAGCAGCCGCTGATCATCGTGGCGGGCGCAGACTACGGCCAGGGCTCGTCGCGCGACTGGGCGGCCAAGGGCGTGCGACTGGCGGGTGTGGAGGCGATCGTGGCGGAAGGCTTCGAGCGCATTCACCGTACGAACCTGATCGGCATGGGCGTATTGCCGCTGGAGTTCAAGGCGGGCACCAACCGCACGACGCTAGGGATCGACGGCACGGAAACGTACGACGTAATCGGCGAGCGCACGCCAAGGGCGGACCTGACACTGGTGATCGTGCGCAAGAACGGCGAACGCGCACAAGTGCCGGTAACGTGCAGACTGGACACAGCGGAAGAAGTGTCGATCTACGAAGCAGGCGGCGTGCTGCAGCGCTTTGCACAAGACTTCCTGGAGTCATCACAAGCGACGTAAAGCCCCTCTCCCTAAGGGAGAGGGGTTGGGGAGTGGGGAGTGGGGGAGCGGGGAATGAACCAGATAGAGCAAGCCCGATATCTACGCCAGCACATGACCGAAGCCGAGCAACGCGTCTGGCGTCACCTCCGCGCCCACCGCCTGAGCGGCGAGAAATTCCGCCGCCAGCACCCCATCGGCCCGTACATCGTCGATTTCATGCACTGCGGCGCACGCGTGGTGATCGAAGCCGACGGCGGACACCACAACGGCAACGCAGGTGACGCCGTACGCGACGCCTGGTTAAAGAACCGCGGCTGCACCGTTCTGCGCTTCTGGAACGATGAGATATTGCAGAACACCGAAGCAGTGCTTGAGGTGATTCTGATGACGGTCACTCGACGCGCCAGCGCCACTCCCCCGGCCCCTCTCCCGCAGGGAGAGGGGAGAAAAACTGTAGAAACGGGATTTTTATGAGCCAACTACCCCAGATCAAGATTCCCGCCACCTATATGCGCGGCGGCACCAGTAAAGGCGTGTTCTTCCGCCTGCAGGATCTGCCCGAGGCCGCGCAGCAGCCCGGCCCGGCGCGCGACAAACTGCTCATGCGCGTCATCGGCAGCCCCGACCCCTACGGCAAGCAGATCGACGGCATGGGCGGCGCCACCTCCAGCACCAGCAAGACCGTGATCGTCGCCAAAAGCACGCGTCCAGATCACGATGTCGACTATCTGTTCGGCCAGGTCGCCATCGACAAGGCCTTCGTGGACTGGAGCGGCAACTGCGGCAATCTGTCGGCCGCAGTCGGGCCGTTCGCGATCAGCAGCGGCCTGATCGACCCCAGCCGCGTACCCGATAGCGGCGTCGCCACCGTGCGCATCTGGCAGGCCAACATCGGCAAGACCATCGTTGCGCACGTGCCCATCACCAACGGTCAGGTGCAGGAAACCGGCGACTTCGAACTCGACGGCGTGACCTTCCCCGCCGCCGAAGTGCAGCTCGAATTCCTCGACCCCGCCGCCGAGGAAGAAGGCGCGGGCGGCGCGATGTTCCCCACCGGCAACCTCGTCGACGACCTCGAAGTGCCGGGCGTTGGCACGCTCAAAGCGACGATGATCAATGCGGGTATCCCGACGATCTTCGTGAACGCCGAAGCCATCGGCTACACCGGTACGGAATTGCAGGACGCCATCAATGGCGACGCCCAGGCGCTGGCAAAGTTCGAGACCCTGCGCGCTCACGGCGCGCTGCGTATGGGCCTCATCAAGAATCTCGACGAAATCGCCACGCGCCAGCACACGCCCAAGATCGCCTTTGTCGCAAAGCCCGCGGCCTATACGGCATCGAGCGGCAAACGCGTGGAAGCCAGCGACGTCGATCTGCTGGTGCGCGCCATGTCGATGGGCAAACTGCATCACGCGATGATGGGCACGGCTGCCGTGGCCATTGGAACCGCGGCGGCCATTCCCGGCACGCTCGTGAACCTGGCGGCGGGCGGCGGCGAGCGCAATGCCGTGCGCTTCGGCCATCCGTCGGGAACGCTGCGCGTGGGCGCGCAAGCCACCCAGGAAAACGGCGAGTGGAGCGTCACCAAAGCCATCATGAGCCGCAGCGCGCGCGTGCTGATGGAAGGCTGGGTGCGAGTGCCCGGCGACGCGTTTTAAAGCGCCGTTTCAAGCAGCTCGCTGAAAACAAAAGAGCCCTGACGCATTGCTGCGCCAGGGCTCTTTGTGTTTCCGAAGCCGCGTGTGGCGACTCGCCTAGCTCTGCGGCGTCGGCAGATACGGCATTGGATCGACGGGCTTGCCATCGCGGCGCACTTCGAACAGCACGGCCACGCGGTCGTTGTTCTCGTTGCCCATCTCGGCGATCTGCTGGCCTTGATGCACGGTATCGCCCGTCTTCACCAGCAGGCGGCGATTGTGCGAGTACGCCGTCAGAAAGTCCTTGTTGTGCTGGACGATGATGAGGCTGCCGTATTCATTAAGGCCGGTGCCCGCGTACATGACCTTGCCGTCCGCGGCGGCCAGTACTGGATCGCCGGCCTTGCCGCCGATCTCGATGCCGCGCGTCGTGCCCGGTTCGAACGGTTCCAACACATGGCCGCGCGCCGGCCACATGAGCGCCACACTGCTGGCGTGGCGCGCGACTTCGGCGGCTACCGCACGGCTTTGCGCCGTATTGGCCGTTGCCGCGCTCCCGCCCTGCGCGGGCGCGGCCTGCTGGACGATGATCGTCTGCGTCGAAACCAGCTTGAGCGACTGACCGGCGCGCAGACGGCCATTCGGCTTCAGATGGTTCCATGCGGTCAGATCCCTGACCGAAACGTTATGCGCCGACGCAATGCGCTGCAGCGAATCGCCGCGGCGCACGCGCACGTAGGTGGTTTTCGTGACGGTGCGCTTGACCGGCGTGCTCGCCGCCTGTGCAGCGGCGCCGGCGGCATCCGTTGCCGGACTCGTCGCCGCCGACGGATCGGGCTGCGGCTGCGGCGCCTGGGGGTCGCTAACGTTAGCGCAAGCGCCCAGCATGAGACTTAGGCCAAGGCCGGCCAGGCCTGCCCAAAATCGTGTCAGACCGGAGGCGGTTTGCCCCGAACGATCCTCGAACATAATCGATGCTCCTTGTTGCATGCGGCTCGCCTGCATTCCGGTCGGCAAAAGGACGATCTGCTGCGTATTCACGCGCTCCCGCCCTGCTGATTGACCGCGAAACCCCAAGCCCAGCCGCTTCCATCTTCATTCAAATTGCGTGCTTTATCTGATAAAAGCGCCCACCATCGCGCAAACGCTCGTTGCGACGACTACGCTCTATCTCAAAAGCGATCCGGCATTGTAATGCGCATTTCATAGGCAACATTCAGGCCACTACACTCTGATACAACTCTTGCGCGCCTGAATTTTCGCGTCGATGCCGTCTGCTGAATGGCGCCAGATCGTGCCCCTTATCTCTTCTGCATAACGGCAATCCCTGACAGAACTTGAACGCTGGACCTGTCCCTATCGCAGCCTTATCCGAATGGCCAGCATTCGGCCTGGGCCACTGAAAGCCCTTTGAAATTAAGGTAGTATTGCCCACATCCCGGTAGAATCCGCCCCACTGGAACCTCACCGCGTCAATCGGGTCATTTCCTGGGCAACCTGCTGACTTCGTCGTTCGCGGGTTACATTCCGCGGGTTCATTCCGTCGTCACCGACTTTTTCTCCGCTGCCTCGCGCAGCCGCCGCCGTCGAGCCTTTCGCTCCGGCAGCGGGCCCTCGCAGCGGTTTTTTGCATGCGCCAGCCGGGCCGTGCACGCCATCGGGCGTGCCAGTCAGGCAGCGCCGGATCCATGTCACAGTCTTCCAATCGTCTAGTCGAACTCGACTTTTTTCGCGGGCTTGTCCTGCTGATCATCGTCGTCGATCACATCGGCGGCAGCATTCTGTCGCGCGTCACGCTGCACGCCTACGCGCTGTGCGACGCGGCCGAGGTGTTCGTGTTCCTCGGCGGCTTCGCCACAGCCACCGCCTGGACCGCGCTCTGCGCGCGCCGCACCGAGGCCGCGGCACGCCAGCGCTTCATCAAGCGCGCGTTCGAGATCTACCGCGCCTTCGTCGTCACCGCGCTGCTCATGCTGCTGGTCACGGCGATCCTCGTCGCCTGCAATGTCGACGCGCCCAATCTCGCCACCACCGATCTCGACGATCTCACGCTCGCCCCCGCCGCGGCGCTGCGCGACATCGTCTTGCTGCGCCGCCAGCCCTACCTCGCCGGCGTGCTGCCGATGTACGCCTGCTTCGCGCTGGCCGCGCCCCTCGCCTTGCCGCTGGCGCGCTCGCGGCCCTGGCTGCTGGTGGCGATCAGCCTCGCGCTGTGGGGCGTTGCGCCGCACCTCACGCCGTATCTCCCCCACGTCGACGACGTCAACTGGGACTTCAATCCGTTCGCGTGGCAGTTGCTGTTCGTGGCCGGTGTGATCGCCCAGGCGCAACCGGTGTTCCAGAACATCACCGCGAGGCCCAGGCTCGGTACGCTCGTCACGATACTCGCGCTTCTCGTGGTCGCGGCCGCGGCGATCTATCGACTGCATCTGGGTAACACCGCGCTAGACGCCGACTTCAAACGCAACCTCGCGTGGTTCCGCGCGCTCAACTTCTTCGGCATCGCGTGGCTCACGGCGCACGCCATCCGGCTGGGCTGGGCGAGGAAGCTCGCCATTGCGCTGCCGTGGGTGGGCCTGGTCGGCCGCAAGGGGATGTTGTCCTTCGTCGCGGGCGCGGTGATCTCGCTGACCGTCGATTCCGTGCTGTACTGGTACACAGACGGCTATCTCGACTATCCAGCGGGCCTGGCCGCCGATGCCATCGCGCTGACCGCGCTGTTTGCCGTTGCGCGCGCATCCGATCCGCTCAAGCGTTTGCTGCCGTCGCGCGCCAAGGCGTCTGCCTGAGCGGCATGCGTCCCCGCGCACCGCGTCCGGTCAACCGCGCACCCGACGCGGTTTCCCGCTGTCACGGGCCACTGCTAGTATGTTGACCCCGCGCCGCAGGCGCGTCTTCACGAGCCAGCTTTCCTGCCATGCGCAGACACTCACGCACCGCGCCGTTCGCTTCGCTGCTTGAAACCCTGCGTTCCGTCGTTACGTCCTTCGTAGCCCCGTTAGCCGTCATGGCGCTCTCCGCGTTCGCGGGCCACGCAGGCACCGCCGCCGCCAGCACCATCGCCTCGCGCACCTTCCACGCGAATGCGCTCGATCGCGACTGGCCTTACGTGGTCTATCTGCCCACCGGTTACCGCGCCGACAGCGTGCGCTATCCCGTGCTTTATCTCCTGCACGGCAACAACGGCGAGCCGATGGACTGGGTCACGCAAGGCGCGCTGCAAAGCACCGCCGACGCGCTGATCGCACGCCACGAAATACCGCCGGTCGTGATCGTGATGCCGCAAGGCGGCACCGACTGGTACGTCGATCGCAAGGAAAAGATGGAGACGGCGTTCTTCTCGGACCTGATGCCCGAGATCGAATCGCACTTCGCCGTCGCCGATACGCGCGACGGGCGCGCAATCGGCGGCGTGTCGATGGGCGGCTTCGGCGCGCTGCGCTATACGCTCGAACATCCCGATATGTTCTGCGGCACGCTGCTGCTGTCGCCCGCGATCTACTCGGGCGATCCGCCGCCGGCTTCGTCGGCGCGGCGCGTGGGCGTGTTCGGCGAGCATCAGTTCGACTCGCACATCTGGCGCACGCTCAACTATCCCGCGCTCTGGAGCGGCTACTTCGGCCGCCCGTGGCGGGTGCCGTTTTTCATCGCTTCGGGCGACGACGACCTCGTGATCCAGGCCGAATCGTCGCTGCTCTACACGCGCCTGCGCGAAGCCGGCAACCCGGCGGCGCTGCGCATCGTCGATGGCGGCCACGTCTGGCCGGTGTGGCGGGAACTGCTGCCCGCCGCGCTCAGATACACGCTTGCCTGCGTGCGCTGAACGCGCGAGATTTCAACACGCTCTTTCGAGCGTCACTCCGCCCAGTTCGCCCACAGCACCATCAGCACCGTCATGAGCGCCGGGCCGATGAAGATGCCGATCAGGCCAAACGTCGTCGCCCCGCCCAGGATGCCAAACAGCACCAGCAGGAACGGCAGCCGCGTGGAATTGCCGATCAGCACGGGCCGCACGAAATGCTCGGCGACGAACACCACCACCATGCCCGTCACGGCCACCACGATCGCGCCCACGATCGCGCCCTGCGCCGCCAGCCAGAACGCCGCGCCGAAGAACACGAGCGGCGCGCAGAACGGCAGCATCGCCGCGATGGCGGTAATCGTGCCGAGCAGCGCCGCATGCGGCACGCCCGTGAACATATAGGCGATGCCAAGCAGCACGCCTTCGCCCAGCCCCACCACCACGAGCCCCGTCACCGTCGCGCGCACGGCTGCGGCCATGCGCTGGAGCAGTTGCGCGCCGTCCGCGCCGAACGCGCGGCGCGCGCCGCGCATGACCGTGCTGGAGAGCTTCGGACCCGCCTGCAGCACCACGAACAGCGTCACGAGCATAAAGCCGAAGGTCATCGACGCATGGACCGCACGCGCGCCGAAATGCCGCCCGAACGACACGATGGCGTCGCCGTGCAGCCCCTTCATGGCGGGCGATTCCTTCAACGGCTGGGCCAGATTGGCCTGCCACCAGTCGCTGACCTGACGGCTGCCGACCGGCAGATGCGAGACGAAATCGGGCACCGGCACTCCGTTTTCCTGCGCTGCGCGCGCCCACAGGTAGAGATCATGCGCCTCGCCCCCGGCCTGGATTGCCGTGAGCGTGATCGGCAGCACGACCAGCAGCGCAATGGCGACCGTCAGCACGGTTGCAAGCCAGGTGGTGCGGCCGCGGAACAGCTTGTGCCGTTCGATGGCCTGATAGGCCGGCCAGAGGACGATAGCAAGCACACAGGCCCACGCCACGGCAGGCAGGAATTCCCGCACGACCCACAGGGCGAGCAGGACGAGCACGGCGTACAGGGCGGCCGACGCGGCGCGCTGGAGTTTTTGCTCGTTTGCGGAGTTCGGAGCAGGCGGGCGATGAATCATGTAACCTCGTGAAAATTCGGCGGATCGGCTCGTGCAAGACGAGCCGCCAGCATAAGGGCGACAGACCAAAAACGCGATCCAACTGTCCCTCGCCCTCGCGATCCAGTCAGATTCACACCAGCCTCCGGCGTTCCCACCCCGCTCAGATGCCCCTCTTCAGGCCGATTTCCATGTCGCGCCTCGCACAACACTGCGTTGCACAAATTCGAAGGGTCGGGTCTCGATCGCCCGCAAACCCGCATTCCTTCGTTAACCCGTATATGTGCCAGATCGATTGTTGCCGTTTTTGGAATGGTGTTTCAACGGCGACACAATGGCACTTGACGCCTTAGAGGAATACATTGCGGCAACCCCACTTACGGAGCCGACAATGAAGAAAAAAGCGTGCCTCGCGCTTGACGGAGCCAACGGTGAACGCATCGAAATCCTCGAACAAACGGATTCCGCGCTCGTGATCCGCTGGGTGGAACCTGGCCGTTGTCATTATGGCGAGCAGCGCTGGCGCCGCCGCTCGGCGCATACGTCGGGCACCTGCGCCGTCTCGCGCCGCAAGATCCGCCGTGGCGATGCCGTGTTCAAACCGGCCGAGCGCCCCGCGCCGCTCAACGCGTCGGTGATGATTGCGGCCGAAGTGTTCGGCGATCTGGTCGCCAACGTGCCGTATAGCGAAGCGGCCTGAAGCGCCCGAAGCCGTCAAAAGCGGCAGATTTGCAGGCAAGCGGCGACAAAGCGATTAGGTGAGGTTCCGGTAATAATCGCGATCCGAATGTTACAGATGGTTCACCAGCGGATCATCTGCGGATCGCACGCGCGACAGGCGCACACGGACATACTCCCGCCGCTTTAGCCGCTCGATGCCACGATGGTGGCGTCCCAGCCCAAAGCCTGCCGCAGCGGCGCAAGCGAAATCGCCCGCCCGGCATAACGCGCCGCCTTCCCCGCCGAAGCCTCGCCCAACGCAGCCACGCGCGCGAGCACATCGGCGTCGAACGGCACGGCGCGCGGGCCAGAACGGTCCACGTGCAGCAAAAGTTGCTCGCTCGCGCAAACCGGCGTCGCGGCTTCTTCGTCAGCGTCGACAAACATCTCCAGATAGACCCGCACGCGCTTCGCGTCGTGCTCCAGCACCCGCACCTCCACTCGCAGCGGCATGCCCTCCCTGACCTCACGCAGATAGTTCACATGCGCCTCGACGGTGAACATCGAGCGAGCGCGCGCCTCGCGCTGCGCATGATCGAGGCCGATCGCGTCGAGCAGCGCATCGGTCGCATGGCTGTAGATCAGCATGTAGAACGCGTCGCGCAGATGACCGTTGTAATCGACCCATTCGGGGCGCACGCGGTCGCGGTAGACGACGCTGGGGACGTGCTCGCTCATGTTTCCTTCTCCTTGCTGCGGCTTCGCCTGGAACGGCGCGCCCAGTTTACCCATTGCGCCCACGCGGGCTCCGGCACATGCCCAGGCACGCGCGCTGCCTCTGCGCTACTCTGAGCTAACGCAGAACGCTCGCAAGGATCCGGCCATGGCAGAAAACTCGCGCCCGCAAGCTGATTCGACGCCTGACGTACAGGCCTTTTCGCTCGATGTGATGCTGGAGAAGTACGCCAAAGGCGACGAGCGCAGCGCCGACGACATCTACCGCCGCGTCGCGCACGGCGTGGCACAGGCCGAGCCGCCCGCGCTGCGCGCCGAAATCGAGGCGCGTTTCGTCGACAACCTGCGCCACGGCGCGCTGGGCGCGGGCCGCATCATGAGCGCGGCGGGCACCGGCATCGAAGCCACTCTCATCAACTGCTTCGTGCAGCCCGTGGGCGACAGCATCCAGGGCGTTGACGACGAAGGCCGCCCCGGCATCTATGTGGCGCTGCTCCAGGCCGCCGAAACCATGCGGCGCGGCGGCGGTGTGGGCTACAACTTCTCGGCGATCCGGCCGCGCGGCGCACTCGTCCATTCGACAGGATCGAGCGCCTCGGGACCGTGCAGTTACGTCGACGTGTTCGACGCCTCGTGCCGCACCGTCGAAAGCGCGGGCGCGCGGCGCGGCGCGCAGATGGCCGTGCTCGACTGCGACCATCCCGACCTGCCCGACTTCATCGAAGCCAAGCATTCGAAGGGGCGCTGGAACAACTTCAACGTCTCCGTGGCGGTGACCGACGCCTTCATGCGCGCGGTCGAAAACGACGAAACCTGGCAGTTGATACATCGCGCCGAACCCTCGCCCGCACTGCGCGCGGCAGGCGATCTACGCCAGCGCGACGACGGCTTCTGGGTCTACGCCGAAAAACGCGCCCGCGCGATCTGGGACACCATCATGCGCTCGACCTATGACGTGGCGGAACCGGGCGTCGTGTTCATCTCGCGCATGAACGAGGACAACAACCTACGCGCCGTCGAAACCATCCGCGCCACCAATCCGTGCGGCGAACAGCCCTTGCCCGCCTACGGCTGCTGCAATCTCGGCCCGCTGGACCTCACGCGTTTCGTGCGCAATCCGTTCGCATCGCCCTCGTTCGACTGGGACGACCTGATTGCGCGCACAACGACGCAGGTGCGCTTTCTCGACGATGTGCTCGACGTTACGCTCTGGCCGCTGCCCGAGCAGCACCAGGAAGCGATGGCCAAGCGCCGCATCGGCGTGGGTTTTACCGGGCTGGGCGATACGCTGGTAATGCTCGGCATTCCTTACAACTCTGCGCAAGGCTGCGCGTTCGGTGCACGCGTAGGCCGCACCATGCGCGACGCCGCGTACCGTGCCTCGGTCGAACTTGCGCGCGAGCGCGGGGCGTTTCCCCTGTTCGACGCCAATACATATCTTGCGCCCGGCACTTTTGCCTCGCGTCTGCCTGACGATCTGCAGGCGGCGATCCGCACGCACGGCATCCGCAACAGCCATCTGCTCTCGATTGCGCCCACCGGCACCGTGAGCCTCGCGTTCGCCGACAACGTTTCGAATGGCATCGAACCCGCGTTTTCGTGGACCTATCAGCGCACGCGCCGCATGGCCGACGGCAGTCATGAAACCTTCGCGGTCGAGGATCACGCGTGGCGGCTTTATCGCACGCTGGGCGGCGACGTGAACGCCCTGCCCGATTATTTCGTGAACGCTTTGCAGATGAGCGCGCAGGAACACGTGGCGATGATGGCGGCCGTGCAGCCCTTCGTCGATACGTCGATTTCGAAAACCGTCAACGTGCCCGCCGATTATCCGTTCGAAGCGTTCGAGGATCTCTATCTGGACGCGTGGCGGCGCGGGCTGAAGGGGCTGGCGACGTATCGGCCCAACGAAACGCTGGGTGCAGTGCTGCAAACGCTGCCCGCCAACGAAGACACGCCCGCCGATGCGCAAAGCGACGCTGTGCTCGATCCGCTGCGCGTGGCGATCGATCATCGGCCCAAAGGCGAACTGCCAGCGGTGATCGAAAAAATCGAATACCTCACGCAGACGGGCAAGGTGTCGCTCTACGTGGCGGTGTCGTTTCTCGAAGTCACGGGCCAGGTGGGCGGCGAGCCGGTGACGATCGAGCGGCCCATCGAGTTCTTCATCCCCGTGGGCCAGCGCGACGAATCGCAGCAATGGATTACGGCGACGATGCGCTCGTTGTCGCTCGCGGCGCGCGGCGGGTTTGTCGCGCGCAATCTGCAGGATCTGCGCAAGGTGTCGTGGGATCGCGGTCAGGTGCGTTACGGCGAAACGCAGCGGCTCGACGGCAAGCGCACGCCTTTGTGGCACGACTCGGAAGTGGCGGCGATTGCCTATGCGATCCAGCAAATCCTGCATCGGCGCGGGTTTCTCGACGCGGAAGGCCGGCAGGTGCCGTCGCGCTTGCTGGCGCAGCGGCGCGAGGCTTCGGCTTTTTCTGGTGCCGCGGCCAGCGACGGTGCAGTGGAAGCGCGCGCCGGCGATCAGGTGCTCGACGGCCCGAATGCGCTACCCGCCGATGCAACGTTCGGCACGCAGCACGCGATGTTCGGTCGAAAATGCGGTTCGTGCGGCGCGAATGCGGTCATTCGCAAGGACGGGTGCGATTTTTGTACGGCGTGTGGGGAGATTGGGGTGTGCGGATAAGGGAAACCGCGCAGCACCCATCACTGCGCTTCACGTTCTGCCCAGCCAGGCCGAAAACCCCTGCACAATCGCGTCCGTCTCTCCCGCGCGCACGAGCCGCAGCACCTGCGATTCATAAGGATTGCTCGTCAATGGCCTGAACACGGCCCGCTCCCCGCCCATACGTCCGAGCGCAGCGGGGACGAGCGCGACGCCCATGCCGAACTCCACCATCGTCACCACGGTCTGCCACAAGCGGGCCTCATGGCGAATCTGCGGACTGAAACCCGCCTCCACACAGGTCGCGATAATCTGGTCGTGATAGTGCGGCGATACCGAGCGCGGAAACAGGATAAACGGCTCGCGCGCCAGTGACGCCAGATCGATACGTCGCTTGCGCGCCAGAGCATGCCCGGCTGGCAGACAACACAAAAACGGCTCGGAAAACAGCGTTTCCGATTGCACCTCGGCGGGAAAGCGACCCCAGTGCGCGAAGCCCAGGTCGATCTGCAAACGCTGCAAGGCCTGCACCTGCTCGATGGTGTTCATCTCGCGCAGCACGACTTCCACGCCGGGATGATCGGCTTCGAAGCGGCTCACGGCGGCGGGCAAGCCGCGATACAGCATCGAATTGACGAAGCCGATGCGCAGCCGCCCCGCCAATCCATGCGCCGAGCGCGCGGCGATCCGCTTCACCTCGTCGGCCTGTTCCAGCAACCGTCGCGCCTCCTCCAGCAGCACATAACCGGCATTCGTGAGCGTGACGGCCTTGTTGCTGCGTTCGAGCAACTGCACGCCCAATTGCTCTTCGAACTTGCGGATATCGAAACTCAGCGCGGGCTGCGAAATGAACAGCCGCCGCGCCGCGCGACCAAAATGCAGTTCCTCCGCAACGGCCACGAAATAGCGCAATTGCTTGAGTTCCATCGTGGCGTCTCCTGTCGCTTGCGCGATCTCGTTGCTGGTTTAACGATAGATGGCGCTTATCGTACAGGACATCGGTTGTATTGGACGCTTATCGACGCCTTGCCTAAGCTGGGTTCACTATCGCGCCGGCAGATACGGTGCGCCGCACAAAAGAATCCACGGAGACAAATCGATGAGCGATCATTCAGCCGTTGTCGCGCAAGCGGACGGCGCGTCCAACATCCCGGACAGCCGCGGCATCAACTTCTACACCAGCGATCCGGGTCTGGCGCCACTACTGCGCAGCTATCTCGGCGACGCCGCCTATGTCGGCATCGAAGCGCAACTCGTTTCGCTCGGCCAGCGCGCCTCCGACGAACTCGACGACCTCGCGCTCGTCGCCGATCATCATCCGCCCACGCTGCGCCAGCGCACCCGTCGCGGCGAGCCGATCCAGCAGATCGACAAGCACCCCGACTACGTCGCGCTAGAACGCGTCGCCTACGCGGAACTCGGACTGGCCGCGATGAGCCATCGCGATCGCGCGCCCGCGCCGCTCGTCAAATACGCGCTCACCTACTTATTCGTTCAGGCCGAATTCGGTCTGTGCTGCCCCGTGAGCATGACCGATTCGCTCACGCGCACGCTGCGCAAGTTCGGCACGCCCGACCTGATCGCGCGCTATCTGCCGATGCTCGCTTCGCAGGACTTCGACACGCTCTATCAGGGCGCGATGTTCATGACCGAACAGGCCGCCGGCTCCGACGTCGCGCGCATCGCCACGCGCGCGATACGCAGCACAGGCGCACATGGCGAAGACCTGTGGCACCTGCACGGCGACAAATGGTTCTGCTCGAATGCCGACGCCGATCTCGCCATGGTGCTCGCACGCGTCGACGGCGCGCCCGCAGGCATCAAGGGTCTTGCGCTCTTTCTATTGCCGAAGACGCTGCCCGACGGCGCGCGCAACGCCTACCGCATCGTGCGCCTCAAGGACAAACTCGGCAGCCGGTCGATGGCGAGCGGCGAGATCGTGCTCGAAGGCGCGCAGGCGTTTCTGATCGGCGAAGTCGGGCGCGGCTTCCATCAGATGGCCGACATGATCAATATGTCGCGTCTGTCGAACGGCGTGCGCGCGGCAGGCCTGATGCGCCGTGCGCTCACCGAGGCGCTGCACGTCGCGCGTCATCGCGAAGCATTTGGTCGCAAGCTGATCGATATGCCTTTGATGCAGCGTCAGTTGCTCAAGATGATGCTGCCCGCCGAACAGGCGCGCACGCTGTTCATGCGCATCGCCACCCTGCTGCCGCGCGCCGATCGCGGCGATGAACTGGCCGCGAAATGCGTGCGCATCCTCACGCCGCTCATCAAGTTCCGCGCCTGCCGCGACGCGCGCCGCGTCACGGGCGACGCGATGGAAGTGCGCGGCGGCGTCGGTTATATCGAGGAATGGAGCGATGCGCGTCTCGTGCGCGACGCGCATCTGGGATCGATCTGGGAAGGCACGAGCAATATCGTGGCGTTGGACGTGGCGCGCGCAGCCCGACGCGAAGGCGCGCTCGATGCGCTCGCCCGCTACGTGTGCGCCGAACTGGCTGAATCGGGACTGCCCGATGCCAGCGTAGCGCTGCTGCGCGCCTCGTTCGAGCGGGCCGCCGCGGCACTGGATTCCGTCGCCGAGTGTGGCCGCGACGAATCGGTGCGCCAGGCAGCCAGCGCGCTTTATCACGCCACGACGGCGGCTTTCATGGCGTGCGAAGCGGCGCAAGTATCGCGCGATGCGGCCGATTATCGGCGTCTCGCGCTTGCGCATCTGATCGTGCGCCACAAGTTGCTGCCGCGCGATCCGCTCGCACTCGACGAACGCGACGACCATAGCGCGCAGTTGCGCACGCTGGTGGATGAACAACCGATGGCGCTCGCCGATGCGATGCTGCTCATGCCCGCACACTGAGGTGACGCAGCATGCACCATAATCAGGCATCCGAATCATCAAAAAACGTCGGCGCATTGCACGGTCTGCGCGTCATCGATTTGAGCCGCGTGCTGGGCGGCCCTTACTGCACGCAGGCGCTTGCGGACCACGGCGCGCAGGTCATCAAGCTCGAACCGCCTGACGGCGACGAGACGCGCGGCTGGGGCCCGCCCTTCCTCGACGACACCGCCTGGTACTACGTGGGCGTGAATCGCAACAAGCAAGGCATCGCGGTGGATCTGTCGCGTGAGGAAGGCCGCGCGATTCTCTGGCAGTTGCTCGAAGGCGCGGATGTGCTGGTCGAAAACTTCAAGCCCGGCACGCTCGCGCGCTGGGGCATGGATTACGAGCGCGATCTCAAACCGCGCTTCCCGCGCCTGATTCACTGCGCGATTTCGGGCTTCGGTCCCGATGGTCCGCTGGGCGGTCTGCCCGGCTATGACGCCGTGATCCAGGCGATGGCGGGCCTCATGAGCGTGAACGGCGCAAGCGACGGCCCGGCGTTGCGCATCGGCCTGCCCATCGTCGATATGGTCACGGGGTTGAATGCGCTCGCGGGCATCCTGCTCGCACTGGCCGAACGCGAAAAGAGCGGGCACGGCCAATCAGTCGATATCGCGCTTTACGATTGCGGGGTCTCATTGCTGCATCCGCATCTGCCCAACTTCTTCGGCAATGGCCGCACACCGCAGCGCAGCGGCAACGCGCATCCGAATATCGCGCCCTACGACAGCTACGCAACCGGCAGCGCGCCGATCTTTCTCGCGGTGGGCAACGATCGCCAGTTCGCGCGGCTGTGCGCGCATCTGGGCATCGCCGAACTCGCCGACGATGCGCGCTTCTCCAATAACCGCAGCCGTTGCGCGCATCGCGCCGAGCTGAAGGCGGCGCTCGAAGCGCGGCTTGCGTTGCACGACTGCGAACCGCTTGCGCGCGAGCTGATCCAGGCGGGGGTGCCGTGCGGGCCCGTGCAGACCGTCGATGCGGTGGCCACGCACCCCCACACGCGCCATCGGCAGATGCTGGTGGAGATGGACGGCTATCGCGGCACCGGCGCGCCGGTCAAGCTTTCGCGCACGCCCGCAACGTATCGCACGCCGCCGCCCGCCCTGGGCGCAGATACGCGCAAGGTGCTGGACGCGTTAGGCATCGATATCGATACGCAACGCAAGCTTTTTGAGGCCGGCGTCGTGAAGGGATAGGCCGCCGCCAGCGCAAAAAACGAAGACCGGCTTTAGCCGGCTCGACACGCCCAGTTCAGGTTAAAGGAGACAACCATGACGCAACCTGCCGTACAGCAGACCCGACGCCAGCCCGCGCGCGCCTCGCTGGCCGCCTTCGTCGGCACGACGATCGAGTGGTACGACTTTTATATCTATGCCACAGCGGCTGCGCTGATTTTCGGCAAGCTGTTTTTTCCGTCGCACGAGCCGTTCTACAGCACGCTGGCATCGTTCGGCACCTTTGCCGTGGGCTTTTTCGCGCGACCGCTCGGCGGACTGATATTCGGTCATCTGGGCGACCGCATCGGCCGCAAGAAAGCGCTGGTTGCGACGCTCTCGATCATGGGCGTGGGGACGGTGGGCATCGGTTTTCTGCCGACTTACGCAAGCGCAGGCGCGCTCGCACCCGCGTTGCTGGTGGCGCTGCGCATTGCGCAGGGCATCGCGATTGGCGGCGAATGGGGCGGCGCGGTGCTGATGGCGGGAGAACATGCGCCGCAGAACAAGCGCACTTTCCTCGCTTCGTTCGCACAACTGGGCAGTCCCGCTGGTTTGATTCTTGCGCTTCTGGCGTTTCGCAGCGTCGCCCATCTGGATCATGACGCGCTCTTTTCCTGGGGCTGGCGTCTGCCGTTCATCGCCAGCGCCGTGCTGCTGGTGGTGGGCTTGCTGATCCGTTCGGGCGTCGGCGAATCGCCCGAATTCGAGGCGGTCAAGGCGCAGCGCCGCACGGCTTCGCTGCCGATTCTCGACGTGCTGCGCGATAGCTGGCGCGTCGTGCTGCTGTGTCTGGGTGCGAATGTAATCGGCGTGGCGGGCGCGTGGTTCGTCAACACCTTCATGCTGAACTACACGACGCAGACGCTTGGCCTCGATCGCGGCCTGATCCTCGACTGCCTGTTTATCGTCGCGTTCATTCAGTTGTTCACGCAGCTTGCTTCGGGTTGGTTTGCTCAGCGCGTGGGCGCGGGCCGCTTCCTCACGCTGGCCGCCGCGCTGGCGATGCTTTCGCCGTGGCCGATGTTCGTGCTGGTGTCCACGGGCAAGCCGGTTGCCATTGTGGCCGGCATCGCCATCACGGTGATGTGCATGTGCAGTTCCTACGCGGTGATGGCAGGCTTCATGACCAACGCATTCCCGGTACGGGTGCGCTACTCCGCTATTTCGATATCCTATCAATGTTGCGCGGCGCTCGCGGGCGGCCTCACGCCGTTGCTCGGCACGCTGCTCGCCCATGATTTCCCGGGCCAATGGTGGCCACTTGCGCTGTTCTATAGCGCACTTGCGGGGGTTTCGCTGATCTGTATCGCAGTCCTCGAACGCCGGCAGCCGCAGACATCGCGCCGCGATGTCGCCCTCGCCATGCCGGAATAGGCGTTCAGTGCGCGTGCGCGGTGGCATGCGCTTCCAGCGCCGCCACTTCGATGGCCAGCATCAGCTGCGCCATCGCCGCCCGCCACGCGGCGCTTTCGCGTCCTCCTGGCAACGCGCGCAGCAGATCGCGCTGAATCACATCGCGCGCTTCGCCCGCAGGCAGAATATCGCCGAGACCCACCAGCGCCTGTGTCAAGGGATCGCGCGAATCGCTCGCGCCCAGCAGATCGCGCGCCGCGCCCGGCGTTGCCGCGATCATGCGCACGCGCTCTTCCCAGACGATAAAGTGTGCAAGCCGCGCGAGCACGCTGCCGCCCGCACCGGCGTCGGGCACATGCGGCGCGCCGCCGATCCACACCGCGAGTTCGTCGGCCGGCATCGGCCGCGCGATCACATAGCCCTGCGCGCCATCCACGCCGAGAATCGCGAGCGCTTCGAGCAGATCGGCCGCATCGACGCCTTCCGCCAGCACCAGCTTGCCGAGCGAGTGCCCAAGCCGCGTCACCTGATAGACGACCCGCAGCGCGTCGAGCGTCGCATCGCCACTGCGCTTTTCGCCGCCCAGGTGTGCGATCTCGCGGTCGATCTTGATCCAGTCGAAGGGCAGTTCGCGCAGCCGCGCCAGCCCGCTATGGCCCGAACCCAGATCGTCCTGCGCCAGCAATACACCCAGCGCACGGAACTTCGCAAGAATCGCACGTTGCCCCTGGTTCAGCGACAACGCTTCGTTCTCCAGTACTTCCAGCGTCAGGCGTGCGCTCGGGCATGCATGTGCGCTCAACAATTCGCAGGTCGCGTCGAAGTAGCGGATATCGTTGAGCGCGGCGGGCGGCAGATTGATCGACATTTCCAGATCGTGGCCCGCCGCAAGCCATTGCGCGCGCTCGGCGAGCGCCTGTTGCAGGCCGCGCACGAACAGTTCGAGCAGATCGTCGGAAGCCAGCGCAAAGAGGAATTCGTCGGGCGTCAGCAGGCGCTCGCCGTCGCGCAGCCGCGCGAGCGCTTCGACCTTGCCGCAATGGCCGCTCGCCAGATTCAGCAGCGGTTGATAGTGCATTTCCAGCGCGCCGGTGCGCACGAGCGCGGCCCAATGCTGGCGCACGCTCATCGGCACGGCGGCGACATGTAGACCGTCGTGCGTCTGCAGGCGCGTGACCGCGCAGCCCAGCAGCGTTTGCAGCAATTCGACGAAAGCCACTTGATCGGGGCCGACGAAACCGCCCGGGTACGCGCTGTAGAGCATCAGGATTGCGATCGGCGTCTGGCCCGGCGCGGCCAGCGGCAACGCCACGGCCGAGCGCAGCCCTTCGCGTTCGGCGACTTCGCGCCAGCGCGCGACGAGCGGATCGGTCTGGTAATTGACCACGCGTTCGGGGTTGCCGCTGCGCCACGCGCGCCCCACGGCGCCCTGCCCTTGCGGATGATCGGCGCGCACGCTGATTTCGTGTCCTTGCGCCATCAGCACATTGACCAGGCCGTCGCCGGCGGTGCTGCCGGTGCCCGCTTCGAAATGGAAAATGCCGGCCGCGTCAGGGCGGCCGATGGCGCAAGCAGTGACTTCATCGTGCGCGGCAAGCGTCGCGATCACCTGATCGATGAAATGCGTGTAGCTGCCCGCTTCCCAGACGATGCGCGTGATGCGCTGAAGTACGTCCTGCTGCGAGTCTTCGACGGATTGATAGGCTTTCAATTGCCAGGCGGTATCGGAAGTCAGGCGGCGTGAGTAGAGCGAAAGCGCCTGGCTGCTCACGTTGCGCCCAATCAGTTTGTAAAGCAGTTCCTGCAGGATGCCGCGGCTGCGCACCAGTTCTTCCTTGTCGAGTCCGACAATGGCGTGAATGCGGCCGATGCGCATCGCCATTTCGGCATGCGCTTTCGAGGTCAGTCCGGGCTGGGCAATCGCCAGCAGATTCTGGATCTGCCGCGATTTTAACTGGGCGAGTTCCGGCTCCGACAGCATTTCCAGAATGCGCCGGGATTTAGGCAGGCGAGCCAGCTCCTCGTAGAAACGGTTCACCACGAGGTCTGCAGTGCCTTGCAATGCCTCGATCAGGGTTTGCATGTGCTTGACGCCTCTTGGCTCCCGGGCGGGGAAGTCGGCCGTCCATGCGCGGCGCGCGAGGCAACGGGCGAAGCAGCGAGCGAGAACGCGACGCTTTAGGCGCAATGATACGGCATGCCCGCGGGCACGGCCGTGCCCCAACGTACATAGCGGGCACGAGGGGCGGGAAAACGCCAGGGATTGGCGGTAAAAAACGGCCTTGGCGCGGGGCGCTTTAAAGCTGCTTCAAAGCCGCTTCAAAGCAGGCTCAAGGCGCGTTCAACGCCGCTTCAGAGCGGCGTGAGCAACGGTTCGCCGGCAAAGCAGCGTGTGGCGTTGTCGATGAAGTTGCGCACCGTGGCCGCGCGCACGTCGGGCGAGGTGCCGGCCACGTGGGGCGTGAGGACGATATTCTCCAGCGCAATCAGCGCCTGCGGAGGCTCCGGCTCGCCTTCGTAGACATCAAGGCCCGCGCCGCCCAGCGTGCCTTCCTTGAGCGCCGCGCCCAGCGCCGCCGTATCGACCACGCTGCCGCGCGAAACGTTGACGAGGAAACCTTCCGGCCCAAGCGCATCCAGCACCGCGCGGTCGACCAGATGACGCGTCTGCGCGCCGCCGGGCGTGGCGATCACGACACAGTCGCTCCACTGCGCAAGGGCGAGCGTGGAATCGAAATAGCGCGCCTTCACGCCCTCGCGCGGCGCACGATTGTGATACCCGATGACCATATCGAAGCCCGCCGCGCGCTGCGCAATTTTCGCGCCGATATGCCCATAGCCCACGATCCCGAGGCGTCGCCCCGTGAGCGTGGGCCGCATCGGCAAGGCGTCGCGCCAGATGCCCGCGCGGCACGCCGCGTCGTATTGCGGCACCGCGCGCACGGCGGCGAGCAGCAGCGCCATCGCGTGATCGGCGACGCAATCCGCGTTCACGCCCGCGCCGTTGCACAGCGCGATACCGCGCGAACGCGCGTGGTCGAGCGCGATGTTCTCGTAGCCCGCGCCCAGCGCCGCCGCCAGTTTCAGCGCTGGCATGGCGTCGATTTCGTCTGCCGTAAGACCCGTGGTGCCGTTCGTGAGCAGCGCTTGTACCGTTGCGCCCTGCTGCGCAATCGCCGCTGTGCGCTGCTCGGCATCGGGCGCATAGTGCACCTCGAAACACTCCGCCAGCGCGGCGCGATCGGCATCGGTGAGCGGGATCAGGACGAGCAGGCGGGGACGGTCAGCAGGCGCGGCAGCGTTCATATCGACGTCATTCCTCAGTCATGCGAAGCAAGTTCACCCAGTCAGGCGGCGGTCGCGTATCGGGCCACCACTTCCACGCGCGGCGCGGCCGCTTCTGCCGCCGTGCGCGCGCGACGCATCTCGTCGGCGGGACTGCAGCCGAACAGGCGCTTGAATTCGCGGCTGAACTGCGAGGCGCTTTCGTAGCCCACGCGCGTGGCCGCCGCGCTCACGTTCATGCCATCGTGCGCAATGAGAATGCGCGCGTGGTGCAGGCGCGTGGTCTTCACGTACTGCATCGGCGAGGTCAAGGTCACGGCCTTGAAATGCGCATGAAACACGGCAAGGCTCATGCCCGCTTCTGAGGCCAGTGTCACCACGTCGAGATCGCCGCGGTAATCGGCGTGAATGCGGCGCAGCGCCTTGGCGATGCGGCCAAAGTGATGCTGATGCGTGAGCGCCGCGCGAATCGCATCGCCCTGCTCGCCCGTCAGCACGCGGTAGCAGATCTCGCGCACGATCGCGGGGCCGAGAATGCGCGCGTCGCCCGGATGCGCCAGCGCTTCGAGCAGGCGCAGCACGGCGTTCGAAAGCGGCGCGTCGAGCGGCGTGGCGTAGATGCCGACCGGTTCCGCCACGGCGCTGCCGCGCGTGTCGTCGAGCGCCATCAGCAATTCCGCGACCATGGTGAGATCGACGCGCACCGAAATCGCGAGCAGCGGCTTCTCGGGCGTGGCTTCGGTCTCGCATTCGAACGGCAGCGGCACCGACAGCACCAGATATTGCTGCGCGTCGTAGATGAACACCTGATCGCCGAGAAAGCCGCGCTTGCGGCCCTGGCAGACGATGAAGATGCTCGGCTCGTACATCACCGGCTGGCGCGGATGCGCCTGGCTGCCGCGAAACAGCCGCACGCCTTCGACGGCGGTGTGATGCGCGCCGTCGCGCTGCGTGAGCTGCATCAGCAGGTCGACGACGCGGCGCTGCATGGCGTCCTCGTTCTGGACGGCGGGCAGCGCGGGCGCGGTGAGCGAAGCGGCGGGCAGGGAAACTGCTGTGGAAACCGGGCTGGCCGCAAGCGGCGCAGCGTCGGCGGTATGTGCATTTTTCATGACAGAAGCGCCCCTAAATTCATCGGCAAAGGCGGAGAAACAGGCTTGCCAATCTATCACCGAATGCACAGCCCCGCTGTTGACCAGGAGAATCAGGCAAGTCTTCGATAGATTCAGGTATTCCCTGGGTGAGGTCCGGTCCTTACGATGGGAACCCTGCCGCAACACCCGAATCGTCCAGCGCTTCAACGCGTTGCGCTTTGGCGTTTGCGCTGTTTTTCGCGCTGTTTTCAGGCAAACCAGTTTCAGGAGCCACACGATATGTACCCCACTTACGGATATGCCGCCCGCGACGCGCAGTCGCCGCTCGCTCCCTTCGAATTCCAGCGCCGCGACCTGCGCGAACTCGACGTGCGTATCGACGTGCAGTACTGCGGCGTGTGCCATTCCGACCTGCATCAGGCGCGCAACGAGTGGCGCAACACACTGTTCCCCGTCGTGCCGGGCCACGAGATCGTCGGCCGCGTCGCGGAGGTGGGCACGGGCGTGACGCGCTACAAGGTCGGCGATCTGGTCGGCGTGGGCTGTCTGGTCGATTCGTGCCGCACCTGCGGTAGCTGCGAGGAAGGACTCGAGCAGTATTGCGAGAACGGTTTCGTCGGCACCTATAACGGCAACGACCGCGTGAGCGGCGACGTCACCTACGGCGGTTACTCGACGCAACTCGTGGTGGACGAAGCCTTCGTGCTGCGCGTGCCCGAGAACCTCGACGCCGCCGCGGCCGCCCCGCTGCTGTGCGCCGGCATCACCACGTATTCGCCGCTGCGCACGTGGGGCGCGGGTCCCGGCAAGAAGGTCGGCATCGTCGGTCTGGGCGGCCTGGGCCACATGGGCGTGAAGATCGCGCATGCGATGGGCGCGCACGTGGTGCTGTTCACCACCTCGCCTTCGAAGATCGAAGACGGCAAGCGCCTGGGCGCCGACGAAGTCGTGATTTCGAAAGACCCGGAGCAGATGGCGAAGCACGCCAACAGCTTCGACCTGATCGTCAACACGGTGGCGGCGCAGCACGATCTGAACCCGTTCATCGAACTGCTCAAGCGCGACGGCACGCTCACGCTGGTAGGTGCGCCCGAACACGATCACCCGTCGCCGCAGGTGTTCAACCTGATCATGAAGCGCCGCCGTCTGGCGGGCTCGCTGATCGGTGGCATCGCGGAAACGCAGGAAATGCTGGACTTCTGCGGCAAGCATGGCATCACGTCCGATGTCGAAATGATCAAGATGCAGGACATCAACGACGCCTACGAGCGCATGCTCAAGAGCGACGTGAAGTACCGCTTCGTGATCGATATCGACACGCTGCGCAAGTAAGCGCGCAACCCACGACGTAACGCTTTGCCCCGCCGGGCCGTCCATTCCGGACGGCCCGCCAGCCCCCGCTTCGAGGCCAACCTTTCCGGCCTCCCGCAGTACATCGCGTAGTCGAGCCGGCGTCCCCGTGCGCCGTCATCTAACGAACCGTTTTTGTACAACCGCTGCCGCGCGTCGCTTTCCGCGAGACGCCGGCGTCGCGAAGCGTTTTTCAACGCAGCGCGGCTCGCCCCTTTCCGGCGCTTTCGTACTGTCGCATGGGAATTTCGCGGAAATCGTTCCACCCGTTTTAGCTCAGTTTTCAAGCCTGTTTTTGAAGGAGCTCGCCCGTGATCGACCGCATCCAGGCGATGCGTACGTTCGTGCGTATCGTCGATACCAATAGCTTCACCAAAGCCGCGCAGTCGCTGGATATGCCGCGCGCCAGCGCCACCACGCTGATGCAGAGCCTTGAGGCGCTGCTCGGCACCCAACTGCTCGTTCGCACCACACGCCGGCTTTCGCTCACGCCTGAAGGCGCGGCGTATTACGAGCGCGCCTCGCAGATCCTCGCCGATATCGACGACGCCGAAGCGAGCCTGCGCCAGACACCCGGCGCGATTGGCGGACGTCTACGCGTGGAAATGCCGGGGCTGATCGCCAACGCGATCGTGCTGCCCGCACTCGACGAATTTCACGCGCGTTATCCGCAGATCGATCTGGTGATCGGCGTGAGTCTGCGCAACGTCGACCTGGTCGGCGAAGGCGTGGATTGCAGCATCCAGCTCGGCGAGTTGCCGGACTCGGGTCTTGCGGCGCGTCGGCTCGGCCTGCTGGAGCATGTGACCTGCGCGAGCCCGGCGTATCTCGCACGCCACGGCGCGCCGACTTCGCTCGACGATCTCGCCCAGCATCCCGTGGTGAATTTCCTGTCGCCGCTCACGGGCCGCCCGTACGAGTTCGACTTCGAGGTGGACGGCAGCCCGACCAAGGTGAAGGTGGACGGCTTCGTGCACGTTTCCGACGAATTCGCCTATCTCACCTGCGGGCTGCAAGGCTACGGTCTGGTGCAGCCGCCGCTGCTCGCGGCGCAGCAGTATCTGGACAACGGCGCGTTAGTCGAAGTGCTGCCGCAATGGAAGCCGCTGCCGACGCCCGTTTCGGTCGCGTTCGTGAAGTCGCGCCAGCCCGCGCCGCGCGTGCGGGTGTTTATCGACTGGCTCGCGGAGTTGTTCGAGGACGCGGGCGCGCTCAATCGCGATCTGTCGCGCGTGCGCCAGTTGCTGGGAGGGTTGCAGCCGGCTTGATGAGCACACGGCGCGGCGGCTTCGATCGGGCCGCCGCGCCGTTTTTTATTCGGCCAACGTCTCGTCGACGGCAATGCGCGTGAGCGCCATGCCGCGGCGGGCATGGAAGCGCGCCACCGTCTCGTAGGGCAGCCAGGCGTCGGCCTGATACGGCGCCACGCCCGACGGATTGTGGAACCACACGCCGCCATCGCTGCGGCCGTGCAGCAGGATCAGGTGACCGCCTTGATCGGTGTTGGCGCGCTCCGGGTAGCGGATCTCGGGGCTCACGGACACGATCGCCAGCGTGTCGGCGGCCAGACGTGCCGCGCTCACCTGAATGTCCTCATCGGTCATCACCTCGACGCGCACGCCGTAAGCCGATTCGGCCCAGTCGGCGAAGGGCTGATAGATCAGCCCGTCCACGCCGCCGTCCTCGCGCATGCGGTAGACGCCGTGACGCAGCGCGTCTTCGAGCATGGCGGCGCGCGGCGCATGTTCGATGCCCCAGTAATCGAGCGCCGATTCGAAACAGGTCAGCCCGCAAAGGCGCTTGGCCCAGAAGCGGTATTGCTCCGGCTGCGCGAAACCGCTCGCGCGCCAGGCGGGGTCATCGCAAGGATCGACATCGTCTTCGACAATGCGCGCCACCCATTCGGGACTGCCCCATTGACTGTAATACGGTACGCCAAAATGGCGGATTTCCTTTTCCTGGGCGAGCGCCTTGCGCTGCCCGGTTTGCTGTTCGCGCGTTGCTTGCGTGTTGATTTCGTTCAAGCTTTTCTCATCCCAGTGACGTTATGCAACCGTAATCGGCCTGAAGGGCAATGCCGCGCCCCGGCTCGTGAAATGCGCGTACAAAGACCATTGTCGCAAAGCCGCGTGACGCGTGTGGGTGCGGTGCGCCACAGCCTCTGCCAGTCAGCATTGAAGTGGGCTCCGAGCCGTTGAACGACGTCACCGGAATCGCGTTGCCATCAGACCCTTAATGTTGTCATACGAAAGCTAAGCGATTGTCAAATGATGCGTTTAGAATATTGTGCGCCCGTGCTCCGTCAGGATTTTTCTTCTAGCGGCGGCACAGCGGCACGAGATAATTAGCCCAATCCGACTCGATCTTCCCCCATTAGCAGTATGTCGAACGTTGCACACACAACCGACTCAGCCGCGGTCGCGGAGCGCGTACGTGAGCTGATGAGCCGACATGGCATCGGCAAACGCCAGCAGACTACCGAGCTGTGCAGGATTCTTGAGCTGAGCTTTTCACAGGGGCACCGCAAGCTGCGCGGTAACAGCCCCTGGACGCTCGCGCAGATCAAGAAAGTGGCCGAGGCGTTCGGCGAACCTGCGGGACAGCTGTTCGGCGCACAGTTGCTCGATCCGGGCATGGTGGGCGCGACCGCGCAGGACGCGCTGCTGTGCGTGAGCGCGGTGGAACTGGCGTGTACCGCGTGGATCGGCGCGTCGGTGGAACCGGGTACGCGCCCCGACTTCGTCGCGTATGAGAAGCAGGGCCAGTGGCGCGTCGTGCGCCCGGACGGCGCGCTCTATCTGAACGCACGCGAAGTTCACAAGATCGAGATCTACCCGCGTCGCGCCGAGGCTGACAAACCGCTCATCGCCGTGGTCGACGACGACCAGGCGTCCGCCGACAACCTGCGCGACTATCTGGAGCACAGCGGCTACGCGGCGCTTGCGCTGTACGGTCTTGCCGCGTTCACTGAAGCGCTGGAGCACAACGTGTTTGACGGCGTGGTGATCGACTGGCTGTTCGGCAGCCAGACCGCCGCAGAGGCAATCCGCCAGGTGCGTGCGTCAGAAAACCCCGAAGCGCCGATCTTCGTGCTGACCGGCGAACTGCTGACCGGCAAGGCGAGCGAATCGGAAATCAGCCAGGTGGTGCGGCATTACAACGTCGCGTGCTATGAGAAACCGGCGCGGATGGCGATTTTGGTGGCGGATCTTTCGAAGCGGTTGAATCGGGGCTAGGCGGTCAGACGGCTAAGCCGCGCGCGCCCCACCAAACGCTCTCTGCAACGCCGCCCGCAGCACCTCATAGTGCACGGGCTTCGGCAACGCGTCGAAGAACGGATTCTCCCCTTCCCCGGATGACGTGAGCGCAGCCACATCGGCGCTCACGGCTATCACGCGCGGCTTCCAGCCCGCCTTCGCCTCCAGCCCCGCCACAAACGCATATCCGTCACGCCCTGGCATATGCAGATCGAGCAGCACGACGTCGCATGGCGTGGCGTCGAGGCTCGCCAGCGCGCCATCGGCGTCGCTTGCGGCGAGCGCCGCGTAACCCATGTGCGCCACCATTTCGCACAGCGACTCGCGCACGAGCGGGTTATCGTCGACCACCAGCACTAGCGGGGGCGCCGCCTCCGCACGCACGGGCGGCACGAGCGTGTCCGGCACCGGCGGCGCGACGGCCGTGACCGGAATCGTCACCGTAAAGGTCGTGCCCTCGCCCACGCGGCTATCGGTTTCGATCGTGCCGCCAAACAGATCGACCAGCCCGCGCACGATCGCCAGCCCCATCCCCGCGCCCTCGTAACGGCGCGAACGCGAGGTATCGAGCTGCGTGAACTCCTTGAAAATCAGCGGAATCTGCGCGGGCGCGACGCCCGGCCCGGTATCGCTCACGATGATCGCAAGCGTCTGCGCGCCGCTCGCTGCATCGTCGCGCGCGGAAAATTCGATGCGCACCGAACCGCGTTCGGTATAGCGGATCGCGTTGGTCACAAGGTTGTTGGCAATCTGGCGAATGCGATGCGGGTCGGCCAGGACGTTGCGCTGCGGCCCGCTCCAGGCGTGCGCGAATTCAAGTCCCCGCGCACGCGCGGCCTGTTCGTTCTGGTCGACAATCGATTGCAGCAGTTCGCGCGGACAGAACTCCTCCTGCCGCAACTCCAGCTTGCCCGCGCCCAGACGCGCGTAATCGGTTAGATCCTTCATCTGTGCCTCAAGCTGACGCGCGGCCGTTTCCAGCCGGTAAATCACCTTGCGGTCGCTTTCCGAGTGCGAATTGAAGCCCAGTAATTCGATCGACGAAACGATCGCGTGCAGCGGCGTGCGCAGTTCGTGGCTGATCATGCCGAGGAAGGCGTCCTTGGCGTTGCTCGCCTCGCGCGCGGCGCGCGTGGCCTGGTGTTCGGCTTCCAGTGCGGCGTGTTGCTGCCGGATCAGACGCGTGCGCCGGTAGCCGTTCATCACCAGCAACACGGCCGCCGCCGCCGACAGCATCAGCAGCACGAGTCCCGCCGCAAACAGCTCGCGGCGCTTGGCGATGAAATCGCGACGTATGCCCTCGCGCTCGGTCACATCGGCGAAACGGCGATTGAGCGCGAGATCGGTCACTTCGGCCCAGTGCGTGTCGAGCGCGGTCAGCATGGGCACGGCGCGCGCGGGACTATCGGCGAGCGTGGCGATCTGCGCTTCGAACGGCGCGATGGTGGCGTCGATCACGGCCAGATCCTGCTGCTGCAGCTTCATCAGGCTCGGCATGCCCGCGAGCGTGCGCGTCGAGCCCTTCATGACGTTGAGCTTCGATTGCAGAACTTCGTAGCGCAGGCGCACCTTGTCGAGATCGCGGTCGATGCCGTCGGCGTAGATGAGCAACTGGCTTTCAAAGCGCGCGTAGGCGATCTGCATCTGCGCGGCGTCCCAGTAGAGGCCGTCGTAGTTGCCGGTGAGGCGTTGCACGACCTTGGGATTGAGCAGGTTTGCGTAGAGCAGGTAGCCGACTGCCATCACCGGCGGCGCCAGCGCGACGATCCAGATCAGCACATGCAGGAAGCGTCGCAGCGGACGATGCATCACGTAAAACTCAAGGCTTGATGGTCATGGAAACGATCTGCCAGGCGAATTTCGAATCGCCCGCCGCGCCATCGAGTTCGAGCGGGAACTGGTCGCGCGGATAGATCAGGAACAGCGGGCCGAAGTCGCTGACCTTCAGACGCCGGCCGTTCATCGCGTAGGCCAGCACCGCGCCGTAGCGATCGGCGTCGGAAACCGGCACGACGCAGGTGTAGTCGTCGATGGTGTGGATCTCGATCTGGCTGCCGTATGCGCCCACGATCGCGAGCACGTCGGCCAGACGCGGGCCGGTGAAGGTCGAGCGCGGCGTCCAGGTGGTGGCGGTCTCGATCGAATGCTGGGGCAGTTTGAGCAGTTGCTCTTCGCTGAAGTGATAAGCCGTGTGCGCGGCGTTGTTGGTCACGTGGACCTCGCCGTTCACGTCGAGCGAGAGTCCGCCGCTCTCGCCGGCCAGCGCGCGGCGCGGCAACGGCAGCGCGGCGGCCGCCAGCAGTCCCGCGAGCGCAAGCGCAAAGCGCCGTCGCTCGCCGCTTGCGGGCCGGTCTTGCTGCCGGCTCTCGTCACGATTCGTCTCCTGCTCATTCCCCAGGACAATGCGATCCTGCATCTGCTCGCCCCCAAGGCGCTAAGTGTTGGTCGTGTGGTGTTGCGACGGGTCTTTTCATCGGGCCCCATCATCGGCGGCATAGCCGGCGCGGCTGTACTGGATCTGTCCGAAGCCAGCCGGTCTGCATCTGCCCGCAAGCATAGGCATAATATCGTCAAACATTACTCCGACAATAGACGTGTTCTTCGCTGACACATCTGTGAGCGTCGCGTAACTGACCGTCTTCGTGCTGCATTTGCCATCAAATGAACAAACCCGTCGTCCCGCTCACTTATGAACAGCTCGACCATTGGGTCGAATCGCTGCAGCCGTTGCTGGTCGAAGAGGAATTCGACGTCGTCGTCGGCATCCTGCGCGGCGGTGCGCCGCTCGCGCTGATGGTCTCGCATGCGACCGGCGCGAGCGTCGCCTTCCTGCGCTACACGCGCGAGACCCGCGAAGTGCGCTGGGACTCCACGCTGCCGATGCCGGAACCGGGCGCGAAGGTGCTGCTGTGCGAGGACATCGCGGGCCGCGGCCATACGCTGGTCGACTGCATCGCCTTCCTGCGCGAACACGGTCTGGTGGTGCGCACGCTCACGGGCGCTTACGACGACCTGAGCCGCCTGCGTCCCGACTACTCGATCGACGCCAGCGGCTACTTCGCGCTGTTCCCGTGGGAGCGCCAGGCTTACACCGACCGTTATCGCGCCGACTGGGTCAAGGAAGGCACGCGCGAAGGCACCCGCATGGCCGACGACCACGAATACACGGTCTACGCGATCGACCTGGACGGCATTCTGCTGCCCGACATCGCGCTCGCGCGCTACGACGAGGATCTCGAAGCCGCGCTCGCCGAACGCGACGCGCTGCTGCCGCTCGACCGCATTCCCGATATCGACATCAAGCGCGCCCGCGCGATCATCACGGGCCGCCCCGAAGTCGATCGCGAGCGCACCCAGGCGTGGCTCGACCGCCACGGTTTCGGCCATCTGGAACTGATCATGCGCGCACCGGGCGAGCACGACGACACGCCCTCGGGCGCCGCCGCCCACAAGGCCGCCGCCGCCGTGCGCTGCGGCGTGACGCATTTCATCGAAAGCGATCCGGTGCAGGCCATCTATATCGCCCAGCAAGCACCGCTGCTGCGCGTGATCTGGTGGAACGCGCAGGCGCGTGCGGGCACGATGATCGGCGCTTCGGCCTGGGGTTGAGGGCGCTGTAGCGTCTATTCTGTGAAGATCGCTTGCCCGGCCTCGCGATCAACGCAATCACCGCGATCAACAACGCGCGCCAAATCAGGGACCGTTGCGTGTATCGTTGCGGTCCCTACCTGCCCTTTTAGCTGCAAAGGAGAGTGCACCGGATGATCAAGATCTGGGGACGCGCCAACTCGGTCAACGTCCAGAAAGTGCTGTGGTGTTGCGACGAACTCGGCCTGCCGTTCGAGCGCATCGACGCGGGCGGCAAGTTTGGCCAACTCGAAGAGCCGGCCTTTCTGGCCATGAACCCGAACGGCAAGGTGCCGACCCTCCAGGACGGCAACTTCGTGCTGTGGGAATCGAATTCGATCCTGCGTTATCTGGCGATGCAATACGGCCCGTCGAGCCTGCTGTATCCGAACGAGCCGAAGGTGCGCGCCGGCATCGACCGCTGGCTCGACTGGTCGATCGGCACGCTCGCGCCCGCCGAGCGTCCGCTCTTTCTCGCGCTCGTGCGCACGCCCGCCGATCAGCGCGACGCCGCGAAGATCGAAGCCGATCTGGCCAATACGGCCACGCTGTGGACGCTGCTCGACCAGCATCTGCAAGGCCGCTTCTTCCTGGAGAACGAGCGCTTTTCGCTCGCCGATATCGTGCTGGGCTCGTTTGCGCGGCGCTGGTACGGTCTCGAAGGCGTCGAGCGCCCCACGCTGCCCAATCTCGATCGCTGGTATCAGCGGCTGGCGCAGCGCCAGGGCTTTCGCAAGTACATCGACCTGCCGCTCACCTGAAGCACGCGCCGGGCGCCCATGCGGGCGCGCCGTCGACGCCAGGCGCGCGTGCGGCACGCCCCGTATAATCGCAGGATGAAGACAGCAAAACCGTCCCCGGACACTGCGGCACTGCATGCGGACCATGCAGCGCCGCACGACCCTGCACACGCTCATGATCACGCCCACGAAGCGCACGATCATGGACACGCTCACGGTCACGATCACGCGCACGGCCATTTCGCAGCGGGCGGCGCATCGCTCGAAAGCGCACTTGAGATGGCCGAAGCCTACTGCCGCGAGCGCGGCGAAAAGCTCACGCCGATCCGCCGCAAGGTGCTCGAGCTGCTGCTTGCTTCAGGCCGCGCGACCAAGGCGTATTCCCTGCTCGACGAAATGCGCCAGATCCACCCGGGATCGGCGCCGCCCACGGTGTATCGCGCGCTGGACTTTTTGCTGTCGGCGGGGCTGATTCACCGCATCGAATCGATCAACGCATTCGCGGTCTGCCACGATCTCACGCAATGCCAGCACGGCATTCTGGTGGTCTGCCAGCAGTGCGGCAACGTCACAGAACTGCACGAGCCGAAGCTGCGCCAGGCGCTGGTCTCGCAGATCGAAGCCGCGGGCTATCGTCTTTCGGGCGATGGCATCGAACTCAAGGGCGTCTGCGCGCAATGCCAGGCGAACGAGCAGGCCAGCGCCGAAGGCGCGAAAGCCGCCGCGCATTCGTAAATCCTTGCACGCCTGAAAACCACCGCGATTTGAGGGCTGAATCGGCCCGAGACGGTTGCGAATTCCCCGCGCGGCTCACGGGCCGCGCGCGAATGGCGCAAATGCGACGACGCTTGAAACCCGAGCGCCGCCGCGCTCCGTCAAAACCTCAGGACGACTGGCGAGCGTCGATCGCGTCGCTGAGCAACGCGACCAGCGCCTCCGGCTTGGCCGGCTTGGTCATGAAGTGCTGGAAGCCCTCGCCGATGCTGCGCAAGCGCCAGCTTTCGTCGGTATGGCCGGTGAGCGCTACCGCAACCGCCGGTGCGTGATCGCCGCGAATCTCGTGATCGCGCAGGCGCTGGATGAGGTAAAAACCGTCCATCGCGGGCAGATCGAGATCGCAGACCACTGCATCGGGGAGCAGGCTGAGGGCTGCTTCGACGCCGGTTTCGGCGTCCTCCACCGCAACGACCCGGGCTCCTTCCGCCTCCAGCAGCGAGGTGAGGGAATCCCGGCTTTGCGGGTCGTCTTCGACCAGCACGATGGTCGTCTGGTCGAGCTTGTGTACTGCGTTCATTGTGTTTGCTTGAATGCCGTTCTGTCTGTTTGGCTTGCCGCGCGGCCTGGCAGGCGGCGCGGTTCGCATCTGGCAACCCGACCGGGCAAGGCGCGAATTCGACGCTGCGAATGCGCCCATTCATGCCCGGGCGCTCCATTAGAGCAATATTGATGCCGTGCGTTCAGCCGCGCGCACGATAACCGCCGCCGACGTCACGCCGATGACAGCCACGCGGCCCTTTTTTGTCGATTTATTGCTTCGTCTTGCGCTCGGCCGCAGCGGGCGGATTCTTGCCCTTGCCGGTCTTGGCGAACGCTTCAAGCGCCCGCTGGCGCGCCATATCATGCTCGACCACCGGCAGCGGATAGTCGGTGCCCAGGCGCACACCGGCTTCTTCCAGTTGCGCCTCGCTGGCCTTCCACGGCTGATGGATGAACTTGTCGGGCAGGCCCGCGAGTTCCGGCACCCATTGCCGCACGTAGATGCCGCGCGGGTCGAACTTCTGGCCCTGCAACACGGGATTGAAAATGCGGAAATACGGCGCCGCATCCATGCCCGAGCCCGCCACCCACTGCCAGTTGGCCGGATTGCTCGCGCCATCGGCGTCCACCAGGGTGTCCCAGAACCACGCCTCGCCCTCGCGCCAGTCCACCAGCAGATGCTTGGCGACAAAGGACGCCACCACCATGCGCACGCGATTATGCATCCAGCCCGTGTGCCAAAGCTCGCGCATCCCGGCATCGACGAGCGGATACCCCGTCAGACCGCGCTGCCATGCGCGCAGCCCTTTGGCGTCGCGGCGCCAAGGCATCGCGTCGAAAGCCGCGCGCAGATTGCGTTCGGCGAGATCGGGCCAGTGAAAACGCTGGTAGTAACAGAACTCCCGCCAGCCCAGTTCGCTGAGGAATTTTTCGGCGCTGGTCTCGCGGCGCGTGGGCGAACCGCCGTGCTTGCCGTGCTGCGCCGCCTTCAGGGCCGCAAATGCCTGGCGCGGCGACAGCGCCCCCACCGCCAGATAAGGCGAAAGACGGCTGGTGGCGGCGACGCTCGGGTCGTCGCGTTCTTCGGCATAGGCTTCGAGGTCGCCGTGCAGGAATGCGCGCAGGCGTTCCAGCGCGGCCTCTTCGCCCGCCGCCCACGCGTCGCGCATGCCGCCCGCCCAGTCGGGCTTCTTCGGCTCGAAACCCAGATCGTCGAGTTTCGATGCCATTTGGGTAAGTCCTGCCGGTAGACGTTGAAAAATCATCCGTTCCGGCGCGGGTTCGGGCGGCGGCGGATCGCCCGCGCGGCGGCAAGCGCGCCAGAACGCCGTATAAACCTGGAAGGGCTCGCCCGACTGGTTGAGCACCGTCCACGGCTCATGCAGCAGCGTGCCGTTAAAGCTTTCGACCGTCAGGCCGTCGTCGCGCAGACGCGCCTTGAGCGCCGCATCGGCCTCACGCGCCTTTCCGCCATAGCGTCGGTTCCAGAACACGCCGGTTGCGCCGCTCGCAGCGATGACCGCATCGAGCACTTCGTCCTGCGCGCCGGCCACGATCAGCAGCCGGCCGCCGTGCTCGTGCAGCGACGCGTCGAGCGCCTTGAGCGAGCCGTGCAGCCACCAGCGCATCGCCGCGCCGGGCGGTCGTTCACCCGCCGCCTGTTCATCGTGGATATACAGGCAGATCAGGGGCTGGCCCGTGGCGGCCGCGTGCGCGAGCGCGGGCTGGTCGGCAAGACGCAGATCGTCGCGAAACCAGACGATCACGGGAGCGGAAGCGGATTTTTTCGGAGACAGACGGACCTCGACGATGGTGATGCCGCGCGGCGGCCTCGCGGCGGTCTCTAATTGCGAGGCGCAGCGTACCACGCGATACGACGAGGCTTAAGCAGGCCGTATGCCTTGCGTGATGAGCGCGACGGCGTGGCGGGCAATTTCCTCCGCACCGACGTTGCGCGGCACCACATCCTTGCGCCAGACCGGCGCGGTGGCAAGCGGCAGCAGCGTCAGCCCGAGCAGCGACTGGAACAGCAGCGACGGCTCCAGCGCCGGGTTGAGCTTGCCTTCGCGCTGCCAGCGCACGATGGCCTCGTGGACACGGTGCTGCTGCGCCTGCCCGAAGCGCTCGTGCATACGCTGACGCAGCAGCCCGCCTTCGCTGATGACCTCGCGCACCCACAACGGCGCAAACCACGGATTGGCCTCGCCGACTTCAACAAAACGCCGCGTGAGCGCCGTCAGCGCGGCGACAGGATCGTCGGGATGCGCCTCGAAGCAGCCGCCAAACGCGGCGCGCTGCGGCAGGAAACGCTCGTCGATCAGGACATCGATCAACTGGTCACGTGTCTTGAAATAATAGTGGACCATCGCGGACGTGACGCCCGCCTCGCGCGCAATCGCGCCGAGCGTGGTGTCCAGGATGCCCTGACGCGCGAACAGCGTCAGCGCTGCGGCAATCAGGCGCTCGCGCTGCTCGACCCCGCGCGCAGCGCCGCTCGGGCGTCCCGGACGGCGTGCGACGGGCTTGTCCGACGTCGCGCGCCCCTGCGTTTCCTTCGATTCGTTCGACTCTTTCATCTCGTTACTTTTTCTGGCTTTGACCGGCAACAGGAATTATCCTAATATTAATCGTCGAGTTAATTAATTTCAAGATCCGCGATGCCTTCAAGGCTTCCCAAGGCTGGAGATTCCCCGATGCCATCCCCCACGCAAACCGCGCTCTCCGTTAACACGGAATCCGGTCCCGCGGCGTCGGCGCACCCGCCGCTGCGTCTGCTGTTCCCCGCGCTGCTGCTCGTCATGCTGCTGGCCGCGCTCGACCAGACCATCGTGTCGACCGCCCTGCCCACCATCGTCGGCGAACTGGGCGGGCTCGACCGGCTCTCGTGGGTCGTGACCGCTTACCTGCTCACCTCCACCATCGTCGTACCGCTGTACGGCAAGTTCGGCGACCTGTTCGGCCGCAAGATCGTGCTGCAGACGGCCATCGTGATTTTCCTGGTCGGATCCGCGCTGTGCGGCGTCGCGCAGAACATGCCCCAGCTGATCGCGCTGCGCGCACTGCAGGGCATCGGCGGCGGCGGCCTCATGGTCGTGACGATGGCCGCTGTCGGCGACGTCATTCCGCCTGCGCAGCGCGGCAAGTACCAAGGCATGTTCGGCGGCGTGTTCGGCCTCGCGACCGTGGTCGGTCCGCTGCTCGGCGGCTTTCTGGTCGAGCATCTGTCGTGGCGCTGGATTTTCTACATCAACCTGCCGCTGGGCGCGCTCGCGCTGGTGGTGATCGGCGCGGTGTTCAAGCCGCGCGTCGAGCAGGTCAAGCACGTGATCGACTATTTGGGCGCGGGCTGGCTGGCCGCCGCGCTCACCTGCCTGATCCTCTTCACGAGCGAGGGCGGATCGCTGCTGCCGTGGAATTCGCCGCAACTCTGGCTGACCTTGCTGATGGGCGTGGTGGCCGTCGCGGGCTTCATCCACGAGGAAAAGCACGCGGTCGAGCCCATCATGCCGTTGGCGCTGTTTCGCGAGCGCACCTTCGTGCTGTCGAGCCTGATCGGCTTTATCGTCGGCGTGTCGCTGTTTGGGTCGGTGACGTTCCTGCCGCTCTATTTGCAGGTCGTGAAGGGCTCGACGCCTTCGCAGGCCGGCGTGCAGATGTTGCCGATGATGGGCGGCGTACTGGTCATGTCGATGGTCGCCGGACGCATCATCAGCAAGATCGGCAAGTACCGCATGTTCCCGATCCTGGGCACCGCATGCGTGGCCGCGGCGATGATGCTGCTCGCGCGGCTGGAAATCTCCACGCCGATCACGCAGATGTATCTGTACATGGGCCTGCTCGGCTGCGGGCTGGGCATGGTGATGCAGGTGCTGATTCTGGCCGTGCAGAACACGGTGGAATTCCGCCATATGGGCGTGGCGACTTCGGGCGCGACGCTGTTCCGCTCGATTGGCGGCTCGGTGGGCGTGGCGGCGTTCGGCGCGGTGTTTTCGCACGGCCTGCATACGCGGCTGGCCGCCTTGATCAGCGCCGATGTCGAACTGCCCCAGCCGCTCACGCCTGAAGTGATTCGCCATCTGCCGCCCGCGCTGCACGCGCAATATCTCGATGCGTTCGCGGGCGCGCTGCATACGGTTTATCTCTCGGCGGCGTGCGTGGTCGTGCTGGCCTTTGCGCTGTCCTGGTTGATGCGCAATGCGCCGTTGCGTACGCATCACTGAAACATCCAGACCACACTCACGCAGGCGTTGCAGCGCGCTCCATCGCGCGCTGCAAGGTTTCGTAGACTTTTGGCCGGTTGCACTGCGAAGCATTGAAGCGCAGAAAACTGGCCGCATTGCGCGACACGCTAAACACGTTCCCCGGCGCCAGCACCACCCCATCGACGAGCGCCTCGCGCGCGACCTGCGCCGCGTCGAGCCCATCGGGTAGTTGAGCCCACAACAACATGCCCGCCTGCGGCCGCGTCCAGGCCGTAAGTCCCGCCGACGCGAGACGACGCAGTGTCTCGCCCATCGCATCGGCAAGCTGCGCGCGCAGCCCATCCAGATAACGCCGATAGGTGCCGTCCACCAGCAGACGCTGCACCAGATCGGCCGCCAGTTCCCCATTGCCGAACGACACCGAAAGCTTGAGATCGACGAGCGGTTCGACCCAGTCCGCGCGCGCCGCGATATAGCCGCAACGCGCGGCCGCCGTCATGGTCTTCGAAAAACTGCCGATCGCCACCACGCGCGCGAGGCCGTCGAAGGCGGCGAGACGCGGCGCGGGATCAGTCTCGAAGTCGGCGAAAATATCGTCTTCGACGATCAGAAGATCGTGCTCCTCGGCGAGCTTGAGCAACCGGTGCGCAATCGCGGGCGCGAGCGTCGCGCCGGTCGGATTGTGGATCGCCGAATTCGTCACGTACAAGCGCGGCCGATGTTCCTTGAGCACGCGCTCGAACGCGGCCAGATCGGGCCCGGTGGGCGTATAGGGCACGCTCACGATCTGCACGCGATGCACGCGTAGCAGCGCCTGGAAATTGAAGTAGCACGGATCGTCGACGACCACGACATCGCCGGGTTCGAGCAGGAAGCGGCACAGGATGTCGAGCGCCTGGCTGCCACCATCAGTCAGGACGATCTGCTCCGGCGCGGCGTCGATGCCATGCTGGCCAAGCCGCCACGCCAGCTGATGGCGCAGCGCGGGCAGGCCCAGCGGCGTGGCGTAATCGGTGAGTTGCGCGCGCGGGTCGCGGGCGATGGCGCGCAGCGCACGCCGCACCGCATCCTGCGGCAGCCACGCGGCGGGCAACCAGCCGCAGCCGGGACGCAGCGCGCGCGCATCGGTTTCGAGCGACTGGCGCGTGAGCCAGAGCGGATCGATTTCGCGGTCGATCTTTGGGCCGGGCGTTCCGTGCATGCCGGCAAGGCCGCGCGTCAATGCAGCGCCATGTCCCGCCACGAAAAAGCCGGAGCCACGCCGCGCCGCCAGGGCGCCTTCGGCGACCAGCCGTTCGTACGCCTCCACCACGGTCGACTTCGACACGCCCATCTGCTCGCTCATGACGCGGATCGACGGCACGCGCGCCCCGGCCGCCAGCGCGCGCGTCGCAATGCGCTCGCGCACGGCCTCCATCACCTGTTCGACGCGGGTTAGCGGTGCTGCGGCTGCGCTGCTGACTTTCGTTGCGCTCGGCGCGCGAAGCGTGTCCTCCATCTGTACTGCTCCGTATCCAATACAGTTTGTCGAAATTGTACTGATGCTTAGCTTACCGGTTTGTCCCCACGCGCGCATGATCGGTCGAATGGCTTAACGCTTACTCTCTCGTCGAATTCATGCGCAAATCCCTCGATACCACTACCGATGGCTGGCTCTGCGGTCTCGCCGGCGTGCTGATCTTCAGCGGCTCGCTGCCCGCCACGCGGCTGGCCGTGCTCGGCCTCGATCCGCTCTTTCTGACCGGCGCGCGCGCCACGCTGGCAGGCGCACTCGGCGCGCTGCTACTGGTGCTCTTCCGCGCCGCGTGGCCCGAACGGCGCGAACTCTGGCCGCTCGTGATCGTGGCGCTGGGCGTGGTGGTGGGTTTCCCGCTGCTCACGGCGCTCGCGCTGCGGCATGTGAGTTCGGCGCATGCGATCGTCTTCGTCGGCCTGCTGCCGCTTTCGACGGCGTTGTTCGGCGTGCTGCGCGGCGGCGAGCGCCCGCAGCCCGTGTTCTGGCTGTTTTCGGCGATTGGGAGCGCCGCCGTCGTCGCGTTCGCGCTGCGCCACGGCGCGGACGCCTCGCCCATCGGCGATGCGCTGATGCTCGCCGCCATCGTCGTCTGCGGGCTGGGCTATGCGGAAGGCGCGCGGCTTTCGCGCCGGCTCGGCGGCTGGCAGGTGATCTGCTGGGCGCTGGTGATTTCGTTGCCGGTGATGGCGCCGCTCGCGGGCTGGTTCATGCCGGTTTCGTTCGCGTCCGTGAGCGCTGCGTCGTGGTGGGGACTCGCCTATGTGTCGCTTTTCAGCATGTTGATCGGCTTCGTGTTCTGGTATCGCGGCCTGGCGCTTGGCGGGATCGCGGGCGTCGGCCAGTTGCAGTTGCTGCAGCCGTTCTTCGGCTTCGTGCTTGCCGCGCTGCTGCTCCATGAGGCAGTGCCGCCCGCGATGCTCGCCGTCACGGCGGTCGTGATCGCCTGCGTGGCGGGGGCGCGGCGCTTCGGGCGCGCTACGCCCGCTCCGGCGCGTGCGGGTTGAATGCATAGCAGATAGGATTCAAACGCCAATGCCTGCGCCGGATTTTTGACGCGCTTCATTTCGGGCCGCCCGCAAGGCATAGTGGATGCGAGCGCCGCGCCGCTTGCGCGGCACATTGAATCCGCATGCCGATCATGAACGCACCGCCCATTGCCGCGCCGCTGTTGCGCGACGCCACGCCCGCAGACTTCCCCGCCATCGCCGCGATTTACGCCCATCACGTGCAGTACGGCACGGCGTCGTTCGAAGAAACGCCGCCTTCGCTCGACGAAATGCTGCGCCGTCACGCCGCTGTACGCGAACACGGCTTGCCGTGGATCGTCGCGGAAATCGATGGATGCGTGGCGGGCTACTGTTACGCCACGCCGTATCGGCCGCGTCCGGCCTACCGCTTTACGGTCGAAGATTCGATCTATATCGACGAAGCGTTTCGCGGGCGTGGCTTGGGTCGCACCTTGCTAGCCGCGCTGATCGAGCGTTGCGAAGCGGGCCCCTGGCGTCAAATGATCGCCGTGATCGCCGACCCGCAAGGCGGATCGCTCGCACTGCACGCGAGTCTGGGCTTCGAGCCGGTGGGCACGCTGCGATCGGTCGGGTTCAAGCACGGCGCCTGGCGCGACACGGCGCTGATGCAGCGTACGCTGGGTGAAGGGGCGCAAAGCGTGCCGATCGATTGAAGCCAGGCATGCCTTGCTAGATACGTCGCCCGTCTAGCGCGGCATCTGTGCCTGATCCAGCAACATGTCATAGAGCGCCTGTGCCGCAGGCGAAAGATGCGCGGCCTTGCGCGTGAGCAATACCAAGGTGCGCGACACATCGGGCTCGATCAGTTCGATCACGCGCACCATCGGGAACACATCCTTCTGCACCGCGAGCCGCGGCACCACCGCCGCGCCCAGCCCTTCCGCGACCAGTCCAAGCGCCGTCGAACTGCGCTGCACCTCGTAAAACGCGCGCAGATTCACGCCATTGGTTTCGAGCGCGACATCCAGCAAGCCGCGATTCGCGCTCACTTCGCCCGCGAAAATCAGCGCGTGTGCGCCTAGCGCCGACCACTTCACGCGCCGCCGCTTCGCCAGCGGATGATCGTCGCGGCACACCAGCACATAGGGATCGGTGGTGAGCGGCACGCTCGTCAACTCGGGATGCTGCTCGCCCGCCACGCCAATGCCGAATTCCGCCTCACGCCTGAGCACCGCCGCGCGCACATGCGCGGACGCATGATCGAGAATCCGCACGCGATCATGCGGACGGCTCGCCGAAAAGCGCCGCAGCACGCGCGGCAGATACTGCACGCCGACCGTTGGCACACAGGCAATCGACACGTCGCCGCGCTGGCTCATGCCGGTCTCGCGGATTTCCGTGAGGGCATCGGCCAGTTCGCCTAACAGACGGCGCGCCTGCGGCAAAAAGCGCTCGCCGATTTCCGTGAGCGCGCAATGGCGCGTGGTGCGCTCGACCAGCACCACGCCAAGATACGATTCGAGCTTGCGCAGCCGCTGCGTGATGGCTGTTTGCGTGACATTGAGCTCCTGCGCCGCTTGCCGGAAGCTGCCGCCTTCCGCGATGGCCACGAATGCCTGTACGCCGAGTGTGTCGATTTTCATTAGAAATTGGCATCAATCCGTCAATTTATTTCATTTTACTGATTTCCGCCCGGCGACCAGAATACGCGCATTCCCCCTACCCCACGGCGCAGCACGCAACAGGAGAACGCGATGGAGAACAGCAACCTCACACGTGGCGACGGCTACGCAAAGCAGTACGTACAGTTCGAAAGCGAGCGCACGCGGCCCGTGCGCGATCTGCTCGCCGCCGTACCTGCCACGCCGGTGACCCATGCGATCGATATCGGCTGCGGGCCGGGCAACTCCACCGAACGCTTGATTGCGCGCGTGCCTGAAGCCCATATAAGCGGTCTCGACGCATCGGCGGATATGCTGGACGCCGCGCGCCAACGGCTGCCGCAGATCGACTTCACGCTCGCCGATATCGCGCAATGGAGCGCATCCGCGCAAGACGAAGCGCCGCACTACGATCTGATGCTGGCGAATGCCGTGCTGCAATGGTTGCCCGATCACGACACGCTATTTCCGCAGCTCGTGCGGCGTCTTGCTCCCGGCGGTCATCTCGCCATCCAGATGCCCGACAATCTCGACGAACCCGCACACCGGTTGCTGCGCGAGATCGCCGCAAACGGGCCGTGGGCAAGCCGCCTGGCGAACACTGCACGCACCGAACGCTACGATGCGCGCCACTATTACGCGCTGCTCGCGCCGCTCTGCTCGCGCGTCGACGTGTGGCGCACGACCTACTATCACGCACTCGCAGGCGGAGCCGACGCCGTCGTGGAATGGTTCAAGGGCAGCGCCCTGCGGCCTTTCCTCGCCGCGCTCGGCAATGACGAGGAGCGTGCGGCTTTCACGGCGCGCTATCGCGAAGCCATCGCGCAGGCCTATCCCGCCCTGGCCGATGGCACCGTGCTGTTGCCGTTCCCGCGCCTTTTCATCGTCGCCACGAAAGCCTGAGCTGAACCCGGCGCAACGTTAGCGAACGCATCTGGGGCGCACACGCCCTTAAAATAGGTCCTCCCGCGAGCCGGTCGCACACCGGCCCGCACGCTTATTTCGAGGATCATCGCCCCATGCAATCGCTACTCGTGCACGTTCATCCGTCCAACTGGAGTTTCCTGTGGGACGCGCTCACCGCCTTCGCGCTGCGCCTGTGCGCGGCTGTGGCGATTCTGTGGCTTGGCTGGTGGATCGCGCGGCGCGCGGGCAACTGGCTCTCGCGTCAGGGCAGCATCGACGCCACGCTGCGGCCCATCGTGCGCGACAGCGCCGTATGGGGCGTGCGTCTGATCGCGATTGTCGGCGCGCTTTCGCAGATCGGCATTCAGACTGCGAGCATCGTCGCGGTGCTGGGCGCGGCGGGTCTCGCCATCGGTCTTGCGTTGCAAGGCACGCTGCAAAACATCGCCGCCGGCATCATGTTGCTGCTGCTGCGCCCCTTCAAGGTGGGCGACTATATCGATGGCGGCACCAATGTCGCGGGCACCGTCGAGGAAGTCAATCTCTTCACCACGCGCCTCACCAAGCCCGACGGCATCTGCGAATACGTGCCGAACAGCGCGCTGTGGAGCAATTCGATCCGCAATTACAGCCGCAATCCCACGCGCCGTCTGGATCTGGAAGTGGAAGTCTCGGTGCGCGACGATGTGAATCGCGCGATTGACGCATTACGCGCACTCGCTGCCGCCGATCCGCGCGTGCTGGCCGCGCCCGCGCCGCAAGTCATGGTGACGCGCTTCGACGATAGCATCGCAGTGCTGAATATTCGCGTCTGGGCCAATATCGATACGTTCTGGGAAATGCGTTGGGAACTCTCGCGTCAGGTGCGCCAGACGCTCAATGACGCGCATTTCGCGCTGCCGCTGCGCACGCGCGAACTGCATATCGTGCAAAGCGGCGAGCCTGCCGCGCAGCCAACGCCTTGATCACGCGGTCGTTGCCAAGCGACGGAACAGCGTTGGATAGTCGATCACCAGACCATCCGCGTCGATCTTCAGATCCGCGGTGAAGTCGCGAAAAATGCCTTCGTAGCGGTATTCGCGATCCGGCTCGATGCACACGTACGCCTGGGCGACGCGCGTGGCCCCGAGTTCCGGCGCGGCAATATAGGCTACTTCGATCGGACGACGCTCGCCGCGCGCGAGACCCAGGCGGCGAATCGGCAGCGTGTTGGTGAATGGCGTGGCCGCGAGGTCGATATCGATGCAGCCTTCGATGGCGTCGAGTGCGTGGCCCTCGCCGTCGCGCCAGTGGCCCTGGCCGTCGCTGTGCATAACGAAACTCGCGCCGCCCATCACGCGAAACGCCGCGTAGGTCACGCGCCAATGCGGATCGCAGTGCACCGTGTAGCAAAGGCCGTACGCCTTGCCGTAACGCTGCCCGACAACCACGCTTTCCACGCGGATCGCGCCGCCGCTCGCATCGAATGCCAGATGCTCGATGCCCTCGCCTTCCTCCGAAGCCCAACGTACTTCGCGCATGGTGCGTCTCCGTGCTGAATGTGTTGAACAGCAATGCGGCGGATCAGGCGTTCATCGTAGCAGCCCCGCAAATAGCGACTATTACGTCTGCGCGCGCGCAGGACGGCGCGCTTCGCCTATGCTCGCGAAGCGGCGCGTGCCGCTTGTTCTTCGCGTTTGATCGTTTGTTCGTTCCCTTCGTTTTCGCCCCACCATGTCATCCCACGCGACCGTTCGCGCCATTTCCCTCGATTCCGCGGCCAGTCTCGCCGAGCCCTTGCGCACGCTGCTGCGCAGTCTCGGCCAGATCGTCCTGCAAAGGCACGCGGGCACGGGCGCATGCGTGCTCGCCGCGCTGGCGCTCTGCGACCTGCGGCTGGCCTGCGCGGCGCTGATCGGCGCGACCGCCGCCAACGTCTGTGCGCTACTGGGGCGCGCGCCATTCGACGCGATCCGCGACGGCCTGGCGGGCTTCAACGGTGCGCTCGCGGGCCTCGCGGCCTTCACCTTCGCCGCCGATACCGCCACGGCCTTCGCCCTCGCGCTGCTGGCTGCGGCGTTCAGCGCATGGCTGGGGACGCCGCTCGTGCATCTTTGGGGCCGCGCGCGCCTGGCGGTGTATTCGGCGCCGTGTCTGGCGGCGACGTGGCTCTGGATGGCGTTGGGCGCGGGCGGCGAACGCACCGCCACCGCGGTTTCCCCGTTACCCGCCGCGCTGGATGCAGCACAAGCGTTTTCGGGCCTGATGAGCGGCCTGGCGCAGACCGTCTTCGCTTCCGGCACGCTGCCGGGCATGGTGCTGCTCGCGGGTATCGCGTGGTCGTCGCGGCGGGCGGCGGCTTACGCGCTGGGCGA
>NZ_VWWJ01000035.1 GCF_011753055.1 Burkholderia sp. Ax-1719 | reverse complement strand
GTGAAAGTAGGTAATCGTCAGGCTCCTTATGCTGCAAGTCCAGAACCCCGGTGTCTCCGCAAGAGAACCGGGGTTCTGGCGTTTACGCGCTGAAAACAGGCGTGCGAAAAGAAGCGCCAAAGAAAAAGCCGTCCCGAGGGGACGGCTTTTTGCATTCCAGCAACCAAGCAAACATCACTCGCCAGGCGTAGCCTGAGGCGCCAGCGCCGCGGCATCGGCGAGTTGTTCTTGCGTGAGTTCTTCGAGCAACGCCATATCGCGTGCAATCACCTGCGGCAGATGGGCCCGCAAAAACTCCACCCAGGTCTTCGTCTTCGCATCGACGAACTTGCGCGACGGATACAGCGCATACACATTGCTCTTCTGCAGAATGTGCTGCGGCAACACCCGCACCAGCGTGCCATTGCGCAGCCCCTCGATCGCTGCATACACCGGCAACGTGCCGATACCCATGCCTTCACGGATCGCCACTGCCAGCGACTCGGCGATATTCACCTGAACCGGACCGTCCACGTGCATCTCGACGCTGCCGTCTGGGCCTTCGAGCATCCATTCGTGCGCATCCGACGTCGGCGTCTTGAGAATCAGGCAGTCGTGATGCGCCAGATCGGCGGGTGTGCGCGGCGCGCCGTGCGTATGCACATAGCCCGGCGATGCACACAGAATGCTGTAAGTCGAACCGAGCTGGTGCGAAACCAGATCCGAATTCGGCAACGAAGCCGCCGTCACCACCGACACATCGCTGCTGCCTTCGAACAGATCCGGCAACCGCTGCGAAAGCGTCAGCTCGACGGTAACTTCGGGATGCAAAGCACGATAACGCGAGATGGCCGGCAGCACATACTGCTGTCCGATACTCGCAAAGCTGTGCATGCGCAGAGCGCCCGCCGGGCGCTCATGCGCACAACTGGCTTCTTCTTCCGCGCTATCCACATCCGCGAGAATCTGCCCGCAGCGCTTCAGATAGCGTTCGCCAGCGGGCGTCAGCGCGAGCCGTCGCGTCGAGCGGTTGAGCAGGCGCGTGCGCAGATGCGCCTCCAGTTCCGACACCGCGCGCGACATGGCGCCCGTCGTCGAATCCAGCGATTGGGCCGCGGCAGTGAAACTGCCGGCTTCGACGACGCGGACGAACACCCGCATGTTTTGTAGCGTATCCATCAGACCTTCTTTAAGAACTTCTTGTTTGGCACGAAAACGATATTGTCCGCCTCGCGGGCCCCGGCATTGTTGAGTGATCTGGAACGGACGTTCCTTGCCGGTCCCGTTAATTCGCTTTATTGACGCTCCTACAATCGGCGACCTGTGGCCTGCAACAGCAGTGCCTTTCTCCGTAATTGTCGTAACAATCCGAGCGTAGTGCGTTTCCCATGAACCGGCAGCCAGCGATACATCGTGCGACCGACCCGCGTCGTCGCGTCGAAGTCATTTGGCGCGCCGCGCGTCGCGCCCTGCGCGACTGGCAGGCCACGCACGGCGCGATCTGGCTGCATCTGCTGAAAACGGTGACGGCGGGACTGCTGGCGATGGGCATTGCGATGCTGCTGGACCTGCCGCAGCCGCGCATCGCGATGACCACCGTGTTCGTTTTGATGCAGCCGCTCTCCGGCATGGTGTTCGCGAAGAGCGTGTATCGCATCGTCGGCACTGCAGTGGGGATGGTCGCGGCGGTGGTGCTGGGGGCCGTGTTTATCCAGCAGCCCGAGCTCTATATCGCCGGGATGACGATGTGGGTGGCCGCCTGTACGGCCGCTGCCATGCGGAATCGGCATTTTCGTTGGTACGCGTTCGTGCTGGCCGGCTATACCGCTGCGCTGATCGGCATTCCCCTCGTGATGCAGCCCAATGGCCTGTTTCTCGCCGCGCTGGGGCGCGGGGCCGAAGTGGCGGTGGGGATTCTGTGTTCCGGGATCGTCAGCGCCGTTATCGTGCCCCGGCAGTCGGGCTCGGTGCTCGAACGCACCTTACGCACACGATATCTCGATTTTACTGCCTTCGCCGCGACCGTGCTGTCGGGCGGACTTGAAAGGGACGCATTCGAAGGGCGGTTCGCAAAACTCGTCGACGAGATCGTCGGCTTCGAAGCTACGCGCGCTTTCTCATTTTTCGAAGATCCGACGATGCGCTCGCGCAGCCAGTTGCTCGCGCGTCTGAACGGCGAGTTCATGGACGCGAGTGCGCGCCTGCACGCGCTGCGTCAGCTGAAGAAGCGTCTGCGCTGGAGCGACGCCTCCATCGCGCCGCTCGCCCCCATTTTCAGCGAACTTGCGTCATTGCTAGCCCAACGCCCGAGCCTCAAGGAATCGGATCGCGCCTACGCCTTGCGGCTCGCGCAAGACCTTGAATCGTTCCAGCGCACGTTGCCGCGCCACGTGCGCGAGACGCGCCGGCCGCTCGAAGTGGGTTCGCCCGACACGCTGCAGGACTTCGACACGTCCGCCGAACTGATCTACCGCTTCACCACCGAGATCGCCCGCTACAGCCGTACCTGGGCGTCGCTGACCCAGGCGGGCCTGCCGCCAGAGCCGCGCGTGACGCGCTACATGCCGCGCACCAGCTGGTACGTGGTGGCTTTCACCTTCATGCGCACGGCCGTAGTGGTGGCGGCCGTCGGCTGGTTCTGGGTGCAGACCGACTGGCCGAGCGGCGGCCTCGCGATGATCGCCGCCGCGCTCACCTGTGCGCTGACATCATCGGCGCCGCGCGCAACCCGCATGGCGTTCCAGATGGCGGCGGGCGCGGCCTGCGCCGCGGTCGTCGGCTATCTGCTGATGTGCTACGTCTACCCGAACGTCGATGGTTTCCCGCTGCTGTGCGCCGCGCTCGCTCCGGCGCTCGCCTTGGGCGGGTTCTTCGCGACACGCCCGCGCATCGCGGGCTTCGGGGTCGGCTTTTCGGTGTTTCTCTGTCTGCTCGCGGGGCCGGATAACGTGATCGCTTATGACCCGGATCTGCTGATCAACAACGGCCTCGCCGTGGTCAGCGCGATGATCGTGGCCGCGCTCGCGTTTTCGGTGGTGTTCCCGCCGCACATGAGCTGGTTGGTCGAGCGCATGTGTGCGGCGTTGCGCGGCCAGGTCGTGCTTGCCTGCCGAGGCGATCTTCCGGGAATCGGCCAGCATTTCCAGTCGGGCGCGCACGATCTCATGCACCAGTTGCGGCTGCTGCTCAACGGCCGCAAACAGGCGCACCGGCGCGCGCTGCGCTGGATGCTGGTGACGCTCGAAGTCGGTCATGCCGTGATCGACCTGCGACACGACGCCCAGAGCGCCGCCTGGCTCTCCGATGCGGACCGCCGCTGGCGTGAATCGCTCGAACGAGTGCTCGCCGATATTGCGCACCTCTTCGAGCAGCCCGACGCCGCGCAGCTCGACCGCGCCCTCCAGGCCGTGCGCACAGCCACCTGGATCGCCCAGGAGACGCTGCCGCATGTGCACCACGACCGCGAACGCCGCCACGACGTGCAGCGGCTGCTCAGCCATCTCCACTTCATCCGCAGCGCACTGATCGACCGCGACGCGCCGATCGGCGCGCATGCACGTCACGCCCTCCAGGTTCGCCGTCGCCGCGGTTTGCGTCTGCGCCTGTCCTGACGCGCCCGGAACGGCCTGCCTGCGTGATCTTGCCGCAGTCTGGAAATATGCCTTCCAACCCGCCTCCTTAATCAATCCAGGCCCCGGTCATATAGTGGCATCACTGCTTCGGCAGTACCCGTTAGCACTGGAGAGTGAAATGAAGTCCCTGAAGATCGCTGTTGTTGCGTGTTCCCTGTTTGCCGCCGCCGCCGCTTATGCACAGAACGACGCCACGGCAGCGGGCGTCCCCGATCAGGTCGCCCAAAGCGCAGCGCAGCCTGCTGCTCAAGCGTCCGCGCACCGTGACGTGACGCCGGCAAAGAAAGACGAATGCGTCGGACCTGCCAGCTTCTGCAACCTTTATTTCGGTAGCTGAGATCGAGTAACCGCCCGCCATGTGCAGGCGCACGCTTGAAATTCTTGCCGCGGCGCCCTCCTGTGAGGTCCCGCGGCTTTGCGCATTCCGGCCGCAAAACAGTTTTGCTCAAGCCGTGATGCAAGGCCGCCAAAGCAAGACCTGAAAATGGCATCTGGCGATCAGAGAAGTTTGTGGAGACTTTGATGTACGAAGACCGTATCCGTTGTGCCGCTCTGCGCGGCAAGATCACCTCGGCGGCCGATGCCGCTCAACTCGTGCGCAATGGCATGCGCGTCGGCGCCAGCGGCTTCACGCGCGCCGGCGACACGAAGGCCGTGCCGATCGAACTCGCACGCCGCGCGCGTGAAGAGAAAGAGCCGCTGCGCATCACGCTGATGACGGGCGCCTCGCTCGGCCACGACGTGGACCGCATGTTGACCGAAGCGGGCGTGCTCGAACGCCGTCTGCCGTTCCAGGTGGACACCACGCTGCGTAAGGCAATCAATCGCGGCGAAGTGATGTTCGTCGACCAGCATCTCTCGGAAACGGTCGAGATGTTGCGCGCGAACCTGCTCGGCAAGCTCGATCTCGCGATTATCGAGGCCGCGGCGATCACGGAAACGGGCGCCATCGTCCCCACGACTTCGGTCGGCAACTCGGCGAGCTTTGCGATTCTCGCGGAGAAGGTGATCGTCGAAATCAATCTCGCGCAGCCGCTCGGTCTCGAAGGCCTGCACGACGTCTGGATTCCGGGCCGTCGCCCGCATCGCGATCCGCTGCCCATCGTGCGCGTCAACGATCGCGTCGGCACCCAGGCCATCGAGATTCCGCCCGAGAAGATCGCGGCCATCGTCATCACCAATGAGCCGGACAGCCCCTCGACCGTGCTGCCCGCGGACGAAGAAACCGCGCGCATCGCCGGTCACCTGATCGACTTCCTGCAGCACGAGGTGAAGCACGGTCGCATGAGCGCGCAACTGCCGCCGCTGCAGGCCGGCATCGGCACGATTGCGAACGCGGTGTTGTCGGGTTTCGTCGATTCGCCGTTCGAAGCGCTGACGATGTACTCGGAAGTGCTGCAGGACTCCACCTTCGATCTGATCGACGCGGGCAAGATGGTCTTCGCCTCGGGCGCTTCGATGACGCTCTCCGCCTCGCGCCAGGCGCAAGTGCTCGCCGAACTCGACCGCTACCGCGACAAGCTCGTGCTGCGTCCGCAGGAAGTGAGCAACCATCCGGAAGTGATCCGCCGCCTCGGTCTGATCGCGCTGAACACGGCGCTCGAATGCGACATCTACGGCAACGTGAATTCCACGCACGTGGGCGGCACGCACATGATGAACGGCATCGGTGGTTCGGGCGACTTCGCGCGCAACGCATCGTGTGCGATCTTCGCGACCAAGGCCATCGCCAAGGACGGCAAGATTTCGAGCATCGTGCCGATGGTGCCGCACGTCGATCACAACGAGCATGACGTCGATGTGATCGTGACCGAACAGGGCCTCGCCGATCTGCGTGGTCTCGCGCCGCGCGAACGCGCGACGCTCATCATCGATCGCTGCGTGCATCCGCTGTATCGCGACCTGCTGCGCGACTACTACAAGGACGCGCAGAAGATCGGCGGCCAGACGCCGCACAATCTCGCGAAGGCCTACGAGATGCATCTGCGCTTCAACGAAACCGGTTCGATGCTGCCGACGGTGGCGGACGCTGGCGAAGTCGTGAATGCCTGAATCCGCTTAAGCGTCGCTACTGACGCAAGAGCATAAAAAAACGGGAGCGCCTGTGAAGGCGCTCCCGTTTTGCGTTTACCGCAGTAAAGGCGCTACGCCCTGCGGAACATGCGGATCACGAACAGCAGGATGACCGCGCCGACAATGGCGGTGATGATCGAGCTGATGATGCCGGTGCCGATATGGATGTGGAGCAGGCCCGCGAGCCAGCCGCCAATGAACGCACCCACGATCCCGACGATGATATCGACGATCAATCCAAAGCCGCCGCCCTTGACGAGAACGCCTGCGAGCCAGCCAGCGATTGCGCCGATGATGAGCCAGGCGATGATGCCGTGTTCCATATAGAAGACTCCCCTCGTTGGTGTGAATTAATCACGGTGATTTGGAGCTTAGTCGAAGGGCGGGGTCGAGTCCACGAAACACAGCCAGAATTGACAGTTCTTGAAAACCGCGATGCGGTGTTTCAATTAGTGCAACGAGAGTGAAATGTAATCGTAAGGAATGCGAGGCGATTCCGTGAGTTCGCCGAAACTGCATGCCTCGGCGAGCTTCACGTCACTCCGGAGAAACTTCCGTTTCCGCCGCCGTCCAACTCACGCTGGACACGCCTTTTTCCATGCTAAGACGGCTCGCCATCAATTCGAGCTTGGGCTGATATTTCGGATGCAGACGCACCGTGGCCGTCACGCGCAGGCGTTGCTGTTCGCCCGGGACGTCTTCGCTCGTGAGGCTCTGGAACGAGAGCGGCGTCGAATACATCGAATTCGACAGCACGGTGCGAATGTGGATCTCGTCCTCTTCACGGCACACCACCGTCAGTTCGTAGACGCGCACGAGATCGGCATTCGAGATCGGCGACTGGTTGATGATGCGGCTCACCTCGCGCAGCACGGTGTTGGTGAGCAGCACGACTGCCGTGCCCGCGACCGCCGGCACGTAATGCCCCGCGCCGCATAGCACGCCCACGGCAGCCGAACACCACAGCGTGGCGGCGGTGTTGATCCCCTGGATGGAGCCTTTGTCGCGCATGATCACGCCGCCGCCCAGGAAGCCTACACCCGACACCACATACGCGGCGATCTGCGTGACGCCGCTCGTGCCATTGCCCGTCAACACGCCGAGCGTGACGAACAGACACGCGCCGCTGGCGACGAGCGTGATGGTGCGCAGGCCCGCCGTGCGCTGACGCATCTGGCGTTCCAGTCCGATGGCGACGCCGCAGGCGAACGCCGCGAGTAATCGCAAGGCGAATTCGTAAGTCATCGTTCTGTCATGAAAACGGCACGCGAGATGCCTCAAAACGCTTGTCGTTCGGGCGATTCGCCGTGCAGGTGGCGCGGTGGATCATACGCGGGACAAGGCCGCACGCCAAGCTGACACGTCTGCCATTTAGAAGTCAGCATCTGGCCACGGCCTCCAGGCGAGACTGGCGCCATTGAACGATCCACAATGAATGACGCCGGGAAGAGCAAGACGATGGAGAGGAGCCGCTGATGGACACGCTGCGCAACATGCGTATTTTCGTAAGAGTGGTGGAGTCGGGGAGTTTCACGCGCGCTGCCGCGAACGAAACGATGACGACCGCGCAGGTCTCGCGCGCCGTCACCGATCTGGAATCGCGGCTACGCACGCGCCTGCTGAATCGCACCACCCGGCGCATGTCGCTGACCGAAGCGGGCGAGCGCTATCTGCAAAGCTGCAAGCGCATTCTCGCCGACATCGATCAGGCCGAAGCCGAAGCCGCCGCCGCGCACGCGAACCCGGCGGGCAAACTGCGCGTCTATGGCGGCACGAGTTTCGGCCAGCACTACGTGATGCCGCTGATTGCGCGCTACCAGCAACATCTGCCCGATGTCGCCGTCGACTTGACCATCGCGCAGGAGATGCCCGACATCATCGAGGAAGGTTATGACGTCGCCGTGGTGGTGGCCGCCGAGCTTGAGGATTCGGCGTTGATCTCGCAGCAGCTTGGCAGCACCGCCGCCATCCTGTGCGCGTCGCCGGAATATCTGCGCACGCGCGGCGTGCCGCAGTCGTTCGACGATCTGGACATGCACACCTGCCTGCATCTCACCGATGCCAGTCTGCCAGCCGGACAATGGGTTTCCGAAGGCCCGCATGGCGAAACCTTCCGGCATACCGGCGTCACGCCCTTCCAGGTGAACAACCCCGAAGCGCTCGCGCTGGCGATACGCGAAGGCATGGGCATCGGGCCGCTGCCGGTGCCCGTTGCGCTGCCGGGTCTCGCCGACGGCTCGCTCGTGCGCGTGCTGCCCACGCACCGCCTGCAGACGCTCAACATCTACGCGCTCTACGCATCGCGCCGCTATCTGGACGCGAAGATCCGCACCTTCGTCGAGTTCCTGCGCGAGAAGGTGCCGCTCGTGCTCGCCGAGCAGGAAAGCGCACTTGCAAGCTGCAATGCGCCGACGCGACGCGGCACGACCACGGCGCTGCGCGAAGCGCGACAACTGCACGCCGGTTCGCACGCCAAAACACCGCCCCCGGCCGATAAACACGAAAAGCACGAGATGGAGCGTCTGCGCCTCGTGAATTAGGCGCTCGTCCAGTAAGCACGAACAGAAAAATACGCGCGCACGGCGTGCAGGGAGAGGCGTGTCCGACGTTTGCTAACGCTCGGCAAAGGCACGCCCGATAAGCCGCGCTTTCGCAGACTGGCGAGGCTGGCAATTTCGCCATATTCGCGCCAGCAACCTGCCACTGCGATTGCCTATGATGCGGCACCGTTTGATCGATGCGCAATGTGTATTCATGCGTGTATTCATGCGCATTCCTGCGCGTGTTTCGAGCGCACACTGCAAGCGCGTATTTCCTCTTGCCCGATTTCGTCTGATTTGCCCGAAACCGCCTCATGTGGATAGTCAACCTCGCGCTGAAGCGGCCATACACGTTCATCGTGATGGCCATCATGATCGTGCTGGCCACGCCGTTCGTCTTGATGTCGATGGCCACCGACGTGCTGCCGAACATCAATATTCCGGTCATCAGCATCATCTGGTCGTACACGGGCTTTTCCGCACAGGACATGGCCCAGCGCATCACCTCGGTCAACGAGCGCAGCCTCACGACCACGGTCAGCAATATCGAGCACATCGAATCGCAGTCGCTGCCCGGCATCGCCATCATCAAACTGTTCCTGCAGCCGGGCGCGAGTTTGCAAACCGCCATCGCCCAGGCCGTGGCATCGGAACAGGCGCAGCTCAAGCAGATGCCGCCGGGCGCGACGCCGCCGCTCGTCATCAGCTATTCGGCGTCGAGCATTCCGGTGATCCAGCTCGGGCTGTCGAGTAAGTCGATGAGTGAGCAGGCGCTCGCCGACATCGCCATGAATTTCCTGCGCCCGCAGCTCATCACGATCCCGGGCGCGCAGGTGCCGTATCCGTATGGCGGCAAGACGCGGGTGATTTCCGTCGATATCGACACGCGTTCGCTCATTTCCAAAGGCCTTACGCCCGCCGACATCGTCAACGCCGTCAGCACGCAGAACCTGATCCTGCCGACCGGCACGGCCAAGCTCGGCCAGACCGAATACCGCGTGGACACCAATGCGTCGCCGGACACCATTGCGGGCCTGAACCGCATTCCCGTGCAGACGGTGAACGGCGCGACCACCTATCTGGGCGACGTCGCGCACGTGCGCGACGGCTTCACGCCGCAAACCAATATCGTGCGTCAGGACGGACAGCGCGGCGTGCTGATGTCGATCCTCAAGAGCGGCGATGCGTCCACGCTGCAAGTGGTGGGCAAGCTCAAGAGCCTGCTGCCGCAAGTGCGTAATACGCTGCCGTCGGACCTCGTGATCCAGCCGCTGTTCGACCAGTCGATCTTCGTGTCGGCGGCGGTGCAGGGCGTGGTGCGCGAAGCGCTGATCGCCGCCGCGCTCACGGCCGCGATGATCCTGCTGTTTCTCGGCAACTGGCGCAGCACGCTCATCATCGCGGTGTCGATTCCGCTCTCGATTCTGGCGTCGATCATCACGCTTTACGCGCTGGGCGAAACGATCAACATCATGACGCTCGGCGGCCTGGCGCTTGCGGTGGGGATTCTGGTTGACGACGCAACGGTCACGATCGAAAACATCGAACGGCACCTGCATTTAGGCGCCGATCTGCACGCCGGCATTCTGGAAGGCGCAGGCGAAATTGCCGTGCCCGCGCTGGTATCCACGCTGTGTATCTGTATCGTATTCGTGCCGATGTTCTTCCTCACGGGCGTGGCGCGTTTCCTGTTCGTGCCGCTGGCGGAAGCGGTGGTGTTCGCGATGATCGCCTCGTACATTCTCTCGCGTACCTTGGTGCCAACGCTCGCGATGCTGCTGTTCGCGGGCCACGATCCTTCGGCGCACCCCAAGGCGGGCGCGCGCGCGTCGATGTTCACGCGCGTGCATCAGCGCTTCAATCACGGCTTCGAGCGCGTGCGCGCGAATTACATCGCTTTGCTAAGCGTTTTGCTGGCGCGGCGGCGTTTCTTCGGCGTGTCGTTTCTCTCGTTCTGCGTGCTCTCGCTCGGTCTGGTGTTCTTCCTGGGACGCGACTTCTTCCCTTCGGTCGATGCGGGCAATATCCGCCTGCATATGCGCGCGCCAACGGGTTATCGCATCGAAGAAACTGCACGTCTCGCCGATGAAGTCGAACGCACGATTCGCACTGTCGTGCCACCGGACCAACTGGCGACCATCGTCGACAACCTTGGCTTGCCGTACAGCGGCATTAACCTTTCATACAGCAACTCGGGCACGATGGGCACGCTCGACGGCGAAATCCAGATTGCGCTCAAGCCCGACCACGATCCCTCGCACGTCTATATCGACAAGCTGCGCACCGTGCTGCCGCAGCGCTTTCCGGGCGTCGAATTCTTCTTCCAGCCCGCCGACATCATTACGCAGATTCTCAACTTCGGTCAGCCCGCGGCGATCGACGTGCAGGTGGTGGGTTCCGATCTCGGCAAGAACATGGCGCTGGCGAGCACGCTGCTCAAGCAGGTGCGACAGTTGCCGGGCGCGGTCGATGCGCATATCGAGCAACGCAACAACGAGCCCGCGCTGATGCTGGCGATGGATCGCTCGCGCATGCAGCAATTGAATTTGAGCCCGCAAAACGTGGCGCAGGATGTGCTGATTGCGCTCTCGGGCAGTTCGCAGACCTCGCCCGCCTTCTGGGTCAGTCCGCAAAACGGCGTGGAATATCCGCTCGCCGTGCAGACGCCGCAGTATCGCGAAGCATCGCTCAATGAAGTCATGGGCACGCCGGTTTCCGCGCGTGAGGGCAATGCCGCTGCGCCGCTGCAACTGGTGAGCAATCTCGTGCAACTCAAGCCGCACGACGGCCCGGCCATCGTTACGCACTACAACATCCGTCCCGTGATCGACGTGCTGGTGAGCGTGGAAGGCAGCGATCTTGGCGCGGTGGGCGCGCAGATCGACGACCTCATCAAGAAGGTTCAGGCGCACGCGCCGCGCGGCACCACCGTGACGATGCGCGGCCAGATCGACACGATGCGCTCCTCGTTCATTGGTCTGGGCGTGGGCATTGCGATGGCCGTGGTGCTGGTCTATCTGCTGATCGTCGTGAACTTTCAGTCGTGGGCCGACCCGCTCATCATCATCAGCGCATTGCCGGCGGCGCTCGCGGGCATCGCGTGGATGCTGTTCATCACCGGCACGCATCTGAGCGTGCCCGCCTTGACGGGCGCAATCATGACCGTGGGCGTAGCGACCGCCAACAGTATTCTGGTGGTGTCGTTCGCGCGTCAGCGTCTGGCCGATGGTGCAACGCCGCTGGCGGCCGCGCTCGAAGCCGGCGCCACGCGGATTCGCCCGGTGCTGATGACGGCGTTCGCGATGATGATCGGCATGGTGCCGATGGCGCTGGGTCTGGGCGAAGGCGCGGAGCAGAACGCACCGCTCGGGCGCGCCGTGATCGGCGGCCTGCTGTTCGCCACCGTCTCCACACTTTTGTTCGTACCGCTGATGTTCGCGACGGTGCATGCACGACTCGCGTATCGCGCGCAGGCGAAGCAGGCGCGCCTTGCACAGCGCCGTAACGACCGATGATGCATAAGCCAACGCTGACGAATTTTCTGGCCGACGACATGAACGAACCCCACCATCATTCTTCCCTCGACATCTCCGTGGGCGGCGATCAGGGCCTCGACTTGCCCGCGCGCGCCCAGGCGGGCCGACGTGCGCGCATCGCGGTGATCGTGATCGCCTTGCTGCTGGCGGCGGGCGCGGCGCGCACGATCGTCTCCAACGTGCTCAACGCCCACAATCTCGCCGATGTCACCAAGCAGAACGCGAAGCAGTATGTGAGCGTCGTGCAACCCGTACCGGCCGGCGCGGATGGCCGCATCGTTTTGCCGGGCACGCTGCGCGGCTACGTGGAAGCGCCGATCTACTCCCGCGCGAACGGCTACGTGCTCAAGTGGTACGCCGATATCGGCGCGCATGTGCAGCAAGGCCAGTTGCTCGCCGAAATCGATACGCCCGAGATCGATCAGGAGCTTGCGCAGGCACAGGCGCAGCGCGATCAGTCTGCATCGACACTCTCGCTTGCCAAGACCTCGTTCGATCGCGCGCAGCAGTTGCGCCAGCGCGATGCGGTCTCGCAGCAGGAACTCGACGATCGCCAGGGCGCGTATAACCAGGACGTCGCCAACCTCGCCGCCGCCGACGCCAATGTGCGCCGTCTTCAGCAGACCAAATCGTTTCAGCGCATTGTTGCGCCGATCACAGGCGTGATCACGCAACGCAATGTCGATATCGGCGATCTGGTCAATGCGGGCAATGGCGGCGCGGGCCGCGCGCTGTTTGCGATTGCGCAGTCCGACCCGCTGCGCCTCTATCTGGACGTGCCGCAGACCTACGCGCCGCAAGTGGCGGTGGGCCAGCACGTTAGTGTGAGCGAGCAGGAAATGCCGGGCGTGGTGTTCGACGGCACCGTCACGCGCACGGCGCAGGCCATCGACGTCGCTACGCGCACGCTGCAGGTGGAAATCTCGCTGCCCAATCACGACGGCAAGCTGCTGCCAGGCGCTTACGTGCAGGCGGCGTTGCAAACCGATTCGAAGGGACTCCTGACGGTCCCTGGCAACACGCTGCTGTTTCGTGCGGAAGGCCCGCGTCTGGCCGTCGTGGATGCGAACGGCAAGATCAAGCTGAAGCCCGTGGAAATCGCCCAAGACCTCGGGCAGACGCTGGAAATCAGCCGGGGACTCGATCCGGGCGACCGCGTCGTGCTTAACCCAGGTGATTCGATCGCCGACGGCGACAACGTCGTCGTGGTCGCGCCGCAGAAGGGCGCGGCCTCCGCGCCGCGAGGCACGACGTGAGGGCCGTGCGTTTTCCGCTGCAATCCACGCGCGCGACGCTGCTGGCGAGCGCGCTGGCGACGCTCGCCGCCTGCACGGTCGGCCCCGATTATCGCGCGCCGCAAACGGCCAGCCCCGCCGCGTGGCAGGTCGATCCCGCCGATGCGTACTGGCATGGCGCGCAGCCTTCGCACGCGCCGCTCGATCCGCAGTGGTGGAAGGTGTTTGGTAATACGGAGCTGAACGGTCTGGAAGACGCTGCGCTGGCGGAAAACCAGACGCTGCGCGTGGCCGCCGCGCACTACGCCCAGGCGCGCGCCACGCTGGGATCGGTGTCCTCGCAACAGGCGCCGCAGGTGTCGCTCGACGGCAGCCTCGCGCGCGAGCGCATCTCCGCGAATCGCCCGCAGACCACCTACGTGACGCCGAATATGTCGACGGTGCAGAACGACATCAAGGTCGGGCCAACCATCAGCTACGAACTCGACCTGTTCGGTCGCATCCGTCGCATGGTGGAATCGGCGCAAGCGTCGGCGCAGGAAGCGGGCGACGATCTCGCCAACGCGCGCCTCGTGCTGACCGCCGAACTCGCCACCGATTACTTCGCGCTGCGCGAACTCGATGATGAAATCGACGTGGTGAATCGCTCGGTGGCGCTGCAACAGAAGGCGCTTGATTTCGTCACGGCGCAGCACGACCTGGGCGCGGTATCGGGCCTCACGCTGCTGCAGCAAAAAGCGCAACTCGATGCCACGAGAACGCAGGTGCATCTGCTCGAAAACCAGCGCCAGCAGGACGAACATGCGATTGCCGTGCTGATCGGCAAGCCCGCGCCGGAATTCGCGCTTGCGCCGCACGTCACGCCGTTGCCAACGCCCGCTTTGCCCACCGGCTTGCCCAGTGAACTCCTGCAGCGCCGCCCCGACGTAGCCTCGGCTGAGCGCGCGATGGCCGCGGCCAACGCGCAGATCGGCGTGGCGCGCTCTGCCTACTTCCCGGACATCACGCTTTCGCCCACGCTAGGCTGGGAATCGACGCGCTTTAGCAATCTCTTCACCGCGCCCAGCCTGCTCTGGTCGCTGGGTGCCGGCGCGGGCGAAGTGCTGTTCGACGGCGGCAAGCGAAAAGCCGGCGTGGATTACGCGCAGGCGGGCTACGAATCGGCGCAGGCCTCGTATCGGCAAACCGTGCTCACGGCGTTCCAGGAAGTGCAGAATGCGGTGACCGGGCTCTCCGTGCTCGATCGCGCCTCGACCGACGGCCAGGCTGCGGTCGACGACGCCCGCCAGTCCTTCGATCTCGCCAACGACCGCTATCAGGGCGGGCTCGTCGCCTTCATCGACGTGCTCAACGCCGAGCAGCAATTGCTTGCCAGCGAGCGCCAGGAGGTGCAGATTCACGGACAGCAGGCCGCCACGGTGGTATATCTGGCGAAGGCGCTGGGCGGCGGCTGGAGCGCGGACGACCGCGCGCTCGCCTGCAGCATGGGCACCTGTCATGAAGTACCGGCGAGCGGTGCGGAAGGTGGCGAAGGGAGCCAGGGAATGCAGAACACGCAAACCGCCGCGCCCGGACGCGGCTGACGGCAACACAAATATGATTCGACGCGGCCTTTGATGCCGCGCGCGAAGTGGAGGGCAAGCATGAAAGTACTGGTGATCGAAGACGAACGCAAAGTCGTGGACTATTTGCGCAGCGGCTTGAGCGAACAAGGCTGGATCGTCGATGTGGCGATGGACGGCGAAGAGGGCGCGTGGATGGCCACGGAATACGATTTCGACGTGATCGTGCTCGACGTGATGCTGCCGAAGCTCGACGGCTTCGGCGTGCTGCGCGCGGTGCGGGCAAAAAAGGAAACGCCCGTCATCATGCTGACCGCGCGCGACCGCGTGGATGATCGCGTGCATGGCCTGCGCGATGGCGCCGACGACTACCTCACCAAGCCGTTCTCGTTCCTCGAACTGGTCGAGCGGTTGCGCGCGCTGACGCGCCGCGCGCGCGCCCAGGAATCGACGCTGATTTCCGTGGGCGATCTGCAGGTCGATCTGATCAGCCGCCGCGCGACGCGTGACGGCGTGCGTCTCGATCTCACGGCGAAGGAGTTTCAATTGCTTTCCGTGCTGGCGCGGCGGCGCGGCGAGATTTTGTCGAAGACGCTCATCACCGAACTGGTCTGGGACGTGAACTTCGAAAGCAACGCCAACGTGGTGGAAACCGCCATCAAGCGCCTGCGCGCGAAACTCGACGGGCCGCATGCGGCGAAGCTGCTGCACACGATCCGCGGCATGGGCTATGTGCTCGAAGTGCGCGAAGAAGGGGGCACGCTGTCATGAAACGCTCGATCTCGCTGCGGCTTTCCGCGATGTTCGCAGCGGTGTCGCTCGTCGTGTTCACGCTTACGGGCACGGGCCTCTTTCTGCTGATGCAGGGACAGCTTTTCAACGAGTTGCGCGAGACGCTCGATACGCGCGCGCGCATCGCGAGCCTGATCGTCTCGCACGCGCCCGATGTGAAAAAGTGGGCCTTCGTGCAGGAAAAACTGCGCGATCTCTCGCCTGCCGATAGCCGCATGCATTACTACGTGGATGGCCCCGATCCACGTTTTCGCTTTGGCGCGCCCGTTGCGGGCAAGGTCACCGGCGACGTTGGCCCGAATCATCAACTCGTGCGCCCGCCGGGCTGCAATTACGACGTGATCGTCACGAGCATCGTCGTACCGGCTAGCGGCGACCGCCCCGAAGTCAAACTCACGGTGTCGAGCGACTGCGTGCGTACCGAAAGCATGCTGCGGCGCTTCGGTATCGCGCTGGGCGTGCTGATTGCGCTGTCCACGATTGCCGTGGCGCTGCTGAGCCGCGCCGTCACGCGCTTTGGCCTCGCACCGCTCACGCGGCTTTCGCGCGAAGCGGCGCAATTGAGCCCGTCGAACCGGCGTCAACGTCTGCATTCGGGTGAATTGCCCGAAGAACTGCACGAACTGGCGACGTCGTTCAATGGCGCACTGGAACGTCTGGATAAAGCCTACGAACGGCTCGAATCGTTCAACGCCGACGTCGCGCATGAATTGCGCACGCCCGTGAGCATCCTGATCGGGCAGACTCAAGTGGCGCTCACGCGCGACCGATCCGTCGAACAGTTGCAACAGACGCTGCAGTCGAATCTTGAGGAATTCGAACGATTGCGCGTAATCGTCAACGACATGCTGTTCCTCTCGCGCAGCGATCGCGGTGAACGTGCGACCGAACTCGCGGAAGTCTCGCTGCGCTGCGAAGTCGAGCGCATGCTGGAGTTCCTCGATATGCCGCTGGAAGAAGCACAACTGCGCGTCGAAGTGCAGGGCGATGCGCGCGCGTGGGTCAATACTTCGCTGATTGGCCGCGCGGTGAGCAATCTGTTTGTGAACGCGATCCAGCATTCGTCGCCGGGCACGCTTCTGCAGGCCACCATCGCGCCGCAGGACGGGCATGTGGAGATTGCGGTGTCGAATCCCGGTGAGCCGCTCGATCCGGATGTGCGCGAACATATCTTCGACCGCTTTTACCGCATTCAGGAAGCACGCTCGAATAGCCACGAGAATCACGGTCTGGGACTATCGATCGTCAAGGCCGTCGCAGAAATGCACGGTGGCACGGTATTCGTGCGGAGTGCAAACGGTATCAATACATTCGGTTTTTCAGTCTCCGCGCAGGGAGGTCCGTCGCCTGGTGCGAGCGCGCCGGTCGTGCCAGAACCGCCGCGTCAGGGACGGGCTGGCGTGCCGATGCACGTCTCCTCATAAGCGCTCTCAAAGCCGCGCGCCGCGTCAGACCGGATCATCGTCCGGATCGGTCGCGGCGACGGCGTCGCTCTGGTTGATCTGACTATGCTGGTCGCGCCGCAGCAGATCCCAGCAACTGATAAAGAGCGCGGCAATCAGCGGCCCGATCACGAAGCCGTTGATGCCGAGAAGCGAAATGCCGCCAAGCGTAGAGATCAGCACGACCCAGTCGGGCAGACGCGTATCTTTGCCGACCAGCACGGGTCGCAACACGTTATCGACCGTACCGATCACGAGCGTGCCGAATAACGCGAGCCCGATGCCCTTCACCAGCACGCCCGTCGAAATGAAGTAGATCGCCACCGGCAGCCAGACGAGCGCCGCGCCGACGGCCGGCAGCAGCGAAAGCAGCATCATCACGAAGCCCCACAGCAGCGCGCCCTGGATGCCGACCACCCACAGCGCGATGCCGCCCAGCGTCCCCTGCACGACCGCCACCACCACATTGCCCTTGACCGTCGCGCGGATCACCGTGGTGAATTTGCGGATCAGGTGTTGCTTATGCGACTCGTCGAGCGGAATGGCATCGCGGATCAGATGCGAGATTTCGCGGCCGTCGCGCACGAGAAAGAAGAACAGATAGAGCATCACGCAGAAGCTCACCACGAACTGCACGGTATTCTGGCCGAGACTGAGCGCGCGCGTGGCGACGAACTGGCTGATCTGCGCCGCGCCCGCCGAGAGACGCTGCTGAAGGCCGGGCAAATCCATCAGGTCGTAACGCGCGAGAACGTTCTGGATCGACTGCGGCAGCGCATGCACGATCTGGCTGAAAAACGCGCCGAAATCGAGGCTTCCCGCACGCACCTGTGCATACGCATAGCCCACTTGCTGGATCAGCGTGCCCGCCACCAGCGTGAGCGGAAAGATCACGATCACCAGACAGATCGCGAGCGTGATGAGGGCAGCCAGATTGCGTCGCCGCCCCAGGCGTGCAACGAGGCGCCGCTGCACGGGCTGGAAGATCAGCGCGAGTATCGCGCCCCACAGCACGGTGCTGAAAAACGGTGCAAGCACGAAGCACAGCGCAATGGAAACAACGAAAAGCAGTAGATAAAAGGCGGTTTGATGAAGTGACTTGTTGCCGTCCATGAGCGATGGATTCCTGTGGTTCCGGGCAAGGACTAGTCAGAACATGATAGCGGCTTTACGCATGCCGCCAGGCGAAGGCGTCGGCGGGGCGAATTCGATGCGTGAGCAACGAGAATGCGGTGCGACTCAATGTGCACCGACAAGCCGTACGCGCGTGATTTCCGAAGGCGCGCCCAGGCGCTTCGGCGGCCCCCAATAACCCGTGCCGCGGCTCGTGTAGACCCACAGACTGCCGAGTTTTTCGAGCCCCGCCGTGAACGGCTGTTGCAGCCGCACCATGAAATTCCACGGGAAAATCTGCCCGCCGTGCGTGTGACCCGATAGTTGCAGCGTGTAGCCCGCATCGGCGGCGGCGTGGGCGGTGCGCGGCTGATGGGCGAGCAGCACGCGCGTGTCGACATCGTCGGGGGCGCCACGCAGCGCGCCTTGCGGATCGCTGCGATGCGAGGGGTCGAAATGGCCCGCCGTGTAATCGGTCACACCGGCGAGCACCAGACGCGCGCCGTCGTGCTCGATCACCACATGCTGATTCATCAGCACGGTCAGGCCGATACGGCGAAACTCGGCGATCCAGGCATCGGCGCCCGAATAGTATTCATGATTGCCGGTGACCAGATACACGCCATGCTGCGCGGCAAGCTGCCCGAGCGGCGCGGTGTGATTCGACAGATGCTGCACGCTGCCGTCCACCACATCGCCGGTGATGGCCACCACATCGGCGTCCAGCTGATTCACGGCGCGCACGATCGCTTCGACGTAATCGTGCTTGATGGTCGGCCCGACGTGAATGTCGCTCAATTGCACGATCGTGAAGCCGTCGAGCGCGGCGGGCAGATTGCGGATCGGCACTTCGACGTTGCGTACGGGCGCGCGTCGCCGCGCATTGAAAAAGCCGATGCCGCTCGAACAGAATGCGAGCACAACGACCAGTGCCGCGCTGGCGATGCGCCAATGCGCCAGACTCACAATGCCCGGCCAGAGCGATTCGACCGTCATGAGCGAAGCCAGCACGAGGTCGCGCAGGATCGTCAGCATCAGCAGCGACGAAAAGAAGCCCATCGCCAGCATGCCGATCCACGCAAGGCGGTCGCCCAACGGCTGACGCTCGAAGCGGCGCGCGAGCAGACCCGGCGGAATCACCAGTACCGACATCACGAGCCAGAGCGCCGCGAGCCATTTGCCGGCAGCGGGCACGGGCAGATCGGGAATGAGCCGGAAGCCCACATAGATATGCAGCAGCACACCGATGGAGACGAAGCGGACCAGAAACGAAAGTCGGGGCATGGCGGGCGCGGGAACGATGGACGAAGACAGCGGAGGAGGGGGGCGAGCGTCGCACAAGCGGCGCGCGAGTCACGATGCATTCTAGCTACAGAGCAGACTTCGTGCCGTCAGCAGGCGAGCGACGCGCCGAAGTGGTCAGCGTGGTGGCGGGCAGCGTGTTTTGCGCAGCGCGGCATTGCGCGCCGAGCCAGCTTGCAGGGGCCTTGCGCGAGCCTTGCAGCATGCCGTACGCGGTGGGTGTGGCACTGCGGCATAACCCTGGATTGCCAAAATGTGGGACGCGCAGCACTATTTTCCCGTGAGCAATGCGCGCAATTAAACGTTCATTGAACCCACGCAATCTGTGGACTATGCTCGAATCGAGGCCCGTGCGGTTTCGGGCGCTCTGGGGGAGACGGGTCATGAAAAATACCAGACCGGCGGGACAAGGGCTTCATGGTCGTCACGTAGGGCATGAGGGCAGTCACGTTATGCTGCCGCTCGTCGTGCTGTCGATCATGGCGATCGCGCTGTATTACGCCGTCAAGCAGTTCGATATCCTCGAAATTGGCCGTAGCGCGCTATTCGATATCGTGATGGTGTTTGTCGCGCTAGGCATCGCGGGGTTGTTCGGCGTGGCGGGCGGCTGGCTGCGTTCGCGCACCACCGACGACGCGCCCGAGGGGTTCTGCTTCGTAGGCGCGCTGATCGGCGCAGTGGTGTTCTACATCGCGCTCATGACCTGACGAGTGAAGCGCGCCGCTACGCAACGTGCGGGCGTGCGACACTGACGCTTTGGCTTTTCGCTGCAGGCTTCATGCAAGCGTCCCCGATGTTCGACCTCTTCGACGACACTCCGCAGCCCGATGTCGACTGGCATCCCGCGTGGCTCGACGCCGCCGCGGCAGCCGATTACCTCGCGCGCATCGTGGCTGAAACCGAGTGGAAGCAGGAGCGTATCCGCACGCCGGGCGGCTGGGTCGACCAGCCGCGCCTGACGGCCTGGCAGGGCGATCCCGGCGCGATCTATATCTATTCGGGTATTCGCAATGTGCCGCAGCCGTGGACGCCGGCGGTGGCTGAATTGCGCGACGCGATCGCGTCGCTGTGCAAGGTGCGATTCAACAGCGTTTTGCTCAACCGCTATCGCGGCGGCACGGACAGCATGGGCTGGCACGCCGACCACGAACCCGAACTTGGCCCCGAACCGGTCATCGCCTCCCTGAGCCTGGGCGCAACGCGGCGCTTCGATCTGCGCCATACCGCGAGTGGCGTGACGCGCTCGTTTGCGCTTTCGGGCGGCAGCCTGCTGGTGATGCGCGGTCAGACGCAGGCGCAATGGCGGCATCGGGTGCCGAAAGAACCCACGATCAGCGGCGAGCGCGTCAATCTTACGTTTCGGGTAGTGATGCCGGAATTGCGTAAGAAGTAGGTGGTTTGACTGGCGATCGCGTCAAGTTGCAGGACGATGCGCGGCGCGATGCCGTGATGTCACATATCTGACTTTATGCGCATAAAAATCCAATTCGAAATTTAGCGCTTTGGCACGTCAATCGTCGCCCAGCCGTCGCTTGACTGTCGCCACCAAACGGTCGAGCGGCAAAGTCGACGTGCTCAGCGCCGTTAACTCTGGATAGTGCTCCCGCGCGATATCGGTCAGCACCTGACCCGGCGGCGTTTCCACCAGCACCGTTGCGCCCGATTCGACCATGACGGTGAGCGCATCGAACCAGCGCACCGTGTAACGCATATTGGTGGCCAGATCCGCGCGAATGGCGTCGCCGCTATAAAGCGGCCGCCCGCCTCGATTGTCGATGTATGCGCCTTCGGGCAAACGGAAGGGGATATCGCGCGACCACGCCACGAGCTGTTCGGCGGCATCGGCTAATAATTCGCAATGCGAAGGAACGGAAACCGCCAGGCGCTGTGCCTTGCGCGCACCGGCGGCGAGGGCACGCGCGGCGAAGGCGTCGAGCGCCGTGTCCGAGCCTGCCACGACGATCTGGCGTGGCGCGTTGACGTTGGCGACATAAACGTGTTCGCCGCCTTCCTGAGCGCACGTCGCCGCAAGCGTTTCGATCTGCGTTTCGCTCAAGCCCGACACCGCCGTCAAGCCATAGCCCGACGGCCACGCGGTTTCCATCAGTTCGGCGCGCTTGCTCACCATGCGCAGCGCGTCGTTAAAGGCGAGCGCGCCGCAGCACACGGCTGCGGGATACGCGCCCACCGACAGCCCCGCGCTGAACTGCGGCACCAACCCCGCATGTGCTAGCGCGCGCGCATGAGCCACACCCGCGACGACGAGGCCAATCTGCACGGCAACCGTCGATTGCAACGCCTGGACGCTATCGAGTGCGAGCACATCGCTGCCGAGCACCGCCGAGGCTTCATCGAGCGTCGCGCGCACGACCTCATGCTCGGGCAGTCGATGCAAAAAGCCGGGGCTTTGCGCGCCCTGGCCGGGAAAGAGGCAAGCGAGTGTCATGACGGCTGCCAGGGATCGCCGACAAGGCGCGCACCGTCGCTCGCGCGCACCAGCACGCGCGCCTTGCCCGCCGCGAGTTCAGCGAGCGCGACGCCGCCTGAAGGGGTTTCGATCTGCGCGTCGACGCGTGTGCCGGCGTGTTGAGCGGCCTGCGCGAGCGCTTCAAAAAGCGCCTGTATCGTCGCGCGATCGCAGCGCTCGGGCATGCGGATCAGCAAGTCCAGATCGCTGGACGCGCTGATCGTGGGCACGCGCGTGGCGAGTTCGAAACCCGCGCTGCCCGTGGGCCCCCACGCGAAGGTGTTCAGGATAGCGTGGCTTTCGCGCAAGGCCGCAAGTGCCACAAAGGCCGCGAACGAAGCGCGCTCAGCCAACGGCTCCAAGGCAAGCAGCGATTCAGGAGAGCTGGACGATTCGATATCCTGAACGTTGATCCATGTGCCGAAGCGCTGCGCGCGTGTTGCGCCGCGCACGCCCGCCGCAACGAATCCCGCCGCCGCTTCGGCGCGCCGGACCACCGCGAAGGGCGCGTGCGCGAACGCCTCGCGCACCCACGACGGCTCGTCGTCCACCGGCGCGAGCCGCGCCAGCCGCAGCAGATCGTGCGCGCGCCACCGCGATTCACGCACGCGCGGTGCGTCGACGGCAAACGGCGGGGCGGCGCACACGCGCATCAGGCCGCATCCCACTGCTGTGCAAGACGCTTGCGCACCTCGATCGACGCCGCGCGCGTACGCTGCGCCGCTTCGCCTTGCAGACGATGCGAGAGACCGCTTGCGTCGCCGCGCGCCTCGCGCACTTTCTGCGCGAGAACGTCGCGCACCTGGTCGATCTGCGCATCGCTGGGCGCATCCGCATCGACGCCGTGAATCAGCTCGTCGAGCAGACCGAGCTTCGCGAACGAGGCCATCGTGTACGACATCGGCACGATCTTTTCGCCCAGCGCATCGAGATCGTCAACGCTGCGACGCGTCACGCGCGCCGCCGCTTCCTTGCCCATCGCGTGCACCATCGTGCCCGGCGCGTCCAGCGCGACGATGCGATTGGCCTGATAGCCGTGCGCGAGAAACGCGCCCGACATCGCCGGGCCGACGATCAACGCGACCACGGGATGACCCGCAAGCCGCGCGCTCGCATACGCATCGACACCGGCCGCGCAGGCCAGATGAATGCCCAGCATTTCCTCGCGAAAGCCGTACGCCTGGCTCTTCACATCGACCACGGCGATGATCGGGCGGCGCTTGCCGCTGGCTTCGTCTTCGGCGATGGCGGTACGCACGGCTTCGGCCAGGCGCCAGCCCTGTTCGAGACCGACCACGTTGTCGCGCGCGCGAGGAAAGCGGTTGTCCGCATCGGGCACGACTGCGATGAAGCGCGCGGTCTCGCCGTCGAGCGTCGCATCGGCGTATTGCACGCAAGCGCCTTGCACCTGGTTGCCCGCAAGCGCGCGCAGCCACTTCGCACCCCGGCTAATCGTCGTATCGTTCATGCCTTTTCTCCGGGGAAATTCAGCGGCGACGCAGCGAACACCTCGCGCATCGTTTCGGGCGTGACGCTCGCCGGATCGATCTGCGCAAGCTTTGCGAGCGTCGCCTCGAAGCGCTCGCTGCGATGCGCGGCGGGCAGGCCTTGCGCGAACGCGGCCTGCACGGCGGCGCGCACGTCATCCACGGCGTCGTCGACGAGCGCATCGGCGAAACCGGTGCGCGCGCGTTGTTCGCCGCCGATCAGTTGCCAGACGCGGCGACGGTCGCTCGAATCGAGTTCCTCAATGCCCGCTTCCTGCTCGATCACCTCGGGGCCATTCATGCCCAGGCGTCCCTGCTTCGTCATCACGAGATACGAGCACAGCGCCGCCGCGAGGGACATGCCGCCGAAGCAGCCCACCATGCCCGCGATCACGCCAACCACGGGTACGTAACGGCGCAGGGCGACGATGGCCGATTGAATCTCCGAGATCACGGCGAGGCCGAGATTCGCTTCCTGCAGGCGTACGCCGCCGGTTTCGAACAGCACGACAGGGCGCACGATCTTGCCGCGCTCGCAGTCGGCGAGCGCGAGTTCGAGCGCCGCGGCGATCTTGCTGCCCGACACTTCGCCGATACTGCCGCCCTGGAATGCCGATTCAATTGCGCACACCACGGCGGGTTCGCCGTCGATGGTGCCGCGCGCGATGACCGCGCCGTCGTCGGCCTGGCAGACGATGCCCTGCAAGGGCAGCCATGGCGATTCGATGCGGTCGAACGGCCCGAGCAACTCGCGGAAGCTGCCTTTGTCGAGCAGGGCAGCGGCGCGCTCACGCGCGCTCAATTCGATAAAGCTTTCGCGCAGGAGCGCCGCGGTGGGAAGTGCGCTCATGACGGCTCTCCCTCTGTCGCTTCAACGGCCTCGGCAAGCCGCAAGGCCACCACGCCAGGCGTTGCGCCGAAGTCGTTGATCTCGATGAGCGCCGCGCCGTCGTAGCGCGTGAAAAAGCGGTCCAGCACGCTCTTCCAGATATGGCTGTAGCCGTCCACGCTCGTATGCACGACCACGCGCGCCTGCATGTCGGCGGCGGGTTGCAGCAGCACTTCGAGATCGCCCGAACCCACCACGCCCACGTGGGCACGCGTCGTCACGGCGCGCTGCGCCGGATAGTCGAATGTCAGTTGTTCCATGAAAGCGTCCTTCCGCCAATGCGGTGCTGAAGCAGTCTGTCGATGAAGAGCGTCGCGGCGAGCAGATCGGCCGCGCCGCCTGGCGATGCGTTGAGGGCGAGCAGCGTGCGTTCGAGCGCGTCGAAGGCTTCGCGGCCCGCGCGCGTGGCGATGCCGCCCGCGTCGCGCACGCCTTGCGCGCCGCTTTTTGCGGCCTCGTGGCCCGCAAGTCCTGCGCGATGCAGCACACAGGTATCGTCGAGGGAGGCCATGATGGCGAGCAACGTATCGACGCGCGCGGTGGCTTCGTCATGACCGTGCGCACGGGCCGCGTGCAATGCGGGCAGCCCGACGCGGATTACATGGGGGAAGCCGCTCTGCGCTTCGTGCCGCGCGCCGCCCACGTTGTAGCGCGCCCGCACGCGCTCGCCGTTGCTGGGCGCGGCGGCCGTCGCCAGCCGGTCGTCGAAGCGCGCGATCTGCGCGGCCGTTTCGGCGATCGCATGGGCGTGTGCCAACGCGCTTGAGTCATCGGCGGGCGTGTGCGTGATCGTTGCGCCGGCAACCAGCAAGCCAACGATCCAGATCGCGCCGCGATGCGCATTGCTGCCGCCCGTGGCGCGCATCATCGCCGCTTCGCCCGCCCGGCCGATGCGGGCGAGATCGGTGCGCAGCGCGCTACAGGGCGTCGCGCCGCGCGAGGCGCGTGCGAGCGCTTCAAACGTGGGTTCGAGCGCGTGCGCCGAGCGCAGCATGGTCGCGAGATCGAGATCGACATGCGCGCCGCTGCCGCGCGCATCCACCAGCGCGGGCTTGGGCGTGAGACGCGCCTCTTCGATTAGCGCGTCGCGCGCGAAGCGTGCCAGCAGCGCTTCGGGGCCAGTTGCCGCCTCGCGCGCGTAATGCGGCGCGTCGCGGTGGGCGGGCGTATCCAGCAAAAAAGTCTGCATGACGCTTACCAGCTACGGAAGCGCGCGGGCGGCGTATAGAGTCCGCCCGACCACGTGACCAGATCGTCGATGCTGCGCGCCGCGAGCTGCGAGCGCTTGGCGTCGCCGCGGCGGATGTCGAGATCCTCGGGGAATTGCACGATGCCGCGACGGCGCAATTCAGCGGTCTTATCCGCTTTCGCGCGCAGGCCGATGGGCGTCACGCCCGCCACGGCCGCAAGCGCCGCGCGACGTTCGTCGATGCCTTCCGCGCGGTGCAGGTGCGCGATGCCTTCCTCGGTCACCACGTGGCTCACGTCGTCACCGTAGATCATCACGGGCGCGACTGGCATGCCGCTCTTTTCGCCCACGGCGATGGCGTCGAGTTCATCGACGAAAGTCGGCTCGCCGCCTTTCTTCCACGTCTCCACCAGTTGCACGACGAGCTTCTGGCCGCGCGCGATCGGCGATTGCGGATCGGACTTGCGCAGCAGCTTCAGCCACGCTTCGCTCGCATGACGGCGTCCGCGCGGATCGTGACCCATGTTCGGCGCGCCGCCAAAACCGGCCAGACGCCCGCGCGTGACGGTGGACGAATTCGCATCGGCATCGATCTGCAGCGTCGAGCCGATGAAGAGATCGACGCCATACTGGCCCGCAAGCTGACACAGCACGCGATTCGAGCGCAGGCTGCCGTCATTGCCCGTGAAAAACACATCGGGGCGCGCGGCAATATAGTTTTCCATGCCCACTTCGCTGCCGAAGCAGTGCACGCTTTCGACCCAGCCCGATTCGATGGCGGGAATCAGCGTGGGATGCGGATTGAGCGTCCAGTTGCGACAGATCTTGCCGCGCAGCCCGAGCGATTCGCCATACGTGGGCAGCAGCAGTTCGATGGCGGCGGTGTCGAAACCAATGCCGTGATTGAGCGAGGTGATGTTGTACGGCGCGTAAATGCCCTTGATGGTCATCATCGCCGTGAGCACCTGCAAGTCGCCGATATGTCGTGGATCGCGCGTAAACAGCGGCTCCACTGCGAAAGGACGATCGGCCTGCACGACCACGTCGACCCACGAACCGGGAATATCCACACGCGGCAGTTCATCGACAATTTCGTTGACCTGAACGATGACGATGCCCTGACTGAACGCAGCGGCTTCGGCAATCGTGGGCGTGTCCTCGGTGTTCGGGCCGGTGTAGAGATTGCCGTGACGGTCGGCTTTTTCGGCGCACAGGAGCGCGACCTGCGGAATCAGATCGACGAACATGCGCGCGTACAACTCCACATAGGTGTGGATCGCGCCCACTTCGAGCTTGCCGTCCTCGAGCAGTTGCGCTACGCGCAGGCTCTGCGGACCCGCGAACGAAAAATCCACGCGATGTGCGATGCCGCGCTCGAACAGCGTCAGATGCTCGGGACGATTGATCGTCGAAATGAGCAGGTGGACGTTGTTGAGCTTCGCGGGATCGGCTTTGGCGAGCGAGCGCGAGAGGAAATCGGCCTGCTTCTGGTTGTCGCCTTCCAGCGCGACGCGGTCACCCGGGCGGATCAGCAGTTCGAGCGCTTCAGTCATGCGCGCGGCGGGCAATATGCCGTCTTCCAGCCAGTGGGCGACGGAGGCGAGGCGGCGGTTCTTCTCGTCGCGGCGCGTGGTCCACGAACGCGGCGCGGCGGTGGCCGCATTCGCCGTGGAGGGCGTTTCAGCTTGAGGCTTCATCGGGAGTTCGGCTCCGGGAACGGGGTGTTGCGGGAGAGGCGGGATCACCAGCGGGGGAAGCTGACGAAGCGGCGGCGCGCGTGGACTGGCCCGCACGCCGCTTTTTGTGCGCGGGTTGCGCCGCCTCGCGCTCGGTCAGGAAACGGTAGATCAGTTCGCCCGTCCCAAGCAAATGCTCGGCCACGAGCGCCTGGGCGGTGGGTATATCGCGGCGCTGGACGGCGGCGAGGATTTCGACGTGTTCGGCATCCGACTCGCCCTTATAGGCGGGAAAGCCGAATTTGAGGCGCAGATAGCGCTCGCCACGCCGATGCAGCGTGCTCAGCATCTCCATCAGTTGCGGACGTCCGGCAGGCGCGTAGAGGCTCATATGGAAGGCCTCGTTGCGCTCCACGTACAGCGACGGATCGGTTTCGTGCAAGCCGGACGCGGCCAGCGCGCTGACTTCGCGCAATGTTTCGTCAGTGTGATTGGGAATGGCGAGACCCAGCGCGAGACTTTCCAGCGCCGAGCGGATTTCATAGATCTCGCGTGCTTCGTCGCGCGAGAGCGGCGCGACGCTCGCGCCTTTATTCAGTTCGATGCGCGCCCAGCCTTCGCTGGCCAGTTGGCGCAGCGCTTCGCGCACAGGAATTGCACTGACCGAAAAATGCCGCGCAATGGCGTCCTGGCGCAGCGGTGCGCCGGGCGCGAGCGTGCCCTCGACGATGGCGGTGCGCAGCGCGTCCGCGATCACGTGCGAGGTGCTGATCGGCGGCGCAAGCGGCGCCGCCACGCCCAGCAATGCCGTTCGCGAGGTCGACGCCTGGGCGCCATCCAGGGGAAAACCATTCGTTGCGTTACTCATGACATCGAATATTATATATAAAACGGTGACATTGGAAGTCTCGCAAACCCGCAACCCAGCATAGACGGGATAGACAACAGGACGCTCGCAAGTGCCTTACAGCGAGCTTCCGCAGCGTGCAGATCATGCAGCTCGTGGATCGGCGCGCATTCCACGCTGCGCGGCGTCCGTCGGACGCGAGGCGAGCGATCAAGCAACCACGTTGCACGGGATCGGCCAAAGTGCCCAGGCACAGCGCCGCCCCACGGAGGAGACAAGCATCATGAATTCGATTACCGGGTCGGCGCGACGAGCGCAGAAGACGCCGCTGAACCGTTCACAGATCGCCGGTTTCTGGGGCGCATGGGCTGGCTGGACGCTCGACGGGATGGACTCGTTCATCTACGCGCTCGTGCTCACGCCCGCACTCACCGAGTTGCTGCCCAAGTCGGGTTACGCGGCCACTGCGTCGAACGTCGGGCTGGCGGGGTCGATCCTGTTCGCGCTGTTCCTGGTGGGCTGGGGGCTGTCGTTCATCTGGGGGCCGATGGCCGACCGCTTCGGCCGCACACGCGTGCTGGCGGGCACCATCTTCATGTTCGCGATTTTCACGGGGCTATCAGCGACCGCGCAAAGCGTGTGGGCGCTGGGCTTTTATCGCTTTCTGGCGGGCGTGGGGATTGGCGGCGAATGGGCGCTGGCGGGCACCTACGTGGCGGAATCGTGGCCCGAGGACCGTCGCAAGATGGGCGCGGGCTATCTGCAGACGGGCTACTACGCGGGCTTCTTTATCGCGGCAGCGCTCAACTACACGGTGGGCGTGCACTTCGGCTGGCGCGCGATGTTCCTGACGGGCGCAGTTCCCGTCGTGGTGGCGATTCTGGTGCTCACGCGCGTTGAAGAACCGACGACGTGGAAGAAGTCGGAAGCGAGCCATGTACATCGCGGCAGCCCGCTTCGCGAGATCTTCGGCAGTGCTTATCGCAAGCGTACGGTCGTGGCTTGCGCGCTGCTGACGATTGCGATTATCGGCTTGTGGGCGGGCGCGGTGTACGAGCCGTCGGCGGTGATTCAACTGGCGACGCGCGCGGGGGCGAATAAAGCCGAAGCAATCCGCACGGCGTCGATTGCCACCGGCATTCTCTCGATCGGCACGATCTTCGGTTGCCTCGCGCTGCCGCCGATGGCCGAGCGCATCGGCCGGCGCTGGACGCTTGCGGTCTATTTCGCGGGTATGGCGGTGACGATTGCCGCGAGCTTTGGCTGGGCCTATTACCTGCAGAACGGGCTGGTGCCGTTTATCGCGCTGCTGTTCGTGCTGGGCTTCTTCGGCGGGAATTTCGCGCTGTTCAGTCTGTGGCTGCCGGAGCAGTTCGAAACGCGCGTGCGGGCCACGGCGTTTGCGTTCTGCACGTCGTTTGGGCGCTTCGTGGGCGCGGGCGTGAACTTCCTGCTGGGCGCTGCCGTGTTGCATATGCACACGCTGGGTGTGCCGGTCGCGCTCACGGCGATTGCGTTTGTGATCGGCCTGCTGATCATTCCGTTCGCGCCGGAAACGCGCGGCGAAAAGCTGCCGGCTTGATCGTCGAGGTCATGCCGCTTTGAAAGGCGCGTGCGTTGCACGCGCCTTTTTTATCGCCGCTTGAGTGCAAGGCCAGGCGGCAGCAAACGCCAGCCCAGATTCACGCCCAGACTCGCGGCGACGATCAGCACCATGCCCGCGCATTGCGGCACGCTCAGCGCGCGGCCATAAACGATGGCATCGACGGCAATCGCTGTAAGCGGATAAACGAACAGCAGGACGGCGATTACGGGCGTCGTGAGTTTCGGCAACGCGCCGTAGATCAGCACATACGAGAGCCCCGTATGCAGCACGCCCATGCCGATCAACCAGCCCCATTGCACCGGCGCAATATGCGCAAGTTCCAGCGGCGCGACGAAAGGCGCGATCAGCGGCAGACATATCGCGCCCACCGCGCATTGCGTGAGCGTGAGCAGATGCGGACGAAAATCGTGCAGGCTCTTGGCGATCAGCGTGACGCTCGCATACAGCACCGATCCGCCCAGCGCTTCGGCGAGGCCGATCAGATAGCGCGCATGATCGGTCACATGGCTTTCCGATAGCACGCCCGAGGCCAGCACGAGACCCACGAACGCAATGGCGATCCAGACCAGCCGGTCCGCGCCCAGTCGCTCATGAAAGAGCGCCGCGCCGATCAGCACGACCCAGAACGGCTGTACATGAAACACGACTGTCGCCACTGCAATGCTGGTGCGATGGATCGAATCGAAAAAGCCGACCCATTGCGTGACCATCAGCAGGCCCGAAATAAAGGCCAGCGCGAACGTGCGGCGCGTGAACTGCTGCGCGAGCTGCCGTGGCGCGAGCCAGCCGCGCCACGCGCAATACGCTGCAAGCGCGAGCATGCCGAACAGGCAGCGGAAAAACACCAGCGTGAGCGCGCCCAGATGCGCCTCTTCGACGAACACGCCGATGGTGCCCATCAGCAGGCCGCCGCCCGCGAGCATGGCGACGCCGTGTCGACGGCTGTACTGGAGATCGGGCTGCATGGCGATAAGCGGAAAGCAGGTTGAAAACAGCCCCAGTATTCGTCAGTTGCGGGGTATCGGCAAACGAATTAAATTGAAGAATTCCATCAATGCAGCTGATGAATGCAGCTGATGAATCATGAATCCTGAGTTCGATCTCGATCTGTTGCGCACCTTCGCCGCGGTGGCGGATGCGGGCAGTTTCACCCGGGCCGCTGTGACCGTGCATCGCTCGCAGGCGGCGGTGAGCATGCAGATCAAGCGGCTGGAGCAGATGCTGGGCACCACGTTGTTTGCGCGCGATACGCGCAATCTGGCGCTCACGCGGCCCGGCAATACGCTGCTCGAATATGCGCGGCGCGCGCTCGATCTGCAGGAGGAGGCGTGGTCGGCGCTGGTGCGGCCCGAGGTGACGGGGCGTGTGGTGCTGGGAGCGCCGGACGACTACATGGCCGCACTGCTCTCGCCAGTGCTGCGACGCTTTTCGACGCTTTATCCGCATGTGGAGATCGAGATCGTCTGCGCGCAGAGCGTGGCGCTCGGGCCGATGCTGGCGGACAACAAGATCGATGTGGCCTTCGTCACGCGCGACCGCAAGATACGCGGCGAATTCGTGCGCAGCGAGGACATGGTGTGGGTCGGCTCGCCCGACGATCCCGCGCCGCTGGCGATGTCGCCGCTACCGGTGGGGCTGTACGAGCACGGTAGCGTGGCGCGCGCGCATACGGTGGCGGCGCTCGATGCGGCGCGCATCCGCTATCGCGCCGCGTATAGCAGCGCGAGCCTGATGGGTCTGATGGCGACGGTGGAGGCGGGAATCGCGGTGGTGGCGCTCACGCGTTGCAGCGTGCCGCCTCGCTTCGAGATGCTGGGCGAGGCGCACGGTCTTCCGAAGATCGAACCGCTCGATATCGTGGTTGCGCGCAGCGTGAAATCGAACCGGCCCACCTGCGATTACTTCGTAGAACAGATGATGCAGGATCTCTCGATCAAGCGTCAGCGCGGATAAACGTTGACTTCGCCGCCCACTGCGATGTGCACGCGCTCGCCCGCGCGCGGCGTGCGATAACCGGGCACACGGGCGCGGATCGTCATAGGCGTCGTCGATGTCGGCATATTCGCGAGTTCGAGCGTGAGCGCGGCGTCCTGGCCCTGGAAGGTGACATCGCGCACGAGGGCTTCGAGTCCTTGCGCGCCGTGAGTCAGAACATCGATCTGCTCGGGGCGCAGCATCACGTCGACGTCGCCATCCGCGGGCCGTGCGCCTTCTGCGAGCGGCAATTCGCCGAGCGCGCAATGCGCGCGACCCGCCGTCACGCGGCCAGGCAGCAACACCGCTTCGCCGACAAACGCGGCCAGTTCGCGCGTCACAGGGCGACGATAAAGCGTCTGCGGCGCGGCCGTCTGCACCAGGCGTCCGCGCCACAGCACCGCCACTTCATGGCCGAGCGAGAGCGCTTCCGCTTGATCGTGCGTGACCAGCACAGCGGTCGCGCCCGCTGCCGCCAACGCACGTGCAACGGCTTCGCGCGTCTCCAGACGCAGCGCGGCGTCGAGCGATGAAAACGGCTCGTCCAGCATCACCAGACCCGGCGAGGGCGCCAGCGCGCGCGCCAATGCCACGCGCTGCTGCTGGCCGCCCGACAGTTGTTGCGGCGCGCGGCTCGCATACGACTGCGGCAGCCCCACGAGTTCGAGCAATTCGGCCACGCGATGACCCGCGCGACGCTGCGCGCGCGGCAGACCGAACACGATGTTTTCCGCCACCGTGAGATGCGGAAACAGCGCGCCTTCCTGCGGCACATAACCAATCTGGCGTTGCTCGGCAGGCAGATGCAGCCCATCGCCCGCCACGCGCCGTCCGCCGATTTCGATCGTGCCCGCATCGGCGCGCTCGAAACCGCATAGCAGGCGCAGCAGCGTGGTCTTGCCGCTGCCCGACGGGCCGAGCAGGGCGACCAGCGCGCCCGACTTCACCGTGAGATGGACGTCGTGCAGCACGGGATGGCCGTCGAAGGACTTGGAGACGCCGGAAATGCGAAGTGTGCTCATAGAAACTTGATAACGTCGATCAGACTGCGTCGCCCGGCGGCGCGTCAGCCGGTTGCGCGGGCAAGGGCGCGGACGCGTGCGCCGCAAGCGCCGACTTGCCCGCAAACGCGAACAGCAGGCCGGAGGCCGCGAGCGAGAGCGCCGTGAGCAGCGCCGCATAGGGCGCGGCCGCAGCAAAGGCGAGCGTCGAGGTATCGGACCAGACCTGGGTGGCGAGCGTGTGCGTGCCGATAGGCGAGAGCAGCAGCGTGGCGTTGAGTTCGGTGACGACGGAGATGAAGACCATTGACGCCGCTGCGCCCAGCCCCGGTCCCGCGAGCGGCAGCACGACGCGCCGCAGCGTGGCGAACCAGCCCAGCCCAAGCGCGCGAGATGTTTCTTCCAGGCGCTGCTGCGCCTGCAACAGCGCCGCGCGCACGCTCACCAGCGCGAGCGGCAGGAACAGGATCGCGTAGGCCGCGATCAGTAGCGTGGTGCCCTGATAAAGCGGCTCCAGCGCGCGCACCGCGAGCGACACGATGGCCAGCGCAATCACGAGACCCGGCACGCCCTGGGCGATAAAGGTAGTGCGTTCGAGGAACGTGGCCGCGCGGCCTGGAAAACGCGCGAGCAGATACGCGAGCGGCAGCGCCAGCAGCGTCGTGACCACCGCGGCAATCAGGCCCAGACGCAGCGAGGCGAAGGTGGTCGAGACCAGCAATTCGGCCGAGACATCGGCGGGCGTGATGGCGGCTGCGCCCGGCTGCGTGAGCCAGTAGCCGATCATGCCGAGCGGCACGCCCAGTGTGCCGATATTGAGCGCGACGAAACCCAGTGCAACCGGCCAGCGCCAGCGGCCGAGCGCATGACGCACGCTCGCGCGGCGCGTGCCGCGATCGACGCGTTCATAGCGCGCGCTGCCGCGCACACGGAATTCGAAAACAAGACACACGAGACACAGCAGAATCAGCACGCAGGCGAGCAGCGACGCGCCACCGCCATCGAAACTCGTGCGGTATTCGGCGTAAATCTCGGTGGTAAAGGTGCGAAAGCGCAGCAGCGTGAAAGCGCCGAATTCGGACAGCACGCCCAGCGCCACCAGCAGCATCGAGCCGAGCAGGGCAGGGCGCAGTTGCGGCAGCACTACGCGCACGAAGGTGGTCCAGCGATTGCAGCCCAGCGCACGCGCGGTTTCTTCCAGCGCGGGATCGAGCCCACGCAGCGCGGCGGCCACGGGCAGATAGACGAGCGGGAAATACGCGGTCGTGATGACGATCAGCGCGCCCAGAAAGTCCTGCAAATCGAGGCTCAGCGAGACCCACGCGTAACTCGTGACGAACGCGGGCATCGCCAGCGGCGCGGCGGCGAGCAGCGCCCAGGCGCGTCGGCCGGGCACATCGGTGCGTTCGACGAACCACGCGCAGGCTGTGCCGAGCACAGCGGAAGCCAGCGTCGCACTCAACGTGATTTCGAGCGTATTGACGAGCAGTTCGCCCACCAACGGCCGGAAGATCAGGTCGGCGGCATCGGCGAAACCGGAATCCTGCCCATACGAAAGCGCGCGCCAGAACGTCAGCGCGAGCGGCAACAGGACCAGTAACGGGCCGAGCGCCGCGGCCAGCAACAAGGCACGCGGCGCCCGCCGGCGCACGGGCTTGCCCGTTACGCCGTCCTGGCCTTCCAAAGTGTCCGGCAGGGGAGGTGCCGGTGAAACAGCTTCACTCACAATTTATTCAGACATCCTTGTGAATCTAGAATGCGATCAGAGCAGACCGGCTTGACGCAGCAGACGTGCGGCCTGGCTGTCGTCGCCGAGTTGCTGGATCGTCAGCGCGGGCGGCTTCAGTTGATCGAACGGCTTGTTGATCGGATCGCCTGCCACGCCCGGACGCAGCGGATACTCGAAGCTGATGTGGCCTTGCGCCATGAGTTTCTGCGCGCGCTCGCTCACGAGGTAGGCGAGGAACTTCTGCGCGCCATCCTGGTTGTGTGCGTTCTTCAGGATTGCCGCGCCCGAAACGTTCACGAGTGCGCCCACGTCGCCATCGGCGAAGTGCGCCACGGCGCTGCGCGTCTGCTTGTCGCCGATTTCGGCGTGCAGGCGGTCCCAGTAGTAGTTGTTGATGATGCCCGTGGCCACCGCGCCGCGGTTCACGGCGGCGACCACGCCTTCGTCGTCGTCGAACACCTGCGAATTGGTTTTCAGGCCCTTGAGCCAGGCGAGCGTGGCGGCTTCGCCCTTGGAGGCCAGCACGGCGTCGACCAGCGGCAGGAAGTCGGCGTCGCTCGGCGCGATGCCCACTTTGCCCTTCCACTCCGGCTTCGCCAGATCGAAGATCGATTGCGGCAGTTGCGCGGCCTGCACCTTGGTGGTGTTGTAGGCGAGCACGTTTTCACGCGCGGTCACGCCGACCCACTGGCCAGCCGGCGAGTTGTAGCGATCGGCCACCACGCCCAGCGTGCTTTTCTGCACCGGCGCAAGCAGGCCCTTTTCTTCGAGCAGCATCAGTTCCGGCGAGTTTTCGGTGAAGTACACGTCGGCGGGCGTCTTCTCGCCTTCGGCCACGAGCTGAGCGGCCAGTGCCGGGCCTTCGCCGCTGCGGATCTTCACGTCGATGCCGGTCTGTTGTTCGAAGTCCTTCGCAAGCTGGTTCACGACCTGCTCGTGCTGGGCGTTATAGAGCGTGATCGATGCGGCGTGCGCGCCCAGCGGCGCGAGGCCGGCGACAGCCAGCGCGAGAGCGGCGGCGCGCAGACGCGCGCCAAGGAATGTTGTTTTCATGATCGGTCGTTATCCGTTCTTGTCGATTGCGTGTGTCAAAAGCTTCAATATCTTCGAAATGGGCCTGTTTTTCAGGCCTCGAACAGTTCTGCGCCAATGTACGAACCCGGCTTCGCACCCGGCGGGCACGCGAAAACCGCGCTGCCTACGTGGGTGGTGAACTGGTTCATCATGTCGAACTTCGCGAGCTTCTCGTTGATCGGAATGAAGCCCGTGCGCGGGTCGGCCTGGTGGGCGATAAAGATGAGGCCCGCGTCATATTCGGTTTCCTGACGCCATGGCGGCCAGCGCTCGATATAGAAGTTCGTGCTGTCGTTGTACGAATACGAGCGGCGCAGGATCTGCGCGCCATTATTCGATGCGCGATTCGACAGACGCACGTGCGAGTTGTCGGGAATCTGCGGATTGCCGTCCTTGTCCTCGGCGTTGAGATCGACCGTGTCGAACTCTTTTTCCTTGCCGATGGGCGCGCCGCTGTATTTGTGGCGGCCGAACACCTGCTCCTGGAAGCCCAGTTCCATCTGGTCCCAGTGTTCGAGCGTGATGCGGATGCGGCGCACGACCGTGTACGTGCCGCCCTGCATCCACGGCGTATCGGCGGAGGTGGCCCAGACGAATTCCTTCATCGCGGCGGCGTCGCTGGTCGGCGGATTGTTGGTGCCGTCCTTGAAGCCCATCAGGTTGCGCGGCGTCTGACCGCGCGGACCGGACAGAAAGCCCGCCTGGCCCCAGCGCATGCGCAGCATGCCGTAGCCCTGACGCGAGAGCTGGCGCACCGCGTGGAAGGCCACTTGCGCGTCGTTCGCACAGGCCTGCACGTAGAGATCGCCGCCGGTTTTCTCGGGGATCAACTGGTCGCCGTTAAAGCGCGGCAGATCGACGAGCGCAGCAGGGCGCTTGTGCGCGATGCCGTAACGGTCTTTGCCTTCGGACATGAAGAGGCCCGGGCCGAAGCCGAACGTCACCGTCAGGCCCGCGGGCCCGAGGCCCAGCACGTCGCCCGAATCGGGCGCGGGTTGTCCGTCGCTCACGCCTTCGAGCGCGACCGCGCTCTGGCCTTGCGTCATGCGCGCGGCCGAGTCGGTCCACTGACGCAGCAGCTTGATGACGTCGTCGCGCGAGGTGGTCGTCAGGTCGAACGCGGCCACATAGGTATGGGCCTGCTGCGGCGTGACGATGCCGCCTTGATGCGGCGCATAAAACGGTTCGACGGCAGCGAACGGGTCCGCTGCCGCCATGCGGTGCTTCGCTTCGGCGGCTTGCGCCGCCTGCGATTGCGTGAGCGTCGCGCCGAGCGTAGCGCTCGCCGCGACGGCCGCGCCGCCCGCCTTCAGGAAACCGCGCCGCGCGGGTTGCCGCGGCCGGTCTTGGGAATCATCGGAGGACATGATTGATTTCGCCAGCTTTATTTCGCCAACACCAGGGTATTGACGTCGTCTTGCACGTAGTAAAAACCGTCGCCAGCCGGAGTCAGTGCGATGCCGAACAGGTCGCCGTTGCCCGGGGGCGACTGCGCCTTGTCGGTATCGATCCAGCGTGCGTACAGTTGCTTCGCCGCGACCGGGTCGATTTCCACGACCTGGCCGTTCAGCGCGTTCGTCACCAGCAGGTGGCCCTGAGGCGTGAGAATCATCGCCAGCGGTCGATGCAGCAGGCCGTCGGCGGTGAGTTGGCGGCCCACGCCCGCGCTCGTGTCGCGCGTGAGCGGGTCTTCGATCACGTTGATGCGGTTGCCGATCGCATCGGACACGTACAGCAGCTTGTTATCGGCAGAGAGCGCGAGGCCAGTCGGGCCGACGAGGAACACGCCCTTGTCCGCCTGCGCGCCGAAGCCGCTCGCCACCACCGTTTCGCTCTTCACGACCGGCGCCTGGCCGCTCGGGATGTCCAGATCCATGCGCAGCACCGTGGCCTGCTTGAAGACGGGTGGTTCGCCGTCCGCGCTGCCCACGCCGAAGCCGGCGTTGCTCACGAACAGCGTAGCGTGGTCGCCGTTATCGACCACCGCCATGTTGCCCCACGGATCGTTGATGTTCGGACTGCTGATGACCTTCGCAATCTTGCCGCCGCTGTCGAGCACGATCATGCAGCCCGCGCCCTTGGTGCCGGTCGTGCCGTCATTGCTGGGCGTGCTGCCGACGATCACCCAGCCCGACTTCAGCATCGTCATCGCCGTGGACAGGCCCACGCCGCCGGGGCATTCCTTGAGGTCGCGCGGGATCGTCGCGAACAGCGTCATCTGCTTCGTATCAGGGTGATAGTCGACGATGGTGCTGCCGGTGCCTTGCAGGTTGGCGGCGTTGTTGAAGTTGTCGACCAGCACGTCGCCCTGCTTGATGCTGCCCGCGCTCACCGGCGCGACGAAGATCGCGTACGGGTTCTGGTCGCCGTTATCGGGCACCGTGTTGATGAGCGTGGTGTGATGGTGGACGGTTTCGAGCAGACCTTGCGGATCGGCATGAGCCGCGAGCGGCGCGCCGAGCATGGCGGCAGCGGAGAGCGCGAGCGCCGCGCGGGTGGCGTGAGCCGAGCACAGCAGCAGCTTGCGCATGGCGTGATTCATTGTATTTCTCCGTGCCTCACGCGGGCACGCAACCGCATTGATGGCATCGATGCGAGCGGCGTGAGGGCGTGAGGACTTTGTATTAGACATAAACGGTTGCAGCGATCGGAACGCGATATCAGAACGTGATGTTGGTGCGCACGCCCAACACGAAGGTGTTGCGCAGCGGCGCGGTCGCATCGCTCGGATTCTGGCCGGCGCCGGCATTAAACGTGTATTGCGCATCGGCCTGCAGTTGCCACCACGGATTGACCTGGTACTGATACGTCGCTTCCAGTGTGGTTTCCTGCGTACGCACGCCATACGGCGACGCGTTGAAGTTGCGATAGTCCAGATCGAGGTCCTGAACTGCGTTGCTGACCTTGATATAGGTGACCGCAAGACCGACGCTGTCGTTGTCGCGACCCTTGAACGGCGCCTTCATGACGATACCCGCATTGGCCGAGAAACTCACCAGATTGCGATCGCCCGGCGCGCCCATCACGCGTGCGAACACGCCGATGCTGCGCGGCTCGTCCGGATCGGGACGCCAGATCATCTGGTCGGCCACAGCGTAGATGCTGTAGTCGCCATGATGCTGCGCTGCGATACCTGTCGTAGCCGGATTGTTCAGCGACAGACCCGTGTTGTCGTAGTGCTGGTCGGCGAACGAATTGCTGTTGTACCAGAAGCCCAGTTTGTACGTGCCCGGCAAACCGTGATTGTCGGCACTCACGAGTTCGCCATCCGACGGCTGGTTGATGGCGTACTGCAGTTCGCCGATCACGAGCGTGCCGTTGTGCAGATTGAAGTTCGTACCGCTAAGGTTGTTCGGATTGTTGCCGAGCGGATCGCCATCGAACACGCCGATCAAGCCGGTCAGCGAAGGCGTAATCTGGCCGCGCACACGCACGCCGAGATCCGCAAGCGGATACGCCGGACCGCCCGAGGGCATGTCGTACGAAGGCAGCGCGGGCCAGCCGAACATCGTGTTGACGAACAGCGCCGCGTACTGGCTGGTGATGAATTCCTGGTCGATACTCTGCTGACCGACCTTGACGTCGAGCTTCTTGTCGAGGAAGGACTGCTGGTACCACATCTCCCACAGACGCGTGGTGTCCTGCGCTTCAATGCCGCTCGCCGTATTCAGCGTGCCGAGATTGCGCGCGCTCAGATTCGAGCCGTGAATCTGCAATGCGCTGATATTGAACAGGCCGCCCGGAATGCCGAGTGCCTTGCTCGTATCGAGCTGAACCGTCGCCGTGGTGAGACCGTCATACGTGCCCCCGCGGTTCAGACCGCCGCGCAGGTTCGCGAGATATTCGCTCGTCTCGGTCAACTGGAACGTGACGCCATACTTGCCGAGCCACGGACGCAGGCCGCCCATATCGCCGAGCAGATTCTGGCGCGACCAGATACCGGTCATGAAATTCGACGGTTGCGCCTTGATCGAAAGATCGGCCTCGGGGGCTTCGGGCGCGGCATCGGGGTTGCTCGTCTGGGCTTGCGCAGCGCCGCATGCGAAGGTCGCACAGGCGGCCCACAGCGCGAGACCGCGCAGGGCAGGCGCACGCCGTCCGAACGAACGGGATGACCGGTTGAGTTTCATCGTATTCCTTACTTATTTAATTCTTTATAGCGGGATTGAATCTCCATACCCGCTTCATCAGCAGGCGTGAATCGTTTGTCTCCGAGACGGCGCAATCGTACTCATCGCAAATATAGGCGTCAACACAAATGAGAATGATTCTCACATTAATTACGTGCCGTAAGCGCGTTGTTTACACAGTGCTTTCATCGGCGATCCTGATCATTACAGTCGGACAGTTTTGACGCTGTACGGTATGACGAATTAACGCGAAAATTGCCGTTTCGGACGACATTTTCTGATGTCGTTATTTCATTTATTTGCATGCAGGTAATCGATGTCCGCTAACCAGAACTACCAGGTCAATCTGAACGACTATTTCTCCCGCATCGGCTATGACGGTCCGCGCGCGGCGACGCTGGACGTGCTACGCGCATTGCATGATCTGCATCCGCGGGCGATCGCTTTCGAGAATCTCGATCCGTTTGCTGCGCGGCGCGTGTCGGTGGCCTTGCCTGCCGTCGTGGAGAAACTGGTCGAGTCGCGGCGCGGCGGCTATTGCTTCGAGCACAACACGCTGTTTGCGAACGTGCTGATGCAACTGGGTTTCGAGGTGGAGCCGATGGCGGCCCGCGTGCTGTTCGGTCAGCCGGCCGGCGCCAGCACGCCGCGTACACACATGCTGCTGCGCGTGAAGGTCGACGGCCAGGCGTGGCTTGCCGATGTTGGCTTCGGCGGCGCATCGCTCAGCGCGCCGCTCGCGTTCGCCGAGCGCGGCGTGCAGCAGACGCTGCTCGAACCGGCACGACTGACGCCCATCGATGAAACCGAATGGAAGCTGGAAAGCTTCGACGGCAATGTGTGGCTCGATGTCTATCGCTTCGACGACAAACTCGCGCAGTGGGTCGACTACGAAGTGGCGAACTGGTACACGTCCGCATCGCCGCAATCGTTCTTCAGGGATAACCTGATCGCATGCATCGCGCATGAAGGGCGGCGTGCCGTGCTGTTCAACGATCGCTACACGGAGCGCAACGGCCAGGGCCAGCGTCTGACCGAACGCTTCATGGAAAGCGTGGAGGATCTCGCGCGATGCTTGCAGGAAAACTTCAATCTGGATACGGCAGGTTTCGATCTGCCTGCATTGTTCGCCCGTGTGGAAGGGCGCGAACAGAGCAGCGATCGCTGACGCATCGCGTTACCGCCGCTGACAACCGGCGCGAATGAGGAGACGATGAACACGCCGCTGGTCGCGCGGCTCTTCGCGCAAACCTTCATCTGGCTGATGTTTCAGGGTGTCCTGCTGTTTGTTGGGGCGGGTACGTGGGCGTGGGCCGCCGCGTGGCTCTGGCTGCTTGAGTGGGCGGCGAGTTGCGCGTGGATCGGCATGTGGCTCGCGCGCACCGATCCCGGTCTGCTCGCCGAGCGTCTTGCGCCGCTTACGCAGCGCGAGCAGGCTGGATGGGATCGCGTGTTCATGATGGCGGTCGCGTTGATGTGGTGCGCATGGCTATGTTTTATCGGCCTCGATGCGGTGCGCTTTCACTGGTCGCATGTACCGACGTGGCTCAGCGTGTGCGGCGCAGTGGCGATTTTTATCGATATCTATGCGACGCGGGGCGTGTTCGCCGCGAATCGCTATGCCGCGCCGGTTGTGAAGATCCAGCGGGAGCGCGGTCATGCGGTGAGCGACAGCGGGCCGTATGCGTATGTGCGCCATCCGATGTATGCATTCGCGATTCTGCTGCTGGCGGGCACGCCGCTGATGCTGGGGTCGTGGTGGGGGCTGGCGTGGGTGCCGGTGATGGTGGCGGGTGTAGGCTGGCGCGCTGTGCGTGAGGAGCGCGCACTGGCCGCGGAGCTGCCGGGCTATCGTGCTTATCTGGAGCGGGTGCGGTATCGGTTTGTGCCTGGGGTGTGGTGATTGAGTGCGCCCGCACAGGGAGCGGTTACGTGCGCCGCGCGTGGGAGAATTTGAGTCTGCGAGGACGCGCTTGTGAGGCTCGCTGCGACTTTCCCTCTGTTGTTTGACCCGAACACGGTTCTTTAAGGTACATCGCGTTGACTGTTGACCAATTGGCATCCACGTAACCCGAGACTCCCTTTTGACCCGCCTCGCTGATTAGCGGGCCGCCGTGTGCCGTGCAGTAGCTATGCTGCTCTATTGGCGCCGCATACCTGCTGATCGCGGGGCGCCCGCTGAAATCGACCGCATCCTGTTGATATTGCTGAATCTCTAATTATGGGGAGATTGCCAATCAATTGCACGAACGCGATAAGGACACTTACAAAAATATGCAAAAGAGGTGTAACAAGGATCATGTCTGGATTTACTCGGGAATTTGCTATGCGGATCATGTCGCCGGGAATTAAGCAACTTGCTTTTCTTTTGATGCTGAGTGTGAGTGGCGCGAGTGTGTTCGCGAAGGTACCTTCGCCCGCGCAGGTTGATCTGGAGGGAGGCCGATTTGTGCAACAAAAGGACCATCGACTTTACATTGTGGATGCCGGTAAGCGGGAGGTATTTCCCGTGCAGGTGCCGATCCCACTGATTCGAGTTCTCAAGAAATCTTCAAGCATTGGCTTTCCTGCCGACCACTCACGCCTGATAGGCGGGAAAGAGTATATTCTTCTCGTTGTTAATCAGTCATCGAGCACCAACCCACTCGGCTACTGTGGCGCGGGCGAAGAGGGGGCGCTATATGTACTCGAATTGCGCAACAATATCGCGACGCCAATTTTTTTCGTACCCGTTCAGAGCTGTCTGAATGATCTTGATTTGGCTACCGATTCCAACCAGAAGTCGAAATACCTGGCGATAGAGTGGAAGGTTAATCCGATAGGAATCAAGATTAATTGGGATGTCTATGGTTCTAAAAATGACGTTTCACATTTCTATAGATATCAGGATGGTCAGTTCATAGGGGCGAGCCAATAAAAGTCTGTTGATGCTAAGTCGGCACTCGCCGTGACCGTGATTTGATAGGCGGAGTGTGCCCTCACATGGGTACGCAAAGTTATCGGATTTTCGCGCTCGACGGAACTGAACCGGGTAGATCGCCTGTTGGCCTGCAGGGCACGGGTACTGCGTGCCATGGTCTAACTCGTTACGCCGGTCGACGGGTCGTCTCACACGGCAGCTAAAAGGGTATATCGGGCCCTCCGCAAGTCGGCTTGTGGTGAAAAATCTGGTTTAACTGCTGGTGAACTGCGTCAAAAAGACCGTGGGGTAGGGTGTTCAGTGGTTTTTCGAACATTTTTTGCCCACATATATAGATAGCACTTGCGCCATCCGACGAACATATTTTCGTTTGTGTAACTATCGAATGCAGAGATTGCTTCGTGGGGCGTAGTGATGACTCCAACGGCAGTAGGCGACCCGAAGCGGCCACAAGACCTGCTCATCTTGAGTGACTGCTTCTGACCGGAAAACAGCCGGGTTCGCGTCTTCGGCGCGTTTCTAAGCCCCCCTCCTGCCCACTGGCGATTCGTCGACACAGTTCGACCGTTGCTCAACAGACGCTCCTCACTCATCGAGATAAATTCCAGTCTGCAATCCCGCTCCTTTCGTCCTGTCCAAAAAAGGTGTTGTCGAATGTACATTGGATTTATCCCGGTGCTGGTCGCATTTTTCGCCGCACTGACTTCGCTGCGTAACCAGAAAATTGCTCGCATTCTGTGGATCGTCTCCGCATTGCTCGTCGTGGTATGGACTGTCCATCATGGCTTCCATCACGTGCCCGACCTCGCTACGCTGGGGTCCTGGTAATGACAATCGACTCACGACACCTGAAAGCCATCGATGCTGCGGTTCTGTTGGGAATTTCGATCGTTTTGCTCGGAGCGTTCTATTACCAGCTCGTTCAAGGTGAGCTTCCTTGCGCGTTCTGCAATCTCATTCGCGTCGGCTTCATGCTTCTGGGCAGCGGGTTCCTGTTGAATCTGCATCATGGAACCAAGGCCTCGAACTACGTGCTCAGTGCGGTGGGTGCGCTGATCGGCAGCCTCATAAGCCTGCTGTTCATGTTCGCGAAGGCGCCTTCGTGGACGACACCGACCGGGTCAGCCGTGCTGGGTCTGCATATGTATACGTGGACTTACATCATCTTCACGGCAGCAATCATGTTCTGCGTTGTCATGCTGGCGCTCTCAGCAGGAGCGAAAAGCGCCGATGAATCGCCAGACGTTGACGCACTTTGGCTGGCACTTTCGATGGCGCGTTCGGCGGCTTCAGCGCTGTTCATTCTGCTGGTCGCCGCCAATCTGGTTTCGGCTTTCCTGGAGAACGGCTTCAATACGTTCCGGGCCGGTGGCCAGCAGCACTATCAGATGCTCTACGACGGCGACGTCATGAAGCCCTGACGGCCCCTTCATCAATGACGAACCCTTCGCCCTGGCTGCGTTATGCGCACGGGCGATGAGGTCAGACGCATGCGCGGCAGGAGCGATGCTCGCCGCGCAATCACATTTTCAGGAGTATTCGATGAGCAACGACGTACGGGTGACCCCATGGAACGACGGCGATGACGTTCCCGCTGATCTGCTTGCAGGGATGCGGGCGCGCCGTCCCAACGGCGAGTTGATCGGTATCGACCGTGTTCTATTAAGGAGCTTTCCGCTTGCGACCGGCTGGAATGAACTGCTTCGCCGCGTGCGCGCCGACTTTCAGCTCGAACTCGAATTACGCGAGTTGATCATGTTGCGCGTGGCCATTCTCAACAAGGCCGACTTCGAGTGGGGCGTGCATTACCCGGCTTACCTAGACGCCGGTGGTAGCGTGCGGAAGGCGCAAGAGATCAAGGCGGAACATCCTGACAATACCGTATTCGATGCGCGCGAGCTGGCTTTGATCCGATTGACCGATCAGTCGACCCGGAACGTGAGCGTGGATGCAGACGTCATCGACGAACTCAAGGGCTACTTCGGCGAGGCGCAAACGGTTGAGGCAGTGGCCACCGTGGCGGCTTACAACATGGTGTCCCGCTTTCTCGTCGCGCTGGCAATCTGAAGCGGGGACAGGCTCGATGCCCCGTCGGACGGGCATCGATGAGCGCTGCTCATAGGCGCGTGAGAACATACCATTGTTATTCAAAATTCCGCGCTGATACGCTCCAGTCCATACGAAGTCACGCCATGGGCGTGCCGTTTTTCGGATGGAAACCATCGTGAAGTTACAGTTTGAAGAGCAAGGCGCCGGTGCCGCTTCGGGCGGCTACCGTTCGATTTTCGACCAGGTGATTGACCGCAGGAATTCGAATTCGTTGAAGTGGGCGTTTGGCGAAAAGCTGTTGAGCGCTGAAGAATATGCTGCTGACCCGCTACCAATGTGGGTGGCGGATATGGATTTCCGCACTCCGCAGCCGGTAATCGACGCACTGCATGAGGCTGTCGAATTCGGCGTGTTCGGATACTCCCGAGGAGCAACGGAGCGCTACGTTTCGGCTGTGATCGAATGGCAGGCAAAACGCTTTGGTTGGGACGTGTCCAGCGAATGGGTGCTGCAGTCGAGCGGCATCATCACGGCTTTGAAGAATGCGATCCAGGCGTTCTCCGCGCCGGGCGACTCGGTGCTGATCCAGACGCCCGTTTATGCCCATTTCCACGATGACGTAGTGCTGAATGGGCGGCGAGTGGTCTGCGCACCGCTTGAACGCAAGGGGGCTGTGTATCGCTTCGACGAGAAAATATTCGAAGCCGCGATCAAGCCCGACACCAGGCTGTTCATTCTGAGCAATCCGCACAATCCTACCGGGAATGTCTGGTCTGAAGCGGAGCTGCGCGCAATGGGCGAAATCTGTCTTCGACATGGCGTGATTGTGATATCGGACGAGATTCATCAGGACCTGATTCTCAATCCGCTCAAGAAGCACATTCCGTTCGCGTCGCTCAGTTCGCAGTTTGCCGACATGAGCATCACCTGCACGGCGCCGAGCAAGACCTTCAATCTTCCCGGTCTGCAAAGCGCGAACCTCTTCGTGCCGAACGCACGCCTGCGAGAAGAACTGCGTCGACAGTTCGACCGCAATATGTATCAGTCGGTGAATAGCCTTGGCATGGTGGCGGCAGAGGCTGCCTATTCGCATGGGGAATTCTGGCTTGAGGCCTTGTTGCCCTACCTGCGTGAAAACCAGAACGTTTTCCGGCAGGCCGTGAACGGCTTGACCTCCAAGATCGAGGTGCTGCCCACGGATGCCCTTTATCTAGCCTGGATGGACTGTCGCGGTCTCGGTCTGGATCCGGACGAATTGAACACGTTCATGTTGACCCAGGCCAGATTGTGGCTCGACAAGGGGCAGAAATTTGGCATGGACGGGCATGGGTATATGCGCGCGAACCTCGGCTGTCCGCGCTCGACAATCGATGAGGCCGTGCGCAGACTGGCGGGCGCGCTGGCCGTGATCTAGCCACGACGGTTCACTAAAAGAGGTGGAGACTCATTTTATAAATTAGTGATGCGAAGCAATCGGGCGAAGTGAGAAAGCTGAATCCCGATTCGAAAAAACAATACGTGAGATTCATGTGGAGACGATATGGATAAGCACCCCAATACACCTGTCTACGAGCAGGAAGATCTCAAGCGAGATCTGAAGAATCGCCATGTGCAGATGATTGCCATCGGCGGCGCGATCGGCACGGGTTTGTTTTATGGTTCCTCGTGGGCAATCAGGACGGCTGGTCCCGCAATCCTGCTCGTTTTTGCGCTCGCATCGATTGCGATTTACTTCGTGATGCGGGCCCTTGGCGAGATGGCGGTAGAGGAACCGGTATCTGGATCCTATGTCTCGTATGCCAATCGATATATTCACCGGTTTGCCGGTTTTCTCAACGGCTGGAACGCGTTCATCTTTCTGCTAGCGACAAGCGCTGCCGACCTGAATGCGCTCGGGAATTACGTGCATTTCTGGTTCCCCCATATTCCAATATGGGTAACGGCCGGCGCGGCGGTGTCGCTGATGTTCGCGGTGAATATCATCGGCGTGAAGATCTACGGCGAAGCTGAGTTCTGGTTTGCGCTCGTCAAGGTGGTAGCGATCGTCGCGCTGATTCTCTTCGGCTTCGGCATGATTGTGTTCGGCATCGGTAACAACGGTGTGCCGGTCGGCTATCACAACCTGGTCGACAACGGTGGCTTCTTCGTGAAGGGCGCGAGTGGGACGTTCCTCGCGGTGGTCATGGTCGCGTTCTCGTTCGGCGGGGTGGAGAACCTCGGTCTGGCTGCGGGCGAAGTCAAGGATGTGAAGGTGACGATGCCGAAGGCGATCAATGCCACGTTCTGGCGCTTGCTGATTTTTTATGTTGGCGCGATTGCCGTGTTGCTGATGATCTTCCCGTGGACGTCGCTCACGACGAAGGGCAGCCCGTTCGTGCAGGTCTTCACCCGCATCGGAATTCCGGCGGCAGCCAGCATCATGAATCTCGTGGTGATTATGGCGGTGTTGTCGGCCGTGAACGCGAGTGTGTTCACCAACAGCCGCACCTTCTACAACCTGGCGCTGCAGAAGAACGCACCCGCATTCCTGGGCGTGACCAACGCCCGCAAGGTGCCCCATCGCGCGATCGTGATGGTTTTCGTGACGATGTTCGCTGGCGTGCTGCTCAACTATTTCATGCCGGAGCAGGCGTTCGAACTGTTCTCGTCGGTCACGGTGTTTGCGCTGGTCTGCGCCTGGGGTTCCATCGTCATCAGCCATCTCCGCTTCAGGAAGCTACGGGTTCGCGCTGGCACGGACCACGAGATTGCCTATCGCATGCCGTTCTACCCGTACAGCAACTACCTGGCGCTGGCGTTTGTTGCGGCGGTGCTGGTCGGTATCGCGCTGCTGCCCGATATGCGTATGTCGCTGGTCGTGTCCGCTGTCTGGGTGTCGCTGGTGTATGTCGCGTACCGGTTCTATGTGGGCAAGTCGACAGCGGATGCCGCTCAGGACGCGGATGTCGGCAATCGGCAGGATCAACTGGTGTGAGCCTGAGTCGCCGGATTCGACGCATGCGCGCGCTGAGCGAAAAGGGGCCTGCGTCAGGAGCGTTCGACGTGCGAGGCGGCCGCGGCCAGCCGGCTCGCGCCGCTCTGCTCGCGGCCACGCATATAGACCTGCGGGCTGCGCCCCATTTCCAGTCGGAATGCGTAGACGAAGGCGGACGTCGAGCCATAGCCGAGTTCAAGCGCGGTGCGGGTGACGTCCATTCCGCCGCCCAGCAGTTCGACCGCTCTAAAGAGCCGCATTCGCCGGCGCCAGGTGCGCAGGCTCATGCCCGTCTCCGCCAGAAACTTGCGCGCGAGCGTGCGTGCCGACATGCCTAACACGTTGCCCCATTCGTCAGGGCCGCGCGGATCGGCTGGATCGGCGTACAGGGCCTCGCAGAGGCGGGCGAGGGTGTCGTCGCGCGGCCAGGCGAGTGCGGCCGGCAAAGGCCGGGCGCGGGCAAGCTGGTCGAGGATGAGGCGCGTGATCCTGCCAACATATCCGTCCTCGTCCGGCTGGTCTCCGACGGCGGCCGCTTCGACAATCAGCGCCTTGAGCAAAGGCGAGACCGCGAAAACCATCGGGCTTTCGCCGGCAAGCGCGCGCCCGGTTGCATCGTCGATCCAGAGGCTGCGGAATTCCGCGCCCAGCAGCGAGCCGACGCGATGGCGCAAGCCGGTGGGTAACCACACGGCCTGTTCGGGTGAGATGACCAGTGATTCGCCTTCGGATATCACGGTCAAGGCGCCCGAGATCGCATACACCATCTGGTGCCAGCGATGGGCGTGCTCCGGGAAGGAGTGCCGCGCGGGGATCGACTGGACGCGGACCTTCAACGGCTGCGGCGGTGAGAGACCGGCGGGTGCTTCGATGGTGTTCCAGTTCATATCAATCTGCCTGAATTGGCAGATATTCTATACATCGTGGCGACGAGTCGAAAGACAGTCATCTCGTTAGCTGCTTTAATTGACAACTGTCTCTTGAGCCACAACTCGCGCCGCTAGCACTTTGACGACGCGAAGGCCTTGGGAATTTCTGGAGTTTTACGTTTTATGGCCCGTTTTGACCGCTACGACCTGCCGCTTTCGACAAACTCCGATCTCGCTGCTGAGCGCTATCGCACCGGCGTAGATCTGCTGCTGTCGCTCTGGCCTGGTGCGGGTGAGGCGCTCGACGAAGCGATCGCTGCCGATCCAGATTTCGCGCTCGCCCATGCGGCACGTGCACGCCTGCATGCGATCAGCGCACAGCCCGCGGAGGCGCGCGCGAAGATCGCGCTGGCGCTCGAACTCGTCGACCGCAACGGGACGGAGCGCGAGCGCAGCCACGTGCAGACGCTTTCGTATGCGATCAATGGCCAGTCTGCGAAGGCCCTCGCCGGCGCACTCGAGCACACCGATAAGTGGCCCCGCGACATCGTGATCCTCTCCATGCCGCTAGGCGCGTTTGGGCTCTTCGCGTTTTCCGGCATGGCGGACCATGACCAGGCACGCGTCGATCTGTGTGAGCAGCACGCCCGCCATTTCGGCAACGACGATTGGTGGTTCCTGACCTACCGTGGCTGGGCGCACGGCGAAAACGGCGATGTCGCGAGGGGGCGCGAAATGACGCAACGCGCGCTGGAACTGCGTCGCCACAACGTCAATGCCGTGCATGCGGTAGCCCACGTTCTTTACGAAACCGGCGCGAACGACGACGCTCAGACCGTCATCACGGGCTGGCTGCCCGAATATCCGAAGTCCGGCGTGCTGCACGGCCACATCGCGTGGCATTCCGCGCTGATTGCGCTGGAGCGGGGCGACACCGCGCGTGCACTCGCGGTGTACGACGAGCATGTCGCGCCTTCCGTGTCTCAGGGCACACCGGTCAATATCGTCAGCGACACCGCCTCTTTCCTCTGGCGCATGCAGGCCTACGGTCACGCCGTACCGGCAGGCAAGTGGGATGAGGCGGCGAATTACGCTTCTGGCTATTTCAAGGATGCCGGGTTCCCCTTCGCCGATTTCCATATGGCGTTGCTCGCTGCTGCGACCGGCAATCGTGGTGCCGTGGAAGCCCGCGTCGACGGACTGAACGCACTGATCGAGCAGGGTAGCTTGCCGGCTGGATCGATGGTGCCAGCGATTTGCCGGGCGGCGGTAGCGTTTGCCGACGAACAGTATGGATTGGCGGCCAAAATTCTTGAACCGGTGGCGCATGACGTGGTGCGGATCGGTGGCAGCGGCGCGCAGCGCGAGATCGTTCAGGACACGTTGCTGGTGGCGTTGATGCGCAGCGGCGAAGCCAGGAGGGCGCGCGATCTGCTCGACCGGCGCCTGCATCGTCGCCCCTCGCCGCGCGACGCGCGCTGGCGCGAACAACTGTCGGCAGCCTGAATGCTGGCGTGCGAAGGGTCCGCTGAGTTAGCGGAGCTTGCCGGCCGTTAATCGCACGGTCGGCATCATCTTCTCGGGGCGATATAAGGGCGCGGTTTACGTTTCGTGCTACTACGCAATTGCCCCGTCATTCTAGTTATTCAGATTTCGATGAATTCGAGCGTATCAGCGAGGCCATCCGGCCTCAGGAAATGGCTGGTCGAGGGGCTGGGTCCCGTGGGTGCCATTTCCATCGCGCAATTGTTCGGCACCGCCCTCTGGTTCAGCGCAAACAGCACCGCCGACGATCTGATGCGGCTTTGGCACGCGAGTGCCGCCGACATTGGCTGGCTCACGAATGCGGTTCAGCTTGGCTTCATTCTCGGCACGCTGACGATATCGCTCAGTGGTGTGGCCGACCGCTACCGGGCGAGCCAGATCTTTGTTTGCAGTGCGCTGCTTGGCGCGGTTCTCAACGCTGGCTTTGCGTGGTTATCGACCGGGCTCGTGTCTGGCGCGATGTTCCGTTTCGGGGTTGGCATCTGCCTTGCCGGTATTTACCCGATGGGGATGAAACTGATCGTCGGCTGGGCGCCTGAGCGGACCGGCCCTGCGTTGGCGCAATTAGTGGCGATGCTCACGTTGGGGACGGCGCTGCCACACGCGATGCGTGCGCTCGGCACCGGCTTTCCGTGGCAGGCAATCATCAGCGCTTCGTCTGTGCTCGCGCTGGTCGGCGCGTGCGTGATCGGCGTGCTGGGCGACGGGCCGCATGCGATGCTGCGCGTGTCTGCGAAAGGTAGCGCTGGCACCGAGAACGCGGCCCAGCTGTCCGTGCTCAGCGTATTCCGGATTCGCGCCTTCCGCGCTGCGACGCTCGGCTATTTCGGCCATATGTGGGAGCTCTACACATTCTGGATGGCGGTGCCGCTGTTGATTTCGCGACTGTCGTTGCCCGCCAGGGTGCCAGGCTTTGGCGTGTCGGGTATGGCGTTCGTCGTAATCGGCGTCGGCGCGCTGGGATCGCTGCTCGGCGGTGCGTTATCCCGGCGTATTGGCAGCGCCCGCGTCGCGGGCGGCGCGCTGGCGATTTCAGGAGCGTGTGCGATCCTGTTTGCGCTCGGCTGGCGCGTACTGCCACCGACGGCACTGGTGGCGCTGTTGCTGGTCTGGGGTGCATCGGTGGTCGCCGATTCGCCGCAATTCTCAGCGCTGGCTGCCCGGGCCTGTCCGCCCATGCTTGTCGGCAGCGCGCTGGCGATCCAGAACTCGATCGGCTTCGCCATCACGGTGGTGTCGATCGCCGCGACTTCGGCACTGCTCGCGCATATCGGGCTCGATGCCACCTGGCTGCTGGTTCCGGGACCGCTGTTCGGGCTGGCTGCTTTTGTGTTGACTTCGCGTAATTCGGACACGCGCTGACGGGAGCACCAGGATGCTTGATCTGCAATATCTGTCGATCCTCATCGAGGTCCAACGCCATGGCAGCCTCACCGCCGCTGCGGAACGCCTCAATGTTACGCAGTCTGCGCTGTCGCACATGGTGCGCAAGTTCGAGGAGCGACACGGCATCAAGCTCTGGACCAAGAGCGGGCGCGGCCTGCGATTCACGCAGGCTGGCGAGTATCTGGTGGCGCTTGCCGAGCGGATTCTGCCGCAGATCGAACATGCCGAGCGCACGCTGGTCGATTTCGCGGAAGGGCGACGCGGCGCGCTACGTATCGGCATGGAGTGCCATCCGTGCCAGCGCTGGCTCACCCGACTTACGTCCGCGTATCTGGAGGAATGGCCCGATGTCGATTTCGACGTGCGTTCGGCGTTTCGTTTCGATGGCGTAGCCGCCTTGTTGGGCTACGAAGTCGACCTGCTGGTCACGCCCGATCCGGTCGATCTGCCGGAACTCGTCTTTACCCCTGTTATCGATTACGAACTCGTCCTGGTGGTGCACGAATCGCATCCGCTTGCTGGCCGCGAATGGGCAATGCCACAGGATCTGCTCGACGAAGAACTGATTACGGTGCCGGTCAGCAAGGAGCGACTCGATATCTACACGCGCTTTCTGCTGCCCGCCCATTGCAAGCCGAAATTCCACCGCACGGCCGAGCAGATCGAGTTGATGCTGCAACTCGTGGCGGCACGGCGCGGCGTGGCGGTGCTGCCGCAGTGGCTAGTGATCGAGCAGGGCAGCGGCTACGCGATCCGCACGGTTCGGCTTGGCGAGCAGGGCATTCACAAACAGATTCATCTGGGTGTGCGCCGCGGCGACGAAGATATTGCTTATATCGCGGGCTTTTTTGATCTTGCTCGCCGGACAGGATTTGAATCAGAAAGGCACTGAAGCAGTGTGATCGCTGGTCCTGAACGAAAGGAGTGGTTGAAGTGAGTCTGGAAAGTCTGGACGCCGTGGTAGTGTCCGGCGCAAGGCGCTCGCGCGCAAACATCGCACGATTGACGATCGCGCAGGCGTTAGCCGGTGCAAACTCCGCCGTCATTTTTGCGACTGGGGCGATCATCGGCAATATGCTCGCGCCTGCTCCGGAATTGGCAACGTTACCGATCTCGGTGTTCGTCGTGGGAATGGCGGCACTGTCACTTCCCGCAGGGTTGATGTCCGAGCGCTATGGCCGGCGTCCCGTATTCCTCGCAGGGACGGCATGCGGTGTCGTCGTCGGCGTGCTGGCAGCGATAGCCGTTGTATTGGGGGCGTTCTGGCTGTTTTGCACCGCGATGTTTTTCGGTGGCGCCTACGCCGCAGTGGTGCTCTCGTTTCGCTTTGCTGCCGCTGATTGTGTCGAGCCCGACCAGCGTGCGCATGCACTGTCGCTGGTGATGGCCGGTGGTGTGGTTGCGGGTGTCATCGGGCCGCAACTCGTGACCTACACGATGAACCTGGCACCGCCTCACACGTTTTCAGCGACCTTTCTGGCGCAGGCGGTCGTGGCTGCCCTGGCCGGCGTTGTACTCGCAGGCATGGATATTCCGATGCCATCGGTGGCGGACAGGGCGCGCGGGCGCCCGCTTCTCGTGATTGCAAGGCAGCGGTCCTTCATGGTCGCCGCCGTGTGCGCAATCGTGTCCTATCTGCTCATGAACTTCCTGATGACAGCCGCACCGCTTGCCATGCAGATGTGTGGCCTGCCGCAGGTTACATCCAACCAGGGTATCCAGTGGCATGTCATCGGCATGTACGCGCCCGGTTTCGTTACAGGAAGTCTGATCTCGCGATTCGGCGCGCGTCGCGTCGTAGCGGCCGGATTGGTGCTGACAGCAATGGCAGCGGTGACGGGGCTGCACGGTGTTGATGCGCGACATTTCTGGCTGGCGTTGATACTGCTCGGTGTCGGATGGAACTTCGGCTTTGTTGGCGCTTCGGCGATGGTGCTGGAGAGCCATCGCGAGGAGGAGAAGGCGAAGGTGCAATCGTTCAACGATTTCATCGTGTTCGGTACGATGGCGATGGGCTCGTTCCTGTCTGGCAGCCTGTTGACGTCTTATGGGTGGGATGCTGTTTTACGGCTTACGTTCATCCCCATCGCGCTTGCAGCTCTTGTGTTGCTGGTGGCAGGGAGGAGTCGGGGCGCCTAAGCTCGTTCCGCGGGCTCGGAGCAACTGCTTTTCCCCGTCTGACCATCAGACGGGGGCTCTCCTCGATCTCATGGTGCATTGACTATCTATTGCTGTGTGACCTGCCCGCGGTCGCAATGACTGTCGCATATCGACACCGAAGCGGCCATACAACATTGGCTGCGCGAGCGACCGCTCATGGCCGGCTGCGGCCCGAAGCGTTTCGCATGAGCCGCGGCGCCATCAAGTAGGGCAACCGACCGAGCACGGCCCCACAAGAGTCATTTGCATCTAGCGAGAGCAGACGTTTATATCCTTCGGAGCGACGTCCATTCGAGCTGATCGGGTGCGCAGCTTTCCTGAAAAGACGATCGCGTTACCATCAATTGCCATCGACGTCTTGACCTGCTTCCTCAAAATACAGCGCCCCAAATCATTCATGAGATACGTAGGAAAAGCAGACGACGACGGCGTTATTTTCATCAGTACGGCGTCACGCCTTCCTGGATGATGATAGAAGGGCCGCCCGCGACACCGTTAATCGTCGTCCCGCCGTTATGGATCGCTGGAAAGAGCGACTGCATGTTTTGCGGGAATGGCAACGAGGGCTTCGTCAGGCTGTCGAGATGCGCAAGCTCCTCAGCACTCAGTGTGATCTCGATGGACTGCAGGTTGTCGTCGAGCTGGCTGACTCGGCGCGCACCGATGAGCGTCGACGTCACGCCAGGCTGTTGTCGCACCCAGGCGAGCGCGATGCGGGCCACGGTCGATTCGTGCGCCAGGGCGATCTTTTCGAGTTCATCTATCAGCGTGTAAGTGCGCTCGTTGAAATGCTCTTTTATGAACATCGCGCGACCGGCATTCGCGGCGTCGGAGGCTGTGGCGCGTGTGTATTTGCCGGAAAGAAGGCCCATCTTGAGTGGCGACCACGGCGTGATGCCAAGGCCCAGTTCGCTAGCCATCGGCACCAGTTCTGCCTCGACGCTGCGCTCCAGCAGCGAGTATTCGATCTGCATGCCGATGAACTGCGACCAGCCTCGAAAACGCGCTGTGATGTTCGCCTCCACAATCTTCCATGCCGGGGTATCCGAAACTCCGATGTAGCGCACTTTCCCGGCACGGATGAGGTCGTCGAGCGCTGCCATCGTTTCGTCGATCGGCGTGTTCATGTCCCAATTGTGCAGCCAGTACAGGTCGATATAGTCAGTCTGCAGGCGACGCAGCGAATTCTCGCACTGGCTCACGATGGCTTTGCGGCCTGAACCTCCGCCGTTAGGATCGCCGAGATAGAGATTGCTGCTGAATTTGGTGGCCAGGACGAGGCGATCGCGGCGCGACGCATGGCGGCCGATGTGATCGCCGATGATCTGTTCGGAATGGCCTACCGTGTAGCCGTTCGCGGTGTCGATAAAGTTACCGCCGGCGGCGATGAAGCGGTCCATGATCTCCTGGGATTCCTCTACGGACGAACCCCAGCCAGAGTCCTCACCAAACGTCATCGCCCCAAGGCAGAGCGGGCTGACGCGCAGGCCTGAACGGCCGAGCGTGACGTAATGATCGAGTGCCATTTGCGTTCTCCATGAAAAATATTTCCGGTTCAATTAGAACAAAGGCGGGATCGACACCGGTAGATTGAAGCTGCCAAATCGCTGCACAATCCTACCAATGCTGCGCTTATTCGGCAGGAGAAAAGCGACGCGCAAATCTGCGATACTGAGCGAATGATGACAGCTGCACTTGATGAATTACGAGCGCTAATTGCGAGGCACGCCGGGCCTGATTTAGCGCCACATAGGCTGATGCCCGGGCTTTTTCTCGTCAGAGAACCGGGACCGACATTGCCATGCCAGGTAGTCGTCGAACCCGTGTTTTCGCTGATTGTCCAGGGCGCCAAACGGGTGGAGATCGGCAAGCAGGCGTTCAGCTATCGTGCCGGCCAATGTCTGGTCGTTTCTGTCGATTTGCCGGCTAACGCATATGTCGTCGAGGCGACTCCCGAGCAGCCCTATCTCGGATTGGGTCTGATGCTCAGGCCAGAGGCCATCGCCGGCCTGTTGCTTGAGTCGGGTAACCCGCGCACGGTTGGAGAGGGCCGCTCCGGGATCGCCATAGGTGAACTGTCAAGCGATCTCGCGGATCCGGTAGTACGCCTGCTGCGCCTCCTCGACAGGCCGTCTGATGTGCCGATCCTGGCCACATCCCTTGAGCGCGAAATATTGTGGCGGTTGATCAATGGGCCACAAGGCGCGATGGTTCGGCAGATTGGCCTTGCAGACAGTCGGATGTCTCAAATTGGGCGTGCGGTTCGCTGGTTGCGCGGTCATTTCGCAGAAGCGGTAAGGATCGAGGACCTTGCAGGGATAGCGGGCATGAGCGTCACATCGTTCCACCGGCACTTCCGCAACGTCACGTCGATGACCCCTATCCAGTACCAGAAGCAGATTCGCCTTCAGGCGGCGCGCACGCGCCTGATGACGACATGCGAGGATGTGTCCGCGGTCGGTTTCGCCGTAGGTTATGAAAGTCCATCCCAGTTCAGTCGTGAATATCGCCGCATGTTCGGCAAGCCGCCAGGTCAGGACGGTACGGATTTGAGGCGGGACCCATCTGCCACCGACGTTCCTGTCCGCGTTGTCTAGGACGGGCTGTGCATTGCCAGCGGCCTGACGTGCTTCGCTTTCCGTTTCTGAGGACAACCTCATTTGGTCTCGGACGATTGCCAGCAATCTGGGGGGCTCCGTCGAGGGTCTCAATTTGGCCGCGGTCAGCCTCTCATATTGGCCCCTCCGCAGGTCGGCTTGTGGCGAAAAATCTGACTCAACTGCTGATGGGCTGCGTCAAGAAGCCCGTGGGGTAAGGCTTCTGGCGGATTTTCGAACATTTTTTGCCCGCATATATAGATAGCACTTGCGCCATCCGATGTACGCGTTCGCGATCCTGCTGCTGGCGGGCACGCCGCTGATGCTGGGATCGTGGTGGGGGCTGGCGTGGGTGCCGGTGATGGTGGCGGGTGTAGGCTGGCGCGCGGTGCGTGAGGAGCGCGCACTGGCCGCGGAGCTGCCGGGCTATCGTGCGTATCTGGAGCGGGTGCGGTATCGGTTTGTGCCTGGGGTGTGGTGAAGCCGTTCACTGCGCCAGATCGGCCGTTGCGATCTCGACGATCCAGTCCACGAACGCTCTGATCGCCACCGTCACACGCGCCTGCGGATAAACAATAGAGACCGGCACGGGCGTACACCTCGCGTCGACGAGCACCTCCTTGAGCCGCCCGCTGCGAAGATACGGCGACACCGCAAACTCCGATAGCTGGATCAGGCCGAGGCCTTCCAGACCACATTGAACATAAGCCTCTGTCTCATTGACGGAAAACCGGCTGCGCATGGTCATTGCCACGTCTTTGCCGTCCATGCTGAAACGCCATTCCACGGGGCGCCCGCTCGCATTCGACAGGTAGTTGATGACTTTGTGAGCGTCGAGCGACGCCACAGAATCCGGCTCGCCATAGCGCTTCAGATAGCGGGGCGACGCGCAGGTCAACCAGGCGAGTTGCCCCAGGCGTCGCGCGATCAGCGTCGAATCGGAAAGCGCACCGGTGCGAATCGCGCAATCGATGCCTTCATAGATGAGATCCGACGGCCGGTCACTCAGTCCAAGCACCAGTTCGATATCCGGATAGCGGGTTTCGAATTCGTGCAACCGGGGCAAGACGATCGACCGGCCGATCACCCCAGGCATATCCACCCGCACGCGCCCACGCGGCGCGTCAGCGGTAGCCGATAACTGGCTCTCCGCGTTGGCCACTTCCGCGAGAACGACCTGGCACGACGCAAAGTATCGCGCGCCCGCCTCGGTCAGACTCAGGCTTCTCGTGCTTCTGCGTAGCAGCGGAGTGCGCAGATGCGCTTCCAGATTCTTCACGATCGTCGTGACGGACGATCGCGGCATCGACAAGGTCTCGGCGGCCTTGCTGAAGCTTTGTGCCTCGACGACCCGTACAAAAATGGTCATCGCTTGAAGTTTATCCATGAGCGCGCTGGGCAGCGGAGGCGACTGCCTGATCTGGCCAATAACGGCCTCATGTTACCAACCCGACGCCGCCCGACGCATTCGGCCGGTGCGCTTGGCACCGCTTTGTGTATTCACGCATCACGAACAATGGGCAGCAGGCGCGCCACTACACTGCGTTTCGTTCGACGGCCGCTCTTGCATATGAATTTGCGCGTTGGGGCCGTTCCTCAATCCCTCTTTTCTCGATGGGTAACGCATATGTTGAACAACAGCTCAATTCTTGTTCTTGGCGTCGGTGAACTCGGCATGGCCATGCTGCGCAGCCTGTCCCGACGTGCGAGGCACGCGGACAACCTGGGCATCGCGGTATTGCTTCGTCCCTCGACGATAGCGTCGGCGGATCCGGCTAAACAAAAGGACGTGGCCGAATTGCGTGCGCTGGGCATTGAATTCGTCGAAGCCGATCTTGCTGCGCAAACGAGTGCTGAACTCGCCGCGATTTTCGCGCGTTTCGATACGGTCATCTCGTGCACCGGATTTGCAGGCGGTCCCGGCGTGCAACGCAAGATCGCGCAAGCGGCCCTGGATGCCGGCGTCGAGCGATATTTTCCGTGGCAGTTCGGCGTCGACTACGACGTGATCGGCAGAGGCAGCGCTCAGGATCTGTTCGACGAACAACTCGACGTGCGCGATCTTCTACGTGCGCAATCGCGTACCCAATGGGTCATCGTTTCGACAGGCATGTTCACGAGCTTCGTGTTCGAGAAGTCGTTCGGTGTGGTCGATCTGGCGACTCTGACCGTGAACGCGCTGGGCGGCTGGGACAATGCCGTCACGGTGACGACGGCCGACGACATCGCCGCATTGACGGTAGAAGTCGTGTTCGCCGAGCCACGCATCGTGAACCAGGTCGTGCATGTCGCTGGCGATACGGTGACCTGGCGGGAAGTTGCCGATACGCTCGACAGGGTCCTTGGCGTCAAGGTCCGTCGCAGCGAATGGAGCGTGCCGGAGCTGCAGCGGCAGTTGGCCGGGGAGCCGCAGAATGCCTTGAGGAAGTATCGCGTCGTGTTCGCACAGGGGCGCGGCGTTGCGTGGGACATGAGCCAGACCTTCAACGCACGGCGAGGGATCGGGGTTTGCTCGCTCGAAGAGTGGGTCCGACGCAATCTATTGGGTGCGCAGGCCGAATCAGTCGCCCCAGTCGCTCAGGCCTGATAACGCCGCGCATCAGCATGGGTCGAGTCCGCTTTGCAAGCGCTTGCGGACGTCGACCCCGGCCGCACGGCGTTTGAACCGCCGGGCAGCAAGCTCAGTGCGTGGAAGCTGCCGGATTGCCGGACGTCCCCAGCGCATTCGCATAGCGCCGATAGAGCCACGCCAGCGCCGAGCTGGTGAGCAGCGCGAAAGCCAGATTGGCGACGCTCTGCATGATGGCCAGCGCCGTGAACCAGCCAGGCGTCTGCACCACAGCGGGCGAGATGCCCGCGAGACCCATGCCGATCAGCGCGATCAAACCGCACACGAGCAGCGGCAGCGCCGCCAGGCACGAGACGCCGAGCAGATTCCAGAAGTGTCCTTTCGTGTCGCGCCAGGCCGCGCCCAGCGAAAAGCGCCCGCCAATCGCCAGCGCCGGATAAAGCAGGCACACGCGCACGCCAATGAACATCCAGATAGCCGCGACGACCAGCGCGAGAAAGAGCTCGCTCGCTTCGTTCTGTGGCCTCAGTGCGATCCACAGCCCCGCGCCGGAGCCGATAAAGAACAGACACATCAGTACGCCCAGGCCCAGCATGCGCAGCATCGGACGCGCGCCGTTGGGCATGATGGGCGCCGTCAGCTCGCCGAGCAGCACAAAGCGGTAGACCTTGAGCGTGAACCAGAGATAGACGAGGGCGTTGAAGATTGACGCCAGATTGCCCAGCAGGATCAGCCCGGCGGACGGCACATCGCCTTCGCCCGGGATCGGCCGGCCGGCCAGCGCGAGCCAGCCGAGCGCGGCGTAGAGGACAAAGGCGCCCAGCACCACGGCGGGCATGCGCGTGACGGCTTCCCCGGCGCTCACCCACGCGCGTTTCACGCATTCCATGAAGGTCATCTGTTGCATGGTTCTTGTGATCGAAGTTACAGATGGCCTACAGTCTAACGCGGCGCGCGGGTCAGGTGCGGCTGGGCGCACGCTTGTGGGCGGGTTGTGGGCTGATTGTGCGTGGGTGGTGCGTTATTTCACGGCGAACAAGGTGAGGTTCATGAAGATCTTGAACACGTAGCCGAGCGACACCGCCCCGGCCACGCCGCCGCACCACAGCAGCACGAACCAGAGCCAGCCGGGCAGGGCGCGTTTTGTCGATGTGGACTTAGTGGTAGTGGTGAGCGTCGCCATGATTGAGCTTGCCTCGGAAGACCCAGTAACCGAGCGCCGTATACGCCAGGATGATGGGCAGGATGAACGATGCGCCGATCAGCGTGAAGGTCTGGCTTTCGCGCGGCGCGGCGGCTTGCCAGAGCGTCAGGTGCTGCGGAATCGCGTAGGGCCACAGGCTGACGAGCAGGCCGACATAGCCGAGCAGCACCAGCGCGAGCGCGGCCATGAACGGCGTCTTGTGATGGCGCGACTGCACGGCCCAGCGCATCCAGACGGTGCAGGCCACCACCAGCAGCGGGACCGGCGCAAGACGCCAGAACAGGCCCGAGTAGAACCAGCGATTGGCGATCGACGGATCTTGCAGCGGCGTCCACAGGCTCACCAGCGCGATAAAGCCGAGCAGCATGACCGTCAGCGGCCAGACGAGCTTGTGCAGACGGCGTTGCAGATCGCCCTCGGTCTTGGCGACCAGCCAGCAGCTGCCGAGCAGCGCGTACGTGGCCACGAGGCCAAAGCCCGTCAGCAGGCTGAACGGCGTGAGCCAGCCGAAGGCGTCGCCCGCGAAATGGCCGTCCTGCATCGGAATACCTTGCAGGAACGCCCCCAGCGCGATGCCCTGGAAGAACGCCGCGCCGGTCGAACCGCCGATGAACGCCAGATCCCACAGATGCTTGGTGCGATTGGCCTTGGCGCGAAGCTCGAACGACACGCCGCGGAAGATCAGGCAGGCGAGCATGAAGATCAGCGGCAGATAGAGCGCCGAGAGCACCGTCGAGTAGACGATGGGAAACACGGCGAACAGCCCCGCGCCGCCCAGCACGAGCCAGGTTTCGTTGCCGTCCCACACGGGCGCGACCGTGTTCATCATCAGGTTGCGTTCTTCTTCGTCCGGGAAGAACGGGAAGACGATGCCGATGCCCAGATCGAAGCCGTCCAGCACGACGTAGAGTAAAAGACCGAGCGCGATGATCGCGGCCCAGATGACGGTGACATCCATGTTGCGTTGCCTCGTTTCTGTGTGCGGTTGCTGTGTGCGTATGTAGGATCGCTGCGAGTCGACGGCCGCGCGCGTCAGGCGTCGATCAGCTCGTCGACGGCGGCCATCGGACGGCGCGCGGTCTGGTTCGCCGCGATCGCGGGATGGGCTTCCACTACGCGATGGTTGTCATCGCCGCCATGATTGCCGTCGTGTCCCGCGCCGGGCAGCGCCGGGCCTTTGCGCATCAGCTTGAGCAGGTAATAGATGCCCGTGCCGAACACGAGGAAATACACGAACACGAAGGCCATCAGCGAAATGCCGACTTGCTGCGCGGTGAGCGGCGACACTGCCTGCGCGGTGCGCATCACGCCATACACCACCCAGGGCTGGCGGCCCGCTTCGGTCGTGATCCAGCCTGCCAGCAGCGTGATGAACCCGGTCGGGCCCATCAGCAGCGTGAAGCGCTGGAACAGACGCGATTCATAGAGCGTGCCGCGTTTGCGCAGCCACCATCCGGCCACACCCAGCACGATCATCAGGATGCCTAAGCCGACCATCACGCGGAAGGTCCAGAAAATCAGCGTCGAATTCGGGCGATCTTCGGGCGGGAAGGTCTTGAGGCCGCGAATTTCGCCGTCCCAGCTATGCGTGAGAATCAGGCTGCCCAGGTGCGGAACCTGCACGGCGTAGCGGGTGGTTTCGGCTTTCATGTCGGGGATGCCGAACAGGTTGAGCGCGGTGCCGCCGTGTTCGGTGTCCCAGATGCCTTCGATCGCGGCGATCTTGGCGGGCTGGTATTCACGCGTGTTCAAACCATGCGCGTCGCCCACGAAGGCTTGCACCGGCGCGAGGATCAACAGCAGACCCAGCGCCATCGAGAACATCTTCTTCACGGCCGGATCGCGGCGGCCCTTGAGCAGGTGCCATGCGCCCGTCGCGGCCACCACGAGCGCGGCGACGATAAACGCGGCGATCGCCATATGCGCGAGGCGGTACGGAAACGACGGATTGAAGATGATCTTGAACCAGTCGGTGGGGACCACGTGGCCATCTTCGATCTTGAAGCCTTGCGGCGTCTGCATCCAGCTATTGGAGGCGAGAATCCAGAACGTCGAAATCAGCGTGCCGATGGCGACCATCAGCGTCGCGCCAAAGTGGGCGCGCTCGCTCACGCGGTTCCAGCCGAACAGCATGATGCCGAGGAAGCCCGCTTCCAGGAAGAACGCGGTCATGACCTCGTACATCAGCAGCGGCCCGGTGACGGGACCGGCGAACGAAGAAAAGCCGGCCCAGTTGGTGCCGAACTCATAGCTCATCACCACGCCGGAGACGACGCCCATGCCGAAGGCCACGGCGAAGATCTTCGACCAGAAGTGGCAGAGCTCTTTGTAGAAGGGTTGGCGCGTCTTGAGCCAGCACGCTTCGAGCACCGCGATAAAGCTCGCGAGGCCAATGGAGAGCGCCGGAAAGACGATGTGGAAGGAGACCGTGAAGGCGAACTGGAGCCGGGCCAGATCGAATGCCGATATGGCCGGCAGTGCGGGGAGTGACGGGGGCATGTGCGTGCCTTATGCGTACGTGTTGCTTGCTTATGCGTCGGAAAACTCTGCACGGCGCGCGCAGTGCGGCGGCGGGGAAACCGTCGCGCGAAGCGTCGTGCGAATGGACGTAAGCGTAGGGGAAGCGCGTGCGTTTTGCTGCGCCGCGATATGCGCCAGCATGTCGCAGTAGTCAATCATCAGGCGGCGATTGACTGCGCTAAAGCATTGATATGGATTAATTTAAACGCGAGTGTTGCTGAGACTTGATCTAGCGCAAGAGGTGCGCGCTGCGGCAATATGCGTCAATTTTCAAGGTGCGCGCGCGTGGTGCGTCAATTGGCCCAGGTGCGCGAAGAAACGGTGTTCGAACCGGATTTTTGGAACTTAGCCTGGAGGGGAGGCGAAGCACCGACGGCAAGGCGGCGCTTCGCATAAAAATAATCAGGATACCGATTTAATCAGCCTGGAAGCGATTAGCGCGGGATTAGCGCGGATCGCTCCAGAGCTTGCCGGCTGTCGCCCAGTTTTCCGGCTTGACGTCGTGGAAAATGATGTCGACGGATTGGGCGTCGCAGCCCAGCACTTTGACGGTGGTTTCGGTGAGTGCGGCGGCGAGTTCGCGTTTTTTCTCGACGCTGCGGCCTTCGAACAGTTCGACGTGGAACGTGGGCATGAAGAGCTCCTGGGTTGAAGTGGAAAGCGATGTAGGCGAATTCAGTCCCGATACGACGGGTCGAGGCGATTGAGCTTGCGCAGCAGCGCGGGCCATTCGAGTTCGCCTTCGATGGCGCCGCCGTCGAACAGCTGCGTGGCGGTGCGCGCGCAGACTTCGGGCGGCGGCGTAACGAGCGGCACGCCGCCTGCCTGCGCCTGCAACTGGATCTCGCAGGCCTTGATGAGCGTCGCCATCAGCACGAAGGCTTCGGCGACGGTGCGGCCGGTGGTGAGGGTGCCGTGATTGCGCAGCAGCATCGCGGGTTTGTTGCCCAGGCTCGTCGTGAGGCGCGCGCCTTCGGCGGGCGTAAACGCGAGGCCTTCGTAGTCGTGCCACGCCAGTTGGCCGTAGAAGCGCAGCGCATGCTGCGAGGCAGGCAGCAGGCCGTCGCGCTGGATCGACACGGCGATGCCCGCGGTGTTGTGCAGATGCATGACGCAGACGGCATCGGCGCGCGCGAGGTGCACGGCGGCGTGCAGCGCGAAGCCGGTCGCGTTCACGGGGTGATCGCTATGGCCGACGATGCGGCCTTCCGTGTCGATCTTGACGAGATTCGAGGCGCACACTTCGTCGAAGGCGAGGCCGAACGGGTTGATCAGGAAGCGGCCCGGCTCGCCCGGTATGGCGGCGGAAACGTGCGTGTAGATCAGGTCGTCCCAGCCGTAGAGCGCGATCAGGCGGTAGGCGGCGGCCAGATCGATGCGCAGTTGCCGCTCCGCTGCGCTAACCGGCGTGGCGTCGGCGATGCCGGTCGGGCGATGGGCGAATGACATGGCGGCTCCTTCAGCGCGCGGTGGGGTTGTCCGGTTGGCGCAGGCTTTGATCCAGCCAGCGCCAGGCAAGATGCACGCTCCAGCCTGCGAGCGCGAATGGCGCGGTCATCGCGGGCAGGCCAAGGCGTACCGCGGCCAGATGCAGCGCCGCGGCGAGCATCGTCGCACAGATCGCGGCGCGCGGCCCGAGTGCGCTGGCGGCCAGCGCCGCGAGCGCGCCGTTGAAGCCGCACAGGCCGGCGGCGAAG
>NZ_VWWJ01000034.1 GCF_011753055.1 Burkholderia sp. Ax-1719 | reverse complement strand
AGCTGGTCCCACCCCTTCCCATCCCGAACAGGACCGTGAAACAGCTCCACGCCGATGATAGTGCGGATTGCCCGTGTGAAAGTAGGTAATCGTCAGGCTCCTTATGCTGCAAGTCCAGAACCCCGGTATCTCCGCAAGAGAACCGGGGTTCTGGCGTTTACGCGCTGAAAACAGGCGTGCGAAAAGATGCGCCAAAGAAAAAGCCGTCCCCAAGGGACGGCTTTTTGCATTCCAGCAACCACGCAGCGCACACCTCACTGCTGCGCGAGAAACTTCGTCGCGAGCTTCACCCAGTACGAAGAACCAACCGGCAGCAGCTGATCGTTGAAGTCATAGCTCGCGTTATGCAGCATGCAAGGTCCAGCGCCGTGCCCGGCATCACGATGCCCGCCGTCGCCATTACCGAGAAACGCATAACAGCCTGGTTTCTCCAGCAGCATGAACGAAAAGTCCTCGGCGCCCATGGTCGGCTCGACCTTGTCGTCGACACGATCGTCGCCCACGACTTCCCGCATCACCTCCGCTGCAAACTGCGCTTCCGCACTGCTATTCACCGTCGGCGGATAGTTGCGCAGGAAACTCACTTCGACAGAACAGTCATACGCCTCGGCGGTGTTTTCGGCGATCTTGCGCAGGCGAGCTTCGATCAGATCGAGCGTTTCCGTCGTAAATGTCCGCACCGTGCCCGCAAGCCATGCTGTATTCGGCACGACGTTGACGGCATCGCCAGCATGAATCTGCGTAATCGACAGCACCGCGGTATCCAGTGGCTTCTTGTTGCGCGTGATGATGCTTTGCAGCCCATTCGCGATCTGCACCGCCGTAAAGACCGGGTCGCGCCCGTTGTGCGGCAGCGCGGCATGTGAGCCAACCCCGCTGATATCGATACGAAACTCGTTGCTCGACGCCATGATCGGCCCTTCGGTCACGCCGAAGACACCCGCCGGCATGCCAGGCCAGTTGTGAATCCCGAATACCGCGTCGACGGGAAAGCGCTCGAACAAGCCATCCTTGATCATGGCCTTGGCACCCGCGCCGCCTTCCTCGGCGGGCTGGAAAATGAACACCACTGTGCCGTCGAACTGCCCATGCTGCGCGAGATATTGCGCCGCGCCCAGCAGCATCGCCGTATGGCCATCGTGTCCGCACGCGTGCATCTTGCCGTCGTTGTGCGAGCGATGGTCGAAGGTATTGAGTTCCTGAATCGGCAGCGCATCCATATCGGCGCGTAGTCCGATCGAGCGCGTGCCGTTGCCGCGTTTGAGCACACCGACGACGCCGGTTTTGCCCAGCCCTCGATGCACTTCGATACCCCATTCCGCGAGCTTGGAGGCTACCAGCTCGGAAGTGCGGGTCTCTTCGTAGCGCAGTTCGGGATGGGCGTGGATCGTTCGTCGTAGGCCCTGGATTTCGCCTTGGGCGGCCTGGATTTCCGGGATCAGTTTCATGGCTGACTCGTGGCTGGCGCATTGCACACTATGCGCAGAATAGGAGTGCCCACTGCTTCTGACAGCGGGCATGGTCTGGCCATTTTACGCTCAAGCTTTTTTTTCGCAGCAAGCGTCCGGGCACGCCGCGGCAGCGCACGCCGAACATAATAAAATCACGCCATTGATAGCCCTTAGCCACACAAATCCCATGAACGCCCGAGCCGAATTTGCCCGCGCAGTCTGTCCCCACGACTGCCCCGACACCTGCGCAATGCGCGTCACCGTCGAAAATGGCCGGGCGATCAAAGTGAGCGGCGACCCCGACCATGCGCCGACCCAAGGCGTGCTCTGCACGAAGGTCACACGCTACGCCGAACGCGTGCACCATCCCAAGCGTCTGACGCAGCCGATGAAGCGTGTCGGCGCCAAGGGAGAAGGGCGTTTCGAGCCGATCAGCTGGGACGAAGCCTGCGAAATCGCGGCCACGCGCCTGAGCGAGATTGCGCAGCGCGCGCCCGAAGCCATCCTGCCGTACAGCTATGCGGGCACCATGGGCCTCGTGCAGGGCGACAGCATCGCGCAGCGCTTCTTCCACAAGCTCGGCGCGTCGCGGCTCGATCGCACGATCTGCGCGGCGGCGGGCGCGGCGGGCCTGCGCTATACCTACGGCGCGGGCCTCGGCATGCTCACCGAGTATTTCGCCGAAAGCGAAGTGATCATCATCTGGGGCGCGAATCCGATCGCCTCGAATCTGCATTTCTGGACCCGCGCGCAGGAAGCGAAGCGCAACGGCGCGAAGCTCATCGCGATCGACCCTTATCGCTCGCTGACGGCCGAAAAGTGTCATCAGCACATCGCGCCGAAGCCCGGCACCGATGGCGCGCTTGCACTCGGCATGATGCACGTGCTGATCACCGAAGACCGGCTCGATCACGATTACATCGCTGCCCACACGCATGGCTACGAGCAACTGAAGGCGCGCGCGCTCACCTACACGCCCGCGCGTGTGGCGCAGATCTGCGGCATCGATGAACAGACCATCGTCGATCTTGCGGGCCTCTACGCGTCCACGCGCAAAGCGTCGATCCGCATGAATTACGGCCTGCAGCGCGTGCGCGGCGGTGGCAACGCGGTGCGTGCGATTGCCTGCCTGCCCGCGCTGACGGGCGCATGGCGCGACCGTGCGGGCGGCGTGCTGCTGTCGTCGTCGGGCTGGGCGCCGGTCGATGCGAACGCGCTGCAGCGTCCCGACCTGATTCCTGGCTGGCCGAAGCATCAGCCGCGCATCGTCAACATGAACCAGATCGGCGACGCGCTCACCAACATGGGCGACGCTAGGTTCGGCCCGAAGATCGAAGCGGTCATCGTCTACAACTCGAACCCGGTCGCGGTTGCGCCCGATTCGGCGAAAGTGGCGGCAGGCTTCGCGCGCGAGGACCTCTTCACGATCGTGCTGGAGCAGTTCCAGACCGACACCGCCGATTACGCCGATCTGCTGCTGCCCGCCACGACCCAGCTTGAGCATCTGGACGTCCACAAGTCCTACGGCCACACGCACGTCATGGCGAATTTGCCTGCGATTGCGCCGGTGGGCGAAGCGCGCCCGAACACGGAAATCTTCCGCTCGATCGCGCGCGCGATGGGGCTGACCGAACCCGCGCTGTTCGAAAGCGACGAGGAAGTGGCTGCCCGTGCATTCGACTGGAGCGATCCCGCCTTCAACGGCGCGGGCTGGTCGACGCTCAAGGACAACGCGTGGATCAAACTCGATATCGCCGATGCGCCGTTCGCCAACGGCGGTTTTCGCACGCCCACGGGCAAGTGCGAGTTCTATAGCGAAGCGCTGGCGCAGGCCGGTCTCGATCCGCTGCCCGACTATCTGCCGCCGTACGAATCCGCCGATTACGCGCCCGAACTAGCCGCGCGTTATCCGCTCGCGATGATCTCGCCGCCCGCGCGCAACTTCCTGAACAGCACCTTCGTGAATGTCGAAAGCCTGCGCGCAACCGAAGGCGAACCGCACGTCGATCTCCATCCCGCCGACGCCGCTCACCGCAACATCGCGGATGGCGATCAGGTGCGCATCTTCAACGATCGCGGCTCGATGCAGGCACGCGCACGCGTCTCCGAACGCGCGCGCGAAGGCCTGGTCGTGGGTCTGTCGATCTGGTGGAAAAAGCTCGCGCCGGACGGCCGCAACGCCAACGAAGTGACCAGCCAGGCGCTCACCGATCTGGGCGGCTCGGCCACGTTCTACGACTGCCTCGTCGAAGTCGAGCGCGCGTAAACCCTTAACCTGTCACAGAAAAATCGTCCCCCTGCGTATTTCGAGGGGGCTTTCTAACTCGCTGATTCGCGGCAGAAAAGCGCAGGGCGCGTGCTACGATCGGCGTTTTAGCACGACCATTCGAAAAATACCTGAGGAGGAGACGCCGCATGGATAAAGTCTGGCTGAAATCGTACCCGCCCGGCGTGCCCGCGGAAATCGACGCGAGCCAATACGCGTCCATCACGGCGCTGCTCACGGAGAGCTTCAACGCCAATCGCTCGAAGCCCGCGTTCGCGTGCATGGGCAAGTCGATCACTTACGGTCAGCTCGACGATCTATCGAAGCGCCTCGCGGGGTGGTTCCAGTCGCGCGGCATCGAGCGCGGCGCGCGCATCGCGATCATGATGCCGAACGTGCTGCAGTACCCGGTCGCGCTCGCCGCGATACTGCGTGCGGGCTACGTGGTGGTGAACGTGAACCCGCTCTACACGCCGCGCGAACTGGAGCATCAGCTCAAGGACAGCGGCGCGGAAGCCATCATCATTCTTGAGAATTTCGCCAACACGCTCGAAGCCGTGATCGCGCAGACGCGCGTGAAGCACGTCGTCGTGGCGTCGATGGGCGATCTGCTGGGCGCGAAGGGCTTCATCGTCAATTTCGTGGTGCGCCGCGTGAAGAAGATGGTGCCGGCGTGGAGCCTGCCGGGCCACGTCAAATTTAACGACGCACTCGCGGCCGGCGCGCGCGCCAGCTTCAAGCCCGTCGAACAGAAGCCCAGCGACGTCGCTTTCCTCCAGTACACGGGCGGCACGACCGGCGTGTCGAAGGGCGCGACGCTGCTGCATAGCAACCTGATCGCCAACGTCCTGCAATCGGCGGCGTGGACCGAGCCCGCGCTTGCGCGCCTGCCCGCGGGCACGCAGGCGGTGACGGTCGCGGCGCTGCCGCTGTATCACGTGTTTGCGCTCACCGTCTGCGGTCTGCTGACGATGCGCACGGGCGGCCTCGCGGTGCTGATTCCGAACCCGCGCGACATCGCGGGCATGATCAAGGAACTGCACGGCTATTCGATCACGACGTTCCCGGCCGTCAACACGCTCTACAACGCGATCCTCAACCATCCGGATTTCGACAAGCTCGACTTCTCGCATCTGCTGGTCGCCAATGGCGGCGGCATGGCGGTGCAGGAAGCCGTGGCCAAACGCTGGTACGAGCGCACGCAGACGCCGATCGTCGAAGGCTACGGTCTGTCGGAAACCTCGCCGAGCGTCACCTGCAATCCGACCACCGCGACGGAATACACGGGCACCATCGGCCTGCCGCTGCCGTCCACGGAAATCTCGATTCGTGACGATAGCGGCAACGAACTGCCGGTGGGCGAAGCGGGCGAGATCTGCATTCGCGGTCCGCAGGTGATGGCGGGCTACTGGCAGCGTCCGGAAGAGACGGCGAAGGTCATGACCGCCGACGGCTTCTTCAAGTCCGGCGATGTGGGCGTGATGAATACGCGCGGATACGTGAAGCTGGTCGATCGCAAGAAGGACATGATTCTGGTGTCGGGCTTCAACGTCTATCCGAACGAAGTCGAAGACGTGGTGGCGAAGCTGCCCGGCGTGTTCGAAGTGGCGGCGGTGGGCGTGCCCGACCAGCATTCGGGCGAGGCGGTGAAGCTCTATATCGTCAAGAAGGATCAGGCGCTCACCGACAAGGACGTGTTCGAGTACTGCAAGACGCAGCTCACGGGCTACAAGCGGCCGAAGCTCATCGAATTCCGCAGCGACCTGCCGAAGAGCAACGTCGGCAAGATCCTGCGCCGCGAACTGCGCGACGGTCGCGCGTAAGCACCAGGCGCCACGGCGCCTCGCCTAAGAATCGAGAAGGCCTGCCCGCAAGGGTGGGCCTTTCTTTTTCTTGCTTTGGGCGCGTTCGTTGTTCGGCGCCGACAACAGGCGCGCAGAAAAGAAAAAAGGCGCCCGAAGGCGCCTTTGAGACTGAAACGGCTGTTTTTCTTAGAACTTGTGACGGATGCCGACGCGCGCCGTGAACTGGTTCTGGTTCGACGAACCCGTGAGGTTGTTGATGTTTGCCGTGGCTGCGACGGTTTCGCCAGCGGCATTGATCGTGTCCCCCAGTGCGTGCTGGTAGACGCCCGTGATGTAGACGTCGGTGCGCTTGGACAGGAAGTAGTCCACGCCCACTGCGCCCTGGTGATATTGGGCACGCGAGCCGCCGTTGATCGACACGCCGCGCGTGTAATCGTAGGCCGCGCCGATCAGCAGTGCCGGGGTCAACTGATACTTGAAGTTGACTTCGGCGTTGTTGAACGTTGCCGACTGGCCCTTGTAGGCGGCCAGCGCGTAGGTCGAACCCAGGTTCGCGAAGCGGATGTTCGAATACGTGATGCCGAACGTGGCTGCGCCGAACGTGTACGCGCCGCCTGCGCCGATCACCTGGTACGTATTGGCCGACGTGAAGCCCGAGTAGACCGACGAAGTCACGGCGGCGTTGGCTGCCGTTGTGGTGCCGCTGTTGTTGAACAGGCCACCCGAAGCTGCCGGCGTGCGCGCGTTCAAATAACCGACGCCGAGGACCAGCGGGCCGTTGTTATAGCCAGCGCCCAGCGACCAGATCTGGTTGTGCGAGAAGTCGCCAGCCGCGCCGCCGAAGCTGTACGTGCCACCGAACGTCAGGCCAGCGTAGTTCGCGCTGGTGAACTTGACGGTGTTGTTGGTGCGGTACGCGTTGTTGAAGTTGTCGATGTCGCCCGGGTGAGCGGCGATGTAGCCGCCCCACTGGTCGCCCACTTCAAGCGGACCGACGTAGTCAACCACGGAGTCGTACTGGCGGCCCAGCGTGACCGAGCCGAACTGCGCGCTGTTCAGGCCGACATACGCCTGGCGGCCGAACAACAGGCCACCTTGACCGAGCTTGCCGTTGTTCACGTCGAAGCCGTTTTCGAGCACGAAGATCGCTTTCAGGCCGCCGCCCAGGTCTTCAGCACCGCGCAGGCCCCAGCGGCTGCCTTGCAGTTCGCCGCTCGACAGGTTGTACAGGTGCTTGCCGCCCGAGTTCGTGTTGATGTTGAAACCTTCGTCGATGATGCCGTACAGCGTGACGCTGCTCTGAGCGTGGGCGACGCCCGCGAACGCACCCATCGCGGCGAGCGCGAGAAGCGACTTCTTCATTGAATGATCTCCAGTGTTTTACTGCTCTTATGCGTCTTTTTAACAAGGCCTATTTATTTGTCTTGCGGTGGCCTTGCCTGCTAACTTCGCGAGAAGTTGGCATGTAATGTAACAAAAGGGTTAGGGGCCACAAAGGAAAAGCCAGGTGCACCTAAGTACCTGTTTCGTTTACACAACATGGTCTAGAATATGCGCCTGGATATCGGCGCAGCCCCTTATTGACGGGCCTGCGCGTGTTCCTGTAGCGACGTTGAACGGCCGGTCGGTCGGCCTTTGAGCGGCGCTTCAGGCGGTCCATTCGAGCGGGCCATTCATGTGGCCCGTTTCGACCCGTTTCGCCGTGCGCATGGAGGAAGGCTGGATGATGTTTGACGACTTGATTACCGAATTCGATCGCGGTCTGCGTTCGATCACTGGCGTGTCGCGCATGTCGCGGCCGATGCCGCAACCGTCTCCCGACGCCGTGTCCGCTCAGGTCGCGACCGCCGACGCGGCGCTCGCCACGGGTGGCTCCGGCGCGGCTTCGCTGCCCGGCGAACTCACGGCCGCCGAGCGCTCGCATGCCGCCGGCCTGATGCGCGTGAATCACGTCGGCGAAGTCTGCGCGCAGGCGCTTTATCAGGCGCAAAAACTCGCGACGCGCTCGCCCACGCTCAAGGCCTCGTTCGAGCAGGCCGCGCGCGAGGAAGAGGACCATCTCGCATGGACCGCGCGCCGTCTGGAAGCGCTCGATTCGCGTCCGAGCCTGCTCAATCCGCTCTGGTATGCGGGGGCGCTGGCGATCGGTCTCGCGGCGGGGCGTCTGGGCGACAAGGTGAGCCTGGGCTTCATGGCCGAAACCGAGCGCCAGGTCGAGCATCACCTGGACAGTCACCTCGACGCGCTGCCGCCCGCCGACCTCGAATCGCGTGCGATCGTCGAGCAGATGCGTACCGACGAGATCGCTCACGCGAAGTCGGCCACGGATCTCGGCGGTATCGAACTGCCGCTGCCGGTGCGCTCGCTCATGCGCGCGGCATCGAAAGTGATGACCCGCACCGCCTACTATATTTAAGCTTTACTTTGAGATGCTCACGCGGACCGGTATGCTTCGCCGGTCCGCTGTTTGAACCGCTTTCACCACGTCTTTCACCGCCTTCAACCGCCCGGTTAAATCCCTCCCAAGCCCCCGCACCATCGCGCTTTTCACCGCGCATTTCACGTATCACCTTCACAACCTGCGTTAGCTCGTTCATTCATAACGTTTTTTGGTTTTAACGCTGACTTGAACAGGCGCCGCTAAGTCCTTGTTCTAGCGGATAAATTTCGTCAAAAAACGTGCAGCCCACCTTGACCCTCGAAAGGCCTTCCTCTAAAGTGGGAGACAGTGTGAGAAAGTGTATTTTTGTGTGATTTCAAAGATGTATTCGGGTAAATTTCCTGAGATTTAGACGGGCGGCGAACGACGCCGCGAGAGGGGAGCAAATTGTTCCAGGGGGCGTCGGCGCTGACACTCGATGCGAAAGGACGGATGTCGATTCCGTCTCGCTATCGGGACGCGCTGCAACAACAGGCAGAAGGCCGGGTGACGATCACCAAGCACCCGGACGGCTGCCTGTTGCTATTTCCGCGCCCCGAATGGGAAGTGTTCCGCGCCAAAGTCGCCGCCTTGCCGATGGACGCGCACTGGTGGCGCCGCATCTTTCTCGGCAACGCTTCCGACGTCGATGTCGACAGCGCGGGCCGCGTGCTCGTCTCACCTGAATTACGTCTTGCAGCGGGAATGGAAAGGGAAGTCATGCTGCTTGGCATGGGTAGTCATTTTGAGTTGTGGGATGCGCAGACCTACGCCGCGAAGGAACAGGCGGCGATGGCTCAGGGCATGCCCGACGCCTTGAAGAATTTCACGTTCTGATCGCGGGTTAAAAACGCTATGGCATCTGCGATGGGACAAGGATTGCAGCATCGCACGGTGCTGCTCGATGAAGCGGTCGATGCGCTGGTCACGCGCGCGGACGGCGTCTATGTGGACGGCACGTTCGGGCGCGGCGGCCACAGCCGCGCCGTGCTCGGCCGGCTGGCGGAAAGCGGCCGGCTGATCGCGTTCGACAAGGACCCGCTGGCGATCGCCACCGCCGAACAGGTGGGCGACGCGCGGTTCTCGATCGTGCACGAAAGTTTTGCTTCACTGCGCGACGCCATGGCGGAGCGCGGGGTAGGGCGTGTGTCGGGGATTTTGCTGGACCTGGGCGTGTCGTCGCCGCAAATCGACGACCCGGAGCGCGGCTTCAGTTTCCGCGCCAATGGTCCGCTCGACATGCGGATGGACCCGACGCGCGGCGAGTCCGCTGCCGACTGGCTCGCGCGGGCCACGTTGCAGGAACTGACGGAGGTGATTCGAGATTATGGGGAAGAACGGTTTGCTTTTCAGATTGCAAAGGCGCTTGTTGCTCGCCGGGCAGAGTCCGACCGTCTCGGGCCTCTCGACAGCACGGGCGAGCTTGCCCAAATCGTGGCTAACGCCGTCAAAACCCGTGAGAAGGGTAAGGACCCGGCAACCCGCACCTTTCAAGCTATACGGATTCACGTCAATCAAGAGCTTGCGGAGCTGCAGGTCGTTCTAGAAGCAGCACTGTCGTTGCTGGAACAGGGGGGGCGGCTCGTGGTCATCAGCTTCCATTCGCTGGAAGACCGGATCGTGAAGCGGTTCATGCAGGCTAATGCCACGACGCCGGCAATCGATCGCCGTTTGCCGATCCGCGCCGTCGATCTGCCCAGCCCGCCCCTGAAGCTGCTCGGACGCGTTTTCGCCAGCGACGAAGAAGTCGCGGCGAACCCGCGCGCCCGTTCGGCCGTGATGCGCATTGCGGAGCGCATCACGCCATGAATCGCCTGAACATCTTCCTGCTGATCGTCGTCATGGGCTGCGCATTGTCAGTCGTGAACGCCACCAATCAGCAGCGGCAGATCTTCATCCAGTTGCAACGCGCGCAGTCGCAGGAGCGTCAGCTCCAGCAGGACTACGCACAGCTTCAATATCAGCAGAGCGCGCTGTCACGGACGTCGCGCGTTGAACAGCTCGCTACCGATTCGCTCAAGATGCAGCCCGTGACGACCGGACGCACGCAATACCTGACGCTCGCACCGGGCGCGGCCACCGCAGTGGACGCGCCTGTGCCTGTTTCCGCGCCTGCAACGGCGTCGGCCCCGGCCAGCGCCAACGGCCGCCGTGGAGGCACGCGATGAAAAAGGGCAACAGCCGCAAGAGCGTCGCCTTCAGCGCCAATCCGATTCTCTCCGTGCGCCTGCCGATGTGGCGCTCGAAGCTCGTCGTCTTCATGCTGTTCATGGCGTTCGTCGCGCTCGCCGCGCGTGCGTTCTGGATTCAGGGACCGGGCAACGCCTTCTATCAGAAGCAGGGCGAAAGCCGCTATCAGCGCACCATCGAACTGCCCGCCACGCGCGGCAAGATTCTCGACCGTAACGGCCTCGTGCTCGCGACGAGCCTGCCCGTGCGCGCCATCTGGGCGATCCCAGAAGCCGTGCCCGACGACCTCGGCGCTGACAAGCTGAACCAGCTCGGCAAGCTGCTCGACATGTCGAGCAAAGACCTGCGCGCGAAGCTCTCGGAAGACAAAACCTTTGTCTATGTGAAGCGTCAGGTGCCGCTCGACGTCGCGCAGCAGATCACGGCGCTCGACATTCCGGGCATCTATCAGCGCAACGAATACAAACGTTTCTATCCGGAAGGCGACGTCACGGCCCACTTGATCGGCTTCACCAACGTGGAAGACGAGGGCCAGGAAGGCGTGGAACTGTCCGACCAGAAGATTCTGGCGGGCGTGCCGGGCATTCGCCACGTCATCAAGGACCGCATGGGCCACATCATCGAAGATGTGGATGAAACCGTCGTGCCGCACGATGGCAAGGACGTCGAACTGTCGATCGACAGCAAGATTCAATACATCGCGTATTCGAACCTGAAGGCCGCGGTCGAGAAGTTCAAGGCCAAGGCGGGCGCCGCGATGGTGGTGGACGTGCGCACGGGCGAAGTGCTCGCGCTCGTCAACTATCCCACGTACAACCCGAACGATCGCTCGCACCTGACCGGCGAGCAGTTGCGCAACCGCATCCTGACGGACGTGTTCGAGCCGGGCTCGATCATGAAGCCGTTCACGGTGTCGCTGGCCCTCGATTTGCACCGCGTCTCGCCGACTACACTGGTGGATACGGGCGCGGGCCACTTCACCCTCGACGGCGCGACCATTACCGACGACGCCGGTTTCGGCGTGCTGACGGTGGGCGGCGTGATCCAGAAGTCGTCGAACATTGGCGCGACCAAGATCGCGATGACGCTCCGGCCCGAAGAAATGTGGAACATGTACACCAGCATCGGTCTCGGGCAAGCGCCGAAGGTCGGGTTCCCCGGCGCGGCGCCTGGGCGTCTGCGTCCGTGGAAAAGCTGGCGTCGCATCGAGCAGGCGACCATGTCGTACGGCTACGGTCTGTCGGTGTCGCTGTTCCAGCTGGCGCGCGCCTACACGGCCATCGCGCATGACGGCCAGATCCTGCCGGTGTCGATCTTCCGCCATCCGGGCGACGACCAACCGGTGGTCGGCACCCAGGTGTTCGCGCCTACGACCGCGCGCGAAGTGCGCACGATGCTCGAAAGCGTGGTGTCGAAGCAGGGTACTTCGCCGGATGCGGCCGTGCCCGGCTACCGCGTGGGCGGCAAGTCCGGTACGGCGTACAAGCACGGCCCGCACGGCTACGACCGCTCGAAGTATCGCGCGTCGTTCGTCGGCATGGCGCCGATGCCCAACCCGCGCATCGTCGTCGCCGTAACGGTGGATGAACCGACCGCAGGCAGCCACTTTGGTGGCGCGGTGTCGGGTCCGGTGTTCTCGGGCATCGTCGGCGATACGCTGCGCTCGCTCAACGTGCCGCCCGATATGCCGGTCAAGCAGCTCGTCGTGTCCGACGACAGCGCTTCGTCCACGGCGGTCGCCAATGCGCCGTCGACGTCGAATACGCCTTCGAATGCGCCGAAAGCCGCGCCCGCGAAGCGCGTCGCCAACGCCGGCGCCGTCAAGAGCCCGTCCGCCGCGCACCACATGACCGTGGCCGATAACGCCAAAACCCGACCCGGAGTCGTCCGATGAGCGCCACGCGCACCCAGCATCCCGCGCACCGGCAGATCGCGGACGCCCTCGCGTGGCTGCGCGCGCGCGTTGCGCCGACCACGCCCGCAGCCAATCTGCACGCCGATACCCGTTCGCTCCAGCCGGGCGATGTATTTCTCGCCTACGCCGTCGAAGGCGCGGACAACCGCTCGCATATCGAAACCGCGCTTGCGCGCGGCGCGGCGGCCGTGCTGTATCAGCCGGAAGGCTATGCCGGTTCGTTCGATTTCAGCCAGGCGCAGAACGCGCTGGCCGTGCCGCAACTCGACGTGCTCGCAGGCGAAATCGCCAGCGGCTGGTACGGCGACGCCAGCGACGCGATGCTCGTGGTCGGCGTGACCGGCACCAACGGCAAGACCTCGTGCAGCCAGTGGATCGCATCGGCGCTCACGGCCATTGGCCAGAAGTGCGCGATCGTCGGCACACTGGGCAGCGGCTTTGTCGGCCAGCTCGTGCACACCGGTTTCACCACGCCCGATGCGCCGCAACTGCAGCGTTCGCTCGCGCAACTGCGACAGCAGGGCGCGCAGGCGGTGGCGATGGAAGTGTCGTCGCACGCGCTGCATCAGGGCCGCGTCAACGGCACGTCGTTCGACATCGCGGTCTTCACGAATCTCACGCAGGACCACCTCGACTATCACCGCACCTTCGAAGCCTATGAGGCTGCGAAGGCGCGTCTGTTCGCGTGGCCGGGCCTGCGCGCCGCCGTCATCAACGCCGACGATGCCGCGGGCCGTCGCCTGATCGCCGCGACGCGCGGCACGGCGCGCACGATTGCCTACGGCGTGGAAACGCCCGCCGCCGATGCACCCGTCGCCGACGCCTGGCTGCGCGCGAAGGACGTGCGCGCGACCGCAACCGGCACCGCGTTCCATCTGGAAACGTCGGACTGGGGCGAAGCGAATATCGAAGTGCAGACGCTCGGCCTCTTCAACGTCAGCAATCTGCTCGGCGTGCTGGGCGCGCTGCTGGCGGCCAATGTGCCGCTGCTCGCCGCGCTCAACGAAATCGGCAAGCTGCAGCCGGTCAACGGCCGCATGGAACGTCTGGGCGGCCGCGTCGATCAGGACGAGCCGCTCGTCGTGATCGATTACGCGCACACGCCCGATGCGCTCGAAAAGACGCTCGACGCGCTGCGCCCGATCGCGGCGGCGCGTGGCGGCCGGCTGATCTGCATGTTCGGCTGCGGCGGCGACCGCGACGCCACCAAGCGCCCGCTGATGGGCGCGATCGCCGAGCGTCTGGCAGATCAAACCGTCGTGACGAGCGACAACCCGCGCAGCGAAACGCCGGCCACGATCATCGACCAGATCGTCGGCGGCATGCGCGAGCCGGAAAAGGCGCGCCGCATCGAGGACCGCGCGAGCGCGATCCTGCAGGCCGTGCGCGGCGCGGCCAAAGAAGACGTCATCGTGCTGGCCGGCAAGGGGCACGAGGCAACCCAGGAAATCATGGGCAAGAAACGCGCGTTCTCCGATCAGGATCACGCGCGCCTTGCCCTCGCAGCCCGTCCGACGTCCGATCGGCATGGGCGCGGAGGCGGTGAATGACAATGCTTTCCCTGCGCGAAGCGGCAGCGCTGATTCCCGGCGCAAGCGTTCTCGGCGACGAGAACGCGACCTTCGAGCGCATCTCCACCGACAGCCGCACGACCGGCCCCGGCGATCTGTTCGTCGCGCTCAAGGGCGACCGTTTCGACGCGCACGACTTCCTGCCCGAAGTGGCGGGCCGTCACGTGAGCGCCGCGCTCGTCTCGCGCAGCCCTGGCGACTGGCGCATTCCCGCGCTGCGCGTGGACGACACGCGCACGGCGCTGGGCGCGCTCGCGCTCGGCTGGCGTCGTCGTTTCTCGATGCCGCTGGTGGCCGTCACGGGCAGCAACGGCAAGACCACGGTCAAGGAAATGATCGCGTCGATCTTCGCCGCTGCGGTGGGCGAGGACGCGCGCCTGGCGACGGCGGGCAACCTGAACAACGACATCGGCGTGCCGCTGACGCTGCTGCGTCTGAGCGCGGCGCATCAGCTGGCCGTAGTCGAACTCGGCATGAATCATCCTGGCGAAACGGAGCTGCTCGCGAAGTTCGCGGAGCCGACGGTTGCCGTGGTGAACAACGCCCAGCGCGAACACCAGGAATTCATGGCGACGGTGGAAGCCGTCGCGCTCGAACACGCGAGCGTGATTCACGCGCTCAAGCCCGAAGGCACGGCCGTTTTCCCCGCCGACGACGCGTACGCGGGCATCTGGCGCGTGGCCGCAACCGGCTCGCAGATTCTCGATTTCGCGCTGCATACCGATGAACGCGCGGTCGATGCGGCGGTGACGGGCAAGCTCATCGGCTCGCGTCTCGCGGTCGCCACGCCCGAAGGCCACCTCGAAATCGAACTCAAGGTGCTCGGCGCGCACAACGCCCACAACGCACTCGCGGCGACGGCAGCGGCGCTGGCGTCCGGCGTGTCGCTCGAAGCGATCCGCCGCGGTCTCGAAGCGTTCGAGCCGGTAAAAGGCCGTTTGCAGGTAAAACGCGCGGCGCTTGCGGAACTTGCGGGCGCTACGGTGATCGATGACACCTACAACGCGAACCCCGATTCCGTGCGCGCGGCTATCGACGTGCTCGCTTCGCATGACTCGCCGCGCGTGCTGGTGCTCGGCGATATGGGCGAAGTCGGCGACAACGGCCCGGCGTTTCACCGCGAGGTGGGCGCTTATGCGCAGGAGCGCGGCATCGACGCGCTGTACACGCTTGGCGCGGCAGCACGCGACATCTCGGCAGCATTCGGCGCGAAAGCGCTGCATGCCGCCGATGTCAGCGAGCTGGTTCGCGCGCTCGCCGGCGCCGGCTACGGCTCCGGCGCCACGATTCTCGTGAAAGGCTCGCGCTTCATGCAGATGGAGCGAGTCGTAGCCGCTCTCACGAACCCGCAACCCACCGCACCGGACGCAGCGTCCGGCGCGCACTGAATTTCCAAGGAATCAAGGCATGCTACTGGCGCTGGCGCAATGGCTGCAGAATGACGCAAGCTTCTTGCGCGTGTTCAGTTATCTGACGTTTCGTGCGGTGATGGCCACCATCACCGCGATGGCTATTGGTCTGTTTCTCGGGCCCTGGGTCATTCGCAAGCTCACCGAAATGAAGGTTGGTCAGGCCGTGCGTACGGACGGCCCGCAGACTCACCTCGTGAAATCCGGCACGCCCACCATGGGCGGCGTGCTGATTCTGCTCGGCATCGCCGTGGCCACGCTGCTGTGGGGCGATCTCTCGAACCGCTTCATCTGGATCGTGATGCTGGTGACGTTCGGCTTCGGCGCGATCGGCTGGGTCGACGACTATCGCAAGGTGGTCTACAAGGATCCGCGCGGGATGTCGTCGCGCGAAAAGTATTTCTGGCAGTCGGTGATCGGTTTGTTCGCGGCGGTGTATCTCGCATTCAGCGTGTCTGAAGCGAACAACGTGCGCGTGTTCGACCTCTTCATGGCCTGGGTGCGCAGCGGTCTGTCGATGGGTCTGCCCGCGCGCGCCGACCTCTTGCTGCCGTTCCTCAAGTCGATGACGTATCCGCTGGGCGTGTGGGGCTTTATCGCGCTCACGTACTTCGTGATCGTTGGCGCGAGCAACGCGGTCAACCTCACCGATGGCCTCGACGGTCTCGTCATCATGCCGGTCGTGCTGGTGGGCGCGTCGCTGGGCGTGTTCGCCTACGTGATGGGCAGCTCGGTCTATTCGAAATACCTGCTGTTCCCGCACATTCCAGGCGCGGGCGAACTGCTGATCTTCTGCTCGGCGATGGGCGGGGCGGGGCTGGCGTTTCTCTGGTTCAACACGTATCCCGCGCAGGTGTTCATGGGCGACGTGGGCGCGCTGGCGCTCGGCGGCGCGCTTGGCACCATCGCCGTGATCGTGCGTCAGGAAATCGTGCTCTTCATCATGGGCGGCATTTTCGTGGCGGAAACGCTGTCCGTGATGCTGCAGGTCACCTGGTTCAAGTACACGAAAAAGCGTTATGGCGAAGGACGACGCATCTTCAAGATGGCGCCGCTACATCACCATTTCGAACTGTCCGGCTGGAAGGAAACGCAGGTGGTCGTGCGCTTCTGGGTCATCACGCTGATGCTGTGCCTGATCGGTCTGTCGACGCTGAAATTGCGTTGATCGACACGACGTAATTCACTTTGCCTCTTTAGGAAAGCAAGCAATGTTTGGCGAGAAGTTTCGGGATCGGCAAAAGCCGATGGTGCTCGTGCTGGGACTCGGCGAATCGGGTCTCGCGATGGCGCGTTGGTGCGCGCGGCAAGGTTGCCGCCTGCGCATTGCCGACACGCGCGAGACGCCGCCCGGTCTGGCCGAACTCGCCAAACATGGCATCGATGCCGCGAACTTCGTCGGCGGTGCATTTTCGACGGCGCTGCTCGAAGGCGTGGAGATCGTCGCGATCAGTCCTGGTCTGTCGCCGCTGGCGGACGACCTCGTGCCGCTGATCGCCGCTGCGCGCGAGCAGGGCATCGAAGTCTGGGGCGAACTCGAACTGTTCGCGCAGGCGCTGCGTCATCTGGGCGAAAGCGGCTACGCGCCGAAGGTGCTGGCGATTACCGGCACGAACGGCAAAACCACCACCACGAGCCTCACCGGCATGCTCTGCGAGCGCGCGGGCAAGACCGTGGCGGTGGCGGGCAACATCAGCCCGGCCATGCTCGACAAGCTCGCTGAAGCCATCGACAACACCGCACTGCCCGACGTCTGGGTGCTCGAACTCTCCAGCTTCCAGCTTGAGACGGCGCATTCGTTCGAACCCGACGCGGCGACGGTGCTCAACATCACCCAGGATCACCTTGACTGGCACGGCGGTCTCGACGCCTACGCCGCCGCCAAGGGCCGCATCTTCGGCGCGCAGACCGTGCGCGTGCTCAACCGCGACGACGCGCGCGTGATGTCGCTTGCGCGCGTGAAGAACAGCGGTGACGCGCGCGTGGTGACGTTCGGCGTCAATGAACCGCAGCGCGACGGCGACTTCGGTCTCTCGCGCGACAACGGCATGCAGTGGCTCGTGCAGGCGCACGACCGCGACGCCATCGACGAACCGGTTTCGGCGCGCCGCCGCAAACAGCTGGACGCCGCGCCGGTCAATCTCGGCATGAAGCGCCTGATGCCCGTCGACGCGCTGCGCATTCGCGGCCTGCACAACGCGGCCAATGCGCTCGCGGCTTTCGCGCTCGCGCGTGCCATCGACCTGTCGCCCGCCGCGCTGCTGCACGGCCTGCGCGACTATCGCGGCGAGCCGCATCGCGTCGAACTGATCGCCTCGATCGACGGCATCGATTTTGTCGACGACAGCAAGGGCACCAACGTAGGCGCGACGGTCGCAGCGCTCGACGGCCTCGCGCAGCGCGCGGTGCTGATCGCAGGCGGTGACGGCAAGGGCCAGGATTTCGATCCGCTCGCCGCGCCCGTGGCGCGCTGGTGCCGCGCGGTCATGCTGATCGGCCGCGATGCGCCGAAGATTCGCGCCGCGCTTGAAGGCACCGGCATCGCGCTCACCGATCACGCCACGCTCGAAGACGCCACGCACGCGGCCACCGCGCTCGCCGAACCCGGCGACGTCGTGCTGCTGTCGCCCGCGTGCGCGAGCTTCGACATGTTCAAGGGCTATGCGCATCGCGCCGCCGTGTTCCACGACACGGTCGAGGCCATCGCCGCAGAACGGGGGACGACGATATGAGCTGGTCCGAACGATTCGGCGCGCGCCTGTCTCGCGAAGCGAGCGGCGGAGCCTCTGATCATCACAGCACCTCGCTAGGCTCGTCCAGCGCGCGCGTGGGCGGGATTTCGAGCGCGGTCAACGGCGCGCGCCCTGGGCGCTCGCGCATGCTCGATTACGACTACTCGCTGCTGTGGGCGGTGATCGCGCTGCTGGGACTCGGCGTGGTCATGGTCTATTCGGCGTCGATCGCGATGCCCGATTCGCCCAAGTACGCTTCGTACCGCGACTGGGCGTTTCTCGCGCGCCACCTGGTGTCGCTCGTGGTCGCCGCGGTTGCCGCCGTGGTGGCGTTCCGCATTCCGGTTTCGGTGTGGGAGCGCTACGCGCCCAAGCTCTTTCTGATCGCGCTGGCGATGCTCGTCGTGGTGCTGATTCCGCACATCGGCAAGGGCGTGAACGGCGCGCGGCGCTGGATTCCGCTCGGCATCACCAATATGCAGCCGTCGGAAATCATGAAGCTCGCCGTGACGATCTACGCGGCGAACTACACGGTGCGCAAGCAGGAATACATGCACAGCTTCGCGAAGGGCTTCCTGCCGATGGCGTTTGCCGTCGGCGTGGTGGGCGCGCTGCTACTGCTCGAACCCGACATGGGCGCGTTCATGGTGATCGCCGCGATTGCGATGGGCGTGCTGTTCCTCGGCGGCGTGAACGGCAAGCTGTTCGGCGGCCTTGTGCTCACCGCAGTGGGCACCTTCACGATGCTGGTGTGGCTCTCGCCGTGGCGTCGCGAGCGGATCTTCGCTTACCTCGATCCGTGGGACGACCGCTACGCGCAGGGCAAGGCTTATCAGCTGACTCACTCGCTGATCGCGTTTGGGCGCGGCGAATGGTTCGGCGTGGGTCTGGGCGGCAGCGTCGAAAAGCTCAACTATCTGCCCGAAGCGCATACCGACTTCATCCTGGCCGTGATCGGCGAGGAACTGGGTTTTGTTGGCGTGATGATCGTGATCCTGCTGTTCTACTGGATCGTGCGCCGCTCGTTCGAAATCGGCCGTCAGGCGCTGGCGCTCGACCGCACCTTCGCGGGTCTGGTCGCCAAGGGTCTGGGCGTGTGGTTTGGCGCGCAGGCCTTCATCAACATGGGCGTGAACCTCGGCCTGCTGCCGACCAAGGGCCTGACGCTGCCGCTGGTGAGCTACGGCGGATCGGGCATTTTGCTGAACTGTATTGCGGTGGCGCTGTTGCTTCGTGTGGACTATGAAAATCGCGTGTTGATGCGCGGGGGCAAGGCATGACCGCTCCGCAGACGCGCACCCTGATGGTGATGGCCGGCGGCACCGGGGGACATGTGTTCCCGGGCCTCGCCGTCGCGCATCGCATGCAGGAGTGGGGCTGGCGCGTGGTGTGGCTCGGCAACCCGGCAGGCATGGAAGCGACGCTGGTGCCGAAGCACGGCATCGCGATGGAATACGTGCGTTTTGGCGGCGTTCGCGGCAAAGGCCTCAAGACCAAGCTGATGTTGCCCGTTAACCTCCTGCGAGCGTGTACGCAGAGCCTTTCGGCGCTGCGTCGCGTGAAGCCCGATGTGGTGCTCGGCATGGGCGGCTACATCACGTTCCCGGCGGGCGTGATGAGCGCGCTGTCGGGCCGTCCGCTGGTGCTGCACGAACAGAATTCGATCGCGGGTCTCGCCAACAAGGTGCTGGCGAAGCTCGCGAAGCGCGTGCTGGTGGCGTTTCCTGGCGCACTGCCCAACGGCGAGTGGACCGGCAACCCGATCCGCGCCGAACTCGAACACGTCGTGCAACCGAAGGATCGCTACGCGCAGCGCAGCGGCCCGTTGCGCGTGCTGGTGGTGGGCGGCAGCCTCGGCGCGGCAGCGCTCAATGAAGTCGTGCCGCGCGCGCTGGCGAAGCTCGCGCCGGCAGAACGTCCGCTGGTCGTGCATCAGGCGGGCGCGAAGCATATCGACGCCTTGCGTCAGAACTATCGTGAAGCCGGTATCGAAGATGGTGAGGGTGGAGAGGCGGCGCAACTCGTGCCCTTCATCGACGATATGGCGAGCGCCTACGAAAACGCAGATCTGGTGATCTGCCGCTCGGGCGCGATGACGGTGGCGGAAATCGCGGCGGTGGGCGTGGCGGCGCTGTTCGTGCCGTTCCCCTATGCGGTGGATGATCACCAGACCACCAACGCGGCGTTCCTCGCACAAGAGGGCGCGGCGCGCGTGGTGCAGCAACGCGAGTTGTCGGCAGACGCGCTCGCAGACTGGCTCAAGCAGCAAACCCGGCAATCGCTGGCAGAAATGGCAGAGCGCGCCCGCGCGCTCGCAAAACCCGACGCCGCCGAACAGGTCGCGCGCATCTGCGCGGCCGCGGCGGGCGTAGTAGCGGGAGGAAAGCAATGAAACACATCGTCAAACACATCCATTTCGTCGGCATCGGCGGCGCGGGCATGAGCGGCATCGCCGAAGTGCTCGTCAATCTCGGTTATCACGTGAGCGGCTCGGACCTCGCGAAGAGCGCGGTCACCGACCGCCTGGCGGCGCTCGGCGCGCGCATCGCGATCGGCCACGCCGAAGAGAACATCGAAGGCGCGAACGCCGTGGTCGTGTCCACGGCCGTGCGCAGCGACAACCCCGAAGTGCTGGCCGCGCGCCATCGCCGCATTCCCATCGTGCCGCGCGCCGTGATGCTCGCGGAACTCATGCGCCTGAAGCAAGGCATCGCCATCGCGGGCACGCACGGCAAGACCACCACTACGTCGCTGGTGGCGAGCGTACTGGCGGCGGGCGGACTCGATCCGACGTTCGTGATCGGCGGGCGTCTGATCAGCGCGGGCGCGAATGCGCGTCTGGGCACGGGCGACTTCATCGTCGCGGAAGCCGACGAATCGGATGCCTCGTTCCTGAATCTCTTCCCGGTGATCGAAGTCATCACGAACATCGACGCCGATCACATGGACACCTACGGGCACGACTTCGCGCGCCTGAAGCAGGCGTTCATCGAATTCACGCACCGTCTGCCGTTCTACGGCATCGCCGTGCTGTGCGTCGACGATCCGAACGTGAAGGAAATCCTGCCGTTCGTGTCGAAGCCGATCATCCGTTACGGCTTCGCGCCTGACGCGCAGGTGCGCGCCGTCAACGCGGTCGCGCGCGACGGAAAAATGTATTTCACGGTGATGCGCGAAGATGCAGCACCGCTCGATATCGTGCTGAACCTGCCGGGCGATCACAACGTGCAGAACGCGCTCGCGGCGATTGCGATTGCGACCGAGCTCGAAGTGAAGGATGAAGACATCCAGCGCGCGCTGGCCGAATTCAACGGCGTGGGCCGTCGATTCCAGCGTTATGGCGAAGTTCCGGTCAACGGCGGCGGCACTTACACGTTGATCGACGACTATGGTCACCATCCGGTGGAAATGGCGGCGACCATTGCGGCCGCGCGCGGCGCGTTCCCGGACCGTCGTCTCGTGCTCGCGTTCCAGCCGCACCGCTACACGCGCACGCGCGACTGCTTCGAAGATTTCGTGCGCGTGCTGTCGACGACCGATGCGCTGGTGCTGACCGACGTGTACTCGGCAGGCGAAGCGCCGATCGTCGCGGCGGACGGCCGGGCGCTGGCGCGTGCGATTCGCGTGGCGGGCAAGGTCGAGCCGGTGTTTATCGAGACAGTGGACGAGATGCCGGACGCGCTGGCCGCAGTGGTGCGCGACGGCGACGTGGTGATTACGATGGGCGCGGGTTCGATCGGCGGTGTGCCGGGTCGGATCGCGCAACAGGAACAAAAGGCGTAAGTGACATGAGCAGCATCGATCCGAAATTCGATCCGAAGCAGTTTGGCAAGGTGGCGGTCCTGCTGGGCGGCGTGTCCGCCGAGCGCGAAGTGTCGCTCAAGTCCGGCTCGCTGGTGCTTCAGGCGCTGCAAAGCGCGGGCATCGACGCGCATGCGTTCGATCCGTCCGAGCGTCCGCTGTCGGCGCTCAAGGACGAAGGCTTCGTGCGCGCGTTCAACGCGCTGCATGGCGGCTATGGCGAAAACGGCCAGATCCAGGGCGCGCTCGACTTTTACGGCATCCGTTATACGGGCACGGGCGTGCTCGGCTCGGCGCTCGGTCTGGACAAGTTCCGCAGCAAGCTGGTGTGGCAGCAACTGGGTATTCCAACGCCGCCGTTCGTCGCGGTGCTGCGCGGCGACGACTATGCTGCCGCCGCGCCCGGCATCGTCGCGAAGCTCGGCCTGCCGCTGTTTGTTAAGCCCGCGAGCGAAGGTTCGAGCGTGGCGGTCATCAAGGTGAAGACCGAAGCCGATCTCGTGCCGGCGATTGTTGAAGCCGCGAAGCACGACAAGATCGTGCTGGTGGAAAAGAGCATCGAAGGCGGCGGCGAATTCACGGCTTGCGTCGCGGGCGATCTCGATCTGCCGATCATCAAGATCGTGCCGGCGGGCGAGTTCTACGACTACGACGCCAAGTACATCCTCGACACGACGCAGTATCTGATTCCCTGCGGCGTCGCGCCCGAGAAAGAAGCGGAACTGAAGAAGCTCGCGCGCCGCGCGTTCGACGTGCTCGGCTGCACCGACTGGGGCCGCGCCGATTTCATGATGGACGCAGCAGGCAACCCGTATTTCCTCGAAGTGAACACGGCGCCTGGCATGACCGATCACTCGCTGCCGCCGAAGGCCGCGCGCTCGGTGGGCATCGAGTACCGCGATCTCGTGGTGCGCGTGCTGGCGCTGACGCTGAAAGACTGAACCCGAACGACTGAACTCGCCGTAAAGATCGACTCGACCGCATTGAACCAACGCCGACATGTGGAATAACGTACGCCAGCTCAACCTCGCCGCCAACGCGTTGCACGCGCTGCTCGTGCTCGCGCTTCTGGTGGCCGGCTGCTACTGGCTGGTGCAGCGGCCGAATTTCACGCTGCGCGAAATCCGCATCGAAGGCGACACCGAGCACATCAACGCGCCTACGGTGCGCGCTAGCGTGGTCGGCCGTTTGAAGGGCAACTTCTTCACCGTCGATCTCGACACCGCGCGCGCCGCGTTCGAGCAGATGCCGTGGGTGCGCCACGCGAGCGTGCGCCGCGTCTGGCCGAATGCGCTGGCGGTGTCGCTCGAAGAGTACAAGCCGCTCGGCACCTGGGGCAGCGATCAGCTGGTCAGTACGGACGGCGAACTGTTCACGGCGAACCAGGGCGAACTGGATGAAGATCTGCCCGCGTTCGATGGCCCGGACGGCACCGCGCCCGAAGTCGTCGCGCGTTATCGCGACTTCGTGAAGTGGTTTGCGCCGCTCGGTCTGGAGCCGGACGAAGTAACGCTCACGCCGCGCTACGCGTGGACGGTGAAGCTCTCGAACGGCATGCAGGTGGAACTCGGTCGCGAGCGTAACGCGGACACGCTCGCGGAACGCACGCATCGCCTCACCGCCGCGTGGTCGGCGCTCACGCAACGTTGGGGGAAAGACATCGAATATGCGGATCTGCGCTATCCGAACGGTTTTGCGATTCGGGCGGCGGGCATGCGCTTCATTAGCGATACGCCCGGCCCGGGCAAGAAGTAACAGCACATCACACGCAACGAGCACGATATGAGTAAAGACTATAAGGATCTGCTGGTCAGCCTCGACATCGGGACGTCGAAGGTGGTGGCCGTCGTCGCCGAAATGAAGAGCGATGGCCACTACGAGGTGATCGGCCTCGGCCAGGCCGAATCGAAAGGTCTCAAGAAGGGCGTGGTGGTGAACATCGAGGCCACGGTGCAGTCTATCCAGCGTGCGCTCGAAGAAGCGGAACTCATGGCTGACTGCAAGATCACTAATGTGTTCACCGGCATCGCAGGCAGCCATATCCGCAGCTTCAACTCGAGCGGCATGGTCGCCATCAAGGAGAAGGAAGTCACGCAGACGGACGTTGCGCGCGTGATCGAAACGGCCAAGGCGATCAACATCCCGACCGATCAACAGGTGCTGCATATCCTCACGCAGGAATTCATCATCGACGGTCAGGAAGATGTGCGCGAGCCGATCGGCATGAGCGGCATCCGTCTGGAAGTGAAGGTGCATATCGTCACCGGCGCGGTGAGCGCGGCGCAGAACATCGTGAAGTGCGTGCGCCGCTGCGGCCTCGAAGTGAACGATCTGATTTTGCAGCCGTTGGCGTCGTCGCTGGCGGTGCTCACCGACGACGAGAAAGAACTCGGCGTGGTGCTGGTGGATGTGGGCGGCGGCACGACTGACATCGCGATCTTCAGCGAAGGCGCGATCCGTCACACGGCGGTGATTCCGATCGCCGGCGACCAGGTGACGAGCGACATCGCCATGGCGCTGCGCACGCCGACGCCGGACGCGGAAGACATCAAGGTGAGCTACGGCATCGCGAAGCAGGCGCTCGCCGATCCGGACGAAATGATCGAAGTGCCCGGCCTTGGCGAGCGCGGTCCGCGCACGCTGTCACGCCAGGCGCTCGCTGCGGTGATCGAGCCGCGCGTGGAAGAGTTGTTCTCGCTCGTGCAGCAGGTGGTGCGCGAGTCGGGCTATGAGGAATTGCTCAGTTCGGGCGTCGTGCTGACGGGCGGCGCCGCGATGATGCCGGGCATGGTGGAGCTTGGCGAAGACATCTTCCTCAAGCCGGTGCGCATTGGCGTGCCGGAATACGCGGGCGGTCTCGCCGACGTCGTGCGCAATCCGCGCTATTCGACGGCGATGGGTCTGCTCGTGGAAGGCCGCGCGCAGCGTATGCGCGGTCGCAAGGTCGCGGTGCAGTCGGGGTCGATGGGTCAGGTCTTCACGCGGATGAAGGACTGGTTCCTCGGCAACTTCTGACGGGAATAAAACGCGTTATCGACAGATCGACGCGCGAAGGAAAAACGCAGGGACCGAAGAAGCGCTGGTGACGGCGGCTGGCGCGCAGGAAAGGGTTGCCCGACTCATTCCTGAATAACGCCGAGGAGCGGAAATCTTTTTCTTGACGGAGGCAACATGGAATTCCAGATGCTGGAAACGGAAACCAACGGCACCATCATCAAGGTGGTGGGCGTAGGTGGCGCTGGCGGCAATGCCGTGCAGCACATGATCAATCGCGGCGTGCAAGGCGTCGACTTCATCGTGATGAACACGGATGCGCAGGCGCTGTCGCGTTCGCGCGCACCGGCCGTGATCCAGCTCGGCAACACGGGTCTGGGCGCTGGCGCCAAGCCCGAAATGGGCCGCGCGGCCGCTGAAGAAGCACGCGAGCGCATCGCCGACTCGCTGCGCGGCGCGCACATGGTGTTCATCACCGCCGGTATGGGCGGCGGCACGGGTACGGGCGCAGCGCCCGTGGTCGCGCAGATCGCCAAGGAAATGGGCATTCTCACCGTGGGTGTGGTGAGCAAGCCGTTCGAATTCGAAGGTGGCAAGCGCATGCGCGTGGCGGAAGCCGGCTCGCAGCAACTGGAGGATCACGTCGACTCGCTGATCGTCGTCCTGAACGACAAGCTGTTCGACGTGATGGGCGATGACGCCGAGATGGACAAGTGCTTCCAGTGCGCGGACGACGTTCTGAACAACGCAGTTGCAGGCATCGCCGAAATCATCAATGTCGACGGTCTGGTGAACGTCGACTTTGAAGACGTGAAGACGGTGATGGGCGAGCAGGGCAAGGCGATGATGGGCACGGCGACGGTTGCCGGCGTCGATCGCGCACGTCTGGCTGCTGAGCAGGCGGTCGCAAGCCCGCTGCTCGAAGGCGTCGATCTGTCGGGCGCGCGCGGCGTGCTGGTCAACATCACGTCGAGCCGTTCGCTGCGTCTGTCGGAAACGCGTGAAGTCATGAACACCATCAAGAGCTACGCGGCGGAAGACGCCACGGTGATCTTCGGTGCCGTGTACGACGACGCGATGGGCGACGCACTGCGCGTGACGGTGGTGGCAACGGGTCTGGGCCGCGCGGCAGCAACGCGCCAACAGGCTGCGCCGATGACGCTGCTGCGCACGGGTACGGACAACCATCCGGTTGCGGCTGCTCAGCATTCCTACGCACCGCAACACGCACAAGCTGCCGACTACGGCGCGCTCGACACGCCGGCCGTGTGGCGCACGTCGCGCGACACCGCGGCTTCGCATGTGCAGGCGCTGCAGGAAAAGGGCGTCGATACGTACGACATCCCGGCGTTCCTGCGCAAGCAGGCCGACTAAGGCCAGCGCGACGAGCGAGTTCTGGCTGCGGTGCCGGGCACGGCGGTGGTGTGCCCGTCCGCAGACGGACGGTTCGACATGACGTTGCGATGATTGCTAACAAGACCCGCAAGGCCGCATTCGCAAGGATGCCAGGCTTCGGACGCTTGCCCGCTGCATTTTGAGGTGGGGCACGGCGTATGCGCGCGGTCATGCAGGCAATGTCGCCCGTAATGGCGAACGAACACGCTTTGCGCATCGATGTGAAGGACGAGTGATGATCAAACAGGGTGATACGCTGCCCGACGCCACGCTCTTCGAATTTGTCGAAGACGAGCGCGCGGGCTGCACGCTGGGGCCGAACAGCTTCAGCGTGCGCGAGCAAACGGCGGGCAAACGCGTGGTGATCTTCGGATTGCCGGGCGCGTTCACGCCCACGTGCTCCGCGAAACACGTTCCAGGTTTTATCGAGCAGTACGAAGCGTTCCGCGCGGCGGGCGTCGACGAAATCTGGTGCGTGTCCGTCAACGATGCGTTCGTGATGGGCGCGTGGGGGCGAGATCAGCGGACCTCGGGCAAGGTACGCATGATGGCCGACGGCAGTGCGGCGTTCACCCGTGCACTCGGTCTGGAGCAGGATTTGTCGGCGCGTGGCATGGGCATCCGGTCCCAGCGCTACGCCATGGTGATCGACGGCGGCGTGGTCAAGACGCTGAACGTCGAGGCGCCGGGCAAATTCGAAGTCAGCGATGCGGCGAGCGTGCTCGCCACGTTGAGCCCGACATGAGCGCTCATGCCGCGCTTGCGTTGCCGCAATGCAACGGGCCGGCAGGGTAAATGTGACGGGCTATTACGTCCAGCCGTGCGGGCCGATGGCCGGGAACGCCTCCGTTCCGGCCGTCGGCCCGTCGTCCATTCCAGCGAGGTAACGTGAGGAAACGAATTGTCACGCCCGGGACGACGACGGACTTGCGATACTTGGAGTATAATTCGTCCTATGAGTTAAAAAGTCCCGATTGGGATTTTCAATGAGTAGAACACTATGTTGAAGCAGCGAACCATCAAATCGATCGTGAAGACGGTTGGCATCGGCCTGCATTCGGGCCGCAAAGTCAATCTGACGCTCCGCCCGGCGGCGCCGGACACGGGCATCGTGTTTTCGCGCGTGGATTTGCCGAACCCGGTGGACATCCCCGCGTCGGCGATGGCGATTGGCGATACGCGCCTCGCCTCGGTGCTGCAGAAAGACGGCGCGCGCGTCTCGACCATCGAGCATCTGATGTCGGCATGCGCGGGTCTGGGCATCGACAACCTGTATATCGACGTGACCGCGGAAGAGATTCCGATCATGGACGGCAGCGCATCGTCGTTCGTGTTCCTGATCCAGTCGGCGGGCATTGAAGAGCAGAACGCAGCGAAGAAGTTCATCAAGGTGAAGAAGACCGTGGAAGTGCGCGATGGCGACAAATTCGCGCGCCTCGACCCGTTCTTCGGCTTCAAGCTCAAGTTCACCATCGATTTCCGTCATCCGGCTGTCGACAAGACGGGCCAGGCGCTGGAAGTGGACTTCGCGAATACCTCGTATGTGCGCGAAATCGCGCGTGCGCGCACCTTCGGCTTCGCGCATGAAGTCGAAATGATGCGTGAGCTGGGTCTCGCTCGCGGCGGCAGCATGGACAACGCCATCGTGCTCGACGAGTACCGCATCCTGAACAACGACGGCCTGCGCTACGACGACGAGTTCGTGAAGCACAAGATGCTGGACGCGATCGGCGACCTGTATGTGGTCGGTCATCCGCTGCTGGCTTCGTACGACGCCTACAAGTCGGGCCACGGCCTGAATAACGCGCTGCTGCGCGAATTGCTGGCGCACGAAGATGCGTATGAAATCGTCACGTTTGACGACACGCAGAAAGCACCGCGCGGCTTCGCTTACGAGGCGCAGACGGCATTCGCCTGATTCGCATCAAACGCGGGATCCAATGAAAAAGGGTGGCTTATGCCACCCTTTTTTGTTTCCGCCGATCTAGCGCCGATTTCAGCGGCGCTTCAGATGCCGCGCCGCCATTTTCGCGAGCGCTTCCTGAAGCGGCGAAGGCGGCAGGCTTTCGCTGAGCGTTGCCAGCGCCGCCGCGCCGGCGGGCGTCATGCGGGCCTGCTTCGGTTGCGGCGGTTCCTTCACGGCTTGCGGGCGCACGCGGATGCGCACGCTATTCAACGCCCAGCCGCGCGCCTGCAATTCGGTTACGAGCCGGGGTTCCAGATGACGTAACCGCGCGGCCAGCGCGTTGTGTGCGGCGAACAGCGCCAGTGTGCCGTCCTTGATAAAACCGGGTTCCACGCTCGCGGCCAGGTAGTCGGGCAGCAGTGCGTTGAGGTCGCGCTGGATCGCCGCGATCTGCTCGACGCCGGCGCGCAGCGGCGCGAACGCGTCGGTGCGGCTGAGGACTTCGGCGATCGGCTGGGGCGCGCGCGGCTTGCCTGGCGTGCGCGAATTGCGCTGCGCACGCGGCGCGGCGGCAGCGCCCGGCCTTGAAAACGGCGAAAAACGGCTCATGTGGCGTGTAGAGGAGCGCGCGCGGGCTGCGCAGCGGTTGTGTGGCCGAATTGTGGCGATGCCGTCATTGTAGCCTGCGCGTTTTGCCTCCACGCGCCTTGCCGTATTGTCAGACCTTGGTGACGCAGGCCGAAAACGGGCCGCACCAAGGGTTGGCGAGAACGGCTTGCGAGGCGCGTCGGCGTGGGCTTTTCGCGCTGCACCCCGCACTGGACCCAACACGGCGTTGACACGGGCGGTGCCCAGGGTGCGTGCTAAAATGCCCGATTCGAATCCACCAATTTGGGCTTAAGCCGCCGAGGTCCTTCCGATCCGGGTGCGTGGCGCAAAACGTATGCAAACCAGTCTGTTTGCAACGCGCCGTGCAGCACTCCCGGCTGAAGCCGCGACGCAGACACCGATCCGATGACCACCGGTTTCTTACAGAAAATCTTTGGCAGCCGCAATCAGCGCCTGATCAAGCAATATCAGAAGACGGTCGCGGCGATCAACGCGCTCGAACCGACCATCGAGCAATACACCGATCAGCAACTCACCGCGAAGACGGCTGAGTTCCGCGAGCGCGTCGCCAATGGCACGTCGCTCGACGAACTGCTGCCCGAAGCGTTTGCCGTTTGCCGCGAGGCCAGCAAGCGCGTGCTGAAGATGCGTCATTTTGACGTACAGCTGATCGGCGGCATGGTGCTGCATTACGGCAAGATCGCCGAAATGCGCACCGGCGAAGGCAAGACGCTCGTCGCCACGCTGCCGGTGTACCTGAACGCGCTTTCGGGCCGCGGCGTGCACGTGGTCACGGTGAACGACTACCTCGCCCAGCGCGACGCCGAATGGATGGCGCGTCTGTACAACTTCCTCGGTCTGTCCGTCGGCATCAATCTGTCGCAGATGGACCACGGCATGAAGCAGGAAGCCTACGGCGCGGACATCACCTACGGTACGAACAACGAGTTCGGCTTCGACTACCTGCGCGACAACATGGTCTACGAGACCGAAGCGCGCGTGCAGCGTGCGCTGAACTTCGCCGTGGTCGACGAAGTGGACTCGATCCTGATCGACGAAGCGCGTACGCCGCTCATCATCTCGGGGCAGGCCGAAGATCACACCGAACTCTACGTGCGCATGAATGCGCTGCCGCCGCTGCTCGAACGCCAGATCGGCGAAGAGAAGGCCGACGGCACGGGCGTGGAAAAGCCGGGCGACTACACGCTCGACGAAAAGGCGCGTCAGGTGTTCCTGACGGAAGCGGGCCACGAAAAGGCCGAGCGCATGCTCGCCGAGTGGGGCCTGATCGGCCAGGGCGAAAGCCTCTACGCACCGCAAAACATCACGCTGATGCACCACGTGTACGCCGCCCTGCGCGCGCACACGCTGTTCTTCAAGGATCAGCACTACGTGGTGCAGAACGGCGAAGTCGTGATCGTCGACGAATTCACGGGCCGTCTGATGGCAGGCCGCCGCTGGTCGGATGGTCTGCACCAGGCCGTGGAAGCGAAGGAACACGTCAAGATCCAGAGCGAGAACCAGACGCTCGCGTCGATCACGTTCCAGAACTACTTCCGCATGTACGCCAAGCTCTCGGGCATGACGGGTACGGCGGACACGGAAGCGTACGAATTCAACGAGATCTACGGTCTCGAAACGGTCGTGATCCCGACCAACCGCATTCCCAAGCGTATCGACAAGCAGGACCAGATCTACAAGACCGCGAAGGAACGCTATGACGCGGTGATCCGCGACATCCGCGAATGCCACGAGCGCGGTCAGCCGGTGCTGGTCGGCACCACGTCGATCGAAAACTCGGAAGTGCTCTCGCATCTGCTCACGCAGGCCGGTCTGCCGCACGACGTGCTCAACGCCAAGCAGCACGGCCGCGAAGCCGCGATCGTCGCTGAAGCCGGTCGTCCGAAGCGCATCACCATCGCCACCAACATGGCCGGTCGCGGTACCGACATCGTGCTGGGCGGCAATGCGGAAAAGCAGGCGGCTTTCATCGAAGCCGACGAAGCGATTCCCGCCGACGAAAAGGCGCGCCGCATCCAGCAACTGCACGACGAATGGCAGACGCTGCACGATCAGGTGAAGGCCGCGGGCGGTCTGCACATCATCGGCACGGAACGCCACGAATCGCGCCGTATCGACAACCAGCTGCGCGGCCGTGCGGGCCGTCAGGGCGATCCGGGTTCGTCGCGTTTCTATCTGTCGCTCGAAGATCCGCTGCTGCGCATTTTCGCGGGCGACCGCGTGCGCGCCATCATGGACCGCCTGAAGATGCCGGAAGGCGAGGCGATCGAAGCGGGCATCGTCACGCGTTCGATCGAGTCGGCGCAGCGCAAGGTCGAAGCGCGCAACTTCGACATCCGCAAGCAGCTGCTCGAATACGACGACGTGTCGAACGACCAGCGCAAGGTCATTTACCAGCAGCGCAATGAACTGCTCGAAGCGCATGACATCACCGAAACCATCGGCGCGATGCGTCACGGTGTGGTCACGGATATCGTGCGTCAATATGTGCCGCACGGCAGCATCGAAGAGCAGTGGGACGTGCCTGAGCTGGAAGAAATCCTGCGCAACGAATGGCAGCTCGACCTCGCGATCCAGGAAATGATCAACGAGTCGTCGTCGATCGACGCGGATGAGATTCTCGAAGCCGTGCTGGCCGCCGCCGACGAAGCCTACGAGCAGAAGGTGGCGCTCGTGGGCCGCGAATCGTTCAGCGCGTTCGAGCGCTCGGTCATGCTGCAGACGCTCGACCGTAGCTGGCGCGAACACCTTGCCGCGCTCGATCACCTGCGTCAGGGCATCCATCTGCGCGGCTATGCGCAGAAGAACCCGAAGCAGGAATACAAGCGCGAGGCGTTCGAACTGTTCGCCGCCATGCTCGACGCCGTGAAGCAGGAAGTCACGCGCATTGTCATGAACGTGCAGATCCAGTCGCCGCAACAGCTCGAAGAAGCCGCCGAGCAGATGGAAGAGCAGGGCGGTCATCTGGAAAACGTCGAATTCCGCCACGCCGAATTCGCGGAAACGGGGGCGGAATCCGCGCCCGTTGGCGCCGCCGCACCGGTGGCCGACGCAGCCGCCGCGATGGTGGGCGCAGCGATGAGCCATGAAGCGCTGGGCGCCGACGGCGTGCCGAAGGTCGGCCGCAACGACCCGTGCCCGTGCGGCAGCGGCAAGAAGTACAAGCAGTGCCACGGCAAGATCGCGTGATGGGGCGCGGCGGTGCGCCGGTATCGACCAACCCGGTCCGATGCCCGCGCCGCTCGCTTCGTGATGCGCTTGCGCGTTGATTCCGGTGGCCCGCTCTCCATGGCGGGCCTTGCGTTTTGACTCCCCAATGCCGGCCAGGCTGACAGACGTCGCGGCCGGCATTGCCTTTTCGACAGGTCGCCACCATGGCTGTCAATTTCCCCTCGATCGATCCCGCACAACTTCATCCGGTCGCCGGCGTGACGCTCGGCTGGGCGGAAGCCCATATCCGCAAGCCCAACCGCAAGGACGTGCTGGTGATTTCCGTCGAGGAAAGCGCGAGCGTCGCGGGCGTGTTCACGCTCAACCGCTTCTGCGCCGCGCCGGTCACGGTCTGCCGCGAGCATCTCGCGAAGGTGCGTGCGGGAGGCAAGGGTATCCGCGCGCTCGTCATCAACACGGGTAACGCGAACGCGGGCACGGGCGAGCCGGGCATGAAGAACGCGCTCGAAACCTGCGACGAACTCGCGCGCCTTGCGGGCATCGAGCCCTCGCAGGTGCTGCCGTTTTCGACGGGCGTGATTCTCGAACCGCTGCCGATCGACCGCCTGAAGGCCGGTCTGCCCGCCGCGCTCGCAAACCGCAAGGAAGCGAACTGGTACGACGCCGCCCAGGCGATCATGACGACGGACACGCTGCCGAAGGCCGTGTCGCGCCAGATCGCCATCGACGGTCACACCATCACGTTCACCGGCATCAGCAAGGGCGCCGGCATGATCAAGCCGAACATGGCGACCATGCTGGGCTTCCTCGCCTTCGACGCGAACGTCGCGCAACCGGTGCTCGACGAGCTGGTCAAGTACGTGGCCGACCGCTCGTTCAACTGCATCACGATCGATGGCGACACCTCGACCAACGACTCGTTCATCCTGATCGCCTCGGGCAAGTCCAGCCTGCCCGCGATCACCTCGACCGATTCGCCGGCCTACGTCGCCCTGCGCGACGCCGTGACGGAAGTGGCGCAGACGCTCTCGCAGCTGATCGTGCGCGATGGCGAAGGCGCAACCAAGTTCATGACGATCCAGGTGGAAGGCGGCAAGGACGTCGCCGAAGCGCGCCAGATCGCTTACGCAATCGGCCATTCGCCGCTCGTGAAGACGGCGTTCTACGCATCGGACCCCAATCTGGGCCGCATTCTGGCGGCGATTGGCTATGCGGGCGTGACGGATCTGGACGTGGGCAAGATCGACCTGTATCTGGACGACGTGCTCGTCGCCAAGGCTGGCGGCCGCAATCCGGAGTACAAGGAAGAAGACGGTCAGCGCGTGATGAAGAAGAGCGAGATCCTGATCCGTGTGGTGCTCGGCCGCGGCAACGCCGAAGCCACGGTCTGGACCTGCGACCTCTCGCACGACTACGTGAGCATCAACGCCGACTACCGTTCTTAATTCGGTCCCTGATCTTTCTACGCAAGACGCAATGGACAAGCTCGAACAGTTTCTGACCCGCGCCGAAGCGCTGCTCGGCCGCCTCGAAGCCGTGCTGCCGCCGGCTGCGCCCGATGTCGACTGGAACTCGGCAGTCGCGTTCCGCTGGCGCACGCGCCAGGGCCGCGGCTACCTGCAACCGGTCCCGGGGGTTTCGCTGATTTCGCTCGACGATCTGCAGAACATCGATCGCCAGAAGAACCTGATCGACCGCAACACGCGTCAGTTCGTGCAGAAGAAGCCCGCGAACAACGTGCTGCTGACGGGCGCGCGCGGCACTGGCAAGTCGTCGTTGATCAAGGCCTGCCTGAACGCGTACGCGCAGGACGGCCTGCGCCTGATCGAAGTCGACAAGGACGATCTGCATGATCTGGGCGATATCGTCGATCTGATCTCGACGCGTCCGGAGCGCTTCATCGTGTTCTGCGACGATCTTTCGTTTGAGGACGGCGAATCGGGCTACAAGGCGCTCAAGGTGGCGCTCGACGGCTCGGTGGCCGCGCAGTCGGACAACGTGCTGATCTACGCGACCTCGAACCGCCGCCATCTGCTGCCCGAGTACATGAGCGACAACGAATCCTACAAACACATGCCCGACGGTGAGATTCATCCGGGCGAAGTGGTGGAGGAGAAGATCTCGCTGTCGGAACGCTTCGGTCTGTGGGTGAGCTTCTATCCGTTCAAGCAGGACGACTATCTGACGATCGTCGGACATTGGCTGCGTCACTTCGACTGCACCGACGCCGAAGTCGAGTCCGCACGCGGCGACGCGCTGGTCTGGGCGCTGGAGCGTGGTTCGCGTTCGGGCCGGGTCGCGTGGCAGTTCGCACGCGACTGGTCGGGCAAGAAGGCGCAAGAGGCATGAGCGAGCAAGTCACGGAAACGGTACAGTCGCGCCCGGTGACGGAAGTGGCAGTCGGCGTGCTGGTGCAGCCCGACGGCCGCTATCTGCTGGCGCAGCGCCCCGAAGGCAAACCCTACGCGGGCTACTGGGAATTTCCCGGCGGCAAGCTGGAAAAGGGCGAGTCGGTCGAGGCTGCGCTCGCGCGCGAACTGCACGAGGAACTGGGTATCGACGTGAAGGCGTGCCATCGCTGGCATACGCTTGAGCACGATTACCCGCACGCCTATGTGCGGCTCTACTTCTGCAAGGTCACCGACTGGACCGGCGAGCCGCATGGCCGCGAAGGTCAGGCGCTGGCCTGGCAGGCGCTCCCCGCGAGCGTCGAGCCGCTGCTGCCCGCGACGATTCCGGTGCTGGAGTGGCTGGCGGCGGAATAAGCTGCGCTTGCGCTGAAGCCAGAAACACAAAAGCCGCTGCACGTTCGACGTGCAGCGGCTTTATTCATGGCGATGCTTATTGGCGCGTATCCGTGGGCGGCGCTTCGTCATCGGGCGGCGTGTCTTCCTCGTTGCCGCCGATCCGGTACTTTTCAGCGGCCCAGGCGCCCAGATCCATCTGCTTGCAGCGTTCCGAGCAGAATGGGCGGAAACGGTTTTCCGGAACCCAGCGGACATCCTTGCCGCAGGTCGGACATTTGACGACGGTGGTCATTCGGTCGACTGATCAATAGCTGGGCGGCGCCGTTGAAACGGCGCCGCGGTTGGCAAAATTACAGACTGCAGAGCGTGAGCTGGAACGGCACGTCCTGGTCGACGGCGCGCGGGCGCAGATCGCCATCCTGAACGGTGAAGCGGACCCACAGCATGTACTTGTTGGCGCTCGCTTCGGGGATCACGCGCAAATCCGGTGCCACGCGGACCTGCATAAGCTGGTAGGTGCGGCCAGAGAGCATCTGCTGATAGCTGCCCTGCATGGCCATGACCTTCGACGCCTGGCCGGATTCGCGCGCGAGACGCAGCACGATGCTGGCGGCGTCGCGCAGCGGCAGCAGCGGCGTGACCCATTTGGCGATGTCCTGACGGCGTTGATCCGCGTGCAATTGCTGCCATGCGTAATACGAAGGCAGATCGAACTTGCAGGTGCCGCCCGGAATGATCGCGCGGCTGCGGATGCTGGTGAGCCATTCGTTGTCCGCAAGATGCTGGCCGGTTTTGCCTTGCATCTGCGTGAGACCCGCGAGCGTCTGCTCGATTTCGCCGAGCACGCTTTCCAGCGCATTCTGCTCTATGCCGGGATTGCCGCGGAACGGCGCGAGCGTCTGACGCTGTCTTTCGAGTTCCTTCATGAGGTCCGACTTGAGGTCGGCGCGGCCTGCAACTTCCGCGATTTCGAAGAGCGTCGTGAGCGCAACGTGATGTTCCCTCGGATCCTCCTGGGTCAGGAAAAACGTGAAGCGCTCGAACAGGTCTTCGAGGCGCAGCAGCGTCCGGATTCGCTCGTTGAAGGGATACTCGTAAAGAATCAAGCGCGCTCGCCTCGGGCGTGGTCGGTGAAGGATTGCAGGACATTCTAATGCCGTGGGACTACGGTCGCAATCGCACACACCGGCGCAAGGTCGTTACATCAGTGTTTTCCAGCAGATTCCTGCAATTTTCCACGCGATGAGCGTGAGGCGCGCTGCAAAAACACGCGGGAAAGTTACCCGCGTGCAAGCGCGAGGTAACGTTGATGCAGTATTTCGACGTCCTGTGCGAGCGCTTCGAGCGTGACGCCATCGTTGACGATCACATTGTCAGCGGCGCTCAGACGTGCTTCGCGCGTGGCCTGGCGCGCGATGATCGCGAGTACCTGTTCACGCGTGAAGCCGTTGCGCGACATCACGCGCGCGATCTGCGTTTCGACGCTGCAATCGACGGTCAATACGCGATTCACGCGTGTTTTCCACGCACCCGATTCGACCAGCAGCGGCACGACCAGCATCACGTACGCTCCATTTGCCTCGCGCGTTTCGCGTTCGGTTTCGGCGCGGATCAGCGGATGCGTGATCGCTTCGAGCCGCTTGCGCGCAGCCTCGTCGCCGAACACGAGCGCACGCATGCGCGCGCGGTCCATCGAGCCGTCGGCGGCGACAAATTCAGGGCCGAATTGCGCGGCGATTTGCGGCATGGCGATGCCATGCGGTGCAGTGACGCGATGCGCAATCACATCCGTATCGACGAGCGGCACGCCACGCGCCGCAAACAGATCCGCGACCGTGGATTTGCCGCTGCCGATACCTCCAGTCAATCCGACTGCAAACATCGATTCATTTCCTCACGCAAAAAAGCGATACAACGGCGTGCCAGCAAACAGCGTGATAAACGCGCCCGCAGCCAGATAAGGGCCGAACGGCAGCGGCTCTTCGAAACGCATGCGTCCGCTCAGCGTCGCCGCAATGCCGACCACCGCGCCCGCCACCGCGCTGATCACGACGATCTGCGGCAGCGCGGCCCAGCCAAGCCACGCGCCAAGTGCGGCGAGCAGCTTGAAGTCGCCATGACCCATGCCTTCGACGCCACGCAGCAGGCGGAAGATCCAGTACACACTCCAGAGTACGAGATAGCCCGCAACCGCGCCGATCACGGCGCTTTGCAGATCGGTGAAGGTATCGGCGAGATTGACGAGTAGACCTGCCCAGACGAGCGGCAGCGTGATTGCATCGGGCAGCAGGTGATGTTCGAGATCGATCATGCTCGCGGCGATCAGCGCAGCGCTCAATGCAAATGCGGCGAGCGCCTTGCCAGAGGGGCCGAATGCGAGCAGTGCGCCGGCCGCGCAGAGTGCGCTCGCGATCTCGACCGCCGGATAGCGCAGGCTCACGCGCGTGCCGCACTGCGAGCAGCGCCCGCGCAGCAACAGCCAGCTCACGAGCGGAATGTTTTCCCAGGCGCGTAGCACGTGGCCGCAATGCGGACAGGCGCTACGCGGCAGCCAGAGGTTGTAGCGTGCGGGCAGGCCGTCGTTGAAGAGATCGCCGCTGGCGGGCGCGTCGCTGAAGAGTTCGGCGGCGTCGGCACGCCATGCGCGCTCCAGCATGATCGGCAAACGATGCACGACCACGTTGAGAAAGCTGCCGATCACGAGGCCGATCACGATCGCGAATCCCATCAGCACGCCGGGCGGCAATGCCGCGAGCGCGAGCGATAACGATGAGGGCGCATCGATTGGCGAGAGCGGCGCGCCGTTGAATGACGAGGCGAACGGGGTGGACACCGATGTGGACACGGCGGTGGACGCGGCAGCGGACGATAAAAGGACGGACATGTGCGGGAACCGTAATCTGGCAGCGATGCTACACCACGTTGCCCAGTTGAATGATGGGAAGATACATCGCGACCACGAGGCCGCCGACCAGCGCGCCCAGCACGACGATGATGAGCGGCTCGCACAGACTCGCAACCAGCGCGATCTTTTCGTCCACCTGACGGTCGGCGAGTGCGGCGACGTCGAGCAACATCGCATCGAGCGCGCCTGACTCCTCCGCGACTGCCACGGGCTGGATCACGTCGTCGGGAAAGCAGGCGGCCTTGCGCATCGCCGATGCGAGCCGTTCGCCGTGGCGCAGGCGTGCGCTGATGCTCGCGCTCGCATGATCGAAGAAGGCGTTGCCGCTTGCGTGCGTGAGTGAATCGAAGGCATCGGCGAGCGGCGTGCCTGCACCCAGCAACGTACCGAGCGCACGACTCCAGCGCGCGGCGCATAGCGTCGTGAGCAGCGCGCCGACCAGCGGAAGCGCCAGCGTGATACGGCCAAACGAGATCCGTGCCGCCACCGAACGCCGCAGCAGCGTATGCAGCGCGAACACGCCGCCCGTACACGTCACTGCAACGGGCACGCTCCAGCGCGCCGCGCCCGCCGACAGCATCAATACGAACTGCGTGGGCGCGGGTAGCGCGGCGCCGAAGCCATCGAAAATCTGCTTGAAGGTGGGCACTACCCAGACCAGCAGCGCGGTCGTGATCGCCAGCGCGAGCAGTAGCACCGCGACGGGATAGGTGAGCGCTGCGCGCACCTTGGCGCGTTGCGCGGCGGCGCGCTCACGATCATCGGCGATACGCGCGAGGACGTTGGCGAGCGCGCCCGATGCTTCGCCCACCGCCACAAGCTGACAGAAGAGCAAGCCGAAGCGCGCTGGATGCTGCGCGAGTGCTTCGGCAAAACGCTTGCCCGCCGTGATCTCGCGCGCAAGCGAGGCGGCAATGCGCGGAAGCCCGTTTGGCCCCGGCGCCTGGGCCAGCAGATCGAGCGCACCGGCAAGCGGCAGTCCGGCGCGCAAGAGGCTCGCGAGCTGACGCGTGAAGCGCGTGACGTCGGCCGGTCTGGCGCGCGGTGGCGCAGCCGGGCCGCGTCGTTCGAGCAGCGTGGCGGTGATGCGATCGCGCTTGAGCGCGAGACGTGCCGCCGAGGCGTCGAAGGCGATCAGCGTGCCGCGACGCGCGACGCCTGCCGCGTCGAGGCCGCGCCATGCGAAGCGCGAATCAGGCGCGGCGCTTTCGGGTTTGGTCATGACGCGTCCGTTGCGGCGAGTGCTTCGGCGAGACTCGTGGTGCCGTCGCGCACGCGGGCCAATGCGGCGTCGCGCAACGTGGCCACGCTTTCCAGGCGCGCCTGGCGTGCGATGTCCTGCGCACTGCGCCGCGCAACGATCATGTCGCGCATCGCGGCGCTCACGGGCATCACTTCGTGAATGCCCACACGCCCTCGATAGCCGATGCCGTGACAGGCTTCGCAGCCCCTGGCAATGAACGGCTGTGCATCGGCCAGTCCCGCCGCGCGCAAGCTGGCCGCCGATTCGTCCGAGGGCTGGCGGCACTGCGTGCAGAGCCGCCGCACGAGTCGCTGCGCTGTGACGAGCCGCAGCGCGGCCGCGAGGTTATACGGTTCGACGCCGATGTCGATGAGGCGTGCAACCGCCGCGGGCGCATCGTTGGTGTGCAGCGTGGAGAGCACCAGATGGCCGGTCTGCGCAGCCTTCACCGCGACGCTGGCGGTTTCCTCGTCGCGGATTTCGCCGATCATGATCACGTCCGGATCCTGGCGCAGCAGCGCACGCAGCGCGAGCGCGAAAGTCAGGCCGGCCTTCTCGCGCACGTTGACCTGATTGATGCCGGCGAGCTGGATTTCAGCGGGATCTTCGACCGAGCAGAGATTGCGCGAGGTGTCGTTGAGCTTTTGCAGAAAGGAGTAGAGCGAGAGCGTTTTGCCGCTGCCGGTTGGACCGGTGACCAGCACGAGACCATGAGGTGCGCCGATTGCCGCGCTCAGTGCCTCGCGCTGCACGGCGTCGAGACCCAGCGCAGTCAGCGAAAGATCGTCGGGCAACGCTTCGAGTCGCCGCAATACGAGCTTTTCGCCGTGGATCGTCGGCAGCGAATTCACGCGATAGTCCTCTTGCGGCTGGGCCTCGCCACGCGGCGACAGGCGCAGTCGCCCATCCTGCGGAATGCGGCGCTCGGCGATGTCCATGCGCGCGAGCACCTTGATGCGTGTGATAAACGCGTCGCGCAGATGAGCGGCCGGTCGCGCGATTTCATGCAGCACGCCGTCGATGCGCAGGCGCACGCGCCAGCCCTGTTCGAGCGGCTCGACGTGGAGATCGGAGGCGTTGCGCCGTGCGGCTTCGCGCAGCGTATCGGCGAGCAGGCGCACTGACGGTGCGTCGTCTGAGACAGGCGAGGGCGCAGTGGCTGAGGCAAAGCCGCCGTTTGCCGCACCATCCGCTGCGCGAGCGGCGATGGCGGGTAAGCGACGAACGCCGTGGGCGCCAGAACGATCAGGAATGGAAAACATCGATTGCCGGCCCGAAGCCGCCGTGTGCGAGTGACGGCTTCATGATCGGCTGACGCGGCTGTGCGCGCCATTCAGCCAAATGGCTAACGCTGCGGGCGAACGCCCGGAATCAATGACCCGGCAGCAGCTTCTTCGCCTTCTGCAGTGCGCGCGCGGAAATGCCCGGCGTCGTGCCCGGTTTGAAAAGCTTCACGGTGCGCACGGCCTGATCGTCGGCGCGCATGACTTCGAGTTTCACGTCGCCGATCTGCACACACACGTCGCCTTCGGGAATCTCTTCGAGCACTTCGAGAATCAGGCCGTTGAGCGTCTTCGGCCCGTCGGTTGGCAGCGTGAGATGCAGCCAGCGATTGAGCTCGCGCAAAGGCATGCTGCCCGGCACGATGCATTCGCCCTGATCGTTCCAGCCGCCGCGCCCGGTGCCGCTGCGCGGCATGGTCGTGGTGAATTCACCGATCAGTTCTTCGATGATGTCTTCCGGTGTGACGAGGCCTTCCATCTCGCCATACTCGTTCACCACCAGCGCGATGCGATGGCGGCTTTCCTGGAAGTACTGAAGTTGCTGGAACACGGGCGTGCCGGTGGGCACGAAATAGGGTTCCGCGAGCAGTTCGCGCAGCGTCTCGCGCTCGAATTCCTGGTTGTGCAGGGCGGCCAGCGTCTTGCGTACATGCAGTACGCCAAGCACGCGATCGATATCGCCCTGATACACGATCAGCTTGTTGTGATAGCAGGTCTCGAGCTGATGCAGGATGTCTTCGAGCGGCGCGTCGTAATCGAGTGCTTCGATGCGGCGGCGCGGAATCATCACATCATCGACGGTGATGTTTTCGAGATCGAACAGGTTCAGCAGGATGCTGCGGTGCTTGGTCGGCATGAAGCTGCCGGACTCCAGCACGATGGTGCGCAGTTCCTCGGTCGAGAGACGCTGGTCGCGCGCCTTGCTCGTGTTGATGTGCAGCACGCGCAGGATCGTGTTCGCAAACATGTTGACGAACCAGATGATGGGCTTCGTCACGCGCATGAGCGGTGCGATCAGCAGGCTGGCGGGCAGCGCGATTTTTTCCGGGAAAGTTGCGCCGACGATCTTCGGCGTGATTTCCGCGAACACGATGATGAGGAAGGCGACGATACCGGTCGCGATCGACAGGACGACGTTGTTATGTCCGAAAGTGTGCAGCGCGATCGAGGTGGTGAGCACCGGAATGATCGTGTTGAACAGATTGTTGCCGATCAGGATGACGGAGAGCAGCAGGTCGGTGCGCGCGAGCAGCTTCTGCGTGGTCTTCGCGCCGAGCGCGTTATGGGTCGCGAGGTATTTCAGCCGATGGCGGTTGAGCGCCATCATCGCCGTTTCGGAGATGGAGAAGAAGCTGGAGCAGATGAGCAGGACGAACACGGCGCCAATCTGCGCCCATACGGGAAGGTGGTCCACGCTTGGAGAAAGTGAGGGGAACGGGTGGGGAAACTATAACAGAGGGGTGCGGCAGGACCGCCGGGGCGGGAAGCGCATTGGCCGTTCGGCCAGGCGTGGCCCCTGAGTTGCTGCGTACGGGAACGACAGACGAAAAAAAACCGCACAACACGTGTGCGGTTTTTTTCAGAATTCTGGTCGGGGTGAGAGGATTCGAACCTCCGGCCTCTACGTCCCGAACGTAGCGCTCTACCAGGCTAAGCTACACCCCGAATTTTACTGCTGCACTCTTCCGACTTGCTTCGCCTTCTTCAAGACTGGCGCGTCGTCGAGTAAGAACATAATTCTAGCAGGCTCTCTTTGTATTGGGAAGAGGGAAATGAAGAAATTGCATCGGCGGCTGCTTGAGCCTCTGCCTTCGCGCATTGGAGCGTGTGATCGAGCGCGCCCGAACGCGTGATGGCCGCGAAGATTTCGTCGAAGCGCGTGGTGCCGCCTTGCTCGATCGCCTCGCGTGCGAGCGCCGCTTCTTCCGCCGTGCCGTGCTCGATCAGCCAGATCAGCGGCAGCGTGGGCTTGCCTTCGCGCAGATCGTCGCCGGCGTTCTTGCCCATCGATTCGGCCGTGCCGGTGTAGTCGAGCCAGTCGTCCATGATCTGGAACGCCGTGCCCATGCGGCGGCCATATTCCGCCGCGGCTTCTTCGGTGCGGGCATCTGCCCCCGACAGCACCGCGCCCAGTTGCGCCGCCGCCTCGAACAGTTTGGCCGTCTTGTAACGGATGACCTGCATGTAGCGTTCGGTGTCGACGTCCGCATCATGCATGTTCAGGAGTTGCAGCACTTCCCCTTCGGAAATGATCGTGGTGGCCTGCGAGAGGATTTCCATCACGCGCATCTTGCCCACGCCGACCATCATCTCGAACGAGCGCGAATACAGATAGTCGCCCACCAGCACGCTGGCGGCATTGCCGAACAGTGCGTTGGCCGTCTGACGGCCGCGCCGCAGATCGGATTCGTCGACGACATCGTCGTGCAGCAGCGTGGCGGTATGGATGAACTCGACAACAGCCGCGAGCGTGTGCCGATGCGTGCTGCGGTCGCCGAGCGCGCCCGCCACGAGTAACAGCAGCGCCGGGCGCAGCCGCTTGCCGCCCGCACTGATGATGTACTCGGAGATCTGGTTGATCAGCATCACCTCGGACGCCAGACTTTGCCGGATGACACGATTCACCTGCTCCATGTCGCTGGCGATGGGCGCAAGCAGGGTCGCTGCGCTGGGGGTAGGGGTGGCGGTGGACGACATGATGGCAAATATAGGTAGTGCCGCGGATTATAAGGCGAATCGGCCGCGGGCCGGACTCAGCCTAGCCGACTGGCCGATGGTTCCCTCTATTTTGCTCATAGTGTGTGGGGCTTTTGCACCGGTCGGAAACCCTTGCTGCGTATGGTGCTGGAACACAGGATGCGGGCTTGTCAATACCTTTTGACCACGCAGCTAACTCTATGTATAATCTAAGGTTTCGGGCGCGCAGTGCGTCTGAAAAGATATTTTAGAGTGAGGTTCTCAATGTACGCGGTCATAAAAACCGGCGGCAAGCAGTACAAAGTTGCCGTTGGCGAAAAACTCAAAGTAGAACAGATACCGGCTGACATTGACGCAGAAATCACGCTCGACCAGGTTCTCGCAGTGGGCGAAGGCGAATCGATTAAGTTCGGTACGCCGCTGGTCAGTGGGGCTGTCGTCAAGGCCACCGTCGTGTCGCAAGGTCGTCACGCAAAAGTGACCATCTTCAAGATGCGTCGCCGTAAGCACTACCAGAAGCATGGCGGCCACCGCCAGAACTACACCGAACTGCGCATCGACGCGATCAACGCGTAAGCGCACGACGGTTAAGGAGCAAATAAATGGCACACAAAAAGGCAGGCGGGTCGTCACGTAACGGCCGCGACTCAGAGTCGAAACGACTTGGCGTGAAGGTGTTCGGCGGCCAGGCTATCCTCGCAGGCGGCATCATCGTTCGCCAGCGCGGTACGCGTATGCACCCGGGTCTGAACGTTGGCATTGGCAAGGACCACACGCTTTACGCGCTGGTCGACGGCCACGTCTCGTTCGCGATCAAGGGCGCAGCCAACAAGCACATGGTCAACGTCGTACCGGTTGCAGCTTAAGTTCTAGCTGCTAGCAATCGACGCAAGGAAGGCCCCGCGAAGTTTGCGGGGCTTTTTCTTTATCTGCGCCCCGGCTCACGCGGTCGCGCAGTGTCGCTAGCCGTTCGGCCAGGTGCGCAAGCATGGCCCCGGCGAGCACAATACGTGGGCACAATAACGAATTAACGACGATTCACCGATTACGGGACGGAGTAACGCATGAAGTTCATTGACGAAGCGAAGATCGAAGTCATCGCCGGCGATGGGGGCGATGGCAGCGCGTCGATGCGACGCGAGAAGTTCGTCCCGTTCGGCGGGCCGGACGGCGGCGACGGCGGACGGGGCGGCAGCGTCTACGTGATCGCCGACCGCAACATCAACACGCTGATCGACTACCGCTATACCAAGAAGCATCTGGCGCGCAACGGCGAAAACGGCCGCGGCTCGGACTGCTATGGCAAGGGCGGCGACGACATCACGCTGCGCATGCCGGTGGGCACGACCATCACCGACATGGAAACCGGCGAATTCATCGCCGACCTGACCGAGCACGACCAGCGCGTGATCGTGGCGGAAGGCGGTGCGGGCGGCCTCGGCAACCTGCACTTCAAGTCGTCCACCAACCGCGCGCCGCGTCAGAAGACCGACGGCAAGGCGGGCGAGCGCCGCATGCTGCGCCTCGAACTGAAGGTGCTGGCCGACGTCGGTCTGCTGGGCATGCCCAACGCGGGCAAGTCCACCTTTATTTCCTCGGTGTCCAACGCCAAGCCGAAGATCGCCGATTACCCCTTCACGACGCTCGCGCCGAACCTGGGCGTGGTGCGCGTAGGTCCGAGCAAGAGCTTCGTGATCGCCGACATTCCGGGCCTGATCGAAGGCGCAGCGGAAGGCGCGGGCCTCGGTCACCAGTTCCTGCGACATCTGCAGCGCACCAACGTGCTGCTGCACCTCGTCGATCTCGCGCCGTTCGATGATTCCGTCGATCCGGTTGCGGACGCGAAGGCCATCGTCGGCGAACTGCGCAAGTACGACGAAACGCTCTATGAGAAGCCGCGCTGGCTCGTGCTGAACAAGCTCGACATGGTGCCGGAAGAAGAGCGCGCGGAACGCATCGCCGACTTCGTGAAGCGTTTTGAGTGGGACGGCCCGGTCTTCGAGATCTCGGCGCTCACGGGGCAGGGCTGTGAGAATCTCTGCTACGCGATCTACGATTACGTTTCCGAACATTCGGACGCGCGTCGCGCAGAAGAGGCGGAAGATCTCGCCTCCGACGTGCGCTTCCGCGAAGGCGTGGCGGGACAAGGTGGCAACAGCAGCGGCAGCGGCGTCGCGCAGGAGCCGCAAGAGTAAGTCATCGTTCGTGCCGGAAAGCGGGCCACGGAGCCGCGCCGGCACCTTCTCGCGTCATCAGTCATTTGGGGAGACCGCGCAGCATGCGTTCCGTCATCGCCGATTCCCGGCGTCTGGTAGTGAAAGTCGGTTCGAGCCTCGTCACGAACGATGGTCGTGGGCTCGATCATGAGGCCATCGGCCGATGGGCCGCGCAGATCGCGGCGCTGCGTGCGCAGGGCAAGGAGGTCGTGCTCGTGAGTTCGGGTGCGATCGCCGAAGGCATGCAACGTCTGGGTTGGACGAAGCGCCCACGCGAAATCGACGAACTGCAGGCTGCTGCGGCCGTCGGCCAGATGGGACTCGCGCAGGTCTACGAAAGCCGTTTCGCGGAACACAACATCCGCACCGCGCAGATCCTGCTGACGCACGCTGACCTCGCCGATCGCGAGCGCTATCTGAACGCGCGCTCGACGCTGCTCACGCTGCTGCGTCTGGGCGTGGTGCCGATCATCAACGAGAACGACACCGTCGTCACCGACGAAATCAAGTTCGGCGACAACGACACGCTCGGCGCGCTGGTGGCCAATCTGATCGAAGGCGACGCGCTCGTCATCCTCACCGATCAAAGCGGTCTCTATACCGCCGATCCGCGCAAAGACCCGGCCGCGACGCTCGTGCAGGAAGCGGACGCCGGCAAGCCGGAGCTGGAAGCGATGGCGGGCGGCGCGGGGTCGAGCATCGGCCGCGGCGGCATGCTCACCAAGATTCTCGCGGCCAAGCGCGCGGCGCATAGCGGCGCGAATACCGTGATCGCCAGCGGTCGCGAAGAAGCGGTGCTGGTGCGTCTCGCGCAAGGCGAGGCAATCGGCACGCAATTGATCGCGCGCACGGCGCGCATGGCGGCGCGCAAGCAATGGATGGCCGATCACCTGCAGGTGCGCGGCCATGTCGTGATTGACGATGGCGCGGTGCAGAAGCTCACGGCTGACGGCAAGAGTCTTCTGCCGATTGGTGTGGTGGGCGTGCAGGGCGCGTTCGCGCGCGGCGAAGTGATCGCCTGCCTGAATCCGTCAGGCCAGGAAGTCGCGCGCGGCCTCACGAACTACAGCAGCGCGGAAACCAAGCTGATCCAGCGTCATCCGAGCGGCGAGATCGAAGGCGTGCTCGGCTATATGCTGGAGCCGGAACTGATCCACCGCGACAATCTCGTGCTGGTCTGAGGCGAGTTAGCGTCAGGGCGAAAAAAAGCCGCAACAGTCGATGACTGCTGCGGCTTTTTTGTATGCGGCTCGCGTCGAACTCAGCGCACCAGCGTCGATTGCGTGCGACCGAAGCGGATGTTCTCGCTGATCACCGGCGCCTTGCCGATCGGCATCTTGTTCGCGCAGAAGTAGTCTTGATACAGACGCGACTGATACGCGTTGAGATCGCCGTTCTCGATGCGCGACCAGTTGTTCGCCACGGTCTGATCCCAGCCGTTGTGGTCGGCGTTCAGGCTCGCGTAGAGGCGCCACTCGTACGTATCGCAGCGAATGCCTTCGTAGTTGATGTTGCGCGCGCCGTTCGGGCTCGTGATGACGATGACGTAGCGCACCACACCGTCGGTGCCGACCGTCAGCGAAGCGGGGTCGACGGAGAACTTCAGCGGCGTGTTGTTCGAGACGTCGAAGCCATACAGCGTGCTGTTCGGGCCGGGCAGCGCCGGCAGGCTTTCGAGCTTGTTTTCCGTCCACTCGCCCTTACGGTCGAGCAGATAGGTGAACGCGCTGTCGTCCTTGTTGGTGGGGCCGGAACTGCCGCAAGCGGACAGCAGGACGCTACTAGCGGCCGCGGCGCACACCGCAGCAAGAGCCAATCGTTTCAAGTGATATTCCTTCGATGCACCGGCGCTGCGCGCACGAATGCGCGGCGCCGCGAATGCGGACCGCCGTGCGCCACGCAGACAACTGCGCAGCGCCCGCCTGGCCGGTCCGGGCGTTGGGTGCGACGTGGCGAGCCTGCGGGCGCAGAACCCAGAAAGCTGGATTACCCGTGCTCGTCCGGCGCAGGCTCGATCATACTCCCCGCGGGGTCGCAGTCGCGATCCAGTGGGGAGTGATCGGTGGCATCGATGAGCGTGGGCTCGAATTCCACCGCCTCGGCGTGCGCGGTCGCGATCAGGCGCGGGTAGCGCACTTCATGACCGTGCGGACCATGCGCGCTATGCACATGGACGCGTTCGACACGAGGCATCGCCGGGCGTCGCAAAAATCGCGACAGCTCGGTCAGCGCCAACTGATAGACGTCACGCTTGAACTCGATGACCGCTTCGAGCGGCACCCAGTATTCGTTCCAGCGCCACGCATCGAACTCGGGATGCTCCGTTGCCCTCAGGCAGATATCGCAATCGCGCCCGACCATGCGCAGCAGAAACCAGATCTGTTTCTGACCGCGATAATGGCCGCGCACTTCGCGCTTGATGAACTTGTCCGGCACCTCATAACGCAGCCAGTCGCGCGTGCGACCGACGATCTTGACGTGCTCCGGATGCAGACCGGTTTCTTCGTGCAACTCCCGATACATTGCCTGCATGGGGGTCTCACCATATTTGATGCCCCCTTGCGGAAACTGCCAGGAATGTTCGCGAACCCGTTTGCCCCAAAACACCTCGTTTCGCGCGTTCAAGAGGATGATGCCGACGTTCGGGCGAAACCCCTCACGATCCAGCATACAACCACCTTCGAATCCTTTAAAATTGCTTTGATTATAAACAGATAACGGTCCTCACGCACCCGACGGCCAGAAGTTTGGAGCGTTTTGTCACGAAGGCGCAAAAACCGTTCGCAGCGCCGCCCGCGGGCTGCACCTGCGCGGCGCCCGGGGCGTTGTCATAATGTCGGGTCTGTGATCTCCACCGTTGGACTCTTTCGCGCGGCCTCCCGTTGCCGCCGCTTTTGGAAAAAACTCTGAATGAAAGCCTCCCGTTTCTTTATCGGCACCCTCAAGGAAGCGCCGGCTGACGCCGAAATCGTCAGCCACAAGTTGATGATCCGCGCCGGCATGATCCGTCGCGTTGCGGGCGGCATTTACAACTATCTGCCGGTTGGCCTGCGTTCGATCCGCAAGGTCGAGCAGATCGTGCGCGAGGAAATGAACCGCGCGGGCGCCATCGAACTGCTGATGCCGGCGGTGCAGCCGGCCGAACTCTGGCAGGAATCGGGTCGCTGGGAGCAATACGGGCCGGAACTGCTGCGCTTCAAGGATCGCAAGCAGACCGATTTCGTGATGGGTCCGACGCATGAGGAAGTCGTCACCGACATCGCGCGCAACCAGATCAAGAGCTACCGTCAGATGCCGGTGAACTTCTACCAGGTGCAGACGAAGTTCCGCGACGAAATCCGTCCCCGTTTTGGCGTGATGCGTGGCCGCGAATTCATCATGAAGGACGCGTACTCGTTCGATAAGGACGTCGACGGTCTGAAGCTGTCGTACGAGAAGATGTACGACGCCTACGTGCGCATCTTCACGCGCCTGGGCCTGAACTTCCGCGCAGTCGTGGCCGATAACGGCTCGATCGGCGGCAGCGGCTCGCACGAATTCCACGTCATCGCCGAAACGGGCGAGGACGACATCGCTTACTGCCCGGATTCGGATTTCGCCGCCAACGTCGAAGCGACTGAAGCGCTGCCGCTGATCGCCGAACGCGCAGCGCCCGCCGAAGCGCTCACGAAGACCTCGACGCCGGGTGCCGCGAAGTGCGAAGCCGTCGCGAAGCTGCTCGACATTCCGCTCGAAAAGACCATCAAGTCGATCATTCTGGCAACCGACAACGAAGGCGCCGAACCGACGATCTGGCTGCTGATGCTGCGCGGCGATCACGATCTGAACGAGATCAAGGCTGGCAAGCTCGAAGGCCTCAAGGGCTTCCGAATGGCAACCGAAGCCGAAATCATCGAGTGGTTCGGCACGCCGCCGGGTTATCTCGGCCCGCTCAATACGAAGAAGCCGGTCAAGGTGATCGCGGACCGTACGGTCGCGAACATGAGCGACTTCGTGGTCGGCTCGAACGATGTGGACTTCCACACCACGGGCGTGAACTGGGGCCGCGATCTGCCGGAACCGGTCGTCGCCGACATCCGCAACGTGAAGAAGGGCGATCCCTCGCCGGACGGCAAGGGTGTGATCGACATCTGCCGCGGCATCGAAGTGGGCCACGTGTTCCAGCTCGGCACCAAGTACTCGGAAGCCATGGGTGCGACGTTCCTCGCGGAAAACGGCAAGCCCGCGCCGATGCAGATGGGCTGCTACGGCATTGGCGTCACGCGTATACTGGGCGCGGCGATCGAGCAGAACTTCGACGAGAAGGGCATCATCTGGCCGGAGTCGATCGCACCGTTCCAGGTGGTCGTGTGCCCGATGGGTCTGGACCGCAGCGAACTCGTGCGCGAGCACGCCGAACGTGTGTACAACGAACTGGTCGAAGCCGGCATCGACGTGATCCTCGACGATCGCGGCGAGCGCCCGGGCGTGATGTTCGCCGACTGGGAACTGATCGGCGTGCCGCATCGTCTGGTGATCGGCGATCGTGGCCTGAAGGAAGGCAAGATCGAGTACCAGGGCCGCCGTGACACCGAAGCCACGCTGCTGCCGGCCGAAGAAGCCGCAGCGACGGTCGCGCAGAAGGTCAAGGCCGCGCTTCAGGCTTGATGCATTTCATCATCATTCACCTCAGCTAAAGGAGCGTTGCGAACGTGGAATACAGCTTCCTGTCCGCGACGATCCTGCTGCTGCTCATCACCGATCCGCTCGGCAACATTCCGCTCTTCATCGGCTGCCTGCATCATGTGGCGCGGGAGCGTCGGGCGATCGTGATCCTGCGCGAGGTGGCGATTGCGTTCGTGATCCTGCTCATCTTCATGGTGGCCGGTAACGGCTTTCTGCGCATGATGGGGCTCACGGATACGTCGCTGCGCATCGGCGGCGGCATCGTACTGTTTCTGATCGCGCTGCGCATGATCTTCCCGCATCCAGGCGGCCCGTTCGGCGGTGGCGATAAAGGCGGCGAGCCGCTCATCGTGCCGCTGGCGATTCCTGCGCTGGCGGGGCCGTCGGCGCTGGCCACGGTGATGCTGCTGACGTCGCAGGCGCCGGGCAAACTGTTCGAATGGATCGGCGCTCTGATCGTGACGATGGCGATCTGCGCGATCGTGCTGGTGCTGGCGGAGCGTATCCAGCAGTGGCTCGGCGAGCGGGTGGTGACGGCGTTCGAGCGCCTGATGGGGCTCGTGCTGGTGGCGATTTCGGTGGAGATGATACTCGCGGGGATCGCCGCGTTCGTGCATCACCTCTGATGCCACGCAGGCAACAAAAAAGCCGCTTCGGTTGAAGCGGCTTTTTTTATTGGCGTGCCAATGTGGCGGGCTTATCCGCCCAGTTACGCACCCTCGGTCAGTGCGCGAATGGTCGGCAGATTGCGCCAGTAACCCTTCGCGTCCATGCCGCATCCGAACACATAACGGTCCGGCACCGAAAAGCCGCAGTAATCCGGATGCAGCGGCTTGGCTTTCGGGATGATCTTCTCGCACAGCACGGCCGAGAGGAAACGCTTCGCGCCCATGTCCATGATGCGGTCGCGGATCGCGGCCATGGTTTCGCCTTCATCGAGGATGTCGTCGAGCACGAGCACGACGCGGTCCTTCACCGACTCGCGCGGCGCGACGCGCCATTGCATCTCCGCGCTGCCCTTGATGGCGTTGCGATAGCGCGTGAGGTGGATGTAGTCGAATTCGAGCGGGAAATCGAGGTGTGGCAGCAGCATGCCGGTGAACACGGCCGCGCCGCCCATCACCGACAGCACGAGCGGGAAGTCCTCGCTGATATCGGCGCGAATGGCTTCGGCCATCCGGCCGATCGACGCATTGACCTCGCTCACCGAAACGATTTCTTCGGAGTGGCGGAAAATATGGAGGGCTTCTTCGCGATTCATGACTCTGGCGGGGCGGTGGCTGTAGCTATTCAGTGTGGAAAATAACGACGGCGCGCGCTACAGCAAAAACCCGCGCTTCATGGTCCAGCTCGCGCGCCGCGTCGGTTCGGGCCGTTGTGCGGCCCGCATCAAACTATAAGAGCGTCGATCAACGCATGCCGGGCATCATGCCCTTCATGCCGCGCATCATCTTCTGCAGATTGCCGCCCTTGAGCTTCTTCATCATGGTGCGCATCTGGTCGTACTGGTTGAGCAGACGGTTCACTTCCTGCACCTGCACGCCCGCGCCCGCCGCAATGCGGCGCTTGCGCGTGGCCTTGATGAGATCGGGCTTGGCGCGCTCCTGGGCGGTCATCGAATTGATGATGCCTTCCATGCGGCGCATCTGCTTTTCGGCCTGGCCCATGTTGGCGCCCGAGGCAGCCTGCTGGAACTGCGCGGGCAGCTTGTCCATGAGCGACGAGAGGCCGCCCATGCTCTTCATCTGCGTGAGCTGCGCGCGGAAATCGTTGAGGTCGAAGTCGCCGCCTTTCTTGACCTTGTCGGCGAGCTTCTGGGCGGCTTGAACGTCCACGCCGCGCTGCGCTTCTTCGACGAGGGCGAGAATGTCGCCCATGCCGAGAATACGATTGGCCATGCGGTCCGGGTGGAACACTTCCAGACCGTCGAGCTTTTCCGCCACGCCGACGAACTTGATCGGCTTGCCGGTGATGTGGCGCACGGAGAGCGCCGCGCCGCCGCGGGAGTCGCCGTCGAGCTTGGTGAGCACGACGCCGGTGAGCGGCAGGGCGTCGTTGAACGCCTTGGCCGTGTTGACCGCGTCCTGACCGAGCATGGCGTCGACCACGAACAGCGTTTCCGCCGGCTTGAGCGAGGCGTGCAGCGCGGTGATTTCGTTCATCATCGCCTCGTCGATACCGAGGCGGCCGGCCGTGTCGACGAGCAGCACGTCGTGGTAATGGCGCTTGGCCCAGTCCACGGCGGCGGCGGCGATATCGACCGGCTTCTGGTCGGGCTGCGACGGGAAGAAGTCGGCACCGACCTGTTCCGTCACCGTCTTCAACTGCGCGATAGCGGCAGGGCGGTAGACGTCACAGGAAACGGTCAGGACCTTCTTCTTGTACTTTTCGCGCAGGAGCTTGGCCAGCTTGCCGACCGTGGTGGTCTTACCCGCGCCCTGCAGACCGGCCATGAGGATGACGGCGGGCGGCGTGACAGCGAGGTTCAGCTCGACGGCCTTGCCTTCGTAGTCGCCGCCGATCACGGCGGTCAGCTCGCGTTGCACCACGCCGACGAGCGCCTGGCCCGGCGAGAGGCTGCTGATGACTTCTTCGCCCAGCGCCTTTTCCTTGACCTTGGCGATGAATTCGCGCACGACGGGCAGCGCCACGTCCGCTTCGAGCAGCGCGAGACGGACCTCGCGCAGCATTTCCTGCGTATTGGCTTCGGTCAGCCGGGCTTCGCCGCGCAGCGTCTTGACGACGCGCGCCATCCGTTGAGTGAGATTGTCGAGCATGGGGAGGCGGTGAGCAGTGCGGCCCGGTGCGTGGAGCGGGAGAGCGGCGCGTTTCGTCGCGATCCCGCGCGGCCAGGGGGCCTATAGTAAACTTCGAACATGGATATTGTACTGTATGCCCTCACCGTACTCTTGTACGGCGGTCTGTGCGCAGCCGACTGGCGCGCATTGCGCCGCGCCAGCGTCGAGCCGCTCTTTGGCAGCGTGCCGCCGGTGCCGCTGGCGGTCGGTCTCGCGGGCCCTGCTGGCGCGGGCGCCGAAGCCTCGCGTGCGCGCAGCTTCGGCATGCTTTCGCGTGCGCTGCTGTTCGTCGCGCTTGCGGCGCACGGCCTGCTGCTGCACATGACGATCTTCCCCGCCAACGAGATGATCTTCGGCTTCGCCTTCGCGTTGTCGGCGATGTTCTGGCTTGGCGCGGTGATCTACTGGATCGAGAGCTTTTTCTTTTCGCTCGACGGCCTGCGCCTGCTGCTGCTTCCGCTCGCGGCTATCGCGTCGATTCTGCCGCTCGTGTTTGGCGGCGTGCGCGTGCTGCCGTATGCGGCCGCGCCGCTCTTCAAGCTGCACTTCGTGATCGCCAACGTGGCCTATGGTCTGTTCGCCATCGCCGCGCTGCACGCCGTGCTGATGCTTGCCGTCGAGCGCCGTCTGCATGCGCTCAAGGGCGCGGGCTTCCAGCGCAACGCCGGCAACAAGGGCGGCGGCTGGCTGTCGAACTGGATCGAAACGCTGCCACCGCTGCTGACGATGGAAAAGCTGCTGTTCCGTCTGATCGGCGCGGGCTTCGTGCTGCTCACCGCCACGCTGGTGACGGGCATCGTGTTCAGCGAGCAGTTGATCGATCGTCCGCTTTCGCTCGATCACAAGACGGTGTTCGCGATCCTCTCTTGGCTGATGTTCGGCACGCTGCTCACGGCGCGCAAGATTTCGGGCTGGCGTGGCCGCTCGGCGCTGCGCTGGGTGATCGCGTCGTTTGTCGCGCTGCTGCTGGCGTATGTCGGCAGCCGCTTTGTGTTCGAAGTGCTGCTGCATCGTCCCGTGGTCTGATGCGCGCCTTCATCGTCTGATTTCCGCTTAATCTCATGCGACAGATTCTTCTCCTGATCCTGCTGTTCTTCGTCGGGCAGTGGTTCGTCAAAACGCTGCGCCGCGCGCAGCCGCAAGCGCGTCCCGGCGCGGATCCGCGTCAGCAGGGGCAGGGCGCGTGGCGCGCGAATGGCGGTGCGAATGGCGGTGCGAATGACGCGAACGCTGGCACGAGCGGCAACGCACTCGCCGAGCCGATGGTGCGTTGCGCCGAGTGCGGAGTGCACGCGCCGCGCAGCGAATCGGTGAGCGTGGGCGCGCAGCACTTCTGTAGCGCCGCGCACGCGCGCGCTTACGATGCGCGCAAGACCACCCAGGATCGTCCCGCGCGATGAGTCATGCCGTAGCACCGGATACGCCTGCGTACGCGGTCGATGCGCAGGGGTGGGTTGCTCCCGCGCAGCGTCTGCCGTCACCGAATTTCGAAGCACGTCCCGATGGCGCGGTGCCGACGCTCATCGTCGTGCACAACATCAGCTTGCCGCCCGATACCTTCGGCGGTCCGGAAATCGCCGACCTGTTCCTCAATCGCCTCGATTGCGACGCGCATCCGTACTTCGATACGCATCTGCGCGGCGTGCGCGTGTCGGCGCATTTCGTGATCCACCGCGACGGTACGCTCGAACAGTTCGTCTCCTGCGACGAGCGCGCCTGGCACGCGGGGCTGTCGAGCTTCTTCGGACGCGAGCGTTGCAACGATTTTTCGATCGGCATCGAACTCGAAGGCAGCGATACGAAGCCCTTCGAAGCCGCGCAATATGCGACACTCGCGCCCCTCGTGCGGGCGCTGTGCGCGCACTATCCGATCGACTCGCTGGCGGGGCACTCGGATATCGCGCCGGGTCGCAAGACCGATCCGGGGCCGCACTTCGACTGGGCGCGTTTGCAGCAAGAGACGCAATTGGGCGATGTGTTCTTTCCCTATCTTTATCCGCGCGATGGTGCGTGAAGCGTCGTCAGCGACGTCTTGACGCAGTGAAGCGCAACTAAACAGAAGGCCCTCTGCCGCACTAACCGTAGCGGGGCGTATGGGCTTTTTCGACGCATGGAAACGGGCATCGCGCGCAAATGCCCGCGCCGTCTGGGCTTCACGCCCTGTCAAGACTCCAGGCCTAAATTTTCTTCGTATTTTCTTCTTTGACTGTTCGACGCTTCCACTATACTTCGTACCCGAAGCACGGCTTTACACCATATGTTGTGTTGTTCTGCGGCGCCCCGCTCGGTCGAGCATGGCGCCGCGCGCATTAGCGGCATAGGAAAAATTGTGCGGTGCAGTCGGCCAGAAGGTCGGCGCACCGGCTGATATCGAGAGAAAAGGGTACAGCCATGATCGCGGCATCCACGATGCAAACCGAAACGTTACGTGGTTCATCTGCCTTGCCGCATCCGGCAGCCTCGCCAGGCTGACCCCCCATCTCCCCCAATCGTCCGCGCACACGGGGGCGCGGCATCCGTATTAATTCGCGAATTCCCTTCGCACATTTCCAGGACCAGGAGCTTTGCACATGCAAACGACCGATAACGTCTCGACCCGGTATGAAGGCGCGCCCGCCGCGCAGCTGGGTGGTCAGCCGCAGGACGGCCAGACCGGCGCGACGCAGTTCGCCGACCATAAGGTGATCCGCCGTAACGGCAGCGTTGTGGGCTTCGAGCCGTCGAAGATCGCGCTCGCCATGACCAAGGCATTCCTGGCCGTCAACGGCGGGCAGGGTGCGGCTTCGGCGCGCGTTCGCGAACTCGTCGAGCAACTCACGCAGAACGTCGTGCGCGCACTGGTGCGCAGCCGTCCGAACGGCGGCACGTTCCACATCGAAGACATCCAGGATCAGGTCGAACTCGCGCTGATGCGCGGCGGCGAGCACAACGTTGCGCGCGCCTACGTGCTGTATCGCGAGAAGCGCAGCCAGGAACGCACGCATGCGCCCGAAGCGGCAGCAGCGCCTGGCATCAACGTGACCGACAACGGCGTCACGCGCCCGCTCGACATGAACGCGCTGCACGCGCTGATCGTGTCGGCAACCGAAGGTCTGGGCGACGCCGTGAGCGCCGACCCGATCGTCGCTGAAACGGTCAAGAACCTGTACGACGGCGTGCCGATGTCGCAGGTCTATGACTCGGCGATCCTGGCTGCACGCACGATGATCGAAAAGGACCCGGCGTACAGCCAGGTCACGTCGCGCATCCTGCTGCACACGATCCGTCGCGAAATTCTGGAAGAAGAAGTCACGCAAGCCGACATGGGCTGGCGCTACGCTGAATACTTCCCGCAGTTCATCAAGCGCGGCGTCGAAGCCGGCCTGCTCGACGACAAGCTGCAACAGTTCGACCTCAAGCGTCTGGGCAATGCGCTCGACGCCGGCCGCGACCTGCAGTTTGGCTACCTCGGCCTGCAGACGCTGTATGACCGCTACTTCCTGCACGTCGGCGGCACGCGCATCGAAATGCCGCAGGCATTCTTCATGCGCGTCGCGATGGGCCTGTCGCTCAACGAAATCGACCGCGAAGCGCGCGCGATCGAGTTCTACAACGTGCTGTCGTCGTTCGACTTCATGTCGTCCACGCCCACGCTGTTCAACTCGGGTACGCACCGCTCGCAGCTGTCGTCGTGCTACCTCACGACGGTGGCCGACGATCTCGACGGCATCTACGAAGCACTGAAGGACAACGCACTGCTGTCGAAGTTTGCTGGCGGTCTGGGCAACGACTGGACGCGCGTGCGTGCACTCGGTTCGCACATCAAGGGCACGAACGGCAAGTCGCAAGGCGTGGTGCCGTTCCTGAAGGTCGTCAACGACACGGCCGTCGCGGTCAACCAGGGCGGCAAGCGCAAGGGCGCGGTCTGCGCGTACCTGGAAACGTGGCACCTGGACATCGAAGAATTCCTCGAGCTGCGCAAGAACACGGGCGATGACCGTCGCCGTACGCACGACATGAACACGGCGAACTGGATTCCCGACCTGTTCATGAAGCGCGTGATGGAAGGCGGCGACTGGACGCTGTTCTCGCCGTCGACCTGCCCGGATCTGCACGACCTGTTCGGCGCCGATTTCGAAAAGGCTTACGTCGCTTACGAAGAGAAGGCTGCGCGCGGCGAGATCAAGCTGTTCAAGAAGCTGCCGGCCGCGCAACTGTGGCGCAAGATGCTGGGCATGCTGTTCGAAACGGGCCACCCGTGGATCACGTTCAAGGATCCGTGCAACGTGCGCTCGCCGCAGCAGCACGTGGGCGTCGTCCACTCGTCGAACCTGTGCACGGAAATCACGCTGAACACCAGCGACACGGAAATCGCCGTGTGTAACCTGGGTTCGGTGAACCTCGTCGCGCACATGATCGAACAGGCCGACGGCACGTTCGCACTCGACCACGAGAAGCTCAAGCGCACCATCGGCGTGGCGATGCGCATGCTCGACAACGTGATCGACATCAACTACTACGCAGTGGCGAAGGCGCGTAACTCGAACCTGAAGCACCGTCCGGTCGGCATGGGCATCATGGGCTTCCAGGACTGCCTGCACGTTCTGCGCACGCCGTTTGCTTCGCAAGAAGCGGTTGAGTTCGCCGATCGTTCGATGGAAGCGGTCTGCTACTACGCTTACTGGGCGTCGACGGAACTGGCAGCCGAGCGCGGCCGTTACTCGACCTACCGCGGCTCGCTGTGGGATCGCGGCATCCTCCCGCAGGACACGCTCAAGCTGCTCGAAGAGGCTCGCGGCGGTTACGTCGAAGTCGACACGAGCGAGACGATGGACTGGACCTCGCTGCGCGAGCGCATTGCCGCGCACGGCATGCGTAACTCGAACTGCATCGCGATCGCACCGACCGCGACCATCTCGAACATCATCGGCGTGTCGCCGTGTATCGAGCCGACGTTCCAGAACCTCTACGTGAAGTCGAACCTCTCGGGCGAATTCACGGTGGTGAACGACTACCTCGTTCGCGATCTGAAGTCGCGCGGCCTGTGGGACGAAGTCATGGTCGCCGACCTGAAGTACTTCGACGGCATGCTCTCGCGCATCGACCGTGTGCCGGCCGATCTGCGCGCGGTGTACGCCACGGCGTTCGAAGTCGATCCGACGTGGCTCGTCGAAGCGGCCTCGCGCCGTCAGAAGTGGATCGACCAGGCGCAGTCGCTGAACATCTTCATGGCGGGCGCATCGGGCAAGAAGCTCGACGAGATCTACAAGCTCGCATGGGTGCGCGGCCTGAAGACCACGTACTACCTGCGCACGATGGCGGCAACGCACGTCGAAAAATCGACGGTCGCTCACGGCGCGCTCAACGCGGTGCCGACGGGCGGCTCGAACGGCGGCGCAGCAGGTGGCGCTTTCGGTGGCGCATCGGGTGGCGCAGCGAGCAACGGTGGTTCGACGGTGATGCACTCGGCTCCCGAGCAGGCAGCCGAGGCCGCACCGGAAGCGGAAGGTCCGGTGTGCATGATGCGTCCGGGCGACGACGGCTTCGAAGAGTGCGAGGCTTGCCAGTAAATCTGGTGATCCGCTCGCCACAAAGCGGCAGCGCGCAGTGCAACACTGCGCGCATGACGCAGGACCGCGAGCAGTACAGCAGTAACCCGTAGTCAACAATAGTAGATAGTCGTAGCGTTTGAAGGGCGGTGCGCGCAAGGCGCGCCGCCTGTCTCTCCCGACGAAGTGCCGACGTGCAACACGCGACGCGGCACGCGCATTGCGAACCACCGCGAACAAGAGGCTTCAGGAATCCCTGGGGTTTTTTGCGAGCGAGTGACTACAGTGTGTGATGAGAGTCGGGATGTGCCGCGCGGGACATGCGAGATGCGACGCGAAATGCGCAGCGAGACAACGCGATCGACAGGATTTCGCAGCAACGCCAGACGCGTGACGAACGTAGCGAAAGACAGCGAGGCCATGATCGGTAAAACGATCGCAGCCGGTGAGTGAAGCTCCAGGTGAATCACTCGCGAAACGAAGCCTCTTTCATCTGCGTTCACGATTGCGCGAAGACCACGATACGCGTCATGACAGTGACGCTCGAGCGACGCAGAAGCGAAGCTTGCGCGCTGTTCACGCGAGTCGATCGAGACAATGCGATAACAAAGTGTTGTATCGAGGTCGCAACGCGAATCGAAAACAGGTTTTTTCGTGTGCGAACCCTTTTACCGCTCACGAAAAGATGGTACAAACCGTTCTAAATTGATGGTGACATTTATGCTCAACTGGGATGACGAGAACACGGCCGTAACTCCGTCGAGCGGTGCGCAGCAAAACGCAATGCGCAACCTCGCGGGACAGGCTGTCTCTGCTCCGGGCATGCACTCCGCTCCTCAGTCCTCTTCGGCGCAAAACATCTTCGCCGCCGACTTCGCAGTCGCTCCGCCGCCGCAGGCGCCGGTCTCGACCGAAGGCCGCGTGAATGTCGCCGACAAGCGCATCATCAACGGTCAGACCGACGTCAATCAGTTGGTCCCGTTCAAGTACAAGTGGGCCTGGGAAAAGTACCTGGCCGGTTGTGCGAATCACTGGATGCCGCAGGAAGTGAACATGTCGCGCGACATCGCCCTGTGGAAAGACCCGAATGGTCTGACCGAGGACGAGCGCCGCATCGTGAAGCGCAACCTCGGCTTCTTCGTGACCGCCGACTCTCTCGCGGCCAATAACATCGTGCTCGGTACCTACCGGCACATCACGGCGCCCGAATGCCGCCAGTTCCTGCTGCGCCAGGCATTCGAAGAGGCGATCCACACGCACGCGTACCAGTACATCGTTGAATCGCTCGGTCTGGACGAAAGCGAGATCTTCAACGCGTACCACGAGGTCAAGTCGATCCGCGACAAGGACGAGTTCCTGATCCCGTTCATCACGACGCTCACGGACCCCTCGTTCAAGACCGGCACGCTCGAAGCCGACCAGACGCTGCTCAAGTCGCTGATCGTGTTCGCCTGCATCATGGAAGGCCTGTTCTTCTATGTGGGCTTCACGCAGATCCTCGCACTCGGCCGCCAGAACAAGATGACGGGCGCCGCTGAGCAGTATCAGTACATCCTGCGCGACGAGTCGATGCACTGCAATTTCGGCATCGACCTGATCAACCAGATCAAGCTCGAAAATCCGCAGCTGTGGACCCCGGCGTTCCGCGCGGAAATCACCGAACTGTTCAAGCAAGCGGTCGAGCTCGAATACCGTTACGCCGAAGACACCATGCCGCGTGGCGTGCTGGGTCTGAACGCGTCGATGTTCAAGAGCTATCTGCGCTTCATCTGCAACCGTCGCTGCCAGCAGATCGGCCTCGACGCGCTGTACCCGAACGAAGAAAACCCGTTCCCGTGGATGAGCGAAATGATCGACCTGAAGAAGGAACGCAACTTCTTCGAAACGCGCGTGATCGAGTATCAGACGGGCGGTGCGCTGACCTGGGAGTGACCCGGACGCACTGCGCAGTCAGTCATTTGGGGTTGCCGCGAGGCGCTACGCGAGCGCCTTCGCCGGCATGACGATTAGGAGCAGGAACGCCTGATGCAAAGCGTGCCCGGAGCCCTGGCGGCTCAACTACGTGTAAGGCACTTTGCGAACCCTTCAGAGGGATGGGCAAACTTCCCCCCGGAAAAAGGCGCGAGCCGTGTGGCTTGCGCCCTCAACGAACGTTGCCCGGTGTCGGTAGCCGACGCCGGAAAGACCTGGCGCGCCGTGTCATTGGACACGGCGCGCCTTACCGCATTCATTAGCGTAAGCGCGCGGGATCAGCGTACGCCGATGAATAGCCCGCTTTGTAGCGTGCGCCCTGAGAAGCGTTTGCGGGAAGCGGGTTTTGACGAAGGGTGTAGTTTGAACTGACTCTCATCTGAACCTGAAGGAGAAAAAAATGGCACTTGCCAAGAAGAAACCGGCGGCCAAGAAAGCCGCAGTGAAGAAGGTTGCAGTGAAGAAGGCTGCTGCTGCTCCGGCGAAGAAGGCCGCAGTGAAGAAAGTTGCAGCAGTGAAGAAGGTTGCTGCGAAGAAGGCAGCACCGGCGAAGAAGGTTGCTGCGAAGAAGGCAGCGCCGGCCAAGAAGGCAGCACCGGCCAAGAAGGTCGCAGCGAAGAAGGTTGCAGCCAAGAAAGTCGCCGTGAAGAAGGTTGCTGCGAAGAAGGCAGCACCGGCGAAGAAGGCCGCAGTGAAGAAGGTTGCAGCCAAGAAAGTCGCGGTGAAGAAGGTTGCCGCGAAGAAGGCAGCACCGGCGAAGAAGGCCGCAGTGAAGAAGGTTGCAGCCAAGAAAGTCGCAGTGAAGAAGGTTGCTGCGAAGAAGGCTGCACCGGCCAAGAAGGCAGCACCGGCGAAGAAGGCTGCTGCCAAGAAGGCTGCGCCTGCGAAGAAGGCCGCGCCTGCTGCCAAGAAGCCCGCTGCGAAGAAGGCTGCCCGCAAGGCGCCTGCGAAGAAGGCTGCCGCTGCTGCGCCTGCGGCTCCTGCTGCGCAACCGGCTGCGCCCGCAGCAACGGTGAAGACGGCTCTGAACCCGGCTGCTGCATGGCCGTTCCCGACGGGCAGCCGCCCGTAAGCCGTTCGAGCTGTACAAGCAGTACAAGCCGAAGCACGCGAGAGTCAGTTAAACAACGCGTGCTTCGGTGGTCGGGCCTGGCGGCTTGCTCGCGAGGCTCGATCTGCAATCCCGTCGCAGGGTTATCCGCGACGGGATTTTTTTCGTCTGCGTGTTTTGATCGGCGCGTGCTGCTCAAACGATGGACCCATGCGCCAGGCTCCAATCGCAGGCATGAAAAAAGGCGCATGCACAGGGGAGAGCATGCGCCTGAGGTTCCGCAGATTAGGCGCGTAGCGCCGCGCTGCGGTACAGGGGAAACCGGTCATCGGTTGCTGACGTGAGCGGTGAGCACACGCCAGCGTGAATCAAGCTACAGCCTAGTGCGTCACGCGCGTCACGCCGCCGCTCGAGAGCAGGCGCACGCGGTCGCCCGCCTGGAATACTTCGCCAGTGGCGGACTGCGTGATGGCGCGATAGTCGCCGTTATCCAGACGCACGGTGATTTCGAGGCCGTCGTGCATCGCCACGCCGTTCTCGACCGCATTGCCGGCCACTGCGCCCGCAATGCCGCCGATGATGCCCGTGACGATCGAACCGCGGCCGCCGCCGATCGCACTGCCGGCCACCGCGCCCAGCGCGCCGCCGCCGACCGCGCCCAGACCGCTAGGCTGGCCGTTGTTCGAGCTGATCTTCACCGCACGCACGCTTTCGACCACGGCCATACGCACCGTAGCTTCACGCTGCGCCTGCGAGGCGGAATACACGTCGGCGGAACTGCTGTTATAGGCACAACCCGTCATGGCGAGCGAGCCCGCGATCATGACGGCCACAATCAGACGATTTGTTGTTTTCATTTCCCGTAACTCCAATGCGCTTCAATGCACGCCGTTCCCGCGGCGCTGCGCTACATGTTTAGAGCGACAGTTCGTAACCGAACGCCGCCTTGAATCGTTCCTCGATCTGCGCCTTGGTGGGCGCATAGTTCTGCGGACCTTGTTGCTCGATCTTGAACGCGCCCATCAGGCTGGCCAGACGCCCGGTGGTTGCCCAGCCGAGCTTGTTCTCGATGCCGTAGAGCAGACCGCCGCGGAAGGCGTCGCCGCAACCGGTAGGGTCGAGCACGCGTTCGGCCTGCACAACGGGAATCTCTTCGATCTGGCCGTCGTGGTAGATCTGCGAGCCTTGCTCGCCGCGCGTGATGATGAGCGCATCCACCTTGCTGGCCATTTCTTCGATCGACCAGCCGGTGCGGTGGCTGACAAGATTGGCTTCGTAATCGTTGACCGTCAGATAGGTCGCAAGTTCAATCGCGCGACGCAGCGACGCACCGTCAAACAGCGGCAAACCTTGACCCGGATCGAAGACGAACGGGATTTTTGCGGCTGCGAGTTGCTCCACGTGCTGGACCATGCCGTCGAAGCCGTCCGGCGCGACGATGCCGAGCTTGATGCCGGGCGCTTCGTCTGCCTTGTTCACGTGCGATTGCATCATCGCGCCCGGGTGGAACGCGGTGATCTGGTTGTTTTCGAGATCGGTCGTGATCATCGCCTGCGCCGACCACATTTCGGGCAGCACGCCCACGTGCGCGGTGTTCAGGCCGAGCGAGGCGAAGCGGTCCATGTAGGGCTGCGCGTCGTTGGCGCCGAGCGTGCCCATGATGCGCGCGTCGCCGCCCAGCAGATGCAGCGAGTAGCCGATATTGCCCGCGCAGCCGCCGAATTCGCGGCGCATCGTCGGCACGAGGAAGCTCACGTTCAGGATGTGCACCTGCTCGGGCAGGATGTGCTCCCGGAAGCGACCCTCGAAGGTCATGATGTTGTCGTAGGCGAGCGAGCCGCAAATGAGCGTAGCCAAGGCGGGAATTCCTGTGATGCGTGTGATGAAAGAGGGCGGCGCGGCGGGCGATGTCGTTTCGATGAGTCTTTGCAAAGCCGCTGCGCGCGCCGCCGTCCGTGATTACTTCAGCGCGGCGAGTGCTGCGTCGTAGTTCGGCTCGTTCTTGATTTCGCCGACGCGTTCCGCGTACACGACGTTGTCGTTAGCGTCGATCACGACCACGGCGCGCGCCGTGAGGCCGGTCAGCGGGCCGCTGGTGATGTCCACGCCGTAGGCTTGCGCGAACTCATGGCCGCGGAAGGTCGACGCCGTGACGACGTTTTCGATGCCTTCGGTCGTGCAGAAGCGGCCGGCTGCGAACGGCAGGTCGCCCGAGATCACGACGACAGCGGTGTTGTCGAGGTTCGCTGCGGCTTCGTTGAACTTGCGCGTCGAGGTGGCGCAGGTCGGCGTGTCGAGGCTCGGCACGATGTTCAGGACCTTGCGCTTGCCGGCGAAATCGGCGAGGGCGACGGGCTTCAGATCCTTGCCGACGAGCGAGAACGACGGGGCCTTCTGGCCCGGCGCCGGGAAGGTGCCTGCGACGTCGATCGGGTTACCGCCTAGCGTGACTTGACTCATGATGCTCTCCGGATTCAAAGCTGTTGTGGTGAGTGGCGCACCCGGCGTGGCCGGGTGCCTGGGGCGCGCGAGCGTGCATCGTGTGAGCGGCGCGCTCGCGCGCGGGGATGCGCGGTTACAGATCGCGGTTACCGAATGCCGCTACGGATAGAAGATCTCGATGCGGAAATTCGATGCGATGACGTTGCCGGTATCGAGGCGCACGATCATCGTCTGCGTGGTGTGCGCGGGCAGACCGGCGTCGATGCGGGTGCCGGGGGGCGCGTAGTCCTGCGGCCAGAGCACGCGACGCAGCACCACGTTGTTCTGGCGGTCGAGCAGCGTCAGTTCGATCGCCGGGTAGGCGAGCGCCACCTGGAAGCGGTTGCGCAGCGGCACTTTCAGTTCGAGATGATGCGGGTCGTCCACCTGGCGCAGATCGGATGGCTGGACCTGCAGGCCGTCGATGTCGCGCGGCGGGCTCACGTGGCAGCCAAGCTGCGCGCAGACCTGCTGGTAGATCGGCTGCGAAGCGGGCCAGTAGACCATCACGCTTTCGCGTTGCCACCAGACCAGTTGCAATGCCAGCAGCACGACCAGCGCCAGCGCCAGCAGCGAGCCGACAATGCGCCAGCCCGGATGGCCTTTCGCGCGTGCGGGCGTTTCACGGGTGACCGCGAAGGGATCGTCGCCGCCGTTGGGGTCGAGCGCGGTGAAGGCGGGGGCCGCTGTGGCGGCAGGTGTGGTGGCCGGTGTGGCGACTGCCGCCACACCGGCTGCCGGCGCCGCCGTGACGGCCGTGGAACGGCGCAGCGCCGGTTCGGGATCGGCGCTGGGTGTGCGCGGCGCGTTGTGCGCGATTTCCCCCGACGAAAGCGTCGGCTCGGCGGGACCCGGATGCGCGCTGCCCGGAGCGATCGGCTCGGGCGGGATCAGCTCGGGCTCGACGCGCGTCCAGCGCGTGGCGGGCGGGAAGGGTTCGGCGGGTGTTTCGGGCGTGGCCTGCGCGACGGCGGATTCGGACGCGAACGTGGGTTCGTCGTCGTGAATCACGCGCATGACGGCGTCGCGCGCCGGCTTGCTGGTCGCGGCGGCAGCGAGGCTCGCCTGCGGCAGGTGGTCGGCGTTGTATTGCAGGCTCGGATCGAGGTGGCTGTCCGGCAACGGAGCCCACGGATCCCAGGCGGCTCCGGCGAAATTCGGCGGGGGAGCGGGGCGGGCGGGAGCCGGTTCTGGCTCGGGCTCGGGTTCAGGCGCAGATTCAGGCTCGACAACCGCTTCGTGAATCTGCGCAAAGCTTTCCGGCGCGGCTTCCGAAGCGTGTCCGGGCGCGGCGGGTTGCTGCCCGGGTTCGGGCTCAGATGCGTGCCCAGATTCGTGCTCAGACACCTGCTCAGGTGTCGGCCCGGAATCCGGCTGCTGCGCCACGTCCGGCTCAGTCTCGCTGAGCGTCTCTACAACGGATTCGGTGTGTATTGGCTGTGCGGCGTGCGTTACATGCGTGGCCGCCGCAGCGGCGCCAGGCGTCGTCAGGCTTGCGGCGATATCGGCCGCAACTGGCGTAGCCAGCGCGAAATCGCCGCCTTCGGGCATCTCGTACAGGCTACCCGTTGCGTCGAATGCTTCCTGGCAATGGCCGCAGCGCACGAGGCCGCGGCGCGCGGCGAGCTGCGCCGGCTGGATTCGGAATACGGTTTCGCAGAAGGGGCAGCGCGTGGCCAGGAGCATGTGTGCCGTGGACCCGGATGGTTGGCGATACCCGCCATTCTAATGGCAATCCACGACGCTTAACGACTTGAGCCGCCGCCCCGTAGGGCGGGCGGCTTTCGTGGTGCGTTACGCGCGGCGCGTACCGGCCAGGCAGACCCAGCCTTCGTGTTCGCGCCAGACCGAGATATCGATCCACTTCGCGTACACCTGCGCCACTTCGTCGGCCTGACGGGCCAGAATGCCCGACAGCGCGATACGTCCACCCGGCTTCACGCGCGACGACAGCATCGACGCCATCAGCTTGAGCGGATTCGACAGAATGTTGGCCACGACGATGTCGAATTCGCCCGGCTGGAGATCGTCCGGCAGGCCGTAAGTCACGTCCGCGTGGTTGCGTTCGCTGTTATGGCGCGCTGATTCGACCGCCTGCGGGTCGATGTCGATGCCGATCACCGGATTCGCGCCGCACTTCTTCGCGAGAATCGCGAGGATGCCCGAGCCGCAGCCGTAATCGAGCAGCGACGTTTCCGGCTGCACGTTCTGCTCCAGCCATTCCATGCACAGACGCGTGGTGGGATGGCTGCCCGTGCCGAAGGCCAGGCCCGGATCGAGTTCGAGCACGAGCGCGTTCGGGTCCGGCGCGTCATGCCACGAGGGCACGACCCAGATGCGCTCGCCGATCGGAATCGGGTCGAACTGCGACTGCGTCAGACGCACCCAGTCCTGTTCCTCGACTTCGCGAAGCTGGTGCTTCGGCGTTTCCGGCAGGCCCATCTCGTTGCACGCGGCCACCAGCAGCACGGCGGGATCCTGATCGTCGCCGATCAGAGCGATCACGCGCGAATGCTGCCACGCGGTGCGCTCGGGCGTGAGGCCCGGCTCGCCGAAGAGCGGCTGCTCGTCGGGCGTGTCGGCGTCGGCGTCTTCCACCGACACCGAGAGGGCGCCAAGCTCAAGCAGCGCGTCGGAGAGTTCCTCCGCGCGGTCGCGCTCAAGCTCGACGATCAGTTCCCGGTAGCTCATGGATTACGCTTCGTCCTTCTTCACAGCCTGACGCTCGGCCAGACGGCTTTCGAGGTAGTGAATGCTGGTGCCGCCTTCGACGAACTTGGCATCGAGCATCAGTTCGCGGTGCAGCGGAATGTTGGTCGAAATGCCTTCCACGACCATTTCCGACAGCGCGATGCGCATACGCTGGATCGCCTGCTCGCGCGTCGCGCCATAGGTGATCAGCTTGCCGATCATCGAATCATAGTTCGGCGGCACGAAATAGCCATTGTAGGCATGCGAGTCGACGCGCACGCCAGGACCGCCCGGCATGTGCCACGAGGTCAGACGGCCCGGCGACGGCGTGAACTTGAACGGATCTTCCGCGTTGATACGGCACTCGATCGAGTGGCCCTTCAGCTGGATATCGCGCTGGCGGAACGCGAGCTTCTCGCCCGCGGCGATGCGGATCTGTTCCTGCACGATGTCGATGCCGGTGATCTGCTCGGTGACCGGGTGCTCGACCTGCACGCGCGTGTTCATTTCGATGAAGTAGAACTCGCCGTTTTCGTACAGGAATTCGAACGTGCCCGCGCCCAGATAGCCCATCTTCTTGCAGGCGTCGGCGCAACGGTCGCCGATGCGGTCGAGCAGGCGGCGCGCGATGCCCGGCGCCGGCGCTTCCTCGATCACCTTCTGGTGGCGGCGCTGCATCGAGCAGTCACGCTCGCCGAGCCACACGGCGTTCTTGAACGAATCGGAGAGCACCTGAATCTCGATGTGACGCGGATTCTCCAGGTACTTCTCCATGTACACCTGCGGGTTGCCGAAGGCGCGGCCCGCTTCTTCACGCGTCATGTTGACCGCGTTCACGAGCGCCGCTTCCGTGTGCACCACGCGCATACCGCGACCGCCGCCGCCGCCCGAAGCCTTGATGATGACCGGGTAGCCGATCGTGCGCGCGATCTTGACGATTTCCTTCGGATCATCGGGCAGCGCGCCTTCCGAGCCCGGCACGCACGGCACGCCGGTCTTGATCATGGTCTGCTTGGCCGTGACCTTGTCGCCCATCATGCGGATGGTTTCCGGACGCGGACCGATGAAGGTGAAGCCCGATTGCTCGACGCGCTCGGCGAAGTCGGCGTTTTCCGACAGGAAGCCGTAGCCGGGGTGGATCGCCTCGGCGTCCGTCACTTCCGCCGCGCTGATCAGCGCCGGCATGTTCAGGTAGCTCAGGTTCGAAGGCGCCGGGCCGATACAGACGGCTTCATCGGCGAGCTTCACGTACTTGGCTTCCTTGTCGGCTTCCGAATAGACGACGACCGTCTTGACGCCGAGTTCGCGGCACGCGCGCTGAATGCGCAGCGCGATTTCGCCACGATTGGCGATTAGGATTTTTTCAAACATGGTGGGTATTCGACTCATCAATGGGCGCCGCATGGCAATGCAGGCGGGCCGCCAGGGAGGACCGGTGGTGCGCGCGGCGCTGGTGGCCGCGCA
>NZ_VWWJ01000033.1 GCF_011753055.1 Burkholderia sp. Ax-1719 | reverse complement strand
AACTAGCAGAGGCGAGGAGGGCAAGAAGTATGAGAAACAGAACGTCCTCGACACATGTGTAAGAACGTAGAGACCGACATACACAAACAACGGTCCGGATAAGTGCAGACCGGTGCGTCCAACCAAGGAGAGCACGTGACCACGAGATGATAGCAATGATCAGCAGTACATTTATACAATGTTATTTTTCTTTGTACGCCACTCTATTTTTTTTTTTTTTTTTTTTTTTTTTTAATTA
>NZ_VWWJ01000032.1 GCF_011753055.1 Burkholderia sp. Ax-1719 | reverse complement strand
TATTCCAGCATCTGTCGAAATCGGTGGACTACCGCTCGGTGATCCGCCAGCTCTGGCATCTGGCCCCAGGACAATGGACCGGCGTGCTCGGCGCCACGGCGCTCAGCTTCGTCGCCCTCGTCGGGCGCGATGCGGTCGGCCTGCGCTATCTCGGCGCGCGGGTTTCGCGCGGCGCGCTGTGGGTGGGCGCGATCGCCGGCTCGGCGCTGGGCAACGTGACGGGCTTTGGCGCGCTCACGGGCGGCGCGGTGCGCTGCCGCGTCTATGGCCCCGCCGGCGTCACCGCCGCACAGATTGGCCGTATGACGGTGTTCACGAGCGTGACGCTCGCGATCGCTTTGACGCTGATGACGGCCATCGGCATGGTCGCCTCCGCCGATACGCTCTCAGGCCTGCTGCACCTCACACCCGACGCGCTGCGCTGGATCGGCGGCATCGTGCTCGCACTCGGCGCGGCGATGATCGTCGCCTGCCCGGCCCGCGCGCGCGAGATCGAACCCTTTAAACGCGCCTGGCTGCGCTTCACGGTGCCGGCGCGCCGCGACCTCGTCGCGCAGCTGCTGCTCGCCGCGCTCGACGTGGTGGGCGCGGGCCTCGCGCTGTGGTCGGTGATGCCGCATGCGCAACTCGATTTCGCCGATTTCCTGACCGTCTACACCGCCGCCATGCTGCTGGGCCTGATCGGCCACACGCCGGGCGGCATTGGCGTATTCGAAGCGGCGATGGTGTTCGCGCTCGGTTCCAGCGTGCCCGGCTCGAAGGTGTTTGCCGCGCTGCTGGCCTATCGCGCGATCTATTTCGGCGCGCCGCTCGCGCTCTCGGCGGCGCTGCTGGCCGTGTTCGAAGGCCGCGCGCTCAAGAACCCGCTCAATACCAGCTTCGCGAAGCGCGGCGCGGACGGCGTCTCGCAACTCGCGCCGCTGTTCCTCGCCATCGTCACCTTCGTGACGGGCAGCATGCTGGTGATTTCGGGCGCGACGCCCGCATTCGCCAAGCGCATCGCGCTGTTGCAGACCTTCCTGCCGCTGTGGGTGCTCGAAAGCTCGCAGTTTCTTGGCAGCATCTTTGGCGTGCTGTTGCTGTTCGTGGCGCGCGGCCTGCTGCGCCGCCTCGACGCCGCCTGGTGGCTCGCGCTCATTCTGGCCGTCGCCAATCTCGCGCTTTCGCTGACCAAGGGCCTCGCGTTCGTGGAAGCGGGCGTGCTGTGCGTGCTGATCGCGCTGCTCATCGCCACGCGCGGCCGTTTCAATCGCCATTCGTCGCTGTTCAAGGAAACCTTCACGCCCGCGTGGCTGGCGTCGGTCGGCTGCGTGATCGCGCTGGCTGTCTGGGTGCTGTTGTTCGCCTTCCGCGACGTCGATTACTCGCAGCATCTGTGGTGGCAGTTCGCCTTCGATGAACGCGCGCCGCGTGCGCTGCGCGCAACGCTCGGCGCAGGGGTGTTCGCCGCGGCGCTGGCTTCGTGGCAACTGCTGCGCCCGGCTGCGGGCCGCTTCGTGATGCCCGCCAGCGAAGATCTGGCCGAAGCCGCGCGCATCGTGCGCGCCCAGGAGCGCAGCGATGCGGGCCTCGCGCTGATGGGCGACAAGAGCTTCCTGTTCTCGCAGTCGCGCAACGCCTTCCTGATGTACGCCAAGCGTGGTCGCACCTGGGCGGCGCTGCACGATCCGGTTGGCCCGCGTGAAGAATGGCCCGCGCTGATCCGCGAATTCGTCTCGCTCGCGCACACGCATGGCGGTCGCGCCGCGTTCTATCAGGTGCGCGCCGACGCCCTGCCGCTCTACCTCGACGCCGGTCTCACGCTGATGAAGCTCGGCGAGGAAGCGCGCGTGATGCTGCAGGAATTCGATCTGAAGGGCCCGCAGCGCGCGCATCTGCGCTACGCGCTCAAGCGCGGCGAGCGCGACGGCTTCTCGTTCGAGAATATCGAGCCCGCCCAGATGGCCGACAGCCTGCCGGTCCTGCGCGCGATCTCGGACGCCTGGCTCGAAGATCGCGAAGCGCGCGAAAAGAGCTTTTCGGTGGCCGCGTTCGAAGACGACTACCTCGCCGCGCAGCATGTGCTGCTGGTGCGCCAGAACGGCGCGCCGCTCGCCTTCGTCACCTTCATGACGACCGATCTGAACACCGACGCGACGGTCGGCGTCATGCGCCATCTGCCGGGAGCCTCGGGCTACGCGATGGAGTATCTGTTCACGCAGCTTGCGCTGCATCTGAAGGCCGCCGGCTATCAGTCGCTCTCGCTCGGCATGGCGCCGCTTTCCGGCATGGGGCCGACGCCGCTGGCGTCGTCGTGGCACCGCCTGGCCGGGCTGATCTGGCGTTTCGGCGGCAAGTTCTACAACTTCCGGGGGCTGCGCGGCTTCAAGAACAAGTTCGCGCCGCGCTGGGAACCGCGTTATCTGGCCGCCTCGGGCTCGATGAGCGTGTTCATCACCCTCGCAGATCTTTCGTTGCTGGCAGGAGGCTGGCGTTCATGATTCATCGTATTTTCTCGCTGCCGCGCACGACTGTTGCGGCGGCGGGCGCAGTATTGCTCGCGTTTGGCGCAACTCAGGCTCATGCAACCGAGGCTCCGGCGCATAGCGCCGTCACGCATGTGTCCGGCGGACGTTATGGCGATGTCGCCGTGACGCGGCCCATCGGCGGAATGCGCGGTTTCACCGTGCTGTTCTCCGCAGGCCCGCACTGGAACGCCGACGACCAGACCCGCGCCGACGCGCTCGCCCATCACGGCGCGCTGGTGGTGGGCGTGGACAAGGAACGCTACGCGACCAACCTCGCCGCGGTCAAAACCGAGACCTGCCACAAGCTCTACAGCGATGCCGAAGCGCTCAGCCACCAGCTCGAACGCCAGGAAGCGTCGAGCCAGTACTACGCGCCGATCTCGGTCGGCACGGGCGAAGGCGCGCTGATCGCGCAACGCATGCTTTCGCAGGCGCCTGCCAACACGATGGCGGGCGCGGTATCGCTGGACCCGGCCGCGAAGCTCGACCCGCGTTTCGCGCCCTGCCCCGCCGATCCGACGCTCTCGCGCGGCAAAGGCCTGCCCGGCTTCTTCGAGCAAGGCGTGACGGCGGCGGCTCCGGCCGCGACGAAGGCCGCTTCGGCGCCGGAAACGGCCGCTGCGCCGCGCACCTTCGCCGCCAGCATGAGCGACGTCGACAAGCTCGTGGCCCTCACCGCACCGCATCTGCATGTGTCGACGGAAAGCGAGGAAGACGTCTCCGATCTGCCGCTCGTCGAACTGCCCGCCGCGCACCCGACCGACATGCTCGCCGTGGTGATTTCCGGTGACGGCGGCTGGCGCGATCTCGACAAGACGATTGCGGAAGCGCTGCAAAAGCAGGGGATTTCGGTGATCGGCTGGGACGCGCTGCGCTACTTCTGGAGCGAGAAGTCGCCCGCGCAGACGAGCCACGATCTGGCGCGCGTGATCAACACGTATTCGTCGCGCTGGCACGCGAAGCACATCGCGCTGGTGGGCTACTCGTTTGGCGCGGATGTGATGCCGTTCGCCTATAACCGCCTGCCCGAAGCAGTGCGCGCGAAGGTCTCGTATATGTCGCTGCTGGGCTTCGCGCCCGATGCGGACTTCCAGATCCGCGTGGTCGGCTGGCTCGGCATGCCGGCGAGCGACAAGGCGCTCAAGGTGCAGCCGGAACTGGCGAAGGTGCCGCCGTCGATCGTCCAATGCGTGTATGGCGCGGATGAGAAGGACACGCTGTGCCCGGCGCTGGCGAACACCGGCATCGATCTCGTGAAGACCAACGGCAGTCACCACTTCGACGGCGACTACAGCGCGCTCGCGGCGAAGATCATCGAAGGGTGGAAGAGGGAGATTGCGGCGCGGGGGTGAGGCCAGGGTTCTGGATGGCGTTTGATCTGGAACAGATGCCATCCTATGAAAAACGCCGCGCATCGTGTGATGCGTGGCGTGATGTCGGAATCTCCAATTGACATCGGAATTCCATGAAAAAACTCGCGAACGTCCACCCCGGAGTCGTACTCCAGGACGAATTCCTCACACCGATGGACATGAGCCAGAACGCGCTGGCCCGCGCCATGAACGTGCCGCCGCGACGCATCAACGAAATCGTTCACGGTGAACGCAGCGAGAGCGCAGATACCGCCCTCCGCCTGGCCTTCGTATTCGGCACCACACCGCAATTCTGGATGACGCTACAGGCCGATTACGATCTGGAAGAAGCGGCGCGCCACGTCAAGCTTTCGGATCTACGCCGCCTCGCGGCCTGACCCCAACGCCCCATCACCCCTTGCGCCCGGCCAGATACTGCACGCCCTGCGGACCGTAGTCCTCGACGTGCGGCAATCCGGCGGCTACGTGAAACACCTCGCCCGCGCGATACACCCGCGCCTCGCCGCCCGTGCTGATCGTGATCTCTCCGGCCACGATCAGCGCCTTCGCTTCGAACGGATGCGTATGCTCGTCCATGTGGCCCGGTTCGCGCGTGATGAGCACCGGTTCCGGAAAGCCCTCGTCCGCCAGCGTGCGGATAAAAGTGTCTCGATCCACGGCAGTCTCCTTCCTCAGCGGCTTCGTGCCGCACGCTAAAGTTTGTCACGCCGACGCTCGCCCAGGCGAAAAAAAACGCCGGCCACTGGGCCGGCGTCCGCATGGGGCATCCCGCGGCAAAAAACCTTATGCGACGGCGGCGGCCGCCTTGGCGTCCTCTTCCTCGTCGACCGAGGAGCGGATCAGGTAATCGAACGCAGCCAGCGAAGCCTTCGCGCCTTCGCCCACGGCGATCACGATCTGCTTGAACGGCACGGTCGTCACGTCGCCCGCGGCGAACAGACCCGGCACCGACGTCTGGCCCTTCGCATCCACTTCGATCTCGCCGTGCTTCGACAGCGCCACCGTGCCCTTCAGGAACTCGGTGTTCGGCACGAGGCCGATCTGCACGAACACGCCTTCGAGTTCGACATGACGCTTCTCGCCCGAGGTGCGCTCAAGGAACGCGAGACCCGTGACCTTCTGGCCGTCGCCGGCAATTTCCGTGGTCTGCGCATTCACATGCACCGTGACGTTCGGCAGGCTGCGCAGCTTGCGTTGCAACACTTCGTCAGCACGCAGTTGCGCGCCGAATTCGAGCAGCGTCACATGGCTGACGATGCCGGCAAGGTCGATCGCCGCTTCGACGCCCGAGTTACCGCCGCCAATCACCGCCACGCGCTTGCCCTTGAAGAGCGGACCGTCGCAGTGCGGGCAGTACGCCACGCCCTTGTTCTTGTACTCCTGCTCGCCCGGCACATCCACATTGCGCCAGCGCGCGCCGGTCGCCAGCACCACGCTCTTCGCGCGCAGCGTCGCGCCGCTTTGCGTGCGCACTTCGAAACCCTTGCCCGTGGGCACTACGGCGTCGGCGCGTTGCAGATTCATGATGTCCACTTCGTAGGCGCGAACGTGCTGTTCGAGCGCCGTCGCGAACTTCGGTCCTTCCGTTTCCGTGACCGAGATGAAGTTTTCGATCGCCATGGTGTCGAGCACCTGGCCGCCGAAACGCTCGGCCAGCACGCCGGTCTTGATGCCCTTGCGCGCCGCGTAGATCGCAGCCGCCGCGCCAGCGGGGCCGCCGCCGACGATCAGCATGTCGAAAATGTCCTTCTGGTTCAGCTTCTCGGCCGCGCGCGCCGATGCGCCCGTGTCGAGTTTGGCGAGAATTTCTTCCACGCCCATGCGGCCCTGGCCGAACACTTCGCCGTTCAGGTAGATGGTCGGCACAGCCATGATCTGGCGCTTCTCGACTTCATCCTGGAACAGCGCGCCGTCGATAGTGACGATCTGCACGTTCGGGTTGAGCGCCGCCATCGCGTTGATCGACTGCACGACTTCCGGGCAGTTCTGGCACGACAGCGACATATAGACTTCGAACGAGAACACGCCGTCGAGCGACTTCACCTGCTCGACCGTTTCGTTTTCGAGCTTGACCGGATGGCCGCCCACTTGCAGCAGGGCCAGCACGAGCGACGTGAATTCGTGGCCCATCGGGATACCGGCGAACGTGACCTTCACGTCCGAATTCGCACGCTTGATCTCGAACGAAGGGGTACGCGCGTCGCCAGCAGCGGCGCCACGGCGTTCTTCGTAAGTGATGCGATCCGACAGCGAAGCGATGTCCTGCAGCAGTTGCTGCAGTTCCTGCGACTTCTCGCCGTCGTTCAGGAACGCAACGATCTCAATCGACTGCGTGACTTTTTCGAGGTAGCTTTTCAGTTGGGTCTTGAGATTTGCGTCGAGCATGGCGTTTTCCGGCTAGAGAAGAAGCGGGGGAATTCTTGATTTATTACTCAGTATTGCCTGGCATATTCGCCGTCTTGTAGCTGGCGATTCAGGCATCCGGGCCGCCGCCGCGTAGGCGCGGCCCGGAGATACAGCTAGTGAGACTTCAGCGTCATGCAGTCAGTGCGACTGCATCGATAAAACAACGCTTAGATCTTGCCGACCAGGTCGAGCGACGGCTTGAGCGTTTCTGCGCCCGGCGTCCACTTGGCGGGGCAAACTTCGCCCGGGTGCGATGCGACGTACTGAGCTGCCTGAACCTTGCGCAGCAGTTCCTTAGCGTCACGGCCGATGCCGTTGTCGTGGATTTCGCACAGCTTGATCTCGCCTTCCGGGTTGATCACGAACGTGCCGCGCAGTGCCAGACCTTCTTCTTCGATCATGACGTCGAAGTTACGCGTGATCGCGCCCGTCGGGTCGCCAACCAGCGGGTACTGGATCTTGGCGATCGTGTCCGACGTGTCGTGCCATGCCTTGTGCGTGAAGTGCGTGTCGGTCGACACACCGTAGATCTCAACGCCCAGCTTCTGGAATTCTGCGTACTGGTCAGCCAGGTCGCCGAGTTCGGTCGGGCACACGAACGTGAAGTCAGCCGGGTAGAACACGACGACCGACCACTTGCCCTTCAGGTTTTCTTCAGAGACCGGAACGAACTTACCGTTGTGGTATGCGGTTGCCTGGAACGGCTTGACTTGCGTGTTGATGAGAGACATGCGTTGTTTCCTCGCTCTGGGTTGGGAAAAGGTATGGACGAAGGTTACGGGAACTCCGCCCATTTGAAAAATTGGTTGCTTTGATCGCAGGAATAAACCGTGCCTATCGGACCCCGTGAAAGCCCTTAATCGGCCTTCAAAGCCCGTCAGTACGGGGTTCTGCGCCCGCTGCCGTCCTCATCGAACGGCCCGAGCAACCCTCGGGGCGGTGAGCATACAACGAAAATGCGACATTGAGCCTCACGCTCCCGCGATCGAGCGGCCCGTTCATGCGCCATTCAGGTGCATGCGCATAACCTCCAGACCGGACGTCCGTGGCAAGCAACGGCTGTGATCGCCTGCGGTCCTGTGAGGTTCCTCGGGACTGACGCTACATATCACCCTGCTGCACCTGCTCCCGACTCCACTAGATGCGGGCGCAACCGCCATTCCTCAATGAGCTGCGGGCCACCCGCGTCAAAGCGCCCCGCCGTGCGCCGTTGCCGCACGGGCCGCCAGTCGCTCGCGCAGGAATTGCGTCAGCGCGCGGATCGTCACCGAAGCTTCACGATGCTGCGGATAGACCGCGTGCAGGGCGTTGGATGGCGGCATGTAGTCCTGCAAGACCTCGACAAGCAGCCCCGCATCGACCGAACCCGCAACGATAAAGTCAGGCAAATAGCAGATGCCCAGCCCCGCGATGGCGGAATCGCGGAGCACCTCGCCGTTATTGGCGCGCAGCGGCCCGTGCACCTCGAACGGCGTTCTCACCCCGTCGATGATGAATTCCCACGGCGCGCGGCCTTGCTGCCCGTAGGGCAGACAGGCGTGCTGCGCGAGATCGGCGGGCGTTTCGGGCGCGTGCCGGCGGCGACGATAGCCGGGACTACAGCAGGCGATCATGCGCACATCGATGAGCTTTTGCGCGACCAGCGTGGAATCCGCCAGCCGCCCGATGCGCAGCGCCATATCGAAACCCTCGCCGATCACATCGACCGTCCGGTCGCTCAGATCCATATCGAAGCGCACGTCGGGGTGCTCGCGGAGAAATTCGGCGACCAATGGCGACAGATGCGCCATGCCGAACGACATCGGCGCGCTCACTTTCAGCAACCCGTGCGGCTCCGAGCGCCGGTCGGACATCGCGCGCTCCGCTTCCGCCACCTCGCCCAGAATGCGCTTCGCGCGCTCGTAGAAGTCCTGCCCCAGATCCGTAACGGCCAGCTTGCGCGTATTGCGGATCAGCAGGCGCGCGCCCAGATCGGCTTCGAGCGCGGCCACGCGGCGGCTCACGAACTGCTTGGACAGGCGCAGACGGTGCGCCGCGGCGGTGAAATTGCCGGCGTCCACGGTGTTCATGAAGATCCGCATGTCGTCGAGTTGCATTTTTATTGTCCACTATATGGTGACAGTGAGTCGTATTTTACGGCCATCTATCTCACTCTGGTTGACCTAATATTCTCTCCATCGCAACTGACAACGAATCGCAACCGATTCAACCGGAGAGAAAAAATGATCGAACTTCGCAAGGCAGACCAACGCGGCCGCGGTGAACATGGCTGGCTCAGCTCGCGTCACACGTTCTCTTTCGCGAACTACTACGACCCGAAGCAAGTGGGTTTTTCGGATCTGCTGGTGATCAACGACGACCGCGTCGCCCCGGCGCGCGGCTTCGGCAAGCACCCGCACCGCGACATGGAAATCTTCTCGTACGTGCTGGAAGGCGCGCTCGAACACAAGGATTCGATGGGCACGGGTTCGGTGATCGTCCCCGGCGACGTACAGCTGATGAGCGCCGGCACGGGCGTGGCGCACAGCGAGTTCAACCATTCGGCCGATGAAGGCGTGCACTTCCTGCAGATCTGGATCGCACCGAATGTGAAGGGCGCGCAGCCGCGCTATCAGCAGAAGAACATCGCAGATACGGAAAAGCGCGGCAAGCTGCGCCTGATCCTCTCGCCGGATGGCGCCGACGATTCGCTGCTGCTGCGCCAGGACGCACGCGTCTATGCCGGCCGCTTCGACGGCGCGGAAAGCGCAAGCGTCGAGCTGGGCGCGGACCGCTTCGCCTATGTGCATGTGGCGCGTGGCAGCGTGAAGCTGAACGGCGTGGAACTGCGTGAAGGCGACGGCGCACGCATCCGTTCCGAACGTGAGCTGAGCTTCACGGATGGACACGATGCCGAAGTCCTCGTGTTCGATCTGCGTAATATCGAAGTGTCGGAGCTCTGGTCGTAAAGCCGATTTGCCGGGCGCTCGCCGCCCGGCAAGCAAAACCGCTCATCGCTGCAACCGTTTAAACACCCCGGCAAGGCGTCTGTCAGCACGCCTGCCCACAAGATTCCCTGGAGAAACACCATGCGCTATAACCTCTTTGGCCAGAGCAACGACGTCGTCCTGCTGGTCTCGCGTATCCTGCTTGCCGCCCTGTTCGTGCTGTTCGGCTGGTCCAAGATCACCGGCTTTTCAGGCACTGTCGATTACATGGCGCACGTGGGCGCGCCTGCGCCGATGATCTCGGCGGTCATTGCCGTCGTGATGGAATTCGTGGTTGGCATCCTCATTGTGGTGGGCTTCTATACACGTCCGCTTGCCGTGCTGCTGGCGCTCTACACCATCGCCACCGCGATCATCGGCCATCACTTCTGGAACATGACCGGCGCAGACCAGATGGCGAACATGATCAACTTCTACAAGAACGTCAGCATCGCGGGCGGCCTGCTTGCCCTCGCCGTGACGGGTCCTGGCAAGTTCTCGATCGACCGGAAGTAAGCTGCATCGGGCGCTCCCTGTGAGCGCAGCGAAGCAAGGCGCGATGACCGTAACGGTATCGCGCCTTTTCGCTTTTGTAGACTCAGCCGGATGGCCTATCCCATTTGTCCGAATTTACTTCGATGCATGTGCATGCGACGATCAGTGCAGACAAAACCAGGCACGAGGAGGAACCGTCCATGCAAGACCGTCAAGGCGTGAATGGGGAGCGCGCTCAGCGCGTTCTCGCACGCGAGCGCGACGCTTTCGTCGCCGCGCGCCCGAAGTCGCAGGCGCTTTCCGCGCAGGCCGCCCAGCATCTGCTGTTCGGCGTGCCGCTGCACTGGATGAACGACTGGTCCACGCCGTTTTCACTCTATGTCGATAGCGCACGTGGCGCGGACTTCAGCGACGTGGACGGTCATCGCTATATCGACTTTTGCCTGGGCGACACGGGCGCCATGTTCGGCCATGCGCCGCCAGCCGTCGCGCAGGCGCTCGCTCGCCAGGCCCAGCGCGGCTTCACCACCATGCTGCCAGGCGAGGACGCGGTGGCCGTTGGCGCCGCGCTCGCAGAACGCTTCGGCCTGCCCTACTGGCAGTTTGCGATGACGGCAAGCGACGCCAACCGCTTCGCGCTGCGCTGGGCGCGCGCGGCCACGGGCAGGCAAAAAATCGTCGTGTTCAACGGCTGCTATCACGGCACCGTGGACGACGTTTTCGTCGATCTGATCGACGGCGAGGCGACCCAACGCGCGAGCCTGCTCGGCCAGGTGTACGACCTGTTGCCGCATACGCGCGTGGTCGAGTTCAACGATCTCGCCGCGCTGGAAAACGCCCTGGCCGATGGCGAAGTCGCCTGCGTGCTGGCTGAGCCGGCCATGACCAATGTCGGCATGGTGCTGCCTGATCCCGGCTTCTGGCGCGAAGCCCAGGCGCTCATCAAACGCTACGGCACGCTGCTGCTGATCGACGAGACCCACACCATCAGCAGCAGCCCGCGCGGCTATGCACGCGCACACGGCATCGAGCCCGACCTCTTCGTGCTCGGCAAACCGGTGGGCGGCGGCGTGCCTTGTGCCGTCTATGGCTTTACGGCGGAACTGGCCGCGCGAGCGCAGAAAGCGAAACTGGATGCGCCTGCTGGACACTCGGGCATCGGCACCACCCTCACGGCCAATGCGCTCTCCATGAGCGCGATGCGTGCAACGCTCGACGAGGTCATGACCGATAGCGCTTACGCGCATATGTTCGCGCTGTCCGAGCGGCTCGCGGATGGCCTCACGGCGACCATCGCGCGCTACGCCTTGCCCTGGTGCGTGACACGCGTGGGTGCGCGCAGCGAATTCCAGTTCTGCGCCACGCCGCCGCGCAACGGCAGCGAAGCGCGCGCCGCCATGGACGACGAACTTGAGCACATCATCCATCTGTATCTGCTCAATCGGGGCGTGCTCATCACGCCATTCCACAACATGATGCTGGTCTGCCCCGACACCCGCGAAGCCGATGTCGACCGTCTGCTCGCAGCGTTCGATGCCTGTCTTAAGGAGTTGTGCGCGAATTCTTGCTGATAGCCGTCGAGATCCGATCTGGCACACGGACTTGCTATGCTTGGCGGCCTGACAGCGCGTGTCGATGGCGAACAACGCGACGCACGCGCCTGGTTTTCGATTCGGCTTTCAGACGCCTTTTGACGATGCACGACCCGCAAGACAATCTCTACGCTTACCTCACGTCTCTTCAGCAATCGGCGCTGGCCGCACTCAAGCGCCTGCCGCTGAAGAGCCGCGCCGCACAGGGCGCATTGATGGCGTTGCGCGCCGTCTGCGGCGCCGGACTCGCCTACACGATCGGCCGCGCGCTGCATACCGAACAGGCGTTCTGGGCCGCGATCACGGCCATTGCCGTCACGCAGCACGATTACGCCGATACGCTCACTCAGTCGCGCGACCAGTTCATCGGCGCTATTGCAGGCGGCATCGTCGGCTTCGCAGCGGCGACGCTGGGCGCGGAGAACATTCCCGCCTACCTTGCGGCGGTGGCGGTGGTGATCATGGCGTGCTGGTGTCTGCGCGTGAGCACCGCCGCACGCCTGGGCGCCATCACCACGACCATCGTGCTGCTCGTGCCCACCCAGGGGCCCGTGTGGGATGTTGCGCTATTCCGGATAGCGGAAGTGGCCATCGGCATGGCCTGCGCGCTGCCAGTGTGCTGGGTGGCTTCGTTTGTGGAGCGGCGGTGGTTGCATGGGTAGCCGTGCTGCAGGCCCAACGTAACCAAACAAAAACTCCACCTCGGGCTGCGCTATCATGAGGCGCTACACACAGCACGGCTTCACATCACGAGCGTCGTTGACCGGGAGAAGTCCATGAGGCCATCCACTGCGCTGAATGCCCATCGCGCCAGAATCCGCGAAATCGTCATCGCCAACAATGCGATGAATCCGCGCGTATTCGGCTCGGTAGCGCATGGCGACGACAACGAGGGAAGCGATCTCGATCTCCTCGTCGATCCCACGCCGGAAACTTCGCTGCTTGATATCGGCATCATTCAGGACACGCTGGTCCAGTTGCTCGGCGTCGATGTCGACGTCCTGACGCCCAAAGCGCTGCCGGAGTCGTTCCGCGCGACAGTGATCGCGGAGGCCGTGCCCGTATGAGTCGCGACAAGCTTCGCCTGCCGGACTATCTGCAACACATCCTTGACGCCATTGAACGCGTCGATCGCTACACATCGGGCATGGACAAGCAGGCCTTCGACGCGAACGATCTGGTACGCGATGCAGTTATTCGTAACATCGAGATCGTCGGCGAGGCGAGCTTCAATATTCGCAAGCACCATCCGGAATTCGCCGCGGCTCACAACGAGCTGCCTTGGGGCGGTGCCTATGGCATGCGCAACGCGCTGGCGCATGGTTACTACGCGGTAGATCTGGACGTTGTATGGAATACGGTACAAAGAGATCTCCCCGACCTTGCCAGACGCGTGCAGATATTACTGGACGACATCGCACCCCAAAATTGAGGTCGTCGCAGCACCGCAACGCCTGGCTCTCAACCCTCACGAAATAATCCATCTCCGCTCGCTGCGCAATGATCTGCGTAATAGCGGCGATAATGGCGCATGCCATGCGGCGATTCCCGATCCGGGCGCTTGCAAGGGCATCGCCGGGTGCGGCGGTAGCGCACGGGCGGCGTGCAAACGCCCCCTGTCGACGCGAAATCGTGCGACACTCCTCGGCCGCGCCAATCCGGGCGCACGAGATCTCACGACACGCGTTTCACGACGCCGCACGCCATGAATACGACCCCTCAATCTGTCCCCGCCACGAACGCCGCGCCGCGCAAGTCCATTTCGCTGCTGCAAATGCTCGCGCTGATCGCCTTCGGCGGCATCGCGGCCTCGCTGGTGCTCCGCCTCTTCGTTTGAGCGACTGAGCATCGAGCCGTGCGGGACGCCTGAACACCTGTTTTTTCGCTTATGTACAAGAAAGGCGTCGCCCTCGAAATCCAGTTTTCTCCCGAACGTCTGAACGACGGCGCAGGCGATCCGTACTGGATCGACCTCACCGCCGAGGAAGCCGCTGCGCTGCTCGAAACGCTGCAGACGAAGCTTGCGGCACGCGAGAGCACCTCGGCGCCGCTCGTCGTCGCGCTCGACACGCCGCCCGATGCGCCGGCAGCGCAAACGCCTGCAGCGGAAGCCGCCAAAGCGGCTGCCGAAGACACCGCTTTCAAGCAGTGGGTCTGCGTGATCTGCGGCTGGGTCTACGACGAGGCAGCCGGCGCGCCCGACGATGGCCTGGCGCCCGGCACCCGCTGGGCCGACGTGCCCGAAGACTGGCGTTGCCCGCTGTGCGACGTGGGCAAGGAAGACTTCGCGCTCGTCGAGTTCTGATCTCGCGCGCGAACGCCGGGCCAGGGTTTTAGCCGCCCTCGCGGGCGTGCGGCTCGTAGAACAGCGCGAACAGTTCCGACTGCGAACTCACGCCTAGCTTGGCGTAGATGTGCTTTTTGTGCGCCCGTACGGTCTCGAACGAGATTTCGAGCCGTTCGGCGATTGCACGTGTCGAAAAGCCCGACAGACTCTGCCGCACCACTTCGATTTCGCGCGCCGTGAGCGGCGTGCGCCCGTTCTGCTGCGTGACCGCCTCGAAGCGCCCAGCACTGTCCGCCTCGCGCAACGTCACGAGCGCGCTCGGCTCCACCGCTTCCGATTGCGGCGCATCCGCGACCACGTCGTTTGCGATCAGGGGTTCGTACGCCAGTCGCTGGCGCATCAGCGCAATCACCCACGGCGCGAACATCGCAAACTGCGCAATATCGCGCTCGGTGTAATGGTGCTTTGCACCCAGCGAAAAAATCAGCGTGCGCTGCGCGTCGAACGGCACGTTGAACTGCACTTCGTCGCCGATGATGTTGCTCTTGAAGTAGCGCTGATAGTAGTCCGTCATGCGGAAGTTATCGGGCGCGACTTCGGCGAGCGTGACGAGCCCCGCGCGCGGTCGTTCGCAGGCGTTGATATAGAACGGATCGAGCTGGTACATCCCCTCCAGATACGCGCGGAACAAGAGATCCACGGTGCCGTCGGGCATCGGCGACTCGGCGCAGACGAGCGGTGCGCGGTCGCGGATAAAGACCAGCGCGACCCAGTTGTCGAAGGCGGCGAAACGTTCGATGACGCGCGTCGTGCGGGTCCAGAAATCGGGGCCGTCGAGGGCGTCGATCAGCGTCGCGATGTGATGATGGAACGCGCGGTCCTGCCAGTCGGGTTCCATGGTTCCTCCGATCAGGGTAACCCTGCTGGGTAATTCCTGGACAAAAATAACGTGGTGATAATAGCCGCTATAGAGACTCGCGCGGCCAAATAAATGGGCAGCACCGAAGCAACACCGCCCGCGAGCCGGTAAGACGGATGCAATCTGGAGACAAGCATGCAACTCGAACTCGCGCAAATTCCCCTCATCGATGGCAATGTCGCGTCCAATCTGGCGCGCACGCTTGAGGTCATCGGCCAGCGCCGCGCGGGCACCGACCTGATGGTCTTCCCCGAAGCCACCCTGACCGGTTTCCCCACGCGCGAGAATGTGCGCGATATCGCCGAGACGCTGTCCGGCCCGTCGCTGTCCGCCGTGCGCGACGCCGCCCGCGCCGCCAGTATGGCCGTCGCCGTGGGCCTCGCCGAACGCGACGGCGAGCGCTTCTACAACACCACGGTGCTGATCGACGAGCGCGGCGACATCGCCCTGCGCTATCGCAAGACGCACCTGTGGGCCACGGACGTCGGCGTCTTCACGCCCGGCGAGCGCTTCGAAGTCTGCGAATTCAAGGGCATGACCGTCGGTCTGCTGATCTGCTACGACATCGAGTTTCCCGAATCCGCGCGTGCGGTGGGCTCGCTCGGCGCCGAAATGCTGGTCGTCACCAACGGCAACATGGACCCGTTTGGGCCGGTGCATCGCCGGGCCATCGTGGCGCGCGCGCAGGAGAACCAGATGTTCGCCGCGCTCGTGAACCGTATCGGCGATGGCGACGACAACCTCACGTTCCCCGGTGAATCGGCGCTCGTGAGCCCGTTCGGCGACGTGCTGGCCGAGCTGAAAAACGAAGACGCCGTGCTGCCCGTGACCGCGGACCGCGCGCTGCTCGCCCAAAGCCGCGAGCACTACAGCTATCTGCACGACGCGCGCATCGCCCTCAATCTCGTGGATGAGAACGACGCGCAAGGTCGCCGTTCGCTCAATATCCGTCCCCGGACGCGTTGATCCACGCCGATCAGCGCAAGATCACCCTACCCCGCAGTATTGTTTCGCCGCTGAGCGCGCTGCCCGTTTTGTAAATCGACGGGCTGGCGCGGCTCGATCAAGCAACATCCAGTGATTCGGACACCAAAACGAATCGCGAAGTCGAATGGAAATACCTGGCGCGCAACGCAGGGAGAACGCGCGCCGCAAGTTTGCCCCGGGATTCGCAGGCCCTTGCCGCACGGCATGGCGATGCGAGCCTGCGCAACCCACACCCGCAGCACTTTGGAGACACCTGCATCATGAAGCCATCCTCACCGGCCGCCGCCAGCGGCGCACGAGAACCGCATCTCAAGCGCACGCTCGGCCTGCCGTCCGTGCTGCTGTTCGGCCTCGCCTACATGGCCCCGCTGATCGTCTACGGCACCTACGGCGTGCTCGCCGGCGCAAGCCAGGACACGGCCGCACTCGCCTATCTGATCGCGCTCGTCGCCATCGTCTTCACGGCACTGAGCTACGGCAAGCTCGCGCGTCTGTTCCCGGTCGCGGGCTCCGCCTACACCTACACGCGCAAGAGCTTCAACGCGCACATGGGCTTCATGATCGGCTGGGCCACGCTGCTCGACTACTTCTTCCTGCCGATGGTGATCTGGCTGATCGGCGCGGCCTATCTGGGCGCGGCGTTCCCGAGCGTGCCCGCGTGGATCTGGATCGTCGCTTTCATCGTGCTGACCAGCGGTCTGAACGTGCTCGGCATCGAACTGGCCGCGCGCTTCAACATCGTGCTGATGGTCGTGCAACTGGCGATCTGCGCGATGTTCGTGGTGCTGTGCTGCCACTACGCGTCGGCGGCAGCGGGTCCTGGCGGCCTGATCGCCGCGCAGCCGTTCTTCCAGCCGCACGTGCCGCTGTCGGCCACCATGGCGGGCGCTGCGATCGCGGCTTACTCGTACCTCGGCTTCGACGCTGTCTCGACGCTGACCGAAGAAACCATCGAGCCTGAAAAGACCATCCCGCGCGCCATTGTGCTGATCGCACTGGTGGGCGGCGCGATCTTCGTGATCGCCGCGTACACGCTGCAGCTCGCGCATCCGGGCGCGGTGTTCAAGGACCCGGATTCGGCCGCGTTCGAAATCGCCCGCAAGGTTGGCGGCGACATCTTCGTGACGATCTTCCTGGCTGGCCTGATCCTCGCGCAGTTTGCTTCGGGCATCTCGGCGCAGGCAAGCGTTGGCCGTCTGCTCTACGCGATGGGCCGCGACGAAGTGCTGCCCAAGTCGATCTTCGGCTATATCCACCCGCGTTTCCGCACGCCCGCGATCAACATCGTGATCGCCGGTGTCGTCGGTCTGATCGCACTGAAGCTCGACGTCGCCACGTCCACGTCGTTCATCAACTTCGGCGCGTTCCTCGCGTTCACGTCGGTGAACCTGTGTGTGATTCGCCAGTACTTCAGCGGCGCGGCCGGTTCGCGCGGTTTCGGCTTCCTGGGCGGTCTGGTGTTCCCGCTGATCGGCGCGGTCACCGACATCTGGCTGCTGTGCAGCCTCGAAAAGACGGCGATCGTGCTGGGCGTGATCTGGTTCGTGCTGGGTCTTGCCTACCTCGGCTGGATCACGCGCTGCTTCCGCCGCGCGCCGCCGGAAATGGCTGTCTAAGCGGCACGTTTCTCTAAAGGCATCAAAACAAACGGCGAGCGTCCCGCAAGGGGCGCTCGCCGTTTTTCGTTGCGCGCGCAATTAATGCACAATCAACGCGCAATCAACACACATTCAATCCGATAACCCCGCCAGCCGCGCCGCGGCCATCACTTCGCGTTTGGTATCGAGAATATGCCGCTCGATCAACGCCACCACATCATCCACCGCGCGCCGCTTGCAGGCATCGACGATCTCGTAGTGATCGCGCTGCACGTCGCCCTTTTCCGTATCGAGCGACATGCGCAGGTGCGGATAGCGGTTCGTCGTGCTCAAACAATATTCCTCGATCATCTTGCGCAGCCGCGCGTTATTCGCGGGCGCGCACAGCGCGAGGTGAAACTGGCGATTGCACTCGGCCCATTCAGCGGGTGAAGTGGCGGCGTCGTAGGCGGCGAGAATGCGCTTCATCACGTCGATGTCTGCGGCCACCATGTTCGGCACCGCCAGCTTCGCGGCGTACGTCTCCAGCGCCGCGCGAATGTCCAGCAGTTCGCAGATCTCGCGCGTGGACATCGCCATCACCACCGCGCCGCGGTTGAGCTGATAGCTCACCAGGCCTTCGGCTTCGAGCTGGCGCAACGCCTCCCGCACGGGAATGCGGCTCGCACCGAAGCGCTCCGCCAGCCCCTCCTGGCGCAATTGCGCACCCGGCGGCAGCACGCCGCGCAGGATCTCGTCGCGCAGCTGATCGCGGATGGTTTGAGGCAGCGATCGTTGGTCTTCCTTGCCCTGCACTGTCGTCATGTGTTCGTGAGCGTTTTGGCCGGCCGAGCGTAGGCCGACGAAAAAATGTTGTCGTCGTTTTTTTCGTCTGCCAGAATTGGATACAATTCAGTCAGATATGGATACTCATGTTGACGGGTTGTATCCGTCAAACTGACCTTCCTTGTTGCCGCATCCTTGTCCGGAGACCCTATGGGATGTTGTAAGCGTCTGAAAAACAAACAATTTTAGCGTATCCGTCCGGGCCGACCGAGACCGTTGCGGGCGCAACGGTTTAAGGGTCGCAGCGCTGGATCGTTTTTGGATCCAGTTTTGGATTCCGCTTTGGATCCATTCGGCCCGGCTCCAGCCGATTTACCCCTGCGCATCAGGCACGCCGCGCGTTTTCACGCGGTGCGGGCCCGCTTGCGCCCATGAAAAACGTAGAACGCAGAGGAGAGAACCAAGATGGCACGCAACACCCATGGCAACAACCCGAAACTTCGCGCATCTGCGCTGATCGCCGCGCTGGCAGGCCTGTGGAGCGCAGGCGCGTTCGCCCAGACCAACGACGTGAAAATCGGCTTCGCCGCGCCGCTCACTGGCGGCCAGGCGCACTACGGCGCGGACTTCCGCAGCGGCGTGGAAATGGCGATCGAGGACGAAAACGCCACCAACCCGACCATCGGCGGCAAGCCCGTGCACTTCGTGCTGGACGCCTACGACGATCAGGCCGACCCGCGCACCGGCACGACCGTCGCGCAAAAGCTCGTCGACGACAATGTCGCCGCCGTGATCGGCCACTTCAACTCGGGCACCAGCATTCCGGCCGCGCCGATCTACGCCAAGGCCGGCATCCCCGAAATCGCCACCGCCACCGCGCCCGCCTACACGCGCCAGGGCCTGCCGACGACTTTCCGCCTCGTCACGTCCGACGCGCAGCAGGGCAGCGTGCTCGGCGCTTACGTGGTGAAGGATCTGAAGTTCAAGCGCTTCGCGGTGATCGACGACCGCACGGCCTACGGCCAGGGCGTGGCCGAGGAGTTCGCAAAGTCCGTGAAGGCGGCGGGCGGCACGGTGGTCGCGCAGGAGTTCACCAACGACAAGGCGGTCGATTCCCGCTCGATCCTCACGCACATCAAGTCGGCTGACGTCGACGCGATCTTCTACGGCGGCGCCGACACCCAGGCCGCGCCGATGCTCAAGCAGATGAAATCGCTCGCCATCAAGGCGACGCTGATCGGCCCCGACATGGTCCATTCCGCCGAGCTGATCAAGATCGCCGGTCCGGCCGCCGACGGCGCGCTGGCTTCGTCGGGCGGCAGCCCGCTCGAACAGATGCCGGGCGGCAAGAGCTATGTCGAGCGCTACTCGAAGCGTTTCAACAAGCCGGTCGAGCTGTACTCGCCGTACGCCTACGACGGCACGCGCGCGGTGTTCGCGGCGATGAAGAAGGCCAATTCGACCGATCCGCACATCTATCTCGCTTCGCTCAAGTCTACGGCGATGAAGGGCGTAACCACCAACGAGCTGGGCTACGACCAGTACGGCGACCTGAAGTACGGCGGCGTGACGGTTTACAAGGTCGTCAACGGCCAGTGGCAGCCGCTCACGACGGTCGGCACGAAGTAAGCCCAAAGAGGAAAGTAAGTGAACACTCACGTCGCAAACCTTGCAGGCGGCGCGACGTGTACGGGACAGCCGGCGGTACCCGGCTGCGGCGCGCAAACCGGCAGGCACCTTCTCCGTCTGCCGACGCGCGCGCCGGGTTGACACGGGCTCTCGCCTTAAGCGGAAGCCCGTTTTTTTCGCTCCGCAAATTTTTTTCGCGTACTCCCGGCAAGCGCGACACGAAGCCGCGCATCACCGTCCCACGGGGCTTCCAGCGCTTTTAGGGTCGGGCGGAAACTGTCATTCGGTCCTGCAGACCGGAACCGAACTACAATGCATGCCGTCCACTGGTTTGCCGGTCGTTCGTTAACTGTGGTTTGAGTCTCGAACGCCGTCCCGTTTGCACCGAACATGCCCCGTTTTTCCAGACTTACCCCGTTCCTGCTGATTCCGCTGGTTGCTGTCCTCGGCGCGTGCTCGTCGGCCAAGCCCTCCAACAAGTTTCAGGACGACCAGCTGCTGAGCAGCGCGCCCAGCCCGTTCTCGCGCAACTTCAGCTATGCCAGCGCCGATGCCTGTGAGGCCTCGCGCCGCGCACTGCTGAGCCAGGGCTACATGACGACGATGACGCACAACGACACCGTCGACGCCACCAAGAACTTCCAGCCGACGAGCGATCAGCACATCGTCGTGGAAGTGCACGTGGTCTGTACCGTGGCCGATGCGTCCAATACCAGCATGGTCTACGTGAACGCCGTGCAGAACGGCTATGCGCTCAAGAAGAGCGACACGTCGGCGAGTGTGGGTTTGTCGATTCTGGGGTCGGTATCGCTGCCGATCCGCTCGAATAGCGACGAGATGGTGAAGGTGTCGAGCGAGACGATCCAGTCGGGCGCGTTCTACACTCGCTTTTTCGACCTGGTCGGCAAGTATCTGAACACCGTTGCGAAGAGCGAGCCGGTGCCGGGCAGCGGGTCGATCAAGATCACGCCCCTGCCGCCGAGTCTCGAACCGCAGACCGCGCTGGCCAATGCGGGTGCGCCGGGTGTGGCGACGCCGGGTATGTCGGCCTCGCCGGCGGCCGCGGTGGCGGCAGCGGCGACGGGCGCAGCCGCCGTCCACAACGACGCACTGCCCGCCACGCCGGTGCTGGGCGCGATCCAGCCGATCCAGCCGACGGCGCAAGGCAATCAGGCGGTGCACGCGGTCATGCCGGTGGCGCCCGCCGCCTCGGCGACGTTACTGACGCCGGTCGTGCCTGCCGCAGTCGCGGCGGCGGCCAGCGCAGCGAGTGCTGCCGGCGTGGCGAGTGTGGCGAGTGTGGCAAGTGCGTCGAGCCCGAGTGCGGCGGCAGCGCCCGCCGCAGCGTCGGCTACCCCTGCGGCGCAGGCGTCGGCCGCAACGGTCGCCAGCGCGGCGCAGACATCGAGCGCCACGCCAGCCACGACCACCACGGCACCCTGACGCTTATCTCACGCAGCAGGACGGGGCATCGCGCGCAAAGTCGCTTTAGCGCAGCCCCGCCATCATCGCCCCCATCCCCACCAGCAGGCTGCCCATCAGGCGATTGACCGCGCGCAGACGGCGCGGCCGTTGCAGCACATGACGCAGCCGGTGCGAAAACAGCGCCATCGACGCCACGCCGCCCGCGAACAGCACCGCGAAAGTCGCCGCCAGCACCAGATACTGACGATTCGCGCCCCACGCCGCATCGGCGCTGATGAACTGCGGGAAAAACGACGGGAAGAACAGCAGCGTCTTCGGATTGAGCCCCGAAGTCGCGAACCCGCGCCAGAACAGATCGCGATGCGAAGTGAGCGTCGGCTCCGCGGCTTCGCTTTCTTCAGGACCGCCCAGCGTGCGGCTGCGCCATTGCTTGCAGCCCAGCCACACCAGATAGGCCGCGCCGACCCAACGCAACACGGTGAGCGAGTGCTCACTGATGAGCAGCAGCGAATTCAGACACAAGGCCGTCAGCACGAGCTGCAGCAGCACCGCGAGCGTGCCGCCCCAGACGCAGGGCAGCGCGCGCCGCCAGCCGGCGTGCAGCGCCTGGCTCATGGTGAGCACGTTGACGGGACCGGGGGTGTACACGAGAACCAGCGCGGCGGCGAGAAAGGACAAATACAGCTGGAGCGACATTTCCGGGAATTCTGGCGAAGGCGTTTGGATGGAAGCGGCGGCCCGCTCAAGCGCAATAGAGCCGCACGGCGACGAAAAATCGGCAACAAAAAACCGCGCAACAGCGCGGTTTTCAAATGCCATCCGCCCGATCGGACGCCGCAGGCCGCGAGATAAACGCGCGCCGCGCCCGATAGCCGCCGCAGGATGCAGCGAAGGATCGGCTCAGACGGTCCACCGCGGCTTGTGGCTGCGGCGGCGCGCCCCAACGCGGGGAGGTGGCCGCGTGGGTCGTGCCGGACGAGAAGGCATGTGAAAAATATACCGGGATCGAGGCTGGATTTGCTTCCTGTTTTCCGGCCAAAAGCCCCTCTAACCAGAAGCTCCTTCCGCTAGAATCGACTTTCCCTGTACAAAATTCTTTTTCGCCATGAGCGCCCGCGAACGCCAGCCCAAAACCCTCGACAATCAGGACCGCAAGATCCTGCGCGCCCTGCAGCAGAACGCGCGTCTGTCCAACGCCGAACTCGCCGAGCAGGTCGGCATGTCCACCACGGCGTGCTGGAACCGCACACGCCAGCTCGAAGCCGATGGCTATATCGACGGCTACGTGGCGCTGGTGAACCAGCGCAAGCTAGGTTTCGCCGATATCGTGATTCTGGAAGTGACGCTCGATCGCCACGAGGACGACGCGCTCGCGCGCTTCGGCTCAGAGCTTGCGGCGCTGCCCGAAGTGCTGGAGGCGTATCTGGTGTCCGGTGAATACGACTACTGGATCAAGGTGGCCGTGGACGGCACCGCCGGCTACGAACGGTTCCTGCGCGAGAAGCTCTATCGCATCTCCAGCATTCGCCATAGCCGTTCGATGTTCGCGTTGCGCTGCATGAAAGACGTGGCGTCGATGCAGGTTTGATTCGGCTTCCGAATTATTTTCCGGGCGAGCGAGCCCCGCTCGCCCGCAGAATCATCTTGACGACCTCTTCGGTCGTCGTTTCGAAGCTCGCCGCCGACAACGCGCGCTTGCCCGCGAGTGCACGAATCTGCGCTTCGAAATCCGCGTAGTGCTGCGTGGTCGCCCAGATCATGAAGAGCAGCGTGCGCGGCTCGACGGGCGCAAGCAGGCCTTCCGCGACCCAGCGCTCGATCAGCGTCACGCGCGACTCCATCCACGGCTTGACGCGCTTCAGAAGAATGTCCTGCATGTGGGTCGCGCCGCTGATGATTTCGTTGGCCCACACCTTCGAGCCCAGCGGCCTGCGCCGGGACAGTTCCATCTTCGCGCGCACATAGCCGCCAATTGCTTCGACGGGGTCGTCGCTCGCATCGAAGGTATCGGCTGCCGCGTTCCATTCCTCGAACAGATCGTCCAGCACGCGCCAGTAGAGCGAAAGCTTGGTTGGGAAGTAGTAATGCAGATTCGCTTTGGGCAGGCCCGCGCGTTCGGCGATCAACGCCGTGCTCGCGCCTTCGAAGCCACGCTCGGCGAATACGGCTTCCGCGCACGCGAGCAGATGCGTTTCGTTCGACGCACGGATCGACGCCTTGCGGCGCGGCTTTTTCGTGCTGTCCTGCTCCTCGTGCGCGCTCCCACTTTGGCGCAGTGCAAGGTTCGCGGCTGGCGTGCTGGTTTCGTCGTCGCGCATGGCTTCGGTCCGTTCAAGAAAGTGGCATCGCAGCGCGACGCGGTTTCATTGTAGACACGCAGTGTGCGCACGGTGATCCGGCGTGTGTCATGTCATCGGGTAAACGTGAGTACTTCGCGTGTGTACTGCGCATGTCTACTGCGCCTCTGTATCGCCCGCGTACCGCGCGTTTTTCGCGCACTGCAACATCGATGGCACGCTTCTCGCTCGTATTACCGCATTGAATTCCCTTTATTTATAGCCTACAACCTGTCCAATCGGACAGGATTCGGCGAGCGGGATTTCACTGCCCCGAATGAGCGTCGCGCGCATGCACCGTGATTGCGCAACACGCCCCAGACGATGGCACCGATGCACGCTTCATGAACACAAACGTCGTCGCGAACCCCACAGCGGCCCCATGAAAAACCGCCTCGCGACGCAACGCCCAGTCGAACATTGACAGGAGAGCACGCATGAACGTAGTAAGCGAAGCCGCGCTGACCACCGCGATTCACGTGAATGGCCAGCGTCTCTGGGACAGTCTGATGGAGATGGCGAAGATCGGCGCGACGCCCAAGGGCGGCGTATGCCGCCTCGCGCTCACGGACCTCGATAAACAGGGCCGCGATCTCATCGTCAAGTGGGCGAAGGAAGCGGGCTGCACGGTGAGCGTCGACCAGATGGGCAATGTGTTCATGCGCCGCGCGGGCCGCAACAACGATCTGCCGCCCGTGATGACGGGCTCGCATGCGGATTCCCAGCCCACCGGCGGTCGCTTCGACGGCATCTACGGCGTGCTGGGCGGTCTTGAAGTGATCCGCTCGCTCAACGATCACGGCATCGAAACCGAACACCCCATCGAAACCGTCATCTGGACCAACGAAGAAGGCTCGCGCTTCGCGCCCGCGATGGTGGCGTCCGGCGTATTCGCGGGCGTGTTCACGCTCGATTACGGACTGTCGCGCAAGGACGTTGACGGCAAGACCATCGGCGAGGAACTCAAGCGCATCGGTTACGCAGGCGATCTGCCGTGCGGCGGCCGCAAGATTCATGCGGCGTTTGAATTGCATATCGAACAAGGCCCGATTCTCGAAGCCGAAAACAGGACGATTGGCGTGGTGACGGACGCGCAAGGTCAGCGCTGGTATGAAGTAATCCTGACCGGTCAGGAAGCGCATGCGGGCCCCACGCCGATGCCGCGCCGCCGCGACGCCTTGCTGGGCGCGTCGCGCGTCGTGCAGCTCGTCAATGAAATCGGCCTGCGTCACGCGCCGCTCGCGTGCGCCACGGTCGGCATGATGCAGGTGCACCCGAACTCGCGCAACGTGATTCCGGGTCGCGTGTTCTTCACCATCGACTTTCGCCATCCGCTGGACGAAGTGCTCGCGCAGATGGATGCCGAACTGCGCGAGGGCATCGCGAAGATCGTCGAGCAAGGCAAGCTGGAAGCCGAGGTCGAGCAGATTTTCTACTACGCTCCGGTGCCGTTCGACGCGGCCTGCGTGAAGTCCGTTCGCGCCGCGGCCGAGCGCTTTGGCTATTCGAATCGCGACATTGTGTCGGGCGCGGGCCACGATGCCTGCTATCTCGCGACGGTCGCGCCCACCTCGATGGTGTTCGTGCCGTGCATCGACGGCATCAGTCACAACGAGATCGAAGACGCCACGCAGGAATGGATCGAGGCCGGCGCGAATGTGTTGCTGCATGCGATGCTGGAGCGCGCGAGCGAGCCGGGCTGAACATCGCGTTATCCGCCAGATAAAGCCATAACAAGCTGTTCCCCACGTACCGGCTGCCGCGCCCCGCGCGCAGCCGGCGGACCCGTGTTTTGCCTCGTCAGGAGCATCCGGATGTCCCACTCCGCTAAAAACAATACGCGTGCCACTCAAGGCATCGCGGCAGGACGCCTCAGCGCAGAAGAACTGGGCTGCCAGTTCGCCGATGTCGCCCCGCCGCTTTCCGCCAATGCCGCCGTCATTGCTTCCGACCGCTGCCACTACTGCTACGACGCGCCATGCGTTGCGGCCTGCCCCACCGGCATCGACATTCCCAGCTTTATCCGCAAGATCGGCAACGGCAATCTCAAGGGCGCGGCGCGCGATATCCTGAGCGCGAATCCGCTGGGCGGCATGTGCTCGCGCGTGTGTCCAACCGAAATTCTCTGCGAAGGCGCCTGCGTGAGAAATCATCAGGATGGCGAACCGGTTCAGATCGGCGCGCTGCAACGGCATGCCACCGACTTCCAGATGGCGCGTGAGGCCGAGGGCGCTGCGCCGCTGTTTCGCCGAACCAGCGAGACCGGCCGCAAGGTCGCGGTGATTGGCGCGGGTCCGGCGGGACTGGCGTGCGCACATACGCTTGCGCTCGCGGGTCATGACGTGAGTGTTTTCGACTCGCGCGAGAAACCCGGCGGCCTCAACGAATACGGTATCGCCGCGTATAAAACCGTCGACGATTTTGCGCAGAAGGAAGTCGCCTGGCTGCTGTCGATTGGCGGCATCGAGTTGAAACAAGGCCAGCAACTGGGCCGCGACTTCACGCTCGACGCATTGCGCCACGACTTCGACGCCGTGTTTATCGGCATCGGTCTGGGCGGCACGCACGCGCTGAAGATCGACGGCGAGGCGCTCGATGGCGTGCGCGACGCGGTGGACTTCATCGCGCAACTGCGCGAAGCGGACGATCTCGCCACGCTGCCGGTGGGCCGCCGCGTGGTGGTGATCGGCGGCGGCAATACCGCCATCGATGCCGCCGTGCAAAGCCGCAAGCTGGGCGCGGAGCACGTGATACTCGCGTACCGTCGCGGCAGCGCGCACATGAGCGCGACCTGGGCCGAGCAGGAATTCGCGCGCCAGCAAGGCGTGACGATTGTGGAGTGGATGAAGCCCGTGCGAATCACGGGCGATGGTGCGGTAGAAGCCGTGGAGTTCGAGCGCGCGGCGCTCGATGCAAACGGCGTGCTGCAAGGCACCGGCGAGATCGAACGCATCGAAGCCGACATGGTGCTCAAGGCCATCGGCCAAAAGCTCTTGCCTGAAGGCCTGGAAGCGCTGCAATTGAGCGCGGGCGGCGTGCGCATTGCCGTCGATGCCGATGGCGCGACGTCGCTCTCAGGCGTGTGGGCCGGCGGCGATTGCGCGGGCCACGGCGCAACCGACCTCACCGTGCAAGCGGTGCAGGACGGCAAGCTCGCCGCACACGCCATCGACCGCTATCTCGCCGCGCAAACCGGCAAGGCCGCATAAAGCAGGAACGCACAAGCAAACGCCCCACACCGATAAAACAAGGAGTCGCATCATGGCCGATCTGCGCTGCTCGATTGCCGGTATTGAATCGCCCAATCCGTTCTGGCTTGCCTCCGCGCCGCCCACCGACAAGGCCTACAACGTCAACCGCGCCTTCGAAGCAGGCTGGGGCGGCGTGGTCTGGAAAACGCTCGGCCTGGACCCGCACGTGGTCAACGTGAGTTCGCGCTACGGCGCAACCACGTGGCGCGGCCAGCGCATCGCGGGCCTGAACAATATCGAACTCATCACCGACCGCCCGCTCGACGTCAATCTCAAGGAAATCGCCGAGGTGAAACGCGACTGGCCGGATCGCGCGTTAATCGTTTCGCTGATGGTGCCGTGCACCGAAAGCGACTGGAAGTGGATTTTGCCGCTGGTCGAAGACACCGGCGCGGACGCGGTGGAACTGAACTTCGGCTGCCCGCACGGCATGAGCGAGCGCGGTATGGGCGCGGCCGTCGGTCAGGTGCCCGAGTACATCGAAATGGTCACGCGTTGGGTCAAGGAGGGCACGCGCCTGCCTTGTCTCGTCAAGCTCACGCCCAATGTCACCGATATCCGTCACGGCGCGCGCGCGGCGCTCAAGGGCGGCGCGGATGGTGTTTCGCTCATCAACACCATCAATTCGATCGTGGGCGTCGATCTGGATGTCATGGCGCCGCTGCCGACCGTCGACGGCAAGGGAACGCACGGCGGCTACTGCGGCCCCGCAGCCAAACCCATCGCGCTACACATGGTGGCCGAAATCGCGCGTGATCCACAAACGCAAGGGCTGCCGATCTCGGGCATTGGCGGCATTTCCGACTGGCGCGACGCCGCCGAATTCATGGTGCTGGGCGCGGGCAGCGTGCAGGTCTGCACCGCCGCGATGCATTACGGATTCCGAATCGTCGACGACATGATCGACGGCCTGTCGAACTGGATGGATGACAAGGGCTACGCCAATCTCGACGCGATTCGCGGCCGCGCAGTGCAGAACGTCACCGACTGGCAATACCTCAATCTGAACTACGACATCAAGGCGCGCATCGATCAGGACCGTTGCATCCAGTGCGGGCTGTGCCACATCGCCTGCGAAGACACCTCGCACCAGGCCATCACCGCGACGAAGGACGGCCAGCGCCATTTCGAAGTGGTCGATGCGAATTGCGTCGGGTGCAATTTATGCATGCATGTTTGCCCGGTCGACGCATGCATCACGATGGAGCGCGTCGATTCGGGCCGCTACTCGAACTGGACCACGCATCCCAACAATCCTGGCCGCGTAGCCGATCCGAAGGCCGCCTGATCTACCGGTACTAAAAAAACCCAATAAACCGAACGACAAGACACGGAGAATCCGCATCATGAGCCAGCCAGCAGCCAGCGGTGACGCAGGTGCAACAGCAGGCGACGCCAGCGCGCGCCGCAGCGCCAGCGAGTTGTACAACGACGATCTCGCACCCACGGGCGTCGACCAGCGCACGTGGCGCTGGTATCACTTCGCGGCGCTGTGGGTGGGGATGGTGATGAACATCGCCTCCTATATGCTCGCGGCAGGGCTCACCGAGCAAGGCATGTCGCCGTGGCAAGCTGTTATCACCGTGCTGCTGGGCAACGTGATCGTGCTGGTGCCGATGCTGGCCATCGGCCATGCGGGCGCGAAGTACGGCATCCCGTATGCGGTGCTGGTGCGCTCGTCGTTCGGCACGCAAGGCGCGAAACTGCCCGCCATGCTGCGCGCCATCGTGGCGTGCGGCTGGTACGGCATCCAGTCGTGGCTGGGCGGCAGCGCCATCTATACGCTCGCCAACATCCTGTTCCACAACGCACTGGTGGGCGATGCGCTGCCGTTTCTGGGCATCTCCATCGGCCAGGGCGCGTGCTTCCTGCTGTTCTGGGTGCTGCAGCTTTACTTCATCCTGCATGGCACGGATTCGATCCGCTGGCTCGAAAGCTGGTCGGCGCCAATCAAGGTGGTGATGTGCGTGGCGCTGGTCTGGTGGGCCTGCTCGAAAGCGGGCGGCGTGGGCAGCATGCTGTCGCAGCCCTCGCAATTCACCGCGGGTGGCAAGAAAGCCGGCCTCTTCTGGGTCACGTTCTGGCCGAGCCTCACGGCGATGGTGGGCTTCTGGGCCACGCTCGCGCTCAATATTCCCGACTTCACGCGCTTCGCGAAGACGCAGAAGGACCAGCTCGTCGGCCAGGCCATCGGTCTGCCGATTCCGATGGCGCTGCTCTCCGTGGTGTCGGTGGTGGTGACGTCAGCGACGGTGGTGATCTACGGCAAGGCAATCTGGGACCCCATCGATCTCACCAGCCGCATGGAAGGCATCGGCGTGGGCATCGCGCTCGTGATTCTCACGCTCGATACGATGTGCTGCAATCTGGCCGCGAATCTGGTCGGCCCGGCCTACGATTTTTCGAGCCTGTGGCCAAAGGGCATTTCGTACAAGGCAGGCGGCCTCATTACGGCGGGCATCGCCATCGTCATGATGCCGTGGAAGATTCTGGCCACCACGCAGGGTTATATCTTTACGTGGCTGGTAGGGTATTCGGCGCTGCTCGGCCCGGTCGCGGGCATTCTGATGGTCGACTATTTCCTGATTCGCGGCACCCGGCTCGATACCGAACAACTCTTTGAGGAAAGCGGCGAATACGCCTATTCGAACGGCTGGAATCCCGCTGCTGTGATCGCGCTGCTCGCGGGCGTGCTGCCGAACCTGCCGGGCTTTCTCAACGAGGCATTCCCGAACGCCTTCCCCTCCGTGCCCGATGCGTTCAAGGGACTCTATACGTACGCGTGGTTCGTGGGACTCGCGATTGCCGCCATCGTCTACGGCGTGCTGATGAAGCTGGGCAAGAGCCGCAGGCCCAGCGTCGCCAATGCGTGACAGCTTAAAACCACTGGAAATGCAGGCTCAAACTGAAGGAGACATAGCATCATGGCGATCCTGATTCGAGGCGGCACCATCGTGGACGCGGACAAGACGTATCGCGCCGACGTGCTCTGCGACAACGGCACGATCACGGCGATCGGCGAGAACCTCGACGCGCCCGCCGGGGCCACCGTCGTGGATGCGGGCGGCCAGTATGTGATGCCGGGCGGCATCGACCCGCACACGCATATGGAACTGCCCTTCATGGGCACCAAGGCGCACGACGACTTCTTTACGGGCACGGCGGCCGGCCTTGCGGGCGGCACGACATCGATCATCGACTTCGTGATTCCCAACCCGAAGCAACCGCTCATGGAAGCGTTCCGCGAGTGGCGCGGCTGGGCCGAAAAAGCCGCCGCCGATTACGCCTTTCACGTCGCCGTGACGTGGTGGGACGAGAGCGTGCATCGCGACATGGGTCTGCTCGTCAACGACCACGGCGTATCGAGCTTCAAGCACTTCATGGCGTACAAGAACGCCATCATGGCCGACGACGAAATCCTCGTGAACAGCTTCGCGCGCGCGCTCGAACTGGGCGCGCTGCCCACCGTCCACGCGGAAAACGGCGAACTCGTGTTCCAGCTTCAGCGCCAATTGCTGGCGCGCGGCTTTACGGGACCGGAGGCGCACCCGCTTTCGCGTCCGCCCGAAGTGGAAGGCGAAGCCGCCAACCGCGCGATCCGCATCGCCCAGGTGCTGGGCGTGCCGGTGTATATCGTGCACGTTTCCGCCAAGGAAGCGCTGGAAGCCATTACGCGGGCGCGCGCCGAAGGCCAGCGCGTGTTTGGCGAAGTGCTTGCCGGGCATCTGGTGATCGACGCAGCGGTCTATCGCGACCCCGACTGGACGCGCGCCGCCGCGCACGTCATGAGCCCGCCGTTCCGCACCAAAGAACACCGCGACGCGCTCTGGCGCGGCCTGCAAGGCGGCCTGCTGCAAACCACGGCCACCGATCATTGCGTGTTCTGCGCCTCGCAGAAAGCCATGGGCCGCGACGATTTCACACGGATTCCTAACGGATGCGGCGGCGTGGAAGACCGCATGGCGATTCTGTGGGATCAGGGCGTGAACACGGGACGGCTAACGCCGAACGAATTTGTGCGCGTCACGTCCACCAACGCCGCACAGATTTTCAATCTCTATCCGCGCAAGGGCGCGGTCGTCGTGGGCGCGGATGCCGATCTCGTCGTCTGGGACCCGGAAGCCACGCGCACGATCTCGGTGAAGACGCATCACCAGAACGTCGACTTCAATGTATTCGAAGGCATGACGGTGCGCGGCGTGCCCACGCATACGGTTTCGCAGGGCGAACTGGTATGGGCCGATGGCGACTTGCGTGCGCGCCGCGGCGCAGGCCGCTATCTGAAGCGGCCCGCGAATCCGGGCTATCTGCAAGCTTCGCGTCTGGCGAAACAGTTGAAGGAAACCGAGCCGGTGCATCGCGAAGGCGACAAGGTTGCCTGAGCGCTGAGGTCAAACCAAGTCAGTACTGCACGACGATCGTCACGCGGCGATTGAGCGCGCGGCTCGCAGGGTCGGTGCCGGCAACGAGCGGAAAGTTGTCGGCCCGGCCGATCGCCGCGAGGCGATGCGGCTCGACACCGCGTTCCACCAGATAGCGCACCACCGCGCCCGCGCGCGCCGACGACAACTCCCAGTTCGACGCGTAACGCGCATTGGCGATCGGCGTGCTGTCCGTATGGCCTTCCACGAGGATATTGCCCTCGGGCACTTGCGCAAGCACGCTGGCAACCCGGCTCAACACGCCGAATGACTCCGGCAGCAACGCGGCATCGCCGGCATTGAACAGGATCTTCGCATTGATGCCGATTTCCATGCCATGCGCCACAGGCGAAACGGTAATCTCACCGCGCGCGCGCAAAGGATCGAGCGAGGCCAGCAAGACGCGTTCGGTGTTCTGTGACGGCGCTGGTTTTGCAGGCTGCGCCTGCACTGTCTGTGACTCGGTGCGCAGTTCCTGTTCGTGACGCTTCGCAAGCTGCATGGCGTAGAGCGCGAGGAACAGCACCATCATCGTCGTGACGAGGTCCGCATACGAAAGCAGCCAGCGGCCCGTTTGCCCCGAATGCTCGCCGCTTTCTTCCTCGTCGTGATCGAGTATGCCCGCCAGCAGGTCGCGCGCTGCGGGCTTGTCGGATGAGGTTTGCATGCTGATGGTCCGCTCGCGCTCAGTTGACGGTCGCGCTCTGGCGCGCCCACGCATGGGTATCGCCGCGTCCGCCCGCATGCGTGATGACTTCGCCCGAAAGACGCGTGGCGATCATATGCGGCGTTTCCTTGCGAGAAATCGCCAGCAGGCCATCCAGATAGAGCTTGCGCAGGCGCAGTTCGCTTTCGATATGCGCGCGCATCTTGCCGTATAGCGGCAGAAACACGAGATTCGCCAGCGCAAGGCCGTAGAGCGTGGCGACGAAGGCCACCGCGATGCCCGTGCCGAGTTGCGACGGCTCGACCAGATGCGCGGTCACCTGGATCAAACCCAGCACCGAACCCAGAATGCCGAAGGTCGGCGCATAGCCGCCCGCCTGCTGCCAGACGCGCGCGGCCGCCAGATGGGTGCGGCCATAGTTTTCGAGCTCGCGGTTGAGCGCGTCTTCCAGCACGGCGGTGGAAACGCCACTCGCCAGCAGTTCGAGCCCACGGCGCGCGAAGGGATGGATACCCGCCCAGTCCATCGACTCGAAAGCAAGCAGACCGTTGAGCTTGGCCTGATCGCCCCATTCAAGCACGGCGGCGAGGCTCGCCTCATCGACCTGCTGCGCGCGCACGAACACCGTGCGCAGACGGCGGATCGCGTCGAAAAAGCGCGCCCACGTATTCTGGATCATGACTGCACCCAGCGTGCCGCCCAGAACGACCACGAACGCTTCGGGCTGCAACAGCGCGGCAAAGTGACCGCCTTCGAGCATAAAGCCCACGATGACAGCCGCGCCGCCAAGCAGGACGCCGAACAACGTCAACAGATCCATGCGTGTTTCCAATGAAAGTCAGGTAAAGGTGAGGCGCGTGCGCGTTCAGCGCGCCCACATCGTGCGGGCGCGCCAGGCTCCATGCCGTTGTCGGAATGAATCGCTGCGTTAAGCGGCGCGCGCCCGGAGTTCGCGCACTGCGCTGAGAAGGCGCTCCTCGATGCCTTCCAGTTCGAGCGGATCGGACTTGATCTCGCGCCGCATGAGCCAGGAGATTTCGTTCTTGCGCGCTTCGGACAGCACCGATTGCAGACGCTCGGACACCGCCGGATCCTGAAGCGACGCCAGCAGCTTCGCGAGATCGTAGGTATCGAGCGCGCTGACCGCGTCGAACAGCGTGCGTTGATCGACGAACAGCAGATCGTCGAGCGTCTTCACATCGCCGGAACCGCGATTCGCGCGTTTGCTGAAATACGCAACGCCCTTTTGCTCGACAAAATTCAGCACCTTCGATTTGCGGAACGCGAACAGTTCGTCGGCGATCTCGCCATGCGAGAGCTTGTTGAGCAGCAGCGTGCGCTCAACGCCGATCAGCGCTTCCAGATCGCTCAATTCGATGAGTTCGAGTTCGCTGTTGATCGAGACGTCCAGATCGTGATCGGCCACCTGCCCCGCGCGATCGATGATCCGCACCGGGTCGAAGGTCACGAACTGACGGCCGAGCGCGCCATCGCCGCTATCCGCGCCGGCCAGGTGCGAAGCCGTCTGGCCCGATTCCATCGTGATGAGGTTGAGCTTTTCCATGCGGCGCAGCATCGCCATCACGTGCGGGCGCGAATGGCCCGCCACGGCGCGGCACTTGTGCACCACGTCCGCCAGCGCGACGCTCACTTCGCCCGCGCTGGAACCGGCGCCCTGGCGCAACCAGCCGCCCTTGGGCTCGGCGCGCTCGGCGCCCGCCAGCAGCGAGAGCACGTGCGCATAGGACAGCACGCCAGGCATGAAGTCGGCGTGCGTGTAGGTGGCGAGTTGATCGTCCTTCGCCTTCGCGCGGCGGATCATCGTGCGCACGACGTGGCGCAGCAGCGGCGAGACGCGTTCGAGTTCGTCCTCGATGATGTTCGCGGGAATGACGGTGAGCTGGCAGAACGACAGCGCCTTGGCGGTGCTCGGGCGCGGCTCCGCGCCCAGCAAAGCGCTTTCGCCAAAGAACTCGCCGCGGCCCAGCGTTGCCGTCACGACGCGCTTTTCTTCGCAGCGGGTGGAAATTTCGACTTTGCCGTCGGCGATGACGAAGAGCAGGCGCTCGCCCGCGTAGCCTTCCGAATAGATGACTTCGCCCGGCGCGGCGGTGCGCGACCATGTTTGACTGCGATTCAAGGTGATTCCCCGTATGCGGTGTCGTTGTTGACCGTCTGAAGCGCCCGGTTTGAAAGCTCAAGGACGATCGATCTGGTTCTCGTATGACTGCCGTTTACGGCTTTGCGCAGGGGGTTCTTGAATCAATTTGCATCGGCGTTGCGCGGGTGCAAGCGGGCCTGGTCCGGCCGGTGGAATGCGTTGCAATCGATACGCACGTTTTAGCGCTTCGATCGACGCAGATAGCGTGAAGGCAAACGATTGCGTTCGCTGTGCATGTACACGCTCGCGGAGACCGGGATAGGGAATCCCGGACCCACATTTTTTAATCAAGCCGCCAGTTTCCCTACCGATCCCATCGTTCCATTCGCCGGCGGCACGACGACGCCCGCACGCGCAAAGCGGATCGCCTCCATCAAGGCCTCGTGCTCGCCCACGTGATTGGCCAGCAGCAGGATCAGTTGCGCGTTGACCGACTGGCTCTGCGCATCGTCGAGATCGCGATGCATGTCGATCAGCGCTTCGTAGAAGTCGTCGGGGCGCGCGAGATTGGGTTGGGTATTCAGCATCGTCGTCTCCTGTCCCATCTTCATTTCGTCGTTCGTTTCGTAATGGTCTACATAAGCGATCCGAAAGGCGGCGCGCTTTCGTTCGCGCAAAACGGCCGCCTTTCTCGTCACCGCGTCATGCCGTGCCTTCCACGCACAGCGCCCGCTTCAACGCGCGCTCCACGCGCGGTGCGCTGATACGATGCCAGCGCGCGCTCACGTGCTGATCCGGACGGATCAGATAGAACGCGCCGTCCTGCGCGCCGTAGCGCTGCGCCGCCAGCCCTTGCGCATCGCGCAGCACGGTCGTGCCTGCCGGCAAGGCTTCGGGCGCCGCGCCCTCGCCTTCGATCACCGCGACGAAGTTGAGCGGCACCGCGCCGCCTGCCAGCGCATCGAGCGCGGCGCGCGTTTCGCTGTCGAGCGTCGATCCCGCGCGGCAGAACAGCAGCCCCGTGAAGCGTCCGCCAAGCTGCTTGAGCAGCCATTGCGCGTTGCCTTGCGCATCGGACAGCGGCGCGTCGGCGCAGGACGCGCCGGGCACCATCTGGCCGGAGAAGCGGTCTTCATCGGCGGTATTGAGCGTCGATTCGTGCAGCACGGCAGGCACCGAAAGACGCCCGCTATTCACGAGTTGACGCGCAAACGCATGCTCGCGCGCCAGCGTGAGCACGGCGTCGCGGAACACCCGGCTCACCGCGCTCTTGGGCGTGATGAAATCGGTCGAACGCGTGGAATTGCGGATGTTTTCATCGGCGGCAAATTCTCGCTCGCTTGCGTAGGTGTCGAGCAGCGCATCCGGCGCGCGATGCTCCAGCACCATCGCGAGTTTCCACGCCAGATTTTCGCTGTCCTGGAAGCCGCTATTTGCACCACGCGCGCCGAACGGCGACACCAGATGCGCGGAATCGCCCGCGAACAGCACGTTGCCGTGCCGGAAGCTGTCCATGCGCAGGCACGAAAACGTGTAGATGCTCACCCATTCAAGCTCGAATTTCACGTCCGGGCCGAGCAAGGCGCGCACGCGCGGAATCACGCGTTCGGGCGTCTTTTCCAGCACCGGATCGGCATCCCAGCCGAGCTGGAAGTCGATGCGCCAGACATTATCCGGTTGCCGATGCAGCAGCACCGACTGATTCGGATGGAACGGCGGATCGAACCAGAACCAGCGCTCGGTCGGGAAATCGGCTTCCATCTTCACGTCGGCGATCAGGAAGCGATCCTTGAAGGTGCGGCCGTGGCTGTCGAGGCCCATGAGCTTGCGCACGGGACTGCGCGAGCCGTCCGACGCCACCACGTAGCGCGCGAGCAGTTCATACGGACCGTCGGGCGTGTCGATTTCGAGCGCGACGTGCGCGTCGTCCGTGTGAGGCTCGCCACGTTGCGAAAGCCCCGTGACCTTGCTCTTCCAGCGGATTTCGAGGTTCGGCAATGCCTGCGCGCGTTCGAGCAGGAAGCCTTCCACATAGTACTGCTGAAGATTCACGAAAGCCGGACGATGATGGCCGCTTTCAGGCAGCAGATTGAAGGTGTAAACCAGTTCGTCCTTGCGGAACACCTTGCCTACGTTCCAGCTCACGCCCTTCTCGACCATGCGCTCGCCGCAGCCGAGGCGGTCGAAGATATCGAGCGAGCGCTTCGAAAAGCAGATCGCCCGCGAACCGGTGGAAAGCGTGCAATCGTCGTCGACGAGCACGACCTTGATGCCCTGTTGCGCCAGGTCGATTGCCGTGGCGAGGCCCACCGGGCCCGCGCCAACGACGACGACCGGTCGCACGCTCTTTTCAACGCCGACGCCTTGTTCATGGCAGCGTGCGTAGTCGAACGTCAGAGATTGGTAATCGATCATGTGTCTCTCCGTCTCCTCCAGAACCGCTCAATCCTGCAGCGCGTCCCACATTTCCTTGTCGCGCTGCGCGGTCCAGATGCGCGGATGCGTGATGCCGCTCGCTTCGTCATAGGCGCGCGTCACGTCGAACGGCAGGCAATGCTCGTAGATGAAGACGTGGCCGAACTTCGGGTCCATCGCTTCACGCGTGAGCGCCATCGCGCCCTTCAGATCGAGCTTCTGTTCGACGGCGGCACGACCCTGCGTGAGCAGCGTCGACACGAAATCCTTCGTGTAATCGAGGCCCTTGTTGACTTCGTCGGGATTGAGCAGCGCGGGGCCGCGGCCCGGCACCAGCTTGTCAGCGCCCAGTGCGCGCAACGCTTCGAGCGTGGCGGGCCATTCGGCCAGTTGGGCGTCGCCGCAATAACAGGCCGCGTCGTATTCCACCAGGTCGCCCGAGAACAGCACCTTCTGCTGCGGCAACCACACCACCGTGTCGCCCTTCGTGTGGCCCGAGCCCAGATGCGCGATCTTGACTTCGAGCTTGCCGAGGAACAGCGTGATTTCCTTCTCGAACACCAGCGTCGGCCACGTCAGGCCCGGCACGGTTTCGACGCCTGCGAACAGCCGCGGGAAGCGCTCGATTTCCGACTTCATGTCCTGCTCGCCGCGCTCGACGATCATCTCGTACGTGCCGCGACTGGCGATGATCTGCTGCGCGCCTTCCTCGAAATACGCCGACGCGCCCAGCACGCGCACCGCGTGATAGTGCGAAAGCACCACGTATTTGATGGGTTTGTCGGTGACGCTGCGGATCTTCGCGATGAGGTCCTGCGCCATCGCGGGCGTGGCGGTGGTGTCGACGATCAGCACGCCGTCGTCGCCAATGATGACGCCCGAATTCGGATCGCCTTCGGTCGTGTACGCGTAGGCGTTTTCCGAAAGCTGGGTGAAGGTGACCTGCTTTTCTTCGAGGTCGGCCTGCGATGCGAACGCCTTTGCCATCTGAGTCTCCGTATCTGTGGGGAACGGTCGACAAGGCGAGGCTGAACGCACGCGCCACAGAAGCGCACGTGCAGGAACCGGCGCGCAGGCGCCAGCCGTTTTTGTCTCGCCCCGTCTGGTTTAGTTGAACCGCTGTTCTGCCGGGGTGAAGCCATGATCGCCCGACGGTTTTTATTTGTCAATAGCGAATACACTAGCCATATGCAAACAACGAAACCCACAGGATTCTTCTGTCATTCAGTTAACATGGACCCTTTTTCAGCCTGGTACAACGAGTGAAGACCCCTCGCAACGCGCCGCCGTCCGCCGCCGGAACCGACGATGAAGCCGCTGGAGCCAGCCGCGCCCAGCGCGGCATCCAGAGCGTCGAAGTGGGCGCGCGCCTGCTGCGCGTGCTCGCCGACGCGCGCGTGCCGCTCGCGCCCACCGATCTTGCGGCCGCGGGCGACATCGCCTCCAGCCAGGCGCATGCCTATCTGGTGAGCCTCACGCGCCTCGGTCTCATCAAGCGCGACGCGCTGTCCGGGCGCTACGAGGCAGGGCCGCTGGCATTGCGCCTGGGCCTGCTGCATCTCGCGCAGCAGCCCGCGCTGCGCGAAGCCGTGCCGCACGCGGCGGCGCTCGCGCAGGCGCACAACTGCAGCGTCGCGCTGTGCATCGCCGGGCCGCAAGGGCCCACCATCGTGCGCTACGAGCACGCCAGCCTGCCGCTGCATGTGAACCTGCACGTCGGCACTGTCATGTCGCTGCCAGCGACCTCGACGGGCCGCGTGTTCGGCGCATTTCTCGACGACGCTACGCTGCGCGCGATGTGGGCCAACCAGACGGCGCAGCCGGTCTGGCGCGGCACCGCGGCGGCCGAAGACATCCCGGCGCCCGACGCCGCCTTTTCCGCCACGCTGGACACGATCCGCGCGCGCGGCTTTGAAATCGGCATCGACGCGCCCAGCCCCGGTGTGAGCAGCGTCTGCGTGCCGGTGTTCGACGCCCAGCGCACGCTACGCCTGACGCTCACCGCCATCGGCGCGAGCGGCGCGCTCGATGTGCGCGTCGATGGCAAGCTCGTGCACGCGCTACGCGACGCCGCGCAAGCCATCGCGCAAGCCGCCTTTCAATCGACCTGACCATGCCCAAAGAAGCCACAGAGACCATCGAAGCCGCCGACAAGCCCCAGCGCGGCATTCAGGCGCTCGACGTCACAGGCGAGCTGCTCGCCGCGCTCGTTGCGGCCGGCACGCCGCTGTCGCTGCGCGACCTCGCGGCGGCGGCCGGCATGCCCAGCGCGAAGGCCTTCCCGCATCTGGTCAGCCTGCTCAAAACCGGCCTGTTGGCACGCGACGAAGCGGGCCGCTACGAAGCCGGGCCGCTGAGTCTCGAACTTGGCCTGCTGGGCCTGGCGCGCCTGTCTCCCGTGCGCGAAGCCGATGCCGAACTCGTCGATCTCGCCACCGGCACGGGCATGAGCGTCGCGCTCGCAGTGCCGGGGCCGCTCGGCCCTACAGTCGTGCGGCTGGAGGAATCGCCGCGGCCGCTGCATGTGAGCCTGCGGCCCGGCACGGTGATGTCGCTCGTAAATACCGCCATCGGACGCGTGTTCGCCGCGTGGCTCGACGACGATGTGCGCGCGGCGCTGCTCGCACAGGACTCGCTGCGGCTGGCTGGCGTAACGCAGGCGCCAATGCCTGACGACGACGCGCGCTACGCCGAACGCCTCGCCGCAATCCGCACGCAAGGCCTGGACACCGCACTCGACAAGCCTATTCCCGGCATCAGCACCGTGGCCGCGCCTGTGTTCGATCACACCGGCAGCGTGTGCCTCGTGCTCGCCTTGATGGGGCCGTCGGGGAACCTCGACACCACCCGCGAAGGCTCCAGCGCGCAACGCCTGATGGCAGCGGCGGAGCGCCTTTCGCGTCGCTTCGGCTACGTGGCGGGCGCGGTGCTCCCGGCTTTATAAGCCGTCGATATAATCGCGCTTTTAGCGCGGCTTATCCGGCACACGCGAGACAGCACGCGCGCGCTCGCACCGCCGCGTCACCCACGCCATCAAGGCACAAGGACCCGCCCATGAGCACGGCCTCCACCGGTTCCAACGCAGCGTTGCGTCAGGTCGCAGATCTGCCCTGTCCGCGCGGCCTGCCGCTCGTCGGCAATCTGCTGCAGCTTTCGCCCACGCGCCTGCATCTGATCCTCGAACGCTGGGCCGAAGAACTCGGCACGCCGTATCGCTTTCAGGTGGGCAGCATTCCCATCACGATCTGGACCGACACCGAGCTGATCCAGCAGATCATGCGCGAGCGTCCGCACCGCTACCGGCGCTATCAGCCGATCGAAGCCGTGCTCGAAGAAATGGGCGCGAACGGCCTCTTTTCCGCCGAAGGCGCGGCGTGGGAAACGCATCGGCGTCTGGTGATGCAGGCGCTTTCGATCAACAACATCAAGGCGTTCTATCCCACGCTCGCGGACATCACGCAGCGCCTGCGCACGCGCTGGCTGCGCGCCTCCGAACGCGGCGACACCGTGGAGATGACCGACGATCTCAAGCGCTATACGGTGGATGTGACGAGCGCGCTGGCGTTCGGCGAAGACCCGCGCACGCTGGAACGCGATCACGGCGTGATCCAGGAGCATCTGGAGCGCATCCTGCCGAGCGTGATGGGCCGCATCAATGCGCTCTTTCCGTATTGGCGCGTCTTCAAGCTGCCGGCGGATCGCAAGCTCGATCAATCGCTTGCGGAAGTGCATCGCTACATCGATTCGATGATGGCCCGCGCCCGCGAGCGCATGTGCGACGAGCCGTCGGACACGCCGCGCAATTTGATGGAAGCCATGCTCGTGCAACAGCAAGGTGGCGAACACGGCGGCACGCCCATCACCGATGCGCAGATTCGCGCCAATGTGCTCACGATCCTGCTCGCGGGCGAGGATACGACCGCGGATTCGATCGCGTGGACGTTGCCCTATCTGGCGGCTGATCCTGCCTTGCAAACCCATCTGGGTGAAGAAGCGCATCGTGTGCTGGGCGACGCGCCGGTTTGCCCCGACTACTCAACGCTCAAGGAACTCGATATTTTCGAGGCGATCTGCATCGAGGCCACGCGCCTGCGCCCGGTGGCCGCCGTGCATTCGTTCGAGCCGCTCGAAGACGTGGTGGTGGATGACGTGGCGCTGCCCAAGGGCACGCGCATGTTCTTCGTTGCACGGCCCGCGATGATCGACGCGAAGAATTTCGTTGATCCGCAGCGCTACGATCCGTGGCGCTGGATGCGCAAGGGCGAACACGCCGAGCATGCTGCCAGCGCGGGCGCGCATGATGTACGCGCTTATCTGCAGTTTGGCGCCGGACCGCGCGTGTGTCCTGGGCGTCATCTGGCCACGGTGGAAATGCGCCTGGCGCTTTCCATGTTGATGAACGAGTTCTCAATCGAAATGGCGATGGATCCGGCGAAGATCAATGAGGTGTCCGCATTTACGATGGTGCCGGACACCATGCCGGTGAAGCTGACTAAACGCGTGCGCTAGCTACGCGGCTCCTCGCACCACACACGCCACATGTGGCGAAAGGCGGCTTCCATGTTGCGTGCGAAGCGTGCGCCATCCATCAGCGGCGATGCCTGCATGCGCGAGCGTAGGCCCGCGCGCAACGCCGCGAGACGCGGGAGATCGCGGGCAAGCGCGACGACGATGGACGCGTAATCGGCGTCGTTGTCGGCGGCGAGTTCGGGCAAGCCGAGGTTCGCAAGCAGGCAAAGACCCGCGCGGCTGGTTGCTGACCGCCCGTAACGCGTCGGCACCGGGACGCCCATCCAGAAGGCGTCGAGGCTGGTGGTATGGCCCGTGTAGGGGAACGTGTCGAGCGCGATGTCGATTTGCTGATAGGTGCGCAGATAGTCGGCGCGTGCCTGGAAACCGATGAATTTCACGCGCGCCGGATCGATTCCGGTTGCCTGAAAGCGCATTAGTAGCCGCTCGCGGGCCGAACCTTCCGGTGCCATCAGCAGGAGCTTCGCGTCGGGAAGCGCGACAAATACCTGCGACCAGAGCGCAAGCGTCGCGTCGGTCAGTTTGCAGGGATTATTCAGGCATCCGAATGTTATATGGCCGTTCGTGAGCGCGGGTAGTTCATTGATCCCGGCGTCTGAAGTCAGCGAGTCGTAACACCAGAAAGCGTCGAGGAGGCGCAGTGAGCGCTCGGTGTACTGGTCGTCGACATTGGGTTCGTGCGGCGGATCGATCCACGGATCGGTGAGCCGCCAGTCAATCGACGGGCTGCCCGTCGTGCCCGGATACGCCAGCCACGCCACCTGCACTGGCGCGGGCCGACGCGCAAACAGCAGACGCCGCGCGCCATCCATATGCATCGTCAGATCGACGAGAATATCGATGCCATCGTCGCGAATCTGCTGCGCGAGGCGCGCGTCATCGAATTCACCCATTTCGCGCCATGTGTCGGCGTGGCGCTTGAGTTGCGCAGTAACGTCGTCGCGCTGGTTGCCGAGCGCGTAGCAAACGATTTCAAAGTCCGCGTGATCGTGATGACGCAACAGCGGCATCGTGAACAGCGACTGGCAGTGATTGCGAAAATCCGGAGAAACATAGCCGATGCGCAACCGCCGCGCGGGCACAGGCGTATTCGCGTGGCGCGTCTGCGCACTCTCGGCAAGCAGCGCGGATTCGTGCTGCGCGGCGAAGCGCTCTGCCTCCGCGCGAATTGCGTGACCGTCGTCGCAAGCGAACATCAGCGAAAACAGCAAGTTGCTGTGGGCGCCAATGCGCGTGGGTTGGCTCGCCAGAATGCGTCGATAGACAGCGATGGCCTCGTCGATATCGCCCATCTTGCTGTGCGTACTGGCAAGGTTATGGAGCGCATCGGCGAAATCCGGCTTGATTTCAATGGCACGCGCGAACGCGGCGCGTGCTTCGTCCACTTGCCCCACGCGCAGACGCAGATTGCCGAGATTGTTCCAGGCGGACGCGCGGCGGGGATCCAGTCCGAGCGCGCGTTCTAGCACGGCTTTCGCTTCTTCGATACGGCTTGCGCCAGTCAACGCGGAACCGAGATTCGTCAGGACTTCGACAGAGTCTGGCGCAAGCGATTGGGCGTGCTCGAAGACTGCAAGCGCTTCGCTCAGCCGATGCGTATTCAGCAGTACTTGCCCCAGATTGTTCCAGGCGTTCACGTGTGTGGGCGCAAGTTCCAGCGTGCGCCGCAAGACGGCTTCCGCGCGCGCAAACTCGCCCGCCTGAGAAAGCATGGTGCCGTAGTTGAAGTGAATGCCCACATGCGTGGGCGCCAGTGCAAGCGCGCGCTCGAAGCAATGCGACGCCGCAGCGCAATCGCCCGCTTCGCCGTATAAATGGCCGAGGTTATTGAGCGCAATCGGGGAATTCGGTTCGAGTTCGAGCGCGCGTTGCAGCGCGCGGATCGCCGTGTCTCGATTCGTGGCGTCACAGGTCATTGCGAACGTCACGAGGTAGTGCGGCGCTTCGCGCACGCTCAGTGCGCGATCGATCAGAGCGCGCGCCGCAAGCCGATCGCGCGCGAGTTCCAGCATGGCGGCAAGGTTGAGCGCGTCGGCGTCCTGCGGGTTAGCGCCGAGCAGTCGCGCGCACATTTCGCGGGCGATGTCGATTTCGCCGCGTTGCCAGGCGGATTCGGCGGCGGCGAGCGTGATGTGCGGCGTATCACGTTCAAGACGTTTTAATACTTCCGGAGCTCGAAATTGGGACATGATGCGAGACGCGCCACAAAGCGGATAACGCTCAAGTCTAGTGACGTCTCAATATCGGTGGCCGGATTTCTGACAGACAGCGCTTGCAACGCAATGCTAAACGCCGAAACGCGCGAAAAAGCCCTGATGTTTCTCGACCCTGGCAATCTTCGCCGCAGCATCGATATAGACATCCGCCCGACTACCAGCAACGCAGCAAGAACGGCCAATGCGCGCCGCCTCACTCCTTAACCTCCCCCAAACTATCCGACCCACTACGCGTTTGCGCATCCCGCATCTTCTCCAGCGTACGCGGCGTCAGCCCCATCGCCACCGCAATCGCCAGCGCATCGATCACTGCCAGATGCGCGATACGCGCAACACCAGGCGCATGCGGTTCCTGCGCAGCCGGCACGCGCAACAGCAACGGGATATCGACAACCCAAGCCAGCCGCGACCCTGCATTAGTCAGCGCAATCGTCGTCGCACCACGCTCCTTGGCGATCTGAATACTCTCATTAACCTCGACACTGCGTCCCGACTGCGAAATCGCGAACGCCACATCGCCGGGTTCCAGCAAACCCGCATAGAGACGTTGCAAATGCGCATCCGTAAAAGCGCTTGCCGCGATATCCAGACGCAACAATCGTAAAGCAGCGTCCTGCGCCACCAGCCCAGACCCTGCCCCCACGCCAAAGAAATAAACCCGCCGCGCGCTTCCAAGCGCCGTCGCCGCTGCCTCGAACACCGCCGGATCAAGCGATGCGCGCGCGTGCTTCACCCCCTGCGCCACCGCTTCCGCGACGTTATCGAGCAGCGTGCCGACCGACGTAACGTCGCCGCTCGTCACTTCCTGCGCCGCCACGAACGGCATGCCGCCCGCCGCGCTTTGCGCCAGCCGCATCTTGAAGTCGCGCAGTCCGTGCGCGCCCACCGCGCGGCAAAAGCGCGTGACCGAGGGCTCGGACACATCGGCGCGCAGCGCGAGTTCGGTGATGCTTGCGCGCATCGCGAAGTCAATGTCGGCGAGCACCATCTCCGCGACCTTGCGTTCGGCGGGCCGCAGCGACTCCGCAACATTGCGGATGTGATGGATCAGGTTGGAAACCGGCAAGCTATTTTCCGTGGAGTGAGCCGTGGATGAACCATGGAAGGCGCGAGCGACACCAGGCCCGAGGCCGGACATTCACCTCATCCGTCGAGCCGCTTGCCGCTTTCGGTATCGAACAGATGCAGGTGCGCGAGAGGCAAACCCAGCGCCATACGCTGGCCCGGTTCGATGCCGGGCCGCGCGCGCGTCGTGACGCACCATGAATTGCCGCCAATTTTCCCGTACAAGTGGGTTTCGGCGCCAGTCGGCTCGATCACTTCGACCGTGAACGGCGCTTCCCCATTGCCAGTTTCGATATGTTCCGGACGGATGCCCAGCGTCACGCGCGCGCCTTGCTCGGCGCGCCCTTCGGGAATCGCAATGCGCACGCCATCGTCAAGCACCAGCGCCGTCCCGCGCGCGTCGCTCACCACCGTGCCCGCCACGAAATTCATTGACGGCGAACCCAGAAAGCTCGCCACGAAGAGATTGCCGGGTTTGTCGTAGAGATCGAGCGGCCGCCCGATCTGCTCGATGCGTCCGGAATTCATCACGACGATGCGGTCCGCCATCGTCATCGCTTCGATCTGATCGTGCGTGACATACACCACGGTATTGCGCAGTCGCTGATGCAGCGCCTTGATTTCCGTGCGCATCTGCACGCGCAGTTTGGCGTCGAGATTCGAAAGTGGTTCGTCGAACAGGAACAGCGAAGGCTCGCGCACCACGGCGCGGCCCATCGCTACGCGCTGACGTTGTCCGCCCGATAGCGCGCGCGGCAGACGGTCGAGATAATTCGAGAGATTGAGCATTTTCGCAGCGGCTTCGATGCGCGGCTTGAAGCCGTCCTCTCGCTCCTTGCGAATTCGCGGGCCAAACGCAATGTTGTCGTACACCGATAGATGCGGATACAGCGCGTAGCTCTGGAACACCATCGAGATATTGCGTTGCTGCGGCGGCAGCGCATTGGCGCGCGTGCCGCCGATGGTCAGATCGCCGCCGCTGATGTCCTCCAGACCCGCGATCATGCGCATGAGCGTGGTCTTGCCGCAACCCGAGGGGCCGACCAGCACGACGAATTCGCCGTCCTCGATGTCGAGGTCGACGCCATGCACGACCTGGGTCTCGCCGTAGCGCTTGTAGATGCCGTTCAGTTGTACCGCTGCCATGCTGTCCTCGTTCGCGTGTGCGCGTTTTGCGTGCGTCTTTGCTTCAGATTTCGTCGAGCGTGAGTTCGTTCGCCATCAGCCGGTTGCCCGCCATCAGTCCCGCATCCACCGGCAGCGCGACGCCCGTAATCACGCGCGCCTGCGGCGAGGCGAGAAATTGCACGGCATCGGCGATATCGTCGGGCGTGGCCACGTCGCCGAGCGGATACCATTTCTTGAGTTGTTCGAATATTTTCGGATTCTTCTGCACGCGCGAGTGCCACGCCGGGGTCTTGACGGTGCCAGGGCAAACGATATTCGCGCGGATGCCATGTGGCCCCAGCTCCATCGCCAGGGCTTTCGTATAGCTCACCAGTCCCGCCTTGGCCGCGCTGTATGCCGGATGACCCAGCGCGCTCAAGCCATTCACCGAGCCGATCAGCACGAGCACGCCGCGCCCGCGCTCGATCATCGAAGCGCGCACCGCTTCCACGGTGTAGTAGGTGCCGTTCAGATTCAGGTCGACGTCGCGCCGCCAGCTGGCCGCGTCGGTATGCGCGAGCGTGGTGCCGAGCGCGCCGCCTGCGTTCGCCACCGCCACGTCCACCGGCCCGCGCGCAGCGACGGCGCGCGCCACCGCGTCTGCCAGCGCGGCGGCGTCGCTCACGTCGGCGGCCAGCGCTTCGAGGCGCTGTGCGCCGAATTCATCGGCGAGTTGCTGCACAGCCGCGGCCTCGCGGTCGAGCGCCAGCACGGTGTCGCCCGCGTCGAGGAATCGTTTGCACAACGCACGGCCTATGCCGCCGCACGCGCCCGTCACCAGCACCACCCGGCTCATTGTCGACTCTCCGCGAAAGGTTGCTTTCGGGCGCGGCGCAGATCTGAGCCGGGCCTGTAAATTTCCAACATCATCATGTTTTCAATCATCGATGAAACCGATGATCGAGGGTTTACACGCAGGCGTCCCAAATATTGCACTGCGAGAATTTCCCTTGTTTTACTGCATGTTATGCAAATTCAGGAGCAGAAAACAATATCGCGTTTCCCAGGTGACAACGCTTTTTTCATCCTGTAGGATTTTTTCAAACAACGCAAGGCCAGCCAGATAACCACGTTAGGAGAGACAGAAATGGCGTTTAAGGCACGTGCATCCACCACGCTCGGCAAGCTTGCCGTCGCATTGGCCGTAGGTATGACTACGGCAGGCATCACCGTCGCGGCGCATGCCGATACGGTCCGCGTGACCGTCGCCCACTACAGCGACGCAACGGCCCCGTACTTCGAGAAAATGGCCAAGCAGTTCGAAGCCGCCAACCCCGGCACGACCATCAAGATCGAAGACGTGAACTGGGATTCGCTGCAGCAGAAACTGCAGACGGATATCTCGGGCGGCGCCAATGCCGACCTCGCGATCATTGGCACGCGCTGGCTGCTGGACTTCGTGAAGGACGACATCGCCGAGCCGCTCGATCCCTATATGGACGCCAATTTCAAGGGCCGCTTCATTGGTCCGTTCCTGGCGCCGGGTGAAATCAACGGCAAGATCTACGGTCTGCCGATCGCCGCTTCGGCGCGCGCGCTCTACTACAACAAGGACATGCTCGCCTCGGTGGGTTATCCGAACGGCCCGAAGACGTGGAATGACGTGATCGACGCGTCGAAGAAGCTCAAGGCCAAGGGCATCGCCGGTTTCGGCCTGCAAGGCAAGGAAATCGAAACCGACGTGTATTTCTACTACGCGCTGTGGACCAATGGCGGCGACGTGGTGGGCAAGGACAACAAGGCCGCGTTCAATTCGGCCGCCGGCGTGAAGGCCGCCACGCTCTACAAACAGCTGATCGACGAAGGCCTCACGGAACCGGGCGTCACCGGCTACAGCCGCGAAGACGTGCAGAACCTCTTCAAGCAGGGCCGTGTGGCGATGATGATCTCCGCGCCGTTCCTCGCCAAGCAGTTGAAGAAGGAAGCGCCGAACATCAAGTACGGCATCGATCCGATCCCGGTCGCCACGACGCCCGCGACCTACGCGGTCACGGACTCGATCATGATGTTCAAGAACTCGAAGGTGAAGAAGAGCGCCTGGAAGTTCCTCGACTTCCTGTTCACGAAGCAGCCGCGCGTGGAGTTCACCAGCACGGAAGGCTTCCTGCCGACGACCAAGGCTGAAGCCACCGACCCGGCGTTCCAGGACCCGGATACCAAGGCTTTCGTCGCCCTGCTGCCGCACGCGAAATTCGCGCCGACGGTGACGGGCTGGGAAGACACCGCCAAGGCCGTAACCAATGCGATGCAGTCGATCTACCTCGGCAAGGCCAAGCCCGCCGATGCGCTGAACCAGGCCGCGACCGAAGCCAACAAGTCGCTCGGCAAGTAACGCAGCCGCCGCAAGACATCGCGGCTTGAACCGGCGCGTGGCGTAGCATGGCGCTTTGCCACGCGCCGGTTGTTCGATCGACGGCCTGCGACTGCTGCACCTGATCGCAAGCAACACCGGACGCATCACGATATGACTACGGGTCCCCTGAAGCAGACGCCGCCAGGCGTTGCGAACGACCTCCCACGCGCAGGCAAACGCATGAGCCGTCCCAATCGCGCCGAGCGCAACATCGCCCTACCCCGCGCCCCCTGGCTGCTGATCGTGCCGAGCCTGGCGCTCGCCCTGTTCATCATCAGCTACCCGATCTTCAACATCGTCTGGCAGTCGCTGCACGATGTATCGCGCTTTGGCCAGATCCGCGACTTCAGCGGGCTGCAGAACTTCTACAACGTATTCGGCGACCCGGTCTTTCTGAGCGCGCTGAAGAACACCATCATCTGGACCTTCTGCGTCGTGGTGGGCACCGTGGCGATTTCCGTGCCCGTTTCGCTGGTGCTTAATCAGGACTTCTATGGGCGCGGCGTCGCACGTACGATCGTCATGCTGCCGTGGTCGGTGTCGCTCACGATGACTGCCGTGGTGTGGCGCTGGGCGTTCAACGACGACTACGGCATGGTCAACGTCACGCTGCAGAAGCTCGGTCTGATCGCCGGGCCGATCCACTGGCTCGCCACGCCCGAGTACGCGTTTCCGGTAGAGATTGCCGTGGGCATTCTGGTGTCGATTCCATTCACCACCACGATCTTCCTGGGCGGCCTTTCTTCGGTGCCCGGCGACATCTACGAAGCCGCGCGCATCGACGGCGCAAGCGCGTGGCAGCAGTTCCGCCAGCTCACGCTGCCACTGCTCAAGCCGTTCATCAACATGGCGATCCTGCTGAACGTGATCTACGTGTTCAACTCGTTCCCGATCATCTGGGTGATGACGCAAGGCGGCCCGGACGACAGCACGCACATCCTCGTCACCTATCTCTACGAACTCGGCTTCCGGCTGGGACGGCCAGGCGAAGCGGCGGCCGTCTCGCTCATCATGCTGGTGATCCTGTTCGCGTTTTCCGTCGCCTATCTGCGCGTGCAGGCGAAACGCGGCGGCGCAGAAGGAGACCTCGCATGAACCGCAAGCTCAAACGCTCGCTCTGTTGCTGGCTCGCGCTTTCGCCGCTGGTTGTCGCCGTGCTGTTCCCGTTCGCGGTGATGTTCTTCACCTCGTTCAAACCGGCCAACGAAGTGTTTGTCTATCCGGCGCGCTGGTTGCCGCAGCATTGGCGCTGGGAAAATTACGTCGATATGTGGCAGGCCGCGAACTTCGGCGTGGCGCTGCGCAACAGCATCGTCATTTCGTTCCTGTCGACGGCACTCGCGCTTGCCGTGAGCTTGCCCGCCGCGTATGCACTCGCGCGCTTTCCGTTTCGCGGACGCGGCGTGTACCGCCAGTTCCTGCTGGTCACGCAGATGCTCTCGCCGATTCTGCTGGTAGTGGGGCTATTCCGCCTCGCCGCGATGATTCCGTATGGCGACAGCAATCTCGTCGATTCGAAGATCGGCGTGATCGTCTCGTATGCGGCGTTCAATATCGCCTTCGCCGTGTGGATGCTGTCGTCGTATTTCCAGACCGTGCCGCGCGATCTGGAGGAATCCGCGTGGCTGGAAGGATGCAGTCGCACGGGGGCTGTTTTCCGCGTGTTCCTGCCGCTCGCGATCCCCGCCGTGGTGGTGACCGCCATCTTCACCTTCATCAGCGCGTGGAATGAATTCGCCGTGGTCTACACGCTCATCCGCTCGCCCGAGAACAAGACGCTGACGGTCCAGGTCACCGACATGGTGGCCGGCAAGTACACCGTCGAATGGGAACTGGTGATGGCGGCGACGCTCGCGGCCACGCTACCGGTTTCGGTGGTGTTCGCGTGGCTGCAGCGCTATATGGTGAAGGGGCTCGCGCTGGGCGCGGTGAAATAAGTCGAGGGTCAACGGGCTTCGCACCCGTCGACCGCGTTTCACACGTCGCGACGATGAATATCGTGCGTGACGAAGCCAGTCTGGTTGGTTGGCAAATCGAGCCAGCCGTCCTGGCCCAGGGTCTGGCGTATATCGGTCAGGCCCGCCTCCCAGTGACTGCGCATGGTGGTGTGGCCAAACTGATAATCCTTGTCGCCGCGCTCGAACTTCTGCTGCTGATAGATCAGTTGCAGCACGTTATAGCGCTTGCTGCACGAAAGATCCTGCGCAAGCCTGCAAAGCCGGTCGCTTTCGAGTGTCGCCTTGGGCACGCGCTCCAGCAGCTCGCGCAGCAGATTGCGGTAGCGTTGCTCGCGCTGGAGCATGTCGGTCACAAGACGCGTGCGGCTGGAATACTGGATGTCCTTCACGCGCGTGGTGACGTTCTCCATGGTCTCGGGCACCGGCCCGCGCGCCGACCATAGATCTACCTGAAACACCAGCGTATCCCGGCGCGGCGCCGCGCCCAGCACCTGCTGCAAGGGCGTATTCGACACCACGCCGCCATCCCAGTAGAACTCCCCGTCGATCTCGACCGGCGCGAAGCCCGGCGGCAGCGCTCCCGATGCGATGAAATGCTCTGGGCGCAGCGTCGTATGCGTGTTGTCGAAGTAGGTGAAGTTGCCTGTAGCAACGTTCACTGCGCCCACCGAAACCCGCGTCGCGCCCGAATTGATACGGTCGAAATCGCAGAAGCGTTCGAGCGTCGCCTTGAGCGCCGTGGTGTCATACCAGCTCACGCGATCCGGAGCCTGCATCGCCCACGGCAACGGCGCAGGCACGCGCGGCGCGAAGAAGCCGTGCTGGCCCTGGGTTGCCGCGCTGGCCGCCTGAAATGCGGTGAGCATCGCGCGCGTGGCGTCCGAAACCGAGAACATCAGATGCTCGAACGGTGCGGGCAACGGTGGCGTGAATGCGGGCTTGCAGATGGTTTCCCAGAACGCGCGCATGCGCGACACGCGATGCTCAGGCGCGTTGCCTGCGATCAGCGCCGTATTGAGCGCGCCGATCGAGATACCCGCAACCCAGTCGAGCCGGATGCACGCTTCCTCCAGCCCTTCGAGCACGCCCGCCTGGTAGGCTCCTAACGCGCCGCCGCCCTGCAATACGAGCGCTACCGTCTCGTAGTCACCGCAACGGTCATGGTGTCGGCGCGTATCGGCGGCAGAGGCGCGCGCACGCTTCGCGGGCGTGGGCCGCACAGCGTTATCGCGCTCACTCATTGCATGAACCAGCCGTGGCTCACCACGAGTGATTGCCCCGTAAGCGCCGCGCTCGGGAACGCCGACAGGAACAGCACCGTCTGCGCGACGTCTTCGACCGTGGTGAACACGCCGTCCACCGTGCCGCCGAGCATGACCTTCTTGATCACTTCTTCTTCGGAAATGCCGAGTTCCTTGGCCTGTTCCGGAATCTGCTTGTCCACCAGCGGCGTGCGCACGAAACCCGGGCAAACCACATGCGAGCGCACATTGTGTTTGCCGCCTTCCTTGGCCAGCACGCGCGCGAGACCCAGTAGACCGTGCTTGGCCGTGACATACGCCGACTTCAGCGGTGACGCTTCATGCGAATGCACCGAGCCCATGTAGATCACCACGCCGCCGCGATCGTCCTTGTACATGTACTTGAGCGCAGCCTTGGTCGTGAGAAACGCGCCATCGACGTGAATCGCCTGCATTTTCTTCCAGTCGGCAAACGCATAGTTTTCGATGGGATTCACGATCTGGATGCCGGCGTTCGACACTAGAATGTCGATCGAGCCGAAGGTGGCGGCGACTTTATCGATGCCCTCGTTGACGGCTTCTTCGCTGGTCACGTCCATGGCGATGCCGATGGCTTTGCCGCCCGCATCGACGATGGCGTTCGCCACGCTCTGCGCGCCGTCGAGATTCAGGTCGGCGATGGCGACGGCCGCGCCTTCCGCCGCCAGCGTCAACGCGATCTGCTTGCCGATGCCGCTTGCTGCGCCCGTGACCACTGCCGTCTTGCCGGTGAGTTTTTTCATGGTGATGTGTTCCGTATTCATTGTGAAAGAGTGGTTTGCCGCGCTGACTTCGCGAGGTAGTCATGCACCACTTCGCCCAGACCGAGCGTGAGGTCCGCAATCAAATGACGCGCTTCGACGATTTCGAGCACCGGCAGATCGGCGACGGGGGCCAGCGCATGCGGCATCAGATGCAGTGCGGCCGGCCCGGTCCATGCGCCCTTGAGCTGAATATCGGTCAGGTAGTAGCGCACGAGTTCGCACACGCGCGGCGTGCCGTCCACGTGCGGCACGATCTTGAGCAGGTAGTTCGCGCCCGCGAGACGCCGGGTTTGTTCAGCCAGGTCGAGTTCGCGATGCTTGTAGCCCATCGTGCCGGTGGCCACGCGAACGGGACCGTAATCGAGCGTGCCAACCAGCGTGTCCGAGAACGGCGCGAGCTTCGGCGAGGCGAGCTTCTTCGGAAAGCCCCACAGTTCGCGGCCACCCGCGATCGGCGGGTGGTCGTCCAGATACATCGCATGCGTGTAGGTGCCGGGCTTGCCCTCATACGTAACCGGAATCACCTGGCCGCTTTCGGTGTAGTCGCCAAAACCGGTGGAATCCGGCATGCGGATGAACTCGTAACTCACAAGCGGCTCAGTCATTTCGAGCGGAGCGGGCACGATCTTGCGCAGTTTCTCGGGATCGGTGCGATAGGTGATGATCAGAAATTCGCGATTGACGAACTTGTACGGCCCCGGCGGAAACGCGGGATTGCTCAGGGGCATCGCAAATGCCTGGGACAGGATGTCTTGCATAAATAGCCTTGGCGAGATGGCGAATCCATTCCTTATCGTTCGGATTACGAATCGTAATGCGCGAACATTCGAAAACGAACGGACCGTGAAGTGGCTTTTGACGCTCGCGGGAACCGTGCGAGTCAGACGAGCGAAAAGTATAGATTCCCGATGTGGGACCGCACGCCGCTACTCAACCGATGTTTGAGTAGGGTTAAAGGAAGGGCAAGAATGAAAATCGGACGTCGGATCGTACAAGCGGCGCGTGACTGCACAACGCATTTGACGCGCCGCCTGGCTTGATTGGGCTGTTTTATTTACTGAGTTCGTGGCCGATCACACCGCCCGCCACTGCGCCGCCCACGGTGCCCACTGCGCTGCCGTCGGTCGCCTTGTTACCGACGTAGCCGCCTGCGGCCGCGCCGCCCAGCGTGCAGGCGCTCGCGCCCAGCGTTATCGCGACAATTGCACCGATGAAAACCGCGCGCGTAGCACCACGACCGGTCTTGCTGCTTTTGAGCCAGTTCATCGTCGTCTCTCCTGATCGATGGAATGGCTTACAGAGAGCAAACGGCGTGCCGTACACCCGGAGGACTTGTATGAAGAACCCGCGTTTTCAGTCCATCGCCGCGTGGCCCGCATCGACTGCGCCGCCGCCGCCCGAAGGCCGGATCAGCACCAGCAGCGGGATCACCAGCAGCGTGGCGACGAACATCATCTTGAAGTCGTTGAGATAGGCGATCATCGTGGCCTGCTGCGTGATGGCCTGGTTGAGCACGGCCAGATCGTAGCGCGAGCCGGTGGCAAGCATCGGTTGCATCATCGGATTGAACGGCGTGATGTGCGCGGCCAGATCCGAATGCGCGACCTGAGTGCCGCGCGTAACGAAGGTCTGCACAATCGAAATGCCGATACTGCTGCCGATATTGCGCATCAGGCTATAGGTGGCCGTGCCGTCCGCGCGCAATTGCGGTGTGAGCGTGGAAAAGGTGAGCGCGGAAAGCGGCACGAACACGAAGCCCAGGCCAAAGCCCTGCACCACGCCTGGCCAGACGATATCCGACACCGACAGCACGATGGTGTACTGCATCATCTGCCATAGCGCGTACGCCGATACGACGAAGCCGAACAGCAGCATGGCGCGCGCATCGACATGTTTGAGCATGCGCCCCGCGATCAGCATCGCGACCATCGTGCCCGCGCCCGAAGGCGCCGTGACCAGGCCCGTGGTGGCAACCGGGTAGCCCATGAGGTTCTGCAGCATCGGCGGCAACAGCGCGCGCGTGGCATAGAGCACCGCGCCGATCACGAAGATGAAGAACGTGCCGGTCGCGAAATTGCGGTCTTTCAGCAGTTGATAGCGAAAGAACGTGGTGGGCCCGGAGCTTGCCGTATGGACGATGAAGAACGCAAAGGCCAGCGCGGACACCAGCGCCTCGATGCGGATTTCGAGCGAGCCAAACCAGTCGAGTTGCTCCCCGCGATCGAGCAGCGCCTGCAATGCGCCAATGGCAAGCGCCAGCGTGGCGAAGCCAAACAGGTCGAAGCGCGCCTGGCCGCCCCGCGCGCGCGCCGGCATGAAGGTGGAGACACCGAAGAACGCGAAGGCGCCAATCGGCACGTTGATGAAAAACACCCAGCGCCAGTTGTAGCTGTCCGTGAGCCAGCCGCCGAGCGTCGGCCCGAGCACCGGACCCACCATCACGCCCATGCCCCAGACCGCCATCGCCTGTCCCTGGCGCTCGCGCGGATTGATGTCCAGCAGGATCGACTGCGAGAGCGGCACCAGCGACGCGCCAAATACGCCTTGCAGCAAGCGCGAAGCGACGATTTCCCCGAGTGTTTCCGATAATCCGCATAGCGCCGAGGCCACCGTGAAGCCCGCGATCGCCACGCCCAGCAACTGCTTCACGCCAAAGCGATCGGCGAGCCAGCCCGTGAGCGGCGTGGCGATGGCTGCCGCGACGATGTACGAGGTCAGCACCCAGGTGATTTCATCCTGCGACGCCGAAAGCGTGCCTTGCATATGCGGCAGCGCTACGTTGGCGATCGTGCTGTCGAGCGTCTGCATCAGCGTGGCGAGCATGATCGACAGCGTGATCATGCCGCGGTTCAGGGGCGCAGCTTCACGCTGCGCGGCCAGGCCTTGCGGGACTGCAGTCATCGTGGAATCGGACGAGGTTCGGGAACGCGGTTCGAAAAAATGATAAGCCTGCTTATTATACGAATCGCCCCTTTCTGCGCAATCGGAAAGAATCCCGACGTCGACCCGCATGCAGGCCGCATCCGCGGTGAGCAACCTGAAGGCCGCCGCTTATAATTGCGCCATGACTACCGACCTCGAAAAACGCTTCGGCTTCTTGATCGTCGACGTGGGCCGTCTCTATGGCAAGCGCTACGACGAACTGGCGAAGTCATCGCTCGAACTCACGCGCGCACAGTGCCGCATGCTCGCGTACCTCGACCACTACGGCCCCATCAATCAGGCGAGCCTTGCCGAGCGGCTCGAAGTCGCGCCAATTTCGGCTGGCAGGATGCTGGAACGTATGGAGGAAAGCGGCTGGGTCGTGCGCGAGCCCAATCCGGAAGATCGCCGCGAATGGCTCGTGAGCCTCACCGCCAAAGCTGCGGGCGTGCTGACGTCGGCACGCCGCGTGGGCGATGAAGTGCAGGACGAAGCCCTCGTGGGCTTTACGCCGGAAGAAGCCGAGCAGTTCGGCGAGATGCTTCAGCGCGTGCGCATCAATCTCGGACTGCTGGTCGAACGTTGAGCGCACGCCGTCGCCAACGCGGCGGCGTGGCTGCGGAATGCCTTATTGACCCGCGACCTTGCGCTGACGCCACAGGCACAGCAGATCGCAGGCGAGATGCGCAGCGGCCAGCGCCGTGATCTCGCTTTGATCGTAAGCGGGCGCGACTTCCACCACATCCGCGCCCACCAGATTCAGTGCTTCCAGCCCACGCACGATCGCCAGTGCCTGGGCGGACGACAGACCGCCCGCCACGGGCGTCCCGGTGCCCGGCGCAAACGCGGGATCCAGACAGTCGATATCGAAGGTCAGATACGCGGGCCTCTCACCCACGATTTCAAGGATGCGATCACGCGCCGCGCGCGGTCCATGCTCATGCACCCAGGCGGCGTCCAGCATATTGATGCCCAGAAAGTCGTCATTCCACGTGCGGATGCCCACCTGCACCGATGTCTTCGGATCGATCAGTCCTTCCTTGACGGCCTTGTAGAACATCGTGCCGTGATTGAGGCTGTCCGGGTGATCGTCGGGCCAGGTGTCGCAATGCGCGTCGAAGTGAATCAGCGAAAGCGGTTTGCCGTATTTTTCCGCGTGTGCGATCAGCAGCGGGTAGGTGATGAAATGATCGCCGCCGAAGGTGAGCATCTTCGCATTCGAGCGCAGGATGGTGCGCGCATGCTCGATGATCGCGGGCTTGATCGACAGCGGATTGTGGGCGTCGAACCAGCAATCGCCGTAGTCGGTCACGGCCAGCGTATCGAAAGGATTGAAGCCCCACGGGTACGGATGCAGTTCCGCCAGTTGCACGCTCGCTGCGCGAACTGCCGATGGCCCCAGTCGCGCGCCTGAGCGAAACGTCGTGGCAAGGTCGAGCGGTACGCCGCTGATCGCCACGTCCACGCCGTTCAGATCACGGGTGTAGTTGCGGCGCATGAACGACAGCACGCCCGCGTAGGTATTCTCGATGGAAGCGCCGTAGAGCGAGCCGCGACGGATCGCGCCGTCGCCGTGGATCGTGTCGTCCATGTGCATGATGTCTTTTGTATTGAGGGGATTGCGTGGCGGCGCACTTCTGCGCGGCGCCACGCGGGCGAATGGCTCGCCTGATCGTGATTTAACGCAGACGCACGAGCGTCGACTTCAGTTCGGTGTACTTCTCAAGTGCGTGCAGCGACTTGTCACGGCCATTGCCCGACTCCTTGAAGCCGCCGAACGGGAAGTTCATGTCGCCGCCTTCGTCGTAGCAATTGACCCAGACCGTGCCCGCACGCAGACGACGCGAGATTTCATGCGCGTTCGTGAGGTTAGACGTCCACACGGCAGCCGCCAGACCGTAATCGCTGTCATTGGCGATGCGCACCGCTTCGTCGATGGTGCTGAACGTGATGACTGACAGCACCGGTCCGAAGATTTCTTCGCGCGCGATGCGTGCGTCGTGATGCGTGTCGAACACCGTCGGCTCGACATAGAAGCCACCGGTCGCTTCGTTGACGCGCTCGCCGCCGAACAGCAGCTTCGAGTCCTTGCGCCCTGCTTCGATATAACCGAGCACGCGCTCCATCTGGATCTTGTCGACGATTGCGCCCATCGACACGTTCGGATCAAGAGGATTACCAGGTTTATACGCCTTCGCAGCTTCAACGAGCTTCGCAAGGAACACGTCCTTGATGTCGCGATGCACCAGCAGGCGCGAACCCGCCGTGCACATCTCGCCCATGTTGTAGAAGATCGCACCCGCCGCCGCGTTGGCCGCACGGTCCAGATCCGGACAATCCGGCAGCACGATGTTCGGCGACTTGCCGCCCAGTTCGAGCCAGACGCGCTTGAGGTTGGATTGGCCGGCGTACTGCATGATCTGCTTGCCGACGTTGGTCGAGCCGGTAAACGCGATGCAATCCACGTCGCGATGCAGGCCGAGCAGCTTGCCCGGTTCGCCGCCGCCGGGCAGCACGTTGAACACGCCCGCAGGAATGCCGGCTTCATGGGCGAGTTGCGCCACGCGAATGGCGGTGAGCGGCGATTTTTCCGAGGGCTTGAGCACCACGCTATTGCCCGCGGCCAGCGCCGGTCCGAACTTCCAGGAGGCCATCAGGATCGGGAAATTCCACGGCACGACGGCCGCCACCACGCCGATAGCCTCACGCGTGACGAGCCCAACCAGATGATGGTCGGCGGGCGCCACTTCTCCGCCGACCTTGTCGATGGCTTCCGCGAACCACTCGACGCAGTACGCCGCGCCGGGCACGTCGACTGAAGTCGTATCGCCGATGGGCTTGCCTGCGTCGAGCGTTTCAAGCAACGAGAGTTCGTCGAGGTGTTCGCGCATCAGCGCGGCCCAGCGCAGCAGAATGGCTTTGCGCGCGCGCGGATTGAGGCCCGCCCACACGCCATCGTTGAAGGCACGGCGCGCGGCCGCCACCGCTGCATCCACATCGGCAGCGCCGCAGTCCGCCACGTTCGCGAGTACGCGGCCGTCGATCGGGCTCACGCAATCGAAGGTGCGTCCCGAGTAGGCGTCGCGATACGCGCCGTCGATGAATGCGCGACCTTCGATCTTCAGCGTCGCGGCCTTGTCCTGCCAGTAAGCGAGAGTTTTCTTTTCCATCAGGATGCCTCAATGATTGACGATCCGCCCGGCGTGCCGAAGCAGCGGCAACAGGCGAACCGGATACGCGCGTTGATGAAACCTGCGAAGCGGGCGATGAAACCTAGAAGGTGGGCGGCGAATTCGCCGACACCACTTCGCAGACTTCGTTTGCGCTGGGATTGCGAAACCGGTGCGGGAAGCGGCTTTCGAAGTAATAGCTGTCGCCGGGGTCGAGCAGCCAGGTGGTGCCGTCCACGGTCAGTTCGATCTGGCCCGCCACCACCACGCCGCCTTCATGTCCCGCGTGCGAGAGCATTTCCGGGCCGGTGTCGGCGAGCGGTTGATACACCTCGCGCATGATGCCCATATTGCGGTCCTTCACATTAGCGCCCGCAAGGTAGAACTCGATGGAGGCGTTGCCGAGGTTCGGCATTTCGCCGCGCCGCGACACGATGCTCGCGCCCTCGTTGAGATCAAATGTGAAGAATTCCGCGAGGCTCATCGGAATACATTCGAGGAGCTTCTTGAGCGAACCCACCGAGGGACTGACACGACTTTGCTCGATAAGCGAAATCGCGCCATTCGTCACGCCCGCGCGCTTGGCCAGCTCGCGTTGCGACAGCCCATAGCGTTTGCGCACGTAGCGCAAACGCGTGGCAACTTCAGAGGAAACGGATACAGACTCGGACACGATTAAAGAACCGATTGAAGAACCGTTTGGGTCAGGAAACACACTGGAAGCGCACGCAGGATCCAGGCCGAAATGCAACACGGCGGTGCGGTGGCGTGTTGAATATTCTAATCAGTTTGTTTTTTTTTGCGTCAGTACTAACCCCTGTAAGTTATTCGAAATATAAAGACAGTGCAGGATATTTCGTACTGCGCGACGTTTGCGGGCGTCTTGGGGAAAGTGCTGACATAAAAAACGTAAAAAAATAATTGACGGCCTTTTTGGCTCGTATATGCTGAAACACAGGTCGATCGAACGATGAAAAGCGCATTACATTGCCCTGCAATACGCGATCAATGCTCAATACATCGAATGACACCTATGTGTCGATGCTGAAGAGCGCAGTTTCCATGCCGCGCATCGAAAAACAGTGATCAACAAACTCCAGTCGAGTGTAATTGTGAGAGTCCGTGGCCCTCTGGTGAGATGGGATCGAAGTCATGCGAGGTGTCTTCGCAGTGACTGCGCCGCCATCGCCGATGGCAGTAGCGGCAGGCTTGCCTCTCGTCCGCTCCTGTCAGTCTTCACAATCCTTTCCCGTCGGTCCGTCCGTCGCCATAACGCCGTCTCGGCACGCGCATTTATCGCGGTGCATACCGACGAAGTCGCGTCGCTGCTGCCCTAGCGCCTCTCCTTCCTGCGTTGTTCGTTTCAGCCGTCGATCGCGAGCGGGTGGTTTTGCTGCGCGCGCACGATGTGGATGCGCACGCCTGAACACCGTCGCGCCCCATAACGGCAGGAAACGAACTGCGTACATGATCTCCACGCGTAGCGCGATCCGTTAGCGCCGCTGCGCCCCGCACTTAAAGGTTTGCGGCCGTGTCTTCTGCACGGTTGCAAGGTCATGTCACGCCTGAAGCATCGCTAAAAACAGCCTGATTTGCGATGCAACGGGAAGAAGAAACAAGACGTTAGTCATGCGAACCAAACCATTGATTGGAGTTACCGCCGATCGCACCATGATGGGGCCGCACGCATCGCACGTAGCCGGTGAGAAGTACATCGCCGCTGCTGTCGATGGGTCGGATGGACTCGCGTTCGTGCTGCCCGCACTGGGTGAGCGGCAGGCTACGGCGGACATTCTGGACGCTGTGGACGGCCTGCTCTTTACAGGCAGCTATTCGAACGTGGAGCCGCACCGTTATGGCGGCCCGGCAAGCGCCGCTGGCACGCTGCACGATCCGGCGCGCGACGCCACGACGTTGCCGCTGCTGCGCGCGGCCATCGACGCAGGGGTGCCGGTACTGGCCATCTGCCGCGGCTTTCAGGAAATGAACGTGGTGTTCGGCGGCACGCTGCATCAGGAAGTACATGCGGTGGACGGCCTCAACGATCATCGTGAAAACAAGGCTGATCCGCTCGAAACGCAATATGGTCCCGCGCACACCATCGCGCTAACGGAAGGCGGTTTGCTGCAGAAGCTCGCAGGCGGCGCACGCGAAGCACGCGTGAATTCGCTGCACGGTCAGGGCATCGACACGCTCGGTCACGGACTCGTTGCGGACGCAACGGCTACGGACGGACTGGTCGAAGCCATCACCGTTGCGAACGCAAGCAGTTTTGCACTGGGCGTGCAATGGCACCCCGAGTGGCTGCACGCACAAAACGCCCTTTCCACCGCTATCTTCCGCGCCTTTGGCGACGCCTGCCGCGCCCGCATGCTTGCACGAATACAGGGCGGGGCCGCACGCCACCCCGCACGCGCGCATGCCGCGCAGGTCTGACGCCGGCCCACACAGAACAGAGAGAACGAAAATGCACGACATCGACGAATTCCTGAAGAAACATCACATCACCGAAATCGAAGCGATCATCCCGGATATGGCCGGCATCGCGCGCGGCAAGATCATTCCGCGCAGCAAGTTCGAATCGGGCGAATCCATGCGCCTGCCGCAGGCCGTGATGATCCAGACCGTCACCGGCGATTACCCGGAAGACGGCAGCCTCACGGGTGTCACCGACCCGGACATGGTCTGCGTGCCGGATGCTTCGACGATCCGCATCATTCCGTGGGCGACCGATCCGACCGCCCAGGTGATCCACGACTGCGTGCACTTCGACGGCTCGCCCGTTGAAATCTCGCCGCGCCGCGTGCTGCGCCGCGTGCTCGAACTCTACGAAGCGAAGGGCTGGAAGCCCATCATCGCGCCGGAACTGGAGTTCTATCTCGTCGATATGAACAAGGATCCGGATATTCCTCTCGCGCCGCCGATCGGCCGTACGGGTCGTCCGGAAACGGGCCGCCAGGCGTATTCGATCGAAGCGGTGAACGAGTTCGATCCGCTCTTCGAAGATATCTACGAGTACTGCGAAATTCAGGACCTCGAAGTCGACACGCTGATTCACGAAGTCGGCGCTGCGCAGATGGAAATCAACTTCATGCACGGCGAACCGCTGGGTCTGGCCGACCGCGTGTTCCTCTTCAAGCGCACCGTGCGCGAAGCCGCGCTGCGTCACCATATGTACGCCACCTTCATGGCGAAGCCGATGGAAAACGAGCCGGGTTCGGCCATGCACATCCACCAGAGCCTCGTCTCGGCGGAAAGCGGCCAGAACCTCTTCACCGGCGCGGACGGCAAGCCCACGGACATGTTCCATGCGTATATCGCGGGCCTGCAGAAATACACGCCGGCACTGATGCCGATCTTCGCACCGTACATCAATTCGTATCGCCGTCTGTCGCGCTTCATGGCCGCGCCGATCAACGTGGCCTGGGGTTACGACAACCGCACCGTGGGCTTCCGCGTGCCGTATTCGTCGCCGGCTGCGCGCCGCGTGGAGAACCGCATTCCGGGCGTGGACACGAACCCGTACCTCGCGATCGCCGCGACGCTGGCCGCCGGTTATCTGGGCATGACGCAGCACCTCAAGCCCACCGAGCCGCTGCTGAGCGACGGTTACGCGCTGCCTTACCAGCTGCCGCGCAATCTGGAGGAAGGCCTCACGCTGATGAGCGGTTGCGAGCCGCTCAACGACATCCTCGGCGAAAAGTTTGTGCGCGCCTATCTCGCGCTCAAGGAAACCGAATACGAAGCGTATTTCCGCGTGATCAGCTCGTGGGAACGCAAGCACCTGCTGCTGCACGTGTAATAGAAAGGAGACATTGAAAATGAGCTATCGGATCGACGCCCCCGCCAGCGCACTGCAGGAAGTGCCGACGACGTTGCGCGCGCAATCATCGCAAACCGCTCGCACCACGGCCGAATATCGCGCGCTCGACGCGGCGCATCACATCCATCCGTTCTCGGACATGGGGTCGCTCAACAAGAGCGGCAGCCGCGTGATCGTGAAGGCCAAGGGCGTGTACCTGTGGGACTCGGAAGGCAACCAGATCATCGACGGCATGGCCGGTCTGTGGTGCGTGAACGTGGGTTATGGCCGCAAGGAACTGGCCGACGCCGCGTACACGCAGATGCAGGAACTGCCGTACTACAACACCTTCTTCAAGACCACGCACCCGCCGGTGATCGAGCTTTCGGCCCTGCTCGCCGAGCTTTCGCCGGAGCCGTTCAACCACTTCTTCTATTGCAACAGCGGCTCGGAAGGTAACGACACGGTGCTGCGCATCGTGCATCAATACTGGCTCACGCAAGGCAAGCCGTCGAAGAAGGTCGTCATCTCGCGCAAGAACGGCTATCACGGTTCGACCATCGCGGGCGGCACGCTGGGCGGCATGGGCTATATGCACGAGCAGATGCCCTCGAAGGTCGAGAACATCGTTCACATCGACCAGCCGTACTTCTACGGCGAAGCCGAAGGCAACATGACGCCGGAGGAATTCGGCCTCGCGCGTGCGCAGCAGCTCGAAGCGAAGATCCTGGAAGTGGGCGCGGAGAACGTCGCCGCGTTTATCGGCGAGCCGTTCCAGGGCGCCGGCGGCGTGATCTTCCCGGCCTCGACCTACTGGCCGGAAATCCAGCGTATCTGCCGCAAGTACGACATCCTGCTGTGCGCAGACGAAGTGATCGGCGGCTTTGGCCGCACGGGCGAATGGTTCGCGCATCAGCACTTCGGTTTCGAGCCGGACCTCATCACGCTCGCCAAGGGCCTCACCAGCGGCTATGTGCCGATGGGCGCGGTCGGTCTGCATGACCGCGTGGCGAAGGTACTGATCGAGAACGGCGACTTTAATCACGGCCTCACGTATTCGGGCCATCCGGTTGCGGCCGCCGTTGCCGTGGCGAACCTCAAGCTGCTGCGCGACGAGAAGATCGTCGAGCGCGTGAAGACGGACACCGGTCCGTACTTCCAGCAACAGCTGCGCGAAACCTTCGCGAATCATCCGATCATCGGCGACATTTCGGGCGCGGGTCTCGTGGCCGGTCTGCAGCTCGCCGAAGATCCGAAGACGCGCAAGCGCTTCGCGAACGGCGGCGACGTGGGCACGATCTGCCGCGACTTCTGCTTCAACGGCAATCTCATCATGCGCGCCACGGGCGACCGCATGCTGCTCTCGCCGCCGCTCGTCATCACGCGCGGCGAGATCGACGAAATCGTGTCGAAGGCGAAAAAGGCCATCGACGCAACCGCGCAACAACTGGGACTTTCGTAACGCTGCAACTGTAAGGGCCGGCGGCGCACAACGGGGTGCGGGCGCCGCCCGCCGACCTTCATCATCTGGGGAAATCAACATGAGTGTCAGACATCTTCGTCATGCCGTCGCACTGGCCGCGCTTGCCGTCTGTGCGGGTCTCACGGCGACTTCGAGCCAGCCGGCTCGCGCCGCGGACGACGCACTGAACGTCTACAACTGGTCCGACTACATCGCGAAAGACACGATCCCGAACTTCGAAAAGCAGACGGGCGTTCACGTCAAGTACGACAACTACGATAGCGACGACACCTTGCAAGCCAAGCTGCTCGCAGGCAGCTCGGGTTACGATATCGTTGTGCCCACATCGAACTACATGGCCAAGCAGATCCAGGCCGGCGTGTACCAGAAGCTCGATAAATCCAAGCTCCCCAATCTTTCGAATCTCGACCCGCTGCTGATGCACATGATCGCCGACGCCGATCCGGGCAATCAGTACGGCGTGCCCTGGGCCTACGGCACCGACGGCGTGGGCTACAACCAGGAAGCCATCGAAAAGGCATTGGGCGCGAATGCACCGGTGGATAGCTGGTCGCTGATCTTCGATCCGCAATATCTCTCGAAGCTCAAGGGCTGCGGCGTGTCGTTCCTCGATCAGGCCGTCGACGCTTTCGCCGCCACGCTGCAATACATGGGCAAGAACCCCAACAGCACGAACCCGGCCGATTACCAGGCCGCTTTCGAAGTGCTGAAGAAAGTCCGCCCGTACATCACGCAGTTCAATTCGTCGGGCTACATCAACGACCTCGTGAATAACGACATCTGCGTCGCGTTCGCCTGGTCGGGCGACGTGGGCATCGCTCACCGCCGCGCCGAGGAAGCCAAGCGTTCGTATCACATCAAGTTCGCCAATCCGAAGGAAGGCGGCCTGCTGTGGTTCGACGTGATGGTGATTCCGAAGGATGCACCGCACCCCGAAGCCGCACTGAAGTGGATCAACTACATCGAAGATCCGAAGGTCAATGCCGCGATCACCAACGAGGTGTTCTATCCGACCGCGAACAAGGCCGCGCGCCAGTTCGTGACGCCGGCGGTGGCGCAGGACCAGACCGTCTACCCGGGCGACGAAGTGCTCAAGAAGATGACGCTGATGAAGCCGATGCCGGCCGACATCCTGCGCCTCGAAAACCGTTTGTGGTCGCAGTTGAAGACGGGCCACTAAGCCTCAACCCGGCGCTTCAAAGCCGTCGATGAACGGCTGGGCGCCGAAGGAGAAGGAAGGAGACAACGCGCGGATGAGGGATCGCTCGACCCCTCTCCGCCAGAAGTCCGCTGTTCGAAGTCCGGCTGAGCGCGCCGCTCCTGTGTAAAACGACGCGCCAGTCTCCAACGAGCTCCGTTCGCAGTACTGACCTCCGCGAGTCGCTTCGGCGCCCCGTGCGGGACGGCTCATGCCTGCGTTTCGGCAAACAGTCGATGCAGGCACGCTAGAACGGGCAGTGCCGCGATCAGAAAGGAACCAGTTACATCATGAATTCGACGTCCCAAGTCAACGCCTCCGAAGCCGCGCGCGCTGCCGCGACGGCCAGCTCCCGCGACGCTTTCGTACGCATCGAAAACGTCGTCAAAAAGTTCGGCGACAGCACCGCCGTGAACAACGTGAGCCTGAACATCGCGAAGAACGAGCTCTTCGCCCTGCTCGGCAGCTCGGGCTGCGGCAAGTCCACGCTGCTGCGCATGCTCGCGGGTCTCGAAACCGCCACTTCCGGCAAGATTTATGTCGATGGTGAAGACCTCGCCTCGCTGCCGCCGTATCGCCGCCCGGTCAACATGATGTTCCAGTCGTACGCGCTCTTTCCGCATATGAGCGTGGAAACCAACGTCGCCTTCGGCCTCAAGCAGGAAGGCGTGCCGAAGAACGAAATCAAGGAACGCGTGGCCGATGCGCTCAATCTCGTGCAGATGAGCCGCTACGCCAAGCGCAAACCGCATCAGCTTTCCGGCGGCCAGCAGCAGCGCGTGGCGCTCGCACGTTCGCTGGTCAAGCGCCCCAAACTCCTGCTGCTCGACGAGCCGATGTCGGCGCTCGATAAAAAGATCCGCCAGAAGACGCAGCTCGAACTCGTGAACATCATCGAAAAGGTCGATGTCACCTGCGTGATGGTCACGCACGACCAGGAAGAGGCGATGACGATGGCCAATCGCCTCGCCGTCATGAGCGAAGGCCGCATCGTGCAGATCGGCTCGCCCAGCGAAGTCTACGAATTCCCCAACAGCCGTTTCTCCGCCGAATTCATCGGCTCGACCAACCTGTTCGAAGGCAAGGTCGTGGAGGACGAACCCGATCACATCTTCGTCGAAAGCGAGGATCTGGAAACGCGCATGTACGTGAGCCACGGTGTGACCGGGCCGCTGGGCATGCCGGTGGGTATTTCGGTGCGCCCCGAACGCGTGCGCGTGACGCGCGAGAAGCCGGGCACCGCCAACAACTGGGCGCGCGGCGTGGTCACGGATGTGGCCTACATGGGCAGCTATTCGCTCTATCACGTGCGTCTGCCGGGCGGCAAGGTGGTGGTCTCGAACCTGTCCAGCTCGCACCTGATGAACGAAGGCACGCCGGCCTGGAACGACGACGTCTATGTGTCGTGGTCGCCGTCCAGCGGCGTCGTGCTCACGGCCTGATGAGGAGGATGCCTAAATGAGTTCCGTTCCCTCTACTTCCGCCGCGCCGCGTGGCGCGGTCAAGCGCGGTGCGCTGGGGCGCTTCTTCTCGCGCTTCGTGCCCTCGGGCCGCACCACCGTGATCGGTGTGCCGTTCATCTGGCTGGCGCTGTTCTTCGCCCTGCCCTTCGTGCTGGTGCTCAAGATCAGCTTCGCCGATCAGGTCATGGGCATTCCGCCCTATTCGAACCTGGTCGAGATGAAGGACGGCATGGTCCATCTCGCGCTGCAGCTTTCGCACTACGCGTTCCTGCTGCAGGACAGCCTCTATATCGCCACCTATATCAGCTCGCTGAAGATGGCGGCGGTATCGACGTTCTTCTGTCTGCTGATTGGCTACCCCATCGCCTATTACATCGCGCGCTCCAATCCGGCCACGCGCAATGTGCTGATGATGGCGGTCATGCTGCCGTTCTGGACGTCGTTTCTGATCCGCGTCTATGCGTGGATCGGCATTCTCAAGGACGACGGCCTGCTCAATCACGCGCTCATGGCCATCGGCCTGATTCATTCGCCGCTGCGTCTCTATCACAGCGATGCAGGCGTCTATATCGGCATGGTCTATTCGTATCTGCCGTTCATGGTGATGCCGCTTTACGCGCACCTCTGCAAGATGGATCTCACGCTGCTCGAAGCCGCGTATGACCTGGGCGCGAAGCCGTGGGTGGCGTTCACGAAGATCACGCTGCCGCTTTCGAAGAACGGGATTATCGCGGGCAGCCTGCTGGTATTCATTCCGGCGGTGGGCGAATACGTGATCCCCGAACTGCTCGGCGGCGCGGACACGCTCATGATCGGCCGCGTCATGTGGGACGAGTTCTTCAACAACATGGACTGGCCGATGGCCTCGGCTGTCACCGTCGCGATGGTGTTGCTGCTGCTCGTGCCGATGGCAGTCTTTCAGTACTACCAGGTCAAGGAACTGGAGGAAAGCAAATGATCAAGCCCAATCGCGCGATTTCCACCAGCGTCCTCACGCTTGGTTTTCTGTTTCTCTATATCCCGATTATCAGCCTCGTTGTCTATTCGTTTAACGAGTCGAAACTGGTGACGGTGTGGTCGGGCTTCTCGCTCAAGTGGTACGCGGCGCTGCTGCAGGACGATGAGCTTCTTTCTGCGGCGTGGCTGTCGCTGAAGATCGGTCTGATGACGGCGTTTGCGTCGGTGGTGATCGGGACGTGGGCCGGTTTCGTGCTGGCACGCATGGGTCGCTTTCGCGGTTTCACGCTCTACACCGGCATGATCAATGCCCCGCTTGTGATTCCTGAAGTCATCCAGGGTATCTCGCTGCTGCTGCTTTTCGTGGCGCTCCAGCAGATGATTGGCTGGCCGGCAGGACGCGGCATCCTCACGATCTGGATCGGCCACGTGATGCTGTGCGTGTCGTACGTCGCGATCATCGTGCAGTCGCGTGTGAAGGAGATGAACAAGTCGCTTGAAGAAGCGGCGCTCGATCTGGGCGCCACGCCGCTGAAGGTGTTCTTCGTCATCACCTTGCCGCTGATCTCGCAGGCGCTGCTCTCCGGCTGGCTACTCTCGTTCACGCTCTCGATCGACGATCTGGTGCTTTCCGCGTTCCTCTCGGGCCCCGGCTCGACGACGCTGCCGCTGGTGGTGTTCTCGCGTGTGCGTCTGGGTCTGAACCCCGAGATGAATGCGCTGGCGACGCTCTTTATCAGCGCCGTGACGATTGGTGTGATCGCCGTGAACCAGCTGATGAGCGCACGTGAAAAGAAGCGCATGCGCGATATGCAGATGGCCTTCATCCAGCCCGACCCCGCTGAAACCGCTACGGCAGGCACGCCGCCTGGCGCAGTGGGTTCGCCGATTGGACGGCGCGCTGCGTAAATCAGGTGCGAAGTAATTCCCGTCGTGCGTTTGAGAGAACGCGCGACGGATAAAAACGGCCACCAGAAAAACCCGCAATAAAAGAATTAAACGTCGAAACGCCTGCAATAACGACCCATAAGGAGAATGTCGATGAAGAAGAAGTTAATCTGTCTGCTGGTGGCCGGGG
>NZ_VWWJ01000002.1 GCF_011753055.1 Burkholderia sp. Ax-1719 | reverse complement strand
CTGGTGCTGATCGTGTTCCTGCCGCCTCTGCTGATGGACGGCGCCTACTTCTTCGTATGGGCCGACTTCAAGCGCCATATCACGCCGATCCTGCTGTTCGCGATTGGCGCGGTGGCGTTTACGACCTGGGCCGTCGGTCTTGTCGCGCACTGGGTTGTGCCCACGCTGCCCTGGGCCGTGTGCTTCGCGCTGGGCGCGGTGGTCTCGCCGCCCGACGCCGTCGCCGCACGCGCCGTGCTGGAGCGCCTCGCGCTGCCGCGCCGGATAATGGTGCTGCTCGAAGGCGAAAGCCTGCTCAACGACGCCGCCGGGCTGGTGCTGTTTCGCCTGGCCGTCGCTGCCGCACTCACGGGCGCGTTCAGCACCTCGGGCGCGGTGCTGAGTTTCGCGGGCCTCGCCCTTGGCGGTGTTGCGATCGGCTGGCTGATCGGCTATCTCGTCGTCAACCTGCTGCGCCTGCTGGAGGACGACTATCTGATCATCACGGTTGCCGTCTGTGCAGGCTGGTTCAGCTACATCGCGGGCGACATGGCGGGCGTGTCGAGCGTGATTTCCACAGTCACCTGCGGCATGTATCTGGGCTGGCATCAGCACGAAGTCCTGAGCGCACGCGTGCGCATGCGCGGCACCGCGTTCTGGCAAGTGATGGTCTTCGTGCTGGAGGCGATGGTGTTCGTGCTGATCGGGCTGTCGCTGCGCGGCGTGATCGTGCGCCTGGGCGGCGCGGGCGAAGCGCTCGCGCAGCTTGGCCCCGCTGCGCTGGCCGTGGTCGCGGCCGTGGTGCTCTCGCGCTGCGTCTGGACCTTCGGGCTCGAAGGCATCCGCACCGTGTTGCACCGCCTCGCGCCACGCCGGGTGCTGTGCGGCGATTTTCGCGCGGCGGCTGTGGTCAGCTGGGCCGGCATGCGCGGCGTGGTCACGCTGGCGATCGCGCTCACGCTACCCGAAAGCCTGCCGGGGCGCGACCTGATCCTGTTCGCCGCGTTCGCAGTGATCCTTTTCACGGTGCTGCTGCAAGGCGTGACGATCGGCCCGCTGATCCGTCTGGTGCGGCCGTTGCAGGACGCCCAGGCGGGCGCGGCGTATCTGAACGAACCGCAGGTCTGGGCGCGCCTGCTCGCCGTGCAGTTCGAGACGATCAAGCCACTCGTGCACGGGCCGGACGGCAGCGTCATCCACCCGCGCCTGCTGGAGCAATACACCTATCGCGCCACGCTTTCGCAGCAATTCGAACATGCGCCGAGCCTGCCCGTGGACGTGCGAACCGCGCACTATGACGTGGTGCTGGCCGCCGTGCGCGCTGGCCGCGCGGAAATCCTGCGCATGCACCGCGCGGGCCTCATCAGCGATGAAATGCTGCACGAAGTCGAACACGATCTCGACCTCGAAGAACTGGGCGCCGAACACGCGCGCGGCTAGGGCGCGGCCAGGTTTTCGTACCGCGCGTACGCATTCTGGCGGCGTTGCCGTCCTTATCCGTTAAAATTGCGCCACGCGCGGCGCGAATGTCCTCACGATCAGCGCCGCCCGATCCATTCCTGCCGCCTCAACGCGGCATCCGCCCCACCCGGGGCGCGAGACCCAGCATGACGAATACACCCACCGCTACGTCCTTCAGCGCGCTTTCGCTCGCTCCCGCCACGCTCGAGAACCTCAACCGGCTCGGCTATGTCGAGATGACGCCGATCCAGGCCGCCAGCCTGCCGATCGCGCTCGCCGGTCACGATCTCATCGCGCAGGCAAAAACGGGCAGCGGCAAGACCGCGGCCTTCTCGCTCGCGCTGCTCGCGAAGCTCGATGTGCGCCGCCTCGACGTCCAGGCGATGATCCTGTGCCCCACGCGCGAACTGGCCGACCAGGTCGCCACGGAAATCCGCCGCCTTGCGCGCGCCGAAGAAAACGTCAAAGTGCTGACGCTGTGCGGCGGCACGCCGATGAAACCGCAGACCGCCAGCCTCGAACACGGCGCGCACATCATCGTCGGCACGCCGGGCCGCATCATGGATCACCTGGAGCGCGGCATCCTCTCGCTTGACGCGCTCAATACGCTGGTGCTCGACGAAGCGGACCGCATGCTCGACATGGGTTTCCATGACGACATCGCCAAGGTCGCGCGCCAGTGCCCAAAGGAACGCCAGACGCTGCTGTTCTCGGCGACATACCCCGAAGGCATCGCCAAGCTGAGCCAGCAGTTCCTGCGCAACCCGAAGGAAGTGAAGCTCGAAGAGCATCACGACGACAGCAAGATCCGCCAGCGCTTCTACGAAGTCGAAGAAAACGACCGCCTGCACGTGGTCGGCCAGTTGCTCAACCACTTCCGTCCGGTCAGCACGATTGCGTTCTGCAACACCAAGCAGCAGTGCCGCGACCTGCTCGACGTGCTGCGCGCGCAGGGCTTTCACGCACTCGCGCTGCACGGCGAACTCGACCAGCGCGATCGCGATCAGGTGCTGATCCAGTTCGCCAACCGTAGCTGTTCGGTGCTGGTGGCAACCGACGTGGCCGCGCGCGGCCTCGATATCGCGCAACTGGAAGCGGTCATCAACGTCGACGTCACGCCCGACCCCGAAGTCTACGTGCACCGCATCGGCCGCACGGGCCGCGCCGATCAGGACGGCTGGGCGCTATCGCTGGCGACCATGAACGAAATGGGCCGCGTGGGCGGCATCGAGCAGGCGCTCAAGCGCGAAGTCGAATGGCATCCGGTCGCCGAACTGACGCCCGCCAGCAACGAACCGCTGCTGCCGCCGATGGAAACCGTGCAGATTCTGGGCGGCAAGAAGGAAAAGATCCGTCCCGGCGACGTGCTGGGCGCGCTCACGGGCGAAGCCGGCTTCACCGGCGCGCAGATCGGCAAGATCAACGTGACGGACTTCTCGACCTATGTGGCGGTGGAACGCAGCATCGCTAAAAATGCGGTGCGCAAGCTCAACGCCGGCAAGGTAAAGGGCAAGAAGGTGCGTGCGCGCCTGATGGAAGAGTAAAAGCGCTTAAATGCGTCTTATGCGCGGCTGACGCTTCAAACGAAGCTCAGCCGCGCGGCAACACCAGTTCGAAAATCGAGCCACCCACGGCCGAACTGCGATAGACCGCCTGGCCGCCATGCGCGAGCGCAATGGCGCGCACCACCGACAAACCCAGCCCCGACCCACCGAACTTGCGTGAACGCGAGGCATCGGCGCGCGTGAACGGTTCGAACACCTGTTGCGCGAATTCGGGCGCGAGACCCGGCCCATCGTCCTCCACGCCCAGCGCGAACATCGATTCGTCCAGCACGAGTGCAATGCGCAGCCTGCCCGGCACCGCGTAACGGCGCGCATTGTCCAGCAAGGCGAGCAGCGCCTGGCGGATGCGCGCGCCATCGCAGGCGACCACCACATCGGCGAGATCGACTTCCACCGCGAAACCCGCCTCGTGCAGCGTATCGCTCACCGAATCGACGGCATGACGGATTTCGACGTCGATACGCGTAGGCTCCACGCGCATCTCCAGCCGCCCGATGTCCTGCAGCGTGACGATATGCAGATCGTCGACCAGTCGCGTCAGCCCTTCGACCTGAAACAGCAGACCGCGAATCTGCGCTTCATCAGGCTTGAACACGCCATCCTTCATACCTTGCAGACGCCCGCGCAGAATCGTGAGCGGCGTGCGCAATTCGTGCGCGATGGCCGCATTCCACGCGGTCATATCGCTGGTCATGCGTTGCAGGCGCACCGCCATGGCGTTGAAATCGTCGACCAGATGCGCGGTTTCGCCCAGCGACCGGTCGCCCGGCAACGCACGCGCTTCGAGATCGCCTGCCGCGATGCGGCGCGCGCTTTCGGCGAGCGAATTGAGCGGCGCGAGAATGCGCCGCGCGAGCCGCGAAGCGATCACCACCGCGACCACGAGACCGATCAGCAGCAGAATCGCGAAGATCAGATAGTCGCGCGGATCGGGGATGAAGAGATCGTCGGGCGTCAGCGGACCGGACGGCGGCGCGAAAAGATAGAGCAGCCCGTAGATCACAATCGAGCCGACGAACGCGATGAGCATCGTGATGCTCGACACCAGCCCCATCGACAGAACAATCTGGCGGCCCAGCCGCCCGCGCTCTTTCTTCACGATGCGGCCAGCCGGTAGCCTACGCCGCGCACGACGGTGATGATGTCGGCGGCGCCGGCCTTGTCGAGCTTCTTGCGCAGATTGCTCACGTGGCTGTCGACGGTGCGCTCCAGGGCATCGCCGCCCGGCAGGCAGGCGTCGATCAGTTCGGCGCGCGTGAAAACGCGGTTGGGCCACTTGGCCATATGGGTGAGGACGCGGAATTCGGTGAGCGTGAGCGCGAGTTGCACGTTTCCGGCACCGGCTGTATCCGTCGCGCTGCGTACGCTGGCGACGTAGCTTTCGGTATCGATTTCGAGGCGGCCTACGCGCAGCACGCTTTCGGCGCGCGCGACGCCGGTGCGGCGCAGGACTGCGCCGATACGCGCCACCACTTCGACGGGATTGAAGGGCTTGACGACGTAGTCATCCGCGCCGATGCGCAGGCCCTGCAGACGGTCGATGTCCTGATCGAGCGCGGTGACGATTACCACCGGCGTATCACCGCGGCGGCGCAGCTCGGCGAGCACTTCCCAGCCGTCCTTGCCGGGCATCTTGATGTCGAGGAGCACGAGATCGGGCTTGAGCAGCGGCTGCACGTCGAGCGCGGCCTGGCCGTTGTTGACCTGATAGGTGCGGTAGCCTTCGCGGCTGAGGTAGGCGTCGAGAATCTCGGCGATTTCAGGTTCGTCTTCGGCGATCAGGATCAGCGCGTTCATGGTTCGTCGCGGGTGCGCGGCTTTGGGGATAGCGAATCGTGAACGTGTGCCGGCTGTCGGGCAATGTTCTCCATTGAATCTCCATCATAGCTTAATAGTTTGGGGTGGTTTTTTTTGGGGTTGGATTGGTGGGGGGTGTCGCGTTTTCTTGTTGTGGTGTCGGTCTATTAGCGTTGCCCCTGTGCGGGGCGGCACCTACTTTTCTTTGCCGCGGCAAAGAAAAGATAGGCAAAAGAAAGCCGCTCACACCGCTAATCTGACGCCGTCCACCACTAATCGTTTGACAGAGTGGTGACGGGGCATTGCTCGCACCACTCGCCCAATAACGAAGTGACAAGGCAGTCATTCATCCCGTTGCTCGCTGCGCTCGCAACGGTTGGGTCTGCAAAGGAAGGCGCAAACCACGGGTGTTAGCTATACCCCACGGGGCGCCTGCGCCCCCGGATGTGCGGGCGTTGCCACTCTCTTATTAGGCGCGTGGTGCGGGCGCTGCCCGGGCACCACTCTGTTTTATAGGCTGTAGATGTACTGCGAAGCACTGGCGGCGTGAGCGGCTTTCTTTGCCTACTTTCTTTGCCGCCGCAAAGAAAGTAGGTGCCGCCCCGCACAGGGGCAACGCTTGCATACCATAAGCAAATCAAGGAAACGCCAAAACCCCACGAACAACGACCCTGAAGCGAGCATTTCCCCACCAGCCAGCGACGCCGCCGGCGCGCCTTTTTCCGCCCATCCAGCGCGCGCAAGCCGCGCCCTCAACAAAACGTCCACACAAAATCCATCGTCCTCGAACGACGCAGCCTCACGATCCATGCTCTGCCATACCGCCAGTCCGGATACCTCAAGCAGACATGAATACACCGAAGATCAGAAAAACCGTCGCAGCCCTGCTGGCTATCACGGCGCTCACGGCCTGCAACCGCAGCCAGAACACCACGCCTCAAAACGCAGCCACACCACAAGTCAGCGTCCTCAAACTGCACCCTCAACCAGTGGCAGTCACAGCGGAATTGCCTGGCCGCATCGTCGCCTTCCTCGAAGCGGAAGTCCGCCCGCAAGTCGGCGGCGTCATCCAGCAGCGTCTGTTCACGGAAGGCGGCGAAGTCAAAGCCGGCCAGCCGCTCTATCAGATCGATCCAGCCAGCTACCGCGCCGCACGCGACAGCGCCGAAGCCGCGCTGCAACGCGCCCAGGCCGCTATTCCGTCGGCTCAGGCAAAAGCCGACCGCAATCAGGCACTGATCAAGCAGAACGCCATCAGCCGTCAGGATTACGAAGAAGCCATCGACGCGCTCGCTCAAGCCCGCGCCAACGTCGCTTCCGCCAAAGCGTCGCTCGAAACCGCCCGCATCGATCTCGATCGCACGACGATCCGCGCGCCCATTTCCGGCCGCATCGACCGCTCGTCGCTCACGCCCGGCGCGCTCGTGAGCGCAAGCCAGAGCACCGCGCTCACGACGATCCATCAGATCGACCGCGTCAATATCGATCTCACGCAGTCGAGCGCAAATCTGCTCGATCTCCGCGAGGCTATCGACGCTGGCCGCGTCGTCACGACGAATGGCAGCGTGCCAGTCAAACTCAAGCTCGAAAACGGCGCGACTTATCCGCTTGATGGCCGCCTCGAATTCGGCGAATCGAGTGTCGCGACCGGCACCGGCACTTACACGTTGCGCGCCACCGTGCCCAATCCGCGCCGGCTGCTGCTGCCTGGCATGTACGTGCGCGCGATCGTCGAGGAAGGCACGGTGCCGCAGGCATATCTGCTGCCGCAACGCGCCGTGAGCCGCAATACGCGCGGCGAAGCCACTGCGCTACTCGTGCGCGGCGGCAAGGTCGAGGAAGTCGAACTCGCAGGCGCTCGCGAGCACGGCAACGACTGGCTCGTTACGCAAGGTCTGCACGAAGGCGATGCGCTGATCGTCGAAGGCAGCCAGCAGGCGCGGGTGGGCGACGCCGTCGCCGCCACCGAAGTGACGCTCGACGCCGCCACCGGCAAGGTGCGTGCGCTGCCTGCGGCCAAAGCCAATAGCACCGCAGCAGACGCCAAAGAGCCTGCGAAACCCACGCAAAGGAGCTGAACGCCATCATGTCGGCATTTTTTATCAGGCGCCCCGTGTTCGCGTGGGTGCTCGCCATCGCCGTGATGCTCGCGGGCGTGCTGGCGCTCAAGCGCCTGCCCGTCGCACAGTATCCCGAGATCGCGCCCACCACGATTTCGATTTCCGCGACCTACGCGGGTGCGGACGCCCAGACCATCGAAAACTCGGTCACGCGCGTGATCGAGCAAGGTCTCACCGGTCTCGACAATCTGCTCTATATGTCCGCGAGTTCGGACGCTTCGGGCGAGGTCGAAATCCGCCTCACCTTCAGCAATAGCGCCAATGCCGATGTCGCGCAGATGCAGGTGCAGAACAAGCTGCAACTGGTCACCGCGCAACTGCCCTCGGTCGTGCAGAGCACCGGCCTCACCGTGACCAAATCGTCGGCCAGTTTTCTGATGGTCGTGGGCTTTGTCTCGACCAACGGCAAGCTCAGTTCGATCGATCTCGACGACTACGTGGGCAGCACGCTGCAGGATCAGATCCGTCGCGTGCCGGGCGTAGGCAACACGCAGTTGTTCGGTTCGAGCTACGCCATGCGGATCTGGCTCGACCCGGCGAAACTCCAGCAATACGCGCTGATGCCCGGCGACGTGGAGACCGCGCTGCGCGCACAGAATGCGCAGGTCGCGGCAGGCCAACTGGGCGCGCAGCCCGCGCGGCCCGGCCAGCAGCTCAACGCCACGGTCACGGCGCAAAGCCGCCTGCAAAGCGTTGCGCAGTTCGAAGACGTCATCGTCAAGAGCGCAACCGACGGCGCCGTGGTACGCCTCAAAGACGTCGCGCGCGTCGAGCTGGGCGCGGAAAACTACACCTACGCGTCGACCTATAACGGCAAGCCGGCGTCATCGCTGGGCGTGATGCTTGCCACGGGCGCAAACGCCATCGACACCGCCAAGGGCATCAAGACGCTGATCGGCTCGCTCAAGAGCACGCTGCCCGCGGGCGTCGAGGTGGTCTATCCGTACGACACCACGCCCTTCGTCGCGCTCTCGATCCACGAGGTCGTCAAGACGCTGTTCGAAGCCATCGTGCTCGTGTTCATCGTTATGCTGGTGTTCCTGCAGAACGTGCGCGCGACGCTGATTCCCACGCTGGCGATTCCGGTTGTGCTGCTCGGGACCTTCGGCGTGCTCGCCGTGTTCGGCTACTCGATCAACACGCTCACCATGTTCGCGATGGTGCTCGCCATCGGCCTGCTGGTGGACGACGCCATCGTCGTGGTGGAAAACGTCGAACGCGTCATGACCGAGGAAAACCTGGAGCCGCGCGAGGCCACGCTCAAGTCGATGCGCGAGATTACGGGGGCGCTGATCGGCATCGCCACGGTGCTTTCCGCCGTATTCGTGCCGATGGCGTTCTCGTCCGGCTCGACGGGCACGATCTATCGTCAGTTTTCAGTGACCATCGTTACGGCGATGCTGCTTTCGGTGGCCGTCGCGCTGATCCTCACGCCCGCGCTGTGCGCGACGATCCTGCGTCGCACGCAAGGGCAAGGGCACGGCCACGGCCACGGCGCGCAGCGCGGCTTCGCGGGCTGGTTCAACCGTCATTTCGAGCGCGGTTCGAACGCCTATCGCAACGGCGTGTCCGGCATGCTCGGGCGCGGCAAGCGCTTTCTGGCGATCTTCGTCGCGCTGGTGGTGGCAATGGGCTGGATGTTCATGCGCCTGCCCAGCTCGTTCCTGCCCGTCGAGGATCAGGGCATCCTGCTGACCGCCGTGCAATTGCCGCCCGGCGCGATGAACGCCCGCACCCAGGACGTGCTCAAACGCGTGACCGATTACTACCTGCACGACGAAAAGGACGCCGTGGAAGGCGTGATGGCGATCGAGGGCTACGGCTTCGGCGGCTCGGGACAGAACGCGGGCATGGTGTTCGTGCGCCTGAAGGACTTCGACCAGCGCAAATCCGCGAATCTCTCTGCGCAGGAAGTGGCGCAGCGCGCGAGCGCAGCCTTCGCCGCCATCGGCGATGCGCAGGTCTATGCGCTGCTGCCGCCCGCCATCGACGGCATGGGCAATTCGAACGGCTTCGACTTCTATTTGCAGGACACCAATGGCGCGGGACGCGAAAAGCTGCTTCAGATACGCGACAAGCTACTCGCCGCAGCGGCGCAAAACCCTGCGCTGGCCAACACGCGCCCGACAGGTCAGGAGCCTACGCCGCAGTTCGCCGTGGCGATCGATCAGGCCAAGGCCAGTTCACTCGGCCTGAGTCTCGCCGATATCAACCAGACGCTCTCGGTCGCATGGGGCAGCGACTACGTGAACGACTTTATCGACCGTGGCCGCGTGAAGCGCGTCTATGTGCAGTCCGATGCGGATTTCCGCATGCAGCCGCGCGACCTCGACAACTGGCACGTGCGCAACGCCAGCAACGAGATGGTGCCGTTCGGCGCATTCGCGCGCGGGCACTGGACCTTCGGCCCGACGCGGCTGGAACGGTACAACGGCAACTCGGCGCTGGAGATCCAGGGCGAGGCCGCGCCGGGCGTGAGTTCCGGCACAGCGATGCACGAGATCGACAAGCTGGTTGCAGCGCTGCCGCCGGGCTTTCATCACGAGTGGACCGGTCTTTCCTACGAGGAACGGCTCGCGGGCGATCAGGCGGCCGCCCTTTACGCGATCTCTGTGCTAGTGGTGTTCCTGTGCCTGGCCGCGCTCTACGAGAGCTGGTCGATCCCGTTCGCGGTCATGCTCACCGTGCCGGTCGGCATGGCGGGCGCGCTGCTGGCCGCGATGCTGTGCGGCCAGACCAATGACGTCTACTTCAAGGTGGGTCTGCTCACGACCATCGGGCTTGCAGCCAAGAACGCGATCCTGATCGTCGAGTTTGCGCTGGAGCGTGAGGCGCATGGCGCGAGCCTGATCGAAGCGACGCTCGACGCCGCGCGCCAGCGTCTGCGTCCGATTTTGATGACGTCGTTCGCCTTCATTCTCGGCGTCGCGCCGCTGGCCGTCGCGACGGGCGCGGGCTCGGGCGCGCAAAACGCGATCGGCATCGGCGTGATGGGCGGCATGCTCGCGGCCACGGTGCTGGGTATTTTCTTCGCGCCGCTGCTCTATGTGGCGGTCCGTATGGCTTTCAAGGGCAAGCGCACATGAACGCATTTCAACGCTTCATCATGAATCCCGGCGCGCTCACCGGCACGCTGACTGGCACGCTCGTCGGCGCGCTGCTCGCCGGTTGCGCGGTCGGTCCCGACTACCGCGCGCCGCAGGCGGATGCGCCCGCGCAATGGCGCACCACGCAAGCGGCCTCTGCCTCTACGCCTGCGACCCTCGCCGACGATCCCGCCGATCTCCAGCGGTGGTGGACGCGCCTGAACGACCCGCTGCTAGACGCCCTCGTGCGCGAAGCGGTCGCGGGCAATCTCGACGTGGCGACGGCCACCGCCCGCGTGCTCGAAGCCCGCGCCGTGCTGCGACAGGCAGGCGGCGCGCTCTATCCTTCGCTGAACGCCACGGGCGGCTTCACGCGCTCCGGTGCGGGCAGCAGCGCTGTCACAACAGGCAGCACCGGCAGCGCGACATCCACCACAACAGGCACGCTCGGTTCCAGCGGCCCGACCAACCTCTTCCAGGCAGGCTTCGACGCCAGTTGGGAAATCGATATCTTCGGCGCGAACCGACGCGCGCTGGAGGCCGCGCGCGACAGTTACGACGCCGCGCAGTGGGACCGACGCACGGCGCTGCTCACGCTGATCGGCGACGTCACCACGCGCTATGTTCAGGCGCGCGGCTACCAGGCGCGTCTCGCGCTCGCCCGCGAGACGGCGATCTCGCAGCAGGAAACCGCCCGCCTCACGCGCGTGCGCTATCAGGCGGGCGCGACGTCGGGCCTGGACGCCGCCAACGCCGCGGGCGAAGCGCAATCGACGCTCGCCACCATCCCGGCGCTCGAAGCCAGCTACGCGCAGACCGTGCATAGCCTCGCGGTGCTTACGGGCCGCACGCCGGACGCGCTGATCGAACGCATGGAAGCCCCTGCGAACGCCACCCCGCCCGTGCCCGCCCCCGCGCTGCCGGTGGCGCGCGGCGTGCCCGCCGACACGCTGCTCGCGCGTCCCGACGTGCGTGCCGCCGAACGCCGTTACGCGCAATACACGGCGCGCGTCGGCCAGGCCGAAGCCGCGCGCTACCCGCGCGTGACGCTCACCGGTTCGCTCAGCACCTCGGGCACGCAGTTCGGCGACCTCGCGCGGCATTCGTCGATTGGCTGGTCGATCGGCCCTTCAGTGACGATTCCGCTATTCGACGCGGGCCGTCTGAAAGCCGCCGTCGATATCGCCGACGCACAGCGCGAGCAATATCTGATCGCGTATCGCTCGGCGGTGCTGACGGCCCTCACCGATGTCGAGAACGCCAGCGTATCCCTGTCCCGCGAAACCGAGCGCACACAAAGCCTCCAGCTTTCCGCCGATGCCTACGGCGAGGCCGCGAAGCTTGCGCATGCGCGCTACGAATCGGGATCGACGGGTTTTCTCGACGTGCTGACCGCCGACCGCTCGCTGTATTCGGCGCAGGACACGCTGATCCAGAGCCGCGTGAGCGTGACGACCGATTACATCGCCTTGAACAAAGCGCTGGGCGGCGGCTGGGATGGCGACGCGGATACGCTAACTCGCTGAACGCTCAGGCCGGTTCAACGACAGGCGCCGCGTGCAGCGTGGGCGCGTGGCGCAACAGCTCGAAGATCGCGGCGACCATGCGCTCGCCATCACGCACGAAATCCAGCCGCTGCGGCACGAGCAGACTATCGCGGATCAACCCCGTGACCTGCGCGTGCAGCAACGCGGCGGCGAGGCGCACATCGAGCGTCGGCGGCAACTGATCGCGGCGCTTCGCATTCATGAGCCCACGCTCGAGATTCGCCACGCCTTCGCGTGCGTATTCACGCATGCGACCTGCCACGCTGGCCATCTCATCGACCAGTTCGCAACGATTGAAGACGATCTCGAACACGCGCCGCCTTCGCGCGTCGCATTGCGCATCATGCAGACAAACGAGAATCGCGCGCTGCATCGCGGCAAGCGGCTCCGGCGCAAGCGGATCGACGAAAGCGCCGATCAACTCTTCCAGCGGCAAACGCGTGCGTTCCAGCAGCGCTTCGAGCAGATCGGCCTTGTTGCGGAAGTGCCCATAGATCGCGCCGCGCGTGAGACAAGCTGCATCGGCGATATCGGCGAGTGTGGTGTGCGAAACGCCGTGGCGTGCGAACAAAGTTTCGGCACTATCCAGCAGACGGCTGCGCGTTTCCAGCGCGGCTTCCCTCGTGCGCTTCGCCATCAGCTTGCGCTTAACTGTGCGGGAATGCGATTGGGCGCGGGATCGTTTTCGCCCTGCAAAATGCAGGCCGTGCCTCCCGGCGTGTACATGCTGACCACGCAACGATTGCACGAAGTGCAGCCCGAGGCCGCATTCGCCTCGCGGCGCAAGCGCGCGACGAAACCCGGTTCGTACAGCAGCGCGCGCGCCATCGCCACGGCGTCGAAACCTTCCTCCATCGCCTGCGCCACATTCACCGCCGAACGCACGCCGCCCAGATAGGCGAGCGGCAGCGTGACGGCCTCGCGCACCTTGCGCGAATGCTCAAGAAAATACATCTCGCGAAAGCCGTCGAAGCGCGGTTCCGTGAACTTTTGCACATGCATCGCCATGCGGACAATGGGATTCGACACGTTCGCGCGCGCCTCATTCGGCAACGGACTGCCGAACAGTTGCCACACCGATTCGACGTTCATACCGCCGCTCAGCACGAGCATATGCGCACCTTCAGCTTCGAGCAGTTGCGCGATTTCAGCGGCGTCTTTTGCGTTGCCGCCGCCCTTCACGCCTTCGGTGACGCCGATCTTGCACAGCACTGCGCAGTCACGGCCGACCGCGTCCAGTACGCGGCGCAACACACGTAGCGGAAACAGCGCGCGTTGCGCGGCGTTGCCGCCATAGGCGTCGTCGCGATGGTTATAGAGCGGCGAGAGAAACTGGCTGAGCAAATAGCCGTGGCCCATGTGGATTTCGACGGCGTCGAAACCGGCCTCGCGAGCGTGACGGGCGGCCTGGGCGAATTGCGCGGCGCAGGCGTCCATATCGCGTTCGGACATTGCCTGCTTGAAGAAGCGGCCGCTCATCAGGCCGACTTTATTTAGCCCTCCGGATGCGCTTAAAGGACGGCGAGTCGAGAGTTCCGGAAGGAAGGTAAAGCAGCCGCCGTGGGTGATCTGCGCGCTGGCCGCTGCGCCGTGGCGATGAACGGCATCGGTGAGCGCACGGAATGGCGCGAGCGTGCTGCCATCGAGTTGCGCCTGATCGACGAAGGTGCGGGCGTCCGGGCTCACTGCGCAGTAGGCCACGGTGGTGAGTGCCGCGCCTCCGGCAGCGACGTTTTCGTGGAGCTTCAGCAAGGCTTGCGAAGGGACGCCTCGCGGCGTCATGCCCTCGTTGGTCGCCGATTTGATGAAGCGGTTGCGCAGGGTTAGTGGGCCTATCTGGAGTGGGCTGAAGGCCCTGACGATGGGGCTTGCGGGCGTTGGCCCACTCTCTGGCTTCATGTTGCGCTCGCGGTGTGGTAGTCGTCCGGGCCCCAGTAGGCGCGCATGCTGGTGATCTTGCCTTCGGCGTTGAATTCCATGACGTCGGTGACGTCGATGTGGGCCGGGCCTTGCTCGCTCTGGATGTGGACTTTGAAGGTGATGGTGGCGGCGTTTGAGTGGGAGCCGCGCGGGGGCGCTATGAGTTCGAGGCGTGCGCCTAAGTTTGTCGCGTGGGTGTAGAAGGCTTTTATTTCTTCGATGCCGTGTTTTTTAGGGGTGCCTACCGGGTCTTCTATCGTAGCCTCTGCGGCGAATAGCGCTATTACGCGTTGGGCGTCGCCTGCGTTGAATGCTGCTATGTATTCTTCGAGGGCTGATTTCATTTTGTTCATTTTGGTATCCTTATGTTTTTGGTTGGTGTTCGGGGGGTGTTGGCATTTCCTTGTTAGCGTGTCGGTCTATTAGTGTTGCCCCTGTGCGGGGCGGCACCTACTTTTCTTTGCCGCGGCAAAGAAAAGTAGGCAAAAGAAAGCCGCTCACACCGCTAATCTGACGCCGTCCACCACTAATCGTTTGACAGAGTGGTGACTGGGCATTGCTCGCACCACTTGCCCAATAACGAAGTGACAAAGCAGTCATACATCCCGTTGCTCGCTGCGCGCGCAACGGTTGGGTACGCGAGGGAAGGCGCAAACCTGCGGTTTGCGTTATGCCCTACGGGGCGCTTGCGCCCCCGGATGTGTGGGCGTTTCCACTCTGTTGTGGGGCGAGTGATGCGGGCGCTGCCCGGGCGCCACTCCGCTATAAGGCTGTAGATGTACCGCGAAGCACTGGCGGTTTAAGCGGCTTTCTTTTCCCCCCTTTTCTTTGCCGCTGCAAAGAAAAGGGGGTGCCGCCCCGCACAGGGGCAACCCTGGCATACCGAAGACAAATCAAGGAAATGCCAAGACCAGCATAAAACCAACAAAAAATCAACGCGCGGTATACCCACCATCAATAACAAGTTCCGCCCCAGTAACATACCGCCCCGCAGGAGAAACCAGATAAAGAATCCCAGCAGCAATATCCTGCGGATCACCGATTTTAGCCATTGGCACCATCAACTTCATCTGCCCAAAGATCTGCTCAGGATCGCCCAGCTTCTGAAATGCCTCCTCCAGCAAAGGCGTCCGAATAAACCCAGGATGCACCGAATTAGCCCGAATATTCTGCGCCGCATAAAGCATGGCATCGGTTTTAGCCATCAAGCGCACCGCGCCCTTCGAAGCATGATAAGCCGGCACATCCGGTCCACCCACCAGCCCATACATCGAGGAGACATTCACGATCGCCCCACCACCCGCCTCCTGCAAAGCAGGAATCGCATGCTTGGTGCAAAGAAAAACACCCGTCACATTCACATCCATCACAGCACGCCACTGCTCAAGCGACATCTGATGCGTAGGTAAATTAGCCCCTTCAATACCGGCGTTGTTCACCAGCGCATCAAGCCTTCCAAACCTCGCGACAATCTCCCCAAACACACGCTGAACCTCAGCTTCCTGAGTAACATCGAGCTTCCAGAAATACGCCTTCCCGCCCGCCGCCACAATTTCGGCCGCCAGTTCCTCACCATGCGGCGACACATCCAGCACCGCCACAGCAGCGCCCGCCGATGCCAATGTACGCGCCGTCTGCGCGCCAATACCACGCGCTGCGCCCGTAATTGCGGCCACTTTGCCGCTCATGTCGAATAGCTGTTGCGTGATTGCCTGCAGGTTGCTCATGCTGTCTCCTTGTCGTTATGTTCGGTGCTCTCAACGCCTTTATCGGCGTGAAGATCGGCCAGAAAATCCAGGCACTCGCGATTGAAATAGTCGCGGTGCTCCACCATTACCCAGTGTCCGCAGCGATTCATCAGCACGAAGCGCGCGTCCTCGCAGTGTTCGAGGAAATGCATCGCGCCGCTCACCGGATTGAAGCGGTCATTGGTGCCCCAGAAACCCAGCACCGGGCAGCGCAGTTCCGCCAGTCGCTCCGTGAGATTGGGCACGCGCATCGTAGAAAGCACTTCGGGCGGTTGCGTTTCGCACACTTTCAGGCGTTCTTCCACCAGCGCGTCGGTGACGAGCGCACGGTCGTGCACCAGCAGTTCCAGCAGATAACGCATCGTCTGCCGGTTCATCTGACGATTGGTGAACAACGTCACCATCTTCTGGATGCCTTCCATGCGGAAGTAGGTCTCGCGCTCCTCCACGCCGCCCGGCGCCATCATGATCAGCGCCGCCACGTCGTCCGGGTAGTCGAGCGCGTACTTGAGCGCGATCGCGCCGCCCAGCGAATTGCCGAGCAGCGTGGCGCGGCCCACGCCCAGCGCGTTCAATTGCGCGCGCAATGCCACGACGAAATAGTCGAGCGTGTAGTGCGCATCGGCCGGTTTCGACGATGCGCCGTAGCCGGGCAGGTCCACCACGATAACGCGGTATCCAGCCGCTGCGAACTGCGGATAGTTATGGCGGAAATTGCTGATGCCGCTCGCACCCGGGCCGCTGCCGTGGATAAATACCACGGGCTCGCCGCTGCCGGCTTCGAAATGATGCAGTTTCAGGCCGCCGGGGGCATCGGTGAAAGCGCCAATGGCACCAGCGGGCAAGGCAGTGTTCGAGGTCATGCGCGCATGTCTCCTGATTTTGCGGATCGTTCTCGATCGTTTGCGTGACCGGATCTCGGGCGCGTCTTCGCGGAACCGGTCTGTGGTCGATCATCAAGGGCGCGAGCACGCGCCGCATCGTCTTTTCAGACTAAGAAGCCACCCGGGCTTTTCTCTACCATCGGCCTCGGTCCTTCTTTCCACGGAGTCAGGCCATGACAAGTTTCGATTTGAGCGGCAGTTTCAGCGGTAAAACCGTGCTCGTGACGGGCGGCACGCGCGGCATCGGCGCAGCCATCGCGCAGGCGTTTCGTCTTGCTGGCGCAATCGTCTATGTCTGCGGTCGCAGCGTGCCCGATACCGCTCAGGACATCACTCCCAACCCGCTCCGCGTCATCGCCGCCGATGTGCGCGATATCGACGCCATTGACGCCCTTATCACCCGTATCGAAGCCGAAACCGGCCGTCTCGACGTGGTCGTAAGCAACGCGGGCGGCGCGCCTTTCGCGCTCGCCGCGCAAGCTTCACCGCGCTTTACGGAGTCCGTGATCCGCTTGAACCTGATCGCGCCGCTCTGGCTCGCGCAGCGCGCCAACGCCGTAATGCAGCGCCAGGCCGAGGGCGGCGTGCTGCTGTTTGTCGGCAGCGTGAGCGCTTTGCGTGCGTCGCCCGGAACCGCCGCTTATGGCGCGGCCAAGGCGGGTGTGCTCAACGCTGTGCGCTCGCTCGCAGTGGAATGGGCGCCCAAGGTGCGCGTAGCCGCCGTCAGCCCCAGCCTCGTGCAAACCGATTCGGCCACCGCCGACCACGTCGGCGAAGAAGGTCTGCAGGCAGCGGCGGCGACCGTGCCCGCCGGACGTCTCGCCACGCCCGACGACGTCGCACATGCGTGTCTCTTTCTCGCTTCCGGCTACGCGTCATATGCATCGGGCGCGAATCTCGTGCTGGAAGGCGGCGGCGAAGTGCCTGCCTTTCTCTCGGCGACTTCCGCAGGCAAGGTCTTCGAGCGTGCATAAGCACACGTCAATGGTCAGCACTGCAAAACCGGACTGAGGGGAATCAGCTAGTCCGTTTTGACGATTCTCGCCGCACGCGTGGCCCCTAACCTCTGAGCACCTGAACGCCACTGCAACGCCACAACGAAGCCACAACAAAACCACAACGGAGCCTCAGAGGAGACGCAATGAGAATCGACACCCCGCGCGCATTACGCCCCATCAACGCCGCCTGCCGGCTCGCGCTCGCAGCGGCATGCGTGAGCGCTGCGGCTCCGGCCTGGGCGGGCGACACGATCGCGTTCGGCGCGGACACCACGCTCGACTACAACTTCACGATCGGCTATGGACTGGGCATGCGGACGCGCGCGCCGAGCGGCAATTTGCTGGCGCCGGACAACATCAATGGCGACGACGGCGATCGCAATTTCAAGTCCGGCAAGCTGATGCAGAATCAGGCCAATATCCTCGGCGAAGTCAATCTGAAGCACGACGACTGGGGCGTCTTCGTGCGTGCCGATGCGTTCTACGATCAGGTCTACCATCGCCCGAATTACAACGACGCGCCGGATACCGTGAATCACTCGGGCGTCTACAACCAGTTCACCGGTGACACCAGCTATTGGGCCGGCGCGCGTCCGCAACTGCTTGCGGCCTATGCGTACAACACCTTCCACATCGGCAAGACCAACCTCAATGTGAAGGTGGGCGATCAGGTGCTGGCATGGGGCGAAAGCGTGTTCTTCCCGAATATCGCAGGCGCGCAAGGCCCTGCGGACGCCACCAAATCGTATGTCGCCGGGGCCGAAGTGAAGGACATTCTGCTGCCCGTTCCGCAGATTTCGGCGCAATGGCAGCTGGCCAATAATTTCAGCGTGCTCGGTTACTGGCAATTCGCGTTCGAGCACAACGATCTCACTGCGCCGGGCAGCTATTTCAGCTATTCGGATATCACGGGACCGGGCGCGCAATTCCTCATCGGGCCAGGCGGCACGCTGATTCCGCGCGGCGCGGACATCAAGCCGAACAATAACGATCAATGGGGTATTGGCGCGCGCTGGCGTGTATTCGGCGATACGGAAATCGGCGCGTATTACCTGCACTACAACGACATGAATCCGAGCGTTGTATTCAGCTATTACCCAACGCTCCAGTATCAGCAAAAGTATTTCGATCACATCAAGCTCACAGGCCTGAGCTTTTCGACCGAAGCAGCGGGCGTGAATATCGCAGGCGAAACGTCGTATCGCCAGGGCGCGGCCGTGCTCGTGAATGCGCCCACCGGCGCGACGGCCACGCGTGGCGATGTCTGGCAATCGAATCTCTCGGCGATCTATTCGATCGGGCCGACCTTCCTCGCCGCATCACAAACGCTGGTCGCGGAAGTCTCGTATGTGCACACCGGCAACGTCACACCCGTCAACGGTTCGACCACGCTTGCGAACACCCGCAACGCCGCCGCTTTTGAAGTGGCCTGGACGCTCAGCTACAAGAACGTGTTTAACGGCTGGGATATGGACGTGCCGCTCACCTATTCCGATGACTTCACTGGCACAACGGCACTGTCCGGCGCACTCGGTTCGCTCACTGGCGTGGGCGACCATCGTGTGACGGTAGGCGTCGATTTCACGCGCCTCTCGAATCTCAAACTCTCGCTCGTCTACGCGAAGTTCCTGGGCACGCCGAATCCCACCCTGCGCCCGCTCGCGGATCGCGATTATGTTCTCGCCACCGCTACGTACTCCTTCTGAATACCGCCGTATTTTCACTGCAAGAGGAATGGTCATGAGCAGAACCCTTCATCACGCCCTGCAAGTCTGCGCCCTCGCAGCAGGCGTTGCGCTTGCCGCCGGATCGCTGGCGAAAACCAGCGCCGCGGATCTCGCCAAACTCGACAGCACGCTCACGCCAATGGGCGCCGAGCGCGCCGGCAATGCGGACGGCAGCATCCCCGCCTGGACCGGCAAATACGTAGGCGCGCCCGCAGGCGTCAACTACAAACCCGGTGAGCGCTACCCTGATCCTTACGCGAGCGACAAGCCGCTCTTTACTATCACCGCGCAAAACATGCAGCAATATGCGGCCCGTCTGACCGACGGCGAAAAAGCGCTCTTCAAGAAGTATCCGGATACCTTCAAGATCACGGTGTATCCGAGCCATCGCGACTTCGCCTATCCGGACGCCGTGTACAAGGCTATCCAGACCTACGCGCCCAATACGGTGATGACGAAGGACCAGAACGGCCTGAAGGATTTCCCGCCCGTCACACCGTTCCCGGTGCCAAAGACCGGCGTGGAGGCAATGTGGAATTTGCGTTTCGCTTCGATGATCGAATCGGAAAACGCCACCTACGATCAGGCCGTGGTTTATCCGGACGGCAATATCGCCTGGGGCAAAGTCCAATATTCGATCTACGGACCGCGCGCCACGGTGCCCTTCCAGTCCGACAACAAGCTCAATGGCCGCAGCTTCTTCCGCCAGACCACGATGCTGCCGCTTTCGGATCGCGGCACCATTATTACGGGCTACGAAATGTGGGATCAGGAAGGCTCGGACACGCGTCGCACATGGTCGTATAACCCCGGCACGCGGCGTGTGCGCCAGTCGCCTGAATTTGGTTTCGATCAGCCGGAAGGCCCGGGCGGCTTCCGCACCGTGGACGACGACCGTCTCTTCAACGGCTCGGGCGAGCGTTACGACTGGAAGATCGCGGGCAAGCGCGAAATCTACGTGCCGTACGACAACTACCGCATGATGGACCCGTCGATCAAATATACGACGCTGCTTACCAAGGGGCATGAAGACATGCAGACCATGCGCTTCGAGCTGCATCGCGTGTGGGTGCTCGAAGCCACGCTCAAGTCCGGCTACCGCCATCAGTACGCCAAGCGCGTGCTGTATCTCGACGAAGACACCTGGAACGCCGTGGCCGCCGACAACTACGACGCACGCGGCACGCTCTGGCGCACCAACTTTGCGCCCACGCTCTACGCGTTCGATGCGAAGACGTTTTATTCGACCTCGGTGTTCTATCACGACCTGATTTCGGGTGCGTATTACGCGGACCGACTGACCAATCAGGAGCCGATGCCGAACCTCACGCCCACCACGCAAACCAACGAGGCGTACTACTCGCCCGATGCAATTCGCGGCGACGGCGTCTAGGTCTCGCCCTGCGTTCAACACGCCCGCCTGCCATCGCGCACGGCGGGCGCTCTCCTCTTTTCATCCGATTCCATTGCCATGACTTCAGCCCAACTCGCCGCGCTGGGCGACGCGCTCTACGCTGCCTGGCGCGAGCGCGCGCCCATCGCGCCACTCACTTCGCGCCTGAACGCCCTGCCGCTCGCCGACGCGTACCGCATCCAGCAGCACTACATCGCGCGCCGCGTCGCGGCTGGCGAAACCGTGGTGGGCAAGAAGATCGGCGTGACGAGCCAGGCCGTGCAGGACATGCTCGACGTGCGCCAGCCCGACTTCGGCATGCTGCTCTCCGGCATGCACCACGAGAGTGGCGCGGCGATTCGCGCCGATACGCTGATCCAGCCGCGCGCCGAAGGTGAAATCGCTTTCTATCTGCGCCGTGATCTGCGCGGGCCGGGCGTTGACCGTACTGAAGTGCTGGATGCCACCGAAGCAGTGGGCGCGTGCTTCGAAATCGTCGATTCGCGTATCCGCGACTGGGCCATCCGCATCGGCGACACCGTGGCAGACAACGCATCGAGCGGCGTTTATGTGCTCGGCCCCGAGCGCGTTCCCCCACATGCCGTCGATCTGGCCGCGTGTCAGATGCGTATCGAGAAAAACGGCGCAAATGCTGGCGAAGGCGTAGGCGCGGCCGCGCTGGGCCATCCCGCCGACGCCGTGGCGTGGCTTGCCAACACCTTAGGCGAACTGGGTATGCCCTTGCTTGCGGGCGAAGTCGTGCTATCCGGTGCGCTTGCCGCGCTGATTCCCGTCACAGCAGGCGACCGTCTTTCAATGCGTATCGAAGGAATCGGCGGCTGTGAGGTGAGCTTCGTCTGATTCACGGCTATGCAATTAGCTATCCGAATGATCTGAAAACTGCTTCAACAAGGACATCCCATGAGCAAGATTCCATGCGCGCTGATCGGCCCCGGCAATATCGGCACCGATCTGCTCTACAAATTGCGCCGCAGCAACGTACTTGATCCAGTATGGATGGTTGGCGTCGATCCCTCCTCCGAAGGACTCGCCCGCGCCCAGGCGCTCGGCCTCAAGACTACCGCCGATGGTATTGACGGGCTGATTCCGCATCTACAGGCGGACGGCATCCGCATCGCTTTCGACGCGACTTCCGCCTACGTCCACAAAGAGCACTCCGACAAACTCACCGCGCACGGCGTGCGTGTGATCGACCTGACGCCGGCCGCAATCGGCCCGTTCTGCGTGCCGCCCGTGAACCTGGGCGAGCATCTGGCCGATACGCTCAACGTCAACATGGTCACCTGCGGCGGCCAGGCGACGATCCCCATCGTGCACGCCGTGGCACGTGTGCAGCCGGTGGCTTATGGAGAAATCGTCGCCACGGTGTCGTCGCGCTCGGTGGGCCCCGGCACGCGCAAGAACATCGACGAATTCACGCGCACCACGGCGCGCGCCATCGAAACGGTGGGCGGCGCCCAGCGCGGCAAGGCGATCATCGTCATCAATCCCGCCGAGCCGCCGCTCATCATGCGCGACACCATCCATTGCCTGACCGTCGATGAGCCGGACGTCGAAGCCATCGCGGCATCGGTGCAGAAGATGGTCGAGGAAGTGCAGCGTTACGTGCCCGGTTACACCCTAAAAAACGGCCCCGTATTCGATGGCAAGCGCGTGTCCGTATTCATGGAAGTCGCGGGGCTGGGCGATTATCTGCCGCGCTACGCGGGCAATCTCGACATCATGACCGCCGCCGCTGCGCGCACGGGCGAAGTATTCGCTGAGCAGATGCTGGCCGCCGTTTAAATCGCGACACCGCACATAAGGAAACACGATGCAGAACATCACAGCGCACCCGCTCGCCGGCCGGCGCATCACCGTGCACGACATGACGCTGCGCGACGGCATGCACCCCAAGCGCCACCAGATCTCGCTCGACCAGATGCGCGCCATCGCGCGCGGACTTGACGCCGCGGGCGTACCGCTCATTGAAGTCACGCACGGCGACGGCCTGGGCGGCGCATCGGTTAACTACGGCTTTCCCGCTGAAAGCGACGAAGCCTACCTGGAAGCCGTGATCGGCGAATTGAAGCAGGCGAAAGTGTCGGCGCTGCTGCTGCCTGGCATCGGCACGGTCGATCATCTGCGCATGGCGCACAGCCTGGGCGTGAACACGATCCGCGTGGCGACGCATTGCACGGAAGCCGATGTCTCCGGACAGCACATTGGCCTCGCGCGCGAACTGGGCATGGACACCGTAGGCTTTCTGATGATGGCGCATATGGCGCCGCCCGAGTTGCTGGTGGAACAGGCCAGGCTGATGGAATCGTATGGTGCGAACTGCATCTACATCACCGATTCCGCAGGCTATATGCTGCCCGACGACGTGCGTGCGCGTCTGGTTCCTGTGCGTGAAGCGCTGCGCCCCGAGACTGAATTGGGCTTTCACGGCCACCACAACCTGGCGATGGGCATCGCCAATTCACTCGCGGCAATCGAAGCGGGCGCGTGCCGGATCGACGCCGCCGCTGCGGGACTGGGCGCGGGCGCAGGCAACACGCCGATGGAAGTCTTCGTGGCCGTGTGCGAGCGTATGGGCATCGAAACGGGCGTGGACGTATTCGCGATTTCCGACGTCGCCGAAGACCTCGTGCTGCCGATCATGGACGCACCGATCCGCATCGACCGCGATGCGCTGACGCTGGGATACGCGGGGGTGTATTCGTCGTTCCTGCTGTTCGCCAAGCGTGCGGAGGCGAAATACGGCGTCCCGGCGCGCGATATTCTCGTTGAGATGGGACGTCAGCGTCTGGTGGGTGGGCAGGAAGACATGATTGAGGATACGGCGATGACGCTGGCGCGCGAGCGTGGGGTGAGCCGCGCGGCCTGATTATTTTCTGGGGTTTGCTATTTTTCTGGACGTGCGCTGTCGCAGGATGGCGCGCGTTTTTGTGTTTCCTTTTCGCTATTCATATCGATGAAACGAACTTTGCTTGCGTTGAAGGTGGCTGGCGCCTCGATATTCATTGGGCTCGCGGCGGCGGGCAGCGTTTGCGCGCAGGAAGCCATACCTTCTACCGATACGGATCACCCTATTCACATGCAGCATATCCAGAACCTGCGTGACCTGGGCGGCATCGTCGCCGCCGATGGCAAGGTGATTGCGCCGGGTCGGCTTTATCGTAGCGGGAATCCCGCGCTGGGCACGCCTGATGATTTCGCCAGGCTGGACGCCATGCATCTGGATGATGTGGTGGATTTTCGCGCCGCCAGCGAGAAGACGTCTGCTGAGGCTGCGTTTGGTGAGCGCTTTCCGTGGCGCGCTGATCCAGTGCTGGCCGGCGATCTCTCGCCCGGGGCTATTGTGCCAATGCTCAAGCGGTCTACGCCTGCGCAGATGAAGCGGTTTATGGTTGATTTGTATCGGCAGTTTCCTGAGGTTTATCAGGACCAGTTTGCGCGGTTTTTGAGGCTCGCGGAGGCGGATCGGACTTTGCTTTATCACTGCACCGCTGGGAAAGATCGGACTGGGTTTGCTACGGTGTTGTTGCTATCGGCGTTGGGGGTGGATCGGGCGACTATTGTCACGAATTATCTGGAATCTAATCGGGAGAATGCTGGGTTTAATGCGCAGGTGTTGGTGCAGTTGCAGAAGATTGGTGTTGGCGCTGACGTTGCAAGGCCGTTGCTTGAGGTCGATGCTGACTATATTGGGGCGGCGATTGAAGTGATCGATACGCGGTATGGTGGTATGCAGCAGTATTTGCGGAAGGTGCTGCATGTGGATACTGATAAGATCCGGCGGAATTACCTGGTTGGTGGGCAGGTTTATGCTAAGTAGTGTCGCGTTTCCTGATTAAATGCCGGTGCGTACGCTCCGGCCACAAGAGCTACGATTACAAGAACCCGAGCGGGAAATATGGCTCGTCTATGATCTCGTTCGGGCGCGTCAACGCAATTTTCAGATCACCTCGGGGGCAGCTTGCCGGAAGCTCCCCAGATGCTCTGACCAGAGTGTAATAGTTTCATCAGCATTCCTGGAGCACAATCGGCCATGCACATTGCCCTTCCCTTTGTCACCCGACCATCGTCTCCAACGGGGAAATCAGAGTAGATCAGCGGCTTCACCGGCATGGTGCCGCGAATCTCTACACTAACAGCGGGCATGCGCTCTCCAAGATCGACCGTATTCTGCTCCATGATATTGATCCAGGGACGACCAGCCGTGTCAACTGACTTTGGAAAACCTTCGTATCCTGGCTCCTCACATTTAGTCAGGTACCTATATTTTCTAGGTTTCTTTTCCGTTGCCAGATAACAAATTCCTAAATAACCATAGAATCTATATCCAGTCCTCCTACCGCTGGCGACATCGATTTCGTATCCATTGCGATCCACGACCCAATACACGTAAACCTCGTTCTGACGATCGTACGGGAGATACGAGGGCGAAAGATCGGGGTCGGCACTCTCGTGTCTTGCAGTTATTCCAAAAAAGGCACGAAATGGAACCACGCCCTTCCATGGAGACAAATCATCTAAGGAGATGTAGTCGCTTTTTCTAACAGGTATCGATGGATGACCAGACGAAGCTGGAATCGTATCCACTATATCCTCGTCGTTCGCTCGATAAAATTTATCACACGCGTATGAACGACTTCCGGCAGCCGAAGCGCCAATTGCATGGCGTAGGAAAAGCACGCAAGTCATTTCGACGGACTTATTGCCTATAACAATATCATTAATATTAATAGATTGCGCGTCAGCTTGAGCGCACGAAATTGCTACAAATATCGCAATTGCCAGCCGCCAAAATAGTTGATAATTTTTCATAATAAATTAATCCGAAAGCTATTCACCCTTTGCCGTTATGTGCATGTGCGTGTCATGTGGCTCTACCCAGTTCACCCATGGCGTATAGATAGCACCATGCAACGTTTCACTATCGCCGTTCAATTCTGCATAGAGCTTCGCCAGCATTTGTCCACCCGAACTTGTCGGAAACGGGTGGAGTCGATCCGCCGCACCATGATTGCGGATGGTAAAACGAATGCCCTCCAGAGAGTCATCAAAGCTCGTGACATCCAGTCCGTCCCCCATCTTGTGCAAACGCGAGCCAAGCATCGGACGCCACGAACTAGAGAGGCCGAGTTTGTCGATATGCAATCGCCACGCCGCCTTCAGAACCGCAGCGAAGGTGCGGGGCGATGTGCGGCGAATAGCTTGTTGAACTGTCGTGTCGTCACTCGTATTAATAGCGTTAGCAAGTGCCCTTGCGCCAAATGCAAGCGTAATTCCGAGGTTGGGAATCTCTATCGTAAACGACGCCATCGAACGGGAACCGGCACCAGCAGCGTAAATCGGCGCGAGCGTAGCACGCCAGTCGACGGCTACGGTTTCTACATTCCCTGCAACCTGTGGCGGCGCAGCCACTACGACGGGAATCGTTACCGTGGGCGATGAACTACCCACAGTAACAGGTCCGATGTAGACATGCGGGCCTTCCGAGTGAGGCGCCACAGTAGCTGCCGGCGCAGACACGGTGGCAGAGGGCGGATGCGCAGCAAGAAGATTCGGCACGCCACCTGCAAGTGCGTTGCGTGAGATCGTTTCAGGAGGGCAGAGCCTGCCGATGTCGGCGTCTGTAAACTCGTGACTGACCTTTCGCCAAAGGTCACCTGTTAGAAAGCCATAATACTCATCGGCCGACGCTGTTTTGACAGTCAACGTGTTTTCCGAAGGAACCGATGGAAGATCATTTCTCGCTCTAAACTCTTCCTGCACGTCTGATCTGAGTTCAAAAATGTGAACCTTACTGTGCGCGGCGTCAGGAACGGTCCAAGGGAAGAGCTGAAAATTTCTATGGTAACTAAACGCATCATTTGCAATATGCAATGCGATCCGCCTTACACCATCTGGAATATGAACGACCTCCAAAGTATGCACAGATCGTTTTCCGTCGTGCAATGACTGCGTATAAGTTCGGTCGGGAAATTCTTTGTACGCGCCCGACAAAGGATATATTACCCTCTTCGTATCGGCATCAACCACAACATATGGAAGCCGCTTCAAAAACGAGGCTGAATCTGTCACTCCTCTCCTCGAACTATCATTCGGATGTACCGCTGCGTATATAAGATTTGCATCCAGATCATCTCTCGGCGCACAATAGACGACAAAAGTCACAAGTCGGTGAATAACCGTTACGCTCTGAGTCGGCATGTTCGCCCCACTAGACATTGAACCAATGGGGCCTTGTGTAGAAGCAGTCATTTTTCAACCTTCTGAATTATCTACATCGCAGCAACTGTCTGGTGGGATGCCGCTGTCATTCTTTTCATCCTGTAACTGGTGCGGATGTAATTTCACCTTCTGCGCCCTCCCAGTCCAGATCCGCTCGGTCAACCCGTTCTCATCGGTGCGGCCATACCACATCGAACCGTTTTCTGCTTCGAGTCGATATGGATAGTTTTTAAGAATGGCTCCACTGGTATCCCGGACGGTAAATTGCGCGCTGTAGTCTTTGTCGCCTGGCAGATCAGGCAACGGTGTACGCATCGACTCCTTACCTTTTTTCTGGATCGTAATGACCTTAAAGAACAGGTCAAATGGGGCACCGAGCGTAATATTGCCGTCTTTGATCTGGATGAACGCACCGCCGCATTCAAGGATGATTTCTTTCGCCGCTGCTACGTGGACCTTGCCGTTGACGCTTGCGATCGATACATCCCTGTCAGCGGTAAGAGACATCGGACCGTTCTGGGCCTGCACATCGACGGGCCCCTTGCCTGCAAAAACTTTGAGACCAGCCCGCGCAAACAGCGATGCCTTTTCACCGGCCGCGACTGTAAAGCGCTTCAATACGCTCCAATCGGCATTCTTTCCTGCCACCGCGTTAACGTTGTCCTGTGCCGCGAACTGGATACCTTGCCCCGCCACGAGCGCGACCGATGCGGGCGTGCTCATGAGCAGCCCCGGTTTCTTCAGACCGTCCAGATCTTCCTTCATCTGACGCTGTGCTTCGGTGTCGGCGGGTTCGGCCTTCGCGCTGCCGGCACACGTCGCAAGCGCCTTTGCGGTTGTCAGCGCGCTCTCAAGCTGCGCGATGGTCTCCTGCATGTCGAGCTGCTTGCCGGTCGCTGCGGGGCGATCGTAGGCGGTCACCATCACGCCTTTGCCAGCCCTCAGTGCCCCCCAGCCGGAAGACCTCAGCTCATAGCCTTCACCGCGGTATTCGAGCTTGTTATTGACGAGGTAGCCAAGATTCAGTTGCGATTTACCCGAGTGCTCCGTGCTAAGCTTCGCACCTTCCTGACCCGACCAGTCCTCAAAGCGCAGTTTGTTGTTTTTCTGCGTGCGGATCATGTTGCGCGAGAGCCATCGCCGGTCACTCGTCACGAGGTCGCTCGCCTGTGAATGGTGGTAGAAGCCGCTGATTTCGGGCTTATCCGGGTCCCCATCTCTGAATGTGATTATTGCCTCGTCATGATCCAGCGCGACGAAGTGCATGCCGGTTTGCAGTTTCCCGGCGAAGGGCTTCGCCAAACGCAGCCGCACGCTCTCACCCCCCTTCGGCCAAACGCCGAAGTCGGCGTCCAGCCGTACTATGTAATACCCCGCTGAATTCAGGTAGCCGTAGGCGTATTTATCAGGACTGCAAACCCGTGCCGAGAGCGTACCGCCGATTTTCGCCCACTTCATCGGTTCGAGCTGGAGAAGGAAGCGGCGATCGGCAGGGATCGCCTTGTATGTATTGGAGTAAGCCTTGTCACGTGCACCGCTGTGTGTGATCTCAACGATTACCTGCCCCTGCAAAGCGTCAGGCAGCACGATATCGGTTTCGAGGACACGCGCGCAATGCAGCGACAGCACGTTACTCCCACCCTCGTAGATCACCTGGCGCGCGAGTGCGGCCTCGTGGCGCAACTGCGCTTCCCGCTTCGCACCTTGCTGATCGAGGTGGCCGGTGCCGTAAATGTAAGGCTGGCCGTAGGTCGTGGGATCCTGCGGGGCGATGTTCGCAGTATCCCTGAAGCGCTCCCACGCGCTTTCCGGGTTGTAGTCCGCGACTATGAACGACTGCGGCACAATCTCAGTGTGCGTTTTTAACGCCGTGACTGCTTCCATTCCACCTGCTTCGAGCCCAGCCGCTTCACGGTACGGCACGATGAGGCGCGGGTCGTAGACATAGTGATCGATGTCGTCACCAAAGACGATATGGTCGCCGTGCTTCGTCTCGACCGTGTAACAATAAATGCCGGCCTTCTCCATGAGCATGTGCACATAATCGAAATCCGACATCTGGTATTGGAAACGCCACAGCACCTTGGGATAGCTGCCTCGCAGGCGGAATAGCATCTGATGATCACGGATGCCGTGGGCGCGCAGAATTTTCTGGATAATCTGCGGGATGGAGAGGTGCTGGAAGACCTGAGTATTGGTGCCTGCTTGAAGCCGTCCGAAGTGCGACTTGAGAGCCAACTCGTACTGCGTATAGTCTTTCGTGGTCTTCATCATCGAGAAACGTTCGATGTAGCCCGAGAACGTTCTCGTCATGCCGTCATCTGCGACAATCCTGAATGTTGCATCGCGGTTCAAATAGTCAGCGCGTGCAAGCTGCTGCGGATGCGTCAACGTAATGCGCACTGCAACCGGTGCGCCCATCTTCTCAGTGGCTTCGAATGACACAACTGAAAGCAGTGCCGCGCTTTCGATTCCGGGAATATTCAGGAAATGCGGCTGCCTGCCCGGTATGGCTTGAAGCGCGTCTTGCAGGTCCGCCATAGGCTGGCCTCCTCGCTTGGGTTCTGGAGACGCGGCCCGACACATCAGGACTGCAAAGGTTGGGTACGGCCGCGCTGCGGGGCCAGTTCAGCCCGTCAACGCTTTTACCCTCACGAGCCCCTGCTAATCAATACAGCAATGCCCGAAAATCTATCAACCATTGCCACAGCGCAACATCTCGAGACGAGAAGCTGTTTCCCAGTGGATCAGTGTTAGTCGATCTTCCGATGGATTCCATGGCGTGGCTGGCCCTAGGCAACCACTCGTCTAAAGTGTTGCTTATGCCCCCGCACACCTGTTGCCTATGTCTCCGGTCCATACACCGCGGCAAAGAAAGTAAGTGCCGCCCCGCACAGGGGCAACACTCGCAAACCACTAACAAATCAAGGAAATGCCAACACCAAAAAAATCACCCCTCAAAAACATGATGCAACGGCGGCACAACACCGCCCTCTCTCACAGTAATCTCAAACACCTTCCTCAACCGACTAGAAGGCCGCACATCTCCAGCATCCAGATAAAACTGCCCATACCAATCCCGCATCTGATAAAGCGGCCCATCCCCCTCACAAAGCAGCGGATTATCGATCCGCGTCTTGCTATCCCAGATCGCCACATCCTCATAAAACGCCGCCTGCGCCTGCTCCACATAAGCCCGCGCAATCTCCAGATTCTGTTCCTCCGAGACACCCGGAATCTTCTTCACCATCACCCCATAGCGCAGCTCAAAGCTATTCATATCAATCGGCACATGGCAATTCAAAAGAATCGAATGAATCGGATGCCCACCGCTTTGGCCAGTCATTTCGGTGATGTGATAAGCCGGTCCAAAGTATGTCGATAGCGCAACAAGCTCATCCCCACCCAACCGTTCGCTGCGCCCCACCAGCAATTGCGTCGCCTTATGATCCTCGAATAGATTCGCAAAGTAATCGACCGGCGCGCCATGCACAGTCGCAAAATGCGCCATATCCGAGATGTTATCCACCAGCTCGCGACAATTCGTGCCGATCACCATCTTGTCGACGATCCAGTCCGACCACTCATCGGATTCGCAAGCTGGAATCGAGGGAATCGCAACATCATCAGGCGGCGCCGCGCCTTCCGGATCGTGCCAGACGAACAGCAAATGATTTTGCACACACGTATGCCACGCACCGATCTTCGCTTTGGGCGGAATACGCTTGCAATAGGGAATCGACTGGCATTGCCCGTCACCGTCCCATTGCCAGCCATGAAACGGGCACACGAGCGTGTCACCTTCTACGCGGCCGGTGGAGAGATCCGCGCCCATATGCGGACAAAATCCATCGACGATACGGATACGTCCGCTCGAATCGGCGAATGCGGCAAGGCGGCGGCCAAATACGTTGAGCGTATGCGGCTGGCCGTCCTGATAGTCGCTCGCGAGGCCCAGGCAATGCCAGCCTCGCGCGTAGCGCTGCACGAGCGGCTGGGCTTCAATCTTGTACGGACGTGCGGACATGGTTCTCCTCCTGTTTGAATGGAACGTGGGGCTCCTGCCACGTTAGTCGGGCAGCGCACGCCATTCATCGTCCCGACGGACTAGGGACGAACGAGGAGATATTCCAGATGAGCCGGATGGTGCCGCGATGGGCTCATGCCATCAGTCGTCGCAGGTGATGTCCTGCTTGCGCACCACGATGATGACCGGATAAGTGCCGTGCTCAAGCTCGACGCGCGCCACCACGGTGGTCGTGGTCGGGTCGCTGTCGTCGTACACGCTCACCTTGTCCTTGCGCAGATTGACGAGGCCTACGCAGCGTGTGGCGTGCCCGTCGTCGTCCACCTGGCAGTCGATCTGGTGGTCCGAGAAATAACGGTAGCGGTCACGCTCCGGCAGTGCGAGATATTCGCGCATGCTGGCCGCCGCGCCGCCCACGCCGCTCACACGGCCAATCGAGCATTCCTGTTGCGGGGCGGCGGCGTCGCTCGCGGTTTGTGCCTGCGCGAGCGGGCTGGCCGCGACAACCAGTGCGGCAAATGCCGAGGCGAAGAGAATTTTCATAGCGCGAATAACGGTAATCGAAGCAAAGCCCCGATTCTAGCCGGATCGCGCCACGATGGCCGTCAGTTCCGCAGTGGTCAGGACCGCGCCTGCGCCACCGCCGCGCCGCGCAACGCCGCCTGACTTCCTTGCACCGCGCGCCGCTCGGCACGCTCGACGCCCAGCCAGGCGGCCAGTGCCGGCAGCAGGAACACCGCGCCAAACAGGTTCACAAGGAACATGAAAGCCAGCAGCACGCCCATATCCACCTGGAATTTCAGCGCCGATCCCGCCCACGTTCCCACGCCGATAAACATCGTCACCGCCGTGAAAAGCGCCGCCGTGCCGCGCTGGCGCATCGCCGCGCCGAAAGCTTCGGGCAGGCTCGCCCCGGCGCGCAGTTCGTGCTGCAAGCGCTCGTACAGATAGATGCCGTAATCGACGCCCACGCCAACGCCCAGCGTAATGACGGGCAGTGTCGCCACCTTCAGGCCGATCCCCAGCCACGCCATCACCGCATTACAGAGAATCGAAACCAGGGTGAGCGGCACGATGATGCACAGCACGGCGCGCCACGAGCGGAACGTGACAAAGCACAGCAGCGCAATCGCACCGAAGATCGACAGCAGCATCGCGATTTCCGCATCGGCGACCGCCTCGTTGGTGGCCGCCATCACGCCCACATTGCCGCCCGCCAGGCGAAAGGCCACGCCCTGCGTCTCGTCCTCGGCGGCGAAGCGCTTGATTTCATCGACGATATGCGCGATGGTGCGGCCTTCGTGATTGTCGGTGTAGATCAGCACCTGGATCGCCTGGCAGTTCTCCGTATTCATGCCATTGTCCGGGTCGAACGCGCCCGCGCCTTGCGTGAGGCCGTCACTCGAACGCGGCAGCGCGGCCCAGCGCGGATTGCCCTCGTTGAAGGCGGCAATCGACACCTTCGCCAGCGACGGCACGCTCACCACCGACTGGACGCCCGCCACGCCGCGCATCTGCATTTCGAAGCGCTCGATCGCGCTCATTACCGGGTAATGCAGGCAGGCATCGTCATAACCTTGCGTTTCGACGATCACGGCGAGCGCATCCACGCCGATGTTGTACTGGCTCGTGATGCGCGCGTTATCCAGGTTGTAACGCGATGTCGCGCGCAGCTCGGGCGCGCCCGATCCAATATCGCCAATCTGCAGCGCACGCGACGCCTGCGCGCCAAACGCGAGCAAACCCAGCGCCACCGCAAACACGCCAAGCGCCGGCAGCGGCCGCGCGAATACGCCAAAGCGCGCCCAGCCGTCCGCCTTGCCGCCGTTCTGACGCTGCGCCACACGGCGCTGCGCATGCGCCAGCGCGCCGCGTTCGAGCCGCGTATAGGAAAGCAGGATCGGCAGGAACACCTTGTTGGTGACGATCATCAGCAGCACGCCCAGGCAGGCGGTAATGCCCAGCTCGCGCACGATATCGATGCGAATCCGCATGATGACCATGAAGCCCAGTGCATTCGTGAGCAACGCCACGGTGCCCGGCACGAACAGCTTGCGGAAAGCATCGCGCGCCGCATCCGCCGACGATAAGCCGGTGGCGAGCGCCTGTTTCCAGGCGTTCGTCATCTGCACCGCATGCGAAACGCCAATCGAGAAGATCAGGAACGGCACCAGAATCGACATCGGATCGATGCCCAGACCCAGCATCGGCAGCGCGCCCAGCAGCCACACCACCGGCAGCAGCGCGACGCACAACGCGAGCGCCGTGGTGCGCCACGAACGCGTGTAGGCGAGCAGCAGCACGGCCGTAATCGCAAACGCAATGCCGAAAAACACCATCACACCCGCAATGCCGGCCTCCACATCGCCCACCAGCTTGGCAAAGCCGATGATGTCGACCTCGACATTCTGGCTCGCGTAGCGCGTGCGAATCTGCTCCAGCTGCTTCGCCACCGCGCTGTAATCGAGCCGCTTGCCCGTCACCGGATCGGTCTCGCGCAGTTCCGCGCGAATCAGCGCTGCTTTCAGGTCGTTGCTGACGAGGCGGCCGATCTGTCCCGAGCGCGCCACATTGCGGCGCACCTTGGCGAGATCGTCGGGATTATTGCTGCTGAACTGTCCGGGCACCACCACGTCGCCGCGAAAACCCGCTTCGGTCACTTCCGTGTAGCGCACATTGGGCGTGAAAAGCGAGAACACGCGCGAGCGGTTCACGCCGGGAATGAAGAACACATCATCGGTCGCGTGGCGCAGCGCATCCATGAAGGGCTCGTTGTAGATATCGCCCTGCCCCTTCCAGCGCAGGCTCACCAGCACCGTATTCGCGCCCGGAAAAGCGCTGGCGTAGCGGTTGAACACCTGCATATAGGGGTGTTCCATTGGGATCATCTTGTTGAATCCCGGATCGAGCCGCAGCCGCGTGGCCGAGTAGCCGAAGGCGGCAGTCAGCGCCACGCAGAGTGTAAGCAGCACGAGGCGATGGCGCATGATCGCGCTGGCGCAGCGATCCACGAAACGCGCGAGCGAGGAAGTGCGGGGAGTAGCGGTCATGGGCAAGCCTTTTATTTCGCAGTACGATTCGGTTGATGACGACGAGGAGGCGTCAGGATGGCGCGTTGGTCTTCGCTACGGACACGGGCAGCGTCCAGCGCATCACGCCCGCTTCGCCCGCTACGAGCAGATGACCCTGGCCTTCATTTAGCACGGCCGCCAGGCTTTGCACGCCGCCCGCCTTACGTACGACGTAATGCGCGCCGCCATCGCTCGAAGTAACGATCGCGCCGCCCTGACCGACCAGCACGAGCGGGCCGCCCGGCAACTGCGTCGCGCCGAAATACGAGGTGCCCACGCCGCTATCGATATGTACCCACGTCTGCCCATCGTCATCCGAGCGCAGCACGTTGCCGCGCATGCCATAGGCAAGCCACGCATGCGCGCCCAGCGGCAACACGCCGAACAGTGAGCCCGCGTATGGCGAGGCGCGCTTTTCCCAGTTCGCGCCATCGTCGTTCGACACCAGCAGCGTGCCGGTCTCGCCCGCGATCACCACATGACCTTCGGAATCTCCCGCGATAGCGTTTAGATGCCGGTCATCCGCAGGCGTTTTTTGTGCGCTCCACGTCGCGCCTTCGTCGTGCGATACGAGCAACTGCCCGAAGCTGCCCACCACGAAAAGCGGTCCATTGGCGCGTCCCCAGACTGCCAACAACGGGTCGGAATGCCGATGATCGAAACGTACTTCCTGCCAGTGCTCACCGCCATCGACGGTACGCACGATCCAGCCGTCGTGCCCCACAGCTACGCCCACGCGCGGCGAAACGAAGAACACCTCCGTCAGCGTCGACGCTTCATCGGGCGTGATGGCGGCGCGGCGCCAGCTTGCGCCCGCATCATCGCTAAGCAGGATCACGCCGCGCTCGCCCACCGCGACGGTGCGCGCCCCTGCCTGCGCCAGACCGTTGATCTGCAGCCGGTTGGCCGCAATGGTGCTCGCGGGAAACGCGGGTAAAGGGCGCGGCGCAAACGCGAAGAGCGCCGCGCCCAGCACCGCCGCCGACATCACCAGGCCCGGCAACGAATTTTTCATGGGTGTCTCCTCGATGTTGTCGTGTGCTGCTTTTTTGTGGCGCGCAGCGTTTTATGCGGGAATCTCGAACAGCGCCGCCGCACCCATCCCGCCGCCGATGCACATTGTCACCACGGCCAGGCGCGCGCCGCGCCGCCGCCCTTCGATCAGCGCGTGCATCGTCATTCGCGCCCCCGACATGCCGAACGGATGCCCGAGCGAAATAGCTCCGCCATTCACGTTAAGCCGCTCCATCGGGATACCTAACTGATCGCGACAGTAAATCGCCTGGCAGGCAAATGCCTCATTGAGTTCCCAGAGACCGATATCGCTCACGTTCAAGCGATGTCTCTCAAGCAGACGCGGCACGGCGAATACGGGGCCGATGCCCATTTCGTCGGCTTCGCAGCCCGCCACGGCCAGTCCGCGAAAGATGCCCAGCGGTGCCAGGCCGCGCGCGCGGGCGCTTTGCGCGCTCATCACCACCACGGCGGCCGCGCCATCCGAAAGCTGCGAGGCATTGCCTGCCGTGATGTATTCACCTTGCGTCACGGCTTCGCCGCCACTCCAGACCGGTTTGAGCACCGCGAGGCTTTCGGCGCTGGTATCGGCGCGATTGCATTCGTCGCGGGTGGCGCACAGGTCTTCGTGCCCCGTGACGTTACCTTCCTTGTCGAACAGCGCACGACGCACATCCATCGACACGATTTCCGCGTCGAAGCGCCCTGCCGCCTGTGCTGCCGCCGTGCGCCGCTGGCTTTCCAGCGCAAACGCGTCCTGGTCCGCGCGGCTGATGCCATAGCGGCGCGACACCACTTCGGCGGTTTCGATCATCGCCATATAAGCGGCGGGTTGTTGCGCGAGCACGCTTTCGGCCCGTGCGCGATAGCTGTTTTTATGGCGATTCTGCGTGAGCGTGATCGATTCCACCCCGCCCGCCACGACGATATCGGCGTCGCCGCACGCAATGCTGCGCGCCGCCACCGCAATCGACATCAGCCCCGACGAACACATGCGGTCGAGCGCCATGCCCGGCACGCTGGCCGGCAGCCCCGCCGCAATTGCCGAAAGCCTTCCGATGTTGTAGCCCTGGGTGCCCTGCTGGGCGGCGCAACCCATGATGACGTCATCGATCTCGCGACCTTCCAGGCCCGCGCGCGCCACCGCCTCGCGCACCACATGGCCGCCCAGCGCCGGCGCTTCGGTATCGTTGAAAGCGCCCCTAAAGGCCTTGCCGATGGGCGTGCGCGCCACCGAAACAATCACGGCTTCGTTCATCGAATGCTTTCCTGTTGCGATTCAGATCGCGTTGAAATCAGAGGTATCAGAAGTAATAACGGCTGATCGTATCGGCGACGCAACCCGGCTTGGCTTCGCCTTCGATCTCTACGGTCACGCGTATCCAGGCCTGCACGCCGCCCTCGATCGCCTCCGCGCGCAGCAGTTCGCCCACGCCGCGCACGCGCGCGCCCACCCGCACCGGCGCGGGAAAGCGCACACGATCGCAGCCGTAATTCACGCCCATGCGCGCGCCGTCGATGCGCACGATCTGCGGCAGAAAATAGTTGACGAGCGAGAGCGTGAGATATCCATGCGCAATACAGCCGCCAAACGGGCCGCTGCACGCGCGTTCGGGATCGACATGGACCCATTGATGATCGAGCGTGGCATCGGCGAACTGGCCGATGCGCGCCTGATCGATCGCGAACCACGGACTCGCGCCCAGGTGTTCGCCCACGGCATCGATCAGCGCGCCCGGCTGCGCGAACACGCGCGCCGGAACGCTTGCCACGTTGAAGTCGAGCGTCTCCATCATGCGTGCTGGCTGCTCACGGAGAGCACTTCGCCGGTGAGATACGACGCGTAGTCGCTTGCGAGGAACACCATCACGTTTGCCACCTCCCAGACTTCGGCGGCGCGCCCAAACGCTTCGCGCGACGCCAGTTGTTCGAGCAGATCGGCCGGGGCCGACTTCTTCAGAAAATCGTGTAGCGCGATGCTGGGCGCCACCGCATTGATGCGCACGCCGAAAGACGCAGCTTCCAGCGCCGCGCAGCGCGTGAGCGCCATCACCCCGGCCTTGGCCGCCGCATAGTGCGCCTGTTCGGCCTGCGCGCGCCAGCCCAGCACGGAAGCGTTATTGACGATGGTGCCGCGCCCGCGCGCCTGCATCGGCGGCAGCATGGCGCGCATCATGCGGAACGTGCCGGTGAGGCTAATGTCGAGCACGCGCGACCATTGCGCATCGTCCATATCGACTAGGCGGCACGACCCGCCCAGGCCCGCGTTATTGATGAGCACGTCCACGCCGCCCGTCTGCGCTTCGGCGAAGGCCACGAGCGCCTGCACCTGGGCTTCGTTCGACACATCGCAAATCTGGCCGTGGATGGCGGCGAGGCCGGTTTCGTCGCGTAATCGTGCGACGGCATCGTTCAGTCGCTTTTCGTGGATATCGGAGACGATCAGCGCGCGGCAGCCCTCTTCCGCGCAGCGCTTCGCAGCGGCGAAACCGATGCCCGCGCCAGCGGCGGCGGTAATCAGCACGGCCTTGCCTTCGAGCAGTTGATGGCCCGCCACATAGGGCGGCGCGATGGCGAGACGATGTTCTGCGTTCATGCTTGACCTCGTGGTTCCCTGGGCATGCCGAGCCCACGCTCGGCCATGATGTTGAGCTGGATTTCGTTGGTGCCGGCATAAATGGTGTCGGCGCGCGAAAACAGGAAAACGCCTTGAAGGCGACTGCGTTTCGTCATTTCCGCCCCGTTGCTGGCGACATCGACAAAATTCGCCTGATCGCCCAGCACGTCCATTGCCAGTTGCCCTAGATCACGATGCCAGTTCGACCAGTAGTACTTATAAATAAGCGCCGATTTGTCCTGTACGGCGGAAGCGCCTTGTGTGCCTGGTGTGCCTTCTACGCCCAGCATGCGCAACGCGTTGTGGCGCATGATGCGCAGCCCTGCCCATGCCCGCGCGATGCGCGCGCGAATCGATGCATCGCCATCCACCCCGGCTTCCTTCGCCGCCTCGATCACCCAGTCCAGTTCGCGGATGAACTGCATTTGCTGGCCTAGCGTAGAGATGCCGCGCTCGAAACCCAACAGCGTCATGGCGATACGCCAGCCGTCGCCGGGCTGGCCGACAAGATCGGCGGCTTCGGCGCGTGCGCCGTCGAAAAAAACTTCGTTGAATTCCGCGCCGCCGTTCATCTGGCGGATTGGCCGGATCTCTACGCCTGGCTGTTCGAGTGGCACGAGGAAAAAGGACAAGCCCTTGTTGCCGCGCGATTGCGCATCGCTGCGTGCGAGCACGAAGATCCATCCGGAATCGTGCGCCAGCGAGGTCCAGACTTTCTGGCCGTCGATACGCCACGCGCCGTCCGGCTGACGTTCAGCACGCGTGCGCACGTTGGCGAGATCCGAACCCGCGCCTGGCTCCGAATAGCCCTGGCACCAGAACTGCGTGCCCGCGAGAATACCGGGCAGAAAGCGCGCGCACTGGTCTGCGCTGCCGCATGCAATCAGCGTCGGCCCTAACAGCCCTTCGCCGATATGACCCATGCGACCCGGGCCGCCCGCGCGCGCATATTCCTCATGGAAGATCACCTGATCTGCCACGCTCCAGCCGCGTCCGCCCGCCTCCACCGGCCAGCCGAGTCCGGTCCAGCCGCCCGCGGCAAGTTCGCGCTCCCAGTCCTTGCGCAGTTCGGGAAACGCGTCTTCGTCGCCGGGGCCGCCGCGATAGCGCAGGCAGGCGAATGCGCCGCACAGATGCGCCTCCATCCATGCGGCAATGTCCTCGCGCAAACGGGCTTCGCGTTCGCGCGCGTCATCCAGCTTTACGTCGTTGCGTGCGTTCATGCGAATGCTCCTGCAAGCGTGGTGTCACGATCCATCACATGACTGGCAAGCCAGCCGAGCATCCCGGGCGTCGAACCGAATAGCGCTCCACTGGCCTGAGCGCGCTTGAAATAAAGCTGTGGATCGTACTCCCAGGTAAATCCCACCCCGCCATGTAGCTGGATTGCTTCCTGGGCGCAGAACCGCAGGGCATCGTTCGCGCTGGATTTAGCAACGGCGATATCGGCAAATTCGACGTCGGTGAGCGCGTTCTGCGCGGCGTCCCAGCCCGCCGCCGCGCCCAGCACCGCCGAGCGCGCGGCTTCCACGGCGACGAGCATTTCTGCGCAACGATGCTTGACCGCCTGAAACGAGGCGATCGGACGCCCGAACTGCACGCGCTCCGAGGTGTAGGCGAGCGTCAGATCCAGGCATTGCTGCGCGCCGCCCAGTTGTTCGGCGGCCAGCGCCAGTGCGGCGAACCATGCTGCGCGGGTGAGCGCAGCACGCATGGTCTCGCCTTGAGCCAGGCACGCGTGGCACGCGACGCTCACCGCCTCCAGTTCGATGCAAGCAAAAGGCCGTGTCGCGTCGAGCGTCGGCAAGGGCTTGCGCGAAACGCCAGCCTGGCTGGTCTCAACCGCGAATAGCGCAATATCGCCGCCCACGCGCGCGGGCACGAGCAGCAGATCGGCCATGACGCCGTCGATGACCGCGCTAAGCGTGCCGCTCAGGGTGTAGCCCTGCGCCGTTTCTTGCGCTTCGATGGGCCACGCCTGCGCATTCGCTACGTCAAACGGCGCGGTGCGCGCGAGCGCCAGCGTCGCACGCGTTTCCCCCGCCGCGATGCGGGCGAGCCAGCGCACGGTCTCCTCGCTCTCGCCATCGTCGCGCAGACATTGCGTCAAGGCCTGCGCGGCCAGCACAGCCGTGCCAAAGTAAGGCACGCACGCCAGCCGTCGCCCTATCTGCTCCATCAACAGCACCAGTGCCGTTGCGCCCAATCCCGCACCGCCCGCCTGCTCCGGTACGCTCAAGCCGCACCAGCCCAATTCCCCGGCCATCGTCTGCCAGAGCGCGGCGTCATAGCCCGCGTGGCGTTCGATGGCACGGCGCACCTCGGCGGAGGCGCTCTGTTGCGCCAGCACCTCGGCGGCGCTGTCGCGGATCAGCACCGCTTCTTCGCTCAGGACGAGATCCATAGCCTCAGCTTCCGTAGACGCGCTGCGCCGGGCACGCCTGCGCCAGCAGATCCTTGACCGCAACGCCGACTTCAGCAGCGGGCCAGCGCGCGCCACGATCCACGCGCGGCCCGGTTCTCCAGCCTTCGGCCACGGCGATCATGCCGCCCGCCACCTCAAACACCTGGCCCGTCACTTCGCCCGACGCCTCGCTCGCCAGCCACACGACCAGCGGCGCAACGTTGGCCGGATCGAAGGCGTCGAAGCTGCCGTCCTCAGGCTTCTTCATCATCTGCGCGAACACGGTTTCGGTCATCGCCGTGCGCGCCGAGGGCGCGAGCGCGTTCACGCTCACGCCATAGCGCTGTAATTCGGCGGCCTGCATCAGAGTGAGCGCCGCGATGCCTGCCTTGGCCGCGCCATAGTTCGACTGGCCGATGGAGCCTTGCAGGCCCGCGCCAGAACTGGTGTTGACGATGCGCGCCGCTACCGGCGTGCCCGCCTTTGCCGCATCGCGCCAGCCGCGTGCGAGAATCTGCGCGAGACAAAAGTGGCCGCGCAGATGGACGTTCATGACCGTGTCCCAATCGTCTTCGGTCATGCTCGTGAACATGCGGTCGCGGCATACGCCCGCATTGTTCACCAGCGCGTGCACCGTGCCGAATGTCACCTGCGCGGCATCGACGATGCGTTGCGCGGTGTCCATGCGCGTGATGTCGTCGGCGTTGGCGAGCGCGCGTCCACCTGCATGCGCGATCTCTTCGCAGACTGCTTGCGCCGCATCGGCGCGCAGATCGTTGACCACCACCGCAGCGCCCTGTTCTGCGAGTGCAAGCGCATACGCGCGCCCCAATCCCCCGCCCGCACCCGTGACGATCACGGTGCGTTCCTTGCAGATTCCCATACCTGACCTCTTGCTTTTAGCGTTCAAAGTCGCTCGATAATCGTTACGTTCGCGAGTCCGCCGCCTTCACACATCGTCTGGAGTCCGTACCGTCCGCTCGTGCGTTCCAGCTCATGGAGCAGCGTCGTCATCAAACGCGCGCCCGTCGCACCGAGCGGATGACCGAGTGCGATTGCGCCCCCGTTAGGGTTGGTGCGCGCGGCGTCGTAGCCCGTTTCCGCGAGCCACGCCAGCGCCACCGAGGCAAACGCTTCGTTGATCTCCACGATATCGATATCGTTCATCGACAAACCGGCCTTCTTCAGAGCGTGACGCGTGGCCGGAATCGGTGCGGTAAGCATCCAGAGCGGGTCGTCGCCCAGCACGCTCAGATGATGGATACGCGCGCGCGGCACGAGTCCATAGCGGCGCAAGGCGTCTTCAGAAACGATCAGCAGGGCGGCAGCCGCATCGCAGGTCTGGCTCGATACCGCTGCCGTGAGCGAACCGCCCGGCATCAGGGGCTCCAGCGACGCCATTTTCTCCAGCGAGGTATCGGGCCGAGGCGTCTCGTCGTGCGAGAGGCCAAAGCACGGTGCGATCTCGCGTTCGAAGCGCTTCGCCTCGATGGCGGCGACTGCACGCCGGTGGCTCTCCAGCGCATAACGCTCCATCGCATCGCGCGAGACATTCCAGTGATCGGCGATACGCTGGGCCGCGTCAAACTGCGAAACCGGCGCGTCGCCAAATCGCGCGCGCCAGCCCGCGCTGCCCGAAAACGGATCGCTGAAACCCAGCGGCGCCGCTGCCGTCATCGCCGATGAAATCGGAATCTGCGTCATGGTCTGCACGCCGCCCGCGATCACTACGTCCTGCACGCCGCTCATCACGGCTTGCGCCGCGAAATGCACGGCCTGTTGCGACGATCCGCACTGGCGGTCCACGGTCACGCCCGGCACGGTGAGCGGCAAACCCGCAGCAAGCCAGCAGGTGCGCGCGATGTTGCCCGCGAGTGGGCCGAGGGTGTCCACGCAGCCGAACACCACGTCGTCATAGTCTGCGGCGGGAATGGCGTTGCGCGCCACCAGTCCTTTCAATACGAAGCCGCCGAGATCGGCCGCATGCACCCCGGCGAGCGCGCCCTTGCGGCGGCCGGTGGGCGTACGCAGCGCATCGACGATATAGGCTTGTTTCATGGTCACTCCTGTACGAACGTGCTGGCTGGTCCGATCGATGCGCGCGCATCGATCACCGTGCGCGCGACGCGTTCGCGGTGGTAGGTGGCGTCGCCCCAGTTGCCGGCCAGCGCCCAGATGCGCTTGACGAATATCTGCAGATCCAGCTCCCAGGTGTAGCCCATCGCGCCGTGAACCTGGATCGCGTGGCGTGCTGCGAGTTGTGCCGCCGACAAGGCTGCGAGCTTCGCGTGCGAGACATGGAGCGCGCGTTGCGGGTCGTCGGTGGCAAGTGCGCAAGCCGCGCGATAGACCACTGGCCGCGCGAACTCGTAGCGGATCGCGACATCGGCAAGCAGATGTTTGACGGCCTGATACGCGCCGATAGGCTTGCCGAACTGTTTGCGCTGCGAGGTGTAGTCGATAGCGGCGTCCAGCACGCGCTGCGTGAGGCCGAGCAGTTGCGCGGCCACGGAGAACGCGCCGTGATCGAGCATGAGATCGAGCAAGGGCGCTGCGTTGGAGGCGTCGGCGATACGTGTCGATGCATCGGGCGTCCAATCGAGCGAGAACAAGCGCCGCGACGGGTCCACGCTTTCCACAGCGCGATGCGAGCAGGCCGAGGGCGCCAGGCGGTGCAATTCGCCATCGCGTTCGCACAGCAGGACGTGGGCAACATGCGCGTCCGCCACATACGGATTCACCGGATGCGACAGCGCCACCCGCGCGCCGCCTGTCGCGATCTGCGCAAGCAAGGTATCGCGCCAGTCGCTCGCAGGCAGCCGTTGCAGCAACGCCACGGAGACGAAAGCGGTATCTATCAGCGGATCGGGACCGCCAAAGTAACCCCAGGTCTGCGCAAGCAGCGCCCATTCCATCGCGCTCAAGCCCAGACCGCCCTGCGCCTGCGGCACCGACACCGCTGTCATGCCCTGCTCCGCAAGCTGCGCCCAGTGCCGCTCCGAGCGGCCAGTTTCGCTCTCCCACAATTCGCGGATCAGTTCCGGCGTGAGCTCGGTCATCAGGAAGCGGCGGGCGCCGTCGGCGAGCGCTTCCTGGTCTTCGTCGAATGAAAAGTCCATTTTTTCTTCAGGAATCCATATCGAATTGAATATCGGGTTATCCGCTTGTTGTGCGACGCCCTAGCCGCGCGGCATACCCAGCATGCGCTCGGCGACGATATTGCGCTGGATCTCGTTGGTGCCCGCGTAAATCGGCCCAGCCTGCGCGAAGAGGAAGCCGTCGAGCCAATGACCCATGCGCGCACGCTCGCCTGCGCTTTGCGGCACGATTTCGGCCTGCGCGCCAAGGATGTCCAGCGCCGTCTGATGCATGCGCAAGTCCAGTTCCGACCAGAACACCTTGTTGGTGCTCGATTCCGCGCCAATATGACCGCCCTTGTGCAGGCGGCTCGCCGTCATATAGGTCGAGAGCGCATAGGCCTGTGCGTCCATCCACGCAGCGCTTACCCGTTCACGCAGCGATGGATCGCGCTGCGCCGCTTCAGGATGGGCCAGCAGCAGATCGCGCAGCGCCTCGGCGGTGCGCTGGAAGCGCGCGGGCGAACGCAACATCAGACCGCGCTCGAAACCCGCCGTCGCCATCGCCACATGCCAGCCCATGCCTTCGCCGGCGATGCGGTTCGCCGCGGGCACACGCACATCGTCGAAAAAGATTTCCGCAAAGCCGGTCTGCCCGTTCAACTGGCGGATCGGGCGCACCGTCACACCCGGCGCATTGAGCGGCACCATCAAGAACGTCAGGCCGTGATGGCGCGTGGATTGCGGATCGCTGCGAAAGAGGCCAAACAGCCAGTCCGCCCAGACCGCGCGCGTCGACCAGATTTTCTGACCGTTCAGAATGTAGTCGTCGCCGTCACGCAGCGCGCTTGCGCGGATCGCGGCCATATCCGATCCCGCATTTGGTTCGGACCAGCCCTGTGCCCAGACGTGCTCGCCCGAAGCCATCGCAGGGAGAAAGCGCGCTTTCTGCTCGTCGGTGCCGAATTCCATCAGCGTGGGTCCGAGCAGGAAAATGCCGTTCTGGTTCACGCGCATGGGGGCATCGGCGCGCCAGTACTCCTCTTCGAAGATCAACCACTCGATCAGATCGCAGCCTCGCCCGCCCAGTTCGCGTGGCCAGGTGACCATGCTCCAACGGCCCGAATGCAGTGTGCGCTCCCATTCTCGATGCGCGGCGAAGCCCGCTTGCGTATCGAAACTCGGTAGCGGATCGCGCGGCACGTGATCGGCGAGCCACGCGCGGATTTCCGCGCGAAAGGCCTGTTGTTGCGGCGTATAGTCGAGCTTCATGCGCGGCCCTCGGCTAGCGTACGAGCGTCGTCGAACTGCGCAGCGCGCTTTTCCACGAAGGCGCTGCGTGCTTCGGTCGAATCGTTGGTCATATAGGCCTGCAAGGTGAAGCCCTGTTCCCAGCGGTATTTATCTTCGAGGTCGCCGTCTTCCACGCCGTTGAGCGCTTCCTTGGCAAGCGCGAGCATTGCACCGCTTTTCCCGGCGATGCGCTGTGCGAGTTCGAGCGTCGCTTCGCGCAACTGCTCGCGCGACACCACACGCTCCACAGCACCCAGACGCCACGCCTCGTCTGCGCTCACCATGTCTCCGGTGAAATACATCGCACGCACCTTCTGGACTCCGAACATTCGTTGCAGATGCGCGCCGCCGCCCATCGCGCCGCGATCGATCTCCGGCACGCCAAAGCGCGCGCAAGACGCAGCGATCACGATATCGGCGGCCCCGCAGATGCCGATGCCGCCGCCCAGCACGAATCCATGCACGGAGACAATCACCGGCTTCGGGCTGCGATGGACCGCGCGGAAGGTCGCGTAGTTGCCCGCATTCACCGCGACGATGCGCTCGGGATGCGCCGCCAGTTCCTTGATATCGACGCCCGCGCAGAAGCCTTTTCCCTCGCCGCGCAGAACGATCACGCGTACGCTTTCGTCGCGGCCCAGCGCGTCGATGGCGGCGGCGAGCGCATACCAGTCCTCGCAATCGAGTGCATTCACCGGCGGGCGGTCGAGCGTGAGTTCCGCCACCGCGCCCTGATTGCCGACGCGTGCGATGGCAAATGCCGGTCGACGCGCGGATACACCCTTATCCTCATGGCTCGCTTGTGTCATGTTCCCCGTCCCTGTGTCTTGAAGTGCATTAATCCACGCCGGCCATCGCTGCGTCGCGCAGCGCGCTCAGCGCGTCTAGGCGTTCACCCGCTTCCCGAACGATTCGTTCGATCACAACCGCGCATGGCTCGATCGCACCGATCATTGCCGCCGCTTGACCACCCGGCAGCACGCCCTCATCGGGCACGCCATCGACAATCGCGCGCTGGATCAGGTAAGGCGCGTTCGCGGCCATGAGCGTCTGGCTGGCCGTATAACCGTGCTCGCGCAGCGCCTTCATGCCAAGCGACGCCATTTGCGCAAGCGACAGCCCGTTCTGCCGTCGCCACGCCTGTGCCGTGCGCAGCGCGAAGAGCGTGCGGCGCAGCGGGCCCAAGGCTTCCAGATGCAGCAGATACGGGTTGTCGATCATGCGTTGCGGCAGCCCGTCGAGCGCGGCCGAGACGCGGATTTGCGCGGCATCTTTTACGGCCAGATAGCGCGCGAGCGTTTCCTGAGGCACCGGCGATTCTTCGGTCATGAGAAAGCGCGTGCCCATGGCGATACCCGCCGCGCCGTAACCCAGCGCCGCCGCCAGGCCGCGCCCATCGAAGAAGCCGCCCGCTGCGATAACAGGCACCTGGACGGCGTCCAGCACGCGCGGCAGCAACAGCGTGGTGGGCACCGAGCCTGTGTGGCCGCCGCCTTCCGCGCCCTGCACCGTGACCGCATCTGCGCCCAGTTCGACCGCTTTTGCCGCATGCTTTGGCGCGCCCACGGTGGGAATGCAGAGCACGCCCGCGTCCTTGAAGCGTCGGATCGTGGCCGCATCGGGGCCGCGTCCGTAACTCACCGCGCGCAGCCGGTGGCGGATCGCCAGATCGACGACCTGCGCCGCGTTCGGCTGGAACATGTGGAAATTGATGCCGAAGGGCCGGTCCGTTAGCGACTTTACGCGCAGGATTTCCGCTTCCACGTGCTCCGGTTCGAGCGTCGCGCCCGCGAGAAAGCCAAAACCGCCCGCATTGCAGGTGGCGGCGACCAGCTTTGCATCGGCCACCCAGCCCATTGCGGTCTGCACGATCGGATAACGGCAACCCAGCAGATCGGTGAGCGGCGTGCGAATGGTCGATATCATCGCACTCATGATCTGGATTCCTTATCGTCAGATGGAGCGCGCTGAGACTGCGCCATCTTGCGCGCGTCGTAACCGCCCAGGCGGTCACCGCTCACGAGTTCGTTATGCGCATGCGCGAAGTGATGCCAGGCGAACGCGGCATCCATCGCCGTGCGTTTTCCCTGCAATTCTTCGACATGGTTGATAGCCTGCTTGGTGAGCGCCAGTCCGAGCCGCGGCATCGCGGCGATCTTCACCGCCATCTCCCGCACAGCGCCCGGCAATGCTTCGCGCTGCACCACACGGTTGAGCATGCCCATCTGCTGCGCCCGCTGCGCATTCATGCGCTCGCCCAGAAACAGGAATTCCTTGGCGATACGCGGATTCAATTCGTAGGCGTGCGCGAAATACTCCACGCCCGGGATCCCCATCCGCACGACAGGATCGGCAAAGAACGCATCGTCCGAGGCGACAATCAGATCGCATACCCACGCGAGCATCAGGCCGCCCGCGACGCACGCGCCCTGCACCATCGCGATGGTCGGCTTGGGCAAGTCGCGCCAGCGGCGGCACATACCCAGATAAACCTCCTGCTCGCGTGCATAAAGAAACTCGCCGCCTTCCTTGTCGACGTGGTCGTACCAGAGCGACTGACGCTCGAACGACTTGTCGATATCGCGGCCCGGCGTGCCGATATCGTGCCCCGCCGAAAAATGCTTGCCCGCACCCGCAAGCACGATCACCTTGACCGCGTCGTCGTGCGCCGCGCGCCGGAACGCGGCATCGAGCGCATAGGTCATCTGCGAATTCTGCGCGTTGTGATACGCGGGGCGGTTCATCGTGATGGTCGCGATACCGTCTTCGACGGCGTAGAGCACCACGTCCTCGGTCTGCGCAAGCGTCTGCTGCATGATGGCCTCGCTCGCGTTATGCGCGCCGGGGCGCGGGGTTGTCGCGCAGGATCGACGCACGCAGATTGTGCGGATCGAGCGCGCGCACGATCTTGAGATCCTCCGCCGATGGCGCGGCCGTGATGCCGATATCGTCCGCCTGCAGCAGCGCGAAGCCGGTCGCCGCCTGCACCTCGTCGAAGCTCACGCCAGGGTGCAGCGAGCGCACGCGCACCGTATGATCGGGGCCGCCAAAATCCATCACGCAGAGATCCGTGACGATCGCACGCAGATCCGTGAAAGCGCGCATGCCTTCGATCTCGCGCGCCGGGTTGTAGCCCACGCTGCACACCATATCGACCTCGCCTTCCACGAAGGTGCGCGCCGTATGGCTCGTCACGAAGAACGAATTCGCGTGGTTGATGCTGTTGCCAGGAAAGCCGCGTGCGCCCAGTAATTGCGTCTTCGGCTTCGCATAGTCGCGGCCCAGCCAGGAGATATTGGCCTGCCCGTAGCGGTCGATCTGCGTGGGCATCACCAGCGCATGGCGGCGGCCATGCCACACGCAATCGAAGACGCGCTCGTAGGTCATCCAGCCGCTCGCAGCCACGCGGTACGCAGCGTCGCGCGGGCCGAGCGGCACGGGCGTCTCCACGAGATACGCTTCGCCGTCGGTGAGCATGAGGCCGGGGTTGTAGGCGAGGCGCGCAAGACCCGCCGCCAGGCGCGGCCCGGTGCCGATGCCGGTGGCCAGCACTTCGCCGTCGTTGCGCCAGAGCCGGGCCGAAGCGACGATCATCAGTTCGGCGAGGGAGTAATCCAAAGCGTCGTTCACGCGCGCTCCTTCAAAGAATCGGCAGCGGCAGCGCCGCTACGTGAGAGGGACCGCCCGCGCCCGCCAGGTACGCGGCTTCGTCAGCGCCAACCACGTCGCGCAGGTAGGCAGCGGTTTGCTGGGTGTCGGCGGCGGCCGCGCAATACGCTTTCAGATGCGGCAGATCCCATCCATAAGCGGGCGCGCAGGAAGTAGGATGCGCACCGCACGGCGCATGCACCACGCCCGTCACGAGCGAACGCTCGAAGCTGTTGCGGCGTGCGGCTTCGAGGTCGACGCTGGCGAGCGACGTTTCCAGCGCCTCGCAACTCACATAAGTGCGCTTTGCGGCGCGCGCGAACCAGGCGTCGAAGAACGGATCGGGACCGTCGATGCGGGTGTTGCCCATTGCGTCGGCGGCATTGACGTGCAGAAGTGCGGCGTCCAGTTCGATCGCAGGCATCGCCAGCAACGTCTCGCCGTCGGCATAAGGCGAGCGAACCGTGCGCAATTGCGGCGCGTGGCGCAGCAGATCGGTGCCCAGACCCACGCGCGTGGGCAGGAACGGCAGGCGCGCAGCAGCGGCACGCAGGCCGAGTTGCAACAAACCCTCGTCCAGTTCCCACACGTCGATAGCGCCGGTTTCCCGCGCACGGCGGAAATGCGGCTCCAGCGGAATCACATCGAGCGAGACAAAGCCGAACACCACCTTCTTTACTTTTCCGGCTGCGCACAGCAGGCCCACATCGGGGCCGCCGTAAGCGACCACGGTAAGATCGCGCAGCGGCGAGCGCGCGATCTCGCGCACCAGCGCCATCGGCTTGCGGCGCGGTCCCCATCCGCCGATGCCGATCGTCATGCCGTCTTCGAGCTGCGCGACCACGTCGCGCGCGCTAAGGCGTTTATCGAGCGTTTTCATTCGTTATCCAGATTAAATCCCAGATTAAGCTTCGGAGCGGAATCCGATGCTGAAATCGTGACCCCAGAGGCTCACGCGCGTGGCCTCGTAGACGCTATGCTCGTTCCAGTCCACCTCCAGGCCGCCATAGCCGTATTCGAGGTCGAAGCCGCCCGGCGTTTTCATATAGAACGAAGTCATGCGGTCGTTGCAGTGACGGCCCAGGGTCGCCGACATCTTCACGCCATGCGCGCTGACGCGGTCGAGCGCGCGGCCCACGTCGTCCATCGAGCCCACTTCGGCCATCACATGGATGCAGCCCGACGGCACCGCGAGATCCATGATCGCGAGGCTGTGATGACGCGCGTTGCCGCAATGGAGGAAGTGAATGCGCTTTTCCGGTTCGGCGGGATCGTCGGAGAAACGCACGCGATAGATGTCGGACAGACCAAAGCCCAGCACGTCGCGCAGGAAGGTATCGGTGGCGTCAAAGGCCGGTGCGGGCAGCACCGTGTGGCCCAGCCCCATCGCGCCGGTCACGAAACCGGGCACGCCCACCGGCGAGACGAAGCGGCGGAAGTCGGCGCGCACGCCCCAGAAGAATTCATGGCGGTTGCCCGAGGGATCGAGGCACCAGACCATCGACTGGACGCGGCGCAGCGCGATATCGTGCGCGCTGCCGCGATGCGCTTCGACGCCCGCTTTTTGCAGCTTTGCGGTGAGCGCGGCGAGCGCGGCTTCATCGGCCAGTTCCCAGCCCGAGGCGAAGTAGCGCTCCTCTTTGCCCGGCACGATCAGATAGCGGAAGTCGCGCTCGTCCATCTTGAGGTACAGCGCGCCGCCATCCGCCGTATCGACGTCGTGCGTCTGCATGCCCAGCACGTCGCGCGCATAGTCGCGCCACTTGCCCGCATCCGCCGACTGCACGACGACGTAGCCCAATGCCCGCACATCGCTCATCTTCGCCCCTCCAGATAACCCGTTGTAGTGAGGTCTATTCTGGCCGCGGGGGGGAGTCCCAACATCGTCTGTTGGGACTATGAAGTGCATGGCTTCTTCAGGCGCTCGCGCCCTCCGCGAAGGCTGCGCGCAGGCGGTACTTGAGCACCTTGCCGGCAGCGCTGGTGGGCAATGCGGCAACAATCTCGATGCGGCGCGGCACCTTGTAATTGGCCATGTTGCGGCGCGCCCATTGCACGAGCGTATCGGCGTCTGTTTGTGCGCCCGCGCGCAGCACCACCCACGCGTGCCCGACTTCGCCCAGCCGCTCGTCCGGCACGCCCACCACGGCGATCTGCGCCACCGCGTCATGCGCCGCGAACAGCCGCTCGATCTCCGCCGGATAACAGTTGAAGCCGCCGACGATAAACATGTCCTTGATGCGATCCGTCACGCGCAGATTGCCACCCGCATCGAGCGAGCCGATGTCGCCAGTATGCAGCCAGCCTTGTGGATCGACGGCGCTGGCCGTGGCCGCCGCGTCGCCCAGATAGCCGCGCATGACGTTATAGCCCCGCACCCAGACTTCGCCGGTCTCGCCTGCGGGTAAGGCATCGCCGTTAAGGGCGGCAATGCGCAATTCGACGCCGGGCATCGCGCGGCCCGACGTCTGCGCGACGGTTTGGGCATCGTCGCCCTGGCGGCAAAGCGTGGCAAAGCCGCAGCTTTCCGTGAGGCCGTAGCCCGTCAACACGGTTTCGAAACCCAGCTCCGCACGCATGCGTTCGATCAGGCTCGGTGCGATGGCGGCTGCGCCAGTCACGGCTACGCGCAGGGAACTGAGGTCGAGATGCGCGAGATCGGGCGCGTCGAGCAGCGCGTAATAGAGCGTGGGCGGCCCCGGCAGCACGGAAATTCGCTCGCGCACCACGCGTTCGAGAACCGCCTGCGGATCGAACACCCGATGCGGCAGCACGGTTGCGCCGCTCGCCAGCGCCGCCAGCCAGCCCGCCTTATACCCAAAGGCATGAAAGAACGGATTGACGATCAGATAGCGATCGCCTTCGCGCAGCGTTGCTATCTGCGCCCAGTCATGCGCGCCGCGCAGATTCTGGCCATGCGTGGTCATCACGCCTTTCGGGCGGCCCGTCGTGCCCGAGGTGAACATCACGTCCATCAGCGTGTCGGGGCCGACTTCCGCCTCACGGGCATGGAACGCTTCGAGGGAAGTTTGATCGGCGCGCGCGATAAACGACGACCAGCTTTCGCAGGCATGTTCAAGCGCACCGTCGAACACAATCACGCGTTCGAGCGACGCAGGCCGATACGGCGCAAGCATCGACGGATACTGCTCGCCAAGGAATTCGCCGCAGCAGAACAGCACGCGCGCGCCGCTATCGGCGAGAATCGCGCCCGCCTCCAGTCCTTTCATGCGGGTATTGACGGGCACGAGCGCCGCACCCGCGCTCTGGATCGCCAGCGCCGCGACGATCCATTCGGCCACGTTCGGGGCCCAGACCGCAACGCGGTCGCCCGCTACGATGCCGCAGGCCATCAGCGCGCGGGCCGCTTCGATGCGTGCTGCGTCGAGTTGCGCATAGCTTAGGCTCAGCGCGGGCGATTCGATCGCCAGACGCGCGCCGTAGCGCGCCGCGCCGCGGGCGATCAGCGCGGGCGTGGTGAGAATGTCGTGAGGCGTCATATAAGGACTCCAAAAAGACGAGCGCCGCCGCGCGAATCGCTGCGGCGGCGCTGAATTGAGCAACCCTGCGCGGGCCATACAGGCGCGTAGCGCGCTAGTCTGGAAACACGATGCGGATTTCGGCGCTTGCGGGCCGTGCGCTGCACGCAAGCGTCCAGCCGGCCGCGCGTTCGTCGTCGTCGAGCGAGGCGTGATCGTCGAGTGTGACAGCACCCGCTTCGACCCGGCACATGCACGCGCCACACAGACCGCTGCGGCATGAACTGGGCGGCGCGAGACCGCTGCGCTCCATCGCATCCAGCAGGGTTTCGCCGGGCTCGCAGACGAAGCGATGGTTCGCGCCGTCCAGTTGCGTTTCGACATTCGCCGCAATGCCTTCGCCAGTTGTTGCCCGCGCAACCGGTTCGGCAGGCAGATCGGGCAACGAGAGAAACCGCTCGACATGAATCTTCGCGCGCGGCAGACCCAGCGCCAGCAGCGCCGCGAGCGCACTTTCCATAAACAGCGCGGGACCGCAAATAAAGGCGCTCTGCTGACTCCACGGGCGCGCCAGTTCTTCCAGATGGCGCTGCTGCGGCACGCCCTGCACGCTGTCGAGCCAGTGAATCACCCGCAATCGGCCCGGGTGACGCTGCGCGAGTTCACGCAGCGTCACGCCGAAAATCACCGACGATTCGTCGCGATTCGCATAGATCAGCGTAAGCATGCCGCGACCGCCCACCAGCGCCGCCTTGAGGATCGACAGCACCGGCGTAATGCCGCTGCCGCCTGCAAACAGCAGCAGATCGTCGTCGAGCGAGCGAGGCGTGAAGACGCCTGCGGGCGCCATCACGTCGAGTTCGTCGCCGGGCTGCACGGCGTCGCATAGCCAGTTAGACGCGCGTCCGTCGCGCACGCGCTTGACCGTGATCTTCGGCGCGACGTCAACGCCTGGCGCGCTGGAGAGCGAATAGCAGCGCTGCAGCGCGGTCTCGCCGTGCGGCAGGCGCAGCGTGAGAAACTGCCCGGGCCGATACGCGAACGCATCGGCGAGCGCGCCCGGCACGTCGAACACGAACGAGCGCGCATCGGCGCTTTCGGCAATCACCTCGGCCACACGCAGCCGATGAAAACGCGCTTCGGTCATGGCAGGACTCGCGTGCATGCGTCAGGCGACGCCCATGATCATCTGGGCGTTGTCGATGCGGTACTCGCTGCCGTTGATGAAGCGCGATTCATCGGAGGCGAGGAACAGCACCAGCTGCGCGATGTCTTCGGGCAGGCACATGCGCGAGGCCGGATCGACCGACTCCGTGAGCTGCGCGCGTCCCGCTTCGGCAGAGCCAAAGAACGGTTCGGTCATCGGCGTGAGGATGCCGTCGGGGTGGATGGTGTTGGCGCGAACCTTGTAGCCCTGGGTCTTGCAGTGCGCGGCGATGGCGCGGGTGAGCGCCGTGACCGCGCCCTTGCTGGCCGAATACGCGCAAAACATCCCCAAACCGCCCAGCGCCGCCACCGACGACATATTGACGATCGCACCGCCCGTGTCCTTCATCGCCCGCACGGCCGCCTGGCAGCCGAGGAAATAGCCTTCGGCGTTGATGCGCATGATGCGCTGCCATTGTTCGAGCGTGGCGTCTTCGATGCTGCCGAGTTGCAGAATGGCCGCGTTGTTGACCAGCACGTTGGGTGTGCCAAAGTGCTTCTGCGTCGCGCCGAACACATCATTCCAGCCTGTTTCCGAAGCAATGTCGTGACGAACGAACAAGGCCGCGTCGCCGATCTGCGCGGCCACTTCGCGCCCTGCCTCCTCGTTCAGATCGGTCAGGACTACACGTGCGCCCTGCGCCGCGAACAGCAGCGCGTCGGCCTTGCCCACGCCGCTTGCGGCGCCCGTGATAATGGCGATCTTGCCCTTGAGTCTGTCTCCCATCTTCGTTCTCTCTTTATCAATGTGTCAGTGGATGAAGGGGTAATACGGTTGCGCCTGCAACGTTTATTCTTTGCGCTTCCTGCGCCTGCTTTGCCGCGAGGACTTCGCGCGCGGCGGCCCGTCCTGCCTGGCGGCCCGACCACACGCAGTCAGCCAGCGAAAGGCCGCTAACGTAGTGATGCGAGGCCATGCCGCGCGCTGCGCGGCCCGCTGCAAACAATCCGGGAATGACAGCCCCCGTTTCGCGCAGCACGGCATTCGTGCTTTCGTCGACGCGCAGCCCACCTAAGGTGATCGCCGGACATGGAAATACCCGGCTCGCTGCGGAAATATCGAGCGCGTAGTAAGGCGCACGCGCCAGCGGCGCGAGCATCGCCGCGGACTTGCCGAAGGCTTCGTCATGGCCCTTCGCGTTGGCAGCGCGATAGTCGGCGAGCGTGCGTTCGAGCGTAACGGGATCGGCATCGATCAGTGCGGCGAGTTGCGCTGGCGTCTCTCCGCGACGCCGGTTTGCGAGCATCAGCATCAGTGCAGGCACGCTCTGGAAGGCCCACAAGCGCCCGCGCAGACATTCGCGCAACGCTTCGCGCACCAGCGCGGCGTCGAGGATCAGCCACGCTCGCCCGTCGCGCGTTTCGCACATCGCATGGCCGAGCGTCGCGCCATAGACTTCTTCGTTGCAGAAGCGCTCGCCGCGCGCATCGACCACGCAGCCACGCGCCCATGCGAAGGGCGGATTGATGAAGCGCCACGCGGAAACACGTTCCATGCGATCGGCGATACCGCCCGCCGATACGCCCAGACGAATGCCCGAGCCATCGCAGGCCGTGGTGCCCAGACGCCAGTTGGCGAGATAGCGCGGCGCATGCTGGGCCATCATTTCGCGGTTGAAGATGAAGCCGCCGGTGGCGAGCACGACCGCATCGGCGCGAATGTCGAGCGCTTCGCTCTCGCGCATTTCCAGCCGGTGCAACGCTGCGCGCAAGCGGTCGGCCAGCGCGGGCATCCCGTTGTGGAGTTTGTCTGCCCAACGCGCGAGGCGTGCATGACGGCGTTGCGCGCTGCCCGCCTTGACGCGCCAGATCTGCGCGCCGATCACGCGCCCCGTTGTATCGACGATCAATCTGCGCACGCTCGCATGGCGCACGATTTCGACGTTGGGCTCCGCTTCAACCGCATTACGCAGTGTGGCGAACAGCGCGCGCCCGGACATCCCGCGCGACACCACGCGATGACCGCGCGGCGCAGGTGGCACGGCAGGCGCATCGCCCACTGCCTCGTTGCCCGAGTAATAGAGAAACGCGCGCTCGGGTGGATAGGAGGTCTTGCGCGCGGGCATCGCCGCGTTGAAGCGCACACCGTGGCGTTCGAGCCACGCGAGTTGCGCCACGCTGCCCTGGCAAAAGCGTTCGAGCGCGGCGGGCGTGACCGCGTCGCCCACTTCGCCACGCAGATAGGCTGCCATTGCTTCGGGCGTATCCGTATAGCCCGCCTCGCGCTGATACGGTGTGCCGCCGCCCGCATAGACAACGCCGCCGCTTTTCGCGCTCGCGCCGCCGCCATCGAAGCGTTCGACGATGCACACGCGCGCGCCCGCCTGCGCCGCTTCGAGCGCCGCGCACGCGCCTGCCGCGCCAAAGCCTGCGATCAGCACGCCGCAGCGGTCGTGCCAACAATGCGCATCGGCATCGGCGACGACGAGCGGAGGTTCGACTGGCGTGGCGCCCGTGTTCATACGCTTGCCGCAGCGGCAGTTGCCGCCGTCGTGTAAGCACCATCGACATAGAGCAACGGTTCCACCTCGCCGCTCAACTTTACTTCGCGCAGCTTGCCAATAAACACCGTATGCGTGCCGTAATCGAAGCGGCCATCCTGCGTGCAGATGAGATTCGCCTGCGCATCGTGCAGATAAGGCACGCCCTGTTCGCAACGCTGCCAGTCGCCGCTCGTGAAGCGCTCTTCGCCCTTGAGGCGGCCGCTGCAATCGATGGCGATGTCTTGCTGGCGCGCGGCCAGCAGATTCACGCAAAAGTCCGCGCCTGCCGCCAGCGGCGGATAGATCGACGACGACTGGTTGATGCAGATAAGCAGCGATGGCGGCTCGGTCGAGAGCGAATCGACCGCCGTGGCCGACATTGAATAGCGTCGCTCGCCGTCGCAGCAACTGATCACGGCGACCGAGCGCGCGAGGCGGCGCATCGCGAGCAGCATGTCGGCGCGCAGCGGTTCAAGGGAAAGGTCGGTCATGATGTGACTCCACGAAGCTCGGGTTGCGTTTGCGCGGTTATGTTCTGTGAAGCGCGGGCGCTGTGTGCCGCGCAGTGATCGGCGGCGCGATAGCCGAAGGTCATCGCGGGGCCAAGGGTCGAACCCGCGCCCGGATAACTCGCGCCCATCACCGATGCACTGGTATTGCCGATCGCATAGAGACCCGCGATGACGCTGCCGTCCGCGCGCAGCACGCGGGCGTTCTCGTCGGTGACGAGTCCGCCTTTGGTGCCGATGTCGCCAGCGTCGATGCGCACGGCGTAGAACGGCGCGTCGCCAATCGGCGCGAGGCACGGATTGGGCTGCACGGTGGGATCGCCGTAGTAGGTATCGAAAACGTTGCCGCCCTTGCCGAACTCTTCATCCACGCCGCTTGCGGCATAGGCGTTCATGCGCGCGATGGTGTCTTGCAGCCCAGCTTTATCGACGCCGATTTGCGCAGCCAGCGCTTCGAGCGAATCTGCGCGATGCAGAATCGATTTGAAGGAGTCCGGAATACGTGCATCGGGCATCATCGAAGCGGGCATGATCGGCCCACACGGATAACGCTTGCGAAAGCACGCATCAAAAATCATCCACGCGGGCAGGCACGCGCCGGTCTTCGCATGATCGCGATACATCGCGGGCACGAATTCTGAATATGGCGCGGCCTCGTTGACGAAGCGCCGCCCGTGGCCGTTGACGATCACGCAGCCCGGTAGATTGCGCTCCACGAACAAGGCGCGCTGCTTCTCTTCGTCCGCTACGCGCAGCGTCGGCGCGCCCCAGACGTGCTCCATCAACGCCAGTGCGCCGCCTGCGCGCTCGCCCGCCATCATCGCGTCGCCGGTGTTGTGCGGCGGCGTGGCGCTCCATTGCGCGTTGGTCGGTTGCGGCAGATAGCGCTCGCGCAACGCCTGGTTGCGCTCGAATCCGCCCGCCGCGAGAATCACGCCGCGCCGCGCCAGCACGCGCAACGGCCTGCCCTTGCGTTCAGCCAGCACGCCTTCGATACGGCCATCGAATTCGATCAGATCACGCATGGGCGTATCGAGCCAGAGCGGCACCTTGCGTTCGAGCAGCGCGTAACGCAGACCACCCACCAGCGCATTACCCAGCGTAAGCCGCCGGTCGCGACGCGAACGCAGCCGCGCGCCGATATCCAGCCAGTAGCGCCCGAACTGGCGCAGCGCGAGCGTCATGAAACCACGCTCTTTCGACAGCAACGTATGCGCTTCTTTCGACGTTACCGCCACCCGTCCGCCAATCAGCGTGCCAGGCGACGGCGCGCGCAAGCGCCGGAATTCAGCGCCTAGACGCCCGCCATCAAAGGGCAGCGGATCGAGCGCGCGATAACCCGGCATCGCGCCTGGCCGGTCCTGGAAATAATCGGCGTAACGCGGCAACGACTGGTAACGCACCGGCGTGCGCGCTTCCAGATAACGCAGCATTTCAGGCGCGCTGTCCAGATACGCATCCACGCGCGCGGGCGAACTCGCGCCTTCGATGCAGGCGTTCATATAGATGCGCGCCGTTTCGCGCGAGTCCTGGCCGCCCGCTTCGGCGATGTGGTGATTGCACGGCACCCAGATGCCGCCCCCCGACACCGCCGACGTGCCGCCATATTCCCCACTCTTTTCCAGCACCACCACGGAAAGCCCCTGATCGGCAGCGCGGCACGCGGCGAGCAGGCCGCCCGCGCCGGAGCCGACGATCACCACGTCGAAGGTTTCCGTCTGTATTTCGCTCTGCATGGGCTGCTCGCTCATGATCGCCGCCCTCAGATGAAGAAGTCCGTGTTGGGACGGCCGAGCATCACCGCGCCCAGGTTCTGCCCGAAGCGGTCAACGTTGTTGGCGTAGTGCGCGCGCGCTGCGTGCAGATCGAGAAAGCGGCGCACCAGCGGATTGCGTCGATAGATGCCATTGCCGCCGGCGTAGCGCAGCAGCGTATTGGCTGCCTGCGCGCAGCGCTCAGCCACCTGCGCGGACTGATAGCGAAACAGCACGCGGCGTTCGATCGGTACGTCCGGGCCGCCTCGCGCAGCGGCCAGCAACTCCGCGAAATTGCGGCGCAACAGCACCTGCATTTCGTCGATGGCGGTGGAGGCATTGGCGCACGCACTCTGTGCGCCCAGATCGTCGCTGGTCTTTGCGCCGCTATTGGCGCTCACGCGATTCGCCGCATAAGCGGTAAAGTCGTCCACCGCGCCTTGCAGCGCGCCGATGCACGCCGTGCACACCGCCCGCACGAAAATCTGCGCGAACGGCAGGCGAAACAGCGGCGCATCGTTGACAGCCAGGCCCGGGCTCGTGCCCATCATGCCGTCCACGGCCTTGTGCGTGCGATACGCGGGCACGAACACATCATCGACGACGATATCGTGGCTGCCCGTTGCGCGCAGCCCCAATACATCCCAGTCGCGCTCGATGCGATAGGCGCTCTTTGGCAGCAGGAAAGTACGGTACTCGGGCGGTTCGCCGTCACGCGCGGGCGGCACCAGCGCGCCCAGGAAAACCCATTCGCATAGTTCGCTCCCGCTCGAAAACTTCCAGTGGCCCGAAAGCCGGAAGCCGCCTTCAACGGGCGTGACCTTGCCCACCGGCATGTAGGTGGACGCGATCAACGTCGAGGGATCGTCGCCCCAGACATCGCGCTGGGCCTGCTCGTCAAACAGTGCGATCTGCCAGTTGTGCACGCCCACCACGCCGTACACCCACGCGGTGGACATGCAGCCGCGCGCCAGCGCCATCTGGATTTCGAAGAACACCTGCGGGTCCAGTTCATAGCCGCCGTAGCGAGCAGGCTGGAGCACCTTGAAGAAGCCCCCCGCCTGCAGATCGGCGAGCGTTTGGGCGGGAATGCGCCCTTCGGCCTCGGCGGCGTCCGCGCGCTGCGCCAGCACGGGCGCGAGCGCCTGGGCGCGCGCGATCAGGTCCGCCGCGAGAGCGGCCGAATCGTTTGAATCGTGTTCACGCTTTTGTTCTCGATACACCGCTGTCTCCTTGTTTCTTCTTGATCTCGATGTCGATGGCGCTGGCTTGACGCTTACGCGACGGCGCGCGCCTTCACGCGGTTGAAGTACGGAATCACGTGTTCGCCGATATTGCGGATGGTTTCGAGCTGCGCTTCGTGCGGCACCGTGCCCATCTGGCAGAGGAACAGCACCTCATCCACACCCGCTTCCATCAGTCGTCCTACATAACCGATGCAGTCATCCACCGTGCCGTAAGAGTGATTGGGGTTCATCATCGAAAGCGCGGGATCGCTGAAGTCCACCACCACTTCTTCCGAGGCGAAGCGCGAGCGGATCACCATCTGGCCGCTGTCGGCCTGCACGAGATCGTCGCCCCAGTTAGCCGGGTCCGGACGCTCGCCGCCCGTGTACCAGTACGCCAGCGACTCCATGAAATAGCGCTGGCCGCGAATGCCGATCTTGCGGGCCTGCTGGCCGTCCGCCATGACGATGGCCGGGCACAGCGCGGCGAGATGCTCGGTCGGGCGAAAACCCACTTGATCTTCGGCCTTGCGGGTGCGCCACGCTTCGCGGTAGAGCGCGTTTTTCTTCGCCACTTCGTCCGGGCCGCCAAAGCCCAGCACCAGCGCGCCCAGACCGCGTTGCCCCGCGCGCAGCAGGCCGTCGCTATTGGTACAGGCCATGTACATGGGCGGATGCGGATCCTGATACGGCTTCGGGTGAATCGGACGCTTAGGAATCTTGATATATTGGCCGTTGTGCTCGATCTCGTCCTGCACGAACATCTTCGGCACGAGATACATCGATTCGTCGATCATCGGTTGCAGTTCTGCGAGGTCGTAACCAAACGCGCCCGCTTCCTGCTGGCTGCCGCCCTTGCCGACGCCGAAATGCACACGACCCTGCGAAAGAATGTCGAGCATCGCCACGCGCTCCGCCACCTTGATCGGATGGTTCATGGCGGGCGGCAGGCAGATCACGCCATGCCCGAGGCCGATGCGTGTGGTGCGGCCCGCGAGATAGGCGAGAAAGGTTTCCGGCGCGCTCATGTGCGCGTAATTCGTCAGCGAGGTGTGCTCGACGCACCAGACGGTGTCGAAGCCCATCTGCTCGGCCAGCAGCGCCTGTTCGACGGTCTCCTTGAAGACGCGGTGGTCGCCCTCGCGCGACGCATCGGTGGTCTGGGCTTCGTAGATCAGGGAAAACTTCATCGCGGGTGTCTCCTTGTTGTGTCGGTCTTGCCGCCGTGCCGCGCCGTGGATGGGCAAGGTGGGCGAACTGGGAACCGCGTGACGGTCCACGAAACGAAGTGTCGGCGCGCAGGGCTCGTGCTGCATCGTCTGTTTGGATTAACGCGTTGAAGCAGGCATTGAAGCCGCCACAGAAAGGCTTTGCGGCCTAGTCCAATCGGACATGGCGCGCGGCGATGCGCGCGTTAGGATCGCCTCGTGGCATGACCACACAAGACATGAATCAAGGGGAAAAAAGCGATGAAGGCTTCGATGATGCTGTACCCGGTGGAGACGATCGACACGGCGCTGCCGTTCTTTGTCGACGGTCTCGGGCTGACGGTGAAAATGCGAGATGGCGAGCGCTATTGCGCGCTGGAAGGCGGTCCGCTCACGATCGCGCTGGTAGCGGGCGACGAGCGTATCGTCGAGCGTCCCGCGCTCACCTTCAAGATTGCTGAGGATGACGATTTATATGCGGCGATGGCGCGCGTGGTGGCGGCGGGCGCGTCGGTGCGCGTGCCGGTGCAGCAAGGACCACACGAATTGCGCGCGGTGCTGGAGGATCGCAACGGCGCATTGCTGGTGCTCACGCAAAAACACCTTGTTTAAGGCACGAAAGGCGACGCTGAGGCCGCCTTTCGTACGCCGCTTCATCACGGCGGGTTAGCCCAGCGGGACCACGCTGCCCAGCAGAATCCGCACGAGCGTGGCCTGACGCGTCACACCCGTCTTCGAAAAGATCGAGCGCAGATGCGCGCGCGCCGTGTTCTTGCTGATGCCCAGTTCCTCGGCAGCTTCTTCGAGCGTGAGGCCGTTGGTGAGCAGCAGCGCAAGCGAGGTCTCGGCGGGCGTGAGGTCGAACAGCTTGCGCACAATCTCCTGCGAGCGCTGCGATTTGCGGTCCGGGTCGCGCAAGAACAGCACCGTTGCGGGACGGCGGCGATTGTCCTCGGACCAGTCGGACAGCGGCACCGTGCGCACCAGCACGCCCAGCTTCGGCCGGTCGCCGCTGCGCGTGACCGGCATCGCCTCCACCAGCGGCCCGGCGGTGCCGAAATGCCCCATCATCGCGTGGCGGATCAACCGCTGCAGCGTGCGGTTTTCGTGGCTATCGGTGGCTTCCACATGGCCGTGCGCGATGCGCATGCCATCGGCTTCCGCGAGGATTTCATCGGCGACGCTATTGGTGCTCATGATCGCGCCGCTTTCGTCGAGCGTGACCGTGCCCACCAGCATGCGGTCGATGGCGCTGGCGTAGAGCGTGCGCTCGGACTCCACCACGTCCAGGCGCGAATGCAGTTCCACTGCACGGCGCAGATGCGGCAGCAGCAGTGCGCAAAACGCCTTGTCACGCGCGGAAAAATGCGCGACGCCATGTTTGCGGCAGACGCGAAAGCGACACTCCACGCCGGTTTCGGTGCGCAGATCCGCGCCCATGATGTAGCGCACATCGGCGGGTTGCAGGAACTGCTTGTATAGCTCGCTAGAGAGCCAGCCGGTTTCGCCGAATACCTCGTCCACGGTCACCACGCGCTCGGCGGGCAGGCCCACGAACGGATCGAGCGAATAGTAATAGTCGTTATACGACGCGTCGTTGGGCGCGCCCGCGCCGCTTTCGGCCGCGTGAACCATCAGCCCACGCCGGTCGCTCGAAGGCGAGCGCAGGATCAGCGTGGTATAGCTCGCGTCCAGATGGACGCGTATCAGTTCCAGCGCGGCCTTCCAGGGCACCGTTTCGAGCGGCCCCTGGTAGATGCGCGCGAGTAGCGCGCTGAACTGCGGAACGTCGATGCCCGCCACGGCGCTCGCGTCCTGGCCCTCTTCCGGGGCCCATCTCGTCTCCATCAACACGGTCTCCGTCCTCCATGCCGCCTGCTCGTCGCTTTTTGCGACGGCCAACTTTACGGGGCTGTCATGCGATCGGCATCGGGAGATTCCCCTGGCCGGTGCATCGCCTCGCGTCTCCTGAGTTTTCTACGTATCCCGCGCCTCATTGCTGGACGCGTTGTGTGGGGGGAATGCGCGCATCGAATCGCCCGCCTTGCCCCTTACCAGACATTACGCCGTTCAGCACGCCTGCCCCTCGTCTGATCGGACGATGCCACCGACGTGCCGAAACGCTCCAATGCGCTCAATGACGCCGTCTGGCGCTGTTTCAGCCTCGATTGACGCGTTTTTATCGCTTATCCCGTTCAATACCAAGGAGAAACCCGCATGGCGCTCGATCCCCAGGCCGCCGCGCTGATCGCCTCGCTGGCCGGCGCGCCCGCGCCTGACTACGCCCTGCTCGACGCCGCCAGCTATCGCGCCGCGCTCGCAGCGGGCGGCGCGGCCAACGCATTCGGCCCCGGCGACGCCATCGCCGCCGAAGATGACCTGACGCTGCCAGGCGATGTTGGCCCGCTCGCCGTCCGGCTCTATCGTCCGATCAATCACGGCGGCGAAGCGCTGCCGCTCACCGTGTTCTTCCACGGCGGCGGCTTCGTGGCCTGCGGGATCGACTCGCACGCCAATCTCTGCCGCACGCTCGCTGCACGCGCCCGCACGCTCGTGCTTTCCATCGACTACCGGCTCGCACCCGAGGCACGTTTCCCCGCAGCCGCGCAAGACGCGCTGGCCGCCGTGCGCTGGGCCGTAGCCAACGCCGCTCACCTTGGCGCACGCACGGGTGCACTGGCCGTGGCCGGTGACAGCGCAGGCGGCAATCTGGCCGCCGTGTGCGCGCAGCAATTGCGCAGCGAAGTGGCCATCGCGCATCAGCTCCTGCTTTATCCCGTGCTCGATTGCGCCCACGAGCATCCTTCGTACGACACCTACGGCCAGGGCCATCTGCTCGATACCGGCTTGATGCGCTGGTTCAAGAACCAATATTTCGGCGCCGACGAAGGCAGTACCGACCGCGCCGCGCCGCTCGCCAGCCCGCTGGGCACCGAGCGTCTCGACCACGTTGCGTCCGCAACCATCGTAAGCGCCGAATGCGACCCGCTGCGCGACGAAGCCGAGCACTACGCCGCGCGTCTCGCCCAGGCGGGCGTGGCCGCAACGCTGGTGCGCTGGCCCGGCCAGATCCACGGTTTCGCCAGCTTCCTTGGCGTGCTCGACGCCGCCGACGCCGTGCTCGACTTCAGCGCCCGCGCCCTGCGCGCCGCGTTTCATCGCTGATCGCGCCATGACCGACTCCCTTCGCGACTCCATTCTTCTCACCCGGGCCGACGGCGTGGCCACGCTCACCTTCAATCGCCCCGATGCGCTCAACGCGCTCGACAACGCGATGGCTGTCGAGCTGTGCGCGCAACTGGAACGCCTCACGCAGGACCGCACCGTGCGCGCCATCGTGCTGACCGGCGCGGGCCGCGCCTTCATGGCGGGCGGCGACGTGGAGGCCATGCGCAGCGCGCTCGACCTGCCGGAAGCGCGCCGCACGCGCGCCATCGGCAAGCTGGTGCGCCACGCGCAGCTTGCGGTCGCAACCCTCGCGCGCTCGCCCAAGCCGGTGATGGCCAGCGTCAACGGCGCGGCGGCGGGCTTCGGTCTCGCGCTGGTCGCCGCGTGCGACGTGGCAATTGCCGCCGATCACGCCACGTTCACCTCCGCCTACAACAAACTTGGCGCATCGCCCGACGGCGGCGCAACCTTCAACCTGCCGCGCCTGCTGGGCGCACGCGTGGCCGCGCAATGGCTCTATCTGGATGAGCACCATAGCGCCGCCGACGCCTTGCGCGTCGGTCTGGTGAACTGGGTCGTGCCCGCCGCCGAACTGGCGAGCGCCACGCGCGAGCGCGCTGAGCGCCTGGCCGCACTTTCGCCAGCCGCCTTCACGACCACCAAACACTTGATCGCCGATGCACCGGGCCGCACGCTCGATGCGCAATTGCTCGCCGAGCAACGCGGCTTTCTCGCCTGTACGTCCCAGCCCGATTTCCGCGAAGGGAGCCGCGCTTTTGTCGAACGCCGCGCGCCGCATTTCGTTGCGCGCGCCACCATCGAGGAGCCCAACCCATGAAACTGGCCGATACCGCCACCATCGTTGCGGAGCTGCGTGCGGGCCGCATGGTGATCCTCGTCGACGAGGAAGACCGCGAAAACGAGGGCGATCTGGTGATTGCCGCCGATTGCGTCACGCCCGAGGCGATCAACTTCATGGCGCGACACGCACGCGGCCTGATCTGCCTGACGCTTACCGCTGATCACGCCGCGGACCTGCAACTCGCGCCGATGAGCGCCCGCAACGGCACGCAGTACGGCACGGCCTTCACGGTCAGCATCGAAGCCGCGCAAGGCGTGACCACCGGCATCAGCGCCGCCGACCGCGCTCACACGATCCGCACCGCTATCGCCCGAGGCGTGCGCGCCGAACATCTGGTGCAGCCAGGCCACGTTTTCCCCATCGTCGCGCGCGACGGCGGCGTGCTGGTGCGAGCGGGCCATACCGAGGCAGGCTGCGATCTCACGGCGCTTGCAGGCCTGACGCCCGCTGCCGTGATCTGCGAGGTGATGAACGACGACGGCACCATGGCGCGCCTGCCCGAGCTGAAACGCTTCGCGCTGGAACATGGCCTGAAGATCGGCACTATCGCCGATCTGATCCGCTATCGCAGCGAACGCGAATCGCTGGTCGAGCGCGTTCAGGCGCGCTCGATCGATACCGCATGGGGAACGTTCGAGGCGATCCAGTATCGCGACCGCGTGAACGGCGCGGCGCATCTCGCGCTGGTGCGCGGCCAGCCGGAAGCCGATGTGCCCACGCTCGTACGCATGCAGGAACGCGCGTCGTTGCTCGATTTGCTCGATGCACAGCCGCACGCGCACGCCGATGCCCACATCCAGACCCTGCACGCGGCGCTCGCGCGCATCGATGCCTGTGGCCGAGGCGTGGCGGTGCTGCTCGATTGCGGTTTTCATGAGCGGCGCGATGCGCCATCGGCATCGGCAGCCGGCAAGCGGCATTACGGCATCGGCTCGCAGATCCTGCGCGATCTGGGTCTGCGTCGGCTGAATGTACTGTCCAGTCCGCTGAAATTGCCGGCGTTGTCGGGGCATGGACTGGAGATCAGCGCGTTTATTCCGCTCGGCGATCTGCCGGATATGGCCGATATGACGGAAGAAAGCGTCACGGCCTCCGTCGAGACCATTCGGGCCGCTGCCTACGCAACGTTCAGCGCGCGCCCGCTAATCGAAGCATGAACTTCAAGGAGCAAGCCAGCATGGCCAATTATGTCGCGCTCGTCACCGGCGCCTCGCGCGGCGCGGGCAAGGGCATCGCGCTCGCACTCGGCGCAAGCGGCGCCACCGTCTACGTGACGGGCCGCTCGCAAAACGAAGGCGATGCGCCCCTGCCAGGCACCATCCACGCCACTGCGGCGGAAATCGATCGTCTGGGCGGGCGCGGTATCGCCCTGCCCTGCGATCATGCCGACGACGCCCAGGTCGAAGCCGTGTTCGCGCGTATCCGCGCCGAATCCGGACGCATCGACGTGCTGGTGAACAATGCGACGGTCCTGCATGACGAATTGATTCGCCCCGCGCCGTTCTGGGAAAAGCCGCTGGAAATGGTCGATATTCTCAACGTGGGGCTGCGCTCGGCGTATGTGGCTAGCTGGCATGCGGCGCGGATGATGGCGGCGCAGCGAGACGGGCTGATTGCGTTCACGTCGTCGTTTGGCGCGAGCTGCTATATGCACGGCGCGGCGTACGGCGCGCAAAAAGTAGGCGTGGACAAATTCGCCAAGGATATGGCGGTGGATTTACGGCCCTTCGGCGTAGCGGCCGTATCGATCTGGATGGGCATGCTGCAGACCGAGCGCACGGCACGCGTGATTGCGGCGCACCCCGAGCAATATGCGGGTTTCAGCGAACTGGCGGAAAGCCCGCAATTCACAGGGCGGCTCGTCGATGCGCTCTATCGCGACCCGCAGCGCGCGACGAAATCTGGTCTCGTGCTGGTGGGCGCGGAACTGGCGCGCGAGTATGGCATCGCGGATATCGACGGTCGCCAGCCGCCTTCGCATCGCGAACAACTGGGCGGCCCAGTGCAGGCGCATCCGGCAATCGTGGCCTGATCGCCGGCTTCAGTGGTAGGCTGCGCGCATGACGACTCTCGCCCCATCCGCGCTTGCCTCGCTGCGTGCTTCGTGCGACGCGTGTTTCGGCACGCCCGCCGTCTGGCCGTTGATCCAGGGTGCCTACAGCGAGCCGCAGCGCTTCTATCACACGCTGGCGCACCTGCACGAATTATTCGCGCACCTCGCGCCGTTTCGTGACGAAGCGCTCTGGCCCGCCATCGAACTGGCCGTGTGGGGTCACGACGTCGTGTACGCCACCACGCTCCCCGCTTACGCGGACAACGAAGCACATAGCGCTGCGTGGCTGCTACGCACCACGCAAGTGCATTGCACCAACGCCTGGTTGCACGCGCACGCATCGCATCTGGCATTGGCGGAGCAGTGGATACGCGCAACCAAGGCGCATAAACTGCCGCCCGAATGCGCAAGCGATCCCGCGCAAAAGCGCGCTGCCCTGCTATTTCTCGATGCCGATCTGGCCATCCTGGCGGCGCCGCTCGAACGTCTGATCGACTACGATCGCGGCATCGCGCAGGAATCGGCGCAAGACCCCGACCATCCGGCTGAGGTATTCCGCGCCGGGCGTTTGCAGGCGCTCAAGCATCTGCGTGAGCACACACCTTTGTTTCATACTGATGAATTCGCTTCTTTTGATCCGCTTGCGCGCGCGAATCTCGATGCGCTAATCGTGCGCTATGAATCGATTCATCAGTAATGCCAGGCATATAGCGTATTGCGCGCTGATGCGTACTGCATCGTAACTTGTTCGGGAATTCGTACGATGGCATTATTTGCCGCACTCGAATTCAAGAACCTACCAGCCATGGCGTCTGCCAGACAACAACGTCGTCACCAGGAGCACGTGCGGGCGGTGCAAACACCCGCCCCCGTGTCGCTCCAGATCGTCCCGCCGCCCGTACCCGAAGCCCCCACGCGCGTCATCGCTTTACCCGCACGTTTCGCTGGCGCACCCACGCACGTGGAAGGCGTGCCGGACCTGTTCACGACGCGCCTCGTCAGCGTCCTGATGCTGCTGATGTGCGCTGGCGTCGGCGTCAGCCTCGCCTGGGCAATGGCGATCGACAAAACCGTGAAGATCGGCCCCGTGCTGGGCCTGCTGATGCTGTTGATTTACGCCGTGCTCGTCTGGATTGGCGCAATCGCCGTGGACGCCCTGATCCATGCGGGCGCATGGTTCGTGGTCGACGAAACGGGCTTTCGCTATGGATTTGGCCGCAAGCACGGTGCGGCGCGCACGGCCGTGGAAACGCGCGTGGACTGGCAGGATATCGTCGTCAACCCGCGCGAGCGTTACGACGTTTCCACCGACTTCGTCTCGCGGCAGGCCATCGTCAAGAACCTGCTGCTCTGGCAACGCCGGCCTTCCGGTGAGATCAAGCAGACCAGCCTGCGTCTGGGCCTGGCCGGCAATGACGTGCTTTGCCTGCGCTTTCACAATCGCGCCGAAGTCGTCACCGCCATTCTCGCCGGTCTCGCGCGCCGCCCGGGCCTACGTTTCGACCCGGAGGTATTCGTCGATGCGGGCGTCAATCCCGAGACCTTCGAGCCGATGAATAGCCCGCGCCGCATCGAATACGCGCTCGTCATCGCCTGCTGCATCGCCATGTTCGCGTTTATCTACCGCTTCGCCGATACGCTGCCAGCGTGGCTGCTGATCGCGGGCAGCCTCGGGATCGTTTTTGGCGGTTGCGGCGTGCTGGCGCTCGCATGGCAGCGACGCTATCCGGGGCTCAGCGGTATTATCGGCTTCAGCAACGGGACGGAAACAGCCTGAATTCGCCGCCATACCTGTGCGCCACGCCGATGGTAGGATTTGCGCCACTTCCTACGCATTCGGGTTACACATGGCGCGCGAAAATTTCAACGACCTGCTGGCCTTTCTCGCCGTCGCGCGCGAACGCAGTTTCACGCGCGCGGCCGCGCAACTGGGCGTGTCGCAATCGGCGCTCAGTCACACGATACGCGCGCTGGAAACGCGTCTCGGACTGCGCCTGCTGACACGCACCACGCGCAGCGTCTCCACCACGGAAGCGGGCGAGCGCCTGTTTCAGGCGATTGCGCCGCGCTTCGAGCAGATCGACACCGAACTCGCGGCGCTCGCCGATCTACGCGACAAGCCCGCGGGCACGATCCGCATCACGGCCACCGACCATACCGTCGATACGGTGATCTGGCCGAAGCTCAAGGATTTTCTGCCCGCGTATCCGGATATCAAGGTGGAAATCAGCGTGGATTACGGGCTGCGCGATATTGTGGCCGACCGCTTCGATATTGGTGTGCGTACCGGCGATCAGGTCGCGAAAGACATGATCGCCGTACGCATCGCGCCCGATCTGAAGATGGCAATCGTCGCCTCGCCCGCGTACCTCACGAAAAAGAAAGCGCCGAAATCGCCGCAGGATCTGCTTCAGCACGACTGCATTTCGCTGCGTCTGACTAGCGCGGGCGGTCTCTATGCGTGGGAACTGAAGAAGGATGATCACGATCTGCAGGTACGCGTGGACGGTCAGCTTATCTTCAATACCGTCCCGCAGATGCTCAACGCCGCGCTGGGCGGCTTCGGCCTGGCTTTCATGCCCGAAGACGTTGCACTGCCTTATATCCGCGCGGGCGAACTGAAAAGCGTGCTCAAGGACTGGTGCCCGCTGTTTCCCGGCTATCACGCGTATTACCCGAGCCGCCGACAATCGTCGCGCGCGCTCGGGCTGGTGATCGATGCGTTGCGTTATCGCGGGAAGGTTTGAGGCGGGATCAGAAAGCCACGCGTCCTTCGACCGGGTAGTTCGGATCCGTATAACCCGGCGTCGATGCGTGACCGGGCGGCACGAGGCTGTCGATAAAGCGCTCGTCGTCCGCATTCAACTTCAGGTCGAGCGCCTGCATATAGCTGTCCCAATGCGCCTCGGTGCGCGGCCCGGCGATCGTCGAACTCACGATGCGATTGTTGAGCACCCACGCCAGCGCGAACGCAATCGCGTTCGTGCCGCGTTGCGTGGCATGGTCGGCAATGCGTTGCGCGATATGCAGCGACTCGGTGCGCCACTCGGTTTGCTGGATACGGCGGTCACCCCGTCCCGCACGGCTATCGGCGGGCGGCGGCGCATCGGGCGTGTATTTGCCGGTGAGCACGCCGCGAGCCAGCGGGCTATATGGCACGACGCCCAGCCCATAGTGCGCGGCGGCGGGTAGTTGCTCGACTTCGGCGCTGCGATCCACGATGTTGTAGAGCGGCTCGCTTGCAACCGGGCGGTCGATGCCCAGTTGATCGGCAATGCGGGCGACTTCGGCAATGCGCCAGCCACGGAAATTCGATAGCCCGAAATAGCGGACCTTGCCCTGGCGGATCAGATCGCCCACGGCGCGCACGCTCTCCTCCAGCGGCAAATCGGGCAGCGCGCGATGAAAATAAAGCACGTCGATATAGTCGGTGCCCAATCGCTTGAGACTTTCTTCGACGCTCTGGAAAATCCATTTACGCGATTGCCCCTGGCGGTTTGGGCCTTGCGCGGGACCCGCGGGGTAGCCGAACTTGGTCGCCACGACCCAGTCGTCGCGGTGCGCGGCGATGGCGCGGCCCACGATTTCCTCTGAACGGCCAGCATGATAGACATCAGCGGTGTCGATGAAATTCACGCCTTGCTCGAAGGCCTTATCGATGATGCGCTTCGAGGTGGCCTCGTCAGTTTCGCCGCCGAACATCATGGCGCCGAGGCACAAGGGCGAGACTTTCAGGCCGCTGCGGCCCAGATTGCGATATTCCATCTGCTCTAACTCCAGAATGACTGCGCGTCGTTGCGACGTCCAGATCGCATTAGAAACCAGATACGGCACGGGATAAAGGCGCTGGATCGGCATGCTTTCATGAATCAACCTCATTAATACTTTCGTCTAATTTAATTCGTCATCCTGTTTATATTTTGGTCTCCCGTTACGAAATCCCTCTCCCTCACAACGAGATTTACCACCCTGCTTTTCGCCTCGACAACAAAGGCGCAGAATGGAGCGAACGCAGGAAACCGTCGTAAGCATGCATTTCCCACACTCTGGGCGAATACACAAAGAACCAGGAGACGAGATGGACGACAAGCTTGTTGCGAACGCTGCCGCTGCCCCCACCACTACACGCGCCAACTTCCGCTGGCATGTGCTGACGTGGCTGTTGATCGGCGGCATCATCAACTATCTGGACCGTGCGAATCTGGCGATTGCCGCGCCCGGCATGATTCACGATCTTGGCCTCACGCGCACGCAGATCGGTTTGCTCGGCACGGTGTTTTCGTGGACTTACGCGGTCATGCAATTGCCTGCCGGCTGGATCATCGACCGCTTTGGTGCGAAACGTGTCTACGCGATCGGCATGATCTGGTGGAGCGTGGCCACACTCCTCACTGGCGTAGTCGGCTCGGTCGCGGGGCTGGTGGTCATGCGCGTGTTGCTGGCCGTGGGCGAAGCGCCGTGCTGGCCCACCTCGGCCAAAATCACCGCCGCATGGTTTCCCGCCAAGGAGCGCGGCTTTGCCACCGGCATCTGGGATTCGTCGTCGAAATGGGGCCCTGCGCTCGCGCCTGCCGTGCTGGTGGCGCTGATGATCTCATTCGGCTGGCGCTCGCTCTTTCATGTGACGGGCCTGCTCGGCATCGTATTTGCCGCGCTGTTTCTGCTGCTCTATCGCAATCCCGCGCAAAGCCAGCGTCTGTCACGCGAGGAATTCGCCTATATCGAAGCGGGCGGCGGCGGGCGCGAACACTCGCTAGCAAACGCGCCAATCAAATGGCGTGCGCTGTTTGCCTCGCAAAGCGTGTGGGGCATGATACTCGGCTATTTCTGCGCGATCTGGCTATGGAATCTTTTCCTCGTGTTTCTGCCGCTTTATCTGATTGACCGCTTTCATATCTCGCTCGTGCAACTCGGGTTCTACGCGAGCATTCCGTGGTTCGGCGGCGCGGCGGGCGAGATCCTCGCGGGCTTTATCGCCGCGAAACTGGTGGATCGCGGCGTCGCCTCGCCGATGGTCGCCAAGCGCGTGTTGATCGTGATCTGCTCGCTGGGCGCGGCGCTCTGCGCCATCGCGCTTCCCTTCGTGCATACGATCGGTGCGACGATTACGCTGATGACGCTAGGCCTTGCCTGCATTGCGGCAACCATCGGCAACGCGTGGGCGCTTGCGGGCGATATCGCACCGCGCTCGATGATCGCATCGGTCAGTGCGATCCAGAATTTTGGCGGCTATTTTGGCGGAGCATTCTCACCGGTTGTTGCGGGCTTCATCGTCGATCGCACTGGCTCGTACACGCTTGCCTTCGTGATCGGCGGCGCAATCGCGGGCTGCGCCGCGCTGTTCTACTGGGGCATGGCGCGCCGCGCCGTCGCGCCCGAAGTTGCGCACTGAGTCCTTATTCACGGCGTCCTCACCGTATACTGCCCCGCTCCAGCAAAAAAACACGGCGGTGCGCATCATCTGCGCGCCGCCCGCAAAAAAGGAAAAACAGGATGGGACCGTATGTGGACGCCGTACCTTCGGCTGAATCGCTGCCTGCGCGCGCGGATGTCGTGATCGTCGGCGGAGGCATCATCGGCGTATCGGCGGCGTGGCATCTTGCTTCGCAGGGCGTGAGCGTCGTGCTCTGCGAGAAGGGTTATGTCGCCGGCGAACAATCGAGCCGCAACTGGGGCTGGTGCCGCCAGGCGGGCCGCGATATGCGCGAGATGCCGCTCATCACCGAAAGCATGCGCCATTGGCGCGCGATGGCCGATAAAGTGGGCGCCGATGTGGGCTATCGCGAATGCGGCGTGCTATATATCGGCGAATCGGAAGAAGACGAGGCGGGTTTTCAGCAGTGGTTCAGCGATGCCGCTGCTTACGACACCGGCGCGCAAATGCTGCGCGGCGCGGATCTCGCAAAGCTCTTGCCTGGTGCGTCGCGCACGTTTCGCGCGGGCCTGTTCGTGCCGACCGATGGTCGCGCCGAACCTCAGCGCGCCGCACCCGCCCTCGCCCGCGCAGCACAGGCGCGCGGCGCGACCATCGTGGCGCATTGCTCAGTGCGCGCACTCGAACGTTCTGCGGGGCGTGTTTCTGGCGTCGTGACGAGCCGTGGCCGGATTGCCTGCGATGCCGTGATTCTCGCGGGCGGCGCGTGGTCCAGCCTCTTCTGCGCGCATGAGGGCATCCGCCTGCCGCAATTGAAAGTGCTGGGTACCGTGCTACGCACGTCGCCTGTCGAGAACGGGCCGCCCACTTGCGGCTGGCTCGGCGATATCGGCTACCGCAAGCGCCTGGACGGCGGTTATACCATCGGCTACAGCGGTCATCGCTATACGCCGGTCAGCCCCGACGGCTTGCGCTTTCTGCGCGAATACACGCCATTGCTCAAGCAAAGCTGGCGCTCGATTCGTCCGCGCTTCGATGCCGCCGCGCTTCGTGAGTTTCGCGATCGTCCGGGCTGGAACGCCAACGAGCGCAGCCCGTTCGAGCGCACACGCACGATGGACCCCGCGCCCTCGCAGCGTGGTGTGGCGGCCGCGATGGCCAGCATGTCGCGGCTTTTCCCTGCCTTCAAGGACGCGCAGATCGTGCAGGAATGGGCCTGCTATATGGACGTCACGCCCGACATCATTCCGTATATCGGTGCGTGCGCAACGGTTCCTGGTTTGACCGTTGCAACGGGATTTTCGGGCCACGGCTTCGGCATCGGACCGGCTGCGGGACGCGCTGCTGCCGATATTGCCATCGGTCGCGATGCGGGCGTGGATCTCGCTCCGTTCTCACTCGAACGCTTCGCCCCCGGCATGCCGATCGTACCCGGTGGCGAAATCTGACTGGTGGGCTGCGCTAGCTGAATCGGCGCATAGTTGGCAGAAAAGGCGGTGCTACATTTCGGCGCACCGCCTTTTTTCTTTTGCAACGGCCAATTCTCCGATGAAATGTGAAATCCGGAAAATCATACGCCCACCAATTATTTCGCTATCCCTATTAATTACCCGATCTGACGCAATGTGACGCTTTTATAGGCATATTTCAATCGATTGCAATTCATTATGATCGATCCCTATGGTAGACGCGCTTTATTGATTGCTCTATACTCGGTTCAACTTCATTACAAAACGCACGATCTTGTGCGGAACGGAATGCAAGTTCGCGCTTCTCTAGCGCGTTCACGGGCGCATCCGTTTCGCCACCTCAAAGGGGTCTCCGGCTCCAGCGGCTTTGATATCCGGTCTAGCATCGGTTTCCACCGCACTCATGTCGTCTTTATAAGGACGACGCCTTGCCCAGGCACGCTTTTCGCTACGCCTGGCTGAACATGACAACCAGACGAACGCTCTAACGCGTTCAATCGACTGCTGGCCGCGTGCATTTGCGGCTGGTACGGACTGTTTCCGTCAGTTCAATCGCGGCCTTGCCGGGATCACGAACTTCCATTCGCGACGCCATCTGGCGTCATCGCAGCGTGTCGTCTTTTTTACGCGCTGCATCGGGTTTGAGGAGGCGTATCTTCATGAATCGACGCACTGTCCAGCTTGTGGGCAGCCTGATCGCCATCGCCGTCATTGCCTGGGCTCTGGCCCGCGGTATTGGCGCCGAAACTTTCCGCAATCATGCGGGAGATCTCGCTTATTACGCGGGCCAGCATATGCTGCTGGTCGGCTATTCGATGGTACTGGCCATCCTTGTCGGCGTGCCTGCCGGGGTGCTGCTGAGCCGGCCGCGTTTCCAGCGCCAGGCCGAGCGCTTCATGCAGATATTCAATATCGGCAATACGATTCCCTCGCTGGCCGTACTGGCGATTGCGCTGGGCATCTTCGGCATCGGCAATATTCCGGCCATCGTCGCGCTGTTTCTCGCTTCCCTGCTGCCGATTACGCGTAATAGCTACGAAGGCGTGAAGAACGTGCCTGCGTCGCTGCGCGAGGCCGCCAAAGGCATCGGCATGACGGGCTGGCAATCCCTCACGCGGGTGGAACTGCCCAATGCGCTGCCGATCATCGTAGGCGGGATCCGCACTGCGCTCGCCATCAACGTAGGCACCGCGCCGCTGGCTTACCTGATTGGCGCAGATAGCCTGGGCTCGCTGATCTTCCCCGGCATCTATCTCGACAATGAACCGCTGCTGTTGCTGGGCGCCGCCTTCACCGCCATTCTGGCGCTCGTGCTCGACGGTATCGTTGCAACCAGCAGCCGTCAGTGGCTCCTTCGTCATGGGGGCGTCGTATGATGTTTCGTAGAACGATTCGACGTTTCGCCAGTGTTTGCGCGATTGGCGTATTCTGCGCCGTCGCAAGCAGCAGTGCCTTCGCCGCCAAGATCGTGCTGGGTGCGAAGAACTTCACCGAGCAATACGTGCTGGCCGAAGTCACCGCGCAGTATCTGCGTTCGCGCGGCTATGACGTGGAAGTGCGATCGGGCCTGGGCAGCACGCTCATGCGCAGCGCGCTGGAAAACGGCCAGTTCGATCTCGTGTGGGATTACACCGGCACCGCCGCGCTGGTCTACGACAAGATCACCGACAAGCTCGGCCCAGAAGAGATGTATCAGCGCGTAAAGGCGCTCGACGCGCCGCGTGGTCTTGTGTGGCTCAATGCGTCGTCGCTCAACGACACCTATGCGCTAGGGTTGCCGAGCCAGTTTGCAGAGACTTCGGGCATCAAGACGGTTTCACAACTGGCCGATTACCTGAAGACGAACCCCGATGCGAAGCATGTGGTGTTCGGCATGGACGCCGAATTCGCCAATCGTCCCGATGGCCTCAAGCCGCTGCTCGACACCTACGGCATGCATTTCAAGCGCTCGCAGATGAAGCAGATGGACCCAGGCCTCGTCTACACCGCGCTGCATAACAACCAGTTGAAGATTGGCCTGGTCTACACCACCGATGGGCGCGTGAAGGGCTTCGGCATCGTTCCGCTCGACGACGACAAGCACTTCTTCCCGCCTTATAACGCCGTGCCGGTCGTACGCAAGAGCGCGCTGGACCAGAATCCAAAGCTTGCGGCGCAGCTCAATGCGCTGTCCGCTGCGCTCAACAACGAAGTGATGCAGGACATGAACAAGGCCGTGGACCTCGACGGCAAGCCGCCACGCGAAGTGGCGCAGGATTTCCTGCGCGCACATCCTCTGCCTTGAAGGAGACCGTATGAGCGTTTTCGACTATCTCGCTTCGAGCTGGCCCGACCTGTTGCAACTCACCTTGCAGCATATCTACCTCGTCGGCATTGCCGTGGGTTGCGCAATCATCGTAGGTGTGCCGCTTGGCGTGCTCATCAATCGTCACCAGTGGCTCGCCGGGCCGCTGCTAGGCGTCGCAACCATTGTGCTCACGCTGCCGTCCATCGCGCTGTTCGGGCTGATGATTCCGTTCTTTTCGCGCTTTGGCCAGGGGATCGGCGCGGTGCCTGCAATTACAGCCGTGTTCCTCTATTCGCTGTTGCCTATCATGCGCAACACGTACCTCGCGCTGCATAACGTCGATGCGGGCATCAAGGAGGCCGGCACAGGCATCGGCATGACGTCGTGGCAGCGTCTGCGTCTGGTTGACCTGCCGCTCGCGGTGCCCGTGATTCTCGCTGGGGTGCGTACCGCGGTTGTAATGAATATCGGCGTGATGACGATTGCCGCCGTCATTGGCGCAGGCGGTCTGGGCACGCTGATCCTGCGTGCGATTGGCCAGAGCAGCATGATGAAGTTGCTGGTAGGCGCGGTGCTCGTGAGCATCCTCGCCATCGTTGCGGACCTGTTCCTGCAGATTCTGCAGCGCGCATTGACACCGAAAGGAGTACAGAAGACATGATCGAACTCGACCAACTGACCAAGACCTTCACGCAAAAGGACGGCCAGCCTGTCAAGGCGGTCGATGCAGTGAGCCTTTCGGTGCAGGAAGGGGAAATATGCGTGTTTCTCGGCCCTTCGGGCTGCGGCAAGACCACCACGCTCAAGATGATCAACCGGCTGATCGAGCCCACGTCGGGCCGCGTGCTGATCAATGGCGAGGACACCACCGGCCTCAATGAAGTGGATCTGCGCCGACACATCGGCTATGTGATCCAGCAGATCGGTCTGTTCCCGAATATGACGATCGAGGAAAACATCACGGTGGTGCCGCGTCTGCTGGGTTGGGACAAGAAGCGCTGCGCGGAGCGCGCCAAAGAACTGATGTCGATGGTGGCGCTCGATCCGAAGCAGTATTTGAAACGCTATCCGCGTGAACTTTCGGGCGGCCAGCAGCAGCGTATTGGCGTGATTCGCGCGCTTGCCGCCGATCCGCCCGTGCTGCTGATGGACGAACCGTTTGGCGCGGTGGACCCGATCAATCGGGAGACCATCCAGAACGAATTCTTCCAGATGCAGCGCCAGTTGAAGAAGACCGTGATCATGGTGAGCCACGACATCGACGAGGCGATCAAGCTGGGCGACCGCATTGCCGTATTCCGTCGCGGCCAGCTCGTGCAATACGATCACCCCGATACACTGCTTGCCCGCCCGCGCGACGAATTCGTCGCGCAGTTCGTGGGCCAGGACAGCACGCTCAAGCGCCTGCTGCTTGTGAAGGCAGGCGACGCCGCCACGCAGCCGGAGACGGCGCGCGTAGATACGCCCCTCACGCATGCGTTCTCCGTGATGGATGAAACGGATAATCGCTACCTGACGGTGCTCGACGAAGCGGGCCATGCGCTCGGCTTCGTGACGCGCCGCGCGGCGCGCGCGGGCGACGGCGTGTGTGGCGATCGCGTGACGCCCTTCCCGGTCAATGTATCCGCAGAAGACAACCTGCGCGTGGTGCTGTCGAAGATGTACCAGTTCAGCGCTTCGTGGATGCCGGTTCTGGACGCGGAAGGCGCCTATATTGGCGAAATCACGCAGGATTCTATTGCTGCGTATTTGAGTTCGGGCCGCTCACGTCAACAGACCGGCCAGCCGCCTGGCGCGGCAATCAAACTCGCACAAGCTGCCGCTTGATGCAAACGCGCCGGGATCTGTTTTCAGGCCCCGGCGTGATTTCTTAAGCGTTTCCTAAGTTGCATGCGAGCATAATCGAGGCCTGCGCAACACGCCGTATTCTTCGGCGACCCGAGCCTCAGTATGAAACGCCTCTATTTGCATCGCGGCCATGCCATCGACGTCAGCGTCGAAGCGCAATGCCCTGCCTTTCCCACCCAGGACAATCGCACCACGACGACCGACTATATCGCCATCCTGACGATTTATCAGATGAATCGAAGGGTGAGACGTTATTCGGTCCGGTACGGGTCGAACGCACGACGGAACATGTTTTCGCGTCGGAAGCCGAGGCATTGATGGGAGGATTTAGCGAGGGCCGTCGTCTTGTCGACCACCACATCGAAAGCGACGAAACAAGTTTGCAGAATACGCTCTGAAACGGCTGTGCACCGAATGCGCTCAATAGCGCGGGCGTGAATCCATCGCGTCGAGCGGATTATTCGGATGATTTGTCGCACGCCGCTCGAACCGGCGCGCGACCAGCACCATCAGCGCCACAACGGCAATGACGCCATATCGGAAACCCGGCGTGGCGAAATCGTACTGTGGTACGCGCAACCATTCGATCGCAACAAATACCGCTGCCTGAATGACTATCGCCGTGAGGGCGATAACGGCAAGGTCCGCGTGCAGCTGGGCGAAAATCGGCGGCTTCATGGCGGGTTTGACTCCATTACGCGAAAACGGCATGCCGATCTTAGCGAAGCCTCGCTGAAGAGAAGCTTAAGCGCCGCGCATCGGCATGCCCTGCGTAATACCGCTTATTACTGAAAGCCGCCTGTTGGCGGACTGTATTGTTTGTCGCCCAGATTCGTTACGCTACGAGGAAGCGTTGCGCCAGTCTCACCCATGCCGCCGCGCCCAGCGGTAACACACGATCGTTAAAATCATAACCGGGGTTGTGTACCATGCAGCCGCCGAACTCGCCTTCGCCATTGCCCAGCAGCAAATAGCAGCCCGGCACCTCCCTGAGCATCCACGCAAAGTCTTCGCTGCCGTTCAAGCCCTTCGGCGCCTGCACGACGACGTTTTCCGCGCCGACCAGCTCAGTGCAAACCTGTTGCGCAAGCAACGTTTCCTGTGGCGTGTTGACCATCGGCGGCGTGAGCTGACGATAATCGATCTGCGCCTCCACGCCGTGCGCTTGCGCCGTTGACGTGACAAGCTCGCGCACGCGCTGCTCGACCAGTTCGCGTGTTTCCGGACGTGCCGCGCGAATATTCAAACCTAGCGTGACTGTTTCGGGAATCACGTTGTGCGTGGCCCCACCGCGAATGAAACCTACCGACACAACCGCCGTATCGTCAGGCGCGACGTTGCGCGCCACCACCGTCTGCAACGCGGTGACGATCGCCGCCGCTGCGACGATGGGGTCCTTCACGCGATGCGGCATCGCCCCATGTCCGCCCACACCTTTGAGCGTAACGTCGGCCACATCCGACGAAAGACTCACTGATCCTTCCAGCACGCGGAAGGTGCCCGCAGGAACGCCAGGCATGTTGTGCAGGCCATACACGGCATCGCAAGGGAAACGTTCGAACAGGCCATCGTCGATCATGGCCTTCGCGCCGCACAGATTCTCTTCGTCGGGCTGGAAGATCAGATTGAGCGTGCCGTTGAAATCACGCTGCTGCGCAAGACGCTTGGCCGCCGCCAGCAAGATCGCAGTATGGCCGTCGTGGCCGCAGGCGTGCATCTTGCCCGCGTTCTGGCTGGCATACGGCAGGCCGGTGTTCTCGACGATGGGCAGCGCATCCATATCCGCGCGAATCCCCAGACGTCTCGTGCCGTCGCCCACCTTCAACTGCCCCACTACGCCACTTCGGCCAATGCCCGTTTGCACCTCGTAGCCCCATTTCTCCAGCAGCATTGCGACCAGCTTCGCGGTCGCTCCGACTTCGAAACCCAGTTCGGGCTGCGAATGAATCTGCCGTCTGATGCCGACGAACTCCTCGGCGTCGATTTCGATTTCCGGCAGCAGCGTGGGCAAAAGCTGGAACGGCGTGAGCGAGGGTTCGCGCTTCATGTGGGGTTCCTCCTTGAGTGTCTCGATGGATTATTTAGCTGATACGGCGTTCGCGAATGCTCCAGACCGCGAGCAGAGTCACGACACCGCACGCGAGCATGTACAGCGCAGGAGCAAGCGGATTGCCGGTTTTTGCAATCAACCAGGTGACGATGAACTGCGAGCTGCCGCCGAACACCGTCACGCCAACGCTATAAATCACGGAAAGCCCGCTCGCACGCACCGATGTCGGCAACATCTCCATCAGCACGAGCAACATGGGCGTGGAGCCAAGATTCGAGGCCGCAGTCAGGATCACCGAAAGCAGCAGGACGAGCGGCACGCTGGGATAGCGCGTCATGAGCCAGAACGCGGGCACCACGGCCAGCAGGTTAAAGACGAGTGCGGCCATCACGAGCGGCTTGCGGCGCGAGAGACGGTCGGCGAGACGGCCCGAAACCAGCGAGGCGATCAGCATCGTGATGCCTGTGGCGCAGCCCGAGAGCAATGACAGCGAAGGCGGCATCTTGAGCACGCGGATCATGTAGGTCGGCATGAAGAACACCACCAGATACATACCGACCGTACCCGCCGTGACCGCGAGAATACCCTTGACCACCTTGCCGCCATGCTCACGCATGAGCGTGCCCAGTGGGCTGGGCGCGTCGGGTTCGGCTTCGTGCGTTTCATCGAGCTTGGAGCGGATATACAGGCCCACCGGCGCGATCAACAGGCCACCCAGGAACGGCAGGCGCCAGCCCCAACTTTCCAGCGTGGCGGGCGCCATCGTGGCGTAGAGCGTGGCGCCCGTGAGCGCGCCCAGCAGCGCCGAAATCCCCTGGCTGCCCAGTTGCCAGCTCACGCGAAAACCGCGCCGGGAGACCGGGCCGGACTCCATCAGCATGGAGGTGGAAGCGCCAATCTCTCCGCCCAGTGAAAAACCCTGCAAAAGTCGGCCCGCCAGCAGCACAAGCGAGCCCGCCACGCCGGCTTGCCCGTAGGTTGGCGCGAACGCAATGCAGAGCGTGCCGACCACCATCAACGCAATGGTGAGCGTCATGGCGGCTTTGCGGCCGCGCCGGTCGGCGTAGCTGCCGATCACGACGCCGCCCAGCGGGCGCATTACGAAGCCAATGCCGAAAGTCGCCACGGCGAGCAGCAGCGAACCATAGGGGCTATCGGAGGGAAAGAACAGTCTGCCGATCAGCAGCGCAAAGAAACTGTAGACGGTGAAGTCGTACATTTCGAGCGCATTGCCGATCGAGCACGCGGCAATCAGGCGAAACTGGCTCTGGCGCGCCGGAGTGGGGACGGCGGCGGCAGCGCTGAGCGTAACGTCATTCATGGCGGATCTCCGCGGGCAAGGTTGAACGTCGCGTTCGTGCGAGGTGGGGAGCGCTGAATGCCCGGTGAGTCTGGTGGGGCCTGGCGCGAATCGATATTCAGGCCAGGTGGCTTTTTGAAAGAAGTGACAAATTTTTATTGTGATAACCAGATGGAATCACTTTGCTTACTGGGGGATATCTTGAGGGTTGAATCGCCCTTTTTCGGGGCACCTCATGCATGCTGGGAGACGCTCAAAGCGCCACCAGACAAGGATTTCTGGCCTCTCGCCGAAAATTTCGGCTGGCAACACTCCACACCCGGAACGGCAAGTCAATAGAGGTTTATCTTGCGCGAGGCGCAACGCTTCGCTTGGGGCTGGAAACTCCCCACGGCGGTTTTTAATTGTTTTATAGCGGAAACACTCCAGCCACCGTCAAAGCATTAAATCGGCGAATAACGTAGTGTTCGCCAGTCGTTCCAGATATCGATTAAAGACAGAATCAACGCCATGAGAAAAAATCCAATTGAAGCGCTAGCTCTACGGACTTTAATTGGCTTGTTGTGCCTGTCAAGCGCCCACAGCGCACTGGCCGACTCGCAGTCGAACTACGAGGATTGTTTGCTCAGCAGTTTGCGCGACAGCCGCAATGAAGCGACCTCGCAACTCATCAGACGCTCGTGCTACGCGCTCTATCAAAATGGCGAGATGCTGTTGCCGCGCGAGAGAAATTACCATCTCTGCATCTTGCAGAATCTCCCCGGCGCAAGGGAGCCTTCCGCAATATCCCAGATCGTTTCGATTTGCTCTCGGCGCGGGCAAATGTGAGCCTGACCGGATTATTTAGCCCCACTCGCCCCCTGCGCGGCGGCGGCTTTGTCCTTCTTCTTGGCCTCATGATGACCGATGGCGCAGCCGCCTGCTGCGCCAACCACCGCGTGATGGCCGGCCACATGCCCCACCACGCCGCCAGCCGCCGCCCCTTTCATGCAGCCCTCCGCCAAAGCCGGTTGAGCCACGCCAGTCAAACAAGCTGCGAATACAAAAGCACCCAATAGCGTACGCATTTCATTCTCCTTGAATATGATTAATGGCTGCGATGCCTGCGTTTCGAGGCAGCCGATTCCGCAAGCCCCGTACCCGCATGCCTCGATCCTGATGAAGGACCAACACGTCATGAACCGCCGTGATGTTCTGAAAGGCGTTGCTGCCCTGCCGATCCTTGCGGGCGCCGCAACCTTCGCCAGCGTGCTTCCCGCTGCAACACGAGCAGCCCGAGTGCGCCCAATGGATCCGGCGTGGCCTCCAGCATCGGAATGGGATGCGTTGAGTCAGGCAGTTGGCGCAAAGCTTTTGCGACCAACCACGATCTGGCAGGCCTGCGCGCAAATACCCCAGGCGCAGAATTGCCCTGCGAGACTGAAGGAAGCACGCAATCCGATTGCGCTGGGCGACGACCCAGGCGGTACGCAGATTTCCGGCTGGCTCGATGCGTGGACGCCGCAAGCCAGCGCTTACGCCATAGAAGCCCGCTCGACTGCCGACGTGGTCGCGGGCGTCAATTTCGTCCGTCAACATAATTTGCGCCTCGTGGTGAAAGGCGGCGGTCACAGTTATCTCGGCGGTTCGAATGCGCCGGACTCGCTGTTGATCTGGACGCGCGCAATGAACCACATCGAGTTGCATGATGCGTTCGTGCCAGTGGGCTGCACGACACCCGCGGTGCCGGCCGTGACGGTGGAAGCAGGCTGCATGTGGATCGACGTCTATAACGCTGTCACCACCGAGGCTGGACGTTACGTTCAGGGCGGCGGCTGTACGACCGTCGGCGTGGCCGGACTGATTCTCGGTGGTGGCTTCGGCACGTTCTCCAAGCAATTTGGCCTCGCGGCCGCAAGCTTGCTTCAGGCCGAAATCGTCACCGCCGATGGCGTCGTGCGCACGGTCAACGCATCGCAGGAGCCGGATCTTTTCTGGGCGCTCAAAGGCGGCGGTGGCGGCAGCTTTGGCGTGGTAACTCGGCTCACGCTGCAAACTTATGCCCTGCCTGACCACTTTGGATGGGCGATGCTCAAAGTCAGCGCCACGTCACCAGAGGCCTGCAAGCGTCTGGTTGCACGCCTGGTCGACCATTACGCCGACAATCTTTTCAACCCGCATTGGGGCGAGCGGTTCGTCTTGAGCGCCTACGGGATTGAAGTGTCGATGGTGAGTCAGGGGCTCGACGCACGCGAGGCGAAGGCGGCCTGGGCGCCGTTCATCGACTGGGTCCACGCTTCGCCAACCGATTTCACGTTCAGTGAAAGACCGCGCATCGGCGCGGGGCCGTCGCAGCACTGGTGGGACCTCGACAACAACCCGACGCTGGTGCCGGACCCTCGTCCCGGCGCCGCGCATACGCACGGCTGGTGGCAGGGTAATGAGGACGAGACGTCCTTGTTCCTTCACGGCTACGAATCGCAATGGCTGCCTGCGACCCTGCTCGAACCGGCGCAACGCGGTCGGCTGGTCGATGCGCTGGTTGCAGCGGCGCAGATTCAGACCGTTGAACTGCATTTCAACAAGGGACTTGCTGGCGCGCCGCCAGACGTCAATGCTCTGGCGCGTCAGTGCGCGACCAATCCGAAAGTCGCCGATGCTTTTGCCTTGATGATTGTTGCCACCGGCGGCGCGCCACCGTATCGCGGCTTGCCCATTGCGCCACCCGACATGGTGCAGGCGCAGCGCGACGCCAGGAATGTGGCAAGCGCTGCGGCGCTACTCAAGGCGCTGGCGCCCCAAAGCGGCGCCTATGTTTCGGAGACGGACTTCTTCCGTGAAGACTGGCGCGAAGCATTCTGGGGCGTCAACTACGCGCGGCTCAAAACCACCAAGGATCGCTACGATCCGCAAGGGCTCTTTTTTGTCCATCACGGTGTCGGCAGCGAAGACTGGAGCGCCGACGGCTTCACGCCCTTGCGTTCATGATTTGCGGAGCGCGCAAAACCCCCGACGCAATGTATCGAACCTTGCCGAAAGCCACTCCCTGCACCAATACTCTGCGTCAGACCCGGCAACGGAGAGCACCATGTCCCTGCAGAGCATCAAACACGTCGTCGTCGTGATGTTCGAGAACCGCTCGTTCGATACCATGCTCGGCGGCCTCTATCCCAACGGCGCAAACGGCGCTGGCCCCGTGAACTTTCTGCCCGCATCGAGTGCGGGGCAAGCCTTCGATGGCCTCACGCCGGGCCTGAGCAATCCGTCGAAATCAGGCGCGACCATCCCCGCGAGCATGCCCGCTTCCTCAGCCACGCTCCCCGATCCCGACCCGGAAGAAACGTTCGCAAACGTGCGCATTCAGTTGCTCGGCAACACGGCAGGCGCGACGCCCATGTCCGGTTTCGTGGTCGACTACGAAATGACCGCGACAACGGACGCGAGCCAGGTCATGCAGTGTCACAGTCCCCAGCAGTTGAGTGTGCTCTCCACGCTCGCGCGCGAATATGCCGTATCCGATGCGTGGTTTGCCTCCGTGCCAAGCCAGACCTGGCCGAACCGCGCCTTCGTTCATGCCGGCACTTCGAATGGTCATGTGGACAACGGCACGCCGCCCGATCCGTTCGACTGGCAGGTGCCCACCATCTTCAACGTGCTCAGCGAAGTGGGCGCGAGCTGGGCCGTGTATAGCGACGCGCTCATCGCGCCTTCACTCACGCTCACGATGTTCCCAACGTTATGGAATGCGAAATATAAGCCAAACTTCCAGCGCTTCAGCGCCTTTGTTTCGGATTGCCAGAACAACACCTTGCCGCAGTATTCGTTTATCGAGCCACGCTTTCTGCTCAATCCCAACGATCAGCATCCGCCGCATGATGTCTATGCGGGCGAGAGTTTTCTCTTCGATATCTGGCAGGCGCTGAGCACATCGCCCGCGTGGCCCGAGACGCTGCTCGTCATCACCTACGACGAACACGGCGGCACTTATGACCATGTATTGCCACCCGCCAACGCCGTCACGCCCGATGCCGCCAGCAATCCAGGCGACCAGAACTTCGCGTTCGACAGCTTTGGCGTGCGCGTGCCGGCCGTGGTCGTTTCGCCCTGGATCGCAGCAGGCACCGTGTTCCGTTCGCCCATCGCAACGCCTTACGACCACACGTCGATACTCGCGACCTTGCGCGACTGGCTGGCCATCGCACCCGCCGACATGCTCACAAGCAAGCGCATTGCCGCCGCGCCCACGCTTGCACCGCTGCTCACCCTCACGACGCCGCGCACCGATCTGCCCGCCATCAGCGCGCCACCCTCCACCGGCTTTATCGCAACCAGTCTCGCGCGCCCGCTCAACGATCTGCAGAAGAGTCTCGTGAGCGGCACGGCGCGTCGTGCGGGACTCGACCCGGCGGCCACGCTCGGTTCGATGGCCACGCGCCAGCATGCGCTGGACTTCTTCCAGAACTTACCCGGCAGCAATAACCTTGCTGGGCAAGCGGGCAGTCCCTCGACCACAACTGGACCCGCAAGTCAGCCGTCCCAGCAGTAACACAGCATTGCGCCGCCAGGCGCCCAATTGCGCTTGCACTCGACGGGGGAGCCCTTGTAGTATTTGGCGCCCTTCGTCGCGCGTCTGCGAGTCGCTTCAGAGCCCGATGCGCTGCTGGCCTCGTCGACGAAACTGACCGTGAAATCGACGATGAAATTGTCGAGACACGATAGTCATCATTTTTCAGTAGAATGCTGCAATCGCAAACATTCGTATCGTTTCGAATTCGGCCTTCCGGACCAGAAGACTAGCGCGCCACATCAAGATCGCAATGCAATACGCATAGACGTTATCGCGATGTGACACGGTCAAGGCAAACATCACGTTTGTGCTGCCGTTGCGGTTCGAAACGAAATATCGATAGCGACGCTTCATCGCCTGGATTCAGGGGGAAACGATCGACGCCAAGCCGGTCGACCTGCCGCCCGGGTATTGCATAAAAAGAGCCGACGCCGAAAACGTCGGCGGGACGTCGCACTCAACTCCTGGCATTCTCGTCAGTACTTACCTGGCCGCAATACTGTGTATTCCAGAACGCAAATCGATCCGGTAGTGAGCTTCCGTAACTCCCAGGGCGAGCAGGTGCGGGGCACGATCATCAATCTGCAGCGCAAGTCGCTGGTGATGGAGGTCTATAACCCGTACTCGATTGTCCAGGTCAGCGAGGTGTTGAGCGAACTGACGGTCAAGATGGGCGTGGAACACGCCTATTCGGGCAAGGCCGTCGTCATCAGCATGGTGAATACCGGCCTGACCGCCATCGTGTCGGTGACGCTGATCGACGAATGGCTCGAACTGAGCGGCGACGCGCTGGAAGCGCCCACCGTGGGCGAAGAAGCCCGCCGCTTTGTGAGCGAATGGGCCGAGCGTTTCCAGATCCGTCCTGACTATCAGATCGCGGTCAATCAGATCCGCGCCTTTCTGACCGACATGTCGCGCTGGGTCGAGCAGGCCGACCTCGCCAACACGCTGCCCAAAGACGGCAAGAGCCTGCGCGAAGACTTCTTCCTCGAACTGGCCACGCCGCTGATGGAGCGCACGAAGGTTTTCTTCGACGACTTCGAAGGCGAAGCGCGCAGGGTTGAAGAAGAGCTTGCGCCGGCGCATCGCGCGTTTGCCCAGGCGGCGCTTCATCCGCTGCTGCTACGCTCGCCTTTCGTGTTCCGCACCTTCACCAAGCCGCTGGGCTATGCCGGCGACTACCAGATGGTCAACCAGATGCTCGACGACCCGCGCCAGGGCCCGAGCACGTATTTCCAGATCGTCAACGCGGCCTTCCTGCAAACGGCCGTGGCGCGTGCGCACCGCAACCGCATCGATCTGCTGGTGGACTATCTCACGCGCGTCGCCAACGACGCGCGCGCCGCGCGCCGGCCGTTCCGCGTGCTGAACATAGGCTGCGGCCCCGCGCAGGAAATCCAGCGCTTCATGCACGAATACGACGAGCCGGAATGGCTGTCGTTCGAACTGCTCGACTTCAGCCAGGAAACGCTGGACTGGACCCGTGCACGCCTTGGCTCCATCGCGCAGGAAACGTCCAAGCGCATGGCCATCAGCTACACGCACGATTCTGTGCACCATCTGCTCAAGCGCCGCATGGACGAGGATTCGCCAGATGCGCGCGAGTTCGACGCGGTCTATTGCGCGGGCCTGTTCGACTATCTGTCCGACAAGGTCTGCGCGCGCCTGAACCAGTATTTCGCCAGCCGCACCCGTCGCGGCGGTCGTCTGCTGGTCACCAACGTTCACGCCGATAACCCCGAGCGCTTCAGCATGGAACACGTGCTGGAGTGGTATCTGATCTATCGCAACGAGGCGCAGATGGCGTCGATCATGCCGGAAAACTGCGGCGAGCCGCGTCTGTACACGGACGTGACCGGGGTGAACGTGTTCGCCGAGGTAACGATCGGCCAGCAACAAGTGGGCTGAAATGACAACATCCCTGGTTGGGCTGCAGTCGACCTATCGCGAAGAGCTGCGCGACTACCGGCTGCTGTGCAGCAAGGCAGGCGGTCTCACCGTGATCGTGCTGGTGCTGATGGGCGCGGCGATGGATTACGTCGTCTATCCGGCCGAGCAAAAAGGCTTTGCCCTGCTGCGCGGGCTGACCAGTCTCGCCATCGCGCTGGCCCTGCTCTCGCTCTATACGGAAGCGGGCAAGCGCCACGTGCAGGTCATCACCTTTTCCTGGCTGCTGCTGCCGCAGGCCATGATTTCGTGGATGATTTACGCCACGCAGGGCGAGCAGTCGCTGTTCTATGCCGGGCTCACGCTGACAATCTTCGCGGTCGGGATTCTGTTCGCCTCCGGCTACTGGCAGACACTGGCGTTCGGCGTGGTCACCGTGGCGTTCTACTACCTCGCCTGCACGGCGCATCCCGGCGGCATCAACGACCCGGCCAAATTCCAGTTCCAGCTCATTCTGATCTTCTTCTGCGCGCTGGCCAGTTCCGTCTACACCTTCTTCAATGAGAAAGGCCGTTTTCAGCTTTTCCGGCTCAAGGACGAGATCGCGCACAAGAACGAACAGCTCGCGCGCTCCAATGAAAGCCTTGCGCAGATCAAGGGGCAATTGCTGCAACAGGAAAAGATGGCGGCAATCGGTACGCTGTCCGCGGGGCTGCTCCACGAGGTCAACAACCCCGTGAACTTCTGCCTGATGGCGATCGAGATCGCCATGGAAGAACCGCAGGTCAAGGACAGCGAGTCGCTGCAGGAGTGTCTGACCGATGCCAAACAGGGCATGCAGCGCATCCAGCACATCGTGTCCGACCTGAAGACTTTCGCCTATCGCAAGCCCGGCGCGACTAGCGAGGACGTGCCCTTCCTGTTCGAAAAGGCGCTCGATTCGTCGATCCGGCTGGACGCGCACGAATTGCGCGGCGTAAAGCTCACGCGCGAATTGCCCGCCGATACGCTCGTGCTGGGCGACGAAGCCGCCATTGTCGGCGTGCTCATCAATCTGTTCTCGAATGCCGCGCTGGCGATGCAAAAAGCCGGCACCGCTTCACCGCAGGTCCATGTCAAGGCGCACTGGCAGGACGGCCGTCTGCACGTCAATGTGCGCGACAACGGCCCGGGGATCGCCCCGGAAAATCTCGCGCGGGTGTTCGAACCGTTCTTCACGACGCGCGAAGTCGGCCAGGGCCTGGGCCTTGGTCTGTCCATCAGCTATGCGGTGGTGGAGCAGCACGGCGGCACACTCTTTGCAGAAAGCCAGTTGGGCGAGTGGACCGCATTCAACTTCGATCTGCCGCGTGCCGAGTGAGGTCGAGATGAGCGAGAACCCGCAGGCGCAGTACACCGTCGTTTATGTCGACGACGAAGAGTTAGCCCGCAAGTATTTTGCGCGTTCGGCTGGCAGCGACTACGAAGTGCTGCTCGCCGCCAGCGCGGACGAGGCCATCTCGATCCTGCGCAGCGAAGGCGCGCGGGTCGCGATCCTGCTGACCGACTTCCGCATGCCGGGCCGGCACGGCGGGGATCTGTTGCGGCAGGTCGCGCAGGAGTATCCGCATATCGTGCGCATCCTCGTAACCGCCTATGCGGACAAGGATGCGCTGCTGGAAGCGGGCAATTCCGGCGAGGTGTTCCGGATTCTCGAGAAACCGCTAGGCGTGAGCAAGGTGCGCGAAGTGCTGGCAGCAGCGGCAACGGCTTCGGGATTGCGACCGGACTGATGCCGCGCCTGCAGATTGCACTGATTACACACGCTCCGCCGCCGACACGACCGCGACGCAGACATTCCCAAAAATTCAAGGATCGAAAGTACAGGAGTTACCAATGAGCAATGCAATTGCCAACCAGACACCGCCCCCGGCGATTTTGTTCGTTGATGACGAAGCCACCGCGGTCAAATATTTCGAGCGCGCCATTGGCGCGATCGCACCGGTCATTACGGGCGCGTCCGTAGAAGACGGCAAAGCGCTGCTGGACGCCCACGCCAGCAGTCTGGCCGTGCTGGTGTCCGACCAGCGCATGCCGGGCGAATACGGCAACGAGCTGCTGCGTTATGCGCGCGAGCGTTATCCGCACATCGTCCGCATTTTGACGACCGCGTATTCCGAGCTTGACCAGACGGTCGAAGCCGTCAACCAAGGCCAGATCCATCGCTACATCAAGAAGCCGTGGGACATCGCGGCACTGCGTATGGAGATGAAGCAGGCGCTGGAACTGTCGGGGCTGCGCAAGGAACGCGACCAGTTGGTGCGCGAAAAGCTGGGCGTGCTGCAGACGCAGACGGTGGCCACCCGCATCGGCATCGTGCATACGCTGTGCGCGAGCCTGATCGGTCCGGGCCGCTTCCAGCCGGTGGAAACCTGGCTGGCCGGCGCGCAACTGGCGGGCACGCGCAATGTCGAGCCCGACTGGCATCGCATGGACTACGCTGATCTGGTGCGTGCGGAAAGCGAATGCAGCGGCAGTTTTGGCCACGCCGTCAGCACGCGTCTGGCGGAGTTGCGCACGAAGAATGCCGGGCGTGGTGCCGCCGATGCCCTGCCGGTATTCACGGAAGTCCTGGGCGCCAATGTGCGCGGCGGCGGCGATGCGCTGATCTGGACCACGCCCGCCACGCTGAGCGAATTCCTCACCCGGCCTGTGGGTCAGGCGGTCTCGGCAGAACACGCGGCCTGGCTGGCCGGTCTGCTGTGGCTCGAAGAAGCGGGCGGCGCGCTGCAGTTCGTGCGTGAAGGCGATGCCATTGTCTGCCGCGCAGGCACGCGCGCAGACAGTTTCGCCGCCGACCGCCTCGCGCTCTGGATCGAGCGTTTCTCGGAGCCGGCAATCGGCTGAGTAGCATTAACGCGGCAGCCGTTTCAAACGCCCTTCCGGTTCACCGGCAGGGCGTTTTGTTTTGGTGACCGGAATAATACGGCCGGGAGCGTTTATGATCAGCGTTGACCAGAAACCTTCGACGCTGATACGGAGATGCCATGCCGATTTCGATGACCCGCCTGATCCTCTATGTTCACGATGTCGATCGTCTCCAGGCGTTTTATCACGATCACTTTGGACTGCCTATCATCGAAGAAGTCGCAGGCGAATGGGCGGTATTGCAGGCGGGAGCGGTGGAGATTGCGTTGCATCGCGTGGGTGAACCGTATCGTCGGCATGCAGGCGCAGCGGGCGGTTCTGGTTCCAATGCGAAGATCGTTTTCCAGGTGACGCAGGCGCTTGCCGCGCTGCGTACCAGGCTGATCGATGCCGGCGTCCAGATGCGCGAGATCAAGCGCTACGATGGCTTACCCTATCAGATGTGCGATGGGTGCGATCCGGAGGGCAATGTGTTCCAGCTTTGCCAGCCGGATTAACGCTACGCAAACGTCTGATCAATCAGTAAGCGGCTCGCTCCCGCCCTCGCCGCTTCAGTTCCCCGCCCCCTCGCCGTTAACCAGTTGGGCGCGCACAGCCGCAGTACGCGCGCCCGCCAAGACCACCCATCCCCAATATTCGAAATATCGCCCCATAAGGGTGCCTGGAGCTAACGTCGTGTTTGCCCGACTCTCTATTTCCGCTCGCCTGCGTATTGCAGTCGGCGTACTGGCCGCGCTGATCGTGGCGTCCGGCGTTGCCGGTCTGGTCGGCATGTCGCATTCGAATGCGGCGCTCGGCTATGCCTATTCGAACCAGCTTGCCGCCGCCATCGATATCGGCAAATCGAATCTCAATCTGACCATCGCGCGCACGACGCTCGATCGCATCCTGCTGCACCCGGATTCGCCCGACGTGCCGCAACTGCTCGACAAGGCGCAAACCTACCTCGACACCTCGCACAAGGCGTGGGAAAGCTATCGCGCCCTGCCGCACGACGCCGATGAGCAGGCGCTCGCCGATCAGGTTCAGACTGCCCTGGGCGCGATGCTAGAACAAGGCATTCAACCGCTCATGGCCGCCATCAAGCAAGGCGACCGCACAGCGCAGGACGACATTGCGATGAAGCAGATTCCGCCCTTGTCGGTCGCGCTCACGAAGGCGTCGACGGCGCTGGAACAATGGCAGAAGGCGCACGGCCAGCAGACCTTCGACGGCGCGACGGACTTCTACGCAGCATTGCGCGCAGGCAGTATCGCGTTGATCGTGCTGGGCCTTGGCGTCGCGCTGGTCTGCTCGGTTGGGCTGCATCGCGCCATCGCCGCGCCGCTCGCGAACGTGCTGGGCGCCTTGCAGCGCATCGCCGCGGGCGATCTGACTGCGCGCCTGGATGTGCGCTCGCAGGACGAAATGGGCCGCCTCGTGGCCGGTTTGCAGACCATGCAGGAAGAGCTTGCACGCACGGTGCGCAAGGTCTCGCATAGCTCGGAATCGATTGCATCCGCGACGCGCCAGATCGCCGCTGGCAACGACGATCTCTCGCAACGCACCGAGGAACAGGCCGCTTCGATCCAGCAGACCGCCGCCAGCATGGAGCAACTGACCGCGACCGTGAAGCAGAACACCGAACACGCGCGCACCGCGCAATCGCTCGCGGGCAGCGCGCAGGAAGTGGTCGAGCGCGGCGCGCTGGTGGTGGGCGATGCCGTGCAGACGATGGACCGTATCGACCGCAGTTCGCAAAAGATCGCGGAAATCACGGGCATCATTGAAGGCATCGCGTTCCAGACCAATATCCTCGCGCTCAATGCGGCGGTCGAGGCCGCGCGTGCGGGCGAGGAAGGACGCGGCTTCGCGGTGGTCGCGGGCGAAGTGCGCTCGCTTGCGCAGCGCTCCGCAGCAGCGGCGAAGGACATCAAGACCTTGATCGGCGAGTCGGTCGAACACGTCGCGTCGGGCGCGCAATATGTGCGCTCGGCGGGCACCACGATGAACGAAATCGGCGAATCGATTGGCCGCGTGACGACCATCATGACCGAAATCGCCCACGCCTCCGAAGAACAGCGCGACGGCATCGAGCAGGTCAATCTCGCGGTTTCGCAGATGGATCAGGTATCGCAGCAGAACGCGGCGCTGGTGGAAGAAGCGGCGGCGGCAGCGATGTCCTTGACCGAGCAGACCGATGCGCTGCGCGAGGCTGTCAGCGTGTTCAAGGTTGCCTGAATCTCTGTTTAAGCGCCCGGTTCGGAAAGATCCGGCACCGGGCGCTTGATCGGCTTTTAAACCGGATTTAAAGCGCTCCCGCCGTCGAGGACGGCAGCGATGTTATCCAGCGCGGTAAAACCCATCTGATCGCGCGTTTCGATTGTGGCGCTCGCCATGTGCGGCGAGAGAAACACATTGTCGAGACCTGCAAAACGGGCATCCACGTTTGGCTCGTTACGATAGACGTCCAGACCGGCGCTAAAGAGTTGACCTGAAGTCAGCGCGGCATAAAGTGCCTCTTCATCCACTAATCCACCGCGCGCGGCGTTCACAAACACAGCGCCCTTCGGTAGCAGTCCGAATTCTTTGCGGGTCATGATCGGCACACCGCCACCCGGCACGTGCAGCGTCAGCACCTGGCTGTGCGGCAGCATCGCTTCGAGACTTTCGTAGTACGTGGCGCCGTTTTCCAGAGCGGGCGCGGCGCGCTGGATATCCGTGTAAATCACCCGCATCCCGAATCCCTGCGCACGTCGCGCCACTGCGCGACCGATGCGGCCGAATCCCACGATCCCGAGTGTCTTGCCATTCACGCGCGTGCCGAGCATATCGGTCATGCCGAACGATTTGCCCCAACCGGCGCGCATGATGCGCTCGTATTCCGAGGCGCGACGGCACGCCGCCAGCACGAGCAACAGGGTGAAATCCGCGGTGCATTCGGTCAGCGCATCAGGCGCGTTCGTGACGACAATGCCGCGTTCGCGCGCCGCCTTCACGTCCATATGATCGACGCCCGCACTCGCATTCGCGATGATCTTCACTGAGGCCGGCAACGCAGCGATGTGCTCGGCCTGAAGTCCCGACTTCTTGCCGACCAGCACAGCCGGCAAGGCATGCTTCGTACAAAAGTCGACGACTGACCACGAGTCCATATCGGAGTCGGTCACGTAGGCATGAAATTCACTTTCCGCTCTTTGGGCGACGGCGGCGGGAACCTTGCGTGCGATGAGCAGCCTGGTGCGATGAGTGTCCGGCATGGTGCGTTCCTTTGGTCGAGAGACGTCGAGAGACTACGAACGCGCACGCTGGTGCGTCAATCTTGATTCAATCAATCAACTTATTCTTCGCACTCGTTTCGGCCCTTAAAAAAATGAGCTGGATTGGTATTCGCCCTGGTGCCTGATGGCGCGTTCCGCGCGCCTCACCTCAAATCGACGCATCAGGACAATCCCTGATGGGCGTCCCGGCTGTAAAGCCCTCTGATGTTGATTCAACCAATCAAGATTGCTTGCCAGATTGCGCGAGTGCAATTCTTTTTCCGTGTTCAACCGAATCGACGAGAGGACGGGAAATGCCTGCATCGAAGCCAATTGCCGTAGTCACGGGCGCGGGGTCCGGCATCGGCCGCAGCGCGGCCATCGCGCTTGCCAAAGCCGGATTCGCGCTTGCGCTGCTCGGGCGCAGAACCGAACCCCTGCTGGAAACGAAGGAAGCCATTGGCCTGATCGGCGGCGAAGCACAGCCATTTACCGCCGACGTGACCGATGCGGATTCCGTCGACGCGGCATTCGCGCAGATCGCCCGATCCTTCGGACGCGTCGATGTGCTGTTCAACAATGCGGGCCGCAACGCGGGCGCTGTGCCGCTGGAAGACTACACGGTCGATCTCTGGAACGACGTCGTGGCGACCAATCTCACAGGCGTCTTTCTGTGTGCGCGCGCCGCATATCGACTGATGAAAGCGCAAACGCCGCAGGGCGGCAGGATCATCAATAACGGTTCGATTTCCGCGCATTCGCCGCGGCCCAATACCATCGCTTACTCGGCCACCAAACACGCGATCTCGGGCATCACGCGCTCGATCGCGCTGGACGGCCGCGCATTCAATATCGCGTGCGGACAGATCGACATCGGCAATGCCGCCACGCCGCTGACCGAACGTATGAATCAAGGCGTCCTGCAAGCGGACGGCCGCACCGCGCCCGAGGCACGCATGGACGTAGAGCATGTCGCCAACGCGGTCGTGCATATGGCCATGCTGCCGCTCGACGCCAACATCCTCAATATGACCATCATGGCGACCACCATGCCGTTTGTCGGCCGCGGATAGTTCGTCAATTCAAGCGGACTACATAACAAAAAGCCGCCCTGGACATGGAGACACCGATGAAATACGCAGAGGAACAACCGTTGCCGGCGGGCACTCCGGCCTACGCGCACAGCGCGAAACGCACGAAAGTCCGCTATTTTGTGCTCTCGATGCTGCTCGTCGCGACCATTCTCAATTACGTCGATCGATCCGCGCTCGGCATTGTTGCGCCTGGTCTGTCGAAGGATCTCGGCCTCAACAAGATGCAGATGGGCGAACTGTTCGCGGCGTTCGGACTGGCCTATTCGATTGCACTTGTGCCCGGCGGCGTGTTGACCGACGTATTGGGTTCGCGCATTGCATATGCGCTATCACTCGTGGGCTGGTCATTCGCCACGCTCACTCAGGGTTTTGCAAACGGCTATCACATGCTGCTGGGCTCGCGCCTGGCGATGGGCGCGCTCGAAACACCCGCTTTTCCTTCCAATACGCGTGCCGTAACGTTGTGGTTTCCGGTTCAGGAGCGCGGCTTCGCAACCAGTGTGTATGTGATGGGCCAATATATCGGCACGCCGCTTTTCACGGGCTTACTGCTGTGGATTTCGTCGGTGTATGGCTGGCGCTCGGTGTTCTTCGTAACCGGCGGCTTTGGCATGCTCTTTAGCGTGCTGTGGTATCGCACCTATCGCGATCCCTTTAAACATCGCGCCGTGAATGCTGCGGAATTGCAGCACATCAATGAAGGCGTGCCGCCTGCCGCCCGCAAACCGCGCGACAAATTTAACTGGCGCATGGCCCTAAAACTGCTTGGCTACCGCCAGATTCTGGCAATCTGTCTGGGCAAGTTCTGCAATAACACCCTGCTGGTTTTCTTTACGACGTGGTTCATGACGTATCTGATCGAGGCGCGTCACATGTCGATGATCAAGGTCGGCATATTCCAGGCGATGCCGTTTCTGGGCGCGACACTGGGTATTCTCAGCGCAGGCTTTCTCTCGGACTTTTTCATTCGGCGTGGCGTGTCGGTGTCCACTGCGCGCAAAACCCCGCTCATTATCGGCACCTTGCTCGGCGCGTCAATCGTACTCGTCAATTTTGTCGAATCGAACGAACTGGTGATTGCGATCCTCACCATTGCGTTCTTTGCACAAGGCGTGGGTTCGATGTCGTGGGCGGCCGTGGCAGAAATCGCACCGCGCCAGTATGTGGGTTTGACCAGCAGTATCACCAGTCTCGCGGCCAATATCGCGGGCGTCACCACGCCGCTCATGATCGGCTATATCACGCAGCACACGGGCCACTTCTACTGGGCATTGAATTTGATGGGCGCGATTTGCCTTGTCGGCACGCTGGCGTATTCGGTACTGTTAGGCAAGCTGTCGCGCATCGAACTGTGAAGCGTGCGCATGTCTGACGCCCCCCGCAGAGATGACTTTTCGCTGAAAAGCCGTCAAGATGAGTGCGGGCTGCGCCGTTTCCGGCCCAGCCCTTATCGAGCTTAGCAAGCACGCGCGCCCTCCTATGCGAAACTGGATTACCCTCACGGAAGCCACCCGGCAACTCGGCGTTCAGGCACAAACGGTTTATGCGTACGCGAGCCGCGGCAATATCGCGGTGATGCCCGACCCGAACGATCCGCGAAAAAGCCTCTATCGTGCAGACGATGTTGCGCGGCTGTGCCGCAAGAAACAGGTGGGACGCAAGCGCGAGGCGCTCGCAGCGGGCACGATATTCGGCGCGGAGCCCTGCATTTATAGCGGTATCACGACGTTCGCGAAGGGGCGGCCCTACTATCGCGGGCGCGACACCATCCGGCTTGCGCAACATGCCACGCTGGAAGACGTCGCCACGCTGCTGTGGAATGCCCGCGAGCCTGTCGTTTTTCCCTTTGAAGCCAACGATCCTGCGCAGCCCTATGAAACTCGCGGCAGGCAATGCGCCTTCACGTCACTGGCGGCGCTCGCAGCGAACGGCCATTCCACGCTCGGGCGCACGGATGCGGCCTTGCATGTGGAAGCCGGTCAACTGGTCGCAACGGTCGCGCGGGCATTCGGCGCGCTCAACGAAGGCGCGGCCATACCGCTACACGAACGGCTTGCACGCGGTTGGGGACAGACAACTGACGGCGCGGAGTTAATCCGCAAAGCCATGGTGCTGGTCGCCGATCACGAAATCACCAGTTCGGCCTTTGCGGCGCGTATCACAGCCTCCACGGGCGCTTCGTTGCCGGGCTGCCTGCTCACGGGTCTGGCGACGTTTTCAGGGCCGCTGCACGGCGACGCATCCGGACGCGTGCGCGCGGTGTTCGACGATGTGAATCGCCTGGGCGCAGATCAGGTGGTCACGCATCATCTGCAGTCGGCCATTCCCATTCCGGGATTTGGACATGATCTTTACCCGGATGGCGATCCGCGCGCCGAGGCGCTACTGGATGGCTTGCAGCCGCCCGGCGAGCTTGGCGCGTTTATCGCCAAGGTGGTGAAACTCACGGGTTTGAAGCCGACTATCGACGTTGCGCTGGCTGTGCTTGCCGCACAATTGAATCTGCCGCGCGACGCTGCGTTCGCGTTGTTCGCGACGGCGCGCAGCGTGGGCTTGCTGGCGCACTGCATCGAGCAATTGCGGGTGGGTAAGGTGATTCGCCCGCGCGGGCGTTACACCGGGCCTGCGCTGGAAGAAACCAGCGCGGCGCGGGAAGGTCAAGACAACGCCGATACGCTCGATGAGCAGACGTTGCAGAAGAATCAGGTTTTTAGGGCGGTGGGTGGGTGAGCACAGCGTTTGGCACGCAAGCTCACTCACCCCTTCCGCAAAGTCTGCGAAGGCAATTCCCCAAACAACCCGCGATACTCACGCGCAAAATAGCTCGGATGCGTAAATCCCCATTGCGCGGCGGCATCACCCACCATCAATTCATCTTGCCCGGTCGAACGCAATAAACGGCGCACCCCGTTCAAACGCACAGATCGCAAATATTCGATCGGCGAGACATTGGCGACACGCTGAAAGCTGGTCTGCAACGTACGTCGGCTGCAACGCAGCGCGACGCACAGATCGAGTACCGTCTGCGGTTCATCGGCGCGCTGTTGCAGAATGCGTTCGCTACGAGAGACGATTTCGGCGTAAGTCGCATGCGTGACGTCGCGCTTTTGCGCGTACTCGGGATTAAAAAGCTCCAGCAACATACTGAGAATTTCATCGCGAAAGCGCTTGCTCGCGACGGGGTTATCAAACGCCTCGGGCTGCTGCCGGAACGCATCAAGAAAACGTGACAACTCCGCGCCCACGCGTTCGCCCTCTTCCGAATCGACAGGAAGCAGATTGCGATCCAGCAACGTGGCAGCCCGGTCGCCCAGCACGCAAGCCGCTAGCGCGCGCATTTCGTCGGCGGGAATACTCGCGCCGAGGTAATACATCGTTTCAGGCGTATAAAAACGAAAGTCCTCGCCGGGACCGAGCAGCCACAGCGCGTAACCATCCAGCCTGCAGCCTTGAAACGTGCCCGAAACAGGTCGCTGCAACGGCAAGGCAATCGACGCAAAACCGCGTGGCGCAATACCGGATTGCGCCACGCTGCGATTGGTCGATTCGCGAAAGAACAGGAAGTCGGTCGCCTGCGCTTGCATGATGACGCTTTCGAAGCGGCCCGGCGTAAGCTGGCTATAGACCTGCTCCCAGCCGTTCACCGCCAGCGAGTGATCATGCACATCGGACAACGCCCGAACCCTGAACTCCATCCCGCTCTCCCGCGCTACGCCGTCATTCCTTGAGTATTCGCTTCAGGCAAAAGCAAGGTAATGCTTCACGAAGCCATCCGAGAGCACTTCCCACACCGTCGACGTACCCTTGGTCACGAACCACGAATCGCCTGCCTTGAAGGTGCGTGTTTCGCCGCTCGACTCGTCGGTCAGGCGCACTTCGCCTTGCACTACGGTTGCCTGTTCCGAAAACGGATAGACCAGGCGGAATTTGCCCTGATTCGTGCCGAAATAAGCCGCCGATACGGCATCGGTCGGTGCGCCGTGCGTCATCTTGCCGAAGGCGCCAATATCGCCGCCTTCAAGAATTTGCGCGCCGAGGTCGCTGAGTTTGCCCCATGCTTCGAGATCGGAAAGCTGGATGCCTTGCTGGATTGCGGTAAGACTCACGTTTTGATACTCCGTGTCAATGAATTGAAAAGCTGGCGATCAGCGACGGCCGTGCCAGTAGCCCGAGGTCTGGTGCATGACCTTGCCGAGCGTGACGAGTAACGCGCGATACTGATCCTTGCCGCGAATGCTGGCGCGCGGAATCGAACTCACGAGGCGATAACGATCCGAGCCGCCCAGAATGCCTTCAGAGAGGATCTTGCAAATGATCTGGCTGGGCGTGACGCCAAAGCCCGAATAACCCTGCACGAAATACGCGTTCGGTCGATCCGGCAACGTCCCGATCTGCGGAAACAGATTGAGCGTCGAGGCCATCGGGCCGCCCCACGCGAGATCGATTTTCACGTCCTGCAGATACGGGAAGACTTCGAGCATCAACTTGCGGTTCCACGCCTTCAGATCAGCCGGAATATGCTCGACAAGCGACGTGGACGAACCGAACAGCAAGCGGTTTTCATTCGTCACGCGGTAATAGTTGATAACCGGACGAATATCGCTGTACGCGCCGTGAATCGGGCTGATGCGCTTGATGAGTTCATCGCTCAGCGGTTCGGTCATCGAGTTATACGCGTACACATTGATCGTGCTTTTGTGCAATTCCGGCTCGATGCCGTTATTGAAACCATCGCAAGCCCAGACGATCTTTTTCGCGCGCACGCTGCCCTTGGCCGTGCGCACATGCACCGTATCGCCGTATTCGATCTGCAGCGCCGGGCTATATTCAAAGATGCGCACGCCGTAGATTTCCGAAACGGCTTTGGCTTCACCCAGCAGCAGATTCAGCGAATGCACGTGGCCGCCGCCCATATGCAGCAGGCCCGCGTGATACACGTCGGAACCGATCAGCTGTTTGACGTCCGCGCCTTCGACATATCGAATCTCGTGCGGGCTGCCCAGCGATTTGAAATCTTTTTCCCAGCTGCGCAGCGTTTTAGCCTGGCGCGCGTTGTAGGCCAGATAACCGTAACCACTGCAAAAATCGGCGTCGATGTTGTAGCGCTCGATGCGCTCGCGCATGATCTGCGGGCCAAGATCGCTGAGCGCAAAAATCGTGCGCAAGCCGTCTTCGCCCACGTCGGCCTTGATCGCATCCAGATCGTGGCCAATGCCGGCCATCACCTGGCCGCCATTGCGGCCCGTGCCGCCAAAGCCCAGATAGCGCGCCTCCAGCACGACCGTATCCGTCACGCCCCGCTCGGCGAGTTCCAGCGCAGTATGAATGCCCGAAAAACCTCCGCCGATAATGACCACTTCGGCCTGAATATCGTTTTCGAGCGACGGAAAGCTCAATTCGTATTTCTTCGTCGCCGTGTAGTACGTCGCGGTTTCATCTGTGTGCATCGTAGTTCCTGCTGGCGCATTGCACCGTCAAGCGTGAGGCGTTAATCGAGCGGAGCGCGCAGCGCGTGCTCCCGTGCAACTATTGGCGGCTTTCAGGCCACCGCGAAGTAATGTTTGACGAAGCGGTCGGTGTGAATCTCCCACGTTACCGGCGTGCCTTTTTGCACGAACCAGCTATCGCCCGCGCGATAGCGCACGGCCTCGCCGGTCAGACCATTGCGCAGCGTGACTTCGCCGCTTACCACCGTCGCCTGCTCCGTGAACGGATAGACCATGTCGAAGCGGCCCTGCGTGCAACCGAACCAGCCGGCGCTCACCGGCGAAGTGGGCGAACCATGCGTCAGCAGGCCGAACACCTTGACCTCGCCTTCCAGAATCGTCGCGCCGAGGTCCGCGACGGTGCCCAGTTCTTCCATTTCCGGCACGATTTCGCCAGGTTTGATGCTGTACATCGACTTGCTCTCCGATCAGGGTTTGAACGACTTTAAGTGCCCAAAAACGGGGAGCGTCAGCACAGATTGGCAAGGTGTCGGGGGCCCAGGGAAAACACGGCAGCAGATCAGATCTAGCCGCGAACGGGGTCGGCGAGCACCTGGCGCGCCACTTTCACGCGTTCGGAGATGCGTTTTGCGAGCTTGTCGGTATCGTCGGCGAGCCGTTTCATTTCCGAGGCGACCACGGTAAAGCCACGCCCTGCATCGCCCGCCCGCGCCGCTTCGACGCGCGCGTTGAAGGAAAGAATCGACAGCGTGCGAATGGTGCGCAGGATTTCGTCGACGTCCGCGAGTATCGGATTGGTAGCCGCCGTCATCGCCGTGAGACGATGCTGCGCCGCCAGCTGCGCAGCGCGCTCGCCCTGCACTTCGATCACCAGCCCTTCCAGAAAACGCAGCTCGCCCGTCTCCGAATACACGCCACCGCCCACTTCGCGCACCCAGATCGGATCGCCGCGTGCAGGTCGGATGCGATAGTCGATCGTCCACGACTCCCGCTTCGCCAGCGCCTTGCGCACCACGTCGAGCACGTAGACTTCGTCGTCCGGTTCGGTCAACGAGGGCAAGGTACGAACGGCGTTGTGAATGAAATCCGTCGCTGGATAGCCGGTTAGCGCGGCAATCGACGGCGTCGCGTAGACGACCGTATAGGTCGCGTCGTTGAGCTGCCGGTAGAGGAACCCGTTCATCCTGCCCGTGATGCTGTGCATGATGCCGAGTTCCTGACTACGCGCTTCGCCGTCCTTGACCTCCGCCCGAGGTATCGATGTCATTGCGTGCATGCTGTCGAATATCGAAGCGGCGACACTTAAAAGTTCACGCGAATGCCGGCCATGATGGCCAGTTGCCGATCGGAATTGCTATTCACGAGATTGGGAATCTGCGCGTAATTCGTGCTCGCCCCCGTTTGCGTATCAATGCCCAGCCCTGCGCCCGACGACTTTTGCGCAATCGCCACGGCATACAGCGCCGTCTGCTTCGAGAGCGAATAATTGGTGCCGAGATTGATCTGATGGAAGCGCGTGGAGCTGCCGCCGCTGACCTTCGCATCGTTGAAGATATACGCCGCGCCAACGGTCCATGCAGGCGTCACGGTATAAACCGCGTTGAGTTCGGCGATATCGAACGAGACGTCCGAGCCGGACGGATGCGCACCGCTGGCGAAATACTGGCTGTTTTCAAGGCGCGTATGCGTGTAGACCACGGCGATCGTTGCCTTGTCGATGACGACGGAGCCGCCCGCGCCCCATGCTTTCATTGACGATGCGTTCTGCAACTGGCAATACGACGCATCGGTATTGGAGCAGGTCAGATCGCCGATATAACCGGTCGATCCGCCCAGCGCCGCGTCAAGCGGCTGGTTCAGCGAAAGATAGCCGGCGCTAAGAGAAAACGGCCCTTGATTGTAGGCCGCAGCAAGCGCATAGCCGCGTTTAGCCGAGAAATCTCCAGCCTGTCCGCCAAAGCTAAACGTGCCGCCGAAGGTAAAGCCGCCGAAATTCGCGCTGGTGAATTTGAGCGCGTTATTGAAGTTGAACGCCTCGTTCAGGTTGTCGATGTCGCCGAAATGCGAGCCGTACAGCGTCGCCCAGTTGTTGCTGGACGCGTAGACGCCGAGAAAATCCGAATACGAATCGTACTGGCGCCCGGCTGTGAGCGTGCCGTAGCGCGCATCGCCCAGCCCAACCCACGCCTGGCGATTGAACAGCGAGCCGCTTTGCAGCATCGCGCCGGTGCCGGTGAGGAACTGGTTTTCAAGGTCGAAACTGGCCTTGAGGCCCCCGCCCAGGTCTTCGCTGCCCATCAAACCCCAGCGCGAAGGCACCAGATTGCCGCCGCTCATCTGTACAGCGTGGCCGCCGTGCACGGAGCCGTCGGCGTTGGTCGTCTGCTGGTTGGTCGAATAGATCAGGCCCGCATCCACGGTACCATAGAGCGTCACGCTGCTTTGCGCCGAAGCGCCAGCCGAAACACCCATGAGAAGGACTGCTAATGCCTGACCGGTCAATTTATAGTTCATCGTTGTTTTGAATCGTATTCAGCGTGAGTGGAAGTCCAACGCGTGCCCGCAGCAAACAGACGTGCACGGATGCGCGCGCGAGACCCGGCGGATCGAGGCGTCAGCGCGATGTCGCGCTTCGAGGGCAATGTAGAAGGCCAAAAATTGGCACCGGCAGCACAAATCGGCAACGCGAGTCGCTGAGCGGGCAAACCAGGGTTTGTTTGGAGGGAAGAAAAGGGAGACATCGCCCGGTAAAATTACCCTCGCTCCAGCCCCGCCCCAAGGACCCGATCCGATGAAACTCCACCAGTTGCGCGTGCTGCTCGCGCTCGCGCAGCACGGCAGCATGCATGAGGCGTCGCGCAGCCTGCATGTCTCGCAGCCCGCGCTTTCCAAGGCCGTCGCCGAACTGGAACGCGAACTGGGCGTGACGCTGATCTCGCGTTCCGTGCGTGGCGTGAGCCTCACGAACTACGGTCGCGCGCTCGTCAAGCGCGCGAGCGTCGTCGAGCATGAATTGCGTCACGCGCTGGAAGATATCGAATCAATGCGGGGTCACGCCGAAGCGCAATTGAATATCGGCTTTTCCGCCGTCGCTTCAAGCGGCCCGCTGCCCGAAGCGATCGCGGCGTTTCGCACGCGCTTTCCGTCCGTGACGATTCGCGCCTATGAGTTGCGCCCGCAACAAATACTCGAAGGCCTGCGTGAAGGCCATCTCGATCTCGCGCTCATATCGACCAATAGCGGCCCGGGCGCCGGGGCGTTCCAGTGGGAACCCCTCTTTTCCGTGGGCATGGTCGTGGCCGCGCGTCCCGGTCATCCATTGGGCCGCGTCACCCGCATCCGTTCGCTGGCCGAGGCGCAATGGCTCACGCTCGATCCACTCGACGATCCCGGCAGCCCGCTTGCGAGCCTCATGCGACTGCATCGACTGGAAATGCCGCGCGACGTCGTGCAAAGCAGTTCGAACCTGCTGGGCCTGCAACTGGCCACGCGTACGGATCTCATTAGCGTGTGGTCCGATTTCGTGTTCTATGGCGGCGTGGGCCCGCTGGCGCTCAATCCCGATGCGCTAAAGCCGCTGCCAATCCGTGACGAATTGCCAGATTACGACGTCTTTATGGTCTATCGCTCGACCGATCTGATGACGCAAACCTGCCTTGAATTCAGTAAGGAAATCCGCCACCGCGGGCGGCAGATGGTATCGCCGCGCGTGGCGGCACAAGCCGCATCCAACGGGACTTCGCGCGTTAAAAAGGCGTCCGGCGCATCAACCGATGCACCAAAATGAGGCCTCCATTACTTACGCGCTTTAACATATGAGTAATAAATTCGTAATTGGGGAGTAATTACCTGTAACGATAATCCGCCGCCGTGAATTCAATTTTCTAACGCTCGTTCGCGAGCTTTCACGACGACGGAGCCCCTTGAATGTCTGCTTCACGCACCCGTTTTCCGCTGCGCCTCGCGGTGCTTTCCAGCGTTGCCGCGCTGGCCGCCTGCGGTGGCGGCAATAACAATAATTCGACGACTGCCGCCACGCCGGCCCCGCCCGCCGATCCGGGTTTCGTCGACGCAGCGCCCATTCCCGACGTCCCCGCTTTCGTCGACAACATCGCCACCAACCAGCGCGGCGATGCGCGCTACGCGACGCTCGCCACCAACGCCGGCGTGCGCGTGGTGGCGCGCTTTCTCGACCTCTGGCAACCGCTTACGCTGCTCGTCGACGCGGGCGTCTCTGCGACTGCAAACGGCTCCTTCCCGGCGGTCACGCAATCGACGTGGACCGGCCTGCCCAACGACGGCACGCCGGGCGGCGCGATTCTGAACAGCACCGTGCTCGGCGCGAACGTGCAGTACGTTGTCAACGCAACGACCAGCCGCACCCAGGCGCAGGCCGATGCGGCCTATTACGACGACCGTCGCGGCAAAGGCTACAGCGTGACTGACGGCATGGGCCCGCTCACCAGCGTCTGGCGCGCGGCTGCGCAGCAGACCACCAGCATCACCTCGATTCCCAGCGACGCCACCACCACGCTCTACAACGATTCGGGCAATAACGTCGGTGTGGGCAGCAGCACCAATACGAGCTTCGGGCAGGTCGTGGATCTGCTCAACACGATGGGCAATAACGCCTCGACGGAACCGGCCAAGCGCTTCTACAAGTACGCGCGGCCGTTCCGCTGGAGCACCAGCGTCGTGGTCGATCCCACGCTGGTGCCTGCAATCAGCACCGCTCCCGCGACCGATGGTGGCTTCATCAGCGGCCACGAAGCCGAAGCGATGCGCGACGCCATGACGATGGCCTACCTCGTGCCTGAGCGCTTCCAGGAAATGGCCAGCCGCGGTCTGGAACTCGGCGAAAACCGCATTCTTGCGGGCATGCACTCGCCGCTCGACGTGATCGGCGGGCGCATGTTCGCGCTTGCGGCCACGGCGGCCAATCTCTACGATCCGGCCAACGCCACGCTCAAGAGCGCCGCCTACACGCAGGCGCATAACACGCTCATGCAGTTGACCAGCACGAGCGCGACCACCTTCGCGGCTTACGCGCATTCGGGCACCAGCACGACGGACCGCTTCGCCAATTACGCGACCAACAAGAGCGAATTCGCGCGCCGCATGACCTTCGGCTTCTCGCAGATCGAATCGACCGAAGCGCCGCCCGTGGTGCCTAAAGGCGCGGAAGTGCTGCTTGAAACGCGCTTTCCGTATCTGAGCGCCGATCAACGCCGCGTGGTGCTGAAGACCACCGAACTCGCATCGGGCTACCCCGTGATGGACGATGCGGAAGGCTGGGGCCGCCTGAACATGTTCGCCGCCGCCGACGGTTACGGCGTGTTCAACGGCAACGTGAGCGTGTCGATGGACGCCACCAAGGGCGGCTTCAACGCGGCCGACACGTGGCGCAACGATATCTCCGGCACGGGCAAGCTCACGCTGCAAGGCAGCGGCACGCTCAAGCTCGCGGGCAATAACACCTTTAGCGGCGGCTCGCAGGTGAGCGGCGGCGTGCTCGAAGCGGATTCGGCCAATGCGTTCGGCAGCGGCGATGTGTACGTGGGTGGCAATGGCGGCGTCGCAGTCGCCGCAAGCGCCACGCCGGTGACGGTCAACGGCAAGTTCACGCAGCTCGCCAACACCACGCTCGAACTGTCGCTCGACGGCAATGGCGGTGGACGTCTGCGCGTGGGCGGGCAGCTCACCATCGCAGGCGGCACGCTGCACGTGAAATTCGTCAACGGTTACACGCCCAAGGCCGGCGATACGCTCGACCTCATCGACGGCAGCGGCGGCGCAAAGCAATTCACGACCATCAACGTGGATGGCTTCAAGGCCACGCCGGTTTATACGAACACGGGCGTTTCGGTGAAGCTCTCGGCTTCGTAATTAATTTAGACGTAAAAAAACCCCAGCGCGTCGACACGCTGGGGCTGAGTGCTTGCCGCGCAAACGGAAAAATTCAGGCAAAAACTAGCCGCAAGCTCTGCGGGTTTTAAGGGGTGATGACCCAGGGCACTCGCGCAGTTATCCGCATGCCCGATGTCGACAGATTGGATGTAAGTAGCATCAGGCACGGATGTCATTATTCAAGTTAGCCATTGCAGCGTATAGAAGCAGTTGCGCGCAGCGTCATCGCAGCAGCGCGCAAAATGTCGCAGGTTTATCGCACGTTTAACGCATCCGGACATCGTCCGGACATGAGGATTCCGTAGCAGATTCGCACGCGTCATCGTAGGATGCAGGCTTTATCGCTATTACGTCGTGCGCCGCATGCATCGCTACGAAACCCTCGCGCACACCATGGCCGAAGAGATCCGCTCCGGCAGCATTCCGGTGGGTGCGCGCATGCCCTCCCTGCGCCATGTGATCGCGCAACACGGCGTAAGCCAGGCCACCGCCACGCGCGCCTACTATCTGCTGGAAGAATGGGGGCTCGTGCGCGCGCAGGAGCGCTCGGGCTACTACGTCGCGCCGGGCGCGGGCGTCATGGCAGTCGAACGCACGCCGCTCGCCGCCGCAGGCAAGGTCGATATCAGCGATCTGGTGTTTTCCGTGCTCGATGCCGCGCGCGAACCGGATATCGTGCCGCTCGGCTCGGCGTTTCCTTCGCCGCAACTCTTCCCGCTCGAACGGCTCGCGAAATCGCTTGCCACTGCTTCGCGCAACCTCAATCCGTGGAGCACGGTGGTCGATCTGCCGCCCGGCAACGAGGCGCTGCGCCAGCAGATCGCGCTGCGTTACATGGGGATCGGCATCGCCCAGCCGATGGACGAAATCGTCGTGACCAACGGCGCGCTCGAAGCGCTCAATCTCTGCCTGATGGCGGTCACGCGGCCCGGCGACTGCGTTGCGGTGGAATCGCCCGGTTTTTACGCCGCTTTGCAGGCGATCGAACGGCTCGATCTGCGCGCGGTGCCGATTCGCGTCGATCCTGTCACGGGCCTCGATCTCGATGCGCTCGCCGCCGCGCTGGAAAACCATCCGATCCGCGCGTGCTGGTTCATGACCAATTTCCAGAATCCCACTGGCGCAACGCTTTCCGTCGAGAAAAAACGTACGCTGGTCGAATTGCTTGCACGCCACGAGATCCCGCTGATCGAAGACGACGTCTACGGCGAGCTGCATTTCGAATCTGACTACCCGCTGCCCGCGCTCGCGTTCGATACGCAAGGGCTCGTGATGCACTGCAGTTCGTTTTCGAAGACGCTGGCGCCGGGCTATCGCATCGGCTGGACGGCTGCCGGCCGCTATGCGCAGAAGGTGCAGCGGCTCAAGCTCATGTCCACGCTTTCCGCGAGCATTCCGGTGCAGGCAGGCATGGCCGATTATCTGCAACACGGCAGCTACGACCGCCATCTGCGTAAAGTGCGCGCGGCGCTGCTGGCGCAACTGGGCGACATGGAGCGCGCGATCCGCCGCTGGTTGCCGCGCGGCGTGCGCTACGCGCGGCCACGCGGCGGCTATTTCGTGTGGCTCGAATTGCCCGAGGCCATCGACGCGATGGCCTTGCATCGCCTCGCCATTGCGAGCGGCGTGAGTCTCGCGCCGGGGCCGATCTTTTCGCCGGAACATGGCTTTCGCAACTGCATCCGTCTGAACTTCGGCCACCCGTGGAGCGAGCCCATCGAGGCCGCGATGCGCACACTCGGCAGACTGCTCGCCGACCCGGCGGTACGCATACCGTTGTAACGCCGCCTCGGCGTGAATGCCGAATCGGCGGTCGATGTCGTAAGATAGGTTTTTTGATGCTTTCTGGATGGATCGACACGTATGCCACTTTCGGGACGGGGTGCGAGCGCTGCGCGGCAGTTTGAAGAAGACGCGATGGACTGGTCGGCGCTCTGCGCGAGCGACGAGGTGGCCGACTGCACGGCGCGCGCGGTGACGCTCGGGGCCGCAAGGCTGGTGGTCTGGCGCGACGGCGAAGGCGGCGTGCACGTCTGGGACGATCGCTGCCCGCATCGCGGCGATCCGCTGTCGGGCGGCAGCGTGAACGGCGGCCTGCTCACCTGTCCCTCGCATGGCTGGCGTTTCGACGTGAACGGCCAGCAGGTACGCATGCTGACCGTGGCGTCGCCGCGCTGCATGAGCGCGAACGACGCCACGGTCTATCCGGCGTGTGAACGGGATGGGCTGATCTGGGCTTGCGTCACGTCGCCAGCATAAAGCGGCCCATGCTGCCGGTCATGCGCGTTTGAGCACGAGACGCGCTTCCAGCCCGCCGCCGGTGCGGTTATGCAGCGAGAGCTGCGCGCCCATCGCCACCGCCAGTTGCCTTGCGATCGCCAGGCCCAGGCCAGTGCCGCCCGTGCCGCGATTGCGCGACGTTTCGAGCCGGTAGAACGGCTCGAACACTTTCTCCAGCGACTCCTCCGGAATGCCCGGCCCACGATCCATCACCGAAATCGTGACCTGGCCGTCGCCGGGACCTTCGACCAGCGCAATTTCCGCCGCACCCGCGAACTTCAGCGCGTTATCCACGAAATTGCCGACGATGCGCTTGAGCGCCTGGGCGCGCGTCACCACCGCCAGCGGCGCGCGGGTGTCGTAACGCACGTCGCTGCCGGCATCGATGTAGTCGCACACGATGCTGTCGAGCATCGAATCCAGATCGAGCCGCACTGGCACTTCCGCCGCGCCGTGCAGCGTGCGTGCATAGGCGACGCCTTCCTTGACTAGCTGCTCCATCTCCTGCAGATCCTGGCGCAGACGCGTGGCCTGGGTGTCGTCGTCCATCACGTCGACACGCAGACGCATGCGCGTGATCGGCGTCTGCAGGTCGTGCGAGATGGACGCGAGTATCTGCATGCGCTCGGCCATGTAGCCGGAGATACGCGCCTGCATCGCATTGAATGCACGCGCCGCGCGAGCGACTTCCGACGGCCCGTTTTCGTCCAGATGCTCAGCCTTGAGATCGGGGCCGAGCGTATCGGCGGCCTTGGCGAGCGCATTCAGCGGCCGCGTCGCCACGCGCACCGCCAGATAGCAGCACACCGCCAGCACGATCAGTTGCACCGCCAGCACCAGCGGCAGCCAGCGCGAGAGCGGCAGCGCATGCTGAGGGCGCACGTCGATGGTGAGCGGCGTGCCGTCGCTCAGACGTAGATGCACCTGAAAATTCTCGCCGTTGCCGGGGATCGCATTGGCCGTCATGGCGTAGTGCTTGCCGATGCCCTTCGAGATCGCCGATTCGTAGCGCATCGACAGTTGCGCGTCGGGCGCAACGCCTTGCACGCCCTCGCCCAGCACGAACATATAGCTGCGTCGCGCGAGCTTCGGCAGCCAGGCGGCGCGTTCGGCGGGCGGCAGATTGTCGAGCAGCGCCACGGAGCTGGCCACCTCGCGCTCGACGTAATCCATCATCATGTTGGCCGTGGTTTCGTCGCGCTCGGTGAGCGTGAGCCAGACCGAAAGCGTCTGCGCGAGCGCGAGACCCACGCAGAGAATCAGCGCGAGCCGCGCGAACAGCGTGCGCGGCCAGTGCAGCAGATGGCGCGCCGGGTTTTCGCCCAGGGCGGCCGCTGGCGCAGCATGCGTGGCGGCGCTCATGGCGTCCCCTCAATCGCGCTCACTGTCGCCGAAAACACATAGCCCTCGTTGCGCAGCGTCTTGATGTAGCGCGGTTCGCGCGCACCATCGCGCAGGCGCTGGCGCAGACGGCTCACGAGCAGATCGATGGAGCGGTCGAACGCATCGGCCTGACGCCCTTGCGTGAGGTTGAGCAACTGGTCGCGCGTGAGCACGCGCTGCGGATTGTCGAGAAACACGCGCAGCAGGCGATATTCCGCTCCGGAGAGCGCCACCAGCGTGCCTTCCTCGTCGAGCAGATGGCGTGCCGTGGTGTCCAGCCGCCATTCGCCGAAGCCTAGCATCGGCGCGGTTTCCGTCACCTGCATGCCAGGCGGCAGCATGCGCGTGCGGCGCAGCACCGAACGGATGCGCGCGAGCAGTTCGCGCACGGCGAACGGCTTGGACAGATAGTCGTCGGCGCCCATTTCAAGGCCGACGATGCGGTCGGTTTCCTCGCTGCGCGCCGTGAGCATGAGCACCGGCACCGCGCGGAAGCGGCTCGCGCGCAGGTCGCGGCACAGCACGAGACCGTCTTCGCCAGGCATCATCAGGTCGAGCACGATGAGGTCCGGCGCGCCATTTTCGAGCGCCTGACGCATCTCGCGGCCATTGGCGGCTAGCGACACGCGAATGCCGTTCTTTTCGAGGTAATCCGCAATCAGTTCGCGGATGCCGCGATCGTCGTCGACGATCAGGATGTGGTCGATTTTTTCCATGCGCCGATCATACTCCGCGCTGTGCCGGACGACGCGTAAGGCGGCGGCGTCGGCGCTCGTTCGGGTTGGCCGCCGGATCGTCGTCCGGTTCGAGGGTTTCGCGCCGCGTGGCCGGGGCCATCGTGCAGACGAGCGGATGCACCGCTTCGTTGGCGAGACCGCCTGCCAGCAGCGCGAGCATCGCAAAGAGCCGCTTCATGCGTCCTCCACCACGGAAACCACCGAAAGACTCGCGCCATCGTTCAAACCTGCTTCCAGCGCGTAGACGTCCACGCCCTCCAGACAGCCCAGATTCACACGCCAAAGTTTGGGATCCTTTCGCGTCTGATGAAACGGATAAATACCGCAGTGCTTGCAGAAATAGTGCTTCGCTACGCGGGTGTTGAACTGGTAGAGCGTGAGGTCTTCTTCGCCGCGCGTGATGGTGAGTTCGGCGGCCGCAAACGGCGGCGACATCAGCGCGCCCTTGCGGCGGCACAGGCTGCAGTTGCAGCGCGAAGCGGGCGTAAGCGCGGTGCGGACTTCGAAGCGCACAGCGCCACAGTGACACGAACCGTGCAGGACCTCGGCGTTCATGGACGTTCTCCTCGATGCATTCGATTGCGATGGAAGCTTTATAGCGCAGCGCGAAGAACGCTTTGTATCCCAATGTATCCGTCTGTCCCGGCGACACAAAATATTGCACGGCGAACGTGAAAAGCGGGTTTTTTGCGCCTGGCCATGCGCGCTGGATTGCCATGAGCCGGGATGGACAATCAGCCGACGTGACTCGATGGCCTCGGGGCATACTGCGCGTCTTCGTTTGAAACCAGTCCCCCTCTTTCGCGCCGGAGTTCCTGTTTGTTCACCAACGAATTCGTTTCGCCCTCAAGTGGCTTTACCAGCGTTGCCGCCGAAAAGCTGATCAACTGCCGCTCGCTGCTGCGCGCACGCCGCGCCGTGCTTGGGCGGTTGCCGTTCCCGACACTGGCGAGCGATGTCGTCGACATTGTGTATTGCACCTGGAGCGTCGATCTCGCACGCATCGAAGCGGCCAGGCTCGTACCGCCCGGCGTCGAGCTCGCGCAACGCGACGGCAAGACGCTCTTCACGATCCTCACCTACGCGCACCGTCACTTTGGCCCGGCGCTAGCCGGCCCGTTGCGGCGGCTCTTTCCATCGCCGCTGCAAAGCAACTGGCGCTTCTATGTCGACCGATTCGACGGCGCCAACGTCGCAGAGCCTACCGTTCTGTTCGTCAAGAACGTGGTCGATCAATGGGTTTATGCCATCGGCAGCCGTGTGTTCAGCGACGCGCTGCCCTCGCATCTTCCTGAGCGCTTCGAGCATTGCGCCCAGGCAGATGGCTACAGCACGCTCATCACGGGTGGGCGAGGAAGCGCGCCGGGGTTCCGCTGCGACGCGCGGCGCACGTCGGTGCGCGCCGTGCCGGCCGAATTTGGCGCTTTTTTTGGCTCATGGGATGAAGCAGTCGCGCAGCTATGCCTTCAGGATGCAGCGCTATCGCATGTCGAGGATTGTGGGCGGCTCGCGCATGCGCGCATAGATTTGCCTATCGATCTGCGTAGCGCTCAGCCGCTCGAAGTCGCGCCTTCGGCGGTGGGCAGTGCGTTTCTCGACGGTATCGGCGCGACGGGTTCGCCGTTTTGCTTCGTTATCCCAGGCGCACCGTTTCGCGTGATTTCGGAACGTCTGATTTAAGCGCATCGATGGGGCCGCGCAAGCGAAACGGCCTCGCCGCCAGCGGCGTCATCGCCAGCACCGCGACACAAAACGCAAGCTGGGAAACATAGAACGTCGCCAGCCACTGCCCATGGCGCGCGACGTACCAGCCGTTGTGCAGCACATCGCACACGATGATCGCGACCGTCAGCGCGAGCCCCGCACGCGGGCGCACAAAAAGCAGCAGCGCGGCGAGCGGATCGAGCAGCGTGAGCGCGGCCCAGAAAACCCTGCTGGCGAACACGGCGTCGTCGCCGTAGCCGTAGTCCCAGAGCAGCCCGTGCGCTGCGATGGCCCGCGCGTGATTGAGGGTCGCGGCGAGCAGGCAGAGCGCGAAGAACGCGCGAATGACAAGAGAGCGACGATGCATCGGGCGGGCGGTTCCGTTAATGAGAAGGCGCGAAGGCTAGCGGCTCGGGAAGCGTAGCAGGTCTGCGCCCGCAGCTTGATTGCCCGACCGCTGGCCATCCGGCCAGGTGTTGCGCGCCGGATCCCCTTCTTAAGATTTCAGCGTCGGACTCGATCCCGCAGTCCCCTCTTGTTTCGCCACCATTCGCACTTCCGCCGTGCGCGCGCCGACCATGACGGCGCGCAAATTCGCGCCACGCGAGCCCTGCACCCGGCTTGACGAATGGTGTCAATAGTGACACCATGAGACACGAACAGAAAATACTCGAGCAGATGCGCGGCGAGCCCGCCAATGTGCGATTCAACGACCTCTTCAAGGTGTGCGAGACGTATTTCGGCGCGGCGCGTCAGTCCGGCTCCAGTCATGCGGTTTTTAAAATGCCGTGGCCAGGCGACCCGCGCGTGAATATCCAGAACGATCACGGCAAGGCCAAGGTGTATCAAGTGCGCCAGGTTCTCGAAGCGATCGACAAGCTCAAGGAGCTGCAATCATGAAGCACGACCACTACACGTATCGCATCTCGTGGTCCCCTGAGGATGAGGAACACGTTGGGCTGTGCGCGGAGTTTCCCTCGCTGTCATGGCTCGACAAGTCGCCCGAAGGCGCGCTCGCCGGTATCCGCCGCCTGGTACACGAAACCGTGCAGGAAATGACGGCCGACGGCGAGAAGGTGCCCGATCCCATCGCGGATCGCAGCTATAGCGGCATCTTCAAGGTGCGGATTCCGCCAGCGGCCCATCGCGCGCTGGTGATCCAGGCCACCGAAGAAGGCGTGAGCCTCAACCGCCTCGCCAGCGCAAAGCTCTGCGCGTAATTGTCACGTCAATTCGCGCGGTCTACCGGATCTGCCGGGTTCAGGCGACCGCGCGTCATCACCCAGATCGCCACCGCTGCCGCCGCGAATCCAGACGAGGCCCCAACCAGCAATGCCCAGCGCGGCCCCCAATGGTCGGCCACCCAGCCGACGATCGGCGCGCCAATGGGTGTACCGCCCAGCGCCACGGCCAGGCGGATCGCGAGTACGCGCCCGCGCATCGAAGGCTCGGTGGAGAGCTGCATGAGGCTGTTGGTTTCCGTCATGACCGTCAGCGACGCCACGCCAATCACCACCAGCGCTGCGCCAAACCAGCCATAGCTGGGCGCAATCGCCGCCAGCACACAGCCCACCCCGAACATCGCCGATGCAATCAGCAGCGATGCAAAACGCGGGTTGCTGCGATGCGCGCCGAACAGCGCGCCCGAGACCGTGCCCACCGCCATCAGCGATGAAAGCAGGCCATAGCCGCCCGCGTCGGCGTGAAAGACGCGCACGGCCATCGTCGAAATGAAGATCGGAAAATTCAGGCCGAAGGTGCCGATCAGAAACAGCATGACCACGATCGCTTTCAAGTCCGGGCGCGACCACACGTAGCGAAATCCCGCCACGAGGTTGCCCTTGGCGGGCTTGGCGCGCGAGCGCATGCGCAATTCGTGCGAGCGCAGCCGCGTGAGCGACACCAGCACGGCGACGAAAGACAGCCCATTGAGCACGAACGCCCAGCCGACGCCCACCGATGCGATCACAATGCCCGCCACCGCCGGTCCGACCATGCGCGCGGCGTTGAACGAGGTCGAATTGAGCGCGACCGCGTTGGCGAGGTCGGAATCGCCGACGAGTTCAGAAACGAAGGTCTGTCGCACCGGCGAATCGAACGCCGTGGTGGTGCCAAAGAGGAAGGCGAACAGATAGACGTGCCAGAGCTGGACGACGCCCGTGATCGTCAGCAAGCCCAACGCCAGCGCGAGAACGCCGAGTATCGCCTGCGTGAACATCAGCAGGCGGCGCTGATCGAAGTGATCGGCCGCGTAGCCCGACCAGGGCAGAAACAGCAATTGCGGCCCGAACTGCAGGCCCATCACCACGCCCACTGCCGCCGCGCTGTGATGCGTGAGGCCCGTCAATACGAGCCAGTCCTGCGCAGTGCGCTGCATCCAGGTGCCGACGTTGGACACCAGGGCGCCCGCCGACCACACGCGATAGTTGAAGCTGCGCAGCGAACGGAACATGCCGGTGGCGGAATCGCTCATGGCTGGCCTCCGTCCTTAGGGCTGCACGAGCCGCTGAAGCAGCGCGATGGCGTGAGCGAGTTCCGTCTGTTCGAGGCCGGAAAGGCGCGCTTCGATCGTGCGCGCGAGCCAGTCCTGGCGCGCCGCACGGCTTTCGCGCATCCAGTTAGCGAAGACATCCGTGAGCGACCAGAGCGTTTGCCGCCCATCGGCTGGGTCCGGCGCGCCGGTCAGCAATCCCGTCGATTCCAGCGCGGCGACCACGGTGCCCATCGACTGCGGGCGCATGCCTTCCGCGCGTGCGAGGCTGGATACCGTCGCCGGGCCATCGCGTTCCAGCCGTTGCAGGACCGCCAGTTGGGACGGCGTGAAATCGCCTGCGCTCGCCTGCTCGCGCAGCCGCCGTTTGAGCTTGCCGACCAGCGCGCGCAGATCGCCCGCGAGGGCGTCAGCCTGGGCGGAAACGGGTTGAGCGTCGGGTCGCGTCGTGCTGGAGGTCGGATGAGAGGTCATGCGCGCATTCTAGATAATATGAAGCTAAACTGCAAAGCTAGGCTTCATATCTGCGCGCCGTGATGCGTGTTAAGGCGTTCCGTTGAATAGCGCCAGTTGCGCGGCGAAAGCCCGCTGGTAAGCACTCCGCGCCTCGCCGCGCGCGACATAGGCGCTGAGATCCGGATACTCGTCCAGCAAACCGGACGCCCTCAGACGCAGCAAAACCGACACCATCATCAGATCGCCCGCGCTGAACGCGCCGTCGAGCCATTCGGCTTTGCCAAGGCGCCTGGAAAGATCACCCAGGCGCTCGCGAATTCGATCCCCGACGAGCGGCAGGCGTTGCTCGAACCAAGGCTTATCGCGTTCCTGAAACTTGAGGGTCTGGAGTTCGAGGATGGGCGGCTCGACCGTGTTGAGCGCGGCAAAGAGCCAGCTCATCGCGCGTGCCCGGGCGTTGGCGTCGGCGGGTAGCAGCCCGGCGTGGTGCTCTGCGATATGCAGAACAATCGCGCCCGATTCGAACAGAACAAGATCGCCCTCCTCATAGGTGGGAATCTGCCCAAACGGATGCAGCGCCCGATGCGCGGGTTCCTTCATCGCGCTGAACGAGACGAGGCGAACCTCATACTGCTGGCCTGCTTCTTCGAGCGCCCAGCGCACGCGCATGTCGCGCGCGAGTCCCTTGCCGCGATCGGGCGAGCGTTCGAAAACGGTGATAACGGGGATCGATTGATGTCTCATGCCGGTGTCTCCTGTTGGGTTATCTCTGTCGACGTTCGAGAGCGGGTCGAATCGACATCGTCTGCGCAAACCCGCCAATCCTTCCACCACGTGGAAGAATGCTTTTCGGAGATCATGGTTAACCCCAGGCGTCCAAACTCCTAGACTTTGCTCATCGGTTGCAGCGAATCCGCCGCATCGAATACCAAAGCACAATGGAGGTTGTCATCATGAAGTCCCTGATTCAAGCCGTTGCAGTTGCCGCTGCCCTTATCGTTCCGGTTGCGTCGTTTGCCCAGTCGAATGTGTCGTCGAACGGTCCGGTGACCCGCGCTCAGGTTCGCGCCGAACTGGTCCAGCTCGAAAAGGCCGGTTATAGCCCCGCACGCGGCAACGATCCGCACTATCCGGACGATCTGCTTGCCGCCGAAGCCAAGGTTGCCGCGCAGAACAACGCCGTTGGCGGCGTCGCGGATGGTTCATCGGCTTCGGGCGCCGCGGTTGCTGCAGCGCGCCCGGCCTACGACGGCATGAAGCCCGTCTACTTTGGCCAATAAGCCAGCATGACTAAAACGCCAAGGGCCGCGCGACGCTCGCCGTGCGGCCCTCGGCATCTGAAAGCCCCCACTCACGCCGTAACGGCGTCCTCGGCGAAGAACGGGTAGTCGGTGTAACCCACCGCAGTGCCGCCGAAAAACGTTGCGCGGTCATACGGATTCAACGGCAACTGCTTGCGCAGACGCTCCGGCAGATCCGGATTCGCGATGAAGTGCCGCCCGAACGCGACCAGATCCGCGTCGCCTGATTGCACGATCGCTTCAGCGCTTGCGCCATCGAAACCGCCCGCCGCAATGATCGGGCCGTGGAACACCGCGCGCAGCGTCTTCGCAGCCACCGGCGCCTGGTCGCGCGCACCGTCCTCGATATTGCCGGCGATGCGCGGCTCGATCAGATGCAGATACGCAATGCCCAGCGCGTTCAATTGCGCGGCAACGTAGGCGAACAGCGCTTGCGGATCGCTATCGGACATATCGCCCCACGAACCGCTCGGGCCAAGCCGCACCGCCACTTTATCCGCGCCCCAGACGTCGATCACGGCGCGCGTCGTATCGAGCAGCAGACGCGCACGATTCTCAATCGACCCACCGTATTCGTCGGTGCGCTGGTTGCTGCCGTCCTGCAGAAACTGATCGAAAAGATAGCCATTGGCTGCGTGCAGTTCGACACCGTCGAATCCTGCCGCAACGCCGCGCTTTGCGGCCTCACGAAAACGCTCGACGACACCCGCCACTTCCGCGGTTTCCAGCGCGCGATTTGGCGTATTCGGCACCCAACCCGCTGCCGTGTAGGCCACGCCGCCGTGCGCCACTTCGGACGGCCCGACCGGGCGGCCACCGTTGGGCTGCAATTGCGCATTCGATTGCCGGCCCGCGTGATAAAGCTGCAGGAAGATCTTGCCGCCTTTGGCGTGCACGGCGTCGGTGACGGTTTTCCAGCCGGCGATCTGGCTATGGTCGTAAAGACCGGGCGCGCCGAGATAACCGTTGCCTTCCGGCGCGGCGATGGTCGCTTCGCCGATCAGCAAGGCGCCGGCCGAAGTCCGTTGTGCGTAGTATTCGGCCATCAGCGGGCCGGGGCGTGCGCCTTCCTCGGCGCGCATGCGGGTCAGCGGCGCGAGGACGACGCGATGCGAAAATGCATACGAGCCGACTTTGACTTGCGAAAAGAGCTTGGACATTTCGAGCTTGGACATTTCGTTCTCCATCATTCCGTTTAGCGGTTGCGTCTTGCCGAGGACCGGCGACGCTTGAGACGAAATGTAGACGGGCGGCCGTGCGGGAAAAACGGCCTGGCGGTGCGCTCACCCCGGACACGCCTGTCCGCAATCGCGCTGCGCCCTTTGGCGACGGGCCTGTGCGGATTATTCAGGCAAGCCGAATAGTCATGTCGCCCATGTGGCGTTGATCGCGCCGCATGCCGTTGCGCTCATGCACAATCAGGTTCCCGAACGCCCACAGGAATGGCCTCGCGATGACCGAACCCGAACGCGCTACAACCATCGGCGTCACCCGCACGTCCGGAGCGCTCGATCATATGAGCGGCTTGGTGGTGTTCACCCGCGTGGCGGAAACACTGAGCTTTGCGCAGGCGGGGCGGCAACTCGGGCTGTCGGCATCGGCAATCGGCAAGGCGGTGGCGCGGCTGGAAACGCGGCTCGGCGTGCGGCTCTTTCATCGCAGCACGCGCAGCGTGCGCCTCACGCCTGAGGGCGAGCTGTTTCTGGCGCGCTGCCAGCGCATCCTCGGCGAAATCGAGGAAGCCGAATCCGAACTGGCGATTTCACGCGCAAAGCCAATGGGGCGTCTGCGCGTGAGTATCCCGCTCGTCGGCACTTTGCTGATGCCGGTGCTGTCGGCGTTCATGCACGCGTATCCGGAAGTGCAACTCGATATCGACTTCAGCGATCGGATGGTCGATATCATCGAAGACGGTTTCGACGTGGTGCTGCGTACCGGCGACGCCGTCGATTCGCAACTCACGATGCGCACGCTCGGCCATTACACGCATCTGATCGTGGGCGCGCCCGCTTATCTCGCGGCGCGCGGCGAACCGGCCACGCCCGAAGAACTGACTGCGCACGCCTGCCTGCAGCACCGGTTTTCGCGTTCCGGGCGTCTGCGACGCTGGACTTTCGTGCGCGACGGCGCAACCTTCGACGTCGACCTGCCCTCGACGGCCATCGCCAGCGCGGTGGAACCGCTCATCGCGCTGGCCGAAGCGGGACTGGGTTTGGCGAACGTGCCCGATTACACCGTGCGCAGACAACTCGCCGATGGCTCGCTGGTCGCCGTCCTGCGCGATTTCACGGCAGACCGGATTCCATTTCGCGCGCTATGGCCTTCGGGGCGCATGACGCCGCCGAAGGTGCGCGTGTTCGTCGACTTCCTGCATCAACACCTGTTTCCGGACGCGGCGTAATCAAACGGCACGATCGCGGCATCGTTACAGATAGCGCGCCTGATCCAGATCCGAAATCAGCGACGGCCCGACCGGTTTCCAGCCCAGACGCGCCTGCGTCAGCGCACTGGAAGCCGGCATATCCAGGCTGACGAACATCGCCATCCAGCCGAACTGCGCCTGCGCCTCATCCGGCGAAATCGACACGACCGGCAGCTTGAGACCACGCCCGAGCGATTCGGCGATCTCGCGGCTGCTGACGCCTTCCTCGCCTACAGCGTGATAGCGCGCGCCCGGGAGCGCCTTTTCGATTGCCAGCCGATACAGCCGCACGGCATCGGTTAGATGCCCGGCCGGCCAGCGGTTGCGGCCTTCGCCGATATAAGCGACCGCGCCTTTCTCGCGCGCAATCGCGATCAGCGGTGTAATCAGCCCTTGCTTAAGCGGGTTATGCACTTGCGGCAGGCGCATCACCGAGACGTTCACGCCAGCGTCGAGCAGCGCGTTGCCCGCGATTTCCGAGCCGATGCGTGGATTCGGATGCTGCGCGTTGAAAACATCTTCGCTTGCGGGTTCGCCGTGCTCGCCGCTGCCCACACCCGTGCCCGAGGTGATCAATAGCGGCCGGTCCGAGCCCTGCAATACCGATCCCAGCGCCGCGATGGCGCGCTTGTCCTTCTCGCAGTTTTCGACGAATCGCGAGAAGTCGTGATCGAACGCGGCGTGAATCACGGCGTCCGCGTTTTCGGCGCCGCGCTTCAGGCTTTCGACGTCTTCGAGCGTGCCAAAGTGGGGTTGAGCGCCCGCCGCCTTAAGCGCCTGCGCGCCCGCGTCCGAGCGGGTCATGCCGATCACCTGATGACCCGCCTCAATCAGTTCCGGAACAAGGGCCGAGCCGATAAAACCGGTCGCACCCGTCAAAAAGATTCGCATCGTCAGCTCCTTCTGGTCGTGACCTGCGCACTATCTGCCGAATCTTTATTCCGTTAAAGTAGTGACGTTATCATGGTAAAACGACTAACAGGAATGGCCATGTCAGTCACCACCGCCACCTCGCTCGGCGACTTCCTGAAGAGTCGCCGCACGCGGCTCGATCCCGCGAGCTTCGGCTTTTCCGGCCGTCGGCGCACGCCTGGCCTGCGCCGGGAAGAGGTCGCGCAACGGGCGAATATCAGCCCCACCTGGTACACCTGGCTCGAACAGGGACGCGGCGGCGCGCCCTCGGCCAGCGTGCTCGAACGCATCGCCAGTGCGCTCATGCTCACCAACACCGAGCGCGAACATCTCTTCATGCTGGCCTTGGGCCGACCGCCGGAGGTTCGCTATCACGCCGTCAACGACGTCCATCCGCGCCTGCAGCGGTTTCTCGATTCGCTGCAATCGAGTCCCGCCATCATCAAGAATCCCGTGTGGGACGTGGTCGCCTGGAATCGCGCAGCGGCGGTCGTGCTAACCGACTACGGCGCGCTGCCGCCCAACGGGCGCAATATCCTGCGCTTTCTGTTTGGCAACGCCGACGTGCGCGCGAAGCAGCACGACTGGGACAGCGTGGCGCGTTTTGTCGTGGGCGCGTTCAGAGCGGATGTGGCGCGCGCGGGTCTGGTGTCCGAGGCGGGAAAACTCGTCGATGAACTGAGTGCCGCGAGCCCGCAATTCGCAGCGCTTTGGCGCGAGAACGATCTGCATAATCACGCCGATGGCGGTGTCAAAAAACTGCTGCATCCCAAGCTTGGGCCGATCGAGCTGGAGTATTCGGCGTTCGCAGTCGATGGGCGGCCCGATCTGGGCATGATCGTTTATACCCCGCTCGACAACGAGATGGCCGAGCGCATCAAGACGCTTGCGGAAACTACGACGCTGGGCGCAAATTCCACCGAACCTACGCCGACGATAGAATTCGCCGCCGTCTCATCAGACTAAATCGGCTGGCTCATGGTGAGCCTTTTTGATTTTCTTATTCAGGATTGCAAATCTTCATTCGCAAATCTTCAATACGGCGAAGACAGCGCGCGCGATAGCTTGATTCAATTTGAATAGCGACTGTCACCGTCCTGTAATGGTGAGAATGTGGCGAATCGCCGGGCATGAATCTGGAATAACCAGGTTTGCAATCCAGGCGATCTTTGATTCGTCCACGTTCGACCGGGATCGATTTGCCCGGCACAACAAACTCCGCGACGTTTTAAAGCGCGATCAAGCCGGAGATAACCATGAGACCAGCTCGCCCTCTGTTTTTTGGGCTGATATTCGGCTTTTGCGCGCTCACCGCTCACGCCGACGGTGTGACGGGAGCGGGAAGCACACTCGCCGCCCCGCTCTATGCACGATGGGCTGCCGAATATCGGCAATCGGGCGGCGGTAAAGTGGTCTATCGCGGCACGGGTTCTTCCGAAGGGCTCAAACAGGTCATCGCCCATGAGGTGGATTTCGCAGGCTCCGATGCGCCGCTCACCGAAGACGAGCTCAATCACCATGGCCTTCAACAATTCCCCACCGCGATTGGCGGCGTCGTGCCCGTCGTCAATCTACCGGGAATCAAGGCCGGACAAGTGATATTGACGGGCGAAGTGCTCGGCAATATTTTTCTCGGCAAAATCCAGTATTGGGACGATCCAGCCATCGTGCGTTTGAATCCGCAGATCAAAATGCCGGATACGCCGATTGCGGTCGTGCGTCGTCAGGACGGTTCAGGTACGACGCTGATCTGGACGCACTATCTCTCCCAGGTCAGCCCCGAATGGAAACGTCGCGTAGGCGAAGGCACCAGCGTTCATTGGCCACTGGGAATTGGCGGTAAAGGCAATGAAGGCGTTGCGACCTATGTGGGTTATCTGCCCGGCGCAATTGGCTATGTTGCATGGGATTTTACGAAGCAGAATCATCTAACCTATGTGGCGATGACCAATTTTGCGGGCGCGGTGGTGCAGCCCGGACCGCCCTCGTTCAATGCCGCGGTCGCCAGCGCCAACTGGACGACTTCGCTTGCCCCGGCCTTGACCAATCAGCCGGATCACAATGCCTGGCCCGTGGTTGGCGCGACCTACGTGTTGCTGCACGCAGCACCGGAAGGCTCCGGAAACACCGATGCGACCTTGAAGTTTTTCGACTGGGCCTTTGCGCACGGCGCAGCCGCGATCCAGACGCTCGATTACGTGTCGCTGCCTGAGACCGTGGTGGCCCGTATTCGCGCGCAATGGACCGATGCCTCGCACAGTGACCTGATGCACAAGGCCGTCGCCGCCAAATGACATCCCGCTACGATCAGCGATCAGGCGACCGGCCCGGTCGAATCGCGCCTGAGTAGCTGAATCGGCAGCACGTCGCGCGTGGGCGCGCCCATGCCGCCCGCGCGGATGCGCTCAACGAGACGCCGCGCGGCGGTGCGCGCCATTGCCTCGACCGGTTGCCGGATCGACGTCAAGCCCACTAGCGGCGAACCCGCCAGCGGCATATCGTCGAAGCCGATGATCGACAGTTGATCCGGCACGGCGATGCCTCGGCGGCTCGCGGCTTCCAGCACCCCCAGCGCAATTGTGTCATTGCCCGCGACGATGGCAGTCACCGGCCTGCTCTCGCCCAGCAGCGACATCGTGCTGGAATAGCCAGCCTCGGTCGTGTAGTCGCCCCACATGATCGAGAGCGCGTCAGCCGGCAAGCCCGCGCCTTGCAGCCATTCGATCGCGCCGCGCGCGCGGTCGCGGCTCGTGGACGTATTTTTTGGCCCCATCACCAGCCCCATGCGGCGATGGCCGAGTTGATAGAGATGCTCGGCCGCCACCGCGCCCGCATGCACGTTATCGATCTCGACGGTATCCACGGCCACGTCGTCCACCGAGCGCACCACCAGCACGAGCGGAATGCCGCGTCTTTGCATTTCGGCGACCACGGGCGAATCGAGCGTCGCCGTCGCGAACACGAGGCCATCGAGATAGCCGTCGATCAGCGGACGAAATGCGAGGAGATTGCCCGCGTCGTTCATGGGATCGATCATCAGCGTGATCTGGTAGCCGAACTCCTGCAACGCGTCATGCAGATGCGTGAGCAGCACCGTCATGAAGCGGTTGTGCAGCGCGCCCACCACCACGCCAATCAGCTTCGTTTCCGATTTGCGGCCGCGCCGCCCTTGCGAAGGGATCCGGTAGCCCAGTTCGGCCGCCACCGCCTGCACGGCGCTGCGCGTTTGATCGCTAATGGCGGGATGACCCGCGAGCGAGCGCGAGACCGTCGAGACCGAGACGCCCAGCCGCTCGGCCACGTCGTCGAGCCGGACTTTCGCCGCCTTCGGCCGGCCTACTCTATTTGCATTTTTTTGCATGATTGTTTCCGGATTGCAGCGCCCACAAACCCTGTATCGACGGGAGTACCAGGGTAATTTCGGACTATTTGCACTGCATTTGCATAAAAGCTTGCGCTAAATTTGCGTCCAATCGTAGCGCAACGCCAAAGCAAACGGCAACGCAAATCAACCGGTCCTCACCTCCCCAGGAACCATCATGGCAATCCAGTTTTTGAAGCACGGCCGCACCGCCGAAGCATCGTCGCAGGACGCCGCCAGCGTGCGCGACACCGTCACGGGCATCCTCGCCGATGTCGCGGCGCGCGGCGACGCAGCGGTGCGCGAACTCTCCGAGAAATTCGATAACTGGTCGCCGGAGCGCTTCCGTCTCTCCGAAGACGAGATCGCTGCATGCGTGCGCTCGCTCTCGCAAGGCCAGCTCGAAGACATCAAATTCGCCCAGGCCCAGGTGCGCAATTTTGCACAGGCGCAGCGCGAATCGATCCGCGATATCGAAGTCGAAACGCTGCCGGGCGTGGTGCTCGGCCACAAGAACATGCCGGTGGACAGCGTCGCCTGCTACGTGCCGGGCGGCAAGTTTCCGCTCGTCGCGTCCGCGCATATGGGCGTCGTGACAGCCAAGGTGGCGGGCGTGCCGCGTATCATCACCGCCTCGCCGCCCGTGCAGGGCCGCCCCAATCCCGCTGTGATCGCGGCGATGCACCTGGGCGGCGCGGACGAGATCTACACCTTCGGCGGCGTGCAGGCGATCGCCGCGATGGCGCTCGGCACGCAGAGCATCGATCCGGTATCGATGGTGGTCGGTCCCGGCAATGCGTTCGTCGCCGAAGCGAAGCGTCAATTGTTCGGCCGCATCGGCATCGATCTGATTGCCGGTCCCTCCGAAACGCTGGTCATCGCCGACGACAGCGTGGACGCCGAACTGTGCGCAACCGACCTGCTCGGTCAGGCCGAACATGGCTACAACACGCCCGCGATCCTGCTGACGAACTCGCTGCAACTCGCGAAGGACACCATTGCCGAAGTCGAGCGCATCCTGAAGATCCTGCCCACGGCCAACACCGCAGGCGTATCGTGGCGCGATTTCGGCGCGGTGATCGTGGTGGACAGCTACGAGGAAATGGTTCAGGAAGCTGACCGCATCGCGTCCGAACACGTGCAGGTCATGACGCGCGACCCGGATTACTTCCTGAACAATATGAAGAACTACGGCGCGTTGTTCCTTGGCGCGCGCACCAACGTGGCGTTCGGCGACAAGGTGATCGGCACCAATCACACGCTGCCGACGGGCAAGGCCGCGCGCTATACCGGTGGTTTGTGGGTCGGCAAGTTCATCAAAACCTGCACCTATCAGAAGGTACTGACCGATGAAGCCAGCGCGCTGATTGGTTCGTACTGCTCGCGACTGTGCGCCATCGAAGGGATGACCGCACACGGCGAACAGGCGAATATCCGCGTGCGCCGCTACGGCCAGCAGGACGTGCCTTACGGCTCGGCCGTGCCGGCCTGATACGTTTAACCGCGCATGGGTTCACTCGACCGAATCGTGAATATCGGTCAGACGGATCATATGCGGTTGCGCGCCGATCTCGTCATCCGTTTCGTCCTGCGCGGGCGGATGGATGAGGGCATCGAGCCGCGCGCGCGTGGCGAGAAATTCGGGCGAATTGAATTGCGCGTAGCTGCGCGGTCGCGGCACCGGCACTTCGATCAGTTCCTGCACTTCGCCCGGATTCGCCTTGAGCACGAGAATGCGGTCGGCAAGAAAGATCGCCTCGTCCAGATCGTGCGTAATAAAGAAAATCGTAATATCGACATTGCGCCAGATATCCAGCAGATGCCGCTGCATTTTCGCGCGCGTCTGCGCATCGAGCGCGCCAAACGGCTCGTCCATCAGCAAGATTCTGGGCTTGTTGGCGAGCGCGCGCGCAATCGCCACACGCTGCTTCATACCGCCCGAAAGCTGATGCGGATAAGCATTGGCGAACTTCTCCAGCCCCACCAGATCGAGCCATTGCAGCGCTTCGCGCTCCGCTTGCGCCGCGCCCTGCCCGCTCATGCGCAGGCCGAACATCACATTCTTCTTCACCGTGAGCCACGGAAACAGCGTGTAGCCCTGAAACACCATGCCGCGCTCCACACCGGGGCCGCGCACGGCTTTGCCATCGACGCGCACTTCGCCCGAAGTCTGCGTTTCCAGCCCCGCGAGAATGCGGATCAAGGTGGATTTGCCGCAACCCGAAGGCCCGATCACGCAGACGAACTCGCGCCGGTGTGTCGTGAAGCTGATATCCGATAGCGCGGTATGTTCGCCCTGTGGCGAGGCAAAGCATTTGGTCAGATTGCGCACTTCGAGAATCGGCTCGCGCGCCTTGATCCGCGCAAAGCGCTCGCGCACTTCGCTGGATTGCAGAAGATAGTCGGGGACGGGCTGCGGGTTATACATGGTGGCGTCCTTTGAAATGAATGCGTGATGCAGATAAGGCTCATGAAGCGCGTTCACGCCTTCAAGATGCGGTCCCACGGAAAGAGCTTGCGCCCAACGAACGCCAGCACCAGATCGGTTCCCAGCCCGATGATGCCGATCATCATGATCGCGGCGTAGACATTGTCGAAATGCTGATAACGCGCCTGCTGCGTGATGTACCACGTGATGCCCGAACTCGTGCCCACCAGTTCCGCGACGATCAGATAGGTCCACGCCCAGCCCAGCAGAATGCGCTGGTCGCGATAAAGATCGGGCAGGATGCCGGGGACGACGACATGGGTGAGCAGTTTCAACCGCGTGGTCCCCAGCGTCATGGCCGCTTCGAGCAAGCCGAATTCCAGCTTGCGCGTAGTGTTTGCGATAATCAGCACCTGCTGGAACAGCGTACCGATCACGATAATCGCGATCTTCGGCGCATCGTAAATACCGAGCACGGCCACCATCAGCGCGCCGAATGCGGGTGCGGGCAAATAGCGGAAAAATTCGAAGAACGGCTCCTGCAGGCGCGCGAGCGCGCTATAAGTGCCGCACACGATGCCCAGCGGCACGCCGATCAACGACGACACCAGAAAGCCCCAGAAAATGATCTGCACGCTGTGCCAAAGGCTTTGATGCAGCCACACGCCATCCGCCGAAGCGGGCGGCGTGGTAAAGGCCGTATAAAACGCACGCAGCACTTCATGCGGCGCGGGCAGATACACGGGGTTCGCGGGCACGCCGGACGGCAGCGCTGCATGCGTTTCGCGCGCATGGGAGAGCTCGTCGGCGAACACTGCCTTGTCGATACGCATGCCTGGCTGAAAATAATCGACACTGCCAGGCTGCGTAATCAACACCTGCGGATGCCACACGAACGGCACGTAGCTCACCACGCACCAAACGAGGAGCGGCACCAGAAACGAGCCGAGTCCCAACATCCATTTGCCGCGCGACGTAAGCTCGCGGCGTACTGCAAACATACCGGTCTGGCTGATTTCGGCCATGGCGCTCTCCTCTAATGCAGCGATGCGGTTACTTCAAGGCGCTCGTGATGGACGGGTCCACATACGCGCCCACATCCTGCGACGTCTTGTAGACCTGATACTTCACGTTGAATGCATCGGCGGCGTGGCTGGAGCCATAAAGCGACTTGAAGCCATCGGCTTTCACGTAAGCCTGTTGCGCTTCGGGCAGCGTGAGCAGTTTCGTGCCTTTGAGCAGCGGCAGATATTGCGCGGGCGTCAGACCCACTCGCGCCGACATGATCTTCACCGCGTCGCCCTGCGTGGCCGGATCTTCGATGTAATGCACCACGCGATACCAGACCTTCGCGAGTTTTTTGTAATCGGCCTTATGCGCCGCGAGACTCACGGGATTGACGGCGAGCACGTCGTAAATGAGGCCCGGTTCGTCGGCGGAAGTGAACACCGGTCGTGCGCCTGGCACCGCGCGTTGCGCCTCGCCCGCATTAGGCTGCCATGCCGCAATCGCGGCCACATCGGATGAGGCGAGCACTTGCGGCGTTTCCGTGGTCTTGGCGTTCACGAGTGTGACGTCGCCCTCTTTCATGCCCGCGCGCTGCAAGGCGTCGAGCAGCAGCAAATGATCGACCACACCGAATTCCACGCCAATCTTCTTGCCCTTCAGATCCTGAATCTTGCGCGCGGGCGGCTTGGCGATCACCATGTCATTGCCGTTCGAGTAATCGGTGATCAGCGCCATCACGTTTTTCGCGCCGTTCGCGCCCATCGTCAGCGCGTCTCCATTGGTCACGAGCACGGCGTCGAGCTTGTTGGCCGCAAACGCATCCATCGAGGCCGCGTAATCGAACCAGTCGAACTTCACGTCGAGACCGGCTTCCTTGAACCAGCCCTTGTCGATGGCGACTTGCCAGGCCACCCAGCCCGGCCAGTCGCTATAACCGATACGCAGCGGCGCGGCGCTCGCCGCCTGGCCGGTTGCCGCAAACAGTCCGGCAGCAAGCGCAACGCCTGCGGCAAGACGGGTGGCCCAGCGGCGCGCCGGGGACGTGCCCTGTTCAAACGTAACGTGCGTGGCTTTCATGACTGATCTCCATGTATTGAACGGTACGGCGGGTGTTTCTGAAACTTTGGAATTGAATATTTTCATCAGCATTCCTGCTTTTCTGACGATTCGATGGGCGTTGACGCATTGCGCTGGAGCCATGCACGCCAGCCGCCGAATGCGCTGATATCAGCGGCACCTTGCAAGGCAATGCTTTCGCACAGAAAGCCCTGCACCGTGCTGCCATCGACGAGCGACAGCGTGCCAATGCCAAGCGGCGCGGGAATGAGCGCGACAAAGGAGCCAAATTGCGCCGCAGGCATTTCCCAGACCTCGACTTCGATCTCAACGCCGCCTTCGGCTACGCGCTGAAGGCCCGGTTTCTGGCCTTGCGGCAACGCGTAAAGGCGATACGCAGGCGCGGTACGCGTCGTTTCGATAAGGCGCGCGCCGCGCGAGGTCAGTTGATCGTTGAGTGGCTGGCCGCTCAGATGTGCGCCCACCACGGCAACACGCACGTTTTCCGCCGTAGCCTTTTTGACCGTAAGCGCTCGCTCGCCAAGCCAGGCTTGCGCAATTGCCAGAAGCTTCGAATCTTCGTGTGCGCGCGCAACGAAAGTGATACCAAAAGGCTTTCCCGCATGCGCGCCCGTTTCGCAAATGCCAGCAGGCACGGCCAGCGCGGACAGATCGAGCAGATTCACGAAGTTCGTGTAATAGCCGAACTTCGCATTCACGCCGATCGGATCGGCTTCGAGTTCGGCGACGGTCGAGGTGGTCGGCGAGGTGGGGGTCAGCAGTGCGTCGATATCTGGCCAGACGCGTTCGGATTTCATCCGCAGCGCGGCCAGCCGGTCGAAGGCGGTGAAGGTGTCTGCCGCGCTCCAGCGCGTCGCGCCGCCAATGATCGCGCGCGTCACGGGATGCAAGGCATTGGGATTCGCTTCATAAAACGGACGAATCGCCGCCAGTCGCTCCGCCACGAACGGTCCTTCGTAGAGCAGGCGCGCGGTGTCGATAAACGGCTCGAAATCGATCTCGATGATTTCAGCGCCTTCGGCACGCAGTTTGTCGAGTGCAACATCGAATGCCTCAGCATACGACGCATCGCCATAGAACTCGCGTTGCGCCTCGCGCGGCACGCCCAGACGCAGCCCGCGCAGCGAAACCACATCGCCAGAGGCACCTTCCCATGCACGCGCATACGGATCGCCTTCCGTCACGCCGTGAGCGGATTCGAAGACCGTCTGCGCATCGTCCGCCGTGTGCGCGAAGATCGATACGCAATCGAGCGAGCGGCACGCGGGCACGACGCCCTGCGTGCTCAACACGCCCTTGGTCGGTTTCAGTCCCACGAGGCCGTGGAAGGCGGCCGGCACGCGGCCCGAGCCGGCGGTATCGGTGCCCAGTGCGAAGGCCGCGATCCCCAAAGCCACCGACACAGCCGAACCCGAACTCGAACCGCCCGAAGCGTATTCCGGGTCCAAGGCATTGCGGCAAGCGCCGTACGGCGAGCGTTGGCCCGAGAGGCCCGTGGCGAACTGATCGAGATTGGTCTTGCCGACGGGAATCGCGCCCGCAGCAATCAGGCGCGCGACAACGGCCGCGCTGGCCTGTGGCGTGTACGCGTAATCCGGGCAGGCCGCCGTGGTCGGCACGCCTGCAAGATCGATGTTGTCCTTGATAGCGAACGGAATGCCGTACAGCGGCAACGTGGCCGGATCGCGCCCGGCGAGCGCTTCCACATAACGCATCATCTCGTCGCGCGTGAGTGCGCGAATCCAGACGTGGTGCGGATCGTCGCCCGACGTGCGCGCCGCAATCTGCTCGACGACCTGCGCGGGCGTGAGGCTGCCATCAAGATAACGCGCACGCAGCGCGGCAATCGTCATTGGCATAGGGGAAATCGTTGTGAGCGCATTCATTGGCATTCGGCCTCCTCGTCGCCGATGTTTTCTGTTGCCGTTACCGAAGCCGTGCAGTCGGCGTCGATGCGGATCACCATCAGCCGCTGCCCTGCGGTGACCGCGTCGCCTTCCGCGCACGCGAGCGATTCGACCACGCCCGCCGCGAGCGCCGACACTGTCACTTCCATCTTCATCGATTCGAGAATCGCCACGTCCTGGCCTTCTTCGACGCGTTCGCCCTCGGCCACCAGCAGCTTCCACACGCTGCCCGACACATCCGCGCCAATGGCCCGGCAATCGTCGTCGAGCGCATCCGGCGTGGCCGCTTGAGCCGCGCTTTCCGCACCGGCCTCGCCCACGTATTCGGCGTGGCCCGCGGCGCGCCAGCGTTCGCGTTCCGCTTCGAACGAGGCCTGCTGCGTAGTCTTGAAAGCGGCAATCGAAGCAGATTCGTCGCGCAGGAAACGCTCGTATTCGCCAAGATCGAACACGGATTCCTCGATGCGCAGCGCGCGCCGCCCCGCGATGAATTCGCTGCGCCATTCCGCCAGTTCCGCCTCGCTCACTTCGAAGAAGCGGATTTCATCGAAGAAGCGCAGCAGCCACGGCTGGCCCGGCGCAAATTCTGCCGTCGAGCGATAGCGGTTCCACATCTGCACCGTGCGCCCCACGAACTGATAACCGCCGGGGCCTTCCATGCCGTACACGCACATATAGGCGCCGCCGATGCCCACTGCGTTTTCCGGCGTCCATGTACGCGCCGGGTTGTACTTGGTCGTGACGAGACGATGGCGCGGGTCCACCGGCGTCGCCACCGGCGCACCCAGATAGACGTCGCCGAGACCGAGCACGAGGTAACGCGCGTCGAACACGATGCGCTTCACGTCGTCGATACTGTCGAGCCCGTTGATGCGGCGGATAAATTCGATGTTGCTAGGACACCAGGGCGCATCGGGACGCACGCTCTGCATATAGCGCTCGATGGCGATGCGCGTCGACGGATCATCCCAGGACAGCGGCAGATGCACGATGCGATTGGGCACGCGCATCGCATCGACGGCGGGCAGTTGCGCCTGCGCACACTTGATGTGATCGATCAGCCGTTCGAGCGACAACACCGCGGGGTCGAAATGCACCTGCAAGGAGCGGATGCCCGGCGTGAGATCGACAATACCGGGCACGCGATGATCGGCGAGCCAGTTCATCAGCGCGTGCACGCGAAAGCGCAGCTTGAGATCGAGCACCGGCGCACCGTATTCGATCAGCAGATTGCGATCGCCCGAGCGGCGGAATACGACGGCCGACTCCTCGCCATCTTCCGCGGGCGCGCTGCGATAGAGCACGCATTCGTGCGCGTCCTCTTGCGATTCTTTCCGCGCGGGAACGAAACGCACCGTATCGCCGGGCCGCAACTGGCCGAGTTTCCACAGCTCCTCGCCCACCACCGTCACCGGGCAGACGAACCCGCCCAGGCTCGGGCCGTCCGGTCCGAGAATCACCGGCATATCGCCCGTGAAATCCACTGCGCCAATCGCATAGGCGTTGTCGTGAATATTCGACGGATGGAGGCCCGCTTCGCCGCCGTCGGTGCGCGCCCATTGCGGCTTCGGGCCAATCAGGCGCACTCCCGTGCGGCTGGAGTTGTAATGCACCGTCCAGCGCGCCTCGTAAAGCATGGCGATATCCTCGCGCGTGAGGAAATCCGGCGCGCCATGCGGGCCGTCCAGCACCGCCAGTTCCCATGCGTGCGTGAGCGCCGGAATGCGCTCCGAAGGCAGTACCGCGCCTGCCTCGCCCTTGCCAGCGCCGGGCGCAAGATGCAGCACATCGCCCTTGCGCAGCGCGCGGCCCGCATGACCGCCAAACTGGCCCAGCGTAAATGTCGCCTTGCTGCCGAGATAATCGGGCACCTGCAAGCCGCCCTTCACCGCCAGGCACGCGCGTACGCCGGCCCCTGTCACGCCACCCAGCTTGAGCACATTGCCCGCCGCCGCGCGCATAACCTGCCAGAACGGCACGGGCTTGCCACCCAGCGTCGCGGCCAGCGGCGCGCCGCCCAGCACGAACAGCGTGTCGCAATTGAAACGCAGCGTCGCGCCGACCATCGTGAATTCCAGACCCGCAGCATTGGCTTCGTTGCCTAGCAATTCATTAGCAAGACTGAACGACAGATCGTCCATCGGCCCCGATGGCGGCACGCCCACGTCCCAATAGCCCAGGCGTCCTGGCGTTTGCTGCACGGTAGTCTGCACGCCGCCGTCGAGCACATCAACGGTATGCGGCGCAAACAGGAACCGGCCCAGAAACGCGGTGGTCTGCTCGCCCGCTGCAAAGGTCGCCGATCCCACCACCGCGCGCAGGTAGTCGAGATTGGTCTCGATACCGTAAAGCTGCGTGCGTTCGAGCGCGCTCGTGAGTTTCGCGAGCGCGGCTTCGCGCGTGTCGGCGGTCGCGATGATCTTGGCCACGAGCGGATCGTAAAAGGCGCTCACTTCCGTGCCCGCATCGACCCAGGTATCCACGCGCACGTCGTCCGGAAACACCACATGCGTAAGCAGTCCGGAACTCGGCTGGAACTGGCGGTTCGGGTCTTCGGCATAGACGCGCACCTGCACGCTCGCGCCGTGCGGCGCTTTGACCGCCAGCGTGTCGAGCGGCGCGAGCGTGCCCTCGGCCTGACGAATCATCCATTCGACCAGATCGACGCCATAAACGGCTTCGGTCACACCATGTTCGACCTGCAGACGCGTATTGACTTCTAGGAAATAGAACGCACGCTCGCGCGCATCGAATACGAACTCCACCGTGCCCGCGTTGGCGTATTGAACCGCGCGGGCGAGACGCACCGCTGTTGCGTGCAAAGACTCACGCTCCTGTGCGCTCAATCCCGGCGCGGGCGTTTCCTCGATCACCTTCTGATTGCGCCGCTGCACCGAGCAATCGCGTTCGCCCAGCGCAATCACGCCGCCCTTTCCATCGCCGAAAATCTGCACTTCGATATGGCGCGCATGCTCGACGAACTTTTCCAGGTACACGCCCGCATTGGCGAAGTTGCTCTGTCCAAGCCGCGCCACCGATGCAAAGGCCGCTTCAAGCTGCGCCGCGTCGCGGCACAACGACATGCCGATACCGCCGCCGCCCGCCGTGCTCTTGAGCATGACCGGATAACCCAGCGCGCCGGCCGCTTCGAGCGCAGCCTGCACATCGGGCAGCAAACCGGTGCCGGGCAACAGCGCCACGCCGTTCGCCTGGGCGATCTCGCGCGCCGTGTGCTTGAGGCCGAACGCCGTCATCTGATCGGCGCGCGGCCCAATGAACGCGATGCCCGCGGCTTCGCAGGCACGCGCAAACGCCGCGTTTTCGGACAGAAAGCCGTAGCCCGGATGCACGGCCTGCGCCCCCGTCTGGCGCGCGGCGTCGAGAATAGCCGCAGCATTCAGATAGCTCTGCGCCACCGGCGCCGGGCCGATGCAGATGGCTTCGTCCGCCAGCATCACATGCATGGCGTGACGATCGGCTTCCGAATACACCGCCACCGAAGCAATGCCCAGACGCTTGAGCGTGCGAATCACGCGGCACGCAATTTCGCCGCGATTGGCGATCAGGATCTTGTCGAACGCCATCACGCCTCCCACACGAGCAGGCGCACCGGCGTGGGGTTATAGCCGTTGCAGGGGTTGTTGAGTTGCGGGCAGTTCGAGATCAGCACGGTCACGTCTTCTTCTGCGCGTACTTCCACGTATTTTCCGGGCGCGGAAATGCCGTCTTCGAACGTGAGCTTGCCCAGCGGCGTCACCGGCACGTTCATGAAGAAGTTGATATTGCTGACGAGATCGCGCTTGCCGAGCAAGGCCGCCGCGCCACAGGTGCAATGCGCGAGCGCGTTGAGGTAGCTGTCCCGGCAGCTATGCATATGGCGTTTGTCGAGCGCATAGCGCACGGTATTGCTCTCCGCCGCGCACGCGCCGCCGAGCGTATCGTGACGCCCGCAGGTATCGGCGACGATGGTCAGGAGCGGATTGCCCAGATTCGACATCAGCACGCTGCCGGCGCTCAGATACAGATTGCGTTGCGCGCGAATCGTGTCCTGCGCGCTATAGCGTTCGACCGGATCGGCGCTGCGATAGAACAGCGTATCGACGGCCTGATTGCCTTCGAGATCGACAATGCGCAGCGTCTGCCCGCGCTTGAGGTCATAAAGCCAGGGCTCGCCTGCGGGGAGCGTGAAGTCGTAATGGGCATGGCGCGCGTCGAGCGCGCTTTCGATGATCGGCATGGCGGCTCCTCAGGCGAACAGGCGGTCGGTGTTGGTGAAGGCGCGGCCGTTCTCGGCGCACGAGGCGCGGCAGAGATCGTCTTCGGGCGCGCGGGCATCGGCGGCATAGGCGCGCCATGCGATCAGTTTCACCGGCTTCGGTGCGTAGTCGCGTTGAGGATCGAGCGGATGCGGCGCAGTGGAGAACGCCGCAAGCGTATTCATTTCGAAGCGCAGATCGAGCGCAGCGCCCGCCTGAGAATGGCGCGGCACATATTCGAGCGAGCCGTCCTCGCCCACCGACACCTTGCTGAAGAAGTTCACATTGGCAACGAGATCGCGCGCGCCCAGCCCGTATTTCGCGAGTTCGAGTACAAGGCTGTCGCGGCCATTTCGGATCATCTCGTTGCGATGATCCTGATAGCGCTTTGCAGCGTATTTACGCGCGAACAGCGCGGCGTCGCCCACGCCGCCCAGCGGATCGTGCCAGCCAAGCGTATCGCCGGTAATCGACGCGATGACGCGGCCCATATCGGTATGCAAGGCGTGGCCGCGCGTGAGATGCGCGGTGTGCTGCGCCTTGAGCGTATCCGCCATGTTGTAGCGTTCGAGCGGATCTTCCTGACGATGGAACACGGCGGCGAGATTCGCACCGCCTTCGAGATCGACGATGCGCAGCGTGAGGCCGCGGCGCAGAATGCCGGACCAATGCGCGCCTGCGGGAATCACGGTTTCCCACAGCGGTGCTTGACTGGCTAATTCGGTTAGCGCGAATTCAGCGTGGAGGCTGGACGGCATGGAGGCTCCTGGTGGCGAAGGGAATAAGCGTGAGAGGGCGATCAAACGACATCGCGACCTCCCGGGCTTTTATCCCTCCGTGGAGCCTCGGCACCGCCCTCGGAACGAAGGTGGGAGACGAGACCGGATTGCTCTCGGACCAGGCATCGGGCGCGGACTAAATACGACATCGTCCTGCGCAGCGACCGGAACCCTAGCGATCCTAAGATGATGCAAATTACTTCGCACCTCTCGCAGACTCGTTTAGCGAGATCTGTGCCAGTGCTTCAACCGTGATTGAAAAATCGCGGTATTTAAAGGGTTTGGCGGGGCGTTGAGCTGGTGGAGCGTTGCGCTTGAACTGCCGCGTTCGCAGAGAGTGCGCGCCCTATGTTGGGGATTAATGCGCTATGGGCGAACCGCGCGGCACTATTTGAGGGCACGCGGTTCGCCTTACGCATCAGTAATATGCAGAATTGATGGATGGCATGGCTGTTGCATTCAACGCGATCATTTTGCTTCGGCTGGAGAGTGATCGTGTCTAATGCCCTGCGCCAGTTTTTCTATTCGATCTTCGCGTCGAGATTCATTGAATTGCAACGTGGTCGCGCTGGCGAACCGCAACACCGCAATCGTTCATAGCTGGACGCGCTTCGCTTATTTCTCCCAGACCTCGTTGCCCGCAATTGGCGCTGCAATCGCGGCATCATCGCTCGACGTCAGTGCTTCGAGCGACAATCCTTTGGTTTCGATACCCAGCGTCCAGACCGCGAGCGCAGCAATGGCAAATGACAACGCGCCCAGCATGAACACGCCGCCCTGCCCGAACAACGGCAACACCACGCCCACTGCGTAAGGCCCGATCAACGACCCGACGCGCCCGATTGCCGATGCGAATCCCGAGCCGGTTGCACGCGCGCCGGTGCCATAAAGTTCGGGCGTGTAGGTGTAAAGCGCGGCCCACATCGCGAACAGGAAGAATTGCATGACGAGGCCCGTGCCCAACAGCAGCGGAATGCTCGCGCCGTGCAGCGCGGTCTGCCCATAGGCGTAGGCCATCACGCCGCCGCCCAGCAGCGACGCCACGCAGGTGGGCTTGCGGCCCCAGACTTCGACCAGCCACGCCGCGCAGAGAAAACCCGGCACGCCGCCTAGCGAAATTAACACCGTATACAGCACGGACTTCGTGACCTCGAAGCCCGCCTGCTGCAACAGCGCGCCCAGCCACGATGTGAGTCCATAGAATCCCAGCAACGCGAAGAACCAGAGCCCCCACACCATCACCGTACGGCGACGGTAGGCTGCGCTCCAGATTTCGCGCAGCGCGCTGCGGCCGCGCACAGGCGCGGACTCCACCAGACGCGCAGGCGGCGGCAGGCTCGACAGTCCGGCGGAACGCATCACACGCGCCTCGATCTGTGCGACGACGCGATCTGCTTCATCCGCCTGACCGCGATGTTCAAGCCAACGCGGCGATTCAGGCACGACCCTGCGCACCACCAGCACAAAAGCTGCCGGAATCGCAAGCAGCGCGAATACGGTACGCCAGCCCAGCACGGGCAGCACGAAGTACGAGACGATCCCCGCCGTGATGAAGCCGAGCGGCCAGAAACCGTCCATCAGTGCGACGAGGCGGCCACGCTTCGCCGCGGGCACGAACTCGGACAGCAGCGCCTGGGCAATCGGAAACTCCATGCCCATGCCAAAGCCCAACAGAATGCGGTAGATAATCAGCGAATTCATATCGTGCGCTGTCGAGCACAGATACGAAGCTACGCCCCAGAGCACCATGCTCCATTGAAATACGGGCCGACGCCCAAAGCGATCCGCCAGCAGTCCCGCCACCGCCGCGCCAAGCGTCATACCGAAGAAGCTCGAACTCGCCACCAGCCCGGCCTGTGCGTTCGAGAGTGCAAACTCTTTCTTGATCGAACCCAGCACGAAAGTCATCGTGCCGAGATCCACCGAGTCGAAAAAGAACGCCAGCGCGATGATGGTAAAAATCAGCTTGTGGTAGCCGGAAAGCGGCAAACGCTCAAGCCTGGCCGCAGCGCTCGCGCGTGATTGCGTTGAGGGAGAAGCGGAAGCAATTCGCATGACGTCCTCTGATGGGGAACGGCAACGTCACGGGACGTAAAGTTGCCGACCGGCTCAGTAGAGGCCGCCATTAAGCGCTGCAATAGAAGGAGAACGGCATTTAGACAGAATGTAAGCGTCAATGGCGTTTATGGAAAACTTTGTGTCGTTTTCAGTTAACCCGGCATCACAGCGATATTTCGCACTACGCCGTTCTCGCGAGTTTGATTGCGCGTTCAGGGCACGCCGTCACACAAAGACCGCATGAGCGGCAGGCCTGTGCATTCGGCGTATAAGCGACTTTCATTCCGTGTACGCGCAGCTTTAGCCGATTTCCCCAACCCAGTTCGCGATAATCCGCGTCATCGATCCGGCGAATCTCGAACACATTCTCCGGGCAAACTTCCAGGCAATCGCCCTTGCCTTCGCAGCGTTTCAGATCGACCACGGGCGCAATGACGCCCGGCTTCTGTTTGCAGTCGGCAGTGGATTTCACGCTCATGCTTCATCTCCCGTGCGCCGTGCGTGGCGCGCACGCCATGCCGACTGGAACTGCTCGCGCTCCTCGGGCGTCATGGCTTCCCACTTGCGCCAGTGACGCCGATAGCGCCCGCCGCCATGACCGCGAAATCCGCCAAACAAAATGCGGCTCAATACCAGCAACCCCAGCGCATGCGCGAAGTCAATCGTGCGCGCGCCGACGAATAGCGCCGGAATCACCCAGTTCCACAGGGTCATCACGACCCATCCCAGCACGACGATGGCCACCACAGCAAGCAGCGCTTTCCCCGCACATCTAATTCGAAACCTCATCAGTCGACTCCTTTAAATATCCAGTTCGTCATAAACAGGCTGTAGCCGCGCGCGCAGATGCAGCACGGCATAGCGCTTGCGCGCCAGCAGCGTATTGAGCGCGACACCGCTTTGCGCCGCCAGATCCTTGAAAGACCGCCCTTCCAGTTCGTGCGCGATAAAGACATCGCGTTGCTCCGTCGGCAACTCGTCCAGCGCTTCCTGCAAGGCCTTGAGCAACAGACTGCGGGCGTAGACGGCCTCCGGCCCGGCGTCGTGCGAGGGCAGCGCCAGGTCGAGGCGATACTCGCTGTCGGCGTCGTCGCCGGTTTCGGCAAACTCGGCCAGCGGCTGCTCTTTCTTCTTGCGAAAACGATCGACGATGCGGTTGCGCGCGGCACGAAACAGCCACGCGCTCGCCTGCTCGATCGGGGCGGGAAGCCGGTAGGCCTGCACGAATTCGTGAAACACGTCCTGAAGGATGTCCTCGGCATCATCCTGGTCGCGGATGCGACGCCGGATGAAATTGACCAGCCTCGTGCGCTCACGCACCACGGTCGCGGTGATTTCGCTGTCTCGGTCGGTCATCGGCTGCGAGGTGGGTGGCGGTTCCATGCGTCTGAAGACGTTTCAGCCGCAGGAATATTGTGGCGAACGCGAAAAATATTTCGCCGGCTGCATGGCACCCCAGTTTATGACGCTAGACGCCAGCGCGCGCGGCGCCTGCCAGCCCCGCCATTGCCACCACGAGCAGGAAGCCCGCTGAGAGAACCGCAATCCAGCGCTGCTGCCGGTGGATCAGCGGGTGCCTGGACGCAAGGATATAAGCGCTCAGAATCGTGAAGTCGACCACAATCCAGAGTGCTGCCAGAATCGCCAGGCTCGCGCGCGAGTCCGAGGTGATGCCAATGAACTGCGGAAAGAATGCGACGAAGAACAGCACATCCTTGGGATTGGCAATGCCGACGAAAAAGCCCTGAAAGACAGCGGGCAAACGGCGCGATGCGGGCCCGGCGTCTTGCGCGGTTCTATCACCAGGCGTGGTCGATGGCTGCGATGGCCGCGATGTACGCCATTCGCCATACAACGTCCGGACCGCGAGCAGCGAAACGAAGACGCATCCCAGTAACTGGAGCCAGCCAAGCAGGCGATCGCTGACCATCACCACACCGAATACCATCAGCGTCGCCAACGCGATCAAAAGCAGGCTCGCCGCATTCGCCCCCGCTGCGGTCAGGACGCCCTGAGACGCGCCCCGTCGCGCTGCAGTGCCGACGACGAGCATCACGACAGGGCCGGGCGTGGCGATCAGCAATACGATCGCCGCAAAATAGGCGAGCAGAAGCGAGGCATGGAGATTCATGAGAAAAAGTCGAGATAAAAACCGGAGCCGAGCGCCGACGACATAGCGGCTTTACTGGGGAGATTCCTGAAATGTCGGCTGAAGGTATAGTATTGCCGCACAGCAGCGCCGATAAAAACGGAAAATACTGTGCGCAAGCATGACTTTTATTCATGTGGATACCCGTCTTGAAAGCCAAGCCCCTACCCCCTGTTTACGCGTTGCGCGCGTTCGAAAGCGCAGCCCGCACTGGTTCCTTTACGCTTGCCGCCCAGGAGCTGAGCCTGACGCAAAGCGCGGTCAGCAAGCATGTGAAGACGCTCGAAGATTATTTCGGGCGCAAGCTATTCGTGCGGCAAGGGCCGAAATTAAGCGTCACCACGCAAGGACAGCTTTTTGCTGCCGGGTTACGGCGCGGCTTTCATCAGATCGAAGAGGCCTGCACGCTGTTTCGCACCCGTCATGACGTGTTGCGGCTCAAGGCCCCGTCCACGCTGACGATGCGCTGGCTGCTCGACGCGCTCGCGGCATTCCGCAAGACACAGCCCGCCTTCGAGGTGCAGATCACCAGCGTCTGGATGGATGTCGATACCGTCGATTTTTTCAGCGAGCCGTATGACTGCGCCATCCTGCTGGGCGCAGGCGGGTTTGGCACGGAAACGCACAGCATCAAGCTGTTCGACGAATGGCTGATCCCTATCTGCTCACGCGCGCTCGCGGCGGCTGCGCGAGCCGATCTCGCGGCGTGCGAACTCATTCATCCGTCGCCCGATCGCCGTGACTGGCGGCGCTGGCTCAAAGCCAGTGGGCATGAAGCGAACGTCGACCTCGCCCGTGGCCAGGTGTTCGACATGCTCGAACAGGGGATTGCCGCAGCGGCCGCGGGCCATGGCATTTCGATTGGCGATCTGGCGCTGTGCGCCAACGCAATCGATGCGCGTCAACTGGTGCTGCCGTTCAAAACCGCCGTAGGCAGTGGCGACGCCTATTACCTCATCAGGCCGGAAGATTCCGATAAAGCCGCACAGGTGGAGGAACTGCACGCATTCCTGGCAAGCCGCATGCCGACACTCGCCTGGCCGGGCATCCAGTTCAAGACGCTGCGCTAATGCCCGATTGAGCCAAAGCCGCGCGCGCAATCGTTTCACGCGCAACGAACTAAAATTCAGCGCAGCAATTGCGGACGCAGCGACGCGACTGACTCGAAGTAGGCGTCGAGCGCATCGGCGGAACGCGCGCCCAGCAAGCCCAGGCGTTCGACCCAGTCGGGCTCCAGCGGCCAGCGCCCTTCGACCATCGACGGATAGATGCGCCGTCCGAACGCATGCAGGGCCTTCGCGCCGATATTGCCGCTCACGCCCAGCAGGCGATGCAGCGCCTCGTGGGTCGCGTCGATCTCCTTCGCGCGCGCGGCTTTCGCAATCTCGCCGATCAGGGCGCGCAACTGGGCGATGCCATCGAGGAAAGTCTGGTCGAGCATATCCAGCCCAACGAGTTCGTCGAGATGCCGTTCGTCGAGCAGGTCGCGTTCATCGAGCGCCAGCACCTCGTTCCTGGCCGATTCTGCGACCGGCGGCACGCGCACTGCTGGCGTATGCACGCGCGCCAGGTGCGTCATCAGCGAAGCGTAGAGCGTGGCGGCCTGCACGGGCTTCACCAGCACGTCGTTCATGCCCACGGCGATACATTCGCGCACCGCTTCCATATCCGACTGCGAGGTCAGCGCGATGATCGGCGTCGCCGCATAGCGGTCGCTGCCCGCGCGAATCCGCGCCGTGGCTTCCACGCCGCCCATGCCCGGCATGTTCATGTCGATCACGATGGCGTCGATGGCCATGTCCGATTGCAGGCGCACCAGCACCGCCTGGCCGTGGCCCTCTTCCACCACGCGCGCGCCGCCGCGTTCGAGCACCGCCTTGGCGACCTGGCGGCTATAGACATCGTCGTCGGCGACCAGGATCGACTTGCCCAGCAGCCCGTCGAAACCACCATAGGCGCGGCGGCGCTTGCCGCTAGCGAACAGCGATTCCAGGGCGACGATCAGCCCCATCGCACCGCCCGACTTGCCGATCACGATATCCATGCCCGCGCGCCGCGCGCGCACCTGCGCGACGTTGCCTTCCTCCACCGTATAGCCGGCAATCGGCACGCCCTGATTCGGATGCGCATGATTCGCGCGGATCTTTTCCGCCACCGCATAGCCGTCGAGCACCGGCATGTTGACGTCGAGCAGCACCAGATCGGAAGGCGGCGCTTCGCTGTCGCCCAGCATCGCCAGCGCCGTCTGGCCGTTGCCAGCCTCGCTCACCAGCGCGCCCAGGCCCGCCAGCACGCGCCGCGTGCGGGTGCGATGGTGCTCGTCGTCGTCGACGATCAGAATGCGTTTGCCCGCGAACACGGGCATCGCGCGATCGAGAATCTCGCGCTCGTACTCGGCCACTTCACGCTCGGGCACCGGCGGAAAGCGCAAGGTGAATTCGGTGAACTGCCCGGGTTCCGAGCGACACTCGATACTGCCGCCGAACGCCTCCATCGCGCGCTGGCAATAGAGCAGGCCCAGCCCGGTTCCCGCCGTGTTGCTCGCGGTGCGAAACGGACTGAACAGATGCGGCATAAGCTCGGGCGGCACGCCGCCGCCGGTATCGCGCACGCTGATTGCGTGGCGCTCGATCGTCAGCGTGAGCGTGGCGGCCGGCTGCGCGGCCATCTGATGCAGCGCGTTCTTGATCAGATTGAACAGCGTGAACAGATATACGGTTTCATCGACGCGGAAGGTGAAGTCCTCGCGCACGATCAGGCGCACCTTGTTGCGCTCGGCTTCATCGGCAAAACCGTACTCGTCGAGCGCCTTGCGCGTGGTGGCGGCCGCGTTGAGATAGGCGAGCCGCTCGGGGCGAATGGCCTTGGTGCCCACTTCGTCCAGCGTCATGGCGATCACGCGCAGTCCGCGCTCGATCGACATCTTGCCCTGCGCGAGATGGCGATAGAGCGAGGCCGCGTCCTCGGGCGAGATCATGGTCGAGCGGCGGGCATCGTGCGTGGCGGGCAAGGTTGCCTCGATACTGTCCAGCACGTGCTTCAACTGGCTCAGCGGATTGCGCATCTCGTGCACGATGGAGCCCGCGAGCGCCTGCAAGGCGCGATTCTTCGCGACGAAAATACGTCCCTTGCTGATCGCATGGCTGAACGCCATGCTGCACAGCACGACCACTGGCAGCAGCGCGAGATCGGCCTGGGTGGCCGCGCTCAACACGATGGGCGTTGGCGAGGTCAGCATCGCCGCCGCCGAGCCCGCGGCCACGCCGATGCCCAGGCACGCCAGCAGCAGGACCGGGTTGTCGATACAGAGCGCGAGGATGAAGATCATCATCACCTCGGTCATCATCCACATGGTGGAGAAGCCGTTTCTGATCGTGAGGAAGGTGCAGGCGAGCGGTAAAACGTAGATCAGGCACGCGTGCCAGTACACCAGCAGCCAGTTGTTGAAGCGCTGCGGCCAGCGCGCCTGAAAAATCAACGGGATGCACACGAGCGCTGCGCTCAGACGCACGAACAGATTGTCGTACGGCTGCGGCAGCACATAGGTCCAGACGACCCAATAGATGGGGTGGCACAGGAGGCCGAGAATGCCTCCCCACCGGATAGCCAGACGGCTAGGTTCCAGTACCTCCCCCATTCGCTCGCGCGACATCACAATCAGCCCTCCCAGGCTCTCTTTTGGTCCTGCCAGTTCAGTGTTGCTGCCATGCGGCCAAACAGCGGACGAAGATCGTACGCGATCTGCTGCTCTCATGGCGCATAACCTTCGGCAAAGCAGGTGTAGCCATCGCGTGACGAAGTCGGCTCAAACGGAAAGCCGCCGCCGAGGCCGCTCCGGCCCCGGGCAAAGCCCCCAATATATAGCGTCTCGCCTTACTAGGCGAGTTCTAGCTCGCCGCTCACCGCGTGCGAATGAGAACGACCGTGCAATACCGCTCACCAGCAGGGCATGACGATGACGCTCGGGAGAATGGCAACATCGGACGCAACGTCGGACTGTGGCAACTGCATGTCGGCACGTCAGGGGTCCGTCCTGATGAGGGTTTTCCCGGGTAAAGTCGCGAAAAGCCCTCCAGATATCAGGCACATGGATTTGACTTACTAATTTTCATCAATTTGCCGGATCAAAGGGGAGTGGATAAGCTCCGCTCACACGCTGCCCTTCGTGGCATCACAGTCAACGTCCCTCCCCCGCCCGGTGTCATCATGCAAGCCAACACGTTCAAGGTCCGCGTCGACAGCATTCGCGACGAAGCCCACGGTATCCGTTCATTCCGCATCGCCCGCGTCGACGGCCAGCCCTTCGAGAGCTATGAGCCGGGCGCGCATATCGACGTCACCGCGCCCTCCGGCATCACCCGCCAGTATTCGTTGTGTGGCGATCCGGCGTTCAGCGCGTTCCAGCTTTTCGCCGTCAAACGCGAACCCGAGTCACGCGGCGGTTCGCGCTCGCTCCATGACGACGTGGGCATCGGCTGCGAACTGCTGGTCGGGCCGCCGCGCAATCTGTTTCGCCTGGACGCCCAGGCGAGCGCGCATGTGCTGATCGGCGCGGGCATCGGCATCACGCCCTTGCTGTCGATGGCGTACCGGCTTGCCGCGCGCAACGAGCCATTCGTGCTCCATTACTTTGCGCGCAGCGAAGCGCACGCCGCGTTTCTTCCCGTGCTCGCGCAGGAGCCGTTCGCATCCCACGTGCGCTTTCACTTCGGCATCGGCAACGGCGATCTGGCTGCGGCACTGCGCGAGTGTCTGGCCGGGGTGCGGGACGGCGCGCATGTCTACACCTGCGGCCCCGCGCCGTTCATGGACGAAGTGGTGAGCGTGGGCGAAGCGACGCCGGGCGTCGCGCAGGTGCATCTGGAGCGCTTCGGGGCCGATCCCGCCGCCGTGGCCGCGATGGATAGCGGCGCGGCGCAGGGAGAATTCGACGTCAAGATCGCCAGCAGCGGCCAGGTGGTGCGCGTGGGCAAGGAGCAGTCGATCGTCGACGCCCTCGCCGCCATCGGCATCGAGATCGACACCTCGTGCGGCGAAGGCGTGTGCGGCACCTGTATGGTCGACGTGGCCGAAGGCGAGCCCGAGCATCGCGACCATTGCCTGAGCAAGGCCGAACGCGCGAGCAACAAGGTTATTTGCTGCTGCGTTTCGCGCTCGCGCTCGCCGATGCTGATCCTGGACGTTTGACCGCGGGCTTCTTGCCGGCGCGGCCGGTCGTAGCCGTAGCCGCGCCAGCCGAGGCGGACGCATCGGCGCTGGCCGGCCCGGCGAAGCGCCGCATGATATTCATCAGCAGGTCGCGCATCCACGCGATCCCTTCGTCCTCGTGAAAGTGCTCGTGCCAGTGCATCGTCACGGCCGCCGACGGGATCTCCACTGGCAACTCGAAAATCTCGAACCCGCCGCCTTGCGCCAGAATCCCGGCGAGGCGGCGCGGCAAGGTCGCGATCAGATCGGTTACGGCCAGCACACCCGGCAGCGCCACGAAGTGCGGCACCTCCAGGCCGATATTGCGCGCCACGCCCTTCGAGCGTAATGCGTCGTCGATGGCGTGATGGCTATGCTCGACCGAACGGATCAGCACGTGTGTGCCTTCCACGAATTCCGCCAGCGTCATCTGCTGGCTCTTCGCCATTTCCGGCCGACGACGCCGCACGCACACATATCCCTCTTCGAATAGCACCTGATGGCGCGTGCGCGAAGTCAGCTCCGGCAAATTGCCGATGGCGAAATCCAGCTTGCGCGCCCGCAACGCTTCTTCGATCTGCCCGACTGGCAGCGGCTCGATACAGATCTTGATGCGCGGCGCGAGCCGCTTTACTTCCTCGCAGATCGACGGCAAATACGCCATTTCCCCCGCATCGGATAACGACAGCCGGAACGCCCGCGTACTCACCAGCGGATCGAAACGTTCCGCATACCTAAGCGCCTCACGCACCGAATCGAGCGCCCTCGCGACGATCACCGCCAGCTCCTGCGAAATCGGCGTGGGCTGCATGCCGTGGCGCGTGCGCACGAATAGCTGATCGTCGAATAACGCGCGCAGACGCGCCAGCGAATAGCTCATCGCGGGCTGCGAGAGCGCGAGACGCTCGCCCGCTTTCGTCAGGCTCTGCTCCTCGACGATTGCAAGGAAGACCCGCAGCAGATTCAGGTCGATGCCATCGAGCGTTTGCATGTGATATCCATCCGATTTATGTGTCGACCAATTTTAGATCAATTTGACGCATGACACGAGCGGAACGACACTTCATCTACGCGCTATTCAACGCCCAAGCGAAGCAAAGCATTCATCCCCGCATTCACCTCGATACCCTTAAATCATGAGCGAAACCTGGCAAAGCATCGACACGAGCTCGCTGCGCGGACTCGCGCAGGCCGACCGCATCGCGCCGTCCCTCTACTACGATCCGGCGCTGTTTGAAGCCGAACTCGACCGCATCTTCTACAAGACGTGGATCTGGGTCGCGCACGAAAGCGAACTGCCCAATCCCGGCGACTTTCGCACCACCACCATCGGCCGCCAGCCGGTGATCGTCGTGCGCGATAAAACCGGCGCGATCAATGTGCTGCAAAACCGTTGCCGCCACCGCGGCGCGACGGTGTGCGAGGAACACAAGGGCAACGCGAAAGGCTTCACCTGCCCGTATCACAGCTGGTCGTACGCGCTCGACGGCACGCTGCGCGCGCTGCCCTACGGCGACGGCTACGAAGGCGTCTGCGAAAAGGGCGATCTGCCGCTGGAAAAGCTGCGTGTGGGCGTCTATCAAGGCCTGATTTTCGCGAGCTTCAATGCGGAGATCGAACCGCTCGAAGACTTCCTCGGCGGCGCCAAGCCGTGGATCGATCTGTTCATGAAGCAAGGCGCGGGTTATCCGGTCAAGTCGAACGGCGAACATAAGTTCCGCTTCAAGGGCAACTGGAAAATCCAGCTCGAAAATACCACCGACCTTTATCACTTCCCGGTAGTACATAAATCGTGGCTCAAATCGATCGATGAAGAAACCACGGCGGTTATCACGAGCTTCATGACCAGCGATCAAGCCTTTTGCCGCTCGCTCGGCAACGGCCACAGCCTGGCCGTGCTGGTACCGGAACTCGTCGATCTCGATCAGGACGACGGCGCGCCGCTGCCCGAGCGCTTCGATGAACTGGCCGCGCAGCTCTCGGAAAAGCACACGCCGGAAGAAGTGCGCCGCATCGTGCGCTCGCTGATGGGCGTGGGCTTCAATCTCAACCTGTTCCCGAATCTTGCGTTGTCGATGGCGTTCTTCCGCGTGCTGCGGCCGATTTCCGCCGACGAAACCGAAATCCGCCACGTGGCGCTGGCAATGGACGGCGGACCGGAAGAAGCGAACCGCGTGCGCCTGCGTATCCATGAACACTTCCAGGGCCCGTTCGGCTTCGGCAGCCCCGACGACGCGGAAGCGTGGGAACGTGTGCAGCGCGGCTCGCATGCGGGCGCCAATACGCCGATTCTCGTCAATCGCGGTCTGAACCGCGAAACCACCGCGCCCAATGGCGAAAAAACCGCGCACGCAACCGATGAAACCGGCATGCGCGAAGCTTATGCGCAGTGGCGCAAGATGATGGAGGCATGATGGACGACCGCAACAAGCTGATGTCTCAAGACACGTTTTCGCGCGCCGTGCGCTTCATCTGGCGCGAAGCCGAAATGCTCGACCGCCGCGAATATCGCGAGTGGCTGCAGTTGTGGGATCCCGCCGGTTTCTACGTAGTGCCGATCGATCCGGCCACCACGGACTTCGCCGCCACGCTGAACTACGCCTACGACGATCAGGACATGCGCGAGAAACGCGTGGAGCGCATGACTTCGGGCTACTCCGCTTCGGCATCGGATGCGGCGCGCACGGTGCGTACGGTGTCGCGCTTTACGCTCGCCAGCGACGAAGCGGATGTGGTGGAAGTGCAATCGGCTCAGATTATCGTGGCCTACAAGCGCTCCATTCCGACGATTTTCGCCGCCGATCTCACGCATCGAATCCGCTTCGACGGCGATGAGCCGCGCCTTGTGCAGAAAGTGATCCGCCTGATCGATTCGACGGACGCATTGAACGCCATTGGCTTCCTGCTTTAAATAACCTCAAGGCCTCGATATCGAATCGAGGCCTTGTCACTTCCGGTTAATTTCATGCCTACGCTTGAAGTGTATTTGCCCGCGGGCCACGCCGAAACGCGCAAAGCCGCGCTCATCGAACAACTCACGCAAGCGACTGTCGACACCATCGGCGCGCCGGCGGAAGCAGTGCGAATCCTCTTGAGCGAACTGCCGTCAAGCGACTATGGCATTGGTGGGCGCGCGGCTTCGCAAGGTACGCCGCCTGCGTTGCCCGTCATCATCGCCATCCTCATTGCGGGGCGCACCGATGAGCAGAAGCGCGCGCTGATTCATGCGCTGTGCGAAACGGGCGCCAGCGTTCTGGATACGCCGCTCGACGCCACGCGCGTGATGATCAAGGATATTCCGAACACGGACTTCGGTCTGGGCGGAAAAACCGCCAGATCGCTCGGCCGGTAATCGTTAGCCACTAATCGTTAGTCGTTGGCAAACGGCAACCAGAAGCGGCATTCGAGCCCGCCCGTCTCCACCGGAAACGCGCGGATCACGCCGCCATGTCTTGCAATGATGCTTTTGCACAGCGACAGGCCAATGCCATTGCCCGTCTCCTTCGACGATGAAAAGCCGTCGAAGAGACGCTCATGCCCTTCCGAAATGCCAGGCCCGTTGTCGCGTACGAAAACCAGCGCCTGGCCTTCATTCACGCGCGCGCCAATGGTCAAACTCTTGCGGTTCTGGTGTTCGCCATGCGCCGTGGCCAGCGCGTCGATTGCATTGAACGCCAGATTCAGCACGACCTGCCCGATCAACACCCGCTCGCATTCGATCAGCAGCGGCTCGTCGCCCAACTCGACATGAACGCTGACATCGGCTTCACGCGCGCGCACCTGCACGAACCATGCGGCTTCGGAAAGAATCGTGCGCAGATCCGTGACGGCGATATTCGGGTCGCGCCGCGCGACGTATTCGCGCACGCTCTTGATGATCGCCGCCGCGTGCTCGGCCTGCCGGTCTGCCGCGCGCAATCCCCAGATCGCCGATTGGAGCGAATCTGGCTGCGCAAGCCGCTGGATCGCGCCTTCCACGAAATTGCGGATGGCGGCCACCGGCTGGCTCAACTCGTGCGCAATCGCCATCGCCATTTCACCCATCGCGTTGTAACGGCCCGCGTATTCGAGCAGGCGCGCTTCGGCGCGGCGCGCTTCTTCGGTTCGCACCACGTCGGTGATGTCGCGAAAGTGAATCAGCACGCCGCGCAGATCTTCTTCAAGCTCGATGCGTCTGCAGGTGAGACGCAGCCAATGCTCGCCGTCGGCGCTTCGATAACGACTGGGGCTGGACGGGCCATCCGTTGGCGCTTCAGCGAGTTGTTGCAGAAGGCCCGGCACCTCGTCCGCTGCGAGGTAGCCGACGATGACGCCGGGCGCATCGTCTGCCGCAAGGCCCAGCAAACGCCTGCCCGATTCGCTGATGTACTGGATCTCAGCGGTTTCGTTGAGCAGCGCCACGCCTTCGCTGAGGTCCTGCATGAATTCGCGCAACCGCGTTTCGTGCGCGCGCAACTTTCTTTTAATGCATTCTTCGGCGCTGATGTCGCGAAACTGCACCATCACGACGTCGCGCTCCTGCAGATGGACCGTCGTGGCGATCGCCTCGGACAGCATGTCGCCGCCCGTTCTCGACCGGTAACACCACTCATACACCTGCGGCCCCTGCGTCGCCGAACGGTTCATCGCCGCAATCGCCAGTTCGCGATCGTATTTCGGCTCGGGCCGCGTCATGTCGCGCGCCTTCAGCGGAATCAGTTCGTCCACGCTGAAACCCAGTGCGTCGCACGCCGCCCGGTTCGCCCACACGATCGCCTTGCTTTGCGAATCGTGCAGCAGCACGCAAAGCGTCAATGCGTCGAGCAAACTATGGAAATCGGCTTCTACCAGGGACGTCATATGCACAGTTCTCTCAAACGAGCCGCAGCGCTCAGTCGAAACGCTAGTCGGAACGATATCACCGGCCCTGTGCGCCGGGAACCTGAAGATTTCTTTAGATGGCCGCTGGATTTCACCCATGTTTCGAGTCTGCGCCCCAATTGCTGGCCAATTTTGTCGTTCCTAGACTGAATAGCAAATCGGACGAGACGCGGACGAGACGCTTTTCGGCAGGTCCGCAGCGCCCGCACCACAACATCGAACACTTGCCCCCAATCTTCAGGAGATGCTTCATGCGCGCTACCGCGACCGCCCTTTCGCCCCAGGCCAGCCACTTTCCGGCCTCGCTTCCCGCCGACGCCAACGAAACCCTGACACTGGACGAGCTTGTCGAGGTCATTGTCGCGCGCCGCGATGAGTTCGAGCGGCTCTCGCACGTGCCGCGCGACGTGATCGACATGTTCAAGCGCGCGGGCATCTATCGCGCCGCCACGCCGAAGCGCTTTGGCGGCGACGCCCGCCCGCCGGCGGAATTTCTGCGCATGATCGAACGCATCGCCACCGCCGACGGTTCCGCCGCGTGGGTCGCAAGCTTCGGCTCGGCGAATATCTATCTGGCCGCGCTGCCCCTTGAAACGCAGGCCCAAATCTACGCGAGCGGTCCCGATCAGGCCTTCGGCGCGGGCCTCTTTCCGGTCCAGAAAGTGCAGCCCGCCGAAGGCGGCGGCTGGCTGGTCGAAGGCACCTGGAAGTTTGCGAGCGGCTGCAAGGGTGCGGACTGGCTGGGCGTGGGCATCGACACCGGCGCCAAAGATGGCGGCGCGCCGGGCAAGCCGCGCACCGCCGTGTTTCGCGCCTCCGATATTGAAATCGTCGAGAACTGGAGCGTCGTGGGCATGCAGGGCACCGGCAGCCACGACCTGCGCCTCAAGGGCGCGGTGGTCTCCGACGAATGGACCTTCGTGCGTGGCGGCCCCGCCACCGTCGATGAGCCGCTTTATCGCTACCCGACGGTCGCTTACGCGGCGCAAGTGCTGGCCGTCGTGAATCTGGGCCTTGCGCGCGCCGCGCTTGATGTGGCCAACCAGATGTCGGGCGGCCGCCGCACCACGACCGGCGCGCCGCAACTCGCGGACCGCGCCTATTACCGTATCGAACTCGCCAAAGCGGAAGCGCAATTGCGTTCCGCGCGTGCGTTCTTCTACGAAGCGACCGAAAGCGTATGGGAGTCGATTGCGGCAGGCAATAGCGCCACGCCCGATCAGGTCAGCCTGTTGCGCCTTGCGGCCACCCAGGTTGCACGTGAAGGCGCGGACGTCGTGATGCGCGCCTATCGCCTGGGCGGCACCATGGCGATCTATCGCACGCACCCGCTCCAGCGCCTTTTGCGCGACGCCATCGTGGTGACGCAGCACGCTTTCCTCGCCGAAGGCAATTACGATGGCGCGGGCGCGGTTTTTGTGGGCGTGCCGCCGATTCCCGGCTATCTGTGAAGCGTTTTCACTAAATCCAGTTATTTGATTCGAACTACCAAGGAAATAATCGATGAACACCGCCAACAAGCTTCCCCTGCGTGTCCTCTTCTGCTGCGGCGTCACGCAAAACTTCTTCGATCTGCCGCGTGAGCAGATCGGCACGGTGTGGCAGGCCTACGGCAAGATGCTGGCCGCTATCGAAGCGATGGAAGGCGTGCGCGTGCTCGGCATCATGGACGACGACCGCCTCGTGGTCGGCCAGTCGGACGGCGCGCCGTGGACGTTCTACATCATGGCCGACGTGGTGGATTTCGACACGGTCACCGCCGTCTGCAATCTCTATCGCACGACTGCGGTGGGCGAATACAACCTCTGGCGCTACGGCAAGATCGAAGCACGCGTGGGACGCGAACTGGTCGTGCCGCCCGCAGTGAACGCAGCGAACGCGTGAGCACGCAATGAGCGACACTGACGCACGCATCGCGGCGCTCGAAGCGCGCCTTGCCTATCTGGAAGCGGAGCGCGCCGTGCGCCGCACGTTCACGCGTTATATGGCGCTGTGCGACGTGCCCGCGACGGTGCTCGACGGCGAATCGCTGGGCGCGCTCTTCACCGACGATGCGGTCTGGGAAGGCGTTGGCACGCACTACGCGCAGACCTTCGGGCGCTCGCTCGGGCGTGCGCAGATCGTCGCGATGCTCTCGCGCTACTTGCCACCCACGCCGCATTTCACCACCAACGTGCATTTCGTCACGTCCGAAACCATCGACGTCAACGGCCAGCAGGCAACGGGACGCTGGATCATGATGCAGGCGTCCGGTTATGTCGACGGCAGTGCGGAGTTGATTGGTGCGCGGCTCGCGGTGGATTTCACACCGTCGCCAAACGGCGTGGACTGGCTGATTGCGCATTTCCGCACCGAACGTCTGTTCGACGCGCCGTGGTCGGTCAATGCTCGCGCCGCCCTTCTTCCATCGGATCAGGAAACGTCAGCATGAGTGCATTGCTTGAGCAATTTTCATTGGGCGGCCGCGATGCCGCGAGTCCGACCATCGTCATCAAGGACTCGATCGACATCGCAGGCTATCGCACCACCGGCGCGAGCCGTGCGCTGGCCGACGTCGCGCCCGCCCAACGCCACGCCGAAGTCGTGCAACGCCTGCTCGACGGCGGCTGGAAGATCGTCGGGAAGGCCAATATGCACGAACTGGCTTTTGGCATGACCGGCATGAACGAATATACGGGCACGCCGGTGAATCCGCAGGACGCCACGCGTATTCCCGGCGGCTCATCCAGCGGTTCCGCTGTCGCAGTGGGCGCACGCCTGGCGGACGCCGCGCTCGGCACCGATACGGGCGGTTCAATACGCGGCCCGGCGGCCTGCTGCGGTGTGATCGGGTTAAAGCCGACCTTTGGACGTGTCTCGCGCGTCGGCGCTGCGCCCGCTCACAGCACGCTGGATTGCGTCGGGCCTTTTGCGCGTGAGATGCGGGTGATCGTCGCGGCGATGTCCGCGATCAGTCCGGCATTCGACCTCGGCGTTGCCGAAGGCGGCGCTGGCGCGGCGCGTGTTGGCATCGTGCAGGCCGAGGCTCGCCCCGAAATTTCTGAAGCGGTCGAACTGGCCATACGCAAAGCCGATTTTGCATCGGCATACGTCAATCTGCCTGGCCTCGCCGATGCGTTCAACGCGGGACTGTCAATCATCAACCGCGAAACATCGGTGGCATTTGGCCAACTCGTCGAAACGGGCCACCTTCAGCCCGATCTCGCAGCACGGCTGCGTGCGGCGGCAAAGACCAGCGATCTGGACGTGGAAAACGCGGAGCGAGTGAGAACACGCTTTACCCAGGCCGTCAATCATGCGCTGGAAACCGTGGACGTTCTGGTTATGCCCACCCTGCCCGATTTTCCCATCACGCTTGAACAGGCGCGCAATGGCACGTCGGTGATCGCCATGTCGTCACTGATCAGGCCATTTAATCTGAGCGGGCATCCGGCCTTGAGTCTGCCGGTTACCGTTAAAGGCACTGCGCTTAAAGCGGGTCTGCAGATCATCGGCCGGCACGGCGCAGACGAACTGGTTTGCGCCGTGGCGTCGCGTATTGAATCTGCGCTTGCCGCTTGATCGTTGCTTGAGCAACAACCTATGAATTCCAGGAGTTTATTCTCATGACGACAAGAGTCGTGATCGTAACGGGTGCGGCACGCGGGCTGGGCGCGACCATCGCCACGAAATTCCACGCAGCGGGCTATCGCGTCGCGCTGGCCGATCTCGCGCTCGACGCGGCGCGTGAAGTTGCTGCCTCGCTGAGCCCCGATGGCTCGACGGCCTTTGCCGTGCCTCTCGATGTCACCTCGAAGGCGGGCTTCGAAAGCGCGCTGAAAACCGTGGCCACACGCTGGGGCCAAGTCGACGCACTCGTCAACAACGCCGGTGCGTCCAAGGTCGTACCCGTCATGGAGATTACCGGCGAGCAATTCGATCAGGTCATCAACGTGAACCTGAAAAGCGTGCTGTTTGGCTGCCAGGTTTTCGGCCAGTATTTCGCCGATCGCGGCGAGGGCCGCATCGTCAATATCGCTTCACTGGCGGGGCAAAATGGCGGATCGGCCACGGGCGCGCATTATGCCGCAGCAAAAGGCGGCACACTGACGCTCACTAAAGTCTTTGCACGCGACCTCGCCGCCAAGGGCGTGACGGTGAACGCCATCTCGCCCGGCCCGCTGGATTTGCCCATCGTTCATGAAAGCGTGCCAGCAGATAAGCTCGACAAGGTGATTGCAGGCATTCCAGTGGGACGGCTCGGCAATGCGGAATATGTGGCCGATGTGGCGATTCTGCTGGCTTCTGGGCAGGCATATTTCGCCAATGGCGCCTGCTGGGATGTGAACGGCGGTCTCTATATGCGCTAATGGCGCTTGAATTACGCGTGCTTGTCAGGCTCTCGCAGTCGCCTGTCCGTCGCACACTGCGGCTGACAAGCGACTAAAACCCGCTCAGACTTTATCTGCGCCGTCATCCGGATTCCATACAGCGACCACGTCGCGCACGAGCATCGCAATCGATTCTGCGCCGAGCTTGTCCTTGATGCTCGCACGATGCACATCCACCGTTTTCACGCTGATCTCCAGATCGGCGGCAATGCGTTTGCTGCCCTTTCCATCGATCACACCACGCAGGACTTCCTTTTCACGCGCCGTCAGCGATTCAATTCTTTGCCGCAATTCACTGCGCTTCATGTCAACGGCGTGACGTTGCCCGGCGATCTTGAGCGCACGCTGGACGCGGTCGAGCATCTGCTGCGAGTTATAGGGCTTTTCCACGAAATCGATTGCGCCATTCTGCATCGCACGAACCGACATGGGAATATCGCCGTGACCGCTCACAAAGATAATCGGTAGCGTAGCGCCGCGCCGGTTCAGCTCGAACTGCACATCAAAGCCGCTGCGCTCGGGCATCCGAACATCGAGTATCAGGCAGGCTGGCGTCTTCGCGTCGTAGGCCGCGAGAAATTCCGCAGCGCTGCCAAATCCTGCAGATTGAATCCCCACCGAATCGAGCAGCCATGCCAGCGAGGTACGCATGCCACTATCATCGTCTACGATATAAACGACCTGAGCAGGAACCGTCATCTGCTCTCTCCACAAAAAGTTAATGCGGCTTCGACCCGCGAGACTCACACATCCTGCACGTGCGTTGCAGGCTCAGATATAGCGTCCTGCCAGCGCACCATCCTATCCGATCAAAATCGCCCGGGAAACCAGGTATTGCGCTTAGGTGACGTTTGCCATGCATTGCGCACTGCGCTGAAGAAATCTTTAGATCGATGCGGGCAAGCGCCTATGAAGCAGGCAATCATGCCGATACTTTTCAAAATTACCGTGCCCTAATCTGAGTCTATCGCTCACGCCTGAATACGGAACCGACGTATGTCCCACACTGCCAATCACGCTCCCACGCCCGCCGACGACGCCCGCGCCAATTTCCGGCAAGCCATGGCCCACCTCCCCGCTGCGGTCAATGTCATCACCACGGATGGTCCATCTGGCCGCTGCGGCATCACGGCTAGCGCAGTCTGCTCCGTGACCGATACGCCGCCCACCGTGCTCGTGTGTCTCAACCGTTCGAGCGCGATGCATTCAGTGTTCGAAGGCAACCGGCGCGTGTGCATCAACGTGCTGCCCGGCGAGCATGAAGACCTGGCGAAACACTTTGCGGGCATGACGAAACTGCCCATGGAAGAGCGCTTCGCGTTGCCAGGCTGGCTCGACGGCGACGCCGACGTTCCCGTGCTGCGTGACGCGCTAGCGAGCATCGAGGGCAACATCGTGGAGATGAAGGAAGTCGGCTCGCATTCGGTGATGTTCGTGGAAGCCACCCGTATTCGCGTGCGCCACGATGGTGACGGGCTGGTGTATTTCAGCCGGAATTTTCATCGGATCGCGCGTCCGGTTGCGGCTTGATCGCTTTTATCGTCTTGATAGCCGATGTAAAAAGCGCCCAATCGGGCGCTTTTTTGGTCGCTCGGTCTGGATTACCCGGCGGCTTTGCTTAACGCGCCGTCAAACTCGGGCGCTAAACCCAGATGGTCGAGCAAGGCGCCAAACGACTGCACCCGCCGACGCACGTAATCGGGCACATCGACATCGGCGTAATCGTAGAAGCCTTTACGCGTGCGCAATCCGTCGCGGCCCTGCTCCATATTGTCGATCACCGCTTGCGCCGGTTCGAAGCGCGGCGCAATTTCGCGTGCAAGATAGTGCGAAGCGTAATAGAGAATATCGCAGCCGCCCCAATCGATGAATTCGAGCAGCCCAAGCACAGCAAAACGCAGGCCGAAACCCGTGCGTATTGCCGTGTCGATATCCTCGGCACTTGCCACGCCCTCTTCGACCATGCGCGCCGCTTCGTTCATCGCCAGGGCTTGAATGCGCGGCACGATGTAGCCGGCGGACGGCGCGCAAACAATCGGCCGCTTGCCGATGCGCGCAAGCAGTTCAGTGGTGAGCGCGACAGCGTCGGCGTCCGTTGCATCGCTGCGGCTCACTTCGACGAGGGGAATCAGATGCGCGGGATTAAGCCAATGCGCGTTGATGATGCGGCCGGGCCGCGCACTGAATGCCTGCAATTGCGTGACCAGGAAAGTCGAGGTAGTCGACGCAATCACCGCATGATCGCTGAGCGCGCTTTCCATCCATCGCAACGCTTCGGCTTTCACGTCGAGCACTTCGGGCACCGCCTCGAATACCAGCGTTGCCTCACCCAGCGCTTGCTGGCCATGTTCGCGGCTCACGAATGCGATGCGATCCAGAACGCGTGCGGCCTGATCGGCGGTTAAACGCCCGAGCGCGACCAGCGATTGCAATTGATCGCTAATCGAAGCGCGCGCTTTCTGGACGAACGCATCGTGTTCCGCGTACGAGCGCGCCTTGAAATCGACCAGCGTCGCGCGCAAGCCCGCGAAAGCCACTGCAAGCGCGATACCCTGGCCCATGCGGCCCGCGCCCACCAAATGCACGCGATCGATGCCATGCGCCGCGCTCACGAACGCGCTCCACTATCAAGGAAGCCGCGCAATTGCGCCGGTGCGAGCGAGGCAAGACCCAGCGCTTCCAGCGTGCGTCCTTGCGCGTAGAGGTCGCGCCCGGTCACCGCGCTCGCCAGCGAAAGCAGGCCTTGCGCAACCGGCGTCGGCACACCCGCATAGCGGCCACACGAAACGATAAAAGACAGACCAAGGCGCGTGTCTTCCAGCATGTATCGATGCGTCTGCAAATCGATTTTTTCGCGCCAGTCGCCGCTATCGGTCAGCTTGCCGTGCGCGCCACGCCCGTACATCCATTCGTCGCCTTCGCTTGCGTAATGATCGGCAAGCGGAAAATGCGGCGCGCCATAACCCAGCGCCTCGCGCACTGCCATGCGCTCCGCGTCGAGTGCATTCGTCACGCGGCGAATCGATGGCTGCGTGCCTTCATTATGAATATCCCAACTCTCAAAGTGTTCGAGTGGCCCGGCATTCATCAGAATGAGTGGCGGATGAATGACGGGACCGGCGTTCATCAACGCGCCAGACAAGGCGTCTTCGATACGCTCGACCGATGGATATGCGCTTTCCAGAATTTCGAAAGCCCAGTTTCCTGCGCTTGTCGGGAACACACCGGTCGGCAAACGCGTCGCATAGGCGCTGATCACCACGCGGTTCGCGCCGTGCGTACGCACGAGATAGGGCAGCGTGCCGGTTTCGGCAATGGCCACGCGGCTGCGATTGCCGACAGCAGCGAGCGCATCGGCAAACACCATACTGCCGAACGTGCCAGGCGGCAGGTAAATCACCTGGCCGTCCTTGAGCAGCGGCGCAAGTTGCGCAGCAAGCGGCTCATGAGTGATCGCTGGCAACGGAATCACGATCAGCTGCGCGCCGTCCACAGCGTATGCCAGTTCATCGACAAGATGGATTGCACCGGACGTACGCAGCGCTGAAAGCGGCACACGGCGCGTGCCGTGCCAATCCTGCACTTCCAGTTCGCCGAGCGTGCGCAGCTTTTGCGCCGCTTCGCGATCGCGCCGCCACCAGCTCACTTCGTGCCCTTTTTCAAGCATGTCGATTGCAGCGGCGTGACAGCCGTGCCCCCCACCCAGAACGCAGACTTTCATTCCAACCTCTCCTTTATGGCGCATGCAGCGCCTCGGTTATTTGCATCCGGCGCGCGATGGCTTGATTCGCGCGCTGCCTGGAATGAAATTACGCGTCGCGCGCAGTGGTGTCGCTTCAATTCACGCAAGTTCAGTACAAATCCGGCAAGCCCTGGTTGCGGGCGCTTTTTTTCTCGCCGATCATTGCACTCACGCATACGGCACTACGCGTCACAGAACGACACAAGCACGACGAATCGAAGAGAACGGCTTATGACTCCCGCAATATCCCGCATGAACGCCAATCTGTTGCACGCCACGCACGCCCGCGCCGATGTCGAGCGCACTGTTGCGCGTCTGCTCGGCCCGCACAGCATGCAGGCGCAGGGGCGCGAGCCGCTCAACGCAGAGCTTTACGATGTCGCGCTCGCCCATGGCGGTCTTGCGGAACTCAGCTACGGACGCGCCACGCGTATCGATTTCGCGGGCAATGCCGGACAATTCCTGTTTCGTCTCACGCTCGCAGGGGCGTGCGAATTAAGCTCGGGGCGCGAGCATGCGGCGGTGACGCGGGGCGCGATCAGCGTTTCGTCGCCCGCACGCGCGAGCCGCATCGAAACGAGTAGCGACTGCCGCAGCCTGTTGCTGCGTATCGATCGCAACGCGCTTGAACACAAGCTCGCGGATTTGCTGCAAGCCACGCCGCGTGCGCCGCTGCGCTTCGCGATGAGTGTCGAGGCCGAACACCACGGCGCGGCTATCGTGCGCGACACGCTCGGTCATCTGCATCGCATGCATGCGCAGTGCGATAGCGCGAGCGCCGCGACGCTATTCGGCGGCGATCTCACGCAATGGCTCATGACGATGCTGCTCACGCAGCTTCCGCACTCGCACAGCGATGCGCTTTTGCGCAGCGACACACGCACGCCCTTGCCCGCCCATGTGCGCCGCGCACGAGACTATATTGACGCTCATCTGGACAGCCCACTCACGCTCGCGGTTCTCGCTCGCGTGGCCAACGTATCGCCGCGCACCTTGCAAAATGGCTTCGCGCAGTTCGTGGGCCTGTCGCCCGCTGCCTATGTGCGCGAGCGACGTCTGGAAGCCGTACACGCCAGGCTCACGCACGATCCGCACACGAGCGTCGCGCAAACGATGCTCGCCTGCGGTGTGCAGAGCTTCGGGCATTTCACGAGGGCCTATGTGCGCCGCTATGGCCACGCGCCTTCGGTTACGCGCGGGCGGTTCGCATGAATCACGCGCTCAACGAAGCCCCCGCCCATCCCGCCGCACTGCGCGTGCAGGATCTGGATCTCAACCTGCTCAAAACATTCCGCGCGGTGTATCAGGAAAAGCACGTGGGCCGCGCCGCCTTGAGCCTGGGCGTCACGCAGCCTTCCGTGAGTTATGCGCTCGGGCGGCTGCGCCTCATGTTTCGCGACGCATTGTTCGTACGCACCGGACTGGGCGTCGAGCCGACGCCGCGCGCGCGGCGCCTCGCAGCCTCGGTCGACAAGGCGCTGGCGATCCTTCAGGACGTGCTAGACGATGGCGCGAGTTTCACTCCCGAGACGACCCAGCGGGTGTTTCGCCTGCATATGAACGATTTCGCCGCGAGCGCCTGTTTGCCAACCTTATTGGGCGTGCTGGACGCGCGCGCGCCGGGCGCGGTCGTCGAAACCCTGCATCTGGACGAGCAACAGCTCAATATCGCGCTGGAAGCGGGCAAGATCGATTTCGCAATCGGTCACTTCAATCAGGCATCCGAACATTTTCAGCGAACGGAATTGCTGAGCGAGCGCTGCGTGCTGATTCTCTCCGAAGCGGCCAACCGGCGGATTGGCCTCCCGGCAGGCTTCGTGCTCGACGCGCAGGCGCCCGCGGCGCTGCGTCTGGTTGCGGTGATGTCGCATCCGCAATCGATGACGCTGCTGGAGCGCCACGAATTGATGCCGCGCGTGCGCGCATCGCTGCCTGACTTTCTCGTGCTGCCTTCCCTGCTGCAAGGCGCCGATTACGCGGCGATCGTGCCTCGCACGATTGCACTGAGTTTCGCCGCGCAGCACGCCTGCGCGATCCATGAAATCGCCGATGCGCAAAGCTGGAGTGTGAATGCGTATTGGCATCGGCGTTTCGACGTTGATCCGGGCCATCGCTGGCTGCGTGCGCTGCTGGTCGAGTTGTTCGGGATTGGCGAGCGCGAGCCGTTCGATGCCTGGCTCGCCTCGCCGTGCCTCGATCACGCTGCCATCGGCGATGCAAGCGATCTGGCCGACCCGGAAGACTAGAACGATACGAGCATGCCCGCCACCAGCGAGCTTGCCGTAGCGCCCGCCTTCGCCACCGCGACGCCACCTCCGCCCGCGCCGTTCACCGTAAACGACGCGTGGCTGTTGTTGCGCACCATCGCCGCGCCCGTGTAAAGCACCGTGCGCTTCGAAAGCGGATAGTCGAGGCGCAGCGCATACGAATCGGCATTGCCGTCGCTATCCGCGGTCTTGCGGTAGTGACCGTAGCTCGCCAGCAGTTTCGCGCGCCCCAGCGGCACCGTTGCATCAATTTCGTAGACGTCGTGATGCGGATAGGCGCTCAACGAATCGACAGCGGTTTGCACATCAGGGCCGCCGCGGTGGCGCAGATACAAGCCTGCCAGTTTCGCCCAGCCGAAGTCATATGACGCACCCGTCACGAAATAATTGCCCTGCGCCGTGGGGCTTTCCGTGTTGAGCGTAGCCGCCGTAACCGGGCTGAACTTCTGCTCCATATAGGCAACATCGAAGGACACCGGACCGCGAGCGTAATTGAGGCCCGCGCCATAAGTATCGCCAAGCGTAGCGGGTTGTCCGCTGGCTCCATTCGCGCCGCGCGCCACGATGCCGCGCAGCATGAAGCCGTTCCACTGCGCCGAGGTCAGGCGCACGGCGTTGTGCACGCGCAGATAAGCGGGACCGACAAAGTTATTGGTGGCATTGCCCCATTCGAGACCCGCGCCATAGGCTGGCAGCGAATACGTGACCAGCACCGTGTGCAGAATCGTATAAAGCTCGCCAAGCTGCACGCCGCCGTAAGGACTCGTGAGGCCTACCCATGCCTCGCGGCCAAACATCGCGCCATTATTCGAAAATGCGCCATTGGCCGAATTAAAACCGTTTTCGAGCTTGAAGATCGCAGCATAGCCGCCGCCCAGATCTTCGATACCCTTCATACCCCATTCGGTCGCGAACAGATTGCCGGTCCCCATGCGCACAACGTGATTCGGGCCGAAGTTCGTATATTCAAGCGACGTATCGATACGCCCATACAGCGTAATGCTCGATTGCCCGAAAGCAATCGCAGGAAAAAGAAGCGCAGCACCGCATGCCGCGATTGAAATACGTTGGAGAGCGTGAGGTTTCATCTGTGTGTTTATCGAATGACCTGAAATCGGTTGCGCCGCGTAGGCAGGCATGAATCTGCATTGCGTAGCGAGTCTAGGAACACCAATTTTCCAGGTCGATTAAACGCTCTCTATAACGCTTATAGACCGCATGCACGGATTGACGCGAACCCTTTCCCACAGGCGCTTTCACGCATCTTGCGCATACGTGTATGGGTGTTTTCTTTACCCTTCCCGGGGAAACTCACTATGCCCAAGGGTGCACGCCCCATTTGTAATGGGATTTTGGCTGGATACATTGCTTTCGTTTGCCCATTTCGTTTGCTGATTTTGTTCGCGTGCCTCGCCGCACCGAACATCCCCATGTCCCCTTGGAGAATTCGTATGAACACTACTGCGGCCGCCCCCCGCCCCGGCCGGCGCGACGCCTATGCGTGGTATGTCGTGATCGTCTGCATGCTCGCGTATGTGTTTTCCTTTATCGATCGCCAGGTGCTCGTGCTGATGATCGAGCCTATCAAACGCGATCTGATGCTGACTGACACGCAATTCAGCCTGCTAAGCGGCTTTGCGTTTTCGCTTTTCTACGCCTTCATGGGCCTGCCGATTGCGTTTCTCGCTGACCGCTACGCGCGGCCGCGCCTGATTTCCGTGGGCATCGCCATCTGGAGTGTCGCAACGGCGGCATGCGGCGTCAGCCAGAACTTCGTGCAGATGTTCGTTTCTCGTATGGCGGTGGGTGTGGGTGAGGCCGCACTTTCACCGGCCGCTTATTCAATGCTTGCGGACTATTTTTCAAAAGAGAAATTAGGCCGCGCGATTGCCGTGTATTCGCTGGGATCGTTTATCGGCGGCGGCGTGGCGTTTCTGGTGGGCGGCTATGTGATCGCCCTGCTCAAGCACGCATCGGCCTTTGCCGTGCCGTTTTTTGGCCAGATTCACCCGTGGCAAATGACCTTCTTTATCGTCGGGCTGCCTGGCCTCGTTGTCGCGCTGCTGGTGCTGTTTACCGTGCGCGATCCGCAACGCAAAGGACTCGCGCAGGACGGAAAAGGCAGCGCCGCACGCATGACGACCGCCGACGCCCTGCGCTTCGTGTTCCGTCATCGCGCCACGTTCGGTTGCCATTACTTCGGCTTCTCGTTCTACGCCATGACCTTGTTCTCGCTGATGAGCTGGACGCCGGCGTTCTATATCCGCCATTTCGGTCTCACGCCGGTTCAAGCGGGTTACACGCTGGGCACGGTGCTACTGGTAGCGAATACGGCTGGTGTGTTCTGCGGCGGCTGGTTCAACGACTGGCTGCTGCGACGCGGCTATCAGGACGCACCGATGCGCGCCAGTTGCATAGGCGCGGCGTGCATGCTCGTACCTGCTGCCTTATTCACGCAGATTCCCGGTTTGTATGGCTCGCTTGCGGTGCTGGTTGTTGCCATGTTCTTCGCTTCGTTTCCGATGCCGACGTCCACTGCCGCCATGCAAACGCTCGCACCGAATCAACTGCGCGCGCAGATTTCAGCCCTGTTTCTGCTGGTTCAGAATCTTCTCGCGCTGGGTCTGGGTACGACTATCGTTGCGCTCTTTACCGACAAGGTATTCGCTTCGCCGCTCGCCGTCGGGCATTCGGTTTCCATTGTGAATGGCAGCGCGGCGTTGTTAGCGATGGTGTTGCTCGGCGTGGGCTGCCGGCATTATCGACAATCACTTGTGCGTGAACAGGCGGGAATCGAGCAAGCGAAGCATGACGCAATCGATTCTTCGAAGCTGGGCGCAATAGCGCAGTGATTCTGAAGCGAAAATGAGAAGCGCCGCTCTTTTGTGGCGCTTTTTTGTGCGGAAAATGTCTTACGCAGCGTGCGTGCGTATTTCATCCTTCAAAGCCATCAGGCGCGCCTTCGACTCAAGCAAAACGTCATCCAGCTTTGCGGCCTGATCGAGCAACTGATTGATCGCGGCGTGCGCCTGCCCTGCAATTTCGTGCGCAAGCTGGCGAACACCTACGACAACAGCCTGTCTCGAAGCGTTGTGAAGCCGCTGATAATCCACGCCAATGACTTCTTGCACGCGTGCATTTGCGCTGCCCGATTCGATCACAATATCCTCAAACCGGACACTGTCACTCAACTCCAGACGCACGTTGTCGGGAACGACATCATATTCGGCAAGATACTCACGCACGCAACCGGGAAACGTTTCATCAATCGCGGTTGTAAGCGCGCGAACGAGCCCCTCAACGTCGCGCTCAACTGCGTGCGCATCCAGCATGTCAGGCAGCGCCGCCAGCGTGCGCTGGCAAACCGCATCGGACAGTTGCGCCTGCTGTTCCGTCAATTGCGCCAAGGCACGCTGCGCCGAGTTCCGCATTTGAAGCAACAAAGGCTGCGCACTGGCATACAGTGCATCCAGCACGTTTTCTTCCAGATGATGCAGTGCGACTTCCGCACGCTTGCGACGTTTATATTCGAGCGCTGGCCCGGCAATCGCGTGTAGCGCAGCATAAAGGCGTTCGAAGCCCGCTTCGTTCATCGCGACCGGCGCGAATCCCTGTTCACGCGCCATATGAACCGACACCGACAACGGCCGCTTGAGTAAAGCACTGCTAACGCCCATCGAAAACAGCTTCTCCTGCGCACGCGCCTGCACATCGGCCTCCTGTAACGCACGTCGCGCCTCGGACTTATTGCATAAGCGCCTGACCAGCTCGCCGTCGATTTCGTCTTCGTCGTATTCGTCGCTGCGCGTCACGACGGGCAAGAGCGGCTTGTTGCGATGAAGCTCGCGGCTAAGATCGTCGAGTTCCTGAACCTGTCCCGGCGAAGTCGAACTCGTCAACCAGATCACACCATCCGCGCTTTCGATAAAGCGCTGCGTGAGTGCCGCGTTTTCCGGCACGACCGAATGCAGGCCCGGCGTGTCGAGCAACACGAGCTTTTCGCCAAGGCACACGCCTTGCAGACGTACCGTGGTTTCCGTCGCCCCTTCCTCGAAGCACGCCGAAGTCTCGACAATACGACCCGCTTCTACATGGAAATAACGCGCGTTCTTGCCGTGTGCAACGAAGCGCTCCGCGATGAAATTGCAAAAGGCGCTCTTGCCCGCATTGAACTTGCCGAACACGAGCAGCATGAACTTGTCGTCGAATGAATCCGCCAGCGACTGTGCTGCCTCCAGCGATGCCCATGGCTGCGCGCAATCGCGTGAATGCGCATGGAACGCTGCGTCGATTGCCGCCGCTTCACGCGCAAGCGCGCTGTGAGCATGCAAGCCGCGCGTGACAAATCGGTGCGACTGGAGCGTTTCACACAGCGCATTGAGCCATATTTCAAGCGCCTGAAGCAGGTCATCGACATTGTGCGCGCCGAATTCGAATGTATCGATTCCAGCAATCATTCGCAGTTCGTTGCTCAAATCCGTTTTCATGTGCGAGCTATCATGATTTGCAGCGCCGCGATGGCCGTTTCCGCCGCGCGCAACGCCGCGTCCACATCGACAATGCGTTGTGCGAGCGTCTTGCGCCCCGCAGACAACTCGTAATAGTGCGCGAAGTCGCGCTGCATGCGCTCTCGTCCCTGCACATCGCAGAACATGGCGCGCAGATCCTTGCGGAATTTCACCGATATACCCAGCACAGCGATCATCACGGAATTGATGCTGCTTGCCGCCGTGCGCTGTTCCGATGGCAATTCCATCACGCCGCGGCCGGTCAAAAAGCCATCGATCGCAATGCACGCGCGCGAATACGCAATCTGAATATGCGCGCGTTCACGCTTGCCTGCGGTGCTCGCGTAAATATCCTTCGCGGTATCCGGCACAATGGCGTGATCGGTGCCTAGCGCGTTCAACATCGCGTCGATATCCGCACCGGATTTATCGATCACAGCCCTTAGTCCGCGATCAAACTCTTCGCGCTGTTGCTGTTGTTTTGTACGCAACGTATCCAGTAATGCCGCTTGCGCGGTGCGATGCTCGCTGAGTGCCGAGTGGATTTCGTCCCGCAATAACGCGGCTTCACTCGCTCGCGCGTGGGGCACGCGATGAATCGCGTCGCGCAATAAGGTGTGCAAAGCGGGAATGCCGCTACGCTCCACCATCAGCGCCTTACCGCCTTCCTGTCCCTTGCGATGGCGCGTCGCAGAAACCACACGCCATTCGATACCCTCACATTGCGCGGCCAACGCCGCGCGTACTCTTTCGAGTTCGCTGTCGTCGGCGAGTTGATCCGCTTGCGTGAGTACGAAAAACGTTTGACGTGCGCTACGTTCGCTATCAGCAAGTAGTTCGGCCAGCAACGCGCGTTCGCGCGCATCGAGTTCGCCTTCCTTCGCAGCATGCACGAAAAGGCGGATATCCGCGTGCAGCCAGACGGCGTCAAACGCGTGGCGGTCGTCCTCGCTGCCGACGTCGGCGTCGAGGCCCGGCGCATCGAGCCAGCGCACGCCTTCCTGAACGCTATGCGCAAGCGCCACGGTTTCGCGCTTGTCCGAAACGGCAAAAGCCTGCTGTCCGAGCAATTCGTTCAGCAGGCTGCTTTTGCCGTGGTTATATTTGCCGACTACCGTGACGACAGGCACATCGTCATCGGCGATCAGTTGCAGGCGCGCGAGATCGTCCGCGCGATCAGGCAGTACCGCATGGATCTCGCGCGCGGACTGGCCGCGCAGGTCACTGGACACCGTTGTCTCCTCCTCTGCGAGCGGCGGCGCATTCGTACACGCCGCCGTTTCCTCTAAGGTCAAACCGTAGCGGCTGCACGCAGACGGTTGACAATCTGATTGTCGCGGCCTTGAACGAGCGGCGTCAACGTGACGTCGAACTCGATCGACTTGTACGCATCTTCTTTCAGGCCAAGCGCCGCGCCGCCGGCTTTTTCGACGACGTGCGGGATCAACTCCTCCCGGGTAGCATAAGCGAAGTCGTCCCAGATCAACGGATCGCCTTCAATATTGAACTGCGTCGTGAGCTTGCGATGGCTCTCGCTAGTGACGAAGAAGTGTACATGGGCCGGGCGGTTGCCGTGGCGGCCCAGGCTATTGAGCAATTGTTGCGTGGAACCGTGCGGCGGGCAGCCGTAGCCCACGGGCATGAGCGTGCGGAATTCGTATTTGCCGTCCGCGCCGGTTTTGACCGCGCCGCGCAGGTTGAAATCGGTTTGTGCGCCGGTTGGGTCGAAGTGCGAATAGAAGCCCTTCGAGTTCGCGTGCCAGCATTCCACCACGGCGTTCGCGACGGGCTGACCGTCCGTTCCCTTCACGACGCCGTGAATCACCAGCGGGCCGGCTTCCGTATCGGCGTTGATATCGATCTTGCTGGTGCCATCGCGCACCGGCGCGCCGGCCACATAGAGCGGGCCTTCGATCGTGCGCGGCGTGCCGCCGTCCAGACCGACTGCCTTGTCTTCCGCGTCCATGCGGATATCGAGGTATTTCTCCAGACCCAGGCCCGCCGCAAGCAGCGCCGCTTCCCCATCCTGGCCCAGCTTGTTCAGGTAGTTCACACCCGCCCAGACTTCATCGGGCGTGATGTCGAGATCGTCAATGGCCTTGAACAGATCGCCCAGCAGGCGGTGCACGATCTGCTGGAAACGCGCGCTGCCGTTGCTGCCTTCGAGATTCGCTGCGGCCTTGAGCAAGTCCTGAACTTCTGCGGTTTCGAATACTTTGACGCTCATGATTAGTGTCTCCACACTTGTATTTTGGGGAAAATCGCCTGAATGGTTTTTTAGCTTCAGGCGTCGTCGTCGCGAACCGACGACGGGTGGCGACACAGCGGCGTCACCGAAATCTTCATGTACGGAAACAGCGGCAGCGCGGTGAGAATATCGTGCAGTTCCGCGTTGCTTTCGACATCGAAAATACTGTAATTCGCGTATTCACCGACCAGTCGCCAGATATGGCGCCACTTGCCGCTGCGCTGAAGCTCCTGCGAATAGGCCTTCTCGCGCGTCTTGATCTCGTTGGCGACCTCGGCGGGCATATCGGCTGGGATATTCACATCCATGCGTACGTGGAAAAGCATTGTCTGCGTCCTGTTACGTGATTCGGGTTACTTCGTGACTTTCTTCAGGCCGTCGCGCGTAAAGCGCTCAACCTTCGCTTCGTCCAGTTCGATGCCCAGACCCGGGCCGCTGGGTACGGTCAGCGCGAAATCGCTGTAATCGAGCGGTTTCGTCAGAATCTCTTCGGTGATAAGTAGCGGTCCGAACAATTCGGTGCCCCACTGCAGGTTGGCGAAGCTCGCAAAGAGATGCGCCGATGCGACCGTGCTGAATGCGCCTTCAAGCATGGTGCCGCCATACAGTTCGATGCCTGCAGCGTCCGCGATCGCGGCCACGCGTTGGGCGGCGAACAGGCCGCCACTCTGCTCGATCTTGATGGCGAAGACATCCGCGCCGTTATTCTTCGCGATGTCGAAGGCGCTTTCCGGGCCTTGCAGGATTTCGTCAGCCATCAGCGCGACGGGGAAACGGCGCATCAGACGCGCAAGCGCTGCGGCCGACGCCACCGGTTGCTCGACCAGTTCGCAGCCCGCATCGGCCAGCGCGGGAATCGCCCAGGCGGCCTGCGTCTCGCTCCACGCCATATTCACGTCGACACGCACGGCAGCGCGGTCGCCCACGGCCTTCTTGATCTCAGCGACGTGCTTGATATCGGTTTCCAGCGCCTTCGCGCCGATCTTCAGCTTGAAGACGTTATGGCGGCGCACTTCGAGCATGTGCTCGGCTTCAGCAATATCTTTTGCCGTGTCGCCCGAAGCCAGCGTCCACGCAACCGGCAGCCGGTCACGACGGCGGCCGCCCAGCAGTTCGCTCACCGGCACGCCCAGGCGCTTGCCCTGCGCGTCGAGCAACGCGGTTTCCAGCGCGCTCTTCGAAAAGTGGTTCACCTTCACCAGCTTGCCCAGATGCGCCATCAGCGCCTGGATGCGCGTGGCGTCCTGGCCGATCATCGCGGGCGCAAAGTAGGTATCGATAGCCACCTTCATCGCTTCCGGGCTTTCGGGGCCGTAGGCCATACCTGCGATCGTGGTGCCCTCGCCGATGCCGATCACGCCATCGCTGCAATAGATCTTCACCAGCATCAGCGTCTGGCCGTACATCGTCGCCACTGAAAGCTTGTGAGGGCGGATCGTCGGCAGATCGACGAGGCGGGTTTCGATGCGTTCGATTTTTGCTGTATTCATTTGGATTGCAAACTAAATCGCTTCCATCGTGTGCGGAAACAACGATCGATGAAAATGCATAACGTCTCGGCATGACAAATTAGCGATCGGTCGCTCATCTGTCAAATCAATCATATATGCGCGATATCATCCATCCGATGGATATCATCGAGGATTCGCGGTTTGCTACGACTAAGAGATGGGATGGGTACGGCAAGAGACCAACACGCGGGGACATTGCATCCCCGCATTTCCAAATCAGCCAGGCGGATCAGCCCGGCAGACCTTCGACAATCGTAATCTGGGCCGTGCTATACCCCTCGCGCTTCGCCCTCGCCGCCTGATACTCAGGCGAGTGATAGCACGCAAGCGCCGTCTCCATATCCTTGAACTGGATCACGACATGGCGCTGGAACGCGTCGCCTTCGAGCACCTCATACGCGCCGCCGCGCGCCAGAAAGACCGCGCCGTACTTCTTGAAGGCTTCCGGCGCAGCGTCCGTATAGCCCTTGTACTTGTCGGCGTCGTGCACCGTCACGTGAGCAATCCAGTATGCCGTCATGATTTCTCCTTTTCGTTCTCAAGAATGCGTTGTGCAATGGCGGCCGCTTCGCTGATATGGGCGTGCACGGCCAGTTTCGCCTGCTCCGGGTCGCGCAGTTCGCAAATCGCACGGCAAATCGTGTCGATGCGCTGGTATCCGGTTTCACTACGATTCGTCGATTTCATCGTCATGGCGCGCAAGCGGCTGATCCGGCCGTTAAGCCGCTGTACCACTTCCCACGCCACGCTCTGTCCTGCAACGGCAAAAATCTTCTCATAGAGTTTCGACGAGAGATTGACGATCGCATTGACATCGTCGCCGCTGAACGCGGCCTTGAATTCCGCCAGCAAGGCCTGAATCTGCAGCGCCGTTTCGGGCGTCAGGCTCTGCGTGCAGGCCACCACCGCGCCTTGCTCCAGCACCATGCGGATCTGATAGATCTGCGCCGCAACGTCCCAGCTCAACGTCGAAACCGTCGGGCCCTTGCCTGTGACGATCTCGACCAGCCCTTCCCCCTCCAGATAGCGGATCACCTCCCGCACGACCGACCGGCTCACGCCCATCTCTTCGCACAGGCTGCGCTCAACCAGCCGTTTTCCGGCCGGGAAATAGCCGCTGATGATCGCATTGCGCAGCTTGTTCAGCGACAACTCGCGCAGCGTCACCGGTGGATTTTCAATAGTTAGATTCATTTCAGGGTTAACACTCATGGCATGCCGTACTATGGTATACCAAACTATCAACCACAATCAACGCACCAAAGGAATGCGCCATGAGCCTGATTCGCAAGTCCATCCTCCATGTCGAGAACGTCTTCGTCGACGGTGACAAGGACGCCGCCAAGCCGCTGAAGATGATCGGCGCGGTGGCCGTCATCAAGAACCCGTGGGCGGGCCGTGGCTATGTGGAGAACCTCTCGCCGGAAATCCGCGAACTCGCCCCGCAGATCAGCGCGCACCTGACCAAGCTGATCATCGATGAAGCCGGCTCGGGCGAAGCCGTGGAAGCGTTCGGCAAGGCCGCCATCGTCGGCCTGGACGGCGAGCTGGAGCACGCTTCCGCGCTGATCCACACGCTGCACTTCGGCAATACGTACCGCTCGGCGGTGGGCGCGAAGTCGTATCTGGCGTTCAACAACACGCGCGGCCCGGCCAATGCGCCGCTGCTGATTCCGATGATGGACAAGAACGACGAAGGCCGTCGCTCGCACTACCTGACGCTGCAATTCGCCATCCCCGATGCGCCGGCAGCCGACGAAATCGTCATCGCCATTGGCGGTGCAACGGGTGGCCGTCCGCATCACCGCATCGGCGATCGCTACAAAGACCTCGCAGAGCTCGGAAATGACGTCAACAATCCTGCAGCTGTCCGATAAGCGCGTCGCGCACTACCTCGAACAAGGTAGTGGCGAGCCGCTGGTCCTGATTCACGGCGTGGGCATGCAGGCGCACGCGTGGTATCCGCAGATCGACGACCTGTCGCGCGATTTCCGCGTGATAGCCGTCGATATGCCGGGCCACGGCCAGAGCGCCCCGCTCGACGTTGGCGCGGGCCTGCAGCAGTTCGTGGCGTGGGCGATTGCCTTTATCGAGGCGCTGGACGCCGGTCCCGTGAATCTGGCGGGTCATTCGATGGGTTCGCTGATCGCCGCGGGCGTAGCCGTTACGCGCCCCGATCTGGTGAAACGCGTGGCACTCCTGAACGGCGTCTATCGTCGTACGCCGCAAGCGCGCGAAGCCGTGCTGCAACGCGCCGCCGAACTGCGCTCCGGCACCATCGACGTCGAAACGCCGCTCAAGCGCTGGTTCAACGCCGAAGAAGCCCAGCAGATCGCCGCGCACAAGGTGGAATCGTGGCTGAAGTCGGTCGATCTCGCGGGCTATGCCACGGCGTATACGGCCTTCGCGAAGGGCGACGAGGTCTACGCGGACGGCTGGAACACCATCGCCTGCCCGGCGCTCGTGCTGACCGGCTCGGACGATCCGAACTCGACGCCCGAAATGGCGAACCAGATGGCCGCCGCCGCGCACAACGGCCGCGCCGTGGTGATCGAAGACGAGCGCCATATGGTGAACCTGACCGCGCCGGAAACCGTCAATCGCGCCCTGCGCGACTGGTTGAAGGTTGAAACGCCGATCGATTCGCCGGTTGAACCCTTGAAGTCGGAAGCCTGATATGAGCCAAGAGACCGTTTCCACGAACGCCGTTCTGAACACCCGCGAACTTCGCGATGCGTTCGGCGCCTTCATGACCGGCGTGACCATCGTCACCACCTCGCGCGACGATGGCCAACCGCTCGGCTTCACCGCGAATTCGTTCTCGTCGGTGTCGCTCGATCCCGCGCTGCTGCTGGTGAGCATCGCCAAGACGTCGAGCAACTATCAGACGTTTTCGACCACGCGCCACTTCGCAATCAACATCCTCGCGGAAGGACAAAAGGATCTGTCCAACACGTTCGCACGTCCCAGCGAGGACCGCTTCGCGAACGTGAACTGGAATCTCAGCGCGAACAACAACCCGCTGCTCGGCGATGTGAGCGCCTGGTTCGACTGCACCACCCACGCCGTAATCGATGCGGGCGACCACGCCCTGCTGGTCGGCAAGGTCGAGGCGTTCCATTCGGCCGGCTTCGCGGGCCTGGGCTACTACCGCGGCGGCTATTTCACGCCGGCCAAGGTGTCGGCCGAAGTGATCGCAGGACCGAAGGTGATCGTCAGCGCCATCATCGCGCGCGACGACAAGGTCCTGCTGACCCGCACCGCCGATAACAAATGGGGCCTGCCGTCGAAAGAAATCGGCAAGGAAGGCGCGGACAAGGCGCTGGCCGAACTGTTCGGCAAATACCAGCCCGATGCCTCTGCAAGCTTTATTTATTCGGCTTATAACAACACCGAAACCCATTACCAGTACATCTCGTTCCTCTGCAGCGCGCCGGATGAAGCGGCGGTCGCAGGAGATTTCGTGAGCCTCGACGACATCGAGCCGGATCAGTTCCAGGACAGCGCAACGGCCAGCATGCTGCAGCGCTATCGCAAGGAAAGCCAGCTCAAGAGCTACGGTATGTATTACGGCGACCACAGCAACGGCACGGTCCGCCCGCTTCTTTCCTGAAAGGTCACACCATGCGTTTTTCGCTTTTCGTTCACATGGAGCGCGTCTCCGACCAGACCAGTCAAAAGCAGCTGTATGACGAAATGGTCGAACTGTGCCAGATCGCGGACCGTGGCGGCATGCATGCCGTCTGGACCGGCGAACACCACGGCATGAACTTCACGATCGCGCCGAATCCCTTCCTCAACCTCGTGGATCTCGCGAGCAAGACGAAGAACGTGCGCCTGGGCACCGGCACGGTGATCGCACCGTTCTGGCACCCGATCAAGCTTGCCGGCGAAGCCGCGATGACCGACATCATCACGGGTGGCCGTCTGGATCTGGGCATTGCGCGCGGCGCCTATTCGTTCGAATATGAACGTCTGATGCCGGGCCTCGACGCCTGGGGCGCGGGCCAGCGCATGCGCGAGCTGATTCCCGCCGTGAAGAAGCTCTGGGAAGGCGATTACGCGCACGAAGGCGAGTTCTGGCAATTCCCCTCGACGACGTCGGCCCCGCAACCGCTGCAGCAGCCGCATCCGCCGATCTGGGTGGCCGCGCGCGATCCGAACAGCCACGAATTCGCGGTGTCGAACGGTTGCAACGTGCAGGTCACGCCGCTGCATTTCGGCGACGAAGAAGTCGAAAAGCTGGTGGGCCACTTCAACGCCGCATGCGAGAAGTTCAGCGAAGTGCCGCGCCCGCAGATCATGCTGCTGCGCCACACGTACGTCGCCAGCAACGAAGACGATGCGCAAGTGGCTGCGGAAGAAGTGAACGCGTTCTACAACTACTTCGGCGCGTGGTTCAAAAACGAGCGTCCGGTCAGCCAGGGCATGATCAAGCCGCTGACGAAGGAAGAGATGGATGCCCATCCGTTCTACACGCCGGAAGCGATGCGCAAGAACAATGTGATCGGCACACCTGAAGAAGTGATCGGCCGTCTGAAGGCTTACGAAGCGCTGGGCTTCGACGAGTATTCCTTCTGGATCGACACCGGCATGAGCTTCGAGCGCAAGAAGGCCTCGCTCGAGCGCATGATCAACGACGTGATGCCTGCGTTCAAGTAAGGGACGGATTCCATGAGTGTTCAGTTTCAGCTGTATATCGACGGCCAGTTCGAGCCGGGCGCCGCGAGCTTCGGCAGTATCAATCCCGCTACGGGCAAGGTGTGGGCGCAGATGCCCGAAGCCCGCACCGACGAGGTCAACCGCGCCGTGGCGGCCGCCAGCCGCGCCTTGAGCGATCCCGCGTGGGCCGGTCTCACCGCATCAGCGCGTGGCAAGCTGCTGCACAAGCTCGCCGATCTGGTGGAAAAGGCTGCGCCGCGACTGGCTGAAATTGAAACGCACGATACCGGCAAGATCATCCGCGAGACGTCGAGCCAGATCGCGTATGTGGCGGAGTACTACCGCTACTACGCGGGCATCGCCGACAAGCTCGAAGGCAGCCATATCCCGGTGGACAAGCCGGATATGCAGGTGTGGCTCGAACGTCAGCCTGTGGGTGTGGTGGCCGCGATCGTGCCATGGAATAGCCAGCTTTTCTTGTCAGCCGTGAAAGTCGGCCCGGCATTGGCTGCCGGTTGCACGGTGGTCCTCAAGGCCTCCGAGGAAGCGCCCGGCCCGCTGCTCGAATTCGCAAAACTGATTCACGAAGCGGGCTTCCCTGCTGGCGTTGTGAACGTGATTACCGGTTTCGCGCCGGAATGCGGCGCGGTGCTCAGCAGCCATCCCGATGTCGATAAAGTTGCCTTCACGGGCGGCCCGGAAACGGCACGGCATATCGTTGCGAACACATCGAAAAACCTCGCCAAGGTTTCGCTGGAACTGGGCGGCAAATCGCCGTTCATCGTTTTCGCCGATACCGATATCCAGAGCGCCGTGAATGCGCAGGTGGCAGCAATTTTTGCCGCCAGCGGCCAAAGCTGCGTGGCGGGCTCGCGTCTGCTGGTGGAAGCGTCGGTGAAAGAGCAGTTTCTTTCGATGCTGGTCGAACGCGTGTCGCGCATCCAGGTGGGCGCACCCGACGATCTCGCCACGGAATACGGCCCGCTGTGTACGGAGCGTCAGCTTCGTCACATCGAAAAGATCGTGGCGAATTCGGTGAGCCAGGGCGCGAAGGTGCTCGCAGGCGGCAAGGCGCTTGATCGCGACGGCTTTTACTTCGCGCCGACGATTATCGATTGCACCGGCGTGGAAAACGCAGACAGCATCACCACCGAACTATTCGGCCCAGTGCTTTCCGTCGACACCTTCTCCACCGAGCAGGAAGCGATCGAAAAAGCCAACAGCACGGCGTATGGCCTGGCAGCGGGCATCTTCACGACCAACCTCACGCGCGCGCATCGCGTCTCGAAGCGTGTGCGCTCCGGCATCGTGTGGATCAATACGTATCGCGCGGTTTCGCCGCTCGTGCCGTTCGGCGGCTTTGGCCTTTCTGGCCACGGTCGCGAAGGCGGCATGAGCGCGGCGCTCGAATACACGACGACGAAATCGGTCTGGCTGCGCACCTCGGACGAGCCGATCAGCGATCCGTTCGTGATGCGCTAGGCGCTAACTCATCGGCCTGCGCGCCGAAAACACCATAGCCGTAGACGCCACGCGTCGTCGCACCAACGCGTGTGCGTCGACGTATGGTCTGGCAATAAAGTTGGAGACATGATGACAAACCCGGCGAACGATAACAGCGTTCTGACCATCGAAAGCAACTCAATCGAATATGTTGCACCGGAGAATCGGCACGGCAAGCCCGCCGATCTGTTCACGCTGTGGTTCTGCACGAACGTTGCGCCGCTCGCCGTGATTTCGGGCGCAACATCGGTACTGATTTTCCACCTCGATCTGGTAAGCGCGATTCTCGCAATCGCCGCAGGTCAGTTTTTTGGCGCGATCTTTCACGCCCTCACGTCGGCGCAAGGTCCGCTCGTTGGCGTGCCACAGATGATTCAAAGCCGCGCGCAATTCGGGCGTTACGGCTCCTTGCTGGTCGTGGGCTTCACCACGCTGATTTATCTCGGGTTCTTCGTCTCCAACATCATTCTCGCGGGCAAGACGCTGCATACCGCCGCGCCGTTCGTGCCGGTGCATGTGGGCACCGTGCTGGGCGCCGTGCTCGCCACGCTGGTGGGCGTGATCGGCTATCACTTCATTCACCGCTTCAACAAGATTGGCGCGTGGTTCATGGGCGGCGCGCTGGTGGTGGGCATGGTCATGCTGATCCCCAGCCTCGACGCGAGCGCCTTCCATCAAGGCCATTTCGATCTCGCCAACTGGTTTGCGATGTTCGGCCTGTGCGCCGTGTGGCAGATCAGCTTCGCGCCCTACACGTCCGATTATTCGCGCTATATGCCCGCTACCACGGGCTTTGCGAAGACGTTTGCCTTTACTTACTTCGGCACGTCGCTGGGTACGATTTTCGCGTTCCTGTTTGGCGTGCTGGCTGTGAGCACCGGCCACGCCACCGATGCAATGGAAGCGATCCGCACGCAGACCGGCGCATTCGGTTATGTGCTGATCGGCCTCTTCCTGATCAACATCATCGGCCACAACGGCATGAATCTCTACGGCGGCGTGCTGTCCATCATCACCGCCGCGCAGACCTTCCGCCCTCACTGGGTGCCGGGCCGCCAGGTGCGCATCGTCGTATCGGCCTTGTTGCTGGTTGCCTCCACCGTGACGGCGCTGTGGGCGTCGAGCAACTTCATCGCGATCTTCCTCACGGCCATCTTCGCGATGCGCATCGTGCTCGCACCGTGGATCGCCATCAATCTGGTCGACTTCTACCTGATCAATAACCGCCGCTACCGCGTGTCGGAAATCATCAGCAGCAATGGTGGCATGTATGGCTCGGTGAATATCAAGGCGATTGCCATTTACGTCTTTGGTATCGCGATTCAGGTGCCGTTCATGGAAGAGAGCTTTTTCCACGGCCCCTGGGCATCGATTCTGGGCGGCGCGGATGTTTCGTGGATGGTGGGTCTCGTTGCGACCGCGCTGACTTACTATGTGCTGGCGTCGAAAAACGGCTCGCCTTCGCCGCGCCGTTCGCCGGCCGGTGCGCAAGCGTCCGAATAAACGACGTAATCGCAGTGTCCAAAACGGCAGCCTCTTTTGCGAGGCTGCCGTTTGCTTTTTAGGCACGCCTGTAGAATCGCCGGGGATCCTCACACGCCCCTGGCCTATGCTCACCATCCGCCACCCGACCTTGAACGATGCCGATGTGCTTCTCGCATTCGAAATCGACAATCGCGCTTACTTCGAGCACTGGATCAACGCTCGCCCCGCAAACTATTACAGCCTCGAAGCGGTGCGCACAGCGATAGCCGCAGCGCAAGCCGATATCGACAAGGACCGCGCTTACGCATATCTCGTCTGTTTCGGCGATGAGCTTGTCGGCAGAGTGAATCTCGTCGATGTGACGCGGCCGTATTTCAACCGCGCGACGCTGGGCTATCGCATCGGCCAGCCGTTCGCGGGGCAAGGCTACGCATCAAGGGCGGTCGCCCTCGCGCTGGAGGCGGCCACACGTGATTTGCGCTTGTCGCGCGTTGAAGCGGTCGTGCGGCCACAAAACGCCGGATCGACACGCGTGCTCGAACGCAACGGCTTCAACGCCTTTGGCCGCGCCACCCGCAGCATGTATTTCCAGGGCGAGTGGCACGACCTCCTCCACTACGAGCGCCATCTGTACGACGCCGCAGCAGCGCCCGCAAGCGGCCCCGCCCGAGCCAAGGCCGCCGCCGACTGAAAATCCCCGCTTGCACGAACGTGCATAAACGATAATAATTCTCATTCGTAAAATTATCGTAAGCGCCATGAAACCAGCCGGCCACCCGGCCCTGGTCTCCTGCAGATCCACTCGTGCAGCCGTCTTCCAGCCTCGCTCACACGTTCGCCGCGCACTATCGCGCGCTGCTGGCGTTCGCCTCGCGCCGCGTGAAGTCGGCGGAAGCCGCCTCGGATCTCGTCCACGACGCGTTCGTGAAGGTCGCTTCGCTGCCGGGCGCCGCCGAGGTGCGCCAGCCGCGCGCGTTCTTCGTGCGCGTGATCGAGAACCTGATCGTCGACCGCTTCCGCGAGAGCCGTGGCAGCACGCTATTGCACGTCGACGTGACGCCTTCCGACGACGATAATGACGCCTTTGCCGATCTGGCCGTCGACCGCATCGACCCGAGCCTGCTTGCCGAAGCCGCGCAGACCGCACGCGCCCTAGAAGCCGCGGTGAGTGCGTTGCCGGCGCGCTGCCGCGAAGTGTTTCTGCTACGCAAGGTCCACGGACTGTCGCATGAAGCCATCGCCGAGCGGTTGCAGATCAGCCGCAACATGGTGGAAAAGCACTTGCGGCGCGCGCTGATGGGGCTGACCGAATTCGATCGCAGCGCACCCGACGAGACTGCACCGCCAGCCCATGACTAAGGATTTCCAGCCACTGGGTATGCCCGTTTCTTCTTCAGGTAGTTCGAGCGCCAGCGAGCGCGACGCGCACGATGACGCGCACGGTAACGTTCGCGCGCGGCGTCTGCGCGCCGAGGCCGCCGTGTGGGTCGTGCGCATCGACGTGGGCCGCGCGACGCGCGACGATGCGCGTCTGGCACGCTGGTGCGCGCGCTCGCCCGCACATCGCGCCGCGTTTGAAGCCGCCGCCACGCAATGGCAAAAGGCCGATGTGCTGGGCGTGCAAGCGGCTGCACGACCGACCATGCGCGCAACGCCCGCGCCGACAGCACGACCGCGTTTCTCTTTCGGCTTTACCGCGCCGCGCGCCGCGTTTGCGTTCGCTTTCGCCGCAGCGGGGATCGGCCTGGGGCTGTTCCTGCACGCGCCCGATATCGCCACATCGGCGGGCGAGGTGCGCACTGTTGCACTGAATGACGGCAGCACAATGCGGCTCGATGCCGATTCGGCCGTCGACGTTCACTATGATCAACACGAACGGCGTGTCGTGCTCGAACGCGGCCGCGCCGCCTTCGACGTGAAACACGGCGACTCGCGCCGCTTTATCGTGCAGGCCGCAGCCGGAGAGATCGTCGATATTGGCACCGCGTTCCAGGCAAGCCTGCCCGAACACGGCGACGCTACGCTCGTCACGGTCACGCAGGGACGCGTAGACGTGCGCAACGCCGCTGGCCATATCGAAGCCGCCGCCGGCCAAAGCGTCGAATACGACGATCCGGCCCACGCGCCACGCACCGTTGCCATCGACACCTTCGCGGCCACCGCCTGGCAGCGCGGCCGCATCGTCTTCAGCGATGCACCGCTTGCCGACGTTGCCGCCACGCTCAATCGCTACTGGAAAGGCCATTTCATCTACGTGCGGGGAAGCGCGGCAACGTTGCGCGTCTCGGGCAATTTCGCCATCGATGCGCCTGCGCAAGCGCTTGCGACGCTGACCGAAACGCTTTCGCTGCGCTCCACGCAGATCGCCAACCGCGTTGTGATTCTCTCGGCCCAGGACGCCGCCGAAGCCCGCTAAAACACGCGATAAAAAATATTTCGCGCAGGACGTCCGGTTTTTGCGCGGCCAAACGTCTATTCCCTCAGCAAGACCAGAAACGTACAGCATCAACACGCATCAGTTCGGGGGAATTTCGTTGTTCACGCAAGCATCTCTTCGTCCGCTCGCAATCAGCGCGGCGGCAGCGGCACTCTTTGGCGCGGCATTGCCCGCACTCGCAGACCAGAATGCGGCCCACGACGCCGCCACGGCGCAACGCAGCGCATTGCTCGATTACCGTATCGCCCCGTCCAGTCTGAACGCGGCGCTCAACCAGTTCGCGGAAACCAGCGGCGTGCAACTCGCGTACGCCAGCGCAATGGTTGCAGGCAAGCAATCGCCGGGCTTCACTGGGCGCGCGGAACCGGCCAACGCGCTCGCGCAACTGCTGCGCGGCACGGGCCTGCGAGCGGTACGCGGCCAGAACGCCGCCTTCGTACTGGAAACCGATCCCGAACCGCCCGGCCCCACTGCCGATACGACGCCCGAAACTTCGCTGCCCGCCGTGAAGATCAGCGCGCAAAACACAGGCGACGGCCACGATCCGACCGTCGCGAGCGCCGCGCTCAAGTCGAACGTCGCGCTCTCGCGCACGCCGCAATCGGTCTCGATCATCGAGCGCAAGCAGATGGACGAACAGAACGTGCAGTCGGTATCGCAGGCGCTGCGCTATTCGGCGGGTATCGTGCCTGAAACGCGCGGCATCGGCGATCGCTACGACAGCCTGCAGATGCGTGGATTTGGCGGCTTCGGCGGCAATGCCGTGTATGTGAATTTTCTCGATGGCCTGAACATGGGACGCGGTCTGTCCTATGCCGTGCCGCAAATCGAGCAATATGGCCTGCAACGTATCGAGGTATTGCGCGGACCGAGTTCGATTCTTTATGGCCAGGCGAACCCGGGCGGCGTGGTGGTGCTGGAAAGCAAGCGCCCCGAAGCGGATCACGTCAACGAAGTCATGCTGGGCGCGGGAACCCACAACCGCTGGGAAGGCGCGTTCGACCTGGGCGGCGCGATCGACGCCGATAAACGCGTGCTGTACCGCTTCGTCGGCCTTGCGCGCGACGCCGATACTCAGGTCTCCGGAACGAAGGAACAGCGCATCTATGTCGCGCCTTCGCTCACACTGCGTCCCGACGCCAATACCGAACTCACACTGCTCGCCAGCTATCAATACGATCCGAACAACGGATACTACGGTTTCCTGCCGCGCTACGGCACGGTTTCGTACAACCCCAACGGCATGCTGGGCACCGGTTTCAATGACGGCGAACCCGACTACGATCACTTCCGCCGCGAACAGGCACAGATCGGCTATGCGTTCACGCATCGCTTCAACGACACCTTCACGGTACGTCAGAACGCGCGCTACATGCATATGTGGAGCGACTATCAGACGGTCTATTCGAGCGGCTACACGACCACGGCGAACCGCTACCTGAACCGACTCACGACGGCGTCGATGGAGCATCTGGACGCGCTCTCCACCGACACGCAACTCGAAGCCGATTTCAACACTGGCACGGTGCGTCATGCGGTGCTGATGGGCCTCGACTACCAGATGACGATGGCCGACCGACGCCTTTCCTCGGGCAAGGCGCCCTCGCTCGATATCACCGATCCCGTCTATGGCCAGTCGCTCACTGCCCCGAAGCTCGCGAGTTACACGCGTCAACGCACCGACGATCTCGGCCTCTATCTGCAGGACCAGATCACGCTGGGCAAATGGTCGTTCGTGCTGGGCGCGCGCGAAGACTACGCCACGACCAATGCGAACGAGTATGTGAAGCACACATCGACGCAACAATTCGACCGCGCATTCACATGGCGCGCGGGCGCGTTGTATGCCTTCGATAATGGGCTTTCGCCGTTTGCAAGCTTTTCGCGCTCGTTCCAGCCGGTCACGTCGGGCACGACGGCCGATGGCAGCGCACTCAAGCCCGCGACAGGACGCCAGTTCGAAGTGGGCCTCAAATATCAGATTCCGGGCACGAGCAGCTTCACCACGCTCTCGCTTTACGATCTCGAACAGCACAACGTTTCCACGCCCGATCCGAACAATTCGAATTACCGCGTGCAGACGGGCGCCGTCAAAAGCCGCGGCGTGGAGCTGGAAACGCACCTGAATCTCACGCGCGAACTGTCGCTGATCGCTGCCTATAGTTATACGAGTGCGTGGGTGGCGAGCGCAAACGATAGCTCGCTGGGTCACACGCCCGCCGCCGTGCCGAAACAAACCGCCTCGCTGTGGGCCGACTACACGCTGCATCGCGGCACCTTCAAGGGACTGGGCATGGGCGCGGGCGTCCGTTATATCGGCAGCACCTATGGCGCAGCAGACGATTCGTTCCGCGTCGGCTCCTTTACGCTGGTCGATCTCGCTCTGCACTACGAAATGCGCAACTGGCGTTTCGCGCTCAATGCATCGAACCTGTTCGACCGCCAATACGTAGCCGCCTGCGCGAGCGCGACGCAATGCTTCTGGGGCGTGCGCCGCGAAGTGATCGGCACCGCCCGCTATCAATGGTAATGCCGACAATGAAACGCTCTCTCAATAGTCTGCAACGCGCGCTGGCCGGCTTTGTTGTGGCAGCTTCGGCCTCTGTTCAAGCCACGCCGGTCAGCACCGATATCGAATCGATCGGTGCGTCAAACGCCCTGCTGCCCGATACCGAATCGTTCATGCTGCAAGCCGGGCCGCAAGGCCCGCGCTATCGCGTCTGGCTCTATCATCCTGATACGACTTCGGCCATGACGCCGCGCACGGCGGCGGGCGAAATCACCAATAGCTGCGTTCGTGAAGGTGCGCCGCCGCTGCTCGTGCTGCTCGACGGCAACGCTACCTTTGCGCTGGCCGTGAGCGCCGCGAGATTGCAGGCGCGCCTGATCGGCCCGGTCACCATCGCCGCGATCGCCGCCGATAACGACGCACTTTTCGACGAACGCCAGCGCTCGCGCGATTTCACCACGCCCAGCCGCGACGGCTGGGGCGTGCCGCGCGATGCGCAAGGTCAGCCGTTGCAAACCGGTGGCGCTGAGGCGTTCGAAGCGCTCGTCAATGAGACGCTGCCGAGTGCGATCCAGGCGCGAACACACGAAACGCCGCGAAGCCGCATGCTGTTCGGACATTCGCTGGGTGGCTATTTCGTGCTGCACGATGCACTTGCGCATCCACAAGCGTATTCGCGCTATATGGCGGCCAGCCCTTCGCTGTGGTGGGATGCGGGCGCGTTGCTCGAACGCGTGCGTGATGCCAGTCGACCGATTGTGCCTTCTGCGGGGGGAATTCCGCTCGCGATACGCGTGGGCGGCGACGAGCAGCGTCTCGCGCCCAGCAGCCCGCCGGCACGCGTCGAACGCGTACAGCGTGCCGCGATGATCGACAATGCGCGCGCCTTCACGAAAGCGCTGAACGATACGCCCGTGTTCGGCTTTAATGCGGATCTGCAGATTTACCCCGGTCAGAACCATATTTCGTACTTGCCTGCAGCGATCAGCGAAGCAGTGACGCTCGCCGCCCAACACGCGTGCGCGAAGCCGCCTCAACCGTGACGCACCACACGATGCCCGGCCAGCGTGATTGCCGATAACCGGGTATCGTGTGATCTATTCAAAACCCGCGTCCTCGCCCATGAACCCGATATTGCGTAATCGCGTCCCCGCACGTCATACATTGAAGCGCGTCGCCGCCATCGCCACCGCATCCTTTGCGCTGTTCGCAGCCGGTTGCGCGACGACCGCCCAACAGGCCGCACAGCCCGCGCAAATGCAGGCCGCGAGTACAAGTTCGCTCGACGCCGCGATCAACGGTCCGCAGCGAAACGAGCGCGCCAAGGCCCGCGATGTTTATCGACATCCGAAGGAGACGTTGCAGTTCTTTGGCGTCGAGCCGACGCAAACGGTACTGGAAATTGCACCTGGCGGCGGTTGGTACACGGATATTCTCGCGCCTTGGCTGCACGACCGCGGCCACCTCGTTGAAGCCCAGTACGTCAGCACGTCGCCGGCGCTTGCTGCCGAAGATCGTGAAACCGATGCAGCCTTTTTGCGCAAGCTCGCGGCAAGCCCTGCGTTATATGGCAACGTCAAGGTGGGCACTTTGCATGCGGGCCAGTTCGCGGGCTTCGATGCGCACGAACAGTTCGACCGCGTGCTCACGTTCCGCAATATCCATAACTGGATGAAGGATGGGCAGATCGACGACAACCTACGTGCGTTCTGGCTTGCGCTGAAACCCGGTGGCGTGCTGGGGGTGGAAGAACATCGCGCGAAACGCGGTGCGACCGTGCAGCAGATGATCGATTCCGGCTATGTGACGGAGGACTACGTGATCGAGCACGCGCAGGCAGCGGGCTTCGTGCTGGCCGCGCGCAGCGAGATTAACGCGAATCCGAAGGACACCAAGGATTATCCGAACGGCGTCTGGTCGCTGCCACCGACGTATAAAGGCGGTGACGTTGATCGCGCGAAGTTTGCCGCGATTGGGGAATCGGATCGGATGACGTTGAGGTTTATTAAGCCGTAGGGCGCAGGTCTAGTTTCAACATACGCGACGCTTTTCCACACACGAAGTGCTGCGCCAGATTCAGAACTGGCGCAGGCACTTGTGTCGGCTTCGAGCTGCCAAAGCTCTGTGTACACAGATATTTCCCCGGCAAATTCAATAATCACCCAAAAAAAAATTAATCGCGGGCACCCCAAACACCGACTGAATTAATAATTTTCAATTTAACAATGACATAACCTCTGACACATACTGCTTTGCATTGGGAATTTTGGATTTTTTAACATAATCACCTAAAAAACCCTTCCCTTTAACGCCAAGCAAAAATTCTATGGCGTACATGATCAAGATGCCACGAGAAAATCCGAGCAACTTTTCCTTCTGATCAAACTTCTCAACCTCCTCACCTTTCGGAAAATCCTGCTTCATCTCCCGCGCCCGAAAAAATTCAATCTTCGAAACACAAAATTTAGAGAATCTCACCCACTCATCTGTCAACAACCCAGTCACGTCAGTCAAATCGAGAGCGGATAATTCAAATCTATTCTTATCAAACTTAAAAACCACATCGTTATATTGTGAATGAATTGACACGCCTGAGCGCGTGCAAAGCTCGTCAAGCCTCTCTCGATAGAGCGCAGAGAAAATCAATTCACACAAATCTTTCTCTTGACCTAACATGTATCTATTCCTTTTATTACGCTTAACAGATCTTCACCAGTATGTCTATACGGATCGACTGACTCATGCTGCCACGGCGTCAACTCGCTAAGATTCGACGGGGCATGAACCCCAGCACCACCAATACGTTGAGGAATGGTCCAGCCTCGCGATCCAGGTATTGCCCCTGGAAGCGCAGATTCTGCGGACGCGGCGCTTCGCGCTGGATCCACTCCTCCTGCACCGCGTTGCCCCACACCTTTTAACGCGCCTGCCAGACCAGATCGCCATCCGCGTCGGTCAGTTCTTCCGGCATCCCCAACACGTCATTATGAAAATAATAAACCGCATCGCGAACGACACGCGCATCTGCGTTCGCATCATTCGCCGCGGGCGCAGCATGACTTCCACACCGCACCGGTCGTGATACGTCTCCTGGAGGAGGCGCATGCCGACCCACAGAAAATCCGTGCTCGCATGGCTGCCGTTCAGCTTGCGAGAATTCCTCGATTTCGCACGACTCTGGAATTTACATCTGTACTGGCGTGGTGATAGCAGTTGGCGACGAGCGCAGTTCGGGAGCGATTGAACACCCTTTATGCTTATGTGTCTGTGCTGCGCGGCAGGTTAGGTACGGCATATGATCAAGCTTGGCAAATGCTGACCCGTTTGCACAGTTGACGGCCCATCCTCGTGGATGTTTCGTCAACATGCAACGACTCGGAATCAGCCTTCTTGATCAATTTTTTTGAACAAAGCCGAGGGTGAAACATTTTCATCTTCGATCTGTTAATCTAAAAATTACTCGAGAAAATCGTCGTTTTCAAGGTAATAAATTGCAGCAATCGCAATAGCCTCAGCAGTGGGGTTAGCCATATTTTTTTCTCGAATTTCAATAACGTCAAGAAACGTAGGAATTTCAAGCCAAGTCAAAAGATTGTCTTCTCCGTAGAACTCGTCATCTTCGTTCTCAGGGATATTGAAATCCGCCGCGAGCAACGCCTCGACGGAAGTCTTATCGAAGCCATTCTCCACAAAGATCCAGCCAACTTTCGGCAAACTACGACGTTCCGCGATCAAGGCGCTCAATCCGTTAATAGTCTTCACTCATTTTCTCCTTTCAAAATTTCAGCGACACCCTGTGCCGCCACCCCATTTGTTTCTCCCACCCTTCCCGTCTGGATGGTAGATCTTGTGGAAGCTTCGGTGATCGCCATGATCAACGAGCTTCAGCGAACCCGGCGAGTCACCATGATGCCAAGTCATGTCCGGCGGCGAGGTCCCTCGGAATCTTCCTGTCTGCGTTGGACTCACGTGTTCTAACACACCTGGATACTTGGTTTGCAGAGTCTGACGGAATTCCGTGTCCATCTGGGCCCGCTGATAAACAGATTCATTTGCGAGACGGAAATGTTCCGAATCCGAAAGCGTATACTGTTCAGGATTCAGCGTGTGCTCATGGAAAGCGTGGAACTTTCCGAGTTCGCGTGAGCCTTCTCCCTTGTAAAGTCCAAGTGGATCAATCCATCGAACCGGATTCGGCGCATAAGCAAAGTCGATGCAAAGCAACAACATCCTCACGACTAGACGAGAAGACCATGCTTTCTAAGCAACTCAGCATCATAATTCTTATTCTTTGAAACTTTTTTTCCCAACATATAGTCAAAATTCAAACCATCTGTATTCAAATTATTTTTATAGACAGCAAAAATTATTGTCAAAACCGGATAAGAATAGTAATCAGGATTCGCCAATACATCATCAACAAGACGTGGATCGGCTTCAAGAACGCGAAGAACGCGAGGCAGATAAACGTCTTTGACTTTCCCACAAATCCATTGACAGACACTCTCAATTTCTACCTCATTTCGAGGCAAAGCAATTGCTCCGCCTTGATTTGGAGAGAATAGCTTGTCAATTTCCATGGATGTGTTCATTGCAAATGCAAGCCCTGTGGCAATATTAGGCTTGTATGGCGGCTTTATCTCACTGAAGAAGCTCTGCAGATCTGCAGAGTCTGCGGACGCTGCGAGAATATATCCGTTAGCATTTGACAGAAACCTGAATCCGATTCTGCCGACTGCATCCTCACTTTTCTTGACGGTTATTTCGTTTCGAAGAAATTTAACACCATCCAAATCGATATTGGATTTCAAAACCTCCTGCAATCGCTTTTCGAACGTTTTTTTTACGTCCAAGACCATTTTATTACCTCAATATTTCAATACATGAAAAGTCGCATCATATGACGTCCCGCGCGTACCCAGCACGTCTGTTATGTTCTTATTCCCAGTTGCAACGTCAAAACTCCCGGCGGTACCAGCGGACGGTGTGATCACGCCACCACCGATAACGTCCACAGTGTTAGATGGACTCGACATGTCAAATACTCCGCTTGCCTTCTGATTTTGGGTCAATCGACCTAAACCATGTTTAGCCTCGAATACGTGGTAGTTACCCTGTCCATTCGTTGCAACAAAGTCAGCGCGAATCCGCTTTCCGTTCACCTTCATCGTTACTTCTTCGGCCACGACCTTATAGCCATTCCGTTGCAAGTCGTACATCGACTTTTCTCGACCGCGATTTCCGTCCGGCATCCCCGACACGTCATTGTAAAAATATAAACCGCATCACGCGCAGCATCCGCACTCGCATCATTCGCCGCAGGCGCGGCATGATCGATACGCGCCAGCGGCACGTAACTATCGGGCTCGTAAAGATACGTCAACGCCTCCACACCACGCCGGTCGTGACACGTCTCCTGTACCAGCCGCATGCCGTCCCACAGAAAATCCGTGCTCGCATAGCTGCCATTCAGTTGCGAGAATTCCTCGGTTTAGTTCGGCTCCGGCATTTGCGTCTCTACGGGCGTGGTGAGAACAGTTTGTAATGAGCGCGGCCCGCGACGGATTGGACGTCCTTTATGCTTATGTGTCTGCGCTGGGCGGCAGAAAATGGCTTCTGCACATCATACGGCCAGCCTTGGCGAATGCCGATCTGTTTACACAGCTGAAGGGTTTGCTAACGCAGCAGCTAAGAAAGGTTGGGTTGCAGCCAGTGATGCGGCTACTTGATGGGTGTGAACGGCGCAGACTGCGCTGAGCGTCTCAGCGAGTAGGCGCCGCGCGAGTTACAGCGTGTATCGCCCCCACAGTCTCTTACTAATTACCGTGGCAACGTGAACCAACGCACATATTTTCATGAATATAGCCTTGTGAGCACAAGGCTAGTCAAAAGACAGAGATTCATATTTGAAATTTTTATCAATCGGCGTGAATACGACCCCTTTGATATTGTCGCTCTCGATTGCCGCCTTGAAGGATCCCGTGCATACACGTTGAAACCCAATTTCCGGCGCCATAAAAAATGGTGGTTTTTCGAAATTATTAATAGAAATTTTCTCCAAAGAATCAAACTCAGGGATCTCCGGGAAATTTTTGCTCATCTCATAGCGAGTTCCATCACGAGTCATCATCCTGGTGAATGTTGTTTTCTCCATATTCACAAACGATATAAATTTATTCAACAAAATGAAATAATATTTCCCATCAACCTTATTTCCATTGAGAACAATGTCAAGCGGAACCAGTTGGCAATCCACCCGCTGCTTCAAACAGACAGAAGAAAATTTCTCGCTAACAATTGGCGCAGATTTATTAAAATAGTCGAGATCAATTTCCTTCAACCTCTTCCAATCAATATTCATTTCAAATCCAGCATCAATTTCCCCTGAAATAGAGACATCATCCCAAGGAAATTCCATATCTGGACGAAATTCAGCCTTCCCGATCCAGGCATTAATTTCTGGCGTAACTACATAAAGTTCTTCACTCATTAATTCAACCTTCCTGTAGCTGGGTCGACACTGAAAGTTCCATTTTCCAATCCGGATCTCGCTGCCCCTTGTATTTTCCCAAGCCCCAGAACCACGTCCATATCTGTTAGCTTCCCACTCCTGTACATATTGTTAAGCCCGATAACCTTTGATTCAATAGCGTCAGTGTACTGATGCCAGTCGTCGTACTCGAAGGTCTGATCCTTCGTCGGCCCATGCCCGCTCAGTTTGCGTGACAGACGTCCAAACGCATCGTATTCAAAGCGCTTGTCCTCGAACATCTTCAGCCGGTTGTGCTCGATGTAGCCGCCCGGATGATCGCCCGATACGAGATTCGCCGCCGCGTCCCATCGAAACACTTCCGAAGGCAGCCCAGGCCCCATCGCCTGTTCGATGCGCCCGGTCGGGTCGTAGCGATACGCAGTCGCGCCATAGCGCAAATCCTGCTTGCGGATCATGCCGCCCGAGAGGTCGTAATGCCACTGCTTCGCCAGCAACGGATCGGACGCAGCGCCACGCAACGCCGTCGTAGCCGAATTGGCTCGTCAGATTGTCTTGCGTGCGCAGTACTTCGCGGTGCAGGTCGTCACGTTCGATATCCGCAATTTCCACACCATCTATGCGGATCTGGTGAACATGACCCGAGCCGTAATGCAGCTAGTCGACCGTGCGCTCGCCCGAGATCGTCGTCTGCGCGCGGTTGCCCAGTTCATCGTAGACGTGCGTGAGCCAGCCTGTCGGCGTATATTCTTCGAGCACTTCGCCACGCGCCCCATATTTGAGGCTCACGCGGTTTTTCAATGCCATGCCATTCGCGTTGACGGCATAGAGTTCCGCCGATGCGATCCGGTCGCCCTTGTCGTACAGATACGAACAGCGTTCTCGGCCCGCTTCCTTTTTCCACACACGAGGCGCTGCGCCGGATTCAAAGCTGGCGCAAGCACTTGTGTCGGCTCCGAAGTCAACATCGGCCATCACTTCCACCGCTGTACAAAAATCAAGCTTCACGCCTACGCGGAACGATATTTTTCACAAAATCGGAGAACGCTGGAGCTATATCAACAACATCAATCGAATTCCCCCTGGATTCCCACAAAATATACTTAATCGCCCCACTATTCAAATCAATCCAGAAATCATTATCCCCTGCATCGCCAGCAAAGGGAAAATGATCGCGACAAAAAATATCCCTCTCTTCAGAATACCTGGCCCTCAACTTACGAACTTTCTCCGCCGAACGAAGATTAACCTCACTTTCATCATGATACTTCTCGCCAACATAATAGAAGCTCTCCACCTCCATCGAACCATAATCACCAACATCTGCGCGAAAGAATAAATCCCGATAAAAATACGCCCCTCGGTTGAAATATCCACCATTATTTTTCACATAAAATTCAACAAAATCTTCGACACCGTTAAAATTCGCACCAGACAAGACCTCTCTAACGATTTCCTCAGAAACAGACGGACCTTGATCACAAAAATCAAAACCGCCCCCACAAAACAGGCCATCAATTAACATCGGACACCTCTATAGTCAACACCCTGATCCTCCGCGTTTTGCAATCGCGTCATTTCTCCTGGTTGCTTCATCAATCGCGCCCTGCGTCCCATATTTATGCCCCGTGGCCTGTTTGAAATCATCAGATCCTCCGAAATGAGGATAAGAGTGATAATTTGGATCAACCAATTGCCCTCGCATTGTATTCGTCGCAGCATCATAATCTATATGATGATTCATCCACTTGGCAGAAGGTCGCTCTCCGAGTGCTGCCGCGTCATACAACGCCTGCTTGTCCAATATGTAACTTCCTGTTGCCTTATACGCATAAATTCCCGACGGATTACTGGCAGTTACCGTTCGCGAATGTAAAACTTCCGACGGAAATTCGATCGGCTCGAACTCCAGCCCGAAAGGGTCTATCCAGCCAAAAGGGTTGGGCGCATACGCATAAAGATTCAACCCACCATTCAACCCAATCGGGTCCTGATTGATGAACCTTCCCACATCCGGTTCATAAAACCGGAACGTGTTGTAGTGCAGCCCGGCCTCGCGATCCAGGTACTGCCCCTAGAAGCGCAGATTCTGCGGACGTGGCGCAGCGCGCTGAATCCACTCCTCCTGCAACGCGTTGCCCCACACCTTGTAACGCGCCTGCCAGACCAGATCCATATCGGCGTCGGTTAGCTCTTCCGGCATCCCCGACACGTCATTATGAAAATAATAAACCGCATCGCGAACAACACCCGCATCCGCACTCGCATCATTCGCCGAAGGCGCGGCATGATCGATACGCGCCAGCGGCACGTAACTATCGGGCTCGTAAAGATACGTCAACGCCTCCACACCGCGCCGGTCGTGATACGTCTCCTGCACCAGTCGCATGCCGTCCCACAGAAAATCCATGCTCGCGTAGCTGCCGTTCAGCTTGCGAGAATTCCTCGATTTCGCACGACTCTGGAATTTACATCTGTACTGGCGTGGTAATAGCAATTGGCGACGAGCGCAGCTCGGGAGCGAGCGAACACCCTTTGTGCTTATGTGTCTGCGCTGCGCGGCAGGTTAGGCACGCCATTTGATCAAGCCTGGCAAATGCTGACCCGTTTGCACAGTTGACGTCGCGGCCAAGTATGGCGGGATCGAAGGCAGTGATTGGGTTACTTGAAGAATCTCAATGGCGCCGACTACACTGACCGTCTCAGCGAGTGGGCGCCGCAGCCGCGTGGAACGGACGCTGTTGAGCACGATGCCGGTTTCGAGACCACAGCGTACTTTATACCGGCAGTGTAGATGCAGTCTCGTCGATTGGTTGGCCTTTTTCATCAAAAAGCTTAGATATTCTTTCCGACTCATCGGCTATGAAATCGCGAAGCGATGGCCACTCTTTCAACGGAGTCGTGGAATCATTTCTACAAAAATAAATCTTGCTATCACTCGTTTTTGTATACACGAAACTACCGTCCCAGTCGTACCACGCGAAGAAAATAATTTCGTCTTGCGCACCTCGAATTCTTTCCTCTACGTTAGGTGTCTTCAAATCATATGGTTGATAGAAAGCGGCAGAATTGCGACCAGCCTTGGACCTCAATCCATAGAAAGTTAGCGTATCGACAAAATAGTGAAGACCGTTACACTCACGATAAAAATCGACCAACTGACCAGGAAGTCGCACTCCAATTTCACTTTCCAGAACAACAATCCCCTCACTACTTAAGGGAGGATATATCGTATGAAGAAATGCCTTTGGGCCAACAAAGGGAGCTTTCCCATATAAAGCTACCCCGTCATTGACACTCTCAACACCCAACTCTGAAAATTGCTCCATCTTACTGCGCAGTGGAGCGATCAAACTTTTTTCGGCCATGATCTCAATCCCTTCTTCAATCTACGACGAATTATCCATCTAATTTTGCATCGCGGTAATTGCTTCTTGAAGCCTATCGCTTCTATCAAGCATGGCACCAATGGGATTCAGGAAAATTCACCATACTCAAAAATATGCTGTGCCCCAACCTTGAATTTTCTCAACAACTGGCGGCCTATCCGCGTGGATTTTTTGTCAAGGTGACGACTCGCAATCAGCTTTCTTGATTGAATTTTTTGAAAAAAACAGAGGATTGGGAAAAATTTTATTGTCGATCTGTCAATCTAAAAATTACTCGAGAAAATCGTTGTTTTCAATGTAATACTGGAAACGCCGGTGATTGCTCTAACTAGTTGCGCTCGACGTAGCCGCCCAGGCGATCTCCCGACACGAGGTTCGCCACGGCGTCCCAACGGAACACTTCCGAAGGCAGCCCGGGTCCCATCGCCTGTTCGATGCGCCCGGTCGGGTCGTAGTGATACGCAGTCGGGCCCTAGCGCAGATCCTGCTTGCGGATCATGTAGCCCGAGAGGTCGTGCCACTGCTTCGCCAGTAGTGGATCGGGCGCGGCGCAATGCTTCCGCGGCCAATATCGATCGTCAGCTTGCCCTACGGGCGTAGCTCTTCGCTGCACAGATATTACACAAATTTATAATTGAATTGGCTTATACGAAAGAATCTTGTCCACGATCTCCTCGGGCGACAAATCCTCGTATTCTTTTTGAAAAATATAATCCATTGCGTACGGGTCAATTGAATTCCTTGTTAAAACATCAATATCGATTTCCGCTTCATTCTCAGACGAATATTTCGACTCCTTTATTCTTGTAACCAGCGCTATCAAATCAACTCTTTCCACGATCGACTCCTAGTAATGATATGACGGGTCAAGAACTTCCGCATGATATCGCGGTGTCACGACAAGCAGGTTATTCATATCATAAACGCCCCCACCGTGCTGAATTGGCTCTATATGATGCAAAACATAGGATGTGTTCTTTCCAACCCCTTGAGTGACCGAGACCTTTGGAGCTAACCCTTCGCTCATGCGCGCAACGTTAGACTTCGAAAATTGGCCGCTCAAATCAGTGTCTTTTGAAACTGATTTCCAAAATTCTGATCTAAAATGATCAAAGTCTCTAAATTGTTGTCCTCGCAATTTGTCTGCAATTGATTTGGGGAACACACCCGCATTGCCGTGGGTTCCTCGCAACCACCTGCCAGGCGTAACCGTACGCCCGCTGCCCGTTGCCTCACCCGGGCCACATCTTAGCCCCCACGGATCCACCCACAACACCGGATTCGGCGCATACGCATAAAGATTCAACCCACCATTCAACCCAATCGGGTCCTGGTTGATGAACCTTCCCACATCCGGATCATAAAACCGGAACGTGTTGTAGTGCAGCCCGGTCTCGCGATCCAGGTACTGCCCCTGAAAGCGCAGATTCTGCGGACGCGGCGCTTCGCGCTGGATCCACTCCTCCTGCACCGCGTTGCCCCACACCTTGTAGCGAGCCTGCCAGACCAGATCGCCTTCCGAGTCGGTCAACTCTTCCGGCATCCCCGACACGTCGTTATGAAAATAATAAACCGCATCGCGAACGACATCCGCACCCGCTTTCGCATCATTCGCCGCAGGCGCAGCATGATCGATACGCGCCAGCGGCACATAGCTATCCGGCTCGTACAGATACGTCAACGCTTCCACGCCGCGCCGGTCGTGATACGTCTCCTGCACCAGTCGCATGCCGTCCCACAGAAAATCCGTGCTCGCATAGCTGCCGTTCAGTTTGCGAATACGCCGGCCAAACGCGTCATACTCAAAATGCGTAGTCGAAAGATTCAGCCTGTCCTTCGTCACGACCGTCTTCAACTGATGCCAGTCGTCATACTCGAAGGTCTGATCCTTCGTCGGCCCATGCCCGCTCAGTTTGCGTGACAACCGTCCAAACGCATCGTATTCAAAACGCTTGTCCTCGAACACCTTCAGCCGGTTGTGCTCGACGTAGCCGCCCGGATGATCGCCTGATACGAGATTCGCCGCGGCATCCCAGCGGAACACTTCCGATGGCAAGCCCGGCCCCATCGCCTGCTCGACACGTCCGGTCGGATCGTAGCGATACGAGGTCGCCCCATAGCGCAGATCCTGCTTGCGGATCATGTCGTCCGAGAGATCGTAGTGCCACTGTTTCGCCAGCAGCGGATCGGGCGCAGCGCCACGCAATGCGCTCTGGCGCGCACGCCGCCCCACGCTGTCGTAACCGAAGTGACTCGTCAGCTTGCCTTGCGTGCGCAGCACTTCGCGGTGCAGGTCATCGCGTTCGATATCCGCTATTTCAGCGCCGTCCATGCGGATCTGGTGAACATGACCCGAGCCGTAGTGCAGCCAGTCGATCCTGCGCTCGCCCGAGACCGTCGTCTGCGTGCGATTGCCCAGTTCGTCGTAGATGTGCGTGAGCCAGCCTGTCGGCGTATATTCTTCGAGCACTTCGCCACGCGCGCCATATTTAAGGCTCACGCGGTTCTTCAACGCGGGGCCATTCGCGTTGACGGCATAGAGTTCCGCCGATGCGATCCGGCCACCCTTGTCGTACAGATACGAACAGCGTTCGCGGCCCGCTTCCTTAGCGGTGAGGCGGCCCAGCGGATCGCGTTCGAAACGCGTATGCAGGCGCCCTTCTCGCAGACCGATACCGAAGCCGCACGCATCGTACTCGTACGCGCGACGGCTGCCATCAAGGCGCACTTCTTCGATCAACTGATCGCGCCGGTCGTAGCGGAAGGTGTAGCGTTCACGGTTTTCATTGGTCAGCGTGCCCAGCCGGAAAGCTTCGTCGTAGCCGAATCGCACGACACGGCCCGCGGCATCGGTGCGCGCTAGCAGCAATCCGCGCGGGTTCAGTTCATAGCGTGTGCTGCGAGCGTTCGGATCGACCACTTCGATCAGGCGGCCAGCCGCGTCATAGCGGAACGTCTGACGCGCGCCGTCGGCAATCACGATGGCGGTAACACGCCCCATCGCATCAGCTTCGTAGACGGTCTGCTGGCCCGCCGCATCGATCACACGTGCGAGCGCGCCGCGCTCGTCGTACGCAAAGCGCGTGGTCTTGCCCGAGCAATCCGTATAGGCCGTCAGTTGCGCGCGCGCGTTCCATTCGAGGTGTTTGTAGCCGCCGCGCGCGTCGCGTACGGTATGCACCAGTCCGCGTTCGTCGCGATGGTATTCGGTCGCGAAGCCAGCGGGGTCTCGCGTCATCGTCAGATTGCCGCGCTCGTCGTAGCGATAGGTCCAGCGCGCGTTCGCGGCATCGGTTTCTGCGACGGGCAGATCGTAGTAGCCGTTCCATTCGGTACGTTCGCTCTGGCCCAGTGCATCGGTGCGTGCGATCTGGCGGCCTCGGTCGTCATATTCGAAACGCGTCGTGTGTCCCGCTGGATCGGTTGCGCCCAGCAACTGCCGCAGCGCGTTCCATTCAAAGCGCCAGACATGCCCTTCGGCGTCCGTATAACTGAGCGGCTGCTGATCTTCGTTCCACGTCCAGCGCGTGATGCGGCCGAGTTGATCCGTGACCGTCACAGCGCGCTGTGCGAGATCGGCGTCGAACGTGTAGGCTTCGCCGTCGTCGGTCCAGTGGCGCACAACGCGCGCGTCGCGGCCCACGCCCTGCCATGCGTAGAAGCATCGCAAGCCGCCTGCCAGCGTGTGCATCGTCATGAGGCTGTCGGTGTAAGCGAAGCGGCGTACGATGTGGCCGCTGCGGTCCGTCACCGAGGCAAGTTCACCCTCTTCGCTATAGCCGTAGCGCACCAGCGTTTCCGCAAGCTCGCCTTCCGCGCCGCGCACGAGGTCGATACTTTCGATGCGCCACGGGTGGGCTTCGGCGTAGTTCAGCGCGAGCACACGGCCCGTCACGTCGAGCAGGCGGCGTGGCTTCCCATCGGCTTCGTCACGCGCGATTTCGATCCAGTTGCCATTGCGGTCTTCGAGTCGCCAGAGTTTCAACACCTCTGATTCGGCATCCGAAATATTCGACATGCCAAAATCGCGATACATGCCGTCTACCGACTCGACCACGAAATGTCCGCCCGCCGTGCAGATCAGATAGAGGCCTTCAGGGACGCTGAAATGGCTCTCGCCGGGCGCGACGGCCGGGAACACGATATCTCGGCCTTGTTCGTCCCAATAGGTGATCGACTCGATCTTGCCTGTTGTGTCGCGCACGATCTTCAATTCGACGCTGATCGGCACGCTCCAGCCACGCCCAAAGAGGCTGTCGGCTCGGTCATCGTGGCTGCTGTAGAAGCGCTGCCAGGCAATCGGCAGCGGCCCAGGCAGAACGAAATCCGTATCGTCGGCGCCATCGAGAATCTTGCCGCCCGTGATGACGTTGACGGGGTGGCCCATCGCCACTCTAAACAGATGCCCAAGTGCGGTGCCGACCAGCCCTCCCGCGAGGTTGATCGCCAGACAAGGCAACGCGGCCTTGAGCGCACTCCAGTTGTTCTTGCCACGTCCGCACAAGGCAAGCGCGATACCAATCGCGGTGCCCAGCCACGCGACCCATTTGCGCGCAGGGGTGATATCGCGCACCTGCTGCGTGCCGCCGCCGATAAATACGTTGTCCGATCCCACGGCGATCGTGCCGTCGCAGGTGGTCTTGTCGCTCACTCGCGCAGCCGGCTGATTGTTGATGTAGACGTTGCCCGATCCCTGGGCGATCATCTGCGGGCCAGAATGGTTCTGGCAAGCCACGGTGTCGGCGTCGCCGGGGCTCGCGGCGCGCGACGCCGCCTTGTCGTTGACGTAGACGTCGGTCGAGCCGCTCTTGATCGTGCCTTTGATCTCTGGCGGCGCGATAGCGTTAGCCAGCGCGTGTGCCGCGCCGTCAATCTTCTCGTTCAGCCCCGAGCCTTCCATCACGGCGGCCATGCCAATACCAATGCCGATCACGATTGGCGTGGCCAGTCCCCCCGAGCCAATTTCGAGTGCGGTCATCGCCGCCCCGACGCCAATCTGCACGACCTTCGTCAAGGCCCAACCAATTGCCGCGCCACCGAGCAGCGACCCGCCCATTCCAAGCAGATCGCCGAGCAGACTCGTATGACTGATCGGATCGTCCTTGCGCGCGGCGGCGAACTGTTCGCTGCTCACGATGCGCTATCCGGCGACTCGATCAAGGTAGGCCGCGCCACGCGCGGCTGGTAGCTGTCGATCATGCGCGCAGCCATCGCACGCTGCTCGTCCGTGAACGGCGCAGCTCTGGTGAGCGTCATGACCAGCACGGCGCCGCTATCGTCGCTCGGAAACACGATCTGGATCTGATGACGCAGACGCCCTTCCTGCTCGTGCGTCGCTTCGATCTGCACGCCGCCGCGTCCACCCACCGTCACCGCCGTGCGCGCGCGCTCGGTCAGTTGCGGCGCTTCGCGCGTCGCCAGCGCCCATTCGCGCGCGATGAACGCGTCGAGGTTCTCGTCTTCGCGCAAACGCCCTCGCGAGATGACGAGATTCAGGCCGCCGGGGCCGTCGTTGAGCATGAGGATATTGACGGTGCGGTCGAGCGTCGTATCGGGCAGCACGAAGCTACCCTCATAAATCGCGTAGTGCATGGCAGGTCTTCTGTTATTTGTTCAGGTCGATGCGCTGGCCGTTGATCGATACGCCGGAATCGTCCAGGCGGATCACGGAACCGTTGTGCTGGAGCGTAATGCCCTCAGGCGCAAGCACGATGAAGCTGTTCTGCACCTTGAGCATCAGCCCGAGTTCGGCCTCATATTGCTGCGTGCCGCCGCCGCCATCTTTCGCAGGCGTGAGCACTTCGACCGTGGTTGCCGTCGTGCCTCGCTTCTGCGCAATGGTTTCGGTCAGATTGCCCTTGGCGATCCATTTGGTTTCGTCGCCCGCGTCGAGCGTCACAATACGCGCGCCACCCACCACACGGTGCGTTTCGGTATCCTGAATGATCGTATTCAGGTCTTTCTGGGCGTGCAGGAAGAATTCCTGCTGGCCGTTCGTGTCGGTCATGCGGATTTCGTTCGAGCCCTGCCCCTTGAAGGTCTGGCTCTTGATCCCCATGGTTTGCCCGGCTGCGCCGTGATACGGGTTGCCGTTGTCGCCGTTATAGACACGCCCTACGATCACGGGATTATCAGGGTCGCCCTGATTGAACGAAACCAGCACCTCCTGGTTGATACGGGGAATCGCCGCCGCGCCCCAGCCTGCACCGGCCCACGGCTGCGAAACGCGAATCCACATCGAATCCGATCCGTCCTTCTTGCCGCGCCGGTCCCACAAAAAATGCAGTTTCACGGCGCTGCCGTTGGTGTAGATTTCCTCGCCCTTAGGCCCCACCACGATCGCCGACTGCGTGCCCTGAATCAGCGGCTTGGGCGTCGTACGCATCGCACGGTACGGCACCTTGTTCGGCAGCAGCGCAAACGAATTGCGATACGGCAGCTTGACTTCGTGTTGCGCATAGTCGTTCACGGCTTCGTGACGCACACGCAGGATCACGTATTCGCGATTCATGGCGACGACGGGATGCCCCGTGACCGTCACGTTGCCCGCCGTGGTCATGCGCCACGCGAAGCCTGCCCCGGTATAACGCTGCGCCTGCGCTTCTTCCGCTTCCATCGCATAGCGCGCGTAACGATTGCCGTCGTCGCTGCGGTCGTAGAGCGACTGATGCTCGAAGCGCTCGGTCGAATCGAGCCGCGCGTGCTTGATCGTCTGCGATTCCGCTTCCACCAGCATCAGCGGCGAAGTCGGGTTGTGATAATTGAAGTCGCGATACGTGACTTTGCCCAGCCCAAAGTGGCCGCCTTCATGCAGTTGATCGATACCGTTGAACTCGCTCGACACGCTGTCCGCGAACGGCACAGTCGGCAGTCCGTCGATGGGACGAAACACCAGATTCGAATCGCCGATCGCCAGCAGATGCTTGTCTTTCTGGTAGCGGTGCGTCCAGATCAGCCCTTCCTGTTCCATCAGGCGCGCGCAGAAGTTGAAGTACGACTCCTGGTACATCACGACATATTCGAGCGGCGTTTGCGTACCGTGAATATCGAACACGAAATCAGCGAAACCGTGTTCCTGGAACACCTCGGTGAGAATGTCCTGCGCGGTCTTGTTCTGGAAAATGCGGCAATCGGTGGAGCGCGTGAGGAACCAGAACCACGGCACGATCGTCATCTGATACTGCGTAACGCGGCCGGGATTGCTCGCGCGGTCGAACGACGCGACGTAACCATCGAAATAGCGCGTGTTTTCCGCGCCAGCGGCGCTCGCCACCACGCGCTCCACAGAAAAGTCCGCGGCGTTCTGGTCAAGCTGGATTTTCACCTGCTGGCCGATCAGGTCGCTGGGCTGCAGATCGTGACGATGCGAGAGCAGATCCAGATGGATCTCCGGCAAGCGGTTCACGTGTTCGTCCACGACCAGCGCGCTCACGAGGAGCACATCGCTGCCAAGCGGCGTATCGATCGTCACGTAGCGGTTCATCTGCGTGAGCAGCGCCGCGTCGCCCGCCGTGCTGTTGATCGCCTGCGCGACCGCGCCTGGCGTCTTGCCCAATAGCGAGAAGCCGGTTTGCGCGAGTTGCTGCGCGCGCTGGATCGTATCGAGGTGGCCGGCGAGGCCGGCCAGCGGTCCGGCGCTGCCGGAGATGGCCGAAGCGGCCGAATTCGTCAGGCCGCCGAGCGTGCTGAATGCGCCTGATGATCCACCGCTCAGGTCGCCAGGCAAGCCGCCATTAAAGGCGAAACTCATCGTTCTTCCTTCATCATCTTAAGTTTTTATCCGGCAAACCGGATGCCTGGTCAGGGGCATCGCTACTGTAGGTGAAAATAGCGCGATTAAAAACATATGGAAGCACGATTAAATGCAACATTTGTTACAACGCCGTCGCGCTGATTCAATTCGCATTGCGCGAATATCCCTGCGAGGCTGCACACGGGCAGCCAGCATGGCAAACGGCTTGATCGAGGAAAAAATTACAGCGCCTTGAATAAGGCGCTGTACATAATCAGGAATGAATTACCGGACTAAAGCAGCGTCGCGAAATCTTCGCAGGGAAGCCATTAAGATGACCCGGCGAAAGTTAATCGCATTCGAATATGACGCCGCCTGACACGAACTCTGTTTTAAATCAGCGCCTCAAGCCGTCCGATAATCTCATCGAACAACGGACGATCTTCGACGCGTTCGCCCAGACAGGCGCGCACCAGCGCCGCGAGCGCAGCCGTGTGCGTTTCCGAAGCCGGAATCGCCCGCTCAGCCAGTTCTTCCAGCAGACACCCAAACGCCCGCACTTCGATACGCTCGAACGCACTTGCCCGCGTGCGATCGTCGGCATCATGGAACGACGCCGCGCCGAAGTCGCCGAGCAACGCGTGTCCCGCCCCATCGTGCAGGATGTTGTGCGCGTAGAGATCGCCGTGCATGATGCCGCGCCGATGCAAATGCTGCCCGGCCGATGCGATGCCGCGCGCCACACCCAGCGCAACGGGCCAGTCGAAGCGCACGTCGTCCGCGTAGACGTCGCGCGTGCACGAATCGAGGCTTGGCGGGCCGGCCAGATTGCGGAACGCCGGATCGATCAGCGCCATCGCGAGACCGTGCTCGTCCAGCGGATGCCCGGCGATGCGACCCAGCACGGGAATGAGATTGGGATGCCGGCCCGCGCTCAGACAAGCCGCCATTTCAAGGTCCGGCAAGCCATCGCTCGTCACCGCGCCCTTGAACAGCTTGACGGCAAGCGCCTCGGCAGGATGGCCGTCCTTGAGCAAACGCGTCGCGCGATGAATCACGCCCGAAGCGCCTTCGCCCAGCGTCTGTCCAAGCGCAAGCGAATGCCAGTCGATGTCAGGCACGCCCGACTGCTGGGCGGCCGCGTCCTCGCGCGCCGTATTGAACGGATTGCCCGCATAGGCCAGCCATGAAAGCCGCGGCAAGGCCAGCAGCCAGTCGGGCAAGGCATCGAATTGATTCGCCGAAATGCGCAGCAATTCGAGCCTGCTGCACGCCGCCATCGTCTCGGGCAAGGCGCGCAGACGATTGCCCGCCAGCATCAACTTTTGCAGATGAGGCCGCGCGCCGAGTTCCTGCGGCAGCGTCTCGACATCGTTATCGGTGAGGATCAACCAGCGCAGCAGCGGCGGCAACGCACTCGCGGGAACATGGCGAATGCGGTTCGACTTGAAACCGACCATGCTCAGCGCGGAGCACTCGCCCAGCATCGGCGGCAATTCGGTGAAAGGGTTCTGCGAGGCGAACAGGATGCGCAAGTGCTTCAGGCGCGGCAGATCGTCGGGCAATGACGTCAGCGCATTGCCGGAGAGATCCAGCACCTCCAGCGTGTCCGCGAGGTCGAAAATCTCGCGTGGGAATTCGGTCAAGCCGCAGGCGAGTTTGAGCTGGCGCGCGCCGGCGAGTTGCCCGGCGCGCAGTTGGTCGAGAGTGGCGGTCGTCACGCTGGAATGGGTCTGAAAAAAATTGAAGTGCGATGAAACTGCGGATCATCGCCATTCTAGCGGGATCGCCTTCAGCGTTGAGCCACGGCGGGCTCCTGAGTACCCCGCTGCCCGCGCTGGCGCGCCCCGAACAGATACGCCAGCACCGCCGAAACAAACAGCGTCGCGCTCACGAAATAGAGGCCCAGCGAATAATCGCCGCCGACGTCGCGCAGTTTGCCGATCACCATCGGTCCGATCGTGCCGCCCAGCAGGCTGCCCATCGCATTGATGAGCGCGATGCCCGCCGCCGCGGCCGAGCCGGAGAGGAACTGCGTCGGCATGCTCCAGAGCGGCGGCTTGGCGGCGTTGATGCCAAAGTTTGCAATCGATAGCCCCACCAGCAGCATGATCGCGCTCGACGCATAGCCCGACATCAGCATGCCGATTCCCGCCGCGAGACAGGCAATCGCCACATGCAGGCGGCGCTCGCCGGTGCGGTCGGAATTACGCGCCCACAGCACCATCGTGATCACGGCGAAGAGGTTCGGGATGGCGTTGACGAAGCCCAGCTCGACATAGCTGAAACCAAAGCGATGGATGATCATCGGCGCCCAGATGCCGATGGCGTAGAGCCCCGTCGAGGTGCCCGCGTAGACGAGCGCCAGCAGCAGCACACGCGGGTCTTTTACGGCGCTCCACACGCTGGAGCGGCTTTGCGCCGCCTTGGCGTCGCGCTCGCGCTGCATCTCGGCGGCGAGCCAGTTGCGTTCGGCGGGTGCGAGCCAATGCGCCTGTTCCGGTCGATCAGTCAGATAGAAGTACGAAACGATGCCAAGCAGCACGGTAGGCGCGCCCTCGACCAGAAAGAGCCATTGCCAGTCGTGCAGATGCGCCATGCCCTCCAGCGTCATCAGCGCGCCCGAAATGGGCGAGCCGATCATATTCGCCAGCGGCGCGGCGGTCATGAACATCGCCGTCACAAAGGCGCGGTGACGCGCTGGAAACCAGTAGCTCAGGTACAGGATGATGCCGGGAAAGAAGCCCGCTTCCGCGAGTCCCAGCACGAGGCGCAGGCCATAGAAACTATAAGGCCCGCTGGCGAATGCGGTAGCCGCGGACAGCGCGCCCCACATCACCATCAGGAACGCAATCCAGCGGCGCGCGCCCACGCGTTGCAACGCGAGGTTGGACGGCATGCCCGCCGCGATATAGCCCACGAAAAAGATACCCGCGCCCACACCGAACATCGCCTGCGTCAAGCCGATGTCCCGATTCATCGTGAGGCCCGCAAAGCCCACGTTGACGCGATTCAGAAAACTCAGGAAATACAGGATGATGATGAAGGGCGTGATGCGCCGCGATACCCGCCGCACTACGCGGGTTTCCAGCGCGGCGTCATCCTCCGCGCGAACTGAGGCAATGCTCATGTTTGTCTCCTGCCGCGCCACGCGTGAAACTCACAGCGCGGGCGGCTTTCGTTATTGGAATGGGTGGGGTTTAAAGCAGGTTTCAGCGACGTTGCTGCTGCGCCGGTAAATCGATACGACACCACGGGCGCGCGTGGGCGTGCTCCGTTTCAAATGCGGCAATCCTGTCCGCATCGCGCAAGGTCATCCGCACCATGTCGAGCCCCTCCACCAGCATCTGCTTCTGGCGCGCGGGCAAGGAGAACGCATAGCGCTGGCCAGCGGGCGTCACTACCACTTCGTTCTCTACATCGATCGTGACGCTTTTTTCTGGGCTGTTTTCGAGTTCGGCAACCAGCGCCTCGACTTGTTCGAGCGGCAGCGTCACCACCAGCAAACGGTTATTGCTGGCGTTGAAATAGAAAATCTCACCGTAGCTCGGCGCGATCACGGCTTCAAAGCCTGCCTGCTGCAAACCCCACACCGCATGTTCGCGGCTGGACCCACAGCCGAAATTCGACCCTGCCACCAGAATCTTCGCGCCCGCGTATTCCGGCTGATTCAGCACGAAACGTTCGCGCGGCTGGCCGTGCGCGTCATAGCGCAGGTCGTAGAGCACGCCCTGGGCGAGGCCCGATTTGTCGATGCCAAGCAGGAATTGCTTCGGCATGATCTGGTCGGTGTCGAGATTGTTGAGCGGCAGCGGCGCGGCCGTGCCTGAGATTGCGAACGGCTTAGCCATGCTGGAACTCCTTGCGTACGTCGACGATACGGCCCGCCAGCGCGGCGGCGGCAGCCATCGCCGGACTCATCAGATGGGTGCGTGCGCCGCGCCCCTGGCGGCCCTCGAAATTGCGGTTGGTGGTGGAGGCGCAGCGCTGCCCCGGCGAGAGGATGTCGTCGTTCATCGCCAGGCACATCGAACAACCGGGCTGACGCCATTCAAAACCCGCGTCGATCAGCGTTTGCGCCACGCCTTCGCGTTCAGCCTGTTCGCGCACGCGGCCCGAACCCGGCACCACCATCGCGCGCACGGATTCCGCCACTTTGCGCCCGCGCACGATCGCGGCCACCGCGCGCAGATCCTCGATGCGTGCGTTGGTGCAGGAGCCGATAAAGACGTGATCGACCGCCAGGCCGTCGATGGCCTGGCCCGCGTCGAGCCCCATGTAGTCGAGCGCCTTGCGCGCGTTGCTGCGTTCGAGCGCATCGGCGGCCAGCGCCGGGATGAGCGCATTGACCGCAATCGCCTGATCGGGGCTGGTGCCCCAGGTGACGAATGGCGCGACTTCGCCTGCGTCGAAACGATGCGTGACGTCGAACGTTGCGTCCGCATCCGATTTCAATTGCTTCCACTGCAGGGCGAACGCTTCAATCTCCTCCTGCGTGAAGCCCTGAATGCGTTCGCTTACATATTGAACGCTGATATCGTCCGGCGCGATCAGCGCGCCGCGCGCACCCGCTTCAACGGTCATATTGCACAGCGTCATGCGTGCTTCCGCCGAAAGCGCCGCAATGGCCGTGCCGGTATATTCGACGACGAAACCGCGCGCGCCCTGCGCGCCGATTTTCGAAATGATGTAGAGCACGAGGTCTTTCGAGGTGGTGCCGTCCGGCAACACGCCATCGACATGAATGCGCATGTCCTGCGCCACGCGATACACCAGCGTTTGCGTCGCCAGCACATGCTCGACTTCCGAGGTGCCGATGCCAAACCCCAGCGCGCCCAGTGCACCGTAAGTGGTCGTATGGCTGTCGCCGCACAGCACCACCATGCCCGGACGAATCAGGCCGATTTCGGGCGCGACCACGTGTTCGATACCCTGTTCGCGGTCGGTGACGTCAAACAGATGGATGCCGTGCTTCTGGCAGTTGCGCGTGAAATTCGCGGCCTGATGCGCGGCCGCGTCGATCATGATCGTGCGCTTTTCCGCGGCAACCGGGTGCGTGGGAATCACATGGTCCACCACGCCCATCTGCTTTTCGGGGCAACGCACGCCCAGCCCTTTCGCATCCAGTGCGCCGAAAGCCTGCGGGCTGGTGTACTCGTTCATGATGTGCAGATCGGCGTAAAGCGCAACGTGCTGATCGTCGATGCGGAAAACCGTGTGGTCCCTCGTGATCTTCTGATAAAGCGTCTGTCCCATCGTTTCCTCCAGGCTCCGGACAAAGGCCTGTCCGGATCGTTTGCGCTAGTGTAATTGGGCGATCAACGCATTAAAATGGAGCACAACTAAAGCCACTCTTAAATTAAATTTAACAATGGATCCGATCTCCGATCTCGACTTCTTCGCCCGACTGGTTACGCAAGGCAGCCTGTCCGCGCTCGCGCGCGACATGGGCGTGACGCCGCCAGCCATCAGCACGCGCTTGAGCCAGATCGAGCGGCGTCTTGGCGTGAAGCTCCTGAACCGCACTACGCGGCGGCTCGCCATTACCCAGGAAGGCGAGTTGTATCTGTCCACCGGCACGAAACTGCTGGAGCAGGTGCAGGAGCTTGAGCGCCTGGTTTCCAGCAGCCGCGATAAACCGCAAGGATTACTGAAGGTCAATGCCACATTCGGTTTCGGCAGGCGTCACATCGTTCCGGCGCTATCGGCGTTTCGCCGCCAGCATCCCGATGTACAGGTGCAACTCGATCTCACGGACCGGCCAATGAATCTCGCAGAGCAGGGCTACGACGTGGGCATCCGCTTCGGCGACCTGCCGGACCAGCGCGTGGTCGGCAAGAAGATCGCGAGCAACCGGCGGGTGGTCTGCGCATCGCCTGCCTTTCTCGCGCAACATGGTGTGCCGAAAACGCCTGCTGAATTGCGCGCGCTCGACTGCATCGTGCTGCGCGAGAACGACACCGCCTATGGCACCTGGCATTTCACCAAGGGCAAGCGGCACGAAACGGTGAAAGTCCACGGCGTGATGAGCAGCAACGACGGCGAGGCGACGTTGCGTTGGGCGCTGGATGGACACGGCATCGTCGTGCGTTCGGAGTGGGATGTGCAGCCCTATGTTCACGCGCGCAGGCTCACGCGCCTGCTTGCCGACTGGTCGTTGCCCGCCGCCGATATTTATGCGGTGTATCCGGAACGCCTGAATCTGTCCGCGAAGGTGCGGGTCTTTGTGGAATTCGTGGCGGAATTTTTGAAGCACCCACATGAAGCACCCGCATGAAGTAACAGCGTGACGTCGCCCTTGCGCGCAAAACCTGAACGCGCGATTATCGACACCCCACCCTCATCACGCCCGCGCCATGATCGAAATTCTCGGCAAGACCTCGTCCATCAACGTCCGCAAGGTGCTGTGGACCTGCACAGAATTGAATCTACCCTTCACGCGCGAAGACTGGGGATCGGGATTCCGTTCGACGCAAACGCCCGAATTCATCGCCTTGAACCCAAACGCGCTCGTGCCCGTCATCAAGGACGGCGATTTCGTGCTCTGGGAATCGAATTCGATCATCCGCTATCTGGCCGGTCGCTATGACGGCGAGGCTCTCTATCCCGCCGATCCGTTCGCGCGCGCCCGTGTCGATCAATGGATGGACTGGCAGGCCACCGACCTGAACCGCTCGTGGAGTTATGCGTTTCTCGCGCTGGTTCGGCAGTCTGAAGCGCATCAGAATGCGCAGGAAATCGAGAAGTCGATCGCGCAATGGACGCAGAATATGCGCATTCTCGATGCGCGTTTGCAGGAGACTGGCGCATTCGTTGCGGGCGCAAGCTTCTCTCTGGCCGATATTCCGGTTGGTTTGTCCGTGAACCGCTGGCTCGGCACGCCGTTCGAGAAGCCTGAACTGCCAGGCGTGAGCGCCTATATGGAGCGACTGGGCAAGCGCGCGGGCGCAGCGGCTTATGCCAATAGTTCGCTAACCTGAAACACCGTCGAAAGACTGCCCAGCGCGACTTCGCGGCCGGGCAGTCAAGCTGGGATTGCTCAGCTATCGATGTAATCGATACCCGTAAGCGGTCCAAGATGGGCGACCGTGGTGAAATGCGACACTTCCTTCGTGTCGATATTCAGTTCGCGTACATTGCCGCCCAGATCGGTCACGAACGCACGGCGGCCACGGGCGTCGAGTGACACGCCAATGCCTTCCTTGAGTTCTCGCGCCAGCACCTCGCGCCCAACCAGCCCTTCGGGCGTAATACGCGCGCGATTGAGCGTGTTGCCGTCGTGCGCGTCGTCGCCGCGATCGGTCCAGTAGAGCACGCCGTTGGCATGATCGATATCGAGGTCGATGGGTTCCGGCAGATCGGCCAGCAGGCATTCGATATCGGGACGCTGCGCGGGATGCGCGCCCGCAGGCAGCTCGATGCCCGCGCGGAAGATGCGGCCCTGGCCGGCATCGGGCGGCCCCTTCTGGGTCCAGTAGACGTGGCCATTGGCCTTGTCGAGCGCGATGCCCACGCAATGGCGCGTGGCGTCTTCGGTATCGGCGGGGAAATTGCCGGTCACCACCAGTTCCGTCACTTCGCTGCCGTCCAGGCGCGCGCGCATCACGCGCATGCCTTCGCGGTCGCACCAGTAGAGGTGGCCGCTTTCCTTGTCGAGCACGAGTTCCTTGGGCGTGCCCGCCAGCCCCGACGCCACCAGCACTTCATGGGCACTGCCGTCCAGATTCGCGCGCTCGATCGTGCCGTCGTTGGGCGGCACCGCGCCCGAGGCCGGATCGCCGTCGATCAGATGAATGCCGGTGCCCATGTTGGTCCAGTAGACCACCTCGCTTTCTGCGTCCACCTTGATGCCGTCGGGCGTGCGCGTGAGGTTGGCGAGCACCACTTCGTGCGAGCCGTCCGGCCACAGCGCGATGATCGCCGGGGGACGGGCCTGCAGAACGTACAGCGTTGCTTGCTTCGTTGCCATCGTAGTTGCCTCCATCTGGTCAAGATAACAGTCGCCTGATTACTTGCTTACTACCGGATTCGACCCAAACACGCGCAACAAACTGAGCGCTTTGCGAGAGGCTACCTCAGCTTGCGATACAACTCCGTGAACCCTGCCAACTCGCGCGGCGCAAACGCTGCAGTGCACCAGAAGGAGGCGTTTCAAGCGGATTTCAACGCTTTCTGCTTACGCGTATTTACAGAATGCCTACGCCCACGAAGCTCACACAGGGAACCGCAAGACCCTGCGCGTTGTCATTCAAGGTATCGATTTTGCTGACTTCGACAGATCACCCGCGGGTCAACTCTCATTCGAAACGGATAGCCAAAGCGAAATCATGTCTACGAAAACTGCGAATGCGTCTGCCGATGCCTCCCCTGCCGCGCGCGCCAGCGCCAAAGTGCCCGTCCATGCGCATGACGCGTCCGCGCCCTCGGCGGCGCCGGCCGGCAAACATCGCGCGCCGCCCTGTACGCTGGTGATCTTCGGCGCGGGCGGCGATCTGACCAAACGTCTCTTGATGCCCGCGCTCTACAACCTCGCCGTCGACGGTCTGCTCGACGATGGCATGCGCATCATCGGCGTCAATCATGGCGAGCGCGAAACCCAGCAATGGCGCGACGATCTGCATGGCGCGCTCGAACAGTTCGCCGCCGACAAGGCCAGCACTTTCCACGCAGGCAAGCTGGACGACAACGCCTGGAACTGGGTCGCGCAACGCCTCGACTATCAGGCGGGCGAATTCGAGGACGACGCGCTTTATCAAAACCTCGCCAAGGAACTCACGGGATCGGGAAAGACGAAAGCAAACGTCGTGTTCTACCTCGCCGTGGGCGCACGTTTTTTCAAGCCGATCATCGAGCGGCTGGGCAAAGCGGGCTTGCTCAATGAGGACGAAGGCGAGGACGAGCACGAGCGCGCCGCCTTCCGCCGCATCGTGATCGAAAAGCCGTTTGGCACCGATCTCGCTTCCGCGCGCGATCTCGACCGGCATCTGCTGGATTTCGCGCAGGAATCGCAGATCTATCGCATTGACCACTTTCTCGGCAAGGACACGGTGCAGAGCATTCTGGCGGTGCGATTTGCCAATGCGCTATTCGAGCCGATCTGGCGGCGCGAATATATCGACAGCGTGCAGATCACGGCCGCCGAGGTGATTGGCGTAGAAGGACGCGGCAGTTTCTACGAGCAGACCGGCGCGTTCCGCGACATGGTGCCGAACCATCTGTTCCAGTTGCTCGGCATGATTGCGATGGAGCCGCCCAACTCATTCGACGCTGAAGCCGTACGCGACAAGAAGGCCGAAATCTTCGATGCACTCAAGCCGCTCACGCCGCAAGACGTGGTGTTCGGCCAGTATGAAAAGGGACCGCAGGGCGTGGCCTATCGCGACGAACCCAACGTCGCGAAAGACAGCACCACGGAAACTTATGCCGCTGCGCGCGTATATATCGACAACTGGCGCTGGGCGGGCGTGCCGTTCTATCTGCGCACAGGCAAGCGCCTGGCGGCGCGGCGCACGGAGATTTCAGTGCAACTCAAGAGCGTGCCATTCCGGCTCTTTCGCGACACGCCTGTCGATGCGCTAACGCCCAATGTGCTGACGCTGCGCATCGATCCGTCACACGGTACGAGCTTCGATTTCAACGTGAAAACGCCGGGACCGGTGATGGAAATTGGCGCAGTGCGCTCGGCGTTCGACTACGACGACTTCTTCGCGCAGCATGCCAACGTGGGCTACGAAACGCTGCTTTACGACTGCATGCTGGGCGACGCCACGCTGTTCCAGCGCGCCGATAGTATCGAAGCCACCTGGGCCGCCGTGGACGCCGTACTGCATCCCAAGGATGGCGAAGCGGTGCCGGTGCACGGCTACGCATCGGGCAGCGCGGGCCCCAAAGAGGCTGATGCACTACTCGCGCAGGATGGCCGCGCATGGCGTACGCTTACGCCATCAGAACCTAAAAAGTCGTAAAACAGGCACGGAGGAGCTGTGATCACAAAAAAGAGCGCTAAAACCACCACACGCGCGAAAGCCGCGCCAACGCGCAGCGCAAAAAAAGCCGCTGCGCCGAAGATCGAAAACATCCTCGCCATCGATATCGGCGGCACGGGACTGAAAGCCGCGATCGTCGATGCGCAAGGCCATATGCTGACCGAACGCGTGCGCGTGGCCACACCGCACCCCTGTCCGCCCGCCCTGCTGGTCGATACGCTGCATACCCTCGTCGCGCCGCTCGTAGAACAATATTCGCCTACGCGTGTTTCGATCGGCTTTCCGGGCTTCGTGCGCAATAACCATGTGCTGACTGCGCCACATCTGGGCCTGGAAGACTGGAACGATGTGCCGCTCGCGCAGATGCTAGGCGAGCGTCTGGGCATTGAATCAGTGCGTATGATCAACGATGCGGAAATGCAGGGGTTTGCCGCTATCGAAGGCCACGGGCTGGAATTCGTCCTGACGCTGGGCACGGGCGCGGGTACTGCGCTCTTTCGCGACGGCGAATTGATGCCGCATCTGGAACTGGCGCATCACCCGGTCAGCAAAAAACACGCATACGACGAATATATTGGCGACGCCGCGCGCCGCAAGGCAGGCAACAAGCGCTGGAATCAACGCGTGGAGAAGGTGATTGGCATACTCGAATCGCTCGTTCATTACGACAAGCTGTGGATAGGCGGCGGCAACGCCGAACGGCTCACCTTCGATCTGCCGCCCAATGTGGCGACCGTGCCGAACGATCGCGGTATCGAAGGCGGCGCGCGGCTCTGGCATCCGCTTTCGATACGCGAGACGCGCTAGAACGAGTGCGACATGCCCACGCGCGCGACGAACTGATGTCCGTTCGACGACGCGCCGGCGGAGCCCGGGATATAGGCGGTGTCGAGCGGCGTGCTGCCGTCGCCGCCGCTCAGTGTCTGATAGACCGCCTGCGCATAGACCGACGTGCGCTTCGACAGCAGATACTGGCCCATTACGCCGAATTGATTCCAGTGCCGTGAAGCGTCACCATTGCTGCGGCCCAGATGCGCGCGCGTGTAGGTGTACATCGCGCCCACCAGCACATCGTCGCGCAGGTTGTAGCGCGCGTTCAGTTCGACGTTATCGAAATTGAGCTTCGACACATCCGCACCGAAATCGCCCACATAAAGCGACGAAGCCGGCTGCCCGATCGCCACATGCGTGTAAACCAGGCCAAGCACGGCAGCGCCGATGCCATAACTCGCCCCCACACCGTAGGTCTTTTGATTCGCGGCGACGAAATTGGCATCGTCCGATGCGACGCTGCCCGTCGCAGTCGTGCCCGGCGAAGACAGATCCTCATACACCGCGCCCAGGGTCAGCGTGCCGATTGCGTAATTCAGGCCGGCGCTAAAAACACGGTTGCTAGCAAAGCCACCCGCCTGGTTGCCGAAGCCGTAGAGCGCCGTAGCACTCAAGCCGCCATAAGTCGCCGAAGTGAATTTGACCGAATTGCTGGCGTGGAATGAGGCATCGGTATTGTCGTTATCGAGCGGATGCGAGAACAGGAAGCCCGCCCAGTTGCCATTAGCCGTTATCGAGCCGATCACGTCGGTGATGGAATCGAATTGCCGTCCAAAGGTAAGCGTGCCGAAGCGGTCCGATTGCAAGCCCGCGTACGACTGATAGCCGAACAGGCGGCCGCCGTAATAGAGTTTGCCATCGTCCATCGTGAAGCCGCTTTCCAGATCGAAGATTGCATGCAGTCCGCCGCCCAGATCTTCACTGCCCTTGATGCCCCAGCGGCTCGTCGCCAGATCGACGCTCGACGTCTGCCAGGCCCGATGGCCGCCCGCGTTGCTCGTGAAATTCAGCCCTTCATCCAGCACGCCGAACAGCGTTACGCTACTCTGCGCCTGCGCGCCCAGCGACGCACACAACAAGCCTGCCAGCACCCCGACTTTCGCCTTCATTGCCTGCCCCTATCAATTGGATTAACGCAGCCGCAGCAGCGTCGATTTGAGTTCCGTGTACTTTTCCAGCGCGTGCAGCGACTTGTCCCGTCCGTTGCCCGACTGCCGATAGCCGCCGAACGGGAAATTCATGTCGCCGCCTTCGTCGTAGCAGTTGACCCAGACCGTACCCGCACGAAGGCGTCGCGAGACTTCGTGCGCCGTCGTGAGGTCGGCGGTCCAGACTGCGGCAGCCAATCCGTACTCGCTATCATTCGCAATCCTGATTGCTTCATCGACAGTATCGAAGGTCATGACAGCAAGCACGGGTCCGAAGATTTCTTCGCGAGCGATACGCGTGTCGGACGTGGTTTCGAAAATGGTCGGCTCGATGTAGAAGCCGCCTGTCGCCTCGCGCACGGCGCCACCACCAGCTAGCAGCGTGGCTTGCGCACGGCCCGATTCGATCAGCGCGAGCACTCGCGCCTGTTGTGCACGGTCGATGATCGCGCCCATCGCTGTGGCCGGGTCCAGCGGATTGCCAGGCTGCCACGCCCGCACGGCGTCGAGCAGTTTCGCCATGAAGCGTTCGCGGATCGCTCGATGCACGAGCAGGCGCGAGCCCGCCGTGCACATTTCCCCCATGTTGTAAAAGATCGCCGAAGCGGCGGTTTGCACCGCGCGGTCGAGATCGGGGCAATCGGGCAGCACGATATTCGGCGATTTGCCGCCCAGTTCGAGCCACACGCGCTTGAGATTGGATTGCGCCGCATACTGCATGATCTGCTTGCCTACCGCCGTCGATCCGGTGAAGGCCACGCAATCGACATCGCCATGCAACGCCAGGTGCTGGCCGGTCGCGCCATCGCCTGGCACGACGTTGAAGACGCCCGCAGGAATGCCCGCGTCATGCGCAAGCTGCGCAATGCGAATGGCAGTCAGCGGTGACTTTTCCGATGGCTTGAGCACGACGCTATTGCCCGCTGCGAGCGCGGGCGCAAACTTCCACGCGGCCATCAGCAGGGGAAAATTCCACGGCACGATGGCAGCGACTACGCCAATCGGCTCGCGCGTGACAAGTCCGACGAGATGATGATCGGCCGGTGCGACTTCGCCGCCCGTCTTGTCGATGGCCTCCGCGAACCATTCGAGGCAATACGCTGCGCCGGGAATATCCACCGTGGTGGTATCCGCGATGGGCTTGCCAGCGTCGAGCGTTTCGAGCAACGCAAGTTCGTCCTGATGCGCGCGCAGCGCGGCTGCGAAGCGCAACAGGATCGCCTTGCGCTGGCGCGGGTTGAGATTGGCCCATATGCCTGCGTTAAAAGCCCGTCGCGCCGCCGCGACGGCTGCATCGACATCGGCTTCGCCCGCGTGAGCAATCTGGGCCAGGCAGCGGCCATCGATTGGGCTGATGCAGTCGAAACGCTTGGCGCTTGAGGACTCGCAATACGCGCCGTCGATAAACAGACGTGTTTCAATCGCCAGGGTCTCGCGTCGCGCAAGCCAGTCGTCCAGACTGGGTTTCAAATTCGTTTCCATGGGGGAGTCCATCGTTTCGTTTTGCCGTCGATCGTTGTTTCAATCGTCATGCGCAGTAGCACGCGCCATTCCATGTCATCGCCCTCAGCGTTCTTATGACGCGCAGCCAGCAAGGATCGCTTCTTTGGCCTCGCGCGCTTCACGGCAAGCCGCGCCAAACGCCGCGAAAATTGCCTGCGATAGAGGCTGATCGTCGTACTGCCATTCGGGATGCCATTGCACGCCTAATGCAAATGCCTGCGCGTTCATCACGCTCGCCGCTTCGATCAAGCCATCCGGCGCACGTGCCTCTACACGCAAGCCCTCGCCCAGCCGCGCGATGCCCTGGCCGTGTAAAGAATTCACCTGTGTTTCCAGCGCTTTCAGCACGCCGCGAGCGCACGCTGCCAATAGGCCGCCTGGTTCGATTAAAAGCGCATGGGCCTGGCCGTATTGCTCGTCGAGCGATGCGTCGCGCTTCTCGCGATGATCGATAAAGCCCTCCACGGCATGCACGGCCTGATGCAGCGTGCCGCCATAGGCGACGTTGAGTTCCTGAAAGCCGCGGCAGATCGCCAGCACCGGTACGCCGGCTTCAATCGCTGCGCGCAGCAAGGGCAACGTCGTGGCGTCGCGCTGCGGATCGTGCAGGGTGCCGGGCGCGCTGGGTCCTTCGCCGTAGCGATGCGGCTCGACGTTGGAATAACTGCCCGTAAAAAGCAAACCATCGACGCAACGCATAACCGCTTCCACACGCTGCCTGCCGCCGCACGCGGGCAGCAACACCGCAAGCGCGCCCATCCCGTCGATGATGGGCGCGACATACTTGTCGTGCGCCGCGTGCGCCCAATGCAGGCCAATCTGGGTTCGATCGGCGATTACGCCGATCACACACTCTATTTGCATTCCTGATTACCTGTTAGTCAATGCCATCGAACACTCGTCCCCGTGCCTTAGAGATCGAGCGTCAAAGTTGGCGTGAGCGCACGCGAGACGCAGAGCATCATCACGTCGCCGCGCTGGCGTTCGCTTTCGGTCAGCAGTTGATCGCGATGATCCGGAACGCCGTCCAGCACGCGCGTCTCGCACATCCCGCACACGCCCTGCTCGCACGACGACGGCACCTCATGCCCCGCCGCGCGCAGCGCGTGCATCACCGAACAATCGGGCGGTACGTCCACCTGCGTGCCGCTGCGCGCGAGAATCACGCGCAATGTGCCCTGTGCCTGTTGCGTGGGCGCGAGTGGAGCGGCGGCAAAGCGCTCGAGATGCAGTTGCGAAGCAAGCCCAGCAGCGTCGAAACGTTCGCCGAGCGCATCGAGCAACGCGCCCGGCCCGCAGCTATACACTTGCGCCCCGGCTTGCGCCGCAGCCACGACGGCATCAAGATTGAGCAGCCCGGTCTCATCAGCAGGCAGGATCGATACGCGTTCGCCGCCGAATGCCAGCAGCTCGTCGACAAACGCCATCGAAGCGCGCGAGCGACCGCCGTATAACAGACGCCAACGCGCGTTGGCACGCTGAGCGGCACGCAGCATCGGCATGATCGGCGTGATGCCGATGCCGCCCGCGACAAACAGAAAATCGTCGGCCGGCGCGAGTTCGAACGCATTGCGCGGGCCCCGCAACGTCACGCTCTGGCCCACTCGCAACATGTCGTGTACTTCGCGCGAGCCGCCGCGTCCCGCTTCTTCGCGCAACACAGCAATACGCAGACAGCGCCGATCCTGCGGATCGCCGCACAGCGAATATTGGCGTATCAGTCCCGAAGGCAGCACGAGATCGACATGCGCACCCGGCTGCCACGCAGGCAATTCCGCATCATCGAGCGCACGCAGTTCGAGCGACATCACGTTCAGGGCTTCAAGGCGCATCGCCACGATGCGCGCCTCGAAAGCGGCGGCGCGCGCGTTCATACGGCCGCCGTCACTTCAACGGGAAACACGGGCGCGAGCGGCTTCGCACGTTCGATAAATTCGCGGAATGCGCGTCGGTAATTGAGCGTGAAAAGATCGGCGGGCACCGAATGCTCCGCGACCTGGCCGTCCCAGTCGATTTCGCGCGGGCGGATCGTCGCGGCAATCGGCATGTCCTCCAGATAGACCATTTCCTCGATACGCAGACACTCTTCGAGATCGGCCCCGCGATAGCCACGCTCGTTCGCCACGCCCCAGAAAATGCGCACCTCGTCATAGGCCACCGGCGAAGGGAAGCCCGCTACGATGCGCTTTCCAAGACGCTCGTAGTGATAGGTGATCGAAGCGAAACCTGGCGCGCCGCAGTGATACTGCATCAGGCAGTCGCCGTCATTGGCCCAGTCGCCCTCTCCCGCGTCGAGCGTGCGCTCCATCCACACGTCGAGTCCTTCGCGGCGCACCTTGAGCGCTTCCACCACGTGTTTCGACGGTCCCATCGACACTTCATGCACGAAAGGGAAATGCGCGACATCGCGGAAGTTTTCGATGGCAACGGCCACGCCCGTGGGCGATTCGAGCGGCGTAGCCGCCAGCCAGTCGAGTTCGAGTTCGCGCCAGTGCGCGGGGTCGTAGAGTTCGGTCGCGGGCGCGTCGAGCACGGTCCAGACATGCGCGAAACGCTCGATCACGGGATACGTGTGGATCGCGGCGTTGGGCGGAATCTTGCACTGATCTTCGAGCGACGGGATATGCGAGCACTTCCCGCCATCGGCGGCGAATTGCCAGCCGTGATACGGGCACGCGATGCTCTCACCGTGCACCTTGCCAAGCGCGAAATCCGCGCCACGATGCGGGCAACGCGCATCCTGCACGACAGCCTGGCCCGATGCCGTGCGCCAGACCACGAGACGCTCGCCGAGCAGCGTGGCGCTTTGCGGCTTCGCCAGATCAGCCGAGCGCACCACCGGGAACCATTGCCGGCGCAGCGCGCGCTCGGCCTGAATGCGAAGAGAAGGTTGCGTGGACATAAAAAACCTCTTGAAACAAGGGATAAATCAGGCGCCGACGACGAGCGCGCCGCCATTGACTGCAATCGACTGGCCGGTGATGAAGGCCGCTTCGTCCGATGCGAGGAACGCCACGGTGCTGGCGATTTCCTCGGGATGCGCGAGACGGCCCAGCGGAATTGCGGCCTGTTCGCCCGCGATGCAGTCGTCGGGCACCATGCGCGTGAGGATCGCGCCGGGCGTGACCGCGTTGACGAGAATGCCGTCGGGTGCGAACTCCTTCGCCATCGTTTTCATCAGACCCAGTTGCGCGGCCTTTGCGACCATGTAGGCGTACGAGTGGCCGTCGGGCACCTGGCCCCACTGTGAGTTGATGAAGATGACGCGCGGCGCGCGGCTGCTGCGGAGATACGGCAATGCGGCGCGCGTGAGAAAGAGCGGCGCGTGCACATTGATTTCGAGCAGCGCGTTGAAGTCGGCGTCATCGGTGGCTTCGAGTCCGGTGAGCGAATACATGCGGCCCGCGTTGTGCACGATGATGTCCAGCGCGCCCAGACTGTCAACGGTCTCGTGAATCGCGCGTTCGGCAAGCTCGCGGTGCGTGATGTCAGCGGCAATTGCGATTGCGTGGCCGCCTTCGCTTTCGATTTCAGCGACGGTTGCCTGCGCCACGTCCGCATCGATATCCACCACGGCCACTGCTGCGCCGCGACGCGCCAGCAGGCGCGCATGCGCGCGGCCCGCGCCCCGTCCCGCGCCGCTCACGAAGGCCACGCGCCCCGCGAGACGCCCAGCATCCGCCGCTAGTGTCAACACCGCTTCCGGCGCTGTGCGTGCTGCGGCGCTCATGCGTGCACCTTGTGCGGCTCGGTGACGTAGAGCATGTTGCCGTCCGGATCGAACATCGGACGATAGCGATAGTGCGTGCCGTTCGGGTGCTGCCATTCGATCGGCGCGTCGGTGACCCATTGCACCTTCCCATCCAGCGCGCCGATTGCATCGTCAAGATTTTCGACTTCGAATGCGAAGGAGTCGAAACCCGGTTTGTCTTTCAGATTGACGGCCGTGCGACGTTCGACCGGCGTGGCGTCTTCGGTGCGGAAGATATAAAGCGTGACATTGCCCAATTCGATGGCGGCCCAATGTTCCTGCGGCTCATACGGCAGGAAGAAGCCCAGGCCGAGCGTGCCGTGATAGAAGTCGACCAGACGCTGCACATCCGGCGTGAGGATGTCCATATTGTCGAGACGTTTGAGTTTCAGCATTTTGTAATCCTTATCAAGTTCAGGAAAATCAATTAGCGGCAGGCAAACGCGCATGGCCGCACGGACCGCCTGGCAGCGCGTCGAGACGCCCCGCCGCCACGTCCAGCACGATGGTCGCGAGCGTGGCGTACTGGCCGCTTTCCGGTGCGTTGGCGTCCGGGTGACAGCACACGGCCGTGGTCGCGCCGAAGTGGTTGTTCATCGCGCCGATCACCTGCAACGGGCCAAGACGCGTGTGCCGCGCGAGGCGGCGCGTAAGCAGGTCGTGGCGCAAGAGCGTGTCCGGGTAGCGGCGCGGCTCGGTGTCGCCGGATTGCGCTGCGCCTGCGAGGAAATGATTGGTGTGGACCAGCAGGCCGTTCGCGTCGGGAAAGACCAGGCCTGGGCCGCCCGGAAAAAGCTCTACCGACACCGCAGCGCTGCTGTCGTCGGCGCTGGCGATCACCGTGAGCGACGACGAAGCCGAGACGGGCGCAGCAGCCAGCAAACGCAATGCATCGTCAAGCGCAGCGCAGCTATCGAGCATCCAGCGCGACGCCACATGGACCGGCACGCCGATGCTCGCGCCGTCGCGCTCGTGATGCAGGATGTTGAAATGCACGCCCAGACCGCGCCCGTTCACGCCCGCCTTGCCGACGATGCCGTATTCGGTCACCGTCGTCGTCATGTGGCCGTTCGCGTGCGGAATCTCCCACGTGAGCCACTGATCCGCAAATTCGGCGTACCAGTCCCAGGTCTGCACCGCAACGGGACGCGCGCTCCACGGGTCGACCTGCACCACGGTCGAGCATTCGCCGCGCAACGGCGCGCCTACATAGGCGAGAATTTCCGTGCGCGCGTTGATCGCGCCAACGAGTCGCACATCGACATCCGCGCCTTCCGCCATACCGACGATCTCGTCGAACAACGGCGGCGCGAACGCACGAATCTGCGCCAGCGCCTGGGCGCCGAGTTCGGCCATGTCGAAGGGCTTTTGCGCAGCGCGCTCGAACAACGCGCGATAACGTGCGACGCCGCTACGCACTTTCGCTGCATGCGCCGCGCCGAATTCGCGGCCACGGGCGGCCGGTTCGAGCGCCGTCGAGCGGAACACAGTCGTCATGCCGCCTCCTTCGCGAGGCGCGGTTCGACCCATTGCGCGACCTGGTCGAGACGCGCGAACCAGACGTCGCCGTCGGCCACCAGGCGCTCGACAAAGCGCTCCAGTTGATCGAAACGCGCGCCACGGCCAATCACTTCGGGATGCATCGTGAAGGTGGTATGACGGCCATCACGGCGCGCCGATTCATATTCGGCCAGCCACGTGTCCACCAGCGTGCGCGGCGCGCTGAAGTTGCCGCCGTTGTCGATGCTCCAGCCAAACATCGGATAATCGTCGAGCGACCAGTGCACCGGCAGTTCCAGGATCGAGTGGCCTTCCCAGGTCTCGCGGTACGGTCGGTCGTCGCCCATGCAACTGGAGTCGTACTTGAATTTCGATTCGATCAGGAGTTCGAACGTTTCCGGCGTAAGTTCCCAGGACGAGGAACGATAGCCCGCAGGCTTCGGCGCACCGGCTTTCGCGAGCGCGGCAAGACCGGCGTGCATTTCTTCGGCCTGCTGCTGCGGCGTGGATTTATCGCTGCGCAAATGCATATGGCCGTGGTGCCCCACTTCGTGGCCTTCTTCGAGCAGTTGTGCTACGAGGCCGGGATGCCGCTCGGCCGTATGACCCGGCACGAAGAAAGTCGCGGCGATATGGTGGCGGCGCAGCAGTTCGAGAATGCGCGGTACACCACGCACCACGCCGAAGCGCCCTTCCGAGAGGCTGGTCAGGCGGCGCGCATAACTCGGGCTTTCGCCGAGATAACCGGCTTCGGCGTCGACGTCGAAGGTCAGCGACACGGCGGTCGATTTCGTGTCGGGCCACTTGGGCGTGGCGATCGGATGAGTCGTCATCGTCAGAACTCGCAGGTTACGAAAGTGAAGGCGCAAGCCGTCCCCCGCCGCGCGCAAATTACGCGCGGACATCGTCGATATAGGGGTGCGGCGGGAGCGGCTTAGCGCATCAGGTAATTACGGTGAGCTTCGCGCTGATCCAGACCACGGCAATGGCCGCGGCGAGCGCCAGATAAGGCAGGATGCCGGCGCGCGGATGCTTGAGTTCGATATCGCGGCGCATCGATTCGGGAAAACGGCCCTTGTCCTGCACGTAGTGGCGGTAGCAGAACACCGGCACGATCAGCAGCATGGCGATCACGCCATTGCGCAAGGTGTTTTCGCCCTGAAAATTCGCACCGGCGCCCACAAAAACCAGATCGACGAACCCGCACAGCGCACCCAGACCGAGCACCCAGTTACGGCAGCGATACGGACGCGGCCAGTCGGCGCGATCGAGACGGTGAATCCAGCCCGACTGCAAATTCAGGAATACGAAGATCATGTAGCAGACGTTCGACAGCGCCAGCACCGTCATGTAGTCCGACATCAGCAGCAGCACCACGTTGAAGGCGAGATCCGTCCACATCGCGCGGGTGGGCGCGCCGTGACCGTTCACATGTGAGAGGTACTTCGGCAGCCAGCCGTCGACAGACGCCTGATAGAGCGTGCGCGACGAACCCATCATCGAGGTCATCACCAGCAGCAGGATCGACAGCACCATCATCACCACGATCACGTTGAACACCACCGCGCCGCCGTGCACGAAGCCCGCCATCACTGCACCCACGCCCGAGCCGTCTACGACGCTTGGCGCAAGCATGCCCTTGAGCCCGAGTTCGCCCTGAAACGCGATCGGCACCACCACGAACATGAACAGACACAGCAGTCCCGAACTGAAGATCGCCTTGAAGGTGTCCTTTTTCGGGTCGCGGAATTCCCGCGTGTAGCACACCGCCGTTTCGAATGCGAAGGTGGACCAGCAGGCGAGGAACATCGCGCCCATCGCCGTGCTGACGCCCGCCGCGTTCCAGTGCCCCATGATGGCCGCGCCGGTGGCGTCGTGCGTGAGCGGCAGCATCGGCAGGAAGTGGGTGGCGGGCATATCGCCGGTGAAGATGGGCACGAGCGAGACCAGCACCAGCGGCGCCAGCGAGGCGATACCGAGAATGCGCTGCGTGCGCGCCGCCGCCGACGCGCCCGCATGCTGGAGCTTGAACGCGATTAGCAGAAAGCCCAGCGCCAGCACAAAGGTCGCGTTGATGCGCAGCGTCAGCCCCTTGGTGATGAAGCCCAGATCGAGCAGCGTGAGGTGCCAGGTGTTGATCGCGGCGTTGGCCGGGAACAGACAACTGAGCGTGTAGCCCGCCGCGAGGCTGGTGCCAAGCGCGAGCATCGGCGACCACGCGATCCAGTTGCACCAGACCGAAACCGGCGCGACGAACTTGCTGTAGCGCACCCAGCCCAGCGCGCCATACACCGACGCGCCGCCCGATTTGTGCGGATAGAGGCCCGAGATTTCCGCGTAGGTGAAGCACTGTGCGAAGCCGATCAGGATCGCCAGCACCCAGACGAACCACGCGGGCTGGCCGATCGTCGCGGCCACGCCGCCAATCGTGAACAGCACGCCCACGGGCACGCCGCTAGTGACCCAGAACGCGTCTTTCCAGCTGAGATTGCGGTGGAGTTCGTGGCCTTGCACGTCGCCCTCGCTGGCCGTATCGCCGTGGGCCGACGTGGTGGTGGTTGCCGACGCGAGCGGCGCGCTCGCCATCAGATCGTCGTGAGTGGTCATCGCGGCGCTCCCGGTTGCGCATTGCGCTGCACGGCGCAAGCGTCATGGGTCGAACGGGCGGCCAGGTTGCGCCGTCCCGCACGCGGGCCATCGAGGCAAAGACCGCGCGCCAGGGCGCGGTCTGAATACGTGGTTCGCATGGATTCTCTCTCGTGTCGGGGTTGAACGGCGGCTAGCACGCGATGAGCGAATCCTAAGCGAGCAAATTGCGCATGTGTATACTTTTTAACCCTAATAACTGCGCATTGCGTATTTCACAGCGCGTTTAAAACAGCGATGCGCAAACATGGAGCGCGTTGCACCTTGTTTGCGCAGGCGGGCTTACATCGGCATTTCAGAGTGGCAAAGACGCGCGCCAGCGCGACGCCGAACATGTTGCCCGGCATCGTTTGAGGAGGGAAATGGGTACAGAGAGATGCGAATACGCCCGGCGCAATGCGCTATATCGGGGCATTCGAGGATGCGCAAAGCGCAAAAACAACACGTCTTATTTGCGCAACAGCGCCGACCAGGGCGCTTTTGGCAGGTTAGCGGCGCGCGCTGCGCCGCGCAGTCTCACTCCACTTCCGTCTCGGCGGGCGGCAGCGTGAAACGGATCTTGTGGACCTTGACCTCGTGCATCATGCGCACTTCGCGCACGCCAGGCAGCGCGCGAATGCGCTGCTGGAGCGCGAAGAGCCCTTCGTCGTCGCGGCACAGCACCTGCACGCACAGATCCGCGCCGCCCAGCGTGGTCGAGAGATAGCTCACCTCGGACCAGCGCCCCAGATTGTCGACGGTGCGGTCGTGATCCTGTGGATCCACCTCAACGAACAGCAGCGCCAGCTTGGCCTGGCCGAGCTTCGAGGGATTGGTGAAAGCAAGAATCTGCAAGATGCCCAGATCCTGAAGGCGCTTGACGCGCGTGCGCACCGTCGCTTCGGGCACGTTGACGTTACGCGCAATCTCGCGGAACGCCCGCCGCCCGTCTTCCTGCAACTCACGGACGATCTGGTAATCGAGGGTGTCGAGTATGGAATTCGGCATGGTCTTTGTCTTTCCGAATGGGGTGCGCAGAATCAGCCTGGAATTTTAACGCATTGCAAACCAAAAACTTCCTTGGTAGATTGAATGCGCAAATCCAGCGCGCTGCCTGCGGCTCGCTCACGACCAAAAGCGTACCGCATCGACGAATTGCGCAGGATTGCCAGCCTCATGTTGCGCATTGCGCTGCTTGTGGCCGCTTCAAGCTTCAATACCCGAACACATCGCATAACGAGACACCATGCCCGCCGCCCGCCCTGACCGCACCCGCTGCTCGCCCGATCCGGCGAACCTGCGCGCGCGCGTGGTGGCGGCGCGTCTCAATCCGCTCCTGAACGTGATCCTGGCGTTCTGGGCGCAGTTTCATTGCCGCCACGCCCGCCCTCCGGCCCTCGCGCTCGCCTGATCGGCATCACGCCGATTCGCGTCCACTGACGCATTCCCGAGCTATTCGACCGAGACATCCGGCCCGACCGCGCCGCGCGGCGGGTCACGCACGCGCGCAGCCAGCGGCAGCGCGCCATGAGACCCCCATGACCAAAACCTTTACCACCCCGTTTGCCCCTGAGCAGGAAGCCCTCGATTTTCTCGCCCGCCATCCCGATATCGAACTCTTCGAGCTGTTTATCGTCGACGCCGCGGGCGTGCCGCGCGGCAAGCTGCTGCATCGCGATGAACTGCTCGCTGTCTATCGTGACGGCCGCCCGCTGCCGAGCGCGATCATGAACCTCACGATCAACGGCGACGACACCGAAGACAGCGGCCTCGTCTGGGATGTCGGCGATATCGACTGCCGCGCCTATCCGCTGCCCGGCAGCCTCGTGCGCCTGCCGTGGCGCAAGATGCCCACCGCCGCCGTGCAGGTGCAGATGCATCCGGAACAAGGCCTGCCCGCAGGCGTGGCCGATCCGCGTCAGTTGCTCGCGCGTATCGTCGATCAATTGCAGGCCGACGGTCTATATCCCGTGATGGCGTGCGAACTGGAGTTCTATCTGCTCGATGCGCGCGCCGACGCGCAAGGCCGTCCGCAGCCCGCGCTCGACACCGACGGCCGCCGCCCGCGCACCACCCAGGTCTACGGTCTGCGCGAACTCGAACAGATCGAGCCCTTCCTCAAGGACCTCTACGACGCCTGCCGCGATCAGGGCATTCCGGTGCGCACGGCCATTTCCGAATACGCGCCAGGCCAGGTCGAGATCACGCTCGAACACGGCCCCGCGCTTGAAGCGATGGACCACGCGGTGCGCTACAAGCGCATCGTCAAGGGCGTGGCCAACGCACACGGCATGACCGCCTGTTTCATGGCCAAGCCGTTCGCCGATATCGCGGGCTCCGGCATGCATATGCACGTGAGCCTCGCGAACGCGCAAGGCGAGAACCTCTTCGCATCCGAAGACAAGGCCGGCACGCCGATGCTGCGTCACGCGGTGGGCGGCATGCTGCACGGCCTGCTCGATTCGATGCTGATGTTCTGCCCGAACGCCAACTCGTACCGCCGCTTCCAGGCGAATAGCTACGCGCCTTTCACGCCCACCTGGGGCGTGGACAACCGCACCGTGAGCCTGCGCGTACCGGGCGGCCCGGCGCCTAGCCGCCATGTCGAGCATCGCGTCTGTGGCGCGGATGCGAATCCGTATCTCGCGGCCGCCGCGATCCTCGCCGCCTCGCATTACGGCGTGCGCGAGAAGCTTGATCCGGGCGCGCCGGTCGAAGGTAATGGCTATGCACAGGCCACCTCCTATCTGCCGACCGACTGGCTGAGCGCGCTCGACGCACTCGAACGCTCGGCATGGGCACGCGATGTGTTTGGGGCGGCTTTCCTGAAGGTGTTTCTCGCGATCAAACGCGCGGAGTACCGGCAATTCATGGGCGAAGTGGGCGAGCAGGACTGGCGCTGGTATCTGCATCAGGCGTGATGCGTTTGATGCGTTTGATGCGCTCGATGCGCAAAACAGCCCAGTCACTATCGAACAGGATTCCTCATGAATGCAGCTATTCCCTTGCAGCGGGCCGCGCCTGAGCGCGAGCCCTCTTATTACACCGCCACCATCGGTCAGGAGACCGCTTACCCCACGCTCGAAGGCGAGCATCGCGCCGATGTCGCCGTCATCGGCGGCGGCTTCACGGGCGTCGCCACCGCGCTGGAACTGGCCGAGCGCGGCCTGAAAGTCGCGCTGGTCGAAACGCACAAGATCGGCTGGGGCGCGAGCGGGCGTAACGGCGGCCAGATTACCGGCAGTCTTTCCGGCGACGCGGCCATGCGCAAGCAGATGCACGCAACGCTCGGCGATGATGTCGACGATTTCATCTGGTGGCTGCGCTGGCGTGGCCACGACATCATCCGCGCGCGCGTGGCGCGCTATGGCATCGACTGCGATCTGCGCAACGGCCATCTGCATGCGGCCATGAAGGCTTCGCATCTGCGCGAACTCGAATCGAGCTACGAAGAAGCGCAGCGGCGCGGCATGGGCGACCAGGTCGAACTACTCGATCGCGCCGCCGTGCGCCAGCACCTGGACACGGATATCTATAGCGGCGCGCTCAAAAACCTGCGCAATATGCATGTGCACCCGCTGAATCTCTGCATCGGCGAGGCGCGTGCGGCGGAAAGCCTGGGGACGTCGATCTACGAGCACTCCGAAGTCATCGATATCGTGCATGGCGCGACGCCCACCATCACCACCACGAAAGGACGTATTCGCGCGAATCAGGTGCTGCTCGCAGGCGATGTCTACCACAAGCTCGCGCGCTCGCAACTCAGCGGCAAGATTTTTCCGGCGATGGGCGGGCTGGTGACGACCGAACCGCTCGGCGATCTCGCGCACACCATCAATCCGCAGCAGCTTGCGGTGTACGACTGCCGCTTCGTGCTCGACTATTACCGGCCCACCGCCGATGGGCGGCTGCTGTTCGGCGGCGGCGCGAATTATTCGGGACATGGCCTGCGCGATGTCGCCGCCGAACTGCTGCCTTGCATCGAGCAGACCTTCCCGAAGCTCAAAGGCGTGCGCATCGACTATCAATGGACCTGCGCGATGGGGATCGTCGTCAACCGCATTCCGCAGCTCGGCAAACTGTCGGACAACGTCTGGTATTGCCAGGGCTATTCGGGACACGGCGTCGCCACGAGCCACATCATGGGCGAAATCATGGCCGAGGCGATCACCGGCACGCTCGGACGTTTCGATACGTTTGCCGCGTGCCGTCACGTGCGCGTACCGATGGGCGATCTAATCGGCAATCCGCTGCTCGCGGCGGGCATGTGGTACTACCAGATGCTCGAACGCCTGCGCTAGGCCACCGGTTTATTCGCCCCGCATCGAAAAGGCAATATTTACCGACCCAAGGCGAATGAAAGGAAATGAAACGGGAGAAAGACCCCGTTCTGCCGACGCGCGATGTAGCAGACGGAGTATATTGAGATGTGAGGCGGCGACCACGTATCGCCGCCTCGAAGCCATCCTCAATGGCACGCCTTTTTTACTCCGTCGGACCATGCAAGAAGAACCCGCTCAATCCCACGCACCGTCGGGCATTGCGTCATTGCCGCTGCTCTCGTGGGGCAGCCATATCGGCCAGCTTTATCGCTCGGCCGATGATTTGCGCGACGTCCTCGTCCCCTACTTTCAGGCGGGCCTCGAGAATCACGAGCGCTGTCTGTGGGTGACCGAAGCGCCTTTCAGCGCCGACGACGCGCGCGCCGCCCTGCGCGAAGTCGTGCCGGACCTGGACGCGCGCGAGCAGCAAGGCCAGATCGAAATCCAGGATGTGCGCACATTCTACGCAAAAGGCGAAACGCTGCGCGCGGACGCGCTGATCGCGGGTTTGCTGGAACGCGAGCGTGAAGCACTGGCCGCCGGTTATCGCGGGTTGCGCACTAACGGCAATTGCTCGTGGGTCGAAAAAGCGCAATGGGACGATTTCCTCGATTACGAGTCGAGCGTGCAGCAGATGGTGCGCGGCCGCCAACTGATTTGCATGTGCAGCTATCAACATGACGGCATCGACGCCGCCGCTACGCGCGAGATGCTTGACCGGCACCAGCTCGTGCTGCGCAGCGCGGCTTCCGATCTCGATACGGACGCGCGTTCGTCCGCCCCCACTGCCGAAACTCAACGCGATATCGACGCCATCCAGGCGTTTGCCGTGCTGGGCCATGACCTGCGCAATCCGCTCGCGGCCATCGGCGCGGGCGCGCGGCTGCTGCGTCTGGGCAAACTTGACGAGCGCGAACGGGCGATCTCCGAAACCATTGGCCGCAGCGTGCGCCATATGACGGCGCTCATCGACGATATTTCCGATGCGAGCCGCAGCCGTCTGGTCGACGGCATGCCGCTGCGACTGAAGCACGACGGGCTGGAAGCGTCGCTGCGCCATGCGGTGGAGGAACTGCGCCTCGCGCACCCGCATCGTGAGATTGAGCTTGCGATGTCGATTAAGCGCCCCATCGCCACTGACCCGGTTTATATGGCGCGCATGCTCTCCAATCTCGTCAAGAACGCGCTGACCTATGGCTCGCAAAGTGCGCCCGTCGTGGTGAGCGCCAGCGACGACGACGGACTCGTGCTGAGCGTCAGCAACCAGGGGCCGGTGATTCCGCGCGAGCTGCACGCACGGCTGTTCGCGCCGTTCACGCGCGGCAACGTGCGCGACGAGCAGCGCGGCCTGGGGCTGGGCCTCTACATCGTCGCCGAAATCGCGCGAGCACATGGCGGCACCGTCGAGCTGAAATCAGACGAGAGCGAAACGCGCTTTACCTTCCGCATGCCGTTCAACGGCGGCAACAGCGAAAACAGCGCAAGCTGAATGCACCTCCGTCGCCTGGGCGTTGTCAAAGTTTCGATATATACGCGAGAATATATTGATACCGATAACCCCAACGATGGAGTCCCCGCACGTGAATAGCGATACCCGAGAAGCCGTAGGCGCGCCATTTTCCGCCGCTGCAATGGAACATGCGCGCGTGAAGACCTGGGAGGCCGTGGAGAATATCGCCGCGGCCATCAAGCCCGGCATGCTCGAATCCGAAGCCAACGCGCAAGGCAAGGCCATCCTTCAACAGATGGGCATGGACCGCATCTGGCACCCGGTGCTGATCCGCTTTGGCGAAAACACGCTGCGCACCTTCAAGGAGCGCTCCGACGGCGATCCCGTGCTGGGCGAGAACGATATTTTCTTCGTCGATCTGGGCGTGGTCTGGGACCGCCACGAAGGCGACGCGGGCGCGACCTTCGTGACCGGCGACGATGCCGACATGCAGCGCTGCGCACACGATGCGAAAACCGTCTACGACGAAGTGGCCGCGCACTGGCGCACGACCGGTTGCAGCGGCGCGGCGCTGTACGATTACGCGGCCGAGCGCGCGCAGGCGCACGGCTGGCGTTTGAACGTGGACATCAAGGGCCATCGCGTGAGCGACTTTCCGCACGCGATCTATAAGGCCGGCAATCTCGCCGATTTCGACCACGCGCCCGCTGCGGGGCTGTGGATCCTCGAAATCCAGATCGCGCATCCCACGCGGCCTTTTGGCGCGTTTTACGAGGACCTGCTGGCTTGATTTGCCTGCGCGACTTCATGCGGCGGGCAACATAGTCAGGATGCACGCCGCATCATAAACCCCGCCCAGCAAGGCCTCGCGCGCCCACCAGGCAATTTCCCTGATTTGACGACCCGATATATCGACACGTATACAACAGGTACAAGTGTCTACATCATCGGCGGTTCGCATGTCCCGGGAAGTCATCGACTCCTATCTGCTCAAGGTTCTCCACACGCTCATTACCGAAGCCAGCGTTTCGCGCACCGCCGCGCTGCTCGGGCAATCGCAGCCCACTGTGAGCGTCGCGCTGCGCCGTCTGCGCGCGATGACAGGCGATCCGCTACTGGTGCGAAGCGGCAGCCGCATGGTGCCCACCAGCCACGCGCTCACGCTGATCGAACCGGCCGCGCAGGCGCTCGCGGGCATTACCGCGATCCTCAATCCCACCACGGCGTTCGATCCGTCCACCACACGGCGCACGTTTTTGATCGGCTCGCCCGATTATCTCGACGTGTTTTTTCTGCCCGCCATCGTCGATGCGTTTCATACCCAGGCGCCGCGCGCACGCATCGAATTCCAGCACTTGATGATGGTGGACGGCGGCTATGGACATGGGCTGGAAAGCGGCACGCTTGACCTGGTGATCGGCAACTGGCGCACGCCGCCTGAACATCTGCATTTGCAGCCGCTGTGCAAGGACGATCTGGTCTGTTTGATGCGCGCGCAACATCCGGTCAAACCCGGCACGCTCAATCAGGCCATCTACGAAGAGGCCGAGCATCTAGCCGTGACGACGCACAACGCCACCGGTCTGGGTACGATCGACGCCGAACTCGCGCGCAATGGCCTCTCGCGCAACGTCACGACCACGCTGCCCTACTTCGGCATGGCGCCTTATGTGCTGATGCGCTCGAATCTGCTGTTCACGACAACGCGCGCACTTGCCACGCATTACTGCAATCTGCTGCCGCTGCGCATCGAGCCCTTGCCCGGCGAGCCGCGCGCGCTCACCTATTACCAACTCTGGCACGACCGCACGCATCGCAGCACGGCGGCAGTCTGGCTGCGTCATCTGGTGGCTGGCGTGGCGAAGGGTTTGATTCGCTGAAGTCGTTGAACCACACAACGAAAAAAGCACCGCGAGCGCGGCTCGCGGTGCGAAACGTCCCGTAACGACGGCCCGCAGACAGGATAGAGCGGGCGTCGCCACGTGAGCGCGACAGGGGTCGGTCAGCGGAAGCTGCCTGTCGAAGCGGGTTTGCGTGATATCACGTCGCCGTCGCCATCGTCTTCAGCAAGGCGGCCTTGTCGGCGACTGCCGCGCCCAGCAGCGCGAATCCGCTCATGCGCTGGGTTGCTTCGTCGGCGCAGATTGCGCGCAGTGCATGAGCGCTGTCGTGCGTGCCCGCTTCGACGGTCCAGCGGCCTTCAGCGCTTTCCGGCGACACCACCACGGCCGGAACCGCAGGCGTCTTGACAACGATGGGCATGACCGGAAACGCCACACGCGTGAGCGTGCCCGCAAGCGTCTGGGCGAGCGCGCGCGCCGCGTGCATGATCGGGAGCACGTAGGGCTGCACGCGACCGTCGATGGCCGCACAATCGCCGAGCGCATAGACATCGGGCGCGCTCGTTCGACACCACGCGTCGGTGGCGACGCCGCCTTCGATCTGCAATCCCGCCGCGCTCGCCAGCGACGTGCGCGGCACCAGACCGACCGCCGATACGACCAGATCCGCATCGAGCGTCGCGCCATCGCTCAAGGTGAGCCGATAACCGGGCTCGCGCGTCGCCGCCGACGTCTTCACGATCGACTGCACGCCGCGCGCCAAGCGCAGATCCACGCCCGCAGCGGCGAGCGCGCGCGCAAAGGCCTCGCCCGCTTCAGCAGGTAGCAGAAGCCCGAGCGGCAGCGGCGCGGGATCGATCAGCGTCACGCCATAACCGCCCACAAGCAGATCATTGGCGAACTCGCAGCCGATCAAGCCCGCACCCAGCAGCGCCACCGACCGGCATCCCGCCAGGCGCTCACGAAAACGCGCGTAGTCGCCCAGATCGTTGACCGACAGCACGTCAGCCGCGCCATCGCCTTCAACCTGCACACGACGCGGGTCCGCCCCAGTCGCCAGCACCAACGCGCGATAACGCACCCGCTGCCCGTCGACCACAATCGCGTGATCCTGCGGCACAATGCGCTCGACCTGACGATGAGTCCAGACGCGCGCCTGCAACTGCTGCGCCATCGCCGGCGCATCGAAACGCGCGAGCGCATGCGGTTCGGTGTTCGTCGCCAAGGCGTTTGAGAGCGCGGGCTTCGAATAGAAGCGGCCATCGTCGCGGCTCACGATCAGCACAGGCGTTTCGCTGTCGAGCTTGCGCAGTTCGCGCGCCAGCGTATAACCCGCCAGCCCGGTGCCGACAATGACGATGGGGTCTTGAGTATCGTCCGGTTGAGTGGTCGTGCTCATGCCACCACCTGCATTTCAAAGTCATGTTTGCCCGTCGCGCAGTCGGGACACATCCAGTCGTCGGGCACGTCTTCCCAGCGCGTGCCGGGTGCGATGCCCGCTTCGGGGATTCCCGCGGCCTCGTCGTAGCGAAAGCCGCAAATCACGCATTCCCAGATTTTCATGCTGTTCTCCTTCGCCTCAACGCACGTAGGTCTGGCCCAGGCCGATCTCACCCAACGCGCGGCGATACGCGCCCGAAGAACGGTCAGCGAGAATCGGCGCTTCCTGCGAGCGGTCGATCGGCAGATCTTCGGGGCATTGCAGTTCGACGATCGCGCGGTCCTCTTCGAACACCTGGCGATTGAACGCATAGACATCGTCGAGCGGCAGGTCCTGATCGAAATTACGCGCGATCGGCACGAACAGGCGCGTGTGGCGCGCAGAAACAGGACTCGCCGCATTCAGGATCGCGAGCCGCCCATCCTCCGGAAAATGCACCGTGAGGCGCGCAAAAAACGGCACATCGACTTCGAAAATACGACGCCACACGAAACCTTCGGGCGCGCGATGCTGCATCGATTTCGGGAAATTGCTCACCGTGCTCACGTATTCGGCGCGCAGACCATTGGGGCGGCGCTCCACCGAATACTGCGGCACCACCGGGTTATGGCGATCCGCGAAACTGTCGTGATGAATCCACGCGAAATGCGCGACATCGATAAAGCCTTCCGTCTGCCGTCCCGCCGAAGCGCGGATATCGATCGAAGGCGGCAGGATCTGCTGATAGCCTTCGCTGTTCCAGGCCGGGAATTCAGGCAAGGCTTCTTCGCCGCCGCCCAGCGACACCCAGATCAGGCCATAGGCTTCCTGAGCGGCATAGGTCGTGAGGCACAGGCGCTCGGGTATCGGTCCTTCGGGCTGCGAAGGAATACGTACGCACTTGCCGCTCGACTCGTAAGCCAGGCCGTGATACGGACACACCAGATTGCCGTTGTCGACCCAGCCCTGGCTCAGCGGCGCGCCGCGATGCGGACAGACATCGCGCGCAGCCACTACGCGGCCCTGCGAGCGGTACACCACCAGCGCTTCGTCGAGCAGCGTGACGGAGAGCGGTTTGTCCTGCACGTCCGTTGCGAACGCAACGGGATGCCAATAACGACTGAGGATTTCCCAGTCGCGGGCGTCGAAGGTGCAATGGCGGGGCATGGCCGGCTGACGGGGCCGCGTGAGCGCGGCAAGCTGGGCTTGCGTCATGTTGTTGTCTCCTGGATCGTGGGTATCGACTGAGCGGCTGTGGCAACAGCCGTCGTAGCGGCTTGCGTTCTGTACGCGAAACTCGCTGCGTGGAGACAACAATATCCAACCGGGCGCGCGCAACCCATACCCGCGCGTCCATGTAGTCTATGTATGCGCAGGCATGGCTATGCGCTCCTGCGCGCCACCCAGCTCATCGGCGAGAAAATCGACGAAGGCGCGAATACGTGTCGATAGCTGGTGCCGTTGCGCGTAGACGGCGTAAATATCGGCGCCCGGGGTTTCGTAGTCGGGCAACACCGGCACGAGGCGACCATCGGCGAGATAGTCGTTGATGTCCCACTCCGCGCGCATGAGGATGCCGTGGCCCTCCAGCGCCCACTTCACGGCGATCTCGCCGTCATTGGTCGTGAGATTGCCGTGGATACGCACCGACTCCGTTTTGCGTGCATTGCCGCGCTCGCTCGTCAGACGCCACACGCCATACGCTTCGTCGCCCTGGCGGATGCCGATGCAGTTGTGTTTTGCCAGATCGTGCGGCGTGACGGGCGCGCCGCGCCGTGCCAGATATGCAGGCGCGGCGCACAGCAAGCGCCGGTTGGACGCCAGTCGCCGCGCGATCACGCGCGCATCGGGTGGCTCGCCAAAGCGTATGCAGACGTCGAACGAATCGTCGGTGAGCGGCGGCGGCGTCACGGACAGTTGCAACTGCACCTCCACCTGCGGATAGCGCAAAACAAAGCGCGAAATCGCCGGGCCGATATGGCTGCGCCCAAAACCCAGCGTCGCGTTCACGCGCAGCAGCCCTTTGGGATGCGCCTTCGAGCCGCCCAGCAATTCGCCCAGTTCGTCGATCTCGTCGAGAATGCGCCGCGCGTGTTCCAGATAGACCTCGCCTTCGGGCGTGAGCGTCATGCGCCGCGTCGTGCGGTTGACGAGCGGCACACCCGCGCGCTGCTCCATCTGCGCCAGCCGTTTGCTCACGGCGGCGGGCGTGAGGCCCAGTTCGCGCGCGGCGGCGCTCAGGCTGCCGCAAGCCGCGAGCATGGAGAAAAAGCCCAGATCGCCGGGCTGAACAGTCTCGGTCACGGTAGCTTGATGCCCTTCGATTTGTGAATTCAGGTTAAAGATGCTTTGAGTATAGCGCCGGTTCCTGAACTGCCAGTTGGGTAAAGTGGATTCACTTTCCATCGATCAGGACCGCATCATGAAGACTTATCGCATCGCCACCATTCCGGGCGACGGCATTGGCAAAGAGGTCGTGCCGGCCGGTCAGCAGGTGCTCGAATCGCTCGCACGCGCAACGCAGCGCTTCAGCTTCGAGTTCGAGGATTTCGACTGGGGCGCCGACTACTACCGCGCGCACGGCGTGATGATGCCTGCCGACGGACTGGACGCCCTGCGCGACAAGGACGCGATCCTGTTCGGCTCCGCAGGCGACCCGGACGTGCCCGATCACATCACGCTCTGGGGCCTGCGCCTGAAGATCTGCCAGGGCTTCGACCAGTACGCGAACGTGCGGCCGACGCGCATCCTGCCCGGCATCGACGCGCCGCTCAAGCGCTGCGGCCCGAACGACCTCGACTGGGTGATCGTGCGCGAGAACTCCGAAGGCGAATACTCAGGCGTGGGCGGCCGTGTGCATCAGGGCCATCCGATCGAGGCCGCCACGGATGTGTCGATCATGACGCGCGCGGGCGTCGAGCGCATCCTGCGCTTTGCGTTTCGCCTCGCGCAGTCGCGCCCGCGCAGGCAACTCACCGTCATCACCAAGAGCAACGCGCAGCGCCACGCCATGGTCATGTGGGACGAGATTGCGCAGCAGATCGCGCTGGAGTTTCCGGACGTGAAGTGGGACAAGGAACTCGTCGATGCCGCCACCGCGCGCATGGTCAACCGGCCCGCCTCGCTCGACACCATCGTCGCCACCAATCTGCACGCCGACATTCTGAGCGATCTGGCCGCCGCGCTCGCGGGCAGTCTGGGCATCGCGCCCACCGGCAATATCGACCCGGAACGCCGCTATCCGTCGATGTTCGAACCGATTCACGGGTCGGCGTTCGACATCATGGGCAAGGGCCTGGCGAATCCCGTCGGCACGTTCTGGTCCGTCGTGATGCTGCTCGAACACCTGGGCGAAACCGAAGCCGCCGCGCGCGTGATGCAGGCCATCGAAACGGTGACCGCCGATAGTTCGCTGCACACGCGCGATCTGGGCGGCAACGCGACGACGGCGCAAGTCACGGCGGCGCTCTGCGCGTTGCTCGAAAAGACCGGCGCGAATACGGCTGTATCGGATGCCGTGACGGCATAGGCTGCTGTACCTCGTAGTTACCGGAGCGATAAGGGGCGCGCACGCACGCGCCCACTCCAATGGAGGAGACATGGATACGGACAATACCGGCATCGCCGCGCGCGTCACGCGCAAGCTCATGTGGCGGATCATTCCGTTCGTGATGCTGCTGTACTTCGTGAGCTTTCTCGACCGCGTCAACGTGGGCTTCGCGGCGATGACGATGAACAAGGCAATCGGCCTGTCACCAGCGGCGTTCGGGCTGGGCGGCGGTCTCTTTTTCATCGGCTATTTTCTGTTCGAGATTCCGTCCAACCTGATCCTGCATCGCGTGGGCGCGCGGCTGTGGATCGCGCGCGTGATGGTGACGTGGGGTCTGGTGTCCGCCGCTTCGGCATTTGTTAGCGGTCCTGCCAGTTTTTATACGTTGCGATTCCTGCTGGGCGTGGCCGAAGCCGGATTCTTCCCCGGCATCATTCTCTATCTGAGCCTGTGGTTTCCGGCACGGCAACGCGCCGTCGCGGCGGCGTGGTTCATGGCGGCCGCACCAATCTCGACCGCGCTTGGTTCGCCGCTTTCAGGCGCGCTCATGCAATTGCCACCGTTCATGGGCCTGGCCGACTGGCAATTGCTGTATCTGATCGAGGCCGTGCCCGCCGTCGTTCTCGGCTTCGTAGTATTGCGGGCGCTCACCGACTCGCCGGACAAAGCGCGCTGGCTCAATGCCGACGAACGCAACTGGTTGATCGCGCAACTACGTGAGGAAGCATGTGAGCGCGAAACGAATACGGGCCACACGGCCGCGGCGTGGAGCGCGCTACGCGACCCGCGCGTGCTGGCGCTCGCGCTGATTTACTTCGGCACCTCGGCGGGACTGTATACGCTGGGCCTGTGGGCGCCGCTCATCATCCGCGAATTTGGTTTCAGCGCGCTGCAAACGGGACTGCTCAACGCGATTCCCGCCGTTGTGGCCGTGGTGGCGATGATCGTCTGGGCGCGCCACTCGGACCGTACCGGCGAGCGCACCTGGCACGTCGTGCTGCCTTGCCTGCTGGCATGCGCGGGTTTCGTGTTCGCGGGATCGGCGGCCTCGGCGCTCGTGATCGTGCTGGCGCTCGTCAGTGTGAATGTCGGCATCAGCGCAGCCAAAGCGCCGTTGTGGGCGATGCCGGGCACGTTCCTCTCTGGCGCAGGCGCGGCGGCGGGCATCGCAATGATCAATTCGATCGGCAATCTGGGCGGCTTCGTCGGGCCTGCGGCAATTGGCTGGCTAAAGGCGCAGACCGGCGGTTATGCGGCCGGTCTGCAACTGGTCGCGGCGACCCTCGCGATCTCGGCCATCGTCGCCCTGCTGCTGAGCCGCAAGACGCGGCAAAGCGTGCTCCCACAGGTCAGGCACGATCATTGAAGCGCCCTTGATCCGCTAGCGCGCACGCACTTCCAGCGTGCGCCATGCCACGACGCACGCGACCGCCAATAATGTTGCCGACACAACCAGCGCCTGCGTGACGCCGTGCATGAACAGCGCGCTCTGCGTGTGGCGCACGAAGAAGCCGAACAGCGCCACACCCATCACCCCGCCCACCTGGCGCGCGGCGTTCAGCAGCCCCGAAGCGATGCCCGACTGCTCGCGCCTGACCGCCGCGAGCAGCGCGTTAGTGAGCGTGGGCACCGCCAGCGCGATACCGCCGCCCGCCACCAGCATCGGCGCAATCAGCCATTCATACGACTGCGCGGCGAGCGCGGGCAGCATCGACAGATAGCCGACGATGGCGATTGTCAGCCCCATTATGGTGAGACTTCGCGCGCCCATGCGATTCACCAGTCGTCCTGCTGCGATGTTCATCGCCACGAGCACCGCCATCATCGGCAGGAACGCCAGCCCCGTGCGTTCGGGCGTGAAATGCCAGACGGTCTGGAACAACAGGCTGAACGTGAAAACGATGCCGTAAAACACCAGGTTCGCGATCAGGCCGATCGCCGTCGTGCCGCTGACCGTGCGGTTGGCGAACAGCGCGAGCGGCAGCATCGCGGCAGGGTTGCGCGCCTGCAGCCACACGAATGCCGCGCCCGAGACGATGCTCAATGCGAATGCGCCTTCGATCAACGGGCTACGCCACGAAAGACCACTCGCCTCGGTCAACGCGAAGGCGAACGCCGCCAGCGCGAGCGCGCCGCTAATCTGGCCGAGCGGATCGAGACTGCGCCCTGGATGGCCGGGCGAACGCGGCGCGTGACGCAACGTCATCCAGAGGCCCATTGCGCCGACGGGCACGTTGACGAGAAAAATGCTGCGCCAGCCGAACGCCGCAATCAGCAGACCGCCGATCACCGGCCCGGCCGCCAGCGCAGTGCCGCCTCCCGCCGCCCACCATCCCACCGCGCGACTGCGCGCACCGGCGTCGTGAAAAGCCTCGCGCAGCACCGAAAGCGAGTTGGGCACCAGCAGCGCGGCGCCGACACCTTGCGCAAGCCGCCAGGCGATCAGCACCGCGAGCGAACCCGCCAGCCCGCAACCTACCGAGGCGCACGTGAAGAGCGCGAAGCCCACCGCGAATACGCGCTTCGCGCCGAAGCGGTCGCCCAGCGCTCCCGCCAGCAGCAAAGCCGATGCGAACACCAGCGCGTAGGCGTTGACGACCCACTGAAGGCCCGTCACATCGGCGTGAAATGCGCCGCGCAACGCATCGAGCGCGACGTTGACCACGCTCACGTCAATTGAGACCACGACGAATCCCAGGCACGCGGCGATCTGCACGAAGCCAGGCCGCGCGTCGGCGTGCGCAGCGGTCGATTTTGAGGTCAGTGTTTGCATCGCTATGCCTTTGAGTCGCAAAACGACAGCGTAAGCGCCGCGCTTCTGTGCGAATATTCCCTAATCGTGCACAGTAGATGGGAGAAAACGCACCGATGTTCGATTGGGAAAATCTTCGTTTCTTCGTGGCCGTTGCGCAGACGGGCAGCCTTTCCGCCGCGGCGCGACAGCTCAAGGTCGATCACGCGACCGTCGGCAGGCGTCTGAGCGCGCTTGAAGCCGAGCTGGCCATGCGTCTGGTCGACCGGCTGCCGCGCGCCTGCCAGTTGACCGCGTCGGGTCGCCAGATCGTCGAACTCGCGCAGCGCATGGAGGCCGAGGCTTTCGCCATCGAACGACTCGCGCGCGCGGTCCAATCGCCGATGCACGGCAAGGTGACCCTCAGCGTGCCGCCGGTGCTGGCAAGCAACTTCTTCGCGACCACGCTGGGCGCGTTCGTGCAGCGGCATCCTGGCATCCAGTTGTCGATTGCGAGCGAGGCGCAACGCGTCTCGCTCGGGCGGCGCGAGGCGGATCTCGCCGTGCGGCTTGCGCGCCCCGACGAACCGCGCAACGTCACGCGCAAGCTCGGCACGATGCCGTTCGCACTCTATGCGAGCCGTGACTACGCGCAGGCGGAGCAGCCCGCCGAATGGGGTTTCATCGCTTACGAGGCGCGCCTCGCGGACATGCCGCACGAGCAATGGCTGCGCGCGGCGGCGGGCGCGCGGCCCGTCGTGTGCGAAGTGAGCGACATCACCACGCAACTGGCGGTGGCGCGCACCGGCATTGGCGTGGCGGGCCTGCCGGTATTCATGGGCGACGCCGATCCGGCGCTCCAGCGCCTGCCATGGTCGGGCGAGGCCTTCTCGCGTGATATCTGGCTTGTCGTGCACGACGACCTGCGGCACTCGCCGCCAATACGCGCGGTGATCGATTTCATCGCCGAGAAAGTGGGTCAGACGTTCAAGGCTTGAAACGCCAAAATTTACAACGCACTCCGAATCATTATTTGCGCGCTGCATAAAGCGCGCGACCTTACCAATCCCTACCAGATTGTCGCCCATACGACAATTCGGGCCGCCTGTACACGCGCCCGATAAAAATTAGAGTGTCGCCCCCACGTTTCCCCCAGGGTGACGTTTCCGTACGACCGTACAAAAATAATCCCCGTCTGACAGACATTCCGGACAATCTTGCAAGCCCTACCTGGTATGTGGAGAGGCAATCGGTGAACGAGCAACAGCCTGAACTTGCGATCCGAATCCGACATGCGGCGCGCCGCCCTGTTCCTTGCGCGCCGGACCTGGCCTCACCGGCAAGACGTCCTTCCCGTGTTACCGCAGCAATCCCCGTAACGACGTTCGCGTAACGCGTCGAAGCCGGCCACCCGCTGTTCAACGAGGCCGGCAACCCGCACGGATGGCGCACATGCGCCACGTCCGCGCACCCTGACGCGCCGCGACAAGAAGTGCACTGATCCAACCAATTTCAAGCCATTCCAGTCGATCAGGATTCCAAAATGTCAAAACGCAATACGCTACGCAAGAAACTGCTTGCCACCGGGGTCGCAGCGACGGGGCTGATGGGCATGGCAAGTGCCGCACACGCGCAGAGCAGTGTGACGCTGTACGGTATCGTCGATGCCTCGCTGCTCTACACCAGCCACACCATGAATACGTCGACGGGCCAGAACGAGGGACACCAGTTCTCGTTCACCGACAGCGGCATGACGGGATCGAGCTTCGGCATGCGCGGCGCCGAGGATCTGGGCGGCGGCATGCGCGCGGTCTTCACCCTGGAGAGCGGGATCAGTGTGGCGAACGGCGCGTTCAATAATTCGAACGGCAATATGTTCGGCCGCCAGGCGTGGGTGGGCATCGACAGCCCCTACGGTTCGATGAAGGCCGGTCTGCAATACTCGCCGTTCTTCCTGTCGCTTTACGATACGGACCCGCGCGGCATGTCGTACTTCGGCAGCGGCCTGGTCAGCTACGTGAATAACGTCTACGTTACCGGCCTCTTTAACAGCAATTCGCTCACTTACACCTCGCCGGAAATCTACGGCATCCAGGCGGCGGGCATGATCGCGCTGGGCGGATCGGCGGGCGACTTCCAGGCAGGACGGCAATATTCAGCGAGCCTGCGCTATCACCTGGGCGGTCTCACGCTCACGGGCGCGCTCTATAACGGCAACTCGGGCGGCAGCGCCGCCAGCACGCCGATCCCGAGCACCGTGGAATTCGTGGGCCGCACGCTGGGCGCCACCTACCGCTTCGAAAACAGCCTGACCATTTCGGCCTCCTACGCGCTTTACAAAGTGGCGGGGTCGTTCGACAACAGCGTCTATTCGGGGGGTGCGAGCTACTTCGTCACGCCTTACCTCAACGTGAACGCGGGCGTCTGGTACACGCGCGACGGCAACAACGGCGCGAACCATTCGATCATGACCTCGGGCGGCGTGCAGTTCTTCCTCTCGAAACGCACGACGCTCTACGGCCAGGTGGGCTACGTGAACAACCACGGCCGCATGGATACGGGTCTGTCGATCAACAACGCGCTCTACGAGGTGAACGGTTCGACGGTGGGCGCGAGCCTCGGCATTCGCCATATGTTCTGATCGCGTTTAGCCACGTGAGGCATGCGGCCCGCCTATGAAAGCGGGCCGCATAAACACTGCGTTCAGACCTTCATACCGGGCAGATTCAGCGAAGCGGTATTGCCGCCGTCAACAGGCAATGCCTGGCCAGTGACATAGCTGGCGTCGTCGCTGGCGAGAAAGGCGATGGCCGCAGCCACCTCTTCCGGGCGGCCCGGACGGCGCAGTTCGCAGCGGTAGCCCAGCCGGTCGGTCTTGTTCAGCTCGCGCGCGCGTTCGAATACCGGCGCCGTCATGCCTGTCTCGATCAGACCCGGGCACACGGCATTGACGCGGATCTGCGAAGCCGCGAGATCGCAGGCGCTCGTCATCGTGAGGTTGATGACGGCCGCCTTGGAGGCGCTGTACGCATTGCCGCCCGCCCCCGAGCGCACACCCGCCACGGAGGCCACGTTGACGATCGCCCCCTGGCCGCGCGCGATCATCGCCTGCGCGGTCCATTTGGTGAAGTGAACTACGCCCATCAGATTGACGGAGAGAATCTGCTGCCAGACCGCCGTGTCCGTTTCCGCGACGATCGAATAATCGCCGCCGGCGATGCCCGCCACGTTGCAGAGCACGTCGATCTCGCCGAAGCGCGCGCGCACCTCGGCCACACAGCGCGCCACGTCGTCTTCGCGCGCTACATCGACGACGCCATGCCACACGCGCGCGGCGTCGAATTCCGCCGCTACGTCAGCGAGCGCGCCGCTCTGTCGGTCCACGAGCGCAACGGACGCGCCCTCGGCGTAGAGCCGCCGCGCCGTCGCGCGGCCAATCCCGCTGGCCGCCCCGGTCACAATGGCGACCTTGTTGGTGAAACGCATCGTCCCTGCCCTCCATTCGCGTTGATAAAGAATGAATTGATTCCGATTAGTGGAATATTTGCCTGCATTGCAGAACTTAGACACACGATGGTCGTGAGTCAAGGCAGTCAGTCGACCCCAATTGGCGTTCGCTGCACCGCAAAATCTATCGATGACAGCGAAAAATCCGCTAAAAATTAACGACCTCACGATTTTCGAACGACCGTCTGGTATTTTCCCCAGGCTGACTGCACTGCAGAATTCATTGCCAAATTGAACCTGGCCAGATGTCGATGTTCAAGGCCAATCCTCGCAGCAACCGCATGATCGAAACGCCTGCCGTCAATCCTCACTCGGGTGCGCGGCAGTTCAATCTCCGGCCTTCGCCCTGCCGCCTCGCGCGGCGCTCGACGCGAAAGGCCCGTGTTCGGGAGGTCACGGTGGATCTGTTTTTGCAGCAGGTGCTCAACGGTCTGACGCTCGGGGGCATCTACAGCCTCGTCGCGCTCGGCCTTACGCTGGTGTACGGGATCATGGCCGTGCCCAATTTCGCGCACGGCGCGTTCTACATGGTCGGCGCCTTTGCCGCGTTCTATCTCACCTCGCGCTTCGGGTTGGGCTACTGGAGCGCCATGGTTGTCGCTGCCGTATGCGTCGCCGTGCTGGCCATGCTTGCCGAGCGTCTGGTGTTCTACCCGCTGCGCAACGCCCCCGAACTCTCGCCGATGATCGCCGCCATTGGCCTCATGCTGTTCCTCGAAGCCGCCGCGCAGGCGCTCTGGGGCACCGACTTCCACCGCATGTCGCCGCCGTGGTCGGGCGTGCTCGAATGGAACGGAGTGATCGCACCTATCCAGCGCCTCCTCATCGTCGCTGCAGCCTTTGGCCTCGTGCTGGCGCTGCAACTGTTCCTGCATCACACCGTTGCGGGATCAACCATCCTTGCGGTAGCGCAGAACCGCGAAGGCGCGGCGCTCATGGGCATCGATCCGCGCAAGGTGGGCATGGCCACCTTCGCCCTCTCCGGCGTGCTGGCCGCCGTGGCCGCCGCGCTCTATGCGCCCATCAACCTGGTCTATCCGGCGATGGGTCAGTTAGTCATCCTCAAGGCTTTCGTCATCATCATCCTGGGCGGAATGGGCAGCGTGCCCGGCGCGGTAGCGGGCGGCCTGATCATCGGGCTTGCCGAAAGCTTCGGCGCGTTCTACGTCTCGCCCGACTATCAGGACCTGATCGCCTTCGTGCTGCTCGTGGCGATCCTGTCGCTGCGTCCGCAAGGGCTCTTTTCGCGGGAGATGCGCGCATCATGACCACGACCTCGCAGACGCCGCTGACGCGTCATCTCGGCTGGATCGCGCTGTTCATCGCCGGGCTCGTGCTGCCGTTTCTGGTGCGCAACGACTATTCGCTCACGGTCATGTCCACGGCCTATATCTTTGCGCTCGCCACAGTGGGGCTGAATCTGCTGACCGGCTACACCGGCCAGTTCAATCTCGCGCATGGCGGCTTCATGGCGGTCGGCGCCTATACGGTGGGGATTCTTACCGTCGATTATCAAGTGCCTTTCTGGGCGGCCTTCGCGCTTGCGGGCGTGTTGAGCGTGGTGCTGGGCTTTTTCGTCGGCATTGTTTCGCTGCGGCTGAAAGGCAATTACTTCGCGATCTTCACGCTCTGCGTGGGCTACATCATCTTTCTGGTGATCGAGAAGTGGGACAGCGTCACGCACGGCGTGGTGGGCATCATCGGCATTGCCGCGCCGCCCGATATCGGGCCGGTTTCGTTCGAAAGCCCGCGCGCGCTCTATTACCTCACGTTCGCGTTTCTCGCCGCGGGCATGTGGCTGATGCATCGCATCGTGCATTCGTTGCTGGGCCATACCTTCGTCGCGATCCGTAACAGCGAGCATCTCGCGCAAGCGCTCGGCATCGATCTGATGCGTAACAAGATGCTGGCGTTCCTGATCTCGACGTTTTACGCGGGCATTGCAGGCGGCCTCTACGCGGGCTTCGTGCGCTTTCTTGGGCCTGATCTCGCCAACATCAGCCACACCTTCGATATGACGATGTACGCGGTCGTGGGCGGCATCGGCACGCTGGTCGGGCCGCTGCTGGGCGCAATTGCGCTGCCGTGGCTCACGCAGTCGCTGCAGTTCATGCAGGACTACCGCTTTATCGTCTTTGGCCCCTTGCTGATCCTGCTGCTGATTTTCCTGCCGCGCGGCCTCGTGGGACTCTATCAGAGCGTACGCAGCCGCATTGCGCTGCGCGATGTCACCGCGCCGCCCGCGCGTCGCGCCACCTCAAGCGGAGACGGCCATGCTTGAAATCAGCACGCTCTCGAAACAGTTCGGAGGCCTGAAGGCTGTCACGAACGTCAGCACGCAGATCGACGAAGGCAGGGTGAACGCCATCATCGGCCCTAACGGCGCAGGCAAGACCACGTTCTTCAATCTGATCAGCGGCATGTACCGGCCGAGCGCCGGCACGATCCGACTGCGCGGTCAGGATGTCACGGGCCTGCGCGCCGATCAGATGGCGCGCCTGGGCGTGGCGCGCACCTTCCAGGCTACCGCGTTGTTCGAAACGGCTTCCGTGCTGGAGAACCTGATCGTCGGGCACCGTCTGCGCACGCGTTCGAATCTCTGGGACGCCCTGCTGCGCACCTCGCGCTGCAAAACGGAAGAACATGCCTGTCGCGACAAGGCGCGCGAAGCGCTCGATTTCGTCGGCCTTGCGCATCTGGAATCCAAGCCCGCGGGCGGCATCACGCAGGAAGAGCGCAAACGCGTGGCGATTGCGCTCGCGCTGGCGACCGACCCCACGCTGCTCTTGCTCGACGAACCGGCAGGCGGCGTGAACCCCGAAGAAACGGATGGCCTCGCCGCCTTGATCCGCAAAATCGCGCGGCGCGGCATGACCGTGTGCCTCGTCGAACACAAGATGAGCATGATCATGAATCTCGCCGACAAGATCATGGTGCTCGATCACGGCGAAAAAATCGCCGAAGGCACCCCCGACGCCATCCGCAAAAACCAGGCCGTCATCGACGCCTATCTCGGGAGCGAACATGCTGACGTTCAATGACGTAAGCCTCGATTACGGCAGCTTCCGCGCGTTACACGGCATCAACCTGCACGCTGATGAAGGCGAACTCGTGGTGCTGCTGGGCGCGAACGGCGCAGGCAAAAGTTCGATCTTTCGCGCGGCCAGCGCGCTCACGCGGGCGAGCGGCGGGCAGATCCGCCTGAAGGACGTCGATCTGGTCGGCAAGCGGCCCGCCGATGTGGTCCGTGCGGGCGTGATCCACTGCCCCGAAGGCCGCAAGCTGTTTCCGGCGATGTCGGTACTCAAGAACCTGATGCTGGGCGCGTATGCACACCGGCGCGACCGGGCGGGCAACCGCCAGCGCCTGGACGACGTGCTCACACTCTTTCCCGATCTGGTCAGCCGCAAGGACGATCCCGCCGGATCGTTGAGCGGCGGCCAGCAACAGATGGTGGCGATTGGCCGCGCGCTGATGAGCCGCCCGCGCGTGCTGTTGCTCGACGAACCCTCGCTCGGCCTCGCACCGCTGGTGGTCAAGCAGACCTTCGAGGTGATCCAGCGCATCAATCGCGCGGGCACCACCGTACTGCTAGCCGAACAGAACGCGCACGCAGCGCTCAAGATCGCGCACCGTGCCTATGTCGTGGAATCGGGCCGCATCGTGCTGGAAGGCACTTATGAGAGCCTGGCCGGCAACGAAGCCGTACGGCGCGCCTATGTCGGCGGCTGACGTTTCACATTTTCGCCACGTTTCGACTCAGCGGTTCTTCATCGTCACCCCTTCGAGGATACGTTCATGATCGTCAGGAAGCTGTCTCTCGCGGTTGCCGCAACCTTTGCCGTCTCGTTTACGCTGGCCGCGCCAGCGATCGCGCAGGAGGCCGCCGTTCACATCGGGTATTCGGGGCCGCTTAGCGGCGGCGCCGCAAAATACGGTCAGGAAGTGCTCGAAGGCATGCAGATGGCCGTTGCCGAAATCAATCAGGCCGGGTTGGTGGTAGGCGGCAAGAAGATCAAACTCGATGTCGTGGCGCTAGACGACCAGTACAATCCGAGCGAAACCGCCATCAACGCGCGCCGTCTTTCGCAGGAATACAACGCCAGCGTCGTGCTGGTCCCGCACTCGGGCGGTTGCTACGCAGTCCAGACGATCAACCAGCAGCAGAAGCTGCTCCTGCTCGCCTATACCAGCGTGCCGCAGCTGGCAGCGCGCGGCAATCCGCTCACGATCCGCATCCCGCCGGAATTCACCTCGTATACGCCGGCATTCGTGAAGTACGAGATGGACAAGTTCGGCAAGGACGCCGCCATCGCGAACACCGATACCGACTATGGCAAAGCCTGGACCGCCGCGTTCAAGCCCGCATGGCAGGCGGCGGGTGGCACCATCGTCGCGGACAACCCGATGTCGTACAACCGCGCCACCGACTTCTACAGCGGCGTGAGCCGCGTGCTGGCCTCGAAACCCAAGGTGATCTTCGTGGGCGGCCCGTCCGAGCCGACCGGCCTCATCATCCGCCAGGCCCGCGAACTGGGCTTCAAGGGCGGCTTTGTGGTGATGGATCAGGCCAAGCTCGACGAAGTCGCGAAGATCGCGGGCGGCTACGGCGCGCTCGACGGGTCGATTGGCGTGATGCCGATTGGCGACGATCCTTCGCCCGACGCCAAATCCTTCGTCGCGCGCTTTTCGAAGACGCACGGCGGCCGTCTGCCGAGCCAGGAAGCCTCGCTCAACTACACGGCGGTCTGGGCCACGGCGCAGGCGATGAAGGTTGCGGGCACAACCAGCGATGCCACCGCGATCCGCAAAGCCTACGATCAGGCGCTGAAATCGCTCTCGCCGCAAAATAATCCGCACGGTTTGAACGGCGTGGATGCGCGCGGCGGCATCACCATGGGCCGTGCGGTGGTGGCGGTCGTGGAAGGCGGCAATATCAAGGCGCTGCCCGATACGGCCGTGGCTGCAGCGAAGTGAAATTAGAAAAGGCGCGCCAGGCGGCGCGCCTGAACTCAAAGCGCGCGGGAAGGCTTGAAGCTCTCGCGCAATTCACGCTTGAGGATCTTGCCGATCGCACTACGGGGCAATGCTTGCGCGATCACCACTTCGGCAAGCCGCTGCATCTTCCCTAAACGCTCGTTCGCCCAGCCTGCGAGCGCTTCGCCGTCCATCGCTGCGCCGTCGCGCAACGTCACAAAGGCCACGGGCGTTTCTCCCCAGCGTTCCGAAGCGATACCGACAACGGCCGCTTCCGCGATATCCGGATGCTGCAATAACACCTGTTCGAGATCGCTGGGATAGACGTTAAAACCGCCCGAAATAATCATGTCCTTCTTGCGATCCATCAGCACAAGAAAGCCGTCTTCGTCGAAGCGGCCAATATCGCCGGTGCGGATGAAACGCTGGCCGTCGCGGTCGTGCCACTCTGCTTCTGCGGTCTTGTCGGGCTGGCGATAGTAGCCCGTCATCATCGTTGGCGAGCGGCCCACAATCTCGCCGATACTGCCCGGCGGCAGTTCGTTGCCGGCGGCGTCGATCAGGCGCATCTCGTGGCCGGACATCACGCGGCCAACGGTATGGAGTTTGTCCGGGTGGTCGTTGGCGCTGAGTTCGCACGACGCGCCGCCTTCTGTCATGCCGTAAAACTCGGTGAGACTCCCAGGCCACCGGCGCACCACATCGGCCTTCACGCGCGCCGAAAACGGCGCACTCGTGCAGGACTTCGACACAAACGTCGATAGATCGTAGCGGTCGAAATCGGGTTCGGCCATCAGGCGTTGATACTGTACGGGCACGAGCATCGTGTGCGTCGCGCGATGCTGTTGCGCCAGTTCCAGATAGCGCTTCGTATCGAACTTCGGCATCAGTACGACGGTGCCGCCCAGCTGGAGCGTGGGGAAAAAGCTCACGAGCGTGGTGTTCGAATAGAGCGGCGTCGAAATCAGCGTGACCGCCTGCGGTCCGTAGCCGCGCTCGACCGTGCGCGCCGCATAGGCGAAGCGCATCGCGTGCGATTGCACGATGCCCTTGGGCAAGCCGGTCGTTCCCGACGAATAGATGATGTTGAAGGCCCATACGGGCTTGATTTCGACATGGCGCGGCACCCTTCCGCGCGGCGCAAGCCAGGCGTCGATGGCCGTAATATCTGCGGCTTCGTCTTGCGCATCCAGCCGCACGCTGCGCACGTCGGGCGGCGTCGCCGCGCTTTGCAGGGCATCGCGCACGGACGCGTCAAGGAACAACACGCGCGCGCCGGAATTCGCGATCATGGCGGCGAGACTGTCCGGATGCGAGGATGGCGCGAGCGGGGCGACGGCCACGCCCGCACGCAGGGCGCCCAGAAACACCGCCACATACCAGGGCGAGGCATTCGCGCAGATCGCGATCACGTCTTCGGGCGCAACGCCATCGCGTTGCAGCGCGCTCGCGCATCGGTCGATCATGACGTCGAGATCGGCGTAACTGTAGGTCATGCCTTCACAGATCAGCGCGGGATGATCGCCCTGCTCCACGGCCCATTGACGGATCTGGTCGCCGATGCTCGCAAACGGCGTGCTGTTCGGCTCGGTAACCGGAGGTGAAATGGCGTTCATGGTTCGCTCCTCGGCTTAAAGGTAGGCCGCGAGTTCCATCTTGGCGATGGCGTTGCGATGCACCTCGTCCGGGCCATCGGCGAGACGGATCGTGCGGGCGCTCGCGTAGGCGCGTGCAAGGCCGAAATCGTCGCTTACGCCGCCACCGCCGTGCGCCTGAATCGCCCAGTCGATCACCTGGCAGGCCATTGCGGGCGCGGCCACCTTGATCATGGCGATCTCCTTGCGCGCCGCCTTGTTGCCAACCTCATCCATTTTCCAGGCTGCGTGCAGCACCAGAAAGCGCGCCTGGTCGATCAGGATGCGCGCATTGGCGATGCGCTCGCGCGTGACGCCCTGATCGGCAATCTTGCGACCGAAGGCGGTGCGCTGCGTGGTGCGTTGGCACATCGCTTCGAGCGCACGCTCGGCGCGGCCAATCAAGCGCATGCAATGGTGAATGCGGCCCGGCCCCAGTCGCCCCTGCGCGATCTCGAAGCCACGCCCCTCGCCCAGCAACACATTCGTCAACGGCACGCGCACATTCTCGAACAGCACTTCGGCGTGACCATGCGGCGCATCGTCGTAGCCGAACACCGGCAGATGACGCAGCACCGTCACGCCAGGCGTATCGAGCGGCACCAGCACCATCGACTGGCGCTGATGGCGATTCGCGCCTTCGGGATCGGTCTTGCCCATGAAAACAAGGATTTTGCAGCGCGGATCGTTCGCGCCCGAGGTCCACCATTTGCGCGCGTTGATCACATAGTGATCGCCGTCGCGCTCGATGCGCGCCTCGATATTGGTTGCATCCGACGATGCGACCGCCGGCTCCGTCATCGCAAACGCCGAGCGGATCTTGCCGTCCAGCAGCGGCGCGAGCCATTCACGTTTTTGCGCTTCGCTGCCATAGCGCAGCAGCGTTTCCATGTTGCCCGTATCGGGCGCCGAGCAATTGAACGGTTCCGCGCCAATCGCGGATCGGCCCATGATTTCGCACAGCGGCGCATATTCCAGATTCGTCAGGCCGCCCTGGCCTTCATGCGGGGGAAGAAACAGATTCCACAGATCGGCGGCGCGCGCCTTGTCTTTGAGCTGCTCCATCACCGGCGCGGGCTGCCACGGGTTGCCCGCCTGGCGCGCGGCGTCCATTTCTGCGGCGAACTGCTTTTCCGCCGGATAGACATGCTGATCCATAAAGGCCGTAAGACGCGCCTGAAGTTCCTTCACCTTGCCCGAGTGTTCGAAGTTCATATGTCTTGTCCGCGTGAGTTGTCGGCCGGAAGTCGGCCCGGATGGATGCGTCTGGATATCTGCGCCGCGTTAGCGCATGGCGTCGACCTGACGCGCCAGCGCCCAGGCCTGCTCCGCAAGCGGCCGCGTGCGGCGGCCTGTTTCCAGTGCGAGCGCATTGGAAGCGTTGCCCTGCAGCGCGCGCGCCATCACGCCTTGCAGGATGCCCACCAGCCGGAACATATTGAAGACGAGGTAGTAACCCCAATCCACCTCCGGCACGGTCGATTTAGATGTGTGCGCAACTTTCTCCAGATAGCGCTTCAAATAGGTCTTTTCGTCCGGAATACCGAGCGCGGCAATATCGAGCCCCACCAGGCCGCGACGCGCACCGGCCTGCATATGCCAGATCATGCAGTGATAGGCGAAGTCGACCAGCGGATGCCCGAGCGTGGAAAGCTCCCAATCGAGTACCGCGAGAATACGCGCTTCGTGCAGGTGAAAAATGACGTTATCGAGCCGATAATCGCCGTGCACGATGCGGCGCTCGTCGCCTGGTGGAATATGTTTGGGTAGCCAGTCGATCAGTTCGTCTGCCGCCTCGATGCGTTCGGTTTCCGAGGCGCGATACTGGCGCGTCCAGCGCGCGACCTGCCGCTCGATATAGTTGCCCGCGCGGCCATAATCGCTCAGGCCAATCGCATCGGGATCGACCGAATGGAGCGCAGCAATCACGCGATTCATCTCGCCATAGATCGCCGTGCGGGCTTCGCGCGTCATGTCGGGCAACGCCGCGTCCCAGAAAATACGGCCTTCCACGTACTCCATGAGGTAAAACGGCGAGCCGATCACATCGGCGTCCTCGCACAGCGCATAGGTCTTCGCAACCGGCACCTCGGTCTGCGCGAGCGCGCGGATCACGCGGTATTCGCGCTCCACCGCATGCGCGGAAGGCAGCAGTTCACCAGGCGGCTTGCGCCGTAGCACGTAGCGCGCGCCAGCGGATTCGAGCAAAAAGGTGGGATTCGACTGGCCCCCCTTGAATTGCTCGACGCTGACGTGGCCATTGAAGCCATCGACATGCTCGCGCATCCACCCAGCAAGACGCCCGACATCGAAAGCATGCGCAGGCGCGACGGGACGTGTGCCGCTGAAGCTCGACTGGAGATCGATACTCATGGAATCCACAGGCCTCCATAGGCGAGGCGCGGCTTCCGGACTGGAGCCGCACCACACCATCAGATTATTCTGCAAAGCAATCATGAATTCTGCACTGCAGAAATGCTAACGCGGAGCCTCCGGCGCTGTAAAGCGCCGATTGAACTCAATAGATCGGGAAAAACCCCACTGGCGAGGGGCTAAATTGAAAGCCAGGATTTTTCTGGCGCCACGAGCGTTAGATTTGAAGTGACGTATTCCGCATAACGTCCTGCGCACGGGATTCTGCGTCGCGGACTTCACTCCAGGCTGTCTGGATTTCGACTATTGCATCGATCACGCCGGATTAATTTCGCATACCGAATTATTCGATCAAGAAGAAAAGGCGCAGACACACCGGCTATCGCCGTGTCTGCGCCTTCACCTTTATCGTCCCGCTATGGCGGCTTCCAGTTGCGCGATCATGTGCAACAGCCGCGGTTTCACTTCGTCGAGTAGAAATTTCGGCGTAAGCGAAAAGGAAGGTCCGCCCACATTGATCGCCATCACCGGCAGCCCGCCGCCCGGTTCAAACGCGCGCGCAATGCCGTTCACGTCTTTCTGCCATTCGCCGAACGAGCAGGTCACACCCAGTTCGGCGTGATCGCTCACGCCCTGCTCGATGCCGCGCCGCACGCCTGGCCACGCGACATCGTCGAGTTCGTGGATCTGCTCCATCACCTCTTCGCGCTCGCGTGCGGGAACCGCTGCAAGCCATGCCCGCCCGATCGCCGAGGTGCCCAGTGGAATGCGCGAACCCACGTCGAGGGTCAGCGCGAGCGCCGCCGTGCTGCGACAGCTTTCGATATACAGCATCGACAGCCGGTCGCGCACGCCCAGCGACACCGTGCCGCCCGAAAATTCGGAAAGCTCCTGCATCATGGGGCGCGCGAGCTTGCGCACGTCCAGGCGTGCGAGCATCGAACTGCCCAGCGCGAGGCACGCCGTCCCCAGCCGATAACGTCCGGTGTCTTCCAGATGAATCAGGTAGCCCAGCTTCGTGAGCGTCATCGTCAGGCGCGAGACCGTCGAGCGGGGCAACTTGCAGCGCTGGGCGATTTCCTGATTGGTCAGCGTCGTGTCGCCACCGCGAAAGCACGCGAGGACTTCGAGCCCGCGCGCGAGCGCGGTGACGAAATGGCGATCTTCCTTGTGAGCGCTTGCTCGGGCCGGCTTCTGCGCGGTATCAGACATTGCGATAGTGGGAATAGAGAACGCGGTTCACCGCAGGGCGCGGGTCCGGCGGAATTATATTCTGTATCGCAAAATCGTCCGGCGACGTCAATGGGTGGGGGCCCCTAACTTCGCCGCTAAACAGCTGACGCCGCCCTGGTCGGCATCCTTCAAAACAGTTGCCGCAAGCCTAAGCGCGCCACCACCTGCCGGCCGTTCGCCGATGACGCGCCGTTCGACACATCGCCCAGCGACGCTGTCGCCGCGACCGCATTGCCCCAGGCGTCGAGCGTGGCGCCACTGGCCTGCTGATAACCCACCAGCCCGTAGAGCCAGGTGCGTTTGCTCAGCGCATAGAACGCCGAGAGGTTGAACTCGTGATATTGCGCGCTACCGGCGTCGCTCACGGCGCTGCGATGCGTATAGCCGTAGCCGCCCGCCACGCGCAGCGCGGCCGTTGCCTGCCAGCTCAAGGTCGCCTGCACCGTATCGAAGATGGCGCTGCCCGCGAATAGCGAACCCGCGCCCGAGTCGTAACGCGCGTTGCTCCAGTTGAGCCCCGCAGTCAACGCGCGATAGCGGTACGTCAGCGCAGCGGCGAACACATCGAGCCGCGCCGCCGATGCAAAGCCCTCGTTGATCGACGACGAATAGTAGCCGTCATAGATGCCGTTCCATGCGCCCTGCGCGGCGTCGCTATTGGCATGCAGATACGCGGCGGCAAGGTTCAGCGGTCCTTCGCGATATGCGAGCCCCACGCTCCACGCATTGCGTGCCGCGACACTGCCCGCCTCGCCGCCAAAGCCGTAGACCGCCTCGAATTGCAGGCCATAACGTTGCGGGCTTGCGTACTTGATCGAACTGTTGATGCGCGCGTTATTGTCGACGTTGTCGATATCGCCGGGATGCGCGGCCATGCCCGTGAGAAAACTCGTGGGACCGATCGCGCCGACCATATCGACGATGGCATCGTACTGGCGACCCAGCGTGAGCGTGCCCAGGTTCTCGTCGGCGATACCCATCCAGGCCTGGCGGCCAAACAGCCGGCCGCTCTGCCCCGCCGCGCCCGTGCCCAGATTGAAGCCATTTTCGAAGTCGAACAGCGCCCTGCGACCCGCGCCCAGGTCTTCCGAGCCGATCAGACGCCAGCGGTCGCCGTTCCAGGTGCCGCTCTGGAAGCCGTAGCTCGGTTGTCCCACGTAGACGGCAGGCGTCCCCGCCGCGCCCGCGGTCTGCGCCACACGCACGTTGCTGCTATAGCCAAAGCCGCCATCGACAATGCCTGAAAGTGTAATGCTGCCCTGCGCAGCGGCGGCGCCGGAAAACGCCGCCGCGCCGCCAAACACGGCGAACGTGGCGATCCGGCGCACGTTCGCCGTGGCTGCTATCCGTGCCGTCATACCTTCTCAGCCTGCGTCACGGCGACCGGCGCCGATGCGCGCCGGCGCGCACGACGCACGAAGCCCACCGCCAGACCGATCACGAGCAACACCGCGACGACCATACCCGGCACCATCACCGGTTGCAGCCGCGCCAGCAGCGGGCGTGGCCCGCCGTTGCGCGCTTCGACGACATCCTCAACCGAGACATGGACATCGGCATTGCCATATTGTGCGAGCACGTAATTCGCAATCGACGCCACCTGCTCGTCGTTCAAAGGCTGAACATAGGAGTCCTCGCCAAAGCTCGGCATCAACACGTGCTGGCCGCCTGTTTCGCGATCCACGCCATAGAGCATCGCGGCAAGCAGATTCGACGGATTGAGCGAACCCGTCGCCGTATTGGCGGAAAGCGAGGGATACGCCTGGCTCGGGCTGCCTGTACCGTCCGCGCGGTGACAGCTTGCGCAATAGCCACTGAAGAGCGCAGCGCCGCTGGTCAGCGTGCCATTGGCGTTCGACGGCTGCATGCCGCGCAAATCCGTTTCCACGCTCGCGGACGCGCCATGCGCAAACGCAGGCTTCGTCTCGCGTGCGTCGCGGATCGGCGGGGTGTTGCGCAGATACGCGACGATTGCGCCGAGATCGTCGTCGGAGAGATATTGCAGGCTGTTCTGCACCGCTTCGGCCATTGGACCGGCGGCCTGATTCTTGCCGGGCGCGCGGCCCGTCTTCAGGTAGCTCACGAGTTCCGCGTCGCTCCACGCGCCAATCCCGCTCACCGCATCGGAGCTGATATTCGGCGCGTACCACGGGCCCAGTTGCGCACCGCCCAGTTCCTGCTTCGCGTCCTCGGCCATCATGAAGTTGCGCGGCGTATGGCAGGCACTGCAATGCGCGAGCACGTTCGCGAGATACGCACCGTGGTTCCATTGCGCATCGTGCTGCGGATCGGGCTCGAAACGGCGCTCGCGCAGATAGAGCGTATTCCATAGCGCCATCGACGCGCGCACGTTGAACGGGAACGGCAGTTTCGTCTGCGGCGCGGCTGCGTCGACCGGCGCGACGCCGTGCATGAAGTACGCGTAGAGCGCATGCACGTCGTCATCGGTCAGGCCCGTGTACGAGGTGTAGGGCATGGCCGGATAGAGATGCGCGCCGTCTGCGCGCACGCCTTCGCGCAATGCGCGTGCGAACTGCACTTCCGTGTATTCGCCGATACCGGCCGTCTTCGAAGGCGTGATGTTGCTCGAATAAATCGTGCCCATCGGCGAGGCGATGCCGTAACCACCCGCGAACGGCTTGCCGCCATTGACCGCGGTATGGCAGGCCATACAGTCCGCCGCAACGGCAAGCTGGTGACCTTTGGCGATCAAGGCCGGATCGGCGTCGCTGGCGCCAGGCGCTTGCGCCCATGCGAATTGCACCGCGCCCATCAGCAGCGCGGCAACAGCCATTTTCGTGCTTCCAATGAATCGATCAGCAATCCTCATGGCTCACCCCTTCAGACTGGCCGAGATCGAATCGGCCGCCTTGATAGCGAGTGCGGCCATCGACAGCGTCGTGTTCACAACCGAAGCGGACGGCATCGCCCCACCGCCCGGCAACCAGAGGTTGTCGTGATCGTGCGCGCGGCAGTTGCCATCGACAACCGAATCCTTCGCGCTCGCACCCATGATGGTGCCGCCCATGATGTGGTTGTTCGCGTTCAACGCAGTCGTGATGTTGAATTCCACCGCGTTAAACAGGCTGCCGATGTGTTCGAGCTGCTTGTGCGCGGCTTCGGCACCTTTGCGCACGTAGTCGCCCACGTCGTAGTGGATATCCGGGCACGCGAGGCCGTGCGGATCGGTGCGCGTCTTGCTCAGCGTGAGACGATTGTCCGGATCGGGCAGCGGCTCCAGGCTGATCGACAGATCCACGCCATAAATCGCGCGGCGGCGAATCTCATCATCGAGTTCCTTGCCGACGAGGCCCAGCTTCAGCGCCTGCTGCGTCGCCGGCCCGACGCGCGAGATGTTGTTGAGAATCATCTTGTTCGCCGAGTACTGGCCACGGAAATCGCCATCGCGCGGGCCGACGATGCAGCTGCTCTGCGCGGGGCCGCGTCCCAGCCACATCGGTTCGTCAGCGAGGAAGGTGCAGTGGAAGCCCGAGTGGTCCATCATGTTGCGGCCTACCTGATCCGACGCGTTCGCAATGCCGTTGGGATTGCGTTCGTTGGCGGCGAGCAGCAGCAGGCGCGGCGTTTCGATGCCGTTACAGGCCAGCACGAAGCGCTTGCCGCTGGCCTTGTGCGACTTGTGCGCCTTGTCGTACCAGTGCACGGCCGTGATGCGGTTGTGCTCGTCGGTATCAATGCGATAGACCACCGATTCCGCGAGCACATGCGCGCCCTTGTGCTCCGCGCGCTGCACGTGATGGATGCCGTTGTACATCGCGCCGATCGGGCAGATCGGCTGGCAATTGTTGTTGCCGCAACAAGTCGGGCGGCCATTCCATGGGCGCGTGCTGCGCGCCTGCGGAATGGGAATCGAGTGATAGCCGTGCGCGTTCACCACTTCGGCGAAGCGCTTGTCGCCGTGGCCCCACGGCACCATGTCCATCGGATACGGGCGGCTGCGTTCGGTCGGCGACTGCATCGACGGATCGTTCGGACCGGCCACGCCCAGTTGTTCTTCCGCGCGGCAGTAGTACGGCTCCAGTTCCTCGTAGGCGATGGGCCAGTCGCGGCCCACGCCATAGGTCGAGTGCATGCGGAAGTCCACTGGCAGATGGCGCCAGCACGAAGCAGCCCAGTGCCAGGTCGTGCCGCCCACCGTGCGCAGATAGCCCTGCTGGAAGCTGTTGCCGTCCGGCCCGCTCAGGCCCACGTAGTTGTTCTTCGGGAAATACAGCGGCGCGGGCGCGTGCTCGGCTTGCGGATAGAGGCCCTGAAAATCGGAGCCGACGCGATTGTCGAACGGCATGTTGCGCCAGTTCTCGACGGCCTGGGCGCGCTCGATACGCAGACCGGCTTCGAGCATCAGCACGGAATGGCCTTCGCTCACGAGTTGATCGGCGATCAATGCGCCGACCACGCCGGAACCGACGATCACGACATCAGCCGTGACATCGCCATTCGCTTCAAATACGGGTGTTTTCATGGGTGAGGTGCGGACGTTCAGGCGGATCGGTGAGCGGATGCGGCGGTGTGCGTGGCGGCTGGCGCCACAGCTTTCGCGCGACGAGCGGCGGCTGCCACGGCGGGAGACGTCACGTCGGCGGGCGGCGGCTCGGCGGTCCACCAGAGCGGGCCGTTCGCGCAGTAGGTGGGCGGGCTCATGCCGTCGCCGACCGTGCCGTACATCAGCGCGTTCGCGTAAGTGACCATCACGGCTTTCGTGCCGTGGCCCACGGTGCCCGTGTACCAGGCGGCGACGATGGCGTGCGCCGTGTCGCCCAGATTCGCGGCGTCTGCGGCGGCGAGCAGTTGCTGCGGCGTGACTCCGGGCTGCATGCGCTGCGCCAGTGCGGCCGCGCGCGCGGCAAAACCGCGGTCTGCGTTGCCAAGCGCCGTGAAGAGCCGCGCGCCAATGCCCACATCCAGATTCCGGCGCCCGGTCAACGCCTGCGAGAGCGCGACGAAATCCGTCGCGCCAAACGGTGCGCCCGCGAAGGCGCTCGGCGCGACCGCCAGGAAGCCGGCGTGCGTCAGCGCCGCCACCAGGGTTTTGAGCAGGGTGCGCCGGCGAGCGCTGGACGGCGCGCCGTGCATATCGCGCGCACTGCGCAAGGCGTCGCCAGCTTGCTGCGGGTTGATCTTTTGCATTTTTCTGAATGGTTACGCGGCCCTGCCCGCATGGCCCGACGCCATGCGGCACTGCCCCAACACGCTTGCCGACCGCGCGCAAACTCGCTCCAACGGGACCATTCCCCATCGAGAGGGTGCGACGTTCTGAAGCGGCGCGAATTATGGAACCGGTTCCATAACTTCGTCAAGCAGAGAAGTATTGCGAAATTTGCAATAAATCTCCACGTGAAGAATTTTATGGGGACAGACTGAAGCGAAACTGGAGCGCGCGAACGTGCGGCGGAAATGAAAAACGGCGGCCTGAATGGCCGCCGTTGGACTGCGGGAATGCCTTGCCTAAATGAAAATCAGGCGTCGTTGAGGTCGTCGAGACTGCGCCCGCGCGTTTCGGGAATATGGAACGTCGTCAAGACGCCGATCAAACTCAGGACTGCCACATAACTGGCTAGCGGAATCCACGCAAGCACGGTGCCAGCGGCGCCATGGCCCGCACCCCAGTGTGACGTTGCGTAAGCGATGATCGACGCGCCCACCAGCGGCGCGACGCCGCCCGCCACCACCGCCGACAACTCGCGCCCCACCGCTACGCCCGCATAGCGATGCTGCGCGCCGAACAATTCAGGCAGCAAAGCGCCTTGTGTCGCGAACATACCCCACACGCCGGCCAGCGTCACACACAGCATGACGATGCTCGCTGTGGCGTTGCCCAGGCTCAGCACCCACCAGGTGGGAAACGCCAGAACAAGCTGATAAACCGCAAAAATGCGGTATGTTTTCACGCGACCGATACGATCGCTAAGCAGTCCTGCAAGCGGAATCACGATGGCACCGGATGCGCCCGCGAACAGCAGCGCGAGCGGCCCGATCTGCCCCTTCAGCCCTGTCGCAGTCGCGATATAGCTGATCGCAAGCGACTGATAAATCGACGATCCGCCATTCTCAGCCATGCGCAGGCCAATCACCTTGAGGACGGTCGGGCGGGAGTGGCGCATCAGATGGCGCAGCGGGCTTTCCTTGATCTGCTGGCGCGCTTCGAGCCGCGCGAACGACGGCGATTCACGCAGGCGCAGGCGAATCCACACCGCCACGGCGATGATGACCGCGCTCAGCAGAAAAGGCACACGCCAGAGCGGCGTTTGCGAAATATCTTCCACACGCACGAGCGCGAAGTAGATCGCCGCGGCCATCACGGTGCCCAGCAACACGCCCATGAACGGCAGCGCCGCAAAATAGCCACGCCGTTGCGGCGGCGCGAATTCGGCCATCAGCACCGCTGCGCCCGCCTGTTCCGCGCCCGCGCCTAGCCCTTGCAGCAGGCGGCAGCCCACCAGCAGGATCGGCGCCCAGATGCCCACGCTCGCATACGTGGGCAATACGCCGATCAGCGTGCTCGCCACGCCCATCAGCAGGATCGTCGCCATCAGCACGAACTTGCGTCCGTAGCGGTCGCCCAGCGCCCCAAACAGAATGCCGCCCACCGGCCGGATCGCGAAGCCGATGAAATACGCACCGAAGCTCGCGATCAAACCCAGCGCGGGATCGCTCGACGGAAAGAACAACGGCCCGAAAATCAGCGCGGAAGCCAGGTTGTAGAGCGCGAAATCGTAATACTCCAGCGCACTGCCGATCGAGGCCGCCCACGCCGCGCGGTAGAGATCCGCCGAGGTGACTTTGGCTTGCGCGGCGTCCGCCTGAGTGCTTTGCGTTGCGCGCGTTCCTGCACCCGTCATGGCAATCGATTGCTGCTTCATGTTGTCTCCTTCCATTTCAACTCCTGTGCATGCAGGCGCCATTTCGCCGCGTCCAGCGCCCGTCTGACGCGGGCTGCTGGATGCATGAACCTGCTAGGCGGCGCTGCGCGTGACGCGCTCGATCTCATCGAGCAGCGCGATGCGCATCGCCTCGAACGGCGCAGGCCGATCCGTGTAAAGCTCGATCTGCCCGCAGAATTGATGCAGCAACATGCGTGTGCCGTCGACGGTGGCGCAGCCCGCTTCGTCGGCGTCGCGAATCAGGCGGGTGCGCACCGGCAGAAATGCCGCATCCATCACAAACAGATGCGAAGCCAGTTGATGCGGCGTCAGCGGGCTCGCATCGGGTGCGCGAAAGCCTGCGGCCGTCGCGTTGACCACGCCGTCGAAGGCTTGGGGGTCGAAGTCCTGCAACGCGCCGCCGAAACGCAGGCCGAAATCGTCGGCGAGCTTTTGCCCGCGCTCGGCTGTGCGATTGAAAACCGTCACACTGGCGCCCGCGCGTTGCGCGCCCCACGCAATCGCCCGCGCCGCGCCGCCCGCGCCCAGCAGGGCTATGCGTTTGCCGGGCAAAGTGGTGACCTCTTCCAGCGCGCGCACCGCGCCCACGCAATCGGTGTTGTAACCGGTCAGCTTTCCTAAACGATTGTCGATGGTATTGACTGCGCCGATTTCGCGCGCCGTTTCGTCCAGCGCATCCAGATGCGGAATCACCGCCTGCTTATGCGGCATCGTCACGTTCATGCCGCGAATCCCGAGCGTGCGGATCGCCTGCACGGCGAGCGGCGCATCTTCGACGCCGAAGCTCACGAAGGTGTAGTCGAGGCCCAGTTCGCGATAGGCGGCGTTGTGCACCTTGACATTGAAGGTGAACGGCTGGCCCGCGAGCGAGCCGCAGAGTGTTGGTATCGAATGAGGCATGATCGACTGTATGAAATCCGGAATGGCTAGAAGTTAGTTGTCTTGATTGATATGGTTTTTTACGCACATGCCAGCCGGCCCGCCAGCATGTGCGTCGTGCCTCTTTATCGCGGCGTCGTGCGCAGCGAGGACGGGCCGCCCTTGATTTCGATGCGCTTGCCCGTATCGCGCAGATGTCCGCCGTTGACCGCGTAGAGCGCCAGTTGATGCTCCACGTTGAACTGCACGATCAGATACTTGCTGTCCGCCGTGAAGACGATGCCCTGCGCGGCCTCGCCACCGGGCGCTTCGGCCACCTGATGCGCCACGCCATTGCGGATCTCGAACAGCACGACCTTGCCGCGCGCGTGACGGCCCGGGTTATCGGGCGTGAGGTTCGAGCCGTCCATTGCCTGCACGCCGATCCAGCGTCCATCCGGCGAAATCGCCACGCCTTCGGGCAACGAAGGCACCGTGAGATGCTGGACCGCACGGAACGGCTCGTGCGAGACATCGATGAGCGTGATGGCGTCCGCATCGCCCGCCAGCTTGCCCGCATAGTTGGGCAGCCCGGCGAGGCCGACGTCGCTTACCACGGCCCATTTGCCGTCGCTCGATACGTCGATGGTGTAAGGCGCAACACCTGACGACAGACGCACGCCCGTATCGCTCACATGAACATCGTTGACGTCGAGCACGGCCACGCCTTGTTCATCGCGCAGCGACACCAGCGCATGGCGGCCATCATGCGTGAAGCTCACGCCCGCCAGACGCTTTTCGCCCAGCTTGAGCCAGTCGGCAATCTTCACGCTGGTGCCGTCGATCTGCACTACGGCCACGCGACCGTCCACGCCGGTCACGAGCGCAAGACGCCCGCTGCGATCGATCGCGATGCCCTGTGGATGCGTGCCCAGGTCGACGCGCGTGACGGCGGGCGGCGTAGCGTGGAGATCGACCACCTGCAGGAACGGGTCCATGACCAGTCTCTTCGCGGCTTCGTCGTAACGCGTGGGCGCGGCTACCAGGGCGAGCGCGCCGTCGGGCGTCACGGCCACGGCTTGCGGCGGCCCTTGAATGCCGTTTTCGACTTCAACGGTCGCCTTGACCTGGGGCGGAAAGTGGCTCGCGTCGAGTAGCGTGAGCGTGTCCGGCGGCGGGTTCGCGAGGTAGGTGTCGCGCCCTTCCACACGCTGATACTTGCCGTCGTTGCCCGAGACGATCCAGTCGGCGGCGTGAGCCGTCTGGACCACCGCGCCCAGCGTCAATGCGAGCGTCAGGCCAGCGAGCACGCGCAGCGGCGTGGAGGGACTTTCAGAATTCGACTTCATTGTTTGATCCTTGATTGCATGGTCGCGGACACCGCGCACACGTTGCACGAACAACGCCTCACACCACGCTCGTGATCCCGCCATCGACGAAGAGCGTCTGACCGTTCACGAAGTTCGACGCCTCGGAAGCGAGAAACACAGCCGCGCCGCACAGTTCCTCGACGCGGCCCCAGCGGCCCGCGGGCGTGCGCTTGCAGAGCCATGCGCTGAATTCGGGATCGTCCACCAGCGCGCGATTGAGGTCGGTTGCGAAGTAGCCCGGTGCGAGCGCGTTGACCTGGATGCCGTGGCGCGCCCAATCGGCGCACATGCCTTGCGTCAGCATGCGCAATGCGCCCTTCGAGGCGGCATAAGGCGCGATCGTGGGCCGCGCCAGCGCGCTTTGCACCGAACTGATATTGACGATCTTGCCGCGCCCGCGCGCGAGCATATGGCGCACGACGGCCTGCGAAACGTGGAACACGCCATCCAGATTCACGCGCATCAGTTCGTTCCAGTCGCTTGCGGCGAACTGGTCGAGCGGCGCGCGCTTCTGGATGCCGGCGTTGTTGACGAGAATGTCGATGGGACCCAGACGCGCTTCGACGTCATCGACTGCGCGGGCAACGGCTTGCGCATCGGCAACGTCGAACACGGCGATATCGGCTTCGAAGCCTTCGTCGCGCAGACGGGCGGCGACTTCAGTGGTCTGCGCCTCATTACGTCCGTTGATAACCAGTGCGGCGCCGGCGCGCGCGAGGCCGCCCGCAAGGGCAAGCCCGATGCCTCGTCCGGAGCCCGTTACCAGGGCGCGGCGGCCATGCAGGCCAAACAGGCGGAGTGTCTCGTTCGTCATTGTCGTGTGCGTCGCGGATCTGCCGGGGCGGACGGGCTGTGGGCCGCGTCCGCTGCCGTCAGCCTCGCGTTGCGCGTGGCTTCGGTGTCTTCCGTGGGAGTTGACCGTATTCTGCGCGCTTCGGCCAATAGTCTTTCGTGACCTTGTTATCATGAACCGTGATAACCCACTTCTGATCGGCAATGGCCGAACGATAATCGCCATGGAACTCAAGCACTTGCGCGCCTTCGTCGCGCTCGCGGAAGAACTGCATTTCGGCCGCGCCGCCGAGCGGCTGTGCATCGTGCAGCCCGCGCTGAGCATGCAGATCAAGGCGCTCGAAGAAGATCTGGGCGTGCGTCTGTTCGAGCGCGACCGCCATCGCGTGGCCTTGAGCGAAACCGGCGCGATTTTTTTGCCCGAGGCGCGCGCCACGCTTCATCAGGCGGCGCGCGCGGAACAGGCCGCGCGGCTTTCGGCACGCGGAGAGATCGGCACATTGCGCGTGGCCTTTGTATCGTCGGTGCTGCCGCGCCTGCTGCCCGAGCTGATGCGGCGCATGCACGCGCGCTATCCCATGATCACGCTCGAACTCAAGGATATGCCCACGCCCGTGCAGATTGCCGCGCTGCACGACGGCAAGCTCGATTTCGGCCTGATCCGTCTGCCGGTGAGCGCTGCGGGCGTGGAGATTCGCGTGGTGATGGAAGAGAGCTTCGTGGTGGCGGTGCCCGAAGATCACGCGCTGGCGCGCAAGGCGCAGATTCGCCCCGCCGATCTGCGTGGGCGTCCCGCCTTCGTGCTTGCGCGCCGCTATGCGCCGGGGCTTTATGACGAGATGCTGGTGGCGTTCCGCCAGCAACGCGTTTCGCTGGAAATCGCCGCGGAACTGGGCGAATACACCACCATGCTCGCATTGATTTCAGCGGGACTGGGGATCGGCGTGATTCCGCAACATGCGGCTATGGCGCTGCCGCCCAAAGTGGTCGCGCGGCCACTGGATCTGCGCGATCATCGCACCGGCATCGGCCTTGCGTGGCGCGATCTCGACAGCCCGGCCAAGCGGATCTTTGCGGAAGTGCTGGAGAGTTGCGCACAGGAAATTCAGGCGGATACAGCGCACGACGTGGCGTAATATGAACGCTCGTGGCGAATCAAGCCACGTTCAACGGAGACCGTTTTGTCCCAGCCGAAATTCGAACTCTACGCCGACGCACAATACGCCAGCCCCTATGCGATGTCCGTGTTCGTGGCCCTGCACGAGAAGTCGCTGCCCTTCACCCTGCACACCGTCGATCTGGACAAACAGGCCAACCGTGCAGCGGATTTCGCGGCGACCTCGCTCACGCAGCGCGTGCCCACCTTGATTCACGATGGCTTTGCGCTGTCCGAGTCGTCGGCGATCACCGAGTATCTCGACGAAATTTTCCCCGAGCCCGCGCTCTATCCCGAAGACCGTCGCGACCGCGCGCGCGCCCGCCAGGTGCAGGCGTGGCTACGCAGCGACCTGATGCCGATCCGCGCGGAACGCTCGACCGAAGTGGTGTTCTACGGCCCCACTGCCGAGCCGCTTTCTCCCACCGGTCAAGACGCCGCGCGCAAGCTCTTTGCCGCCGCGCAGGCGCTGCTGGCGCACGGCCAGCCCAACCTGTTCGGCGACTGGTCTATCGCCGATGTCGATCTCGCGCTGATGCTCAATCGCCTCGTGCTCAACGGCGATGCGGTGCCGCCCCTGCTGGCCGATTACGCGCGCTACCAGTGGCAGCGGCCCACGGTGCAGCGCTGGCTGGCGCTGGAGCGGCCGCCGCGCGACATCGACGTCGCGCTATAACGCGACCGCGCCGGGCGCGAACGTTTCAAGCGGTGCGCCCGCGCTTTTCAGGGACTCACGCATCCTCCCAACCGCGCCAGGCTCACGCAGCCTGAACGTTGCGACGGCGTCTGCCATCAGGCTCGCCTGCTGTTCGAGCGACCCGGCAGCCGCAGCGGCCTGCTCAACCAGCGCCGCGTTCTGCTGCGTGACCTGATCCATCTGGCTCACCGCCTGCTCGACCTGTTCGATACCGGCGCTCTGCTCGACCGTTGCGCTCGCAATCTCTTTCATCAGCCCCGAGACCTTCTCGATCGACGCGACGATCTCCGCCATCGTTTCGCCCGCTTCGCTCACGCGCGCCCGGCCTCCATGCACTTCCTTCACCGAGGCGTCGATCAAGGACTTGATTTCACGCGCCGCCGCCGCGCTGCGTTGCGCGAGCATGCGCACCTCGCCTGCCACGACTGCGAAGCCGCGCCCCTGCTCGCCGGCACGCGCCGCCTCGACCGATGCATTGAGCGCAAGAATATTGGTCTGAAACGCGATGCCGTCGATGATGCCGGTGATATCGGCGATCTTGCCCGAACTGCGCGTGATCGCCTCCATCGTCTCCACGGCCTCTTCCACCACGCGACCGCCGCGCTGTGCGACGTCGGCGGCTCCCGCTGCAAGCGCGCTGGCCTGATTGGCATGATCGGCGTTCTGGCGCACTGTGGCAGTCAATTGCTCCGTGCTCGCCGCCGTCTGTTCGAGCGAGGCGGATTGCTGCTCGGTGCGGGTCGACAGATCGAGATTACCGGCGGCGATTTCGCGCGCGCCGGTGTTGATCGCGTCACAGCATGTGCGCACGTTGCGCACCGTCTCAGTGAGGCCGTCCTGCATGCGGCGCATTGCGTCGAGCAACTGGCCGATTTCATTACGACCGCCCGGTGCGATCGGCACAGCGAGATCGTTGGCGGCAATCTGGTTGAGCGCTTCGACCGCAAGCGCAAGCGGCGTGGTGACGAGCCGGCGCAACGCAAGGTGCGTGGCGACGACGAGTGCGAGCGCACCGGCCAGGCCAATCGCGACCATCGCCATGACCCAGTCATGCTCGCGCGCGCCCTGTACGAGCGTCGCACGAACCGTTGCGTCCGCATCGGTATGGAAGGCGGCGATATCGGCATTGAGTTGCGCGCCGGTGTGGGCGATGTCGCCGCTCGCGAGCGTGGCGTAGGTTGCGGTATCGCTGCGTTCGAGTGCATCGGCCGCGCTTTGCAGGCTGGCGACGAGCGCGGCTTGTGTTTCGATCACGGCGGCGTTACGCGATGGTTTGGCGCTCGCCTGGTTTGCCGCGCGCAACGCTTCGGCTTCATGCGAGGCTTGCGCGACCAGAGCGCGGGCCTCGTTCAGCGCGCCATCGCGCGCCGCCCTATCGCCTTGCTCCTTGAGCGCGGCATAAGCCCGCGCAAGCGCCGCCTGGGCCTGCGCCGCATCTCGGCCCAACGCGTCGGCCAGCGCGGACGCACGCGCGGCTTCGTGCACGCGATGCGCTGCGTCGTCGGCGCGGCCGATCATCAGGACGCCCACTGCCGCGCCTACTACGAGCATTGTCGCAAAGGTGCACAGCACTGCGAGCAGGCCGCTTCGAATCGTCAGATTACGCATGTTGGCAGTTCCTTCAACGCGACGCAGCAGCATTGCTGCCGAGGCGGTTCAGCAACACATTGCTCTGCTCCAGCAACGTGGCGCGATAATCGCCCGGCAGCACGGTTTTATCGGTGTCGTCCGCCACGTCGAGCGCATCGCCGATCAGCGCGCGAAATAACTCGATAGTGCGTTCGATCTGCGCAGCCGAGAGTTGCGGCAAGACCGCCTCGGCAAATTTGCTCATCACGACCACACTCGCGCCAAAACGCGAAATGGCCTTGCCATGCGAACTGACGAGCGCCGTCATCGATCGCAGCAACATCTCATCATGAGTGGTCACAGCACTCTCCAGATCAACAGGATTACGAAATATCATTTGATTTGGACGACGTCGCACGCCGCCTCGAAAGACGGCAGCACGCGTGGCATCGCGGCAGCAGGAGCGGGCCGCGCGAGCAAAAAGCCCTGCGCGCGATCGCAGCCGATCTCGCGCAAAAACTGGAATTGCTGCGGCGTTTCCACGCCCTCCGCCACCACCGATACATCCAGCGACTTCGCCATCGCCACGATCGCGCGCACGATGGAGCCATCGCCGCTCGCCGCATCGCCAATCTGCGCGAGAAAGGAACGGTCGACCTTGAGCGTGTCCACCGGCAGTTTCTGCAAATAGCGGAACGAAGAATAGCCGGTGCCGAAATCATCTATCGCAAGGCTGATTCCGCGCGCCGCCAGTTCCTGCAAGAGTGCTTCGATACCGCCATTCGCCGAGGTCATCGCCATGCTTTCGACCAGTTCGAGTTGCAGACGGTTGGCGGGCAGGCCGGTTTCGGCGAGTATCGTGGCCAGTTGCGGCAGAAAGCCGTCGTTCAGACATTGGCGCGCAGACAGATTCACGCAGATGCGCCCGAAGTCGAACCCTTCGTCGAGCCACACGCGCGCCTGCCGGCAGGCCTCGCGCAACACCCATGCACCAATCGGCACAATCAGTGCGGACTCCTCCGCAATCGGAATGAACTGGTCGGGCGGCACGAGACCGCGTTGTGGATGCTGCCAGCGCACCAGCGCTTCCACATTCGAAAACCGGCCGCTTCGCACATCGAATTCGGGCTGATAATGCAGCAGCAATTCATTGGCGTCGATCGCGCGATGCAATTGCGTTTCGAGCTGGATGCGCTCCATCGCGCACGACGTCATCGGCGCGGCGAAAAACTGGAAGTTGTTTTTGCCAGCATCCTTGGCCTCGTACATGGCACGATCGGCCTGCATCAGCAGTTGCTTTGCGCTGCGCGCGTCGTCGGGAAACATGCTGATGCCGATGCTCGGCGTGACGAACAGCGTCTGCTCGGCGGCGCGGATCGGCGCGGCCACGGTGGTCAGCAAGCTCTCCGCGATGCGGCCAACGTGACGGATATCGTCGATATCCTCGATCAGCAACGTGAATTCATCGCCGCCCAGTCGCGCAACCGTATCGGTTTCGCGCACCGCATCGCGCAGACGCCGCGCGATCACGGTGAGCGCTTCGTCGCCGATGCTATGCCCCATGGTGTCGTTGATGAGCTTGAAGCGGTCGAGATCGAGAAACATCACCGCCACGCGCTTGCCGGAGCGGCGCGCGCGTGCGAGGGACAACGCAATGCGCTCGGTAAATAAGGTGCGATTCGCCAGACCCGTGAGTGCGTCGTGAGTGGCGAGATAACTGAGCCGTTCCTCGGTTTCGCGGCGCTGCGTGATATCCGCGAAGATCGCCGCGTAGTGCGTGCAATGGCCATGCGCGTCGCGGATGCTGGAAATCGTGAGGTATTCGAGAAAAATCGTACCGTCCTTGCGGCGGTTCCAGATCTCGCCCTTCCAGTGCCCCGTGGTTTCGATGCTTTGCCACAGCGCCGCATAGAAGGCCGGCCCCTGGCGGCCCGAGCTGAGCAGGCTCGCGTTGCGGCCCACTGCGTCCTGCTCCGTGTAACCCGTGAGCCGCGAGAAAGCGGGATTGATGCGTTCGATGTTGCCGCCGAGATCGGTGATCATCACGCCGTCGAGCGTCGATTCCACCACCTGGTCCGCCAGGCGCAGGCTCGCACGCGATTCGAGCAGCGCGTCGTCGCGTTCGCGCAGCGCGTCCTGCAACTCGCGCACGTATTCGTGTTCGAGGTCGCGCAGGATATCGGCGAAACCGAGCAGGCCAGTCAGTTCGCCGGCCTCATCCAGCACGCCGACGTGGCGCATGCGGTGCTCGATCAGATATTGGCGCGCCGAATAGAGACTGCGCGAGTGGGCAAGCGAGCGCAGCGGGCGGCTCGCGTAGCGGCCCACTTCGACGCTCGCCTGATCCAGCGCGCCTTGTGCGACCGCGCGCACGACGTCGCGCTCGGTGAGGATGCCGAGGCCGCCGTCGGCATCGCGCACGACGATCGCGCTCAGGCGGCGCTCGCGCATCTGCGCTATGGCAGCGGCAAACGACGCATCGGCATCGACGCAATGCGGGCGCGGCGGCTTCGCGCAGGCGAGCGTGCGCAGCCGCAGGAAGCACTCCGGCCCCTGGCTCATGACGAGATCGGTTTGCGTGACGAGCCCGAGCGGGTGGCCGGCTTCATCGACAGCGAGGCAATGGCGGATGCCCTCGCGCGCGAACAACGCGGCGGCCTCGCGGGCGCGGGTCTGCGCGGGCAGCGTTCGCACCGGCCGGCTCATCGCGGTAGCGATCGGCTGGGCGGCGGCTGCGGCATGGGTGTTCAGTGCGAGCGCGTCGCGCTCGGTCCAGATGCCGATGGGCCGCCCCGCTTCGGTGACGACGATCGCGCTATAGCGATGCTCGGCCATCAGGCGTGCGGCTTCGCGGATCGTCACATCGGGTCCGCAGGCGAGCAGCGGCCCGGATAAAAGGCGCCCGATTTCGACGTCCAGCGTGTGGTGTTGCATGTCGCGCCCCGTACCGCATGTGTTTGTATTTTTGAGATGCGATGACGGTAGCAGGCGAGAGACGGTGATTGGATGATCTAGATCAAGGTTATGCGCTGAACGGAGAGAGACGCCGGACCTGAAAGGCGGGAGAGCCTTCAGATCCGGCGGGGCGAGTCGCGAATCGCCGTCTGACTTAGTGCTTGTGCGAGCCGGATGACGGCGAGGACGTACCGCCGCCAAGGCCGCCCACGCTGCCCAGACCACCGGTCAGACCGCCGAGCAGGTTCGTCACGGGCGATAGCAGCGAGGAGGCGCCACTGCTGCCTTCGTTTTTGCCACCGCTTCCTCCGCTCGTTGCGCCGCCCAATGCACCCGTCAACGTGCTGACGATATTCGTCAGCGGTGCTGCAGGGTTGGACGTCGATGTCGACGAGCCGCCGCCCTTGTTGCCCTGACCGGACGAGCCGCCCGACGATGTACCACCCGACGCACCGCCCGCCACGCCGCCGAGCGCGCTGGTCAGGCCGCTGAGCAGGTTGGTCGGCGATGCACTGCTGCTGCCACCGCCCGATGCCCCGCCGCCGCTCACCGGCGCTACCGAGACGCCGCCGAGCAAAGCCGTCACGGGCGCGAGCAGGCCGCCAGAGGTATGGCCGCCCGAGCCACCGGAACCACCCGAGCCAGTTTGCGATCCCGCCGACGAACCGTTGGCGACGCCGTTGCCATTGCCACTGCCGCTGTTGTTGCCGATCGTGATCGGAACGATTGGCACGCTCACTGCGCCAACGTTGACGATCAGATTGGCGATCGGGCTCAGCAGGCCGCTGCTGCTCTGGTTGCCATTGCCGGAGCCGCCGACGCCGGTGGTGTTGCCGGGGTTGCCGCCGGTGTGGCCGCTGGAGCCACTGTTGCCTCCGGAGCCGCCTGATCCGCCCGATCCTCCGTGACCACCATTTCCTGCACCACCACCGCCCCAGCCGCCGTGGCCACCGTCGCCTGATCCGCCTGAACCACCCGAGCTACCCGATCCACCTGTGCCGCCTGTGCCGCCTGAGCCGCCTGAGCCGCCTGAGCCGCCTGAACCTCCAGAGCCGCCTGAGCCGCCCGAGCCCCCGCTTCCGCCAGAGCCCCCATGACCACCGTCACCGGAACCACCACCGCCCCACCCACCGTGGCCACCATCGCCGGAGCCACCGCTACCGCCCGAACCGCCACTGCTACCCGATCCACCATCGCCTGAGCCATTCCCCCAACCACCGTGGCCGCCATCTCCGGACCCACCTGAGCCACCCGATCCGCTAGAGCCGCCATCGCCACCGCCGCCGTAACCACCATTTCCAGAACCACCGGAACCACCAGAACCGCCAGATCCACCCGACCCCGAAGAGCCCGAACTCGCACCCGATCCACCCGCATAACCCCAACCGCTCGAACTGCCCGGAATCGTGCCTTCCGCCCACGCGTAGCCCGGCCCGGAGCCGCCCGCGATCGGCCAGCCGCCGGTGTTTTGAATCGAGGAACTCGTCGCGCTCGTCGGCGCGGTCGACGTAGCATCGCCAGCCTGCGCCGTAGCCGCAAGCGACCACCACAGGAGAGCGCTCGCCGATGCAACAAGAGTGTGTTTGAAGGGAGCCATGATTAGTCCTTTCGCGATGAAATCGCGACCTGATTGGTCAAAGGTGTAATCAGTGCCCCCGGGAAACCGCTGATTGGTCTTGCTCTATACGGTTGCTGGATAGCCGATACCGCGTGGTCGCGCGTTGCCTTGGTCTGTTTGCCGAGCGCGACGTGATAGCGACGCACTCGTATATGGCTGGATCGGACGAGCCAGAATTGCAAGTTCCAAGCCAATAAAAAAAGCGCAAATCGAAATTCGATTTGCGCTTTTAGCGGCTTTAGAAAGCTGTGAAAGAAAGCGGCAAACGCCTTGCTGGCTAAGGCGATTGAATCAAGGCATCGATGAAAGCAAACACCTGTTCACGAATGCGCGTTACGCCACAGACGTAACGTTTTTGGCGGCGATAGAACGTAACTGCGGAAAATCGCTTTCCGATTACGTTTTGTATGCTTTGGTATCCGAATATAATTCAGACAAAAGCGATTTAAATCCCCGCCCCACCACGCACCCGTCCTGCGCGCACAAAAATCTGCCGCACCACTGCCTGGCCATTCACGATCAGCAACCCGATCAGCACAAGTGCCGCCCCACCCAGAAACGCCGCATCAACGCGCTCGTGCAGCAGCGCCACACCCAGCGCCACCCCAAACAACGGCGTCATGAACGACAGCACGCCCAACCGCGCCGCATAGTAGCGTCGCAACATCCAGAACCACACCAGATAACTCGCGAACGTCACCACTACCGTCTGAAACCCCAGACTCGCGAGCGCAAACGGCGTGAGATGAAACGCGGTCTGCCCGGTGATAAATGCCACCGGCAATAGCAACACGAACGCACACGCCAGCTGGCAAAAAAGCGTCTGCGTAGCGGGTGCTTCACTCAACCGCGTCGTCCGCACGGCGACCGTGGTCATGCCCCACGCCGCGCCGCCGCACAGCCCCATGAAGTCGCCGAGCATCCAGTCTGGCCCCGGCACCGCGCCGTCACCCACAATCGCCGGTCCCAGAAACGCAATCGCAATCCCCACGAATGCCAGCCCAATCCCGCCCCACTGAATCCCGCCCAGGCGTTCATCGGGCAGCTTCATATGAAGACCGATCGCCGCGAACATCGGCGCCGTATACAAGAGCACGGCGATATGAGAAGCGCTGGTCCAGCGCAACCCCTCGGCGACGAACAGAAATTCCAGCGCGAACAGTGCGCCCACCGCCAGCCCCGAGCGCAGCGCGATACCAGGCAGCCAGCGCTCGCGCAGCACGAAACGGTTGACGAGCCAGACCAGCGCCGCCGCGCCGCCCGAGCGCAGGGCGACCTGCAGCATCGGCGTGACATCGCCGGCCACCGCCTTGATCGCCACTTGCTGCGTCGCCCACATCAAACACAGCGTCACCATGATGGCAACTGCCGCGCCGTCTACATGCTTTCTCATTGCCGTCTCGCCGACATTATTTTCTGACCGACGTAGTATGGGTTCGGCGGATTCAAGTCATATAGCGCAAAACTGACAACCGATAGCGACGGACCGCCAGCCGCGCATCCGTTCAGATGCACCACTGGCGGTCCGTTGATTTCATGCCCGGCAGCGTGGCCGGATCAGAAGTCGATCTTCGCGTTCAGGCTGACCGTGCGCGGGTCGCCCGGCGCGATATAGCTGTCGTACTGGAACATCCAGTAGCGGCGATTCGTGAGGTTGTCGATCGCCGCGCGCAGCGTAACGTCATGGCCGCCAATGCGCGTCATATAGTTCGCGCCCACATTCACCAGCATGTAGCCGCCCGTTTCCAGATCGCCCGCCGGGCGCACACTGGTGTTACCCGTGTACTTCGCGTCTGCGCCCAGTTGCAGGCCCGGCACGAATGGCACGTCGTAGCTCACGCGCGCGGCGGCCGTGAACTGCGGCGCGCCGGCCACGCGCTTGCCGTTATAGGTCTGGCCCTTCGCGTACCACGTATCGAGCAACATGATGTCGCCGCCCACCTGCCAGCTTCGGCCCAGACGCACACTGCCGCCCGCCTCGACGCCTTCGTAGATCGAGCTGCCGTCCTGCATCAGCACGTTCTGGCTGTTTGCATAGCTTGCGCCGCGCTCGATACGGAACAGCGCCGCGTTTGCGCTCCAGCGTTCGTGTTCGGTCTTGATACCCACTTCATACTGGCGCGAGCGCAGCGGGTTCAACACCGATCCACCGTTCGCATAGCTGCTCGACACGATCTGGCCCGCCTCCAGCGATTCCAGATAGCTCGCGTAGATCGTGGTGAGCGGATCGAGCTTGTACATCAGCGCAAAGGTCGGCGTGATGACGCCGTTCTTGCCGTAAGACGCCGTGGTCGCGCCCGACTCCGCGAAGGTTTCCTGATCGTAGTTGGTGTAACGCAGGCCCGCGAGCAGCGACCAGCGGCTGGTGATCTGCATCGTGTCGCTCAGGAACAGCGCCTTCTGGTTGATCTCGCTCGCGCGGTATTTCTCAAGCCCACTGCCCGAATAGAAAACGTACGGGTTCTGCACGTAGAGATTGCCGCTGCCGAGCACACCGCCCGCAGTGGTCTCTGCGTTGTTGTAGTCGTTGGTCTGATGCTGGACCGACGCGCCAAACACCAGTTGATGCGTGAACGGCCCGGTCTTGACCTTGCCTTCGAAGGTGCCTTGCCAGTAGATATCCTGGTGACCTTCGTCGCCGTTCCAGCGGTAATCGGAGTAATTGCCCGCCTGGTTCGCCAGCGTGAGCGTGCTTTCGTTACGATCGCGCGCCGACTTGCTGTAGCTCGCCGATGTATTGAAGGTCCAGTCCGGCGCGATCTGGTATTTCACGCCCGCCGTGTAGAGCTGCAGGCTGGTGTTCAGATGCTGGCCGGCGCTGTTGAGCAGGTTCGAGCCGCCGCTGATGGTCGCAGGCAGGCTCGTGCCGGCATACGACGGCGAAATATAGATCGCCGGCGTCTGGCCGCTCGAACGGCTGGTCTGATAGATCGCGTTGAAATAAACGTCGAGGTCGCGCGTGAGCTGGCCGTCGAGCGCGAGCGCCACCGAATTGCGGTTGATATCGCCGGCGTTATAGGTCTTGCCCGCTTCGTGCGTGTAGTTGATGCGCGCGCCGAACATGCCGTCCGGACCAAAGCGGCGGCTCAGATCGGCATGCTCGCTGATCACGCCGTCCATGCGATAGCCCATGTCGAAGCTCGTCACCGGGTCCTTGCCCGGTTTCTTCGTCACGTAATTCACCACGCCGCCCGGCTGCGCGAAGCCGTACATGAATCCGCCCGCGCCCTTGAGCAGTTCCACGCGTTCGAGATTTTCGTAGGGCATGGTGATGCCGTACGAAATGAACGGGTTGCCGTCGATCTTGAAGCCGTTCTGCCAGTCGATCGGCAGGCCACGAATCGTGATGTAGGTCGCCCACGCGCTGTACGCGTTGCTGTTGTCCGTCACCGAGGCGTCGCCCGCGAACACATCGCCGAGCTTGTTGGCCTGGCGGTTGGCCAGATCCTCGCCCGTCACCACCGTGGTCGAAAACGGCGTGTCGAGCTGCGAACGGGTGCCGAGCGCGCCGTTCGAAACCGGCGTGGTCAGATGGAGCGGGGAATCGTCGGCGGTACTGGCGCTGACCTTGACGGTGGGCAGCGACTGCTCCGTGCCGGTTTTCGATGTCGCAGCCGAATTCGATGTCGTGCTGCTGTCGGTCGAGGCAGTTTGGGCGAAAGCGGATTGAGCGGCGGCCGCGAAGGCCAGCCAGACGGCAATCTGCATAGGACGAGCGAGCGAACGCTCCGTGCGGCGTACGAGTTGTGAATTATTCATGTCAGCGAGAAGTTGGAGCGTCTCCCGCTCCAGAATGCCAATGAGAAGTATTCTCATTACATAGCGCCGGCATGGTAGCAAAGCCGTTTATTTTTTGAAAGGCTTATGTCGCCTGCTGTCAGGGTGTTGCATGGATGACACGCAAGCGCCCGCAAGGTGGAATTTTTGACCGATTGCGCGGACTTTTGAGACGCACGGTCAATCGTCAGTGGAAAGAACTGCTATGTTGGCTGGCGCCCGGCGTTTGAGAGATGCCGGGCGGAAAGACGGGGGACGCTCCGGCGCGCGCGGTCAGCCACGCGCCAGCGGCTCGCCAGGTGCATGCGACGCGGACTCACAGGGGATCCGCGCCGCATGCCCCGGCTGGCTGCGGCAAGGCACCTGCGCCGGTGCAGCGGTACGCGTCACGACAACACCACCGAGGGCCATAGCCGGCGGCGGGTTCGCGATCCAGCGCTCTATTGCGCGTTTCGACGGACCACATCGACCGGCGGATGCGTACCCGTTGCACTGCGCGAGGCTTGCCAGCGCAGATCAGTTGCAAATGAGTGCGCGCGCGGGAGTGTCCCTTTTGTTTTTCTCGTTTTATCTCTTCACTTCGGGCGATGCCGTCGCCCGCGCGCGCGGGCCGTCACACCGCCCCATCGCGCTCAGGACCTGGCGCTGCCCGCCTCCCGGCACCATCCGCCGCGCCTGCGTCCACCGTTGATCTCCGGCTCCTGCACAGTTTCGCGCCACCAACGTTCGCCGCGCTGTGGCTCGCTCAGATCGAGACGCTCACCCATGCGTGGCGTCGCCAGCGCCACGCCACGCGCGGCCGCCAGTCCCATCACGCGTTCGAACGGCTCCTGCCAGCGGTGCAAGGCCAGGTCGAAAGTGCCGTTGTGGATCGGCACCATCCATCGCCCGCGCACGTCCAGATGCGCCTGCACCGTCTCCTCGGGCTGCATGTGCACGTACGGCCATTGCGGATCGTAGGCGCCCGTTTCCATCAACGTGACATCGAACGGCCCAAGCCGCTCGCCGATCAGGCTGAAGTGCTCCGAGTACCCGGTATCTCCGCTGAAGAAGACGCGCAGATCGTCGTCCGCAATCGCCCATGAGGCCCACAGCGTGCTGTTGCCGTCGAACAGACTGCGCCCCGAAAAATGCTGCGCGGGCGCGGCGGTGAAGGTGATGCCGTCGATCTGCGCGCTCTGCCACCAGTCGAGCTGCCGCACCTTGTTCGCGTCGATACCCCAATCGATCAGCCGGTCGCCCACGCCCAGCGGCGTGAGAAACACATCCGTGGTGGCGGCGAGCGTCAGCACGGTCTCGCGATCCAGATGGTCGTAGTGGTCGTGCGAAAGGATTACGCCACGCAGCGGCGGCAGGTCTTCGAGCGCAATCGGCGGCGCATGAAAACGCTTGGGGCCGAGTCGCTTGAACGGCGAGGCGCGTTCGCCGAACACCGGGTCGGTGATCCAGTACCCGCCACGCAGTTTGAGCAGCAGCGTGGAGTGACCCAGCCGATAAAGGCTGCGATCGGGCGCGGCGTCGAGATCCGCACGGCTCAATGCAGCGAGCGGCAGCGCGCTGGAAGGCACGGTGCCGCGCGGCTTGCGGAACAGCACGTTCCAGATGATGCCAAAACTCTTCACCAGACCTTCCTGCGGACGCGGCTGCACGTTGCGAAAGCGCTCGCCGTCATGCTGCGGCGAACCGCCCGACAAGGCGCGCGAGCGACGTGCCGCGGCAAAACCAAGAGTGCGACCGAGAAAATCAGGGATCGAAGCCATGAGCGCCTTCCGACGAAAAGTAGACTGTGTAGTGTAGTTTATCCTGGCTAAAAGTAAACTGCACGGTGTAAATCGGGTCTCATCGGGGCTTAATCTGGTCAGGCTAGTCTGCGTACGAGCGACATCGCACGAACCAATTCAGGAGGTTTCTTCGATCGGCGCGCTTCTTTGCCGTGCAGCACGGTGCAGCGCATCGACTACTCCGCAGTCCGAATAAATCACATCGCGATTGCTTAAATTCTCCCACTCCCATTCGCATCGACAGAAAATCGTTTTCATGCGTCATTCGTTGAACGAGACCAATCAATGCACAGTAGCGATTACCACTGCATTTCCCTGCAAATTATTAATTCGCATACCTTAATTTCAGGAAATAAGTGAAAGGCTAAAACATTGAATCTTGCACCGCGACATTTCTTCTTACTTGCTGCATTGCCGCACATTTTAGTTAGTGATCTGTCAGGGAATTCACCGAGTATTCCTCTCATGGATCGTGTGCGACTCTATGTCTCAGTGCCATTCCCTATGGAGACAGGCATGCAATCAGAAAAGCTCAAGAATGCAAAGGTCGCCGTTTTCCTGAATCGGTCGGCGTTGTGTCTGCTGCTGTTACCGGTTGCGTGCCTCTGTCTGGCACTCAATGCGTACTCAATACAGAACGCATTCCTTCTCAGCTTCGTACTCGCGACCTATTCGTGGTCATTCGCCGGCGTGCTGTATATCGTATCGGCGGCGTTCCACGTCCGCACGCGCGATCAACGCCCCGAACACGACGCCGGACTGCGCGAAGCGCACGGGCACTAAGCCCTGCGCTGTACGCTCTGGCAGCATGCTGGAGCGGGTCGATTCGACATCGGTTTGATGTTCGCAAACCAGGCCATGTGTTGATGGCCTGGTGATTGCGAATTCAAACTCAGTTGTCGGCGATCGCTTGCGTGGCCGGGCTTCAACGCGCGGTGCGACGTCTGGCCTTGCGCAGCGTCGTCACATCGTCTTGCACCAGGGCAGGCGCTTTCACCTGCCCCGCGCGTATGCGCGACAACACGCGCCTGGCGTTGTCGCTGCAGTCCATGTTGTCCGGCTTCGCGTCGATCTCCGCCAGCAGCGCGACGAGATGCGCCTTGCTCTGTGCAAGTCGCGCCTGCATGGCTTCGATTTCCTGCACCTTGCCGCGCAGCGTTTCGACCAGCGCCCCATGTCCCCACTGCGCCATGTCGAGTGGCAACAGCGTGCGAATCTCGTCCAGGCTGAAACCGGCCTGCTGTGCGGCCGCGATCAATTCGAGCACCAGCACGGCTTCCGGCGAATAGCTGCGGTAACCGTTCGGCTCGCGCTCGGCCTTCAGCAAACCGATGTCTTCGTAGAAGCGAATGCGCGAGGCGGCGAGGCCCGTACGCAGCGCCAATTCCCCTATTTTCATGTTCCCGACACTCCCGCCCGGAATGAATTGCGTCAACCGCGATGATGGCACATCGGCACTTTAAAGCGGCGTGGGCAAATTCAGCACTACCTGCGCATCCTTCACCACATCCAGTCGAACCATCGTCTTCACGCCCAGTCCATCGAGCAACTGGCTTAGCGGGCCGCCATTGCGCAACAGCGTCACATCGCGCGGAAAAAGACGTTGCGCGAACGATAGCGTATTGGTCTGCGCCGTCGCCTGATGCCACTTTCCATCGACGAGATTGATCATCGTGGCCGTGCTCATATGCGATTGCGGCGCGACTTCGCGCAGCACCGGCAGCGGCGCATTCAAGGTCAGATCCGGCGCACCATTTGGACCGGCAATATGCGCCCGCACATCGGAATCGATGCTCACATCGATTTGCGCACGCCACTTGGGTAACTGGTAACCGTACACACCGCGCACGCGCGCGATTTCCGTGCTGACGGGCAGCGCCAGCACATGCGCGAAGAAATGCCGACGCCGCATGGCATCGCGCAACTCCAACGCTTGCGCCCCGCGCGCGCCAGGCCTGCGGATCACCACGGCAACCGAGACTTCATCGTAGGGATCGTTATCGCACACGCCATAGGAAAAGAAGGTCAGCGCCACCAGCCCAAAACCGGGAAACGCACGCAGCGGTTCGAGCGGCATCGGCAATAGCGCCCGCAGCCGCGACATGGGGGCAAGAAAAAGCAGCTGGATCTGGCTGGTGCGATAGTAAAAATTCGGCGCCCAGGTGGGCCCGATTCTCGACGCCACCATCTGCTTCGGAATCCTTCTGAAAAAATCGATATTCCCGGCTGCGGGATCGCGCGCCACCTCATCCAGATCCGGATTCATCCGGAAGCGATCGTAGTATCCGCCCGCGGGCACTTCCACCGTGTACGGCCCGAATTCGACCTGCGCAAACAACCTGTCCATAGTCGCCAACCTCTGTCGATAGTTCAGGTCACCACTCTAAGGTTCAAGTCAACTTGAAGGTCAAGCGTTCGAATCGTCACTCTAGAGCGCCGCAGAAAAGCGGTTGACATTCAAGTTGGCTTTAACCTTAAAGTCGGAACACGATCTAACGAGGTGAACTCATGAACGTGTTCGACAAGCTGGCGCTACCCAACGGCTCGACCATCCAGAACCGCATTGCCAAGGCTGCGATGGAAGAAAACATGGCCGACGCCCATCACGCCCCTTCCGCGCAATTGATGCGTCTTTATCAGGCCTGGGCGGAAGGCGGCTCCGGCTTGCTCATCACCGGCAATGTGATGGTCGACAGCCGCGCAATGACGGGTCCAGGGGGCGTGGTGCTGGAAAACGACCAGCACCTGGACGCGTTCAAAAAATGGGCGCAAATCGGCCGCGCGAAAGGGGCGCAATTCTGGCTGCAGATCAATCATCCGGGTCGACAGATGCGCGCCAATCTCGGTCAGCCGACGTGGGCGCCTTCGGCGGTTCCGCTTGAGCTGGGCAAGATGTCGAAGCATTTCAACACGCCCCAGGCGATGACCGAAGCCGTCATCGACGACGTGATCCAGCGCTTCGCCCGCACGGCGCGCCTTGGAGAACTGGCGGGCTTCACGGGCGTGGAAATTCACGCCGCTCATGGCTATTTGCTGAGCCAGTTTCTTTCGCCGCTTACCAATCAGAGAACGGATCAATGGGGCGGCTCGCTGGAGAACCGTGCGCGACTATTGATGGAGATCGTCAAGGCGGTTCGTGCGGTGGTGTCGCCGCGCTTTGCGGTCGCCGTCAAACTCAATTCCGCCGATTTCCAGCGCGGCGGCTTCAGCGCCGACGACGCGCGGCAAGTGGTCGAACTGCTCAATGCACTGCCAGTCGATCTGGTCGAACTCTCGGGCGGCAGCTACGAAGCGCCTGCGATGCAGGGCGAGGCGCGCGATGGCCGCACGCTCGCTCGCGAAGCTTATTTCGCCGAATTCGCGCGCGAGATCCGCACGATCGCCAGCATGCCGGTGATGGTCACGGGCGGCATCCGCCGCCAGGCAGTTGCCGATCAGGTCATCGCAAGCGGCGTGGATATGGTGGGCATCGGCACGGCGCTCGCCATCGACCCCAATCTGCCGCGCGACTGGCGCGCCGGCAAAGACAGCGCACCGGCGCTTTTACCGATCACATGGAAAAACAAGCCAATGGCATCGCTCGCCAATATGGCCGCGGTGAAGTTCCAGTTGCGCAGATTGAGCCTTGGAAAAAGACCTGATCCCGATGTTTCGCCATTGCGCGCGCTGCTCCTGCAACAGCTTGGCGAAGTGCTGCGCACCCGCGAATACCGGCGCTGGATTACGCAAAGGACGATGGCGGCTTGATGACGGGCTTCTACCAGACTGTCCTCGTCGCGCAGGTTGCGCACACGTAGGAGCGACGCACGAACGAACGCGCGTTCGTCTATGACAACGGTACGAATACCGCCAGCAAGCCGCGCAACATAGGCTGCGCTATGATGAGGAGCCTCGCCGCCCAGTACCGCACTCAGCACAGCATATCGAAGCAAGCTGTAAGCCGCACATACGAACCTCATCCGGACATACGCAAGCCGAAACAGCATCAAGCCAATACGTCAGCCAATTGCAGGTAAAGGCAGACGAGTGGGTATCCAGTTCTTGTTCCAGTCACGCAAGCGATGAAACAACGTACATGGCCCAGATCCGCTACCGCCTGTTCACTACTGGCAACCGTCACGCTTGCTGGCTGCGCCGCGCGCGGCGCACCGTCCTTCGCGCTTTTCGGCGCGTACTTCCCCTTCTGGCTGACCAGCGCCATCGCGGGCGTAGTGGGTGCGTTGATCGCCCATCGCGTATTCGTCAAGACCGGCTGGGCCCACACGGTGCCGTACCAGTTATCCGTGTGCACCGCCATCGGCGTCATCGTCGGGGTGTTGGTCTGGCTGATGGGCACGGGGGCGCGCTGAGATGAAAATGGCTGGCGCGCCCGCCGCACCCGCCTGGAAAGGCCGCGCCATCGCGGCCGTGATCGTCGTGCTGGGCGCGGCGGCGCTCTGGTATGCCTACGACCGCTCCACGCGCTATCCCTCGACTGACGACGCCAGCATCGATGCCGATGTCGTGCACGTCGCCTCGCCGGTGGGCGGGCGCATCGTGCGGGTGCCGGTGGAAGAGAACGCGCACGTCGCGAAGGGCGACATCCTGTTCGAAATCGATCCCGTGCCGTACCGTCTGGCGGTCCAGCAGGCACAAGCCGAAGTCGAAGTCGCACGCGCGGCGCTGGCCACACGCAGACGCTCTGTGATAGGCGAAACGTCGAACGCCGCGCTCGCCGCCGATCAGACCCGGCGCGCCACGCACAACTACGACCTCGCCGCCCGCAGCGTCGAGCGCTTGCGCCCGCTTGCGGCGCAAGGCTACGTGTCTGCGCAGCAGTTCGATCAGGCGGTCGTCGCACAGCGCGACGCCAGCGTATCGCTGGAGCAGGCCAAAGTGCAGCAAAAGTCCTCGGCGCAAACCATCGGCGACGACGCCGACGCCATCGCCTCCCTGCACGCGCGCGAAGCGGCGCTGGCGCGCGCCCAGCACGCACTCGACGACACGATCGTGCGCGCACCGTTCGAAGGCTATGTCACGGGTCTTTCGATTCTCGCGGGCGAAACCGTCGCGCCGAATCAATCGATTTTCACGCTGATTCACGCGGGCGAATGGTTCGCCGTGGCGAACTTCCGCGAGACCGCGCTGGGCGCAATCGACCTTGGCGACTGCGCGACCGTGTACTCGATGATCGACCGCAGACAGGCGATGAGCGGCAAGGTCATCGGCATCGGCGCGGGCATCGCCGATACCGACCGCATCAATATCCCGCACAGCCTGCCCTATGTGCAGCAATCGGTGAACTGGGTGCGGGTTTCGCAGCGCTTTCCGGTGCGGGTGCGCATCGAGGCGCCGCCCGCGAAGCTGGTGCGGATCGGCGCGAGCGCAATCGTCGAGGTGCGCCATGGCCAGTCCTGCCGCTGAACTGCGCGCGGGAGAACGCGAAGGGTTGCGCGCCAGCCTGGCGGGCGACGTCAACGCGCCGCGACCGCGCGAGATCATCCGGCTGCTTGCGCCGTTTCCAGGGCGTGCATCGATCGTCACGCGTATCGCGCTGATCTGCGCGCTCACCGCGCTCGTCAACAGCGCGTATGGCACGCCCGAAGCCGCGACATCGGCTTATATCGTGTTCTTTCTGAATCGTCCGGACCGGGTCACGAGCGTCGTCATGTCGTGCGCGCTGTTCCTGCTCGTCACCGTGATCATCGGCATCGTGATGGTCTTCGCGATCTTCTCCATCGACGTGCCCGCGCTGCGGGTCGGCTATATGGCGCTGCTTTCGTTCGGATTACTATTCGTAACTTCCGCCAGCAAGCTGCGGCCGGTGGGGGCGATCGTCGCCATGATCGTCGGCTTCGGGCTGGATGAGCTCGGTCTGGCGCCCGTGGGCGAAGCGGCCACACGGGGCCTGTTGTATGCGTGGCTGTTCGTGTCGATCCCGATTGGTCTGGCAATCGTGATGAACCTGCTGATCGGGCCATCGCCGCGGCGCCTGGCGTGCGCGACGCTCGCGCGGCGTTTGAAGCTCGCTGCCGCCTGTCTGACCGATAACGCGGACGCCGCCGGGCGCGCCGCCTTCGAAGCCAGCCTGCGCGAAGGCGACCATCAGATCATGACGTGGCTGAAGCTCGCCACGCTCGAAGGCAGCCTGAAACCCGCCGACGCCGCCGCGCTGCGCCAGGCCACCGCGTCCACCACGGCGATCCTGATCGCCACCGACCTTGCCGCAAGCGAGCCCGCTGCGCAGTTGCCGCCCGCCAGCGCCGCGCCATTCGTCGATACCTTCATGCAAATGGCCGCGATGCTCGAAGCAGGCGGCTATCCCGTCGACATCACGGTCCCTGCCGCGGATGAAAAAGCACTCACGCCGCTGGCCGCCATCGTACTCGCGGATCTACGCGCAGCACTGGCACATTTCGCCATCGCGCCGGAAGCCCCTGCTCCAGCGCCCTCGCCCGCGCAAGAAAAGCCCGCGCGCAAAGGCTTTTTCGACGCCGATGCTTTCACCAACCCCGACCACGTCCGCTACGCCCTCAAGACGACGGCAGCGGCGATGTTCTGCTACCTGCTCTATCAGCAGCTGGATTGGCAGGGCATCCATACCTGCTTCATCACCTGCTATATGGTGTCGCTCGGCACTACGGCGGAAACCGTCGAGAAACTCACGCTGCGGATCGCGGGCTGTCTGATTGGCGCGGCACTGGGCACGGCCGCCATCGTGTTCGTCACGCCCATGCTGACCACCGCGTGGCAGTTGATGGCGCTCGTTTTCGCGGGCGCATGGCTGGCCGGATGGGTGGCGATGGGTTCGCCGCGCATCGCCTACGCGGGCATGCAGATCGCCTTCGCGTTCTTCCTCTGCGTGATCCAGGGCGCCGCGCCCGCGTTCGACCTGACGCTGGCGCGCGACCGCGCGATTGGCATTCTGATCGGCAATGTCGTGATCTATCTGGTGTTCACACGCGTCTGGCCAGTGAGCATCGCGGGAAGTATCGACGCGGCGCTGGCAAAGCTGGTCGCGCAATGGACGCGCATCGCCCATGCCACCGACGTCGCTACGCGCCGGACGTTGACCGCCACGGCGCTGGCCGATTACGGCGGGCTGCGCCAGAACCTCGGGCTGATTCATTACGAGCCTTCGTGGGTGCGCCCCGCGCCAGCCTGGATCGCCAGCCGGCGGCGCGCGCTCACCGCACTGGGCGCGCTGGAAGCGCCGCTGTTTCTGGCGGCCGGAAAGGCGGGCGCAGCGGGCGAGGCGCGACTGAAGGAGATAGCGCTGCAACTCGCGCCCGAAGGCGAGGCCACTCGACCCGCCCCGGCGACATCCCGAACCGATTCCGCCTCCGCCCCGGACATCGAAGCGCTGCTCAAACTCATCGCGCAACGCTACGACCGCATCGCGGCGAGCGCCACGCCCGCCCCGCACGAGGAGACGCCGCCCGATGCGCGCCCCTGACCCGACGCCGCGTTCGACCCCGCTGGCCGTCGCTCTAGCGCTGGCGTTCGCAGCAAGCGCGCTCGCCGGTTGCGCAACCTCTTCGCTCGATCTCGCGCCGCCCGCCGCCGACCGTCCCTGGCAGCCGCAAACCGATACCGCGGGCAACATCGTCCCAGGGCCGCCGCTGCATCTGGCCGATCACGCGACAAAGCACGACGCCTACACCCTGCCGCGCAGCGCAGCCTTATCGAGCATCGAACCCGCAGCGCCGCTCGACGTCAACCACGCGTACACGCTGCCCGAACTGATCGACATGGCAGAGTCGACCAATCCGTTCACGCGCATCGCCTGGAACGACGCCCGCAACGCAGCGCTTGCCGCTGGCATCGCCAGAACCGCCTATCTGCCGCAACTCACCGCGACGGCGATGGGCGGCTACACGGCAGCGAGCGGTTCGACCACGACGCTGCTCGGCACCACCTCCACGAGTACCGACATTCACGGCACGGTGTCGGTGCTCGCGCTGCAATGGCTGCTGTTCGACTTCGGCGGCCGTCGCGCGCGCGTCGATGCCGCGAACCAGCTATCGCTCGCGGCGAACATCGCCTTCACTGCCGTCCATCAGCAGGTGATCCACGATGTGAGCGTCGCGTACTACACGTACGAGGCCGCCTCGGCCCGTGCGCGCACCACGCAGCAGGCGCTCGACAACGCGGATGGCATCCTCGCCGCGGCACGCGCGCGTCTCAAGCAGGGCGTCGGCACCGTGGTCGAACTCGCCCAGGCCAACCAGAACCGTGCCCAGGCGAATCTCGCCAAAGTGCAGGCCGATGGCCTCGCGAGCGACAGCTATCTGAACCTCGTCGCGGCGCTCGGCATTTCGCCGCTATCGAAGCCGACGATTGCGGCGCTGCCGCCGCGCACGCTTTCGCCCACGATGCAGCGCCCGGTCGACGAGATCGTCTCGGACGCCATCGCGCGCCGCCCGGACGTGCAAAGCGCCTACGCGCTCGAACAGGCCAACCAGGCAAAGATTCGCGCGGCCGAAGCGGCATTCATGCCGAAGGTGTTTCTCTCCGCGTCGGCGGCCTACGGCACGGGCACGACAGCGATCACGGCGATCCCGCCAATTGGCGACCAGGCCGCCACGGTCAATCTGAACGGCAGCCGCCGCAGCGGCAGCATCTTTCTGGGCGTGACCATTCCGCTCTACGACGGCGGCCTGCGCTCCGCTGTGCTGATGCAGGCGCGCAACGACGCCGACAGCGCCACTGCAAAATCCACGCACACGCGCGATGAAGCCGTGCGCCAGATCGTCTCAGCACAGAATGCGCTCACGACCAGCCTCGCTTCGAACAGCGCGGCAAAAGCGCTGCTCGATGCGACGCAAACGACTTACGACGCGGCGTTCGCGGCCTATCGGCACGGCGTGGGTTCGATCACCGACGCGCTGCTCGCGCAGAACCAGTTGCTCGCCGCACAGAACGCCTACGCGGACAGCTACAGCGCCGCGCTGTCCGCCGCCGCGTCGCTTGCGCTCGCCACGGGCGAAATAGGCAGCGCCCCGCCGGGCGCAGACGCCGCCTGGCAGGGCGATTGAAGCGACACACGCAGGCTCAGGAGTGCCCGTAGATCGGCTCCAGACCCACCACATCGTTCTGATCATTGTCTGCCGTGCCGTGCACCACGCGCGCGCCCGCCGCCGAATGACCATTCGAGCCCGAACCATAAGCCGAGGCCGCCGCCTGGTTCTGCGCATCGACACGCGCCTGGGCGGCCTGCAGATTCTGCGGATATTGCGTGTAATCGGCGGCCGGGTTGTAACCCGCCTTTTCCAGTTGCACGAGTTCGGCACGCACCTGGGCGCGGGTCAGCGGTTCGTTCGATTGTGCGAACGACACGGCAGGAACGGCAACGGCAACAGCGACGAGCAGGGCTTGAACGAGTTTCATGGCTTTTCTCCAGCGAGTTGAGTAAGGGATTCAGCGGTCCAGTCATCGGTTTGATCGCTCTTGCGATGCAGTTGACTGGCTTGGATGTATTTGAACGCCCCGACGTATCCCGCTTGTGTCCGCTCACCGCCCCTTCTGCAAGCCTGCGTGTCTGTCTACGCCGCAGATACACGGCGATACAAAAAGCCTTCGTCGGCCTCGTCCGGTCGATCTCGCATAGATCGCGCCCTACATTTCAAATTCGTAATCCGCCGGTCAGCGTCCGGCAAAGCCTTCACCCGCAGACTGCGAACCTCCATACCGTCGCGCGCGCCGGCTGCACCAGCACCGGAATGCGCAACTTCACGCTCATACAGGTTCGTTATGTGGATTGTCCGGCTCGCCCTGCGCCGCCCGTATACCTTCGCCGTGCTCGCGATTCTCATCCTGATCGCGGGCCCGCTCGCGATCCTGCGCACACCGACCGATATCTTTCCCAACATCGATATCCCCGTCGTCAGCATCGTCTGGTCGTACAACGGCTTTTCAGCGCAGGACATGGCGCAGCGCATCACCTCGAACTACGAGCGCGCGCTGACCTCGGACGTCGACGATATCGAGCACATCGAATCGCAGTCGCTCAACGGTGTCTCGGTGATCAAGGTGTTTTTCCATCCGGGCGCCGATATCAACCGCGCGATCGCCCAGGCCGCCAGCAATTCGGCGTCGATCCTGCGCGTGTTGCCGCCGGGCACGTTGCCGCCGAACATCATCACGTACAACGCCTCGACCGTGCCGATCCTGCAACTGGGACTCTCAAGCGCAACGCTCGCCGAGCAGCAGTTGTACGACCTGGGCAACAGCTTTATCCGCACACAACTGGCCACCGTGCAGGGCGCATCGGTGCCGCTGCCGTTCGGCGGCAAGGTGCGGCAGATCATGGTCGATATCGATCCGCATGCGCTGCAGGCCAAAGGTCTCGCACCGCTCGACGTGGTCAACGCCATCAACGCACAAAACCTGATCCTGCCGGGCGGCACCGCGAAAATCGGCACGCGCGAATACAACGTGCAGATGAACGGCAGCACCGACAGCGTGGCCGCGCTCAACAACCTGCCCGTGAAAACCGTGAACGGCAGCGTGGTGTATGTGCGTGACGTGGCGCACGTGCGTGACGGCTACGCGCCGCAAACCAATATCGTGCGCAGCGACGGCAAGCGCGCGGCGCTGCTGACGGTCGAGAAGACCGGCAGCACGTCCACGCTGTCGATCATCAGCCAGGTCAAGTCGCTGTTGCCGCATATTGCGGCGGGTCTGCCCAAGGCGCTCACGATCACGCCACTGGGCGACCAGTCCGTGTTCGTGAAATCGGCCATCGGCGGAGTGGTGCGCGAGGCGCTGATCGCCGCCTGCCTCACCGCGCTGATGATCCTGCTGTTTCTCGGCAGTTGGCGCGCGACGCTGATCATTGCCGTGTCGATTCCGCTGGCCGTGCTCACGTCGATCCTCGCGCTCTCCGCACTCGGTCAGACCATCAACATCATGACGCTGGGCGGGCTTGCGCTCGCGGTCGGCATACTGGTTGACGACGCAACGGTCGCGATCGAGAACATCACCCATCATCTGGAAAACGGCGAACCGCTTTACGACGCGATTCTCAACGGTTCCGGCGAAATCGCCGTGCCCACCTTCGTCTCCACGCTGTCGATCTGCATCGTCTTCGCGCCGATGTTCCTGCTCACCGGCGTGGCGCACTATCTGTTCGTGCCGATGGCCGAAGCCGTGATCTTTGCGATGGGCGCGTCGTACTTCTTCTCGCGGACGCTGGTGCCCACGCTCGCGCTCTATCTGCTCAAGCCGCGCGCGCACAACAAGCGTCCCACGAATGCGCTGATTGCCCGCCTGCAAGCGTTGCAGAGCGCCTTCGAGGCGCGTTTCGAAGCGTTGCGCCTGATCTATCGCGCGGCGCTCGCACGCGCCATCGCGCAGCGCCGCCGCTTCGTGCCGGTATTTCTTGGCTGCTGCGTGGCGTCGCTCGCCCTTCTCGCTTTCACAGGCCGCGACTTTTTCCCCAGCGTCGATACCGGCGAAATCCGTCTGCATCTGCGTGCGCCCACCGGCACGCGCATCGAACAGACCGCGCGCCTCACCGATCAGGTCGAAGCCGCCATTCGCAAGACCATTCCGGCCAGCGAACAAGGCGCGATACTCGACAATATCGGCGTGCCGGTCAGCGGCATCAATCTCACCTACGATTCGTCGGACCCGGTGGGCGCGGGCGACGCCGACGTGATGGTCTCGCTCAAGCCCGGCCATCGCCCGACCGCTCAATACGTCAGCGAGTTGCGCACGCAGTTGCCCAAACAATTCCCCGGCGTCACCTTCGCTTTCCTGCCTGCCGATATCGTTAGCCAGATCCTCAACTTCGGCCTGCCCGCGCCGATCGATATCCAGATCGTTGGCAACAAGCTCGCCGCAAACCGCGTGGTCGCCGATGATCTGCTCGCGAAGCTGCGCCACGTGCGCGGTCTGGTCGACGCACGCATCCAGCAACCCGGCGACGCGCCCGCGATCAATATCGACGTCGATCGCACCAAGGCGATGCAGGCGGGGCTGCTGCAACGCGACGTCGCGCAGAACCTGCTGATCGCGCTGTCGGGTAGCTCGCAAACCACGCCCAACTTCTGGCTCGATCCGAAGAACGGCGTGAGCTATCCGCTGATGGTGATGATGCCGCAGTACGACGTGAATTCCCTGCAGGCGCTGGCGAATCTGCCGCTGACGGGTTCCAGCGCGGTCAGCACAGCCGCGGCGAAGAACGCGGCCAATGACGCGCCCGTGCAGAATCTGCTCGGCTCGCTCGCCACGTTCTCGCGCGCCACGCAGCAGGCCGTGGTCTCGCACTACAACGTGCAGCCGGTGCTCGATATCTTTGGCGCGGTGCAGGGGCGCGACCTGGGCGCAGTGGCAACCGACGTCGCCAAGGTCGTGGACAGCGAGAAAGCGAAGCTGCCGCCCGGCTCGTCGATCGTGATCCGCGGTCAAGTACAGGCGATGCACGAGGCTTTCTCCGGACTCCTGATGGGTCTCGCGTTCGCTATCGCGCTCGTTTATCTGCTGATGGTGGTGAACTTCCAGTCGTGGCTCGATCCTCTGGTGATTCTCAGCGGTCTGCCCGCATCGCTTGCGGGCATCGTGTGGATGCTGTTTGCCACCGACACCACGCTCAGCGTGCCCGCGCTCACTGGGACGATTCTTTGTATCGGCATTGCGACCGCCAACAGCATTCTGGTCGTCACCGCCGCGCGCGAACGGCTTGCGCAAGGCGCAACCCCCTTCGAGGCCGCTGAACAGGCGGGTTTCACGCGCTTTCGCCCCGTCATGATGACGGCGCTGGCGATGTTGATCGGCATGCTGCCGATGGCGCTGGGTCTGGGTGACGGCGGCGAACAGAACGCGCCGCTCGGGCGCGCCGTGATTGGCGGCCTCGCGTGCGGCACTGTTTCGACGCTGATGTTCGTGCCCGTGGTGTTCGCCATCGTGCATGGCTGGCTCGCGCGCCGCAAAGCGAAAAAAGCCGTGCAGGAAGCCGCGCTCGACCAGCCCGCCGACGCCGAACAGTAACGCCTCCCGATTTCGCGCATTTCATCTACCGATCATGACCGACCTCGACAAACAAACCGCGCCGCGCCGCAAGGCCGCTTTCGTGCTGGCCGCACTCGCGCTTACGCTGCTCGCCGCTGGTGTCGTGCCGCGCCTCCACGCCAGCCGCGCACTCGCCGCGCAAACCGCTTCGCAAAGCACGCTGACGGTTTCCGTGGTGCGCCCACAACCCGCGCCCGCAAGCCAGGATCTCGTGCTGCCAGGCGCAGCCACACCATTCGCGGACACCGCGATTTTCGCGCGCACCAGCGGCTACATCGCGCACTGGTACACCGACATCGGCACCCATGTGAAGGCCGGCCAGGTGCTCGCGGATATCGCCGCGCCCGATCTCGACGCCCAGTTGCGCGCCGCACGCGCCGACGAGGCTTCGGCACAAGCCGCCTATGCTTACGCAAAAACCACCGCGCAACGCTGGCAGACGATGCTCGCGAGCCAGTCCGTCGCGCAGCAGGACGCCGACGCGAAGCTCAGCGACATGCAGACCAGACAAGCCGCGCTCGCGGCAGCGCAGGCCAATGTCGCGCGTCTGGCCGAGCTGGTCTCGTATGAAAAAGTGACCGCGCCATTCGACGGCGTCATCACGGCGCGCGACGTGGACGTGGGCGCGCTCGTAACAGCGGGCGGCACGCCCGGTTCGCCTTCCGCCGCAAACGAACTGTTCCATCTTTCGCAGACGCAAACCTTGCGCGTATTCGTCGATGTGCCGCAAGACGATGCGGCCGACGTCACGCCCGCCACCGAGGCATGGTTGACAACGCAACAATATCCGGGTCGCCGCTTTAACGCGCGCGTGGCGCGCAGTGCGGGCGCGATCGATCCGACCAGCCGCACCTTGCGCGTGGAAATCGACGTCGACAATGCGGACGGCGCGTTGCTGCCCGGCGGCTATGTGCAGGCGCATCTCGCGCTCAAGAGCGCGACGCCTGCGCTCGACGTGCCGGTGACCACGTTGCTGTTCCGCTCCGAAGGCGTATCGGTCGCAACGGTCGATGCGACCGGCAAGGTCCTGCTCAAGCCCGTGCATCTGGGCCGCGACTTCGGCACGCATGTGGAAGTGACCTCGGGCCTCTCCACCACCGATCGCGTGATCGACAACCCCGGCGACAGCATCAGCAACGGCGAAACGGTGAGCATCGCCCAGCCCGCAAAGGCGGCGCAATCATGAGCACGCAACGTTTTCCTCTGCGTCTGGGTGTGCTCGCGATAGCGGTTGCGCTGGCAGCCTGTTCGACGACCGCGCCTTATCAGGCGCCTACGGTTGAAATTCCCGCGCATTATGCGGGCCAGTCGAATCCCGATGCTTCGAACACCGCCTGGCGAGTCGCCTCGCCCGCCGATGCCGCGCCACGCGGCGCATGGTGGACCGTCTTCGGCGACGCGGAACTGAACTCGCTGGAAACGCGCATTGACGTGTCGAACCAGAGCGTGCGCAAGGCGCTTGCCAATCTCGCCGAAGCGCGCGCCACCACCGACTATCAGCGCGCGGGCTTCCTGCCGACCATGACGGCAGGCGTCGCGCAGGATCGCTATCGCACCTCGGCGAACAAGCAGGGATCGTCGCTCGCGGGCAAGACCATTCCCGACTATTCGATGGGCGTGACGGCCACGTGGGAGCCGGATGTGTTCGGCCGTATCCGCGATGAAGTGACGAGCGCGAACGCCACCGCGCAGGCCAGCGCCGCCGATCTCGAAGCCGTACGTCTTTCGATGTCGGCACAGCTTGCAGTCGACTACTTCAGTCTGCGTTCGCTTGACGCGCAAAAGCAGTTGCTCGACGACAGCGTGCGCGCCTACACCCGCGCCCTGGCCATCGTGCAGGACCAGTTGCGCAATGGCGCGATCGACGCATCGGCGGTCGCTCAGGCGCAAACGCAACTGGACAGCACCCGCACCCAGGCACGCGATATCGACGTAAGCCGCGCGCAACTGCAGCATGCGATTGCCACGCTGATCGGCGAGCCCGCTTCGATCTTCTCTTTGCCGCCTGTGCAGAACGCACAGGGCGCAATGGCGGGCTTTGAGCTGCCAGTCATTCCGGCGGGCCTGCCCTCGCAACTGATCGAGCGCCGTCCCGACATCGCCGCCGCCGAGCGCCGCGTGGCCGCGGCCAACGCGCAGATCGGCGCGGCGCATGCAGCGTTCTTTCCCAATCTCGTGCTTAGCGCAACGGCCGGTCTGGAAAGCTCGATGTTCGCGCCCTGGCTGAGCGCGCCCAGCCTGTTCTGGTCGCTGGGGCCGCAACTGGTCGGCACGATCTTCGATGGCGGCAAGCGCAGCGCGACGCTGCATGCCGCCAGCGCGCACTACGACGGCACCGTCGCCGATTATCGACAAACCGTGCTCACCGCGTTCGAGCAGGTGGAGAACAATCTCTCCGCCCTCCAGGCGCTGGCCGACGAATCCACCACGCAGCAGCACGCCGCGCAGGCCGCGCAACAGGCTCTGCAGCTCACCACGAATCGCTTCAACGCAGGCGCGGTCAGCTATCTCGACGTCGTGACGTCGCAGACCATCGCGCTGACGAACCAGCGCGACGCAGTGGTGATCGAAGGCCGCAGAATGACCGCGTGCGTACGCCTGATTGAGGCGCTGGGCGGTACGTGGAATGGCAACGCGAGCTAGGCGCGTGGGAAGGTCAGAATGAAACGCGTGCTGCGCGCATCGCTCTCGGCGCGCACCTTGCCGCCGTGCAGTTCCATCACGGTGCGCACGATCGCCAGGCCCAAACCCGCCGACGCCCCTGGGCCGGTCGATTCAGGCCCGCGCGTGCGTGACGGATCGGCGCGATAGAAGCGCTCGAAAATACGTTCAAGATGTTCGGGTGGAATGGGCGTGCCGGGGTTTTCGACCACGACGTCCAGCGTTGCCTCGTGCGAGCGCGCCGCCAGCACAATCGTCCCGCCTGGCGGCGTATAGCGCAGCGCATTCGCCAGCAGATTGCTGAGTGCGCGACGGAACAGTTCGACATCGGCGCTCAAAGACGCGCTGCCTTGCACGCTGATCGCCAGACCGGCTTCGTCGGCGAGACCCTCGAAATATTCGGCGATACGTTCGAGTTCGTCGCGCACATCAAAGGCGCGTCGACGCATTTCGAAGCGCGGATGCTCGGCGCGCGCCAGAAAAATCACATTCTCGATCATGCGCGACAATCGTTCGCATTCCTCCAGATTGGAAGCCAGCACGGCCTGATATTCATCGTCGGAGCGCGGGCGCGCGAGCGCAATTTCAGTCGCGCCGCGCAGATTGCTCAAGGGCGTGCGCATATCGTGCGCGAGATCGGTGGTGAACTGACTGAGCCGCTGGAAACCGGCGTGCAAACGTTCGAGCATCGCGTTGAGCGATTCCACCAGCGTCGCCAGTTCGCTTGGGATATGTTTGACGCGGATCGGCCGGTCGAGCCGGTATGCCGTCACTTCGCGCGACTGGTCGGCAATCTGCCGCAACGGCCGCAACGCGAGCCGCACCAGCGCATAGCTGCCCAGCAGCACCACCAGCGTGCCGATACTGCCCGCCAGCCCCAACGTGTCGCGGTACGAATCGAGCAGGCTCAACGGGCCGCGCAGATCGCGCGCAATACCCACGCGAACGGTTTCGCCATTGCGCAGCGCGACGTCGAAGGCGATGCTGCGCACGGGCACACCCTGCGCGCTGCGCCATTCGCGGATCGCCGTATCGACGATGCGCGCATCGGGCGCGAGCACGAGCGCACCGGCGCGTGCGGCGGACAGATCGACATCATTGGCGGTAACGGCGTTGTTGGGCGGCGCGGGCGGTTCGTCGAAGGTCGCGCCTTCGTCGTGTGTTGCGACAGCCTGGCCGTGGGCATCGACAATGCGCAAGGCGAGCGCCTGATTGCCCAGCACGGCGCTGGACAGACGCAGCGCATGATCGCGTGCATCCTGGGTGGAAGCGAGCTCGGCGGCGAGACGACGCACGTGACGCGCGGCCAGCACGATGTCCTGATCGTCCTGCTTGCGCACCTGATGCGCGAGCGCCACGTAGAGATACCAGCCCACGCACGCAAACACCGCGAACGTGGTCGCGCTGAATACCAGCGCCAGCGTGAGCGCAAGCGAGCGGCGCGCCATCAGGGCGCGTCCTTTTCTTCCATCACGTAGCCCACGCCGCGCACCGTGTGGATCAGCTTGCTTTCATAGCCATCGTCGATCTTGGCGCGCAGACGGCGAATCGCGACTTCGACCACATTGGTGTCGCTGTCGAAATTCATGTCCCACACGAACGAGGCGATCTGCGTGCGGCTGAGCACTTCGCCCTGGCGGCGCGCGAGCAGTTGCAGCAGCGAGAATTCGCGCGGCGTGAGGTCGATGCGGGTTGCGCCGCGCTTGACGCGACGGCGGATCACGTCGATTTCCAGATCGGCGATACGCATCGTCTCGGCTTCGCGCGGCGGCCCGCGGCGCGCCAGCGTGCGCACGCGCGCGAGCAGTTCGACGAAAGCGAACGGTTTGACCAGATAGTCGTCGCCGCCCAGTTCGAGCCCTTGCACGCGGTCGGCAACATCGTCGCGCGCGGTGAGAAAGAGCACGGGCGTAGCGCGCGTGGCGCGCAAGCGCTTGAGCACCGACCAGCCGTCCAGCACCGGCAGCATCACGTCGAGCACGATCACGTCGTACTCCTCTTCCTGCGCGAGCAGCAGCCCTTGTGCGCCGTCGGTCGCAAGATCGACGCTGCAGCCCGATTCCTCGAGCCCTTTCTTGACGTAGGCCCCCGCCTTCGGCTCGTCTTCGATTACGAGGACTCGCATACGCATTCTCCCGCCTTCATGGTGGGACGATTTTACCCAAACCTGCGTAAAGCAAGGGGCCGCCGGATAACGCACGGTTAACCGGCGGATTACATTTTCGACATCTGGGGCGCGGCGCTCACTCAGTGGTGGAGATAAAGCGCGGTCAAGCCGGCTTTCTCCGAAGCGCTACCCGATTGCGAGTTTCCAGCCGTGGCGTTGCCATAACCACTGTTGCCCGAAGCCGAAGTCTTGACGACGCCATTCGCGGCGTGCACGTCCGACTGATGCTGCGTGCCGCTTTGTTGCGCCTGCACGCTCTGCGGGCTGACCTGCATATTCTGGATACGCTCGTTCTGCGCAAAAGCGATCATGGGAAACATCGTAGTACTGACGACAAGTGCAGCAAGCAGTCTGGCTTTCATGGTAACGCTCCTCAAATAAGGCAAAAAATCATTGAATTACGCGCCGATGGACATTCTCCCTGCGCGCCGCGACTTCTGAAGCATCGCGAAGTCAGGGGCATTGTGTGCGTCGCAGACTTAAGGGATTCTGAAACTGAAGGCAGATGACAAATTCGTAATCCGGCTGATATTCCGGCGTCACTTTGCGCCGAGCGATTCACCAGAAAGGTGCAAAAACGGCGATTCGCACCGTTGTTATACGAGAACAATTCTCATTTACTTATGCGAAATCAACGTGTAAGCTACGCTGCCGACGATGTAAGCAAACCACGAAGCCAACCGCACACCAATCTGCGTCACGCCGTATGACCGCCCTTCCGCCCTCCGCCCCACTCGAGATCGACGCGCTCTACCGCGCGCATCACGGCTGGCTGCACGGGTGGCTGCGCCGCAAGCTCGGCTGCGCGCACCGCGCCAGCGATCTTGCGCACGACACCTTCATGCGCCTGCTCGCGCGCGAGGAACCGGTCGAAGCGCGCGAACCGCGTGCGCTGCTCACTACCGTCGCCCAGCGCGTGCTTTACAACCACTGGCGGCGCGAGCAGGTCGAACGTGCGTATCTGGAAGCGCTGGCCCACGCACCCGAGGCCCTCGCGCCCTCGCCGGAAGACCAGGCGGTGCTGCTCGAAACGCTCTGCGAAATCGACCGCCTGCTCGACGGCCTGCCCGTTATCGTCAAGCGCGCGTTTCTGCTTGCGCAGCTCGACGGCGCGACGCACACCGAGATCGCGGCGACGCTCGGCATCTCGCTCGCCACCGTCAAGCGCCATCTGGTGAAAGCTGCGGCGCAGTGCTTTTTCGCACTGTGAGCGGCACGCCGATGTCAGCCACCCCGCGCGATATTGCGCCCGAAATCGCCCATCGCGCCGTCGAGTGGTGGCTCGATCTGGGCAGCGGCGCGATCACGCCAGCGCAGCGCGCCGCGCTCGATGCGTGGCGCGCGGAACACGCCGACCATGAGCGCGCCTGGCAGCACATCCAGACCGTCTCGCAGCGCTTTCAATCGCTGGGCCAGGCGCCATCGGCTCACGCCGCGCGCGCGGCGCTCACACGCGGCGTTTCGCGAAGCCGGCGCTCGACCGTCAAGGCGCTCGCCGCGCTCTTCTTCGTGGGCGGCGCGACGTGGAGCGCGCGGCATCGTTCCGCGTGGCCCGGCTGGACCGCCGATATGCACACCACCACCGGCGAAATCCGCACCTACGCGCTGGAGGACGGCACGGCGTTGACGCTCAACACATCGTCGTCGGTCGATCTGCGTTTTACGGCGCACGAGCGCCGTATCGTGCTCCGCCGCGGCGAGATCATGGTGGTCACGGGCCATCGTGACGGTGCGAACCTGCGTCCGTTCGTCGTGCAGACGGCGCAAGGTACGGCCACGCCGCTCGGCACGCATTTTTCCGTGCGCGAGCGGCAGGACGATACCCAACTGGCCGTGTTCGAAGGCGCCGTGCGCATCGTGCCCGACGACGCGCCTTTGGCCGCACGCACGCTACGGGCGGGTGAATCCGCACGCTTCACCCGTCAGGCGATACGCGGAATCGAATCAATCGAGAACGAAGCCGCGGCCTGGACTCAGGGCATGCTCGTCGCCAACGACATGCGGCTAGGCGATTTTCTGGTCGAGCTTGCGCGCTACCGCGAAGGCGTCGTGCGCTGCGATCCGCGCGCGGCGTCCTTGCGCGTATCCGGCACCTATCTGCTCGCCGATACCGACCGCGTGCTCGATACGCTCTCGCACGCGCTGCCATTGCGCGTGGACTATCTGACGCGCTACTGGGTGACGGTGAGCCCGGCGCGCACCTGAAATAAAAATATTTTCGAAAACCTGAGCTGTTTTCGATTCTCGCGGGACAAGCCAGATGAAAGCACTTTTATCTGACTCATTCCAGCCTTCGATTCCATGTCATCACCTCTTCAGGCTTTGCGCCGACGCCATCACTGGATCGGCGCGGCAGTCCTCACGCTGTTTGCCGCCAGCGCCCATCCGGACGCGATGGCCGCACCGCCCGCCGCTTCCCAGCAAAGCGCCAGCGTGCAGCACTACGAGATCGCCGCCGGACCGCTCGCCACGGTGCTCAACCAGTTCGGCCAGCAGGCCGGCGTGATGATCGCCTATCCGGGCGCGCTGGCCGCGAATCGCGCGAGCGCGGGATTGCACGGCGATTACCGCGTCAGCGAAGGCCTCACGCGCATTCTGCGCAATACGGGGCTTTCCGCCAGCGCACAGGAGAACGGCAGTTTCACGCTCGCCGAAGACGCCAGCAACGCCGCGCTCCCGGACAACGCCGTGCTGCCCACCGTGAAAGTCGCTGCATCCGGCATCAAGGCGGGCAGCTATCGCGCGCCTGCCGAAGCCAACATCACGCGCTCGGACACGCCCGTGCTCGATACGGCGCAGGCCGTCAACGTAGTGCCCGCGCAGGTGCTGCACGATCAGCGCCCGCGCAATCTCGACGATGCGCTCGCCAATGTCAGCGGCATCGTGCAGGGCAACACGCTCGCGGGCACGCAGGACACGCTGCTCAAGCGCGGATTCGGCGGCAATCGCGATGGTTCGATCATGGAAAACGGCATGCCGCTGGTGCAGGGCCGCGCGCTCAACGACGCCGTCGATAGCGTGGAAGTGCTCAAGGGCCCCACTTCGCTGCTCTACGGCATCATGGACCCGGGCGGCGTGGTGAACGTGGTCAGCAAGCAGCCCTTGCTCACGCCGTATCACGCGATCTCCCTGCTCGGCTCGACCTATGGGCACGGGCGCAACGGCGGCGGCGCGACGCTCGACACCACCGGCCCGATCGGCGATACGAAGCTGGCGTACCGGCTCGTACTCGATCAGGTCAGCGAACAATACTGGCGCAACTTCGGCGAGCATCGGGAAACGCTGGTCGCGCCATCGCTGGCGTACTACGGCAGCGATACCCAGGTGGTGCTCTCGTATCAATACCGCAAGTTTCTGTATCCCTTCGATCGCGGGACGGCGCTCGACCCCAAGACCAATCAGCCGCTGGCGATTCCCGCGCGCGAACGTCTGGACGAGCCGTTCAACAATATGACTGGCGAGTCCCATCTCGCGCAGTTGCTGGTCGATCACCAGATCAACGCCGACTGGAAGGCGCATTTCGGCTACAGCTATAACCGCGAAACCTACGACGCCAACCAGTTGCGCGTGCAAGGCGTCAACAGCACCACGGGCGCGCTCTCGCGCAGCAACGACGCCACCCACGGCGCGGTGAGCACGGACAGTTACGCGACCGCCTATGTGGACGGCCACTTCACGCTGGCCGGCTTGCGCAACGACCTGCAGGTGGGCGTGGACGACGAATATCGCCGCATCTATCGCGCCGATCTGCTGCGTCAGGCCACGCAAACCACCTTCAATTATCTGCATCCGGTCTATGGGCTCGAAAGCCCGTCGAGCACCGTCTCGGCGAGCGACAGCGATCAGACCGACACGTTGCACGATGCGTCCGTCTACTTTCAGGACAGCCTGCATCTGGGCGACAAGTGGATTCTGGTGGGCGGCGCGCGCTTCATGACCTACAACCAGATCGCCGGCAAGGGACGGCCTTTCAAGGCCAATACCGATCTGAGCGGCAATAAATGGCTGCCGCGCGCGGGCGTCGTTTACAAGGCAACCGACACCATTTCGCTCTACGGCAGCTATACGCAGTCGCTCAAGCCGACTTCGACGATTGCGCCGCTCAGCACGGGCGTGGTGATCGATTCATCGGTGAAGCCGGAAGAAGCGACTTCGTGGGAACTGGGCGCGAAAATCGCCATGCCAGCAGGGCTTACGGGCACGCTCGCGCTCTTTAATATCGACAAATCGAACGTGCTGGTCTCGCAATACAACGACACCACCAAGCAGACGGACTGGCGCACCTCGGGCAAGGCGCGCTCGCGCGGCGTGGAACTGGATGTGTCCGGCCAGATTGGCGAGCACTGGAGTGTGATCGCGAGCTACGCGTTTATCGACGCCAAGACCATCGAAGACCCTGTTTATGCGGGCAACCGGCTGTGGAATGTCGCGCAGAATACCGCATCGCTCGCGGCCGTATACGACTTTGGCACGGTGTTCGGCGGCGATCAGTTGCGCGTGGGCGCAGGCGCACATTACGTTGGCTCGCGGCCAGGCGATTCGGCCAATAGCTTCACCCTGCCCGCCTATACCGTGGCCGACGCCTTCGCGACCTACGACACAAAAATGGGCGGCCACCGTGTGTCGTTCCAGCTCAACGTGAAGAACCTCTTCAACAAGACCTACTACCCGTCCAGCGCGAACCGCTACTTCGTCGCCGTGGGTGATGCGCGTCAGGTCTCACTGCTTTCCACTTTCGAATTCTGATCGCCATGACTTCCCGATTTGTTCCGCGTTCTGCGCGACGCCAGGCGCTATTCTCGCTCGCCGCCCTGGCCGCCGCATGCGTCGCCCCTGCGAGCCGTGCACAAACATCCCTTAAAAAAGGCGCGATCCTGATGGTCGTGCAACTCGATGGGCCGAATATCGCTGTGGACCGGCAGATCGCAGCGCATTTGCAAAGCCGCGGCTATACAGTGCAGCTCGTGAATCAGGACTTCGATCCACGCGGTGCGCTGGATGCCGGGCTCGTTGTGATTTCCTCCACCGTTTCTGCCAAGGATGTGCCGCCAGGTTGGCGCGATGCTCCCGTGCCGCTGCTCACATGGGAGAACGATCTCCTCGACGATCTCGCCATGAGCGGCAAACGGCACGACGTCGATTTCGGCGAGGTGGAAAAGGAGCGCTATCTGTGGCTCGTGAATGCGCCGCATCCTGCGTCGGCGGGGCTGCCCGCCGGCGTCGCCAACGTCTTTCGCAAGCAGGCGCCGATGAGCTGGGGCAAGCCGGGACTCGGCGCATCGATCATCGCGACGATTTACGGCCAGCCCGAGAAGGCCGCGATCTTTACCTACGAGAAAGGCGCGACGATGGACTACGAAGCGCTCGCGCCCGAGCGACGCGTGATGTTCTACATGGACAACGATTCGTTTCCGAATCTCTCGGCGGCGGGATTGAAACTGTTCGATGCGGCGATCGACTGGACCGCGCGACGCACGATCTAATCCGCATCATCTAGTCAGGAACCGCTAAAGATATTCGCCCCTCCCGCCGTAAACAAATTGAAAACCCAGACGGGAGGTGCGGATGAGTCTAACGATTAACACGGCGAACACCATCAGCCTGACTGGCGCGGATTCCAGCACCGGCAACGGCGCAAGCCTCTCTTCGGCGGCGCTTGCGTCTCAAACCGCAAGCGCTACGGCTTCGCCGGATTCGTCCACGCCCATCACAGTCACCGCTGTCGATCCGCTCGACCATAGCCGTATCGACAAGTATCTGAGCGCGCTGGGCGCGCCGCTGAAGATGGGAGCGGATGCCGAGCAAATCGCCAATGCGCTCGTTCCCGTCATGCAATCGCTGATCAAGGAACGACCCGATCTCGCCAGCGCCGATTTCGATTTTTCCTCGAATGATGGCAGCATCGCCGTCTCCTCGAAAACGATGAACGCCGCCGATCAAAGCTGGCTGCAGGACAAACTCAATAGCAGCGCGCCGCTCGTGCAAGCCGTGAAGGCGTATCACGACGACGCCGTCGCCGGCTATGCGACATGGGCGGATGCGGACGGCAATCCGCTATCGGCATCGGAAACCGCGGCAGTCAGCAAACAGGCCGACAAGCTCACCAGTTTCATGTCGCTGTTCTCGGCATTGGGCTCCGAAGCCCAGCGCTCCCTCATGAAGGGCGGCACGTACCATCTCGACAGCAACACGACCGGCAGCAACACGCTGAACCTGGCGCAAGATCCCGGCAATGCCACGGGCTTCCTGCAATTCATGAAGAGCGTCAACGCCGCCAAAAACGGCACGGCCACGTTCACTTCGACATCCGGCCATACGTGGTACGGTGTGCTTCGCGTGGATATCTTCCTCATGGGAAGCAAGGCGATACCGAACTTCTTTCCGCAATCGGACACGCGTTCACTCGGCATCGACGAAACGGTTTAACCCGCGCGATCGTGCTTCATTCAGTCATTTCTGTCTTGACAGAAATAACTGAAGACCCTACAGTCGAGCCCATGGAACTCACACCGACCGCCGAAAAATTCATCCTGCATTGGGGCGAAATGGGCTCGCGCTGGGGCGTCAACCGCACCGTGGCTCAGATTCACGCCCTGCTCTATCTGGAGGGCCGCCCCGTCGCCGCCGACGAAATCGCCGAAGCATTGGGCGTAGCGCGCTCGAACGTCAGCAACAGCCTGAAGGAGCTGCAAGCGTGGCGGCTCGCGAAAGTCGTGCATGTGATGGGCGACCGGCGCGATCACTTCGAGACATCCACGGATGTCTGGGAACTGTTCAAGCTGATTGTGGAAGGCCGTCGTCAGCGTGAGATCGACCCGACGCTCACGATGCTGCGCGACACGCTCGAAGGCCCGGAAATCGCCAACGAGAGTCGCGAAACCGAACAACGGATTCGCGACACGCTGCAATTCCTCGAAACCATGACGACATGGTCCGACGAAATGCTGCGTCTGAAGCCCGATACGCTCATGAAAGCGCTGGGCATCGGCGCGAAGATCAGCAAAGTGGTCAGGCGCAAGTCGTGATGCGCGCAGTGCAGGCTTGCGGGCCTGCATTTTTTTGATCTGTTATTTCTGTCAATACAGAAATAACAGTAACGTTAGCATCATCGAGCGAGAAGGAGACACAAGAATGAACATCCTCGTTTGCGGGGCGCACGGATTTATCGGCAGCACAGTGTGCGAGTGGCTCGAAAGTCATGGTCATCGCGTGGTGAAGGGCGTGCGTCACGCCACGCAGGCCGATGAGATCCAGATCGATTTCGCTGCCGGTTTCGATGCCAAGACGTTGCGCGTACAACTTGATGGCATCGATGCCGTGATTAATTCGGTCGGAATTCTGCTGGAGCACGGCGAGCAAACCTTCGATGCGGTGCATACGCGCAGTCCGATTGCTTTGTTCGATGCGTGTCAGCAGGCGGGCGTCAAGCGTGTCGTGCAGATATCCGCGCTGGGTGTGGAGACAGGTTCTGCGCCCTACTTCACGAGCAAACTGGCAGCGGACCGCCATCTGCAAAGCCTGCCGATCGACTGGCAGGTCGTGAGGCCCGCGCTGGTCTATGGCGAGCATGGCACATCGTCGCGCTTCTTCCGTGCGCTTGCGAGCATCCCGTTTCATGTGCTCCCCGCCGGCGGACATCAACTACTACGCCACATTCACGCCGACGATCTTGCGCAAGCGGTAGGCCGCCTGCTCGAAGCCGATACCCCCGCGCGGCAAACGCTCGATCTCGTTGGCGGTGACGAGGTCGAGTATCGCGAGATGCTGGCGATCTTTCGTTCCGCACTAGGATTCGCGCCCGCGCCGCGTATCAGCGTGCCTGGCATCGTCATCGGCGCGACGGCTGCGGTGTTCGAGCATGTGCCGGGTTCGATGCTTACGCGCGATACGTGGCGCATGCTGCAGTCGGGCAGCACCGCCGACGTGGCGGATACGGCCATGCTGCTTGGGCGCATGCCGCGCGGCATTCGCGACTTCATCGGAAGCAATGCGCTTTCGTTACGCCGGGAGGCGCTTGACGCCTGGCGCTCCTATGTATTGCGCTTTGCGCTCGCGCTCACGTGGATCTGGAGCGCGCTGGCCAGCGCGTGGCTTCATCCGCAGGCGCAAAGCCTCGCGTTGCTGGCACGCGTCGGTCTGCATGGAACCGCGGCGCTAACCGCGCTTTATGCCGCTTCCGCGCTCGATTTCGTTTTTGGTCTGGCCACGATTTTCCGCCCGGGAAGGCGGCTATGGTGCGCGCAAATCGCGCTGATCGTCGTGTACACCGCGATCATCGCGCTCGCCCTGCCCGAGCTGCTCACCGATCCGTTCGGCTCGATCCTCAAGAATCTGCCGATTCTCGCCCTGCTACTCGTCCTCCTGGGCGAGGAGGCCCGTTCATGAACCTCTATCTCATCGTCAAGACCTTGCATATCCTGTCGTCCGTGCTGATGGTCGGCACAGGGTTCGGGACCGCGTTTTACCTTTACTTCGCCAACCGCACGCGCTCGGTTCCCGTGATCGCGGCCGTGGCGCGGCTGGTAGTACGCGCCGACTGGTGGTTCACCACGCCCGCCGTGCTGTTCCAGCCTGCCAGCGGCTTGTGGCTCGCACACGCGGCGGGATGGCCGTGGCAGAGCCCGTGGATCGTCGCCGCACTGGCTCTGTATGCGCTCGCCGGGGCATGCTGGCTGCCCGTGGTGTGGTTGCAGTTGCAGCTTGCCCGGCTGGCGCAGGACACCCACGATGCGCACGCAACGGTACTGCCGGCGCGTTACTGGCAATACGCGAAGATGTGGGAGTGGCTGGGCTACCCGGCTTTCATCGCGATGTTGCTGGTCTACTTCCTGATGGTGTTCAAACCCAGTTGAGCGCCCGCCCAAGCGAGGCCGAATGGCCTTGCAATGCGCGTGGGCATGCTGATTTCGGCGTACTCGCCCTCACGCTTCGCGCTCTGGAGATGGTTTTGAATCTGCGCGCTCATATCCGCGATCAAGGCCTGACGACGCCGGAACGCGGAGCGCTTGTTCGACGGCACGTCTTCGATCGCGCGATGCGGCAAGCTCAATGGCAAGGCGTAGCCGCCTTCGATGGGCACGCCGCCGAGTTCGAGCCAGAACGCGTCGTAATCGGAGCGAAACTGGGCGTCGCTCGCGCTAGAGATGTGCGATGCGCGCGCCACCGCCACGATGCGCGCGAGGCCCAATTCACGGCCCATCGCGCAAAGTGCCTCGATCACCGCCGCTTTCGGGCGCAGACCATCACAGGCCCGCGTCAGCGTGCGCACGCGTTCCCGATGCTCGCCCGACGGTCCCTGAAGACCGCCGATGAATACCCCCGTTCGACGGTGCGCGTCCTGCTCGAAGATAACGCTTATCCAGGCGAGATCGACACCGGTTTGCGCATCGCGCATTGAAATACTCAGTAATCCTTCTCGTTTGCAGAGTGTCACTTCACGCGCGACAATCTCAAACTGCTCGCACGAAGCCAATATCACCGGCTCGCCGCTCACATAGAGCCTGTCCAGCCAGCTATCGCCAAGCAGACGCGACATGGCCGCATAGTGTCCCGCGATCAACTTAGCGCGCCCTTGCGCGTCGAGACCGGAGCGGCCGAAGCCGTGAAAGGGCTTTTCCACGAAACGCCGGTCGCGGCGCGCAGCGGCGGCCAGTAAGGGAATATCAGTGAGTGCGCGTATCCAGATGCGCCCCGTTGCGGGTTTCAGGCCCGCATAGAGCCAGACGCGCGCGCGACTAAAGCGCGCTTTCAAGGTCGAACCCGGAATGGATTCGCGCAGCAGCCGCTGCATGGCAAGCATGGTTTTCATTGTTATAGCGAAGGTAAAGCCGGTCCTGCACTACTCGTCCCGACGCGCAACAGGCGGTCGGCCCAAGCGTATTCTGGGCAACCGCCATGCAGCAACTATCGAGGAATGATGGAGATCGCATGGAGCGCGCTCGTTCCCCGGGCGCGCAAACGTTTCCACCTAAAAATCAGGCAGGAAAAATACTTGCCACGGCGTCCTGTTCGTGGCCGGCGATCTGCATCGGCGCGCCATAGCAACGCTCGAGCAGATCGGTTCGCATGACTTCGCGTGGTGGTCCATCGGCGATGGCGCGGCCATTCGCAATCAGCACAAGGCGGTCTGCGTGGCGCGCGGCGAGATTGCAGTCGTGCGCGATGGCGAGCGCGCCGATATTCCATGCGCGCGTGATCCTGCGCGCCGTGGCGAACAGCCGGTGCTGCTGGACGAGGTCGAGCGCCGCCGTGGGTTCGTCCATCAGCAGATAGCGCGGCGGCATCTGATGGGCGTCGAGCGTCCATAACTGCGCAAGCGCGCGTGCGAACTGCACGCGTGCGAATTCGCCGCCGGAAAGCGTGGTGATGTCGCGATCCGCAAGCGGCGCCACGCCCGCCAGCGCCAGCATGTCCTGCACCAGCACGTCGACGGAAAATGGCATGGCCGCGCCGTCCAGATGCGCGTAGCGGCCGAGTTGCACCACTTCGCTCACGGACACCGCGAACGTATTGGGCACGCTCTGCGCGAGCACCGCGCGCAGTTGCGCCAGGCGCTGCGGCGCGATGCGGCGCACGTCCTCGCGATTGAGCGTGAGCTTGCCGCTGCTCGCGCGATCGGGAAAGCCGTGCAAGGTGAAGTCGCCCGCGAGCGCCTTGAGCAAGGTGCTCTTGCCCACGCCGTTCTGGCCGAGCACGACCACGAATTCGCCAGGCGCGACGCTCAGCGAAAAATCGTCGAACAGCAGCCTTCCCCGGTAGCCGATGCGCAGATTTTCAATCGAAAGCATGAATATGATTTATGTGTGATTGCTGATGCGCCTATCCGCCAAATTGCTTCCGGCTGCGCAGGATAAGTACGATGAAGAACGGTGCGCCCAAGAGCGCCGTCAGCACGCCAAGCGGAATTTCAGCGGGTGCAACCAGCGTTCGTGCAGCGAGATCCGCGCCCACGGTCAGCAACGCGCCCAGCAGCATCGCCCCCGGCAGCACCACGCGCTGATCGGGCCCACAGGACAGCCGGATGCAGTGCGGCGCAACCAGCCCGATAAAGCCGATCTGCCCCGTGCTCGACACCAGTGCGCCCACTGCGAGCGCCACCGCCAATAGTATGGAGTGCTTGACACGCTTCACCGGCACGCCCAGATAGTGCGCCTCCAGCTCGCCCAGTTGCATCGCATTGAGCGCGCGCGTATGCGCTGCAATCGTGACGATGCCCAGTATCACGAAGGGCGCGATCGCGCCCAGTGTGGACCACTTTGCATCGGCGAGACTGCCCAGGCTCCAGAACGTCAGCGAGCGCAGCTGCGCATCGGTGGCCACATACGACAGCGTACCGATTACCGCGCCCGCAAGCGCATTGGCGGCCACGCCCGCAAGCAGCAGAATGGGCAACACCACACGGCCATTCGACGACGAAATCCGGTACACGCCGAGCGTCACGCCCAGCGCACCGACAAACGCCGCTATCGCCGTGAGTTGCCCCGATCCGGGCGCCAAACCTGCACCGAATACAGCCGGCCAGTAAGTGGCCAGATGCGGCAGCAGCACCGACCCAAAGACGATCAGCAAAGAAGCGCCCAATGCCGCGCCACTCGATACACCGATCAAACCGGGGTCCGCGAGCGGATTGCGCAACAGCGCCTGCAAAGCGCTGCCCGCCGCACCGAAACCCGCACCCACCAGCAACGCGAGCACGACGCGCGGCACTCGCAATTCGAGTAGTACGAGCGCGGAGCGATCGGCTTGTGCGCCCGCATGAAGATCGCCCGCCACAAGCGCCTGCCAGAGCGCGGCAGGCGACACGGGATACGCGCCCATGCACACGCCCGCGAGCACGGCAAGCGCGAGCAACACACCAAGCGCAGCGAACACCAGCGGCACGCGCGAGCGCCGCGTGCGCGCAGGAGAAGGCGCAGCCAGCGAAGGCTGCGCGAGTCGAAGACTGTGCCTCGTCATGATGCAGTCCCTCGCATCACGCTTTTGCGAGGCTGCGGTTGAGCGCGCTGACCGCCTCCGGCAGACGCGGACCGAAGCCGAGCAGGAACAACGCATCGAGCGCGACCACGCGCGTCGAGCGTCCTGCTGGCGTGAGCGCAAAGCCCGCCGAATCGAGCAGATGACGTTTGCTGCCGGCGGCCTTGAGCGCGTCGTCGGTGGTCAGCACGATGTCGGGCTGCGCCGCTACCAGCGCCTCGGGCGTGAGCGCGCGATAGCCCGAGAAGCCCTGCATCGCATTGCGTGCGCCCGCATAGGCGAGCATGGCGTCGGCCGCCGTATGCTGGCCGGCCACCATCGGCTGGTTGCCGGTCGGGCTCATGAGGAACAGCACGCGCGGCTGGATCGCCGGCCTGGGGGCCTCGGCCACGTGCGCCGATGTCTCGCTCCACGCGCGGTCGAAGCGCGCGAGCAGCGTTTGCCCGGCGTTTTCCGCATCGAGCGCGCGCGCCACGCCGACGATCTTTTCGCGCACCGATGCAACATCATGACCTTCGCTGAAGGTCGCAAGCTTCACGCCCGCGTCGGCGACGCGTTGCAGCACCGAAGGCGGCCCGGCCTCGGCGGAGGCGAGAATCAGCGTCGGTTGCAAGGACAGCAGTCCTTCGGCGGATAGTGCGCGCTGATAGCCAACCTTAGGCAGCGACTGGGCCTGAGGCGGATAGGTGCAGGTCGTATCGGCGCCCACCAGTGCATCGGCGCGGCCAAGCGCGTAGACGATCTCGGCCAGCGCGCCGCCGATCACGACCACGCGCGGCGCATCGCTTTTCGTGGGCGCTGGAGCCGCACACGCCAGATCGGCCAGGCCAACGCCCGTTGCGGCAAGCAACAGCCCGCCCGTACTCATCAGCAAACGCCGCCGGCGCAAATCGAATCGATCATCGCTCATGCGCGCGCTCCCTCGACGGCGCGCGGGTCGTCGTCAAGACGTGCAAGCTTCTGCACCGCGGCACGCCAGTCCTCGCGTTCCGCCTGCCCCGGCTTACGGGCGCCGAACAGCATGGCGATATTCTCGCCCGCCGCATCGAAAAGTTCGACCGAGGTGACGACGCCGTCGTCCGTCGGCTTGCGCACGACCCAGGCGTGCGCCACCAGATTCGTGCGCAGGTGCAGATTGAAATCCGCGTCGAGCACGTTGAGCCACGGCCCCATCGTGCGGATCGTCTGCACCGGGCCGGTGTGAATCTGGATCATGCCGGGATTGCCGACAAAGACCATGATCGGCAGTTGCGTGGCAGCGGCGTCATTGAGCAGCGCTTCGATGGCGTTGAGCGCAATCGGCTCGGCATAGGCTGCATCGGCCAGGCGCAGCGCCTGCAGGCGCGCCACGCCAAATTTACGCAGGATATCGAAGAATTCGTGCGTATCCTTCATCGCGGCCCATGCAGCATGGAAGCCGGCCACGTCGATCTGCGCATCATCGCGCTGCAGCGGCCGCGGCTGGGCCGCCTCCACCGCGAGGCCCGCTTGCTGCACCGGTGAAGCATGACGCTCGACCAGCGCATCGAATGCCGCCTGATCGCTCGCATCGCGCAAATAGACCTTGGTGATGGCCACGCCCTGCGCGTCGAAGAACTGCAGGCTCTTGCGCACGCCGTCGTCATAGGCCTCGCGCACCGCAAACGCCGACGCCCATTTCGCGTAGAAGATGCGCAAATCGATCGCGCGCCCCACGGTCAAACCCACCGGACCGTTACGGCTGACCTTGCCGAAAGTGCCGATCTTTTCGTGCACGACCGCATCGTTGCGCGTGAGCACCATGACCTCGCCGAGCAGCGGCATGGCCTCGAAAATCCCGGCAAATTGCTCAGCAGTGCTGGCGTCGAGTCGTATCACGTGCTCGCCGACGAAGGCCGCCAGCGCCTCGCCTTCGCTCACGCCCAGTTCCGCCGCCGCTTCGCGATGGCGCAGCTTGCGCGTCGTGCGCAGTTCGGTAAAGGCCTCGCGCAGCAGCGCGAGCGTGGCCGGATTCGCGGGAACCGGTAGAGATGTTTGCGTCATGATGGTCCTGCCTGAGTGCTTTGTTCGGTTGAATACGTCGCGTCAGAAGTCGATCTTCATCGCCACATTGAAGTTGCGGCCCGGCGCGGTGTACGCGTCGAGTTTCGCCGCGCTGTCGCTGGTCGAAAGACCGCGCACGTCGTTCCAGATCCAGTATTTGCGGTCGAACACGTTGTCGATGCCCGCCGTCACGCTCACATGGCGCGTGATGTTGTAGCCCGCATGCAGGTCGAGAATCGTGTAAGACGGCGTCGAGAAATACGACGACGAAGACATCGTCGATTTGCTCTTGCGCGAGTTGTAGGTGAGGTCGGCGCTTGCGAACCAGCGCTCGGTGGGCGCGTATTTCACGCCGAGCACGACCGCAAGCGGCGGCACCGTATCGAGCCCCGAGGTCACGCCATCTTTGGTTTCGGTGCCATGAATCCACGCGAAGCCGCCCTTGACCTCCAGGCTGTCGTTCACGTACCAGTCGGCCTTGCCTTCCAGGCCCTGAATCGAGGCCTTCGAGTAATTCACGTACTGCACCGTGTACGGATTGGTCGCCGACGTCACGCTGCCGCCGATCACCTTGGTGTCGATGAAGTTGCTGTAGCGGCCTGCGAACGCGGCGGCGCTGTAGTTCACCTGACCGTGACCGACGCCGAGCTTGCCGCGCAGACCCACTTCCACCGAGTTGCTGGTTTCCGGCTTAAGGTTCGGATTGCCAACTTGCTGGTAATAGAGACCGTAAGAGCCGGCCGGGTTGTAGAAGCTGTTGACCTGGTACGCCGACGGCGCGCGGAAGCCATGCGCGTACTGCACATAAGGCACGAACGCAGGCGAGACTTCGTACAGGATCGCCAGGCGCGGCGAGACTGCATTACCCGTGGACGTCGTGGTCGGTTTCGTCGATGTCGCGGACGCTGCCTCGTACGTCGCGTCCGGATGCGGCGTCATGTCGTACCAGTCAAAGCGCACGCCCGGCACCACGCTCAGCTTGTTCCAGCGAATTTCGTCCTGCACGAAGGCGCCGAAACTGGTCTGGGTGGTCTTGGGGAACGCTTCCGGATAGCCGTCCGACGCGCTCGTCCATTCGCTTCCCGCCGAGCTGGAGGTGCTGTAATGCGACACGCTCGCGTCAAAACCGTAAGTCAGCTTGTGCTGGAGCGGGCCGGTTGTGAGCGCGCTATCGGCCACCACGCTGCCGCCAAAAATATTGTCGCCGTAGTCGTTGATACGCGAGCGCGACGAAGTCGCACCGCTGGACTTAGTGCCGCCAATGTCCAGCGTCTGCCGCGTAGACGCGTTGCGGTAATAGAGCGACGCATGCAACTGCTGGAAATACGGGTTCGTCGCGTCGCGATGATCGTAGTCGAGCTGGACGCGGTTGCTGTTCACCTCATTGCCGGTCACATAGCTGTTGGCGGTGTAGCCGCTCCACGTGTAGGCACCGCCGAGTTGCGACAGCCCGTCGCTTGAATTCGTATTACTAAGCGTTTCAGCAGTAATTTTCAACGTGTCGCGCGGCGTCAATTTGAAAACCAGCTTGCCTAACGCGCTGCGGTTGTTGTAAGTCAGCGGGTCCGCTTCGGAACGCGTCGCGCCCAGCGTGTTGCTGTCGCCCTTGTTGTCGGTCTCGTGGCCGTGGCGTCCGGACAGCGCAATCATGCCCTGCACCACGTCGCCGCCGAATGCCGCCGTGGCCGTCGAACCCCAGCTGCGGTCGGTCGAGTCGTAGCCTGCCTTCAGCGAGAAGTAAGTCTTCTTGTTGTAGATCGACAGCAGATCGCTCGGGTCCTTGGTCACGAAGTTGACTGCGCCGGTCAGGCCGTCGCTGCCGTAGAGCGCCGAGGTGGGCCCGCGCAGCACTTCGATGCGCTGATAAAGATCCGTGTTCAGATAGTCCGCGCGGCCGGCCGAGCCCGAACCGAACGCATACGACTGCGGCAGCGGCACGCCGTCTTCGAGCAGCAGCACCTGGTTGCCTTCGAGACCGCGAATATTGATGCCCTCGTTGCCCGCTCGCCCCGTCGATCCGGTAATGCCCGCCGGACGATAGGCCGAATGGCGCACTTCGACGCCCGGCTCGTACTTGAGCGCGTCCTTGACGTCCTTGGCGTTGTTTTCGTCGATATCGTCGCTCGTGATCACCGATACGGTGGCCGCCGTGCGGTTCGGGTCGGCGCTGCCGCCGCGCGTAGCCGTGACGGTGACGGCCTTGAGCGCCTGCTCGCGGCGCAGGGTTTCGGCGCGGATCGGTTTGGCGGCGCTCGCGTTTTGAGCGTCCGTGGACGTCGAGGCGTCGCCGGTCGCGGCGCTCTGTGCGAGCGTTGCGGTGGCGGCGGGCTGCGCCGCTTGCTCCACTTGCGCCACTTGTGCCGCCTGCGCGGCCAATGCGTTGCTGGCGTAAAGCGCGCAGGCTTCGGCGATCAGCGCCGGCAACACGCGCCGCACCAGTCTTTGCTTGAGATGCATCGAATCTACCCCGTAGTCAGAATCCAGACGCTTCGGCTTCTTACGAACCGAAAGCGGGCTCGATCTTAGCCTGGATGCAAACAATTCTCATTTACTTTTTAACAAACGGTTAGACACGGGCAAGTGAAGGCTGGCTGAAAGCTTGTTCAGCAAACCGACGGACTCACTTGAAAAGCGCCGTCTTATCAGGCAGTTAGTTGCTATCTTCGGTCGTCGATAGATGCAGCCGCGAATGTCTGTTTTGCGCGACGCCGGCAACGGCAAGCCCTTATATGCGTCATGGTTATCGGGCAAAAAATCGGCTGGAACCGGCATCAATCGGCCCGAAATGTCCGGTTTCGAAGCCAGATACCTAGCGGCGGGCGCGCTCGACAGCGAGGCGAACCAGTAAAATCGCGTCATGGATTCGACCGCCACCCCACAACGCCTGACCGACCGCAAACGCGCCGCCATTCTGGAAGCGGCCATCGAGGAATTTCTCGCCGCCGGTTACGACGCCACCAGCATGGACCGCATCGCCGCGCGTGCGAGCGTCTCCAAGCGCACGGTCTATAACCACTTTCCAAGCAAGGAAGCGCTGTTCGCGGCGATCCTCATGCGCCTCTGGGACGCAAGCCAGACCGGCGCACCGCCCGCTTACCGCGCTGCGGAACCGTTGCGCCCGCAACTGCTCGCGCTGCTCGCGCGCAAGCTTCGTCTGATGGCCGATGAGTCGTTTCTGGCGCTCGCGCGGGTGGCGATCGCAGCGGGCATCCACTCGCCCGAGCGTGCTCGCGACATGGTCGCGCGTCTGGGCGAGCGCGAGGAAGACGTGACGATATGGATTCGCGCCGCCGCCGCCGACGGGCGTCTGCGTATCGACGATCCGCTGTTCGCCGCGCAGGAGTTGCAGGGCATGGTGAAGGGCTTTGCGTTCTGGCCGCAGGTGACGATGGGTCAGGCGCCGCTGGACGAGGCCGGACAGGCGCGCGTCGCCGAATCCGCTGCGGATATGTTTCTCGCGCGCTACGCCTGATCTGGCGCGCGTCGGCAGGTTAACGCATCGACGCCTGCGCCTCGATACCCCGCACGCCATGCCCCGTGGGCTCGCGCCAGAACCGCCACGCCAACAGCCCAGCCAGCGCCTGCGCGCCGATCACGAAGGCCACGCAGCCGCTCCAGCCCCATAGCCGCCAGGCGGGCACGGGCAGCACCGAACCCAGGCTGCCGCCCAGGTAATAGAACGACAGATACAGGCCAATGGCCGTGGGCCGCGCCGCACCGGCGCTCTGCGAAATGAACGCATTGGCGGCCGCCTGCTCGACGAAAACGGCAGTCGATCCCAGCGCGAGACCCAGCAGAATTGGCACGAGACCGTGCGCGAGCGTGAGCAGCGCGCCCGCCAGTGCGAGCCACGCCGCCCACACCGCCAGATCGCGTGGCGAGCGATGACGCGCGATGCGTCCCGCAAGCGGTGTCACCACCATGGCGAGCAGGAACACGGCGTAAATCGCGCCGATCTGCGCCGTGCCAAAGCCATACGGCGGCTGCGCGAGCCGCAATCCGGCGAAGGTGAAAGTGGCCACCTGCGAGGCGAGCACGCACGCGCCGAAGCCGAACGACGCCAGCAGCGGCGGCCGCGTGAACAATCGCAGGCGCGATGATGCAAGCGGTGCTTCGATACGCGATTCGCGCCCTGCCCGCGCGACATCGGGCAGCCACGCATAGATCGCCACGCCCGCCACCAGGCTCAACATCGCCACTACGTCCAGCGCATGCCGCCAGCCGAGCGCGGCCACGCACGCATTCGTCACGAAGCGCCCGGCGAAACCGCCAAGCGTGGTTCCCGCGACGAACAGCGCGCTCACTTCCGCCGTCTCTTCACGCGAAAACAGCTCGCCGATAAACGACACCGCAATCGCGAAGATAAACGGCATCAGCAAGCCAACGGCAAAGCGCGCTGCCAGAAACACCGCGAACCCGCCCGCATGCGCCGCCCACCATGCGGGCAGCGCGGATACCATCGCCGCACCCGCGATCACCGTGCGGCGAGCGAACGGCGCCGCAATTGCGCCGACGAATGGCGCGATAATGGCGACGGCCAGCGTGGTCGCGCTCACGCCCTGCCCGGCGCGTTCGGCGCTCACGCCAAACGCCTGTGCCAGTTCGTGCAGAATGCCCTGCGTGGCGTAGAGATTGAGAAAGGCCGCGCAGCCGCAAAGAAAGAACGCCGCGCGCAAGGGCTTGCCTGACATGAATGGTTTCCGTGACGATATGCGTCCATTCAGTCTGCAGGTCTCGCGCGTCGCAGGCTAATACCGTTTTTGTCGCCATTGATACCGGGACGCTTCGCATGCTCGACCTGCGCCGCCTGCGCTACTTCGTAACCGTCGCCGACGAACTGCACTTCGGCCGCGCCGCCGATCGCCTGCATATGGCCCAGCCGCCGCTCACGCGCCAGATTTCCGCGCTCGAAACGGAGCTGGGCATCCGCCTGTTCGAGCGCTCGACGCGCAACGTCACGCTTACGCCGGAAGGCGCGCAGTTTCTCGATCAAGCGCGCCGGGTGCTGGAGGCGGCCATCAGCGCGCAGACTTCGGCGCAGCGGCTTGCAAGCGGCGCAGCCGGGCGCCTCGCGATCGGCTACACCAGTTCCATTCCGATGTCGCGCACATTCAGCGAGATCGTCCGTGAATTCGGCCGTGCGGCGCCGGAAGTGGAATTGAGCTTTCGCGAAGTGGCGAGCGTCGATCAACATCGGCAGATCGCGGCGGGCGTGCTCGACATTGCCTTCGGTTGGGCCGCGACGGAAGCCGCGCCGCCGGCGATCGCGCAGCGCGTGCTGGCCCGCGAAGCGCTGGTCGCCGCGGTGCCGTGCGCAAGCGAACATGCCGCGAGCGACGCGGTCGAATTCCCGGCGCTCGCGCACGAGGCCTTTATCACGTATCCGGCAGGGCAAGGCTCCGCGCTCAATGCGGCGCTCTATCGTCTATGCGCGAAAACGGGGCTCACGCCACGGTTAGGGCCGACCGCCACGCAGGTCGCTGCGCTCGTGGCGCTGGTTGCCGCCGAGCGCGGCGTCGCGATCGTGCCCGCGTCCGTGGCGGCGTTGCAGATGCCTGGCGTGCGTTATGTGCCGCTCGCGAATGAAGCACCGCTCGAACAGACGCTGCTCTGGCGCGCGAACGATGCCTCGCGTTGCGCGCTGCGCTTCGTCGAGTTCGCTCATGACAGCGTCAACGGAAACCCGCATCGAAGCGCAGCAACGCAATCCACCTAACGCCGAGCCATGTCCAGGTCCCGCTCGAAATCCAGCCCGCCGCGCCACGCGCCACACCTGCGTCAGCCACCATTTATCGACACGCTGCCGGTGCCCGTCTACTTCCGCACGGAACACATGCCTTCGCACGCGACTTATCCGTCGATGTGCCATCCGTGGGGCGAGTTCGTCTACTCGTTCAGCGGCATCACCGAAGTCACCACGCGCGACGACTACTTTCTCGCGCCGCCGCATATGGCCTTGTGGATTGCGCCCGGCACCGAACACGTAGGCTTCAATCACGCGGAGACGGTGCATTGTTCGGTCTACATCAAGCGCGAGCTGTGCGCCGCGCTGCCCGCCCAGACTTGCGCGGTGATGGTGTCGCCGCTCGTGCGCGCGATGCTCGAACATCTGCGCGCGCTGCCGCCCGAAGGCCACGACGGCCTCGAATCGCCCACGCGCGCGCGCCTGCTGCGCGTGCTCGTCGATCAACTCAGCACTTGCGCGACCACGGGCAGTTATCTGCCCCAGGGCAACGATCCGGAGCTGGACGCCGTGCTCAAGGTCTTTCACGACAATCCCGCCGATAACCGCCCGCTCGCCGAACTGGCTGCTGCGTTTCACATGAGCGAGCGCACGTTGATGCGCCACGCGCAGCGCGAGCTGGGGATGTCACTGACCGAATGGCGCGCGCGTCTGCGGCTGGTGAGCGCGCTGCCGCTGCTGCAAGCAGGACGCAGCGTGGAATCGGTGGCGCTCGATCTGGGTTATGCGACTTCGTCGGCGTTCATCGCGATGTTCCGACGTCTCACCGGCACGAGCCCAGGCAAGTTCATTGCGCGCCCGGCCAGTCATCAGGTGTCCGGATGATCCGGCGATCAAGCCGCGCGCAGCGCCTCTGAAGGCCGCATACCGAACATCCGCCGATAATCCGTCGCGAACTGGCTCAGATGCCAGAAGCCCCACGCCGCCGCCACGTCCTGCACGGAACCGGCCGCGCGCCCGCATAGATCGCGACGCGCGCCATTCAGGCGCAGCGCGCGCAGATAGGTGGCAGGCGCCATGCCCAGCACATCCTGGAAGCAGTATTGCAAGGTGCGGCGGCTCACGTGCAGTTGCTCGCAGAGTTCCGGCACGCCGACCGGACGCGAACGATGCGCAAGCACGTAATCGCGCGCCTGCGCGACGATCCAGCGTCGACGCGACGGCGCATCGGCGAGCGTGTCGCCTGGCTCGTCATCGTGTGCTGTGCAGGCGTCGAAGAGCGCCGCCAGCAGTTCTGCCTGGGCGTCGTCGCGTTCGATATCGGAAAGCATGGCGTCGCGCTCCTCGCTATCGTCCGTGTTGCCCAGACGTTGCGCGAGCAATCCGCAAAGCTGCGCGAGACGCGCCGCGCCCGCGCGCACCGTCGGCGCAGTGGGCAAGCGTGCGTCCAGTGGCACGCGCTCGACGGTTTCGGCATAGTGGCGCAGCACGTCGCCGCGCACGACCACGCCGTAGATCGAAAACTGCGCGGGCGTGAGCAGTTCGAATTCGACGTTGCCGGGCCGCACGGCAATCGCATGCTCGCCGAAGGGCTGCGAATCGATACGCGCCTGCGCGTCGAGCGCCGCCGGAATGCCGAACCAGTACGCGTCGCCACGCACTTCGCACGCCTGACGCAGCGTGTGGCTGGTGGTCTCGCAGAAAATCTTCATGGTATCGAGCGGGATTTCTGTGAGCGTGCCGACGAAGCGGCCCGCCGCGAGCTGGTCATACGTCTGCCGCCAGCCGACGAGATTGCGCGCCTGTTCGTCGGCGTCATGGGCGACGCTCACGATTGCGCGCCCGGCCGGCACGTGCGCGCCCTGCGCGTTGAGACGCGTGTCTTCTGCGGTCTGTTCGATGCGCGTGGCCGCTTGATTCATGGGTGACTCCTTGCGCATGAAATTGATCGAAACGATCAGGCTTCGATGCAAAATTCGCGCCAGGTTCGTGCCAGGCTGCTGCGGCGGGATGTGGGCGGCGTGGGTGTGACAGTTATGTGTCGATCATGCGCCTTTGCGGAACACCACCGCACGCCTGGCGCGGTTTATCGATGTTCAAAATCGGCGCATCGTTGTGGCAGGTGTCGCAGGTCGCGCCCCAAAAGAGTGCACTCTCAAGGGCGCACGCTCAGGCGGTTTCCACCCGCGCGACATGCGGCTCCTGCGGCAAGGTCGCGTCGCTATCGTCTTTCAGGCCAACGCCCGTCAACTGCAGCCGCCGCGCGTGCGTGAGCAGGTAATGCAGCTTGTGTGCGGCCGCTTCGTAGGGCAGGCCTTCGGGCCGGACATTCGAAATACAGTTGCGCAGCGCATCGTGGCAGCCCACTTTCGGCGCCCAGGTGAGATACACGCCCAGACTGTCCGGCGAACTCAACCCGGGACGCTCGCCAATCAGCATGGCGACGAGCTTCGCGCCCAGCAATTCGCCGATCTCATCGCCCAGCGCCACGCGCGCCTGGCGCGCCACCACCACGGGGCCGATGCGCCATGAACTCGTGGCGGAATCGTCTTCCAGACGCCTGCGCACCGCCTGCAACAGGGGCAAGGCCTGCTTTGCGGCCGCAAAAGCCGAAAGTCCGTCGCCAACCACGAACACCACGTCAGGCGCGACATACGTGGCTTCGGCTTCGGTGTTGGCCCGCACTTGAGCAAGCGCTTCACGGCTTTCGTCGCTTAGCCTGCGTCCCAGGTCAGGCCGACGCAAATAGTGTTGCCTGTCAGCAGCCGCGCTCGCCGCGCCCAGCGTCGCAAAGCCCTGCTCCTCCAGTTGCGCGCGCAATGTTTCTGCATCGAGCGGCTGATGCACCGCGTCGCGCGCCTGTGCGTGCGAAAGATTGAACGCGAGCAGCGGCGCAGTCGGCAGGCCATTGCCCGCTCGGCCCAACGCAATGCGTGCGTTCGTGAATGCCTTCAGCCCGGCCCACGGATTCTTTTCGACGGCATCGCTCATGCGCTTGCCCCCTGGCTCGTGCCCGTTGCGCTTACGCCAATACCCATCCACTCGTTCGCACCCGCGAGCAACGGCACGCGCGTCGAGGTGGGCAGCAACGCGCCCTTCGCATCGGCGATCTCCATCGTTTCCAGCCATTCCTCGAATTCAGGCGCGCGGCGCAGGCCCAATACCTCACGCACGTACAGCGCATCATGAAACGACGTGCTCTGGTAATTGAGCATCACGTCGTCCGCGCCGGGAATTCCCATGATGAAGTTGATGCCCGCCGTGCCCAGCAGCGTGAGAAGCGTATCCATATCGTCGGAATCGGCTTCGGCGTGATTGGTGTAGCAGATATCGCAACCCATTGGTACGCCTAATAACTTGCCGCAGAAATGGTCTTCCAGCCCGGCACGGATGATCTGCTTGCCATCGTAGAGGTATTCCGGGCCGATGAAACCCACCACCGTATTGACGAGAAACGGATCGAAATGGCGCGCGACAGCGTAGGCGCGCACTTCGCAAGTCTGCTGATCGACGCCGAAATGCGCGTTCGCAGACAATGCGCTACCCTGCCCGGTTTCGAAATACATGAGGTTGTTGCCGACGGTGCCGCGCTTGAGCGACAGCGCCGCTTCGCGCGCCTCGCCCAGCAGCGCGAGCGAAATGCCGAAGCTCGCGTTGGCCTTTTCCGTGCCGGCGATCGACTGGAACACCAGATCGACGGGCGCGCCCTTTTCGATCGCCGCGATGGTATTGGTGACGTGTGTGAGCACGCATGATTGCGTCGGCACGCGATAGCGTTCGCGAAAGCCGTCGATCATCGCGAGCAGCTTGACGATGGCCGCGAGGCTATCGGTCGCGGGATTAATGCCGATCATCGCATCGCCGCAGCCGTACATGAGACCGTCGAGCATGGAGGCGGCAATGCCCTTTACATCGTCGGTGGGATGGTTCGGCTGCAGGCGCACCGACATGCGGCCCGGCAGCCCCACGGTGTTGCGAAAGCGCGTGATGACGGGACGCTTGCGCGCCACCGCGATCAGATCCTGGTTGCGCATGAGCTTGGAGACCGCCGCCACCATCTCCGGCGTCAGGCCAGGCCCTACGCGCTCAAGCGCGGCGCTATCCGCATCGGGCGCAAGCAGCCAGTTGCGGAAGTCGCCTACCGTGAGATGCGAGACCATCGCGAACGCCTGTGCATCGTGCGTATCGACGATGAGGCGGGTGACTTCGTCGCTCTCGTAGGGAATCAGCGCCTCGTTCAGGAAAGTCTTGAGCGGCACCTCGGCCAGCGCCATTTTCGCGGCGACGCGCTCTTCCTCGCTGGCCGCCGCCACACCCGCGAGCTGGTCGCCGCTGCGCAGCGGGCTCGCCTTCGCCAGCAGGGTTTTCAGGTCCGCGAAACGGTAGGTACGCGGACCGATCGTCTCCGTATAGGCCATCGGTTCAACTCCTGCGCTCAGGCATGGTGCAGAGAATCATTGTGCGCTCATTCCTCCAGCAGCGCGCCAGACGTTTCCAGCGAGTCTGCCGCTTGAGTCGCTTGCGAAGCGGCTTCGCGCTGGGCGCGGGTCGCCAGGAAATAAGCATAGCCGAGCGCCAGAAAGCCCACGAAGATCACTGCGCAAAGCACATTGAAATACACCATCGTGCCAAGACAAACCAGCGCGGCGAGCAGCGCGAAGGCCGGGAAGAACGGATAGAGCGGCGCGCGGAACGGCCGCGCCAGACGCGGTTGCGCGCGGCGCAGCTTGAAAAGCGCGGCCATGCTGACGATGTACATGACGATCGCGCCAAACACCGACATCGTGACGATATTGGCCGTGAGCGTCTGGCCGCCGAACTGGATCAGCTCGTCGCTATAAATGGCAGCGATGCCGATCACGCCACCCGCGATAATCGCGCGATAAGGCGTCTTGAAGCGCGGATGCACCTTGGCGAGCCATGCGGGCAGATAGCCTTCGCGAGCCAGCGCGAAGATCTGGCGCGAGTAGCCCAGAATGATGCCGTGGAACGACGCGACCAGCCCGAACAGGCCAAGCCACACGAGCATATGCATCCAGCCGCTATGCTCGCCGACGATGTATTTCATCGCTTGCGGCAGCGGGTCATTGATATTGGCGAGCTTGGTCCAGTCGCCCGCGCCGCCAGCGAACACCATCACGCCCACGGCGAGCGCCACCAGCGTGAGGATGCCAGCGACATAAGCAATTGGAATCGAACGTCGGGGGTTCTTCGCTTCCTCGGCGGCCATGGCCACGCCTTCGATGGCGAGGAAAAACCAGATCGCGAACGGAATCGCCGCGAACATGCCGTGGAAAGCACCCATCGAAAAGTGATCGACACCCGACCAGCCGCCCTTGGTGAAGTGATCCCACGAGAAGCCCGGCGACACTACGCCCATAAACACGAGCAGTTCGAAGATCGCCAGCAGCGTCACCACCAGTTCGAACGTCGCGGCGATCTGCACGCCGACAATATTGAGCGCCATGAACACGAGGTACGCGCCCATCGCCGCGTGCTTGGGCTCAAGCCCTGGAAACTGCACGTGCAGATAGGCGCCGATGGCCAGCGCGATGGCCGGCGGCGCGAACACGAATTCCACCAGCGTGGCCGCGCCCGCCAGATAGCCGCCTGCGGGACCGAACGCGCGGCGCGCGTAGGCAAACGGGCCGCCTGCGTGCGGAATCGAAGTGGTGAGTTCGGTGAAGCTGAAAATGAAGGTGGTGTACATCGCCGCCACGAACAGGGCCGTGACGACGAAACCCAGCGTGCCGGCACTCGCCCAGCCATAGCTCCAGCCAAAATATTCGCCGGAAATCACAAGCCCGACGGCAATGCCCCACAGTTGCCACGTGCCGAGCGTCTGCTGAAGCGCGGGCGCGGACTGGCCTTTTGACTCTGCGTGCATGGTGTTTTCTCCTCGATGAAGGCCCACGCGGGCATGGCTGCGGGTCGATGGATGCGACCGCAGGCAGCCCAGGCGGGGATGGAAACCATGCTAGAGAGTCATTAATCGACGTGTTATCGAAAATCGGCAATCTGGATTTATTACAATTACCATACGAAACATGCCCTACTGAACGTCCGGATCTTGAACGTGCACTTGTGAAACCCGTGTTCATTCGACAGCGACGCGGCGACGCATGCGATGGATGGAAAAGAACCGCCCGAGGGCGGTTTCGGGAATCTCAGCCGAATGCGGGAGCTGTATTTCAAATGCGCTGAAAATGCTATCTGGGCAGATCGAGACTGCGGTTTGTCTCGATTTGAGCGCGCGCTGAAACCTTGACTGAGATTGAGGATTGCGCTTGTGACGTCGCACTACGTCGCATAACGAACGTTCCACCTTAAGGGACACATAAGCGTTTACCCCGCAGAATGCCTCGCAATGCTGCCGCCCCAACCCGCGCAGCGCCTGCATTCATCGAGGAACGTCCGTTGTCCTGCCTGTCTTTCCGTGTACCATTTCGCGCCTTGCCGCTTGCCGCTCTCATTCTGGGCGGCTGCGCGGTCTATCACGCGAAGCCCTTGCCGTCCAACGATTCGCTGCTCTCGCAAGAGGCGCTTCAGCGCGTGCAGATCGATCCGGCGACCATGCCTTTGCCCACGCTCGCCGCCCATCGTTTCGATCCGTCCAATGGCTTCGATATCGACGAAGTGGCGATGCTGGCCGTCGTGAACAACCCCGATCTGCGCCTCGCACGCGACGATCTGCATATCGCGCAGGCGCAGGCATTTTCCGCAGGACTGCTACCCGATCCGCAGGTAGGCATATCAAGCGACTATCCAGGCGCCGTCGGCCTGTCGCGCGCGTTCAGCTACGGCTTGAGCATGGACGTGATGGCGATCGTCACGCGCGGCGCCAACCAGCGCTCGGCCGATGCCACCGTGCGCAAAACGGACCTCGGCCTGCTGTGGCAGGAATGGCAGATCGTCGCGCAGGCGCGCCAGTTGTTCGTCAAGACGCGCTTCCAGGACGAAGCGTTGCCGCTGCTCGCCCAGCAAGCCGCCCTGACGCAAGCGCGCTATATGCACATCGCGCACGCCGCCAGCGAACACAACGTCACCGGCGACACGGCTACGGCCGCGCTCACCGCATCGCAGGACGCGCGCAAGCAATACGTCGATATGCAGCGCGCTCGCGAGCAATCCCGCCACGACCTCAACGCACTGCTGGGTCTCGCGCCCGATGTCGATTTGCCGCTGACGGGCGAGGCGCAGGTCGAACCCGTCGATGCAGGTGCGCTCAACGCAGCGCTCGCCGCGCTGCCGCAGCGCCGCCCCGATCTGATCGCGCTACAGGCCGGCTATGAAGCGCAGGAGCAGAAGTATCGCGCTGCCATTCTCAACCAGTTCCCGAGCCTGTCCGTGGGCTTCACGCGTCAGCGCGATACGTCGGAAATCTATACGAGCGGCTTCGCGATCAACCTCACACTGCCGGTATTCAACCGCAATCGCGGCAACATCGCCATCGAGCAGGCCACGCGCCAGCGTCTCGCCGACGAGTACCAGAGCCGCCTGAATGCCGCCCGCGCCGATATCGCGCACTTGCAGGCCGACGGCGCACTGGCCTCGCAGCAGCTCGACGAGGACGAAGCCGCACTGCCCGAACTCGATCGCGCGGCGGCGCATGCGCGCGACGCTTACGCGGAGCACGACATCGCGATTGGCCAGTACGTCGATGCGCAAAGTGCGGCGCTTGCACGGCGTGTCGATGCCGCCACTGCGCGTGAAGCGCTCGCGGAACAGCGCATCGCGCTCGAAGCGCTGCTGGGCAGTGTGATTCCCACGCCCTACAGCGCGGCGAGCGATCACACACAGAACTCCGCTTCTCGCTGACCCATAAGCCGAAACTCATGTTCAACCGCAAATTCTCCATGCGTACCGCCGCGTACGCCCTGTGCGCCGCTGGCGCGCTCGCTGCGGGCGGTGCCTTCCTTGCCGCCAATGCGGCACACGCCGACGCATCCGCAACGAGCGATAGCGCAGACTCCACACCCACCGTTGCCGTTCAGACCGCCAAGGTGGTGCGCGAAAGCGTCTCGCAGCGCATCGTGGCTTATGGCGTAGTCGCGGCTGCGGGCGCGAATGCCGCCACCGTGAGCCTGCCCTACGTCGCGCGCGTGACGCGCGTGCTGGTGCAGCCGGGTCAGCGCGTCGCTCGCGGCGCACCGCTATTCGTCGTTCAGGCCGATCCGGCCGCCGTCATCGCGCTCACCCAGGCGCAAAGCGCGGCGACGCTCGCGCGCGGCGAACTCACCCGCACCCAGGCGCTCTATCGCGACAACCTCGCCACCCAGTCGCAACTTGCCGCCGCGCAGAAGGCGCTCGACGATGCCATGCAGGCGATCGCCGCGCAAAGCGCTTCGGGCATCGCCGCGGGCGCGAAGACGATCACCGCGCCAGCCGCCGGCGTGGTTGCGCAGGTCAGTGCTGCGCCTGGCGATCAGGTGCAAGCCGGCGCCGCGCTCGCGCAACTGGTGGGCGCAGATGCAGGCGACGCGAAAACACCGAATGTCTCGCTTGGCGTCGAAGCCGCCGATGCCGCGCTGATCCATCCAGGCGATCGCGTCGTGCTGCATGCGCTGGCCGCTTCGCAGCAAGCCATGCAGGCGCCGGGACGGATTGCAATGGTCGGGGCATCGATCGATGCGCAAAGCCAGCTCGTCGATGTCGGCGCGAGCGTGCCGCTGGCGGGCACGGCGTTTCTCCCCGGCACCCGCGTGCGCGCCGATATCGACGCGCAGCCCGGCGACTGGTGGAGCGTCCCGCGCGCGGCCGTGCTACAGGATGCGCAGGGTCACTATCTTTACCAGGTCGTCCCAGGCAACAAGGCACATCGCGTGGCCGTGACCGTCAAGGTCGAACATGGTGACATCTACGGCGTGGACGGCGCACTCGACGCAACACGTCCGCTCGTCGTGAGCGGCAATTACGAACTCGAAGACGGCATGGCGGTTCGCCTCGCAAAGCAAGGCGGCGCACAATGACTTTTGGCCAATGGATGCAGCGCCACCGGCGCTCGCTGCTGTTCGTGATTGCGCTGGCCGCGGTCGCGGGCGCGCTCACCGCCCTGAAACTGCCGATCTCGCTCTTTCCGAACGTCTCGTTCCCGCGCGCCGTGGTCTCGCTCGATGCGGGCGACCGACCCGCCGAACAGATGGCCACGCTCGTCACCATGCCCGTCGAGGAAGCGTTGCGCCGCGTGCCCAATGTGCGTGACGTGGAATCGCGCACCAGCCGCGGCGCGGCGGAAATCTCGCTGAATTTCGACTGGGGCACCGATATGGCCCAGGCGACGTTGCAGGCGCAATCGGCCATCGCCGAAATCATGGCGACCTTGCCGCCCGGCACCTCCATGCAGGTGCGCCGCATGGACCCCACCGTGTTCCCGGTGATCGCGTACAGCCTCACGTCCTCGCAGCGCTCGCTCGCGCAGCTCTACGATCTCGCACAGTTCCAGTTGCGACCCCTGCTCTCGTCGGTCGAAGGCGTGGCACGTGTGGACGTCACGGGCGGCGCGCGCGACGAGCTGGAAGTGGCCGTCGATCCCGCGCGCCTCGCAGCGTACAAACTCTCGGTCGGGGACGTCTCGCGCGCAATCGGCGCGGGCAATGTGCTGATGGCAACCGGTCGTATCGAAGATCACGACAAGCTTTATCTCGTCGTCGCCAATGCGGCCGTGAACGGCCTGGACGCGTTGAAGAACGTGGTCGTTTCCAGTTCTGGCACGAATCAGGTCCGCCTGGGCGAGATTGCCACGGTGTCGCAAGGCACGGTCCCACAATGGATTCGCGTCACAGCCGATGGTCAGGATGCCGTACTGATCAACGTCTATCAACAACCCGGTGCGAACAGCGTGGCGATGGCGCAGGCAATCCGCGCGCGGCTCGCCGCGTTCGGCAAACAGATGCCGCCCGGCGTGCATCTGGCCAACTGGTACGACCAGAGCGAACTGGTGATTGCGTCCGCAACGAGTGTGCGCGACGCCATCATGATCGGCGTGGTGCTGGCCGCGCTCACGCTCTTCGTGTTTCTGCGTAATCTCAAGATCACCCTGATCGCCGTGGCGCTCGTGCCCATCGTGATGGCCGCCACCATTCTGCTGCTCGACGTATTCGGCATGGGCTTCAACATCATGACGCTCGGAGGCATGGCGGCTGCGGTGGGGCTGGTGATCGACGACGCCATCGTGATGATCGAGCACATCGCGCGACGTATGCGTGAGGCTGGCGCGCATGCTTTCCACGGCCGCGTGATGAGCGCGGCGCTCGAATTTACGCGCCCGCTGGCGGGGTCGTCGGCGGCGACGCTGATTATCTTCGTGCCGCTCGCGTTTCTCTCGGGCGTGACGGGCGCGTTTTTCAAGGCGCTATCCGTGACGATGGCCAGCGCGCTCTTCATCTCCTTCCTCGTCACCTGGCTGGCGATCCCGATTCTGTGCGACCGCTGGCTCAACGCAAAAGACGCCGAAGAGCACCGCGAAACACGCTTTGCCGCCTGGCTCAATCGCGGCTACGCGAAGCTGGTCGCCCGCGTGAGCGCGCGTCCCGTGTGGGCGCTGGCGCTGCTCGTGCCGCTGCTGCTGGCTGCCGCGTTTGCCTTCACGCGCGTGGGCAGCGGCTTCATGCCGTCGATGGACGAAGGCGGCTTCGTGCTCGACTATCACACGCGGCCCGGCACTTCGATCACGGAAACCGACCGCCTCATGCAGCAGGTTGAGGCCATCATCCGCGCCAATCCGAACGTCGCCACCTATTCGCGGCGCACGGGTGCGGGTCTCGGCGGCGACCTCAACGAGCCGAACAAGGGCGACTTTTTCGTGCGCCTCAAATCGGGCTCGCGCGAGCCGATCGACACGGTGATGGAAGAAATCCGCACGAAGATCGATAGCCAGGTGCCGGGCGTGAGCATCGAACTCGCGCAGCTGATGGAAGACCTGATCGGCGATCTCACCGCCGTGCCGCAGCCCGTGCAGATCAAGATCTATTCCGACGATACCCAGCAGCTCGACGAGACGGCGCAGCGCGTGGCGGCGCGTATCGGCAAGATCGCGGGCATCGTCGATGTGAACGACGGCATCAATCCGGCCGGCGACGCCATCGATCTGCATATTCGCCCCGACGCCGCCGCAGCCGAAGGCCTGGACCCGCAGGCCATCGCGCAGCAGGTCAACGATCTGCTCGACGGCAGTGTCGCCACGCAGTACCAGAGCGGGCCGAAGAGTATCGGCGTGCGCGTGCGGGCGCAAGGCGCGCTGCATATGACCGATACCGCGCTGGGCCAGTTGCCGATCCGCGCCCCCGATGGGCACGTATTCGCACTCGCGCGCGTGGCCGATCGCGTGACCGTGAGCGGTCAACCCGAGATCAGCCGCGACAATCTCAAGCGCATGGTGGCGGTGACGGCGCGTATCGACGGGCGCGACCTCGGCTCGACCATCGCCGACGTTCAGCACGCGCTCGCCGACCCGAGCCTACTGCCAGCCGGCGTGTATTACGAACTCGGCGGTCTTTATCAGCAGCAACAGATTGCGTTCAAGGGGCTGATGGCCGTGTTCGGCGCGGCGGTCGCGCTGGTGTTCGGCCTGCTGCTGTTCCTCTACGAACGCTTTCGCGTGGCGCTGGCCGTCATGGCGATGCCGCTGTGCGCCACCGGCGCGGTCTTTATCGGCCTGTGGATCACGGGGATCGAGCTGAATATCTCCGCGATGATGGGTATGACGATGATTATCGGCATCGTCACGGAAGTGGCCATTTTCTACGTGTCCGAATTCCAGGGGCTGGTGCGCGACGACGGCCTGCCCCTGCACGAAGCGCTGCAGGCCGCGGGCCGCAACCGCCTGCGCCCGATCGCGATGACCACCATCGCCGCGATCCTTGCGCTGCTGCCGCTGGCCTTCGCGCTCGGTCAGGGATCGGCGATGCAGCAGCCGCTTGCGGTAGCGATCATCTCCGGGCTGATCGTGCAGATGCCGCTCGTCCTGCTGGTGCTGCCGGCTCTGCTGCGGGTGCTGCTGGGCGCGAAAGCCGAACCCGGGACCGAAAGGCGGAGTCATGGCCACGAATGAGCGACAATCACCCAACGAAACACCGCGCGCGGCGCAAGGCGATTCACACCGTGAATCGCCTTGCGCCGCGCCCAATGATGCAAACTGGAGCACCACAATGCGCCTCCTGCTGGTGGAAGACGACGAAATGATCGCCGAGCCCGTGCTCGACGGGCTGCGCCGCGAAGGCTATGCCGTCGACTGGGCCAAAGACGGACGCGAGGCCGAACTCTCGCTCGCCAACGACGTGTACGACCTCGTGCTGCTCGATCTGGGCCTGCCGAAAAAGGACGGCGTGTCCGTGCTGTCCGCCTACCGGCGGCGCGGCGGCGAAGCGCCGATCCTCATCCTCACTGCGCGCGACAGCGTGACCGACCGCGTGAGCGGACTCGACGCAGGCGCGGACGACTACCTGGTCAAGCCCTTCGATCTCGACGAACTGGCCGCGCGCGCCCGCGCCCTGCTGCGCCGGCGCACGGGCCGCAAGCAACCGGTCTATGCGCATAGCAACCTCACGCTCGACCCGGCCGCGCACGAAGTCACCATGGACGGCGCGCCGATTGCGCTCGTGCCGCGCGAATTCGCGCTGCTGCACGTGCTGATCGAAGAGCCCGCGCGCGTCTTCACCAAGGCCGAACTCGAAGAACGGCTCTACGGCTGGGGCGAGGAAGTGGGCAGCAATACTATCGAAGTGCATGTACACAGCCTGCGCCGCAAAATCGGCGCCGAACAGATCGTAACGGTGCGCGGCGTGGGCTATCGGCTCAAGAGGGCGCAATGAGATCGATCAAACGCCGCCTGCTGGGCTGGCTGATCTGCGGCTTCGCGGTCGGATCGGCGGTGGCGGGATTCGGCATTTTCCACACGGCGCGCAACGAAGCGAGCGAGTTATTCGATTACGAACTGCGCGCCGTCGCGCTCTCGCTGCCCTCGAACCTGCGCTCGGGCCACGGCAGCGAGCAGCACGAGCCGGATATGCAGGGCATTGCCGACGATCGCATCCTGATCGAAATCTGGGATCGCAACGGCACGGCGATCTATCACACCGCGCAGGCCGAGCCCTTGCCGCGCAATCCCGAAGGCTTTCATACTTTCGAGCACGAGGAATCGCACTGGCGCACCTTCGGCGTGCAGCAAGCCGATCGCTTCGTACAGGTGGCGCAGCCGATCTCCGTCCGCGAGACGCTGGCCCTGCAACTGGCGCTGCACACGCTCTGGCCGCTGGCGGTGTTCGTGCCGGTGGCCATCGTGCTGGTCCTGCTGGTGGTGGCGCGCGGACTGGCTCCCGTGGGCGCGCTCTCGACGCTGCTGGCCGCGCGTTCGCACAATGCGCTCGGGCCGGTCAAGCTCGACGGGTCGGTGCCAATCGAACTGCGCCCGCTGGTGGTCGCGCTCAACGATCTGCTCGCGCGTCTGAATACGGCTTCGCAGGCCCAGCGCACCTTTATCGCCGATGCCGCGCACGAGCTACGCTCGCCGCTCGCGGCGCTCAAACTGCAATTGCAGGCGGCGTTTCGCGATGGCACGCTTAGCGGCGAGCCGCAGACAACCGAGCGCATCGAAACGCGTCTGAACCGTCTTATCCGCCTGGTGCAGCAATTGCTCACGCTCGCGCGCGAGGATGCGCAGGCAGAATTACCCGTGGCCGCCGTGAGCCTGCGCCGTCTGGGCGAACAGGCTATCGGCGATCTCTCGTTGCTCGCCGAAGAAAAGAACATCGATCTCGGGCTGGAACTGCGGCCGCCCGTCACCGACGACGATATCTGCAACGTGGCCGCCGACGCACACGGCCTCGCTACGCTGCTGAACAATCTGCTCGACAACGCCATCCGTTACACGCCGCCCGGCGGCAAGATCGATCTGGTGCTCACCCGCACGAATGGCCGCGTAGGTTTCGATGTAGTGGACAACGGACCGGGCATTCCGGAGGAACATCTCGAACGCGTGCTGGACCGCTTTTATCGCGCCAACCATGTGCCGGGCACGGGTAGCGGGCTGGGACTTTCGATTGCGATGCGGATTGCGCAACGGCATGGTTTGAAGCTGGCCCTGCGCAATAATCCGGGTGGACGGGGGTTGACTGCTTCGGTGAGCGGGCTGGTCGTGCAGGAAGAGGCGGAAGTCAAAGCACAGGTGTGAACGAAGGCGGCGGGTTCTGGCCGCCTTCGACACTCACTGAGGAATACTATTCAAGCCACGTGGAACAACTGGCCTGAACCGCCCCGCGCTTTAGAACGTCGTCCTCAATCCCACCATCACACTGCGTCCGCCTTCCGGCGCAATGTCGCGCACCACCGAACTCGCATAACGCACGTCCTGATTCGTGAGATTGTCTCCACGCACATAGGCAAGCCAGTTCGTCGATCCCACGTGGAACTTGTACGTCAGTATCAGTGCGAGCGTGGTGTAGCCATCGGTCGGCAGATCGTCTTCGGGCACGCGATGTTGCGCCCAGGCATGCACGAGTTCCGCGCGCGCCCCAAACGGACCATAACCGTAATCGCCCGCCAGCGTCGCGCGCAGCGGCGCGATGCGCGGTAGCGGTGCGCCCGTATCGACATTGCGTGCGTGCGTGTAATCCGCCGTGAACGACACATCCACGCGATGCGCGCCCTTCTCGAATACGCGCCACTTGCTGTCGATTTCCACGCCGTAGAACTCCGCGCGCACGCCGCGATAAACCGCTTCGTTCAGGGCATCGTCGGTGCCGGCGGGGACGACTTCGTCATCGTCATTTACCAGACGACCGGTGTTGTACTCGGTCAGATAGTTGCGGAAGCGGCTATAGAACACGCCCGCGCTGGCCTTGTTCGGGCCGCGTTCGAAGCGCAACGAAAGATCGGTGGAGATCGCCTTCTCTTTCTGCGCGTCCGGATTGCCGATCAGATATTGCCCCGTCGCGTCGTGCGGGCCGTTCGCGTACAGCTCGTAAAACGTCGGCGCGCGTTCCGTGTAGGCCACGTTGCCCACCACGGACCATGCCGGCGTCAGCTTGTAGAGCGCGCCCGCAGACAAACTGCCCGCATTGAAATCGCGCCCTTGCGCCGAGGCGAATTTATCGTTGCCGTTGGGCGTCGGGTCGAGCTTCACGTGCTCGTAGCGCGCGCCCACGCTCAGCTTGAGCGCCGGCGTGACGTTCCATTCTTCGAGTCCGAATAGCGCGACATTGGTTGTCTGCGTGGTCGGCACGAGCGCTTCGTCGCCGAGCGCGGAGAACGTGTTCTGGCTCACCTGCACGCCAATCGCACCCTCGAACGGACCGATCTTCTTGTGCCGCGCTTCGAGCCGCGCTTCGTAACCGTGATTGCGGAACGTCGTGCCTACGGTGCCGTTGTCGATTTCGCGGTGCTCGTAGTCGGTGTAGCCGAAGTCGAATTTGAGCTGGCTGAACGGCCCGCGCAGATTGCGCACTTCCGAGGCCACGGCCACGTGATCCTGATGCATGCGCAGACGCACGTCGTCTTCGGCGACCGAGCCGTAATCGCTCTGGTAGCCGTTGTACGAGACGCCCGCGTAGCCGTCGGCCCACGTGTACGAGGTGCCGACTGCGCCGCCATGCCAGCGGCCATCGCTATTCGGAATGCTGCCGTAGGCTTCGCTCGCATCCGCGCCGTCGAGCGCGCGCTGGCGCGTCGAATGGGCATAGCCGGGGATGCGTTCGTTGCTGGTGTCGCGGTCGAAGGCGTCCACGTGGAAGGCGAACTGGCCATTGCCGGCTTCCACTTGCGCCGCGCCCGCGCGTGCGTCGTTGGCGCCGCCGTAGCTGGCGTCGACTGCGCCCGTCACGCCCTGAATCGGCTCGCGCGGAATGCGGTTGTCAATCGTGTTGACGACGCCGCCGATCGCGTTACCGCCATAGAGCAACGCCGCCGGGCCGCGCACGATTTCGACGCGCTCGACCGTGAGCGGGTCCTGCGGCACGGCGTGGTCATACGAGAGCGAGGAAGCGTCCCAGGCCGCGACGCCGTTCTGCAGCATACGGATGCGGTCGCCGTCCATGCCGCGGATGATCGGGCGGCCGACCATCGGGCCGTAGGTCGTCGTCGACACGCCGGGCAGGCCGTTGAGCGTTTCGCCGATCGAATTGGCGGCGCGCAGCGTCAGCGCGTCGCCGTCGAGCGCGGTAGCGGGCGCAATCAGATCGGCGTCGCCGAGCGGATTCGCGGTGACGAAGACGGGCGCGAGCGTGGCTTCGGACGCTGAGTTCGCGCTCACGCTGCCCGCAGCGCTATTCGTGCCGCTATTCGTGGATTGCGCATGGGCCAGCGCGCCGAGCAGTGCGAGCGAAACCGGCGTAAGGCGCAGCAGCGCCGAGCGGGACGAAAATGCGCGTCGCGCGCGTCCAGCGCGCCGCATCGATGAAAGTTCAGACTGGGTTGAAGTCGCCACGGTGATCGTTGTTTGCTTCTTGAGTTGCGTCGGTGGAATGAGGCGCGGCGCACGGGCGATTCCCCTGGCCCATGTGCGCGGCGCGTGAGGTGCTTTTGCGTAGCGGGCCGCAATAGTCGACGCGAATGTTACGTTATAACATTACTGATTGTGAAGATAAATTTTCAGTTTGCTTACCGTACTGAAACTGGCGGAAATCGCTGAATAGCCCGCCAGACAAGGTTCGTAGGGCGGGAAGAAAATTCTTTCGGGAATGTTGCAAGAGCGCACTTAGACGCGCATATTCACGACATCGGCCCGCAGCCGCGGGCGCGAAGCGCACCCCAAAGTCAGCGCGAAAACAGCGCAAAGGCAGGACGCAATGGACGACCCGGCACGCCTTCGGTATCTGCGCATCGCGCTCGTCGCCATCGGTGCGATCGCAACCTTCGCGGTCTATCCGCTGATGGTGCTCTGGCCTGCCGGTTGGGCGTGGCACACCGGGCATTCGGACTATCCGCTGATGATCGTCGGCATCTACGCGACGCTCGGCGTGTTTCTGATGCGCGCCGCGCGCGATCCGCTCGCTCATCTGAGCCTGATCTGGTTCACCGTCTGGTCCAGCGTGGTGCACGGCGCGATCATGGCCGCGCAATCGTTCGCAACGCCCGGCCATCACGGCCATCTGCTCGGCGACGTGCCCGCGCTCTTCGTCATCGCCGCCGTGCTGGCCGCCCTCACTCCGCGCGCGAAACTGCAGGGGGCGCGGGGATCTGCCCCCATGGAGCGCCGACCAACCTGAAGCCGCTGCCGATCGGCGCAGCGCTCAACTTTTGCGCCGCGCTGCCGACAAACGGATAGACGCCGTTCCCATCCATCGATCCCTGCACCCGCAACACAGAAGAATCGTTTCCGAACATGTCCCGCCCTATCCGCCTCTGGCTGGCGTTAGCCTTCGGGCTCGCCCTCAGCCTCTCGGTTCTCGCTACCGGCGACGCCGCCGAACCCGCTCCGGCCTCGATGGTCGTGAGCCTCGTCGTCCAGCAAAGCTGCCTCATTAGCGCAGTGGACGACCGTGTTGCCCCCGCCGTGAGCTGTCTGCACGGCGAGCCCTATCTCGTCTCGCAAGCCGACGCTTCGCCGATGCGGATTACTTCCGCCGTGCAGTTTGGCGCGCAACGGACCGCGAATGCGCTGTGGACTGTGACGTTTTGAAGTCGATTACGGCCGATGAAAGCCAAACGCCCGGAAATTCCGGGCGTTTTCTTTTGGGGAAACAGTGACGCAGCGGTGGCGTTGCGGCGCCGCGCAAACTAGCCGGTAGCTCTAACCGCCCGACCGCCAACCTGCACTACCCCGTTCGTATATCGAGCCTGCAGCGTACAAGGCTTGCCCAGCGCATCGCCCTGCAACAGCGTCATGTTTCGCTCCAGCGACAAGGCCAGCGCACCGGCCGCCACACCCGTGGCGGGATCTTCGAAGCGAGGTTCGAGATGATTGAAATTGCGCCCGGCGTAAACATCGTCATCAAGACGGCAATAGGCGTATATCCCGGAAACGCCGTGCTGGCGCCCCCAGTTTCCGATACCCGCGAGATCCGGTCGCAGTGCGTCCAGGGTGGGCCGATCCGCCACTTCTACCAGCAGCTTTGCGCTGCCCACCGACGCCAGTCGCGGCCGACCGATTAGCTCCATGGGCCGGATTCGAAGCAGTCCAGCAACGTCGTCCACTGTGCCAGCCAATGACGGGCAAGGCTGCGCCTGCAGGGTGACGAAAAGCGTCCCGTCGATTCGCTCAATCTCAAGCGACTGCCGACGCATGCTGGTCACGCAGCGAATACGCCCGCTATCAGGATTACGCTCGAAAAGCAGCGCACTTGCCGCGAGCGTCGCATGCAGACAAAGCGGGCTGCGCGTATGCGGATAGTAGTAATCGAGCACCCTGCCACCCGCCGCGTCCTCCTCGACGAACACCGTCGCATTGGCGCCCTGCTTCTGGGCAAACGCCAGACGTTGCACTTCGTCCAGTTGCGCCTGTTCGACGACCAGTGCGGCGTTGCCGCTCTCGTCGTTGCGTCCGAAACAAAGTATGCGATGGATGTTCATGGGGATTTTCTTGTCTGACGAGCCGTAACCGTGGATGAGGAATCGAACCGCAGACAATGTAAAGCAGACCTTGCTGATCCGCTAGCCGTGTCTTTCAAGCGCGCGCATCCTGCGCTCCAGTTCGGCGAGATCGCCAGCGCCCGCAAGATACCCCACGCTCTGGCGTTGTTCGAGGCGCGCAAACCAGCGGCAAATACGTGTGAACAAGGGAAAGCCAGGCATAACGACCTCCGTGAAGTGGCTAACGAACGTTGGGGTTAGCTCGCACTCTAGGCGTCGAATTCGTACACGTATACTTATCGTTTTTTTAGCAATACATTAGCGAATGTGAACAATTAAAATCGGGGATGAAGGCAATGGATCTCGGACGATTGCGGGCGCTGCTGGAACTGGCGAGGTGCGGCACCATGGCGGCGGCGGCTGAGGCGCTATTCCTGACGCCGTCGGCGGTATCGCAGCAGATCGGACAACTTGAGCAGGAAACCGGCGCGCAACTCACCGAACGCGTGGGTCGTGGCGTCAGACTCACGCCCTCCGGTCAGGCGTTGGCGGCGTATGCCGAACGCGTGATGGGCGTGCTCGATGAAGCCCGTTCGGTGCTGGCGGAACTGAAACAGGACATTGCAGGCGAGCTGCGTGTCGCCGCTTTTCCGTCGATCGCTTCGATGGTGCTTCCGGACACGGTCAAGGAGCTCCGGCATGCTTATGCGCGCCTGGAAATTGCCATCGAGGAAATGGAACCTATCGACGCGATCGCGGCGCTGCGCTCCTGGCGCACGGACATCGCCTTGATCGACGACATTTCGATCGCGATGGGCGATAACCGCGAAAGCATCGAGGTCGTGCCCCTAACGGAGGACTCGCTCTACGTGGCGCTGGCGACAGGCCACCCGTTGAGCAGGAAATCTTCGCTGAGTCTGGCCGATCTCCGCAATGAATCGTGGGCAATCGAATCGACGTGGAGCACGATCGGCGCCTTCGTCATCGACCTGTGCCGTCGCGCCGGCTTCGAGCCGCGCATCAACGCGCGATGCCGTGGGTCGGAGATGGTGGAAGCCATGGTGGCTTCGGGATGTTCGGTGTCGGTTGCACCGGGCCTTCGGGTGCTGCGCGCCCCACCCGGTGTGTCATGGGTCAAACTGAAGCCCGAGGTTCGCCGCAAAATCTACGTTGCCTGGCGACGCGGCGAGCGCAAGCATCCCATGATTCAGGTGTTCGTCGACGAAATCGTGCGAACGACATCGAAGCTGATTGATTAGCCATACGAACTATAAGGCCAATGAAAAAACCGCCGTTCTGGAGAACAGCGGTCTTCCCTGGCGAAAGCGCTTACTGTCCGACCGGCGACTTGACCGACGGTCTGGCCAACGTGTTGTTCGCGCCATATGCGCCCGTGTCTGCCGCTGCGGCCGCATTTGCGCCATTCGGCATGCTTGAATTCATTGCGCCGGCGCTCATGCCGCTTTCCGAATTCGCGGCGGCAGGCGTGCCATATCCACTATTTTCGCTTGCGGGCGCAACCGGCGACTTGACCGACGGCGTGGCCAGCGTGTTGTTCTGTGCGTAAGCAACGCCCGACGTCGTGACGACAATAGCGGCTGCAATGAGTGTGCGGGTTGCCTTCTTCATCATGTGCTCCTCCTTGGTTCGAATGTGCTCGAATGGAATCTGGACCTGAACAGTCCTTTCATATTTCTCGATGACGATTGAATCCACGCCATTTCATACCAAGTTTAGAAAGACAGCCGCGAATAATTAAGCGCATTCTCCGCAATGATAAGTTTCGATTTTTGGCGCTAACACGTTAGCACCCCATTCAAAAATAAATGGTCGCGGTAATGGTGTCGCTGTAATTGCCGGGTGCGGGCGTGCTTTGCGCGGGCACCTGTCCATAGACCGTGAAAACCTGTTGCGTGCCCGAACCCGTGCCAGCCTGCGTGGCCGTGCTGCCCGTGCCGTCGCCCCACGCGCTGCTGTGGCCAGAATCCAGATAGAGCTGGTAATTGACGGTGCCACCGCCGCCCGAGCGCTGCATGGCGCGCGCGCCCACATTGCCGCTTGCGCCGCCGTTCAGCGCGATCTTGAAGGCATCGCCATTGGTGCAAACCGTCGTAATTGCGCCCGTCGCGGTAAGCGCAGAACTGAGCACGCCCGCCGATCCAAAAGCCACGTTGGTCGCAGTGATATTGCAGTTATTGATAACGGTGGCGGTCACCGTGAAAGGAAATGTGCCGCCCGTGCCCAGCGACGCGCAGGTCGGCGCGATCAGCAGATAAAAGCCGTAATTGATCGACGTGGTATTGCCGCCGAAAGTCTGCGTATACGTCGTGCTCGCGTTATTGACGGTGGGCACCGTGGGCTGCGACGCGCTTATCTGCCCGTAGACCGTCACGGTCGTGGTGAGCGTCGTGCCGCTCGGTTTGCTCATCGTGAGCGAAATGGGCGTGGTGCCCGAATATGTCGATCCCCAGGCCTGAGCGTGTCCATTGTCGCGATAGAGATCGTAGCTCAGCGTATTCGAGCCGTTGACGAGCGAGCGCGGGCTCGTGCCGCCCAGATTCAGGCACACGAGTACATCGGGCGTCAGGGTCACCGCCGGCCACGTGCAGGTCACGCTGATGGTCGAGGTGGTCGTATAAGGCACGTTCGCTATCGGGCTGACCGAACCGAAGCTCACCGGGTTCGCCACAGCCTGGCAACTCTGCGCGTGAGCGCCGCTCGCGGCAAATAGCAGCGTGAGGCTTACGCCAAGCATCCATAACACGCGCCTGATCGCTCTCAAGGCTGCGCTCCTGTTGCTGGCGAAGTTGACGTTGCTGGCCTGGTCTGCTGCCCCTGCAAGCGGCACACGAGCGGCCCGATGGTCTGCAGCGTATTGTCCTGGTCTTCTTTCCACGCAAAAACCAGTTCGCAATGCTTGTCATCGGATTCGATTTCCAGATGATTCTCCGGCGCCAGCCCATCGACAAACGTGAGTCCGTCATAGCCGACGATCGTATCGTGCCCACTCTCCACGTGATGGACGCGTGCGCCCGCGGGCAACGGTTTTCCATCGGCGTCGTGCACGATGATCGAAGCCGCGTGATAGCGCGTCACGCCAAAATGCGCGAGCACGCCCGATTCCGCTTGCGGCACGATATCCATCGAGGCATCGGTGATACGCGCATCGGCAGGCAGATGCATCGCGTCGATCGCCACCTGGTTGTGCTGGTACGCGTTGAGGTCCGGAATCAGCAGGTGACCGCTGCCATCGGTCACGCCGATCACGCGGTTTTCGTGCAGCACGGGGATGCCCTTGACGCCATCGGTGGACACCAGCGCAAAGCCGTCGTCGATACGCCGCGCGGGCTGCACGGTGCCGTCCATCAGCACGACCGCGCCCGTCAGGTCGAGCGCGCCGATGGTCTGCCCCGCGACCTGTTGCACCGACGCCGTCGCCTCGCCATAGCGGCCCAGGAACTGCAGCTGTCCCTGGCGGAAAGGCGTCGCGCCCGTACCGCCCGCCTGCACGCCCCAACCCCAGCCGCCGGAATAATCGGGCGGACGCAAGGCGTTGACGTTCCATGTCGACGCGCCGTCCTGGCGGCCCACCGTCGCGTTGATCGACGCATTGCCGCCCAGGCCGATACTTGCGGAAAGCAGTACGCCGCGCGAATTGTGCTGCCGAAAGTCCTGGTAAGCGCTCAGATTCAAGGACACCAGATTGCCAAAATTGAACGTCCACGCCACGGAACCGATCTGCGAAACCGGCGCGGAAGGAATCTTGTAGCCGATATAACTGAGCGAAAACGTCTGGTTGCGCAGGAACGGCACCGCCAGCGTCACGCGGTCGGTGATATCCGGCACCGGCGAACCATCGCGCGCCGCGAGGTCGCCGTAATTGCCATACGCGCGGATCGCCTGCGCATCGACTGAAAACCGTTGCGACACGTATTGATAACCGATGCTCAACTGCGCGCCGTTGAGTTTGCCGCCGCTCCCCGACACAGACCCGTTGACCACCCCCGCCGAGCCCAACCCAAACAGCACGCCGCCGCCCGCGTTGACGAGGCCACCGGTCGCTTCGCCGTGCGCTTCGAGCGTGAAATGATCGTTGACGCCATGCCGCCACGAGGCACTCGCGGCAGGACGCGAGTCGTAATCGAACGAATCGAGCCCATAATTGCGGCGCAAAAAGCCCGCTTCGAACGAATAGCTCGACAAGCCCGCCGCCATCAACCGCGTGTCCACATAGAGCGGCACCGAGGTGGAAATCGTGCGGCCCAGCGCATCGTGCGTGATGACGGTAGCCTGTCCCGCGCCAGTGATGCCGGGCACATCGTTGATGATGAACGGGCCGCTGGGCACGTTGCCCGAATACTGGCGGATGCTGTTGATGTAGAGATCGACGGAAGTCGGCACCACCGCGCTGCCCGGCAACGCGGGCACGGGGAAGGTGATGAGATCGGGACGCAGCGCGAAATTGCTGCGATATTGCAGACCGCCCATGCGGATCGAACGCGTCCACGCCAGCGACGACGAGATCGTATCGCCAATCTGCGTGGTGCTCAGATTCGCGGGATTCGACATGCTCCACGAACTGTCGTAGCGCACGTATTCATTACGGTCGTGGTACAGATAGGCCACACCCGTATTGCTTAGCACTCCCTTGGGATCGAAATAGCGCTCCTCGCTCCACAAGGCGAATTCGGAAGCCGATCCGCCCTGCGCGAAGGCATCATAATTGAACACCAGGCCGCGCGCCGAAGTCGCCGGCGGCACAGTCGAAACCGAACGCGTATCGAACGCAAACGGCTTGCGGATCGCATCCGGAATCTGCAGTTCCAGCGTCTGATGCTGCGCATCGTAACGGTAATGAAGACCCGGCAGCGAATCGAGATCAACGCTCGCGCTATCTGCGATGCCGAGTTGCGCCGTCGCCACCCCCACTTGCGAGAGATCTTCGCCGGTCGCGAAGAGATGGCCGCCCAACTGGCGGAAGTGCACGATCTGGGCGGTACGCTGTCCGTTCACATCGACTTCGAGATACAGATCACGCGCGTCCATCGCACCCGCGTTGATCAACTGCCCTTGCGCATGAGCCCCGGCGCTGATAAACGCCAGCAACGCCGCCACCGATACCATGCGCCTCGCCCGGCCACGTCTCACAGCGCTCCGAGTTCGTTTCATTCGTCGTCGTTCGTTTCATGCTGTCCTCCGGCGCGCGCCGTGTTCATGACATTTGCGCCGACGAGCCACCGCGCTTCAGCCTTGCTTTTCCGCTTCACGTTCAGCCGTGCGATTCAACCTCCCTGCTCGATCGATACCGTGTCCTCCAGCGGCAGCGTGTTGACGGTCGCCCGAACCTTGAGCTGGCCGCCGAACTTCGCGTCGGCGGGCACCGGCACACTCCACTGGCGGCTTTGCCGCGCAAGCGCATAGCCAAGCAGCCCATGCGTCACGTCCCAGTGATGGCCCGCATCGTCGAACAGCGAGACCGCGGCGATCTGCGCCCGCTTGGTGCCGGAGTTGTCCGCCCGCAGCGCATAACCCTGTGGCCCATGTACCAGACGCCACGCGAGCAACGGGCGCGCCATGCCTGCCCCCGAAGCGTCGACGAAAACCGGCACCGAATAGCGCAACCGGATCGTCACGCCTTCGGCACCCGGCGTGCCCGGCGCGGGCAACTCGTCGATCAGGATTCGGTAGCTCTGCTCAAGCGCGGCAGCGCCACCACTGCCAGCGCTACCACTCGCGCCCTGAGGCGACGCACCCGATGCGTTCGCACGCACCAGCCGCACGAGTTGATCGCTATGCGGCGCGATCTCGATCAGCGGCGGACTGGCGATCACATCGCCGGTGGGCGTGAGTACGTCCTCGCCATGCGCTTCGCTCCACTGAAATACGCGGACCTGGCCATAGAGCGGCGCATCGCCGGGATTGCGCAGCGTGAGGCCGGTGGCAACCTCGGCGGCGGAAAACTCGATCGTGACCGGCGAGATCTGTAGCGTCGCGGCGACGGCGTCACCGTTGGCGAGCGTCCACAGCAACGCTGTCGCAACGGCCCATGCAGCCGCCGGCGCGACACGAACCACGTGTCCCCGCTTCAAAAGTAGACCGTCGCGGTAACCGTTGTCTGATAGGTATCCGGCTTGGGCGTGGTCTGCACCGGCACCTGGCCGTAGACCGTGAGCGTCTGCGCGGCACCGGAGCCCGTACCGGCCACCGTATTGGTGCCCTGCGTATTGCCCCAGATCGTCGTGCGGCCCGCATCCTGATAGAGCTGGAAGCCCACCGTCGTGGTGGTGTTGCCGGTCGCTGTGCCCGCCATCAGGCGGCTCGTGACGGAAGAACCCGTCACGTTGCCGCCATCCAGCCCGACGTTATAGGGCGTGGTGTTCGTACAGGTCACGCTGAGCGTGGTCTGCTGGTTGATCGCCGTGCCCAGCACGCCATTGGTCCCGAAGGACAGCGGATTGGCGGAGATCGCGCAATTCGCCTGAAGCGTGAGCGTGACATTGAACGTCGCGGTAGCCGTTCCGTTCGAGTAGACCGCCGCTTCGGCCAGCGGTACGAGCGGCGCAACCGGCATCAACGCGATCTGCACGGCTACAGCGGCGGCTATGAGGTGTGTTCGTTTCATCGACCTTGCTCCTGCATACGGATTCACTCTCGCGAACGGCTGCAAAAAACGGGAAGAGAACGCAAGCATCGAATCACAAGGCATTACTTCCGGTATTACATCGGGCATTACCTTGTGAATCGACACTTTATTTATACGAACAATGTCACATTACGTTGAGGGCAATTACATCTTGTTACAGATACATAATTCAAGCTGAATATCTTCAGCAATCTATTCCTGACCAAATGCAGAATCGATTTTTAAAGGCATTTTTTACTCACTACAGAGGCGTGCGCTTTCACGCCTTGCTGGAAGGCACATTTTGCTGATCTGGCGCCCAGCGTGTCGCCCATTTCAGGCAACTCATACCTTTAAATGCGATTTGAATAAATATAAAATCGCATTTGAACGACCCGCACAGCAGTATAGAAAGCGATCGCGAAATATCCGGCTGATCTGCTTACTTCGCGACCACGCCCAATTGCTGCAAAAAAGTCAGGTTATCTTCCAGATGCCAGTTATCGGTGATACGGCCGTCCTGAATACGATAGATATCCGTGGCGATGAAATCCACCGTCTGGCCTTTGCCTTGCACGCCGTTGAAGGTACCCGTGAAATGCCCGGTGAAATGCAGATGCGTCACCACGCGATCGCCCGCCACGATCATCTGCTCGACATCGGCGTGAACATCGGGCACGGCGGCGTGAAAGACCTTCGACGCGGCGAGGGGTCCCGCAACGCCCTGCGGTCTGCCAGCGGGCAGCGTGCGATCCGTGAAGTCTGGCGCGAGCGCGGCACGCGCCTGGGATGCGTCGCCGGTGCTCCAGAACGTGTCATAGAGGCGGGCGGCATGAATCTGCTGCTGAACCTGTTGCGCGGGCAAGCTTTTATCGACGATCAATTCACGAGGCTGAACGAGACTGGCGTCGACTTCGACGGCAACCGCAGGGACTGCGGCCGCTCCCAGAGCAAGCGCGAGGGCGGCGGCGGAAAGGACGGTTTGCGTATTCATGGCGGCTCCTTGAGGGGTGGATCGTTCAGTTCGGCGCGTAGTGCAGTGCGTGTGAGTGGATTCTGCGACCCGCTGCCCCAATTGATAATCAGCCTCAAGATTGAATGATCTTCAAACACGACAAAAAGATCATCCTCTGCAGCAGCAAACGTTTTCTTACTTCAACTTCCCCGCCAGCAAGCCTCCCCGCGCCCGAGACGGTACGAGCCGCCCCGGTTCGAAAAAATTTCTGCGCCCTTACAGTCTGATTTCAAAGCACATTTTCAGTAGTTTCTTAAAAATTTTGATATGCACCCTAAATATAGTCAGACGAATGACGATATGAAGGAGGAACGCCCGCAGCCATCTACTGCCTCAAGAAGCCGTTACCTGCGCTGCGTCACCCCTGGTCAAATCGGTACAGACGCATGACACTCACTATTCGAGCGCGTATCGCACTCACCTTCGCTCTTCTCGCCGCCCTGCTCACCGTCTCCGGCGTGCTCGGCTTCATCAGCACGGAAAAGGCCAACAGCGCCAACCGCGACACCTATCGCAACAAGCTCGCCGAATCCACGGCGATCGACAACGCCGAGATCTACATTGCCCGCACGCGCCTCGTGCTCGACCGCGTGGCGCTGCATCCGGAAGCGTCCACCGTGCCGGATCAACTCGATCGCGCCTCCGGCTTCTTCAAGAATTCGGACGAGTGGTGGACCAAGTTCCAGCAGATGCCGCACGAGCCGGACGAACTGCCGCTGATCGCGAAGACCACCGAACGCCGCACGGCCATGCGCGACGCGGTATCCGCCTTCACCAAGGCGCTGCAGGCCGGCGACAAGGACACCGCCGACAACATCGCCATGACGCAGCTCTCCGACCTCTACAGCAAGATGAGCGCGGCGAACAACGAGGTCAAAAAGCACCTCTACGAGAATGCGAAAACGCGCTACGAAGAAGCCGAATCGAACTTCTATCTGTTCTCGACGGTCAGCGCCGTGATGGTTGTGCTCGGTCTTGTCGCCGCCGGTCTTGGCTGGGTCATGCTGCGCCGCGCGATCATGAATCCGCTCAATTACGCGCTGGAAAGCCTGCAGGACATCTCTTCGGGCAACCTGAGCAAGCCGGTGCGCGCGCAACGAAATGACGAAATGGGTCTGCTGCTGGAAAGTATCGAGAAGACCCGCAAGGAACTCGGCAATGTGACGGGTTCGGTGCGCTCGGGCAGCGAATCCGTCTCGGTTGCTACGCGTGAAATCGCGGCGGGCATGATCGATCTTTCGGCGCGCACGGAAGAGCAAGCCGCTTCGTTGCAGGAAACGGCCGCCAGCATGAACGAGCTAACGTCGGCGGTGAAACAGAATACGGACAACGCCCGCACCGGCAGCGATCTGGCGCACACCGCAGCAAACGTTGCCACGCGCGGCAGCGAGATGGTCCAACGCGTGGTGGACACCATGAGCGAGATCGAAGGCAGCTCGCGCAAGATCTCCGATATCACCGCGCTGATCGAAGGCATCGCCTTCCAGACCAATATCCTCGCACTCAACGCCGCCGTGGAAGCAGCACGCGCGGGCGAACAGGGTCGCGGCTTTGCCGTGGTCGCCAGCGAAGTGCGCTCGCTTGCACAGCGCTCTGCCGCTGCGGCCAAGGAAATCAAGGATCTGATCGCGAATTCGGTGGAGACGGTTTCGCATGGCACGGAACTGGTTTCCTCGGCGGGCGCGACGATGTCTGAATTGCACACCGCCGTGGAGCGGGTCACGGCGATCATGAACGAAATCGCTTCGGCATCCGAACAACAGCAAAGCGGCATCGAACAGGTCGACACCGCCGTCACGCAGATGGACGAGGTTACGCAGCAAAACGCCGCGCTCGTCGAACAGGTAACGGCCGCCGCGCAGGCGCTCGATACGCAGTCGAGCAAACTCAGCAGCACCGTGCAGGTTTTCCGGGTGGCCTGACGCCTCTCAGGCGTTTCAGCGTCCCCGCTCTCCGGGCGCGCGCTCCCTCGCTTTGTCGCGAAGGCTGGCGCGCGTCCTACGTATCACAAGCGCATCAGCGCCACTCGCTGGAGTCCCCTTCCTCATGACATCGCCAGACAAGGCGGGCCGTCGCTCGTTCCTCAAGGGATCGATTGCGATCGTGCCCGTTGCCGCCGTTGGCACGGCCTCCGCCGTGCTACGTCCCACTGCAGACGAGATCAAACGCTCCGCGCCGCCGCCCGACACGCCCGCTCAGGAACACTATCAACCGGACTATTTCACGCCCGATGAATGGGCTTTCGTGAACGCGGCTTGCGACTGCCTGATCCCGAAAGATCAGGTCGGTCCCGGCGCCGTTGAACTGGGCGTGCCGCAATACATCGACCGCCAGTTGCAGACCGGCTACGGCGACGCCTCGCGCTGGTATATGCATGGCCCATTCCAGAAGGGCGCGCCGGAATTCGGCTATCAGTCGAAACTCACGCCGAAGGAACAATACCGCCTGGGCATTCGCGCTATCGACGCGTACTGCAAGGCGCATTTCAGCGGCAAGACTTTCGCACAACTGGAGAAGGCGCAACAGATCGCCTTCCTCAAGGATGTCGAAGGCGGGAAGATCCAGGACGACTTCAACATGAAGTCGTTCTTCAGCGGCTTCCTGCTCAAGAACACCATGGAAGGCTATTTCGGCGATCCGATGTACGGCGGCAACAAGGACATGGGCTCGTGGAAGATGATCGGCTATCCGGGCGCGCGCGCGGATTACGTCGAGTGGGTCAGCGAATCGAAGCCGTATCCGTACGGTCCAGTCAGCCAGTACGGCAAGCGGGGTTAAGCAGCATGGCAACAATCAAGAAAAAGCCGGTGGATGCGGTGATCGTCGGGTTCGGCTGGACCGGCTCGATCATGGCGATGGAACTATGCAGCGCGGGCCTGGAAGTGGTCGCGCTCGAACGCGGCGATGGCCGCGACACGATTCCCAATTTCGCGTATCCGCAGATCGTCGACGAGATCAAATATTCGGCGCGTAACGCGCTGCTGCAAAACCTCGCGAAAACCACCGTCACCACGCGTCATACCAAGGACGATACGGCCCTGCCCTATCGCCAGATCGGCTCGTTCAAGCCGGGCGAAGGCGTGGGCGGCGCAGGTACGCACTGGTCGGGCGTGCAATCGCGCGTGATGCCCGACGAACTGCGTCTTCATAGCCGCGTGAAAGAGCGCTACGGCGAAAAGTTCATCCCTGAAGGCATGCAACTGCAAGACTGGGGCGTAACCTACGACGAACTCGAACCGCATTTCGACCGCTGGGAATACGTGTGTGGCACCTCCGGCCGCGCGGGGAACATCAAGGGCAAGCCACAGGAAGGCGGCAATCCGTACGAAGCCTATCGCTCGCGCGAATTCCCGCTGCCGCCGCTGCCCGATCATCCGACCGGACGCCTCTTCGCCAAGGCTGCGCGCGAACTCGGCTACAAGCCGTTTGCGCTGCCTGCTGGCAACGCCTCGGGCGCATACATGAACGAATACGGCTGCCAGCTTGGGCCGTGCAATTTCTGCGGCTTCTGCAGCGACTATGGGTGCCTGAACTACTCGAAGGCCTCACCGCAAACGGCCATCATTCCCGCCCTGCTGCGCAAGCGCAATTTCGAACTGCGCGTGAATTCGCACGTGCTGCGCGTCGAACTCGACAAGGACGGCAAGCAGGCCACCGGCGTCACTTATATCGATGCTCAGGGTAACGAAGTATTCCAGCCCGCGAATATGGTCGTGCTCGGCGCATTCCAGTTGCACAACATCCGCCTGATGCTGTCGTCGAAGATCGGCAAGCCGTACGACGTCAATACCGGCGAAGGCACCGTGGGCCGCAACTTCTGCTACCAGGTGCTCAACAGCGTCAACATGTTCTGGGACAAGGACGTCTACATCAACCAGTTCATGGGCGCGGGCGGCGGCGGTCAGGCGATCGAAGAATTCAACGCGGATAACTTCGATCACGGCCCGCTGGGCTTTATCGGTGGCGGCATCATCTGGGGGCGCCAGACCGGCAACGGGCCGGTGCGCGGCATTCCGCTGCCCAAGGGCACGCCCAAGTGGGGCAGCGAATGGAAGCAGGCCGTGGCCGACAACTTCCTGCACACGGGACGCATCGAATCGCAGATCAGCAATATGGCGTATCGCGGCTGCTTCGCCGATCTCGATCCGACTTATAAGGACGCTTACGGTGAACCGCTCTTGCGCATCACGCTCGACTGGCAGGACAACGACCTGCGCGCCTCGGAATACGTGGCCGGCAAGATGATGGAGATCGGCAAGCAGATGAACCCGAAGAGCATTTCGGGCCGCATTCTCAAGCCCGGCGCACATTGGGACACGCGCGCGTATCAGAGCACGCACGTGAACGGCGGCACGTCGATGGGCGCCGATCCGAAGACCTCCGTGGTCAACAAGTACCTGCAAAGCTGGGATGTATCGAACGTATTCGTGCTGGGCGCGAGCGTGTTCGCGCATGGCATCGGCTATAACCCGACCGGCCTCGTTGGCGGTCTCGCTTACTGGGCCGCCGCGAATATTCGCGAGCACTACTTGAAGAACCCCGGCCCGATGGTCCAGGTTTGAGGAGCCACACGACATGCGCAAACTTTACGTAGCAATCGGCGCGGCCGTGGTGGTCGTCGGCGGCCTGTGGGCCGGCAGCCTCACGAAGCCGTCGCTGAGCATCGACGCCCAGGCGATGACCGCGCCGGGCAACGCCTCACACGGCGAATATCTGGCGCGCGCGGGCGACTGCATGGCCTGCCACACGTCGAAGGGCGGCGCGCCGTTCGCGGGCGGCGTGCCACTGGCCACGCCGCTCGGCGCGGTCTATTCGACCAATATCACGCCGGATAAAACGCACGGTATCGGCAACTGGAGCTTCGAGGACTTCGCGCTGGCCATGCGCGAAGGCGTGACGCCCGACGGTCGCCATCTGTATCCGGCGATGCCCTACACGGCCTATACCAAGGTCAGCGACAGCGATCTGCGCGACCTCTACGCGTACTTCACCACGCGCGTGAGCGCTTCGACGCAGCCGAACGAAGCTGCGGATATTCCGTGGCCGCTCAATGCGCGCTGGCCGCTCGCGTACTGGAATCGCCTGTTCCATCAGGACACGCGCTTCAAGACCGACGACGCGCACAGTGTCGAATGGAATCGCGGCGCGTATCTGGTGCAGGGCCTCGCGCACTGCGGCACCTGCCATACGCCGCGCGGTGTGGGCTTCCAGGAAGTCGATCTGGACGGCAACAGTGCGCGCTTTTTGTCGGGCGCACGCATCGACGGCAGTTCGCCTGTCAATCTGCGCGGCGACAAGGGCACGGGTCTCGGCGAATGGAACGAAGCCGATATCGCCGAGCTGCTGAAGACGGGCCGCACGGCGCGTTCGGCAGTCACGGGCCCGATGGGCGAAGTGGTCGAGCACAGCACGCAGTATCTGAGCGATGCTGACTTGCATGCGATCGCGGTGTATCTGAAGAGCCTCACGCCGCTTTCGAACGACGCCGCTGCGCCCGCCTACAAGGCCGACGACGCCACGCTTACGACCATCATGACGGGTCACGCCAACGACGTCGGCGCGCGCATCTATATCGATAGCTGCGCGGCCTGCCATCGTCAGAACGGCGAGGGCGCGGCGCGCGTGTTTCCGTCGCTGGCGAATAATCCGTCCGTGCTCGCGGAGCATCCGGATTCGTTGATTGCGGTGATTCTGGCGGGTTCGCGTCTGCCGTCGACGGCTTCGGCGCCCGCGCCGCTGGCGATGCCGCCGTTCGCGTGGCGCTATGACGATGACGAAATCGCGCAACTGGCGACGTTTGTACGTTCGGCGTGGGGCAATGATGCAGCCGCAGTGTCCGCCACCGATGTGAAGCGCGTGCGCGCTCAGATGGGGATTGAGGCGAAGCGGTAATCCGCTGAGGGAGGGAATGGCTAAATGGTTTCGGCTGTTCCCTCCTCGATGTGCGTTTGAGTTATGGGATTTTTGCTTTCAGACGTTCTAGCCAGTTTGGTGGGATGTTGATATAGCCAGTGCCTGAGCCATCGCCCTCCCCTCTTCTGAAGATGACTGAACGCTCGTCTGGCGAGAACTCCGGCAATCGGCTGTCCACGGAATCAAAGTCCGTTCGCGCGAGGAGCACGCCGCGGCGAGCATCGTAAAGTCGCCCCACGTAGAAGACGACGTTACCGTCAACGCCTGTCGCGCACGACTGTGCTCGATATAGGCCACTCGGCGAGGTCACCTCATAACATTCGTGTGCGTTTGCACGTGATCGCGCCTCGCGAATGTATTGAACTATGCTAAATGCGGCGATCACGAAAACAAGTATGATCAAGAGCCGCTGACGGCCGCTAATCGCCATTTCTTCACCCTCATATTTGCATCCGCATAGCCTGTTCAGGGAATTCGAGCTCGCAGACGCTCCTGCCAATCAGGCGGAATGTGAATCTCCCCGGAATCGCCTGAACCGCGAAACACGATCGCACTTTCATCCGGCATAAATTCGGGGTCGCCGCCGTCCATCGAATCGAAGTCCGTTCGCGCGAGGAGTTTGCCGCTGTGTGCGTCGTAGAGCTTTCCCACGTAGAAGAAGACGTTGCCGTCAACCCTTGTCACGCACGACCGTGCTCGATATAGCCCGCTCGGCGATGCTACGTCAATACATTCATGCGCAAAGACCCGCGCACGTGCATCGAGAATGTAATCGATCATGTTGAATCCAGTGACCGCGACAGCAAATGCGATCAAAAGATTTCGACCGCTACCCCTCACTTCCCCACCCGGAAGCTGATCGGATTTATATTGATGATCCGATAGTCGGAGAACAAAATCATATCTCCGCCCGCATTGTGGGCGTCCTGCCAACTACGAAAATCTCTATTATGAACCGGCCAGAAGGTGCGCCCATATGGCCCTTCCGGCTTGATAGCGTACTGACTCCAACCGCCCCAGTTTTCCTGTTGTGCAATATACCCCTCCGGAACCAGACAAATACCGTCTTTATTCCAGTGTCCTAGATATTGCGATCCGCCCTCCTTCGGGTTATCAAAATAAGAGTAAGGATTTTTTACGTAAATCGCTACCTTTGTAATTTCTGCGTCGACACCTCGTAGCAACCTTTGTTTGAACCGCACTTCCGCTACGGCTGCATACAGCGCAAATCCACCCAGCGCTCCTGCGAGATCATCAGGTTTTCCATGATGAAGGGCCGCCCCAAAGAATTGGGCGGCTTTTTGCATTGCGGATGTATCGATCCTTGCAAGCTGGAATTGAAATTTATTGTGCAGTTCCTGAATGTTCCCATTCGTCAGATCCAGAGTATCAATGACCTGGCGTCCACGGTATGGAGAGATGGCGCTGTATATACTCGCCAGATTGCCTGAATATAGATATTTAGTGTCCTGCAATTTTTGTAGCCCCGCATGTGAACGAGGAAACGAAAGAACCCAATCGAGCTTGATTGTGTGTGTATCGAAGCGATCATCTGGATACTTACCTGTCCGCCCATCAGAACTAATCCCAAACGACTTCTGATGGTCATCCAAAGCCTGATTCTTCGGCGCGTACGCAAACCACTTCTTGAGCAACGCCGCCGACACATGCCAGCCCATTTTCGACATTGCAGCGGGAATGTCGGTGATTTCGAACTGATCTGGGGTAACGAGATATCGCGCGTCCCTCGCGACACCCGGATTGTGTCCAACCTCATCACTGACGGCGACGACATTCCCCGACTGCTTTCGCCACTCCTCGTCGCGCGGCGTGTAGACAAATAACTCTTGCGCGCTCATACCCCTAGCCCCGTGATAGAAAATTCCATCTTTACTATCACGGAGACCGCAATCGGTTTTGAAAAGAACCATCAACCCTGATCCAGACACGCACCTGAATTTAAATTACTGAATCAGCCAGGTGCGCAACGAATCGTATTATTTCCCCGCAATAAATCAATCAAGCCCACTCATAAACACCTTGATCTCATCAAGCAACCACTCCCGCAGCGCGCCCACCTTGTAATCATCGCGACTCCCAATGCGATAAACGAGATCATGCCCGCGCTCCGACTTCAGCCGAATCTGCGGAAATGGCGCCACCAACCTCCCCGCCGCAATATCATCGGCAACAATCACGCTACGCCCGAGCGCCACACCCTCACCCCGAATCGCCGCTTCAATCGCAAGACTCCCGTGACTATAAGTAGGCCCGCGATCGCTACGCACGCGCTCCACGCCCGCCAGCGCGAACCACTGCTCCCAGTTCGCCAGCATCCCGCCTTCATGCAGCAACGTGCAGCCCGCGAGATTCGTCGCCGACTTCAAGCCGCGCATTTTCTCGCGATAAGCAGGACTGCAAACCGGCGTCACCGTTTCTTCCAGAATGCGTTCCGCCAGCAGGCGCGGATAACGCCCGCTGCCATAGCGAATCGCAACATCCGCTTCGCCTTCGTTCAAATCGATGAATTTATCGGTGACGTCGAGATGAACGTCGAGATCTGGAAAGCGCGTCTTGAAGCGATGCAAGCGCGGTGCGAGCCATTTATTGGCGAATGACACGCTCGCGTTGATCTTGAAGCGCTCGACGCCATCGTGACCGCGCACGCGGTCGGCCTCTTTCGTGAGTTCGCCCAGCATGCGCGTGACGGCCAGCAGAAACTCCGCGCCCGCTTCGGTCAACACAATGCGGCGCGTCAGACGCTGGAACAGTGGTACACCCAGATCTTCTTCGAGTGTCTTGATATGCCGACTGACCGCGCCGTGCGTGACATGCAATTCCTGCGCGGCCAGCGTCATGCTCAGATGCCGCCCAGTGGCCTCGAAGGCGCGCAGCGTTTGGAGTGGAGGAAGCCGGTCGAACACTGTCGGATCACGTGTGAGTTTAACTCACACATTATATGACGATAAATGGTTTGTCAGCCTTGAGCCCGATGCCCAATATGAACGCACAGCCTCACTCTTTGCCGTTCGACCATCATGGATCTCCTGCTTTTCAAGCTTTTCGTCACGCCTTTGTTGCTGTTGCTTGCTTCGCTCGCGGTTCGCCGTTGGGGCGAAGCGGTCGGTGGTTTGCTGGTCGGCATGCCACTGACTTCAGGGCCGGTTTCGGTCTTTCTCGCGCTGGAACATGGTCCGGCGTTCGCCACCCAGGCCACGGCGGGCTCGCTCGTCGCGACCATCGCGCAAGTGGCCTTCTGCGTGATCTATTGCCGCCTGGCCGCTTCCGGATGGCGGCTCGCCTTGACCGGTGCGGCGGCTGCGTTCGTAGTCGTGGCAGCGCTGTTGCAATGGAGCGGGCTGCCGGAAATGTTGCTGTTCCTGGTCGCGCTGATCGCCATTACGTTCGCACTGAACGTCATGCCCAATCCCGCAGCGACAAGCACGAAGATCGACGCGCCCTGGTGGGACCTGCCTTTGCGCATGGTGCTGATTGCCGGTCTCATCGTGAGCGTGACGCTGATCGCGCCGTACGTGGGCGCACGTGCGGCTGGCGTGATCGCATCGTTTCCGTTCATGGCCATCATCCTCGCAGTATTTGCCCATCGTTCGAGCGGCGCGGCAGCCGCCCAGCAGGTGATGCGCGGCATGGCGACGGGTCTGCTCGGTTTCGCGGCGTTCTTCTTCGTGCTCAGTCTGCTGCTCACGCGTACGCATCTGGTGGTTGCCTACAGCAGCGCGATTTTCTGCACGCTCGCGATCCAGGCGCTGTCGTTCTATCGCATGCGCATGCCGGACGCGCTGCCGGTGGAGTGAGCGCGGCGCTTCTATAATCGGAAGCCCAGCCTCCATCCCACCCGCACCCAACAGGATCGCCGCATGTATATCGCCATGAATCGCTTCAAGGTTGCCCTCGGTTCGGAAGCCGCGTTCGAGGAAGTCTGGACGAGCCGCGACACGCATCTCAAGGAAGTGCCCGGCTTCGTCGAGTTTCATCTGCTCAAAGGTCCGCAACGCGAGGATCACGTGCTCTACGCCAGCCACACGATCTGGGCGAACCACGCCGCCTTCGAGGCCTGGACGCGCTCCGACGCCTTCCGCGCCGCGCACCGTAACGCCGGCAACGCCGGGCAAAGCCGTCCGCTTTATCTGAGCCATCCTGAATTCGAGGGCTTCGAGGTCGTCCAGACCGTCAGTTGATCGTCGACTGACTCTTCGCCGTAGCGAAAACTGCACGCGCGCCACGCCAAACCTACACGGCGCGCGGCGCGCGACTCCATCCCGTCACTACGCGCGGCGCTTGCGCCGCTTCGTCATAATCCGCGAACGCCTTGCGCCACAGGCGTCTCGCCGCGCTGCAACATCGCACCTCTCGCATCGCCTCTTGCGTCGCGCTCTCTGGCCCGGACCTTGCTAACCATCATGGGAGGCTAAGCCGGGCCGCTGCCGCGCCACCCGCTTCGCCTCCCACGCGTTGTCCCGCATCCGCATCGTCTGCATCAAGCGTTCTTCACCTGCACTCACCGGGGGAGTCACCTTGTCGCCCAACGTTCTCAACGTTTTGATGGTCGCCGCCGAAGCCGCACCGCTCGCCAAGAGCGGCGGTCTCGGCGATATGGTCAGTTCGCAGTCGATGGCGCTACGCCGCCGCGGCGTCGATGTGTCGATTCTGTTGCCGGGCTACGAGTGTGCGTTCGAGCGCGTGATCGCGCCCACGCCGCTCGGCTATATCCGCGATCTGCCGGGCGGCGATGCCCGGCTGTGGCGCGCCGCCATGCCGGATTCCGACGTACCGGTCCTGCTGCTGCAGATGGACCATCTGTTCGCCGGGCGCGGCAGCGGGCTCTATCAGGACGAAGGCGGGCGCGACTATATCGACAACTTCGCACGCTTCGCCTCGCTCTCGGCGGCGGCGGCGCGCATCGCCATTGGCGTGCGCGGCGTGAAGCGCCCGCGCATCGTGCATGCGCACGACTGGCATGCGGGCCTCACGCCGCTCCTGATGAAGCTCGCAGGCGCTTCGGCGCGCAGCGTGTTCACGATCCACAACCTCGCGTTCCAGGGCAACTATCCGCTTGGGCTCGCGCCTTATGCGGGCATCCCGTCCGAACTGCTGGCGCCCGCGCCGCGCGAGCCGCGCAGCATCGAGTTCTACGACACGCTCAGTTTCATGAAAGCGGCCATCGTCCATGCCGACGGACTGAACGCGGTGAGCGAGCGCTATGCGCGAGAGATCCTCACGCCGCATTTCGGCAACCGCATGGAAGGCGTGCTGGCCGAGCATGCGCACAAGCTCACGGGCATCGTGAACGGCATCGACGATGCGCTCTGGAATCCCCAGAATGACGCCCTGATCGCCCAGCCCTACGGCCCCGACGATCTCGCCGGTAAGCATGCCTGCAAGAAGGCGCTGCAGCAAAGCTATGGACTGCAAATCGATCCGTTTGCGCCGCTGGTGGCCATCGGCAGCCGCCTGAGCACACAAAAGCTCGCCGATGTGGTCTGCGAGGCGCTACCCGCCGCGCTCGCGCGCTGGCCGCGCGTGCAGTTCGCGGTGCTTGGCCAGGGCGACGCCGGCATCGAAGAGGCCCTGCGCAAGCTCGCCGCCGCGTGGCCGGGACGGCTGGGCGTGCATATCGGCTATGACGAAACGCGCGCGCATCGCCTGCATGCGGGCGCGGACATTCTGCTGCACGCCAGCCGCTTCGAGCCGTGCGGCCTCACGCAACTCTATGCGATGCGTTACGGCACGATTCCGGTCGCATCGCGCGTGGGCGGCCTTGCGGACACCATCGCCGATTGCACGCCATCCACTCACGCCCACACGGTTGGGCACGCCACCGGCTTTCTCTTCGACGGCGAACGCGCGAGCGACATCTTCCACGCCCTCGGCCGCGCCTTCGATGCCTTCGCGCATCCTCAAGCGTGGCGCGTGCTCCAGCGCAACGCGATGCAGCGCGATTCGAGCTGGGACGCGCCCGCCGCGCGCTATCACGATCTGTATCGCGCGCTAGCCGGCGTTCAAAACGCGCCGCCCGTACGCGCACCCCGACACGCGAATGCGGCTCCGCAGGCGCGCCGCACGAGCACGGCGCAACGCCACCGCCGCGCACTCGCCGATCTACGGCGCAGCGCCTGAACCACACTGCATCCACGCCGATCGAGACTGTCACAACACGCCCCGATCCAGCCACTGCGAGAAACCATGAGCAAAAAGACCGCTACCCGCATCGCCGAAGGCCAGCCGTTTCCGCATGGCGCAACCTGGACCGGGCGTGGTGTGAATTTCGCGCTGTTCTCAGCGAACGCGACCAAAGTCGAGCTCTGTCTGTTCGACAAGACCGGCCTTCGCGAGCTCGAACGCATCGAGTTGCCCGAATACACCGACGAGATTTTCCACGTCTTCCTGCCCGATCTCGAACCGGGCGCGATCTATGGCTACCGCGTGCACGGCCCTTACGAACCCGACGCCGGCCATCGCTTCAACCCCAACAAACTGCTGCTCGACCCGTACGCCAAAGCGCACGTCGGTGCGCTCAAGTGGCACCCTGCCGTGTTCGGCTACACACTCGACAGCCCCGACGCCGATCTCTCCTTCGACACGCGTGACAGCGCGCGCTACGTGCCGCGCTGCCGCGTAGTCGACCAGACCTTCAGCTGGCACCATCCCTTGCGCGAGCGCGTGTCGCGCGAACGCGCGATCGTCTACGAAACGCACGTTCGCGGCTACACGATCCGCCATCCCGATGTGCCCGAAGAAGAGCGCGGCACCTTCGCGGGCATGGCCAATTCGAAGGTGCTCGACTACATACGCGGGCTGGGCGTAACTTCGGTCGAATTGATGCCCGTGCATACCTTCGTGAACGATTCGTATCTGCTGGAGCGCGGCCTCACCAACTACTGGGGCTACAACACCATCGGCTTCTTCGCGCCCGATCCGCGCTATTCGGTGGGCGAACATGGTTCGATCGACGAATTCAAGAACATGGTGGACCGCCTGCATCAGGCAGGGCTCGAAGTGATCCTCGACGTGGTCTACAACCACACCGCCGAGGGCAGCGAACTGGGGCCGACGCTTTCGTTTCGCGGCATCGACAACGCCTCGTATTACCGCCTCGTCGCCGATAACCCGCGCTATCACATCAACGACACCGGCACCGGCAACACGCTCAACCTTTCGCATCCGCGCGTGCTGCAGATGGTGACGGACAGCCTGCGTTACTGGGTGATCGAAATGGGCGTCGACGGCTTCCGTTTCGATCTGGCCACCATTCTGGGCCGCGAGCCTTACGGCTTCGACGAAGGCGGCGGTTTTCTCGACAGTTGCCGCCAGGACCCGATTCTCGCCAGCGTGAAGCTGATCGCCGAGCCATGGGACTGCGGCCCCGGTGGCTACCAGGTAGGCGGCTTCCCGCCGGGATGGGCCGAATGGAACGACCGCTTCCGCGACACCGTGCGCGGCTGGTGGAAAGGCGACGAAGGCCAGGCCGCCGATCTCGCGACGCGGCTTGCCGGTTCAGGCGACAAATTCAACCGGCGCGGACGCAGGCCGTGGTCGAGCGTGAACTTCGTCACCGCGCACGATGGCTTCACGCTGCACGATCTGGTCTCGTACAACGAGCGCCATAACGAAGCCAATGGCGAAGAAAACCGCGACGGCCATTCGGACAATCTCTCGTGGAATTGCGGCGCGGAAGGCCCGACCGACAACGCCGACATCCGCGCCTTGCGCGAGCGGCAGAAGCGCAACTTCCTGGCCACGCTGCTACTCTCTCAAGGCACGCCGATGCTGCTTGCGGGCGACGAGTTTGGCCGCACGCAGCGCGGCAATAACAACGCCTATTGCCAGGACAACGAGATCAGCTGGTTCGACTGGGACGGCATCGACGAAGACGGCCACGCGCTTGCCGATTTCGTGCGCAAGCTCACGACGTTGCGCCATGCGCTGCCGGTGCTGCGCCGCAATCGCTTCCTCACCGGCGAGCATAACGCCACGCTCGACGTCACCGACGTCGAATGGCTCTCGCCCGCTGGCGTGCCGCTCACCGGCGACCAATGGGGCGATGCGCAGATGCGATGCTTCGGCATGCTGATCGATGGGCGATCACAGACGAGTGGCATCATGCGCCTCGCCTCGGATGCGACCATGCTGATCGTGCTCAACGCCTATCACGACGTGGTGGAATTCACGCTGCCGTCGGTGCCCGGCAACGATCAATGGAGTTGCCTGATCGACACCAATATGCCGGTGCGCGACGAGCTGCCGGAATTCGAAGCCGGCGATATCTATCAGGTGACGGGCCGCTCGCTGCTGCTGTTCGCGCTGCATGCACGCGGCGCGACGCAACGGGTGTTCGAGCGGCTGGAGGAGAATCTGACGGGTTGAGGTACGGCATTCACCTGCGCTCCGAAATCGCGGCACGTAAATTGCTGCTCGCCTCCAGACGCGCGCGCCGCCACGGTGCGCAACCCCACCAGCATTGCGGGACGCGCCCTCGCAACGTCCCCCACGGAGCCTTCATGACCCAACCGGCGCCGCCCAGCGCGCAGGCCTCACACATGGACTGTGCCAGCGAGCCGATCCACATCCCCGGCAGCATCCAGCCGCACGGGTATCTGATCAGCCTCGACGAAAACGGCCGCATCGTGCAGTTGAGCGCGAATGCCGGCGCACTCGCGGGCACTCGCGCCAACGCCCTGCTCGGCGAGCCGCTTGCGCGCCTGATCGGTGAATACGCAGCGCAGGCCACGCTCGCCGCGCTCGCTGAGCCAGGTTCGGACGGCACGCCGCGTCTGGTCGGCACCATCGCCGATCCACGCGACAAGCGCGGCACAGAGAGCATCGCGAACGAAACTGGCGCCGCCGCCACTCACCCGCCGCTCGCCATCGTCGTGCATCGCTACAACGGCGTCTCCATTGTCGAGCTCGAACCCGCGCTGGGGACCGCCGACGTGTTCTCGTCGCTCTATCCGCTCGTGCGCACGTTCTTGCGCGGCCTGCAGGAAAGCGCGAGCGTCGACGACCTCGCACAGCTGGCCGCCACCGAGGTCAAGCGCATCACCGGCTTCGGCCGCACGCTGGTCTATAGCTTCGACGACGACGGCAACGGTCACGTGATCGCCGAGGCCATCGACCCGGATTACGCCTCCTATCTCGACCAGCATTTTCCGGCTGCGGATATCCCGGCCCAGGCGCGCGCGCTTTATGTGCACAACCGCATCCGCCTGATCGCCGACGCCGATTACGCGAGCGTGCCGCTGGTTCCCCCGCTGCATCCGGCCACGGGCCGCCCGACCGATCTCACGTGGGCGTCGCTGCGCAGCGTTTCGCCGGTGCATGTGCAGTACATGAAGAACATGGGCACGTGGTCGTCCATGTCGATGTCGATCGTGGTGCGCGGGCGGCTCTGGGGCCTGATTTCCTGCCATCACGCCAGCGCGCGCCTGCCCGCCTTCGAGGTACGCGCCGCCTGCGAGCACATTGCGCAGATGCTGTCGCTGCAGATCGAAGCGCGCGAGGACCGCACCCAGGCCGAATACCGGCTCGAACTGCGACGTCGTCTCTCGCGCCTGCTCGCGGCCATGGCCAACAGCGAGCATTTCGTGAGCGCGCTCTGCGACGAACCGCTCGATCTATTGGGCCTCGCCAACGCGGCGGGCGCGGCCATCGTATTCGACGGGCGCATCGTCACGGTCGGCACGACGCCCGACACCGCGCAGATCGAGCAGATCCTCACCTGGCTCGACGGCCAGAGCGGCGAGATCATTGCCGCCGACCAGTTCGCCGATGCGGCAGGCATGCCCTTTCATCATGACGCCGCCGGCATGCTCGCGCTATCGATCTCGCGACTCTTTCGCAATTACGTGATCTGGTTCCGCCCGGAAGTTGTGCGCGCACTGAAATGGGCAGGCAATCCGCGCGAGAAACTGGCCACACAGGCCAGTTCGCTGTCGCCGCGTGCGAGTTTCGAGGTCTGGACCGAGGTGGTGCGCGAGCGCTCGCTGTCCTGGCATCCCGCCGAGCAGGAAATCGCGCTGGAGTTTCGCGCCGCGCTGCTCGACATCGTGTTGCGCCGCGCCGAAGAACTCGCGCAACTCGCGCTCGAACTCGGCCGCGCGAACGAAGAGCTCGAAGGTTTTTCATACACGGTCTCGCACGATCTGCGCGCGCCGCTGCGTCATATCGCCGGATTCGCCGATCTGCTCGCGCAAAACGAAGGCGCGAATCTTTCGACGCGCGGCAAGCATTTTGTCGAACGCATTGCGGATTCGGCGCGCTTTGGCGGCAAGCTCGTGGACGATCTGCTGGCGTTCTCGCAGATGGGCCGCGCCGCGCTCCACAAGCAGCGCGTGGATATGAACCGGCTCGTGGGCGAACTCGTGGCGGATCAGCGGCGCGATCACCCGCAACGCGTGATCGAATGGCGCGTCGATCCGTTGCTCGCACTCACGGTAGACCCGGTGCTGATGCATGTGGTGCTGCGCAATCTGATCGACAACGCGGTGAAGTTCACGCGCAACCACGCGAATGCGGACGACCCTGCGATAATCGAAATCGGCTGCCACGCTGGCGAAACCGACACGCCGCTGGCAGACCACGATATCGTGTTCGTGCGCGATAACGGCGTGGGTTTCGACGCGCGCTACGTCGGCAAGCTGTTCGGCGTGTTCCAGCGTCTGCATCGCTTCGAGGATTTCGAAGGCACGGGCATTGGCCTCGCGAGCGTCAAGCGCATTGTCGAGCGTCACGGCGGCCAGGCATGGGCCGACGGCAAACTCGATGTGGGCACAACGGTCTCGTTCGCGATTCCACGCGCCCCCGCAGTGCCGTCTGCGCAGAATGGCGCGCTCAATGGCGAATCGGCCGCAGCGGCCGTAGCGCGTCTGGCCTCGGTGTCGCCCGATACGCAGCCGTTCAGGAATGTGCGCAAACCCGAATGATGTTCAGGACTTTATGTTTTTACGCGCCTGTGCGCGGTAGAGGAAGGAAAGCGTCGTGTTAAGACCCATCTTGCTGGTGGAAGACAATCCCAACGATATCGAGCTGACGTTGATCGCGCTCGAAAAGGCCCGGCTCGCGAATCCCGTGGTGGCCTTGCGTGACGGCGCGGAAGCGCTCGATTATCTGCGTCGCGAAGGCCAATGGGCCGATCGCCCCGATGAAAACCCCGCCGTGATCCTGCTCGACAAGAAGCTGCCCAAGCTCGACGGTCACGAAGTCCTCAAGGTCGTACGCGAAGACGAACGGCTGCGGCGCGTGCCGATTGTCATGCTGACGTCGTCGCGCGAGGAAAAAGACCTGCTGCGCAGCTACGATCTGGGCGTGAACGCCTATGTGGTGAAGCCCGTGGAGTTCGACGACTTCATGGATGCGATCAACGATCTGGGCGTGTTCTGGGCCGTGCTCAACGAGCCGCCGCCGTATAGCCGATAGAAGCAGCCGATAAATTCAGCCGCTAAACGGTCGACAAACCGGCCCCACGCGTGTCAAAGCTCGCTGTGTTTTCTGGCATTGCCGCGCGCCTTGTCGACGGGATAGCGCGTCTCGTTCACGCGCACCTTGTCGGCGGCCGCCTTCACGAGATCGAAACCCGCCGTGTGCGCCACCAGCAGCAGATAAATAAAGACATCGGCACATTCCTGTTCGAGGTGCGCGCGACCTTGCGCGTCAGCGAGCATCGCGGCGATCTGCGCATCGTCTTTCCACTGGATCGTTTCGAGCAATTCGCCCGCCTCGATGCTGGTCGAGACGATCAGGTTGCGAAGCGTATGAAACTGCTGCCAGTCGCGCGCTTCGCGAAACGCGAGCACTTGCTGCATCAGCGCGTCGAGCGGCGTAGTTTTAGAGGAATCGGTCATGGCAATCTGCGTGAGGGCAATGACCGGATTGTAGCGTCAGCGCGCGGCCCTATCCGCAGTCCTACCCGCGGCCCTATCGATAACGCGGCAGGCTCACGTGAAAGGTCGCGCCCTGTCCTTCGCCTGCGCTTTCGGCCCAGATCGAGCCGCCATGCAGGCGCACGATGCTGCGCGCGAGCCATAGACCGAGCCCCAGACCCGACGCGCGCCCACTGCCGTTCGCCTGATAAAAGCGCTCGAAAATGCGCTCCAGCACATCGGGCGCGATACCGCGTCCCGAATCGCGCACGCTCAATTGCGCCGCACCCGCCTGCCCCGAGGCCGCGCGAGTGGCGCGCACGCTTACGACAATCTCGCCTGCCTCGCTGAACTTGAGCGCATTGGTCATGAGATTCCAGATCACCTGGCGCAGGCGTTTTTCGTCGGCCATGACGATGCACGAATCCAGCTCATCGGCGACGAGGCGCACGCCCTTTTCCTCGATGCGCATGCGCATGTCTTCGGCGATATTGCCCGCCAGCGCGCCCAGATCGACAGGCGCAAGCTCGATGGAGAGCTTGCCCGTGGCGATCGCGCCGCTATCGAGCAGATCGTCGACCATCAGCGCAAGCTGGCGCGCGTTACGCTCGATCACTGTGCCCGCGCGCGCCATATGCGCGAGGTCGCCGGAACGTTGCAACAGTGTCGCCCACGACTGGATCGCGCCCAGCGGCGAACGCAATTCGTGACTCACAGCGGCAACGAAATGATCCATGGCGCGCGTGGCCTCTTCGCTGCGCTCGCGCGCGGCGCGTTCGGCCACGGCCGCCGCCTGATGCTCCAGCTCCGATTCCTTGCGCATGGAGATATCGAGCGCCAGACCGATGATGGACGACGCACTACCCGCGTCGGCACCCGACGCATCGCCGCCACGCGGACGCGCCGCGCGCAGCAGCACCCAGCGCCGTTCGCGGTTGGGCCAGGTCACACGGAAGTCGACTTCAACGGGTGCGTCGGCGAAACGCGCGGCGTCGAAGGCGTAACGCACGCGCTCGCGATACTCCACATCGATCAGCTCTCCGAATAATCTCGATTCGGTGATGGTCGCCGCAGCCGGCAAACCCAGCAGCATCTTGAACTGGTCGTTGCAGGTGAACATGCCGGTCTGCGTTTGCAGTTCCCACGCGCCGACGCGCGCGAACGCCAGCGCGTGCTGCAACTGTTCCTGTTGCAGACGCAACTGTTCGTTGGCCTCTTCCATCAGCACCTGGCGCAGACGCGCCTGTGAGCGCAGCTTGGCGCGCTCGCGTTGTTCGCGCGCCTCGTCCTCCATGCGCTCGGTGATGTCGTGCACGCACAGGCCGTAGAGACGCTCGCCGCGCCCGGTGCCCATCAGCGTGACGCGCGCCTGCCAGTAGCGCGGCACCAGCGGGCCGGCGTCGCCGTCGGCAAGGTCGTAACGGATCGGCGGCCCGAGGCGGCTTTCGCCGGGCACGCCGTCGCCCAGCATCGTGTCGAGCCACAAACGCCGCGCCTCGCGCTGCGCCGCCGAGCCCGCCTGGTTGATCTCGTAGATGGAACGCCCGACCACGGCGGCGCGATCGCTCGACACCAGCGCGAGATAGGCGCGATTCGCGGCCACCACCTGCATGTCGGCGTCCAGCACCAGCCAGGCGTCGGGCAGCGCCTCGAAAATTTCGCCGACGTCGACGCCGGGCGCGGGTTCGCCCGAAGCAGCGGCTCCGGAAGCCGGCAGGTCTGACAAAGGCTCGTACATGATGTCGCCGATGAGACTAGCGCCGCCAGCGCTCAGGCCGTGACGGCGCGCGCCGCAGCGACCTCGGCGGGTGCGGACGCAGGCAGCAGTGCGATCAGTCGGTCGAACGCGGCGCGCGCGCCCGCACAGGCGAGATCGACGTCGCGCGGCGTATGCACCGCATGGCGCATCGCCGCGACAAAGGCATGCCAGCGCGGGCCGGGCGCGTTACCGTCGCCGCTCAGATAGTCGAGCGGATGCGGCGCGAACGCACCCGCGTAGCGGCGCAGCAGGACCGCGCCGCCCAGTTGCGAGCCTTCGACGACATAGCAGGCGCCCCAGCGCCACGCCGCGCCGGCTTCGAGTGGCGCGAGCGGCTGCGATGCCGCAACGGCAGGCGCGCCGTCCATGCCCTGCATCGCCTGCAAGGCCGGATGCGCGAGATCGCGCTCGATCAGCGCCAGACGCGCCAGTGGCGGCAACAAAGCGGGGTCCTGCGGGCCATCGGAGAACCGCTGCAACCAGGCGTCGAGCGGTGCGAGCCAGGCGTGCAACACCCGCAGATGCTGCTGGTAATCGACGAGAGTAGGAGTGGCGACGGCGAGCGGCATGGCGCGCTCGGCGCTCTCGTGGCGCGACGCGGTGGCAAGGCGCAAAGCGCCGAGGACGTCGACGAACGAGGATTCGGCTGCGGATCGAAGTGCGGTCACGGGTCGGGTCCGGGTAGGCAAACGTGCAAACGTACGTGCGTTAAAACAGGGCCGCGAGCGCGCACTCATGGCGCGCGACGCGTTTCTCTGGTCCGGTTTGCATTGTCGATGCAGATAAAGGCGAACGGTGCGCTCTGCTCAGCGACGACTCGCGGAATCAGGGCATTATCGCGTCCAGGCGGGAATTACGCACGGCGGCAAGCGAAATTTGCGCTGCCGCGTCGGCTAAACCTGCTGCAAAGCCGCGATCAGACCATTGCGGCGGGTAGCAGCAGATTCCGTTCCCGGACCTTGCGTCCGGGTTGTCACACCTGCCAGGAGCCGGCCGCTACTGTGCAGCGACCGCCGCGCGCGAAGCTTGACGCGCCAGCCGCCAGGTATTGCGCCCCGCGCGCTTGGCCTCGTACATCGCGGCATCGGCCAGCGCCAGCGGTTCGTCGGGCCGCACGCCGCCCTCATCCGCGCCATGCAGCGCCACGCCCACGCTCGCGCTGCATTCGATCACCTGGCCGCCCGCCACGAAAGGCCGCGCGAGCGCCTGGCAGACCGCCTGGGCGATGCGCTCCGCACTCGACGCCGCGCTCGATGCCGCATTCGACGCCGCACTTGCAACACTTGCCGCCTCGTTCACGCCACGGCTCACCACTACGAACTCGTCGCCGCCCAGACGGCTCACGAAATCGCCCGCGCGCACCGTCGACGTGAGCCGCTGCGCCACCTCGCGCAGCAGCGCGTCGCCGGTATCGTGCCCATAGCGGTCGTTGATGCCCTTGAATCCGTCGAGATCGATAAAGGACAGGGCAAACGGGCTTGCTTCGGCTAGCGTCGCCCGCAATTCTTCTTCAAGCGCGCGCCGGTTCGCCAGCCCCGTGAGCGGGTCGATCAGCGCGTTTTCGCGCAGCTCGCGTTCGGTGCGGCGCTGTTCGGTGACATCGTGAGAGACGACGTAGAAGCCCGTCACCTTGCCTTCGCGCTCGGCGGGAATATAGGTGGTGCACCAGACGCGTTCTTCGTCCGCGCGATAGCGCACCTCGTTGCAGGTCACGCGTTCGCCCGCGAGCGCGCGCGTGAACAGCGGCTGCAACTGCTCGAACAGTTCGGGGCGCAGCGTGTCGCGAATGCTTACGCCCCGCAGCACCGCCGAAGGTTTCGCCAGCACGCGCTTGAAGGTTTCGTTGTTGAACTGATAGCGCAGATCGCGATCCACCGCGGCAATCAGCACGGGCAAGTTGTCCGTGATGGTCTGCAAGGCGTCGCGGCTGCGCCGCAGTTCGGTGGTGCGCTCGCGCACGCGCTCTTCCAGTTCGACGTGATAGTTGCGCAGCGCCTCTTCGCTTTTCTTGCGGCTGTCGATGTCCTGCACCGCGGCGATGAAATGCAGCGGCACGCCGGTGGCGTCGCGCAGCAGCGTCACCGCCAGATTCACCCAGATCGCCGTGCCGTCCGGGCGCACGTAGCGCTTTTCGGTCGTGTAAGTGGTCTGCTTGCCGGCCACCAGTTCCGCCGCGAGCGCGACATCGGAGGCGACATCGGCCGGGTGCGTGACCTCGGCGAAAGTCAGCTTGCGCAGCGTCGCTTCGTCGTAGCCGGTGATTTCGGTGAAAGTAGGATTGACTTCGAGAAAGCGCCCGTCGAGCGCGACCAGCGCATTGCCGATCGGCGTTTCCTTGAAGACGGTCGTGAAGCGGGCCTCGCTGATCGCGAGCGAGCGGCGGTCGCGCTCATGCGCCGTGCGCGAGCGGATCAACTGGCGGCGCACTTCGAGTTCGCGCTCGATCAGCTCGGCGTATTCGGCCAGCGCCTGCGCGTCGCCCGCTTCGAAACTGCGCGGCTGCGTGTCGATAAGGCAAAGCGTGCCGATCACCTGACCGTCCGCGAGCCGCAGCGGCGAACCCGCATAGAAGCGGATAAAGGGCGCGCCCAGCACGAGCGGATTGTCGAGAAAGCGCTCGTCGTCGAGCGAATCTTCCACCACCAGCATGCGTTTGCTGAGCACCGCATGCGCGCAGAACGACATGCTGCGCGGCGTCTCGCAGGCCGCCAGGCCGTGATGCGACTTGAACCACTGCCGGTCTTCGTCGACCAGCGACACCAGCACGATCGGTACGCCGAACGCCCGCGCGGCGAGTCTGGCGACGCGGTCGAACGCTTCTTCCGGCTCGGAATCGAGAATATCCAGACGTTTGAGCGCGCGCAGGCGCAGGTCCTCGTCGAGCGGAAGCGGTGCAGTAATCATTCGGTGATCCAGGCCCTAATCATGGCGGAATCGGCGCGCGATGCGCTGCGCGCGGGAGTTCATCATGAGGCGCTGCGCAATGTTGCTCCTCGCCTTGCTCTTGTTTACGGCATCTTTCAGGCAATTTTTACCCCAGGCGTCGCACTTAGCTGAAAACCCTCATCGCGCGCGCAAACGTTTTAATAAGCGCACGAGCGTGCGATTGACGGCAGTCGAGCGTCGTCGCGTTTGGTCGGATCGCGCCCTGACGGAGCCTTGATTTCAGACACTTTTGCGCTCTCCAAGACGCAGCCAATTTATTCGGATACCGAATTAAGCTGCAAAAAATTCCGCATCGCTCCCTGCAAAAAAATCTTTCGAATGGCTTCAGCAATATGATGCGCCGCCGTAAAGCAGGCCACGGTTCTTTAGCAAAAGCATCATGAAAACACCCGAACAGGCAGTAAAAATTACTCTTCGCCATCCGTTTGCCAGCGCCGCCCGTCTTGCGGGCAGCCGGCCGCGCGCTGCCAGTGCAGCGCCGCGCGCCCGTCGCGCTGGCGTGCTGTGCGCACGTCATGCGGGCGCCGCCACCAACTTTGCGACGCGCCGCCTGCTGGCGCGCCATCGCACGCGCCGCGCCTGAGACGCGCCGCTTCTCTGTTTGATTCACGGGAAAACAAGGAAACATCATGTTCGTCGCAATCGGCTGGATCGTGGTCCTCGGATCGGTGATCGGAAGTTTCGTGGGCGTGGGCGGTCATTTGCCCGCACTCGTGCAACCGTTCGAACTGCTATGCATTTTTGGCGCAGCGCTGGGCGCGTTCGTGGTGAGTAATCCGCGCGCAACGCTGGGCAAGACGCTCAAGGCGTTGCCCACCTGTTTCAAGGGCGGCGGCTATACCAAGGCGCAGTATCTCGAACTGATCGCCCTGCTTTATGAGCTGCTTCAGAAGGCGCGCAAGGAAGGCATGATGGCGCTCGAAGCCGATATCGAAGCGCCCGAAAGCAGCCCGCTGTTCCAGAAATACGAGCGCGTGCTGGCCGATCATCATCTGCTCGACTTTATCGTCGACTACCTGCGCATGATGTCGAGCGGCAACGTGAACCCCATCGAAATGCAGGATCTGATGGACGAGGAACTGGAGACGCACCACTCGGAAGTCTCGGTCGCGCCCAACGCGATCCAGAAGATGGCTGACGGCCTGCCCGCCTTTGGCATCGTGGCGGCCGTGATGGGCGTGGTGCATACGATGGGTTCGGTGGGCCAGCCGCCCGCCGTGCTCGGAGAGATGATCGCCGGGGCGCTGGTAGGCACCTTCCTCGGCATTCTGCTGGCGTACGGCTTTGTCGGCCCGATCGCCGATCTGCTCAACGCCAAGGGCCGCGCCGCCTCCAAGCCGTTCCAGTGCGTCAAGGCCGTGCTGCTGGCCTCGCTGGCGGGCTATGCGCCGCCCGTGGCGGTGGAATTCGGCCGCAAGGTGCTCTTCACGGCGGATCGCCCGAGCTTCAAGGAACTCGACGAAACCGTGCGTGCGACCAAGTCGCCCAAGGCCGCCTAGGCCCCGATATCTGATCGAATACCGCCTCAGGCGGCAAAACAGGAAGTTCAGGAGAACGACATGGCAGGCGCGCAGGACAGCCAGAGCAGCAAGCCCCCGGTCATCGTGCGCCGCGTGAAGAAAGGCGGTCACGACGCCCATCACGGCGGCGCATGGAAGATCGCCTACGCCGACTTCGTCACGGCGATGATGGCGTTCTTCCTGCTGATGTGGCTGCTGGGATCGACTTCGCAATACGACCGCGACGGCATCGAAAAGTACTTCAACACGCCGCTTTCGAGCATGCTGGGCGGCAAGCCCAATTCGGCGAATCCCAGCCCGAGCATCATCAACGGCGGCGGCCACGATCTGTCGAACAAGCTGCCCGCCGTGGGCGGCGCGAACGCGCAGCCTGCGGCCACGCGCGCCGTCTCGCTTGCGCCCGGCGAGAGCGCCGACAAGGCGCGCCTCGCGGAACTCAAGGCGCGGCTTTCGGCGCTGATCGAGCAAAAGCCCGCACTGAGCGCGTTCAAGGACCAGATCCGCGTCACCATCACCGACGAGGGCCTGCGTATCGAAGTCGTCGATTCGCTCAAGCGGCCGATGTTCGCGACCGGCAGCGCGAAGCTGGAGGACTACGCTTACGCGATTCTCGTCGAGATCGGCAGCGCGCTGAACGACGTGGACAGCGGCGTGTCGATTGCCGGTCATACGGATTCGGTGCCGTATTCGGGCGGACTGGCAGGCTATTCGAACTGGGAATTGTCGAGCGAGCGCGCCAATGCGGCGCGGCGCGCGCTGGTGGCCGGACATCTGCGTGAAGACCGCTTGCTGCAGGTGCGCGGTCTGGCGGATGTTTTGCCGCTCGATAAAGGCGACTCCGATAGCGCGCTGAACCGGCGCATCAGCATTCTGGTGATGAACAAGGCGGCGGAGCGGGCGTTCTTCCAGAACGCGGGACATCTCACTGCGGGCGCGGGTTCAGGTCAGACGCCGATTGCGCCGGCTCCGAACACGGCCGCGAACCCCATCAAAACCACTGCCCCGAACGCCGGCATCACCGTGGGCACCAGCGCCGCGCCAGGCGCGAAGGCCGGCACGGCCTCATGACGCCATCGGGCGGGCGCAGTCCTTGCGGAGCTGAATGGCATCGACCGGGCCAATCCGGTGGACTTCAGAGGGAGCGATGCCATGAACGCGAACACCGGGCAGCAAAGCGAGCAAAAGCCGCAAAACACGCAGCCAGAAGAAGAAAAGAGCAGCGAAACCAGGGCGCACGAAGAAGCGATGCGTCACCCGAAAACCGCGCAGCATAACGACGACGCGCGTAGCAAGATGCCTGAACGTCACGACGAAGATCGCAAGCAATCGCCCGCGGACCGTCCGGGCAAGCAATCCGGCGAGGGCGAAACGCCGGTCGGCTGACCCTCGCTCTCACGCTGCGTCGCCGCCCCTCCTTGCGGCACGCACATTGCGCTACAGAAGGCACGACGGCCGGGCCGCCAGGTCCGGCCGAACCCAACGGAGTGCCTCACGCAAGGAGACGGTCATGCCTACCTTTACACCCAATCCCATGCCTACCGGCAATGGCGCGCGCATCGTCGGCAAGGGCGCATCCACGGCTGCCGGTCCCGGCCCCGATGTGATGGCCGCCAGCACGCTGGATAGCGACAAGATCCTTAGTTCGGATGGCGAAGAAATCGGCAAGGTCAAGGACATCATGCTCGACGTGCAAAGCGGTCGTATCGCTTATGTGGTGATGTCGAGCGGCGGCTTTCTCGGCATCGGCGACAAGCTGCTGGCCATTCCCTGGAATGCGCTCACGCTCGACACGAGCCGCAAGTGCTTCCTGCTGAATGTGTCGGCGGAACGCGTGCGCAGTGCGCCAGGTTTCGATAAGGATCAGTGGCCGTCGATGGCCGACGCCAAATGGGGCAGCACGGTCCACGCTTATTACGGCAGCGAGCCGTATTGGGAGGGCGTCGATCCCGTCGTGGCCCCGCGCGACGATCTGGGCCATCATTAATTTGCATCGTCCCATGCTGTAAAGCTGTAAAGAAGGGTCCGCCATGCCGCCCCGTTTGAGGCGGCATGGCTTGTCTTTGAGCGAGGGTCTGGCGTTCGCCAGGCTATCATTCCACTCAATAGCAGGCTCGCCCGCCCGTCCGCCTCCATCCGACTCGCCACGCATAGGTGATGCGCACGAGAACACCATGAGTAAGGCACGGGCCCCGCGAGCCATCAATGACAAACGCTCATCGACCGGGACCACGATGACCCAGCCTTCCGCTGCGCCGCTCTCCATTCTGTTCGTCGACGACGACGAGCTGTCGCGCGTCCATTTCGAGCGGGCAATCGATGGCACCTGGCCTGTCCATCTCGCACGCAACGCCGAAGAAGCCATGGCGATTCTCGCGCGCCATCACGCGGAAATCGCCGTGCTCGTCACCGATTTCCGCATGCCCACCGACGACGGCGCGAGCCTGCTCGGCGAAGCGGCGAAGCGCTATCCGCATATCGTCGGCATTCTGGTGACCGCCTATGCGGACAAGGACATGCTGCTGCAAACCGTGAATTCGGGGAATGTGTTCCGCGTGCTGGAGAAGCCGCTGCGCGTGAGCGCGATTCGCGGCGTGGTGCGCGAAGCGCTATCCCGACACGGCGAGCGCGAAGCGCATCAGCAACGCCTGCTGGCGATGAACGAGACGCTGGCGTTTCTCGCTCACGAACTGAATACGCCGCTTGCCACCATTGCGCTGTTCGCGGGCAACGTCCAGAACAATGTCGCCGATCTGAATGCGCCCACGAGTCAGGCCGACATCGCGCAGGCCGCCACGCTGATGCTGAATAACGCGCAGTACTGCATGGCGCTGATTTCGTCGTTCTGGGACACGCTCAACAAGAGTTCGAGCACCGCGTCGCTCGCGCCGGAAAGCGGGCGCGACGCCACCGCCACCAAACTGGTTTCTGCGCTGCTCGACAGCTGGCCGTTCTCCGCCTCGCAACGCGACTGGATCAGCGTGGATCTCAAGTCGGACTTCGTCGTGCACTCCATGCCCAATTGCGTGGTGCTGGTGCTGTCCTCGCTGCTCGCCAATGCGTTGCGCGCGCTGGCGCATACCGCTGCTCCGGCGTTGCGTATCGAGATCGTCGGCGGGTCGGCACCGGAAATCCGCGTGCACGACAACGGCACGGGCATCCCGCCCGAGGTCCAGGCGCGCCTGCTGCGCGACCCCGTGACCACGCACGCGCAGGACGGCGGCCACGGCATGGGGATGATCTTCTGCAATCGCGTCATGCGCTCCCTGCGCGGCGGCCTGAAGATCGAATCGACCTGGGGCGAAGGCACCACCGTGACCATGAGCTTCGGCGAACACAATGCGCCCGCCGCAGCCGCAACAGTGGCAGCCGCCGAGCCGCTTCAATCGTCCGCGAACGAGCGCCGCGAGTCGCCGAATCCCGTCACCACCACGAAGTAAGCCTGCAACGCATCCGCCGAGCGGGTTCCCAGCGTGGTGAGCGCTTCCAGCCAGCCCGCTTCCGTCGGCACGCTGCCTTCCTGCATCTCCGGATAGAGCCGCCGCGCGAAGCTGTGCAAGGCCTTCGCACCGATATTCCCGCTCACGCCCAGCAGAATGTGCATCGAGTGGTGCAGCGCGCGGCCATCCTGCGCGCGGGCGTGGGTGCCGATTTCGCCGATCAGCGTGCGAATCTGCGCGATGCCTTTGAGAAAGCTCGGGTCGAGCAAGCCAAGCGAGGCCAGTTCGTCCAGTTGCAGGGCGTCGAGCAGATCCTCGTCCGCAACCTGGGCGGCTTCGGCGATGGGCGCCGAAGGTGCTTTCGGCGCGTTCGCCGCCTTCCGCGCCACGGGCGGCTGCGGCGCACTGGTCCTGGCCCGCCCACTGGTCCCGCGCGTGTGCGCGAACTGTCGCGAGAGGCTGGCGTAAAGCGCCCCCACCCGCACCGGCTTGACCATCACTTCGTTCATGCCCGCCGCGAGACAGGCGCGCAAGGCATCGACATCGGACTGACCGGTGAGCGCGACAATCGGCAGCTTCGCATGTGCGCCCTCCATCTTGCGGATCAGACGCGCCGTTTCCAGCCCGCCCATCCCCGGCATATTCAGGTCGACCACGACCGCATCCACCGTCCTGCCGGTCTTCAGCAGGTCGAGCACCTGCTGGCCGTGTTCCGCTTCCAGCACTTCCGCGCCGCAGCGTTCCAGGTAGCTCTTGGCGATCAAACGGCTATAGGTATCGTCGTCGGCGAGCACGATCAGACGGCCCGCGAAGCCGTCGAAGCGCGCACGTTTGCTGTTGCGCGCGCCGCTTTCCATGATCGACTGCAGCGAGGTGAGGAATTCGATTGCGCTGCTGGATTTGCTGATCATGTCGTCCATGCCCGCGTTGCGCGCCAGCATGGCGGCGACGCCCGGCGGTTCGACCGACCACGCGACGATGGGCACATTGGCGTTGGTCTCGTGACCGCCCTCGCGGATCGCCTCGGTGGCCGTGTAGCCGTCGATGCCCGGCATGTTGATATCCATGATGACGAGGTCGATCGTCGGGCCTTCCTGCAACATCGCAATCGCCGCTTCGCCGCTTTCGGCTTCGCTCACGAGCGCATGCACGCCCGTGAACGCCAGCGCGGCGCGCGAGCGCTGGCTCTCGTCGTCATCGACGATCAGCACGCGCTTGCCCGCGAAAAACTCCGCTGCGCGCGCGAGCACCTGCTGGCGCTGATCCGCCACCTTGCTTTCGGCAATCGGCGGAAACGACAGCGTGAACTGCGTGAATTTATCGACTTCCGATTCGCACGTAATGGTGCCGCCGAACGAGCGCATTGCGCGCTGGCAATACGCCAGGCCCAGCCCCGTACCGGCCGCGTTGCCGTGCGTGCGGAACGGCGCGAAGAGATGCGCCATGGCTTCGGGCGCGATGCCCGGCCCGGTGTCATGCACGGTCACGACGTGCTGATCCACGGTAATCGTCAGCTTCGCCGTTTTACGCGTGCTCATGTGGTGCAAGGCGTTGCGAATCAGGTTGAACAGCGTGAACAGATAAACCGTTTCATCCACGCCGAAAATAAAATCCTCGATCACGACCAGCGAAACGCGGCCGCGCTCTTTGGCATCGTTGAAACCATATTCGTCGAGCGCCTTGCGCGTGGTCGCGGCGGCACTCAGATAGCTGACCTTGTCGGCGCGCAGTGGTTTGGCGCTCACTTCGTCGAGCGTCATGGCGATGATGCGCAGCCCGCGGTCGATGGCGATCTGGCCATGCGCGAGATGCTGCGAAAGCGACGCCATATTGCCTGAGGTCTGCGCTGGCGAGTCGCGCGACGCGTCCATGCCCGAGAGCCCATCGTCGATACGATCGAGCACGTAACGCAACTGGCTCAGCGGGTTGCGCATCTCGTGCGCGATGGTGCCCGCCAGCGCGCGCAGCGCCTCGCTTTTCGCCTGCGCGGTAATGCCCTTCATATTGCTATGGCTGAAGGTGATGCCCGCGCAGATGCCGAAGGCGAACACCGGCAGATAAACGTAAAGCAGCAGATGCGAATCCACCTGCAGCGCCGACGGATCGACCACTGCGATGCAAACGATTGCTAACCCTATGCCGATGGCCAGATTGACCGTCAAGGCGATATACGAAGGGAAGATCGCAATCAGGAAAAAAACCATGCCCAGTTCGGCCATCGACCAGAGCATCGAGTAATGACCGGCAAGCAGGTAATACGTGAAGAAGAACGGCAGCGAATACGCCACCGTTCCGAAGTAATACCAGGGCAGGAAGCGTTTGAGCGAAGCCGGCCAGAAGCGGCGCAATAGCAGGAGCAGGCTCGCAAGCGAACCGATCAGGCGCATCAGCGCGCTCTCGTTCGGCTGCGGATCGATAAAGGTCCACCAGACCCAGTAAAGCGGGTGTCCGAATGTTCCAATCACGCCGACGGCAAGCACGCTGTAGTCCGAGACGTGATAAGCGTCGCGGATCCGCTGCATCACCAGGCGGGCGCCCCCTGCAATGGCTCTCATCTCACTCTCTTCTTGTTTTGCTGCCTTAGAACCTGAAGCTGCTCACGTTGAACGACATGCCTGCGCTACCAACCCAGCATGCGGCCCGGTCGCCGCGCTTGAGTCTGCCGCTGTCTTTCGCCATCGCCAGAGCGGCGGGAATCGACGCAGATACAAGATTACCGGTCTCCGGATAGATGTGGAACATCTTGTCCTCGATCCCGGCTTTCACGCCATAGCCATGCCATGCGGCTTTCGACGAGGCATGCGTGAAAACGATATCGATCTCCGATTTCGGCACCGAGAGCTTGCCGAATACTTCAGTGATTTCATCCGAGTTCTTGTGCAGCTCATGGCCATACGATGTAAAGCGCATATCGCCATTACGGCCGACTCGTTCGGTTGGGTGGCAATAGCCCTCGTAGCCGTGAATCGGAATCGTGCAGAAGTCGGCTGCGGCGGGCTTGCCGCGAAATACGAACTCGAAGTTGTCGGGCTCTTTGGGTACGACCAGCGTGGCGGTGGCGGCTTCCCCAATCGTGAAGGATGGTAGCGTGTATTCGATCTGCGCGTGATTCTTCAAGGCGAAGTTCGACGGGTACAGCGGGCCGCCAGCGAGCATATTGAATTCGGCATTCACGATCAGGGCGTTGCGGTATTGGCCCGCCTTGAACAGGCTGTCGACCAGCGACATCGCGCGGGTCCAGCTCATGCATGCGTCGACCACGTCGAAACATTCGGCATTCACGAAGCCCAGCGCGCTGGCCATCATGTGGCTATTGCCCGGTTCGAGAAAGCCGCGGCCAATACCCACGAAGATAAACAGCTCGATATGTTCGGGGCGCAGATAGCTTTCCGAAAGCGCCTTGCGGGTTGCCATGGCGACATGGTCGATCGGCGATTCGTGGCTTTCGCACCAGCGTCGCGTCACCAGGCCGCTACGGTCCAGCAATGTTTTTATGGTCCGCAGACTGCGATCGATCTCGCCATCGAATCCCCCCGAATGCGAGCGGATCATTTCAATGACCTCTTCGTTGGTAACGACTTTCGAAGGCAGGCTGACGGCTACGTTCTTGATAAGCATGTAAGTCCCGTGAAAAGCGTGATGGATGAGTAGCACTGCATGCGCCTTTCGCCCGGCCTGGTCCCGACCGGTCCTGACCGCCGCGTTGCAGCCAGGCAAAAAGCGCCCCCACCGTGTATCACGATTTTCTTTTTCTTCGCCCAGGTAAAACTTTCCATGGCGAAGAAAGCCTTCAGCATGCATCCAGCGCCCAGGACGCCACCTCACGCCGTGCGGGACAGGCAATCACCTTCACTTCGCGGCGCACGCCATCCTGCGCCGCCTCGCCGACCAGCCAGCCGCGTTCCTCCAGCGCCCGCACGCGTTGCCGGAACGCAATCTGCAAGGCGTCCGACTTCACCGATACCTCGCTCTGCCAGCCCTCCGGAACGCACTCGGGTCGAATGCGTTCCAGCACTGCATGGTCCTCGGCGAAGATGCGCAGATTGCGCTGCCGGAACCGCCCGTCGAAGATCGCCTGCTTCAGGAACGTGCGGCCCATCATCCAGTACGTACGCGTATGCAGCGCATCCACCGGCACGTGCGCCGATGCGATGAAAATCCGCCAGCCGTTGCCGAGCATGAGTTCGAGCGTCGCGCAGGGGCCGCTCAGGTGAAAGCCGGTCTGCGTGATGACGTCGACGTGCTCGCCCGTTGGGGTGCGACGCAGCAGTCCCTTGCGCACCGGGCGGCGCATGACGAGTTGCGCGTGCGCGCTCCAGGCGTCGGCGCTGCGCACTTCCACGCTGTCGATTTCGGGACGATCGGGCGCGCCGAACGAACTGCCATGCACGAACGGCGCGTGCGCGAAATCCAGCCCGTTTTCGACGATGCGCTCCCAGTTCGCGCGCCAGTCGAAGGTGCCGTGAATCACGCGCACATGGGGATCGTCAGCCCAGGCAAGCGCGGGCAGCGGCGGCCGTTCGACCTCGGGCAGATCGCCGAGAAACGCCCACACCCAGCCGTGCCGCTCGATGACGGGATAGCCGTCCACACGCGCTTTGGCCGGCACGCGCGCGTCAGGTTGCGCGGGAATGTGCGTGCAGACGCCGTCGCCGCCGTAACGCCAGCCGTGATACGGGCATTGGACCTCGCCGTTGACGCGGCGCCCCGCGCTCAGCGATGCGCCGCGATGCACGCAGATATCGGACAGCACGCGCGCAGCGCCCGCCGCGTCGCGATACGCGACGAAGCGATGACCGAGCACCGTGACAGGTAACAGCGCATCGCGCAGATCGGCCGAGGCGGCCACTACGTACCAGAGATTCTTGAGCATGAACTATGTGCAGGAATGCGCGTGACTAACGTACAAAGGACAGTCGAATACGCACCAGCAAGGAGCCGATTGCGCCCCACTAGCGTGTCGCGCCAGTCTAATACGCGCGCTTGCCGCAGGACATCTTCGCGCGCAAGGCAAACACACCGCAAAAGTCATGCACCAGAAAAAAGCCTGCCGTCCCTCGCGGACACGGCAGGCGAAGAGCGAGACGGCGGGGGAAGCCATCTCGGGACCACACGCGAGCGCGCGGGCGACGCGCGCATCGACTGAATGCGGAATAAACGGCGCTTGCGCCGCGTTTGCCGGTAAGGCAATGGAAGAAAAAATGCGCCAGAAAAGTCATGTGACGCGACACACATTCGCACCCGCGGCAGGAGCGTTTAATGCAATGAAGGGAATGTGATGAAGCGAAGCATAACGGCTAGTTTTCGCTGCGAGATGGCTCTGGCCGAAAACGCGGCGATCTTGACGGATAAGGGCACGATGACCCGCACTTTTTAGGTGCGAGATTCGCGTTTAACCGCCAACCTTGCGCGGAAATCGACAGTGCATCGGGTGCGCGCGCAACGAGAAATGGGAATGTTGCGTAGCAACGTCCGCAAGCGCACGGAACCTTGGCGCGAACGCAACGATGATGGTTGCAGCCTTGAAAACCGTCAGGAATTCGCTGCCATCGGCCGCCTTTTGTGAATGCCCGCCAACGCACAACGCTTAAGTGCTAAAGCACCGCATCGGCAAAGGGACGGAACGACCATAAAGGCTTGCGCAGCGAGGACCAGGCACCGAAGTTGCGGTGCAACACGGTAAGAACTTCACCGAAGCTTGGCGCCTTCGGTACGAATGCCTGAATTGAGCGGTCAAACCGCGCCTGCTCGAGGCTTCGCCTCGCATCACGCGGCCCTAGACTGGCTCTGCATTCAAACCAACTATGGGGATGGCAATGCGCGTAACAAACTGGATTCTGGTGCTCGAATGCGCCTACATGGAATTTTCGAGCTGGCGCGGCAAGAATGTGTACCGCCGTACCGTGGCGTATGACCGCGTCGTGTGGTGTTGATCGGGAGAGCGAAACCGTCAGTACTGGCAGTACGGGCGCCCTCCCTTCGACGCGGCGCCATCTCCCGGCGATCAAGCCAGCGCGCGTTCTCCGCTGGCATTGCCTTTATCGCTTGCACGCTCGCGTTCGTAGATTAGCGCTTCGTATTCATCGTCGCTCATCACCGCGCCAAGCTGACCTTCCCACTTCGTCACCACCGCCGCGGCCACGCTATTGCCCAGCACGTTGGTCGCCGTGCGCCCCATGTCGAGGAAGGTATCCACGCCCATGATCAGCAGCAGGCCCGCTTCGGGAATATTGAATTGACCGAGCGTGGCCGCGATCACCACCAGCGAAGCCTTCGGCACCGCCGCCATGCCCTTGCTCGTGAGCATCAGGATGGCCAGCATGGTGGCCTGCTGCATGAACGAGAGATGGATGCCATAAGCCTGCGCGATAAAGAGCGTGGCAAACGTGCAATAGATCATCGACCCGTCGAGATTGAACGAGTAGCCCAGCGGCAGTACGAAGCTCGAAATACGACGCGGCACGCCACTGCGTTCGAGTTGCTCCAGCAGTTTCGGGTAGGCCGATTCACTGCTTGCCGTGCTGAATGCCAGCAGCATCGGCAAACGCACGGCGCGCACGAGGCCGAACACGCGGCCGCCCAGCACCAGACCACCCGCGCCGACAATCGCGCACCACAACAACACCAGTGCGCCGATAAACACGCCCATGAAGGCGCCGTAACTGAGTAGTACGCCTAATCCTTGAACGGCGACCACGTGCGCGAGCGCCGCGAACACGGCCACCGGCGCGAACGCCATCACGTAGCCCGTGACCTTGAACATGACCGCCGAAATCTGCTCCAGCAGTGCGACGATGCCCTGCGCCGGCTCGCCAATCGCGATGATGCCAAGGCTGAAGAACGCTGCGAACACAACGATCTGCAAGATCTCGTTCTCGGCCATTGCCTGCACGACGCTCTTGGGCACCAGATGGGTGATGAACTCCTTGAGCGAAATCGAGCCCGCCTGAATGCCGGTCGCCGCGTGCGCGTCGGGCAGCGGCAGATGCAGGCCCGCGCCCGGCTGAAGCCAGTTCGCCACCAGCGCACCAAGCAGCAGCGAAACAAAGGTTGCGCCCAGGAACCAGCCAATCGTTCGCACGCCGATGCGCCCGACCGCCTTCGCATCGCCCATCTTGCCCACGCCCACCACCAGGGTCGTGAACACAAGCGGCGCGACGATCATCTTGATGAGCCGCAGGAAAAGATCGGTGACAAGGCCGAACGCGTCGGCGACGGACTTGAGCGTCTGCGCATCGCCAATCGCGCGATGGCAGGCGTAACCCGTGGCAATCCCCAGCACCATACCGATGACGATCCAGGTCGTCAGCTTCAAGCGTTTCATTGCGTCTTTTCTCCTCGGCCGACTTATGCGGCCCTACATTCCGACCGTAAACCAATTGTTGCGATACTCTACTTCTTCGCATCAAGTGTTGCAATTCGCCAAAAACCCTGGTCGAGGAGGATTAGAGACCGGGTTTTGCCCAGGATGCGAGCTTCAATCGCCAGCGAGGAGGCTGAAACTCGACGAGTTTCAGCCTCCCAGGTCGGAACGAATCCGGCAGCCTGCCGCCGCAGTTCAACTCGTCGTCAGAATGATTTTCCCCACATTTACCGCCGACTCCATGCGTCGGTGGGCATCTGCGGCGCGAGCCAGAGGATAGGTGCTGTCGACAACCGGTTCGAGGCGCCGGCCGCCGGTGAACCGATTGAGCCAGTGCTCGCGGAACCGTCGCACCATGGCGTGTTTTTCAGCCTGTGCACGCGACTTCATGACCGTACCGATAATCTGGATGTGGCGATACAGAATCGTCTCAAGGTCGACACTCACCTGCCCACCGCCACCTAGAATCCCGACCTGCACAAGCCGTCCCCCATGCGCGAGCGATGCGATATTGCGCGCAAAATACGGCTCACCCACGAAGTCAATCACAACATCGACGCCCCGCCCTTCTGTCTTCTGCGCCACGACCGCTGCAAAATCCTGCGTGCGGTAGTCGATAGCATGGTCGGCGCCGAGTTGAACCACGCGTTCGAGCTTCGATGCCTCTGCGGTTGCGAACACGGTCGCGCCCGTCGCATATGCGAGCTGGACCGCAGCAGAACCCACGCCACCCGCCGCCGCGTGAATGAGCACGGAATCTCCTTGCTTGAGGCGTCCGAGATGCATCATCGCTTCGTGCGCCGTAACAAACACTTCGGGGATGGCCGCCGCGTGCACGTAATCGAGCTGCGCCGGAATCGGCATCGCCATGCGCCAGTCGATGCGCGCGAGTTCGGCGTATGCGCCTCCGCCGACCACGCCCATCACGCGGTCGCCAACCTTATAGCCTTCGGCCGAGGCGCCGACTTCCAGCACTTCACCCGCGATTTCCAGCCCATGATGGTCGAGTCGCCGAAATTCGGCCGGCCGTAACCGCCACGTCGATGCGTGAGGTCAGCGCGGTTCACGCCTGCTGCGTGCACACGGACGAGCAGGTCGTCGGGGCGCAGCTCCGGGTCGGGAGCGTCGGCGAGCTTGAGAACATCGGCGTCGCCGAATTCGTTGAAGGTGATGGCTTTCATGATTGCGTGTCCTGTTATGCCTGTACATCGCCGAGCGTCGATTGCGCCGCGGCGGAAGCCGAAATTGCGGCCGGGAAACCCGCGTAGAACGCGAGGTGGGTAATGGTTGCGGCGAGTTCTTCGCGCGTGACGCCGTTGCTCACGGCGCGCCGCAGATGCGCGGGGAGTTCGTCGTAGTGGCCGCCCACAATCAGGGCGGCGACGGTCACGAGGCTTCTGTCCCTCGGCGAGAGCGCCGGGTCGGCCCAGACCTGCGGGAACAGCACGTCGTCGACAAGTGCGGCGAGCTTCGGCGTGAATGCGCGCGCGGCTTCGCGCGGACTGTCGAAATTGGCTTTTGACATGATTGGGCGCTCCTCAAACCTGGCTGATGAATTTGTTGGTGAGATAGAACTCGATACCCTCTGCGCCGCCTTCGGAGCCGATGCCGCTTTCCTTGAGGCCGCCGAAAGGCAGCTCAGTCGACACGATGCGATACTGGTTGATGCCAATCATCCCGGCTTCCAGCCCGTCGCCAACGTCGAGGGCGGTACGCGCATTGTTCGTGAACGCATAAGCCGAGAGGCCATACGGCAGGCGATTAGCCTCGGCGAGACCGTCTTCCAGCTGGTCGAAACGCATCAGTACCGCAATGGGGCCGAACGGCTCTTCGTGCATCACGCGGGCCTCCATCGGCACGTCGGCCAGCACGGTCGGTTCGAAGAAGTAGCCTTCCCCCGCGATGCGCTTGCCACCAGCGAGCACTTTCGCGCCGCGCGCCACGGCATCGGCGACGAGTTCTTCCATCTTGGCAATCTGGCGCGGATTCGCGAGTGGCCCGACCTGCGTGCCGGGCTGCATGCCGTCACCCACCTTGAGCGCCAGGGTAGCCGACACGAAGTGCCCAACAAACTCGTCGTAGACCTCGCGCTGAATCAGGAAACGCGTCGAGGAGATGCACACCTGGCCCGTACCACGGAAGCGGTTCGCCGCGCCTTCGACGGCGGCCCGTTCGACGTCGGCGTCCTTGAACACCAATACCGGGCCATGACCGCCAAGTTCGAGCGTTATCGGCTTTACGCCTTCGGCAGCGCGTGCGGCAAGCAGGCGGCCAATCGGAACGGAGCCCGTGAAAGTCACCTTCCGGATAATCGGAGAAGCGATGAGCGTCTTCGACACCTCATCGGGCACGCCGAACACGACCTGCAACACGCCCTTGGGCAGCCCTGCATCGTCCAGTGCACGGGCGAGCGCGAGCGCCGTCGCGGGACTTTCCTCGCCCGGCTTGATGATGACGCTGCATCCTGCGGCCAGCGCCGCCGAGAGCTTGCGGGCAGGCGTGATAGCCGGAAAATTCCACGGCGTAAAAGCGGCGACCGGCCCGATGGCCTGCTTCTTCACCAGTTGCTGCACGCCAGGGCGGTTCGACGGGACAACGCGACCGTCGATGCGACGCGCTTCCTCGGCGAACCATTCAAAGTATTCGGCGGCACGCAGCACTTCATCGCGGCTTTCGGCGAGCGGCTTGCCCTCTTCGAGCGTCAGCAATTCGGCGATGTGCTCTGAACGCTCGCGAATCAGGTTCGCGCCATTCTTGAGGATGCGTGCGCGCTCTGCGGGCACGGTGTTGCGCCAGACGTCGAAAGCACGCTTAGCGGCGTGCAGCGCCAGGTCGAGGTCCGCCGCCGTTGCAAGCGGCACGCGGCCCAGTTCCTGTAATGTCGCGGGATTCACAACCCTGGCAGTGTCGCGTTCGCTGGCTGCAATCCATTCACCGTTGATGAAGAGATAAAGGGAGTCGTAGTGAGCGTTCATTTTCCATCCTCAATATAGTTAGCAATTCGAATTAATTGGCACTCATGCCTTGCCAGACATTCGAGCTCCTCGCGGCGAAATCGAATCCGCGAATCGGGAGGGATGCCGTTCTGGCTTGAGGCTGCTTGAAACTGTCAGTGAGTGCCTGTCTGCGGAACCCAGTCTAGGCGGGATGGCTCCCCGGTTTTAGCCAGGGTAGAAAGAATGATTCTTTCCGTGAGAGGGAAAATCCGCGAGCTGCGTTCGGTTACGCTTACCGGCATGCAGAATGGCGCTCGCCTATGATGGCCGGGCGTCAGGCGCCCCAAAGCCACGCGGCACCCGCAGCACAGAAGCCGGTACGGTGAACTCAGACGAAAGGGACAGGTGGGATGGACAAGTTATATAACATGTCGGTTTTTGCAAAAGTCGTCGAGATGGGCAGTTTTACCGCCGTCGCGAACCATCTCGATACGACCGTGGGGAACATCTCGCGCGCGGTTTCGGTGCTTGAGGAGTCGCTGGACACGCGGCTCATGCAGCGCTCGACGCGCCGCCTCGTCATCACGGACGCGGGCCGGCGGTTCTACGACCGGTGTGTCGCCATCCTGACCGACGTGGAACACGCCGAAGCCGAAGCACGAGACGCCCTGCTTGAGCCGCGCGGCACCCTGCGCGTCCACTCGGTGCCCGGGCTTGGGCGCAATCTCGTGACGCGTGCCGTTATGGCGTATCGCAACGCGTATCCGGAAGTCTCGGTCGAGCTGCTACTGTCCCAGCGTATGCCGAATCTGCTCGAAGAGCAGCTTGACGTTGGTATCGTGATTACGCGGACGCTGCCCGATTCGGCCTACGTCAGCCAGAACATCGGCAGCAGCCATTGCATCCTCGCGGCATCGCCTGAGTATCTGGCGGCCCATCCGGCACCGACGTGCCCGGAAGACCTTGTCGACCATCAATGCCTTCTGCTTGGGACAGTCGATTACGCACCCGACGAGTGGCATCTCAGGAGCGCTGAGGGCGATGCGACTTTTCGCCCTGCCGGCCCACACTTGAGTGTCAACGATATGGACGCTATGTCACAAGCCCTTCGAGATGGCGCAGGCATCGGTCTACTCGCCGCATTCTCAGCGATCGATGACCTGCACAGCGGCGCGCTCGTTCGCGTCTTGCCGCAGTACCACTCGCATGTCCGCAACGTCTACGCTGTCTACCCATCGCGACAGTTCGTCGACGCAAAAATCAAACGGTTCGTCGAGATGTTGAAGGTGCACGTAGGAGAGCATCTGGACGCTTACACGAGAGAACTCGATCTCGCTCCCGCCACAATTCTGCCCTCAGTCCGCTAGTTGGAGGTACAGCGAGCCGCCACGAAGGCCGCTGTTGCCCGAGCCGGGTTTCTAGTCGCTCGACGCACTCGCCTGCTGGCAGCATGACTGCCTCGCGACGACGCGCGTCGTCGTATTACATATTTCCTATGCGCATGTTTAAGCAATTTAATCATGCAACCAACGCATAACGCAAGCATGATTTGCAGCGCATCAATTCGAAAAAGCAAAGCATAAATAACTGTTTGTCAGGGTTCAGCCCGAGCGTCTTTAATAGCCAGTCCATGCCGCATAAACGCGGATTTTTTAATCCAGCGTGCTGGCTAGCACTGCGCAAAACCTGACTCCATGGCTGACGTTACATCCTCTTCGCATCGCTACATCCCGTCGCCACGCGCCAGCGCTTTGCTTGCGAAGGAGCGCGTTTATTACTGGCTCTCCTGGGCCATTCCCGTACTGATCGTCGCGATCTGGGAACTGGCCGCGCGCGCCGGCTGGCTCGAACCGCAAGTGCTGCCCGCGCCCAGCAGCGTCGCCGTCACCGCGTGGAATCTGGCCCGCAATGGTGATCTGTTCGTTCACCTTGGCGTGTCGCTCTTGCGCGCCGCGTGTGGCTTTGTGATCGGCGGGGCCATCGGGCTGGCGCTGGGCGTGCTCGTCGGCTTTTCGCGGCTTGCCCAGGCGCTCATTGACCGCTCGATCCAGATGGTGCGCGCCATCCCGTTTCTCGCGATGCTGCCGCTCGTGATCGTGTGGTTTGGCGTGGGCGAAGGCGCGAAAATCTTTCTGGTCGCGCTTGCCGTTCTGTTTCCGATTTACATCAACACGATGCTCGGCATCCGCCAGATCGATCCGAAACTGATGGAACTCGCCAGGGTGATCGGCATGAAATGGCCGGCCGTCGTGCGCCGGATCATCCTGCCTGGCGCGATGCCGGCCATCCTCACCGGCGTGCGTTACGCGTTGGCGCATGCCTGGCTCGCCCTCGTGATCGCCGAAACGCTCGCAACGACCAAGGGGATCGGTTTTCTGGCGATGGATGCGCGCGAATTCCTGCAGACCAACGTCATTCTGCTGACCATGATTATTTACGCGATCATCGGCGTCGTCGCCGACGCGCTGGTTCGCTCGCTCGAAACGCGCTTCCTGTCGTGGCACGCGAACTACACGAAGGGAGAGAAAGCATGAGTGCTACTGCTACGTTGTCACCGCTTGCACATGTTGCACCTCAAAGCGAAACCGCAATCGGCGCATCGCAACTGGCTGTATCGGTACGCGGGCTTCAGCGCCGTTATGGCGCGCGCGTGGTGATCGACGCACTCGACCTCGATATCCGCAAAGGCGAATTCGTCGCGCTGCTGGGCGAAAGCGGCTGCGGCAAGACTACGTTGCTGCGCTCGCTAGCCGGGCTCGATACACCCGATGCCGGGCAGATTCGCGCGCCAGCACGCCCTTCCGTCGTGTTTCAGGAGCATCGGCTGCTGCCCTGGGCGACGTTGTGGGAGAACGTCGCGCTGGGTCATGAATCGAGCATCGGACGCGAGGGCGCGTCGCGCGCGCTGGCCGAAGTGGGTCTCGCGGGCCGCGAGCTCGACTGGCCGCGCAATCTGTCCGGCGGCCAGGCGCAGCGCGTTGCTCTGGCGCGCGCGCTGGTGCGCGATCCCGCGCTGTTGCTGCTGGACGAACCGTTCGCCGCGCTCGATGCGCTCACGCGCATCAAGATGCATGGGCTCGTGAAGGAACTGGTCGCACGCCACGCACCCGGCGTGCTGATCGTCACGCATGACGTCGATGAAGCGCTGGTGCTCGCCGACCGCATTCTCGTCATGCGCGCGGGGCGCATTGCCGCCTCGTTTCAACCCAAGGACCACACGCCGCAGGCACTGCGGCTCACGCTACTCGAGGAACTCGGCGTTCAGGAACACTGAACCGCCTCCTCGCCATAAAACCAGGTCGCCTTAAAACCAGGATTAACGAATGAATGACGCTTCACTGACTCGCCGCCGCCTCTTGCGCGCGGCGGGTGGACTGCTGGCCGGCGCGGCCGCAGCGCGCCTGCTGCCGGCACAAGCCGCACAACCTGCACAAGCCGCAAAGCTCACACGCAACACCGATACCGTGCGCATCGGTTGGGGCTACGGCGCCCTGCCCGATATCGCCAAACAGCGCGGCGTGTTCGAGAAAACGCTGGCGGCGAAGAACATCAAAGTCGAATGGGTTGGGCCGTTCCCGAACCACGCACCGTCGATCCAGGCCGTGGTGGGCGGCAGCGCCGACTTCGGATTCTGGGGCTCGACGACACCGGCGCTCGCCGCCATGCTGGCCGGCTCGCCCATCGTCTTCACCGGCTTCGACGTGTACTCGCCGCGTTCCACTGCCATCATTGTCAAGAAGACCAGCGGCATCAATTCGGTTGCCGATCTTGCCGGTCGCAAGGTCGCGGTGAACCGCTCGGGGCTGGGCGAGTTCCTGCTCATTGCTGCGCTGGAAAAGCATCACGTCGATCGCAGCAAGGTCGAATTCGTCTATCTGAATCCGCCCGATGCCGCGCCAGCGTTCGCACAAGGCCGCGTCGACGCGTGGTCGATGTGGTCGCCGGCCGTGGATATCGCGCGCCATGCCAACGACGCGAAGGACATTTTCAACGAAGGGCGCGACCTCGATTTCCTGATCGACTACAGCTCGCTGGTGACGCGCCGCAAGTTCACGGAGGAAAACTCCGAACTGGTGCGTGCCGTGCTCGACGCGTACTACGTGGAAGGCGCCTGGCAATCGCAGCATTCGGCCGAATCGGAGCTGCTGGTGCAGCGCGAGGCGAAATATCCCGATCAGGTGCGCGACTATCTGGCGGGTCTGAAGCGCGTGAACCAGTTCCACGAACCGGACGACGCCGCCTTCATGGCGCAGTTCCAGCGCGCGGCAGACTGGCTCGCGCAGCGCAAGATCATCAGCGCGCCGATCAAGGTCGCCGATTACAGCGTCAAGGTGTGACGGGCGTCGCTATATGAACTGGAAAACGTATGCCTGAAACACCTGTACACACGCCGGGCGCGGTTGCGCTCGTCTCGCCCTTATCGGCGTCGCTCGGTTTCTCCGAGGCATTCGGGGAGATCGCCGCGACGGCCGCTCGGCGCGAACGCGAGCAGCGCTTGCCGCATGAAGAGATCGCCACATTGAAGGCGCTCGGCTTTGGCGCGCTGCGCCTGAGCGCCGACGATGGCGGCCACGGATTGACACTGAGCGGACTATTCACCGTCGCACGCGACCTGGCCGCCGCCGATTCGAACATCGCTCACGCCTTTCGCAATCACCTCTGGCAGGTCGAAGCCGCCCTGCAACGCCGCGACCATCCGTTCCATGCCCATGTGCTCGATCTCGCGCGCCGAGGCAAGACGGTGGGCCTGAGCTTTGCCGACAGCGACGCGACGGCGGCAGGCGCGCGTTCGAGCCGCGTTCTGAGCCGGCTGGAATGGGACGAGCGCCGCCAGGTGTATGTGGGCTCGGGCGACAAGGTCTACGCGACTGGCAATCTCTACAACGACGCCTTCGTCGGGGTGGCGATCGAAAGCCGCGCGAATGCCACCGTGCAATACGTGCTGGAACGCGGCGCAGGCGTCGCTGCCGAAGACGACTGGCAAGGCTTCGGCCAGCGCCTGACCGGCTCGGGCACGGCGCGGTTTCGCGATGCCGTGGTGCAAGCCGCGCATGTCTATGCGCCCGACGCGCCGAAGTCAGCCGAGGCCGCGCCGTGGGGTTTCACCTTCCACCAGGTCTACCTGACCAACTGCATCGCGGGTATCACACGGCGCGTGGTGCTGGACGCGGTGGAGGTGCTGCGCGGGCGCCAGCGCAACTTCTACCACGGCGAAGCCCCGCAACCCGCCGACGAACCGGCCTTGCAGGCCTTGCTGGGACGCATACGCGCCTACGCCGCGAGCATCGAGGCCAGCGCGCAGCGCGCCATAGAGGCGCTGGAACGGGCCGTGGCAAGCGTCGACACGGGCGACGAATACGCGCGCACGCTGGAAGCGACGCTCGCCGCCTCTGAAGCCAAGGTCGTCATCGACGATCTCGCGCCGCAGGTTGCGAGCTGGCTGATCGATCTGGGTTCGGGATCGGCGGTGTCCAGCGTGGCCGCGCTGGATCGGCACTGGCGCAATATCAAGGTGATTGCCTCGCACAATCCGCGTCTTTACAAGGAGCGGCTGCTGGGCCAGAACCTGCTGACCGGGCAGTTGCCGCCAACGGGTGCGTTTTTCTGACCGGTTGCCGTGCGTGAGCACCTTAGCGCATCCGTGCCTCAGTCCGCCAGCTCGCGGCGCACGCGCGGCACGATTTCCTCGGCAAAACGGCGCATATCGTCCTCGAAGGGCTGGAACTGCAGCATGAACAGCTCGACGCCGGCGCGATGAAAATCCGCGATACGCCGTGCGACCGTCTCGTAGTCGCCCACCAGCCCTGCCGCCGTTCCGCCATTGGAACCCACGCGCGGCGAGCGGGCGAACGTTTGAATCATCACGACATTCGGATCGATATTGGCCTGCTGGCGCTCGCGCAACGGCTTGTCCAGTTCGGCGAGCGCGAACAGATGATCGAGGTGCGCCTCGGCCTGCGCCTGGGTTTCGCGCGCGATCACGAACGCCGACAGGCCAAAGCGCAAGGCGTCGTGCCCGGCAGGCCGCGCGCGCGCAGACACATCGGCGATCAGGGCCGCCACGTCGTCGAGCGGCTGGCCGTTGATGAACCACACGTCGCCGTGTCCGGCCACCAGTTCGCGCGCCGGTTCGGACTCCCCACCCACATAGATGCGAGGACGCGCGCGGAACGGATCGGCGGGCAGCAACTGATAGTCGTCGATCTGAAAACGCTCGCCGCGATGGGTCACGCGCTCACCGCGCAGCAACGCTTCCACCACCTCGATCCATTCACGGCCATAGGCATAGCGGTCGTCGTGCTCCGCGAAGGCGATACCGGCGCGCTCCAGTTCCGGGCGGTTCCACGCATTGACCAGATTGATCGCGAAGCGGCCGCCGCTGATGTGTTCGATCTGCTGGGCCATCTTGGCGAGCACGACCGGGTGGTAAAGAAAGGGCTTGATTGCGGCGATGATCTCGATGCGCGAGGTGAGCGCGGCGAGCGCCGCCGAGCCTGTCCACGCCTCCAGCTGATCGAGCGCCGGATCGTGCGGATTGACGGTGTGTTGCGCGACGAGCACGGAGTCGAAACCCAGACGCTCGGCTTCGAGCACGAGCGCCTTGTTGCGGGCCCACGACGCATCGTAGGGCTCGGCGGGATCCTGCAGCGCGGCACGGCTGCCGTGCACGAGGGCCCAGATGCCAAAACGGGGGAATGAACGGGAAGGAGAATGGGACATTGCGTGAAAACACAGGGAGGCGGGATGGCGGGGGCGTTCATGCTAACGCCGTGTCGCACGCGAGCCTTCCAATTTTTCCTGCTATCCACACCACATAAACGTATTTGCGGGCGGCGCCAACATGATGCTTATGTGGAATATTTATATGCATTCAATATTTAAACTTTGCATGGCTCGATGCTAGTCTCTTCGCCATAGATATCTTAGAGATGCCCTTCAAGGAGCCAGCATGAGTGTTGAATTCATCGGGATGATCCAGCAGCGCAAGGTGTCGGAGACACATCAGGCGAGCGGCCCCGCCATCGACGTCGACTACGTGCGCGACTTCGCCCAGGCGCACGAGCGCGCGGGCTTCGACCGCATCCTGGTGCCGCATAGCTCAAGCAGCCCCGATGCCACGCTTACCATCGCCTACGCCGCGAGCGTGACTTCCCGCGTGCATTTCATGCTCGCGCATCGTCCTGGCTTCGTCTCGCCCACGCTGGCGGCACGCCAGCTCGCCACGCTCGATCATTTTTCCGGCGGCCGTCTTGCGGTGCACTTCATCTCGGGCGGCAGCGACACGGACCAGCGCCGCGATGGCGATTTCCTGAGCCACGACGAACGCTACGCACGTACCGACGAATATCTCCAGGTGCTCAAACGCGTCTGGACCGAAGATAAGCCCTTCGATCACACGGGCCGCTACTACCGCTTCGAACAGGCCTTTTCCGAGGTGAAGCCGCGTCAGCAGCCCCATGTGCCGATCTATTTCGGCGGCGCATCGCCGGCAGCGCTCGCGGTGGCAGGCAAGCACGCCGACGTCTACGCGCTGTGGGGCGAATCGAAACAAGGCGTCGCCGACCTGATCGCCCGCGTGCGAGCCGAAGCCGCGCAGCATGGCCGCGAAGTGCGCTTTTCGGTGTCGTTTCGGCCGATCCTCGCCGATACGGAAAAGGCTGCATGGGAGCGCGCCGAACACATCCTCGCCGAGACCCGCCGCCTGCGCGCCGCCCAGGGTCTGGACAAAGGCGGCCCGCTCGAAAGCGAAGGCGCGCGGCGTCTGCTGGGCGCAGCCGGCGACGGGGTGCGTGCGGACGATCGTTTGTGGACGGCGGTGGCGAAAGAGATCGGCGGGCGATCGAACTCCACCGCACTGGTCGGCACGCCCGAGCAGGTTGCGCAAACACTCGCCGAATACCATGCGATCGGCGTGACGACCTTTCTGATCCGCGGCTTCGATCCGCTTGAAGACGCGCTGGACTATGGCCGCGTGCTGATCCCAGCCACGCGCGAACTGACCCGCCGCGAACGCGCCGCCGCCTGAGCGCACGCCCCAGCGGTAGCACGAGCACACTAAAAACAAGGAACGACATGAGCGCGATCCTCAGCAATACGACTGATAGCATCGATAAGGATTTCAGGCACGCTCCTATCCGCAAGTTCTGGTTCGACGACGAAAGCGCGCCCACACGCTCAGTCGCCGAGGAGCGGCTTCATCGCCAGACACGCCTCGCAGGCGCGTTTCGCCTGTTCGCGCGCTATGGCTTCGATCAGGGCCTCGCCGGTCATATCACCGCGCGCGATCCCGAATGGCACGATCACTTCTGGGTCAATCCACTCGGCCTGCATTTCGGGCGCATTCGCGTGTCCGATCTGCTACTGGTGAACCGGCACGGCGAGATCGTGGTTGGCGAAGGCCCCGTGAATCAGGCGGCTTTTGCGATCCACGCGGCGATTCACGAGGCACGCCCCGAAGTGGTCGCCGCCGCCCACACGCATTCGCTGTATGGCAAAGCGTGGTCGACGCTGGGACGCAAGCTCGATCCGATCACGCAGGATTCCTGCGCATTCTATGAAGACCACGCGCTGTTCGACGACTTTCGCGGCGTGGTGCTCGACACCGACGAAGGCACGCGTATCGCCCATGCACTCGGCGAGCGCAAGGGCGTGATCCTCAAGAACCACGGCATCCTCACGGCGGGCCCGAGCGTTGAAGCGGCGGCATGGTGGTATATCGCGCTCGACAACGCCTGCCACACGCAACTGCTGGCCGAGGCAGCGGGCAAGCCCCAGCCGATTTCACACGAGATCGCCACGCTCACGCACGGCCAGGTCGGGCGCGCCGCCGGTGCACGCCATGCGTTCGAAAGCCTGTATGCCGGGCTGGTGGCCAGCGAACCGGATTTGCTCGACTGATGCCCCTCCATAAACTGCGCCGCTTTGTCGGTACGATTGCGGAACTGGTCGAGCGGCAGCCACAAGCATTTTCACAGGAATCCGAACTGATCGATCACGGTCTGGACGCACTGCGCGAACTCGTCAGCGAGGACGACTGGCTACCGGACGCCTACGCCGTGCCCTCGTCCGAGCGCTATCAGCAATATCTGCTGCACGCCGATGCGCGCCAGCGCTTTTCCGTGGTCAGTTTCGTCTGGGGACCGGGCCAGCAAACGCCGGTGCACGATCACACGGTCTGGGGTTTGATCGGCGTGCTGCGCGGTGCGGAATACGCGCAGCCCTACGCGCGCAACGCGGACGGCACGCTGCGCACCGACGGCCCCGAGGTACGCCTCGGGCGCGGCGCGGTAGAAGCCGTTTCGCCGACCATCGGCGATATCCATCGCGTGCGCAACGCCTACGACGACCGCGTCTCGATCAGCATTCATGTGTATGGCGGCAATATCGGCGCGATCCGGCGCTCGACCTATCCCGCCGATGGGCCGCCCAAAGCCTTTATTTCCGGCTATTCGAACGACCTGCTCCCGAATCTCTGGGATCTCAGCAAGGAATCCAACGCCTCATGAAGTCATTTCCCACACGCTCCTATCAGGACGTGCGCGACGCCCTGCTCGCCCGACGTGAAATCGCACTGCTCGACGTGCGTGAAGAAGATCCGCATGCGCAAAGCCATCCGCTGTTCGCCGCGAATCTGCCGCTCGCCAAAATCGAACTCGATGCGTGGACGAAGCTGCCGCGTCGCGACGTGCCCATTGTGCTGCTCGACGATGGCGAGGGTTTTGCCGCGCGTGCGGCCGTCAAGCTGGATGCGCTCGGCTATAGCGATGTCGCGCTGCTCGAAGGCGGTCTGGCGGGCTGGATTCGCGCGGGCGGCGAGGTGTTTCGCGATGTCAACGTGCCGAGCAAGGCCTTCGGAGAATTCGTCGAAGCGCACCGGCATACGCCCTCGCTGAGTGCCGAAGAAGTCGACACGCTGCTCGCGGGCGACGCGCCCGTGGTGATGCTCGATGCGCGCCGCTTCGACGAATATCAGACCATGAACATTCCCGGCAGCATCAGCGTGCCGGGCGCGGAACTGGCCTTACGTGCCCGCGCGCTCGCGCCCGATCCGGCCACGCGCGTGATCGTCAACTGCGCGGGCCGCACGCGCAGCATTATCGGCGCGCAGTCGCTGGTGAATGCCGGACTGCCGAACCCGGTCGCGGCTTTGCGCAACGGTACGATCGGCTGGACGCTTGCGGGGCAGACGCTGGAGCACGGCGCGGCGCGCCAGTTCGACGCCGATGCGGGACGCGATCCGACCACGCTCGCACAGTCGCGCGAAGCCGCCCGCGCGCTGGCCGATCGCGCGGGCGTGCGCCGCACGACGCTCGACGAAGCCGCGCACTGGGCCGCCGACAGCACACGCACGACGTATCGCTTCGACGTGCGTACGCCCGCCGAATACGAACGCGCCCATGCGCCAGGGTTTCAGGGCGCGCCCGGCGGCCAGCTCGTGCAGGAAACGGAGATGTTCGCGCCGGTGCGCGGCGCGCGCATCGTGTTGTTTGACGACGACGGCGTGCGCGCCAATATGACGGCTTCCTGGATCGCACAGATGAACGGCGAAGTCTATGTAGTCGATGAAGCCGACGCCGATGCGCTCAGCGAAACCGGCCCGTGGCGCGCGGCGAAACCTGCTGCACAGGCCATCGCCACGATCACGCCCGAAGCGCTTGCCGCACGCCTGGCGCAGCCGGATCACGACACCGTGATACTCGATTTCACGTCCAGCGCGAATCACGTGAAGGGGCATATTCCCGGTGCGTGGTGGACGCTGCGCTCGCATCTTTCGGCGGGCTTTGACGACCTGCGCGCGCTACCGGATGCAAAACGCTACGTCGCCGTCTGCATGACGAATGCGCTCGCGCCGTTCGCCGCGCCCGAAATCGCCGCGCTCACCGGCAAGCCGGTCGAGGTGCTCGAAGGCGGCACGGCGGCGTGGCAGCGCGCCGGTCTGCCACTCGAAAGCGGCGACGCGCATCTGGCCTCGCCGCGCATTGACCGCTACCGGCGTCCCTACGAGGGCACCGACAATGCGCGCGAAGCGATGAACGCCTACCTCGAATGGGAATACGGCCTCGTCGAGCAACTCGGCCGCGACGGCACGCACGGCTTTTTCACGGTCTAAGCGCTAGCGAAAGCGCTAGCGAAAGCGCTAGCGAAAGCGCTAGCGAAAGCGCAGAAGCGTCGCGCAGGCGCTGCAATCATGCAGCGCGCGCGACGCGCACCGCCTTGAAGCTGCTCGCCACGCTCTGCGCGAGCACGGCCAGCGCCGACTCCATCTTGCCGATCGCGCGCGAGCGCACCACCCACACCGCGATTTCCGGCTTGAAATCGCTCACCTGCACGATGTCGAGCGCATCGGCCCAGGCGCTGGCCGCCACCAAAGGTTGCGGCACCAGACCCAACCCCACGCCATCGGCGACAAGACCCAGTTGCAGTTCCGTGCCGAGCGTTTCCAGGTTGAGCTTGAGCGAGTGCCCCTGCGCGGCCAGCGCGTGTTGCAGGCCCGCGCGAAAGCCGCAGCCATCGGGATTGAGCACCCAGCCGTGCGCTTCGCATTCCGCCAGCGTATGCGCGCGCCGCTTGAGCAGCCCTTTCTTCGCAACCACGGCGAGCTTGAGCGAGCCCAGCGATTCGCCCGCCAGCGTCTCCGGCAGGTTGCGATTGGCGGGCAACAGCGCCACGGCGGCGTCGAGTTCGCCATCCTCCACTTTCTGCAAAAGCGGCGCGCCCCAGCCCGTGGTCACGCGCGCCTGCAGTTCCGGGTGCGCCTGGCGCAGCGCATGCAGCGCGTCGAGCATGGCGATATCGGCGACGGTCTGCGCCACGCCCAGGCGCAGCACGCCCGCGAGCGGCGCGCCGTCGTTGACCAGCTGACGCAGCGCGTCCATCTCGGTGAGGATCGCGCGGCACTGGTCGTACACGGCGCGTCCCATCGGCGTAGTGCGCAGCGGCTTGGTGTTGCGGTCGAGCAGCTCCACGCCCAGCGCTTCCTCGAAGTTCTGGATGCGCCGTGTCACGGCGGGCTGCGTGAGGTCGAGCCCCGCGGCCGCCTGGCTCAGCGACGCGCTGCGCACCACGGCGACAAAGGCTTCGATTTCGTCGAGTTTCATGAATGAGGTTCGATAGACGTGCAAACGGTCGCCCAGCTTAGCGCCAATACGGCCCCGCGTTCAAGCTTTGCTATTTCGCATTTGCATATTTGCATGGAAGAACAATGCGTTTGCCTTATGGTGACGCGCTCCGTATCGTGTGCTTTTGTGATTTTGCGCGCAGGACTTCGCTTCGCGGCCGCCGCGCAACTCCGTTCAGCTTCGATCGAGGATTCTTTCATGCGTCGTCCCTTCGCCCGTTCTTCTTCGCGCCCCGTGCCGCTCCAACGGCTTTCGCGCGCGCTGCTGGCCTTTGCCGCTGCGCTGCCGCTGTGCGTGAGCGCCGCCACGCTCAAGGTCGGCGATCAACAGTTGCAGACGCGCGGCATCCTGGAAGCATCGGGCCAACTCAAGGACGTGCCCTATGAGATCCAGTGGTTCAACTTCCCGGCCGCGCAGCCGCTGGGCGAGGCGCTCAATGCGGGCGCCATCGACGTAGGCGGTCTGGGCGACGCGCCGCTGATCTTCGCCTATGCGGCGGGCGCGAAAATTCGTGCGGTGTCGGCGGTGCGCTATACGCCGGTCGATCTGGCCATCGTCGTGCCGGGCAATTCGCCGATCCATAGTGCCGCCGATCTCAAGGGCAAACGTATTGCGACCACGCGCGGCTCGATTGGCCACTACCTGGCCGTCGCCACGCTGGAGCGCGCCGGGCTCAAGCTGACCGACGTGAGCTGGTCCTTCATGCAGCCCGCCGATGCGCGCGCCGCACTCGCCTCGGGCAGCGTCGATGCTTGGTCCACGTGGGATCCGTACGTCGCGCTGGCAGAAGCGCGCGATCACACGCGCAGCGTCGCCAACGGCGTGGGCCTGTCCTCGGGCTTGAGCTTCGAAGCCGCCACCGACAGCGCGATCCACGACAAGCGCGCCGAACTCACGGATTTCCTGCACCGCGTTGCCGCCGCGCAGCGCTGGGCGCTCTCGCATCCGTCCGAAGTGGCGGCCATTCAGTCGAAGGCGACCGGCCTGCCCGCCGACGTGCTCACCACCGTCTATCAGCGCGGCCAATGGCATCCGGTGCCGATCGACGATGGCGTGATCGCCGAACAGCAGCGCACCGCCGATCTTTATCACCGCGCGGACGTGATCAAGACACGCCTGGACGTTGCACCAAGCTTCGACAAACAGTTTTCCGCCGCTGAGCAATGACCGTCGCCCTCTCTTTGCAAACCGAACGCGATACCGAACGCGATAGCGAAGCGCTGGCCGCTCTCGCCGATCTGGACTCGCCCGCGGCCCACGCATGGCTCGCGCAACTGAGCGCCGATTTCGCACGCGGTGCGGCGGCGCTGGACGCCGGTCCACATTTCCCGCACGACAATCTCACGCGCCTGCGCCGCGCCGGTCTCCTCGCGCTGACCGTGCCGCGCGCACTGGGCGGCCGAGAGGCCACGCTTGCGCAAACGCTGCGCGTGGTGCGGGCGATTGCGCGCGGCGAGCCGTCCACGGCGCTGATCTTCGTGATGCAGTGCCTCTACCATCTGCGTTTGCAAGCCAATCCACACTGGCCCGCTGCGCTCAAGGAACGCGTGGCGCGTGACGCCGTCGAGCACGGCGCGCTCATCAACTCGCTGCGTGTCGAGCCGGAACTCGGCTCGCCCTCGCGCGGCGGCTTGCCTGCCACCGTGGGAAGGCGCGAGGGCGATCGCTGGATCCTCAACGGCCACAAGCTCTATTCGACCGGCAGCCCCGGGCTGACGTGGTTCGCCGTCTGGGGCCGCACCGACGAGCCGGAACCGCGCGTGGGCACCTGGCTCGTCCATCGCGATTCGCCCGGCGCGCGCTTCGGCAAGCCCTGGAATCATCTGGGCATGCGCGCAACGGGCAGCCATGAGGTGATCTTCGAGAACGTCGAAGTTCCGCTCGACCAGGCTGTCGATCTGCAACCGCCCGGCCCGGCGAACGGTATGGACCCGGAAACCGCGGTCTGGATGAACGTGCTGCTGCCCGCCATCTACGACGGCGTGGCGCGCGCCGCGCGAGACTGGTTCGTGCAATGGGCCGCGACCCGCGTGCCTTCGGGTCTGAATGCGCCGCTCGCGAGCCTCGACAGTTTCCAGCAGACCGTGGGCCGCATCGATGCGCTGCTGCTCGCCAATCGCGTACTGCTGGATGCAGGCGCGAACGGCGATGTACCTGCGGGCGAGGCCCAGACGCTCAAATATCTGGTCAGCCGTCACGCCATCGATGCCGTCGAAATCGCGCTCGAAGCCAGCAGTAATCCGGGACTCAGCCGCGACAACGCGCTGGAGCGCCACTACCGCGACGTGCTGTGCGCGCGCATTCACACGCCGCAGAACGACATCGTGCTCGGCAATCTGGGGCGCGCGGCATTCGCCTCATTCACCTCATTCACCTCATCCAACGCATTGAACGACACCGCATCCCACGATCAATAAAGGAGTCTTGCCATGAGCGTCGAATTCATCGGCTACGTCAGTCATCAGGAGTCCAGTGAAATTCACCTACCCGAAGGCGCGTCCGTCAATCCGCCGTGGATCGCTTCAGTCGCGCAGGCGCACGAATACGGCGGCTTCGACCGCGTGCTGATCGCCCATTCGAGCGCTTCGCCCGACGGCCTGCAGATCGCCTCGTTCGTGGCGCACCAGACTCAGCGGCTGGGCATACTGCTGGCGCACCGACCCGGCTTCATCGCGCCGACGCTGGCCGCGCGCCAGCTGGCGACGCTCGATCATTTCAGCGCGGGCCGCGCCGCCGTGCACATCATCTCGGGCGGCGACGACACCGAGCAGCAGCGCGACGGCGACTGGCTCACGCACGACGAACGCTATCGTCGTACCGATGAATACCTCGACGTGGTCAAGCGCGCCTGGACCAGCAGCACGCCCTTCGATCACGAAGGCGCGTTCTATCGCGTCGCGGGTCATCGCTCGCAGGTCAGGCCATTGCAGCAGCCGCATCTGCCGGTGTATTTCGGCGGCTCGTCGGAGGCGGCGATTGCCGTAGCGGGCAAGCATGCGGATGTGTTCGCGCTCTGGGGCGAGTCGCTCGACGCCGTGCGCGAAACCATCGCCCGCGTGCGCGCCGCTGCGGCCGTTCATGGGCGCGCGGAGGAGATCCGCTTCAGCCTTTCCCTGCGGCCGATTCTCGCGTCCACCGAAGATGCTGCATGGGCGCGCGCTGAATCCATCCTCGCCCGCGCCCAGGAGGTAGTGGCGCGATCGCCCAATTTCACGCGCCGTCCCAAGGATCCGCAGAACGTTGGCTCGAAGCGCCTGCTGGCTGAAGCCGCCAAAGGCAATGTGGTCGATACGCGGCTGTGGACCGGCATTACCGCGCTCACGCGCGCAGCCGGCAATTCCACCGCGCTCGTGGGTACGCCGCAACAGGTGGCCGATGCGCTGCTCGAATACCGCAAGCTGGGGGTGTCGACGTTCCTGATTCGCGGCTTCGATCCGCTGGAAGACGCGCTCGCCTATGGCCGCGATCTGTTGCCGCTTGTGCGTGCGGCGGTGGCGAAAGAAGAGGCCGCGCTACGGGCGGCCTGATCTTGCGTTGTTCGGCAATGGCCGCGCCCGATCGACCGGGCGCGCCAACCGCGCGGTTTGTCAGGCCAGCACGTCGGCGAATACGCGCGACGCAAAGCGGTTCGAATCGGTGCTCGCATTGACTACGCCAACCGTCTTCAGATCGTCGGCATAAAGCGCAATTTCCTTGCGGAAGGCATCGCCCACCGGATGATGGCGATCCGTGTGGCTCTTGAGCATGGCGGTGAGCTGAGCCACATCCGCGTTCGGCGCATAGGCCGAGAAAACCTTGGCGGCGGCATCCGGATGATTCGCGGTCCATTCCGTGGCTTCCAGCAAGGCGGCGGTCAAGGCCTGCGCCGTGGCGCGGTCCTTGCGCACCAGCGTGCCGCGCACGCCCAGCACGCAGCACACGCGGTTGGCATAGTCGCCGCACAGATTGTTCGACACCTCGTAGAGATGGTCCGATTCGCGCAGCGTCCAGATGGTCGGATCGCCGTCCGCGATCGCCTGCACCTCGCCCTTCTTGAGCGCCTCGCCGAGCAGGTTGGCCGGGTATTGCCGCCAGCGCACGTCCGCATCGGGATCGATACCCTGCTTCTTGAGCGTGATCGCGAAGAAGTTCTTCGCCGGGCTGGCCATATCGCTTACGCCCACGGTGCGGCCCTTGAGCCCCGCCAGATCGACGATGCCCGAGCTTCTGGTCGCAAGCAGGCGCATGCAGCCGCCGTGGATGCCCGCCGTGAGCTTGACGTCGAAGCCCTGCTCCAGCGGCTTGATCCAGCGCAGCGCCATGCCCACGCCCGCATCCGACTTGCCGGTGGCGATGGCCTCCAGCAACTGGTCGGTCGAGCCAGCGAAGTTGATCAGTTCGACGTCGAGGCCGTGCTTGCGGAAAAAGCCCTGCGTGAGCGCGACAGGAACCGGCGCGGTGCAGATCGCCCCGGCATTCCACGAGAGCTTGAGCGATTTCGCGCCTTCGTCGGCCAGCGCCCGGGTGGCGGGCAGTCCAAAGGACAGACCGCCCAGCGCGGCGGCGCCGGTGGCGAGCGCGCTCTTGCGCAGCCAGTCGCGGCGTTGCGGGGAGGATGGCGCGGATACGTTTAGGGTTTTCATCGGTGTGGTGGTTTCGTTATGGATGGAATCGGCACGGTCTCAAGCTTCGAGCCCGAGTTGCGCGAGCACGTCTTTGCGTAGTTCGACCAGCGCCGGATCGTCGCGATGGCGCGGATACGGCGCGTCGTTGCGCACCTCGCTGACGATGCGCGCGGGCCGCCCGCTAAACACCACCACGCGATTGGCCATCACCAGCGCTTCTTCGACGTCGTGCGTGACGAACAGCACGGAAAAGCGTGCGCGCTGCCAGAGCGCCACGAGTTCGGCCTGCATGCGCATACGAGTGAGCGAATCGAGCTTGCCAAACGGCTCGTCGAGCGCGAGCAAGGCCGGATCGTTGACAAGGCCGCGTGCGAGTGCCGCGCGTTGCGCCATGCCGCCCGACAATTGATGCGGCCACGCCTGCGCGAACTGCGTGAGGCCCACGCGTTCGAGCGCGGCGTCGATGCGCGCTTCCACTTCGGCGGCACGCGGGCCGCGCCGCGCGCCCTGCGCCTGCGGTCCGAGCGCAACGTTTTCGCGCACCGTGCGCCACGGGAACAACGTGGGGTCCTGAAACACAAGTACGCGCGACGGATCGGGTGTGTTCACCGGCTGGCCATCGGCTTCGATACTGCCGGTGCGCGGCGTTTCCAACCCCGCCACCAGACGCAGCAAGGTAGATTTGCCGCATCCGCTCGGCCCCAGCAGCGCGACGAATTCGCCGGGCTGCACGGAGAGACTCACATCGTCGAGTACGGGCAGCGTTGCACCGCGCAGCGCGAAGCCGTGGCTCACGTGGCGAATGTCGATGCGAGCGCCTGCGCGCGTTGCGTCTTCGCGGGCCTGTTCCCGCGTTGCCTCTGCGATCACCATTTGAGCAGCCCCTTTTGCCAGCCGAGCACGCGGTCGCGCACGCGGAACAACAGCGTGATGAGGCCCGAGCACATCAGCGCCATCACCAGCAACCCCGCATACATGTTGGAATACGCGGCCCAGCCCTGGGCCCATTGCAGATACCAGCCAAGTCCTGCTTTCACGCCCATCATCTCGGCGACGATCAGCACCGAGAACGACGCGCCCAGCCCCATGAACAGGCCGACGAACACCGATGGCAGCGCAGCCGGAATCGCCACGCGCAGGATCAGGAAGCCGGGGCGCGCGCCGAGGGTACGCGCGACGTCGTAGAACGCCGGGTTCACGCCCGCAACGCCCGACCACGTGAGCACCGCCACCGGAAACGCAGAGGCCAGCGCGATCAGGAACACGCTCGCGCTGAAGCTCGACGGGAAAAAGAAGAACGCCAACGGCAACCAGGCCGTGGCGGGCAACGGCCCGATCAGGCGCAGCAGGGGATGCAGCCAGTAGCCCACGGCGCGTGACCAGCCGATGCTCACGCCCACCACGAAGCCCGTGGCGGCACCGATCGCATAACCGTAGGCGAGCAGCCCAAACGAGTGCGCCACGCTGGAGGCGAGGCGCGCGTAGTCGTCGAAGAACACCGCTACCAGCGCTTCGGGCGGCGCGAAGAACGGACGCGGCAGCCATTCGAGCTTGGCCGTGGCGATCTCCCATGCGCTCACGCCCAAGGCCAATGCGAGCAGCCACGGTCCGGTCGCGAGCCAGCCGTGCAACGCCGAGTGAGCCTCGCCCTCTTCCACCGCAACTGGCCGCTGCGTGCGCTTTACCAGCGCGATGGCAAACGACACGACCGCCAGCACGAGTTCGAATGCGAAGAGCAAATCGGCATGCGGCCAGTCATCGAGACTGGGCCAACCGCGCGTGATCGCCGCCGCGCCCAGCCACGCGAGCCCCGCCAGCGCACTGACCAGACCGCGCGCGGCAACGTCCTTTGGTGTCGTCTGCCGGATGGCGTCTTGTAGCGCTTGAGTGGGCGCTTCTGCTTGAGTAGACATGAATCTGGACTCCGAATGCTCGATCAGGCGACGCCGATGTGCGTATCGGCCAGCGACGCAACATCGAGCGCGCGCGGCAGAATGCCGTCGCGCACGGCTACGTCGGCGACTTTCTGTAGCGTGGCGATATCGGCAGCCGTGACGAAGCGTTGTCTGAGCGACGCGCGCTGCGTGATGGTGAGTGCGGTGTCGGGCGGCGTGCGCGTGAGCTTGCTATAAACCTCGGCATAAGCTTGCGGATGAGCGAGCGCCCAGTCGCCCGCACGTTGCAGACGCAGCAGCACGTCCGCGATGGCGGCGCGTTTGAGCGGATTGGCATGCGCCGCGCCCGAGGCCGTGATGAAACCGAGTCCGCTGTTGATGCCGCTACCGTCGCGCAGCACGCGCCCACCGCGCGACGCCGCGATACCGTAGTACGGATCGAAAGTGGCCCACGCTTCAATCGAGCCGGAGGTAAACGCAGCAAATGCGTCCACCGGCAGGATGTAGCGTATCTGGATATCCGCGCGCGAAATGCCCGCTTCCGCGAGCGCGCCGTCGAGTTGGTACTCCGAAATACTGCCGCGCGCCGACGACACGAACACCGTGCGCCCCTTGAGTTGCGCAACGCTGCTGATCGTCGAATGCTGAGGCACGAGAATGCCCAGTTGCGTGGGCGAACCCACGCGCGTGGCAACGATGCGCAGCGACGGATCGCCCGTTGCCGCCGCCAGCACGGGCAGATCGCCAGCGGGCGCGATATCGACAGCATTGGCGCGCTGCGCCTCGAACAGCGGCGCGGCCCCCTGGAAATTGGCCCAGCGATACGTATACGGCGTGCCGTCCAGCACGCGCGAGGCTTCGGCCAGCGCACGCAGACCGCCCGCCTGATCGCCCAACACGAGCGTGAGGCCCGTTAGATCCGGGGCGCTGGCGGCGTACGCCGCGCCCGCAGCGCCCAGCGCCGCAACCGGCGTTGCAGCAAACGCGCCGAGCAGCCGCCGGCGCAGACGAAACGATGTAGAACTGGAGCGTGCCATAGGTCCTCGCTAGCGTTATGGACGCAAGACTAGCGGCGAACCCTGGCACTGTGAATTATTCAATTTTTATATGTTTATCTCACTCGATCATTTAACATCCGCATAGTTTCGTGTTTTGGAACGCCGGTGCCGTCGGCGTGTCCAGAACGGATCGCGCTGGTGACGGCGGAAATGCAGCGCATGCTGCATTTATCGTCCTGTGTTCCAACGCAGCGACAGACAGGAAGACAGCATCAGGCCATCGACCACCAGCCGGAAGGTGCTGGCAGACAGCCTCGCCACAATGCCTCTGGCGGCGAAAGTGCCGAGCGAGCGCTAGCCCGCAGCAGGCTCCAAAACGCGTACGCCCGGCCGATCGAGGCCCAGATGCGAGCGCAAGGTGTGGCCTTCGTATTCGGTCCGAAACAGGCCGCGTCGCTGCAGGATCGGCACCACTCCGCTCACGAACGCCTCCAGGCCGTCCGGCAGCGCGTCGGGCATGAGATTGAAGCCATCGGCGGCCTCGCCCTTGAACCAGTGCTCGATATCGTCGGCAATCTGCTCAGGCGTACCGACGATCACACGATGGCCACCGCCGCCCGCGAGCGTGCGGATCAGTTCGCGCACCGTGTGGCCGCCGCGGCGCGCCTCGGCCAGCGTGGCGTGAAAGAAGGTATGGTTGCCGTTGCCGCCGTTGGGCAGCGCGAGATTTTCCGGCAGACGCGCGTCCAGTTCGAGTTGATCGGGTGAGATGCCCAGGATGCCGGCCAGCCGTGTGAGGCTGTAGCGCCAGGGAATCTGCTCGATCAGTTCGTCGCGTCGGCGCAGCGCCTCGGCCTCGGTCGCGCCGATGATGGTCGTGAGGCCCGCCAGCACCTGCACGCCCTGAGCGCGCCCATACGCGGCGGCCCGCGCATTGAGGTCGCGCCGGTATGCCGCCGATTCCTCGAACGACTGCGACGCGGAAAACACCGCCTCCGCGTGGCGCGCCGCGAGATCGCGCCCATCGCCCGATCCTCCCGCCTGCACCAGTACCGGATGCCCTTGCGGCGGACGCGGCAGGTTCAGCGGCCCCTGCACCTTGAAGAAGCGCCCTTCGTGCGCCACCGGCCGCACTTTCGTCACGTCGATAAAGCGGCCGCTCGCCTTGTCGCCAATGAAGGCGTCATCGTCCCAGCTATCCCACAGCGCCTTTACCAGCTCTGTGAACTCCGCCGCGCGCGCATAACGCTGCGCATGATCGGGCACGGTGTCGTGACCGAAATTGCGCGCCGACGGCAGATCGGCGGTCGTCACCACGTTCCAGCCTGCGCGCCCGCGGCTCACGTGATCGAGCGTGGCGAAGCGGCGCGCGATGTTGTAAGGCTCGTTATAGCTCGTCGACGCCGTGCCGATCACGCCGATATGCGTGGTGGCCGCCGCGATGCTGGCCAGCAGCACCGTGGGTTCGAGCGCCGTGATAGGGCGGAAGTCGATCTGGTCGATGATGGCGGCGTTATCGGCGAGAAACACGGCGTCGAACTTCGCGCTTTCGGCGAGTTGCGCGACCCGCACGTAGTGCGCGACGTCGATGAATGCACGCGGATCGGCGTCGTCGAGACGCCATGCCGACGGCACGAAGCCCGAGTGCAGGATATTGACGTTCAGATGCAGGCGGCGCGGCGCACTGCTGGCCGAGGTTTGGCTCATCGCCTGGACACTCCCTCTGTCATGACTTCTAGAACACGCGGCCTTCGGTGAGGTGCGTGGTCACGTCGTTCAGGACGTAATCGCCCACCACGCGCGCCTTATGCAACAGCGGGTTGTGACTGAAGATTGTGCGCAGATTGCGCCAGTGCCGGTCGAAATTGTGCGCGCGCGAAGTAGCGGAAGCACCGCCCGCTTCGAACAGGCGCTCGCCGGCCTCCAGCGCCAGCTTGCTCACCACGATCTGCGTGCGCGCTGTCGCCAGCGCCCCTTCGAGCACGAGCGCATCCGCATCGGGCGCGCCCGCGCGGATAGCCTGCGCCGACCGGTCCAGCGTGCGGGCGTTTTCGCGCACCAGCGCATCGATCGCGTGGCTATGCGCGGACAGCGTGCCCACCACCTGCTGGATAAAGGCATCCTCGCGCGCGCTTGGCGCCGGGCTGTGCAGCACGGGGCGACCGTGCTCCAGCACATAGCGCTTCGCATCCGCGACCACATTGCGCACGATGCCCGCCGCCACGGCCACCAGATGCAGCTGACGCAGCGCGCCGCCATGACGCCCGGTGAGCGTGTGCAGCGTGCGCGCCGTGATCTCGTCGGCATGCACCAGCAGGTTCTCGAACACCAGACTGCCGCTCGCGGTCATGCGCTGTCCCATGCCGTCCCAGTCGTCGAGCACCGTAAAACCCTCGCGACCGGTGGGCACGATCACCACTACGGCCTCGCCCTCGTCGTTCAGGACGTTCAGGCGCGCATAGTCGGAAAACGCGGTGCCCGTCGAATAATATTTGCGGCCATCGAGCCGGTAATGTTCGCCATCGCGTCGTAGCGTGGTGGTGTACTCGCCGGGGCGCGCGGTTCCCAGTTCGGTCGACGCGCCGCCAAAGATGGCCCCGTCGATCACGCGCCGGATCTGTAATTCGTTGAAGCGCGTGCGCGCCGACAGCAGCAGCGCTTCGGTCTGGTCGTAGTGAATGCGCAAGGCATGCGCGAGGTTGCTGTCGGCGGCGGCGAGGGTCGAGATCACCTCGAATTCGTCCAGCAGCGAACCACCCAGACCGCCCCATTCCACCGGCAATCTCAGGCGTCCCAGCCCCGAGCGTCGGAACGCCTCGAAGCCTTCGAAGGGCAGTTCGCGACGACTTTCGCGTGCCGCCGCTTCCTTGCCGATTTTCTGCGCGAGCGCAGGCAGATCGGCCAACGCGGCCTGCAAGCTGGGATCGGCGGCGAGATTGCGAACCGGTCGTTCATTGGGAAGCGCGGACATCCAGTTTTCCTTTTTCACGGTATCTGATCGGAAAAATCATCGGAAAAAGTATAAGGAGCGGCTTGTGCGCGACTAACCACGGAATTCGACTTTTGTTATTCGTGCGTCTGCGTTGGCAGGCGCGAAGCGCAAGCGCTTTTGCATAAAACGCTTTTGCATAAAACTATTGCAGTTTTCGGTCGCCATTTCGCGCGGCCACCGCCTGACCGAAGCCCTGGCGCTCGAACGCATACAATCGCCTTATGTGAATCAGGTGGTCATCAAAGCGGCGAACCGCAATGCGCAAGAGACCGCCGATATCGTTGCGGCCTATCGCGCCGATGAATTCCGAACTGCGATCTTGCGCAACACCACCTACCAGGGCTATCGCCTGCCGGATTATTTCCCGCGCTGATCCGGCTCGAAAACCAGCGTAAATCGCGCGATTCCCCAATAGGCGGCTTTTCTGCATGCGCGGATTCGATCCAAGAAGAGATCGCTTCCGGCGGCCATCCTGCTCGACTAGTCTCTGTGTTGACTACCGCCCGATCAAGTATCGGGCACCAATTCATCCGGCTGCTATCCGCCGCCGGATCACTTCAAGGAAATCCTATGTCGCTCATCAACACGCAGGTCAAGCCTTTCAAATCCACGGCCTACCACGGCGGCAAGTTCGTTCCCGTCAGCGACGAAAATTTCAAGGGCAAATGGTCGGTGGTGGTGTTCTACCCCGCCGATTTCACCTTCGTCTGCCCCACCGAACTGGGCGATCTTGCCGATCACTATGCGGAGTTCCAGAAACTCGGCGTGGAAATCTACGGCGTTTCCACCGATACGCATTTCACCCACAAAGCCTGGCACGACACTTCGGACACCATTGCGAAGGTGCAATACCCGCTGGTTGGCGATCCGACCGCGACCCTTGCGCGCAATTTCGAGGTGTTGATCGAGGAAGAAGGCCTGGCGCTGCGCGGCACCTTCCTGATCGACCCGGAAGGCAAGATCAAGCTGTACGAAGTGCATGACAACGGCATTGGCCGTGATGCGAAAGAACTGCTGCGCAAGGTGCAGGCCGCGCAATACGTCGCCTCGCATCCTGGTGAAGTCTGCCCGGCGAAGTGGACGCCGGGCGCGCAAACCCTGACGCCGTCGCTGGATCTGGTCGGCAAGATCTAAAGGCGCGCGGCCGCGCGTGGGAGCGTCTATCCGATCGTGCTCATGCGATCGGATGGGTTAGGTTGCGCGCGAATAACCCTATGACGTTTCGTTCTTTTGGAAAATCGCGCGCAGCCAGTCGATCCGTCAATGGCCGACGCGAAACACACGGCCGCTCTGCACGCCCTCGACGCATTGCATCAGACTGCCTCGCACCATCGCTTGAGCGAGGCCAAAACCGCCGTCAATGCGTCCCCACAAGAATCCTTAGCACGATCTCTTCGTTGTCCGTGACGACATCGACGGCTAGCCTTGGCGTTTTTAACATTGCTGCCATTGCTGCGAATTTCCCATGTTCTCACCTGCGCGCCGTAAACTGCTCATCCATACATCGGTGCTCGGCGCTGCGGCCGCCACCCGGCTGGCATTCGCGGCCCAATCCAGCGCCCAGCCGACGACCCTTCGTATCGGCTACCAGAAGTCGTCGACACTGATTACCGTCTTGAAGGCGCAAGGCAAGCTCGAAACTGCGCTCGCACCACTGGGCATCAAAGTGAGTTGGAGCGAGTTCGCGAGCGGTCTCCCGCTTACCGAAGCGCTCAATGCGGAGGCCGTCGACTTCAGCGCGGACGTTGCCGACACCGTCCCGATCTTTGCGCAGGCCGCGCATGCGCGCTTCGTCTATGTGGCACAGGAGGCGCCCTCGCCTGGCGCTCAGGCCATCATCGTCAAACGCGATGGCGCGCTGCATACGCTCGGCGATCTGCGTGGCAAGGACATTGCCGTGACCAAGGCGGCGGGCAGCCACTACCTGCTGCTCGCGGCGCTTGCACGCGCCGGCATCCCGGCGGATGGCGTGCGTATTCACTACCTGACACCCGCCGATGGGCGAGCAGCGTTCGAGCATGGCAGCGTCGACGCATGGGTGACCTGGGATCCCTATGTAGCGTCAGTGGATCAGCAATCCGATGTTCGCATTCTCGCCAACGGCGATGGTCTTGCCGCCTACCAGCGCTATTACCTCGCCTCAACCCGGTTCGCCGAAGCGCAACCGGGCGTCATCGCGGTGATCTACGATCAGCTGCGTACGGCTGGCGAGTGGGTACGCAGTGCGCCTCATGATGCGGCACGCCTGCTTGCGCCGATCTGGGGGCTTGACGCCTCAACGATCGAGCGAGCCAACACACGCCGCAGCTATCTGGTGCGCGAAGTGACGCCGTCGAACTTTGGCGAGCAGCAGACCATTGCCGATGCGTTCCTCAACGCGCATCTGCTGCCTTCGGCCGTGGACACGGCACGCGCGGACCGCTGGGATTTCGCCCAGAAACGCGCGGTGCCGATCGGCGCTTGAGCGATCCGCCCAGAGACGAAGTGCCAGGCCTGTCGACTTACTCTACGGCGCAATCCCGGCTCGGGCGATCACGCCACTAGCGCACGTGATCGGCGACACCATCGATCGAATTTCCCTTCCACCTACGTTGCGAAGGCATCTCCCGATGCCTTCGCGTCCGTCCACCTCGATCAGATTTTCGCGGTAAACGTTACCCCCACAACGCGCGGGTCCCCATACAGAACCGGATACGCGCCATAGGACGGCAACAGGCCGAGTTTCTTGTAGACCTTGTTGGTGAGATTCGTCACGTAGCCCGTCAGCATGTATTTTTGGTCAGGCGAAGTCCACGAGATATGCGCGTTCAGCAGCGTATAGCCGCCTTGCCACAGTTCCGGATAGGTCTGCCGCGTCGCGCTGTAGAACTGCAGACTCTGATAGTTCACGTCGCCGCCCAGCGCAAAGGTGCCGATATCGAATGGCAAGCGATATTCGCCACCCGCATTGAAGGTCGTGTGCGGCGAGCGCGCGAACGAATTCCCCACTGCCGTAGGCACATAGTCGAACTTCGTATAGCGCGTGTTAAGCAGCCCGAGATTGGCGAACAGATAGAGGCTGTTGATCGGCTGCGCTTTCAGCTCCAGCTCAAAACCGTCCGCACGGCCCTGACCGGCATTCGACAAGGTGGAAACCGGCGAACCGCCCAGCGGGTTAGGTGCAAGCGCGAACACTTGAATGTCGCGATAATCGTAGTGAAACACGCTCACATTTGCGATCAGCCGCTTGTCGAACCATTCACTCTTGATACCCGCTTCATAATCGGTCAGGTATTCAGGCTGAACCGTCGAAACCGTGCTCTGCGTGTACGCGTTGCCGTTGTAGCCGCCTGAGCGAAAGCCTCGCGCATAGCGGAAATACGCGCGCACATTGCTGGAAATCGCGTATTCCGGCGTGAGGTCCCATGTGGGCGCGCGCCAGGTGTTGGTCTGGTTCTGCCGCGCGCTCACTGCCAGCGGCGACGTAACCGAAGAAGGCGACCACCAGCTTGCTGTATCGCTCCACGTGACCGGACCGTCGTTCTCCAGACCGGTGAGATTGATGTTCTTGCGCTCGACTGTATAGCGCAGCCCCGCCGTTACGTTAAAGCGGCTCGTAAAGCGATATTTCACGCTGCCGAATATTGCCGCGCTTTGGGTGTGCTGGGTGATGTCGGCAACATGATAGTACGTCGATGAAGGTCCGCCCGGCGCGTCGGGCAAGCCTGCGCCTGCGCTTTCCTCGCTCAGTTCTTCGGTGAAGAAATGCGCGCCCGCGATCCAGCTCAAGCGATCGGTTTGCGGCGACTCCAACCGGAATTCCTGCGAGAACTGGTGCGACGCCAACGTATCGTGCGAGCGGGCCGCATCATAGGGCGAGTAGTCCTCGTCGTCCTGATACCAGCGGTTGAGCCCTTCGAGCGCGGTGATCGAAGTGAGCGTCAAGGCCGGGTTGATATGCCAGTGGGCGGTCAATGACCCGCCATAAGTTGCGATGTGATCGCTCGACGGCGCATTGAGCGACACCGTATAGGGATCGCTGGAACCGACGAAGCCAAACGAATTCGTTCCGCCTGTTCCCGTGCCTTGCGCGTGCCACGGATCGCCGCCGCCGGTATAGTTGCGCGCGTGCACGTTGAGCAGGAAATCCGCATTCGACGTGGGCACGGCGAGCAACTGGAAGCGCACCGCATTGTCATGAAAGCCACCGAAGCGGTCGCCCGAAAACGCATTGGTGAAGTAGCTATCGCCGTTCTCGTGATAGACCGACACCCGCGCGGCAAGCACGTCGTTATTGCCGATCGGTCCGCCCACTGCTGCTTCGACCAGTTTGGTGTCGTACTGGCTGAAACCGAGCTTGCCGTAGCCGCTGTAGTCGAAAGTCGGCTTTTGCGAAGTGATGCTCACTGCGCCGCCAATCGTATTCTTGCCCCAGAGCGTGCCTTGCGGGCCGCGTAGCACCTCGATATGGTCGAGGTCGAACAGCGGGAAGCCCTGACCGAAGACGCTATTAATATAGACATCGTCGAAATAGACGCCGATCGGGCTCAGCGAGAGATCAGAAGGATCATTGCTGCCCACGCCGCGTAAAAACCAGCGCGGTCGTTCGCGGCCTTCCGTCGAAAGACCCGCGAAGTTCGGCACGTATTTCGTGATGTCGTTGATCACACGTAGCTCATTGCGCTTGATAGCGTCGCCACTGATGGCCGTCACGGCCACCGGGACGTCCTGAATGCTTTCCTTGCGCCGCCGCGCCGTGACAGTTACGGTATCGAGCTTCGCCTCTGCAGGCTTTGCCTTGTCCTTGCCCGTTGCATCCGCATTCCCCTGCGCGTTCGCGTCGGCAGAGGCCGCTTGCTGCGCAGCGACTTCCGCCCACGCGGGAGCTGCAAATAAAGAGCCCCCCAACAAACCGCCCAGTGCGACGACCAGTGTTTTTTTCTTGAACATTGATTTCGTAATCCTGATCTGTTTATCTTTCCATCGCGACCCCGCGTCGCGCATGCGATCAGAACAATGCAAAAGGAATGCCAACGATGAAAGTGCCTTATTTCAAGGGATTTCAGCCCCTAACCACTTTCGTTACTGCTGATGCGCACGCAATCTGATGCGCGGGTGCTGCGTGTGCAACAACGGCCGCGCTGTATCAACCAAAAAAAAACGCGCCGGGTATGGCGCGTTTGCAGAGGGCGAGACCGTCGTGATCAGGATGCCCAGCCGTAGCGGCCAGGATCCACGCGTTCGAGCGGGCCAGCATCGATCCATGCGCGCGCATCGAAATCCTGTTCGAGAAATCCCCATTCGAACAGAAAATCCTTGAACGCTACCAGCCCGTCGATGGAAGTCTGGGCAAGACCGGTCTCAAGATGCCGATTGACCTGATCGCCATACGCATGACGTACCCATTCATCGGAGGCGCGTGTTTCCCGGCCGATATAGGCGACGGTCTGCGCAGCATTGCGCGTAGCCCATTCGCCTGCGCTCACTACCACGCCCAGGAAACGTTCGACCAGATCAGGCCGTGCATCGATCAACGCCTGGTCCACGGTGAGCGTTCGCGGCGTACCGTTGCCGATGCGCACGAGCGGATCGGGGTGCGAGCCGAGGTCGGTAACCACTTCTGCGTCGATCAGATGCACAGTCGCAAGACCCGCCACGCCTTTCACGAAGACCGCGTCCACGTCGCCCCGAAGCAGCGCGCCGACTTCGAGCGCATATTCATGCGGGCCAAGTTCGGCGAGCGTACGCGCCTGGGGATCGCGTCGGCGGCGGGCGGCTTCCTGCTCTTGCGGCTCAGGCAGGTCGACCCACTGCGCGTCGGCATAGCCCAACCCTTCCAGTTCCAGCGCACTCAAGAAGCCCTTGAGCGCCGCCGCGCGCCAGAAGTCGATGCTGATGCCGTGACGCGGCAAACCCAGACGACGTCCGCGCAATTCGCGCGGCTGTGTGATGCCACTGCCCCGCAGCGTGACGATGGCCTGAAACTCATTGGTCCACGACAAACCAATCACGCGGGTCCGCGCGCCGCGCGAGCGCGCCCACAGCGCCGGTATGTTGCCGCCCTGCCGAAACGAATGCGGCAGGCTGTGATCGAAGTGCGATTCACGTTTGTCTGCGGCGTCGATTTCCTGCAACGAGCCGAGCGAGATGCCGTCCGCGCCGAATTCGTCGTCGAACCAGCCGCGATGCACAGCAATACCCAGCGCTGTCGGCACTGGACAGCGCGTATACCAGAGCTTGTCCAGCGCAGGTGGCTGTGCTTCTTGATAAGCGCTCTTGTCGCCATGCGTAATCGTCATTCTGGATTCCTCTTTATTTTACTGTTATTCAAGCACGCAGCGCACCACGCGTGCGAACTTCATCTTGCGCGCCGGCCACCAGGGGCAGCACTTCTTCGCCCACGCGATACGCCTCTTCCAGATGCGGATTGCTCGCGAGGATAAAGGTCGACACGCCGATATCCACATACTCGGCAAGCCGTTGCGCCACCTGCTCGTGGCTGCCGACGATCACGCAGCCGGGACCGCCGCGAATCTGCGACATGCCGGCCCACAGATTCGGGCCGACAATCAGATCGTCGAAATGCTGTGTCTTGCCCTGATGCAGCGCGAACTGCCGCTGGCCGCCCACCGATTCCGAATCGCCGAAGCCGCTGGTCCTGCGCGAATGGCCCTGTCGTGTGGTGTCGTTCACGGTCGCGAACATCTGGCGCAGTTCGGCCCACGCCTGCTCCTCAGTCTCACGCGCGAGCACGTCGATACGCATACCAAAACGCAGATCACGCTCGGCGTTCTGCGCGTCGAGCACGCGGCGCGCCTTGTCGATCACTTCCTTCTGCTTCGCGAGCGGCTCGCCCCAGCTCAGATGCACGTCGCCATGGCGCGCCGCCACGCCCAGCGCCGCGTCGCTCGCACCGGCAAGATAAATGCGCGGCACAGGCTGGCTGGCAAGCGGCGGCAACAGGCCGCCGTCTTCGATCTGGTAGAAGCGCCCGTCGAAGTTAAAACCACTACCCGCTGAGTATCCCTTCACCACCTGCAGGAACTCATCGGTGCGCGCATAGCGGCTGTCGTGGTCGATAAAATCGCCGTAGGCGCGCTGATCCGCGCCACCGCCGCCCGTGATGACATTCCACTCCACACGGCCCCGACTAATGCGCTGCAGGCTCGCAGCCATTTGCGCGGCGTAAGCGGGATGCACGAAGCACGGCTGCAGCGCGATCAGCAAACGCAGATTGCGCGTCTCACGCGCGAGCGCGGCGGCCACCACCCACGGCTCTTCCGTAAAGCGGAAGATCGGAATCAGCGCGCCATGAAAGCCCGCGATATCGGCCGCGCGTGCGACCTGCGAGAGATAGTCGATATAGCCGAAATCGTCCGAATCGATCTTCGGCGCGACGCGCGCGCCCTGCTGGCGATTCCATTCTCCGCGCGTGTGAAGATCGTGTGCGCGGCGCCCGTCGCCATGCATCGGCAAGCGCCACAGAAATTCCACAGCCATTGTTCTGTTCTCCTTGTGAACGAAGCTCGCGAGGCGGCACGCGGCCAGCGCGTAACCAGGACTCGCAATCGTTCAGCTAAAGCACGGGTTATGCCAATCGCGTTCGCGTCATGCGGCAGGCTCGCGCATCGGGCCGTATGGGCAGGGTTAAGCGCGATTGGGCAGTGCGTGTCAGCGCACTCAGGTGTAGCTCGGCGAGCAGAGCCCGTTGTTGCCTGCGCAACAGCGCCCCGTTGTGCTGCTGCAGGCGCAACACCTGCTGGCTCGCAACGCACCACTTCTCATGGCATAGCCGCAGCGGCTTGCAGGCGTAATGCCGCGCGGTCAGGCGCGACCCACGTCTTCTCGCGTTGCTGGTCTGGAACTTGCATTGACTCTCGCGGCTCGGCGCGGCCAGAAAGCATCTCGCGCGGGCTTCTTAAGCGACCTCGATACGGAAATCACACATGACAAGCAAGTCCGATTCGTCATCGGCACTCTCCCAGCCGCTCTGGTATGCCCGTTCGCCGGTGCCGACACCACTCGGCATCGCCGTGCATCTCGGCTGGCTCAACGGCGAACTGTCGGCTGACGGCGTCGCCATCCGGTCGCTGCGCGATTCGGCCCAACACGATCATTCGTCGATCAGCGACCATACGCTGGCGCAGTCGTTTCGCCAGGGCGGCAGCATTCCCGCGATCTGGGCGCGCTCGAACGGCGCGAGGACGCGCGTGATCGGCCTGTCCTGGGTCGATGAAAGCCAGTTGATTCTGACCCTGCCCGCAACGGGTATTCGCAGCGTTGCGGCGCTGCGCGGCCGGCGCATCGCGATTCCGCGCCGCCGCAGCGACCGCATCGACATCTTCAGAGCCTCCGCGCTACGTGGCTTCGTCAACGCGTTGAGTCTGGAAGGTCTGACTACGCGCGATGTCGAACTGGTCGAGATCGCGGCGCGCACGCTGCAGTCGGTTGAAACCCAGAACGAAGCCACTCGCGCAGCGTCGCCGGAAGGCTTCAACAGCCGCTCGCTTTATGCCGCCGAAGCGGCCGCACTGCTGCGCGGCGAAGTCGACGCGATTTACGTGAAAGGCTCGACGGGTCTGGAAATCGCCCAACTGATCGGCGCGCACGTGGTGATCGACATCGGCTTTCATCCCGAGCCGCGCATCCGCAACAACAACGGCACGCCGCGCCCGCTGACGGTGAACGCCGATGTGCTGGCCCAGCATCCCGATATCGTCGAGGGCTTTCTCAAGCTCGTGGTCGATGCGGGCGAATGGGCGCGCGCCCATCCGGACGAAACCGCCGACTACGTGGCGCAGGAAACGGCGTCATCGGTGGAATGGGTGCACGCGGCCTATGGCCCGAATGTGCACCACCATCTGGGCATCAATCTGGAGCCGGAATCCATCGAGGAGCTCGCAGAGTTCAAGGACTTTCTCCACGAGTGGGACTGTCTGGAAGCCGATTTCGACGTGAACGACTGGATCGATCCACGCCCGCTGAATGCCGTACTCCAACCGGCGCTGCGCAAGCACGCCTGAGCGTACGCCACCTCGAATCGTCACCTTTCGCGCCTCCATCATGAATCACACTTTGGCTCTATCGCTGCACGCCGCGAAGCGGCGCCTGAAAATCGCCTTTGCAGCAGCACTTGGGCTTTCGCTCGCCGCCGCCGCGCCTGTGAGCGCGATGGCGCAGGACACGCCGCAAGTCGTGCGCATCGCCGTAGTCGCCTGGTCTAGCGGCGGCAAGACGCAGTACGCTGGCGCCTCCGCCCTGATCGATGCGGATAAATCGCTCAAAAACGCGCTTGCCGCACGCCATATCAAGCTTCAATGGGTGCCGGTTTCCACGGCAGCCGTCGGCACACTGGTCAATGAAGGCTTTGCGAGCGGCACAATCGATTTCGCCGGTTATGGCGACCTGCCCTCCGTGGTGGCCAATGCAGCCGGCACGCGCACGAAGCTGATCGTGCCGGGCGGCGTGGGCAGCAACACCTATCTCGTGGTGCCCGAGAATTCCAGCGCGAAATCGATCCTTGATCTCAAAGGCAAGCGTATCGCGCTCAATCGCGGGCGTCCCTGGGAGGTGTCGTTCAACAAGTTGCTGGCCGCAAACGGTCTGAAGCTGTCGGATTTCCGCATCTTCAATCTCGATCCTCAAGCGGGCGCTGCAGCCGTCGCAGCGGGCCGCGTGGATGGTTTCTTCACGCTTGCCGACGCGTGGTCGCTGGCCGACAAGCACGTCGGCAAGATCATCTGGTCGACGAAGAACGCACCGGACGACTGGAAGATGCGCGCCGAGCTTTGGGGCGACGCGCGCTTCGTCGCGCAACATCCGGACATCACGCAGATCGTCGCGGATGCCTACGTGCGCGCCGCATGGTGGATCTCGCAGCCGCAGAACCGCGATGCCTTCGTGAAGATCCTGAGCGCCTCGGGCCAGCCCGAGAGTGTGATCCGACGCGAGTACGACGGCGAGCAGACTGCATGGAAGCAGCAATGGGCGCCACTCTTCACGCCCGCCCTGAGCGCGCACTACCGCGACGTGGCCGCCTATAGCGCCCAGGCGCGTCTGGCGTCGACTCCCGTGGATGTGAACAGTCTGCTGGCGCCGCAATTCGTTGCGAACTCGCTCAAATCGCTCAAGCTCGACAACTACTGGAGCAGCGACGCGACAAACGTTGCGAAGCAGTGAGGAAGCACGACCTATGACGCGCCCATTTGCCCTTGCGTTGCCCACGCCCGAACGCAACGCCCGCCCCACCCGCGCGCTGATGCTACTGGCGCGCCTGGCGGGATTCGCACAATGGTGGGCCGCGCCACTTGCCATTGGCGCGCTGTGGTGGATTGCAAGCGCGCATGCGTGGGTCAGCGCCCAGTTGCTGGTCTCGCCGCAGCGCGTCTATGACACAGCGTTCGCCCTGTGGCGCGACGGCGAACTGCAGCAGAACCTCGGCATAACGCTGCATCGGCTTGCAGTGGGGTTCGGCTGGGGCGCGTCGAGCGGCGCGCTGTGCGGCCTGCTGCTCGCGCGCAGCCGCACGTTCGCCGATTACGTGCAGCCGCTCTTTAACCTGTTGCGGCAGGTCCCCACGCTCACGCTGATTCCCGTGCTGATCCTGCTGATCGGCATCGACGAAGCGCTGAAGGTGGTGATCGTCGCCAAAGCGGTGTTCTTTCCCATCGCGCTAGGCACGCAGGGCGGCGTACGCGACGCGCCGCGCGATCTCATCGAAATGGCGCGCCACTATGGTCTGGGACGCGCGGCGCTGCTGCGCGAAGTGCTCGTGCCCGCCGCGCTCGCCGCGATGCTCACCGCCGTGCGGATCGCGCTTGCGCGTGCGTGGCTGGCGCTCGTCGCCGTCGAACTGCTCGCGGCCGATAGCGGCATCGGCGAAATGATGGAGATGGCGCGGCAGATGCTGCGCATCGACGTCGTGCTCGTCGATGTGTTCGTGATCGGTCTGATTGGCTTCGCACTCGACCAGGCGCTTTCCCTTACGCAGCGCTGGTTGACGCGCTGGCAATGATGCCGATTTTCTTTACCGCGCTAATCCACGCTAAAGGCGCTTGCCTCATGACCCATTCTGTTTCTGCCACTCCGACGCTGCGCCAGCGAGCGCGCGGTCTGGTCCTGCCGATCGCGCTGCTGCTCGCGTGGCAGGCCACCGCCTTGCACGACGAGTCGAATCAATATGCCTTCGTACCGCTTGGCCAGATTGCCAGCGCCTGCATCGAACTCGCGCGTAGCGGCGAGCTTTTTATCGATCTGGGCGCGAGTCTGCGGCGCACCTGTATCGGCCTTGTCTGCGGCTCGCTGGGTGGCGTCGCGCTGGGCATGGGCATGGCGCTCTCGCCGCTGCTACAGCGGCTCTTCCAACCGCTGTTTCAGGGTTTGCGTTATGTGCCGCTGCTTGGGCTGATTCCACTCCTGAGTCTGTGGGTGGGCAGTGGCGATTTCGCCAAGACTTTCGTGATTGCCCTCGCCGCGCTCTATCCGATGACAACCGCCAGCTTCGACGCGCTGCGCCGCATCGACCGCCGCTTCTTCGAACTTGCGCAGTCCTATGAACTGACGCGCGTGGCATGGCTGCGCGATCTGCTTGCGCCCGCCATGCTGCCCGATCTGTTCGCCGGACTGCTCCAGGCCGTGCCGATTGCGTGGATCACCGCGACGACGAGCGAATTGTTGTTCAATGCGGGCGCCGGTGTCGGCAATCTGATGCAGAACGCCCAGGCGGGCGCGCGCGTGGATGTGTTGATGGTCTGCGTGCTCGGTGTGACGGCACTGGCGGTGGCGATGAGCGCGCTGTGCGAGCGCGTGGCAAAGCGCGTGTTGCGCTGGCGTGATCAGGCCTGACGGCGTGCAGCGGGTTCAGCGTTTTCGCCCGCTGCATCGTTCGGTTCGGTATCGGCCTCGCTGGTATCGCGCAGCTTGAGTAGCCCGAGTTGCGCGAGCCGCGCGCGCACGATATTGCGCGACAGGTCGAGCAGCCGCGAAGTCCGCAACTGATTGTTGTCGCTGTATTCAAACACCGTGCGATAAACCGCTTCTTCGATGTGCTGCCACAGATGCGGTGCGCCGAAATCAAGCAGATCCACGAGCGAAGCACGCAAAGCCTCGCTCGCTTCTCCGATATCGCGCGGGCGCCGTGCGGTCACACCAGCATTGCCGGAAGCAGCCTGAATCACGTCTTCGGCCGGATGCGCCAGCGCGAGCGCCGAAAACTGCAGATCCGCCACATCGATCGCACCGCCCGTGCTCACCAGCACAGCATGATGGATCACGTTTTCCAGTTCGCGGATATTGCCTGGCCACGAGTGTGCGTGAAGCCGCGCGAGCGCCGCTTCGGTCAGCACGGGCGGCGCGCCGCGCAGACGCTTTGAATAGCGTTCGAGAAAGTGGTCGATGAGCGGCGCAATATCGCCGGGCCGCTCGCGCAGCGGCAACAGGCTCAATTTGACGACATTGAGCCGGTAATACAGGTCTTCGCGGAAATTGCCCGCGCGCACCGCCGCTTCCAGATTAACGTTGGTGGCCGCCACGAGGCGCACGTCGATCTTGACAGGCTTGCGCGATCCCACCGGCACCACCTCGCGCTCCTGCAGCACGCGCAGCAGTTTGACCTGTGCCGCCAGCGGCAGATCGCCCACCTCGTCGAGAAAGAGCGTGCCGCGATTGGCGGATTCGAACCAGCCCGGCTGACTCGCCACTGCGCCTGTAAAGGCGCCGCGTTCATGGCCGAACAACTCGCTTTCGATCAGCGTCTCCGAGAACGCGCCGCAATTGATGGCGACGAACGGCCCATCGCGCCGCTCGCTCAACGAATGCACGAGCCGCGCAATCAGTTCCTTGCCCGTGCCGCTCTCGCCCGTGACGAGCACGGTAGCGTCGCTCGGCGCGACGAGTTGCACACGTTCGAGCAGCACGCGCGATTTCGGATCGTCGAAGGTGAGCGCCTTCGCGCGCACCGTGATCGCGTGCGAAGTGGGATCGGCGAAACTGAAGACTGCCATGGCGCGGCCAGCGGGACGAATGGATGGAATCCGACGATAGCAAGCACGCCGCGCAGCGAGAACCAATTCATCGAGCTAACGGTATAACGCGGGCAGGATAGACGCGGATCAGGCGAGTCCCGTCATCTTCCATTGCTGCTCGATCGTGCCGGGGCCGAATTCCTGCGAACCACCCAACGGCTCCGCGAGGGCCTGGAAGCGCGCGCCCTCTTCGAGGATCAGGATGTATTTCGACACTTCGAGAATATCTTTGCCCCAGAAGGTCGCGCCGCCGTTCGCTTCGAGAATGGCGGGGATATTCGCGTCGCGGCGGATCGTGTCGAGGATGAAGCGCGGCTCGCCGGGGAGACGGTCGATATAGATGGGGATTTCACGCGCACGCGTGAAGCGCTGTGCGGGCGCGTAGCGAATCGGCAAGGCGCGATGGGCGCTGGCCCATGCGCCCAGATACGGGCCGTGGACGTGGATCACCACATCCACCTCAGGCGCTTCGCGAAAGAGTTCGGCGTATCGCGGGCCTTGCCCTGCCGCACGCGGCTGGCCGAGCAGCACCGTGCCGTCGAAGCCGACCACATCGGCCTGCACAGTTTGCGTGTGCGCCCAGGGCGAAGGCGCGCCGAGTGCGATCACCGCCTGCGCGCCGGGCACGCGCAGATAGGCCTGAAACGTGTTGGTGGCCGATAGTGTGCCAGTTTCGCGCAGTACCTTGGCGGCTTGTGTGAAATCGCGCGTGGCGCGCTCGACCTGAGCGACGAGTTCGAATGAAGCGATAGCGGATGTAGCAGACATGCGGTGTCCTTACGATGTGGAGTGGAGTCCGGGCGCTTTGCGAAGCTCAGTGGTATTGCGCCGCTATGGGCTGAATTAGCAGCAAGCATGCCAATGGCTGACTGCAACCGCGATTCGCAAGCCCAAGCAAGCTATCTGGACCACGCGGTCTCTCAGGCATGTCTCGTGACTGCCGTGTGAACACCCATGGAGTGAGCCGCGATTGCTGCGTACTCAACAATCTCACCGAATGTCTTGCTGCCAGCGCCGCAATACGAGCAGGACAATCAATGCCAATGGCTCGTCGGTCGCACGCGTCGGCGCGCTTGAGCCACCAACCGCGCAGGACGTCGCAGTCAAAACGCTGCCCACCACCATGCGGATGGTTCGGAACTTGCAAGGATCGCATCGCTTGCGCGAACTGCGCTCGCACGATTGCCGACCAGGCCAGCTAGCGCTCTTCGGTTTTTTCCGCTCTCTTCGAATACCTTATGAAATCAGCCCATTTCACTCTGCCTGGCGCGCTCACCGCCGCACGCCTTGCTGCCGGTAGCGCCCTGCTTGGATTCTTCCTGCTCGCCCATGCGGGCGTGCGAGCGCCTGCGCCCGATCCGTTGCAGGGCGATGGCCGCGTCTCCGCGTTCTATAGCTGGGACGCCGATATCCCCGCAACACCCGGTGTGCTGCTGCGCTCCGAGCCACTGCCGAAAACGCTCGGCCTGCCCTCCGCCGCGCAACAATTGCGCATTCTCTATAGCTCCACCGATGGCGTCGAAGGCAAATCGCCCATCGCCGTTTCCGGCGCACTGTTCATCCCGGCAGGCACGCAGCCTCAAGGCGGCTGGCCCGTGGTGGCGTGGGCGCACGGCACGTTTGGCATGGCGGATATCTGTGCGCCTTCGTGGTACGGACGCTCGTGGCGCGACGTACGCTATCTGGACGCGTGGCTCAACGCGGGCTTTGCGGTTGTCGCCACGGACTACCAGGGACTCGGCACGCCAGGTCCGAATCCGCAACTCAATAACCGCTCGAACAGCTACACGCTGCTCGACAGTGTGCGCGCTGCCTTGCATGGCGTACCGGGCCTTGCTAACGATGTGGTGCTGGTGGGCCAGTCGCAGGGTGGCTCGGCCGTGATCGCTGCAGCGGGCTATGCGCCGGCCTACGCCCCCGATCTGAACATTCGGGCAACGGTCGCGACCGGCACCATCTACAATGCGCCGCCCGCCACGCTCGCTTCGCTCGCGCCCTTCAAGACCCATCTGAAGCGCGATCCGGATCGCGTCGATCCCACGCTCGCTTACGAGTTCTACTCGGTGCTCTCAGCGCAACAGATCGACCCAACCTTGAAGGCGAGCGAGATTCTGACCGATAGCGCCGCGCCATTGCTGGAACAGGCGCGCATCAGTTGCCTTGCGTCACTTGAAGACGACGCGCGCCTTGCGGGCCTCACGCGCGCCAATACGGTCAAGCCTGGCGCCGAGGCGCGACTGAAGACATGGTGGGACAACTATCTCGCGTATCCGACGTTGAAGCTAAAAGCACCCGTGTTCATCGGCGCAGGCGCGGACGACGGCCTCGCTCCCGCAGAACTGTCGCTCGCCAGGGACGCCTGCGCGGCGGGCACGACGGTCGAAGCGCACCTCTACGAAGGACTGGAACATAACGGGACGCTCAACGCTTCGTTGCGCGACTCGATTCCATTCGTCAAACGTGTATTCGCGGGGCAGCCTGTTGCCCCAGTCTGCGAGCCGATAGAACGGTAACGCATTGCGTCAGAAGCTATTCACATCAAGCGATCTATTCTTAGCTCGATTTAATGTTTTGCCGGTGGGCTCATGCCGACTTAGATTCGCAGCACAGTGCGATCTCCGCCGTTTCGTCGATAACACGGAACCGGCAAGTGGAAATCGCCGTGACAACGAATCGACGACGACATGAGCCACGAGACACTCCGCCCCAAAGCCTCCCTCAAACGCGCCGCCACGGCGCTTGCGATTGCACTCACAACGCTTGGCGCACTGGCGGGATCCAGCCCGGCAGCCCATGCCCAGGGCGACGCCGACGTGCCTTCGCTCAAGGGCAAGCGCATCGGCATTACGGCAGTCGGCACCGATCACTACTGGGATCTGAAGGCCTACCAGGGCGCCATCGACGAGGTCAAGCGTCTGGGCGGCACACCCATCGCGCTTGATGCGGGGCGTAACGACAACCGCCAGATCGCACAGATCCAGACGCTCATCGCACAGAAGCCCGACGCCATCGTCGAACAGCTCGGCACCGCGACCGTCCTGGAGCCGTGGTTGCAGAAAATCCGCCAGGCCGGCATCCCCTTGTTCACGATCGACACGGCGTCGCCGTCGAGCCTGAACGACACCACCTCGGATAACTTTTTCATCGGCGAGCAACTGGCGCTCAAGCTCGTCAACGATATTCACGGCGAAGGCAATATTCTCGTTTTCAACGGGTTTTACGGCGTGCCGGTATGCGCGATCCGCTACGACCAGTTGAAAGCCGTGCTCAAGTATTACCCGAAGGTGCATATCATCGAGCCCGAGTTGCGCGATGTGATTCCGAACACCGTGCAAAGCGCCTACGCGCAGGTGAGCCAGCTACTGGCGAAATATCCGAAGGGGCAAATTGCGGCGATCTGGGCTGCGTGGGACGTGCCGCAAGTGGGCGCGACCCAGGCCGTCGATGCGGCGCATCGCAACGAGATTCGCACGTATGCCGTCGATGGCAGTCCTGACGTCGTCACGCTCGTGAAGGATCCGAAGTCGAGCGCCGCCGCGGTGGTTGCGCAGCAGCCCGCGCTGATCGGCAAAACGGCCGTCGACAATGTTGCGCGCTATCTCGCTGGCGAACGCAATCTGCCGCCCTACACCTACGTGCCGTCGATTCTCGTGACCAAGGACAACGCGGGCGACGTGCAGAAATCGCTCGGCCAGGGCGTGCAGACCGGCCAGATCGCAGCGAAGTGAGCGTACTGGCATGAGTACGTCGAACGGAGGCGCGCCCGCGCTCGAACTGCGCGGTCTCGTCAAACAGTACGGTGGCGTGCAGGCGCTGCGCGGCGCGTCACTGCAAGCCGCACGCGGCACCGTACATGGCCTGATCGGCCAGAACGGCGCGGGCAAGTCTACGCTCATCAAGATTCTCGCGGGGCTTGAGTGTGCGGACGCGGGTGAGATTCGCGTCGAGGGTGTAGAGATCGACGCCGGCACGCGCAGCGAGATCGCCTTCATTCATCAGGAGCGGCTGCTGTCGCCGACGTTCACCGTGGCCGAAGCGCTTTCGCTCGGCGACGAACCCGTCGCGGCGCCACGCGTGGGAAGGCTTCGCGCCCTGCTCCCGCTCGATCTGCGCCGCATGCGACGACGCGCCGGTGAGGCGCTCGACGCCCATTTCGGCGTTGCGTTGCCGCCGGACCGGCTGATCGGCGAACTCAGCGTCGCCGAGCAACAGATCGTGCAGATTACGCGCGCGTTGATCCGCTCGCCGCGCATTCTGGTCTTCGACGAGCCGACTGCCGCGCTCGTGAGCCGCGAAGTCGACCGCCTGCTCCGGACGATCGATCAACTGCGCTCGCGCGGCCTGACGATTCTCTATGTCTCGCACTATCTGAACGAAATCGCTTCGCTGTGCGATGGCGTCACGGTGTTGCGCGATGGTGTCGATGTCGCGCACGTCGATGCCCGCGAAACGCCCGTTGAAACGCTGGTCTCGGCGATGATCGGCGCGCAGCCCGAGGCGCGGGCGCGACGCGCGACGACTTCATCGCAGGACGTGGCGCTGGAGGCGCGCGATCTGCATGCGCCTGGCCGTTTCGGTCCGCTGTCGTTCGCGCTCAGGCGCGGCGAGGTGCTGGGCGTCACAGGCCTGGTCGGTTCTGGCGGCAAGCCGCTGGTGCGCAGCCTCTTCGGTCTTGAACGCGGCGTGCAGGGCGAATTGCGCGTGCGCGACAACGCGGTGCGCCTGCGACGTCCCGCCGATGCGGTGCGCAAATGCATCGCCTTCGTTCCGGAAGACCGCCGCCGCCAGGGCGTGGCCACCGCCCTGCCTGTGCGCGACAACTTTTCGTTGCCCGCACTCGGCCGCTTCAGTCGCTTCGGTCTGGTCAATACGCGCCGCGAGACGGCAGCAGCACGCGCGCTGATCGACACGCTCGGCGTACGCACGCCGGGGCCACTCGCGCCGGTGCGGCATCTGTCGGGCGGCAACCAGCAGAAGGTGGCGCTCGGCAAGTGGCTGGGCCGCGCCACAGACGACGCCGCCATCTACATCCTCGACGAGCCGACGGTGGGCGTCGATGTCGGCGCGAAAGCGGATATCTATCGGCTGATCGACACCTTGGTCGCGCAAGGCGCGGCCGTACTGATTTTCTCAAGCGACCTGCACGAACTGCTGGATGTGACCGACCGCGTGCTGGTGCTGGCGCGTGGCGCGATCGTGCAGGACGTGCCATCGCATACGGTCAGTACACAGGATCTGCTTGCGTGGGCCACGCTCGCACGCACGGGCGATTCAGCCGAAGCGAAACGGGAGAATGCGGCATGACCGGCAACGCAATCGGGCGCGTCGATGCGCTGCGTCCAGGCGACCGCGCCGATGCAGGCGCAACGCGTTCTGGCGGGATCACGAGCGCGCAATTCTGGGTACGCGGCGGTGCTGTGCTCGCATTTGCGCTCGTGTTCGCGGTTTTTGCGGCCACCTCGCCGCTCTTTCTGACGCTCGCGAATCTGGCCAATATCGTGCAGCAATCGGCCGTTGTCGGCGTCCTGGGTCTGGGGCTCACGGCCGTGCTGATCGGCGGTGGCGCCGATCCGATCAAGGGCGGCCTCGATCTCTCGATCGCCGCGAACATGGGCCTGTGCGCCGCCGTGCATGCGGTCGCCCTGCGCGCCGGCGCACCGGCCACGGCGGCTGTGGGACTGGCGCTCACCGCGGGCGTGGCGGTCGGCGCGCTGAACGCTTTCGCCGTGCTCGGGCTGCGCATCCTGCCGCTACTCGCCACGCTCACGACGATGAATCTCTGCGCGGGCCTCGAACTCGTGCTTACGCAGAACACCTCGGTGCCGGCCGCTTCGCCACTGCAGGCGTTTCTGATCGACGCAGGCGCGTTCGGCATTCCACATCTCGCTACGGCGCTGCTGGTCGTCGCCCTGTTCTTTACTGTCCTGGTGCACTACACACCGTTCGGGCTGCGCCTGCGTGCAAGCGGCGAACACGCGCAGGCCGCGCGGGCGGCCGGTTTGAACGTGCGCGGTTATGTGGCCGCGAGCTATCTGCTCGGCGGCGTGGCGGCAGCGCTTGCCGCGTTGGCTTCTTCGGCGCTGCTCAGCGGCAGTTCGCCCGGCGCGGGCGAAAACCTGCTGGCCGTGGTGGCGTCCGCGCTGCTTGGCGTGGTGTTCTCACGGCGCATGGTGCCGACCATGCCCGGCACGCTGCTGGCCGTGCTCTTTATTGGCGTCGTCGGCAACGGGTTTCAGCTCGACAACGTCTCCAGCTACTGGGTCAATGGCGTCGAAGGCGCGCTGATCCTGTTTGTCGTCGCCACCACGGCACTCCTGCGCCGCCGTCACCTCGGAACTCACGCTCATGACTGACTGGTTCGCGCGCATTCAGCGCTTTTCGCTGCCCGGTGCGCTGCTTGCCGTCAGCGTGTTTTTCGCGCTGTGTTCGCCGGGCTTCGCGCGCCCGGGCAATCTCGCCGATGTGCTGCTCAACAACTTCGCACTGCTGGCCATTGCCTCGCTGGGGATGACGCTCGCGTTGTCGATTGGCGCGGTCGATCTGTCGATCGGTACTGCCATCGACGTCAGCAGTCTGGTGTTCGTGTTGATGAGCGCACATCATGCGAGTGTGGCCGTGGCGGCGCTGGCCGCGCTCGCGGCGGCCTTGCTGGTGGGCGTCTTCAACGGCGCGCTGGTCGCGGGCCTGGGCATCGCGCCGTTTCTCGCGACGCTTGGTACGCTGTTCATCGGTCAGACCTTGCAGCAACTCGCCACCGATGGCGGTCAGCCGGTCTATCTGCTCGGCTTCGATCTGCCTGCGCTGTTTGGCGCGCTCGCGCACGGCAGCTTCGCGGGCTTGCCCGTACCGCTTTGGATCGTTGCCGCGCTCGCGCTGATCGTGCATCTCGCGCTCGCGCATTCGGTGTATGGACGCTATAGCGCCGCGCTCGGAACGCAAGCGGGTGTCGCGCGATATTCGGGTTTGCCGGTCGCGGCGACTATCGTAGCGACATTCGTTGCGGGCGCATTGATTTACGGCGTCGTCGGTCTGCTGCTTTCGTCGATGGTGAAAGCCTATGTGCCGCAAGCCGGTAATGGCTTCCTGCTCAACGCCATCGGCGCGACGTTTATCGGCACGACGCTTTCGCGTGCGCGTCGGCCGAATGTGCCGGGTACGCTGCTCGGCGTGCTGTTGTTGAGTCTTGTGGCAAACGGGCTTCTGCTGATTGGCTGGAACTTTTACTGGCAACAAGTCGCCACGGGCGTACTGATTTTTGCGGTGCTGGCGCTGAGTTTTGCTTCGCGTCGCGGAGAGCTGGTTTGACGCGGAATCGAGATGGTCGGCCCGAAGACGAATTTGTTGCGTTCCTCTGCACGATGATCGCCGCCGCTAAACCGCTACGGCGAACCCATGCAGCATGCAACTCGCTTGCCGACTGACAGCCGATAGATTCACTGCGCCCGATCGCAATGCGCTTGTCTGCCGGATTGCCGGACGTGGGTGCTGTTTCCAACCGCATCGGGACGCGCGCTCAGCCAGGCATCGGCGACATGAGGATCGAACGTACCCGACCACTTCGCGACCACCACGGTCGCCAGCGCATTGCCGATGGTGTTGCAGGTGGCGATCGCCATCGACATGAAGCGATACACGCCGAAGATGATCGCCACACCCTCGACCGGCAGCACGCCCGTCGACGCGACGGTCGCGGCGAACACCACGAACGAACCACCCGACACCGTCGCCGCGCCCTTCGACGTGAGCAGCATCAGCAGCAGAATGCCGAGTTGATGCTCGAACGTCAGCGGCACGTTGTACGCGTGCGCGATGAAGAGCACGCCCATCGACATAAAAATCGAGGTGCCGTCCAGGTTGAACGCATAGCCCGTTGGCAGCACGAGGCCAACCGTCTGCTTCGCGCAGCCCAGCCGTTCGAGCTTGACGAGCAGCCGCGGCAACGCGCTTTCGGACGATGCCGTGCCCAGCACGATCAGGATTTCGTCCTTGATATAGCGAAGAAAACGCCACATGCTGAAGCCCGCGAGCCTGGCGATCGCCCCCATCACGACGAACACGAACAGCGCGATCACCGCATAGAAACTCAGCACGAGTTGCGCGAGCGCGATCAGCACCGCCGTGCCGTTGCTGCCCACGGCGAACGCCACAGCGCCAAATGTGCCGAGCGGCGCGAGCTTCATCACTACGTTGATGAACGCGAACAGCACCTGCGAAACAAGATCGAGCCCCTCGCTGATACGTACGCGCCGCGATTCGGGAATCGCCAGAATGCCGATGCCGACCATCACCGCGAGCACGACTACCTGCAGCAACTCGCCTTTCGCGAACGCGCCGATGAAGTTATCGGGCACGAGATGCATCACGAACGCGCTGAAGGTCTGTGGCGGCGGCGCCTTGGCGACAGCCACCGCATTGGCCGCCGCGTGCGGCGCGATGGCGGTCATGCCCTTGCCGGTCTGGAACAGATTGCCCGCGAGCAGACCCACCGCGAGCGCGATCGTCGAAACGCCCTCGAAGTAGACGAGCGAGCGCCAGCCCACGCGGCCCGCGCTGCGCGCATCGCCCGCCGACGCGATGCCGTGCACGATCGTGAGAAACACGAGCGGCGCGACACCCGCCTTGATGAGCGCGAGGAAAATATCGCCGAGTACCTTAAGCTGCGCGGCAAAGCCCGGAAACACCAGGCCCACGCCAATGCCCAGCACCAGCGCGATCATCACCTGCATGCCCAGCCGCCGATACCACGGTTGCCGTGCGCGCGGCGCAAGCGGATCGTGTGTCTCGTGTGCTCCGCGCGCCCCGTCTTCGAGGATCTTCTCGTTCATGATGCGTCTCCTCCGGTTGCCTACGATCAGATCTCGCTCGAAGCGGCGAGCGCACGGTCGACCATCCGCGGCGCGAGGCCCAGATAGTTGGCCGGATCGGTCATGTGGTCGATGGCGGCGCGATCGAAATGTTGTGTGACGGCGGGCAGCGCGGCGAGCGCATCGGCCAGCGTGCCGCCGTACTCGTTGACCGTTCGGCACGCGTCATAGACCAGATCGTGTGCCTGCTGACGACCCGTGAACGGCGCCATCTGCATCATCGCGGCTTCGGCGACGATCAGGCCCTTGCTGATGCCGAGGTTGTGCTTCATACGTTCCGTATCGACGATCAGACCGCCCAGCGCGAACTTCGCCTGATGCAACGCCCCCGAAGCGAGGATGAAGCTCTCAGGAATCGCGATCCATTCGGCGTGCCACGGGCCGGTCGCGCGCTCGAAATCCTGGATCATCGCGTCGACCATCAGGCCCGCGTGCTGACGCACGGCCTTGGCCGCGGCGAGCATCAACTCGCTCGAAATCGGATTGCGCTTTTGCGGCATCGTGCTGCTCGCGCCGCGGCCTTTCACGAACGGCTCGTAGACTTCGGCGAATTCGTTGGACGCCATGATCATGATGTCGGTGGCGATCTTGCCAAGCGAACCCGTTACGAGCGCCAGCAGGTTCACGGCCTCGGCAAAGCCGTCGCGCGCGACGTGCCACGTCGTGGCCGGTACGCCCAGACCCAGTTCCTGCGCGAGCGCCTTTTGCACCTCGAAGCCTTTATCACCGATCGACGCGAGCGTGCCCGCCGCGCCCGCGAACTCCACCACGGCCACGCGCGGACGCAGTTGCGCAATGCGCTGCTGATGGCGGTCGAACATCGCCAGCCAGATCGCTGCCTTGTAGCCGAACGTCACAGGCAGCGCCTGCTGCAAGTGCGTGCGGCCCGCCATCGGCGTATCGCGATGCTTTCTGGCGAGGTCGGCCAGGATGCCGCGCAGTTCGCGGATATCGGCATCGATCGAATCGAGCGCGTCGCGCACCTGCAGCGCGACAGCCGTATCCATGATGTCCTGCGTGGTGGCGCCCCAGTGCACGTAGCGCCCCGCTTCGCCGCACATGCCGACGAGCTGGTGCACGAGCGGCAGGATCGGATAGCCGACGATGTCGGTTTCCTCGCGCATGTGGTCGAAGTCGATGCGCTCGATCTGCGACTCGCGGGCGATCACGTCGGCCGCTTCGAGCGGAATCACGCCGCAGCGCGCCTCGGCCTTCGCCAGCGCAACTTCGACGTCGATGTAACGCTGGATCAGCGCGGTATCGGAGAAAACGGCGCGCATTTTGGCGGTGCCGAAGGCGTCGCGAAACAGGATGGAATCGACGACGGTACTGGAGGCGGGCATCTGGCTGCGGATCATGGCTCGGTATCAGACTTGAAATTCAGGGGACGGACTGTCGGTTCAATGCGACATATGTCCGGACATATTTAGACTAATATGTTCGAACATATTGAGCAAGTGGTGATTTACCCCTATGCTGGACGTGCGCGCCTTAAACTTCCGTCATGAACAGACCCCGCTTTGCCGAAATCGCCCGCGAACTGACCGAGGGCATTGCCTCCGGCCGCTTCCCGGTCGGCAGCTATTTGCCGACCGAACTGGAATTGCGCGACCAGTACCAGACGAGCCGTCACACGATCCGCGCGGCGCTTCACGAGCTTCAGCAGCTAGGTTTTGTCTCGCGTCGCAAGAATGCGGGCACGCGCGTGGAGTCGGCGCAGCCGCGCAACGGCTTCCGGCCGACGCTCGCTTCGGTGGACGATCTGGTGCAGTTCGGTAGCGAAAATCTGCGCGAGGTGCAGTCGGTGGAGGAAGTGGTGGCCGACGCCGCGCTTGCCGATGTCCTGCAATGCGATGAAGGCGAGCACTGGCTGCGTATTTCGAGCCTGCGCGTGGAGCGTGGTGCACAACGTGCGCGTGGGTCAGCGCGGGTCGTGCCGGTGGGCTGGACTGACGTGTATGTCGATCCAGCCTATCAGGACGTGGCCGATCAGGCGCGCGCGGAGCCCGACACGCTGATCAGCTCGCTGATCGAGACGCGCTACGGCCGGCGCGTCGCCGAAATTCGGCAAGACGTGAGCGCGCTGATACTCGCACCGGAAATGGCGTTACGCCTGAAGGTCGATGCCGGTACGGCGGCGTTGCGCGTGGTGCGCCAGTATCTCGATGCAGCCGGAAAAACGTTTGAGGTATCCGTCACCGTGCATCCCGGTGAACGCTTTTCCATCTCGATGCGGCTCCAGCGCTCTGTCGACGAATCGAGCTAAAGGGTGCAAGTCATGCAGGCAGCCGTCGGAATGAAAGGCAAAGGGTGCTGCGCCGGTTGTCTTTCCGGTCGGCCATCACCGGTACGTCTGCCGCGAGATCCGCGACCCGACCGGCATTTTGCTACCGTTGACGCGTGAGAGCTTACTAGTGCAAATTTGACCTCTCCGATGCCACTAGACGCTCATGACCCTTCAGCAACTCCATTATTTCCTCGCTGCCATCGAATACGGAACGTTGTCCAAAGCGGCTGAGCATCTAAAAGTCGCACAGCCGAGCTTGTCGGATCAGATCATTCGGCTTGAAGAATCCGTGGGCACGGCGCTTTTCATCCGCACCAATCGCAAGCTGATGCTGACAGAGGCCGGGCGGCGCCTGCATCCGTTCGCAGAGGCGGCTACGACTGCGTCGCGGCAGGGCCATGAAGCCGTCAAGTCCGTGCGCGAACTCAAAGGCGGCGTGGCGAGCTTCGGGACTTTCGGTACTGCACATCACTATTTCCTCGCCGATCTGATCGAGGAGTTTCGCACCCGCTATCCCGACGTGAAGCTCAAGGTCGTCGGCAACAACTCGTCCGAGATTGCCGATGCGGTGAGCCAGGGCGAGCTGGAAGCCGGCCTCGTCATGATTCCCCTGAACGAACGCAACCTCACCTATAGCGAGCCGGTGTGGTCGGCGCGGGTTGGCTATATCAGCGCCGACCCGGCCCGGCTGAAAGGGCCCAAAACGATCGAGGATCTCGCGCACGCGCCCCTGATCCTGACCGAGGCCCGCTGGAACACGGCCGATCCAATCCGCCTGAACCTGCGCTCACGCGCACAGAAAGCCGGCGTGATCCTCAATCCGGTCATTGAGGTGGACCATCAGTCCACCGGATTCGAACTCGCCGCGCGTGGTCTCGGCGACCTGATCGCCACGCAGCCCATCCTGCATCAACTCGGCTACCAGGACCGGCTTGGCTGGACACCGATCGACCCGCCGCTGTTCGAGGTGTTCGCCTTCATTCACCGCTACGACACACCACTTTCCGCAGGGACGCGCGTCCTGATCCAGATGATGCGAGAACACCTGGCGCGCGTGCAAAGCCTCTACGCGCACCTCGACCTGCCTTCCGAACACGCGCCCGCGACGCGCGATACGCCCAACCGGCGCAACCGGGGAAACCACTAAGGCGCACGCGCGCCTTCTGCCCTCACGCCGTTCCCACACTACCGATCCCTGTCGATGGCGCGCCAGCCGCGCCGTGACGGCCTGTGCGCCTCGTTGTCCTGACCGCCGCCCTTTGCAGCCATCCGTCTCGCATAGTCAAGTCCTATGGGAAGCATTGGCAAAGGGATTCTTCACGGGCGTTTTTGACCTCCGGATACTCCAATCCACTCGATCCACATCCTTTGTCCACCACGGAGTATCCGCATGAGCACTGTCACCGCCAACCGCCAGAAGATTTCCTCGGGCGGTCCCTATGAAAACGTCTTCGGCTATTCGCGCGCGGTGCGCGTAGGCGAGCATCTGCATATTTCCGGCACCTGCGCACCGGCCGTGCACGAACGTAGCGACGCCTATACCCAAACCCGCGCCATTCTCGAAGTCATCGAGAAAGTGCTCGGCGAAGCCGGCATGAATCTGCACGACGTGGTGCGCACCGTGGTGTTCGTACGCGACATCAACGATGCCGACGGCGTCGCCCGCGCTCACCTCGAAACCTTCGGCGAGATTCGCCCGGCCAGCACGCTGGTCCAGGTCGACTCCATGCTGCGCCCGTGGCAGAAAGTCGAAATCGAAACCTACGCAATCGCCGGATAACACCGCCTGGGCAGTTTTATCGCGCCTCCTGCGCAGCACGCCGCAAGGAGGCCGCAATGAGATCGCAAGAAGCCAGCAACAGGATTTTGGGGCGTTTCAATCGTCATAATAATTCGCATACCAAATCAAAATAGCGATAGAGCGAAGATCGACGCCTCCCACGCAATCGCATGCTTTCTTTGTTTGGAGAACAGGGTGAACAGCCATAAAAAACTTATTTTTGCCGCCATGACGGTCGCGCTTTCGGGGACGGTCCATGCGCAGTCCTCGTCGGTTTCGCTCTATGGGGTGATCGATACCGGGATCGACTTCACCAACAACAGCGGCGGCAAACAGCTCTGGCACATGCAGGACGGCACTTATGACGGCCTGTATGGTAGCCGCTGGGGGCTCAAGGGCGAAGAAGATCTGGGCGGCGGCCTGAAGGCGATCTTCAAGCTCGAAAGCGGCTTCAACGTGGTGAATGGCACGGCCGCGCAGGGCAGCCGCCTGTTCGGGCGTCAGGCGTGGGTCGGTCTGCAGGACGAGCGTTTCGGCACGCTCACGCTGGGCCGCCAATACGATTCGATCGTCGACTACGTGCAGCCACTGACGCTCACCGGCAACTGGGGCGGCCTAGCCTTTCATGCGGGCGATATCGACAACACCGCAAACTCGTTTCGCGTCAACAACGCCATCAAGTACGCCAGTCCCAAGATCGCCGGCGTGACCTTCGGCGGCATGCTGGCGCTCAGCAACTCCAACGCGGACGGCACCAGCAAGATCGGCATGTGGAGCGCGGGCGCGGCGTATTCGATCGGCAACCTGAATCTTGGCGCGGCGTACTTCTATGCAAAGCAGCCCGCGACGCTCTTCACCGACGGCGACTTCGTCGGAAACACAACGGGGGCGGCGGTAGGCGCGAGCGGCGCGTTCAGCTACGTGGGCAATCCGTCGAACGAGCAGATCATCGGCGTGGGCGCCACCTGGCTGATCGGCGCGGCGACGCTGGGCTTCAACTACACCAACACGCGCTTCGACGACGCGAACGGCACGACCGCCCAGGTGCGTTTCGACGACTACGAGGCATGGGGCTACTATGCGCTGACCCAGGCCGCGACCCTTGCAGCGGGCTATTCCTTCACGAATGGCGACGTGGGCTACTCCTCGGCACGCCCGAAATACCATCAGATCAATCTCGCTGCCGATTACAAGCTCAGCAAACGCACCGAGGTCTATCTGTCGGCCGCTTACCAGATCGCGGCGGGCGCCTCGCAACCCGCCGCGATCTTCGACGGCGTTGTCGGCAACGCATCTTCTTCGAACCACCAACTGGGCCTGCGCGTCGGCATTGCCCACAAGTTTTGATTCCATCCACCTGCGTTCGACGGCGCGGCCGCGCTGCGCCCCACTCTCCCCGGGAGTCATCATGAGCCTTACTTCAAGTATCCGCCGCCGCGTGCTCGTTCTCGCGGCCAGCGCCGGTATCGGTGCGTTGTTCGTCGGTTCCGCTGCCCACGCGGCCGGCGACACGCCCTGGCAAAAAGTTCGCGCAGACGGCGTTCTGCGCTGCGGCGCGGCGGCGTCGCCGCCCTACGTGATCCGCGATCCGCAGACGCAGACCTACGAGGGCGCGTTTGCCGATCTGTGCCGCGGCTTTGCCGAGCGCCTGAAAGTGAAGGCGGTATTCGTCGATGCGACCTGGCCCAATCTGATTGCCGGTCTGCAATCGGACAAATGGGATATGGCGCTTTCGCTGAGCGACACGCCCGAGCGTGAAAAGGCCGTCAGTTTCTCGGCGCCCGTATTCGATTCGAGCGTCACCTTCGCCTACGACAAGCGCAATCCGAAACTTGCCAGCACGCCGCATTCGATCGCCGACCTCAACCGCGCCGACCTCACGCTTTCCGTGATGGCTGGCTCGGTGGCCGACAAAGCCATCAGCGACGTGCTCACGAAACCGCACATCATGCGCTTACCCGACGCCGACGCCGCGCGTCTCGCCCTGCTGTCGAAACGTGCCGATGTGCTCGCCGACGACATCGCCACCAACATGCTCGTCACGGCGGCGCACCCGGAATCGCTCGTCGCCTTCAAACCGGAACCGGCGCTTGCACCGCTGCCCGCCAACTTCGGCGTGCGCAAGGCGCTGCCTCCAGCGGATCTCGCCTATCTGAACAGCTATATCGACGAGCAGAAGAAGGCCGGCGCCATCGATCGCATGATGGCCCAGGCGGTCAAGAAGACGTTGCAGCAAGCCGCGAAGTGAGCCAGGGCCGCGTCGCCGGTATGACTGCCCGCCATCCTGTGCGCGCGGCGCGGCTGCAAACCTCGTGCTCATCCCACGCTCATCGACCGTGCCCGCTGCGCCACGCGCGGGCCACCGGAGACCCCACTTATGAACGTCCATACGTCGATCGCCACGCGCCCACCCGATCCCGACAGCCCAATCAGCCCGCCGTCCCCGCTTGCGTCGCCCGCTCCCTTCGTCGAACTGCGCGACGTCTACAAATCCTATGGCGAGCATCTCGTCGTGATGGACGGCCTGTCGCTCGACATGCAGGCCGACGATCGTCTGGTCATCATCGGTCCGAGTGGCAGCGGCAAAAGTTCACTGCTGCGTTGCATGATGGGACTCGAAGGCATCCAGGGCGGAGAAATCCGCTTTCAGGGCAGCCCCTACATGCGCTCGTCGAACAAGGGCGCGCAACCGTCGCTCGATCGCACCCTGCAGCGCCAGATCGGCATGGTGTTCCAGCATTACACGCTGTTCCCGCACCTCTCGGTGCTCGGCAACCTCGTCCTGGCGCCGATGAAAAGCGGCGGCATGTCCCGGCAAGAGGCCACTGAGCGCGCACGCGCCTATCTCGCGCGCCTGGGTCTGGAAAGCAAGCTTCACGCATATCCCAGCCAGTTGTCGGGCGGCCAGAAGCAGCGCGTCGCCATCGCCCGGGCGCTCATGCTCGAACCGCGGCTGATGCTGTTCGACGAAGTCACCTCCGCGCTCGATCCGGAGATGGTGGTCGAAGTCCAGAACGTCATGCTGCAGCTCGCCGAGCAGAAAATGGCGATGATCATCGTTACCCACGATATGCATTTCGCCCGCGATATCGCGACCCGCGTGATCTTCTGCGCCAATGGCTCGATCGTCGAACAGGGGCCACCCCTGCAGTTGTTCCGCCAACCGCGCGAGACCCGCACCCGCGAGTTTCTCGACAAAGTGCTGCATCTCGGCTGAGGGGAAACGCATGCACTATCAGTTCGACTTTTCTTTCCTTTCGAGCCATGTCAGCGCACTGCTTGGCGGCCTTGGCATCACACTCGAACTGACGCTCATCGCGAATCTGATCGGCGTGACGTTGGGTTTCGTGCTGTGCCTGTGCTCGATGAGCCGACATGCGCTCCTGCGCTGGCCCGCGCGCGCGTACATCGAATTCTTCCGCTGCACGCCCGCACTACTGCAGATTGCGTGGTTTTTCTATTGCGTGCCGATGATGTTCGACGTCTTTATCGGCCCCGTTGCGCTGGGTATTCTCGCACTCGGCCTGAATCTGACGGCCTTCAACGCGGAAGCGTATCGCGCTGGCGTACAGGCTGTGCCGAAGGAGCACCTCGATGCCTGCGTTGCACTGGGTTTAAGTCCCTGGCAACGCACGCTCTTCGTGGTGTTGCCTCAGGCGCTACGCAGCGCGACACCAATCCTCATGACCAATGGCATCGGCGCGTTGCAGCAAAGCGCGCTGGTCGCGGTGGTGGCAGTCGGCGACCTCATGTATGTCGGCAACCAGATCGCCACGGATACGTTCCGGCCGCTGGAAACCTACACGCTGATCGCCGCTGTCTATTTCGCGCTGTCCGTGCCCGCAGCAGCGCTCATCCGCCTCGTCGAGCATCGGCAGGATCTCGCCATGCAGCGTTGAAGGAGCCGCTATGCCAATCCATTTTTCCGTCGTGCTGCCGTACTGGCACGTGCTGCTGCAAGGTCTCGCGACCACCGTTGTGTTTACGCTGGGCTGCGCGCTCGCGGGCAGTATCGGCGGCTTCGTCTTGAGTCTGCTGCGCCTGTCGCCCAATCGCTGGATCAACGGCGCAGCTTCGCTGTACGTTGAGTTATTTCGAGGCACGCCACTGCTGATCCAGCTGTTCTGGATCTTCTTCTGCCTGCCCGTCGTGCTCGGGATCGCCATAGCACCGGCGTTTTCCGTGTTGGTTTCGCTCACGCTCTACATGATCGCCATCACCAGCGAAACCTTTCGTGGCGCGCTCAAGTCCATCGCCAGCGAGCAGCATGACGCCTGCATTGCGCTCGGGCTCACACCCGCCGCGAAAATCCTGCACGTTATCTTCCCGCAGGCGTTGTTGCGCGCGCTGCCGCCGCTGCTCTCGAACATCGTGAGCCTGTTCAAGGAAAGCGCGCTGATCTCGTCTGTGGGGATCGCCGATCTGATGCTCGTCGGCCAGAACATCTCCACGAATACAGCGCGTCCGGTGGAGTTCCTCACGACAGTGGGCGTCATCTATTTTCTGGTGGCATTCCCGCTCACGCGTCTGGTCGGCGTCGTCGAGACACGCTTGTTGCGCCGCTACGGAAGCTGATTCACCCAACGCCTTGCCTATGCAGACGGCCTCGCTCGCGAGGCCGTCTGTGCTTTCGCGCCTCTCGTGCTTTTCCCTCGCAGTATCAGGGTAAATCCTGCCTCTCCCGCAAGACCAGCACGGCAACGCCGCGGCTGCCGTTGTGAACGCGTTGCGCCCTTTCACCACGGGGTAATCCGACGACAAGCACGTGCCCACGCCGATCTGAAAATTGTCCACCTATAGGACATGGCTATGGCACGCACCTGTACTGCCATTCTTCACGCGTTTTTTTTGCCTTCCGATACTGGCTTCACCAGATGCGATTCGTCCTCGGGGCAGCAGCCCCGGAGCCAGCACACAAGGAGGTGAACCATGACGAAACAAGCACGCTATTGCGTGATCGGTGCCGGCGCAGCCGGCCTTGCCGCCCTCAAGACCCTGACCGATGCGGGCATCGCGGTCGACTGCTTCGAGAAGAGCGACCGGGTCGGCGGCCACTGGCACCACGACTACGACGCCCTGCATCTGATCACCCCGAAGAGCAGTTCGTTCTTCGACGGCTTTCCGATGCCCGAGTCGTATCCGATGTATCCGAGCCGCGAACAGGTGGCAGCCTATATGGGCAGTTACGCCGACGCGTTCGGCCTGAAAGCGATGATCCGCTTCAACACGGCGGTCGAGCGCATCGAACCGCTCGGCGAGCGCGGCGCAAACGGCTGGCGCGTCACGCTCGGCGACGGCGCGGTACAGGACTACGCAGGCGTGCTGGTGGCGAACGGCCACCTGTGGGACCAAAGCATCCCCGCCGTCGGCCAGGGATTCACGGGACGATCGATTCATTCGGGTTCCTACCGTAATACCGGCGATATCGAGGGCCGCGTGCTGGTGGTCGGCTTCGGCAACTCAGGCTGCGACCTGGCGGTGGACGCCGCGCAAAGCCGTCTCGACGTCACCATCGCCATGCGCTGCGGCCAGGTGTTCCAGCCCAAGACTTTTTATGGTCTGCCGCGTGCCGAAGTACCGTTCCTGAACGCCCTGCCGCCGGAAATGCAGAACATGGCGACGTCGATGCTGATTCATACAGTACTGGGCACGTACGAAAACTATCCAGGGATGCCCAGGCCGGAAACCTACGACCTTGAGAAGCAGCCGCCCGTCGTCAATTCGCTGCTCCTTTACTGGATCCAGCATGGCCGGATCAAGGTCGCGCCCGGTCTGCGCGCGATCGAAGGCAAGCGGGTGACGTTCACCGACGGCACCGAAGGCGAATACGACACGATCCTCTGGGCCACCGGTTTCAAGACCACGCTGCCGTTCCTCGATCCCACGCTGCTCGAATGGCGGGACGGCGTGCCGTTGCGCACCGCCGCCATGACGCTGCCGACCGGACTGGAATCGCTCTACTTCGTCGGTCTGGCCGCGCCGCGCGGCGCCCAATGGCCGGTGTACTGCGCGCAGAGCCAGTTGATTTCGCGCTTCATCGCGCTGCGCGAACAGGGCGTGACGAACCTCGCCGGACACTTTGGCAGCACTCAGGACGCCGAATCGCGTATCGACATCATCCGTCGCGTGTGGCAGCAAAACTTCGACGAAACCCGCCGCGCGCTCGACACGATCGCGCAGCAGCACGCAAGCAGCACCGTCTCGACGCAAGCCGAGGCACAACTGGCCATCTAACGTTCAACCGCACATTCGGACAATCGCATGAACACGCAGAAACTGGCAACCGCAGCACAGAAGAGCGTCCTCGTCACCGGCGCGAATTCGGGCATGGGGCGCGCGACGGCGCTGCGCTTCGCAGCAGAGGGCTGGCACGTAGTCGCGCTCGACGTCGGCGCGTCTTCGCACGGCGTTGAATCGAAAATCACACCGGCGATGGCAGATATCGGCGACGAAGCCGCGCTTGCCCAAGCCGTCGCTCATGCGCTCGAAGGCAAACCGCGCCTGGCTGCAGTGGTGAACGCCGCGGGCATTTTTCCCACCTCGTCGCTGGAGAGCTTCGATACGGCGCTCTATCGGCGGATTTTCGATGTCAACGTGCTCGGCACACTCAATGTCGCCCGCGTAGGCGCGAAGCATCTAGGCGATCAGGGCGGCGCGATGCTGTTCTTCGCGTCGGTCGACGCCTTCGCGGTGTCGCGCAACCAGCTGCTTTATAGCGCCTCGAAAGCGGCGGTGGTCTCGATCACGCGTTCGCTCGCCATCGAACTCGCGGAGCAGCACATTACCGTCAATGCGATTGCACCGGGCTGGGTGGATACCGAAGGCACCCGCCGTGGCGGCCGCATCGAAGCGGCCATCCCGGGCATCCCGCTGCATCGCGCGGCATCGGTCGATGAAATCGCCACGTGGGTCTGGAATCTCGCGCACGAGCCGTCCTATATCACCGGCGAAACGCTGTGCATCGCAGGCGGCGTCTTCATGCGATAGCACGCGGTGAGGCGCGGGCGCGCCTGCTTTTTTGACGCGCTCGCGCCATCGCCTTGAATGAATCATGATGTGAGGAGAGTTCAAATGGGTGCGAAAAACCTTTCGTCCGAGGATTATTCTGCGTATATGCAGCCTGCCGCAGTCCATCACGCCGACGTTTCCGCGCTCAGGCGCGCCGTCGTCGGCGTGACCTGCGGCAATATGATCGAATGGTTCGATTTCGCGCTGTATTCGTCGCTCGCGACGATCATCGGCAACGTGTTCTTCAAGAACCAGAGCCATGCGACGCAATTGCTGTCGATCTACGCAACGTTCGCCGCCGGCTTCCTGATTCGCCCCATCGGCAGTTTTGTGTTCGGGCCGATCGGCGACCGCTACGGACGGCGCACCGCCCTCACGCTCAGCATTGCGCTCATGTCGATCGCCACGCTGTGCATCGCCTTGCTGCCGGGCTATGACTCGATTGGTGCGGCCGCACCGGCTTTGCTGCTGGTGATCCGGCTGCTGCAAGGTTTGTCGACGGGGGGCGAATACGGCGGTTCGTGCACGTTCATCGCCGAACACGCGCCCGACCGCAAGCGTTCGTTTCTCACGAGCTGGCTTGAGTTCGGCAATATCTCGGGGTTTCTGCTGGGCGGCGCCGTGGTGAATGCACTGATGTTCTCGCTCGGTGAAACCACCATGGCCGCCTGGGGCTGGCGCATTCCATTCGTGATTGCGGGTTTGACCGGACTGGTCGCGCTTTATCTGCGTCTGAATGTGGACGAGTCGCCAGTCTTCAAACAGATGCAGCAGAATGAGACCCAGCAAAAGCATCTGGCCGGCAAACAGCGGTTTTTCGATCTGCTGATCGCCGAGTGGCCCCAGTTGCTCAAATGCGCCGGGCTCACCGCCGTATTCAACATCACCTATTATGTCGCGCTCGGTTACGTGCCTGGCTATCTCGCCGACGTGGCGGGCCATCCGGTGGAATTCGGCAATATGCTGGCCATGATCGCCACGCTCGTGATGCTTGCACTGATTCCCGTATCGGGGCGACTGGCCGACCGGATCGGCGGCAACAAGATGATCATGCTCGGCTGCCTCGTCATCATCGTCGGCGCGGTGCCCGCGTTCAGTCTGCTGCGCAGCCAGAACGTCGCCGTGGTGTTCGCCGCGCTGATGCTGCTCGTGCTTGCCCAGGTGCTGTTCGAAGGCTCGATGCCGGCCACGCTGGTTTCGCTGTTCCGTGCGCCAGTGCGTTACAGCGGTCTGGCGATCAGTTACAACGTCTCCGTCTCGCTGCTCGGCGGTACGGCTCCGCTCATCAATACCTGGCTGATCCATCGAACGGGCAATCCCGTGATTCCCGCGTGGTATCTGATCGGCGGCGCGCTGCTCGGACTACTGGCGTTGCGCTTCGTGAAGGACATGACGGGCAAACCGTTGCCCCTGTAACGCCTGCACCAAACACTTCTATCAGGGCGCCGATCATGCGTATTTGCTGGATTCACCCGACAACAAAAGTGGCCGCTCTCGAACCGGTCTGGAACATGCTCGAAACGGAGATTCCTCCGCTACTCTCGCCGGGATCCTCGGTAGCGTTCCGCTACACACGTCATAGCGCGGATTTCACTCGTTCGCTCTATGCCGAACATCTGAACAGCGTTGCGATGATGGACGAAGCGATCGCCGCCGCGAGCGACGGCTTTGACGGCGTCTACTTCGGCTGCTGGAATGATCCCTTGTGGGAGGCGCGAGAAGTACTCGATATTCCTGTGGCGTCGGTGGGCGAGCAATCAATGCTGGCAGCGTTAGCGATGGGGCGGCGCTTCGCAGTCGTCACGGTGTCCGAGAAAACCGCCACGGCTATAGAACGAGATATCACGCTCTATGGCCTGCGCGAGCGCGCAATCATTCGGCCTGCCCGATCGATTGCCCCGGAATCGGACGCGGCACTACTATTGGGTGCTGTCCGCGACCCAGGGCAATCCTTCATTCCTCGTTTCGAGGCCGCGGCGCGCCAATGCATTGCCGATGGTGCGGATGTGATTCTGGTTGGCTGTGCATGGTACGGGCCGCTGCTGAGGCGAGCAGGTTACACGCGCGTTTCGGGAACTGACGTTCCGGTTATCGATTCAACGACAGTCGCGATTAAATATCTTGAAGCGATGATCGGCATAGCCAGATGTACATCTGCCATCAAATCAGGAGCCGCGCCATTTAGCACCCCAGACCAGGAAAAAATCCGACGCGCACGTGCTGCGCTCGGCATGCCGCGAAACATTGCTGAAACGTGGCCATGATGCGGGTCCAGGAAACTCCGTCTTATGACGATACAGATTCTATCTGTTCACGGTGTGATGCCATGAGCTGCGATTAGCGTAGTTCGCATTAAATGTGTCACTGCTCCGCCAATAGCAGCATCACGACGATTCAACGACACACAAACCCTGACGCGATCGACGGAAAACCTGCCATACTCGCCCGCATCTTCGAGCCGCCATGCGGGAAAATGACCTATGAGAAAGACTGCCAGTCGGAATCGGGTATTCGCTCACCTTCAACGACTCTTGATGTCTGGCGCATTGGTCGCTTCGCTGGTGGGATGTGCAGGCATCACGAAAGAGGAACCGCCGAGCGCAACGGATCTCCACGAGACCATCGTCAAGGTCCCGGTCGACGAGGGCAATCACACCCGCGACATTGTCGCGACCACGTATATGCCGGACGGTCCCGGTCCCTTTCCGTTAATTGTGTTGAGTCACGGCAGCCCGCCCGATCCGCGCGATCGATGGAAGGTGGGCCGCTATCGTGAATTGCCGCAGATCCGCACGTTCGTGCAACTGGGCTTCGCGGTGATCGTGCCGATCCGCCGGGGCTATGGTGCAACAGGCGGTATCGACGAGGAAGATGCCGGCTCCTGCCAAAACCCCAACTACACCGCTGCGGGCGAGCAGGCCGCGCGCGATGTTCTGGCAGCCGTCAGATACGCACAGACATTGCCCACGGTGGATCGCAGCCATGTCGTTCTCGTAGGTCAGTCAGCGGGGGGATTCGCGTCTCTCGCAGCCGCCAGCTATGCGCCGCAAGGATTAGTGGCGGTCGTCAATTTTTCGGGCGGCCGCGGCGGCAACCCGTCGAAGCATCCGGGGATGCCATGCGATCCACAGCAGATGGCCGAAACCATCGCGCACTTCGCCACTACAACGCGCGTGCCGGTTCTCTGGCACTACGTTCAAAACGATAAATACTTTGCGCCTGATGTGGTCGCGACATGGTTTGCGGCATTTCAGGCGGCAGGCGGTCACGGGCAAATGATCGTCGAACCGCCCTTCGGCACGAACGGCCATGGCATGTTCGCCGTCAAGGACGCGATCCCGATCTGGCTGCCGCATTTCGAGCAGTTCGTCACGCCGCTGGTTTCCAGATAACGCCTGATTCGCCAGCTCACATGACGCGGCTGCACGTCACTGCGCGTCACTGCGCGTCACTCGGCCGAACCGTTCCAGCCAGATCACTCGATAAAAGACGGGCTTACCTCAAATCCCAGCACCTTGCCCGCGATCTCTACCCACGCGCGGCCTCCCCTGCTCAAGTAGGCGGCGCGAGGACGCACCAGCGCAAGTTCGTAAGCAACGACGGGATCGACGGACACGACCGCCAGGCGGGTCGAGCGGGTCTTGCGGGTGATCGATTCAGGAAGCAGTGCGATGCCCATCCCCGACGTCACCATCGAGACGATCAGATCGAGGTGGCTGCTGCGGCCGGCAATCGATGGAATGAAGCCGCGCGAACGACAGGCTTTGTCGATCACGTCGTTGATCTTGAAGTCCTCGCTGAGGGCGACAAACGTCTCATGCGCGAGTTCGTCGAGGCTCACCTTCCTGCGCGTGGCGAGCGCATGCTCACGGTTGCAAAGCAAGGCCAGCCTGTCCTGCACGAAGGTCTGCGTCTGGAAGGCATTTGCGTCGACCGGCAGCATGGCTGCGGCGATCTCGACGCGCCCGTCGGCAAGTGCACTTTCCAGTTGATTGCTGCCGTACTCGGCGATATGAAGCTGAATTCCCGGATAGCGGCGGCGAAACTCGGTGATCACATTGCCGAAAAACGTCGATCCCGTCATGGGCGGCAAGCCGATGCGCAGCACGCCCGTCACCATCGAGCGCAGGTCACGCAATTCGCTGACCAGGTTCTCTGCCTGCCGCAAGATTGTTTCGGCGTGCCGATACAACACTTCGCCCTCAGCGGTCAGCTTCACCCCACGCGGCTCCCGTATCAGCAGCGTCACCTCGAACTCTTCTTCGAGTTGACCGATGACCCGGCTGATTGCCGGCTGCGTCACGTGCAGCGTCGAACTGGCCCGACGAAAGCCATTTTGCCGAACCACCTCTGAAAAGTACCGCAGCGCCTTGATGTCCATCGAATTCACCTGATAACGGTTCGGCATCACTTCGATGATAACAAAGCATTTCCATTATCGTTTGCGCGCTTCGATACTGTGCTCACGCCAGCGTCGTTCACCCACGACACGGCACACGAACCCAATGCCGCGCACCCGCCGGTCAGCAAGATTCGAGGGAAAGCGGTCCGCCAACAGCAGGATCGCGCGCGGCATCGGGACCGCCCACACAATGGGCCGCACCATGCTGAACCGGAGTACGTATGTCTGCCAGTCCTGTTACCCGCATCCACGGAGCCAACGCTCGACGCGGGGCGGAAGTCCTCCTCGAAGTGCTGGAAAGCGAAGGCGTCGACTATATCTTTGGCAATCCGGGAACAACCGAACTGCCGTTGATGGACGCCCTGCTGCGCTATCCGTCGATCCACTACGTTCTCGCCCTTCAGGAAGCATCGGCGGTCGCCATGGCCGACGGTTACGCACAAGCGGCCCGCAAGCCGGCCTTTCTCAATCTTCATACGGCAGGCGGTCTGGGCCACGGCATGGGCAACCTGCTCAATGCCAGCGTTTCGCAGACCCCGTTGGTGGTGACTGCGGGGCAGCAGGATTCGCGTCATACGGTGACCGATCCGCTGCTCTTTGGCGACCTCGTCAAGATTGCCGAGCCTGCCGTCAAGTGGGCGCGCGAAGTCACGGATGCGGACCAGTTGCCCGTACTGGTGCGACGCGCGTTCCATGATGCCAACGCGGCGCCTGCCGGGCCGGTTTTCCTGTCCCTTCCCATGGACGTCATGGAAGCGATGAGCACGGTTGGCATTGCCGAACCCTCGATCATCGACCGCAGCGCCGTTGCCGGCTCGCTGCCGGCGCTGGCCGCAAAGCTCGCGGCCGTGCGTCCCGGCCGTCTCGCGATCATTGCCGGCGACGAAATCTACTGGAGTCAGGCGGCCCAGGAAGTGGTCGCGGTGGCAGAAGCATTCGGCGCACCGGTTTATGGGTCTTCGTGGCCCTCGCGCCTGCCGTTCCCCACTTCGCATCCGCTGTGGGCCGGCAATCTCCCGACCAAAGCCAACGAAATCGCTAACGTCCTGTCGAATTACGACGCCATTTTTGCGCTCGGCGGCAAATCGCTGATTACGATTCTCTATTCGGAAGGCTCGGCCGTCCCCACGGGTTGCGAGGTGTATCAGCTGACTTCGGACGTGAGGGACGTGGGCCGCACCTATGCGACGAAGCTGTCGGTGATCGGGGACGTGAAGGGATCGCTGCGGGCGTTCCTGCCGCTCCTTCAGGCGGAAACCGCAAAGCAGCAACAAGCCTACGCGGAACTCAACCGCGAGGCGGCCGCAAGCGACGTTGCTCGCCGCGCCTCATTCCAGTCGCTTGCCGACGACCAGTTCGATGCGAGCGTCACGACGCCACTGGTGGCGGCCCGTGAAGCGGTCCGGGCCATCGGACCCAGGGTGCCGATCGTCGACGAGGCGATTGCCACCTCCGTACACGTCCGCAAATTCCTCAAAAGCGATTCCGGCAACCAGTATTCGTTCATGCGAGGCGGCGCGCTCGGCTGGGCGATGCCGGCGGCGGTCGGCGCATCGCTCGGACTGGGCCGCGAACCGGTCGTGTGCCTGGTAGGCGACGGCGCCGCGCTCTATTCCCCCCAGGCGATCTGGACTGCGGCGCACGAGAAGCTGCCGGTCACGTTTGTCGTCATGAACAATCGCGAATACAACGTACTCAAGAATTTCATGCGCTCGCAGGCGCATTACGTGAGTTCGCAAACGGGCCAGTTCGTCGCGATGGAAATCAACCAGCCCGCGATCGACTATGTGGCGCTCGCACAAGGATTCGGGCTGCCGGCGCGCCGCGTGCATCAAGCCGGTGATATCGCTGGCGCCATCGAAGCGGGCATCGCAAGCGGCCGCGCCAATCTGATCGAAGTGATGATCAGCGCGTCCTGAGCCGCGCTGCGCGAGCGGGGTGCCCCCGGCCATCTTCGTCCTTGGCGCGCGATGGACTACTATTTTTGTAGCCTCGGTCGCTTTGCTTCCCCGAAGCCGGAATCTCATGAGCGCGCCCACACCGGCGCTCAAGATGCCGAGGCCCCTGCTCCCCTTGCCTTGCGCGTGCACTTTGTTTGTATCGCCCTGTATCCAGCCGACCGGTTGATACGCCCGTCGACACAAACCACACCTGCCGGACATAAACCGGATACCTCCCAGCGCTTCAATACTTCTATCGCCTGTTGAACGCCGTCTCGCCAAGGCACGCGCAACGGCACATTGAAAACCGCGGTCGATATTCACGACATCGAGTTGTTCCCGAAGCGAAATCCGGCGGCACCAAGCCTCGAATAACCCCTCGCATAGCCCCAGGAATCATCATGTCAGACAGCATCGTTCCACCGCTCCCTTCACGTCGCCGGTTTATGGGCGTCGCAGCAGCCGCCATCGCGGCGGGCTCCTTGAGTCAACTCGCGTTCGCAGAAGAAAGCTCGTCGATTACCGAAGTCGCCCCGGCGGCGGGCGGTGACGAGACCGCCATTCGGGCGCTTCGCATCCACGTACCGGAAGCGCAACTGGTCGATTTACGGCGGCGCATCAAGGCGACGCGATGGCCCGAGCGCGAGACCGTCAGCGACGACACACAAGGCGTCCCGCTCGCGCTGATGCAGCAGGTCGCCCAATACTGGTCCACGGGATACGACTGGCGCAAGTGCGAAGCGAAACTGAACGCGTTGCCTAACTTCGTGACCGCGATCGACGGGCTGGACATCCACTTCATTCACGTTCGTTCGAAGCACGACAACGCGATGCCCCTGATCGTCACGCACGGCTGGCCCGGTTCGGTCATCGAGCAATTGAAGATCATCGATCTATTGACCAATCCCACTGCCCATGGCGCGAGCGCGTCGGACGCATTTCATCTGGTGATTCCATCGCTGCCCGGCTATGGGTTTTCGGGAAAACCCACTACGACTGGCTGGGGACCGGAGCGTACCGCGCGCGCATGGGTCGTGTTGATGAAACGTCTGGGCTACGGGAAGTTCGCATCGCAAGGCGGCGACCTCGGCGCAATCGTTTCGCACGCCATGGCCAAACAGGCTCCGCCCGAATTGCTCGGCATCCACGTCAACCTTCCCGCCACCATTCCGCCGGAGATCCTGAAAGCGCTTGCCGACAACAGCCCGCCTCCAGCCAATCTTTCGGACGACGAACGGCATGCTTACGAGCAGTTGCGCAACCTGTCGAAGCGACGCGCCTACGCGCAGGAACAGGGCACGCGACCGCAGACGCTCTACAGCCTCGCCGATTCACCGGTTGCCCTGGCAAGCTGGCTGATGGACCATCCCGACGGGAATGGCCAGCCGGCGGCGGCGATAACGTCGGCCGTGTCCGGGAAGGGCCCGTTCGCAGGCGATCTCACGCGAGACGACGTTCTCGACGACATCACGCTCTACTGGCTGACGAACACCGGCGTTTCCGCGGCCCGCTTCTATTGGGAGTTCAGTTTCAACCCCTATGCGGCGGCGGATATATCCGTCCCGGCAGCCGTGAGCGCCTTTCCCGGCGAGAACTATCAGGCGCCGCGCAGTTGGGCCGAACGCGCCTATCACCACCTCATCTATTACAACCGCCCCGAAAAAGGCGGTCACTTCGCGGCATGGGAGCAACCCCGGATATTCGCCGAAGAGGTTCGCGCTGGTTTGCGATCCTTGCGCAACGCCTGACCTGCCGCCGATCTTTTGAAAGGATGTGACATGAACGAGAAAATTGCGGTCAACCGACGTCGATTCGTCACCACGACTGCGCTCGGCCTGGCCGTTGGCGCGCTCGCCCGGTTCAGACCTGCCAGCGCACAAACGGCTCAGCCTGCGCTCCGGAGAATTCCGCCGATCATTCCAGGCTCGAACACCACGTTTGGCGCGTTGAAGCAGATCCGGGCCGGCGAATTGAATGTCGGCTACGTGGATATGGGGCCCGCAACGGGTACGCCGGTCCTCTTGTTGCACGGTTGGCCCTACGACATTCACAGCTTCGTGGACGTCGCGCCGGCGCTCGCTGCCGCCGGTTACCGCGTACTGGTGCCGCATCTGCGCGGCTATGGAACAACGCGCTTTCTCTCCGACGCCACGCCGCGCAACGGCCAGCAAGCTGCCCTCGTGGCCGATGCGCTGAACTTCCTCGACGCGCTCAGGATCGATCGGGTCATTCTGGGAGGATTCGATTGGGGCGGCCGCACCGCCTGCGCGCTGGCCGCCCTATGGCCGCAGCGATGCAAAGGTCTGGTGGCCGCGAGCGGATACACAATCGCCAGTCAGGACGACCAGGCATTGAAGCCGATTGCGCCAAAGAAAGAGCGTGAATGGTGGTACCTCTACTATTTCGCCACCGAGCGGGGCGAACTGGGCTACCGCCAGTACACCCACGATTTCGTGCGCATGACGTGGGAACTGGCTTCTCCGAAATGGCAGTTCGACGATGCGACGTTCGAGCGCTCCGCTCCGGCATTCGAGAATCCCGATCACGTCGCCGTATCGGTTAACAGCTACCGCTGGAGACTGAAGCTCGCCCAGGGCGAAGCCAAATACGACGAGATCGAGCGCAAGCTTGCGACTCACCCCACGATAGGCGTTCCCACCATCACGCTGGAAGGTGACGCGAATGGGGCGCTGCATCCCGAACCCGCCGCCTACGCGAAGTACTTTACCGGTCGATACGAACACCGCCAACTCATAGGCGGCATCGGGCATAACCTGCCGCAGGAAGCACCGCAAGCCTTCGCACAGGCCGTGATCGACGTCGACAGTGCATAGGGAAGCGTGAAAGCAGTCGTCACTCGACCGAACCTTGCGCGGCGGCGTTGTCTCGACTGCGAGCCAGTCGGACGATCTGCGCAAGCGATGCCACGAGCAGAAGCACGGCAAGCCAGAGCGCATTGTCATGAAGCGCCCGCGTGCTCACGCCGCCTATCACCGCGCCAGCGAAGAAGCAAAAGCTCGCCATGCCAAGAAGCGATGCATCGTGAAGCGCGGCTCTGTCGTACCTGGGAATAAAGCCCTCCATCAATTTCTTTGCGGCGCGCCGCAGATTGCCTGTCGTCATGACCGATGTATAGGTCAGATTCTCGACATGGGTAAATGATAAGGTCTGCAAAGTGGCAACGAAGGAAATACCGGGAATGAGCCAGACGTCCGAGTCGCCCGCCAGCCCGCTTGCGGCGAACGCCAGAAAGGCAATCTCAAGCACCAGGCAGACCATCGCTGGACGACGGATGACGGGCGCGAGCGCATCGAGTCGCAGAAGATGAACGACGAATACCGCGAAGACGAACGCGATCAACGGCGGGATGTGCCGGGCCGCTTGCGCCCACTCGCCGGCCGCGACCTGAATGCCAAGTAGCGCGACGTTCCCAGTCATCGTATTCGCAAACACGCCCCCATGCCCGACATACGCGAACGCGTCCAGAAAGCCGCCCGACAACGTCAACAATGCAGCGACGAAGCGGTTACGACTGGCCGAATCCAGATCCATTTCCTCGACTCCAGTTTCTGATCGTTTCGCCAATATACTGGAGCATGCCGGTTTGCAAACCGTGGATGGATGCCGACGCCCGATACGCTGTGCGCGCCGCAGACAAACGACTCATCGTTCGATGTTCATGGTTCGGCGTCTCAGGCTGATTTTGCGCCGTCGACGTGGCGTCAGCGAGGCTACGTTTGCTTCAATGCAAGCTGACTCGCCCATTCAACACGCCAATACCGCTCCGGCGCACCGAGGTCGGCCGGTATGCGCGTTCCAAACGCACGCAACTGACTCGCATAGGCCTGCACGCTGAGCCGTTTCGTATGCTGTGCGCGCGCACTCGTGCGCGCGGGACACCACGCCTCATCAAGGCGCTCGGTTGACAATCCCATGTTTGCGAGATCAGCAAGGCGCTGATCGGTCAGATCGCGGGCGGTCCGATGAATCGCCTCTTCGTAGACGATACAGGACGTCATGCCTCGCGCGCGGAACAGCGCAAGCCACGCATCGGCTACACAACGATGATCGGGATGTCGTAGCCCCAGCGGCACGACGGGCGTTGCTCCTGGCCAACGCGCCAGTTCCGCTGCAATCGCGCGGGCAACGGTCTGCGCATTCGGAAGCGGCGCATATTGACCGTCGAAAAAGGCCAGCCTTACGCCGTGCGCTCCGCATAAGGCAAGCGCGTGCTCGTCTTCAAGGGTGCGCGCATGCATTGCCTGCGTCGAATCCTCGAAGCCCGCCGCCTCGTCCCACGGACGATGCACCGCGTTCGCCGGCGTGCCTGCGAACACCGTACAGACCACCGCCCCACGCCGCGCCGCGAGCAGCGATCCGCAACTGAACACGGCATCGTCGAGATGCGGTGATACGACGAAGAGCGGCGCGACCACGCTCGCAGACGCCATTGCTCATTCCTCCTGCGCCCAGCGCGCCAGCGTATCAGCGAACCCGCCGCGCACGCGTGCCTGCATGCGCGCGCTCGTCCTGACCCGGGGCGCGGCGCTCCATGCAATGGTCGCACCCACGACACGCAGCAAATCCACTAGCGCAACGTCCTCCCCGCACGCCAAGGGCGGAAAGCCCCCGGCGCGCAGATAGGCATGCGTGCTCACGCCCAGATTCGCGCCATGCACATGCCGATGCCCATCGGCGTCGCGATAACGCGCTCGCCACCGCTCGCGCAGCTGGCCTGGCGCCCCTTCCCAGTCGTCGACCTGTACCGATCCACAGACTGCATCCACGCCGAGCGCGAGTTGCGCGACGAGCCAGTCGTTTTCCACCCGGCTATCCGCGTCGGTAAAGGCAAGCCAGCGTGCCCCCTGTGCGATCAGGCGCTCAGCGCCAGCACGCCGTGCCACGCCGACATTCCTCACATCGACATGCAGCGAAGTGACTTCAAAGCCGCTCACAATGGCTTCCGATTCATCCGTGCAACCATCGAGCACCACGACAATGTTGACGGGCTCACCACGCAGACCAACGGCGTCGCGCGTTGCACAGGCTGCGGCAAGGCAGGAAGCCAGCAAGTCCGCTTCATTGTGAGCCGGTATGATCACGCCTATCATTTGCATTCCTGACTAAATAGATCGCCGCAATGTCCTGTGCCGCGCCCGACCGGTTACGGGAATACTTCTACTCTCTGCGTGCGGCCCAGAGTGCGCCCACCGCGAAACCCACTGCCACGGCTGCGCCCAGCACCATCAGCGGTTTCTCTGCGATTGCCTCACGCGCCACTGCCGCGGCATCCCCAACAAGTTGCTGGGACTGCCCGCACAGCGCTTTCGCCTTCCCGGAGACCTGCATCGCGGGATCGTCCAACACGGCCCCAACGGTCCCCTTCACCTCTCCTGCGAGCTGCTTGACGCGTCCTTCGGCACTGTTCGTATCCATAGCTACCTCTCCATAAATTTTGCGTTGAAGGCGATCATGGCCTTTTCCACGCGTTACTGGCGTTACTGGCAGCTCGCTAACGCACGACGCGTGCCCGCCAGACCGAAACCTTGCGCGAATCCTGCCCGGTAGCAATGCTGCTCAGCACACTTCGACAGCCAGGCACGCTGCGTGCGTGATCGACTTCGGCTGGCGACATCGGGTCGCCCATAACTGGAGAGCCATCATGAACAAAGATCATGTGAAAGGAACGGTCGAAAAGGCGAAAGGCAAGGTGAACGAAGCCGTTGGCCGCGCGACGAATGATCCCGCACAGGAGCTGAAGGGGGATCTTCAGCAGGCAAAGGGCGAAGCGCAAAAGAAAGTGGGCGACGCCAAGGATGCGGCGAAGAACGCCACGAAGCATCATTGAGTCCGGGCTCGGGTCCGTCTCCGAAAGGCTGACGGTCCTGCCTTCTTCGCCAATTTCTACCGATTTGCCCTCAAGCACAATCCGGTAGAGGGTGGATGAAATGCAAATTGATGCGGACAGAGCGCTTCCCCGCGATGCGACGCAGGCCGCCAGCGCGTCGGCGTCTTTCGATATCGGGAAATTGCAGTCGCACATCAGCGCCGCCCTTCACGGCCTTGATTTGCCGCTGGATGACGCGACGCTGCCTATAGCGGTTCGTCGCCTCGTCCAGCGCTGTCCGACGCTTCCCTCACCGGGCTCCGGCTGTACGCTCACGCGATGGCGCTTTCTGGCGTCACTTGCTGCACGGGACCTGCCTCTGGTGAAGCTCTATGAAGCGCATGCCGATGCGCGCGCGATTCTTTCCGAGCTGGGAGCGCCCTCTCCGTTCGCCGGGCGTGATGAATTCGAGATCTGGGGCGTCTGGGCTGCCCGCACCGCTCAAGGCGACTTGCGCATCGTTCGCCGTGAAGGTCAGGGCGTCTATCTCTGCGGAACCAAACCGTGGTGTTCCGGCGCTCAATGGGTTTCTCATGCACTGGTAACCTGTGTCGATCAGTCAGGCGCCCTGTGGCTCACGGCCATGCCGATGAAGCAGGCCGGCGTCCGCGTGAGCGAGCGCGGCTGGGAATCGCTCGGCATGCAGGTGACACGCAGCGTCGAGATTGACCTGATGGACGCGAAAGCTGTCCTTATCGGGTCCAGCAACGCTTACCTCGATCGTCCGGGTTTCTGGCAAGGAGGCGCGGGCATTGCCGCGTGCTGGTATGGCGCGGCCGCGGCACTTGGCGCGCGGATCCGGGAGGCGGCGGGACGTCGCAGCGATCCTCACCTGCACGCGCATCTCGGTTCGGTCGATATCGCGCTATCTGCGGCCCGGGCCCAGTTACGCGCCGCCTCTGCCAGCATCGACTCGCTGCCAGACGCAGATGCAAGAACACTCGCGCTACGCACGCGCGGCGTTGTCGAAAGCGCGGTGGAAAACGTCTTGAGAGCGGCCGGTCGCGGTCTGGGCGCAGGGCCTTTGTGCAAGGATCGCTGGTTTGCGCACATGTGCACTGACCTCGCAGTATTCGTCCGCCAGAGTCATGCCGAGCACGATCTCGAATCGCTCGGTTGCGCACTCGCCTCGTCAAACGAGGCATGGCAATTGTGAGCGATGAGCTTTCGCCAGCGATCCAACGCGCTGCCGCACAGTTCGATGCCAAATACGCCGATACAGACGATCCCTGGCGTTATCGCACCAGTTGGTATGAATCGCGCAAGCGAGCAATGACGCTCGCAGCGCTTCCGCGCAGCCGATATGGCCGGGCGTTCGAGCCGGGCTGCGCGAACGGAGAACTGTCTGCCGCACTGGCGACGCGCTGCGACCATCTGTTGTGTGCGGACTTCGCGGCCAACGCCGTGGCAATCGCCTCCCGGCGTCTGGCCGAATTCGAGCATGTCGAAGTCCAGAGGATGGCCGTTCCGCAACAATGGCCAGGCGGATCGTTCGATCTGATCGTGATAAGCGAATTCGCGTATTACCTGAAAAAATCGCAATGTCGCACACTGGCGCAGCAGACCTGCGCGTCGCTTGACGCGAACGACGGCGCCATCGTGTGTTGCCATTGGCGTCATGGTGCGCACGATTGCTGTCTGGACGCAGACTCAGTCGATCAGCTTTTTTCACAAGCCGCTCGCGCGAACGCTTTACATCTCGCAACACGCGTTCAAGATGCCGATTTTCTTCTAAGCGTATGGACGACGCACTCTGCTGGCGTTGCAGAGCGCGAACCCATCTACAGCGCGACTGGCTGACATTGCCGCCGCCAGTGCGCGTCAGGCCTTCACAACCGTCAAACCCGCTTCTTCGAACGGGCGCGTGAGTTTCGCAGCCGCGCCCGTATCGACAACGAGCGTTTGTGCCATGTCCAGTCCGCCGATGCGGAATTGCGAGGCCGTATTGAGTTTCGATGCACAGGCGAGTACCACGGTTTCTGCCGCGCGCGCTGCGAGTGCGCGTTTTACATAGGCTTCCTCATAATCGCCCGTGCTGAAGCCTGCGCTCGCATGCACGCCGGTTACACCCATGAAGTAGAGATCGGCATGAATGTGCGACATCGCCTCGATGGCCGCCGCGCCCACGCTCACCACCGAATGCTTGTAGAGACGCCCGCCGATCAGCACGACTTCGACGCCCGGATGCGCGGCCAGCGCCACCGCAATGCTCGGACTGTGCGTAACGATGGTGGCCGTGAGATCGGGCGCGATGCACTGCGCCAGCAAGGCGCTGGTAGTGCCGCCATCGACGATCACTACCTGCCCCGGCTCGATCATGCTGGCCGCCTTGCGCGCGACACGCTGCTTGGCCGCCACGTCCATGTCCTCGCGCGCGGCGAGCGGCGCAACCGCCGCCGAAGCAGGCAATGCGCCGCCGTGTACGCGCTGCAGACGCCCTTCCGCCGCCAGTTCGCGCAGATCGCGCCGCACCGTGTCTTCGGACACGCCGAATGCCGCGCTCAGATCGCCGGCCAGCACCTGGCCGTCACGTTCGAGGGCGTCGAGAATCGCTTTTTTTCTTTGGCTTGTGAGCATGGCTGAGGATGAACGTTGCACGCGACGAGCAGCGCGGTCCGCCTGCCGCGGACTGCGCATGGCGTTGCTTATGGCGCTGCTTAGGGAACTGCACGAATTTTCTTGAAACTGCACGAGTCTGCACGTTATCATGCGCTGGCCGATGTGTCGATAGGCGTCGCCCTGCGCCGACTAATCGCTGCGTCGCCCTTCACCCTTCCGTCTGGAGACGCCGTGATTACCACTCAGGACCGCATCCGCATCGTCGATACCACCGTTCTCTCGGACAATTGGTACGTCCTGCGCAAAGTCACCTTCGACTACCTGCGCCGCGACGGCAGCTGGCAACGGCAGAGCCGCGAAACCTACGACCGCGGCAACGGCGCCACCATCCTGCTGCACAATCCCGCCACCGGCAACGTGGTGCTCACCCGCCAGTTCCGCATGCCTGCCTTCGTCAACGGCCACGACGGCATGCTGATCGAGGCCGCCGCCGGTTTGCTCGATCAGGCCTCGCCCGACGAACGCATTCGCGCCGAAGTCGAAGAGGAGACGGGCTATCGCGTGCGGAATCTGCGCAAGGTGTTCGAAGCGTTTATGAGCCCGGGTTCGGTGACGGAAAAGCTCTACTTCTATCTGGGCGAATACGACGCTTCTACGCGCATCGGCAAGGGCGGCGGCATCGCGGAAGAAGGTGAGGATCTGGAGGTCATTGAAATACCTCTCGACGAGGCGCTGGCGGCGATCGAACGCGGGGACATTGTCGATGGGAAGACCATCATGCTGCTGCAACACCTCGCGCTCGTTCGACAGTCGCAAGGACGCGCGTAGCAAACATGCCGCCTTCCCGGGTCGGGCTGGCGGCAACCCGGCCAATTCCCGACTCTTGCTAATTCATCAGATAACTCACGGGCAACGCATCAGGCGATTGAAGAGTATTTGAACGAAACCCTTTTCTCTTTTCCAATCCTCTGATACGATCACGGCCCTACGTAGGGGAGTCGCCAAGCTGGCCTAAGGCACCGGATTTTGATTCCGGCATTCGAAGGTTCGAATCCTTCTTCCCCTGCCATCCCATTCTCCCGGTCCACGGATCGAGCAGCCGCTTCGGCCTTCGCCGAACATCGCTTTCCCAAGTGCATCAACCGCGAAATACGCTCCGCGATCCGGACCCCGTGGACGCAGCGCGCCGCCGGCCGCGAGTTGGTACACAATGCCGTCCATGAACATGCAATCTGCGGATATTCCGATGCTCAATGAAACCGAACTGCGCGATCAGTATGCGCATCTCCAGCAGCGCGCGTTGCGCCTGGGCTCGCACGGACAGTCGCGGATCGATCAACTGGCCGCGGCGATGCAGTCGCCGCCGAAGGATCGCGCCGACGAATATCTGCGTCCCCTGAAAGGCGCAACCGACGACGCCATGGCCGCCGTCCTCAGCTACCACCGCGCGCTGCCCTTCCTCGAAACGGCGAACTCGCTGATCGAAAGCCTCGCGAAACCTTCCCCCTCCGCCGATGACGAAGAATGGCGCGACCAGTTGCTGTTCCGTCTCGCCGAAGTGCTGGAGGTTGCCGCCGATTTGATCTCGGAAGGCGAAGCACACCAGGAGCGTGGCGCAGGCGTGGAACTTCCAGGCAGTTTTTTGTGATCGTGACAGGGTCGCGGCGATCCGTTGCGCGTGAGCGGCGCGAGGCTCACCCGCCCCGTTTATCGCTGTATGGCCGCGTTCACGTCGCGTGATATTATTCACACGCGAACTAAATATCGACCCTATCGACCCATCCCGCACGCGCTCATGAAGCACCGCCTCGTCTATTTGCTGAACGTCGGACAGCGCCGGCTGCAACGCTGGACCCAGGAACGCGCGGACGGCAGCGGTGCGACCGCTGCGCAGGCTGGCCTGCTGTTTTTTCTCGGCGAACACAACGGCTCGCTGATGAGCGAGGCCGCCGCGGCGTTGGATCTGGGGGCGCCTGGCATGAGCGGCCTCGCTGCCCGGACAGAAAAGCTGGGCTTTATCGAGCGTCGCGCCGACGAAACCGATGGGCGCATCTCACGCCTGTGGCTCACGGAGGCGGGCAAGTCGGCCCGCCAGCGCTCGAAGCTACGTATGAAAGACTTGAACGCCACGCTGACCGATGGTTTTACGGAAGCGGAAATCGACATCGTGGCGCGCTGGCTGGGCAGTCTGCAAAACAAGTTCCCCCTCGCCGACGATCGCGACGCTTAAAGCCTCTGCCACTCACACGGCATCGATCAATGCTGTGAGATTCGCGAAAAATCCGGCTTGCGCTTTTCGGCGAAAGCCAGGAATGCCTCCCTCGCCTCAGCGCTGCTCAAGCGCTCCTCGAACTTCTCCGTTTCACTGTCCATTTTCGCAATCAACGTCTCGGCGTTACGCATGAGCCATTTCATTGCGGAAAGCGAGCCCGCGGGTTTGCTGGCGATTTTCTCCGCTATGCGACGCGCTTCGGCGCGTAGTTGATCGCTCTCGCAGATCCTGTTCGCCAGGCCCCAGGCCAGCGCGCTATTCGCATCGATCGGCTCGCCCAGCGCGAACATTTCGAAGGCGCGCACGTGGCCGACCCGCAGGGGCAGCAGGTAGCTCGACGCCGCCTCGGGCACGAGCGCGAGGTTGGCGAACGGCGTCATCAATTGCGCGTCCGGCGCGAGCAGAACGTAGTCGCAGTGCAGCAGCATCGTCGTGCCGATTCCCACGGCCTTGCCATGAACCGCAGCGACGAGCGGGACCGTCGATTTCGCCAGCGCGCGCAGGAAACGATGCACATGTCGCTCCTCGGGACCTTTTCCCACGGCAATCGCGGCGAACTCGCCCACATCGTTGCCAGCGGTAAAGATGTCGCCGTCTCCTTGCACGAGCAATACACGGATCGCGCGATCCGCTTCTGCGCTTTCGATGAGATCGGCCAGCGCGCCGTACATGGCATTCGTCAGCGCATTCTTTTTGTCCGCCCGGTTCAGCGTAATCGTCAACACGCCATTGGCCTGCTCGACACGGATTTCCGCAGTCATCGCTATCTCCTGATGGTTTAGTTCGCGTGCGAAGTATACAAGTGATTCGCATGCGAAGTAAACCGATGGGCAGGTCTAGAGCGCCAATACGCGCCGCGAGCCTGGGCTTGCCGACATGCAAGGCGAGCGGATCGACGCTCCGCATGTGGGAAAATCCGCCAATGAATCGCGCAAAGAACCCGCGCGCACGACGAGCGTGCGCTGCGGGACGCGTAACGGAGACACGATGGATAGTGTAGAAAACGCCCGCGCATTCCTCGCGGTGGCCGAAGTCGGCAGTTTCGCGGGCGCCGCATTGCGGCTCAATCTCGCGCCATCGGTGGTCACCAAACGCGTGAGTGCGCTCGAAAAGGAACTCGGCCAGTTGCTGTTCCAGCGCACCACGCGCAGCCTGCATCTCACCGCCGGCGGCCGCGACACGATCGTACGAGCACGCGATTTTCTCGCCGCCTACGAGCGCATGATGCGCGGCCCGGACGAAGACGACGGTTCGCGCCTGACCGGTCGCCTGCGAATCAAGGCGCCTTCGTCGTTCACGAATCACTTCCTGGGCGCGATGTTCAACGACTTTTTCCGCGACCATCCCAAGGTCGATGTCGAACTTCAACTGACCAATCGCCCCGTCGATCCCGTGGTCGAGGGCTTCGATTTCGTCATCTCCGGTTTGCCGGTAGCCTACGACGGCGTCGAGGATTTCCCGCTGTGTCCCTTCAAGCGGCACGTCTACGCTTCGCCCGCGTACCTCGCGCGCCACGGTGAACCCGCGCATCCGTCCGAACTGGCCACGCACCGCTGCCTGCGTTATTCGTACCTCAATCCGGCCGGCACCTGGAGTTTCGTCGAGCCGGGCTCGGGCGGCGTGATCGACGTGGCCGTCAACGGCGCGTTCGCCACCAACGATATCGACGCCATGCACCGCGCGACGGCCGACGGCCTGGGCATCGCCGTGCTGCCGCGCTACCGCGCGCGGGCGGGCGTACAGGCCGGCGATCTCGTGCAGATTCTCTCGGGCTTCGAGCTGCCGGACTTCTGGGTCAAGGTGCTGCGCCCCGCCGGACACAGCAATCCGAAGGTCTTTCACGCGCTGCTCGACCATCTGACGCGCGGCCTCGCCACGCTGGTGGAAGGTGACGGCTATCTCTGACGTACGGCCTGCGCTCCGCGCACCACCATCCTTTCCAAAAAACGCGTTCTGAAGTTCCCGATCGATGCTGTTTCCCGCCAGCCGTTTCGCGGACTATCTCGCCGACGGACGCGACGGACGAACCCCGCCCTCGCGCCGGACATAAAACGAGAGGAGACAGCGTTGAGACAGTGGATGGCCTATGTGCCGCTGGCCGTGTGCGCCGCGGCAGCACACGCGCAGAGCAGTGTGACCTTGTATGGCGCGGTGGACAGCGCGCTCACGTGGAGCAGCAATCAGGGCGGCAAGGCCGCATGGCAGACCTATAGCGGCGGCCGCGCGGGCGATAAATGGGGCCTGCGTGGCGTCGAGGATCTCGGCGACGATCTCAAGGCGATCTTCGTGCTCGAATCGGGCTTCAGCATCGAAACGGGCGCGGCGCAGCCGTCGAATACCTTGTTCGGCCGTCAGGCTTACGTGGGCCTGAGCGGCAAGCTGGGCAATGTCTGGCTCGGCCGCCAGTATTCGATGACGAACGACTATTTCGTGCCGCTGAGCACCAGCGTGATGTTCGCGGGCGGCCTGGGCGCGCCGCTCGGCGACATCGACGGATCCTGGAATTACAACAAGATCAGCAACGTCATCAAGTACGAAACGCCGGTCTGGCACGGCTTCAATGGCAGCGCAATGTTCAGTCTGGGCGGCACGGCAGGCGACTTTTCGCAAAACCGCGTGTACGGCTTTGGCGCGCAATACGCCAACGCGGGCCTGACGATCGCAGGCGCGTACATGAACATGCGCACGCCAGCCACGTCGATCTACGGCGCCAGCGCGGCGCCGGTGGCCGGCGCGGCCTTCTCGAACCCGGTATCGAACCCGATCTTCTCGAACTACGTCAGCGCGGCCAGTCAGCAGGTAGCGGGCGGCGGCGCGCGCTACGTCTGGGGTCGCTCGCAGATCGCGTTTTTGTACGACAACATCCGCTTTCTCGACATCACGCGCACGGCGTCGAATCCGCGCGCCCCTGCCAACGCCGCCTTCAACGACTATCAACTGACCTACGGCTTCAACGTCACGCCCGCCGTGATGCTGGGCGCCGCGTTCCAGTACAGCATCGCGCCAGGCAGCCGCTATCGCACGGCTTCGGTGGGCGGCGCGTACCTGTTGTCGAAAGCGACCTACCTTTATGGCATCGGCATCTGGCAGCACGCGAGCGGCATCGATTCGACCGGCCATGAAGCGGTCGCGGATCTGTTCGGGCTTTCGCCGTCGAGCAACGCGAACCAGGGCGCGGTGCGCATTGGCTTGCGGCATCTGTTCTGAGCGCTGTCCAGACTAATAAGCAAAGAGGAGACATCACAGTGAATTCACCCCATCTCGCGGGCGGCGCGCATCAGACCGACGTGCAGACTTTCATCGACGAGCGGCCGCTCAGCAGCTTCCAGACCCTCGTGATCGCGCTGTGCTTCCTGACCGTCGCCATCGACGGCATCGATATCGGCCTAGCCGCCTATATCGCGCCTTCGGTGCGCGCCGAATGGGGGCTGACGGTGACACAGCTCGCGCCGATCTTCCTCTCCGGCCTGATCGGCATGATGGTGGGTTCGCTGGTGTTCGGGCCGCTCGCCGACCGCTATGGCCGCCGTCCGGTGATGCTCGCCTCGGTGGCGTGCTTCGGCGTGGCGACGCTGGCGAGTCTCATCGCCTCCAATGTGGCTGAATTGTCGGCGCTGCGCGTGCTCGCGGGCATCGGCATCGGCGGCGCCACGCCCACGGCCGTCACGCTGACCGCCGAATACGTGCCCGCGCGCCGCCGCCTCACGCTCATCACTGTGATGCTGTGCGGCAATTCGCTGGGCTCGGCGTTGGGCGGCGTGATTGCTTCGCAGGTGATCCCGCGCTTTGGCTGGCACGCAATGCTGGTCATCGGTGGCGGTGTGCCTTTGCTGCTGCTCGTGGCGCTGTGGGCGCTGTTGCCGGAATCCATGCGCTATCTCGCGCTGCGCCGCCCTGAACGCACCAGCGACCTCTTCGCGCTCGGCCAGCGCATTGCGGGCGGCGCGCTCGAAACCGCCACGCGCTTTGTTGCGCTCGAATCGCGGCCGGGCCGCGCAGCCGTGCGCGAACTGCTGGCGCTGCCGTATCGACGCGGCACGCTGCTGCTCTGGATCACGTTTTTCATGGGCCTTTCCGTGCTGTTCCTGATGGCCAGCTGGCTGCCGACGATCATCACGCACTCGGGCGGCTCGATGCGCGCCGCCGCGCTCACCACGGCGCTGTGGTCGGTTGGCGGCACCACGGGCGGCCTGCTGATCGGGCGCGTCATGGACGGCAGCCAGCCCAGCCGCGTGCTTGGCGTCGCTTATCTGTGCGCGTGCGTGGCCATCTGCATCGTCGGCCAGGCTTATGCAACGCCGCTGGTCGCCGCGCCCTTCGTGTTCATCGCGGGCATGTGCATCAGCGGCACGCAGGTAGGCGTCAACGGCCTTGCCGCCACGCTCTATCCCACAGCGATGCGCGCGACCGGCGTGGCGTGGGCGACCGGCATTGGCCGCTTCGGCTCGATGCTCGGCTCGGCGGTCGGAGGCTATCTGCTGTCTTCGGGTCTGAGCTATAGCGTGCTGTTCGCGATTGTCGCGATGCCGGCAGTGGTCGCCGCGCTCAGCATGTTCGCCATGCCGCGCCGCGCGGCGGCCCCGCTCGCCGCGCGCGCTGCCTGACGATTTTTCGCGATTTTTTCGATAAACGGAGTTCACTTGATGGCCCTCTTCGGCTGCGCGTTTCTCGCGCTCTGGAACGATGTCGATGCCGATGTCGAGGCGCAATACGAGCGCTGGCACACGAACGAGCACGTGCCGGAACGCGTGGGCATCCCTGGCTTCCTCGCAGGCCGGCGCTATCGTTCGGACGCCGCCGGGCAGCCGCGCTATTTCACGCTGTACGAAGTGGCGGACGCGGTGGTATTCGATTCGGCTGCGTATCGCGATGTGATCGACCGTCCGACGCCGTGGTCCGCCGAAATGCGCCCGCGCCTGCGCAGTGTGGTGCGCGCGACTTGCACAACGCTTGCCGCGATGGGCGACGAATCACAGGACCGCGTCGCGCTGGCCTGCGCGCGTTTCTCGTGCACGCCGGATGCGCAACCTCAGACCGAAGCCTTGCTCGCTGCGTGCGCAGGCCTTGCAGGCGTGCGCTCGGTGAGGATCGGCAATGCTCTGGAATCCATTCCGCAGGCCTTCCAGCAATGGTCGAAGAGCGCTGCGCCGACTCACGTGCTGCTGATCGAAGGCGACGACGAAGGCGCGTTGCGCGCCGCGTCTTCCGGGATTGCAGCGGCCATCGCCGTGTTTGGACACGCACGCGAAGCCGCGATCATCGACGCTTACACGCTTGTATTCAAGATCGCGCACGCCGAAGTCGACGACTCGCTGCGACGCGCACCGCCCCCGCTTACTATTGACGCAAATTCAGGACATTGATGATGCAGGCATTACAGAAAACCACCGCCGCTTTCGGGCTCGAACTGCGCGACGTCCCCGCTCCCGGCGCACCCGCCGATGGCGAAGTGATCGTTGAAGTCGCCGCTGCCGGCATCTGCGGCAGCGACGTGCATATCTACGACTGGTCGGGCGGCTACGACTTCCTCAAGTCGGCGTTTCCGGTCACGATCGGCCATGAATTCGCGGGTTGTGTGGTGGAGACCGGCGGTAACGTCAGCGCCGTCGCGATCGGTCAGCCCGTGGTGGTGATTCCCTCAGTCGAATGCGGCGTGTGTGAGGCGTGCCGCTCGGGGCGCGTCGATGCGTGCCGCGACCGTCGCGGCATCGGCATGCTGCGCGATGGCGGCTTTGCCCGCACCGTGCGCGTGCCCGCCGCAAACTGCCTCACGTTGCCCGCGGATATCGACCTGGGCATCGCGGCGCTGGGCGAGCCGCTGTCGATCGCCATGAGCGCGGTGAAGACCGCCGAAGTCGCGCCCGGCGACCGCGTGCTGGTGATGGGACCCGGCACGATCGGCCAGGGCATCGCACTGCTGGCCAGCGTGCGTGGCGCGAACGTCACGGTTGTCGGTTACGACGATGCGGACCGACTCGAAACGGTGCGCGCACTCGGCATCGATCAGACCTTCGATCTGCGCGACCATGCGCTCGACCAGGTCAAAAAACTCACCCAGGTCGATGAATTCGACATCGTGATCGAGGCAACCGGCGTGCCCTCGACCGTGCAGGCCGGGCTCGACTGCCTGCGGCCGTCGGGCGTGTTCGTGATCTGCGGCATCCACGGCAAGCCGGTCAGCTTCGATGCGGCGAAGCTCGTGCGCAATCGTCATCAGATTCGCGGCACCTATCGCGCAACGCGTGCGACGTGGGCGGAAGTGCGCGATTTCGTGGTCGCGCACCAGGCGCGGCTGGCGCCGATGGTCACGCATCGCCTGCCGCTCGCGCAAGCCATCGATGGCTTCGAGATGGCGCGCAACAAGATCGGCTCGAAGATCCTTCTGTTGCCGTAACGGCTCGCTCGTCGGGGGCGCGGGCGAGACCGGCGGGCGCCGATCCTGCAGGCCGCCCGCTACAATCGAAGGCTCTCCCCGCCTATGGAATCCGCATGTACATCGTTTCGCTGACCTATACCGCATCGCTCGAACGCATCGACGACGCGCTGCCCGCACATCGCGATTTTCTCGATGCGCAGTTCGCCGCTGGACTGTTCATCGCAGCGGGTCCCAGGATGCCGCGCGACGGCGGCGTCATCATCGCGTCGAACATGGAGCGCGAGCGCCTCGATACGATCCTCGCAAGCGACCCGTTTGCCCAGCAAGGGCTCGCCGATTACACCGTTACGGAATTCAAGGCCACGCGTCTTGCGTCAGGCCTGAACCTGCCGCGCCCCGAAGCGCAGTAAGGCAGGCTGAAGGCTGGCCGTTACGCGCGCTCAGGGCGTAACGCCACTCAAGATCGCGTAACGTAACGCGCCCGCGCCACACACGGCGCGCGTTACGTAACCCACACTTTCTTACGCTGTCTTTCAAGTCCGTTGCGCGCGCATCGGATATGGCATGGCTCCTGCTTCGTCGCTGTCTATAACGACAAGGCGACACGCGCCGCTACGCCCGGCGGCGCGCGGGTTCGCCATGCCATGCCATGCGCACAGGACTTCGATGAGCACGCCCAGCGTCTATGAATCGGCCTTTCTCGCCGCGCCGTTTGGCGCTTTCCTGTGCCGCCCCGACGGCGTCTTCGCGCGCGTCAACGCGGCGTACGAGCAGTTGACGGGCTACCGCGAGCAGGATCTGATCGGCCAGCGTAAATTCCTCTCCCTGCACGACCCGGCTGAACTCGCGCGGCGCGTCGGCCCCTCGCCCACCACCGGCGCCAGCGCACTCGCCCAGTTTCGCGGCGAGTGGGCCTATGTGCGCCGCAACGGCACGCGCGTGCCGGTCTCGCTCGCCATGGCGCCGCTCACGGGCGCGCTCGAAGAACGCTATGCGGGGCACTACATCGGCATCGCCGTGGACACCACGCGCCACGCGCACGCCGAGGCGCGACTCTGGTACGTCTCCCATCACGACAGCGCGACGCGTCTGCCCAATCGCGAGCTGTTCCTCGAACGACTCGATCTCTCGCTCGCACGCGCCCGCCGCAGCAGGCAACCGCTCACGGTACTCGTGATCGAAATCGACGATCTGCAGAAGACGCGCGAAGCGCTCGGTCCCGAGGGCGCCGATCTGGCGCTCGAATATGCGGGCGCGCGCCTGCGGCGGCTGGCGCACGCGCAATGCGGCGACGTGCCGATGGGCTTTATCGGCGGCGACCAGTTTGCGCTGGCCTTGCCGGGCCGCGGCGACGACGCCCCGGAAATCGCCGAAGCGCTGATCGAAGCGTTTGCGCAGGGCGACGAACCGGAACACACCCCGCGCAACGCAAGCATGCAGACGCGGCATGGCGCGAAGGTCAATCTGAACATCGGCACGGCGCGCCATCCCGACGATGGCGACGATGCCGCCACGCTCGTGCGCCGCGCGGGCGTGGCGGTCTCCGAGGCGCGCCGCGCCGGGCGCGGTCAGGTGTGCCGTTTCGCGCGCGCGCAGGAGCAACGCGCGACCCGGCAACTGGAACTGGAAAACGCGTTGCGTCACGCTATCGATGCGCGCGAGTTATTTCTGCTGTACCAGCCGCGCGTGTCGCTGCAAACGGGCGCGATCGTGCAATCCGAAGCGCTGTTGCGCTGGCGGCATCCCGTGCATGGTCTCGTGAGTCCCGGCGAATTCATCCCCATCGCCGAAGAAGCGGCCTTGATCGACACCATCGGCGCGTGGGTCATGAACACGGCCTGCCGCGAAACCGGTCAATTGCAGCGCCTCGCGCGCACCATGCCGAAAGTGGCCGTGAACGTTTCGCCGCAGCAGTTCGTCAATCCGCAGTTCGCCGGTCAGATTGAAGCGGCGCTGGAGCGCGCCGCGCTCGCGCCCGATCAGCTTGAAATCGAAATCACCGAAAGCATGCTGTTCGCCGATGCGGGGCGAACTGTGCGCACGCTGCAGGCGCTGCGCGCGCTAGGTATCGAGGTGGCGGTGGACGACTTCGGCACGGGCTATTCGAATCTTGCGTGGCTCGCGAGCCTGCCGCTCAATCGGCTCAAGATCGACCGCTCTTTCGTCGCGAAGATGGCCGCCGATCCACGCAGCGAAGCGCTGGTGGGCGCGATCATTTCGATGGCGCACGCGCTGGAATTGAAGGTCACGGCCGAAGGGATCGAAACCGCCGCGCAGGCCCAACGTCTGCGCGAACTGGGCTGCGACGAGGCGCAAGGCTTCTGGTTTTCAAGGCCGGTTTCGTTGCAGACCTTGCGCACGCTGATCGCGCCCGTGCCGTACCTGCTGACGGGCGGGACCTGCGAGGCTTGAGCGAGCTTGAGCGGCGTTGGGCACCGCGCGGCGTCTAGCCGCCGCTCGATCCATGGCCGCCGCCGAAGCCGCGCGACCCGCCGCCGCTGCGGCTCGACGTAAAGCCGCCGCGTGAAATCGCGCGCCCTTCGCTGACCGAGACCGAAGACGGCGAGCGGCGGAATACCGATCCGCCCGAGCTGAGCGAACTTTCCCGCATCATCAATGAGGATACCGAACCGTGCAGCGGGCCGCGTGGCGCGTCTTCGGTATGCGTGCCGTTGGCGTGATAAACCGTGCCGCTGCGTGTGTAATACGGCCCGTACCAGTGGCCCGTATAGGCGAAGAACGAATGACCGCCGCCGCCCGATCCGCCGCTCGAGCTCACGCTGCTTGCGCCATTCTGCGTGGAAGCCACCGTCGTGCACTCATGCAGTTGCGGCAGCGCCGTGCCGCTATCGACACTCGCCGAACCCGCGACCGCAGCCACCGCGCCGTTATCCGACGGATCCTTCGTGCCCGGCGCATCGCACACATAGCCGCAATCGGAGGGCTGGTTCCAGTCCGCCAGACACGCGGCCAGCGAATCGTATTGCACGCGCTCGACATCGACAGCGCCATCGGCGTCAGAATCATTGCAGCTGCGAACCATGACGGTCAGCGCGATCGCCGTGCCGACGCCGATCAGTACCAGCTTCGGTGCTTGCGATTTCGCAGCGGACGCACCGCTTCGGCCGCCGCCACCGCGGTTCATCTGCGGCGCACGCGGCGCGCTGGAGCCGCGCTTCGCGGCGCTCGACTTTTTCTGTCCCACCTTGCTCATCGCTCGTTCTTGTCCCTGAAGTTTGCTACCTGACGCCGGCTCAATCGGCTGTGAAGTAATGCGGCACGAACCACGAGGTATTCGACGCGATCAACGCCGATTGCTCCCGCACGCACATGCCCGCCGGCGCATCGTCGACGATCCACGCGCCGAGCGTCACGAAGCGCTCGCCCTCGGCGGTCCAGAAGCGCGGGCACGGCATATACGCCTGATAAACGAAACCTTCCTCGCCATACTGGCCGCCGCGCTCGATGACGCCGTCGGGAGTCGTGAGCGTGACGTTCGCGCCTTCGCGCGACAGCAGCGGCTTTTTCGCGTGCGGCACGCCCGCGAAGCGCGCGGGGTCGAAAGTCGTTTCGAGCAGATTCGGATGGCCCGGAAACAGTTCCCAGAGAATCGGCAGAATGCCCTTGTTCGAGAGAATCATTTTCCAGGGCGGCTCAACCCACGCGCAGCGGTCCTTGAGCAGTTCCGCGCCGTAATCCGAATGCGCCATCCATTCCCACGGATAGAGCTTGAACATCAGCTCGATGGTGCGGCCTTCAAGATCGATAAACTGCCCGCACCCGTCGTTGCCGATATCGGGCATCGAAACCAGCTTGACGGACCATCCGGCCTGCACGGCCGTGTCCATCAGATATTCGACGTTGCACACGTCTTCCTGGCTGTCGAACATGCAGGCGAAGTGCAGCAGTTCCACATGCCGATAGTGCTCGCGCAATAGCCGCCAACGCTCGATCAGCGCTTCGTGCAGGCTGTTGAACTGATCGGCTTCGGGACGCACCTCCTCTTTCCAGAACCATTGCGCGAGGCTCGCTTCGATAATCGAGGTGGGCGTGTCCGCGTTGTATTCGAACATTTTCGGCACGCCAAGCGCGTCGAACGTGAAGTCGAAGCGACCATAGAGCGTGGGGTCGTCGCGCTCCCACGAGCGTGTGATCCATTCGCCCATCGGCGCGGAAATGCCCAGCCGCGCGAAGTCGCGTTTCGTGATGACATGCTCGACGGCGTCCAGGCAGCGCTGGTTCAGTTCGAGCGCCGCCGCATAGACGCGCTCGACTTCCTGCTCGCTGAACTGATAGGCCACGTCCTCGCGCCAATAGACGAAGGTGTGGTCGTCGACGGGTTGTGGCACGTCGTGTTCATCGAGCGAATGGAAGTGAAATCCAATGGCTTCGAGCCTGGCGGGCCAGCCGCGTCGCGGCATTTGTCGGGTTCGTTGCATGAGGGTCGCGTAGAAACGTCAGGCCGGTTGCGGGTCGCGCAACGTGATGCCGGGCAGAAGGAAATCGTCGAAGTAAAGCGTGTGCGAGTGCGCCTGGGGACGCCAGGCGGTTTGCACGCACTGGATCGGCTCCCAATACGGGCGGGCGAAATTCCAGGTGTGCTCGTCGTCGATCGCATCGGATTCGACGATGCCTTCGCGCGGATGCGATTCGATCCAGTGCATGCCCGCAACGAGGCTCGACACCACTTGCAGACTCGTGGCGTTGTTGCAGGGGGCCACCGTACGCGTGCGCGCAATCGACAACGCCGAGCCCATCCACACCGCAACGCCTCGCCCGCTCATTAGCAGCACGCCGAGTTCATCCTCGCCCGCCACAAGTTCATCCTTGAGGACGCGCTCGCGCCAGTTCGCGGCCGGCGCGCCGTGTTCGAGCAGGGCGAGCGACGCGATGGCGTCCTCGCAGGGACGATACGCGTAGTAGACCGTGGGCCGCCAGCACGCCGTGCCTGCTGATTCGTTCGCCGGGACCGTGAGGTAATCGGCGATGGAGAGCGACTCGTTGTGCGTGAGGATGCAGCCGGTGATCGCGCCGCGTAACGGGGTCCAGGTTTGCACCGCGATTTCGTGGCCGCGCTGGGTCAATTGCACGGCGGCGAGCTGGCCGCCCAAAGCAGTTGGCGAGACGCGGCCGCCTTCAGGCAAGCCGCGCTCATGCGTGCCCCAACCCAGTTCGACGGGTTGCAGGCATTCCGTCACAAATCCATCGACGGACCATGTGTTGACGAATTCATCGTCGTCACGCGCGAATTCAGCATGCTGCGTATCGCATTCGGAAATCTGGATCACGCGCACATCGAGGTCGCGCGCAAGCGCCGCCCATTGCTCGCGCGTGCGGGACGTTGGCGTTCGTGCTGGGAGACCGCCATGGTCAAGCACGCGCGCGAGCGCCAGCAGCGCCTGCTTCACCAGCAACGAAACAAAGCCCGGATTCGCGCCATGCGCAACAAGCGCCGTTGGTTGGCCCTTGCGTTCGTGCTGAAGCGCGAGCATCGCTTCGCGCAGCGCATGGTTGCTGGTGGCTTCGGATGCCTCGCGTTCCAGTTCATACGCCCACGGCTCGATACCCGTGTCCAGATAGAACGCGCCGCGAGACTGAGCCAGCTTGATGAGCGCCGTACTGCTGACGGCAGGGGCAAGATTCAGCAGGAACGCGCCCGCGTAAAGATGCGGCTTCAACACCGCCTGATAATTGCCGGCATCCACGCGGCAATGCAGCAGTTCCACATCCATTTCGCGGGCACGCGCGACGCGCACAACGTCGGCATGCTGATCGATTGCCACGATACGACGATGCGGATAATGCGAGCGCAATAGCGGAACCACAGCCTGCCCGATATTGCCGAAGCCGACCATGACGACTTGATCCATGCCAGACCTATTCTTTTTGAATTGCGAATTAGCGCTGCCGTTTAAATTACTTATGCGCTATGGGTTATATCGGTGTTTTTCTCCGATTCACCATTCGAATTAGCCATTCGAATTGGCCGTCGATTGTAATGGCAATATCGAAATCCGCTCAATGGGCGTGGCTGGCCACGTGAGCAAAGGCTCTTCAGGATCAAGGCCCGGCAGAGCGCCGGGCGATTTCGGATTAAGACTATCGCTATTGATCGCTCAATACGCCATTCACTGCGCCTGCATCATCCCCGACCAGACAATTTCCAGTTCCACCGCAATCGAACGGGCAAGACCGTCAAGGCCCGGAAATAGCGATGCATTGGTGATATTCATCCGATACAGCCATTTCATCGCGTCCATACGGATGCTTGCGGGCAGCACGATCTGGTGCAGCAGTTCTTCGTTGGTGTCGTAGCCGTCCAGAATTGCCTGCAAGGGTTTGTCGATCACGCCCGGCACGACGAAAGTGCCCGATTGAGCGACAAGACGGTCGTCCATTTCCGAAGGCTCGCCCGACCATAGAATTTCATGCGTATTGCAGAAGAAATAGCGTTCGAAATGACCCGGCGCGCGTGGGTCGATCACATCGCGTGTCAACGCCGGATCGGTTTTCGGGCGGGCGCGATTGTTCCATAGCGCCGGCGTGTTGAGCGCATAGACGGCGGCGTCGCCGGTCGCGCGTTCGAGTGCGAAAAACGCCGCCACAAAAGGGCTTTTGGTGAAATCGAGCAGACGCGTGGGCGCGCCGTGGTGCTGCATCAGCGCGAGGCAGCGCAGGTCGTCGGCGAGGATGTCGGGATGGGCGAGGAAGTTGTGCGCCTTGCGACGGAACACGCGGATCGCGCGCTCTTCGCGTGCGCGCCACTGGCTATGATCGTCCACATAATCGCGCATATAGCGCGAGAGCGAGCTTTCCAGTCGCCATTGGGCATTTTGCTGCCCGCGAAACGCCCAGCCGTCGAGCTGAGTCGTCAGCTCCATAAACTGGTTCCAGTCGGTGAGTTTGGTGGTCTGCATGCGTATGTCTCCTTGCTGCGGCACGCGGGCGTTGTTGCGCCCCGCGCGCCGCATTTACGTCAGACAAACTATCACACCCACCGTTACACCGTGAAGTCCGCGCCTGTACTCCCGTGTTGTACCCGTTTCAGGCGGCGGCGCGGCGCGCGTGCGCCTCGACCGGCACGCGGCTCACCCACGCCAGCGCCGCCAGACTGATCATCGCCGTGAGGATGAGGTAATAGCTGGGCGCGCTCTTGTCGCCGGTTGCGCCCAGCAGCCAGGTGACGATCGCGGGCGTGAACCCGCCGAACACCGTCACACCCACGTTATAGCCAATCGCCATACCCGTGGCGCGCGTGGCGGCGGGGAAAATTTCCGCCATCAAGGCAGGCAGCGCGCCAAAGTAAATCGATTTGAGCAGCGCGAGCCACGCGATCAGCACGAAGAGCGGCATGGCGCCCGCCTGCGAAGTCTGCGAGGTCACCCACACGAAGCCGGGATACGCCGTCAGCGCGAACAGCAGCGCAACCCACGTCATCTGGCGGCGACGTCCGATGCGATCGGATAGGTGGCCCGCGAACGGCGTCACCACCGTGAGGATCACGCCGCCCACCATCGTGGCGGCGAAGCCGGTGGCCGCGCCCAGATGCAGGTCGCGGATCGCGAAGGTCGGCACGTATTGCAGCAGATAGTTCACGGCGGTCGAAACCGTCAGCAGTCCGATCGATGTGAGCACAAGCTGTTTCTGGCGCGCGAAGACTTCGCGCACGGGCGATTCGGTACGCGCGGCGTGCGTGAAGTCTTCCGCATCTTCGATAAAGCGGCGCAGATAAAGACCGACCGGGCCGATCAGCAAGCCAAAGAAAAACGGCAGACGCCAGCCCCATGCGGCCAGATCGGCGGCCGGCATCGCCCGGGCGAGACCGTAGCCGAACGAAGCCGCAAGCAGCGTGGCCAGCCCTTGCGTCGCGAACTGCCAGCTCGCGATAAAGCCGCGCCGGTGCGGGGCGTGTTCGATCAGCATCGCCGTCGATGCGCCAAACTCGCCGCCCGCGGAAAAGCCCTGAATCAGACGCGCAGCCAGTACGGCCAGCGGTGCGGCCATGCCGATGCTCGCGTAATCGGGCACCAGCGCGATGATCGCCGTGCCAAGCATCATCAGGCTCACGGAAAGCATCAACGCCGCCTTGCGGCCGCGCCTGTCGGCATAGGCGCCCAGCACCATGCCGCCGAGCGGGCGCACCAGATACGACGCGCCGAACGCGCCAAAAGTGAGCAGCAGCGATGCGTTTTCGCTTGCGGCAGGAAAGAAATGCTTGCCGATGAACACCGCGAAAAAGCCGTAAATCGCAATGTCGAACCATTCAAGCGCATTGCCCGCCGACGTGGCGACGACGATCTGCGTAAGGCTGGGCCGCGGCTTTTTTTGCTGCGTTGTGGTGGCCGGGTTCGTGGTCATGGTGGTCTTCCTCGCAGGCGTTTTGAACGGGCGTCCGTGATTAGCGTTCGGCGGCAAGGCGCGTGGCATCGGCGCCCAGGTCGTACCAGAGGCCCGCCATCACGGCCAGCGCTTCGCGCGCCACGCTGCCCAGCAGATGCTCGTTGGGCGCGTGCTGCGCGCAGGCCGGATAGGAATGCGGCACCCACAGCGTGGGCAGACCCAGCGTTTCGGCGAACACGTCGTTGGGCACGGTGCCGCCCAGATTCGGCAGAAGCGCGGGCTTCTTGCCCGTGGTGTCGCGCAACGAGGTGAGCGCCCAGCGCACCCAGGCGTCGTCGGGGTCGAGGCGCGTGGCGGCGGCGGTCTGCTTCACCTGCACCTGCACGTCCTTGAAGCCGTGCTGCGCGAAGTGCGCTTCCAGATGCTCGCCCACGCGGGTGTAGTCGGTGCCCACCACGAAGCGCAGCTGGCAGGTCGCGTGCGCGCGCGGCGGGATCGCGTTGACGGGCGCATCGGGATTGCCGGCCTTGAACGCGAGCACTTCCAGCGTGTTCCAGCCGATCACGCGTTCGGTGGGTGTGAGCCCTGGCTCGCCCCAATCGGCGTCGACAGCAGGCGCGTTTTCGTCGCCGCCCAGTTCGATGTCGGCGAGCGCGGCGCGCACACTCGCGGGAATCGGCGGCGGACGCAGACCTTCGACGGCAATCGCGCCGTGGCGATCCACGAGACTGGCGATCGCGTGCGACAGCACGATGGCGGGATTGCGCAGCGCGCCGCCCCAGTTGCCCGAGTGATGCGCGCCTTCGCGCAGGTCGACGCGCAGTTCGAACGTCACACCGCCGCGCGAGCCAAGAAAGAGCGTCGGGCGCTCGGCGCTCACGCGCGGGCCGTCCGAGGCGATGAACACATCGGCGGCCAGCGCTTCGCGCTCTGCCGCACACACTTCGTTCAGACCCGGCGAGCCGATTTCCTCGCCGGTTTCGAAGATCACCTTGACGTTGTAGCCCAGCTTCCCATCGCGCTGCGCCAGCACCGCCGCGAGCGCCGCGAAGTTCACCGAATGCTGGCCCTTGTTGTCCGCCGTGCCGCGCCCGTACCAGCGGTCGCCCTCCACGCGCACTTCCCAGGGCTTGAGACCGTCGCGCCATTGCTCGTCGTAGCCGCGCACCACATCGCCGTGGCCATAGGTCAGCACGGTCGGCAGGGCGGGATCTTCGATGCGCTCAGCGATCAGGAACGGAGCGCGCGCGTTGATCGGGTTCGCCGCCACGCGGCTCGTAAAACCCAGCGCCGCGAGCGCGGGTGCGATTTCGTCGCTGAGATAGGAGGCGAGCGCATCGGCCTGCGCCGGATTCTGGCTCTCCGAGCGGAACGCCACGCGGCGTTCGAGATCGCGCAGGAAGTCGCCGCTATCGAAGTGTGCAAGCGCGGCGGCGATGGCCTGCCCGCGCGGTCCGGCGTCGGCCTGCGGGCTGGGTTGCACGGGGGTTTCAGTGGTTTCAAGCGCGCTCATCCAAGGGCTCCATTCGTCTTGTGTAGTGCAGATGTTGCGGAATGAACCCAGTCTATGAACGTCAAAAATTCGCAACAATTTCAAATTTTGCGGATAGCATTGCCAAAATGGCAACGCAACGCCACCACGCTCCGGGAGTTCAACACCATGCTGCACGGCATCGCCCTGCGCTATTTCATCGAAGTCGCGCGCACCGGCTCGCTCGCCGCGGCCTCGCAAACCTTGCATGTCGCGGTTTCAGCCATCAGCAGGCAGATCGCCAAGCTCGAAGAGGACGTGGGCACGCCGCTGTTCGAGCGCATGCCGCGCGGCATGGTGCTGACCGAATCGGGCGAACGTCTGGCCGCTCACGCGCGCCGCTCGCTGCTGGAAGGCGATGCGGTGCTCGCGGAAATCGCCGCCAGCAAGGCGCTGGGGCGCGGCATCGTGCGCGTGGGCTGCACCGAGGGCTTCACGCGCTCGTTCCTGCCAAGCGTGCTTGCGCGCCATCACGCCGCCGTGCCACATGTGCATTTCATGCTCCGTTCGGGCACGCCCGCGCAGGTCGAGCATTGGGTGGCGTCTGGCGAAGTCGATCTGGGGCTGTCGTTTTCGGGCGGAGACCCCGCCAAGGTGAGCGTGGAGTACAGCGCCGAGGCGAGCGTCTGCGCCCTGCTCGACGCGACGCATCCGCTCGCGCAACGCGATGCGCTCACGCTTGCGGATCTGGCCGCTTACCCGGTTGCGCTGCTCGAACGCGGCAACACCGCGCGGCAGTTGATCGACGCATGTTGCGCGCGCCAGGGGATCGAGTTGAATGCGATTCTCACGAGCAATAATTCGAGTGCGCTGCACGCGTTTGCCGCACTGGCAGGCGCGATCACGCTGGGAAGCCGGCTGTCGCTCGCGGGGCTGGTCACACGCGCCGATGAACTCGCGCTAGTCGCCCGCCCGATCGACGAACCGGAGTTGCGGCAGCGCCGCCTCTTTGTTACGACGATGCGCGAGCGGCGTTTGTCGTCGGCAATCGAGAGCGTGCTGAAGGCGCTCGTCGAGGCCATCGAAGCATCCGCGCTCGGCGACGACGTGGGTTGAGCGCGGGCGCGCACTATACTGGGATTGCGCTGACATTCCACTGACACAATGCTAACGACAGCGCTAACTGCGCGGCTAACTACGCCGCTAACTGCGCGCTCACCCTGCCCCGCGAGGCCCACATGCCAACGACGACACCCAAGGGCCGACCGGATCAGAACGGTCAGCAAAGCCAAAGTGGCCAGGGTGGCAATCGCCCCCATAGCGGACAGATCGTCGTCCTGAGCGGGCCGCCCGGCAGCGGCAAAACCTCGGTCGCCAAAGCGCTGATTCCCCTGCTGCCCCAACCAGTCGCGTGTATCGAGGGCGACCGGTTCTGGAAGTTCATCGTCAAGCCCGATGCGCGCGAGCGCCATCAGAACTTCCGCATCCTCATCCGTTCGATGACGGCCGCCTGCATCCCGTTCGCGCGTTCGGACTTCACCGTGGTGCTCGATTTTTCGATTCCGCCCGCGATGCTCGACACGCTGCGCACGATCGTCAAGGAAATCCCGCTGCACTATGTGCTGCTGCGTCCGAGCGTGGAAACCTGCGCGCTGCGAGCCGCAGGGCGCGACGCGGGCAAGATCGCCGACTACGAAACCTTGCGCGGCTTCTACACGCTGTTCGCAGGCGAAGGCGCTGGCGATGCGCTGTGCGATGAAACCGCATCGCCCGAAACCCTGGCCGCTCAAATCGTCAGTGGATTGGCGGCGGGACAATTCAAACGTTAGATGCACTAGCAGCGTGAGATCGATCGTTGCACACGCAACGTTATGCGCCTATTCATCTGACAAATAAAGCATGACGCAAGCGCAATAAAAGCTCGCGGATCGCATCGCCCACACCTTCAGTTCCCCTCGTCGCACGCCGATAAACATGGCGGGAAAGGCGGCAACGCACCGCCTTGCGCCATCAACCGTGGCTTGCCGCGCGCGGCTGCCTGCTCGGAGGAAACGGAGAACGTGAAGCGACTGTCGTTGAATCAAAAGGCGTGGAGCATCGTCGCGCTGCTGTGGATCGCCCTCGTGGTGCTGGTCGTGGTCAATGCGGTGATGACGCGCGTGGGCATGCTCGACGATCGCAAGGGCATGCTCGCGCAGGAAACGCAAACTGCGCTGGGTCTGATCGGCTTTTATCAGAAGGAAGCTTCGCAAGGTCATCTTTCCGCTGACGACGCCAGGCGCCAGGCCATCGCCGCACTGCGCGGACTGCGTTATGGCGCGGATCAGAGCGGCTATTTCGGCATCTACGATAGCGCCGCCACCGCGTTGCTGGTGCCGCCCAAGCCCGAGCTCGAAGGCAAGAGCCAGGCGGGCATGGTGGACTCGAACGGCACGCATATCGCGCAGGAGATCGTGAAGAGTTCGTCGCCGGGCGGCAATCACTTCAGCAGCTATGTGTGGCCGAAGCCGGGCCACAGCAGCCCGGTCGAGAAGATCAGCTATGCCGATGTCGTGCCCGACTGGGACTGGCATGTCTTCACTGGCGTCTATGTAGACGATATCGACGATGCCTTTTACGGCGCGCTGATCCGCAATCTCGCGCTGGTTGCGCTGGTGGGCGCGGCAATCACGCTCGGCATGTTCTGGCTGATTCGCAGCATCCGCACGAGTCTTGGCGGCGAGCCGGATTACGCCGCCGATATCTGCGAGCGCATCGCAGCGGGCGATCTCACGGCGCAGGTGCGCGTTGCCGCTGGCGACGACCGCAGCCTGCTCCACGCGATGAGCCAGATGCAGCGACAGCTCGTCGATACGGTGCAGCGCATCCAGACCTCGGCGGAATCGATCACGACGGGCGCGCATCAGATCGCCGCGGGCAATCGCGATCTGTCGCAGCGCACCGAAGAGCAAGCCGCCTCGCTCGAAGAAACCGCCGCGAGCATGGAGCAGTTCACCGCCGCCGTGAAGCACAACACCGACAACGCGCGCCAGGGCAACACGCTGGCCGTGAACGCATCCGACGTGGCCGCGCGCGGCGGCGAAGTCGTGCGCCGCGTGGTGACGACGATGCATGGCATCGCGCAGACATCGGAGCGCGTCGAACAGATCATCGGCGTGATCGACGGCATCGCGTTCCAGACCAATATTCTGGCGCTCAATGCGGCGGTGGAAGCCGCGCGCGCAGGTGAACAGGGTCGTGGCTTCGCGGTGGTGGCAGGCGAAGTGCGTACGCTCGCGCAGCGCAGCGCGAGCGCCGCCAAGGAGATCAAGGATCTGATCGGGCAATCGGTGACGCAGGTCGCGGAAGGCTCGAAACTCGTCGACGAAGCGGGCGCGACCATCGACGAAGTGGTGCAATCCGCACGACGCGTAGCCGATCTGATGGGCGAGATCGCAGCGGCATCGGAAGAGCAGCACACCGGCATCGAACAGGTCAATCGCGCGGTTGCGCAGATGGATGAAGTGACGCAGCAGAATGCGGCGCTGGTGGAAGAAGCATCGGCGGCGGCTCAGTCGATGGCGACGCAATCAGGTGGTCTGCGCGAGGTGGTGTCGGTGTTCCGTATTGGCTCGCAGCAGGGCGCGCCGATGCAAAACGGTACGGTGCGTCAGGCGCAGGCGGTGAGGCCGGTAGCGCTCAAACAGGAAAAGCGTGCTGCGCCCGCCCGCAAATCCGCGCCCCAGTCTGCGCCCCAATCTGCGCCCAAAGCCGCACCGAGGCCCACGCCGAAAGCGGCCGCGCCAACGCCCTCGCCCGTACTAGCGACAGCGGGCAGCGATCAGGATTGGGAAACGTTCTGATGATCGGATGATCGAATCGAAAAAGGGCACCCTGGGGTGCCCTTTTTTACCTCTGCGGCCGGACCTGGCTTGAGAAAACCTCAGGCCGCCTGTTGCGAGCGCAACCACTGCGCGTAGGTCACGAGATCCGGCGCGAGTTCGACGCCTTCAATGCGCGTCCAGCTCGTGTAGATATCCTGCGAACCCGGCACCTGCTGCGGCACCGCGAATTCCACGCGCGCCATGCCGGGCCGGTACGCTTCGTTCGGCCAGAACACCGGCATGATGCGGCGTCCTTCCATCTCGTCGCGCAAAGCGGCCGGGCCGCCTTCGTCGGTCACCACATCGCACTGCGCGTCCCAGTCGTGCGCGTCCCACGCGAGGAACACGCCGGCATGGCCCTGCGCGTCGAAGGTCAGCACTGCGTTCTGCTCGGGCCGCCAGTAGTATTCGACGATGCGCTCGCGCTGCGCGAGCGTTTGCAGCACGTCGGTCGTGCGGCGGTCCGCGTAGACCGCGCCCACCCCATGCACGCCGATATGGCCATGCTGCGCGCAGAACTTTTGCTGCGCGTTGGAAAGCGCCTGCGCAAGCTTGCGCGTCATGGCCGGGTCCGACTTCTTGACGTAGAAGTGAATCAGCCCCGCATTGAATGCGTCTACCGCGTGTGACTCGTCGGCGGTGCCGGTGAGCAGGATGCGCGTGCAGTTGGCATCCTTCACCGACGCGAGGAACTCCAGCCCGTCCTGGCCGGGCATGTCGTAGTCCACCACGATGGCGGCGACATCCTCGAAACGGGCGGCGTTGGCCAGCGCATCCTGGCCGAGCGCATTGCCGCCTTTCTTTTCGAATTCAGACCACGCCGCGCCCGACATGGGGCTGTGGCGCGCGCCGCGCTCGCTCGCGGTTTCGATAAACGTGCGCGCCTCGTCCTGCGAGGTGAAGAAATGATGCGTGGGCGCATGCGGGAAAAGACCGCGCAGTGCGTGAAGAAAATCCGCACTGTCGTCGAGAAAGACCACGGATACGGGGTAAAAAACCGGCTGCCTGACGATCGAACTCATGTATATGCCTCGGTGCTAGCGACTGCCTGCAAAACGATTGACCCTGGAGTGTGACGAATGACCCGCCTGGCGGGTTCCAGCAAGGGTTCACACAAACCGCATCGCAACGCCATCGCTGCCAGATTATGCGGCCTCATGCCAGGCTCGGCAACCGGTGCGCCCTGGTTGTTGTATGCGGCTGAACGCGTCGCGCACTGCCCGCGAACGCGTGAACCCGATGCGAATTTCATACACGATCTGCGTGGAATTTATGCGCAATACATGCGCATTTCACGCGAAATCGTTTGCGAGCACGTCTTGTGCCGCTAAGTGTCCAGCACGGTTTTGGCGGCCAGGCAACACGCACAGAATTGGGGGCATGTCTTCGTCCACAGAAGGCATGCGCGGCCCCGCCAGCGGCCATTTTCATCTGGAGTTCATTCAATGAACGCACGTGAATCCATCCCCGCAGTTCTCTCCCGTGGCGCCAACGGTTTTTCCGACGAAATCCTGGAAGCCACGCCTCCCAAAACGTTTCATCATGTCATCGACATTTATCTCAAGGACTCCAATGCCTTCATGAACACGTATTTCGCCCGCTATTTCGAGTGGCAGGGCATTGTCCGCGAACGCTGGTTCCACGAGTGTATTCATAACAATCTGCTCGCGGCAGGCGGCGTCTTCGTCACGAAGCGCGCGCACCAGGAATATGTGCAAGAGACGTTTCCGTTCCAGCGCGTCGATTGCTATATGAACACCTTCCAGGTGCGGCAATGCTCGGCGTATCTCGTGTTTCGCTTTTGCGTGGACGGGCGTCCCGTTTCGCTCGGCTACCAGCAGATTCTTTTTGCCGGTACCGACAAGCGGATTCGCCGCTTCCCGCCGGGCATCATCGAACGCGTCAAGGAATACGAAATCGTACTGCCCGCGGCGGCCCGCTAAGGCTGCCGTGTGGACGCCAATCGTAGGGGTGATGGCGATTAACCGAGGGCCGTAGCCCGTGCCGATTCAACCCGCGTAGTCCTGCCCCGCCGTCCAGCGGCGGGGCTTGCCCGATCCATCCTGAAGCGCGCGATCCGCCGAGGAGCCCGGCTCCGGCAGATAGAGCGTGAAGGTCGTCGCCACGTCCGGCACCGATTCACACGCAATCGCGCCGCCCAGCGCATCGGCCACGCGACGGCAGAACGCCAGCCCCATGCCCGAGCCCTTGCCGTGCGACTTGGTCGAATAGAACGGCTCGAAGATGCGCGGCAGCACGTTGGGCGCGATGCCGGGCCCGGTGTCGGTGAAGCGCAGCACGCAATAGCCGCCCTCGCTCGCCGTGTCGATTTTCACGCGGCCGCCCCCGCCCGCGTGAATCGCATAGAGCGCGTTCTTCAGCAGGTTGAACAGCACGAAAACCACCAGCGAATCCGAGCCGGAAAAACACAGTTGCGGATCGATCGGCTGCACGTGGACCAGTTCGCGCTCGCCGGCGCGAAACGGAAAGCGTTCGAGCGCCGCGTTCACACACGAGCGGATCGGGTAAGCCTCGAAGCTGCGCCGGTCGAGCCGGTCGAGCGTAAACGACGCGAGCGACATCTCGACCACCGTGCTGGTGCTGTCGACCTGACGCCGGATCGACGTGGCCAGCGACGAGAGCCGCTCCGACTGCCCCGGATAGAGCCCGTCCACGCAAAGCTGGTGCTGCACGGCAAGCTGATACCCGCGCATGAGTTCGGGCAGCACGTTGCCGATTTCCTCGGCGTGCATGCCGATGGCGGCGAGCGGCGTGGCCACTTCGTGCGCCACGGTCGCGGCGATCAGGTACGGGCGCATCAGGCCATAGCGCACGATGGTGACGGCCAGAATCCCCAGGCTCACAGCGATAAAGACAGCGCCCACCGGATAGAACGCCATGCCGTAGTTGACCGCGTAATCGGTGGCGGAGACGCTGTAGATCGCGAGGCTCAGCAGGCAAAGATCGAGCAGACGGCGGCGGTCGCGCGCCTGGGTCTGGCCGCGCGCCACGAACAGCAGCCAGCCGCTGCGCAGGGCGAGCAACACCGTCTGCGCGACGTGCACGGGATGCAGCAGCCCCGCGTGCGGATATTTGCCGAAGAAGAACGATCCGTAGCCTGCCACCACCTCGTCGCTCGCAATCAGCAGCATGGCGAGCACCGCGCTCACACCATACGAAGCGAGCAGGAAGGGCCGCTCGCTGCGCCGCGCGGAAACTTCGATATTGAAGTGATAGTAGGTGGTGGGGAGAAACAGGATGAACAGGTAGCCGAACTTGACGAGAATCTCAGCAAGCTCAGTATCGTTGGTCTGGAACAGGAATGCCCAGGTGCCCTGCCAGACGAAGGTGGTCGCGCACATGAGCGCGAACGGCACCGAAAGGCGCGAGACGCCTTCCGTCAGGAGTACGTACACGCCAAATCCCAGAAACAAGGCGGATACGAACGCGGGCAAGATCGAATACATAGTTTGTCGCGTGGATTCTTGTTTTCACGGCCCGGCGCGTGGCGTCGGCGCGCCGGCTCTCCCTGCTGGTCTGCGGTGAATCTGCGGCACCCGTACGCCGGATCGCGTGATCGCGGGCCGCTGGACCGTCCCGTGCGCAACCTTCGCGCCCGTGCGGCACGGGCTGCGAGATCACGCTCCGCATGCCCCAAATCAGGGCGTCCCCGTGCGGCTTTCGCTTCGTTTCGTGGTTCTTTTGCTTCGGCTTGACTTCGACTTTTTTGCTCAGTGGGTTGACTACGCATGCCGTCCGCATCACCTACACGGACGTGCGAATCCATGGCCGCGATTATCGCCGGGATCGACGCTGCCTGTTCGGAAAAATGCCCTCTAATCACGCTTTCATGCGCGACGAATCGGCGACACGAAAGTCGCTTGACGCAATCCGCATATCGCGGCTAGGCCGACGTTTGCGCCGCACCGCCAAAACGCCGCCGATACTCGGCCGGCGACACGCCCACGTGCTTGAGAAAAGCGCGCCGCAAGGTATCGGCGTTTGCAAACCCGCAGCGCGCGGCCACGCGTTTGGGTGCTTCGGCCTCGGTTTCGAGCAACGCACGCGCCGCATCGACGCGCACGGCCTCCACCCAGGCGGCGGGCGTGAGACCCACCTCGGCCTGAAACAGGCGCGCGAAGTGACGGGGGCTCAGGCCGACTCGTTCGGCAAGATCCGGCACGCGGTGCGCGAGCGCCGGATTGGCGGCCACCCAGCGCTGCACCTCCTGAAGCGCCGAGCGCCCCGCCGGACGCGTTTCGCCCTTGCGGCTGAACTGCAGCTGGCCGCCGGGGCGCTTGAAGAACATCACGAGCTGGCTCGCCACCTGCATGGCGATCTCGCGGCCCAGGTCTTCCTCGACGAGCGCCAGCGCCAGATCGAGCCCCGCCGTCACCCCCGCCGCCGTGCGCAGCTTGCCGTCGCGCACGTAGAGCGAATCGGCTTCGATCGAGACCGTCGGGCAGGCCTGCGCCAGCGCTTCCACCGATGCCCAATGCGTGGTGAGCCGCCGCCGGTCCAGCAGGCCGCTGGCCGCCAGCGCGAATGCGCCCGTGCAGACCGAACCGAAGCGCCGCGCCCGCCCCGCGTTCACGCGCAGCCAGTCGATCACGCGCGGGGTCAGCTGGCTGGTCGCCGCGTCCGGCGCGCCGGCCACCAGCAGCGTGTCGATGCGCTCCTGGGCGCGCTCGGGCGTCTGCTTGCCGGCCACTTCGTCGGGCAGGAGACGCACGCCGGACGAACTGCGGATCGGCCCCGGGCGGCAGGCGACCACGCGCAGCTCGTAGACCGTGCGGCCGGCTTCGATATTCGCCTGTGCAAACACATCGAGCGGCCCGCTGACGTCGAGCAGTTGCACGCCCGGCAATGCAAGGATGGCGATGATTTTTGGCATGGGGTCAGGCTCCGGCAGGTGCGCGATTGCGTGTGCACGACATGCATGGCGGCATGCTTTGCGGCATGCGTCCGGATCACGCGCGAAATGGCAGAATTCGACGTACTCAGTCAATAGTGGACAATGCTATCACAGGCCAGAATGGATTCATTCCCCCCAGGACGGAGTCCTTCCATGAGCCTCGATCTTTCCGCCATCGCCCCCCGCATCCCCGATAGCCAACTCGCCCGCGAAATCACCGAATTCGTGCGCGATACGGAATCGCCGCTGCTGTTCCATCATTCGAGCCGCGTCTACTACTTCGGCGCGCTGGCTGGTCAGCATCGCGGCCTGAAGTTCGATCCCGAACTGCTCTACGCGGGCGCGATGTTCCATGATGTCGGCCTGATGCATTCGCACAGCAGTGAACACGAACGCTTCGAAGTGGACGGCGCAAACGCCGCGCGCGACTTCCTGCGCGCACGCGGCATCGCCCAGCATGACCTCGACCTGGTGTGGACTGCGATCGCGCTTCACACCACGCCTGGTATTCCTCAACATATGCATCCCGTGATCGCACTGGTGACAGCGGGCGTGGAGATGGATGTGCTGGGTCTGACGTATCACGAGTACAGCGATGCGGAGCGTGAGGCGGTGGTGCATGCACATCCCCGCTCGGAGCACTTCAAGGAGGACATCATTCAGGCCTTCTATGATGGTATTCACCATAAGCCCGCCACGACGTTCGGCAACGTGAAGGCCGATGTGCTCGCCGACAAGGATCCGCATTTCCACGCGGGCAACTTCTGCAGCGTGATTCGCCACTCGGCGTGGAAGGCTTGAGCGAGTGCTAGAGCGCTGATGCGCAGGTAACAAAAAAGCGCGCCGGCTTTCGCCTGGCGCGCTTTTGCTTTAGCCCTTTGTTTTCAGGGCTCTTGACCGGCCAGCTCGATCCCGGCGCGCGACTGCCTGCGTGCAATCACCACCGCCAGCAGCGCGCAAGCCGCCAGCATCGCGAATGCGAAGCCCGCCACCGAAGGCCACTGGCCGTTCTGCCAGAACCAGCCGCCCCACGATCCCAGCACGCTTGAGCCCAGGTAATACGCCAGCAGATAAAGCGAAGTGGCATGGCCTTTCGCCCCGTCGGCGAGCTGCCCCACCCAGCCGCTCGCGACCGAATGCGTCGTGAAAAAGCCCACCGTCAGCACGACAATGCCGAGCACCACGGGCACCAGCGCGTGGGAAAGCGTCAACGCCAGGCCCAACGCCGCGACGATCACGCCGCCCAGCAGCACCGGGCCGCGTCCGCAGCGATCCGCGAGCGCGCCCGCCGCCGTCGCCGCTGCGATGCCGAACAGATAGGCGCAGAAAATCAGGCCCGTTTGCGTCGAGCTGAGGTCGAACGGCGGCAACAGCAACCGGAAGCCCGCGTAGTTGTAGATCGTCACGAAAAAGCCCATCGCGAGGCAGCCGGTAGCGAACACAGCGGGCAAGGTCGGCGCGCTCAGATGCTTGCGCCACAGCGCGAAGTGATGCGCGGGATTCAGGCTCGCGCGGCGCACGAAGCGGCGCGAGGCGGGTAGCAGCACGAAGAACGCCACGGCGGCGGCCATGTCGATCACGCCGATCGTCAGCATGGCCGTGCGCCACGACAGATGCTCGCTGAGCCAGCTCATGCCCACGCGCCCCACCATGCCGCCGAATGCGGTGCCACCCACGTAAAGACCCATCGCGAAGCCCAGCCCGGTCGCCGAAATTTCCTCGGCGAGATAGGCCATCGCCACGGCGGGCACGCCGCCCAGCGCAAAGCCTTCGAGCGCACGCGCGACCAGAATGCCGTGCCAGCCCGGCGCGATGGCGGCAAGCACGTTGAAGAACGCGGCCAGCGTCATCGACGCGAATATCAGACCGCGCCGCCCAACGCGCTCCGACAGCGCGCCCGCGCAGAGAATCGACACGGCGAGAAAGCCGGTCGAGAGTGACAGCGACAACGAACTCTGCGCCGCGCCGATATGGAATTCGTCGGCGAACACAGGTAGCAGCGGCTGCACGCAGTACAGCAAGGAGAACGTAGCGAAGCCGGCCAGAAACAGCGCGATGCTGATACGCCGGTATGCGGCGGAGCCGGGCTGGACACCGGCAACGGAAGAAACGGAACTCATGACGACGATGCCTCACGGACACATGCAATGACGAGGCAAATTGTCCCGCTGCGTCGCTATACTGTCCAATATATGGAACCCGCTAACGCGATATCTTTTAGCACTGGCATGGAACTCCGACATCTTCGTTATTTCGTCGCCGTGGCGGCCGAGCGCAACTTCACGCGTGCGGCAGACAAGCTCGGCATTGGCCAGCCGCCGCTCAGCCAGCAGATCAAGAGCCTGGAGCGCGAACTGGGCGTCGACCTGTTCATCCGTACGCCGCAAGGGGCCGAACTCACGCGCGCGGGCGAGGCGTTTCTGGTGGAGGCGCGCCGCGTGCTCGACGACGCCGAGCGCGCTGCTCTAGTCGCGCAGCGCGCGGCACGGGGCGAATCCGGGCAGATCCGCATCGGCTTCACGGGATCGGCGGCGTTCAATCCGCTCGTGCCCAGCCTGATCCAGCGCTACAAGCAACGCTTTCCCGACGTCGACCTGACGCTCGAAGAGGCCAACACGCCACAGTTGCTCAAGGGTCTCGCCGACGATCGCCTCGACGCGGTCTTCTTCCGCCCCGACCGCGACAGCACGCTCGCGCTTCCCGGCATCGCCCTGCACCGCTTTCCCGACGAGCCGATGAAGATCGCATTGCCCTCCGCGCATCCGCTTGCTGCGCGCCGCCGCCTGCCGCTCGCGGCGCTGGAGCGCGAGCCGTTCGTGCTGGTGGCCGGTCCCGCCGGCTCCACGCTGCACGACGAGATCGTGCGCGGCTGCGCGGAGGCGGGTTTTAGCCCGCGTCTTGCTCAGCCCGCGCCGCAGGTATCGTCGGTGGTGAATCTGGTGGCGGCGGGCCTGGGCGTGTCGATCGTGCCCGCCGCCATCGCCCAGGTGCAGGTCAAGGGCGTGCGCTATCTCGACGTCACGGGCGTGCGCCTGCGCGCGCGCCTGGCGCTGGGCTGGCGCGACAAGAACCCGCTGCCGACGGTGAGCGAGTTCGTCGCGCTGGCCTAGCGCTCGCCTCGCGGCGCGCAATGCTATTCTTGCGCCGATACCCGGACGCCGCGCGGCGGCATCACCTGGAGGCTCTGGCGATACCATGCAGCGCAGCGTGAAAGGCACGGCGGGCCACCCGCGCCCCGACCGTTTCTCAAGCATCGTCATGAAGCGCCCGCGTCTGGTGGTGACGCTATGCTTTATCGGCGCGATGCTGCTGTTGATCGTGGTGGGCCTGCGCCAGTTGTACAACATGACGCGCAACGACCTGCACAGCCGCCAGCGCGACCTCGAAGTGCGAGCCGTGGGCGTGGATGCGCTGATCGAAGCCGAACGCCGCCGCCTGATGTTCCTGCGCAATTTCGCCGAGCATCAACTCAGCGCCTCCGGGCAGCCCTCGCCCGCCGAGCAATCCTCCGTCATGAAGGCATTGGCGGCCTCGACTCAACCGGTCTGGCACATTGCCGGCGCGCTCGACGGCCCGAATGTGTACGGCACCAATGCAGCGGGGCTCACAGGACTCGAAGGCTTCCAGCGCGACGGCGCCACGCTGCCTGCCGACATCGCGCTCGCGCGCGCGATCAGCCCGCTCGTGCAGATCAGCCAGCACGCCGACGCCGTGCAAAGCACGGTGGCTTTCATTTCGTCCAACGGCCTTTTCGTCATCGCCCCTGAAAATCAGGGCCGCACGGTGTCCGAGTTGCTGCGCCGCTTCAGCACCATGAACTACTATCGCGGCCAGTTGCCTGCCAGCAATCCCGCGCGCGACGTGCTGTGGACGCCGGTCTACACCGGCTTGCAGAAGGGCGAATCGATCTCGACGCTCAGCGCGCCCATCTATGTCGGCAATCATTTTCGTGGCGCGGTGGTGATGGACATCACGCAGTCGCGCCTGCTGTCGCTCCAGCTTTCTTCCGGCGAAACCGACGACGACGATAACGACGCGGTTGAATTCGGCCTCCTGAACAGTAACGGCCACGTCGTCTATTTCCGCAATGGCACGCTCACCGAACAGCCACCGGCTGGCTTCAGCGCCGATCTGCTCAAGCTCGCGCAAACCTCGGCCGACCGCTGGATGCAAAAGGGTTCCGGCTATATCGAACATCGCGGCACCTATCTGCTCTATCAGCGCGTGGGTCAGACGCACTGGATGCTCCTCGCGCCCACCGACAACACGGAACTCACGCTTGCCGCCGCACGGCGCGTCTTCAACAGCCCCGTGATCGCCGCGTGGGTCGTTCTGATCCTGTTGCTGATGGGCACGCTGCGCATCGTGACGAATATCTTCGGTCATTACGTGGAGGCGAGCGAACGGCTCGAATTGCTGGCGCGCAGCGACCCGTTGACGGGTCTCGCGAACCGTCGGCGTTTCATGGAAGCCTTCGCGGAGGCGCTAGAACGCGCCCAACGTGCTGAACGTACGGACAGCGACACGAGCGAAGCAGGCGCGCAGGCCACGCCCGCCCGCATGGCCGTGCTGATGCTCGACATCGACTTCTTCAAGCGCGTGAACGACCGCTACGGTCATGCAGCAGGCGATCGCGTGCTGACGATCTTCGCGCACCTGCTGCATGCCAACCTGCGCAGCGTGGATCTGCCCGCGCGCGTGGGCGGCGAGGAGTTCGCGGCGCTGCTGCCCGATGCCGATCTAACGACCGCCGCCGCCGTGGCGGAACGCGTGCGCAGCGCCGTCGAAGCGCACGCGCGCGACAGCAACGCGCCCGCAGGCAGCGCCGATGCGATTGCGTTCACCGTCTCGATCGGCGTGGCCGCCAGCCCTGAAGACGGCGCAGCCGACTACGAAGCGCTCATGCAGGTCGCCGACCGGCGTCTCTACATCGCCAAGGAAAGCGGGCGCAATCGCGTCGTGCATGCCGATCTGCAGACGCATTGACGCGTTGGCGGCTGGTTTCATGCACAACGGATGACGCTGCACACCCACCGCACGACGGGGCGCGAAAGACGTTAACATCGGCGTGCCCTCCACCTGCGCGCGCGCCTATCCGGCCGACATAGCGGCATGAAAAGCAGATTGTCCGTGCTGGCCACCTTCTGCCTCGTCGCGCTCGGCGTTTGCGCGACGCTTGCGGCGGTCGTCTGGGCCGCCGACACCGTGGTCGAGCAACACCAGCGCGCGCAGATCGACGAATATTCGCGCCGTGCACTCGTGCGCGCCGAACTCGTGACCGCCGAGGCCGAAGCGGCGCTGCGCACACTCACGACCGACGACAATACGCCCTGTACGCCGGATCATTTGCAGGCGATGCGGCGCGTGGAGGAGCAATACCGCTACATCCGCAATGTCGCATGGACCGACGGCGAAACGATCCGCTGCTCATCGTTGCGCGGCCTGACCGCGAGCGCACTGCCGCCTGCGCAATGGAACTATCACGACGGCTTCAGCGCATGGTCCACGGAAAGCGGCAAACGCGGCAACGAAACGCGCATGCTCAATATCCGCTACGGCAGCCATATCGTCGTGGTCGATCCGCGTTTTTATCTGGACATCGTGCCGCTCGACGACACGATCGAACTCGCACTGCTCGAATCGCTCGAAGGCGCGGTCGTCACACGCTGGCCACGCGCGGACGCGGCGCTGATGCGCGCCGCGCTGTTTCGCGAGCCCGCGGCCGGTTTCTACGAGCAGCGCTATTACGTGGTCGATCGCTCGCAACGCTATCCGCTTGCAGTGGTCGCTTACGAGCCCTCGGATCGCGTACGGCCTGACATCGCCGGGCAGTTCAAATTTTTCCTCGCGCCCGCGCTGCTCGCGAGCGCGCTGGGCACCTGGCTCATCCTGCGCTGGCGTCGCAAGCTGCGCACGCCGCGCCACGCCTTGCTGGAAGGTATCCGCCAGCGCCAGTTCACAGCGTGGTTCCAGCCGCTCGTCGATTTGCGCACAGGCCGCTGCGTGGGCGCGGAGGCGCTGGTGCGCTGGACGCTCGCGGATGGCACCGTGATCGCGCCCGACACCTTCATTCCGATGGCGGAGTCGCTCGGCCTGATCCAGCCGATCACCGATCTCGTGATCCAGTCCGTGTTCGCGGGCGCGGGCGATCTGCTCGCGCAGCGCCGCGATCTGCACATCTCCATCAATGTCACGCGCGACGATCTGATTTCCTCGCGCTTCCTGGGCACGCTCAAAGCCTGCTTTACGCATCAAGACGTACAGGCGCAACAGATATGGTTTGAATGTATTGAGCGCGCGTTTATCGACGCGCAGCAACTCGGGCCGGTTTTGCAGGGCTATCGCGATGCGGGCCACAAGGTTTTCATCGACGATTTCGGTACGGGCTATTCGAGCCTCGCCTATCTGCACGCACTGCCCGTGGACGGCATCAAGATCGACAAGTCCTTTATCAACGCGTTGACGTCGGGTTCGGAGGTCAATGCGATCGTGCCGCACATCATCGGCATCGCGCACGAACTGAAGCTGGCGATGGTCGCGGAAGGCGTGGAGATCGAAGCGCAGGCCGCGTATCTGCGCGAACAGGGCGTGCAGTTCGCGCAGGGCTGGCTCTATGCGAAGGCCATGCCGGCGGCGGAATTCGTGCGCTGGGTCGAGGAAAATGCTGTAAAAGCCGCGTAAAAATCAAGCCTGGCGTCGTGCGTGGTGGGCGCGTGTTGCATACGCATAGGCAGGTTGCGGCGCGGCGAATGCACGGCTCGCGCCTGCCGCCTTGCTGAGGATCGCGCTGTCGTAAGCGCGGCCCGCGAAACGCACCACATCGACCAGGCTGAAGCCCTGCGCCCGATAGAACGCCACCAGATGCGAGGCCGGAAACGGCGTATCCAGCGCCACCTGCGTGAAGCCGCGCGCAGTGGCCCATTGGCTCGCAAACGAAAGCAGCGCCCGGCCTATGCCCCGGCTTTGCCATGCCGGTTCCACGCCGAACTGGTGCAGCGACGCCACGCCGCGCTGGCGATAGTGCTCGCAAGGCGATTCGCCGTCGCGACCTTCGAGCGTCATCGTCCCGACGATGCGGCCATTGCAGACCGCCACGAAGCAGTCCCCGGCCAGCGCGCGCGCCCGCGTGGCGCTCGTCGCCTGATCGACACACGCGCAATGTATGCCCAGCGTGGCAAGACGCGCGAAGGCGCGGTGCAGCAGTTGCGTGAGGAACTCCCACGAGTCGCGCTGCGGATCGAAACGTCGCAACACCAGGCGGCCGATGCCGGGCTGATGGCTGATGATCCGGTCGTGCTGGCTTTGCGGTGCGCGCTGCGTCGACATGGCCTCTCCCGTCGTTTCCATGCAGCCCAGTCTAGGTTTGCGCGCCGGGGGTCACAAGCAAAAATGTCGTAAAGAAGGGTTCGGTTTGCGTGCAGGAAATGCCTTGAAATTGGCTTCGAATTTGCACATACTCTGCGCGCGCAACGCCAGGATTAATGACGAGACCCACGACAGCATGGAGAGCTTGAGATGGCGCAGAAGGAAGACGCAACGCAAGGCCACCACGAACATCACTACGCGGTGACGGTGCAATGGACCGGCAATCGCGGCACGGGCACCTCGGGTTATCGCGACTATGGCCGCGATCACATCATCGAAGCGGCCGGCAAGCCCGCGATCCCCGGATCGGCCGATCCGGCATTTCGCGGCGATGCGGCGCGCTGGAACCCCGAGGATCTGCTGGTGGCCTCCGCCAGCGCCTGTCACAAGCTCTGGTATCTGCATCTGTGCGCCGACGCGGGCGTCGCCGTGCTCGACTATGTGGACGAGGCGCAAGGCACGATGGTCGACGACGCCCACGCGGGTCACTTTAAGGAAATCGTGCTGCGTCCGCGCGTGACGATTCGCGCGGGCGACAACCGCAGTCTCGCGGAGCAGTTGCATCACACCGCGCATGAGCACTGCTATATCGCGAATTCAGTCAACTTTCCGATCCGCTGCGAGCCTGTGGTCGTCGCTGAAGCAGCGTAAAGCTCACCCTGCGGCCTGCGCGATATACGCCTCCAGGCCGCTCGCCAGCGCATCGAAGACGGCCTTGCAGCGCTTGTTGCTGCGCAGGTCTTCATGCATGGCGATCCAGGTGGTCAGCTTGACGGCGCATTCGCGCGGCAGCACGCGCTGCAGGCGCGCATCGCGCCGCGCCGCGCCCAGCTGGCATATGCCGATGCCGCAGCCCTCGCGGATCATCGCCAGTTGCGCGACGTCGCTATCGGTGCGCAGCGCGAAGCTCTCGCGCTTCCAGTACGGCAGCTTGCTCGACGCCGCGCGCACGAAAGGCGTGATGGTGTCGTAGCCGATCAGCGTGTGCTGCGCGAGATCGGCGAGCGTTTGCGGCGTGCCGTATTGCGCCAGATAGTCATCGCGCGCGTGCAGCCCGATTTCGATTTCGCCGATATGACGCGCAATCAGCATGTCCTGTTGCGGCGGCGTCATGCGCACGGCGATGTCCACTTCGCGCTGCAGCAGGTCCTGCAAGCGGTTGCTGGGCACCAGCTCCACCACGATCTGCGGATGCGCGCGGCGCAGCGAGGCCAGGATCGGCGGCAGCACTTCCACACTCACCACTTCGCTTGCTGAAACGCGCACCACGCCGCGCATGGCGTTGCCCTGGCCCGACGCCGCGCGCTCCAGCGCCGCCGCCGTACTGCGCATCGATTCGGCGTAGCCGCGCAGCGTTTGCGCCGCTTCCGTAGGCAGGAAACCTGCTGGCGAGCGCGTGAAGAGCGGCTGGCCAAACGCGCTTTCGAGCGCCGCCACGTGCCGCCCCGCTGTGGGCTGCGTGATGCCGAGCGCGCGCGCCGCGCCCGAGAGCGAGCCTTCCGTCAGCACGGCGAGAAAGGTTCGGTAGAGTTCCCAATTGAGGTTCGAGGCCATACATAAATGTATAGCGGCTGGACGATTCCAGGCAATTTTTATTGAACCTCCGGACGCGCAGAATGCAGCCATCGACACTTCATTCAAGCGAGAACGATCATGGCGGCTGATCTCAATGAAACGACGCCCACGGCGCTCGTGCTGGGCGTAAGCGGCGGCATCGGCGGCGAAGTCGCGCGGCAACTGAGCGGCGCGGGCTGGCGCGTGCGGGCATTGCAGCGAAGCACGAGCAACGCGGGCGCTGTCAGCGGCATCGCAACCGTGCAGGGCGATGTCATGGACCGCGACGCCGTCATGCGCGCCGCGCAGGGCTGCGAGGTCATCGTCCACGCGGTGAATCCGCCGGGCTACCGCCGCTGGGCCGACCTCGTGCTGCCGATGATCGACAACACGCTGGCCGCCGCGCAGGCCGCACACGCTACCGTGGTGCTGCCCGGCACGGTCTACAACTACGGCCCGCAAGCGCTGCCCCTCGTCGCCGAAGACGCGCCGCAGCAGCCGCGCACCCGCAAGGGCGCGATCCGCGTGGAACTGGAGCGGCGTATCGAAGCCGCCACCGCCCGCGACGTGCGCGCAATCGTGGTACGCGCGGGCGACTTCTTCGGGCCGCGCGTGGGCAATAGCTGGCTCGCGCAGGGCTTCCTGACGCCCGGCCAGCCATTGCGCGCAGTGCGCGAGCCGGGCACGCCGGGCGTGGGCCACTGCTGGGGCTATGTGCCCGACGTCGCCCGCACCATGCTCGAACTGATCGAGCAACGCGCTACGCTCGCGCCCTTTGCGCGCTTTCATGTGGCCGGCCACTGGGACGCCGACGGCACTCAGATGGCCGCCGCGATCTGCCGGGTGGCCGCGCGGCACGGTCTCACGGTCAAGCGCGGCGCTTTTCCCTGGCCGCTGATCTACGTGGCGGCGCTCTTTTCGACCACGCCGCGCGAAATGCTGGAGATGCGTTATCTCTGGCGCGAGACGCTTGAACTGGACAATACGCGCCTGGTCGCGACGCTTGGCCGCGAGCCCCATACGCCGCTCGATATGGCCGTGGAGGCCACACTGGCGGGGCTTGGGTGCCTGCCGTCGGCGCAAAACCGGATGGTTGCCGCGCACTGAAGACGCGTTGCCAAGGCCCCATTGCAACCCGTAAAAGACAGGCCGGATGGCCCTAACCCGGCCCCAAAAACCCTCGCAAAAAACGTCATCGATGGCCCGCAACGCGGGCTCGCGCTAAAATGCGCCCCGTTCCTGCAAGCAACATGCGACTTACGGAGAAGTCTGATGATTATCGAACCGCGCGTCCGCGGCTTCATTTGCGTGACGGCCCATCCGGCGGGATGCGAAGCCAACGTCGCTCAGCAAATCGAATACGTTAAACAAAACGGCCCTGTCGCCAACGGCCCGAAGCGCGTCCTCGTGCTCGGCTCCTCGACGGGTTATGGTCTGGCTGCACGCATTTCGGCGGCCTTTGGCTCGGATGCGGCCACGCTCGGCGTGTGCTTCGAGCGCGCCGGCACCGACACGCGTCCGGCCACGGCCGGCTGGTACAACACGGCGGCGTTCGAAAAGTTCGCCACCCAGAAGGGTCTGTACGCGAAAACCATCAACGGCGATGCGTTCTCGAACGCCGTCAAGCAGGAAACCATCGAGACGATCAAGCGCGATCTCGGTCAGGTCGACCTGGTGGTCTATAGCCTCGCCGCACCGCGCCGCACGCACCCGGTCACGGGCGTCGTGCACAACTCGACGCTCAAGCCGGTCGGCAAGCAGCTGCGCATGCGCGGCATCGACACCGACAAGGAAATCGTCAAGGAAACCGTGCTCGAAGCGGCCAGCCAGGACGAGATCGACGGCACCATCGCAGTGATGGGCGGCGAAGACTGGCAGATGTGGATCGACGAACTGGCCGCCGCCGGCGTGCTGGCCGATGGCGCAAAGACCACGGCCTTCACGTACCTCGGCGCGGAAGTCACGCACGACATCTACTGGAACGGTTCGATTGGCCAGGCCAAGAAGGATCTCGACCAGAAGGTGCTGGACATTCGCGCGAAGCTCGCAACGACGGGCGGCGACGCCCGCGTGGCGGTGCTCAAGGCCGTGGTGACGCAGGCCAGCTCGGCGATTCCGATCATGCCGCTGTATCTGTCGCTGCTGTTCCGCGCGATGAAGGCCAACGGCACGCACGAAGGTTGCATCGAGCAGGTCTACGGCCTGTACAAGGACTCGCTCTACAGCGCCACGCCGATCCTCGACGACGAAGGCCGTCTGCGCGCCGACTACAAGGAACTCGATCCCGCCATCCAGGAGCAGGTCAAGGCCTGGTGGAATGACGTCGCCGACGACAACATCTACGCGATGACCGATTTCGCGGGCTACAAGGCGGAGTTCCTGCGCCTGTTCGGCTTCGGCATCGAAGGCGTGGACTACACCGCCGACGTAAATCCGAACGTCGCGATTCCGGGTATCGTCGAGAAGGCGTAAATCTGGATGCGCAACGGGCGAATGCTCGTTGCGCACGCAACTTCATCAGCGCGCTTGCTGGCTTCAGCGTTGCGCGCCGATCAACAGCATCATGGGCCGCTCGCATTCCTCGGCGAGATCGGGCATCGCGTCCAGCTGTGCCTGCGTCGGCCCCCATTCGATCAAACGCGTGAGCGTGAAACCGCTGTCGATCAGCGTATTCACGAGCGTTCCCACCGTGCGATGCTGTTTCACTACGCCTGGCGCCAGCCAGTTGGTCACGCGCGGACCCTCCTTCTGATAACTGTCGAGCGGCCAGCTTTTGTGGCCGGTTTCGTCCGTGCGAAAGCCCGGCGCGCGCGGCGCCATGTAGATCGGATGCTCGATCGAGAAAACCAGTTTGCCGCCAGGTACGAGCGCGCGATGGATCGTGCGCAGCAGCGTGGGCAATTGCGCGACGTAGTGGAACGCGAGCGAACTGTAGACGAGGTCGAACGCGGCTTCGGGCAGGTCGAGTGTTTCGAGGTCGGCGCGACGCCAGGTGATGGACGCGTCCGGCGACATGTTTTGCGCGCGTTCGAGCATGCGCTCCGAAACGTCGACGCCTTCGATCGTCGCCGCGCCCTGCTGCGCGGCCCAGCGGCAAAACCAGCCGTATCCGCAGCCTAGATCGAGTACGCGCAGCCCGCGTGGAACGGGCAACATCGAGCGCAACGCGGGCCATTCGGGCGCGCCGTCGAGGCCGTGAACCGAACGGTTCAGGCGGCTATAGCCGTCGAAGAAGGCGGGATCGTCGTAGATGTTTTGAGTCATGCGCGAAAGTGTCTCACGCATGACTTTCGGGCGCGCCCAGCCTGAAACTCAATGCGAATGCTTCGGCACCTCCGCCCCTCTGCAGCCCACCAGGAAATCGAAATCGCAGCCCTCATCGGCTTGCAGGACGTGGTCGACATAGAGCTTGCGATAACCGCTGCCATCCGCCGCCAACGGCTGCTGCTGCGCGCGCCATTCATCCAGACGCGCGCGGATTTCATCATCGCCGATATCCACGCGCAGCAAGCCTCGATCGCAATCCAGTTCGATCCAGTCGCCATCTCGCACGATCGCCAGCGGGCCGCCCGCGCGCGCTTCGGGCGCAACGTGCAGCACCACCGTGCCATAAGCCGTGCCACTCATGCGCGCGTCCGACACGCGCACCATATCCGTCACGCCCTGCGCGAGCAGCTTGGGCGGCAGGCCCATATTGCCGACTTCTGCCATGCCGGGATAGCCCTTCGGGCCGCAATTCTTCATCACGAGTACGGAATCGGCCGTGACGTCCAGATCCGGATCGCCGATGCGCGCCTTGTAGTCCTCGAAATTCTCGAACACCACGGCGCGGCCGCGATGCTTGAGCAATTCAGGCGTGGCCGCCGATGGCTTGAGCACCGCGCCGTTGGGCGCAAGATTGCCGCGCAGCACGCACAGGCCGCCGTCTTCCACGAGCGGTTTGTCGAGCGGACGGATCACCTCGTCGTTGTAGTTCGGCGCTTCGCGCACGTTCTCCCACAGCGTGCGCCCGTTCGCGGTGAGCGCATCGGGATGCGGCAGCAGATTCGCTTCGCCCAGACGACGCAGCACGGCAGGCAGACCACCCGCGTAATAGAACTCTTCCATCAGGAAGCGACCCGACGGTTGCAGATCGACCAGCGTGGGCGTGCCGCGCCCGATGCGCGTCCAGTCGTCGAGTTCCAGCGGCACGCCCATGCGCCCCGCAATCGCCTTCAAATGAATCGCCGCATTGGTCGAGCCGCCAATCGCCGCATTGGCGCGAATCGCATTTTCAAACGCCTCGCGCGTCAGCAGCTTCGACAGACGCAAATCCTCCAGCGCCATTTCGACGATTCGTATTCCTGACATTTGCGCGAGCACATAACGCCGCGCATCCACGGCGGGAATCGCTGCGTTATGCGGCAGCGTCACGCCCAGTGCTTCCGCCATGCAGGCCATCGTCGAAGCCGTGCCCATGGTGTTACACGTTCCCGCCGAGCGCGACATGCCCGCTTCCGCCGACATGAAATCGTGAATCGAAATCTTGCCCGCCTTGACCTGCTCGCTCAGTTGCCACACCACCGTGCCCGAGCCGATATCGCGGCCTTCGTGCTTGCCGTTGAGCATCGGGCCGCCGCTCACCACGATGGCGGGCACATCGCAACTGGCCGCGCCCATCAACAGCGCGGGCGTAGTCTTGTCGCAGCCCACCAGCAGCACCACGGCATCGACGGGATTGCCGCGGATCGACTCCTCCACGTCCATCGAGGCGAGATTGCGCGTGAACATCGCCGTGGGCCGCAGATTCGATTCGCCGTTGGAAAACACCGGGAATTCCACCGGAAAGCCGCCCGCCTCGTAGACGCCGCGCTTGACGTGCTCGGCCAGCTTGCGGAAGTGCGCGTTGCAGGGCGTGAGTTCCGACCACGTATTGCAGATGCCGATGATCGGCTTGCCCGCGAACTCGTGATCGGGAATGCCCTGATTCTTCATCCAGCTGCGGTACATGAAGCCGTTCTTGTCGGTGGTGCCGAACCACTGGGCCGATCGGAGTTTGGGCTTACGGGTGTTCATGGCTTTGCCCACTTTGTGAGAAAGACCCATAAATAGCATGACTATATGAGCCTGGATGATCGGGAAAACGCTAATAAAAACGGTCGATGCTGTTGCATATAGTTTGCCTATTCAGCAAAGCAAGGCAAACGACCCGAAGGCGACCGAGGGTCCGGGATGGCGCGATTTTCTCGTGAAACTGTCCGGCCGTGGCGGACGCGGGTGTTGCGCCGTGAATTAAAAAACTACAGAGCAACATCGGAGACACGCATGAAACTGGCAACTCGCATGGTGAGCGGGTTCGTCGCTGCAGCGGCGGCCTTCTCAATGACGGCGGGCATCGCCCACGCCGAAGACAAGCAGATCACGCTGGGCTTCGCCCAGGTGGGCGCGGAAAGCGCCTGGCGCACGGCCAACACCGTTTCGGTGAAATCGGCCGCGAAAGACGCCGGCATCAACCTCAAGTTCTCAGACGCCCAGCAGAAGCAGGAAAACCAGATCAAGGCGATCCGCTCGTATATCGCACAGAAGGTCGATGTGATTGCGTTCTCGCCGGTGGTCGAATCGGGCTGGGAGCCGGTGTTGCAGGAAGCCAAACGCGCGAAGATTCCCGTGATCCTCACCGACCGTAACATCGACGTGAAGGATCAATCGCTGTACGTCACGATGATAGGCTCGGACTTCATGGAAGAAGGCCGCCGCGCGGGCAAGTGGCTCGAAGACCACTACAAGAACAATCCCGGCCCGATCAATATCGTCGAACTGCAAGGCACGGTGGGTTCCGCACCGGCCAACGACCGCCACGCAGGCCTGATCGAGGTGATCAAGAACGACCCGAAGTTCAAGATCATTGCTTCGCAGAGCGGCGACTTCACGCTCGCAGGCGGCAAGCAGGTCATGGAAGCCTTCGCCAAGACCTACGGCAACAAGATCAACGTGGTCTACGCGCATAACGACGACATGGCGCTCGGCGCGATCCAGGCGATGGAAGAAGCCGGCATGAAGCCGGGCAAGGATCAGAGCGTGGTGTCGTTCGACGCCACCAAGGGCGGCTTCGAGGCGATGATCGCCGGCAAGATGAACGTGGACGTGGAATGCAGCCCGTTGCTCGGGCCGCAGTTGATGAGCGCCGTGAAGGACGTGGTGGCCGGCAAGCAGTTGCCCAAGCGCATCGTCACCAACGAGACCGTGTTCCCGATGGATGTCGCGGCCCAGACGCTGCCGTCGCGCAAATATTGAGTGGCAGGTGGGGGGAGTAGTGAGTGGCGCGTGTCACGGGTTTTCGACGTGACGCGCGCCATGTAGTTTTCATCACGCACGCTTTTCCATCACGATTAGTTAGCACTTCGTTCTTTTACGGTGCCTGCCCATGAGCGCAACGCCGCTACTCGAAACCGTTGGTCTGTCGCGAACTTTCCCCGGCGTGCGTGCGCTCGACCGGGTCGATTTTCGTCTGTTCCCCGGCGAGATTCACACGCTGATGGGCCAGAACGGCGCGGGCAAATCCACGCTCATCAACGTGCTCACTGGCGTGCACGAACCGGAGGCGGGCGAGATTCGCCTGGCCGGTCGGAGCGTGCGATTTTCCACGCCGCAGGAAGCCGAAGCCGCGGGCATCCAGACGCTTTATCAGGAAGTCAATCTCTGCCCCAATCTATCGGTGGCTGAGAATATCTTCGCGGGACGTCAGCCACGCAAGCGCGGCCTGATCGACTGGAAAACGATCCACCGCCGCGCCGCCGAAGCGCTCGCTCAACTCAATCTTTCGCTCGACGTCACCCAGTCGCTCGACACCTATCCGATTGCAATGCAGCAGATGGTGGCGATTGCGCGTGCGGTTTCCGTCGATGCGCGCATTCTGATTCTCGACGAACCCACTTCAAGCCTGGACGAAGGCGAAGTCGCGCGGCTTTTCGAGGTGCTGCGCAAGCTCAAGGCGTCGGGCATTGCGATTCTCTTCGTCACGCATTTTCTGGAGCAGACTTACGCGATCTCCGATCGCATTACGGTGATGCGCAACGGCGAGCGCGAAGGCGAATATCTTGCTGCGGATTTGCCCGTGCAAACGTTGGTCGCCAAGATGGTCGGCCTCCAGAATGCAGGCGAACGGCTCACGCAGGCCGAAGCGCCGCGCCATGATGAGGCGGCCGCCAGCACACAGGAACCGTATCTCGCCGCGCAAGGCGTCGCGCGGCGCGGCGTGCTCAATCCGCTCGATCTGGAAGTGCAGCCTGGCCAGATTCTGGGACTCGCAGGGCTGCTGGGCTCGGGGCGCACGGAAACGGCGCGGCTGCTCTTTGGCGCGGATAAAGCCGATGCGGGCGCGGTGCGTATCGACGGCAAGACGGTGAAACTCTCGTCGCCGCGCGACGCGGTCAAGCACGGCATGGCCTACTGTCCCGAAGATCGCAAGAAAGAAGGCATCGTCGCCGATCTGTCGATTCGCGAAAACATCGTGCTTGCATTGCAGGCGCAGCTAGGCTGGTGGCGCATGATTAGCCGCGCGAGACAGCGCGAACTGGCCAATCAATACATCGCGCAACTCGGCATCAAGGCGCGCGATGCGGAACAACCCATCGGCCTGCTTTCGGGCGGCAATCAGCAGAAGGTGCTGCTGGCGCGTTGGCTCGCCACCGAGCCGCGTCTGCTGATTCTCGACGAACCCACGCGCGGCATCGACGTCGCCGCCAAGTTCGAAATCATGGACCGCGTGCGCGCGTTATGCGCTAAAGGTCTGGGCATCCTGTTTATCTCGTCCGAAATCAGCGAAGTGGTGCGCGTGAGCGATCGCATCGCCGTGCTGCGCGACCGCCGCAAAGTGGCCGAACTGGCGGGCGCGTCGCGCTCGGAACACGAGGTCTATAACCTGATCGCCGGAGATCGCCGATGAACGCCCGCGTGCCCTCTGGTTTGCCCTCCTGGCTTGCGCTGCTGCTGCGGCATCCGCTCGTGTGGCCCGTCGTCACGCTGGTGGCGCTGTTCGCCGTGGACGTCGCGCATCGTGCGAATTTCCTGTCGATTACGCTGCTGGGCGGCCATCTGTTCGGCGCGCCCATCGACATCCTGATGCGCGCCGCGCCGCTTGTGGTCGTCTCGCTCGGCATGACGCTGGTGATCGCCACGCGCGGCATCGATATTTCCGTGGGCGCGGTGGTGGCCATCGCGGGCGCCGCAGCCGCCACGGTGCTCGCCGACGATCCTTCGCGCGTGGGCGTGGCATTCGGCGCGGCGCTGGCCGTCGGCCTGCTCGCCGGGATGTGGAACGGCCTGCTGGTCGCCTTTATCGGCATGCAGCCGATCATCGCCACGCTGATCCTGATGGTGGCCGGGCGCGGCGTCGCGCAACTGCTCACGGGCGGCCAGATCATTCCGATCGGCGCGAAGGGCTATCTCTACGCGGGTGGCGGTTATCTGGCGCTGGTGCCTTGCGCCGTGTGGATCGCCATCGCTGTGACCGTACTTACCGTGCTGATCGTCAATCGCACGGCGCTGGGTCTGTTTATCCGCTCGATTGGCGTGAATCCGGTGGCCGCGCGGCTCGCGGGGCTGTCGTCGCAAGCGGTGGTGTTTGGCGCGTATGCGTTCTGCGGCCTCACGGCGTCGATTGCGGGCATCCTCATCAGCTCGAACGTGCGCAGCGCCGACGGCAACAACGCGGGCCTGCTGCTCGAACTCGACGCGATTCTGGCCGTGACACTGGGCGGCACGTCGCTGTCGGGCGGGCGCTTCAGCCTGGCGGGCACGGTGCTGGGCGCGCTCATCATCCAGACGCTCACCTACACCACCTACTCGATTGGCGTGCCGCCCGAAGCAACGCTGGTGGTGAAAGCCGTGGTCGTGCTGGTCGTGAGCGTGATCCAGTCGCCCGCCGCTCGCGCATTTCTGGCGGCGCAATTGCGCCGCCTCGCGACGAATCGCCGGGCGCGTGCGTAAGTGCATCCACGCGCATAAGCGCCCGTCATTCAAGGACTCTTCCGGAACTTGCCGCATGAACCGTCCCTCTCCTTCTATCGTCGCGCGCTTTGTCGATCCACGCGTCCTGCCGATTGTCGTCACTGTGCTGCTGTTTGCTGCGCTATTCGGCTTTGGTTCGGTGATGTACACCGGCTTTTTCTCGCTTCAGGTCTTGTTCGGACTCCTCGTCGATAACGCGTTCCTGCTGATCGTGGCCATCGGCATGACGTTTGTGATCATTTCGGGCGGCATCGATCTTTCCGTGGGCGCGGTGGTTGCGCTCACCACGATCCTCTGCGCCGTGGGCACCGAAAAGCTGCACTGGTCCGTGGCCGTGGTGGTGCCGCTCGTGCTGATACTCGGCACGCTTTACGGCGCGGCGATGGGCGCGCTGATCCACTTCTTCCGCCTGCAGCCCTTCATCATCACGCTCGCAGGCATGTTCCTCGCGCGCGGCGCGTGCTTTCTCATCACCACCGAATCCATCCAGATCAACGACGCCGGTTTTCACGCGCTTTCCGAATTCAACATTCCGGTGGGCAGCGGCTCGCTCACGACCGGCTCGCTGACCGCCATCGCCATGCTGGTTGCCGGCATCGTGATCGCGCATTTCACGCGCTTCGGTCGCAATGTCTACGCGATTGGCGGCAATGAGCGTTCCGCGCTGCTGATGGGTTTGCCCGTCGCACGCACCAAGATCGGCGTCTATGCGCTCTCGGGATTCTGCTCGGCGCTGGGCGGTGTAGTGTTCACGCTTTACGTGCTGTCGGGCTATGGGTTGCAGGCGCAAGGCATGGAACTCGACGCAATCGCCGCCACCGTAATCGGTGGCACGCTGCTCACGGGCGGCGTGGGTTATGTGATCGGCTCGGTGTTCGGCGTGGGGATTCTCGGCACGATCCAGACGCTCATCACCTTCGACGGCACGCTCAGTTCGTGGTGGACGCGCATCGTGATCGGCGCCCTGCTCTGCGCGTTCTGTTTGCTGCAACGCGCCACCGAACGTCACGCCGCGCGCCGCAAGTCCACCGGCGGCGGCAAAGGCGCACTGCGCACGAGGCGCGCGGTCGCGCAAACCGAAGCCCCACTCGATCCCATGCAGCAGGCCAGACTGGCCGCACCGCCGCGCGAGGCATAACGCAGCAGGGCCGGGAATAGTCCGACTAGTTAGGGGTATACATGGATTAGGAGCCGCATCGGCCCTGCACTAAGATTTTTGCGGTACCGCGCGGCGCGTCTGCCGACGTCGCCGCGATTCCGAACCTGGTCCCGCGCCTCGCCCTGAAAGCGTCGCGCCGGTCCACGCCCTCCCGGTGCCGCCCAGCATCTGCACGCACCCGACGCAACGTCGGGGTAAATCGATCCACTAGAACTCACGAGAATGAGAATCGGAGGAAGACATGGCGCAGCAACGGGATGACGATAAAGACACGAACCAGCACGGCAGCAACAACGGCAGCAGCCCCAGCGGCACGGGCCTGAACGCCACGCGGCGCGGCCTGATGCAGGGCGCGGGACTGGGCGCGGCGCTTTCGCTGATGGGCGCACTCGGCTCAATCGGCGGCGGCACGGGCGGCCTGATTTCATCGGCACAAGCTGCCGAAATGGCCTTCCCCTCGCACAAGAAGTGGAAGATCGTGTTCGTCAATCACGTCACCACCAACCCCTTCTTCGTGCCCACGCAGTACGGCATTCAGGATGCCTGTTCGATGTTCGGCATGGACTATCAGTGGACCGGCTCGGCCACGTCCGACGCGGGCGAAATGGTGCGCGCGGTCAATTCCGCCATCGCCGCCAAGGCCGACGCCATCGCCGTGCCGATCGTCGATCCCAGCGCCTTCGACAAGCCCATTCAGGCCGCGCTGGACGCCGGCATCCCCGTGTTCGCCTATAACGCCGATGCGCCGCGCGGCAAGAGCAATCCGCGCCTCGCCTATATTGGCCAGGATCTGTACCTTTCCGGTTACCAGATGGGCGAGCGCATCGTCAGCCTGATCGACAGTGGTATGGTGGCGCTCTTTATCGCGACGCCTGGGCAGTTGAACATCCAGCCGCGTCTGGATGGCGCGAGCGACGCCATCAAGAAGTCCGGCAAGAAGATCGACATTCAGACCGTGGCCACCGGCGCGACCGTCAACGAAGAACTCTCGAAGATCAAGTCCTTCTATCTGGGCCACCAGGACCTCAAGGGCATGTTCGCCGTCGATGCGGGTAGCACGCAGGGCGTCGCGCAGGTGATGAAGGAATCGAACCTGCCGTCCAAGGGCGTGCATGGCGGCGGCTTCGACCTGCTGCCTACCACCATCCAGCTCATTCACGAAGGCTTCCTCGACTTCACCATCGACCAGCAGCCCTACGTGCAAGGCTTCTACACGGTGATGGAAGCGTTCGTGTTCCTCGCCTCGGGCGGCCTGGTGGGACCGGCCAACATCAACACGGGTCTGAAGTTCGTGACGAAGTCGACGGTCGAGCCGTATCTGAACACCTCGACGCGTTATGAAGGCAAGACCACCAAGCCGCAAATCGTGCCGATGAGCGGCGCAATCAAGTCGTGATGGACACAGTGAACGAATCCGGCAAGGTTGAAGCCCGCGCGCCCCGGCGCGCGGGTGTGGCGTGGACCTCCCACTGGGCGGCCGAACTGCGCATCCTGCTCGTGGCCGTGCTGCTGGCCGCGTACTTCGAATTCGCCAATCACGATTTCCTGCTTACCGACGCGAGTCTCGTCAATCTCTCGCAGTTCATCGCGCCGGTGGCGATCATCGCGTTCGGCGAAATCATGCTGATGATCGGCGGCGATATCGATCTGTCCGCGGGCATGGTGTTCGCCTTCGCGCCGTTCATGATGGTGTTCGCCAACGACGCGGGCGCGCCGATGTGGCTCGCCGTAGTCGCGGGCCTGGTGGCGGCCGCGATCATCGGCTTCGTGAATGGCGCGGTGACCGTGTGGCTGCGTCTGCCCTCCTTCGTCACCACGCTCGGCACGCTGTTCCTGATCAACGGCATCACGCTGACCGTGTCGCGCGGCACGCCCGCGCCCACGCCCGGCTCGCCCACTTTTGCGGGCTTCATGGGCGCGTGGGGATATAGCGAGATCCTCTGGACCATCGCCATCGCCGTGGTCATGCACACGTTACTGCGCCATACGCGCTGGGGGCTGCACACCCAGGCGGCGGGCGCGAATCCGCTGGGCGCGAGCGAGGCTGGCATTCATGTGAACCGGCTGCGACTGGGCAACTTTGTATTGGCTGCGGTACTCGCAGGCCTGACGGGCATTCTGGAAGGCTTTCGCATCACCTCGATCGACCCGCAGGCGGGCGGCAACCAGATCATGTTTCTGGCGGTGGCCGCTGCGGTGATCGGCGGCACGCCACTGACGGGCGGCTCCGGCACCATCGTGGGCGGGCTGATCGGCGCGGCGGTGCTGGGCATTCTCAACGACGGCTTCACGCTCATCGGCATCAACGCCTTTACGTTCAACATCATTCTGGGCGCGGCGATTCTCGCGGCGATGATTTTCAATATCCACGTTGGCCGCATCCGCCGCCGGGGGGCCCGCTAATGGACGAATCGCAGGCGTTCTCTCCCCCGGCAAGCGCCAATCCCGATGCACCGCTCGCGCTGCGCGGCGACAAGCTCGTCAAGCGCTTTGGCGCGGTCACGGCGCTCGATGGCGTCTCGCTCACGCTCGGCAAGGGCGAAATCCTCGGCATTCTGGGCGATAACGGCGCGGGCAAATCCACGCTCGTGAAAATCCTCACGGGCTTTCATCAGCAAACCGACGGCACCCTCTATATCGACGGCCAGCAAACGCTGTTACGCTCCGTCGATCACGCGCGCTCGCTAGGCATCGAATGCGTTTATCAGGATCTCGCGCTGGCGAATTCGCTGTCGATTTATCACAACATGTTTTTGAATCGCGAGATCGTGCGGCGCGGCCCGTTCAAGCTGCTCGATCACAAGCAGATGCGCGAGCGCGCGGCGCAATGTCTGGACGATATCGGCGTGCACGTGCCGTCCGTGGATCTGCCGGTGGAGCGGCTTTCGGGCGGTCAGCGCCAGGCCATCGCGGTGGCGCGCGCCGTGCATTCGAACGCGAAAATCCTGCTGCTCGACGAACCGCTCGCTGCAATGGGCGCGCGCGAAGCCGGGCTGATTATCGACCTCGTCATGCGCCTTAAGGAAAAGGGCGGGCTATCCATTATCATGATCATGCACAACTATGCGCAGACGCTCGATATCGCGGATCGCATCATGTTGATGCAGCGGGGCCGCGTGACGTATGAACAAAAGAGCGCGCTCACTTCGGTGGCGGAGCTCATGGACATCGTGCGGCGAGAATACCGGGCGATGCGCGCCACCAGCGCGTAGTCGTCGTCAACAGGGGGCATGCCTGACCGGCAAGCCCGGTCGGATCATCTATGGATTACCGCAATCTAGAGAAACGCAAGAGCATGCACGCGCGTATCGTGCAGGAGCTTGGCATGCAGATCGTTGGCGGCGCGCTCGCGCCGGGCCAGCGCCTGCCGCCCGAACCCAGCCTGTGCGAAATCTACGGCGTGAGCCGCCCGGTGCTGCGCGAGGCAACGCGCGTGCTGGTGGCCAAGGGCCTTGTGGTGTCGAAGCCGCGCGTGGGCAGCGTGGTGCGCCCGCGCGACGAATGGCACATGCTCGACCCCGATGTGCTGTTCTGGACCGTCAACAGCCTGCCCGAAGGCGAATTCTTCCGCTCGCTCATGACGGTGCGGCAGATCATCGAGCCGGCGGCGGCCGCGCTCGCCGCGATTTCCGCCACCGACGAAGATCGCGAGCGCATCGCCGCCGCTTACGCGCGTATGGAAAACGCTGAAACCGCCGACGATCTGCTCGAACCCGATCTGGAGTTCCACCGCGCGATCATGGCCGCCACGCATAACGACATGCTCGGCTATATCGGCAATATGCTGTCGCTGGCGCTGGGCGAATCGATCAAGCTCACCAGCCGCCATCCCAATACCCACGCGCTTTCGCTGCCGCGTCATAAGGCGATCCTCACCGCCATCGAGCATCGCGATGCACTGGCCGCAAGACAGGCGAGCCTCGTGCAGCTCGACAATGCACGGGCCGATGCGAAGTCGATTCTGGGGGGCGCGGCGCTGGATACGTGAGGCCGCGTGCGGGCGCGCACTGGTTATTCCCGCCACCCGCCCGCCGCGCCTCACGCTCACACCGCCCGCTTGCTACGACGGAACTGGTCGAACAGCACCGCCAGCAACAGAATGCCGCCGCGAATCAGGTATTGATAGAACGTCGGCACATTCATGAGGCTCATGGCGTCCTGCACCGCGCCCATGATGAGCACGCCCACCAGTACGCCGGAAATCGTCGCCACGCCGCCGGTGAGCGACACGCCGCCCAGCACGCAGGCCGAGATCACGCCCAGCTCCAGGCCCACCGAGGTCTTCGGATCGCCCAGGCTCATACGCGAAGCCAGCATCACGCCCGCGAAGCCCGTCACCAGCCCTTGCAGCACGAACACCGTGATCTTGATGCGCGTGACCGGCAGGCCCGCCAGACGCGCGGCCTCGCCGTTGCCGCCCACGGCCAGCACGTTCTTGCCGAACACGGTTTTCTTGAGCAGGAAGCCGAACACCACGAAGCCGATGATGTTGCTCCAGATCGGAAACGAGATGCCGAGGAACGAACCGCCGCCCAGATCGAAGAAGCGCTCCTCCGAGATCATCACGGCGTCGCCGTTCGAGGTGAGGAAGGCGAGGCCGCGCACTGCTTCCATCATCGCAAGCGTGGCGATCAGCGAGTTGATCTTGAAGCGCGCGATCAGCACGCCGTTGACGAGGCCGACCGCGCCGCCCGCCAGAATGCCCGCGGCGATACCAAGCATCACGCTATGCGACTGCGTGATGACGGTCGAGGCCACCACGCCCGAGAACGCGACGATCGACGCGACGGACAGGTCGACTTCGCCCAGTGCGAGCACGAACATCATGGTCACGGCAATCGAGCCGATCAGCGTGACGGAGAGCAAAAGGCCCTGAATATTGCGGGTGGTGAGGAAGTCGGGGACCGTTGCGGAGAGTACCGCGAACAGCACCACGAACACCACCACGATGCCCGATTTGTTGATCATGTCCCACGCACGGGCCCGCGAGGGCGTAATCGGCGCGGCGGCTTCGTTGACGGTAGGCGTGCCCTGTGGCTGCATGGCTTGACTCATCTCTGGTTTCGTTTCGGTTGCAATTTCAATTGCACTGCTCAGGTTTTCAACGCGGCAGCGCGAGCTTGATCAGTTCGTCGGGCGAGGCATCGGCTTTCGGCACGCTGCCCGCAATGCGCCCTTCGCGCATCACGATGATGCGGTCGGCCACGCCGATCACTTCAGCGAGATCGCTCGACACCATGATCACGGTGCGGCCCGCTTCGGCAAGCTCGTAAAGCAGGTTGTAGATTTCGGCGCGCGCGCCCACGTCGATGCCGCGCGTGGGCTCGTCCATCAGGAACACTTCGATGCGTTCGGCCAGCCAGCGCGACAGGATTACCTTCTGCTGGTTGCCGCCCGAAAGCGTGCCGATGGCGGTATCGCCGTTACGCGTCTTGATCGCGAGCTTCTTGATGTAGTCGTCGGTCAGATCGCGCTCGCGCCTGGCGTCGAGCAGAAAGCGTGCGGGACTGAAGTGACGGCGCGCGCTGATGTTGAGGTTGTCCGCGACCGAAGCAATAGCAACGATGCCTTCCTGCTTGCGGTCCTCCGGGCACAACGCGATACCTGCGCGCACGGCGTCACGCGGGCTCGCGAAATTCACGCGTTTGCCGTTCAGCTCGACATGGCCCGCGCTCGCACGCGTCGCGCCGTAAATCAGCTTCATCAGCTCGGAGCGGCCCGCGCCCACCAGCCCGAAGAAGCCGACAATCTCGCCGCGCCGTGCGGTAAAGGACACAGGCTCGGCCAGACCCGGCCCAAGCAGTCCCTTCGCTTCGAGCAGCACCTCGCCGGCCGGGCGCGAACGATAGCCGTACACGTCCTCGATCGAGCGCCCTACCATCGCCGCGATCAGGCGGTTGCGGTCGAGATCGGCGACCGATTCGAAAGTCTCGATGCGCTTGCCGTCGCGAAACACCGTCACGCGATCGCACAACTCGTAGACCTCGTCCATGCGGTGCGTGACGTAGATGATCGCGCGGCCATCCGCACGCAGCGCGTTGATGATGCGAAAAAGGTTCTCCGTTTCGCGCGCCGACAGCGAACTGGTCGGCTCATCGAACGCAATCACGCGCGCGTCGCGCATCAGCGCCTTGCCGATCTCGATCATCTGTCGCTGGCCGATGGAGAGATTCTTCACCGGCGTGCGGGGATCGATGCGTTCGCCCAGACGCTTGAGTTCGTCCATCGCGCGCTGCACGAGCGTGCGTTCGTCAAGCACGCCCAGGCGATTGGGCAACTGCCCGAGCATCAGGTTATCCGCCACCGTCAACTCAGGCACGAGATGCAATTCCTGATAGATGATCGCAATGCCCGCGTCGAGCGCCGCCTTGGTGGTCGTGAAGCGCTGCTCCACACCACCCAGTTTGAGCGAGCCTTCCTGCGCCTGGTTCACCCCCGAGAGCACCTTGAGCAGCGTAGATTTGCCCGCGCCGTTCTCGCCCATCAGACCGTGAACTTCGCCCGCGCGCACTTCCAGTGAAACGCGGTCGAGCGCCTTCACACCCGGAAAACTCACGGTAATGCCGTCGAGTTCCAGATACGCGCGGCTCCCCTGTTGAGCCTGTTGAAACGCTGCGCTCGCGCTCGCCGCATCGGCATATGTCATGGTTTCAGTCATTGCATCCCTGCCCTTAAACACGCGTCAAAACAGCCTTAAATTCCCAGCTCGCTGCGCACGGCCGTCCAGTTGTCGCGCGTCATCAGCTTGCCGGTGGTCTGCGTATCGGCGGGCGGCTGCTTGCCGCTGCGGATCCAGTCGACGAGGTTTTCGGCGCTGTCCTTGCCGTGATTCGTCGAGCTGACGGCGATCGTGCCGTAGAAGCCCGTGGGCTGCTTCTTCTGGAATTCCGCGAACGCTTCGCCGGCGCCGTTGATACCCACGCCGATCACGTCGCTTGCCGGCAGGTGCAGTTGCTCCGTCGCGCGCACGGCGCCCAGCACGCTCTCTTCGTTGAGCGCGAAGATCACCCACTTCTTGATGTTCGGATGCTGTGCGAGCACCGGCGAGGCTGCATTGAAACCGCCTTCGTCGTCGGTGGTCTTTTGCGGCGCGTCGAAAATGTTTTCCTTCTTGAAGCCGCCCGCGATCAGCGAAGCCGTCGCGCCGTCGGTGCGCAGCTTGGCCGTCGGCAGTTCGTAGTCGGTGATGCGCAGCGCGCCCACTTCTTCCGGCTTCCAGCCGCGACGCTTCATTTCCTCGGCGATGGCCGTGCCCACCTGATTGCCGATCTTGAACGCCGACATGCCCAGATGCGGCACGCTCGCCAGCGGCTTGCCCGACGAATCCACCAGTTGATCGTCGACCGTCACGAACTTCATGTTGTAGCGCTTGGCGCGCGCCTGGATGGCCGGTCCAAGACGCACGTCGGGCGCGCAGATCACGAAGCCCTGCGCGCCTTGCGCACCGAGGTTATCGATCGCAGCCAGCACCTTTTCACCGTCCGGCGTGCCGATATTCACCACCGAAAAGTTCTCCTTCTGGCCCAGCGCCGTGGCGGCCTTCTGCTCGTTGATGAACCAGGCCTGCTCGGGCATCTTCACGAGAAAGCCGATCTTGGTGGGCGAATCGGCGTGCGCCGCGATATTCATGCCGAGCGGCGCGACGCACAGAGCCGCGAACACGGCGCGAAGGGTAAAGCGGCGGATGTTGCTGGTCATGCTCCTGTCTCCTTGGGTGTGGTGCTGCGTTTATTTGTTACGTGATCCGAACGATTAGTGTCCAAACGCTTCGACTTCGACATGCCTGCCGAGCAGGAACGCATCTGCGACGAGGCGCAGCGGGCGCACGTCCACGTCATCGGTGCCATGCGCGATCAACCAGTGGAAGCGCTCGTAGAGCGCCGCGTATTCGCGTTCGGCGTCGAGTTGAACCGGCTCGCCCTTGATCGAAAGTCGCTTGCCGCCTTCGGAGATCGACAGCAGGCCGTCGGTGGTTTCCACGTCGATTTCCCATTGCTCGACCGGGCCGTGCCGCCAGTCGAATTCGGCGCGCACGGGCACGCCATCGGTATCGATGCAATCGAGTTCGGCCGCAATGGGCGTGGCGCAGTCGCTGGGCACATGCAGCGTCGCGCCGCGCAGCAGCACTTCGCGCGGCAGGATGCGCGTGACGATGGAGAGCGCATTGATGCCCGGATCGAACACGCCCAGGCCGCCCGGCTCCCAGATCCATTGTTGGCCCGGATGCCAGCGGCGCACGTCCTCTTTCCAGCGCACGTGCACGGCGCGCAGCGTGCGGGTAGCGAGCCACGCGCGCGCCGGTTCGACCGCGCTCGCACAACGCGAATGCCAGGTGGCGAACAGCGTGCGTTTGTGTTGCTTCGCCAGTTCGCGCAGCGCTTCCACTTCGCTCACGCTCGCGCCCGGCGGCTTCTCCAGCATCACGTGCTTGCCCGCTTCGAGCGCGGCGCGCGCCTGCGCGTAACGCACCTGCGGCGGCGCGCACAGCGACACGGCGTCGAGTTCCCGCTCGGCGCTGAGCAATTCGCCGATATCGCTGTAATTGCGCACGTTATCGACTTGCGCATTGCGGCTTGCAGCGGCCACGAGTTCGAAGCCGGGATTGCCCGCGATGGCGGGCAGATGCTGGTCGCGCGCGATCTTGCCAACGCCGACGACAGCCAGGGTGTACGACGCATTCATGGCGATCTCCAATCCTTTATCCACGCTTTGTCCAGATTTCCCCAAGGAAATTATTTTATTCTGGATGCCGAATGATTTATTTACCCCAACGCAGGACCAGCGGGTCGAGCTTGCGGGCAATCGCAATCAGCTCTGCGCGCGTCTCGGGATGCATCGCAGGCAGCGGGTGGCGCGGCAGTTCACAATCGATCACGCCGCCTTCTTTCATCAGCGATTTGCAGGCGAGCAGACCTGCCTGGCGATTCTCGTGATTGATGAGCGGCAGCCACTTCTGGTACAGCGTGAAAGCGTCATCGGTACGGCCTTCGCGCCACGCCACGATGATCGGGCGAATGCCGTCCGGAAAGCCGCCGCCCGTCATTGCGCCCGTTGCGCCCGCGTGGAGGTCAGCTAGCAGCGTGATGCCTTCTTCGCCGTCCCACGGGCCTTCCGCGGCGTCGCCTGCAAGACGGATCAGTTCGCGCAGCTTGTTGGCCGCACCCGGCGTTTCGATCTTGAAGTACGAGACCTGTTCGATCTCGCGGGCCATGCGCGCGAGGAACGGCGCGGACAGCGCGGTGCCGGCCGCAGGGGCGTCCTGGATCATGATCGGAATGTCGATGGCATCGGACACACGCGCGTAGAACTCGTAGATCTGCGCTTCGGGCACGCGGAAGGTTGCGCCGTGGTACGGCGGCATCACCATCACCATCGCCGCGCCCATCTCCTGCGCGCGCTTGCTGCGTGCGGCGCAGACGTTCGAACCGTAGTGCGTGGTGGTGACGATCACCGGCACGCGGCCCGCCACGTGTTCGAGCACGGTGCGCGTGAGGATTTCGCGCTCGTCGTCGGAGAGTGAAAACTGCTCGGAAAAGTTGGCGAGAATACTCAGGCCGTCTACGCCCGCGTCGATCATGAAATCGACGGCGCGCTTCTGGCTCGGCAGATCGAGTTCGCCGCTTGCGGTAAAGGTGGTCGGCACCACCGGGAAGATGCCCGTGTAGCGGGCCGTGCTGCTGGTCGTCATAGCTTCAATCCTGCTGATTCAAAGGGGTCAATCACGACTCGCGCGCGAGTTTTACGTTCGCGCCATCGCTTTGCACCGGCGTGCGCAGCGCCGCGCGAACGGCGAAAGTCGCGAGTACCGCGACCAACAATGTGGCCGCGAGAAAATACAGTCCGGCCGCGAGGCTGCCCGTCGCGTCCTTGATCAGGCCGATGCCATACGGACCAAGATAACCGCCCAGATTGGCGAGCGAGTTGATCATCGCGATCCCCACCGCCGCGCTGGTGCCGGTCAGAAACTCGCCCGGCAGCGCCCAGACCACGGCCTGAATCGAATAGAGCGAAAACGCGGTCAAACTGATGAACAGCAGTTGCAGCACCGGCGTATGAACCCACGCGCTCGCGGCCATCGTGAGCGCCGCGACCGCGGACACCACGACGATATGGCCATAGCGCTCGCGATGTTTATCCGAATGGCGCGGCACGATCAGCAAGCCCGCTACCGCGAACAGATACGGCACCGCGGAAAGCAGCCCCGCCGTGGAATCGCTCACGCCGAACGCCTTGATAATGGTAGGCAGCCAGAGTGACAAACCATAGATGCACAGCGGAAACGGCAGAAACAGCAACGCGAGCAGCAGCACGCGGCGGTCCTTCAAGGCGCTGAACGGGTTGCGGTGCGCGTCGAGCGAATAGCTGCGATGGTCGGAGGCAAGTTCGCGCTCGATCCAGCGGCGCGCTTCAGGCTTGAGCCAGCGCGCATGAGCAGGCGATTCGGGCAGCAGGCGCAGCGTGGGCAGGCACAGCAGCACGGCGGGCAAACCGCTTACGACAAACAACGTCTGCCAGTTGGACAGGCCGAAAAAGCCGTGCGTTTCGAGCAGAGCGCCCGCAATCGGGCCGGTGACGATGCCCGCGATGGGCTGCGCGAGCACCAGCAGGCCGATCACGCGCGCGCGATGGCGCAGCGGGAACCAGTGCGTCAGGAAGAACAGAATGCCAGGATAAAGACCCGCTTCGGCGGCGCCGAGCAGAAAACGCAGCACGTAAAAACTCTTCGGACCGCTGACGAAGGCCATCGCCATCGTAATTGCACCCCAGGTGAAGAGAATGCGCGCGAACCATACCCGTGCGCCGAAGCGCGCGAGCGCGAGATTGCTCGGCACTTCGCACAGGAAGTAGCCGACGAAGAAGAGGCCCGCGCCCAGGCCATACGCGGCGTCGCTCAGGCCCACGGCCGCGTTCATATGCAGCTTCGCGAAGCCCACTACCGTGCGGTCGACGTAGGCCACCACGTAGATCAGCGCGAGAAACGGCACGAGGCGGCGCGCGATATGGCCGACGATATGCTTTTCCTCCGCGCCTGCCTCGGTCTTGCCCGGTTGCTGCACCTGCGGATTGATCATCCTGTCTGTCTCCTTCGTGTTGCTCCAGCGTGTCGCCGGTCCGCGTTGAGCGCGGTTCTCGTGGGCGACGTGTCCGTTTTCGGTCTAGTTCACGCTCTCAGGTTTGCCTGCGAAGCGCCGCTTGATATCGAGCGGATTCGCGTCGCGCAGTGCATCAGGCAGCAGGCTATCGGCCAGATTCTGGTAGCAGACCGGGCGCAGGAAACGCTCGATCGCTGCGGTGCCCACCGACGTGCTGCGCGCATCGGAAGTCGCCGGGAACGGGCCGCCGTGGACCATTGCATCGCACACTTCCACGCCGGTCGGGAAGCCGTTGACGAGCACGCGGCCCGCCTTGCGCTCGATGAGCGGCAGGAGCGTGCGCACGAGATCGGTATCGGCGGCTTCCATGTGAAGCGTGATGGTCAATTGACCTTCGATGCCGCGCAGGACGGCGCGCAATTCGGCTTCGTCGGCGCATTCGACCAGCACGCTGCTCGGTCCGAATACTTCATCGCCGATGGTTGCGTCCGCAAGCAGATCGCGCGCGCTGACCTTGAGCAATGCACTTTGCGCGCGGTTAGGCGCCGCTGCGCCGCGTGCGAGCGTCGTCACGCTGGCATGCTGGGCGAGCCGGTTCACGCCCTTTTCATAGGCGCTCAATATGCCTGCCGTGAGCATTACGCCCGCATTCGCCGCGCTGAATTCGCGTGTGGCGTTGGCGGTGAAAGCGTCGAATGCCGCGCCTTTGAGACCCAGCATCAAGCCCGGGTTCGTGCAGAACTGCCCGCAGCCCAGCGTCGCCGATGCCGCGAATTCACGCGCTAGCGACTCGCCACGCGCGGCGAGTGCGCCAGGCAACAGCAGATTCGGATTCACGCTGCTCATTTCGGCGTAGACGGGAATCGGTTCGGCGCGTGCTGCCGCCAGCTTCACCAGCGCAAGACCGCCCGCGCGCGAACCGGTAAAGCCCACGGCGCGAATCGCCGGATGCTGCACCAGCGCCGCGCCCACTTGATGACCCGCGTCGAACAGCAGCGAGAACACGCCTTCGGGCAGGCCCGCGGCCGCGACCGCCTGCTGGATCGCGCGGCCCACGAGTTCGGACGTGCCGGGATGCGCCGGATGCGCCTTCACGACCACCGGGCAACCCGCCGCCAACGCAGAAGCCGTATCGCCGCCCGCGACCGAAAACGCCAGCGGGAAATTACTCGCGCCGAACACCGCAACCGGACCCACGCCGATGCGCCAGAAACGCAGATCGGTGCGCGGGGGCTGGCGCTCGGGCAAAGCGGGTTCGATGCGCGCGTCGAGCGCGTCGCCGCTACGCACGAGCGTGGCGAACATGCGCAACTGATTGGCCGTGCGGGCGCGCTCGCCTTCCAGCCGGGCGCGCGGCAGGCCACTTTCCGCCATCGCGCGTTCGATCAGTTGATCGCCGAGTGCTTCGATACGCACGGCACAATCGTCGAGGAATTGCGCGCGTTTTTCGGCGGACAAAGCGCGATAAATATCGAACGCTTCATCGGCGAGCGTGCAGGCTTGTTCGACATCGCCTTGCAGCGCGCCGTGGAAAACCGGTTGCGCGATGGCCTGCTGGCTTGCCGCGTCGATGGATTGAAACGCCGCGCCTTCGCCGCGTTTCGTCTGCGAGCCGATCAGCAGCTCGCCCGTGAGTGCAATCGTCATGATGGGTTGCCCTTGCGCGTCAGTGCGAATGACGCGGCACGTCGGAGCCGCGCTTGCCAACGAGGAAGTCCAGATCGCAGCCTTCGTCGGCTTGCAGAACGTGATCGACGTAAAGGCGCGCATAGCCGCCCTTGCCGAGCTGTTCCGCCACGCCCGGTGCGGCCGCGGGATCGACATCGCTCAGGCGGCGTTGCAGTTCCTCGTCGCTGATATCGAGGTGCAGGCGGCCCGATTCGCAATCGAGTTCGATCCAGTCGCCGTTGCGCACCGCCGCCAGCGGTCCGCCCGCCGCCGCTTCCGGCGCGACGTGCAGCACCACCGTGCCGTACGCCGTGCCGCTCATGCGGGCGTCCGAAATACGCACCATGTCTTTCACGCCCTGACGCAGCAGTTTGGGCGGCAAACCCATATTGCCGACTTCGGCCATGCCCGGATAACCGCGCGGGCCGCAGTTCTTCATCACGAGGATCGAATCTTTGTCGACGTCGAGCGATTCGTCGCCGATGGTCGCCTTGTAGTGATCGAAGTTCTCGAACACCACGGCGCGGCCACGATGCTTGAGCAGTTCGGGCGTGGCCGCCGAGGGTTTGAGCACCGCGCCGCGCGGCGCGAGATTGCCGCGCAGGATACAGATGCCGCCGTCCGCGATCAGCGGATTGTCGATCTGGCGAATGACCTCGTCGTTATAGTTCGGCGCTTCGCGCACGTTGTCCCAGATCGACTTGCCGTTGACGGTGAGCGCACCCGGATGCGGCAGCAGATTCGCCTCGCCCAGACGGCGCAACACCGCAGGCAAGCCGCCCGCGTAATAAAACTCTTCCATCAGGAAGCGGCCCGAAGGCTGCAGATCGACGATGGTGGGCGTGCTGCGGCCTATGCGTTGCCAGTCCTCCAGTTCGAGCGGCACGCCGATGCGCCCCGCAATCGCCTTCAGATGGATCACCGCATTGGTCGAACCGCCGATCGCCGCATTGGTGCGGATCGCGTTTTCGAACGCCTCGCGCGTGAGGATCTTCGAGAGCTTCAGGTCTTCCAGCGCCATCTGCACGATGCGCATGCCCGACATATGCGCGAGCACGTAGCGGCGCGCATCCACAGCCGGAATCGCCGCGTTGTGCGGCAGCGAAACGCCCAGCGATTCCGCCATGCAGGCCATCGTGGATGCGGTGCCCATGGTGTTGCAGGTGCCCGCCGAGCGCGACATGCCGCCTTCGGCCGCGAGGAAGTGATGCAGGTCGATCTCGCCCGCCTTGAGCGATTCGTGCAGACGCCAGACCGCCGTGCCCGAGCCGATATCCTTGCCTTCGAGCTTGCCGTTGAGCATCGGGCCGCCCGTCACGACGATGGCGGGTACGTCCACGCTCGCCGCGCCCATCAGCAGCGCGGGTGTGGTCTTGTCGCAGCCGCACAGCAGCACGACGGCGTCGATGGGATTGCCGCGAATCGCCTCTTCCACGTCCATCGAGGCGAGATTGCGCGTGAGCATCGCCGAGGGGCGCAGATTCGATTCGCCGTTCGAGAACACCGGGAATTCGACCGGGAAGCCGCCCGCTTCATAGATACCGCGTTTGACATGTTCCGCGAGCTTGCGGAAGTGGGCGTTGCAGGGCGTAAGTTCGGACCACGTATTGCAGATGCCGATGACCGGGCGGCCATCGAATTCGTGATCCGGAATGCCCTGGTTTTTCATCCAGCTTCGGTACATGAAGCCGTTCTTGTCCGTGGTGCCGAACCACTGTTGGGAGCGCAGTTTGGGTTTCGTTGCCGACATCGTCTGAATGTGGGTAGGGCTGAATTGGCTGAATGTTCCGCATAGTCTAAGGAGAACTCTGATAACCTTCTAATGAAAAAAAGAACGGTTCCGATATCGAAATCGGCATTGGTATAAACGCTTAGAACTATTTGGGAAATCAGGCACCGTCATGCTGGAGACAAGCCCCTGGTACGTGCGCACGCGGCTCAAGACGCGGCAGTTGTTGCTGGTGGTCGCGCTTGCGGAAGAAGGCAATATTCACCGCGCGGCGGCGGCGCTCAATATGACGCAGCCCGCCGCATCCAGGCTGCTGCGCGAACTCGAAGAGATGTTGGGCGCACTGCTGTTCGAGCGCATGCCACGCGGGATGAAACCCACGCTGTATGGCGACGCGCTGATCCGTCACGCGCGCGCCGTGCTGGGCAGCCTCGATCAGGCGCAGGAAGAACTGACCGCGCTCAAGGCCGGGCGGCTGGGCCATGTTGCGGTGGGCGCGATCACCTCGCCAGGCGTGCGCGTGCTGCCGGCCGCCGTGGCGGCGGTCAAGCGCACGCACGCGAATATGCGCATATCGGTGGAGATCGACGCGAGCAACGCACTGCTCGAACACCTGGCGCAAGACAAGCTGGACGTGGTGCTCGGGCGGCTTTCCGCCGAGCACGACAAGCTCGCGCTGCGTTACGAAGCGCTCACGGGCGAACCGGTGTGCGCGGTGGTGCGACCGGGGCATCCGCTGTTCTCAGCTTCAGCCGACGCCGCCGATGACGCTGAAAAGCCGCTGACACTCGCCGATGTCGCCCGCGCGACCTGGGTGGTGCCGCCGGTGGCGAGCGTGCTGCGCCATCGCTTCGAGCTGATGTTCCAGCGCGCAAGCCTCGCGCCGCCTTCGAATGTAGTGGAAACACCTGCGCTGCTGTTCATCACGCGCGTGCTGGAACAAAGCGACATGATCGCCGTGCTGACCGGCGACGTGGCGCGCTACTACGCGGCGCACGGCATGGTGGCGATCCTGCCGCTGCCGATGGACTGTCAGATGGACGACTTCGGCATCATCACGCGCGCGGACAAGCTGCTGTCGCCGGCTGCGGAAGTGATGATCGAAGCGCTGCGCGCCGTGAGCGCGGAGGTCTATGGCGCGACGCCGACGGACGCACAGACGTATTCTTCAAACTAGCTAACGCCACCGGAGACGCACATGTCCGCAGCTACGCCCGATTCCACCGCGATCCGCACCGCGCTCTGGCGCGCGCTGCATGTCCAGGTCGATGCCGCGCCGCATGTGCTGGTAGACGAACTGGGCATGCAACTCGCCGCACCCGACGCGCACTGGCGCAAACGTCCCGATATGGATCCCGAGGGCACACACGGCTATCGCGCCTCGATCGTGGGCCGCGCGCGCCTGATCGAAGACCTGGTCGTGGCACAGCTTGCGCAGGGCGTCGCGCAATATGTCCTGCTGGGCGCGGGCCTCGATACCTTCGCGCAACGCCGCCCCGAGATCGCCGCGCGCATGCACGTGTATGAAGTCGATCACCCGGACACGCAGACCTGGAAACGCCAGCGCCTCGCCGATCTGGGATTTCGCGAACAGGAATGGTTGCGCTTCGTAGGCGTCGATTTCGAGGCAGGCGATTCATGGCGCGCGCAGCTGGTGAAAGCGGGTTTCGATTCCGCGCAGCCCGCGGTGGTGGCATCGACGGGCGTGTCGATGTATCTCACGCGCGAAGCGAACCTGGCGACGCTGCGCGAAGTCACGCAACTCGCGCGCGGCTCCCTGCTGGCCATGACATTCACGCTGCCGCTGGACATGATCGACGAGCCGGAGCGCTCGCAGCATGCCGCCGTCTACGAGCGGGCACGAGCGGCGGGCACGCCGTTCGTGAGTTTCTTTCGCCCCGGGCAAATGCTCGATCTCGCGCGTGAAGCGGGTTTCTCGCATGCCGAACACATCGGCACCGACGAGATCGTCGCGCGCTATTTCAGCGGCCGCGACGACGGGTTGAAACCCGCCAGGGGCGAATCGTTTCTGATCGCCACGGTTTAATCGCAATTTTATTCAAGCTTTCGTGACAGTCATTACCTTGTCACTCCTCACCTGATATTTACGGATTTTTTATGTGCAACGCGCTAGATTAATGCCACCCGCATTGGTTTATTTATGCCTTTATGCGTGACGCATTTAGTGCATTGCATCATTCCGATATAAACTTACAGCGGGATAACGCAGAAACGATAAAACTCAATGACCACCTTGTTGCAACCGGGATATGCGCCATTCATCGTGGCGATCGGCATCATGATTGTGATCGCCGTACTGGAAAGCGTGACTTTATTGTTCGGCTTTAGCGTCACGGCGCATGCGGGCAATCTGATTGCCCATCAATTCGATATCGACCATGCGGCTAGTGGTGCGGATACGGGTTTTATCGGCCAGCTACTCGGCTGGCTGCATGTGGGCCGCGTGCCGTTTCTTGTTTTACTCGCGCTGTTTCTAACAGGCTTTGCTATTGCGGGATTGCTGCTGCAGTGGGTGCTGCATGCGCTGTTTCATTTTATGTTGCCGCCGGCTTTGGCGGCAGTTGTGGCGCTGCCGCTTTCGCTGGTGTTTGTGCGTAAAACCGGTAAGCCGATTGGCCGTATCGTGCCGCAGGAAGAATCGAGCGCCTTATCGGAGATTGATTTTATTGGTCGCGCCGTGAGGATTGTTACTGGCGAGGCTACGCAGGGTAATCCGGCTGAAGCACGTTTCGTCGATGAATTCGGCCAGGCGCATTACGTTCGTATCGAGCCGGATGAGCCAGGACTGGCGTTCGTGCGCGGGCAGACGGTGCTGATTACTGCGCGGGTTTCGGGGTCGTTGTATCGGGCGATCAAGAGTCCACGCCACACCTCTCCCCCGGCCCCTCTCCCGTAGGGAGAGGGGAGCGGCTGATTACTCCCTCTCCCTCAGGGAGAGGGCTGGGGAGTGGAATACACACTCACTCCCTCTCCCCTAACCCCTCTCCCAAGGGAGAGGGGGACACACTTTCTTAACCACATCGAGAGTCAACCATCGCAATGGATACGATCATATTCTGGGGTGCCGTCGGTCTGGCGGTCATCGTCGGCCTCGGCCTCATCGGCCTGATTTTCGCGCGCCTCTACGTGCGCGCTTCAGCCGAACGCGCCTTCGTGCGCACGGGTCTGGGCGGCCAGCGCGTCATCATGAGCGGCGGCGCGGTCGTGTTGCCCGTGTTCCATGAGGTCATTCCGATCAACATGAACACGCTCAAGCTCGAAGTCAGCCGCGCCTCGCGCGATAGCCTGATCACCAAGGACCGCATGCGCGTCGACGTCGTGGTGGCGTTCTTCGTGCGCGTCGCGCCCACTGCCGAAGGCGTTTCGACCGCCGCCCAAACGCTCGGCCAGCGCACGCTCGCGCCCGAAAACCTGCGCGCGCTGGTGGACGACAAGTTCGTCGATGCGCTGCGCTCGACGGCCGCGCAAATGACCATGCAGGACCTGCAGGACGCACGCGAAAAATTCGTGCAAGGCGTGCAGAACACCGTGGCGGAAGACCTCACCAAAAACGGCCTGGAGCTGGAAAGCGTCTCGCTCACCAACTTCAACCAGACCTCGAAGGAATACTTCGATCCGAACAACGCGTTCGACGCCGAAGGTCTCACCAAACTCACGCAGGAAACCGAGCGCCGTCGCAAGGAGCGCAACGAGGTCGAGCAGGATACCGAAGTTTCCGTGCGCGAGAAGAATCGCGATGCGCTCTCCAAGCGTCTCGAGATCGATCAGCAGGAATCGTTCATGAAGCTTGAGCAGGAGCAGCAGGTGAAGACGCGTACCGCCGAACAGAACGCACGCATCACCGCGTTCGAGGCGCAGCGCCACCAGGAAGCCGAGCAAAGCCGTATCGCTGCCGAGCGTCAGGTGCAGGAATCAGAAATCGAGCGCGAGCAGGCCGTGCGTTCGCGCAAGGTGGAAGCCGACCGCGAAATCCGCGTGAAGGAAATCGAGCAGGCCAAGGTCACGCAGATTGCCGAGCAGGAACGCGCGATCATCATCGCGCAGAAGTCGGAAGCGCAATCGACGGCGCAGGCGCGCGCCAATGAGTCCCTCGCCGAAGCGGTCAAGGCCGAGCAGCTCGTGGAAACCACGCGCCGCACCGCCGAAGCCGACCGCGCCAAGCAGGTCGCGCTGATCGAAGCCGCACAGGAAGCGGAAACGAGCGCGGTGCACGTCACGACCAAGGCGCGCGCGGAACGTGAAGCCGCGCAAATGCAGGCCACGGCGATCGTTGAACTGGCCGAAGCCGCCCGCAAGAAGGGACTCGCCGAAGCCGAGGCGCAGCGCGCCCTGAACGACGCGATCAACACGCTCTCGTCGGACCAGACTTCGCTGAAGTTCAAGCTGGCCTTGCTGCAGGCGCTGCCGTCGATCATCGCGCAGACCGTCGAGCCGATGAAGTCCATCGACGGCATCAAGATCATTCAGGTCGATGGTCTGAACCGCCAGGGCGGCGCGGCCAACGACGGCGTGTCCGTGGGCGGCAATGGCAACGGCAATCTGGCCGAGCAGGCCATGTCGGCGGCGCTGGCCTATCGCGCGCACGCCCCGCTGGTCGATTCGCTGCTCAAGGAAATCGGTCTGAACGGCTCGACCTTGTCGGCGATGGTGCCGGGTGCATCGGCTGCGGCCAGCCATGCCGAAATCACGAGCGCGCCGCCCGCCATCAACGGCGTCGATCCGGCCCACGCCGCCCACTACGGTCCGCGTCTGCCGGATGCGAGCGCCACAAGCTAGAACGCGCCCTCCGCCAACGCCGTGCCGCCCGCAAGGGCCGCGCGGTTTTTTTTCGTCCGGGCGCACGCTTCGGGCGGCGCGCGATCCGCGTTATAGTCCACGTGGTTTCATCCACGTTTCGACATGCACACCGCCCTGCTCGCTCCCCGTCCGCTCGACGCCCTCGAACTGCCCGCCGATCTCGATGGCCGCGACGGCGTCAATCGCGCGCCTGGCCGCATGCAGATTGCGGCGGCCAACGACCTCGAAGCGATCCGCGCGTGGCTCGCGCGCGTCGCCGACTCCAAGGCCACGTTCGAGACCTATCGCAAGGAAAGCGAGCGCCTGCTGCTCTGGGCCATCGTGCAACTGGGCAAGCCGCTGTCTTCGCTTACGCACGAGGATCTGCTCGCGTATCAGCATTTTCTCGCCGATCCGCAGCCCGCCGCGCGCTGGGTCGCGGGCGGCGGCCGCAAGCACGCGCGCGACGATGCGCGCTGGCGGCCGTTCTACGGGCCCCTGTCCGCCGCCAGTCAGCGTCAGGCGATGGTGATCCTCAACACGCTGTTTTCCTGGCTCGTGAGCGCCGGTTATCTGGCCGGCAATCCGCTTTCGCTCTCGCGCCAGCGTGCGCGCCGTGCCGCGCCGCGCATCACGCGCTATCTGGAACGCGAATTGTGGGACGAGGTGAAAGCGTACGTCGACAGTCTGCCGCGCGAGAGCGCGCGCGAGCGCGAGCATCACAGCCGCACGCGCTGGCTGCTCACGCTGCTGTATCTGGGCGGCCTGCGTATCTCCGAAGTTGGCGGGAACACGATGGGCGATTTTTTCGCGCGCCGCGATGGCTCGGGAGTGGAGCGCTGGTGGCTCGATGTGCTGGGCAAGGGCGAGCGTCGGCGACTCGTGCCCGCGACCGCCGAAATGATGACGGAGCTGGCGCGCTACCGCACCGCGCGCGGTCTTGCCGCGCTGCCCGCGCCGCACGAGAGCACGCCGCTGGTGCTGCCGATCGGCAAATCGCTCAAGCCACTCACGCGCACGGCGCTGCATACGATCGTGAAGGGGATTTTTGCGGGCGCGGCGCAGCGTTTGCGCGAGATGGATGGGGCGGCGGATTCCGCGCAGGCCCAGGCGCGCGCGGCGCGGCTTGAGGCGGCGTCGGCGCACTGGCTGCGGCACAGCGCGGGCTCGCACATGGCCGATGGCGACGTCGATCTGCGCCTCGTGCGCGATAACCTGGGCCACGCGTCGCTGAGCACCACCAGCCTCTATCTGCATAGCGACGACGACGTGCGCCATCGCGAAACCGACGAGAAACATCGGATCGGGTGGTGAGCGCCTCACTCGCCACGCTCAAACCACCAGTTGTCGCGCCAACACCTCGCGCGCCTGCGTCACCGTCTCGCTCTCCCCATCCAGCGGCGGCGTGAGCGAAAACACCGCTTCCGGCAGCGCGGGCAACCGATGACGCGCCGGCAGTCGCACCAGACCGTCCGGCACCGCCGACGCGCACAGGCATCCCACGCCCAGCCCCGCCGCCAGCATCGACTGCAAGCCCGCCACGCCCGACGCGCTATGGCCCATCACGAAAGCACGCCCCTGCTCCTCCAGCGAATGCACCGCAATCTGATGCAGCATGCAGTCGTTCGGTAGCAGCACGAGCGGCAGCGGGTCGGGCAATGTCTCCGCCAGCGCGGGTGAAGCGACCCAATGCAGCGGCTCGCGGCGCAGCACCCAGCGCGCATCGCCGCTCGCGGGCCGCACCGCGCCCACCGACATATTCATCACCACGCCCAGGTCGATTTCGCGGCGCGCGTGCGCCTGCTCGATCTCGACGCTCTTCATCGTGCTCACGTGCAGACTCAGTTGCGGATAGCACTCGCGCAGCCGCGCAAGCATGCCGGCCACTTCGTGGGTGCGGTAGTAATCGGTGATGGCGACGCGCAACTCGCCCTTGATCGCCTGGCCGCGCACATCGTCGAAGGCGGCTTCGTTGAGCGCCACGATGCGGCGCGCGTGCGTCAGCAGCCGGGCGCCTGCGGGCGTGGTTTCGACCCCGCGTTTGCTGCGCACGAACAACGGCACGCCCGCGCGCACCTCCAGCTTGCGCATCTGCTCGCTGACCGTGGACTGCGACAGATGCAGCGATGGCGCGGCGGCCGTGAGGCTGCCCGCATCCACCACCACCGTGAAGGTGCGCAACTGATCCAGTTCGAAACCGCGCATGCTGTTCCCCTGCCTCGCTATCCATCGATTAACTCGATGGATAGTACCACTTATTCCCGCTTTTCCGCCGGATGCGTGCTATAGCACAATGGCTCATCCAATGGTGCAGTGCGCCAACCCGTGATGGCGCGCCCGCTGCACCAGCCACTCTTGAGACGAGTCCGCCATGTCCGACAACACCCTCACCGCCGCGCCGCGCGCGGCTGCGCCTCCTTCCGCCTGCGCTGCCGCGCACGGTCATTCAGGCTGGGCGCTGGTCGTCCTGCTGATCGGCGCGATCCTGCCGCCAGTCGACTACTTCATCGTCAATCTGGCGATGCCCTCGATTCACGACGGTCTGGCCGCCAGCGCATCGCAATTGCAGCTCGTGGTCTCTGCCTACGCCTGCGCCAACGCGGTCGCGCAGATCACGGGCGGGCGGCTGGGTGACCTCTACGGCCGCAAGCGCATGTTCATGATCGGCATGGCGGGTTTCGTGCTGGCTTCGACGCTCTGCGGTCTCGCCGCCGATGGCACGGTGCTCGTGTTCGGGCGGATCCTGCAGGGCCTCTTCGCCGCCGTGCTCGCGCCGCAGGTGCTGGCGACCATCCGCAGCGTCTACGCGCCGCACGAGCAGGTGCGCGTGATGGGCCTTTACGGCTTCGTGTTCGGCGTCGCGGCGGTGATCGGCCAGTTGGGCGGCGGCGCGCTCATCAGCCTGCATCCGTTCGGGCTGGGCTGGCGCGCGATCTTTCTCGTCAACCTGCCGATTGGCGTCCTCGCATTGCTCGGCAGCTGGCGCTTTATTCCAGAAAGCCGGCCGCCGCGCGGCGCGCGTATCGACCTGCCCGGCACGCTGCTGTTGTCGCTGTTTCTGCTGATGTTGGTCTACCCGCTCACGCGCGGTCGCGAGGAAGGCTGGCCCGCGTGGATGCTGTTTTGCCTGGCCGCATCGGCGCCCGTGCTGGGCCTGCTGCTGCGCGTGGAAATGCGCACACTTGCGGCAGGCAAGGATCCGCTGCTCGATGTGCGGCTGCTGCGCAATCCCGTGGTGGCGCTGGGGCTTGCGCTGGCGTTTCTGTTCTATCTGCTGAGCGCGTTTTTCCTGAGCTACGGCATTTACCTGCAAGGCGGGCTGCACTGGTCGCCGCTCGCGTCGGGGTTCGCGATCCTGCCGTTCGGCGTGGGCTTTCTGTCTAGTCCGCTCGTGATGCCGCGTCTCGTCGCGCGTTTCGGCGGCTATCGCGTGCTCACGCTCGGCTATGTGCTGATCGCGCTTGGGCTTGCCACGGCGGCGACGCTTGCGGGCGCTTCGGCGCCGGGCGCGGGCTTCTACGTGGGACTTGCGGCGATGGGGATCGGCCAGGGCCTGGTGCTGCCGTCCGTGGTACGCATCGTGCTCGCCGAAGTCGAACCGGCGCGTGCGGGCGTGGCATCGGGCATGGTCACGGCGATGCTGCAGATCGGCGCGGCGGTGGGCGCGGCGACGCTCGGCGGCTTGTTCTTCGCGCGGCTGGGCGCGCATCCCGCGGCGCACGATTACGCAGCGGCCTTCAAGGTGTCGATGTTCGCGCTGGTGGCGATTCTGGCTGTGTGCGTGCTGCTGTCGATGGCGCTTGGGCCGTTGCATCGGCGCTTGCATGCGCATGACTGAAGGCGCGTGAACAACATCGAAGCATCATCGAAGGCACGCGCTGATTTCGTTATGCCAAAGGCTTCGTTCACGATAGCAAACCCGCTTGCTACGATGCGCGCAGTCTTCTCCGAGACTACCTGGGCCGCTCGATAATCTCGATGAGCCGGTCTGGACTGGGGTTCGCTCCGGCTTGCCGATAATGTGTCCATCGGCGTGCCGGAGCGCTTTTCATGCCGTGGTTTCGACGGGTTTGTCGGTCGCTTCGGCCCGTTGCGCCTCCAGCATTTCCACCAGCCGCCGCAGCGCCGCGGGCGCGCGCAGATCGCTGCGCCACACCAGATAAATCGTCACCGCTCGCACCGAGGCCGGCAGCTTGTGCGCCGTCACCGCGCCCCGGCTCGGCATGCTCTCCAGCAAGCTTGCAGGCAGCAGCGCGAGACCCGCGCCCGCCGACACGCACGCCAGCATGCCGTGATACGACTCCAGTTCGAACACGCGTCCGGGCGCGGCATGATCCTCCTCGAACCAGCGCTCGAATGTGCGCCGATACGAACAGTTCGAGCGGAACGCGTAGATGTTCGCGCCGTTCACGTCCTTGGCGCGCTTGATCGGCTTGCGATTGGCCGCCGAAATCAGCACCAGTTCCTCGCTGAACACGGGCACGCCGGTCAGCATGGGATGCGAAACCGGCCCGTCGACGAAAGCCGCCGCCAGTTCCCCTTCCAGCACGCGATCGATCAGTTCGCCCGACGGCCCCGTCGACAGATCGAGCGCCACTTCCGGATAGCGCCGATGAAACGCCGCCAGCACCGGCGGAATGCGCACGGCCGCCACACTTTCGAGCGAACCGAGCGGCAGCGCGCCGCGCGGCTCGTCGCCCGCCACGGACAGCTTCGCTTCGTCGACCAGATCGAGAATACGGCGTGTGTAATCGAGAAACGCCGCGCCCGTCGCGGACAGCCGCAGGCGCATCTTTTCGCGGATGAACAGCTCCGCGCCCAGTTCCTCCTCCAGTTGTTTCAGGCGCGTGGTCAGATTGGACGGCACGCGGTGCAGCCGAAGCGCCGCGGCCTGCACGCTGCCCGCATCGGCGATTTCGCGAAAGATCTGCAGTTGAGCCAGCTCCACTTCCTCACTCCGAGAGAACAATTTATTCAATATTATTCACTTTCACTGAGGATTGCCAGATCGTATGCTGTGGCTCATTCATCATCGCGTTTCCTTTGAGGAGCCCAGCATGACCACGACAAACGACACCATCGGCACCATCGGCGCCGTCTCGCGCAACCCCGCCAACGGCGAAATCCTCGCCACCTATGCGTTCGACAGCGAAGTCGCCGTGGAAGCCGCGCTGGTGCGCACCGCCAGCGCCGCGCGCGTCTGGCGCGACACGCCCGTCGCGCAACGCGCCGCCGTGCTGGTGCAGCTCGCGCATGTGCTGCGCGAGCGCAAGCAGGCCTTCGCCACGATGATGGCCGACGAAATGGGCAAGCCGGTTGCCCAGGCGCGCGGCGAAGTCGAAAAGTGCGCGGCGCTCGCCGAGTGGTATGCCGAAAACGGCCCGGCGATGCTCGCGCCCCTGAATGCGCCGGTGCTGAGCGGCGTCGCGCGCCAGGAATTCCGCCCGCTCGGCCCGATCCTCGCGGTCATGCCGTGGAACTTCCCGATCTGGCAAGTCCTGCGCGGCGCGGTGAGCATGCTGCTCGCGGGCAATACCTACGTACTCAAGCACGCGCCGAACGTGATGGGCAGCGCCTACCTGCTGCGCGATGCGCTCGCGGCTACCGATCTGCCCGAAGGTGCGTTCGAAGTGCTGAACCTGCCGCCCGAGCGCGTCGCACCGGTGATCGCCGATGCGCGCATCGCCGCCGTCGCGGTCACGGGCAGCGTGCGCGCCGGTTCGGCCATCGCCGCGCTGGCGGGTGCGGCGCTCAAGAAGTGCGTGCTGGAACTGGGCGGCTCGGATGCCTTCATCGTGCTCGCCGACGCCGATCTGGACGAGGCCGTGCGCTCCGCCGTGCTGGGCCGCTACGGTAATACGGGCCAGGTGTGCCTGGCCGCCAAGCGCCTGATCGTCGAGGAAAGCATCGCCGCCGAATTCGAAACGCGTTTTGTCGAAGCCGTGAAGGCGCTGCGCATCGGTTCGCCGCGCGAGGACAGCACCTTTATCGGCCCGATGGCGCGCTACGACCTGCGCGACGAGTTGCACAACCAGGTCGAGCGTTCGATCGCCGAAGGCGCACGCCTCGTGATCGGCGGCAACAAGATCGAAGGCGCGGGCAACTACTACGCGCCGACGATTCTCGCCGACGTGCGTCCGGGCATGACCGCGTTCAAGGAAGAGCTGTTCGGACCGGTCGCGGCAATCATCGTGGCGCGCGACGCGCAGCACGCCGTCGACATGGCCAACGATAGCGAGTTCGGTCTGGGCGGCACGATCTGGTCAGGCGACGTCGAGCGCGCGAATGCACTGGCCGCGCAGATGGACACGGGCGCGGTCTTCATCAACGGTGATGTGGCAACCGACCCGCGCGTGACCGTCGGCGGCGTAAAGAAGAGCGGCTTCGGGCGCGAGTTGTCCAGCTTCGGGATGCACGAGTTCTGCAACATCCAGACGGTGTGGGTGGATCGCCGCTAACGCAGCGTCGCGCAAGGCGTTGAAACAGCGAGAAGACAACGTGGAAACGTTTTACGCCTTGCCAGAAGGTCTTTTTTACCGATGACGGTTCGACCAGGGTTGACGAGCGAGCGGGTTTTTCCGCATTCAACCTTTTCGCGAGTTGACCGTTAATCAGCTTATGGAGCACGGCAGCGGATCGACTGACTTGCCGGTCTGTGCGCCGCGCACCATACCCTGTCCCCGTTCATTCTGGGACCATGCAGAGTCGAAGTCTTGAACGCCGGCGGGCAACCGCCGGCGATTTTTTTGGGGCGTGGGGCGTGAGAGAAATGGGTGCGCGCGCATCCAGTTTCAGGGACGGTTCACGAGCTTCACGAATGCGTCGATATCGGCGCGTGTCTTGATGATGTGACCTTCCAGCAGACAGTCTTTGGGATTGGGCGGATCGCTGGTAAAAACGCCGGTTACGGCACTGGCCTTCCAGCCGTCCGACTGCTTGCGGAAAGCAAGCAGGTGAACCTCGACAGACTCATCGGTACGCTCGAGTTCGCCATCCTTATCGCGCACCACCGCGCACAGATAGGCGGCATTGCCGTCCTTCAACATATCGAGCACGACAAAGCGGCCTTCGACGGGATCCTGACGATGGGCCGTTGCAAGGATCTGCGCGCGGTCGGGATCGGCGCGATCAAGGTCGGCGGCGTGGGCGGTGTTCAGCGAAGCCGCGAGCAGGGCGGCATAAAAAGCGACGGCGAAGCGTTTCATGGGCGGACGATATGGCCAAATGCTGGCTGAATGCTCAGCGCAATTGATCAGGCGCTCATTCTACTGGCGCTCGCACGCAACTCGCTCGATGCGTGCTCACGTCGGTCCCGATCAATGCGTATCAAAACTCATATCGTCGTGCGCGACGCGCAGGGGCTCGACGCGGCCGAGCGCTTCGAGCAGCGAGTGGCCCGCGGTCGTGAGCGACGGCAGGCGGTGACCTTCGGCGCGCGTTTCGAGCGCGACGAGCTGGCGTTCAAGCAGGGTATCGAGTTCGTGACGGTTCATGTCGATCTGTTCCGGCGCGTGGCGGATCAACATCAGCGTGGCGAACTCGTGCGGGCTCAACAATTCATGTCTCCTAGTAATGCCGCAACCAGGGGCACAGGGGCGCATATCATCAGGCCTGAATGTGACACCGACGTGACTGTCACATTCACCGCGTCGAGCGCTACGCCGCCGCCATCACATGCGTTGTCGCGCCGCAGCCTCCGGTTGACGCACCATCGCCGCGCCGCACTCCTCGACCAGATCGCGCAGCGTGGCGGCAAGATGCGTGGCGGTGTCGTTGTTGGTCGCGATCCCTATGCCTTCGTCGCGACGCAGCGCGCGCACGCCGACGACGATCGGCATGTCCGGCGCGCGTTCGCGCACACGCCGCACCAGGTTGCGAAGGTACGGCGGCGATTCCGAGGCGTCGAGCGACACCAGGCAAATCGCGTGGATGTCCAGCGCATCCACCATGCCCGCCTTGGTGTTGCGCACGTCGTCGTAAGTGGTCGCCGTGCAGGGAATGCGCGCGCGCAGCAGCAACTGGCAAACGATGGCCGCCACCACCTCGTCGAACGCACCGCGCCCCGGCACGCACAGCACGAGGCGGCCGTCGTGCGGCACTTCGACTGGCACCTCAACGTCCTCGCCTTTGCGGCGCGCCGTGTGGCGCGAATCGTCCACGGATTCGAGGTCTTCGACGATGTCGAGCAGCGCCTGATTGATGCGCGCCAGTTGCTCGGCGGGCAGCACGCCGCGCAGCACGTCGTTGCGCGCGAAGCGCAGGCCCTCGAACACCACCTGTTCGTAGTAGTCGATCAGCGGCATATCGACCAGCAGGCGGTCGGCCTGCAAGAGCGCTTCATGCGGATCGTCGGCAAGCAGGCGTTGGTAGCAGGTTTGCGCGGGCGTGAGCGCCGGCTGGTCGCCCAGCAGGATGGTCAAAAAGTTCAAGCGATCCACGTAACGGCCGAGCGTGACGATGCACAGCGTGAGCGGCGTTGACAGCACGAGGCCGATCGGCCCCCACAGCCAGCTCCAGAAGATCGCGGCCACCACCACCGCGAGCGGCGAGAGTCCCGAACGGCGGCCATAGAGCATCGGCTCGGCGAACTGGCCCGCCACCACATCGACGACGATAAAGAAGATCAGCGTCCACACCGCCATGGTCCATTGCGGCTGGATCGCGGCGGCCAGCAACGTGGCCATCACGGCGGCAATCCAGATGCCGATGTACGGCACGAAGCGCAGCAGCGCCGCCACCGCGCCGAACAGCAGCGCCCCCGGCACGCCGATGCCCGCCAGCCCCACCGCGAGCACCGCGCCCACTGACACGTTCACCCCCAGCTGGGCCACGAAGTAGCGCGACAGACGCTCGGAGGCGTCGTTGATGGCCGTGGTGGTGCGGTGCAGGTCGTCGGAGCCGAACACGCTGATGAGCCGGTCGCGCAGGTCCTCGCGCTGCAACAGGATGAAGATCGTCACCACCAGCACGATAAAGCCGGTCTCCAGCGGCGCGATCACCGGCGCGAAGGCCTTCTGCGCGAGCTGCATCGGCGTGGGCGCGGGCGTGTGGACTTCCACCGGCATCGGCTGCTGCGGCTGGTTGCGCGCAGCGCGCCCGCGCGGCTGCGGCGGCGAGGGCGGCGGCGTGGGCGTCACGCGCTGCAGGGCCGCGGCGGCGCGCGTCATCAGCGAATCGGCGCGACCGACGGTTTTTTCCTGCACCGTCTCGATCTTCTGTTCGATGGCTTCCTGGTATTGCGGCAGATCGGCGGCGAGCTGCACGACCTGCGCGGCGATCAACGCGCTCACGCCGGCCAGCGCGAGTACGGTCATCAACACGGCGATCAGGATCGACAGGAACTGCGGCAGGCGCAACCGGCGCAACGCGTTGACGAGCGGCGCAAGCAGAAAGCTCAGCAGCACCGACAGCGTGATCGGAATCAGCACCGCGCTGCCAAAGTACAGGCCGCACACCACCGCCACGCCGGTAATGACCGAGGCGAGCGTGTGGACCGTCGGCGTGCTCGGCGGGAACACGCGATTGCGGCGGCTGTCGGCGGCGCCTTGCGCGGATCCGGCCTGGCCCGCGTTGGGCCGCTCGGGTGGGAGCGGAAAATTCATGGCAACGCGGCCGCGGCCATCGCGACCAGAGCGGTCATCGGATTCGTGGGGAAGATAGGGCTCGCGCATCGGGGCGCACCTGCTTGTAGAGTAGTGCGCGCTGCGCGCGATGCGCGGCAACGGGCGAAATCGGTCGGGTATTCACAGCCTGGCGCTGCTCGACGGCTGCCGCCTGCCTCGCAAAGTCATGCAGTCACGAAGCGAGGCGTCAGCCGTGGAGGGCAAGCGGCATGCCGGGCGCGAGCGTATCGCATGCGCGCCGTCAGAGAAAGTGGTTGGGCGGCTGCGTTTCAGGGTTTGCCTGTTTCGAGTTGCTGGTTACGTGCGGTCAGGAACTGGATCAGGCCGTCCACGCCGCCTTCCTGGATCTTCTCGTTGAACTGCGCGCGGTAGGTCTGGATCAACCACGCGCCCAGCACGTTCAGGTCATAGAGCCGCCAGCCCTGCGGCGTCTTGTAGAGCCGGTAGTCGATCTCGACGGGCTTGCCGCTCGTCTGCGCCAGGGTGCGCACGACCACGTCCGTATCGGTCGGGGCGTTGCGCATGGGCGAGTATTCGATCTGCTGATCGGGCTTGAGCTGGGCGAGCGCGCCGGAATAGAGGTGGATCAGCAGCAGCTGGAACTGCTCCATGACCTGTTGCTGCTGCGCGGGCGTGGCCGTGCGCCAGTGGCGGCCCATCGAAAGTTGCGTGGTGCGGTGGAAGTCGACATACGGCAGGATGTCGCGATCGACGATGCCGCGAATGCGGGGAATGTCGTCGGGGGCGATCGACTGGGTGCGGACTTCGTCCAGCACCTGCTGGGTGGCGGTCTTGATCAGGGCCTGCGGGTCGGACTGGTCGACGGGCTGCGGCGCGGCGCTGGCGCTCTGGGCAAGCAAACCCGTGGTGGCGGTAAGCAGCGTGGCGACAATCAGAGAATTCAGGAAGTTCTTCATGCGTGGGCTCGGTCGGTTTTCAAGGCTGACGTTCGCCCCTTTTATAAAGCATTCGCGCGCCGCGCGCATTTCAACGCCTTCCAGATCTTTCCATTCAGGCCGGATGAAAGATAAAGGGGGAAACGACGCACGGCGTTACGCCACGCGACAGCCTCGAATAGCTGTTACGTTACGTTACACATGCCGGGAATTTGTTACAGGCACCCGGCATACAATCGGGCCAATGCAGCGGGGAACCGCCAGTCATTCAGTCAGGTGACGGCCAGCAGGTGTAACAAAATTACGCCCCGCCAGCCGTCCCGGCGCTTCAATCGCGCCTCCTCCCTTCAAAACCTTGAACTGCTTGCGCGCCGGCCGCGGCCTCGGGCTCCATAAAGAAAGCCTCCAGCCCAAACAGCCAGGCCACGCAGTACGACAACCTCGACAGTATCCGCAGGCCTCCCTCCTCCCCAGCGACCTCGTCTTCCAGCGCTTGCGGCGTTGCTAACGTGACCCCTGCGGCTGCCCCTGCGAAACTCGCCGGCGTCGATTCCTGTGCAACCGGATCGATCTTCATTTGGCACCCCTCTCCTCGTTTTTGTGTGTGGCGGGTTACTTAGAGCAATCTCCGTACCAACGTCGCCAGCCACGAAAAATTCCGACGCGCGAGCGCTTCCTGCCTGACAGAGTGTGCTCCCGCACGCAAATCCGAAAACCCCAGACACCACGTTCCGATCGTTGACCCTGTAAAAACTACAAGCACATCGTGCAAAAGCGTGAAACCCCTTCCCAACAAGGACTTGCACGGCAGCGACCAGAGCCCGGAAGCATCACCAAAGCGCCTCTCGCGTTCCTGATCTTTTTCGGCGTGGGTAATAGCTTCAATCACGACATTGGTGTAAGGTGCAGCGATTCCGTCTCGAAAATCGAGATCGCTCCAGAGCAGAATCCAGAACGTCACCGCGCAGAGGAGATCGCATGAATCCACCCGAACGGACCCGTCTCGCGGATGTCCTGAACCAGCATCGCGACGCCCTGCTGGCCGACTGGGTCCGCCTGCATCTGCCGATCGCGCTGCGCCGCGGCCTCGCCATGGAGGCCGAAATCCGCGAGCAGTTTTCGGCCTTCCTGAAGCTGCTCCTCGACACGCTCGCGACCTGCGAAACGCTCGACGCCAGCCGTTCCGAATGGGAACCGGTGCGCGCCCTTCTCGCCGATATGTCGGCCCACCGAGCGCGCCAGGGTTTCACCCCCGCGGAAACGGCCACTTTCGTGTTCTCGCTCAAGCAGCCGCTCTACGCGCGCCTGCGCGAAAGCTTCACGAATCCCGCCGAACTCGCGGAGGTGAGCTGGGCCATCAATCTGTTGATCGACGAGCTGGGCCTGTACACCACCGAGGTCTTCCAGAAGAGTCGCGAAGCGATCATCGCGCGCCAGCAGGAGGAACTGCTGGAGCTGTCCACCCCGGTCGTGCAGCTGTGGGAGGGCATTCTGGCGCTGCCGCTGATCGGCACGCTCGATTCGTCGCGCACCCAGGTGGTAATGGAAAGCCTGCTGCAGAAGATCGTCGATACGGGCGCGGGCCTCGCGATCATCGACATCACCGGCGTGCCGACCGTCGACACGCTGGTCGCCCAGCATCTGCTCAAGACCGTGGCCGCCGCGCGCCTGATGGGCGCGGATTGCATCATCAGCGGCATCCGTCCGCAGATCGCGCAGACCATCGTGCATCTGGGCGTCGATCTCACCAACGTCACCACCAAGTCCACGCTCGCCGACGCCTTCGTGATTGCGTTGCAGCGCACCGGCTCGTCGATCGTCAAGCCGAAGGCCACGGCCTAAGCCCGGGAGCCGCGATGGAACGCATTCCGATTCTGCGTCTGGGCGACTGCCTGATCGTGTCGATCCAGGTGGACATGCACGACCGGCTTGCGATCGCGCTGCAGGACGACCTCACGGCGCGCATCGTCAAGGAGTCAGCCAAGGGCGTGCTGATCGACATTTCGTCGCTTGATGTGGTCGATTCATTCATCGGCCGCATGATTTCGAACACCGCGGCCATGGCGATGGTGCTCGATGCGCAGACCGTCGTGGTGGGCATGCAGCCGTCCGTGGCGATTACCCTGGTTGAGTTGGGCCTCACGCTCACTGGCGTGCGCACCGCGCTCGACGTCGAAAAAGGCATGGCGCTGCTCAAGCAGCGCCGGGCGTAGCGCTTGCTCACCTTCATGAGCGACAACGCCGCTCCCGCCCGGCTGCTCGCGCAAGTGAGCCTGCGCTCGGACGAGGAAATCGTCCGGCTGCGGCAGACCGTGCGCGACCAGGCGATCGCGCTGGGCTTTTCACTCATCGAGCAGACCAAGTTCGTCACGGCGGCCAGCGAGCTTGCGCGCAACACGCTTCAGTACGGCGGCGGCGGTGAAGCGCGGCTCGAAGCGCTCAGCAACGGGGTGCGCGTCGGTCTGAAACTGACTTTTATCGATCAAGGGCCCGGCATTGCCGATATCGAGCGCGCCTTGCAGGACGGCTTCACGAGCGGCAACGGGCTGGGGCTCGGGCTGGGCGGCTCGCGGCGTCTGTGCGACGCCTTTACGATCGACTCCACGCCGGGCAGCGGCACCACGGTCACTATCACAAAATGGAAAGTTCGCTAGACGGCGCCTCCGGCCTGGCCGGCGGCACGCATCGCTCCTTCGAGATCGGCGACGCGAGCAGCGTGGCATTCGCGCGCCGCGGCGCGGCGCAGGCCGCCCAACTGGCCGGTCTGAACGCAACCGATGCCGGACGGCTCGCAATCGTGCTCACTGAAGCCGCCACCAACATCCTCAAGCACGCGGGCCACGGCGAGTTGCTGGTGCGCGCGCTCGAACGCGGTGTGGAACTGATCGCGCTCGACCGCGGCCCTGGCATGGCCGATGTGCGCGCCGCGCTGTCCGACGGGCATTCGACGGCCGGCACGCCTGGCACGGGACTCGGCGCGATCAACCGGCTTTCCGATCAGGTCGCGCTGTGGTCTCAACCGGGGCACGGCACGGTGCTGCGCGTGCTGGTGCAGCAAACCGGCGCGCCGCGCCCGGCGCAGTCTGCGCCTGAGATCGGCGGTGTGTGCGTGCCTTATCCCGGCGAGGAAGTGTGCGGCGACGGCTGGCAGGCCCAGTCAGATCAGAGCGGTTTCACGATCGCCGTCGCCGACGGTCTTGGCCACGGCGCGGAAGCGCATGTCGCCGCAACCGCCGCGCTCGAAGTGCTCAGAAGGCGCGCGGGCCTGACGCCTGGCGCGCTAATGGAGCTGTCGCACGCCGCGTTGCGCCCCACGCGCGGCGCGGCACTTGCACTCGCGCGCTTCGACCTCGTGCGCTCGACGGTGAGCTTTTGCGGCACGGGCAATATTTCGGCGGTGACCTATGGCACCGGCAAGCCGAACCACGGCGCGGCGGGACATGGCGCGACGCGCGGAAGCAGCAGCAGCGCAGCCGATACCGCCAGCGACTTGCGTTCGAGCTACCAGATCGTCTCGCGCAACGGCATCGTCGGCCATACGATGCGCGGCACCCAGGAGTTCGAACTCGCCTGGCGCGACAACGGCGTGCTGATCCTGCATTCGGATGGCGTGGGCACACGCTGGGATCTGGACGCCTGGCCAGGGCTCGCGCACCAGAGCGCCGTGGTGATCGCCGCCGTCCTTTACCGCGACTTCTCGCGCCGCCGCGACGACGCCACCGTCGTCGTCGTCAAGGCGCAGCCGGGAGTACAGTTGACCCATGAACACGCCATTGCTGCGCATCCGCATTGAAACCGTCCAGGACGTCGTCGTGGCGCGGCGGCGCGCGCGCGATCTGGCGGCGGGCTTCGGCTTTTCGACGCTCGATCAGACGCGCATCGCCAGCGCGGTGTCGGAAATCGCCCGCAATGCCTTTGAATACGCGGGCGGCGGCGAGGTGAGCTTCGCCTTCGATGCGGCGTGCTCACCGCAGGCCTTCGAGATCGTCGTGCGTGACCGCGGCCAGGGCCTGCGCGACCTCGAAGCCGTGCTCGACGGTACGTGGAGATCGCCAGGCGGCATGGGCGTGGGCATCGTCGGCAGCCGTCGCCTGATGGACCGCTTCGAGATCGACTCGACGCCGCAGGGCACCACCGTGGCGATGGCGCGCAATCTGCCGCAGGAGCGCGCCGCACTGCGCGGCAGCGACCTGGAGCGCATCGTCAGCGGCGTGGCCGCGCTCGCGCCGCAAAACGATTCGCTCGCCGAAGTGCAGCAGCAAAACCGCGAACTGGTGGCCACGCTCGACGAACTGCGCGAACGTCAGGAAGAGCTCGCGCGCCTGACCCAGGAGCTGGAGGCAACCAATCGCGGCGTGGTCGCGCTTTACGCGGAACTCGACGAACGCGCCGAAGAACTGCGCCGCGCCGATCTGATGAAGTCGCGCTTTCTCTCCAATATGAGCCACGAATTGCGCACGCCGCTGTCGTCGATCCGCGCGCTCGCCAATCTGTTGCTCAACCGGCTGGACGGCGATCTGGGCATCGAGCAGGAGCGCCAGGTGAAGTTGATTCTCGCCTCGGCGGAAACGCTGGGCGAAACCGTGGATGATCTGCTCGATCTGGCCAAGATCGAGGCCGGCAAAACCGAGGTCTCGCCCGCGTGGTTCGATCCCGCCGATCTGTTCGCCGCGCTGCGCACCATGCTCATGCCGCTGCTCGCCACGCCGCACGTCTCGCTGGAATTCGCCTCAATGGCGGGCCTGCCGCGCCTCTATACCGATGAACCGAAGCTCACGCAGATCCTGCGCAACTTCGTATCGAACGCGCTCAAATACACCGAGCGCGGGCAGATTCGCGTGGGGGCGCGGCTGGAGGCGCAAGGCGAGCGCATCGTGTTTTTCGTCGCGGATACGGGCATCGGCATTGCTCCCGAGCATCACCCCATCATTTTCGAGGAGTTCGCTCAGGTGCAGAACCGTTTGCAACAGCGCGCGAAGGGCACGGGCCTGGGCCTGCCGCTGTGCCGCAAGCTCGCCGCGCTGCTGGATGGCGAGGTGGGTGTCGAAAGCGAACTGGGCGTGGGCTCGACGTTTTACGTCGACCTGCCGGTGCGGCTCGCCGGGCACGCCAGCGATACTCGCGCCGCGCACGATGACGAAGCCGGCGAGGCCAGCAGCGAGCAAGCCAGTCCGGGAGCCGCCGCATCATGAGCTCCGCCACCCTCATTCTGAACGTCGACGACAACGAAGGCGCGCGTTACGTGAAGTCGCGCGTGCTGCGCCATGCGGGTTTCGCGGTGATCGAAGCGGCCACGGGCCAGGGTGCGCTCGACGCCGTGCGCGACCAGGCGCCCGCGCTCGTGCTGCTCGACGTGAAGCTGCCCGACATCAGCGGCATCGAGGTGTGCCGCCTTATCAAAGAGGATCCGCAGACCAACTCCACGCTGGTGCTGCAGACCTCGGCGGCGGCCGTGCAGGCGCGCGACAAGATTCGCGCGCTCGACGGCGGCGCGGACAGCTATCTGACCGAGCCGGTCGATCCCGCCGAACTGGTGGCCAACGTGCGCGCGCTGCTGCGCCTCTACGCCGCCGAAAAAGCCCTGCGCGACGCCGACCGCCGCAAGGATCACTTTCTCGCCACCCTTGCGCATGAGCTGCGCAACCCGCTCGCGCCGATCCGCAACGCCATCGAACTGCTCGACCCGCGCCACGGCGCAAGCGATGCCGGGCGCGCCGACGCGCGCCTGATCGCGAGCCGCCAGGTCGAACATCTGGGCCGCCTCGTCGACGATCTGCTCGACGTTTCGCGCATCTCGCACGGCAAGATCGCCCTGCAGATGACGACGCTCGATTTGCGCCACATCGTCGAAGTGGCCGTGGAGACGAGCCGTCCGGTACTCGACGCCAAACAGCAGCAACTCGTCCTGACGATGGCGCCCGGGCCTTGCCATGTCATGGGTGACGGTATTCGCGTCGCACAAATCATCAGCAATCTGCTGTCAAATTCGGCAAAATACACGGCTATCGGCGGCACGGTGACGCTGCGTCTCGAAGCCGGCAGCGATGAAGTGGCGATCGGCGTGCGCGACAATGGCATCGGCATCGCCGCCGACGAGCTACCCTATGTGTTCGACCTCTTCATGCAGTCGCGCGACGCGGTCAAGCGCGCGGATGGGGGCCTGGGCATCGGTCTCGCGCTGGTGCAGGAACTCGCGGAACTGCATGGCGGCTCGGTGAGCGCCTATTCGGAAGGACTCGGTAAAGGCTCGGAATTCGTCGTGCGACTGCCCATCGTGCGCGCGCCGGAAACCGACAACGCATCAACAGACAAGAACAATATGGATAACGAAACAACCTCACGCAAACGCCGCGTGCTGATCGCCGACGACAACGTGGATTCGGCCACTTCGCTGCTGATGCTGCTCGAACTCGAAGGCCACGACGTGCGCGTGGCTCACGACGGCCCCAGCGCGCTGGAGATCGCGCAAAGCTTCGTGCCGCATGTGGCGATTCTGGATATCGGCCTGCCCGGCATGGATGGTCATGCGCTTGCCAAGGCGATGCGGGCGCTGCCCGCCACGGCGCGCACGCAATTGATTGCGCTCACCGGCTACGGTCAGGAACGCGACCGCCAGGCCACCACCGAGGCCGGTTTCGACCGGCACCTCGTCAAGCCCGCGCCGTTCGACGAAATCCTGCGCGAGATCGAAGGGACCAAGGCGAGCTGATAAAACAAGGATTGCGCATGAACGTGAAGGCGCGCGGCATCGGCATCGACGATCTCGAACTCGTCTGCCGCCATCGCGAGGCGATGTTCGGCGAAGCGGGCCGCGACGCCGCCACGCTCGCAATCATGACGGAGCATTTCCGGGTCTGGCTCGCGCCGCGCCTGGCCGATGGGCGCTACTTCGGCTACGTCCTGACCGAAGCTGATGCCAACGATGCGCCCGTTGCCAGCATCGGCCTGATGGAGATCGACTGGCCGCCCCATCCCGCCCACCCCGAGGAGGATCGGCGCGGCTACGTGCTCAACGTCTTTGTCGAACCGCACGCGCGGCGTCTCGGCCTCGCCCGTCTGCTCATGCAACTCGCCGATGATGAATTCGCGCGGCGCGGCATCCGCTATGCCATCCTGCATGCAACCGAGCAGGGCCGCGATCTGTACCGGCAACTCGGTTGGAGCGGCACCAGCGAAATGGCCAAACCGCTCTAAACCCGCGCGCTTTTCTCTCAAGCCCCCGTTCATTTGTGCCGTTAACCGGTTGAGCAATCAACCTTCTCACGGAGCCACGCTTGAACGGGAACACGCGCGCCACTATTACCAGACCAGAATCCGGCGCTTTCGCCGCCCTCGCGGCCGTCGTCCCTCTCTCTATCGCGCTGATGCTTTCGGGCTGCGTGACCCACACGCAAGTCGTGGCGGCGCCAGCGCGCCCGGTCGTCGTGGCCGCACCGCCGCCGCCCGTCGTCATGGCCGCACCCGCTTACATACCCGAGCCGCACGACGCCTATGTTTCCGTGGCGCTCGATCGCGATGTGGTCGTGATGGGCGGCATGACCTACATCTGGTTCGTGGGCCCGGACGGGCAACGTCATCGCCATTACTATGGCCGCGGCGATCTGCGCGCCGAAGTGTTCCATCGACGCGCCGAATTGCGTGACGTGATGGCGCATCACGACGGCCATTTGCCGATGCAGCACGCCTACGTCGCGCCGCCGCCGATGCGCGCCGCCGCGCCGCACGCGCGCGTGCATGTGGAAATGGTCGCGCGCCCGGGTGGCATGCCGCATCCGATGCCGCGTCCCGGTGCGCGCCCGCAGCCGCATCCCGAACCGCGCCAGGCACAGCATCATGTACCGGCACCCACGCGCAACGCAGCCGACCATGGCCGACGCTTGCCGAACGCCCATCCCGGCGATGCCCATCCGATGGCAGGCGTGCCGCGCCATACGGTGTAAGCGCGCGACGCGCCGCCAATAAAAAACCGCCGGTGTGTGTTGCGCACCGGCGGTTTTTTGCATTGCAGCCCTTCGTCATCCTGATTGCTTCCGATCCGCACGGCGATCGGCCAAACCCCCTGCTGTCCAACATCGGGCGCAGCGCACCATTTTTATATCACGTTGCGATATAATTTACCCCATTCGAGCCGAACCCGGCTCTGCTTCTTTTGTCGCTATTTTCACTGTGTCGCTGCTTACCTTATCCCGCTGGCTCGCAGGCTTCGCGCCTTCGCCCGTCACCCTGCGCTGGCGCGAACGGCTGCGCTCGGGCGCTGGCGCCCTGCTGGGCATCGCTCTGACGGGCGCGCTTTCGCATTGGCTCCTTGGCAATGCCTCCACGATTCCCTGGCTGATCGCGCCGATGGGCGCATCGGCGGTGCTGCTGTTTGGCGTGCCCGCCAGTCCGCTGGCGCAACCGTGGTCGATCATCGGCGGCAATCTGGTGTCGGCGGTCGTGGGCGTGACCTGCGCGCTGTTCATCAACGACCCGGCGATCGCCGCCGCCGTGGCCGTCGGTGTGGCGATCTGCGCGATGTTCACCCTGCGCTGCGTGCACCCGCCCTCGGGCGCGGTCGCGCTTACCGCCGTGCTGGGCGGTCCCGCCGTGCATGCGCTGGGTTACGAATTCGTGCTGGAACCGGTGCTGCTGCAATCGTGCATGCTGCTGGGCAGCGCGCTCGTCTATCACAAGGCCACGGGCCATCGTTATCCGCACGCCGCGCAAGCCACTCAGGCAAAGCCCGCCGAGCCGCCCGCGCCCGCAGCGGCGGGCAGCTTCACGCGCGCCGACCTCGAAGCCGCATTGCGCGAGCGAAACGAACTGATCGACGTGGCGACCGACGATCTCGAAGCACTGCTGCGCGAAGCCGAAATCCGCGCCTACGCGCGCAGCTTCGGCGTGCTCAATTGCGCCGATGTCATGTCGCGCAATGTGGTCAGCATCACGCCCGCCACCACCGTCAACGAAGCGCGCGCGCTGCTGCGCAAGCACGACGTGAAAGCGCTGCCGGTGGTGGACGCTCAAGGCCTCGTGAAAGGCATCGTCACGCGCGCCGATCTCGCCGAAGCGAACGACGCCACGCCGGTTGTCGCGCTCATGACCACGCATGTGCGCACGCTTTCCGCGGCTACGCCCATCGTCGAACTGCTCGCGCTGTTCGCGGGGCGCGGCCATCATCACGTGCCTGTAGTGGATGGCGAGCGCCGCCTCGCAGGCATCATCACGCAAGCCGATCTGATTTCAGGGCTTTATCAGCAGACCCAGCCGCTGCAAAAACAAAGCGCCTGATAGATACGATGCCCCGTTCCAAACGGGTCATTGCGTCGATAAATATCATGTTGTGATATATTCGCAGATCGAATCGTCTGACACGGATCCCCCATGAAGCAAACGCCAGGCGGCCTGAAAAAGGCCGATTTCGAGCAACTGTCCGAATTCCGCTACCAGATGCGCCGGTTCGAGCGTTTCTCTGAGCAGGCGGCCCAGAACGAAGGCATCACGCCGCTGCAGTACCTGTTGCTGCTGCATGTGAAGGGCTATCCCGAGCGCGAGTGGGCGACCATCGGCGAACTCGCCGAGCGTCTGCAGGCGCAGCATCACGGCGTGGTGGCGCTGGTTTCGCGCTGCGAGGCGCTTGAACTGGTGGAGCGGCGCGTGAGCGAGCGCGACCGCCGCCAGGTGGAAGTCCATCTGCTCGCCGCTGGCGAAAAACTGCTCGCGCGCCTCGCTGAACTGCACCGCGCGGAGCTGCGCTCGCTCGAAGGCGCATTCACCATTCCGCACATCGACCTCTGACCACCATGCATTCCGACGATTCCCACAAGCGCGACTTTTCGGCCAACGCCCGTCTGCCCGGCATCGGCGCCCTCGCCGCCGTGATCGGCGTGCTGGCCACGCTGGCCGCGTTCGTGCTCCTGAACCTGATCCACTGGTTCACGAACCTGTTTTTCTATGGCCGCTTCTCGTTCGCCGATCATTCGCCCGCGCTCAATACGCTGGGCGCGTGGGTGATCGTCGTGCCGGTGGTCGGTGGGTTGATCGTCGGCATGATGGCTCGCTTTGGGTCGGAAAAGATTCGCGGCCACGGCATTCCCGAAGCCATCGAGGCGATCCTGTTCGGCAAGAGCCGGATGTCGCCGAAAGTGGCCGTGCTCAAGCCGTTGTCGTCGGGCATCGTGATCGGCAGCGGTGGACCGTTCGGCGCGGAAGGCCCGATCATCATGACGGGCGGCGCGCTCGGCTCGCTGCTCGCGCAATGCGTGCGTCTCACCGCCGCCGAGCGCAAAACATTGCTCGTAGCGGGCGCTGCGGCAGGCATGACCGCCGTGTTCGGCACGCCGGTAGCCGCCGTGCTGCTCGCGGTCGAACTGCTGCTGTTCGAATGGCGGCCGCGCAGCTTCCTGCCGGTCGCACTTGCGTGCGCGGTGGCGGGATTCGCGCGCGCGCTGGTGTTCGGCACCGAACCGCTTTTCGCAATGCAGACGCCGCCGCCACACGCGCTGGCGCTGGGCTCGTGCGTGATCGCGGGGCTGCTTTCGGGCATGTTGGCGTCGGGGCTATCGGCCTCGCTCTACAAGGTCGAGGACCTGTTCAAACGTCTGCCGCTGCACTGGTCGTGGTGGCCGGCCATCGGCGGTCTTGCGGTGGGTATCGGCGGCTTTATCGAGCCGCGCGCGCTGGGCGTGGGCTACGACGTGATCGGCGATCTGCTGCATCAGAACATCCTGCTGCAAGCCGCTGTCGCGATTCTGGCGGTGAAGGCCGTGATCTGGGTGATCGCGCTGGGTTCGGGCACCTCGGGTGGCGTACTCGCGCCGTTGCTGATGCTGGGCGCGGGCCTGGGCAGTGTGCTCAGCCATGTGCTGCCCGGCAGCGATCCCGCGCTGTGGCCGCTCGTGTGCATGGCCGCGACGCTCGGCGCAACACTGGGCGCGCCGCTCACGGCCATCGTTTTCGCGTTCGGGCTCACGCACGACGCCAACGCGCTGCTGCCGCTGCTCGCGGCCACGCTTGTCGCGCACGGCTTCGCCACGGTCGTGATGAAGCGCTCGATCATGACCGAGAAGATCGCGCGGCGCGGTTACCACATCTATCGCGAATATGGCGTCGATCCGCTTGAGCGCCATTACGTCGATGAAGTGATGACGCGTCACGTCGATACGATCGACGCGGGCGTGAGCGTGCGCGAGGCGCTGACGCGTTACTTCGGCGCGACGCAGCAGCGCCGCGCATGGCCGGTGGTGAGCGATGAGCGGGTGCTGGGTGTAGCGGATCGCGCGATGCTAGAAACCGTGCGCGAGGAGGATGCGCTCGATCAGCCGATTGGCGCACTGTTTGCGGGACGCGCCGCCGATGTGGCCTTGCCCGAAGAGACTTGCCGGCAGATCGCCGCGCGTCTCGCCGTGCATGGGCTCGAACGGCTCCCCGTAGTGAGCACGCGCGAAACGATGCAACTCGTGGGCATCGTCTCGCGCAGCGATCTGGTGAAGCTGTCGCTCGCGCACTTCGAGGAAGAGACCAAGCGCGAACGCTTCCGTCGCATTGGTATGGGCAACGGCAAGCGACGCTATCCGCCGGTGCGCCGGGTGGGTTGAGCGCGCGTGTAATCGGCAAGGCCCGGCGGGTGCGTCGGATCTTGCCGGTCTTCAGACAGCACACAGTTCGATTCAAACCGTTCCGCTTCTCTGCTTGAGGGAACGACGCGGACTTGGCGGTTAGTTGCAATAACGGATACCAGGATCGCGCCAAATGAGTGCCAACCCTTCTCACGCGCACTGCTGCGGTGCACCACATCGCTCACGATAGCCTGCGCTGCGCCGCAACCACGCCTCCTTCGCCCTCATCTCGTGCACCGCACAAACTGGCACGCACCTTGCTGAAAGGTGCCGTGCGCCGCAAAGACGCGGCGCATCCAATACGGCGCTCCCCACGCGCTGAAATCCAGTTCAGTCGGGCAATGCAGTTCGACACGCGAGGCGCGCTGCACCACGGGCGGCCTCAAATGCCATCGACACACGAAACACCATGCTGCGCGTCCTGCTCGTAACCGACACCGACAAGCCCATCGGCGATCTGCGCGACGCGCTCGCGCGGCTCGGCTACGACATGCTCGCCGAGCCCGCCACGCCGCAGGCGCTCCATCGCGTCGTAGAGCGCGAACGGCCCGACGTCATCATCATCGACACCGAATCGCCTTCGCGCGACACGCTCGAACAGCTCGCCGTGATGAACGCCACTGCGCCGCGCCCCGTGCTGATGTTCAGCAACGACGCCAATCAGCAGTTGATCCGCTCGGCCGTCAATGCCGGCGTGACGGCGTATCTCGTCGAAGGCCTGGCGGGCGAGCGGATCGCGCCCATCCTCGAAGTCGCGCTCGCACGCTTTGCGCAGGAAGCGCAGTTGCGCGAACGCCTGACGCAGGCCGAGAACGAACTCGCCGAGCGCAAGCTGATCGACCGCGCCAAACGCGTCCTGATGGAACAGCAGAAGATGACCGAGCCCGCCGCCTACGCCATGCTGCGCAAGCGCGCGATGAACCAGAGCGTCAAGCTCGCCGAGGCCGCCCGCCAGATCGTCGCGGCGGCGGAGTCGGGAAATTGACGAGGATTCTCCAGAATTGAAGCGTTGACTGTCATGAACGAATCCACGCGCCCGGCCGCGCCACTCGAAAAGACCCATCTGAAGATCGGCTTCGTGCCGCTCGCCGACGCTGCGCCTGTTGTCGCGGCGAAACTGCTGGAGTTCGGCCACGCGCACGGGCTCACGCTCGAACTGTCGCGCCAGCCGTCGTGGGCTGCGTTGCGCGACAAACTGCTCGCGGGCGAACTGGACGCCGCGCATTCGCTATACGGCCTGGTGTACGGCGTGCAGCTTGGCATCGGCGGTCCGCAAACGGATATGGCGGTGCTGATGGTGCTCAACCGCAACGGCCAGGCGATCTCACTGTCGAACCGGCTCGCGGATGCGTTTGAAGAGCACGGCACCCTGCCGCGCGCGCTCGCGACGCTCGGGCGCACGCCTGTGTTCGCGCAGACGTTCCCAACGGGCACGCACGCAATGTGGCTGTATTACTGGCTCGCCGCGCAAGGCGTGCATCCGCTGCGCGACATCGAAAGCGTGGTCATTCCGCCGCCGCAGATGGTGGCGGCACTCGCCGAGGAGCGGCTCGACGGTCTCTGCGTCGGCGAGCCGTGGCCCGCGCTCGCGCAGCGACGCGGCATGGGACGCACGGTGATCCGCAGCGGCGAGATCTGGCCGGATCATCCCGAGAAAGTGCTGGCTTGCAGGCGCGATTTCGTCGGGCGTTATCCGAATACGGCGCGTGCGCTGGTGCAAACGATGCTGGAAGCGTGCCGATGGCTGGATGGCGCGGGTCATCGCACAGAAATCGCGCAGTGGCTCGCGCGGCCGGAGATGCTGGGCGCGGATGCGGATTTGATCGCCTCGATGCTGGAAGCCGGTGAAGGATCTGGCGCGCCCGATATGAAGTTCTTCGAGAACGGCGCAGTGAATTATCCGCTGGAGTCCGAAGGAATCTGGTTTCTAACCCAGTTCGAGCGCTGGGGGATGATGGCGCGGCGCGATGATTATCGGGAGATTGCTGCGGCGCTGAATCAGACAGCGCTGTATCGGGAGGCGGCGGCGGCGATCGGGGTGGGAGTGTCGGCTGCCGCCCGTCTGCCGCGTTTTATCGATGGGCGAGTGTGGGATGGGGAGAACGCGGCGGCGTATGTGGAGGGGTTTGAGATCGGTTGCCGCTAGTCGTTGAGCCAGTTGGCTAGCTTCACGCCGGGATACTGTTCGAAGTCGCGCTCATTGTTAGTCACCAGCACGGTGTCGAGCGCGACCGAATGCGCAGCGATCAGTTTGTCCAGATGGTCCTTTTTGCGCTCGCGCGTGGCTTCCCGGATCGGCCCATAGGCCACTGCAGCGGCTGAGTCGAAAGGCGCAACGGGGATGCCTTCGATCAAGGCTGACAGGTTGCGCTTCTCCCGGGCGCGGTTGGCGGACATCGCAACGCCGTATTCCAGTTCCGCAAAGGTAATCGCCGACATCACGACGTCGCCTACATAGCATTGCGCGAAGCGTCTTGCCACTTGCTCGGGCTGCTTCTTCATCAGGTAGATGCACATGTTGGTGTCGAGCATGAAATGCGGCATTACAGTTCCTCGCGATCGGCCTGGTCTTGTTCCCCGCGCCCTTGAGCCATGAAATCGGGCCCAAATTTCGCGAACTTCTTGAGCACGCCGCCCAGGGACCTGCGAGCCGGCCGAATGCGAATTTCGTCACCGATACGCTCGATCTCGACTTCAATGTCGCTGCGATCGTACGCCAGCTCGGCAGGAATTCTGACAGCCTGGGAATTGCCGTTCTTGAAGACGCGCGTTGTGTGCATTTCCGGATCCAATACAGGATGTATGGTGAATCCACTATAGGCAATTGTTTGCATGATGTAAATCCGCGTGTGTACATTGCTCTGATGCAGGGACGACTCTCTGGCGCACCGCTGTCTTAACTCGACTGAACCGCCGATTGGAGTACAACAGTACAGTTTGATTCGTACCGCAAAGCAATATCAGAACACCAAAGCAGACTCACGTCTGCGATCCACGTCAACGAACCGGGATCGCTTGATGCTCCTTTAGCACCGATGCAAACTACAAACAAAATGCCGCCGTGTTTGCGCGACTAACGAGCGCAAACACGGCGGCAAGTTTTTATGCAGGCGCTGCCCGCTTACTTCACCACCACTTCCGTATGCCCCACCACCGGCGGCTTCTCGAAGTACGGGCCAACCAGACGACGCCATTCCTGGAAGTCGTCGGATTCGCGGAAGTGGACCATGTGATCCTCGACGGTTTCCCACTGCACGACCAGCACGTACTGGTTCGGCTCTTCCACGCCGCGCTGCAGTTCGACGCTGCGGCAGCCGCGCGCGCGATGGAAAAGCGGCAGCGCCTGCGTGACGCCCGCTTCGAATTCGGCGTTCTTGCCTGCCAACACCGTGATGTGTGCCATTTCGTAGACCACGTTCTGCTCCTTGCTCTTCGTTGATTCGATGATGCGTCGGGGAAATGCGCCTTCGCCGTAGCGGGCGCGCACGCCACGTTATCACGCATCGGCTGAAAAGCGCCTTTCCGCTTGCTTACCAGATCACTTGCTGCGTTTCATCACGGAGTCGCTGGGATACCAGAAATCGCGGTACATATTGACGCCGTAAGTCTTGCCGTCGTAGTGGAGGACGATGCGCTTTGTATACTTGGCGGTCTCGATCCGCTGCTGACTTTTCTGGTCATTGCGCGTTACGCGTGCGCTCAGCGCGAGATCGGCGAAACCATGACTGATGGTCTTTCCCACGGCGATCGTCATGTATGCGTCCGCATCATGCTCGCCTTCAAGTCCCGCGCCACACGAGTTGGGATCTGTGTTGACCCAACCGTAAAGGTTTGTGCCGAACACGGGGCGCAGCGTGCGGTCCTCGCGCACATAGAGCGTCAGTTCCTGGTCTGCGGCCGCGTCCGCACAACTCGGACCGCGCGCGCTGCTGTCGAATACGACGCCAAACGCACGTACGTCGGGTGAGAGCCAATATGGTGCGGTGTCGATATGAAAGCTGCCCACCTCGGTCAGCACATCCTGCTCGATGGTAGAGCGCGTGGCCGCGACGACTTCGCCGCCTTTGACCAGCGCCACGATCTGCCTGATGTCGCCGCCACCGCTGTTCGGCCCAACATGATTCGTATCGAAAGCAACCGCAGCGATGGTCGTGTCCGGTGCATCGGGCATGGCCTTGCAGGATGCGGCCGCGATCAGGCCGTCGCCGTTACCCCAGGGCTTCAGTTCGCCTTTCACACCGGCCCATTTGGCCACCGATGCGACGACATCTTCGCCACAGGGCTGTTCTTCGCTCGCGCAAGCAGAGTTCGAAAAAGTTGCAACGACTGCGAAAGCAAACGCGAGCGGCATAACGGCCCGCATGAATGTACGCATGAGACAGGTTTCTCCGTTGAGCTTGAGAAGCGCGAAGGAGAATACCGCAAGACAGAACGCGGTGCGTGCGGATCACCCACCCACACCGCATCCAGAGAGAAACAATCAGAACTTCGTATGCAGGCCCACGCGCGCAACAGCCTGCGTCTGGCCGCTCGATGCGCCATCCGAGCTGTTCATGCCGTTGATCTGCGCATTACCGCCCGAGCTTGCGCGTTGATACACGCCAAGCACGTACACGCTGGTGCGCTTCGACAACGCGTAATCGACAATCGCCGCCACCTGGTGCGCATGGTTGTTATCGACCACGTCATTACCCTTCATGTACATATACGATGCACCCGCACTCAGCGCTGGCGTGAAGTAGTAATGCGCGCCCACCGAACCCTCGTACACCGATCCGCCGTTATACGAGTTATGCACTGTCGTGAAGAGCGCGTTGGTGATCCAGCCGCCAAACTTGTAGTGCGCGCCGATACCCCAGTTGCGCACGCTCACGTCGCCTTCGCCGGTCACCACGTACTTGAGGTTCGTGTACGCCGCGTTCACGCCGAAGTTCTCATGCGCGTAGTTAAGCGCAAAGCTCGACCCATTGCCCGTGCCGATCGACCCCGCCACGTTGCCGAAGCTGTACATCGCGCCCGCGCTGAAGCCACCGAATGTCGGCGACACGTACTTCACCGAGTTATTGACCGTCTCGCCCGCCATGCGGTCCCAGTCGAATGCTCCGGTCGCATTGCTCGGCAGCGCGAGCTTGTCGAAGGGACCTGCACGGAAATCGTAGAAGTGGCCCGAGAGTTCAGCCGGATCGTCGCCCGCGAAGTAGAGCGAATCCGTCATGAAGTCGTACTGGTTACCGAGCGACAGTTTGCCGTATACCGGGTTGCTCAGACCCACAATCGAGGTGCGGCTAAAGAGGCTCTTGTTCGGCATGAAGCTGCCGTTGTCGATCTGAAACTGGTTGACGAGCTGGAAGAATGCCTTGCTGCCGCCGCCCAGGTCTTCCGTGCCGGTGATGCCCCAGAGGTTCGGGCCGTTGACGCCGTCGTCCATCTTCACATTGCCATGGCCGCCCTGATTGCTCACATAGGTGATGCCCGTATCCATCATCCCGTAGAGCGTCACGCTGCTTTGCGCGAACGCCGGGCCTGCGCAGATTACCCCCGCCAGCGCGGCCACAATCTTTTTGTACTGCTTACTTTTCGTCATTCTCCAAGTCTCCTGTTTATCGCTTTTGAATCTGTTATTGGTTTAAGTCGATGATGAGGTGCGCGGCGGCACGCGACGCCGCGCACCCGGCACTCAAGCGTCCGCGACCGGCGCGGTGATAAAGCGCAATGCGAGGCGGTTAAGCAGGATCGCTGCGGCGGCGACAAGCGCGGGCACGGCCAGCACCGAGAACACCGTCGAGAAGCTGAAGCCCAGCGACAGCAGCACGCCGCCCACGAACGAGCCGAGAATGCCACCCAGGCGTCCGAAGCCCAGCATCCAGCTCACGCCGGTGGCGCGGGCACGGGTCGGGTAGCAGGTCGGCGCCAGGGCGTTGAGGCCGGTTTGTGCGCCGCTCATGAAGAAACCCGCGCAAGCCACCAGCACGGTCAGCATGCCGGATTTGAGCGTGCCCATGCCCAGCGCGAAGATGAACACGCCGCCCAGCAGATAGGCCGCGCCAATCACGGCGTTGCGGTCGAGACGGTCCATCGCGAAGCCCACGACGATCGCGCCCACCGTGCCGCCCAGCTGGAACATCCCGGTGATCGCTGCCGCGCGTTCGACAGGCAGACCTGCATCCTTGATGAGCGTCGGCAGCCAGCCGGTGAGCAGATAGATGATCAGGAGTCCCATGAAGTACGTGACCCACAGCATCAGCGTGCTCATGGCATAGCCATCGGCGAACAGCATGCGTACGGGAGCTTTGGCGGCAACAACCGGTTCCGGCGACGTGAAGCGCGAGTCGGCGCCGAAGCGATGGCCGGTCACACGCGAAAGCGTGGCCGCGATGCGTTCGACAGAGAAGCGACGCACCAGCAGGAAGCGCGCGGATTCTGGCAGCAGGCCCATCAACACCGGCACGAACAGGATCGGCAGCACGCCGCCGCAGACGAACACGCCACGCCAGCCGAAGTGCGGAATCAGCGCCGCCGCGACGAAGCCGCCCGCGCCCGAGCCAAAGTTAAAGCCCGTGAACATGATGGTCAGCAGCAGCGAACGGCTTTTCGACGGCACGTATTCGGAGAGTAGCGTGGTCGAATTGGGCATCGCGGCGCCCAGGCCCAGGCCGGTGAGAAAACGCAGCGCCACCAGTTGGCCCGGCGTATTGGCAAACGCGCACAACAGGCTGAAGACGCCAAAACACGCGACCGAGCCAATCAGCACCTTCTTGCGGCCGATGCGGTCCGCGGACGGTCCCGCCACCAGCGCGCCAATCGCCAGACCCACCATCGCCGCGCTCATCACCGGGCCGAACGCAGCCCGCGCGATGCCCCATTCCTTCATGACGACGGGCGCGACGAAGCCCATCACGGCCGTGTCGAGGCCATCGAGCGTCACGATCAGAAAACAGAGGGCGAGGACGAGCCATTGATAGCCCGACATCCTGCGGGCGTCGATAAAGCCCTTGATATCCACTGCGTCAGCAGAGTTCATGCGTGTCTCCGAAGTTAATATTTCCCCGCTCCTGTGCTTCGTCGGCTCAGGAGTGTTCTATTGCAGACTGCTTTTTAAACGGCGGGCGCGGCGTTCCGGGGTGGCGCGCGCCCGCTGGTTCAGGCGATCAAACTGCGGTTTTCAAACCGCTCGCTTCAAACCGCATCCGGCACCTGACGCGTTTTCAGAAACGCTTCGAGCGTTTCGCCGCGCATGCAGGCGTACATGCCCAGATTGGTGATCTTCACGACGCGCGCGAACTTCTCCAGCACGAAGAAGCACACGCCGTATTGCACGAGACCCAGCCAGTCGGTGTTGTCCACCAGCGTGCGTTCTTCGGCCGTGAGCGCGGCGGCGTCGTAGGCGGCCGTGCGGTCGCTGAGCCACAGTTCGCGCGCGGCGGGCGTGCGCATCATCCAGAAGAAGCGGTTCAGACGCATCGCCTTGATGCTCTGGCGGATGTCAAACGGATAGGTGCCCGTAAGCGCTTCGACGCCTTCGAGTTGCGGATTCATTACGCGCCCTCCCCGGCTTCCGGCAGGTTTTCGTACACCGTCACGGCCATCGCCGTGCTGGTCGCCAGGTAGTAGTTGCGATGCACTTCCTTGATCTTCGGCGCGAGCGCGCCGCGCATCGCCAGCCACATGATCGTTTCCACGCTTTCCGCACCGCCCAGGCGCACGTAATCGACATGCTTCATCTTCGCGAGCCGTTCCGGATCGTTGACGATGAGGTCGAGGAACTCCATGTCCCATTCGGTGTTGTTGAAGCCGCTGCGCTCGCCATGCACCTGATGCGAGAGACCGCCCGTGCCCACCACCACCACGTCCAGATCTTCTTCGAACGATTCGATCGCGCGGCGCAGCGCCTGCCCGAGCCGATAGCAGCGGTTCGCCGTCGGCAGCGGATATTGCAGCACGTTGACTTCGAACGGCACCAGCGCCGTCGGCCAGCCACCCGCGTGCGGCAGCATCAGCGAAAGCGGCGAGTTGCAGCCGTGGTCGAGCGGCTTGTCCTGGAAGATCGTCAGGTCGAACTCGTCGTTGACGAGTTGTTCGGCGATATGGATCGCCAGTTCGGGATGCCCGGCGATATCCGGCAGCGGACGCTTGCCCGCGCCTTCATCGGCGAATTCGTGCTCCGGCGACACGCCCAGCGCGAAAGTCGGGTAGCAGTCGAAGAAGAAGCTGTTGGCGTGGTCGTTGTAGAACATCACCAGCACGTCCGGCTTGCGCTCGGCCAGCCATTGCGCCACGGGTTCGTACCCCTGAAACAGCGGCGCCCAGGCGGGCTCGTTCTGCTTGCCCTTGTCGTACGCCAAACCAATCGTCGGCACATGCGAAGTACCGATGCCGCCCACAATCCTTGCCATGCTTCTCACCTCTTCCGATTACCGTGGGGTCGCACCGCACTCTGACGGCCGCCGACCTCTTGGGATACGAAATTACAGAATGGCGCTTTGCGCCGTAAGTAAGGGTTAACCACTGTTTTCGCGTTTGAGTCCGTAATAAATGCGCTATTGGGCGTTTCTGCGCCCTCCGGCCTGCCGGGAAACCCGCGCGCCATAACGGTTTTTGGTATCCTGAATCACGTCGCGCGTCATCTGTCGCGCATACGCGCCGCAACACCTCCATAAACGAAACAGATAGCAAAAGAACGAACTCGCAAGGCCGCCCATGCGCCGCCTGGCGGGACATCGACATGAACGAGACCACCCAGCAAACCATCGTGCAGGCGCTGCGCACGCGCATCCTTTCGGGCGAGCTTGCGCCGGGCCAGCGGCTCGTCGAAGCGCAGGTCGCCGAACGACTCGGCATTTCGCGCACGCCGCTGCGTTACGCGCTGAGCGTGCTGGCGACCGAAGGGCTCGTCGAGCGCTCAGGCGCGCGGGGTTATATCGTGCGCCGTTTCAGCGTGACCGACGTGCTCAATGCCATCGACGTGCGCGGTGTGCTCGAAGGCCTGGCCGCGCGCAGCGTGGCCGAACGCGGCGTGAGCCCAGCGCTCGCGCGCGCCTTGCAGGACTGTCTGCGCGAAGGCGATGCGATTTTCCAGGCGGGCGCCGACGCGCTCGGCGGCGATGCCGAAGCGCACTACGCCGATATGAACGGCCGCTTTCACGCGCTTATCGTCGACGCCGCGCAGAACCACGCGGTCAGCGCGGCGCTGGGGCTCAACGACAAGATTCCGTTCGTCTCTCCGGCCACGGTGGTATTCGACGACGCCGCGCGCCAGCAGCAATACATGATGCTCGCCTACGCGCACCGCCAGCATCACGCCATCGTCGGCGCGCTGCTCAAGGGCGAAGGTGCGCGCGTGGAGGCGCTCATGAAAGAGCACACGCATATTTCGAAGGAGAGCCTGAATCTCTCGGTCGAGCATCTGCATCTGATCGCGGGGGCCGCATGAGTACCAATCCTGCCGATCTGCTCAATCTCGCGCACCTGCGCGCATTCCGTCTGGTCGCCGATACGGGCAGCGCCACGCGCGCCGCAGCCGCGCTTTATCGCGCGCAATCGGCTGTCACGCGCTCGGTGCAGGAACTCGAAACCGCGCTGGGCGAGCCGCTATTCGAGCGCAAGCCCTCGGGCATGTTGCCGACGGCCGTGGGCCGCGTCGTGCTGGATCGTTGTGCGCGCATCTTTTCCGAACTCGAAGCGCTCGCGCAGTGGTGCGCGGCGCGCCAGACGCGCCGCCGTGCGCTCGCCGAAGGCGCGCTGCCCGCGTGGCTGCTCAATACGCGGCGGCTGCAACTGTTTGTGGCGCTGGCCCGTCATCGGCATATGCCCAGCACCGCGAGTGCGTTCGGCATCAGCCAGCCCGCGGTGAGCAGCGCGATGCGCGTGCTCGAAAGCGGCTCGGGCATCACGCTGTTCCACCGCAGCCCGCGCGGCGTGCAACTGAGCGAGGAAGGCGAAACGTTCCTGCTGCACGTGCGCCGCGCGCTCAACGAACTGCGCCACGTGCCCGACGATATCGCCGCGTTGCACGGCAATATCCAGGGCGCGGTCACAGTGGGCGCGCTGCCGCTCGGCCGCACGCTGATCCTGCCGGCCGCCATCGCGCGTCTGAGCGCGCAGCATCCCGGCGTGCGCGTGGTGACGGACGAAAGCGCCTATGAATTGCTGGTGGCAGGTTTGCGCGCGGGCGACGTCGATTTCGTACTCGGCGCGCTGCGTGAAAACGATGCGGCCAGTGGCCTCGCCAATGAGCGCCTGATGGCCGAAGACATGGTCGTGCTCGCGCGGCGCGATCATCCGCTCGCGCAGAAAACCGGGCTGAATGTGGGCGATCTGCGTAACGCGCAATGGATCGTCTCGCGCCTGCATTCGCCTGCGCGCGGGCTATTCGAGGCGCAGTTCAAGCGCCTCAAACTGAAGCCGCCCATGCCGACCGTCGAGACCGCCGACCTCGCAGTGATACGCGGCCTGCTGATGGGCACGGACATGATCGCCGCGCTCTCGGCGCAGCAGTTGCACTATGAAATCGCCGCGGGAGAACTGGTGGTGCTGGATGTGCCGCTGCACAACACGCGGCGCGAGATCGGCCTGACGATGCGCGCCGATAGCGCGCCGTCGCCCGGCGCACGTGCGTTGATCGACGCGATCAGGCTGGCGGTGGCGGACGCCGCACCGGCGGTGCGGGTGGTGGAAGGCCGCCTGGGCAGCCAGGCGGCGCGCTCACCGATGCCTTGAAGCGCGCCGCAGGAGGCGCGTTACTTCGTCCAGACCGACGGCGGGATCGCAACCACGCCGTCGAACAACCAGCGAGCGGTACGCAACAGCGCCGCACCGGTGATCTCGACCTTTCCGTCATGGCGCGCGAGCGTCAGTTCGACGGTGAATTCACCGGTCGGATGCTCGACAACGACACGTTCGGTAGCGCTTGCTTGCGCGCTCGCTTCAAACGCCGCAAGACCTTCGCACACCGTTCCCGGCAGCGCCGCCGCACTCGCCACGCTGACCGCGCCCAGCACGCCAATCGACGCGTGGCAACGGTGCGGAATAAAGCTGCGCGTGCTGATCGTGCCGCCGTCGCGCGGCGCGGCGACCAGACACATCTTCGGCACGGTGCGCTCGCGCACATCGCCCAGATTCATGCGCGGGCCGATTTCCAGGCGAATCGCTTCGATACGCGCTTTCAGGTCGGCGTCGGCGTCCAGTTGCTCGCGCGTCTCGTAGCCCGTGCGGCCCAGATCCTGCGCGCGCATCAGCACGAGCGGCATGCCGTTGTCGATACAGGTGACGTCGATGCCTTGCACCGTGTCCTTCGGATTGCCGGTCGGCAGCAAGGCGCCGCAGGTCGAGCCCGCGGTATCGCGAAACGCCAGCGGAATCGCCGCCGCCGTGCCCGGCACGCCGTCGATGCGCGCATCGCCTTCGTATTGCACGATGCGCGCGGGCGTCGGCACATTCGCCACGGCGATCTGGCCGGTGTTGACCATGTGGATCGACACGGGCGTCACGCCGTCGCGCGCGTCCACCAGACCGCGCTCGATGGCGAACGGCCCGACGCCCGCCAGCAGATTGCCGCAATTCTGGCCGTAGTCCACGCGCGCCTCGTTCACCACGACCTGCGCGAACAGATAGTCGACTTCGGCATCGTCACGCGTCGATGGCGAGACGATCGCCACCTTGCTGGTGAGCGGGTCCGCGCCGCCAATGCCATCGATCTGGCGCGGATCGGGCGAGCCCATCACCGCGAGCAGCACGCGGTCGCGCAGCACCGGATCGGCGGGCAGATCGGCGGCGAGAAAATACGCGCCTTTCGACGTGCCGCCGCGCATCAGCATGCAGCGCAAACGGGTCTGTGTCTGCGCACGCGCGCTCGCGTCATGGTTCGAAGTCGACACCGGCCAGCCTCCGCTCAGAGATCCGCAGCGGACTGCACGTAGCGCAGGCCCTTTTCCGCGAGGCGTTCGCGCATAGCGTAATAGTCGAGGCCGAGCGTGCCGCCCGCCAGCACGGCGCGCGTCTTCTCTTCCTTGGCGATACGCGCCTGGGTGGCTTCGACCACCTTCGGCACGCTCGCGAGCGGCACGACCACCACGCCGTCATCGTCGGCGACGATCACGTCGCCTGCGTGCACGATCTGCTGCGCGCACACCAACGGCACGTTGACCGAGCCGAGCGTTTCCTTCACGGTGCCTTGCGCCGAGACCGCCTTCGACCACACCGGGAAGTTCATTTCCTTGAGCGTGCGCACATCGCGCACACCCGCATCGATGATCAGGCCCAGCACGCCGCGCGCCTTCATCGACGTAGCGAGCAAATCGCCGAAATAGCCGTCCTCGCAGGGCGAAGTCGGTGCGGCCACCACGATGTCGCCGGGGCGGCATTGTTCGACGGCCACATGCAGCATCCAGTTGTCGGACGGCGGCATCAGCACCGTGACCGCCGAACCGGCAATCGCCGCGCCGGAATAGATCGGGCGCATGTAGGTGGCCAGCAGGCCCAGACGCGCCTGCGCTTCGTGCACCGTGGCGGAGCCGGCAGCTTGCAGGATCGCCAGGTCGCTCGCGTCGGCGCGCGGAATATCGGTTACGACGACGCCGCGCTTCATGCCAGGTCTCCCGTCACAGCCGGAGTCAGGCGCATATAGCCTTCGGCGTATTGAATGTCTCGCTTCGCGGTGATGCCGATGTTGCGCTTGGCCTGCACGCCGCGTTGCAGCGCGACGCGCGTGTAGTACTCCCAAAGGTGTTCCTGACCGGCCATGCATTCGATTGCGCGGCGCTTGGTGTCCCACACTTCGGTGATGTCGAGGAAGGTGTTCGGCGTCCACTCGCACTGCTCGGTCTGGTGCGGCTCGAACGCGTAGACCGGCGGCGCGCCGACGATCTTCTGCCCCGGATTGTGACCTTCGGCCTGGGCGATGATGCGCGCTTCCTGCGCCACGTGCATCGCCAGCGGGTGATCGAAGTTGTACGGGTCTTTCGGCGAATGGCTCAGCACGAAAGCGGGCTGCACGTCGCGGTAGACGTCCACGAGGCGCAGCAGCGCTTCGTCGGACACGCGCAGCGGATAGTCGCCCAGATCGAAGAAGTCGACTTCCGCGCCCAGGATCTCGGCGGCGGCCAGCGCTTCCTCGCGGCGCGCGGCCTTGACCTTATCGAGCGTCATGTCGGCGCCCTTGCGCCACAGCTTGGCGGATTCGCCGCGCTCGCCGAACGAGAGGCACACCACCTTCACGCGGTAGCCGTTCTTCTTGTGCAGCGCGATTGCACCACCCGCGCGCCAAACGAAATCCGCGCTATGCGCGCTCACCACGAGCATCGATTTTTCAGTCATTTCCGGTTCACCCAACTTCGTCATCACGATGCGCCATTGTAGGTTTGGGCCTCGCGGGCGGCGTACCGAAACTGCCGTCCAAAGCTATCGAAATTGTTTATGTCGAGGGTTTACCGCAGGTTGCCGACGCCCATCCCGGCGGGGGTCGGAATGCGGTTCGGCACTCGATCTGGACAGCGCAATGTTGCGGACGCAACGAACCTGGCGCTCCTCGCCTTGCGCATTCGGGCAGGCCCGATCCGCGCGCGCTCGTTGAAAGTGTTGCGTAAACGCCGAATAGGTCGATTGACATCTTAAGTGCTAATGACAATCGTTCTCATTCGCATATACAATCCGCATACCTTTGAGAATCCGCCTGCCGGTCATCGTCGCGATGCCCGCGCAATCCAAAAACGATATGTCCGCCGACGAGCCATCAGTCTCGCGATGCGGCTAGAAGACCATACGCTTCGAACCTATTTATGTCTGTCACCCGTCGTCGTTCGCCGCGCCTTAATGCGGCCGCGCTGTCTGTTTCTGCCTCCGCTTCCTCGCGTCCAACTGCCCGCCCTGTTCTGCCCGCCAGCCGTCGCGCCATGCTCGCCGCAGTCGCCCTGGCGTTCGCGCTGCCCACAACCGCCTTCGCCCAGACGAGCGGCGCTGACAGCGCCAACGCCACGCTCCCCACCGTCAAGGTGCAGGCCGCCAAAGACGCCCTGCCCGGCGATCTCGCGCCGACCTTCGGCGGCGGCCAGGTAGCGCGCGGCGGCAACTTCGGCGTGCTGGGCCAGCAGAAGAACGTCGATGTGCCGTTCAGCATGACGACCTACACCGCGAAGGCCATTGCCGACAAGCAGGCCCGCACCATCGCCGACGTGCTGAAAAACGACCCCGCCGTGCGCACGACCAATGGCTACGGCAACTTCCAGGAGGTGTACGTCATTCGCGGCTTCGCGCTCGACAGCGACGACGTCTCCCTCAACGGTCTTTACGGCATCACGCCGCGCCAGATGGTGGAAACGCCCGCCATCGAGCGCGTCGATGTGTTCAAGGGCGCGAGCGCCTTCCTGAACGGCGCAGCGCCGAGCGGCAGCTCGATTGGCGGCAGCGTGAACCTGCAGCTCAAGCGCGCCGACGACAAACCGCTCACCGAAGTCACCCTCGAAGGCAGCGGCTCGGGCGAGTTCGGCACGCATATCGATGTGGGCCGCCGCTTCGGCGACAAGGATCAGTTCGGCATTCGCGTGAACCAGGCCAACCGCGACGGCGAAACGAGCATCGACGGCGAACACCGCCGCAACAACCAGACCGCCGTGGCGCTCGACTGGCGCGGCGACAAGCTGCGTCTCGAAGGCGACCTGCTCTATCAGCGCCAGCACGTGGGCGATGGGCGGCCTTCGGTATTCGTCTCGGGCACGACCATCCCGGCGCTGCCTTCGGCGACCTACAACTACGGCCAGACCTGGTCGTCGAGCCAGACCGAAGACACGGTCGGCATCCTGCGCGCCGAATACGATTTCGTGCCGGGCTGGACCGCTTACGTGGCAGGCGGCGTGCGCCATAGCACCGAGTCGGGCCAGTATTCGTCGCCGTACTACACGAATCCGGCGCTCACCACCGCCACGCGCATGTACGTGCCGCGCAAGGAAGACGCGACCTCGGCGGAAGCGGGCGTGCGCGGCCACTTCAACACCGGCCCGGTCAGCCACTTCGTGACGGCCGGCGCGTCGATTGTGCGCGTGAATACGCAGTCGGCGTGGAATCTGTCGGGCAGCTTCAACACCGATCTCTACAACACGCCGCAAGTGTCCTCGCCGGCCGCGAAGTACTACTCGCAGGGCCTCGACGGCAACCCGCCCACCACCGCGCTGAACCTGATGCGCAGCGTGGCGGCGTCGGATACGCTCGGCTTCTTCCACGACCGCGTGCTGTTCACGGTAGGCGTGCGTCACCAGGAGATCTTGTCGAACGCGTATTCGTCGTCGACGCTCAAGCAGACTGAGGCCTACAACGACTCGATCACCACGCCGCTGTTCGGCCTCGTGTTCAAGCCGACCGACAACCTCGCGTTCTACGCGAACCGCAGCGAATCGCTCTCGGCGGGCGACCAGGCACCGACCAGTGCGAAGAACTACGGCGCGCTGCTCGCGCCGCAGCGCACGAAGCAATATGAAGTGGGCGTGAAGTACGACACCGGCAAGTACGGCGCGCAACTGGCGCTGTATCAGCTGGAAAAGCCGCAGAGCTATACCAATAGCGCGGGCTACTTCGTCGCCGATGGCAACGAGCGCCATCGCGGCGTGGAGGCGTCGGTGTTCGGCGAGGTCTATAAGGGCGTGCGCCTGATCGCGGGCGCGACCTACATCAACGCGGTGCAACTGGATACCGGCTCGACCGACGGCAATCATCCGATCGGTGTGCCCAGCTTCATGTTCAACCTCGGCGCGGAATACGATCTGCCGTGGGTCCAGGGCCTGACGCTCTCGGCGCGCTATACGCACACCGGGCCGCAATACCTGAACGCCACCAACACGCTGTCGATCAAGGCATGGGATACGGTCGATTTGGGCGCGCGCTACAAGACGAACCTCTTTGGCCGCGACACGACCTTCCGCGCCGACGTGTTCAACCTCACCAACAAGGCCTACTGGAGTTCGGCGACTGGCGGCTATCTGACGATGGGCGCACCGCGCACGGTGCTGTTCTCGATGACGACGGACTTCTGATCTGCCTGATCGAGGCCAGTCGAAGCCCGTCGAAGTAAAAAGACGCCGGTGTCCGCACCGGCGTTTTCGTTTTTACCAACCGCTAAGCGCCCACGATCGTGATCGCGAAGCCGTCCCAGCCCTTGCTGCCCACCGTCTGGACCGCCGTGGTGTCGAGCCGCTCATCCGCCGTCACGCGCTCGAAGTAATCACGCAGGCCGACCACATCGACGTCGTGATCGCTTTGATCGGCGATACGGCCGCTGCGCACTACGTTGTCGGCCACGATTACCGTCCCTGGACGCGCGAGCTTGAGCACGCGCTCCAGATACTGCGGATTGCTGCGCTTGTCCGCGTCGATGAAGACGAAATCGAACGGCGGCGTGCCATCGCGCAGCATCGCATCGAGCGAATCCAGCGCGAGGCCGGTCACGACCGTCACCTTGTCGCTCAGGCCCGCGCGCGCGATATTGGCGCGCGCCACCGCGGCGTTCTCCGGACTGAATTCGAGCGAGACCAGCGCGCCGTCCGCGGGCAGCGCGCGCCCGAGCCAGATCGCGCTATAGCCGCCCAATGTGCCGATCTCCAGAATGCGCCGCGCGCCCTGGATGCGCGCCAGCAGATGCAGAAACTTGCCTTGATTGGGCGCGACGTTGATGGCGCGCAAGCCCGCCTTCGCGCTCGCCGCCAGCGCACCGTCGAGCGCGTCGTCCGCGCCGATCAACCGTTCCGAAAACCAGTCGTCCACTGCCTGCCAGGTCTGCTCGTTCATTGCGCCACTCCGCGATAGAGAAGCGGCCAGCTTAACGCGCACGCCGGAGCACGCGCAGTTTGCCCGCCGGATCCCGCGTGGAGTCTGGCGATTGTCCGGTTACTTACACGCGCCCATTTATTTCGGATATCGAATTAAATGCGTTTTATCGTTCGCTTACCTTTATGCCTATCGGCGCCGCTTGCGAAATCCCATTCAATATGCATAGCAAATCCCTAAAGGCATGGACAAGCGTTCGCAAACATTGCGTATGCAAAAGCAATAAAGTCCATTCGGGAAAGCGAGTGTGCAACTGCCTTGAGAGGCTTACCAGGTAAAGCGTTGCGCGGATACGACTCGCTAAGCGATTGACTACACGGCTTTAACCATTCTTGACAATGCAATGTCAATAAACGGTGAGCAATCATCTGCCGGTTTTGATAAGAGTCATATAAACTCCGACGAACTCCGAACGTTGGCGCAATCCTGATCAGGGCGGGAGAGCGGAATCGCCAATATCACCCGACGACGGTTGGCTGTGCACGATCTGGGGGCAGCCGTCGCGATAAGACAAAGGGCCGTTTGCGATGCGAGTTTCCGTTCAAGTCCGCCTCGGCGCGCTGATCGCCGGGCTGCTGCTGGCGTCCAGCCTTCTCGCCGCCGACAAGCTGGCCGCCTCCGCGCCAGCCGGTAAAGCGCCATCTAACGCAACACCAGGCACGGCAACTGCGCAGAGCGCGACCGACGCACCCGCCGCGGCTTCCGGGCCGGATATCGGCATCGGTCTCACCGGCGGCGTGGCTGGCGTAGTGGCCAACACACCGGGCGGCAGCGGTCCCGCCGTGATCCAGACCGCGCCCGGCAAGATCGCCATGCCGGTCGACGCCACGGCCTCGCCCATCCCCGCCGGTCCGCCGCGCTCGCGCGTGTTCTCGCTGCGCCAGATGGGCAGCTATGGGCCGATGGAGCTGCGCGGGCTCGATCCCACCGGCTATCTGAACGTCGACGTGCGCACCGACGAAGTCGTCAACAGCGCGAAGCTGCGCCTCGTCTACACGTATTCGCCCTCGCTGATCTATCCGCTCTCGCATCTGCGCGTGATGGTCAACGGCGAAGTCGTCGCCACGATTCCGCTGGTGAAGGAAACCGCCGGCCAACTGGTGACGAGCGAGATCAATCTCGATCCGCGCCTGTTCACGGACTTCAACCGCATCAGCGTGCAGATGATCGCGCATTACACGCTCGATCATTGCGAAGACCCCTACCACTCGACGCTGTGGACCGACGTCGCGCCCGAGACCACGCTCACGCTCAACACCACGGGCATCACGCTGCCCAACAGCCTTGCGCTGCTGCCGGTGCCGTTCTTCGACCGTCACGACAACACGCTGCTGCGCGTGCCCTTCGTGCTCGCCGCCAACGCGGGTGTGCCGACGCTGCATGCGGCGGGCGTGGTGTCGTCGTGGCTGGGCGCGCTGGCGAGCTATCGCGGCGCGCGCTTCCCGGTGGTGCGCAGCGCACCCACCGACGCAAACGCTGTCGTGCTCGCGCTGCCGGGCCAGGTGCCGGACGGCATCACGCTGCCGGAGATCAAGGGCCCGACGATTTCGGTGATGACCAACCCCGCCGCCGATCCGAATTCCGGCCGCAAGCTGCTGGTGCTCGCCGGCCGCACGCCCGAAGAACTGGAAAAGGCCGCCGATGCGCTGGTGCTCGGCCAGGCCGGCATGTCGGGCGACAGCGTAGTGGTGCAATCGGTCGATATGGGCCCGGCGCGCAAGCCCTACGACGCGCCCAACTGGGTGCCGACCGACCGCCCGGTGCTGCTGCGCGAACTCGTGAGCGATCCGCAGCAGTTGCAGGTCTCGGGCTACAACCCGCCGGCGATCCGCGTGAACATGCGCGTGCCCGCCGACCTCTACGCATGGGCGCGCAGCAACGTGCCGCTCGATATCCGCTATCGCTACACCGCGCCGTCGACGTGGAACGATTCGATCCTCAACGTGAGCATCAACGACCAGTTGGTGCGTTCGCAGCGCCTGAAGCCGGTTACGCGCTCCACCGACGAAGCGCGCATCAACGTGCCGCTGCTGTCGGGCGCCGATGCGCGCGCATCGAGCAACATCGAAATCCCGGCGTTCCGCGTCGGCTCGAATAACCAGTTCCAGTTCCAGTTTCATATCGATTCGCAGAAGACCGGCCTGTGCACGTCGACAGCCGCCGACGTGGCGCGCGCCGCCGTCGATCCCGATTCAGTGGTCGATTTCAGCGATTTCGCGCACTACACGGCGCTGCCGAACCTCGCCTTCTTCGCCAACAGCGGCTATCCGTTCACGCGCATGGCCGACCTCGCCGAAACCGCAGTGGTGATTCCCGATATGCCCAACGCGCAGGATCAGGAAGCCGTGCTCACGATGCTCGGCCATATGGGCCAGTGGACCGGCCTGCCCGCGCTGCGTGTGAAGCTCGTGACCGCCAGCCAGGTCGATAGCGTGAGCGGCAACGATCTGCTCGTGATCGGCTCGGGTTCGGCGGCCAATCTGCTCGCCAAATGGGGCAAGGATCTGCCATTGCTGATCGAGCGCGGCAAGACCGAAGTGACCACGCGCGACCAGAAGAGCGGCTGGCCAGGCTGGCTGGGCGGCACCGAAGATATGGACGATGCCACGCCTGCAGGACGCTCGATCGTGTCGCTGGGCGGCCCGATCTCGGCGCTGATCGGCTTCGAATCGCCGCTTTCGTCGGGTCGCAGCGTGGTGGCGCTTGCGACCACCTCGTCGGCACAACTGGGCGACGTGCTGGACGCGATGGAAGACAGCGGCAAGATCGCCGCAATGCACGGCGACCTGAGCCTCGTGCGCCATAACGACGTGGAAGGTCTGCGCGTAGGCGATCGCTACTTCGTCGGCGATCTGCCGTGGTATGCGCGCATCTGGGTGCATGTCTCGCGCTACCCGTCGCTGATGGCGCTCGCGGGGATTCTCGCGGGCCTGATCGTCGCGCTTACGGTGTTCTGGGCGCTGGGCCGCATGGCCGCTCGCCGCACCGGAGACTGACGATGCGGCCGGGATCGTCCCGCCTCGCGCGCTGGCTCGCGGCCGGCGCCTGCGCGGTCGCGCCGCTCGTGAGTGCGGGCGTGGCGCCGGCGGCCGCGCCCGCGCCGACGTCTGCGGGCACAGCTGCAAACGCAAGCGCGACCGCCTGCGCGTGGGCCGACTGGAACGCGTTCAGGCACGACCTGCTCTCCGCCGATGGCCGCGTAATCGACGCCAGCACGCCGCGCCAGATCACGGTGTCCGAAGGTCAGTCGTATGCGCTCTTCTTCGCGCTGGTCGCAAACGACCGCGCGACCTTCGACAAAATCCTCCAGTGGACCGAGAACAACCTCGCCCAGGGCGACCTCACGGCCCATCTGCCCGCGTGGATCTGGGGGCGCACCGACATCGACGAGAAAGGCGCGCCGGTGGCGGCGTCAGGCGCATCGGGCACTTCGGCGACCGGCGCGCCGGATAGCTCGAAGGGCACGTGGGGCGTCATCGATTCGAACTCCGCGAGCGACGCCGATCTCTGGATCGCCTACACGCTGCTCGAAGCGGGCCGGCTCTGGAACGAGCGCCGCTACACGGCGCTTGGCACCGTGATGGCGCGCAACATCGTGCGCAGTGAAACGGCCACGCTGCCGGGACTGGGCCGCACGGTGCTGCCTGGGCCGCAGGGCTTCAAGCTCGACAAGGATAGCTGGCGTCTGAACCCCAGCTACGTGCCGCTGCAGGTGATGCGCCGTTTCGCGCTGGCGCTGCCCGAAGCGAGCGAATGGAAGGCGCTGCTCGACAGCTCGACGAAGCTCGTCAACGACACCGCGCCGCACGGCTTTTCGCCCGACTGGGTGGTGTATCGCGGCAAGGACGGCGCGAAAAACGGCGGCAAGAACGGCTTCGGCCCCGATGCGCCGACGCACGCCGAAAGCGCCTACAACGCGATCCGCGTCTATCTGTGGGCGGGCATGCTCGCCTTCGACGATCCGTTGCGCGCCCCGACGCTTGCGACGTTCTCGCCGCTCTCGGCATTCGTGGCGGCACACGGCTTTCCGCCCGAGCGTGTCGACACCCAGACCGGCACGCCCGGCGCAAACGAAGGCAACGGCGGCTTTTCGGCGGCGGTCGCGCCGTATCTGTCGGCGCTCGGCCGCACCGATCTCGCCGACGCGCAGGTCGAACGCAGCCGCACGCTCGCACAAAAATCGCCGCCCGGCTATTACAGCAGCGTGCTGATGCTGTTCGGCCTCGGCTATCTGCAAGGTCTTTATCATTTCGACGCGCAAGGCCGCGTCGCGCCCGCATGGACGACCCGATGCCCGGCACCGCGCTGACCGCCCTCGCCCGCGCGCCTGGCCGCGCTTCACGTCGCGCTGTGCGCCGCATGCGTGGCACGCCGCGCGTTTCGCCACGTTTCTTGCCACACCTGTCGCCGCTGCTTGCGCTGCTGATCGCGGCGTCGCCGTTGGTTGCGCGCGCGCAAACCGTGCAGAACGTCCAGAGCACGCGCGAAGCGCCGCCGCCTCCGACCTATGCAGGCGCGCCTTCCGTGCAGGCGGCGCAACTGCTGTCGGCCGCGCGCATGTGGATGGGCAAGAACCGTCCCGACGTCGCGCAAGGACTCGTGGAGAAAGCGCTGCTGTTCGACCCGCAGCAACCCGATTCGCTCGCGCTGAAGGGCGAAATCGAGCTGCGCATGAATCACACGGCCGAAGCGGCAAAAGTCCTCGCGCAACTCAAGAAGGTTGCGCCCAACGCGCCCGCGACCCAGGAGCTGTCCGACGCCTACCGCGTGGCGACCAGCGACAAGAACGAGCTGGCGCAGATCCACCTGTTGTCGAGCGCGGGCAAGTCCGACGAAGCCGCCGCGCGCATGAAGAAGCTATTCCCGAGCGGCGCGCCGCGCGGCGATCTGGCGCGCGACTACTACCGCATCATCGCGGGCACGGACGCTGGCCGCGTGCAGGTCCTGGGCGAACTGCGCGCGCGCCTGAAGCAGAATCCCGGCGACAGCGCGAGCGCACTGATGCTCGGCGATATGCTCACCGATCGCGCCAGCACGCGCATGGAAGGGCTGAACCTGATCTATGGCGTGTATCAGCGCCAGGACAGCAACCGCGCCCAGGCGCTGGAACTGTGGCGGCGCGCGCTCGGCAGCGCCGGGCGCGACGATCCGGCTTACTACGTCTGGTATCTGCGCTATCTGCAGGAAGTCCCCGACGACACCGATACCCAGCAGTCCGTCGCCGATCTGGCGAAAAAGCTCGGCCCGAAAGGCGTGGCCCAGGCTAACGCGGCGGCGGCGAGCGGCAAACCGTACAACGTCGCTTCGAGCGGAAGCAGTGGCGGCGGAAATGGCGGCGGCAGCGCGAGCCCGCGCCGCGCCGGCCCCGGCTCGGCGGCGCGTAATCGCGGCCTCGCGCAACTGCAGCGCGGCGATCTCAAGGATGCCGAAGCGTCGTTCGAAACCGCGCAGCGCGCCGCGCCCAATGACGGCGAGACGATCGGCTCGCTCGGTCTCGTGCGCATGCGCGAAGGCCGTCAGGACGAGGCGCGCGAACTGTTTGCGCGCGCGCTCAAGCTCGATCCGGATAACGCCGGCAAGTGGCGCAGCCTCGAAAAGACCGCGGCCATCTGGGGCACGATTGGCCGCGCCCGCACCGCCAATTCGCAAGGCAAGCCAGAAGAAGGCGAGAAGCTCGCCCGCGAGGCGCTCAAGCTCGATCCGGGCAATAGCGACGCCACGCGCATCCTCGCCGATTCGCTGATCGCCCAGAAGAAGTGGAGCGAGGCCGAAGCGCTGCTGCGTCCGCTCGTCGAAGCGAAGAAGCCGGATATGGACGCGCTGCGCAGCCTCGTGACCGTGCTGCGCGAAACCCATCGTGACAGCGAGATCGATCCGCTCATCACCGCCACCGCACCGCGCCTGACGGGTTCCGATGCCGAACTCAAGCGCCTGCGCGCCGATCTGCTGTCGATCCAGGCGGATCAACTGCTCGCCGAAAATCACAAGAGCCCGGCCATCGCCAAGCTCGAAGAAGCCGTGCGCCTAACGCCCGACGACGCCTGGACGCGCTTCACGCTGGCGCGCCAGTACCGCGATCTGGGCCTGCCCGCGCTCGGCCGCCAGGTGATGGAGGACGGCCTGAAGGTCTCGCAGGCGCCCGACATGCACTACGCCACCGCGCTCTATCTGAATTCAGTCGACGATGTGGACGGCGCCGCCGCGCAGCTCGACGCCATTCCGGTCGCGCAGCGCAGCGATGGCATGCGTGAACTGATGGGCAACCTCAAGGCGCAAAAGCAGCTCGCGCAGGTCCGCCAGCTCATCGCGCAGGGCAAGGAAGACGAAGCGCGCGCCATGCTCGACGCCGCGGCGGACAGCGCCACGGCGGCCAACGATCCGCAGATGCTGGCGTCGGTGGGGCGCGAATGGATCGCCATCGGCGAAACCGACAAGGGGCTCAAGCTGGTGCAGGACTGGCTCGCGGCGCACCCGAACGACGAAGGCGCGAACGGCGCGCGCGTGCGCTACGGTGAATTGCTCGGCGCGGCTAATCGCGACGACGACTGGGCCAAGTGGATCGACGCGACGCGCGCGCAGCCCGGCATCACGGACGATCAGCGTGCGAGTCTCGACGATCAGGAATTGCGTCTGGCGGTGCGGGCGACCGACCGTCAGATCGCCGCGGGCGACCTGCGCAGCGCGCAGCGCACGCTCGACGCCGTGCCGGACCGGCTCAAGTCGAACCGCCGCTGGCTGCTCGAAGAAGCCGATCTGCTGGAAGCGCGCGGCGACTACAAGGGCGCGATGGCGTCCGCGCAAAAAGTGCTGGCGACGAATCCCAACGATCCCGACGCGCGTCTGACGATCGCGCGCCAGTACGAGCACATGGGCCGCAACGCGCAGGCCGCGCAACTGGTGCGCGACGTGCTGGCTGATACACCCGATGACGACGTCGATACGCGGCTTGCGGTGGCGCGCCGCTTCACGGCACAGGGGCTCAATCAGGACGCACAGGATGTGGTCGATCCGCTGCGCGCGCGTTATCCCGATCGCTCCGACATCACTACGCAGGCCGGACGCGTGGCGCAGTCGCGCGGCGATTACAACGAAGCCGCCAGCCTCTATCGCACCTCGCAAACGCAGGAGCAGGCCGAAGGCGAGCAGCCCGATCCGTCCGATGGCCTGACCTCGGCGGCGCGCGCGCTGCAAGGTCTGGAGGACCGCAAGCAAGGGCAGATCGCCACCGAGTGGTATCAGTCGAATCTCTCGGGCGACTCCGGCATTTCGGAACTGCATGCCACCGAAGTGCCGCTCTACGTGCGCATTCCGGATGGCTACACCGGCCACTATTTCTTCCACGCCGATACGGTCTATCTGAACGCCGGCACGCTGCCCGCCAACGATCTTCAAAGTTCGTACCAGTACGGCAAGATTGCGGCGCTCGGCAATACCGGGCTGAATCCGGTCAATGAGACGGCCACCGGCGTGGCGCTCGCGGCGGGCTACGAGTACAACCGCGCGAACACCAACTGGCGCGCCGATATCGGCACCACGCCGCTTGGCTTCCCGATCACGAGCGTGCTGGGCGGCCTGTTGTATCGCTACGATTTCCCGCATGCGTCGTTGTCGGTCGACGTGTCGCGCCGGGCGATGACAAGCAGCCTCGTGTCCTACGCGGGCGGGCGCGACCCCGTCACCGGCGAGACCTGGGGCGGCGTGGTGCGCAACAGCGTGACCGTGCGCGGCGCGCAGGACTTCGGGCCGGGCACCCTGTTCACGAGCGTCGGCTACGGCCTGCTGACCGGCTCGAACGTGCAGACCAACCAGGAACTGCGCATCCGCAGCGGCTACGGGCTGACCGTGTGGCAGCGACCGGACCAGAACGTGTCGAGCGGTCTCACGATCAACTTCTGGAAGTACTCGAAGAACGAGCACTTCTACACCTTCGGAAACGGCGGCTATTACAGCCCGCAAAGTTACCTGTCGTTCGGCATTCCGCTCGACTGGACCGGACGCTACAACAAGCTGTCGTGGGAAATCGACGGCTCGGTGGGCGTGTCGTTCACGAACGAGGACCGTTCGCCGTATTTCCCGACCAACGCCGCGCTGCAGTCCGAAGCGGCCGCCTATATGGCCGCCAATGGCCTGGGTTCGCCGTATTTCGGCGGCGGCTCGGGCGGCGGTTTCAGCTATGCGGTGGAAGCCGCGCTCGAATATCGCGTGACGCCGCACTTCACGGTGGGCGGACGCTTCCGGCTCGACCGCTCGCGCGACTACGCGCCGAACGTCGGCCTGCTGTATCTGCGCTACTTCTTCTCGCCGCAGCATGGCCCGGTGCCGTACCCGCCGACGCCGGTCAGGCCATACTCGGAATATTGAGGCATCGTATGAAGACTTCGATGGACAAGGCGCTGCCTGATTTTGCCGACCCGCTCGTGCGTCGCGCGGCGATGTGCGCGGTCACGCCGGGAGTGACACGATGAACAAGCCCGCCCGCGATTCTGCCGCCAGCAAGACCCAGCCCGGCGCCGAGGCGCGCGCCTCGCTGCTCGCGCGCCTTTCGCAGCGCGAGCCGCTGGCAATCGACGGCCTGCCGCCCGCGCTGGCCGCGCTCGGTGTGGGCCAGGTGCATATCGTCTACGCCAGCGCCTCGCCCGCGCGCGACGCGCTGTTCTGGGAAACCGCCGCCGCCGCGCTCGAAGGCCCGGCCACCGTGCTCTCCACGCGCGACAGCGCGAACATCGCCGCAACGCTGCGCGAGCACGGCATAGACGTCGACCGCCGCGACGCCACCCATCACTGGGCCAATGTCTGCTCGCTCACGCCGATCCCGGGCCGCGACGGCGCGCAGGTGCTGATCGAGGCGCTCGAAGCGCTCGCCAACCAGTGCGCCGCGCCCGCCAGCCAGTTCTACATCGAAGGGGCAGATGCGTTTTTCGACTGGCACGACGCCGCCTCGCTCGTGCGTCAGGGCGCGCAACTGGCCAACTGGTGCGCACAGCATCGCCACGGCGTGCTGCTGGTCGCCGAACTGCCCGGCGCAGGTGAAGACAACGTCCAGCCCGCGCTCGCAGCTTTTCAGGCGCGCTTCGCGGGCGCGGCGCAACTGCTGCAGACGCAGGGCCAGTTCCATTGGGAAGTGGCGTTCTGGCGTTCGGGCGACAGTGTGCTGGGCAGCCAGTCGCTGCCGCTGCGCTTTTCGGCGGTCGACCATCGGCTCACGGTGTCGGGCGGCACCTTCCAGCATTCGATCGGCGAAGCGGGCCTGCTCGCGCCCGACGAAGGCCGCGTGATCGTTTCGCGCGACGCCGTGCTCAACGAGCGCGTGCTGCCGCCCGCCTGGCAGGTCGTCGACGACAACGAGGCGGCGTTGACCGCCGCACGCACCGCCGTGGCCGCGACCGTGATTCTCGATTTCGGCGCGAGCCGCGACCTCGAAGCGCTGGCCGAACACGTTCACACGCTGCGCCTGCAATGCGGCAACGCGCTCAAGATCATCGTGCGCGAAGACGGCGTGGCGATGCGCTACGAGTCGCTCATGCTCAACCTCGGCGCGAACCGCGTGATCCCGCGCAATACGACGCTTTCGCAGTGCGAAGCCATCGTCGAAAGCCTGCAAGGCCAGGTGTTCTCGCGGCCGATGCCCGCCGACTATCGTCAGGCGCTGGCCGCCGTGATGCACGGCGAGGAAAGCGGCTACGTGAGCGCGACGCACTTCGTCGAGCTGGTGCGCGCCGCCGTCGAGCGCAGCCGCGTGATCCAGTTGCCGAACGTGATGATCCGTCTCGCGCTGATGCCCGAAGTGGCGCACGTGGACGCGCTCAAGGCCTGCCATCAGCGGCGCGCGGGCGACATCATGACCGCCGCCGGCGACAGCCTTTACGTGTTCTTCTTCGCGTGCCGTCTGGGCGACGCGGATGCGGTTTGCCAGCGCGTGTTCCTGCGACCGCTCGCCGAGCTGTTCCAGGGCGAGCAGCGTTGCGGCGACGCGAAGTCGATCGGCGCGCTGCTGGAAACGCTCACCGACGAAATCGATGCACAAACGCCGCCCGACTACTCAGGCTGGCTCGCGCTCAATGCGCCGCAGGATGGCGCTGCGCCCGCGCAGACGCCGCCTGTTGCACCCGCTGCGGTGGAGCAACGCGGCGCGCCCGAGATTCCCGTCTATATCGCGCCGCGTGAAGTCTCGCCTGCAGACGCGGCGGCCGCCGCCGCGAGCAAGCCGTTACCGGGGCTGACGCCGCTGCCCGGCC
>NZ_VWWJ01000031.1 GCF_011753055.1 Burkholderia sp. Ax-1719 | reverse complement strand
GCTGCAGTGCTGTACAATAGTCACCAAGCAGCGAATTTAGTATTACTGCTACTCTGAGAGCAAGCATCGACACAGCAGTCATGCGAGGTCTACACGAGCGTCAACACTATCAGCTAGTCATAAGAGTTATGCAACATGATGATAGACTAAATATCACTAAGAATTTGATTTGTGTGAGACTTTATATTGTTCATATGAGTATCTCTTTTTTTTTTTTTTTTTTTTTTTTTTTTAATGATACGCCCA
>NZ_VWWJ01000030.1 GCF_011753055.1 Burkholderia sp. Ax-1719 | reverse complement strand
TGTTTTTCTATCCGCCCGAAATGACGTACTACGTGGTGCTGTTCCAGGACAAGCACTTCTGGCGCGTGATTCGTTCGCAGGACGAAGCGCGTTCGGAATCGATCTATGCAAACTTCGTGCAGCAGACCCAGCGTCTTGCCGAAGTCGAAATCCGCCGCATGCAGATCGAAGCGCAAAAGGCCTTTATCGACCGGGTGATTGCCATCAACGAAGATCGCGCCCGCCGCCTTCAGGCCGATATCGACGTCGCGCGCACGCAGCAGGCGCGTGTCGACGACTACCAGCGCCAGGCGCAGGGCAGCGCGGCCGCGCTCAACGCCGAGAAAATCCAGGCGCAGGCGCAACTGCGTGAACTGCAGAATCAGGTCGATCAGCTCCAGCGTGAGACGGAGCAAGGCTTGCCGGGGACGCGCCGCTAGCCGTGTCAGGATGACGAGTCATACAGGAAGCAAAAAGCCCGGCGAAAAGCCGGGCTTTTTGTTTCCTGAGCGCCGCGCAGGGCGGCGGGGCGGCTCAGGGCTTTACTTCGCGAAACGGTCGGGTACTTCCGTCACGCGGCGTTGCGCGACGTGATTGACCCAGTCCGTGCTGTCGGCGGCGACCGGGGCGCGGCTCACGGCGCTTGACACCGTACGGGTGTTTGCGTAGGTCGAGACCGACGGATATTCATCGCTGGAATTGGCCGCGAACTGATGCGGCGAATACTCCGCAGCCTCCGAATACATGCCGTGCGTGCGATGGGTCGTGACAAGCGGCGCACTGCGATCCGGCGTGAATTCGTGCAAGGCATGACGGCGGTGCCCGATTTGCTCGCTGGCCTTGGCGTCCTGATGACGTGTCGCCTTCGCCGTGTGTTTCTGGCTGCCGGCGCTGGACTCGATCGTCTCCTCGCGCGGCTTGTTTTGGGCCGTTCGCAAGGTGAAGTCGGGGCGGGGCGCTGCGACGCGTGGGGTGTTCGTTGCTCCTGCTGAGGACGCATCGGCCATCGTCATGGTGATGGCGGATTGCTGGCCAGTCGCGAGAGCGGGCGCAGCAGCAGGCACAGCTGCGGGCGCAACAGCGGGCGCCGGCGCAGGTGCCCCGGCAGGCGCAAAAGCCGCAGTGGCTCGCTGGGCGACCACGGCAGAGCCGATTGCGACGCCGCTTTCATGACGAACGTCGTTCGCAGAAGCGGCCTGCGGAACCTCGATGACGCCCGAGATTGAGCGATCGTGCAGCGCGCGTTCGTCGGACAGGCGCGACGCTGATTGCGCCGAAGACTTTGACGACAACGGCGCCGAAGCCTGACCTTCAGTGTTCGAAGTCGGGCTCGTTGTTGTACGTAGCACGGACTCGCTTTTATCGCCGCCGAATTGCGTGTGGCTGGCGACGATCCAGGCGAGCAACGCTGCGCCGCTCACGGCCACTGCGCTGGCCGTGAGCTTATGTGACGGCGGCGGCGTACGTGCCGCCCGGCCGACGCCGGCTGGCTGCATCGCTTGTTGCGGTTTGGCGCTGGCGGCCCCGCGGCCGCCGATGGCCCCGGCTGCGGCCTGCTGGGCTTGTGCGGCGCTCATCGCCGCGCCAACTGGAGCGGCAGTGGGGCGCGGCGGTTCAGCCGCGCTGCGCGGCTGGCGATCCCAGCGGTACGCCTGGCGAAATGCCTCTGCGCTCAGGCAGATGGTGCGAAGGAACGCCGCGTAGAGCGCATGCAGTTCGGTGCGCAGGCTGAACTGCGACGGCATGAGTGCCCATTCGCGGCCGAATGGTGGTGGAACGCGGTAGAGCGGGCGCATGTGCGGCATCGCGAGTGCGCCTTCCACCTGGACTAACGGAAAAGTTGACATGGATCTCTCGCTGCCTTGTTGTGGTGAAGCACCAGAACACGGGGGTGTTCGAAAGGCGCGCCACTGGCCAGCGCGGCAGCGCGCTATTCGGGAATCGTATGTTTGGCCTACGATCATGCAGGCTCGATTCCCGGCAATCCATCGGAAACGTCTGAAATTTAGACTGGAATTGTAGTCGCTCCAGATGCGACGGCCAGTTCGTGTGCCGGGTGCGCGCAGGAGGGCTGCGGCCGCCGCGCAAGATCGTCGGGATGCCGCTCTAGCAGGCGGCGAGACGGAATACGTAGCGCAGCGCCGTAATGTCGACGCCGCCCATGTGATCGGGCTCGGAACCGGAGAACGTCCAGCCTTGCCGCTCGTAGAACGCGATGGCCGGCGCATTGCCGTCGAGCACATATAGATAGAGCTGTGCTTCGCCCTGTTCGCGCGCCCAGCTTTGCGCGGCTTCCATGAGCCGCTTGCCGACGCCGATTCCCTGATGTGCGGGCAGCGCATGCAGATTGTCGAGCAGCACGCCCCACGGCGACTCCGGCTGGCGCTCGACGCACACGAAACCCACCGGCGTGGCGGCGGCAGACGGTGCAGCGAGTTCGGCGATCAGCACGAGGCGACGTTCGGCGCCGGGCGCTTCCATGCGCGCGCGCCAATAGGCTGCGCGCTCCGCGTTGACTTCGCTTTCGAGAAAGGCGGCCGGTAGCAACTGACGATAGGTGGCTTGCCAGCTGGCGGCATGCATGGCGGCGAGGAGCGGGGCATCGGCAACCGTGGCCGGTCGCAGTGTGAGGGTAGCGGCGGTGGACATGCGCAGGCGTCGGTTAGGCGGGAAAGGTGCGGCTCATCGCGGAATTCGTCGGAACGGGCTGCATCGATGGGCTATTGTGCATGATAGGCACGACGATGCGAACCGCCCCGGCTAGAACTGCCTTCGAAAGTAAATTGAAATAAAAGAAGGCAATTAGAAAGAATTGCGCGATGTTGACGGTCGTTAGCTAACGGCGGCCAGGTCTTACCCGGATTTATGCGTATAGGGACGCGCAGCATAATGAGCGCCCGCGCGCGCGAGGTCGTGGCGCATCGGAGTTTCGTGTTTTATCGGCAGTCCAGGCGCAGTCACGCATGTACCCGCGTGCATCTCTGCGCCGGCGGCCCGGCAACCCCTACAGAGATCGTCATGTCCACAGCGACCCACGCTCCTTCCAGCGAATCGAAGTTCCGCACGGTGTTTCGCGTCGTCAGCGGCAACTTCCTGGAAATGTACGACTTCATGGTCTACGGCTATTACGCCTCGGCGATCGCCAAGACCTACTTCCCGAGCAATAACCCCTTCGCCTCGCTGATGCTCGCGCTTTCGGTGTTCGGCGCGGGCTTTCTCGTGCGGCCGCTCGGCGCCATCATCCTCGGCGCGTATATCGACCACCACGGGCGGCGCAAGGGCCTCATCCTCACGCTGGGCCTGATGGCGCTGGGCACGCTGGCCGTCGCGGTGGTGCCGGGTTACGCGACCATCGGCGTGCTCGCGCCGGTGCTCGTGCTGCTCGGGCGTTTGTTGCAGGGCTTCTCGGCGGGCGTGGAGCTGGGCGGCGTCTCGGTCTACCTGTCGGAGATCGCGACCAAAGGCAACAAGGGCTTCTACGTGTCGTGGCAGTCGGGCAGCCAGCAGGTCGCGGTGATATTCGCGGCGCTGCTCGGCGTGCTGCTGCACCGCCTGCTGCCGGTCGAGGAAATGACGGCGTGGGGCTGGCGCGTGCCGTTCATCATCGGCTGTCTGATCGTGCCGTTCCTGTTCCTGATTCGCCGTTCGCTGCAGGAAACCGAGGAATTCGCGAAGAAGAAGCATCGCCCGTCGATCCGCGAAATCATGGCGTCGATGGTGCAGAACTGGGGCATCGTGCTGGGCGGCATGGGCATGGTGATCATGACGACGGTGTCGTTCTACATGATCACGGCCTACACGCCGACCTTCGGCAAGGAAGTGCTGAAGATGGGCGAGCTCGATACGCTCGTCGTGACGGTGTGCATCGGCTTGTCGAATCTGTTCTGGCTGCCGGTGTCGGGCGCGATTTCGGATCGCATCGGCCGTCGTCCGGTGCTGCTGGCGTTCACGATTCTCACCATTCTCACCGCGTATCCGGCGGTGCAGTGGCTGGTGGCCGATCCGTCGTTCGCGCGCCTGCTGATGGTCGAGCTGTGGCTCTCGTTCCTCTACGGCTGCTACAACGGCGCGATGGTCGTCGCGCTCACCGAAGTCATGCCCGCCGATGTGCGCACCGCCGGTTTCTCGCTGGCCTACAGTCTTGCAACGACGATTGGCGGCTTCACGCCGGCGATTTCGACCTACCTGATCCACATCAGCGGCAACAAGGCGGCGCCGGGTGCGTGGATGGGCGTGGCGGGCATTTGCGGGCTGATCGCCACGCTCGTGCTCTATCGCACGGCGGAAGCGCGTAACCAGTACAAGACGGTTTGACGCTCACGGTACGCAGACAAAAAAACCCGCAGCGATGCGGGTTTTTTTACGCCTGAAGTTTTTCAACCGAAGGTTTTCAACTCCTGCGCAAGGCATCGGCGACTTGCGTCACGACTTCATCCCACGCCCCCGGGCGCGGCTGGCGCACGATCCGCGCGCGCGGATACCACGGGCTTTCGTTCGTACCCGTGAACCAGCGCCAGTCGGCGGCGAACGGCAGCATCAACCAGAGCTTGGCATCGAGCGCACCGGCAAGGTGGGCAATCGACGTGTCGATCGAGACCACGGCGTCCAGCCGTTCGATCACGGCGGCGGTGTCCGCGAAATCGGCGAGCTTGTCGCCCAGGCGATGGATCGAGCGCGCGCGCGGATGCGTGTCCAGCGCCGCATGCTCGGCCTCGGTCAAATGCGGTTGCAGCACGATCCAGTCGATGCCGTCGAGCGCGAACAACGGTTCGAGCGCCGCGAGCGGCATGCTGCGGTTTTCGTGCTTGTGGATGCGGCCCGACCACGCGATGCCGATCTTGCGCCGCGCCTGGCCGCCGAGCGACCCGCGCCATTTACGGCGATACGCGGTGGGCGCGGCGAGATAGGGCATTGGCGCGGGCAGGGCGTCGAAGGTCGTGCCCAGCACGAGCGGCAGCGACAGCATCGGACATTGCAGATCGGCCTGCGGGCGCGGCGCGCCCTGGGCGATCAGCGTGATGCGCGCCGTGTGGGCCGCAGGCGCGATAAGCGGCACGAGCGGCGCCTGCACTTCGAGCACGATGCGCGTGCCCGCCTGCGCGAGCGCCAGCACGGACGGCACGAAGCGGATGAATTGCAGCGTGTCGCCGAAACCCTGCTCGGCGTGGATCAGCAGCGTGCGTTCGCCAAGCGGCTCGCCGCGCCAGCGCGGCACGCCCTGCGCACAGGTGGGAACCGGCTTGGGTTCGCGCGAGGGCAGGCCCAGCGCGCCGAAACCCTCATCGCGGGCGGCCGGGTCCAGACGCCATTCGTACTCGGGCAGGCCGCGCCGGAAGTCGCCGAGCGTGAGCCAGGTCAGCGCCCGGTTCAAGTGTGCGGCGGCCAGATCCGGGCGCGCGCGCAGCGCTTCGTCGAAGGCGCGCAGTGCGGCGGCGTGACGGCCGAGCGCGTGCTGCGCGGTGCCGAGCGCGAGCCAGGCAAGCGAAAACTTCGGATCGAGCCCGATCGCGCGCTCATAGGCGGCGATCGCTTCTTCATGACGTCCCAATGCCGCGAGCGCATTGCCCAGCCCGAACAGCGCGGGCGCGAACTGCGGCTGTAGCGCCAGCGCGGCCTCGTAGCCGGAGACGGCGTGCGCGTGATAGCCGGTCGCGTCGAGCGTGTTCGCGAGGTTGAAATGCGCGGCGACGAAGCGCGGCTGCGCGCGCAGTGCTTTCTGGAAATGCTCGACCGCGCCCGCACTGTCGCCGAGCGCATTCAGGGCCATACCGAGGTTGTTGTGCGCACCGGCGTGCCCCGGGCGGATCTTCAGCGCGCGCCGGAATGCGTCGGCGGCTTCGGCGTGGCGGCCCAGCGCATGCAGCGCGTTGCCCAGATTGTTGTGCGACGACGCATCGCCGGGCTGCAGGCGAACGGCGTGGCCGAACGCGTACATCGCGTCCTCGTGGCGGCCGGTCGCCGCATAGGCGTTGCCGAGGTTGTAGTGCGCGAGCGCGAAGGTGGGCGCGAGCGTGAGCGCGTTGCGGAAGCGCTCGATCGCGTTGTCGAGTTCGCCCATCGCCTTCAATGCGTTGCCGAGGTTCAGCTGGAGCGCGGCGTCGTCCGGGCGCAGGTCGACCGCACGGCGCACGAGGTCCGCGGCTTCGGCGTGCTGGCCCTTTTGATGCCGCAGCACGCCGAGCATATGCAGCGCATCGACGTGCACGGGATCGGCGGCGAGCGTGGCGCGGTAATCGCGCTCCGCTTCCTCCAGCCGGCCGTCGCGATGTGCGGCGAACGCGCGGACAAAAACCTGTTCCATGAACGAAAGGCAAAGACGTTGAAGATCTAAAGGCGGCATTTTCCCACACTCGCGCAGGCGTTCCGTAATCGGCACGTGGCGACTTGACCACGCACCTGATCGAAACTAACATGTGAACAGTTATTCATATGTTTTGAAATGAAACCGATGCCGACAAATTACGACGATGAACGCGTGGTGCCGCTTGCGGACCTGTTCCGCCTGCTGGGCGATCCAACGCGGCTGCGTATCGTGCTGGCCTGCGTACAGGGCCGCATGGCGGTGGGTGCGATCGCCGATACGCTCGGGCTGTCGTCCTCGCTGGTCAGCCATCACCTGCGGCTATTGCGCGCGGCGCGCATCGTGCGGGCGGAGCGCGAGGGCAAACAGGTCTTTTACGCCGCCGCCGACGCTCACATCAGCGCGATGCTCGCGGGCATGCTCGAACACGTGGCGGAACCTGCATCCGCGTTGCCGGAGGTGAGTTGATGAGCGCCGGGCATCAGCATCAGCACGTGGCGGGCGAGGGCCACGATCACGATCACAAGCACGATCACGGACATGACCACGGCGGCCATGCTGGCCATAGTGGCCACGGCCATCACCATCACCATGCCCCTGTCGCGGGTCACGGTCGAGCATTCGCTTTGGCCGTTGCGCTCAATATCGTCATCGTGGTGGCGCAGGGCGTCTATGGCGTGATCGCGCATTCGGCCGCGCTGCTGGCCGACGCCGGCCACAATCTCTCCGATGTGCTCGGCCTGCTGCTCGCCTGGGGCGCGACCTGGCTGGCCACGCGGCGGCCTTCCGCGCGCTTCACGTTCGGCTTTGGCAGCAGTTCGATCCTGGCGTCGCTGGCGAATGCGGCGCTGCTGCTGGTCGCGTGCGGCGCGATCCTTGCCGAAGCCGTGGGGCGTCTGATCAGCCCCGCGCCCGTCGCGGGCTTCGACGTCTTCGTGGTGGCGACGATCGGCATGATCGTCAATGGTTTTTCCGCGTGGCTCTTCATGCGCGGACAGAAGGACGACATCAATATTCGCGGCGCTTTCCTGCATATGGCCGCCGATGCGGGTGTGTCGGCGGCGGTGGCGATCAGCGGCCTGGTGATTCTCGGCACCGGTTGGAGCTGGGTCGATCCGGTCATGAGCATCGTCGTCGTGCTGGTGATCGTGCGCGGCACGTGGGGGCTGCTGCGTGAATCGGTGCGGCTCGCGCTGGCGGCGGTGCCCGAGGGCGTCGATATCGATGGCATCCGCCTCTATCTTGCGCAGCAGCATGGCGTAACCGACGTGCACGATCTGCACGTCTGGGCGCTGTCCACCACCGGCAACGCGCTCTCCGCGCATCTGGTGATGCCCGCGGGCCATCCCGGTGACGCAGCGCTGGACGGCATGGTGAGCGCACTGGGCGAACGCTTTCGCATGAAGCACGTGACCTTGCAGGTCGATCTGGGGACCAGCGTGCATCGCTGTGCGCTCGACGTGGAGATCGCCTCGTCGAGCGATCACACGCATCGACATACCTGAGCGCCACGCCGGGTCAGCCACGGCCACAGGGATAGCGGGCGTACACTACGGTTCATGTCGACCGCATGGAGGTCTGCATGACCGAGGTTTTTTCCCAGCCGTCCGTGCTCATCGTCGGCGCGGGACCGACCGGTCTCGCCGCTGCGCTGAGCCTCGCCCGCGCGCGCATTCCGTTCCGCCTGATCGATCGCGCGCCCGAGCCCGGCCGTCATTCGCGTGCTATCGGCATTCAGGCGCGCACGCTCGAACTGTTCGAGCAGCATCGCATCGTCGAACCGTTTCTCGCGCGCGGTCATCGCGCGCATGTCGCCAATCTGTATTCGAACGGGCAGCGCCGTGCGCGGCTCGATTTCGATCCGCTTTTCACGCGCTATCCCTATCTGCTGTTTCTCGATCAGACCGAGACCGAACGCATTCTCGCCGCGCAACTGGCGAGCTTCGGCGTCGAAGTCGAGCGTGGCTGCGAGCTGCTGGAGCTGCATCAGGGCGCGGCGGGCATCAGCGCCGATGTGCGTTGCGCCAACGGTCGCGTGGAAGCGATGCGCTGTGCTTATCTGATTGCCGCCGACGGTGCGCACAGCACCGTACGTCATCACCTCGGCATGGAGTTCGAGGGGGAGACGCTGGCGCAATCCTTCCTGCTTGCCGATATCGAAGCCAGCACGCCCTGGTCCGAGGACGAGTTTCATGTGTTCGCTTCGGGCGATGGTCTTGCCGCGTTGTTCCCGTACGGACATGGTCGCTATCGTCTGATCGCCGATCACAAGACCATGCTGCCCGCCGCGCCCGAAGGCACGATCCCGGTGCCGACGCTGGAGGAGTGCCGCTCGGTGGTCGAGCGGCGCGTGCATCATCCGGTGTCGATCGCCGATATGAACTGGGCCTCGTACTTCCGCATCAACAGCCGCAAGGTGCGGTTTCTGCGCAAGGAGCGGGTGTTCTTCGCCGGCGACGCCGCGCATGTGCACAGCCCGGCAGGCGCGCAGGGCATGAACACCGGCATCCAGGAGGCATTCAATCTGGGCTGGAAACTTGCGCGCGTGCTGGGCGGCGCGCCCGACCGGCTGCTCGATACCTATCACGCCGAGCGCTCGCCGATCGAGCGCATCGTGCTGCGCCAGACCAGCTTCATGACGCAGCTCGTCGAAGCCGATCATGGTCCGCTCAAGCTGCTGCGCGAGCGCGTGATGCCGGCGCTGGTCGCGCTCGGGCCGTTGCGCGACGCGGCGCGCCAGGCGGTGAGCGAACTGTCGATCCAGTACCGGCGCAGCGCGTTGACGCTGGAGCGCGTGCTCGACGGCGGCCCGCGCGCGGGCGAACGCGCGCCCGATGCCTGCGTTCGCGTGGTCGATGGGCCGCTTGGCAAGGCCCCGGGCAAGGGCCGCATTTTCGATCTGCACGACCCGGCGAGCTTTTCGCTGTTCCTGCTGGTGGATGCCGACACGGTGCGCGCGACCGAGGCTGCGGAGCATGCCGCGAACAGTGCGCCGCCGGACGCGGCCGCGACGAATGGCACCACGCATGCCACGACAAGCAGCGCCAGCAACGGCAACGGTCCCGACGCACTGCGTCACTTCGGCGAAGCCATCGAACATGCGTTGCCGCAGGCGGTGCGGGTCTGGTGGCTGGCGGATCTGGAGCCGGGCGAAACGCCGCTCGCGGGAGAGGGCGCGCCCGCGCTGGGAGACGCATACGGGCGCACGCGCCCCGCGTTCTATCTGGTGCGCCCAGACGGCTACATCTGCGCGCGCGGGCGCACGAGTTCGGACCTGCACGGGCTGCTGCGGCACTGCGAGACGTGGTTCTCGCCCGCGCCTTCGCCGAAGCCGTCCGCGCAGTAAGGACCGCTATGCAGCAGGTGTGAGCGCCGCGCGATGCTGCATAAGCGCGGCGCGCACGATCTCGCTGAAACCTGCGTCGTCGTGTGCGCCATCGTCGGTATCGAGCGCCGAAAGCAGCGCGCGGCGCATGCGCGGCTCCCAGAACTTGCGGATGTGCTCGGCGATGCCCGTGAGCGCTTCTTCGCGATCGGGCAGCGAGTCGAAGAACATGCCGATCTGGTTGGCCATCTCGATCAGGTGATCGGTTTTCATCGCCTTATTTCCCCGATGTCGTCACGACGGTTTCGCGCTTGCCCAGCAGGTCGAGCTGCGTTGCGTTGAAACGCGAATACTCGCGCTGCCATTCCGACGGCTGCTGCACGTGGCTCACCTGCACGGCCGTGACCTTGTACTCGGGGCAGTTGGTGGCCCAGTCGGAAGCATCGGTGGTGATGACGTTCGCGCCCGATTCGGGGAAGTGGAACGTCGTGTAGACCACGCCCGGCTGCATGCGCGTGCTCACCTTGGCGCGCAACACCGTATGACCCGCGCGCGATTCGATGCCCACCCAGTCGCCGTCGCGGATGCCGCGATCTTCGGCATCGACCGGATGCACTTCCAGCCGGTCTTCCTCATGCCAGCGCGAGTTCTCGGTGCGACGCGTCTGCGCGCCCACGTTGTACTGCGAAAGGATGCGGCCCGTCGTCAGCAGCAGCGGGAAACGCCGCGTGACCTTTTCCGGCGAGGCGATGAACTTCGTGATGACGAACTTGCCCTTGCCGCGCACGAAACCGTCGATGTGCATGATCGGCGTGCCGTCGGGCGCCTGCTCGTTGCACGGCCACTGGATGCTGCCCATTTCGTCGAGGCGCTTGTACGAGACGCCGTGGAAAGTGGGCGTGAGGCGCGCGATCTCGTCCATGATCTGCGACGGATGCGTGTAGTCCATCTCGTAGCCCAGCGCGCGCGCGAGCAGGATTGTCACTTCCCAGTCGGCGTAACCGGCGATCGGCGGCATCACCTTGCGTACGCGCGAGATGCGGCGTTCGGCATTGGTGAAGGTGCCGTCCTTCTCCAGAAACGACGAGCCCGGCAGCAGCACGTGCGCGTATTTGGCGGTTTCGTTGAGGAAGATGTCCTGCACGACGATGCATTCCATCGACGACAATGCCGCCGCCACATGCTGCGTATTCGGATCGGACTGGACGATGTCTTCGCCCTGGCAATAAAGGCCCATGAAGGTGCCGTCGAGCGCCGCTTCGAACATGTTCGGAATGCGCAGACCCGGTTCGCTTTGCAGCGCGACGTTCCAGGCATCCTCGAAGAGCGCGCGCACATTGGCGTCGCCCACATGCCGATAACCCGGCAGCTCGTGCGGGAACGAACCCATATCGCACGAACCTTGCACATTGTTCTGCCCGCGCAGCGGATTCACGCCGACGCCTTCGCGGCCGATGTTGCCCGTGGCCATCGCCAGATTCGCGATGCCCATCACCATCGTCGAGCCCTGGGCGTGTTCCGTCACGCCCAGCCCGTAATAGATGGCGGAATTGCCTTGCCGCGCATAGAGCCGCGCGGCTTCGCGCACCTGCTGCGCGGGCACGCCGGTGAGCGGCTCCATCGCCTCGGGCGAGTTTTCCGGCAGCGCGACGAAATCGCGCCATTGCTCGAATGCGCGCGTCTCGCAGCGCTCGGCGACGAATGCTTCGTTAACCAAACCTTCGGTGACGATCACATGCGCGAGCGAATTGATCATCGCCACATTGGTGCCGGGGCGCAGTTGCAGATGATGTTCGGCCTTCACGTGCGCGGTATCGACGATATCGATGCGGCGCGGGTCCACCACGATCAGCTTCGCGCCCTGACGCACGCGGCGCTTCAGACGCGAGCCGAATACCGGATGCCCGTCGGTCGGATTCGCGCCGATCACCATGATGACGTCCGAGTGATCGACGGAAGCAAAAGTCTGCGTGCCCGCCGATTCACCGAGCGTCGTCTTAAGGCCGTAGCCCGTGGGCGAATGGCACACACGCGCGCAGGTATCGACGTTGTTATTGCCGAACGCGGCGCGCACGAGTTTCTGCACGAGGTAAGTTTCCTCGTTCGTGCAGCGCGACGACGTAATCCCGCCGATCGAATCGCGTCCGTGCTTCGCCTGGATGCGGCGGAACTCGCTGGCGGCGTAGTTCAGCGCTTCTTCCCAGCTCACTTCGCGCCACGGATCGGTGATCGTCGCGCGGATCATCGGCTTCTTGATGCGGTCCTTGTGCGTCGCATAGCCCCAAGCGAAGCGGCCCTTTACGCAGGCGTGGCCTTCGTTGGCCTGGCCGTTCTTGTGCGGCACCATGCGCACGACTTCATTGCCCTTCATTTCGGCCTTGAACGAGCAGCCCACGCCGCAATACGCGCACGTCGTCACGACCGAATGTTCGGCCTGACCGAGCATCACGACGCTCTTTTCCTGCAGCGTGGCGGTCGGGCAGGCGGCCACGCACGCACCGCACGAGACGCATTCGGAATCCATGAACGCTTCGTTCGCGCCCGCCGCGACGCGCGATTCGAAGCCGCGCGCGGCGATCGTCAGGGCGAAAGTGCCTTGCGTTTCCTCGCAGGCGCGCACGCAGCGATTGCAGACGATGCACTTGGACGGATCGTAGGTGAAGTACGGGTTCGATTCGTCCTTCTTGTCCTTGAGGTGATTGGCGCCGTCGAAGCCGTAGCGCACTTCGCGCAGGCCCGTCACGCCCGCCATGTCCTGCAGCTCGCAGTCACCATTGGCGGGGCAGGTGAGGCAGTCGAGCGGGTGATCGGAGATATACAGCTCCATCACATTGCGGCGCAGCTTTTGCAGGCGATCGCTTTGCGTGCGCACCTTCATGCCCGCTTCCACCGGCGTCGTGCACGAAGCGGGGTAGCCGCGTCGCCCTTCGATTTCGACGAGACACAGGCGGCACGAGCCGAACGGTTCGAGCGAGTCGGTCGCGCAGAGTTTGGGCACGTTGACGCCCGCTTCGATCGAGGCGCGCATGACCGACGTACCGGCGGGCACGGTGACGCTTTGGCCGTCGATTTCGAGCGTGACGTCGACATCGGCGTGGCGCAGCGGCGTGCCGTAATCGGTTTCGTCGAAGGGGGCGCGCGCGTTGGCCTTGTTCATCGCCGCCGATTTGCAGGCGCAGTTGCCGGAACCACAACCACCGGCTTGAGACATGAGCGTGTCGGACATGGTGGTTCCTCGTTCAGGCAGCCGCGTTCTGTTGCGCGACGGGTTCGAGACCGAAATCTTCGGGGAAGTGATCGAGCGCGGACAGCACCGGGAAGGGCGTCATGCCGCCCATCGCGCAGAGCGAACCGGACACCATCGTGTCGCACAGATCGCGCAGCAGCGTGATCTGCCTTTCCGAGGTGTCGCCGTTACGGATCTTCGCGATCACTTCGACGCCACGCGTCGAGCCGATCCGGCACGGCGTGCACTTGCCGCACGATTCGAGCGTGCAGAATTCCATCGCGTACTGGGCGAGTTCGGCGAGATTCGACGTCTCGTCGTGCACCACGATGCCGCCGTGACCCACGACCGCGCCCACTGCCGCATACGCTTCGTAGTCCATCGGAATGTCCCACTGGCTTTCGGGCAGATAGGTGCCGAGCGGCCCGCCCACCTGCACGGCGCGCGCGGGGCGACCGCTTGCCGTGCCGCCGCCGTAGTCCATCATCAGCTCGCGCAGCGTTACGCCGAAGGCTAGTTCGACCAGGCCGCCGCGCGCGATATTGCCCGCAAGCTGGAACGGCAGCGTGCCGCGCGAGCGACCCATGCCGAAGTTCTGATAGAACGCCGCGCCTTTCGCGAAGATGATCGGCACCGTGGCCAGTGTGATGACGTTGTTGATGACCGTCGGCTTGCCGTAGAGACCGGCGAGCGCGGGCAACGGCGGCTTGGCGCGCACGATGCCGCGTTTGCCTTCGAGCGATTCGAGCAGCGCCGTTTCCTCGCCGCACACATACGCGCCCGCGCCCTTGGCGACGAACAGGTCGAAGCGCTTGCCACTGCCCAGCACATCGTCGCCGAGCCAGCCTGCGGCGCGCGCGCGGCGGATGGCTGCATCGAGCGCGGCGATCGAATGCGGGTATTCGCTGCGCACATAGATATGGCCGACCGTCGCGCCTACCGTCACGCCCGCGATCGCCATGCCTTCGATCAGCACGTAGGGATCGCTTTCCATGATGAGTCGATCCGAGAACGTGCCCGAATCGCCTTCATCGGCATTGCAGACGATGTACTTCTGGTCGGCGTGTGCCTGGGCAACCGTGCGCCACTTGATGCCAGCGGGGAAGGCTGCGCCGCCGCGTCCGCGCAGACCCGATTCGATCAGCGCCTGGCAGGCCTGCTCGCTGGTCAGCTTCAGGGCATTGCGCAGGCCTTCGAGGCCGCCGTGTGCGAGGTAGTCGTCGGTCGAAAGCGGATCGGTGATGCCGATGCGCGCGAAGGTCAGGCGTTGCTGCTTGCGCAGATACGGAATCTGTTCGACCAGTCCCACGCTGCGCGCATGCTGGCCGCCTTGTACGAAGCCCGCGTCGAACAGCGCGCCTACATCGCTTTCCTCGACGTTCGCGTAGCCGACGCGGCCGTCCGCCGTTTCGACTTCGACGAGCGGTTCCAGATAGAGCAGGCCGCGCGAGCCGTTGCGCACGAGTTCGATGTCGAGGCCGCGCGCGGTGGCTTCGCGCTGGATCGCGGCGGCGACGTCGTCGGCGCCCAGCGCCAGCGCCGACGAATCGCGAGGAACGTAGATGCGCGTCATGCGGCCTCCTCGGTGCTGGTGGCGGCGGCGGTGCTCACAAGCGCCTTTGCGAGCAAGGCATCGAACTTCTGCGGGGTCACTTTTGCGTGCAAGTTGCCGTTAATCATCATGGCAGGCGAGAGCGCGCACTGGCCGAGGCAATACACGGATTCCAGCGCCACGCCCTGCGCCGACGCCTGTTCATGCGCGCCAAAGTGGCAGCCGGTATGCGATTCGACGTGCTGCGCGAGCGCTTCGCCGCCCATGCTGCGGCACGCTTCGGCGCGGCAAAGCTGGACGACGACGGGCGCGGGCGGCGCGGTACGGAAGTGGTGGTAGTAGGTGAGGACGCCGTGCACTTCGGCGCGCGAGAGATTCAGCGTCTTGCCGAGCGGCGCGACGGCGGCTGGCGGCACGTAGCCAAGCTCGTCCTGGATCGCATGCAGGATCGCGAGCAGGGTGCGGCCGGGCAGCGCGTGACGCTGCACCAGCGCATCGGCCGAACCGGTAAACGGCGCGGCTGACTGCGACTTTGTCTCGTCCATTGTGAGGCTCCTCCAGGGGCATATATGCACTTGTTATTCATAAAGTGTGCATCTATGCTGGGGTTGTCTTGTTGTATGGACGAACAATAGGCCCGTAGAATGGCCGTTGCAATAGGAAGGAAGACTTCATAATGATCAAGGTCGATTGCCACGCGCAACTGGTCGTGCGCGACGCGGATGGCCGCGAGGCAAGCCTGACGGACGTTGTGCCGCTGCTCGCGCTCGTCGCGGAAGAAGGCAGCATTGCGCAGGCCGCGCAGCGTAAGGGTTTGTCCTATCGCCACGCGTGGGGTTTATTGCGCGATGTCGAAGAGCGCCTGGGCGGCGCGCTGATCGCCAAGGCGCGCGGCCGTGGCTCGGTGCTGTCGGAACTCGGCGAGGCAGTGCTGCGCTCGCAGCGCCTGTGCGCCGAACGTCTGCACGGCAATCTCCAGGCGCTTGCCAGCGAAGTGGCGAGCGACCTCAACCGCTGGCTCGCGCCCGACGTGCAGGATCTACGCATCCACGCTTCGCACGGCTATGCCGTGGCTGCGCTGGTGACGGCGCTGGTCGGCGATCAGGTGCCCGTCGAAATCAAATATCGCGATAGCGCCGATGCGATCACGGCGCTCGCGCGCGGCGAATGCGATCTGGCGGGCTTTCATCTGCCGCGCGGCGAATTCCGCGCAGCGTGTGCCGATGCCTATCGCAACTGGCTCGATCCGCAGCGCCATGTGCTGGTCCATCTCACGCGGCGCAAGCAGGGTTTGTTCGTGGAGCGCGGCAATCCACGCGGCGTCGCCGGTCTTGCCGACCTGGCGCGCGCCGACATCCGTTTCGTAAACCGTCAGCCGGGCTCAGGCACGCGTCTACTGATCGACCTGCTGCTTACGCGCATTGGCGTCGATCCGGATCGTGTGAACGGGTATGCATCGTCGGAACTCACGCACTCGGCGATCGCGGCCTTCGTGGCAAGCGGCATGGCCGATGTGGGCTTCGGCGTGGAACCGGCAGCGCATCACTTTGGGCTGGACTTCATCCCCATCGTCGACGAGGACTACTACTTCGCCTGCGAGCGCAGCCAGCTCGAACGCGAGCCGCTGGCCGCCGTGCTGGAACTGCTGCGCGGCGAGCCGTTCGGGGCATCGGTCGCGCAGTTGCAAGGTTACGATGCAGGCGAGTGTGGCACCGTCGTGCCGCTTGGCGAGGGCTGGATGGGCCACGCCTTCGCAGCCTGAGCGGCAGGCCGGAGCGTGCGGGCGTTGTAACGCGGAGCAATATCTCCGTAAGCCTGCGCTGCAGAGTCGGCGACTTTTTGTGATACTTTCGAGCGGTATAAGCTCCCCCGTTCCAGATGCGCGCCAGCCGCGCCGATCGACCATGAAATTCTTGCTCAATGTTTGTGCAGCTGCTGCAACCGCAGGCGTGCTGTTTGCCACCATCAACGTCGCTTTCGCGCAGAACTCGCCCGGCGTACCAGGCGGCATCCTGACCGACGAATTCCGTCTCCAGGAACACCCGCAGATGCAGTTCGCCGCGTCTGCGCCGTCCAATAAGTATCAGCACGGTAAAACGTCGGCGATGCGCAAGAAGGGCGATCTCGGCGACCCGAATGGCTGTAATCTGCAATGCCCGCAAGATAATTAAACTTCGGGATTTTTTTGCGGATTTTGAAATAAAAAGCGGCGCACATTGCGCCGCTTTTTATTTCGTCAAACTTTGTTACAGATTTATTGCGCTGCAAAAACAAAAAACTCGCGAAGCTTTTAAAAGCTTTCGCGAGTTTTTATTTTGCTGCAGCAAATTCTGGTGGAGCCGGCGGGAATCGAACCCGCGTCCAGAAGCAATCCATAAACAGTTCTACATGCGTAGTTCAGTCGTTTGATTTAACCGGAGCGACGCGGACGAACACGCTGCGCTACGGCGATTCACTAGGTTTTCGACTCTGGCGTCGTGACGCCGACAGAGCTTAACTGACGTAAATGACCTCTGGCGGTATTGCTACCGGTCTTGCGACGCTAGCCCGTCAGTGAGCCAGGCAGAGGACGGCGGCCCTTAGGCTGCCAGTGCGAACGTATCGTCGTTTGCAGTTACGATTTTCCCATTGATTAACGAGGTGACGGGTCCTCGGCATGCCCTGCCTACTTCATAACCCCTGTCGAAACCAGGTCGGCCCCAGAGGAAGGAACGATTATCCCATAGTTCGGCAGATGAGGCGAACCGTGCCCTTTTCAAGGGGCGCGGCGGCCCCGGCTGTGCCGCTGAGGGCGCCGCTCAAGCGGGCTGGACGTGCTGGAGCAGGGCGAAGAGAGCTTCGGCCGTATCGGCCACGAAATCGGCGTTCCACTGCTCAGGCGGCTCGACGTTGCCGCAGTAGCCGTAGGCGGCGGCGATCGTCGCCATGCCTGCGGCGTGGCCGGCCTGCACGTCGCGCAGGTCGTCGCCCACATACACCACGCGCGTCGCCTCGATGCCGAGCGCCTGCGCCGCGTGCAGCAGCGGTGTGGGGTGGGGCTTGGAATACGGTGTCGTATCGCCGCTCACTACGCAGGCCGCGCGGGTGTCCAGGTGCATCAGCTTGACGAGCGGATCGGTCAGTCGCGCCACCTTGTTGGTCACGATGCCCCAGCGCACGCCGCGCGTGTCGAGGTCGTCGAGCACCGCGTCGATGCCCGGAAACAGTGCCGTTTCCACGCGCAGGTTGGCCGCGTAGTTGGCGAGAAACTCCTCGCGCATTGCAGCGAACTCGCGGTGGTCCGGACCGATGCCGAAGGCGCCGCCGATCAGGCCACGCGCGCCAGCCGACGCCAGCGGGCGCAGCTTCTCGTAGGGCGTGGGCGCCAGGCCGCGCGCGTGGCGCATCTGGTTGACGGCGGCGGCGAGGTCGGGCGCCGTATCGGCGAGCGTACCGTCGAAGTCGAACAGGACGGCGTCGCAGGCGCGTAGCGCCGCGCCGTCCGCCGGGGTGTGCTCAGGCGTGGTCTGGGTCATGTCAGGAAGAAGCAGGCTGAAGGCGGGCAGGGCGCACGCGTGGCTTACGCCGGGCGTCGGCAGGCGATCATGTAATTGACGCTTGAGTCGTTCGACAGCGCGAAACGGCGCGTGAGCGGGTTATAAGTGATGCCCTTGATCTCGGCGGCTGTCAGACCGGCCTGACGGACGAAGCCCGCAAGCTCCGACGGGCGGATGAAGCGCGCGTAGTCGTGCGTACCCTTGGGCAGCATCTGCGCAATGTATTCCGCGCCGATCACGGCCAGCAGATAGGACTTCACGTTGCGGTTGAGCGTGGAGAAGAACACCCAGCCGCCGGGCTTCACCAGCGTGGCGCAGGCTTTGACCACGCTCAGCGGCTCGGGCACGTGTTCGAGCATTTCCATGCAGGTGACCACGTCGAACGAGCCGGGCTCGCGCGCGGCGATGGCTTCGGCGGCGATCTCTTCGTATTCGACCGTGATGCCGCTTTCGAGGCTATGCAGATCGGCCACGCCCAGCGCTTCGCTGGACAGGTCGATGCCTTTGACGTTCGCGCCGAGTCCTGCCATCGATTCCGACAGGATGCCGCCGCCGCAACCAATATCGAGCACACGCTTGCCCGTGAGATGGGCATGGCTGTCGATCCAGCCGAGACGGATGGGGTTCAGCTCGTGCAGCGGCTTGAACTCCGCGTTCGGGTCCCACCAGCGATGAGCGAGATCGCTGAATTTCTGCAGTTCGTGGGGATCGGCATTCGTCATGTCGGATTGGCCTGAAGCGCGCAAGCGAAGGTGGAACAAGCCCAGAGTATAAAGGCGCTGGTGTGTGACGGCAAAACAGGGCGGCAATATGCGCGCCAGCTGCGCACCGTTTCGCGCACTCTGCGTGCCCAGCGCTTTGATCTGGCTCAAGTTGAGCGCGCAATAAAAAAGCCCCGCCGAAGCGGGGCTTTTGAGTCGTGCTGTCGTAGCTCGCAGATTACTGCTTTTGCGTGCCGACGACTTCGACTTCAACGCGGCGATCCGGTGCGAGGCACGAGATCAGCTGCTTGCGGTTCTTCTGGTTGCAACCCGTCGTGACCGGGTTACGCTTGCCCTTGCCTTCCGTGTACACGCGCTCAGCCGGGACACCCTTGCTGACGAGGTACGACTTGACGGCTTGCGCACGGCGCAGCGACAGACGGTCGTTGTAAGCTGCCGAACCGATACGGTCCGTGTAGCCCGTTGCAACGACGACTTCGAGGTTCAGAGCCTGGATCTTGCTTGCCAGATCGTCCAGCTTTTCCTTGCCAGCCGGCTTCAGGATAGCCTTGTCGAAGTCGAACAGGGCGTCAGCTTGGTACGTGATCTTCTGGCTCGTGATTGCCGGCGGCGGCGGAGCGACCGGCGGCTGCGGTGCCTGGGCGACCAGTGCGCCATCGCACTTTGCGTTGGCCGTGGCCGGCGTCCAGAATGCATCGCGCCAGCAAAGCTCGTTCGTGCCGTTCATCCACACGTATTCGCCGGTACCATTCACCCAGTTGTCATTGACGGCTTGTCGCGACGCCGGCACCGATTGTGCCTGGGCGGTTGCAGCGACTACTGCGGTAGCTGCAATGAACGCGAGCTTTGAAAGTTTATTCATATTTCTCCTCTCGAAATTGAGATTACCGCAGGTTTACTGCGAGCCATATGACGAAGACAAGTCATACATTGCTCGAAGTATAACATTGGCGCGTTGTGGGGCACGTCTTGTGTAGACTTCGAGCGGTGTCTAACTCTTTGTGCGTTCGCATTTTGCCATATCGTTCCCGTCCAACGATAAAAAAAATCCGCCCCTTTCTTTGGGGCTTGTCGAATGTGGTACACCCGCAACAAAAAGTTCCCGCTCGATCTCCTGGTAGTGTGCCTGGTTGTTGGGCAAGCGCAAGCGACCTCGTCGCGTGATCTGTTTATTGTCATATTCAGATGCTAAATGCGCGGTTTTCGTGTCGCGCGGGAGCGACTGTCATGTTCATCGGATTATTCGTTTACTGGCTGTGTCGTTCTACGCGTTTTTGAGCCGCTGACGGGCCGTTCCAGGTCACCCCTCTAATAGGTATACGCACATCGCGCCCGGACGGCGGGCGGGGGTGCCGCGCATGATAGAATCGGAAGATTGCGCTGCGTCTGCGGCGTCCATGCGACAGCAGGGTGCAAAGCGTGGCTTCCGGCGGCTTTTGCCGGTAGCACCGCGCGTGCCTGACAACGACATCGATAATGGATCAATTCGCCAAAGAGACTCTGCCTATCTCCCTTGAGGAGGAAATGCGCCGCTCGTATCTCGATTACGCGATGAGCGTGATCGTCGGGCGGGCACTTCCCGATGTGCGCGACGGCCTGAAGCCGGTGCACCGGCGCGTGCTGTACGCGATGCACGAGTTGAACAACGACTGGAACCGCGCCTACAAGAAGTCGGCGCGTATCGTCGGCGACGTGATCGGTAAGTACCATCCGCACGGCGACACGGCTGTCTACGACACCATCGTCCGGATGGCGCAGGACTTCTCGCTGCGCTACATGCTGGTCGACGGCCAGGGCAACTTCGGTTCGATCGACGGCGACAACGCCGCGGCCATGCGTTACACCGAAATCCGCATGGCGAAGATCGGTCACGAACTGCTGGCCGATATCGACAAGGAAACGGTCGATTTCGGGCCGAACTACGACGGCAGCGAAAGCGAGCCGCTGATTCTGCCCGCGCGCATCCCGAACCTGCTGATCAACGGCTCGTCGGGTATTGCGGTCGGCATGGCCACGAATATTCCGCCGCACAATCTCAACGAAGTTGTCGACGCCTGCCAGCATCTGCTCAAGACGCCGGAAGCGACCATCGACGAACTGATCGAGATCATCCCCGCGCCCGACTTCCCGACCGCCGGCATCATCTACGGCGTCGCGGGCGTGCGCGACGGCTATCGCACGGGCCGCGGCCGCGTCGTGATGCGCGCGCTCACGCACTTCGAAGAAATCGATCGCGGCCAGCGCATGGCGATCATCGTCGACGAACTGCCGTACCAGGTGAACAAGCGTTCGCTGCTTGAACGCATTGCCGAACTGGTTAACGAGAAGAAGCTCGAAGGCATTTCCGACATCCGCGACGAGTCCGACAAGAGTGGCATGCGTGTCGTGATCGAGCTCAAGCGCGGCGAAGTGCCGGAAGTGGTGCTCAACAATCTGTACAAGGCGACGCAGCTGCAGGACACGTTCGGCATGAACATGGTCGCGCTGGTGGACAACCAGCCGAAGCTGCTGAACCTCAAGGAAATGCTCCAGCATTTCCTGTCGCATCGCCGCGAAGTGCTCACGCGCCGCACGGTGTACGAACTGCGCAAGGCGCGCGAACGTGGCCACGTGCTCGAAGGCCTGGCCGTTGCGCTCGCCAACATCGACGACTTCATCGCCATCATCAAGGCCGCGCCTACGCCGCCGATCGCGAAGCAGGAGTTGATGAACCAGTCGTGGGATTCGTCGCTGGTGCGCGAGATGCTCACGCGCGCGGAGCAGGACAACGCCACGGCCGGTGGCCGCGACGCCTATCGTCCGGAAGGCTTGAACCCGCTATATGGCATGCAGACCGACGGTCTCTACCGTCTGTCCGACACGCAGGCGCAGGAAATCCTGCAAATGCGTCTGCAACGCCTGACGGGTCTGGAGCAGGACAAGATCATCGGCGAGTACCGCGAAGTGATGGCGCAGATTGCCGACCTGCTCGATATCCTCGCGCGCCCCGAGCGCGTGACGAGCATGATTTCCGAGGAACTCACCTCGATCAAGAGCGAATTCGGCGATGCCCGCCGCTCGAAGATCGAGATGAACGCCACGGAACTCAACACCGAAGACCTGATCACGCCGCAGGACATGGTCGTGACCATGTCGCATTCGGGTTACGTGAAGTCGCAGCCCTTGTCCGAGTACCGCGCGCAAAAGCGCGGCGGCCGCGGCAAGCAGGCGACCTCGATGAAGGACGACGACTGGATCGACACGCTCTTCATCGCCAATACGCACGACCACATCCTGTGCTTCTCGAACCGTGGCCGCGTGTACTGGGTCAAGGTCTATGAAGTTCCGCAAGGTTCGCGCAACTCGCGTGGCCGTCCGATCGTCAATATGTTCCCGCTGCAGGACGGCGAGAAGATCACGGTCGTGCTGCCGGTGAAGGAATTCTCGGCCGACAAGTTCGTCTTTATGGCAACGGCACTCGGTACGGTCAAGAAGACCCCGCTCGAGGCCTTCAGCCGCCCGCTGCGCAAGGGTATTATTGCGGTCGGTCTGGATGACGGCGATTACCTGATCGGCGCGGCCATCACGGACGGCGAACACGACGTGATGCTGTTCTCGGACGCCGGCAAGGCCGTGCGCTTCGACGAAAACGACGTGCGTCCGATGGGCCGTGAGGCACGCGGCGTGCGCGGCATGCAGCTCGACGACAACCAGCAGGTGATCGCCTTGCTGGTGGCCGGCGACGAGCAGCAGTCCGTGCTGACCGCCACCGAAAACGGCTACGGCAAGCGCACGCCGATCACCGAGTACACGCGTCACGGCCGCGGCACCAAGGGCATGATTGCGATCCAGACGTCGGAGCGCAACGGTAAGGTGGTCGCGGCAACGCTGGTGGACTCCGAAGCGCAGATCATGCTGATCACGACCACGGGTGTGCTGATTCGCACGCGCGTCTCGGAGATTCGCGAAATGGGCCGCGCAACGCAAGGTGTTACACTCATCAGCCTTGACGAAGGCACGAAGCTCTCGGGCCTGCAACAGGTCGCAGAAGCCGATGCCGACGGCGATATCGCCGAAGGTGAAGGCGAGGGCGAAAGCGAGGAGTAAGGCTACGCCCGCAGGACTGAACGGCCCGCGCGAGCGGGCCGCTTCGTGTCAGGCGCTTGTGGTTTGCTGGCGGAAATATTTAAGCTGTTTTTGGGTTTGTTCTTGGGTTATTTGCCGGCGGTGACGTAAAGGCCAACAAGGCCAGACGACGCTGCGGTTCTTGAATGATGCCGGGTGGATCGGGCAGCGGGCGCGGGGGTGACGGTTCAGGCCGTGACCGGGCAATATCAGGCGCGCCCCGCCATCGGCCAGGCAGGCAATTCGATTAATTTCACAGAGGGAGTAATGATGCAAAAACGATTCAAGCAGGTTATGTTGCTGGCCGCTCTCGTGCCGACGTTTGCCATGGCTCAGGCGCTCAATTCCCAGGCGCCCGCACAGGCTCCGGCAGCTGCTGCACCGGCACCGATCGATTCGGCCAAGCAAGCCGCGATCAAGGACCTGCTGGACGCAATCGACGCGCAGAAGCTCGTCGGCGCAATCGGCAACAGCGCACAGATGCAAGCCAAGCAACTCGTGCCGGCGATCCTCTCGGACGCGCTGTCGGAAAACAAGACGATGACGGACAAGCAGAAGCAAGCTTCTGTCCCGACGCTGCAGAAGAACGCTGTGCCGAAGCTGGTTGACGGCGCAGGCCAGGTCTTCAACACGGACGGCTTCAAGCAGGACGCGATGGAAGCCCAGTACGAAGCTTACGCAAAGTACTACAGCACGCAGGAAATCAAGGACCTGACGTCGTTCTACCGCAGCCCGACCGGCCGCAAGTTCATCCAGGTTCAAGACCAGGTTGGCCGCGACGTGGTCAACGGCCTGATGCAGAAGTACATGCCGCAATCGATCAAGGCAACGCGCGACCAGGCTGACAAGGAAGTCGCGGCAGTCAAGCCGGGCAAGTAAGCACGCCTCTCGCTGATTGCGTTCGTCGCCGCAGCAGTTTGAGCGTGCGATAAACGCGGGACAGATCGAGCCGCATTGCGCCGCGCATTGGCCAGCGAGCCTGCGTTGGCGGGTTCCCGGCGACAATGCGATAATGGCCGTTTGCGCGATAAGCGCAGACGGCCATTTTCTTTTTCCGGCGCGTCCGGCCTCCACCGCCGCAGCGCCCGCCTCGGGGTCTCCAAACGATGCGCGTTTTCAACTTCTCCGCCGGACCGGCTGCACTGCCTGAAGAAGTCCTCCGTCAGGCTGCCGACGAAATGCTCGACTGGCACGGCAGCGGCATGGGCGTGATGGAAATGAGCCATCGCGGTCCCGAATTCATGCAGATTCACCGCGAAGCGCTGCAGGATCTGCGCGATCTGATGCAGGTCCCCGACAGCCACGAGATCCTGTTCCTGCAGGGCGGCGGTATCGGCGAAAACGCCATCGTGCCGTTGAATCTGTTCGGCGCGAAGCCGCGCGCGGATTTCGTCATCACCGGGTCGTGGTCGCAGAAGTCGCAGAAAGAAGCGCTCAAGTACGGCGCTTCGCACATCGCCGCGACGGGTCGCACTGACGCCGGTTTCACGCATTCGCCGGCACGCAGCGAATGGCAGCTTTCCGACGATCCTGCCTACGTGCATCTGTGCACCAACGAGACGATCGACGGCGTCGAGACCTTCGAAATTCCCGATCTTGGCGATATTCCGCTGGTCGCGGATGCCTCGTCGCACATCCTGTCGCGCCCGATGGACATCGCCAAATACGGCGTGCTCTACGGCGGCGCGCAGAAGAATATCGGCATGGCGGGCGTGACGGTCGTGATCGTGCGCAAGGATCTGCTCGAACACGCGATGCCCATCTGCCCGTCGGCGTTCGAATGGAAGACGGTCGCCGCCAACAATTCCATGTTCAACACGCCGCCCACCTACGCGATCTACATCGCGGGCCTCGTGTTCAAGTGGTTGAAGCGCCAGGGTGGCCTCGAAGCCATCGAAGCGCGCAATATCGAAAAAGCAGGGCTGCTCTACGACACGATCGACGCGAGCAGCTTCTTCGTCAACAAGGTGGAGCGCCGCGCGCGCTCGCGGATGAACGTACCGTTCTTCCTCGCCGACGAAACACGTAATGATGATTTCCTGGCCGGCGCGAAGGCGCGCGGGCTTCTGCAGCTGAAGGGCCACAAGTCCGTCGGCGGCATGCGGGCGTCGATTTACAACGCGGTGCCGCTCGAAGCAGTGCAGGCACTTGTCGAGTACATGAAGGAATTCGAGGCAAAGCACGCCTGATACGGGTGTCGCACTGCTTCGAATTTATCCTTCCAGATTGCCGGTTTCACGCATGGACGACGAACTCAATTCACAACTCAAGCCGTTGCGCGAGCGCATCGACGCCATCGACGCGCAGTTGATCGCGCTCCTGAACCAGCGCGCTTCGGTCGCGCTCGAAGTGGGCGAGGTCAAGAAGCACTTCAACGCGCCCGTGTTTCGCCCGGAGCGCGAGCTTCAGGTGATCGAGCGCCTGCAAAACCTGAGCGACGGGCCGCTTGGCAACGATCACATCAGCGCGATCTGGCGCGAGATCATGGCCGCGAGCCGTTCGCTCGAAAAGACCATTACGGCCGCGTTCCTCGGGCCGGTCGGCACCTATAGCGAACAGGCGATGTACGCGTACTTCGGTCAGTCGATCGAAGGTTTGCCGTGCCCGTCGATCGACGAAGTGTTTCGCGCGGTCGAGTCGGGCGCATCCGAATTCGGCGTGGTGCCGGTCGAGAATTCGGCCGAAGGCGCGGTGTCGCGCTCGCTCGATCTGTTCCTGCAGACGCAGCTCATGATCGGCGGTGAAATCGCGCTGCCAATCCAGCACAACCTGATGACCCAAAGCGGCAAGCTCGACGGGGTGACGCGCGTGTGCGCGCACCCGCAGGCGCTTGCGCAGTGCCAGCAATGGCTCACGGCGAACGCGCCGCATCTGGAGCGTCAGGCGGTGTCGAGCAATGCCGAAGCTGCGCGCCTCGCGTCGGAAGATCCGACGGTTGCCGCCATCGCGGGCGAGCGCGCGGCCACGCATTACGGCCTCCTGATCGCCAATGCGCTGATCCAGGACGATCCGCACAACCGCACGCGTTTCGTGATGATCGGCAAGCAGCCGGCGGGCGTGTCGGGTAACGACCAGACCTCGATGATCGTGTCGGTGAAGAACGAGCCGGGCGCGGTCTACAAGCTGCTGGAACCGCTCGCGCGCCACGGCGTGTCGATGACGCGTTTTGAATCGCGTCCGGCGCGCGTCGGCACGTGGGAGTATTACTTCTATATCGATTTCGAAGGGCATCGCGACGATCCGGCCGTGGCCGCCGCGCTCGACGAACTCGGCAGGAAGGCTGCGTTCCTCAAGATCCTCGGTTCGTATCCGCGTTCGCGCTGAGCGCCAGGCGCGCGCACGGCTCGTGTGCGCGCAAACTTTCTCTATTCGGTGATGGCGTGAGCGCGTTCTCTTTCAAGAAGCTGGTGATTTTCGGCGTCGGCCTGATTGGCGGATCGCTTGCGCGCGGCCTGCGTGAGCGCGGCGCTGGCGCGGTTGGCGGGCAGGGTGCGCAGGGTGAGGTAATCGGCGTGGGCCGTCGCGCGCATTCGGTGGCGCGTGCGCTGGAGCTGGGCGTGGTGGACGCCGCCGCGACTTTCGACGACGAAGCGGCGCTGGCCAAAGCGCTCGACGGCGCGGATCTCGTGCTGATCGCCGCACCGGTTGCACAGACGCAGATGCTGCTCGAACGCATCGCGCCGCACCTCCAGCCGCAGACCATCATCACCGATGCAGGCAGCACCAAGAGCGACGTGATCGCAGCCGCCCGTGCGGCGCTGGGCGCGCGCATCGGCCAGTTCGTGCCGGGCCATCCGATCGCGGGGCGCGAGTCGAGCGGCGTGGAAGCGGCGCTGCCCGATCTGTACGTTGGCCGCAACGTCGTGCTGTGCCCGCTGCCTGAAAACGCGGCGGCGGATGTCGAGCGCATCGCGCAGATGTGGCGCGCGACCGGCGCGGTGATCGGCCAGATGAGCGCGGAGCAGCACGACCGCGTGTTCGCTTCGGTGAGCCATCTGCCGCACGTGCTGTCGTTCGCGCTGGTGGACCAGATTCTCGCCACGCCCGACGCCGAGCTGAAATTCTCGTTCGCGGCGGGTGGCTTCCGCGACTTCACGCGCATCGCCGCGTCGAGCCCGGAAATGTGGCGCGACGTGTGCCTGGCGAACCGCACGGCGCTGCTCGCGGAACTCGACGCCTACACTGAAGTGCTGGTGAAGTTGCGCGCGGCCATCGACGCCGGTGACGGCGGGGCGCTCGAAACCGTGTTCGCGCGCTCGCGCGCGGCGCGCGAGGCGTGGCAGGAACGCGGCGGCAAGCGCGCGAGCGCGCCCGCGGAAACATCACAGCAGGCGTCGCAGGCAGGACCCGACAAGTAAGGCATCAGTCATGCGGCACGGCCATTTCGCGCCACGCCGCAACGCACAGCAACATCAGGACACGCTCATGGAACACCTCGATCTCGGACCGTTCACCCGTGCGTCCGGCACGATCCGCCTGCCTGGCTCGAAGAGCATCTCGAACCGCGTGCTGCTGCTCGCGGCGCTGGCCGAAGGCGAAACGACGATCACGAACCTGCTCGACTCCGACGACACGCGCGTGATGCTCGACGCACTGGAAAAGCTCGGCGTGAAGCTCAAGCGCGACGGCGACACCTGCGTCGTGCAGGGCACGCGCGGCGCGTTTCAGGCGGTGCGCGCGGATCTTTTCCTCGGTAACGCCGGTACGGCGGTGCGTCCGCTGACGGCGGCGCTCGCGGTCAATGGCGGCGACTACCGCATTCACGGCGTGCCGCGCATGCACGAGCGCCCGATCGGCGATCTCGTCGACGGTCTGCGCCAGATCGGCGCGAAGATCGATTACGAAGAGAACGAAGGTTATCCGCCGCTGCGCATCCGTCCCGCGCAGATCAATGTGAGCGCGCCGGTGCGCGTGCGCGGCGACGTGTCGAGCCAGTTCCTCACTTCGCTCTTGATGACGCTGCCGCTGGTGCGCGCCGAAGGCGGCGTGACCATCGTCGAAATCGACGGCGAACTGATCTCGAAGCCCTATATCGAAATCACCATCAAGCTGATGGAACGCTTCGGCGTAAAGGTCGAGCGCAACGGCTGGCATCGCTTCGAAGTGCCGGCGGGCGTGCGCTATCAATCGCCGGGCAAGATCATGGTGGAAGGCGACGCGTCCAGCGCGTCATATTTCCTGGCGGCCGGCGCCATTGGCGGTGGTCCGATCCGCGTGGAAGGCGTGGGCCGTTCGAGCATCCAGGGCGACGTCGCGTTCGCGGCGGCGCTCATGAAAATGGGCGCGAACGTCACGGTGGCCGACGACTGGATCGAAGTGCGCGGGATCGGCAACGATCACGGCAAGCTCGACCCCATCGACATGGATTTCAACCTGATCCCCGATGCGGCCATGACGATCGCCGTCGCCGCGCTGTTCGCCGACGGCGCGACCACGCTGCGCAATATCGCGAGCTGGCGCGTGAAGGAAACCGACCGCATCGCCGCGATGGCCAAGGAACTGCGTAAAGTGGGCGCCGACGTGGAAGAGGGTCCGGATTACCTGATCGTGCGCCCGCCCGAAAAGCTGACGCCGAACGCCGCGATCGACACCTACGACGATCACCGCATGGCGATGTGCTTCTCGCTCGTGAGTCTCGGCAACGTGCCGGTGCGCATCAACGACCCGAAGTGCGTCGGCAAGACGTTCCCCGATTATTTCGAGCGCTTCCTGGCGCTCGCGCAACCTTGATTCTTCGAGAGACGAGTAACTTCGCCGCATGAAATCGACCCGTCCCTTTTACCCGACGCCCGTCATCGCAATCGACGGCCCGACCGCTTCCGGCAAGGGCACGGTGGCCACGCTGGTCGCCGCGCATCTCGGCTTTCACCTGCTCGACAGTGGCGCGCTGTATCGCCTTGCCGCGCTGGCGAGCATGCGTTACACCATTGCCGCCGATGACGCCGATGGCCTCGCCAGGCTGATCGACGATCTCCACATCACGTTCCGCGAAGGCACGGCCCAGCTCGACGGCGTCGACGTGTCGAACGACATCCGCGCCGAGGAAGTGGGCAACCGCGCCTCGATGATCGCCGCGCATCCGTCCGTGCGCACCGCGCTGGTGGCCCGTCAGCGGGCGTTCCGCAAGCTGCCGGGCCTCGTCGCCGACGGCCGCGACATGGGCACGGTGATCTTCCCGGACGCCGGTCTGAAGGTGTTCCTGACGGCCAGCGTAGAGGCCCGCGCGGCCCGCCGGCATAAGCAATTGATCCAAAAAGGATTTTCTGCTAATATGGATGACTTGCTCCGGGATTTGCGTGAACGCGACGCGCGCGATAGTAATCGCACAGCCGCGCCGCTCAAGCCCGCAGCGGATGCGAAGCTGCTGGATACCTCGGCGCTGTCCATCGACCAGGCGGTCGAACAGGTCGTGCAGTGGTACCAGAACCTGCCGGTGCGCCACACGGAAGCACACGGTAAGGTCTAAGGCGTCGCAGTAAGAATGCAGTAGAGCAGTTGCAGTAAATGTAGTGGTGCCCTGCTGGGAAGCAGGGCGTGTCTTAACCCTTTAACCCCGTATGGCTTTTGCATCTGCGCCGCGAACGTAAGCGTCCGGCCTCAACGCCCAACCAGCCAAAACTGGCTGAACTGGCAGCAGAAACCATGCAAATCCAGATTTTTATGTCCGACCTGCAAACCTCCACCCCGAATACCGAATCTTTTGCGGCTCTGTTCGAAGAGTCGCTGACCCGCCAAGACATGCGCGCCGGCGAAGTGATCTCCGCCGAAGTCGTGCGCGTTGACCACAACTTCGTGGTCGTCAACGCTGGTCTCAAGTCCGAAGCCTATATTCCGCTCGAAGAATTCCTGAACGACGCGGGTGAAGTGGAAGTGCAGGCGGGCGACTTCGTTTCCGTCGCGATCGACGCGCTGGAAAACGGCTACGGCGACACGATCCTGTCGCGCGACAAGGCGAAGCGCCTGGCTTCGTGGCTGTCGCTGGAAAAGGCTCTCGACAACAACGAACTCGTGACCGGCACGATCACGGGCAAGGTCAAGGGCGGCATGACCGTCATGGTCAACGGCATCCGCGCGTTCCTGCCGGGTTCGCTCGTCGACACGCGTCCGGTCAAGGACACGACGCCGTACGAAGGCAAGACCCTCGAATTCCGCGTCATCAAGCTCGACCGCAAGCGTAACAACGTCGTGCTGTCGCGCCGCGCAGTGATCGAAGCCACGCAAGGCGAAGAGCGCGCAAAGCTGCTCGAAACGCTGAAGGAAGGCGCGATCGTCAACGGCGTGGTCAAGAACATCACCGACTACGGCGCGTTCGTGGACCTCGGCGGCATCGACGGCCTGCTGCACATCACCGACATCGCATGGCGTCGCGTGCGTCACCCGTCGGAAGTTCTGTCGGTTGGCCAGGAAGTCACCGCCAAGATCCTCAAGTTCGACCAGGAAAAGAACCGCGTTTCGCTCGGTATCAAGCAACTGGGCGACGATCCGTGGGAAGGCATCTCGCGCCGTTACCCGTCGGGCACGCGCCTGTTCGGTAAGGTCACGAACATCACCGACTACGGCGCGTTCGTCGAAGTCGAATCGGGCATCGAAGGCCTGGTTCACGTGTCGGAAATGGACTGGACCAACAAGAACGTTGCTCCGTCGAAGGTTGTCCAGCTGGGCGACGAAGTCGAAGTCATGGTCCTCGAGATCGACGAAGACCGCCGCCGCATCTCGCTCGGCATGAAGCAGTGCAAGCCGAACCCGTGGGATGACTTCAGCCGCAACTTCAAGAAGGGCGACAAGCTGCAAGGCGCAATCAAGTCGATCACCGACTTCGGCGTCTTCATCGGTCTGCCGGGCGGCATCGACGGTCTGGTTCACCTTTCGGATCTGTCGTGGTCGGAAACGGGCGAAGAAGCTGTTCGCAAGTACAAGAAGGGCGACGAAGTCGAAGCCGTGGTTCTGGGCATCGACGTCGAGAAGGAACGCATCTCGCTGGGTATCAAGCAGCTCGAAGGCGACCCGTTCAGCAACTTCGTTGCTGTCAACGACAAGGGTTCGACGGTTGACGGCGTGGTCAAGTCGGTCGACGCAAAGGGTGCAGTTATCACCCTGAACGCTGACGTCGAAGGCTACCTGCGTGCTTCGGAAATCGCGCAAGATCGCGTGGAAGATGCTCGCAACGTGCTGAAGGAAGGCGACAAGGTCAACGCGATGATCATCAACATCGATCGCAAGTCGCGTGGCATCAACCTGTCGATCAAGGCGAAGGACTCGGCTGAAACGCAGGAAGCCCTGCGCAGCATGTCGTCGGACACGGGTGCGGCTGCTACCGGCACGACCAACCTCGGCGCGCTGCTGAAGGCCAAGCTCGACGGCCAGAACCAGTAAGCCTCAAACGGGGGCAAGCTGAAGTATGACCAAATCTGAATTGGTCGCGCAGCTGGCTACGCGATTTCCGCAACTTGTTCTCAAGGATGCGGATTTCGCGGTCAAAACGATGCTCGATGCGATGTCCGAGGCGCTTGCCAAGGGCCATCGCATCGAAATTCGCGGCTTCGGCAGTTTCGGACTGAATCGCCGGCCGTCGCGTGTCGGACGCAATCCCAAGTCGGGTGAAAAAGTGTTGGTGCCTGAGAAGTTCGTACCGCACTTCAAGCCGGGCAAGGAGCTGCGCGAGCGCGTGGACCGTCGTTCGGGCGAACCGCTGAAGGCGGAAGAGCCGGACGACGATCTGTAAGTGCCGCAAGGTAATTGCAGCGGTTACAGCCGTTGGCGGTCAATGCCAGATGGCCAGTGCATGGACCGAAGAAAGCGCAGGGTTTTTCGAAACCCGGCGCTTTTTTTTCGTCCACATTTTTTGCATTCGCGGCGAGGCGTGTGCCTTTCGCGGTGTCAGGCCGCGTGAGGCCGTGTAAGGTGTTCTTGTCGTCCCGCCTTGTTCACGTCACCGTGCGGCTTCGCGCACGTGCCGGGTCGCGGGCCGTTCCATTACAATACGGGACACTTCGGCGCGTCCTTTGCTGCGGCGCAGCAAGCCGGCCGCGCCGGCGCTCTCCCGCAACTGCCAAGAGAATCCTTCATGAGATTGATCGCCTGGGTGATCCGTGTGCTGGTCTTCGTGCTGCTGCTCGTGCTCGCACTGGCCAACACGCAAACCACGACGCTGAACTTTCTGGCCGGCTATGCGTGGCAAGCCCCGCTTATCCTGATCGGGCTGGCGTTCTTTGTGGTCGGCCTGCTGGCTGGGCTGCTTTCGGCGCTGCCGGCGATTTTCCGGCTGCGCATGGAAAACGGCCGCCTCAAGCGTGAGTTGCGCACGGCGCGCGAAACGCCTGTGGTTGTCGCTGAACCGCCGCTGCCGCCGCTCATCTGATTCGAATGACCCGCTGCGCGCGCATGCCCGCGCGCGTGGCCTGTAACCTCAAACCATCGCTCGCATGGATCTCGATTTCTGGTGGCTCCTCGTCATTCCCGTCGCGTTTGCACTCGGCTGGATGGCGTCGCGCTACGACCTCAAGGCGCTGCTGTCCGAAAGCGCCAACCTGCCGCGCTCCTATTTCCGCGGCCTGAATTTCCTGCTCAACGAACAGCCGGACAAGGCAATCGACGCGTTCATCGAAGTCGCCAAGCTCGATCCGGAAACGGTCGAACTGCACTTCGCGCTCGGCAACCTGTTCCGCCGCCGCGGCGAAACCGATCGCGCGATCCGCGTGCATCAGAATCTGCTTTCGCGCGCTGACCTGCCCGTGAACGAGCGCGACCACGCGCTCTATGAACTGGGTCAGGACTTCCTGAAGGCCGGCATGCTCGACCGCGCCGAGGAAACCTTCGGCACGCTCAAGTCGGGCGACTACGCGCAGGGCGCGCAGCGCGCGCTGCTCACGATCTACGAGATCGAGAAGGACTGGAACCGCTCGATCGACACCGCGCGCCAGCTCGAAACCATGGGCGCGCAGCCGCTCGGTCTCGAAATCGCCCAGTTCCATTGCGAACTCGCGCAGGAAGCCCTGCAGCGCAAGAATCCGGAAGAAGCGCGCCGTCAGCTGGGCCTCGCGCTCAAGGCGAACCCGCAGAACGTGCGCGCCACGATACTCGCGGGCGACGTCGATGCGGCAAGCGGCGACGCGCAGTCGGCGCTCACGCAGTGGAAGCGCGTCGAGCCGCAGAATCCCGCCTATCTGCCGCTCGTGGCCGAGAAGATCATGAAGGCCTACGAAACGCTGGGCCGGGCGCCCGAGGGCGCGAAACTGCTCACCGACTGGGTCGACCGGCATTCGTCGAACGATCTGCTCGATGTGGCCTATAAATATGTTGCCGAGCTCAACGGCCCCGAAGCGGCCCACACGCTCGCGCGCACGCAGATGCAGAAGTCGCCGAATCTCGCCGGCATGACGCGTCTGCTCGAAGCGCAGCAGGCCAGCGCCGAGGAGCCGCGCCGCAGCGAGCTGGAACTCATGCGCAAGCTGATCCAGCAGCGCACCAAGAATCTGCCGCGCTACACCTGCCAGAACTGCGGGTTCCGCGCGCGCCTTTTCTACTGGCAATGCCCGGGCTGTAGCGGTTGGGAAACCTACGCGCCGCGCCGCGTCGAGCCGATTCCGGCGTCGAGCTGACAGGCTGACCCGCGTCAGCCTGCGACCCTGCAACATCAACATCCGAATCTGTCACCGGAGCGCGTATGAAAATCACCATTATCGGTACCGGCTATGTTGGCCTCGTCACCGGGGCGTGCCTTGCCGAAATCGGTCACGACGTGTTCTGCCTCGACGTCGATCCGCGCAAGATCGACATCCTGAACAACGGCGGCGTGCCCATCCATGAGCCGGGCCTGCTCGAACTCATCCAGCGCAACCGCAAGGCGCGCCGCATCACGTTTTCCACCGACATTGCCGCGAGCGTCGAACATGGCGAGGTGCAGTTCATCGCCGTCGGCACGCCGCCGGACGAAGACGGTTCCGCCGACCTGCAATACGTGCTGGAAGCCGCGCGCAGCATCGGCCGTCATATGAACGGCTTCAAGGTCATCGTCGATAAATCGACGGTGCCGGTTGGCACGGCGCAGCGCGTGCAGGCCGTGGTGGCGGAAGAGCTGGCCAGGCGTGGAATCGACGCGAGCGCGGAGCACCGCTTCTCGGTCGTTTCGAATCCTGAGTTCCTCAAAGAGGGCGCGGCCGTGGACGACTTCATGCGTCCGGACCGCATCATCATCGGCATCGACGAGGACGCCAACGGCGAAATCGCGCGCGAGAAGATGAAGCGTCTCTACGCGCCGTTTAACCGCAATCACGAACGCACGATCTACATGGACGTGCGCTCGGCCGAGTTCTCGAAGTACGCGGCCAACGCCATGCTGGCCACGCGCATCTCGTTCATGAACGAGATGGCGAATCTGGCCGACCGCGTGGGCGCGGACATTGAATCGGTGCGTCGCGGCATCGGCTCGGATCCGCGCATCGGCTATCACTTCCTTTACGCGGGCTGCGGCTATGGCGGCTCGTGCTTCCCGAAGGACGTGCAGGCGCTGATCCGCACGGCTGCGGAATCGGGGCAGAATCTGCGCATTCTCGAAGCGGTCGAGGAAGTCAACCACGACCAGAAGGACGTGCTGGTGCGCAAGATCGTCAAGTCGCTCGGCGACGATCTGACGGGCAAGCACTTCGCGGTCTGGGGTCTGGCGTTCAAGCCGAATACCGATGACATGCGCGAAGCGCCGAGCCGTCGCCTGATCGCGGAACTCGTTTCGCGCGGCGCGACGGTGTCGGCCTACGACCCGGTGGCGACCGAAGAGGCGCGCCGTGTGTTCGCGCTCGATCTCGCCACGTCGCCGGATCTGCTCGCGCGCATCACGTTCGCGCCGAGCCAGGACGACACGCTCGCGGGCGCCGATGCGCTCGTGATCGTCACGGAATGGACGGCCTTCAAGGCGCCCGATTTCGAAGCGCTCAAGGCCGAGCTGAAGACGCCGCGCATCTTCGACGGTCGCAATCTCTATGAGCCGGACGCGATGGCGGAACACGGCTTCGACTACCACTCCATCGGGCGGCCCCATGTCAAACACGCAAGCGATGCAACCTCAGCAGCCTGACCACGCGGCGCTCGCGCCCGACGTCCAGGTCGTGCCGCGCGAGCAGTTCGGCCATGCGCGCGTGCTGGTGGTGGGCGACGTGATGCTCGACCGTTACTGGTTCGGCGACGTCAACCGCATCTCGCCGGAAGCGCCGGTGCCGGTGGTGCACGTGCAGCGTCAGGAAGACCGCCTGGGCGGCGCGGCCAACGTCGCGCGCAACGCGGCGGCGCTGGGTGCGCAGGCGGGCCTGCTGTGCGTGGTCGGTCATGACGAGCCGGGCGAGCGCATCGTCGCACTGCTCGGCGAAAGCCATGTGCACGCGCATCTCGAACGCGATCCCGCGCTGCCCACGACGATCAAGCTGCGCGTGCTCTCGCGCCAGCAGCAACTGCTGCGCGTGGACTTCGAGAACACGCCCGCGCACGAGGCGCTGCTCGCGGGCCTCGCACGCTTTGACGCGCTGCTGCCGACGCACGACGTGATCCTCATGTCGGACTATGCGAAGGGCGGGCTCACGCACGTCACGCAGATGATCTCGAAGGCGCGCGCGGCGGGCAAAGCCGTGCTGGTCGACCCGAAGGGCGACGACTGGGAGCGCTATCGCGGCGCCAGCGTCATCACGCCGAACCGCGCCGAACTGCGCGAAGTGGTGGGCAACTGGAAGTCGGAAGAAGACCTGCTGGCGCGCGTGACGAAACTGCGCACGGACCTGCAGGTCGACGCCTTGCTGCTGACGCGCTCGGAAGAGGGTATGACGCTCTTTTCCGGCAACGGCGTGCTGCATACGCCGACCGTGGCACGCGAAGTGTATGATGTCTCGGGCGCCGGCGACACGGTGATTGCCACCCTCGCAGTCGCGCTGGGCGCGGGTCTTTCGCTTCAGGAAGGCGTTGCGCTCGCCAACCGTGCGGCCGGCATCGTGGTCGGCAAGCTCGGCACCGCCACCGTCGATTACGACGAACTCTTTCAATGACGTTCCGCACAGCCTGAGCCCAATCAGGGCAGACCGGGATTTCTGGAGAGTTTTCCCGGTCTTGCGCGGACTTCATCACCGCAGAAATACCATGACCATCATTGTGACCGGCGCAGCCGGCTTCATCGGCAGCAACATCGTCAAGGCGTTGAACGAACGCGGCGAAGACCGCATCATCGCCGTCGACAATCTCACGCGCGCCGACAAATTCAAGAATCTGGTCGATTGTGAAATCGACGATTACCTCGACAAGACCGAATTCGTCGAGCGCTTCACGCGCGGCGACTTCGGCAACGTGCGCGCGGTGTTCCACGAAGGCGCCTGTTCGGACACGATGGAAACCGACGGCCGCTACATGATGGACAACAACTTCCGCTTCAGCCGTGCGGTGCTGGACGCCTGCCAGGCGCAGCGCACGCAGTTCCTGTATGCGTCGTCGGCGGCGATTTACGGCGGCTCGACGCGCTTTGTCGAAGATCGCGAAGTGGAAGCGCCGCTGAACGTCTACGGCTATTCGAAGTTCCTGTTCGACCAGGTGATCCGCCGCGTGCTGCCCACGACGCAAAGCCAGATCGCGGGCTTCCGTTACTTCAACGTCTACGGCCAGCGTGAGACGCACAAGGCGCGCATGGCGTCGGTGGCGTTCCACAACTTCAACCAGTTCCGCGCCGAAGGCCGCGTAAAGCTGTTCGGCGAGTACAACGGCTATGCTCCGGGCGAGCAGACGCGCGACTTTGTGTCGGTGGAAGACGTGGTGAAGGTCAACCTGTTCTTCTTCGATCATCCGGAAAAGTCGGGCATCTTCAATCTGGGCAGCGGCCGCGCGCAGCCGTTCAACGATATCGCCACGAGCGTGGTCAACACGCTGCGCGCGATGGAAGGCAAGCCGGCGCTCACGCTCGAAGAACAGGTCAAGGAAGGTCTGATCGAATACGTCCCGTTCCCGGACGCCCTGCGTGGCAAGTATCAATGCTTCACGCAGGCCGACCAGACGAAGCTGCGCGCAGCGGGCTACGACGCGCCGTTCCTGACGGTTCAGGAAGGCGTCGATCGCTACGTACGTTGGCTATCTGGCCAGGTGTAAGCGCAAGCGGTCTCTCCCTAAACTGGATTCTCCTCGCCGGCGATGGTCGCCGGCGGTGGTTATCAACGGAGATCCAGCATGATCAGAAAACTTCTCGCACTGGTGGCGCTGCTCGCGGCCTTCGGCCAGGCGTTCGGGGCCGTGGACGTCAACACGGCTAACGTCGACGCGCTGCGCGGCATCAAGGGCATCGGGCCGGCGCGCGCCAAGGCCATTCTCGACGAACGCAACGCTCATGGGCCTTACAAGGATGCTTCCGATCTTGGTAAGCGTGTGAAGGGGCTGGGCGGTCATACCGTCGAACGTCTGCAGGCCGAAGGATTGTCGGTCGGTCCCGCAACGGGCAAGCCGGGGGCGGCGACGCAGACGGCGAATGGGGCAGCGCCCGCGAAGAGCGGCAACGCTCAGGGCGCGGCCACGGGTTCCACCACGGTTGCGGTGAAGAAGTAGCGTTCGCGCGCGTGATAGCCGCGTCGCGTGTTCACGTTCCTCGCGCGACGCGGTGGCAGTCTCCTTCAGGTTTCGCCACGGTGCCGCTCCAGCATCGCTCAGGCGACGTTGAACCCGCGGTTCAGGCCGCGGGCTTTTTGCCTTTGCGGCATTCGGACGGCAATCCCGCCGTCGTCCCGCCGTCATGCCGCCGCAACCCTCCTGCGAGCATGGGCAGTCGGGACGCCCCTGCGCGGGCAGGCCGCGTGGTTTAGAATCGAAAGATCACGTAAAACGCGCCTGACCGTCACCTTTTATGCCATACAAGACCATTGAAGACACGATTGGCAATACGCCGCTCGTGCAACTCGTCCGTTTGCCGGACGACGAAATCCGCGCCCGCAACAACATCGTGCTGGCGAAGCTGGAAGGCAACAACCCGGCGGGTTCGGTCAAGGACCGCCCGGCGCTTTCGATGATCCGCAAGGCGGAACAGCGCGGCCGCATCAAGCCGGGCGATACGCTGATCGAAGCCACCAGCGGCAACACCGGCATTGCGCTGGCGATGGCAGCGGCAATCCGCGGCTACAAGATGATTCTGATCATGCCGGAAGACCTCTCGGTCGAACGCCGTCAGAGCATGGCCGCCTACGGCGCGGAAATCATGCTGACGCCGGTGAAGGGCGGCATGGAATACGCGCGCGATCTCGCCGAGCAGATGCAGCGCGACGGCAAGGGCATCATCCTCGACCAGTTCGCCAATCCCGACAATCCGCTTGCGCACTACGAAGGCACCGGCCCGGAACTCTGGCGCGAAACCGAAGGGCGCATCACGCACTTCGTGTCGTCGATGGGCACGACGGGCACCATCATGGGCACGTCGCAGTATCTGAAAGAGCAGAACCCGGCAATCGAGATCGTCGGTGCGCAGCCGGAAGACGGCTCGCGCATTCCGGGCATCCGCAAGTGGCCGGAGGCCTATCTGCCGAAGATTTTCGATCGCAGCCGCGTGGATCGTGTCGAGAACGTGAGCCAGGCCGCCGCTGAGGCGATGGCGCGTCGTCTCGCGTCGGTCGAGGGCATCTTCGCGGGCATTTCGTCGGGTGGCGCATGCGAAGTGGCGATGCGTCTCGCGCGCCAGCTCGAAAACGCGACGATCGTGTTCATCGTCTGCGATCGCGGCGATCGTTATCTGTCGACGGGTGTGTTCCCGGCTTGATCGTGGCTTAAGCGTCGCCGCTTTATCGGCTCGCTCGAATGCAAACGGGCGGTCTGTCATGAAAGACAGACCGCCCGTCTTTTATGGCGCGCCGGTTATTGCGGCTGCTGACTGGGGCGCGCCTGGCGCGATTGCTGGAGCTGCTGGATCTGTTGCAACTGCTGCGGCGTGAGGGTGTTCGTGCCGTTCGACGGACCGGCGCTTACGTCCGAGCCCGCGTCGGTGCCTGCATCTGCGCCTGCGCCGGTATCCCCGCCTGCCTGCGTGGCCAGCATCTGCGCCTTCACGCGCATGCCCAGCTGATACACCGACAAAGCATAGAAGAAGCTGCGGTTATAGCGCGTGAGCACGTAGAAGTTCTTCAGGCCCAGCATGTACTCGGTCGCACGTCCCGGCGTCGGCAGGTCGATCACGGTGACGGGCGTGCCGCCCTCGGCGGCGATGTCCACGTTCGGCTCATTGAGCGCGAGGCCCGAGCGCAGCAGTTGCACGAGCGGCCAGCGCGGGTCCGGCTTGCCGTCGGCGGCAGCCTGGGCGATGCCCTGGCTGCCCGGATCGCTCGCAACCTTCCACACCACCGGACGGCCCGTTTCCCAGCCGTTCTGCTTCAGATAGTTCGCGACGCTGCCGATCGCATCGGCCGTGCTGTTGCGCAGGTCGATATGGTGATTGCCTTCGTAGTCGACGGCGTACTGCACGATGCTGCTGGGCAGGAATTGCGGAATGCCGATCGCGCCCGTGTACGAACCCAGCACCGACGACGGATCGATCTGCGAATCGCGCGTCCACACCAGGTAGTCTTCGAGATTCTTGCGAAACGTCGCCATGCGGTCGGTGCGATTGGGCGTATCCGGATAATCGAACGCGAGCGTGGTGAGCGCGTCGAGCACGCGGAAGTTGCCCATGTAGCGGCCGTAGATCGTCTCCACGCCGATGATGCCGACGATCACCTCGGGCGGCACGCCGAACTGGTCGGCGGCGCGCTGCAGCGTGGCCTGGTTCGCGCGCCAGAATTTCACGCCCGCGTTGATGCGCACGGTGTCGAGAAAACGCGCCTGATATGCACGCCAGTTTTTCGTGCCCGGCGTGGGCGAGGGCGTCACCAGCTTGACCGCCGTAGCCGAATAGCTCGCGCTTGCGAACAGGGCGTGCAGCGCATCGGCATTGAAGTCGTAGCGCGCGACCATGTCGTTGATGAAGGCATCGACATTCGGATTGTTCGCATAGCGCTGCGGGACGATTTCCTCTTCGAACGTCTGGCCTTGCGAGTTTGCCTGCGCCGACTGCGGCTGCGCCTGGGCGAGCGTCGCGGGCTTGCGCTTTGCAGTTGCAGCGGAAGCGGCAGCGCCCGAGGTTTGCGCGTGCGCGGCGCCGCTCAACAGCGCGGCCGCCGTGCAGAGCGCAAGGGCGAAAGACGAGATGCGCGGATGGCCGGAAACAGACAGAGCGGACTTTTGCGCGGACGTGTGCGTCATGGGAGGCGAGCGGTTCTGAACGGGGTGAACTGGAGAAGAGGGTCCGGGGCAGTATACCCGAGCACTTCGCACGCACTAAGCCTGGGTGGGCCTGCGCGCAGGGCGTGGCGCGTATCGCACGCCTGCGGGCGCAAGCATTGCAGGTGGCGTGTGGTAACGTGATGCTGGACCGCGCTCGATCGCGGCCCGCGCGACTGCTGCCGGACTCTTGCTGATTGCCGCGTAGCACCCCGACGAAAGACCTGATGGAGACCCGCGTGCGCACCCTTGGCGTCGCGCGGCCAGTACGACACATGACGACCGGTTTTTTCACGCATCCCGACTGTCTGCTGCATGAAATGGGCGAGTGGCATCCCGAATGCCCGGCGCGCCTGCAGGCCATCGAAGACCAGCTTATCGCCAGCCGCATCGACGCGCTGATCGAGCGCGACGACTCCGCGCCGCTCGCAAGCGTTGCCGCGCTGCTACGCGTGCATACCCAGGCGCATATCGATTACCTGCGCCAGCTTGCGCCGCAGGAAGGCTACGCCGCCATCGATCCCGATACCTCGATGAATCCGCATACGTGGCAGGCGGCCTTGCGCGCAGCGGGCGCAGCCGTTGCCGCGACCGACGCCGTGATCGCGGGCCGCTACGAAAACGCGTTCTGCAGCGTGCGCCCGCCTGGCCATCACGCCGAACCTGCTCGCGCGATGGGTTTCTGCTTCTTCAATAACGTCGCCATCGCGGCGCGCCATGCGCTCGACGTGCATGGCCTGTCGCGCGTGGCGGTCATCGACTTCGATGTGCATCACGGCAACGGTACGGAAGCCGCCTTCGCGGGCGACTCGCGCGTGCTCATGTGCAGCATCTTCCAGCATCCGTTCTATCCGTTCTCGGGCGCGGAGAATCAGGCGCCGAACATGGTCAATGTGCCGATGGCGGCGCGCACCAAAGGCATGGACGTGCGCGAGGCAATCGACATTCTGTGGCTGCCGCGTCTGCACGAATTCAAGCCGGAGATGGTGTTCGTGTCGGCGGGTTTCGATGCGCACCGCGAGGACGATCTCGGCAATATGGGTCTCGTCGAGGACGATTACGCGTGGATCACGGAGCAGATCGTCGACGTCGCCAATCGTCACGCCAAGGGGCGCATCGTGAGCTGCCTCGAAGGCGGCTATAACCTCTCGGCGCTCGGGCGCAGTGTGGTCGCGCATCTGCGCGCGATGGCCGGCATCTGAATCAGCGCGTGGGGTCGACGCACGCCTAACTGCGCTTGTCGATCCAGTCGAGCATCGCGCCAATCACCCGCTCGCGATCCAGATCGTTGAGCGTTTCATGGAAGCTGCCTTCGTAGAGCGTGAGCGTGCGATCGGGCGAGCCCACATGTTCTCCGAATGCGCGGCTGCCTTCGGGTTCCGTGAGTTTGTCTTCCGTGCCGTGCCAGACGAGCACCGGTAAGCGCAGCTGCGCGCGGCCCGCTTCAATGCGCTTCATCGCGTCGAGCAATTCCGCGCCGGTGCGCGCGGGAATCGCGCCGTGATGCACGAGCGGATCGGCGCGATTGGCCGCGACCACCGCAGCGTCGCGCGCGAGCAGCGCGGCGTCTATCTTCATCGCCGGGAAGCGCGGCCAGATTGCGCTCATCACGCGGCTCGCGGAAATCATCCATTGCGGCACGTCGCGGCCCGGCGCAAGCGCGGCGCTCGACAGCAGCAGCCCGGCGAACTTCACGCCCGCGCGTGGCGCGCGCTCGATCGCATAGAGCGCGGCAATCGCGCCGCCCATGCTGTGGCCCATCAGGAAGAGCGGCGTGTGGCGCTTCGCGCTTTGCGCGGCGGCGTGGGCGATGAGCGCTTCGGCGTCGTCGAGATAGTCGTCGAAACGCGCGATGGTGGCGCGCTGCCCGCTCGCGCGTCCGTGGCCGCGCAGATCGATCGCATAAACGTCGATGCCTGCGGCGTTCAGCCGCGCCGCTAGCGCCGTATAGCGTCCCGCGTGTTCGGCGAGTCCGTGAATCAGCGCGATGGCCGCGCGCGCGGGCGTGGCGCGTGTGCGCCAGACGTACAGCGGCAGCTCCGTGCCGTCGCGGGCGCGCAGCGTGACGCTCTCGGCTGCGCCATAGCCGCTCGGAGCCTTGTCTGCAACGGCATTCGACGGGCTTGTCTCCATATGCGCCTCTTTTCCCTGGATGTGTGGTTATCGGTTTCGGGCTGTGGGGCAGGGTAGCGCCGATTCGGCGAGCCGACACCCGCTTTTCCCCGCACGATTCCTCTAATGAGCAGAGGTTATGAAATTATCGGAATTGATTATTAAAAGGAATTTTGCCAGCCAGGGTAAAATAATGAGTTGATTCCAGTCCAGCAAACGGCGGCAGTCTGCCGGTGCGACGCGGCTTGTGCGGTTGAAAGATCGTTGCAAGACTCCAGCGGCGCGCGGCACACCCCGCCGTTTCGTTTTTTTCATGATCGAAATTCGAAATGTGTTCCAGCGCTTTGCCGGCCCGAATGGCGGCCAGGTCGAGGCGTTGCACAACGTCAATCTGACGATTCCGCAGGGCGAGGTGTTCGGCATCATCGGCCGCAGCGGCGCGGGCAAGAGTACGCTCGTGCGCACCCTCAATCTGCTCACGCGACCCACCGAAGGCGACATCGTCGTCAACGGCCGCACGCTGACGACGCTCTCCAGCGCCGATCTGCGCGCAGCGCGCCGTGAAATCGGCATGATCTTCCAGCACTTCAACCTGCTGTCGTCGCGCACGGTGTACGAGAACGTGGCGCTGCCGCTCGAACTCGCGGGCATGAAGCGCGCGCAGATCGAAGAGGCGGTGCTGCCGTTGCTCGAGCTGGTGGGCCTGACGGCGCAGAAAGATCGTTATCCGTCGCAGATCAGCGGCGGACAGAAGCAGCGCGTGGGCATCGCGCGCGCACTGGCGAGCAAGCCGAAGGTGCTGCTCTCGGACGAAGCGACTTCCGCACTCGATCCGGAAACCACGCGGGCGATTCTTGACCTGCTGCGCAAGATCAATCGCGAGCTGAACCTGACCATCGTGATGATCACGCACCAGATGGAAGTGATCAAACAGGTCTGCGACCGCGTGGCCGTGCTGGACGCGGGCCGTGTGGTGGAAACCGGTCCGGTGCTCGACGTGTTCCTGCAACCGCACCACGAAGTCACGCGCGCACTGCTGGGCGATGTCATCGCCCAGGAACTGCCGCCCACGCTCAAGGCCCGTGTGGTCGAGCGTCTCGCCAAGGGCAACGCGCATCTGCTGCGTCTGGCCTTCAAGGGCTCGGGCGTCGATCAGCCGGTGCTGTCGGAAACGATCCGTCGCTTCGAACTCGATTTCAACATCCTGCATGGCCAGATCGACGAGATCCAGGGGCAGGCGTTCGGCTCGCTCGCGGTGCTCGCGGGCGGCGATGCGGTGAAGGTGGCGCAGGCCATGACGTGGCTGCGCGAGCAGGGTGTGGTGGTAGAGGAGCTGTCCCATGTGGAGTGAAATGTTCGATATGTTCGTCCAGTCGTTCTGGGAGACGCTCATCATGGTGGGCATTTCCGGACTGGTCGGCGCTGCTGTGGGCCTGCCGCTGGGCGTGCTGCTCTATCTGACGGACCGCAACGGCGTGCTGCAGAACGTGGCCGTCAATCGCGCGATGGGCGTGGTCGTCAACGCCGTGCGCTCGACGCCGTTCATCATCCTGCTGGTGGCGGTGATTCCGTTTACGCGCATCATCGTGGGTTCGTCGATCGGCACGGCCGCCGCGATCGTGCCGCTGACGATTTCCGCCGCGCCGTTCATCGCGCGCCTGGTGGAAACCGCGCTGCGTGAAGTCGATCGCGGTCTGATCGAAGCCGCGCAATCGATGGGCGCGAGCACCAGCCAGATCGTCTTCAAGGTGCTGCTGCCCGAGTCGCTGCCCGGCGTGGTGGCGGGCCTGACGATCACCTTCATTTCGCTGGTCGGCTATTCGGCGATGGCCGGCGCGATCGGCGGCGGCGGCCTGGGCGACCTGGGCATCCGTTACGGCTATCAGCGTTTCGAGCCGGAAGTGATGCTGCTGGTGGTCGTGGTGCTGATCGTGTTCGTGCAGATCGTGCAGTCGTTCGGCGACTGGCTGGTGCGACGTCTGAGCCACAAATAAGCCGCACATAACTCGTCCGAAGCGACGAGGCTGGCCAGACGTTTTTTCGATATAGATAGATAACTACAGAGACAAAGGTTTGGCTATGCAACGTCGGTTTGTGATGAAGATGGCGGCTGCGCTTGGCGCGGTCGCACTCGCCGCGCCGCTGGGCGTCTCGCTCGCGTATGCGGGCGAAAGCATCAAGGTGGGCGTGACGGGCGGCCCGCACGAGCAGGTGATGGAAGTGGTGAAGCGCGTGGCGGCGAAGAACGGGCTCGACATCAAGATCGTCGAGTTCTCGGACTACGTGCAGCCGAACGCGGCGCTGGCGGGCGGCGATCTCGACGCCAACAGCTATCAGCACGAGCCGTATCTGGATGCGCAAGTGAAGGACCGTGGCTACAAGCTCGTCAAGCTTGCCGATACGGTGACCTTCCCGATGGGCATCTACTCGAAGAAGATCAAGTCGCTCGCGGATCTCAAGCCGGGCGCGCGGATTGCGGTGCCCAATGACCCGACCAACGGCGGACGCGCCTTGCTGCTCCTGCAAACGCAGGGCCTCATCAAGTTGCGCGCCGATGCGGGTCTGAAGGCCGCGCCGATCGACATCGTGGATAACCCCAGGAAGCTGAAGATCGTCGAACTGGACGCAGCGCAGATTCCGCGTTCGCTCGACGATGTGGACGCCGCCGCCATCAACACGAACTTCGCGATGCAGGCGGGCCTGAAGCCGAAGGCGGACGCGATTGCGATCGAAGATCCGCACGGGCCGTACGTGAATATCCTCGCGATCCGTGCCGAAGACCGCAACAAGCCGTGGGCGGCGAAGCTGGCGGCGGCGTACCGTTCGCCGGAGGTCAAGCAGTACATCGAGCAGAAATTCGGCGGGGCGGTGATCGCCTCCTGGTGAGGGCGGGCGCCGATCTCGACGAATTAGATAGAGAATTCAGTCGGAGCCCGGACTTGAGTCCGGGTTTTTTCCGACATAAAATCGCACGACCGTTCGCTATCGACGAACAAGGCAGCCAGGCCGCAAAAATGGGGCGGCTGCGGCAGCAAAGCGGGTCGTGCGGGAAAAATGCTGGCGGCGGATGCGCGCGGGAACGCTATCGCTATAATGTCCGCCAGGTTGACGTATTCGTAACTTCGGAGCATGTGAATGAAAGTCCTTGTGCCAGTCAAGCGCGTAGTCGATTACAACGTGAAGGTTCGTGTGAAGTCGGACGGCACGGGCGTCGACATCGCGAACGTGAAAATGTCGATGAACCCGTTCGACGAAATCGCCGTGGAAGAGGCGGTGCGTCTGAAGGAAGCGGGTATCGCGACGGAAGTCATTGCTGTTTCCGCTGGCGTCACGCAAGCGCAGGAAACGCTGCGCACGGCGCTGGCGATCGGCGCGGACCGTGCGATCCTGATCGAGTCGAACGAAGACCTGCAGCCGCTGGCTGTCGCCAAGCTGCTCAAGGCGCTGGTCGACAAGGAACAGCCGCAGCTGGTCATCCTCGGCAAGCAGGCTATCGACGACGATTCGAACCAGACCGGCCAGATGCTGGCTGCGCTGGCCGACCTGCCGCAAGCCACCTTCGCTTCGAAGATCACGGTTGCTGATGGCAAGGCCACGGTTGCGCGTGAAGTCGACGGCGGCGCGGAAACGCTGTCGCTGACGCTGCCCGCAGTCGTCACGACGGACCTGCGCCTGAACGAACCGCGCTACGTCACGCTGCCGAACATCATGAAGGCGAAGAAGAAGCCGCTGGAGATGATCAAGCCGGAAGACCTCGGTGTGGACGTCACGCCGCGTCTGAAGACCCTCAAGGTTGCTGAGCCGCCGAAGCGTTCGGCAGGCGTGAAGGTCGCGGACGTGAAGACGCTGGTCGAGAAGCTGAAGACCGAAGCCAAGGTGCTGTAAGGGAGCGAGAAGAAAATGACGAATCTGGTTATTGCTGAACACGACAATCAGTCGATCAAGGCTGCAACGCTGAACACGGTTGCTGCGGCACAGAAGATTGGCGGCGATGTGCATGTGCTGGTCGCTGGCCACAACGCTCAAGCTGCGGCTGACGCAGCAGCGAAGATCGCTGGCGTTTCGAAGGTGCTGCTGGCCGACGCGCCGCAACTCGCGCAAGGCCTGGCTGAGAACGTCGAAGCAACGGTTCTGGCTATCGCAAAGAACTACTCCCACATCCTCGCGCCGGCCACGGCAGCAGGCAAGAACGTCACGCCGCGTATCGCTGCGAAGCTGGACGTCGCGCAGATTTCGGACATCACGGCAGTCGATTCGCCGGACACGTTCGAGCGTCCGATCTATGCTGGCAACGCCATTGCAACCGTGCAATCGGCTGATCCGGTCAAGGTCATCACGGTCCGTACGACGGCATTCGACGCAGTGGCAGCCGAAGGTGGCAGCGCAGCAGTCGAAAAGCTGGAAGCCGCAGCAGACAACGGCAAGGCCGCTTTCGTTGGCCGCGAAGTCACGAAGCTCGACCGTCCGGAACTGACGAGCGCGAAGATCATCGTCTCGGGTGGCCGTGGTCTGGGCAGCGGCGAGAACTACACGCAAGTGCTCGAACCGCTGGCTGACAAGCTCAACGCAGCACTCGGCGCATCGCGCGCAGCAGTGGACGCAGGCTATGTGCCGAACGACTATCAAGTCGGTCAAACCGGCAAGATCGTCGCGCCGCAACTGTACGTGGCGGTCGGCATCTCGGGCGCGATCCAGCATCTGGCGGGCATGAAAGACTCGAAGGTCATCGTCGCGATCAACAAGGACGAAGAAGCGCCGATCTTCAGCGTGGCCGATTACGGTCTCGTCGGCGATCTGTTCACGGTCGTGCCGGAGCTCGTCAAAGAGCTCGGCTAAGCAGGAACAGCACAACAGACGCGTGGCTGGCACATGACGTCTGACACGAAAAAGGGGCGCTCCAAGCGCCCCTTTTTCGTTTTCCGATATTTCCGGTAACCGGAGACTGGGAGGACTGACATGTACGACGCACCGATCAAGGACATGTTGTTCGTGATGCAGCAGCTAGCGGGACTCGACGAGATTGCCGCGCTGCCCGGCGGCGAGGACGCCACGCCTGAGACCGTCGAAGCCGTCCTGCACGAGGCCGCGAAATTTTGCGGCGAAGTGCTCGCGCCGCTGAATGCCGAAGGCGACCGCAACCCCAGCCGCTGGGACAATGGTGCGGTGCACGCGACGCCCGGTTTCGTGCAGGCATTCGGTCAGTATGTGGCTGGCGGCTGGCAGGGCGTGCAACATCCTCAGGAATACAAAGGACAGGGTTTGCCCAAGCTCGTCGGCACGCCCTGCGTGGAGATGCTCAATGCCGCCAATCTTTCTTTCGCGCTGTGTCCGCTGCTGACCGATGGCGCGATCGAAGCGCTGCTCACGGCGGGCAGTGAAGAGCAGAAGCAGCGCTTCGTGCCGAAGCTGATCTCGGGCCAATGGACCGGCACGATGAACCTCACCGAGCCGCAGGCCGGCTCCGATCTCGCGGCCGTGCGCACCCGCGCCGAGCCGCAGCCCGACGGCACCTACAAGCTGTTCGGCACCAAAATCTTCATCACGTGGGGCGAGCACGATATGGCGGAGAACATCGTCCATCTCGTGCTGGCGCGCACGCCGGATGCGCCCGAAGGCGTGAAGGGCATTTCACTTTTCATCGTGCCGAAGTTCCTCATCGACGAAGACGGCACGCTGGGCGCGCGCAACGACGTCCACTGCGTGTCGATCGAACACAAGCTCGGCATCAAGGCGAGCCCGACGGCGGTGCTTCAGTACGGCGACCACGGCGGCGCGATTGGCGAGTTGATCGGCGAAGAAAATCGCGGCCTGGAGTACATGTTCATCATGATGAACGCCGCGCGTTTTGCGGTGGGCATGCAGGGCGTGGCGATTGCCGATCGCGCGTACCAGAAGGCGCTGGCCTATGCGAAGGAGCGCGTGCAGAGCCGGCCCGTCGATGGTTCGTCGAAGGCGGCGGTGACGATCATTCATCACCCGGATGTGCGCCGCATGCTCGCCACCATGCGTGCGCTGACCGAGGCCGCGCGCGCGCTCGCGTATGTCGCGGCGGGGGAGAGCGACCGCGCGCATCGCGATCCCGATGAGACGCGGCGCGCGCAGCATCAGGCGCGCTACGAATATCTGGTGCCGATTGTGAAGGGCTGGAGCACGGAACTCGCTATCGAGGTCGCGAGCCTGGGCGTGCAGGTGCATGGCGGCATGGGCTTTATCGAGGAAACCGGCGCGGCGCAGTTCTATCGCGATGCGCGCATTCTGGCGATCTACGAAGGCACCACGGCGATCCAGGCCAACGACCTGATCGGTCGCAAGACGCTGCGAGACGGCGGCGCGGTGGTCAAGACCTTGATCGGCGAGATCGGCCAGACCGTCGCGGAACTGGTGGCGCAGGAAGGTGCGGCTTTCAAGTCAATGGCGAACCATCTGGCGCTCGGCCAGCAGGCCTTGGGGCTGACGGTGGATTTCGTGCTCGCCAATGCGAAGCGCGATCCGAACGCGGTATTCGCGGGCAGCGTGCCGTATCTGAAGCTCGCGGGCATCGTGCTGGGCGGCTGGCAGATGGCGCGCGCGATGCTCGCCTCCGCGCGGCTCATGCAGGACGATCCGAAGTTCCACGGTGCGAAGATCGCCATGGCGCAGTGCTACGCCGAACATGTGTTGCCGCAGGCGGTGGCGCTGGAAGCGTCGATCGTCGGCGCGAATGGTTCGGACGGCGTGCTGGCGCTGGCGGAAGATCAGTTCTGAACGGGCGACAGGACGTGTAAACGCAAAACGGCGGCCCTCGAAAAGAGCCGCCGTTTTTGTGTTCGAAGCGTGACCCGAGCGTTACGCGTAAGCCGGGCGATGCTCGCCCTTGAGTTCGCCAAGATAGCGATAAACCGAGAGATCGTCGGCCTTGATCGCGGGCTTCTTGCCCGAGATGAGGTCGGCGAGCAACTGGCCCGAGCCGCACGACATGGTCCAGCCCAGCGTGCCGTGGCCCGTGTTCAGGAACAGGTTCGAGAACGGCGTGCGGCCAACCACCGGCGTGCCGTCCGGCGTCATCGGGCGCAGGCCGGTCCAGAACGTGGCCTTGGACGTATCGCCGCCGCCCGGGAACAGGTCGTTGACGCACATTTCCAGCGTTTCGCGCCGCGCCTGCTTGAGCGTCTTGTCGAAGCCGACGATTTCGGCCATGCCGCCCACGCGGATGCGATCGTCGAAGCGCGTGATCGCAATCTTGTAGGTTTCGTCGAGCACGGTCGACACCGGCGCTGCGCCCGTGTTGACGATCGGCGCGGTGATCGAATAGCCCTTGAGCGGGTAGACCGGAATCTTCACAAGGCCCGCGAGCATCTTCGTCGAGAACGAGCCGAGCGCAACCACGTACGAATCCGCGCGCACGACTTCGTTGCCGCACTGCACGCCGTTGATGCGGTCGCCTTGTACGACGAGTCCGTCGATCGGCGTGTTGTAGCGGAACTTGACGCCCAGCTCAGCCGCCATGGCGGCCAGGCGCGTGGTGAACAGCTGGCAGTCGCCGGTTTCGTCGCCGGGCAGACGCAGGCCGCCCGTGAGCTTGTGCGAGACGGCGGCGAGCGCCGGTTCGGCGCGGTGGAGTTCCGCGGCGGTCAGCAGTTCATAGGGGACGTTGGCGTCCTTGAGCACGGCGATGTCCTTCTGCGCGCCGTCGAATTGCTGCTGGGTGCGGAACACCTGCAGCGTGCCGCCCGTGCGGCCTTCGTAGTGAATGCCGGTGTCGGCGCGCAGGGCCTGCAGGCAGTCGCGGCTGTATTCGGCGAGGCGCACCATGCGACCCTTGTTCAGCGCGTAGCGGTCGGCCGTGCAGTTCTGCAGCATCTGCCACATCCACTGCAGCTGGAACTTCGTGCCGTCGAGGCGGATGGCGAGCGGCGCGTGCTTTTCGAACATCCACTTGATGGCCTTGAGCGGCACGCCCGGCGCGGCCCACGGCGCTGCGTAGCCCGGCGAGATCTGGCCGGCGTTCGCAAAGCTCGTTTCCAGTGCGGGACCGGCCTCGCGGTCGATCACGGTCACTTCATGGCCCGCGCGGGCAAGATACCAGGCGCTGGCCACCCCGACCACACCACTGCCCAACACGACGACTCGCATAGCTGCTCCACCAGTTAATTTGTTTGGGGCTACGCCGCTTTGCCGCGCTGGACTGCCTTCCAAGGCATGTACAGCGCACAAGGCATGAAAAATCGGATGTAGCCAGTGATATCGCCTATGCTATTGTTCTACGTTCAGATTTTGTTATTGTATTTTTCAGATTTTCAGGAAAAAAACATGAGAACGCAGCGTCAGCCGGTCCGTGCGCTCGACCGGCTCGATCACCGCATCCTGAAACTGCTCCAGGAAGACGGTCGCATGGCCATGAAAGACCTTGCGGAGCAGGTGGGGTTGTCGGTGACGCCCTGCATCGAACGCGTCAAGCGAATGGAGCGCGACGGCGTCATCACGGGCTACTACGCGCGCGTGAATCCCAATGTGCTGGGCGCGGCGCTGCTGGTGTTCGTGGAAATCACTCTCGACCACAAGAGCGGCAACATGTTCGACCAGTTCCGCCGCGAGGTGCAGAAGATCCCCGAGGTGCTGGAATGCCATCTGGTCTCGGGCGATTTCGACTATCTGATCAAGGCGCGCATTGGCGAGATGGCCGACTACCGCAAGCTGCTCGGCGATATCCTGCTGCAACTGCCGGGCGCGGTGCAGTCGAAGAGCTATGTGGTGATGGAGGAAATCAAGGAATCGCTGACGATTGCTGTCGGAGAGTAGGGTTTCCGGCGGTTTTTACGGCCCCGTTTTTCGCGCTCGACAAAGCGTCTCGATACTGTATATTTATACAGTATCGAGACGCTTTTTCGCATTGAGCCGTGAACGACCCTGAAACCACGCGCGAGCCTGATCCTGACGCTGAAAACTGGCATCCCGTTGCCCCACCTGCGCCGCGCAAGGGGCGCGGCGCGGTCACGAACCTGCAGGGACGCTACGAGGTCGATCAGCGCGAAACCTACGACGACGGCTGGCAGCAGACTCCGCCCGAAGAGGGCGCCGATCCGCATGACGAAGGCCACGGCGCCGATGTGCTGCGCACGCAGGTGTTCGAAGAGCGTGCGAAAAGTATCCTCACGCGCAACCAGTCGCCCGATATTCCCTTTAACGTGTCGCTCAATCCGTATCGCGGGTGTGAGCACGGGTGCATCTACTGTTTCGCGCGGCCCACGCACAGCTATCTCGGGCTGTCGCCGGGACTTGATTTCGAAAGCCGTCTCTACGCGAAGATCAACGCGCCTGAACTGCTCGCGCGCGAGATATCAAAGCCGTCGTACGAGCCGGAACCCATCGCGCTGGGCGTGAATACGGACGCATGGCAACCCATCGAACGCGATCTGCGTCTCACGCGTCGCGTGATCGAGGTGCTGGCGCAGCGTCAGCATCCGTTCGCGGCCATCACCAAGTCATCGCTGATCGAGCGCGATATCGATCTGCTCGCGCCCATGGCGCAGCGTCGGCAGTTCATGGCGGCCATCACCATCACCACGCTCGACGCCGATATCGCGCGCACGCTGGAGCCGCGCGCCGCCACGCCCGCACGAAGACTGCGCACCATCCGCACGCTCGCGCAGGCGGGCATTCCGGTGGGCGTGAGCATTGCGCCCGTGATTCCCTTCGTGACCGAGCCAGACATGGAGCGCGTGCTGGAAGCCTGCGCCGAAGCGGGCGCGACCAGCGCGAGCTATATCGTGCTGCGTCTGCCGTGGGAGGTCTCGCCGCTCTTTCAGGACTGGCTGGAGGCTCACTTTCCGCAGCGGGCGGCGCGCGTGATGAGCCGCGTGCGCGACATGCGCGGCGGCAAGGACTACGAGTCGGATTTTTCGCAGCGCATGAAGGGCACGGGCCTCTGGGCCGATCTGCTCAAGCAGCGCTTTCATCAGGCCGTGAAGCGGCTCGGGCTGAACGAGCGGCGTCACGGCATTCTGGATATGTCGGAATTCATGCGCGACAAGACCGTGCGGGAAAAGCCGCAACTCGATCTGTTCTAGCGCGAGCGCACGCGCTTACTGCGAGAGCGCCTTGGCCGCTTCCACCTGCGATTCGAAATACGTCTGGAACGACAGCGCGAGTCCCGTCATCAACAGGAACGCGCCGATCAGCAGCGAAAAGATCACCACGAAGATCACAGTCCAGCCCGATCCGCTCACGCGCGTGCCTGCGAAAGCGGCGTTGAACTGCGCGTCCCATTTGTCGTCGGGGCGCAGGCCGTAGACGATCGCGGCCAGGAACGCGCTAAGCACTGAGATCGCGCCGATCACGGCCAGCACCCAGCCGATGATCGAGGCGCGCTCGGTGGCGATCAGCAGCATCACGCCCGGAATGCCCAGCAGTGTGCCGGCGATGTGCGCCCAGCCCCACACGTCGCGCGGGCCATACAGATAGAAGCGGTGAGCGCCAAGGCTGCCAAGCAGAAAGGCGAGGGCGGCGGTGAGCGTCTTGTTGCGAAAGCGCGCGGGACTGTCCGGTTTGTTCGAATTGTTCTGATTAGGCATGGGCTGGCGGGTTGTCGAACGAGGCATGAACGGCAAGCGGGCTGTCGGGTTGTCTCCTGGCCCGCGGGCCATTGTACGTGCCGCGTTCACGCATCAGCAGGTGCTGCGCCTTATGCCCGGTAAAGCCGTTGCCGCGGCCGCGCTCACGGTTGCGCGTAAGTCACGCGGTAGATCGCGCCCGCATAGTCATCGCTGATGAGCAGCGATCCGTCGGGCAAAGGCAGCACGTCGGCGGGACGACCCCACTGGGTTTCGTCGGGATTGAGCCAGCCCTGGGCGAACACTTCCTGATGCGCGTTCGCGCCATTGGCATCGGCCGTGATGCGCACGACGCGGTAGCCCACCTTGCGGCTGCGATTCCACGAGCCGTGCTCGGCGATGAAGATGCTGTTGCGGTATGGGGCCGGAAACATCGCGCCGGTATAGAAGCGCATGCCGAGCGAGGCGACGTGCGCGCCCAGCTTCGCGACCGGCGGCGTGAAGCCGCTGCACGGATGATCCTTGCCGAATTCGGGGTCGCTCACATCGCCGCCGTGGCAATACGGGAAGCCGAAATCTTCGCCTGCGTGCGCGAGTCGATTGAGTTTGTCGTCGGGGATATCGTCGCCGAGCATGTCGCGGCCGTTGTCCGTGAACCACAGTTCGTGCGTCTGCGGATGCCACGCGAAGCCCACCGTGTTGCGCACGCCGCGCGCGATGGTTTCGTAATGCGAGCCGTCCGGGTCCATGCGGCCGATCATCGCAAAGTGCGTGCGCTGCGGATCGCTGGCGGGCAGGCAGACGTTGCAGGGCGCGCCTTGCGGCACATAGAGCTTGCCGTCGGGGCCGAAGGCGATGAACTTCCAGCCGTGGTGACGCTCGCTGGGCAATTGATCGGTGACGATGGCGGGTTGGGGCGGATCGTCGAGGCGGCTGTCGATGCCGTCGAGCCGCACGATCGACGAAACGGCGGAGATATAGAGCGCGCCGTCGCGCCAGGCGACACCCACCGGCATGTTGAGGCCGCTTGCCACCACGTGACGCTTCACGAGCTTGCCATCACGCAGTTCGAGCGCATAGACGCGGCCCTCCATGCTGCCTGCGTAGAGAATGCCTTTGGGCGAGAGCGCCATTTCGCGCGCGGCGGGCACGTCGTCGCTGAGCACTTCTATATGGAAGCCGGGCGGCAGCTTGATGCGCTCGATGGGCGGTGCGGCATGGGCGGGCGGGGCGCCGAAAAGCAGGGCAAACGCAAACGCGGCGCCAATCTCGCGTAAAATACGGCCCGCCTCGCGCTCAATCATCGCTGGCGATGCATCCACGCCACACTTCGCTCGATTGAGGGCTGCATCGGCCGGTTGCTCGAAAGACTGCCCGCGGCTTTTCCCCAAAAGCGCCCGGGCCAGCGCCAGAAGGCGCTGTGTCGCTGCTGCGCAAGCCTGTGATGCGCGTCTTGCAGCTGGGGTTCGATCGCCTTGCATCGTCGCCTTCCTTGCCGCTTTCCTGCGGCCTTTCTGGTTGAGCTGCGCGGTTTTCAGTTAAGTGTTTGTTATGCCATTGGTTTCGGGCTATAATCGCATGTTTCAGTAGTCCCGAACCCCCGGTTTTCAAGGATTCTAGTATGGTTATCATCCGTCTGGCACGCGGCGGCTCGAAGAAGCGCCCGTTCTACAACATCGTCGCAACCGATTCGCGTAACCGTCGCGACGGCCGTTTCATCGAGCGCGTGGGCTTCTACAACCCGGTCGCTACCAAGGGTGAAACGCTGCGTATCGCTCAAGATCGCGTGACGTACTGGCAGGAAAACGGCGCACAAATGTCGCCGGCTGTCGAGCGCCTCGTGAAGGAAGCGCAAAAGGCTGCAGCTCAACCGGCTGCTTAAGTCTTTGACGTGTTTTACCCCCGTGCGCGCAGCGTAAGCCGCGTGTGCGATTTCAAGCTGGCTGCGAGGTTTGTCCATGCCCGAGCATGACGACGCAAAAGCGGACGCCAAGGCTACGGGCGCAGTGACGCCGCAGGGCAGTGGCCGGGCGAACAACCGCCCGGCACGTTCCGCACCGACTTTCGGTGCGTTCGTGCGTAAAGGGCCGGTGCGTGCGCCCGTGCGTGAAAACACACAGGCGAACACACCGGCAGGCGCATCCACGGCGCAAGCCGATGGTCTGCGCGCCGAAACGGCGCAAAGCTGGCCGGCCGATGCGGTCGAAGTCGGCGCAGTGATCGAAGCTTATGGCCTCAAGGGCGGGCTGAAGATCGCGCCGCACGCGCAAGGCGGCAAAGCCTTGCTGGCGGCGAAGCGCTGGTGGCTCCTCAAGGGCCGCGAGCGTCCCGAGCGTCATTCCGCGATTCGCGCGAGCGCCAAGGTGCACGGCGATTCCATCGTTGGGCAACTGGCGGGTCTCACCGACCGCGACGCTGCGCTACTGCTGCGCGGCGCCCGTATCTACGTGAGCCGCGCCGATTTCCCTGCGCCGGAAGCCGACGAGTATTACTGGGTGGACCTGATCGGTCTCGATGTCGCCAACGAGGCGGGCGTCGAGCTGGGCAAGGTCGCCGACCTGATCGACAACGGTGCGCAGTCGGTGATGCGCATCGAGTACCCGGAAACGGGTAAGGACGGCAAACCCGCCACCGGCGAACGGTTGATCCCGTTTGTCGGCGTGTTTGTGAAGACGGTGGACCTGGCGGCGAAACGCATCGTCGTCGACTGGGAAGCCGATTACTGAACCTGCTGTGCTGATTCGCTGAACGGAGAGAGCGATGCAGTTCGATGTCGTTACGCTCTTTCCCGAGATGTTCCGGTCGATTACCGATTGGGGCATCACCAGCCGGGCAGCCAAACAGCAGCGTTATACGTTGCGTACGTGGAATCCGCGCGATTTCACCACCGACAATTACCGCACGATCGACGATCGCCCGTACGGCGGCGGCCCCGGCATGGTCATGCTGGCCAAACCGCTGGAAGCCGCGATCGACGCGGCGAAAGCCGCGCAGGCGGAGCAGGGCGTAGCGAAACCGCGTGTGCTGCTGATGTCGCCGCAAGGCAAGCCGCTCACGCACGAGCGCGCGGTGCAGTTCGCGCAGGAACCCGGTTTCGTGATGCTGTGCGGCCGTTACGAAGCGATCGACCAGCGTCTGGTCGACCGTGTCGTGGACGAGGAAGTCAGTCTCGGCGACTTCGTGCTGTCGGGGGGCGAACTGCCCGCGATGGCGCTGATGGATGCCGTGGTGCGGTTGCTGCCGGGCGTGCTAAACGACGCGCTCTCGGCGGTGCAGGATAGTTTCGTGGATGGTCTGCTCGACTGCCCGCATTACACGCGGCCGGAGGAATACGACGGCGTGCGGGTGCCCGATGTGCTGCTTGGCGGCCATCATGCGGAAATCGAGCAATGGCGCCGCCGCGAAGCGCTGCGCAACACGTGGCAAAAACGGCCTGACCTGATCGCTCGGGCCCGCAAGAACAAGATGTTGAGCCGTGCCGATGAGGCATGGCTTGCTAGTCTCGCGAAGAGCGCGAACGAAGCGTAAGGCTTCGGGCGGGCAGGGCGCGGGGCGCCCAAGGCGGCGCCGCTTCATGCGTGAACGGTGCCAGTTGTGAATCCATCCTCTATCGGGGCCGTCGTTGTCCGGGGAACCGGCAACAGGTACGAACGCCGACAAGATGGCTTACGGAGTCAATCCATGAATCTGATTGCAAAACTCGAGCAGGAAGAAATCCAGCGCGTGCTGGGCGAGAAGACCATCCCCGATTTCGCCCCGGGCGATACGGTGATCGTCAACGTGAACGTTGTCGAAGGCACGCGTAAGCGCGTTCAGGCATACGAAGGCGTCGTGATCGCAAAGCGTAACCGCGGTCTGAACTCGGCGTTCATCGTTCGCAAGATCTCGTCGGGCGAAGGCGTTGAGCGTACGTTCCAGACGTACTCGCCGCTGCTGGCAAGCATCGTGGTGAAGCGCCGCGGCGACGTTCGTCGCGCGAAGCTGTACTACCTGCGCAACCTGTCGGGCAAGAAGGCTCGCATCAAGGAAAAGCTGGTGTCGAAAGACCGCGCAGCTGCTCCGGCTGCAGAGCAGGCGTAAAAGCTGTAAGAAAGAAGCACCCTTCGGGGTGCTTTTTTCTTTTTGGCCGCAAAATAATCAGGTGTGCCCGAACTCCGAGTCAGCCGTTGATCCGTCCAGTATTTGAACCCGAAAGCCTGCCGATCGAATCGACTGGCGCCGATCTGCCGAAGGTCGACGCCGGCCGCCTCACGCCCGACGGGCTGCGCGCGCGCTTCGAACAGCGCCTGCCCTGGGACCCGGAGCCGCAGGAATCGCGCGTTCTGGACATCCGCGACCCGCGCGAAGCCGCGGTGCTGATTCCGCTGGTGATCCGCGCTTCAGGGCTGTCCGTCCTGCTCACCCAGCGCGCAGATCACCTCAGCAATCACGCCGGCCAGGTCAGCTTTCCCGGCGGCAGCCGCGAACCGTCCGATCCCACGCCCATCGCCGCCGCCTTGCGCGAGGCGCATGAAGAAGTCGATCTCGATCCGTCGCGCGTGGAAGTGCTCGGCGCCTTGCCCGAATATCTGACGGGCACCGGTTTTCGCGTGACGCCCGTGGTGGGCCTCGTGCACGAGCCGTTTTCGCTGGCCGCCGATTCGCTCGAAGTGGCGAGCATCTTCGAAGTGCCGCTCGACTTTCTGATGAACCCCGCGAATCACGAAATCCGGGTGTTCCGCTGGGAAGGCGGCGAGCGCCGCTTTTTCGCCATGCCGTATCCGCAGCAGGGCGGCCAGGCGGGGACGGTCGGCACATCGCATTTCATCTGGGGCGCGACCGCCGGGATGCTGCGCAACTTTTATCGCTTCCTGCTCGCCTGAAGCGCCTGTTCAAGATTGGTGATTCTTGCCGATCTGCGACGCGATCTTGCGTTGCTGCGCTGCGGCTGTTGTGTCTTTGCCGCCAGACGCTCAGGTACATCTGGCCCTGTGATATCGTTGCAACAATTTTCTGAAAGCCCTGAAACCCCTTTTGCAACCCGACTTGCACGGCGCGTCGCATGACCTTCTTCTCCGTATTGCTGGCTCTCGTCATCGAACAGGTGCGGGCGCTTTCGCCGAATAATCCGGTGATGGCGCTGGTGCGCCTCAATGCGGAATGGGCCGCGCATGGCTTCGACGCGGGCAAGCAGAAACATGGGCTGATCGCCTGGCTGGTGGTGGTGCTGCCCTGGACGGCGGCCACGGCGCTGGTCTACTACGTGCTGTACCACATCAGCTTCGTGCTAGCGTTCTGCTGGAACGTGGTGGTGGTGTACTTCACGCTGGGTTTTCGCCAGTTCAGCCACTATTTCACCGATATCCACCTCGCGCTGAATAACGACGACGTGCCGCGCGCCCGCGAAGTGCTCACCGAATGGACCGGCATCGACGCCGTGGACATGCCCGTGAGCGAGATCGTGCGCCACACGCTGATTCACGCGGTGGTGGCCTCGCATCGCCATGTGTTTGGCGTGTTCTTCTGGTTCCTCGTGCCGATCGGCCCGGCGGGCGCGGTGCTGTACCGTATCTCGGAATACCTCGCGCGCGAGTGGGCACGTCCGGCCGAAGACCGTACCGAAGTGTTTTCGAATTTTGCGCAGCACGTGTTCTTCGTGATCGACTGGATTCCGGCGCGTCTGACGTCGCTGGGCTTCGCCATCGTCGGCAATTTCGAGGATGCGATCTACGCCTGGCGCAATCACGCGAACCAGTGGCCCGATACCAACGAAGGCGTGCTGCTGGCAGCCGGCAGCGGCGCACTGGGTGCGCGCCTGTCGGGACCGCTTGCCGAGCAGTCGAGCGTCGACGCGCTTGCCCAGCCGGGCGACGGCGGCCCTTATACGGTTGGCGACGACTGCACGCCGCGCACGCTGCAATCGGCAGTTGGCCTTGTTTGGCGCGCCGTGATCCTGTGGATGATCCTGCTGCTGATGCTGACGATCGCCGTTTGGGTCTAAGCGGTCGACATCGCTTCCCGCATTCGCTCCAAACAGAAAAAGCCCGCTTCAAGTGGGCTTTTTTATCGCCAAAAAACGTCAATCGTCGCGCGGATCGCGCTCGCGCCCGCATTGCCAGCAGACCGTGAACTGCGGCTCCAGCGTCTCGCCGCATTGCGGGCAGCGCCAGGAAGGCGCGCCGGGCCTCGGGCCTTGCGTCGCATCGGCGATCAGCTTTCTCGCCAGCGTTTCGTCGCGATCGTCGACGAGCCAGATTTCGGGCGCGCATTGCTCGGCGGGAATTTCGCCCATCGCGCCGCTCAAATAGCGGTTGTGCAACTCGCAGGGCACGCCCGCCGTGGCCAGGATGTTCATCCAGTGCTGGGCGATGACCACATTGGGCGCGCGCACGAGCTTGAGCATGAGCGTCGACGAACGCGCGCGTCAGCGCACGACCTGGCTGATTTCGTGCACGAGTTGCGCGTAGAGTTCGTGACGCTCAGGCGCGATGCGGCCATCCTCGACCGCTTCGAGCACCGCGCAGCCCGGTTCGTGCAGATGATGGCAGTTGTAGAAGCGGCAGTGCGCCAGCAGCGGCCTGAACTCGGGGAAGGCGCGCTCCAGCGTGCCTTCGGTGAGGTGATAGAGGCCGAATTCCTGGAAACCCGGCGAATCGATCAACGCGCCGCCGCCTTCGCCCGGGAGTTTGTACAGCCGCGTAAACGTTGTCGTGTGGCGACCGCTGTTGAGCGCAGTGGAAATTTCGCGCGTGGCGGCCTCGGCGTCGGGAATCAGCAAATTCACGAGCGTCGATTTGCCCATGCCCGATTGCCCGAGCAGGATGGTCTGGTGGCCATTCAAATGTGCCGAGAGGATCGCGTGCGCCTCTTCCGGATGCTTCTTTTCCGACACTTCCAGCACCGTATAGCCGAGCGCCCGATAACGCTCCAGCCGCTGGCGCGCGAGCGGCAGCACGGCTTCCAGGTCGATCTTGTTGAGCAGGATGATTGGCTTGAGGTTGTTGGCTTCGGCGGACACGAGCGCGCGCCCGAGCAGATCCTCACTGAAGTGCGGCTCGGTGGCGAGTACGATCAGCAACTGGTCGAGATTCGCCGCAAAGAGCTTGGACTTGAACTGATCGGAGCGATAGAGCAGGTTGCGCCGCTCGCCAATCGCAACGATCACGCCTTGATCCGCCGACGTCGATTGATAGTCGACGCGGTCGCCCACGGCCACCTCGCTTTTCTTGCCGCGCGGGAAGCACTGGAGCGCCGGGCCGCCGTCGTCCGGGGCGACCAGATAATGACGGCCATGCGCGGCGATCACGACGCCATGCAGAGTTGCGGCGGCGTTCGAGGAAGCCGCGCCGCCTGCGGCCTGGGTTGCGCGCCGCTTCATGCGTGCACGAGCAGTTTGTCGATCCGCTGCGAAGCCGGCGGATGCGAGTAGTAGAACGCGGTGTAGAGCGGGTCGGGCGTGAGCGTCGACGCGTTGTCCTCATACAGCTTCACCAGCGCGTTGACGAGCTGTTGCGCGTCGGTCTGCGTGGCGGCGAAGGCGTCGGCCTCGAATTCGTGCTTGCGCGAGCTCAGGCTGTTCAGCGGCGTGATGAAGAACAGGAACACCGGCACGGCGAGGAAGAACAGCACCAGCGCCAGGCCTTCGTTGCCGCCGAGCAGCGACGGACGCACGCCCAGGCCCTCGTAGAACCACACGCGCTGCGTGAGCCAGCCCAGCAAGCCGAGCAGCACGAGGCTGATCAGGAATGTGACGACCATGCGCTTGATGACGTGGCGACGCTTGAAGTGACCGAGTTCGTGCGCGAGCACGGCTTCGATTTCGCTGCCCGAAAGGCGCGCGAGCAGCGTGTCGAAGAACACGATGCGCTTGGCCGCGCCAAAGCCCGTGAAATAGGCGTTGCCGTGCGCCGAACGGCGGCTGCCGTCCATCACGAACAGGCCCTTGGCCGCGAAGCCGCAGCGCTGCATCAGCGCTTCGATACGCGAGCGCAGCGCCTCGTCCTTGAGCGGTTCGAACTTGTTGAACAGCGGCGCGATGAAGGTGGGGTAGAGCACCAGCACCAGCATCTGGAAGCCGACCCACACCACCCACGTCCACAGCCACCACAGGTCGCCCGCCTGCTTCATCAGCCACAGCACCACGAACAGCAGCGGAATGCCGAACGCCGCGCCGATCACGAGCCCCTTGATGCGGTCCATGAAGAAGATCGCCTTCGTCATGCGGTTAAAGCCGAAACGTTCCTCGACCACGAACTGGCGGTAGTAATCGAGCGGCAATTCGATCAGGCCGCTGACCGCGAGCACCGCGCCGATCAGCGCAATCTGGCCGACATAGCCGCGCCCGAGCAGATCGGAGACGCCAAGATCGAGCGCCTGCACGCCGCCGAGCAGCGTCAGCGCGATCAGCACGACCGCCGACAGCACGATTTCGACCATGCCAAGGCGCGTGCGCGCGACGGTGTAATCGGCGGCGCGCTGGTGCGCCGTGAGCGGAATGGTGGCGGCAAACTGGGCCGGCACCGCATTGCGATGGGCCGCGACGAAGCGGGTCTGGCGCGAGGCCAGCCAGAGTTTGGTCGCGACCATCGCCAGGACGGCGATCATGAACAACGCGCTGAAACTCAGCGCTGGGGACAGCGAAGGGGACAAGGTGGGCATCCGGGAAGTCCGTGGTATCTATGCGACAATTATATGTTCTTGGCGGCCCGCACATTGCATCCTGCAGTGGCGACGCGATGGCGCCGTCGACCGCATGCGGCGCGCGCCGCTTTCCTACCGTTTCAGGCGATATTCATGACAGACATCACTTCTGCCGACCCGGCGGGCCAGGCGACTCCAGCTATGGAGCGCACCGACATGAACCTGATCTGGCTCGACATGGAAATGACGGGTCTCGACCCCGATAACGACCGCATCATCGAAATCGCCGTGGTGGTGACCAACTCCACGCTCGACAAGATCGTGGAAGGCCCTGTGCTGGCAATCCACCAGACGGAAGCCGATCTCGACCGCATGGACGAGTGGAACCGCAACACGCATGGCCGTTCGGGCCTGACCGAACGCGTGCGCGCCTCGACCGTCACCGAAGAAAGCGCCACCGAGCAGATCATGGCCTTCCTCGCCCAGTACGTCCCGCCGGGCAAGTCGCCGATGTGCGGCAACTCGATCTGCCAGGACCGCCGCTTCATGGCGCGCTGGATGCCTACGCTCGAGCGGTTCTTCCACTACCGCAATCTGGACGTGAGCACGCTCAAGGAACTGTGCCGCCGCTGGCAGCCCGCGATCTACAAGGGCTTCCAGAAGCGCGCGATGCACACGGCGCTGGCCGACATCCACGAGTCGATCGACGAACTCAAGTACTACCGTGAACACTTCCTGATTCCGTCGACGCCGGCTGCCGGTGCAACGGAAGCGGCTGCGGGCGGCGACGCGAAGTAAAGCGCGTGCGCGGCTTGTGAAAAACGGCGCCTGAGGGCGCCGTTTTGCTTGCTTTGCGGGTTTCCGGGCTCAGGCGCGCGGCGGACGCTGCGCGTTCTTCGGCCGGAATGCGGCCACGATGGCCGGATCGGTTTCGATATACGGGCCGCCGATCAGGTCGATGCAGTAGGGCACCGCCGCGAAAATACCGGGCACCTTCGACTTGCCGGTCTCGTCGCGCAGGCCTTCCAGCGTTTCCTTGATCGACTTCGGCTGGCCGGGCAGGTTGATGATGAGCGCCGCATGGTCCGCGGTTTCGCGGATTACGGCGACCTGGCGAGAGAGAATCGCCGTCGGCACGAAGTTCAGGCTGATCTGGCGCATCTGCTCGCCGAAACCGGGCATTTCCTTCGTCGCCACCGCGAGCGTCGCCTCGGGCGTCACATCGCGGCGCGCGGGGCCGGTGCCGCCGGTCGTGAGCACGAGATCGCAGCCCAGACCGTCGACCAGCGCGGTGAGCGTGGCCGAAATCGTCTCCGCATCGTCGTGAATCAGGCGCGTTTCAGCGCGCCACGGCGACTTGAGCGTGGCGCCCAGCCATTCCATCAGCGCCGGAATGCCTTTGTCCTCGTAGACGCCCGCGGTCGCGCGGTCGCTGACCGACACGAGGCCGATCACCAGCTCATCGGGATGGCTGCGCTCAGGCTTCGTCATCTTCGCGGTCCTCGCCGCTGTCGTGATCGACGTCATCGGCTTCGTCGTCGCCCTGTTTGCTCACGTCCTTGATCCACTGGAACAGCTCGCGGAAGTACTTCGGCGGCTTGGCCTGCTGCTGTTCGCGGCGGGCGTTGCGGATCAGCGTGCGGCCTTCCTGCGGGTCGGCGGCCGGATAGTCGCGGATAAAGACCGTGAGCGCTTCGTCGTCGGCGAGCAGCTTCTCGCGCGTGCGCTCGATCCAGTGCAGGCGCGCCGTGGCGGCCTTGTTGACGCCGCGGTGCTCGTCCATCGCCTTGCGCAGCGCGGCGACTTCGGTTTCGGTCAGACCGCGCATCATGCGGCCGACATACTGGAGCTGGCGGCGACGGCCTTCGTGATCGGAAATGCGGCGCGCTTCGTGGACGGCGTCCGACAGGTCTTCCGTCATCGGCATGCGCTTGAGCGCGTCCTTGGGCAGCTCGACGAGTGCCACGCCCAGCTGCTGCAGGGCTTCCATCTCGCGCTTGAGCTGCGATTTGCTCGGGCGATCGTAACCGTTGTCGTCGACTTCGGCGACAGCGTCGTTCATAGGTTGAATGCGGGTTTTGCGTTTCATGACGCATATTGTAGCGTGCGCGCGCGAGCCGATCGGACTCGACGGCCGCAGCACAGGTCGGCGGGATGCGCCCGAAGTCGCGCGTCATGCCGCATTGCCGCACGTTCCGCCTCGGTGCGCGCGCGCAGTCCTTGCTATGATCGCGAAACGCGTCTGACGTAAAGGCGCAACATGCACGCCGTATGAACATGCGCGCGACGCATCACGTGACACCTCCGACACACGACAAGCGGGCCGCACCGGCCCAAAACCGGACCGTAACGACAATGGCAGCAGACATCGAAGCCCGGCAGCGTTTTTTTCCGCACACCCAGGACGAACTGAAGGAGATCGCGTCGGACATCCTCCGCCACGCGAAGGCGCTCGGCGCGAGCGACGCCGCGACCGAGCTCTCCGAAGGCGACGGTCTTTCGGTGTCCGTGCGGCGCGGTGAAGTCGAAACCATCGAGCACAACCGCGACAAGATGGTCGGCGTGACCGTCTACATCGGCAACAAGCGCGGCAATGCGAGCACCTCGGACTTTTCCGCGCAGGCGCTCAAGGACACCGTTGCCGCCGCGTACAACATCGCGCGCTTTACCGCCGACGACGACTGCGCCGGCCTCGCCGAGCGCGAGCTGCTGGAAACCGCGCCGCGCGACCTCGATCTCTATCACCCGTGGAGCGTGACCGCCGACGAAGCGGTCGAAATCGCCCGCCGCGCCGAAGACGCCGCGTTCGCCACCGACCGCCGCGTGACCAATTCCGAAGGCGCGAGCGTGTCCGCGCAGCACTCGCAGTTCGTGCTGGCCACCTCCAGCGGCTTCATGCACGGTTATCCGTACTCGCGCCACTACATCGCCTGCGCGCCCATCGCGGGCAGCGGCCGCAGCATGCAGCGCGACGACTGGTACACCTCGCGCCGCAGCGCCGGTGAACTGGCTTCGCCCGAAGCCGTGGGGCGCTACGCCGCCGAACGCGCGCTGTCGCGCCTGAACGCGCGCGGCCTCGACACGCGCAAGGTGCCGGTGCTGTTCGAAGCGCCGCTGGCGGCCGGGATTCTCGGCGCCTTCGTGCAGGCCACGAGCGGCGGCGCGCTGTATCGCAAGACCTCGTTCCTCGTCGATTCGCTGGGCAAGCCGGTATTCGCGCCGCATATCCAGATCGTCGAAGATCCGCACGTGCCGCGCGCGGCCGGCAGCGCGCCGTTCGACGAAGAAGGCGTGCGCACGCAACGTCGCGAAGTGGTCAAGGACGGCGTGGTGCAGGGCTATTTCCTGTCGTCGTACTCGGCGCGCAAGCTCGGTATGCAGACGACCGGCAACGCTGGCGGCTCGCACAATCTGCGACTGGAAAGCTCGCTCACACAGCCCGAAGACGATTTCGAAGCCATGCTGAAAAAGCTTGGCACGGGTCTGCTGCTGACCGAGCTGATGGGGCAGGGCGTGAACTTCGTGACCGGCGATTACTCGCGCGGCGCGTCGGGTTTCTGGGTCGAGAACGGCAAGATCCAGTATCCGGTCGAGGAAATCACGGTGGCATCGACGCTGCAGGAGATGTTCCACCACATCGTCGCCGTGGGCGCGGATACGCTCGCGCGCGGCACGCGTCAGACCGGCTCGGTGCTGATCGAGCGCATGACGGTGGCGGGGCAGTAAGGCGCGGCTTCAGGTCCGCAGAAGGAAAAACGGCACGCTCTGGCGTGCCGTTTTTGTTTGCGGAGCAGGATGTCAGGCCACGCCGATCAGCACTTCGGCGGGAATCTGCAGTCCAGCGTGCAAACGGCGAATCATCGCAAGGCTCAACGCGCGCTTGCCAGCGAGCACTTCGTAGACTCGATTCGCATTGCCGATATAGGGCTGCATGTCGGGCACGGACAGCCCTTGTTGCTCCATGCGGAATTTGATAGCTTCGATCGGATCCGGGCTGGCAAGCGGAAAGTGTTCAGCTTCGTAACGCTCGACCAGAATCGACAGAATCTCGAGTTCGTCGCCTTCGGGCGTGCCGGATTCTGGGTCGGTGTCAACGAGTCGGGACACGACTGCCAGTGCAGCCCTGTAGTCTTCCTCGTTGTGTAGCGGGCGGATTTCCATTGGCTTTACTCCAGTTCCACGGTGGCCGCGTCGATCTTGTCGTATTCGGCATGGGTGCCGACAAATTTGATATAGACGACGCCGAGCCGGTAGGCCACGGCCACAATCAATCGAAAATCGTTGCCTTTGATGTTGAACACCACGCGGTTCTTGCCGACAAAACTCGCGGACGCATAGTGCGCCTTGATGTCCTGCGGCGTTCGCCAGGTCGCCTGAGCGGCTTCCGCATACCATGCGAGAAGCGATTGCTCGGCGCGTGCGTGGTTTCTGATGAATTCCAGCAGGGTCTTCCTGGCTACGATTCGCATGAAGTGCAGTTTAGTCCCATTTTGGGACTAAGTAAACCGATGGCTGGAGAGCGGTGGATGCCGCGCTCGCTGATGGCGCTCTGACTCAATCCCGCCGCTCGTAAGTCACAAACGCGAAATCGAAGTCATTGGGCGCGTTTGCGTGCAGCGTCTCGCGTGCGGTTTCGCGCCAGATGGCGGCGTCAGGCGCGGGGAAATGCGCGTCGCCTTCGAAATCGGCGGCGATTTCCGTGACGATCAGCTTCTGCGCGAGCGCGATGCCTTCGGCGTAAAGCTGGGCGCCGCCGATCAGGAACGCCTCGGGCGCCTGATCCTGGCCCGCAAGCGCGAGCGCAGCCTCCAGGCTCGTCGCCGTATCGCAGCCGGGAAAGCGCTTGCCGGCGTCACGCGTGACGACGATGTTGCGCCGTCCAGGCAGCGCGCGGCCGATCGATTCGTGGGTTTTGCGGCCCATGACGATGGGCGCGCCCATGGTGGTGCGCTTGAAGAATGCGAGGTCTTCGGGCAGCCGCCAGGGCAGTTCGTTGTCGCGGCCGATCACGCCGTTCTGGGCGCGAGCGACGATCAGGGTGAGCGTCGTCATCGAGTGGGTCGGAGAGAGTCGAATTGCGATGGAATTGAAAGGTCGATCCCATCGATTCTACCCGACGGCGCGTTTCAAACCGCACCTGCGCCAATCCGCTATACGCCGCTGCGACACGATGTCAGCACGACATCGCGTCGCAGCGGTGCATCTTGCCGTCATTCGGCGGGATCGGCCGGCTGCGTGGCGCTTTGCGCCGCAGTTTCGCCGTGGCTGTCCGCCTGGTTCTCCGCTTCACCGCCAAAGATCGACTTTTCGTCGCGCAGACCGTGCGTGCCCATCAGCCGATACAGCGTCACCCGCGAAATCCCCAGGTCCGCCGCCGCTTCGGTCAGGCGATGGCGGTGGCGCAGCAGCGCCGCCTCGATCGCGCGTTTCTCCGCGGACTCGCGCGCCTGCGCGAGCGTGATCGTCTGCTGCTCGGTGAACTGGCCGAGGTCGAGGTCTTCCGCCGAGATCAGCTTGCTTTCGGCCATCACGATCGCACGGCGCACGCGGTTGATCATTTCGCGCACGTTGCCGGGCCAGTTGTAGTTGTACATGGCCTCGATGGCGTCGGGCGTGAAGCCGCGGATCTTGCGCGCGCTGTCCATCTTGAACTTGTGCAGTACGTGATGCGCGAGGATTTCGATGTCCTTGCCGCGCGCGCGCAGCGGCGGCTCGTCCACGCGCAGCACGCACAGGCGATGGAACAGGTCGGCGCGGAAGCGTCCGTCGCGCATCGCCGATTCGAGATCGACGTGCGTGGCCGAAATGATGCGCACGTCCACGGGAATCTGCTCGTGGCCGCCCAGCCGCTCGATCTTGCCTTCCTGCAGGAAGCGCAGCAGGCTCGCCTGGCTTTCCATCGGCAGGTCGCCGATTTCGTCGAGGAACAGCGTGCCGCCGTTGGCCGCTTCCACCCGACCGATCTTGCGCTGGTTCGCGCCCGTGAAGGCGCCGCGTTCGTAGCCAAACAGTTCGGATTGCAGAAGGTGATGCGGGATCGCGCCGCAGTTGATCGGCACGAAGGGCGCCTTACGGCGCGGCGAGCGTTCGTGGATCGCCAGTGCGGTCAGCTCCTTGCCCGTGCCCGACTCGCCCGAGATGAACACGCTGGCGTCGGTATTGGCCACCTTGCGGATGGTGCGAAAGAGCTGCTGCATCGCTTCGCAGGTGCCCACCATCTCGTCTTCGTCCTGGCTCGTCGCCGAGGCGGGGGCCTCGTCGAGATCGCACAGCGTGACCATGCCGAAGGCGTGGCCGACCAGATAGTCGAGCGTCGCCGGCGCGACCGGCAGATGCACGTAGTCGAAGCAATAGTGGCGAATCAGGCGGCGCACTTCCGGGTCGGTCAGGCGCTGCGCATCGGTGAGCGCGATCCAGCCCACCTGTTGCAGGCGCAGCACGGCTTCGAGTCCGGCCAGATCGCGCGGCGCGAAACCGGTCAGATCGACGATGCCCGCGCAGGTCGGCTCCTGCTTCACGAGACGCGTCGCTTCATGCGCGGTCTTGGCCGTGGCGACTTCCCAGCCGCGGCTTTTCAGATACGCGCCGAGCTGCGTGTCCGGCGTGCGGGCGACGTAGAGCAGCATGCGGTCGATGTCCGCGATTGGCCTGCCGTCGCCGGCTTTGGTGGATTTCGCCCCTTGCGCCGCATTCGCGACGCTGGATGCGTCGAGATTGCGCACTGCAGAAGGACCCGTCGTATCCGCCGTACCTTCGATCGCCGCATCCGCCTGCATGGCGGTGTGCGGCGACTGTCCCACCACGGCGAGCCGCTGGCCCGCCCCGGCGAACGACGTCACGTTGGCGCTCAGATGTGAGGATTCGCGCACGATCGGCCTCGTATTCATCAGAAGGTGTAGGGGAACCGCACGCCGACGACGAAGTTCGGCGCATCGGGCGTCAGGCCCACCGATACCGCGCCGTTGATCGTCAGGTGCTTGTTGACCACGTGGTTGAGCCCGAAGTTGAGCACCGAGGCGGTCGTCTCGCTGCCCGGCACGCCGGTCCAGCTGCCGCCGGGCGCCTTGGTCTTCGATTGCGGCTCGATGGCCATGGTGTAGGAGATGCTGGCGGAATCCTTTTCGGAGAAGGCGAGCGCGACGCCGCCGCCGAACTGGATGATGTCGCCGAGCTTGACGTCCGCGGGCTCCGTCTGCCCGATGACCGACGAGATGTCGGAGAACGAGCGCGAGATGTTGTACGTGTACGAGAGACTGCCGAACAGCACCACCGGGTCATAGGTCTTCAGCACGGACAGACCGGCCGTGACGTTCCAGAAGCCCGTGCCGGTGGGCAGCTTGGTCGGCGCGACGAGATTGGTGTTGTCCTGCGAGATCTGCTGCACCTTGATGCCGAACGGCGAGGTGCCGGTCGGCGTCTTCACGCGCAGGCTGCCGACCACGTCGGGCAGGTTGTTGGTTTCCTTCAGGAACTGGTAGTACATCCCGAAGTTGACGTCGCCGATGGCGTTCGAATTCACCGACGAATCGGACAACGAACTGGCCGAGCCGCCCGCGCCGCCCACGATGAAGCTGCTGTGGCGGTAGATGTAGGGCACGTCGACGTCGATGCTCATGCGGTCGGTCAGGCCGTACCGCGTGTCCAGATCGGCCATGATCTGGTGCGACTTGGTTTCGCCCAGATTGATGTTGCCGAGGAAAATCGCATCGAGCGCGAGGAAACCCGAGAGCTGCAGCTGGCGGCGATCGTAGTAGGTATCGCTGATACCCCAGTCGAGCGTGAGCTTGTGGTCGAACAGCGGAGCATGTTCGCGCTGCACGACGGCCTGTTCGGCCTGGGTGCGCTCGGGTTCCGCGTTCTTCTGCGTTTCGCCCACGGTCGGGTTATTCGGATTGTTCGGATTCACGCCGACGGGCGCGCCCTGCTGCGGGCCGCTCGATGCCGACGTCCCCGTCGCGCTGCCGCTCGGGCCTGCGTCAGGCGAGGGCGGGTTCACCGGCACGCCGGTGGCGGTGCCCGTGAGCGAACCCGGGGCG
>NZ_VWWJ01000029.1 GCF_011753055.1 Burkholderia sp. Ax-1719 | reverse complement strand
GCCCAGGCGTGCCGCTGGCGATGGGGCTGTTTTCTGCGTCGATCATGGGCGGCGGCGGGCTGGGCGCAAGCCTCAGCCCGCTCGCGGCACGCCTGGGCGGTTCCTGGCATATCGCGCTGGCAATCTGGGCCGCGCCCGCGCTGATGGCGCTGGTGTTGTGGAGTTGGCTCAACTCCGGCGCGCGCGCGACAGGGCGCACGGCAGCGGCGCAACCCGGCGCGCATCATGTTGCGGTGCCGGTCTGGAAGAAGCGCCGCGCGTGGACGCTCGGCCTGCATTTTGGTCTTGTGAACGGCGGCTATACGAGTCTGGTCGCCTGGCTGCCCGCTTATTACCAGCAGCATGGCGCGAGCGTCGCCGCCAGCGGCTCGCTGCTGGCCGCCATGACGGTCTTCCAGGCCGCCTGCGCCCTGCTGCTGCCGCTCGCGGCCGCACGGTTCACGGATCGGCGGCCCTGGTTGATCGGCGGGCTTTGCCTGCAATGGATTGGCGTCGTCGGTCTGGCAGCCTGGCCCGAGGCCGCGCCGCTGCTATGGGTCGCCGCAGCGGGCGCGGGCCTGGGGGGCACCTTCTCGGTCACGCTGGTGACGGCGCTCGATCATTCGGGCGATCACCGTATCGCCACGCGGCTGGTAGCGTTTGTGCAAGGGTTGGGCTTCGTGATTGCCGCCCTCGCGCCGGTCGTGGCCGGACGGGTGCGCGATCTGACCGGCGGTTTTACCGCCGCCTGGGTCATGCTCGCCATTTCGATTTCGGCGATGATCGCGCTCACGCTCGCCTTCTCGCCGCGCAGCTATGGTCGCTGGCTCGGCCTGCATGGCAGCGCCGCGTTAGAGGCTTGATCCGACGCTGTTTTTCCGGTCTCCGCCGCGCCAGCCAGCCAGCAGGCGCGACCCACGCACACAGGTTTGTGACAGCCGCAGGACGCCGCGTCCGCGCAACACTCGCGCGCTGTGCGCCGTCAAACGTTTGCATTCACCGCTGTACGAATGTACAGTGCGTGCAGCCCGGTTGCCGTACCGGGCGTCGCCCCCTGCGGGCGTGCCAGCCAGCGCATTGTGCGGGGTCGGGCGCACCGCGAAGGCCGGGCGGGTCTGTTCATCAAAACGGAGATCACGACGTGCGATTCATCTTGACGGGGACGGTGCTGTGCGTCCTCGCTTCCACCGCGCTCGCTGGGGAACACTACACCGAAATCTGGAACCCGCCCGAGGCGCGCCTGCCTGGCGCGCATCCGGTTTCGCCCGACAAGAAGGCGCACGCGCACCACACGAAGAAAAAGCTCGCGAGCGTCGAGCGTCCCGACACGCGCAAGATCGCCGAGCCGGCCATGCGCGCACCGGCGCCCACCGTGCCGATGCTGCCAGGCGGCGCCAATGGTGCAAACGGCGCAGCGGGCCAGGGCAACGTGAAGTCGAAGAGCGACGGTCTGCCCGAGATCCCGCCGCAGATCGGCCCGGATGGCAATGTCCTGCAGGTGAGCTACGCCGTCCCGGCGCGCCGCCAGCACCACACGTCGAATCCCTCGCTTCAAGCCCTGCCGAACGTTTCCGTCACTCCCGCCGCCCGCGCGCAATAAGCGCTCGCGCGACACGGCCGCGCCCAAGGCGCTTACTGCCCGAAATCGTCTCCGGAAAAAAAAGCGGCCCCGCCACCTTACGGTGCGGGGCCGAATCCCATGTCAAGGAGATGCTCATGGAGGAGACGGTTTCATCGTAGCGATGGCCGCCCGCCAGCCCAACCAATGCTTTCAGCTATGCATATGGGGCGGGCCGCGCAGTTCGGAACCCTTCTCCCGGGCATATCGTTAGAACAAAAAGTCGTTTCGCGCGGCGCGACGCGGTCACTAAGATGACAGTTCCGATGTGAACGCATGCTTTGCGCCGGCCCGCCGCCGATTCACGCGTTGCCGCGCGTCTTCTGCCCCGCATTGTGCGCTCGCGAGCCCTACCGCTTACCCGAGGAGCCCCCCTTGAGCATTTCCGATTCCAGACACCGTCCGCTCGTCGTCGGCATCGGCGGCACGACGCGCGAAGCGTCTTCCACCGAACGCGCGCTCGCTTTCGCGCTGCGCGGCGCGGAACAGGCCGGCGCACGCACGCAACTGTTCGGCGGCACCTTCCTGCACAGCCTGCCGCACTACGCGCCCGAAGCCGCCACCCGCACCGACGCCCAGCTCGAACTGATCGAAGCCGTGCGCGCCGCGGATGCGGTCATCATCGCGACGCCGGGCTATCACGGCGGCGTGTCCGGCCTCGTTAAGAACGCACTCGATACGCTGGAAGAACTGCGCGCCGACGAACGCCCCTATCTAGACGGCCGCGCCGTCGGCTGCATCGTGACCGCTTATGGCTGGCAGGCCGCGGGGTCCGTGCTGACCTCGCTGCGCTCGATCGTGCATGCGCTGCGCGGCTGGCCGACGCCGTTCGGCGCGGGCATCAACACGCTGGAAACGCGCTTCGACAGCGCGCATCAGTGCTCCGATCCGAAGGTTGTTGATCAACTCTCGACGGTCGGCCAGCAGGCCGCGCAATTCGCGCTCGCGTTCAACACGCAGCGCGCCGCACACCCGTCGCACACGATTGCCACGAGCGCATCGAGCGCCGCTGCGGCACGCAATGAGGATCGCTTGAGCGTCGCGGTTTAACGCAGCGAACGCTACATAGGAAGCACCCGAAGCACCCGAAGCACACGAAACACGACGAGGCCGCCACGCGCCTCGTCGCCCACCGCTCGCTGATCGCCGCTCGCCTGTACACCCCGCAATAACCCATCCCCGCTCGAACGCGCGCCAGCGCACAGAGGCGCACGCCTTGCGTCGGCCATCCCACAGACGCGGCCTTTTGTGCGATCCACATTGGAGACGGGCACACCAGCTCGCCTCATCGCGATCATTCTGCTGACCGTTCCAGTCCGCCCGTGATTTGCTTGCGACGAAAGATTGGTTCCCCTCGCGCATGGCTGCCCCTACGCTGGGTTCGTACTGGCAAATGCAGCGGTCGCACAGATCGCACAGGCGAGGCATACATGCGCAATTCGCACACGAGCAGGACGCACCAGCAGGAGCTGGAGGCCATGAACGCACCCATCCGCTACAAAGGCTACGAAGTCGCGCCCAGCGCGCAGGCTTTACCCAACGGGCTGTACGCCGCCAATCTGACGATCGGCACGCTGAGCGCCCAACCCGGCGCACAGGCCGGAACACAAACCGGCGCCCGCACGAGCCAGAAGATCGTTTCGTTCGACGCACTGGATTATTTCTTCGATGAACGCCATGCGCTGGCGTACGCCTGCCGCTGGGCGCGCATGTGGATCGACGAACAGCGCCGCTGCGCGTGAGCAAGCGGCTTTCCTTACGTTTATGACAGAATAGGAGTCACATTACCGTCATTCTTTTGCCTTTATGTCTGCATCCCTGACGCCCATCATCGACGAAGGCGCCACCGCTCTCGCCGACCAGGACGCCGCGCTGCGTCACTGGACTCACGACACGCCAGGGCCCATCAGGATTGGATCAGACGAACATCGCAAGATGTTCAGCCGGATGTTGCTCGACACCCACGATCCGTACCGTCCCGCCGTGCTCGACTGGCCAAAGCTCGAACCCGACGCACTGCGCCGGCTGACCTCGCTGCCGATCTGGGACATCGCCGTACAGACCGAAGGCCGCGCCTCCATCCGCGTCAAGACCTACGCGAAAACCGTGCTCGATCCGCTGCTGCGCGAAGCCATCGAAATGGACGGCGACGAAGAAGCGCGCCACAAGGTCGTGCTCTCGCATCTGGTGCAAGCCTACGGCATCGAACTCGCGCCCGAACCCACCTACCCGCCGCCGAAAGACGCCGAATGGGCGTGGATGTTCACCGGCTACAGCGAGTGCATCGACAGCTTTTTCGCCTTTGGGCTGTTCCGCTCCGCGCAGCGCTCGGGTTTCTTTCCCGCCGAACTCGTCGAAACCTTCGAACCCGTGATCCAGGAGGAAGCCCGCCACATCCTGTTCTTCGTGAACTGGGTGGCGTGGTATCGCAAAAATCTGCCGTGGTGGCGCCGTCCCTGGCACTCGCTGCGCGTCGGCGCAATCTGGATCAAACTGATATGGGACCGCCTGGCGATCGCGCGCGGCATCGACGCGGATGGCGTGGCGCACGATTCGAATTTTCTTCCCGCCAATCGCGAAGTGCTGGGCGATTCGCTCAAGCCGCGTGAGATGATTGAACTCTGCCTGACGGAAGATCGGGATCGCATGAGCGGCTATGATCCGCGCCTGTTGCGCCCGGCCGTGGTGCCGGCACTTGCGCGCCTGGCGCTGCGATTCATGAAGAAATAAGCGCACCACGCAGCACATAGCGAACACCGCGCGCCATCCCATCACGGCTGCACGAGGAGGAGACTGCATGACCTGGACCCTGGACCAGCAGCTGGAACTAACCTCGACGCAAGCCGTCGAGGCGATTCGCGCAGGACGGCTCAAGGCGGCTGACTACGTCGCCACGCTGATCGCCCGCGCCGAGGCGCTCGCCAATCTCAACGCGCTCACCGCGCTGGACATCGAAGGCGCACTGGCGGCCGCGCAGCGCATCGACGCGCTCAGCCCCAACGAGCGCGCGCGCCTGCCGCTCGCGGGCTTGCCCGTGGTCGTCAAGGACAACATCAACACGCGCGTGCTGCCCACCTCGGCGGGCACGCCCGCGCTCGAAGGCTTCGTGGCTGCGCGCCACGCGCCTTCGGTGCAACGCCTCGTGGACGCGGGCGCCATCGTGCTGGGCAAGGCCAATATGCACGAGCTCGCCTTCGGTATCACCAGCACCAACCTCGCGCCGCATGCCGGTCCCGTGCGTAATCCCTGGGATCCCGAACGGATTCCCGGCGGCTCATCGGGCGGCACCGCTGCCGCCATTGCTGCGCGCATGGTGCCTTCGGGCCTGGGAACGGATACCGGCGGCTCCACGCGCATTCCCGCCGCACTGTGCGGCATCGTCGGACTGCGCCCGAGCGTCGGCGACGGCGGTACGCAGCGGCGCTATCACGACCCGCATGCCGTCGTGCCGATCAGCCATACGCGCGACACGGTCGGGCCGATGGGCCGCACGGTCGCCGATGTCGCGCTGCTCGACGGCGTGATTACCGGTCTTGGCCCGCTTGCCCAGGCAGCCGTCACGAATCTGCGCGTGGGCCTGCCTACGCCGTTCTGGGCAGGGCTCGAAGCCGCGACCGAAGACGTCGCGCGCGCCGCGCTCGCAAAACTTGCAGCGGCGGGTGTCACGCTGGTGCCGGTGGAAATGAGCGATATCTTCGCGCTCAACGACCGCGTGAGCATGGCCATCGCCCTGCACGAACCCATCGACGATCTGCAGGCCTGGCTCGCCGCCAACCAGACGCCCGTGCAAAGCGTGGCCGACGTAGCGGCGCGCATCGCCAGCCCTGATGTGCGCGCCGCCTATGACGCGATCCTCGCCGATACGCGCGGCAGCGACTATCAAACCGCGATGACGGTCTGGCGCCCGCGCCTGCAGCAGCTCTACGCGCAGACTTTCGCCGCCAATGGTCTGGACGCGCTGCTGTTCCCTACCACGCGCCTCGCCGCCGTGAAGATCGACGATCTGAACGGCTCGTCGAGCGTGTCGATCGACGGCAGTGCGCCCATCGACGAACTGGAAGCCTATCTGCGCAACACCGATCCCGCGAGCAATGCGGGCATTCCGGGCCTGGCGCTGCCAGCCGGGTTGACGGAAGCGGGATTGCCGGTCGGGCTGGAACTCGACGGCCCCACGGGCAGCGACCGGCGGCTGCTCGCCATCGGTCTGGCCTTCGAGGAGATTCTCGGCACACTGCCCGCACCGAATATCTGATCCACCTGGAAGAGCAGGACACCGAATCAATCGATTTCGCACCACGCCGCACGATCACGACAGCGTCACACCGTAGTCCCCACACCAACAATCAGGAGACAAGTGATGAAGGTATCGAAGCTCTTTCTCGCAGGCGCAATCGCATTCACATCGCTTAGCTTTACCGCCGTGGCCGCCCATGCCGAAGATCTGCTCGACAGCGTGAAGCAGGCAGGCGTGCTCAAGATCGGCCTGGAAGGCACCTACCCGCCGTTCGACTCGCGCAACAGTTCGGGCGAGCTGGAAGGATTCGATGTCGACGTGGCGAAAGCCGTGGCCGCGAAGCTCGGCGTGAAGCCCGAATTCATCCCCACCGAATGGAGCGGCATTATTGCCGCGCTGCAGGCCGGTAAATTCGACGTGATCGTCAATCAGGTGACCATCACGCCGCAGCGTCAACAGGCGCTCGATTTCAGCCAGCCCTATACGTATTCGGCGGCGCAATTGATCCAGCGCGCCGACGACAAACGCGAATTCACCTCGCTCGATCAATTCAAGGGTGAGCAGAAGATCGGCGTCACGCTGGGCACCAATTACGATTCGATGGCGCGCGCCGTGCCCGGCATCAACGTGCAGACCTATCCGGGCGCCCCCGAAAAACTGCGTGACCTGGCGTCCAAACGCATCGACGCCACCATCGACGATCGCCTGATGCTGCCGTACATGATCAAGACTTCGCATCTGCCGCTGCGCCCCGGCGCGGTGCTCAAGGGCGCGAATCAGGAGATGGGCATTCCGTTCCGCAAGGGCAATCCGAAGTTCGAAAAAGCGATCAACGACGCGCTCACGCAACTCAAGCAGGACGGCACGCTCAAGAAGATTTCGATGCACTGGTTCGGCAGCGATGTGACGGTGCCGGTCGCGCAGTAACTTCAAACAAAGCAAAGCGATTTTTTCTGACGGACGGCCCTCGCGCGAATTGACCGCGCGAGGGCCGTCGCCTAGACTGATTGCCCTTTTGCCTCATCGACAAAAGGGATCCCCATGCTCACCCCCGCCACGCTGGCGCTGTTCTCCGGTGCGTGTTTCGCGCTCACCGTCACCCCAGGCCCGGACATGCTCCTGATCGCGTCCAGAAGCGTCAGTCAAGGGCGTATGGCGGGATTTGCATCGCTTGCCGGAATTCAGGTTGGCACCTACTGTCATGCGATGGCGGCGGCGTTCGGCCTGTCGCAGCTGTTTCTCGCCGTTCCTTTTGCCTACGACGCGCTGCGTTTCGCAGGCGCCATTTATCTGCTCTACCTCGCCTGGAAGACCTTGCGCGCCAAACCGCAGCCCGCCGCGCCGCTCACGATCGCTCCCGCCCTCTCGCCTGGCAGAATTTTTATCCAGGGACTCCTGACGAATATCCTGAACCCGAAAATGGCGCTGTTCGTGCTGGCGTTATTCCCGCAGTTCGTGCGCCTTCAGGACGGCAGCGTCGCGGCCCAGATTCTGATCCTTGCTACCGTACTCAATCTGATCGGCCTGTGCGTCAATGGCGCCGTGATTCTGGGCGCAAGCCATGTCGCCCGCCGCCTGAGCGCACGCCAGCGGCCAGCGCGCTGGCCACACTATCTGCTGGGTTCGGTGTTCGCGGGCCTCGCGCTACGGCTCGCTTGCGCAAATCGAAATTAAACGACGTGTCATCCCCGCCTGCCACAATCGGCAAGCGGGGTTTGGGTCGAGTATCGACGCACGCATCGATGCGACAAAACCGCGCACCCATCCCGCGCAAACGCGCTATTTGCCGCTGCCGTAGCGCCGGATCAAGGTGCGCGCGCCGAGTTGAACCACATCCAGCGCGCATCGCCGATACAATGAGAACAGTTCTCATTTCATAAAACAAAGATTCCCCATGCGGCTGACCGACCTAACCAAAGGCGCCAGTGCCTTTGTCGAGCGCGTCGAAGACGCCTCTGCACGCGACCCCATCGCACAACGCCTGCGCGATCTTGGCTTCGTTCCCGGCGAGCCCGTGCGCCTCGTGGCGCGCGCGCCGTGGAGCGCCGACCCGCTGCTGGTGCAAATCGGCTCGACCCGTTTTGCACTGCGCCGCGCCGAAGCCGAGCGCGTCAGCGTGAGCCTCGAAGCCCTCGAGGGAGCCAGTGTATGAGCCAGACACCGCTGCGCATCGCCCTCGTCGGCAACCCCAACTGCGGCAAGACCGCCCTCTTCAATCTGCTCACCGGCGCGCGCCAGAAGGTTGCGAACTACGCGGGCGTGACGGTCGAACGCAAGGAAGGCCGCTTCGCCACGCCCTCGGGCCGCAAGATCCAGTTGCTCGATCTGCCGGGCGCGTACAGCTTCGATTCCGCCAGTCCCGACGAGCGCGTCACGCACGACGTGCTGATGGGCCGCTACCCCGGCGAGGCGATTCCCGATCTGGTGGTTTGCGTGGCCGATGCGACCAATCTGCGCCTGCATCTGCGCTTCGTGCTCGAAGTCAAACGCATGGGCCGGCCGGTCGTGCTCGCGCTCAACATGATGGACGCCGCCAAGCGGCGCGGCATCACCGTCGATGTGCCGAAGCTCGCGCGCGCGCTCGGCATGCCGGTGGTGGAAACCGTGGCGGTTCGGCGCAACGGCGCGCAGTCGTTGATCGAGTTGATCGACGGCGTGGATGCGAACCGCACGCCCAGCGCCGAAGGTGCAGACACAGGCGGCGACCTGCACGCCGCCGTACGCGCAATTCTCGCCGATGCCGTGACGATGCCGCGCGCCACCGACGCGCGCGACGACGCCATCGACAGCGTCGCGCTGCATCCGGTACTCGGCCCGCTGATCCTGGCCGTGGTGATGTTCCTGGTGTTTCAGGCCGTGTATTCGCTGGGCAAGCCGCTGACCGATTCGATCGGCGACGGCTTCGACTGGCTCGGCGGCATCGCGGGCGCGTGGCTGCCCGACGGCCCGCTGCGCAGCCTGCTGACCGACGGCCTGCTCACGGGACTCGGCACCGTACTGGGTTTTCTGCCTGAAATTCTGGTGCTGTTCCTCTTCATTCTCGTGCTGGAGGAATCGGGCTATCTGCCGCGCGCGGCCTTCCTGCTCGATCGGATGATGGTGTCGGTCGGGCTCACGGGGCGCTCGTTCATTCCGTTGCTGTCGAGCTTCGCCTGTGCGATTCCGGGCGTGATGGGCACGCGCAGCATTTCCGATCCGCGCGACCGCCTGGCGACGATCCTCGTCGCCCCGCTGATGACCTGCTCCGCGCGTCTGCCGGTGTACGCGCTGCTCATCAGCGCGTTTATCCCGCATCGGCTGGTGTTCGGCGTGTTCAATCTGCAAGGGCTGGTGCTGTTCGCGCTGTACGTCGCGGGCATTGTCGGCGCAATGGCGGTGGGCTGGGTCATGAAGCATCTGCGCCGCGACCGCACCGAACACGCCTTGCTGATGGAGCTGCCGTCGTACCGCATCCCACGCGCACGCGACGTGGCAATCGGACTGTGGGAGCGCTGCACGATCTTCCTCAAGCGCCTGACCGGCATCATCCTCGCACTGACCGTCATCATGTGGTTTGTGTCGACGTTCCCTTCGCCGCCCGCGGGCGCGACCGGTCCCGCCATCGACTACACGATCGCGGGTTATCTGGGCCGCGCACTGCAATGGCCGTTCGCGCCGCTCGGCTTCAACTGGCAGATGAGTCTTGCGCTGATTCCCGCATTCGCCGCACGCGAAACCGCCGTGGCCGCGCTCGCCACGGTTTATGCCGTAGCCGGTGGCGACAGCGACGTCGCCGCGCTGGGCCACACACTCGCGCAGAACTTCTCGGTCGCGAGCGCGCTTTCGCTGATGGTGTGGTTCGCGTTCGCGCCGCAATGCATGTCGACGCTCGCCGTGATCCGCCGCGAGACGCGTTCGTGGCGCGCGGTCGTGCTGTCGTTTGGCTATATGTTTGTGGTCGCGTACGCGGCTTCGTTCGTCACCTACCAGGTTGCGAGGCACTTCCTGTGAGCGCGAATCTGCTGCTGCAATATGCCGTGATCGCGTTGCTCGTTGCGGTGAGCTTCTGGACCGCGCTGCGCAAAGTCGCGCCGAAAACGACCTCGCGCATGCAGGCAGGCGTGGCCGCGCCACTGCTGCGACCGCGACGCGGCGCATTCGCGCAGCGCGTGGGCCGTTGGCTACAGCCCAAAGGCGCAACGGGCGATTGTGGCGATGGCTGCGGCACTTGTGGCACCTGCGGGCCTTCGGATTCACCTGCAGAAAAGACGGTCACATTCCATCCGCCGCGCAAATAATCGTTGCGTGCGCATTCAATAAAACACGGCCCGCCGGATTGCTCTGGCGGGCCGTTTCACCTTTTACTGCGCGTTTGCCTTAGTGACGAATCATCACATGGCGCGCCACGGTGTAATCCTCCAGCGCATACGCCGACATATCCTTGCCGTAACCCGAACGTTTGAAGCCGCCGTGCGGCATCTCGCTCACCAGCATGAAGTGCGTATTGACCCACGTGCAGCCGTATTGCAGACGCGAACTGAACTGCATCGCCGTGCCCACGTCCTTCGTCCACACCGAACTCGCCAGACCATATTCGGAGTCGTTGGCATATTCGAGTGCCTGTTCGGCGTCGCGCACCGGTGTAATCGACACGACCGGCCCGAACACTTCGCGCTGCACGATTTCATCGGTCTGACGCGCACCGGCAATCACGGTCGGCTCGTAGAAGTAGCCGCGCTCACCCCACGCGCGGCCGCCCGCGACCACTTCGATATGTGCATGATCACGCGCGCGATCCACAAAACCCGCCACGCGATCGCGCTGACGCGCCGAAATCAGCGGTCCCATTTCCACGCCTTCATCACGCTGCTCGCCGAGCTTGATGGTCTTCACCGCTGCGGCAAGATCGGCCACCAGTCGTTCGTACACCTTCTGATCGGCGTAAATGCGGCAGGCCGCCGTGCAATCCTGGCCCGCGTTATAAAAGCCGAAAGTACGAATGCCTTCGACCACCGATGCAATGTCCGCATCGGCGAGCACGATCACGGGCGCTTTGCCGCCCAGTTCCAGATGCGTGCGCTTCACGGTCTGCGCGGCGCTCTGCATGATCTTCTGGCCCGTGCCCACATCGCCCGTGATCGAGACCAGACGAATATGGCGGTGCGCGGACAGCGGCGCGCCTACGCTCTCGCCGCGTCCCGTGACGATATTGAGCACGCCGCGCGGGAACAGATCGACGGCGGCTTCGGCCAGCAGCAGCGCGGTCAGCGGCGTAAGCTCGGAGCTCTTGAGCACGACGGTATTGCCCGACGCCAGCGCGGGGCCGATCTTCCAGGCGGCCATCATCAGCGGATAGTTCCACGGCGCGATGCCGGCGACCGCGCCCAGCGGATCGCGACGAATCATGCTGGTATGACCCGCGAGATATTCGCCCGCCGCGAGACCATGCTGCGTCCGCGCCGCGCCTGCGAAATAGCGCAGTACGTCGGCAATTGCGGGGATTTCGTCGTTGAGCACGGCGGAATACGGCTTGCCGCAATTGAGCGATTCGAGGTTTGCGAAGCGCTCGGCATTGCGCTCGATGCGGCTGGCGAGTTCGATCAGCGCTTCGGCGCGCTCACGCGGCGTGGTGGCTGCCCACGCGGGAAACGCGGCGTGCGCGGCGGCAACCGCCTGTTCGACCTGTGCCGCCGATGCTTCGGCGATCTCGCACAAGGGCAGGCCCGTGGCCGCGTTATAGACCGCATCGGCGGGCCCTTCGCCCGCCACCAGTTGACCGTCGATCAAAAGACGCGACGGCAATTCCAGTTTGTTCGTCATGGTGTCCTTGTTCCTGTTCTGTGGATATTTTCAGTCGATGCCATTGCCCGGCGACGTCGGCGCGCCGTCGTCGTATTGCGCGAGAAAATCCACCATGGTCTGGTGATAGAGCGAAAAGCCCTTGTAGTCGATCAGATTCTGATTGAGCGACTTGAGCACGCGATGCGTACGGCGCGCCCATTTGGGAATCGTCACGAGTTCGTCGAGGCTCAGGAAATACGTGCGCACCGGAAACACGATGGCATTGCTGCGCGGCAGGCGATGCAGCGGTTGCAGTTCAAGACGCATATGCACCTTGCTGCCGACGTTCTCCGGCGTCACGGTGAGTCGGTCGGGCGCCCATTCGTGCAGCGTTTCCGCCGAGGTTTCCAGACGCGGATTGACCGTGAGCGTCCAGTTCAAGCGGCGCACCGGGTGGCCCGTGCGCAGACGCTTGAGGAACTTGAGCGCCCGGTCGAGCACGCCGGTTTCCTGAATCAGCGGCACCGGGCCGTGCCATTCCGACCAGCTCATGCCCAGATTGAAACGCAGCGAATAGTCGGCGCGCTCAGTGGCCATGCCCGCGGATTTATAGAGTGAATCGTCGCGGTCGTCCACGACGATCCATTCGCCCTGCGCCTGACGCGTGGCGTATTCCATCGGCTCATACGGCAGCGTGGCCGGATCGCCAAACGTGAACGTATCGCGCAGACCCATCAGGCGGTTTTCCCAGGTCCAGCGCGAGCCTTCGCGAATCAGCGTGAAATGCTCGGGGTAATCGCGTGCATACGATTCGAAAATCAGTTCGAGCAAATCCCATTGCGCCTGCATCGTATGCGGCAAGGACGCGTAATGCATGCCGGGATTCTTTTCGAGCGCAATCGCGCGCTCGCGCATTTCCGTGAGGTAATGCTCGTCGATATCGAAAGCCGCGCGCAGCACGCCGTCACCGGTCGGCACGTGCGGTTCGAGATTCATCGAATAGGCGTACTCATCTTCGAAGTACGGGAACGGGAAACGGCGAATGCTCTCTTCGCTGTTGCGAAACGCGTAGGGCGGACGGAAGCTGCCCTCTTGCTTGAAGGTGGTCGTCATGGCAAATCCTAGAGATCGAGAACGAGTTTTTTGCAGCTCGCGCGCGACACGCACGGCATGATGCGATCGTTGCAGGCGCGTTGTTCAGGCGAGAGCCAGTCGTCGCGGTGTTCGATTTCACCGTCGAGCGCGAGCACACTGGTCTCGCAATGGCCGCACGCGCCGCCGCGGCACAGATAGGGAATATCCACGCCCGCCGCTTCGATGGCTTCCAGCAGGCTCATTTCCGGCGCGACCGTGATGTGCACGTCGCTGCGTTGCAGATAAGCGTCGAATTGCACGCCGCCGGTTTGCTCGACGAACTTTTCATAGTGAACATGGCTATCGGCCCAACCCGCATCGCGGGCAGCGGCCAATACTGCGTCGATCATCGCCTGCGGGCCGCACACATACACGTGCGTGCCCAGCGGCTGCGCGCCCAGCACCCTGGCGAAGTCGATCGTTTCGCCCGCCACGTCGTGATAAACACGCACATCGCCATGCGGCAGATCGGGCAGGAAGCGCGCCATGCGCGCGTGCGCTTCGTCGCGCACGCCGTAATGCAGTTCGAACGGCACCTTGCTCTGCTGCAGATCCTGAAGCTGCGAGACGAAAGGCGTGATGCCCACGCCGCCCGCGAACAGAATGTGCTTGCGCGCCAGTGCATTGAGCGCGAAGTTGTTGACGGGCGGCGTGATGCGCAGCGTGTCGCCCACTTTCAGCTCGTGCATGCGGCGCGAACCGCCGCGCCCCGTGTCCTGGCGGCGCACGCCAATTTCATAGCGGCGCGTGTCGAACGGCGAACTCATCAGCGAATACGCGTTGCGATAGACGATCTCGCCATTAGGAATAAGCGTGAGCACGTGGCTGCCACCGGAAAAACCGGGCAACGGCGCGCCATCTTCCGCTTCGAGCGAAAACACGCGAATCAGCGGCGTCACGTCTTCTACGGCGCGAATCACCACGCCAATGCTGCCTGCCTGCGTACTCATGTATCCAGTTCCTCGTCAGGTTGTGCGGCGCCGGTTTGCTCGGCGTCGAACTTGACGCCCATAAAAGCGGCCATGCGCGTGGAGTAGTGATCGCGCACGATCAGATCGAGCCCGCAGCCGCCACAGCGGAATACGCGGCGCGTGACGTCCTCGTTGCGCGCGTCGCAGTGCACGCACCACACGCGGCGCACGAAGGTGCCGTTGTGCTCGCGCTTCACTTCATCGCGATTGAGGTTGAATTCGGAAGCCACCTGCATGGTGTTGCCGATAAAGCTTTCCGAACCCGAGAGATAGAGCCGCAGCCCCATATGCGCAGCGTCGAGCGTGCTGCGCAGCCCTTCGACCAGCGCTGCGTTGCTCACGAATACGCCGAGTTCGTCGGGACATTCACGTTCGATATCGGCGAGATGATTCGCGCCGGAAAACGACTGTGTGGAATACATCACGCGAATCCGCGAAGCGGGGGTGCCGCCCTCTTTCAATTCGCGCAACAGGCGCAGCATGGCCGCGCCGCCTCCGCCCTGCCCGACCACGAGGTGCACCGTGCCGCGTTCGAACGGCGTGAGCGTCTCGTAGACCGGGCGGCTTTTGATCCCAGTGATCAACATACTTCGTGCCTCCTCCGGTTACTGCATCGGCCACCGCGCTGGCGTTGGCGGTTGTGTGTGCAACGATGCTGCGTTTCATAAAGCCAGATCCGTGCCAGCGCTACAAAAGCCCTTATTTACGGCTGTCTGCCGTAGTTAACCCTGATTGCCGGACTTTTTTGGCGCTGCAAAACTGCAGCAATCTTTTTTTCTGCATCACGCATTCATGTTGAGAGAGCTTCCGTTCGTCGCGTTCGAGATCGCCCCGGACGGCACCGTCGCCGAGTACAGCGAACTGGCGGCGCGACTGGTGGGCTATGGCCGCATCTGGCGCGGCTGCCCCATCGAAATCCCCTTCGACCCCGATAGTTGCGCGCGCATCCGTTTGCGTCTGGATGCGGTTCGCAGCGCCAATAGCAACGATTACGAGCCGCCGGTGCGACTGACTGCGCTCGATCGTGACGGCCGCGCCGTGCCGATCGACATGCAACTGGTGGGCTTCAGCTCGCGCCAGCATCTGCGCGCGCGCCTGTTCGTCTACGAGACCACGCGGCCCGAACTGCTGATGGGCGCGTTGATCGACCATACGGAAGTGCTGCGCGGCTTCATCGAAACCTCCAGCGAGCCGATGTGGGGCATCGAATTCGACGAACCTGTCGATCTGCGCGGCAGCGAGGACGACATCGTGCGCCAGGTGTTCGTCAACGAATGCCACTGGATTTTCTGCAACGCGGCGCTGCATGGTCTCTATGAATTGCCCGAAGGCGAGGACATGCGCGATAAACCCGTGGCCGCGCACTTTCCGCGCAATGCGCAGAACGAATCGTTCGTGCGCCAGCTCGCGCGGCACGATTTCAATGTGGAGCGCAGTCTCACCGTCGATCTGAAGCACGACGGCACGGCCACGTACGTGGAGAACAATGTGCGCGGCCATATCGAATCCGGGCGCCTGCATCGCATGTGGGGCACGTTGCGCGATGTGACCGAATTGCGCCGCGAGCATGAACAGATCGTGCGTCAGGGCGAGCTGGTGCATCGCGTGCTGGCCGCGCTGCCCGTGGCCGTCGTGGTGGTCGATCGCGAGGCGCGCATCACGGGCGTCAATCCCGCTGCCGAAGCGCTGCTGGGCGCGGGCGCTGCCGAACTGCTCGACACTGCGCTCGATGCACGCGTCGAACTCACCGACGAAACGCTCAAGCGCCGCTGGTTCAATGGCGAGCCGCACGAAGGCGATGCGGAAATTCATCTGCAATCGGGCCTCGTGATCGGCTGCAATCTGCGCATTGCGCCCGTCGACAATGAATTGAGCGAACTGTTCGTCATCAGCGTCGTGCCGGTTGCGAGCACGCACGCGCGCCGCCGCCAGGCGCTCTTCCATCGAGGTCGCTCGTGAGATTCGCCCAGACCCCGCTCGACGCGCGCCGTCCCTTCAACGCGGCCGATATCCCCAGTTTTCTGGGCGATCCGCGCTGGGAGGCCATTTGCGATCTGATTCCCGAAGGCGTGACCGTCGTGGACGCAGGCGGCCTCGTCACCTATATGAATACGTCGGCGGAAAGCCTCAACGAATTGCGCAAGACCGAATGGATCGGGCGTACCTTCGGGGATTTCATCGAGGAATCGTGCCTGCGTTGCGATGCCTTGCGCGGCGCATGGCGTGGCGCGCAGCGTCTGCCCGACACCGCTGTGCGCGCGGGCGAGCGCATGGTGTCGATTTCGGCACGGCCGCTGCGTGATAGTCAGGGCTTGCCGTGCGGCTATCTGTTTTTCCAGCGCAAGCTCAGTTCGCCAGCGGCGGCGCAAAGCGCCCCGCAACGCGATGCGGGCGAGCGCCCGCTGTTTGCCGCATCGGCGCTCTGGGACGAGGCGTATCGCATCGGCCTGCGCGCCATCGACATGAATAGCCGCGTACTGCTGCTCGGCGAATCGGGCGTCGGCAAAACCGAACTCGCGCGCCAGCTGCATACGAATTCCACGCGACGTCACGGCCACTTTATTCACGTCAGTTGCGCGGGCATTCCCGAATCGCTGTTCGAATCGGAAATGTTTGGCTACGACCGGGGTTCGTTTACCGGCGCGCTCAGCAAAGGCAAAGCTGGTCTGATCGAAGCCGCGGACGGCGGCACGCTGTTCCTCGACGAGATCGGCGAAATGCCGCTCGCCTTGCAGGCCAAGCTGCTGGTCGTGCTGGAATCGGGGCGCGTGCATCGGCTTGGCTCGACGCAGCCCAAAACCGTGGACATTCGCGTGATTGCCGCCACCAATCGCGATCTTGAACAACTGGTCGCCGAAGGCAAATTCCGCAGCGATCTCTACTATCGGCTGAGCGTCATTACCTTGTCGCTGCCTCCGTTGCGCGAGCAGAAGATGTTGATTGGCCCGCTGCTCGATTATTTCGTGGCGCTGGCCGGCGAGCGGCGCGGCAAGCCGTTCGCGCTCGCGGCAGAATGTCGGCCGCTGCTTGAAGCGCATGGCTTTCCCGGCAATGTGCGCGAGTTGCAGAATCTTGTCGAATACCTCGCCGTGGTGTGCGACGAGGTCGCGCAGATCAAGCATCTGCCGCGTCAGGTAGGGCTGGCCCGCGCACCGCTCAATGACCCTGCGGTTCATACCCACGCGCCCGTTCCGTTATCGAACTCTGCCAATCTCGAAGGCGCAAGCCTCAAGAGCCTCGTGCGCGAATTCGAAAACGGCCTGATCGCCGACGCGATCACGCGTTACGGCAGCAAACGCAAGGCCGCAGAAATGCTGCAAACCGATATCGCCACCATCGTGCGCAAAAGCAAACTGGCCAACGCTGCGTGAATTCCGCAGACGAATCAGCCGCGAGCGCTGCATAAACTCATCACCAGGCCATCAAACGCTGCTCACGCGCAGCACCCTTGTGCGCGCAACCAGTTACAACGCCATGCCGCATAAGGCTTTGCACGTTTTTATGCACGCCATACGCGCCTTGGTATGAAACCTGCATTAAAGGTCCTCGCGACCCGGAGCGCTCCGGCGCATCGAGTGATAAAGAGCCGCGCCTTGCGTTTGAACCCGTATCAATTCAAGCGCGCGACGACATGACATGAGGACAGACAATGAACCATCCGCATCCCTCTCCCCACGAGGATGACGATCTCGCGCAGTTAAAGGCGCTCGGCTATACGTCGAATTTCGACCGGTCGATGAGCATCTGGGAAAACTTCTCGCTCGGCTTTACGTATCTCTCGCCGGTGGTTGGCGTCTATACGGTGTTTCAGTTCGCGTTTTCGGCGGGCGGTCCGCCGATGTTCTGGACGTATCTGCTGGTCGGCCTCGGCCAGTTGCTGGTCGCGCTCGTCTTCGGCGAAATCGTTTCGCAGTTCCCGATTGCAGGCGGCCTCTATCCGTGGGCGCGCCGCCTTGTCGGCAAGCGCTGGGCGTGGATGGCAGGGTGGATCTATCTGTGGGCGCTGTTTTCGACCGTCGCGGCCGTAGCCGTGGGCGGTGCGCCTTACCTGGTGCAATTGCTGGGCTTGCCGCCCAATCACACGCTGGAGATCTGGGTCGCGGTCGCGATGATTGCGGTCACAACGATCCTCAATCTGAGCGGCACGCGTCTGCTCGCACGCGTGGCCATGTTCGGCTTTATCTGCGAACTGATCGGCGCCGTGGCAGTGGGCGCATACCTGCTGTTCTTCGCGCGCCTGCATAACCTGAGCTTCCTGTTCGACACCATGCATCTGGGCAATGGCACGAGCTACCTGCCCGCGTTCCTGGCGTCGAGCGTGGCCGCGATGTTCGCGTATTACGGCTTCGAAGCCTGCGGCGACGTGGCGGAAGAAACGCCCGATCCGGGCCGCGCGATTCCCAAAGCCATGCGCATGACGATCTATATCGGCGGCGCAGCGGCGATGCTGGTGTGTCTCGCGCTGGTGCTGGCACTGCCCGATCCGCAAGCCGCAATCAGCGGCAAGGACGCCGATCCGGTGGCGAGCACGCTGCGTCATGCACTGGGCGAAGGCGGCTTCCGCGCGGTCATCGCCGTGGTGCTGGTGTCGTTTTTCTCCTGCCTGCTGAGCCTGCAAGCCGCAACCAGCCGCCTGATCTTCGCGTATAGCCGCGACCAGATGATCTTCGCCTCGCGCCATCTTGCGGTGCTTTCGCCGAATACGCATGTGCCCACGCGCGCGCTGTTCGTCGCGGGCGTCGTGCCGGCGCTCGTCGCCCTGCTCGGCATCTTCCTCGACGATGCGGTGAAGACCATCATCGTGTTCGGATCCGCAGGCATCTATATCGCGTTCCAGTCGATCGTGCTGGCCGCCCTGATTGCACGCGCACGCGGCTGGAAACCCGCAGGCAAATTCCGCCTGGGCGCCTGGGCATGGCCGGTGAATCTCGCGGCCTTCGCTTATGGTGTATCGGCGATCGTCAACATGATGTGGCCGCGCTCGCCCGACGATCCCTGGTATCTCAACTACGGCATGATCTTCACGACGGCACTCGTTCTGGCAGCGGGCCTCGTTTATATGATTCTTGGCCGTCCTTATGAACGCGGCACGGCCGCAGCAGGCGATGCGCATCTGCTGCATCTGAAGAACCCGCGCGCGCATGCCTCTCTCGCTGAAGAAGACGCACAGGGCGCCACGCGCTCACAGTTGCAGAACTGATTCAAGCGAACCCTCGCACTAGCGGCGCGGCCAATTCGACCGCCGCGCCGCCCTCCCACTTTTCGACTGGAAACGCCATGCGACGACTTCATGCCGCGCTGCGCGCGTGCGTCCACGGCTGCGTGTTCGCCTGGACGGTTTATGGCAACGGCGTGCTCTGCCGTTCCTGAGCCGGGGCAACCGGCCTACGCTCGACTCAAGACAACAAACATCATGCAACGCAAACATCTTCTGATTGCCGGCACACTCATGTGCGTATGCACTTATGCAGCGGCGCAAAGCAGCGTCACGCTCTACGGCGTGCTCGACGACGGCATCAATTACACCTCCAATTCCGGCGGCCACGCCGCCTGGCAAATGGCCAGCGGCGATCTTGCCGTGAGCCGTTGGGGCCTGAAAGGCAGCGAGGATCTGGGCGGCGGCCTGCACGCTGTATTCGATCTGGACAGCGGCTTCAATCTGCCTGCAGGCCAGGCGGGCTATAACGGACGCCTGTTCGGCTACCAGGCCTATGTTGGCCTGCAGTCGGATCAATACGGCACGCTTACCTTGGGCCGACAATTCGATTCCGTCGCCGATACGGTTGGGTTGCTCACCGCCAATGGCAGTTGGGCAGGCTTCCTGTTCTCCCATCCGCTCGACAACGACAACACCGACGCCACCTACCACGCGAACAACGCCGTCAAGTTCACCAGCGCCGCCTACGGCGGCCTCACAGCCACGGCGCTCTACGGCTTCAGCAACCAGGCCGGCGACTTCGCGCAGAACCGCATCTTCAGCGCGGGCCTCAATTACACGTGGCAAACGCTCACGGTCTCTGCGGTTTATGCCGATCTGGGTACACCTGGCGGCAACACAACAGGTGCGATTGCCGCCGACGATATCGGCTTTTCCGCAGCGAACCAGAAAACCTGGGGCGTGGGCGCGAGCTACGGCATCGGCCATGCAACCGTGGCCGCCGTCTATACGCACGCGAATGTCGAAGGCGCGCGCGAATCGATTTATACCGGCGATCTGGGTCTCGCCGCGGGTGCCGGCCTGCGCTTCGATAACTTCGAATTGAACGCGCGTTACAACGTGACGCCCGCGTTGATCCTCGGCGGCATGTACACCTATACGCGCGCCACCCTCGCGCAAGACGGCAACCAGGCATCGCTGCACTGGAACCAGATCGGCGTGATGGCGCAATATGCGCTTTCAGTGCGCACGTCGCTTTACGCGCAAACTGTCTATCAGAAGGTATCGGGCGGCAACACCGGTAGCGCACTCGATTTCGCCTATATTCCGGGCGCGGCGGGTCTGGCTTCCGGCTCGAATCAGGTCGTTGCGCGCGTGGGCATCAATCACGCGTTCTGATGCACTGATGGACCGGCGCGCGCTGAAGTGCCTCGAAGCGGCATAAAGCGGCATCAAGCGGCATGAAATAGCATCAAGCGCGCGTCACAGAGTTTCAGATACACTCCCCGCAGCATGGCAAGCCCGCGCATCGCTCCGCGCGGTTCTCAGCTCAATCGCCCTATCTGCGCCGATGTCCCGAACCCGTCAGCCTTCCTTACGCCGCCGTTACGCGTCGCTTGCCGCCGCTTTGGGCGCTTCGCTCATCACGGCGCTCGCCGCTACCGGCTGCGTGCGGCTCTCTACATTCGACCCTAACGGCCTCTGGAAAGTGGTGGGCGAGCAGTGCGTGCCAAACGCACGCGACAAGGGTCAACCGGGGCCGTGCACCACGGTCGATTTCCAGAAGCGCTACGCGGTGCTCAAGGATATCAGCGGCCGCGCGCAATACCTGCTGATTCCCACCGATCGCGTTTCCGGCATCGAAAGCCCCGATATCCTCTACGGCGGCTCGCCCGAATACTGGACCGGCGCGTGGGCCGCCGGACGCTACGTGGACGACAAGCTCAAGATGACGCTCGCGCCCACGCAACTGGGACTTGAAATCAACTCGTCGCAACAGCGCTCGCAAAACCAGTTGCATATTCACGTCGATTGCATGCGCAACGATATCGCCGACGCACTCGCGCCGTATCGGCACGATGCGCCGGGTTCGTGGCGCTGGGCCACGCTCGATGGCAAACGCTATCGCGTCACGCGCGTGACGAGCCTCACCGACCGCAACAACCCCTTCCGCGTTGTCGAGCGCGGCCTCGACCCGCAGCAGGCCATGGCCACGCAAACAATCCTCGTGACCGGCGCGGGCGCGGACACCGCGCGCGACGGCTGGCTGATCGTCAACAGCGCCCAGGATCTGGATGGCGGCACGGGCACCGCCGAGGGTCTGCTGGATCATTCCTGCGCGCTGGCCCAATAAGGCCGGCTAACGCGGCTCGCACCGCTCAAAGGGCGCCGTCCTCGCGGGCGAGCGCCACGAGCCAGCGGCGAATCACCTGCTCCTCATCGGCGTCGAAGCCTTCGAGCATCTGCGCTTCCAGTTTCCTCACCCGCGAACGGCACTGCTTGAGCAGGCTGTGTCCCGCCTGCGTTACCTCGATCTGCTGGATACGGCCATGCACGGGATGCGGCCGCCGCTCGATCAAGGCATTGCGCGTGAGATTCGCAACGATCACGCTGACCGTCTGCGGCGTGAGCGCGGCCAGGCGCGCGAGATCCGCGCCCGACACACCCGGATACGCCACAAGCATGGTCAACACCACGAATTGCGGCTGCGTGATACCCAGATCATCCAGCGACCGCTCCATGCGTAGGCGCTGCGCCGCGCCCGCCTGCCGCAGCAGATAGCCGATATAACCGCTCTCGCCGCGTTTGCCTTCGCCCGCCGAGGGAATTTCCGCCGCGCTTTCCGGCCCGATTTTGGATATACGCTTCGTTGTATTGCGCATGATGTCAGAGTTCGAATATGATGTTCGTGCTCTGATATTATCTCCCAACTGACGCGAGGTCCAGTCATGTCGCACCGCATTTCCTACGAAACGTTTTCGCACGATGCCCCGCAAGTCGTCGCGGGCCTCGTGACGATGAGCAAGGCCGTGGATGCTTCCGGCCTCGAAAAATCGCTGACCGAGTTGCTGAAGATTCGCGCGTCGCAGATCAATGGCTGCGCGTTCTGCATCCAGTATCACCTGAACATCGCCCGCGATCTGCCGATTGCGCGCGAAAAGCTCGATCTGGTGTCGGCATGGCATGAGGCGCGCGCGTTCTTCAGCGAGCGCGAGCAAGCCGCGCTGGCCTATACGGAAGCGCTCACGGCGAAGTTGCACGAGGGGGTGAGCGAAGCGCTCTATCGGAAAGTGGCCGAGCAGTTTCCCGGCGAGCAGATGGCGTTTCTGACTACGGCTATCGCCAATATCAATGCCTGGAATCGCATCGGCGTGGCGCTGCAGTTTGCGCCGCCCGTGAAGGCTTGAGGTGACTATAGGTGACTAGCGGTGACTTGAAATGACTTGAGGTGCGGGCCTGTCGCATTGCGCGAACAGGCCCGCTCTGGGAGATTACCCGGCTTCCAGCATCAAGAGTTGCGCACCGTCGGCCACCTGGTCGCCCACGCCATACAGCACTTCGGTGACTTTGCCCGCAGCGGGCGCGCCGATCGTGTGCTCCATCTTCATCGCTTCCATGACGATGAGAGGTGTGCCCTTTTCCACCACCGCGCCCGGCTCCACCAGCACCGCGATCACCTTGCCCGGCATCGGCGCGGTCAAGCGGCCTTCACCATGCTCCGCGTCGGCTGCGTGGGCCAGCAGGTTCTGCCATTCGAACGCCATCGCCGTGCCCAGGCAGAATACGTGGAACACGTCGCCGTCGATAAATACGCGCCCCGTCACACGCGTATCGCCAATAGTCGCGCCATATTCCGATGCCTGCGCGCCGCGCCACCACGCATAAGCTTCTTCGCGGCCCGTGCAATCGAGTGTTTGCGCGCCGCCGTCGTGCGAAAACGTTACCGACAACGCGGCATCGCTTTCGACATCGCGCCACGCAAACGTCTGTTTGAAGCCGCTATTCAAGCGCCAATGCGCAAGCGCCTGCCAAGGCGAAGCATCTGCCGATACGCCGCCTTCACGTCCGATCAGCGCGGCGCAAGCAAGCGCGAGCGCTTCACGCAAGGGCTGCTTGCGCGCGGCGAACAGCGCATCGTGATGACGCTCGATCAGGCCGGTGTCGAGATCGGCATTCGCAAACGGCTCGCTCGTCACCAACCGGTGCAGGAAGTCCACATTCGTATGCGGCCCGACGATCTCGCATTCTTCCAGCGCGCGGCGCATACGTGCGAGCGCATCGGCGCGGGTTGCGCCGTGCACGATAAGCTTGGCGATCATCGGATCGTAGAACGGCGTGATCGTGTCGCCTTCGCGCACGCCGCTGTCGATCCGCACGCTCGCGCGCTGCCCTGCATCGCCGAGGCGGAATTCGACGCCTTCCGGCATGCGCAGATGCTTGAGCGTTCCGGTGGAAGGCAGGAAGCCGCGCGCCGGATTCTCCGCATAGATACGCGCTTCCAGCGCATGCCCCGTCACCGTAAGCTGCGATTGTTCGAGCGGCAGCGGCTCGCCCGCCGCCACGCGCAATTGCCATTCGACCAGATCGAGGCCGGTGATCATTTCCGTCACCGGGTGCTCGACCTGCAGGCGCGTGTTCATCTCCATGAAGTAGAAGTCCGCGCCGGTCATGATGAATTCGACCGTGCCCGCGCCTACGTACTGCACCGCGCGCGCTGCCGCGACGGCCGCTTCACCCATCGCGCGACGCACGTCGTCGTTTAGACCGGGAGCGGGCGCTTCTTCCAGCACTTTCTGGTGACGGCGCTGCACCGAACAATCGCGGTCGAACAGATAAACCGCGCCGCCCAGTTTGTCCGCGAACACCTGCACTTCGACGTGACGCGGGCGCGTGAGATATTTTTCGATCAGCACACGGTCATTGCCGAAACTGCTCGCGGCTTCGCGCTTGCACGATGCCAGCGCGGCGGCGAAGTCCTCGCTGCGCTCGACCACGCGCATGCCTTTGCCGCCACCGCCTGCGCTGGCCTTGAGCAGCACGGGGTAGCCCATGGCGTCCGCTTCGCGTTGCAGCAGCGCCGCGTCCTGATCGTCGCCGTGATAGCCGGGCACGAGCGGCACCGCCGCGGCGTGCATCAGCGCCTTGGCGGCGGCTTTCGAGCCCATCGCCGCAATGGCTTCGACCGGCGGCCCGATGAAGACGATGCCGGCGGCTTCGCAGGCGCGACCAAAATCTTCGTTTTCCGAAAGAAATCCGTAGCCGGGGTGAATGGCTTCAGCGCCCGTTGCCTGGGCGGCGGCGATGATACGCTCGATGCGCAGATAGCTCTGTTGCGCACTCGCTTCGCCGATATGAACCGCCTCGTCGCAGGCAGCAACGTGCTTGGCGTTGGCGTCGGCGTCCGAATAGACGGCCACGCTCTTCACGCCGAGCCGTCGGCAGGTGGCCGCAACGCGGCAGGCAATCTCGCCCCGGTTGGCGATCAGAATCTTGTTGAACATGAAGAGTCTCGCTAGGGGTCTCAGGCGCGCCAGAGCGGCGTGCGCTTTTCAAGGAACGACGACACGCCGTCGCGCCCTTCCTCGCTCGCGCGAATGCGTGCAATCCGTAGCGCCGTATCGTCGATCAAGGTGTCGTTGATCGTCACGCCCGCTACGTCCTGCACCAGCTGTTTGCACTCGCGCACCGCATTCGGGCTATTGGCGCATAGCGTGTCCGCGATACGTTGCACGGTGGCATCCAGTTCGTCTGCGCTCACGGCTTCGCTCACCAGGCCCAGACGCAGCGCCGTCGCGCAATCGAAGGCTTCCGCCGTGACGAAATAGCGCCGCGACGCCTGTTCGCCCAGCGCGCGAATCACATAAGGCGCAATGGTGGCGGGCATCAGGCCAAGGCGTGCCTCGGACAAACAGAAGTGCGCCGTCTCGGCGGCCACGACGATATCCGCCGCGCAGATCAAACCCATGCCGCCCGCGTAGACATCGCCTTGTACGCGAGCAATCACAGGTTTGGGACAGCGATAGATCGCCGAAAGCATCTGCGCGAGGCGCAGCGCGTCGGCACGATTCTCTTCGTCCGAGTAGCCCGCCATCTTGCGCATCCAGTTCAGATCCGCACCGGCGCAGAAGGCCTTGCCGTTTGCCGCGAGCACGATCGCCCGCACATCGTCACGCGCGCCGAGCGCGGTAAACGCCGCGGTCAGATCGGCGATCATGGTCTCGTTGAAGGCGTTGCGCACGTCGGGCCGATTCAGCGTGACCGTGGCCACATGTCCCGCGAAGGCGACGGTGAGCGTTTCGTAGTCCATTGTGATCTATCCTCCTCGCTCGCGGCCTTACATGCGGAACACGCCAAAGCGCGTATCCTCGATCGGCGCATTCATCGTCGCCGACAAACCCAGACCCAGCACATCGCGCGTCTGGGCGGGATCGATCACGCCGTCGTCCCACAGGCGTGCGCTCGCGTAGTAAGGATGGCCCTGGCGCTCGTACTGGTCGCGGATCGGCTGCTTGAACGCTTCCTCTTCGTCCGCGCTCCAGCTGCCGCCCTTCGCCTCGATGCCGTCACGGCGCACGGTGGCGAGCACCGATGCGGCCTGTTCGCCGCCCATCACCGAAATGCGCGCGTTGGGCCACATCCACAGGAAGCGCGGCGAATACGCGCGCCCGCACATGCCGTAATTACCCGCGCCGAACGAGCCGCCGATAATGACCGTGAATTTAGGCACTTTCGCCGTTGCCACGGCCGTCACCATCTTCGCGCCATTGCGCGCGATGCCTTCGTTTTCGTATTTGCGGCCCACCATGAAACCCGTGATGTTCTGCAGGAACACCAGCGGGATTTTTCGTTGCGCGCACAACTCAATGAAATGCGCGCCCTTGAGCGCCGATTCGGAAAACAGAATGCCGTTGTTGGCAACGATGCCGACCGGATGGCCCCAGATATGCGCAAAGCCCGTCACAAGCGTGGTGCCGTAGCGCGCCTTGAATTCGTCGAAGGCCGAATCGTCGACAATGCGCGCGATCACTTCGCGTACATCGAAAGGCTTGCGCGTATCGACGGGAATTACGCCATACAGGCTCTTTGCGTCGTAGCGCGGCGGCAGCGGTTCGCGCAGCGCCACGGGCGGCACCTTCGTGCGATTCAGATTGCCGACGATGGAACGCGCGATACCCAGTGCGTGCGCGTCGTTCTGCGCGAGATGATCGGCCACGCCGGAAAGACGCGTATGCACGTCGCCGCCGCCGAGGTCTTCGGCGCTCACTTCTTCGCCCGTCGCTGCTTTAACGAGCGGAGGGCCGCCCAGAAAAATCGTGCCCTGATTCTTGACGATGATCGATTCGTCGCTCATTGCGGGCACATAAGCGCCGCCCGCCGTACACGAGCCCATCACCACGGCGATCTGCGGAATGCCTTGCGCGGAGAGATTGGCCTGGTTGTAGAAGATGCGGCCAAAGTGATCGCGGTCGGGAAAGACATCGTCCTGATTCGGCAGGTTCGCGCCGCCCGAATCGACCAGATACACGCAAGGCAAGTGATTTTCCTGCGCGATTTCCTGCGCGCGCACGTGCTTCTTGACCGTGACGGGATAGTACGTGCCGCCCTTGACCGTCGCGTCGTTGCAGACGATCACGCATTCCTGGCCCGCAATGCGCCCGATGCCCGTGATGACGCCTGCGCCCGGTGCATCGTCGTTGTACATGCCATAGGCGGCCAGTTGCGAAAGCTCCAGAAACGGCGTGCCCGGATCGAGCAATTGCGCAATGCGCTCACGCGGCAGCAGTTTGCCGCGCGAGATGTGCTTGTCGCGCGCGGCTTCGCCGCCGCCCAGCGACAGCATCTGGATTTTTTCGCGCAGGTCGGCAACCAGCGCTTCGAGCGCGGCGCCGTTGGTCTTGAAGTCGTCCGAGCGCGGGTTAAGTTTGGTTTCGATGATCGGCATCTCGTTGTCCTCGCAACGTTCTGGCTTTAGGCGGTTTCCGCGAACAGTTCGCGGCCGATCAACATGCGGCGAATCTCGCTCGTGCCCGCGCCGATTTCGTAGAGCTTCGCGTCGCGCCAGAGACGTCCCACGGGATACTCGTTGATATAACCGTTGCCGCCCAGGATCTGGATTGCTTCACCCGCCATCCACGTGGCCTTTTCGGCGGTATAGAGAATCACGCCGGCGCAATCCTTGCGCACCTGGCGCACGTGGTCCTTGCCGAGCGTATCCAGTTGGCGGCCCACCGCGTAGAGATACGCGCGGCACGCCTGGTAGGTGGTGTAGAGATCGGCGACCTTGCCCTGAATGAGCTGGAATTCGCCGATGGCCTGGCCAAACTGCTTGCGCTCATGGATATACGGCACGACCGCGTCCATCACCGCAGCCATGATGCCCGTGGGGCCGCCCGCGAGCACGGCGCGCTCGTAGTCCAGACCGCTCATCAGCACCTTCACGCCGCCATTGAGCTGGCCGAGGATGTTTTCCTCCGGCACTTCCACGTCCTGAAACACAAGCTCGCCCGTATGCGAGCCACGCATGCCGAGCTTGTCGAGCTTCTGCGCGACGGAAAAGCCTTTCATGCCCTTTTCGACGATAAAGGCCGTGATGCCCTTCGCGCCCGCTTCGAGGTCGGTCTTGGCGTAGACCACGAGCGTGTCGCAATCCGGGCCATTGGTGATCCACATTTTCGTGCCGTTGAGCACGTATTTATCGCCCTTTTTATCGGCGCGCAGTTTCATGCTGACGACGTCCGAACCCGCGTTCGGCTCGCTCATCGCGAGCGCGCCCACGTGCTCGCCGGAGACCAGCTTCGGCAGATATTTGCGCTTTTGCGATTCGGTGCCGTTGCGATGGATCTGGTTCACGCAGAGGTTCGAATGCGCGCCGTACGAGAGCCCCACCGATGCCGAGGCGCGCGAGATTTCCTCCATCGCCACCATATGCGCGGTGTAACCCATGGCCGCGCCGCCGTATTCCTCCGACACCGTCATGCCGAGCACACCCAGATCGCCGAATTTGCGCCACAGATCCATGGGGAACTGATCGGTGCGGTCGATCTCGCCGGCGCGCGGCGCGATTTCCTTCGCCGCGAAATTGGCGATGCTGTCACGCAGCATTTCGATTTCTTCGCCAAGCGGGAACTGCAAACCGGGTACGTTGCTCATCTGATGTCTCCTTAGTCGGCTCGGGCGTTGAACGCGCAGGCTGTGGCTGCTCGTGGCTGCCCCTCGGGGACACATTTCACGCCACATTTACGTTAACGTCAATAGGTATTTTTGAGTGATACTCAGATTTCTGCGCTCGCACACCGAAAGCCTTTGCAAATGCCTTGCAAAGCCAGTCGCATGGTGCATAATCGGCACGAATCTCGTCTTTAACTGAACCTCACTCAGAATGTCAGCCGCCCCTCCTACCCTTCTGCCCGCCTCGCGCCGCGAACCCGCCGGGCGCAAGTCCCAGCAGCGCGTGAAGGAAATTCTCGAAGCGGGCCGCGCGGTGTTCTCGGAAAAGGGCTACACGCGCGCCACGACGGCCGAGATTGCGCAACGGCTGGGTATTTCGGAAGCCACGGTGTTCAGCTATTTCCGCGGCAAGCGCGAACTATGTGCGCGGGTGATCGGCGACTGGTATGACGAATCGATCGAGGCGATCGAGTCCGGTTTGCCGCGCGACGGTACGGTGCGCCAGCAATTCGGCTTTATCGTGCGCATGCATCTGCTATTGATGCTGGAAAGCGGCACGGGCATCTGCGAACTGGTGCTGTCCGAAGGGCGCACGCGCCACCACGATCTGAGCGAGGCGCTCATGGAAATGCAGCGGCGCTATACCGCGCCGCTCATGCGCGTACTCGCGCGCGGCCAGGAATGCGGGCAGATCCGCAACGACATGCCGCTGCGCCTGCTGCGCTCGCTCGTGTTCGGGCCGATGGAACATGTGCTGTGGGACGCGACGCTTGCCAACCGCCGCACGGATATCGACGCTACAGCAGAGCAGCTAGCCGATGTGCTCTGGAGCGCACTGCAACCGCCCAATCTCGAACTGGCGGCGCTGGCGCAGTTCAGCCAGGACGTGGGTGAGGCGATGCAGCGCCTCGCGCGCGAGCGTGTGCCGCGCAAGCCGGGTGTATCGACGGAAGGCGATTGAGGCTGCCCGCGAAGAATCAAACGTGATTTCGCGCTAAGCTGGCAGGCGATTTCATCTACGCATCCACCGATGCCGACGCCATGCACAGCACGCTCACCGCAACGCTTGCCTCACGCTTCGCCTCGCTCGCCCTCGCGCATCTGACGCGCGAATATCCGAACAAGCTCACACATTCGCTAGCCGGGCCGCAGGACGTGCAGGGGCCGCGCGCGCTGCATCCCGTGTTCTACGGCAGTTACGACTGGCATTCGTGCGTGCATGGCTATTGGCTCGTCGCGCATCTGCTTGCGCGTTTCCCGGCTTTGCCCGAAGCGTCGCGTATCGTCGCCGTCATCGACGAGCATTTCACCGACGAAAAAATGGCGGGTGAGCGCGCCTATCTCGACCTGCCTCACAATCGTGGCTTCGAACGCCCTTACGGCTGGGCGTGGCTACTCGCACTCTCGGGACAATTGCACGGCATGCGCTCGCCGCAAGCCGCGCGCTGGTCAAGTACGCTCACGCCACTCACTGAGGCGTTCGTCGAGCGCTTCGAGGAATTCTTGCCGAAGGCGACCTATCCGCTGCGCGTGGGCACGCATTTCAACACCGCATTCGCGCTCACGCTCGTGCTGGATTTCGCGCGGCAGACTTCGCGCGATTCCTTAGCAAAGCTGATTGAATCTACGGCGCGCCGCTGGTACGAAGGCGATGCGAATTGCCAGGCGTGGGAACCGTCGGGCGATGAATTCCTTTCACCCGCGCTGATGGAAGCCGTGTTGATGAGCCGCGTGATGGGCACTGATGAATTTGCCGCGTGGTTTGCGCGCTTTCTGCCGGCGCTTGCCGGGCGCGAGCCCGCCACGCTGTTTCTGCCCGCCACCGTCACCGACCGCAGCGACGGCAAGATCGCCCACCTGGACGGATTGAACCTTAGCCGCGCATGGTGCCAGCGCACGCTCGCGCGCGTGCTGCCCGAAGGCGACACGCGCGTCGAGGTGTTACAGGAAGCAGCGCAAACGCACCTGGATACCGCGCTGGCGCACGTGGCCGGCGACTACATGGGCGAGCACTGGCTCGCCTCTTTCGCCACGCTCGCGCTGGAAGCGTAAAAGCCTCGCTAGACCGCTCAGGCCGCTGCTGCTTCCATCGCCACACGCTCGCACAGGGAGACGGGATCGAGCAGCATCAGCGTGCCTTGCCCCGGCAATTCCACCGCTTCGCGCATGTCGCTGCGCACGTTGACGCCAGCGCCACGCGTGAGCATGGCGGGCATCGTCAGTTGCGCCCCGCCCTTGAGCGTAACGATGTCCTCGACCGAATCGACCAGCAGGCCATATTTCTCGCCGTGATGCTCGACGATCAGGATCTTCGCGCGCACAAGGTCTTCATACGGCGGCATCGCGTACATCGCGCGCACGTCGATCACCGTCACAATCTTGCCGCGCAGATTCAACACGCCACGCACGAACGGCGGCAATCCAGGCGTCCTGACGATGTCATCGCGATAGTCGATCACCTCGCGCAGCTCGGTAATACGCACGCCTACCAACTGACCGATGCGGAACGTCACAATCGTCTGGCGCGTGCCGTTGCCGCGCTTTTGCGCCGCTGTGGCGGCCTCCGTGGCCTTGCGATAGAGATCACGATGGCCCGCCGCCACCGCCGCGATGCGCGCGTTTTCGTAGAGCGCGTCGGCGCTTACGAGCAGCACGCCCGCCACGCCGTCGGCAGCCAGATAGCCGGCAAATAGCGAGCGGTGTGCGGTGCCATAAGATGGCATCGGCAGGATCTGATCGTCTCGATACGCCACGATACTCGCCACCTCATCCACCAGCAGTCCGAAGTAAAGCTCGTCGCGATGCAAGACGACAATGCGACGCTCATCGGCGGAAACTTCGCAATCCGGCGCGCGCGCGAAACCCAGAAAGCGCCCAAAATCCAGCACCGGCACGGTCGCTCCGCGCAGATTGAGCATGCCGATACAGACATCGTCGGCGAACGGCGAATGTTGCAGCGCCGGCACGCGGATGATTTCCTGAATCGCGCCCATCGGCAATGCCAGCGCCGTGCCGCCCACCTTGAACGACACGTTCTGGCGGCGCTGCCCCTGCTGAACACGCCGTTCGGTTGTGCGCGCAACCGGTTCGGCGAGATGCGGCACATCGCGCAGTTGCAGCAGCGCGGCAGCGGAGAGCACCTGCAAGATGCGCTCGCCGCCGTCGAGCTTCAGCACCGCGCCGATTGCCGAAGGCGCGCTGCCCTCGACGGTTTCGATCGCGATCACCTGATCCTTTGGCACCCGCAGGATTTCGCCGGTGGCGTCGAACTGCAGGCCCACGCGCGCATTCGCCGTTTCGACGATGGCGATCTTGCGCACGCCCGTCGCGCCTTCAGCCGGAAGATTCAATAGCTGGCGCAGATCGACCACTGGAATTAGCGTGCCGCGCAGATTGAACAAGCCGAGCAGATACGACGGCGCCAGCGGCACCGGCGTGAGCGCACCGGGATGATTGACCACTTCCTGGAGCGCGGTCACAGGCAGCGCGAGCTCCGTGCCAGCCAGATGAAACGACCCGTATAGCTCGAGCTGGCCAGCACCGGCCAGCGAACGATGATTCATCGTCAAGCTCCATTTGAAATGAGCGTTGTGATGTCGAGGTTGCTTACGTATTGCGCAAGAATCGCACCGCTCAAGCCGGACGCGAAAAACGCCGCACCGCGTAATGCGGCTGCTCGCAGTCGATGGTCAGTTGCCGCCCGCACTCGCCGCCCACGTCCATATGAACGACGCGCACGCCCGCCCCTGCCAGCACCTGCTGGGCCATCCGCACGTTGAGGTCGCCAATTGGCTCATGCAGCGTAGTGCGGTGCTGCATCATGTTGGCCCCGCCCGCCAGCACGGCTTCGATTTCACCGTCGGGCGCGCTTTCTGCGCCCATCATCGAAATCAGCGCGGGCAACGCATCGACCACGTATTTGGCGCCGTTGCCGAGTTGCGCGCCGGGTACCGCGTAGCGCGAGTGTCCAACCGGCTGCGGCAAGAGGCAGTGTGCCAGGCCGTAGGTATTGCGCGCACGCCACAACAGCCCGATGCCCACGCACGATCCCAGCGTCGCGCGCAGCACGCGTGCATCGCTGCCGCTGCTCACCGCGATCTCGCACATCTTCACCTGCAGGTCACGCGTGCTCATGGTCGCGCTCCTCACGGTGATCGCTGTTGCGATAAATCAGCGGCTGCTCGAACGTAAAGCCCGTCGAGACGCGGCTAAGCGACTCCGACTCGCCGACGATCAGAATGGCATCGGGCTTCATCGCCCGGCGCACATTGGCAAGCACCGCCTGCTGCCCGTCGAGATCGAAATAGATCAGCACGTTGCGCAGCAGAACCAGATCGAACTGGCCCAGATCGCGCGGCACGCTATAGAGATTGTGCTGACGAAACGAGACGTGCGTACGCAGCGCGTCGTTAACGGTAGCCTGCGCGCCCTCGCTGCGAAACCACTTCTGCAACAGCGCGGGATGGCTGGCGCGCAGGCCTTCGATACTGCGCCCCTGATAGCTGCCTGCCCGCGCACTGGCCAGAATGCCGTCCGAAATATCCGTGCCGACGATGGCATAGCGAAACGCCGCCTCGCTCGCGCGGAACTCTTCGCACAGCATGGCGGTGGTCCAGGCTTCCTCGCCGCTCGACGCCGCCGCCGACCACACGCGCAGCGGCGTACCCTCATGCGTCGCGTACCACTGCGGCAGATAGGTCTGCGCCAGGTATTCCCAGATGCGCGGCGTACGAAAGAACGAAGTCTCGTTGGTCGTCACGAGGTCGATAAAATCGCGCACTTCCTCGCTGCTCGTGTCGAGCACCTGAAGGTAGTCGCGATAGTCCGGCAGACCGAGCGCCATCACGCGCCGGCGCAAGCGGCCCTTGAGCATGGTCCACTTGCGCTCGTTCATCGCAATGCCAGTATGACGGCGCACCTGTTCGATCAGTGCGCGCTGCACTGATGCTTCGACATCCTTATCGATATCCATTGCCGTGCTCCCCGCGCCGTCAGACGACGAAACGCGCGACGGTCTTGTCGAGGCCTTCGGCGCCGCCCTTGAGGGTGGCAGCCGCACGGGCAATGGTGTCGCAGGCGCCGGCCGACTTCTCCGTCTCCTCGGCCACCTGCTGGATCGCCGCGGCCACTTCGCGCGCGGCGATCAGTTGCTCGTCCGCGCCGCAGGAGATTTCGGAGATCGCCTGGGTGGTTCGGCTCACGCCGCTCAGGATGCGCTCGAACGCTTCGCCGGCCTGCTTCGAAATTTCGCTGCCTTGCGCCACGCGCTTGACCGACTCGTTGATGAGCTTGGAGATTTCCTTGGTTGCCTGCGAGGAGCGTTCTGCGAGCTTGCGCACTTCATCGGCAACCACCGAGAAGCCCAAGCCGTGCTCGCCCGCGCGCGCGGCTTCGATTGCGGCATTGAAAGCGAGCAGATTGGTCTGGCTGGCGATCTCGCCAATTACCTTGATGATTTCGCCGATGTCTTCCGACGAGCGGTTGATCAGCTCCATCGCTTCGATCGAGCGCGTGACGGCCTTCGAGCCGCGCTCCGCTTCCTGCTGCGTGTCCTTGGCGAGCTGGTCGGCGCCGCGCGAGTTATCGGCGATCGAATTGATCGATGCGGTCAGCTCCTCAATGGACGCGTTCATTTCCTCGACGGTCGCGCCCAGCAACTGTGCGCCGCCCGCGACGGTATCCGCACGCGCCGCGATGTCCTGCGACGAGTCCTTGAACGTGCCCGCCGACTCCACCACCTTGCCGATCACGCCCGCGAGGTCGCTCATCATGCTCTTGATGCCGGCGGCGAGCTGGTCGATCGGTTCGTCGCCCTGCACGTCCACTTCGCCGCTCAGATCGCCTGCTGCGGCCTTGCGCACGGTTTCGAGCAGCTTTTCGACTTTGCGCTGGTCGTCTTCGGCACGACGCTTGACGCTTTCTTCCAGTTCGACCTGCGCGGTCACGTCGTTAGCGAACTTCACGACCTTGTAGAGACGGCCGTTGACGTCGAAGATCGGGTTGTAGGTCGCCTGGATCCACACCACGCGGCCGCCCTTGCCGATGCGCTTGTAGCGGCCCATATCGTATTCGCCACGATTGAGTTTGGCCCAGAACTCGCGGTATTCGGGCGTGGCTGCGTAGGTTTCTTCGCAGAACATGCGGTGGTGCTTGCCCTGGATTTCGTCGAGACGATAGCCCAGGGTGTCGAGGAAATTCTGGTTCGCCTGCAGCACGATGCCGGTCGTATCGAATTCGATCACGGCCTGCGCCTTGTCGATCGCGCGCAGACGTCCGGCGGATTCGGCGTGCTCCTGCTTGGCCTGGGTGATGTCGGTGGCGAACTTGATGACCTTGTACGGGCGGCCTTCCTTGTCCATCACCGGGTTATACGAGGCGTTGATCCAGATCTCGCGGCCGTCGCGCGCCATGCGCCGGTATTCGCCGCGGTCGAATTCGCCGCGTCCCAGACGCTCCCAGAACAGGCGATAGGTTTCGCTGCAGGCATATTCAGGATCACAGAACATCCGGTGGTGCTTGCCGCGCACTTCTTCCAGCGTGTAGCCGAGCGTCTTCAGAAAGTTGTCGTTGGCGTGCAGGATGATGCCCTGCAGATCGAATTCGATCACTGCCTGCACCCGGTTCAGTGCGGCGCTCACCGCGCTCAGTTCGACCAGTTCGAGCTCACGGTCCGGCGTCGAATGTTCCATCGTTTCCCTCGTAGTTTTGTGGTTCGCGAGCTGTCGCTATCTGGGCGAAGTCACGCGTAAGGCCTGCAAGCCATTGCTTTCATTGCAGGCGCTCTCTCAGTGCATTTTGTAATGTGTTTATTGCCGTTCGGCCTGGCCGATCGATTTGTTCGACCTGGCCGAATCGTTTTAAGACATAGAATCCAACGCCAATAAATTGGCTTTCCCTACCAGCGCTATAACGGCCCGCTTAGTATAGGGCTTGACCAGGGGTTTTCTCTAATGCAAACGTTATCTTTCCCGTATTTTCGGGCCTCGACATGGAGCGATTTTTATTCTCTTTCAAATCCTTTCCAGAAAATGGCACACGATGAATATATAGGGTCACAAAATCGCTCGCGCCGCAATTTTTTTATGTTGGCATTGAAATTCGCAAGCCGTAGTTTCAATAAAATCACTCGCCGATTAAGCGCAAATTCTCTATTTCGACCATAAAAAACCCAATGGGCCGTTCGGGCTTACCGAACGCGAATATGCAGATCGCAAATCGGGGAAGCGCGTTGCCGGAACGCTGCACCGCGATGGACAACACCATGTCCAATTATTACAAGACGCTGCCGCACGAATTCGGCCCTGTTCGCGCATCCAGTCGTACGAAGCCGATGGATCGGGCCACGAAGCCGCAGCTTGCACGCCGTTCGGCGCGCAACGCCAGGCCGTCGCGGCCCGCTTGTCTTTCCGTTGTAACAACTCGAAAAAACAGCGCAACTCCCGTAATTGCCTTGCGCCCTACGATGACTTAGCGTTGAAAGATGCAAGGGCACGACCGTGCGGGACACCGTCCGCCAGCCCGATTGCCCGAACCCATCCGTTCTGGAGAACGTTGTGAGAAGGTCGAAATTGATACTTGGGGCCGCGGTTGCTGCCATCGCCTGTGCGAGTGGCGCGGCGCAGGCGGCGCGCGTCGGCGTCTTTATTGGCGGCGGTGTGCCTTATTACTATCCGGTTGCGCCCGTGCCGTACTACTGGGGACCGCCGCCGCCCGTGATCGTCGCGCCGCCGCCCGAAGCGCCGGACTATGTCGAGCAGGGTCAGCCGCAAACCTCTGCGGGCAATTATCAAGGTAACTACCAAGGTAACTACCAGCAAGGCCCGGCCGATTCGCCCAACGCGAGCGACAACAGCGACACCTGGTACTACTGCGACGCGTCCAAAACCTACTACCCGTACGTGAAGCAGTGCTCGTCGGGCTGGCGCTCGGTGCCGGCCCAACCTGCGCCGTCGAACTGACTGACGAGATCGAACCGCACATGAAACCGACTTATTTCGCGCTGCTCGCCGCGGCTGGCCTCCTGAGCGCGTGCGCCGTGGTGCCAACCGGCCCGAGCGTGATGGCTCTGCCGGGCACCGGCAAGAGCTTCGACCAGTTCCGCAACGACGACTACAACTGCCGCCAGTTCGCCTTCCAGCAAACCGGCGGCGTTTCCACCAACCAGGCGGCGACCAACTCGGCGGTGGGCAGCGCCGTGGTGGGCACGGCGCTCGGCGCGGCCGCCGGCGCTGCGTTCGGCGGCGGCCAGGGCGCGGCGATTGGCGCAGGCGCGGGTCTGCTGGCTGGCAGCGCAGTGGGCATGGGCAACGCACAGGGTTCCGCGTGGGACGTGCAGCGCCGCTATGACTACGCCTACCTGCAGTGCATGTACGCGAACGGCAACCGCATTCCGGTCGCGGGCCGCATGCAGACGCAGCAACCGTATCAGACCTATCAGCCGCAACAGCGTTATCTACCGCCTCCGCCGCCGGGCTCCGCGCCCCCGCCGCCCGCGGGCGCTTACTAATGCGAAAGGCCTGAACGCCGTCAGACGTTCAGGCCTTTTTCATTGCGGCATCGCGCCCGCTCAAACCGCCATCAATCTCCCGCCGATGCCTTCAACGACGTTTCGGCTTCCGAATAGAAACCAGGCATCGTGCTGCTCCAGCCGGGATTCGATGCGCGCGTGAGCTGCGTCCAGCTGACCTGCTGCGTCGCGCCCGTTTCGGTGTCGATCAGCGTCACTTGCGGCGGCTGGGTCGCGGTCTTGAGCTTACCGTCCTTCGGCGCGCTCTTGTCCTCCAGCAGCGGTTGCAGCACCGGCGCCAGCGATTTCAGCAATTGCACGGAGAGCGCGCTGGTGAAGCTGTAGCGCGCTGCATACGGCTCATGCACCCACGCCGTCAGCGTGCCGTAGAAGCGGTCGCCAATCACAAATACGAAGGTTGCGCTGCGGTTCACCTTACGCGATTCGATCAGACGCGCACCCGGCGCATAGACGTTGAAGCGCTGGTCGCCCGTGCCCGTCTTGCCGTAGACCGGCAGCATCTTGCCGTCGGGCATCGGCATGCCGTCGGCGAGACGTTTGGCCGTGCCGCCTTCCACCACCGAGCTCAGCAGCTCGCGCGTCACCTTGGCGATCTGCGGCGAAATCAAGGGCTGCGGCGGCGTGGACGCATGCACGAAGCGCGTTTCATACGGCGTGCCGCGCGCGAAGTCGAGCGATTCGAAGCTATGCGTCGGCAGCTTTTCGCCATCGCTCGACACGAGGCCGATCAGATAGGCCAGCGCCGCCGGACGGTCGCCCGATGCGCCAATCGCCGCGCCATAAGACGGCGTGATGCTGTCGAACGGATAGCCCAGCGCGCGCCACGATTTGCCGATCGCATCATAGGCCTGCAATTCGATCATGCGGCGGATACGGCGGTCCTGCGTCGCGTGATAGCGCGTCTTGAACAGCCACTTGTACGTATAGAGACGCACATCGCGGCTTTGCTGCTGGACCTGCGCGAGCGTTGCATCCGGATGCGCGCGCTGATAGTTGAGCAGCCACAATTCGAGCGGATGGATGCCCGCGATATAACCGCGATCGTTGAGGTTGAATTTGTCGATCTGGTACTTGTCGTAATACTTCGCGAGATCTTCGTCGTCCAGCCACTGGAACTTGGTGTTCTTGAGCTGCGCGCGCATCTGCGCGTTGAACCAGTCCTGCTTGCCGTCCGGGTTCACGCTGCGCAGCACGGTGGCGATGCGCGCCGGTCCTTTACGGGTGTGTTGCAGCAGCAGCGCCAGCGCGTCGTCGCTGCTCTTGCCTTGATAGCGCATATAGAAGCGCTTCATATACACCTGGCTTTCGCCATCGACGAATTGCGTGAGATAGCGGTTGCGCGCCACAGGATCGTCAAGCCACACCGAAGGCGGACCCGACGTCTGAATCATTTCGTAGTGCACGATATCGCGCATCAGGCGCACGAACACGAGATTCACCGAATGCTGGAAGGCGCGCTGCACCGTGAGAATCTGCGCGTTATCGCTCGATTCGAAATTGTTGAAGCTCTGCGCGCCGCCACCGGTATAAAAAGTTTCGCCCGGATTCGCCGAATACTTGCGCTGCACCGCTTCTTCGAGCATCGCGTCGAGGGAACGGTCCTGCGTCTTCGACAGATAGTCGATCGCCCAGCGCGTAAGTGCATCGCTCGGATCGACCTGCGGGAGCATGGCGCGCAGCGTCTTCGCATCTTCGTTCGCGTACTTGTCATGCAACGCGGTGACGATCTGCAGATACGTGATGATCGTGCGCAGCTTGGCCGTCGAACCCAGATTCAGACGCGCGCCCGAATTGATGTCGAAGGGCTGATTCACGCTGTCGGTCTGCACGCGCACGAGGTTTTCGCCGTTGCTGCGCTCGAACAGCGTAAAGCTATAGGCGATCTTCGACGGATCGTCGGAGGGCTTCAGCATCTCGAAGCCTACGAGGCCCGCTTCGCGCGCGCCGTCCTTGGTCGCGGCATCGGCGAGACGGTCGCTCACGGCCTGCTGCACGGCGTCGTCGAGCGTCGCGGTGGCGGTGAGGTCGAGACGGTCCAGATCGTAGAGCGTCTTCAGACCGAGCGCCTGCATCAACTGCGTACGCAACGTCAGCACCGCCTTGCGATCCACATACGACGCCGGCGGCCGCGGCGCAGGTTTCGAACGGTCGAGCGTAAGCTGCGTGGCGAGCGCGGCGTCGCGCAGCGCGGGCGAGATCACGCCGCCGCTGGCGAGCAGGCGCAGATAACTATCCGTCAGCCTGGCAAGCGCGTCGTTGTTCTTCTGCAGGAAATACGACGGCGCGCGCTGCGCAATCAGCAGCGAAAGCACCTGGCGGAAGGCCAGCGCCTGCTCGTCGAGCGTCGTGCTCGACACCGGCTCGCGCAGGATGCGGTTCACGTCGCGGAAATCGCGCCCGTACCAGGCGGCAAGACCATCGCCGATACCGCTCACCTCGCCGATGCCCGCCTTCGCCGAAAGCGGCACGGAATTCAGGTAGTGAACCAGAATCTGCTGGCGCGCCGGCATCGTCTGCGGGCCGTCGAGGTACGCGCGCACGGAAGCCGACGCAATCTGGCGCAGCTTCTCGGGCGGCGTGGCGGTGCGTCCGCCCGCCGAGTGGCGGAACTTCTCGATCTGCGTGGCAAGCGTACTGCCGCCAGGCGTCTGCTGATGACGATTGACGATGCGCGCGCCCTGATCGACCAGCGCGCGGCTAAAGCGTCCCCAGTCGATAGCAGGATTGCGGTTCGGCTGGTCGGCCGCCAGCAGATATTTGTCTTCGATAAAGAGCAGCGAGTCGCGCACGAGCGGCGGCACGGCGTCGAAGCTCTCGTATGCGCGCTGTGGATAGCGCGTGTGAAACAGCGTCCCGCCATTGGCGTCGCGCAGCACGATGCCGGCCTGATCCTTTTCCTCGAAGGGCAGGAAAAGACCATCCTGCGCGAGCTGGATCATGCGTTCTGAATCACGCGCCTGCGCCGCGATGGTGAAACCGCGCTGCGTAAGCCGCTCGGTGAACGACGGCAACTGCGCGTAACCCAGCCGCACGTCGTAGGGGCCGTTGGTAGTGGGGAATTGAACGTTGTGACTCGGCCCGCTTTCGACTGTGAAGCCGATGTCGCGTGTGAGTTCGGAGAGATAGCGCGCCTGAAGCCGGGAGGTATCGATCTCGATCTGGACGATGCGCGCCAATATGACTATGGCAGCCAGAAACGCGACGATGAAACCCCATTTGACCCACCGCCAGATCGAACCGGCACCGGTGGCGCGAACAGGAAAACGGACCGACGGGCGGCTCATGGTTATTCTCCCTGACGTCGCGTCAGATCGCGGAGTACACCTCTGGAAGATAGTCTATCTCGCCCGGTGCGTTCGTGTGCGCTCGTAACGCGTGTCGAATACAAGAGTCGCATGCCCGCAACAGGCGTGCCCGCGCGATTCCCGAGGCTCGCACCGCAATCCGCCATCTGCACGCCATCTCCACGCCTTTGGCCGCCACATCAGTGTTTTCACCGCCCCATCAATGTGCGCGAGCCCACGCCGGCATGCGACGTGCTGCCGATATAATCTTCGGTCCCCCGGCCGCCTGCGGCCCATGCATCAGGAGCAATATGAAGAAGCTAGTCGTGCCCCTTGCCTTTTCGCTCACGCTCGGCGCTTGCGCCTGGTTTCAAAGCAATCCGGATTCCGGCCAGCCCGTGATCGATTCGACGACCAACCGTTCGGTTCGCGATGTGATTTCGTGTCTGACGGTGGAAGCCACCCGGCATAACTCCAGCTTCAGCACGACTTCGTTGCCCCAGGGCGAAATGCTCGACTTCGGCGACTCGAACGTCATCAAGGTGCGCGCCGACAACGGCACCACGACCTATCGCTTCTACGCCGGCAAGCGCCACGCATCGAACCTCTGGATCGAGGGCGCGAGCAAGACTTGCGCGCCTTGATCGCGCGCCTCCCTCACCCAGCCGCTTGTCGCGTTTGTCTTCTGTAAACAGGGATTTGCGTCACGTGAAAGACACGCGGCGCAAGCCCTGTGACATCGGCTTACGCGCCGTAACGGCATGTAGTATGGCGACACATTTTCGCGGGCGGGTTTTAAGAATCGTTTAAGACTTCGTCCGCATCATCGCGTCACCCATAAGAAACGCAGCAGGAGGTGCCCGTGTACTGGACAGGTTCGAAGCAAACGGCAACAAAGACAGCAAGCAGCGAGCAGGACGCCAAGCCGACCAAGGCTGGCAAGCGCACGATCCTGCGCCGCCTCCTGAGCCATCACGAACTGGCCACGTTGCTGGTGCTGCTGCATGCGCCCATCGACGCGCACGCGAAGCCCGAGATCTCGTCGCTCCAGGAAGCGGGTCTGGTCGAACAGGTGCCCGGCGATGTCGCCGCAGGCGCCACGCAGATCCGGCTGACGCCCGAAGGCAATGCGGTCCTGCAGGGACTCGGCCTCGCACGTTGATGAGGCATCGCGACGAGTGGATGATCCACGGTCGGCGCGCTCAGTCACGATGAATAGCAAAACGGCGGCACGCATAAGCGTGCCGCCGTTTTTTTATCCTGCAACTTCTTTGTGGCTACAACGGATCAATCGTGTGCAAGCGCTTCCAGGGCAGCCCGCGCAAGAAACCCGCTTCGCGTTTCATGGCGTTGCGCCACATAGGCATCGATCTTATGCAAGACAAAGCGAGGAAGGCTGATGTTGATTCTCTCAGGCTTGCTGTCCAACTTCGTCAAGTCGATGTCTACCAGCGCCCAGATCGCTCCGGCGTACTCAGGCTTCGCCGCCAGGTGCTCTATCGCGGAACTCGTGAAACTCATCTCTTCGCCGAGTTCGATCAATGTCACGACGTGACCGGTGATCGCTTCTTTGGCGTTCTTTAACGCCTCGTCGATGGTGTCGCCCCAGGAGTGCACGCCCGGAATATCCGGAACCGTAACTCCATAGACGCTCCCATCGTCCTTATGGATCGCGATGGGAAACTCCATTTCTGACCTCGTCTTCGTCTCTTGCTACCGATTGCCGGAGTACGCCTCGTGCAGATGCAAACGACTACTTACTGCTTGAGGCCAGCGGCTTTCAGGATGCTCGACGTTGTTCCAGTCGGCAGGTCTTTTTTCGGGTGAGGCACCGTCACAAGACCCGGCTTCCGGGCGTGTTTAAAGTGATGATGGCTGCCCGTAACGCGTACGAGGTACCAGCCATCCTCTTCCAGCATCCGGATAAGCTTTGATGAGTTCATCGCGCCTCCGTCTGCAGCGTGTGTAATTCTACACACGCTGCAACATGAACCCAAGAGAAAGTGGTTGTGAGTGTGGTCGAGCGTCCGCCGCTCTCACGCCACCCTCAAGCCGCAGCACGCTCGAACGGCGCTTCATCCTGCAATCGCAGCAACCGGTAGCCGCTCTTATAGACCGGCTGCAACCGAAAGCCGTTGTGTTCCTCGATGTCGAGCAGCACGCGCAGGCGTGAAACATGGCTGTCGATCGTGCGCGTGAGCGTGTGCAACTCGCGCCCCCAGACCATCGCGTAGATGTGGTCGCGCGACAGCACCCGGCCGACGTTGGCAAAGAACAGCGAAGCCAGCCGATACTGCGTGGTCGACAGCTCGACGGCATTGCCATGCACCGTGACGAGCTGACGGCGCATGTCGAAGTGATAAGGCCCGGCGTCGAGCATCGGCATTTCGTAACGCTCGGGGAAAGCGCGCCGCAGCAGCGCATTCACGCGCGCGCGCAACACCGATGCGCACACAGGCAGGCTCACGTAGTCGTCGGCACCCACGGCAAACGCGCGCACCACGCTGTCGTCCGAAGCGTCTTCGGAGGCGAACAGCACCGGGATCTGGTTGCCGTTCACCGCGCGCACCGTCTTCAAGAGATCCGTGCCCGAAAACCGCGTGCCCTGCCAGTCGAGCACCAGCATGTCGACGGTGGATGCAGCCAGCGCCCTGGCCAGCATGATGCCGTCGCTGAACGGCAGGCAGGCGTGTCCGCTCTGCGTGAGCGCGCGCTCGATCTGGCCGCGCTGGGTGGCGTCGCGTTGAAGAATCGCGATACGCATAAGGAAACCTCTCAAATTCGGAGAGTGCAATTCTGTGGAGAAGTGCACAGGCCGCCCATAAGAGGAGTCTGAATTGCGGCGCGGCGCGTCAGGTTTGCGCATGTGCATCAACGCGCCGTCATTCACCGTGCTCACGCCTGCCATGCCAGGCGCATCGTCGGCTTCCTGTAAAATCGCCGGCTGGCTAGAAGTCGTCGACGCGCGCCCCCTACCCTGGCCTACCCGGCCCCGCGCGCGCCGTTCCCCGTGCCCACCCGCGCCCGCCTTCCGACCGCCGCCGCCCGACGCGCCATCCGCGCGTACGCCGGCGTGACGCCAAATCGGCTTCAAATCGGCTCAAAACCGGCTACAAATCGACCTCCCGTCGACATCGATAACAATTTCACGGTATCTGGACATTTCGGAAATGCAGGCAACGGATCTGGACGCTCGCGCAAGCGTCCCGGCGCGCGCGCTCACGCGCAGCGACTACAAGACGCTCGGCCTCGCCGCTCTCGGCGGTGCGCTTGAGTTCTACGACTTCATCATCTTCGTGTTTTTCGCCCCGGCGATTGGCCAGTTGTTCTTTCCGGCGGCGATTCCCGACTGGCTGCGCCAGTTGCAGACCTTCGGCATCTTCGCGGCGGGCTATCTGGCGCGTCCGCTCGGCGGCATCGTCATGGCGCACTTCGGCGACCTGCTCGGCCGCAAGCGCATGTTCACGCTCTCGGTGCTGCTGATGGCGCTGCCCACGCTCGCGATGGGCTGCCTGCCCACCTATGCGACGATCGGCGCGCTCGCGCCCGTGCTGCTGCTCGCCCTGCGCGTGCTGCAAGGCGCGGCCGTGGGCGGCGAGGTGCCGGGCGCATGGGTGTTCGTCTCCGAGCACGTGCCGCGCCGTCATACCGGCTACGCCTGCGGCACGCTGACAGCGGGTCTCACCTTCGGCATCCTGCTGGGTTCGCTGATCGCGGCGGCGGTCAATCATCGCTTCGCGCCCACGGAAATCGCCTCCTATGCTTGGCGCATACCTTTCCTGATTGGCGGCGTTTTTGGCCTGTTTTCGGTGTATTTGCGCCGCTGGTTGCACGAAACGCCGGTATTCGCGGAAATGCAGGCGCGCAAGTCGCTCGCCGACGAAATCCCGCTCAAGGCCGTGCTGCGCGACCACGGCCGCGCCGTGATCGTCTCGATGCTGCTGACGTGGATGCTCTCGGCCGCCATCGTGGTCGTGATCCTGATGACGCCGCCGCTGCTGCAAAAGCAGTTCCATCTGGACGCCACCACGTCACTGCTCGCCAACTGCGTCGCCACGGTGTTCCTGACCATCGGCTGTATCAGCGCGGGCGCGCTCGCCGACCGCTTCGGCGCGCGCCGCGTGCTGTCGATTGGCGGCATCGCGCTGGCGCTCTCGTACTACACGCTTTTCCGTCAGATGTCCGTCGATAGTTCCATGCTGATGCCGCTCTATGCGGTGGCCGGTCTGCTGGTGGGCACGATTGGCGCGGTGCCCTTCGTGCTGGTCAATGCGTTCCCGCCGGTGGTGCGCTTCTCGGGCATCTCGTTCTCGTACAACGTCGCGTATGCGGTGTTCGGCGGTCTCACGCCCATCGTCGTGGCCTTGCTGATGAAGTCGCAGCCGCTTGCGCCCACGTACTACGTCGCCGCAATCTGCGTGCTGGGCGCGCTGACCACACTGTTCTTCAAGGACCCGGTGCGAGGCGATTGAGCCCATCCCTCGTCGCAAGCATTTGAAGCGGTCAAAAAACGGCGCCCGATCATGATCCGGCGCCGTTTTTATTTCGACCTTTCACGTCAGCCCGAAACGTCGTCGCTGGCCGCGTCCTAACATTGGACGCATGAAACCCACACACGCCACTCCGCCAGCCACCCCTCATGTCCGCTTCACGCCTGCGCTCCTGCGCATCGTGGGGACGGTCAGCGTGGGCTTCGTCGTCACCCAGCTCGACGTCACCATCGTCAATATCGCGCTCGCGCGCATCGCCGCCGATCTGCACGCGAACGTTGCGCGCCTCCAATGGATCGTCGATGCCTATACGCTCGCTTTCGCGGTGCTGATGCTCTCGGGCGGCGTGCTCGGCGACCGCTATGGCGCGCGCCGTATGTACATGGTCGGCCTCGTGGTGTTCGCGCTGGCCTCGCTCGCCTGCGGTCTCGCGCCCAATCCGGCCCTGCTGATCGCTGCCCGCGCGCTGCAAGGCGCGGGAGCCGCCGCCATGCTGCCGAATTCGCTCGCGCTGCTCAACGAGGCCTGCCGCCACGAGCGCTCGCTGCGCGCCCGCGCCGTGGGCTTCTGGACCGCGGCGGGCGCGATCTCGATCGCCGCCGGCCCGGTTGCCGGCGGCCTCCTGATCGCGGCGTTCGGCTGGCGCAGCATCTTCCTGGTGAATCTGCCGCTGTGCGCGGCGGGGCTGGCTGCCACACTCGCCTGGATTCCGGCGAAGCCCCGCAATGCCAATGCCAATGCCAATGCCGACGCCGATACACCCGCCGCTGCCCCGCAACGCCCACGCAGTCTGGACGTGCGCGGCCAACTGCTCGCCGTCGTCGCGCTCACGGCCTTCACGGGCGCGGTGATTGAGTGGCGTCCGCTCGGCTTCGCGCATTGGGCGATCTGGGGCGGCCTGCTGCTCGCCGTGGTGGCGGGCGTGGCCTTCGTCGCCCAGGAGGCGCGCACGGCGGACCCCATGCTGCCGCTGGCGATGCTGCGCAATCGCACCTTCAGCGCGGCCGTCTTATTCGGCATCTGCGTGAATCTCACCTACTACGGCACCGTATTCGTGCTGGCGCTGTTTCTCCAGCATGCACGCGGTCAGACGCCGCTACAGGCAGGGCTCACCTTTATCCCACTGACGGGCGGCTTCCTGATTTCCAATATCGCCAGCGGGCATGTCGTGTCGCGCTTTGGCACGCGCTTGCCGATGATCGGCGGCGCGCTGGTGGCGGGGCTCGGCTATGCGCTGCTGATTCCCGTCGATGCGGGCACGCCGCTTGTCGCCTTGCTGGCCGCCTTCCTGCTGATCCCCAGCGGCATGGGGCTCGCCGTCCCGGCCATGACGACGACGGTGCTGAGTTCGGTCGAGCCGGCGCGCGCCGGTACGGCATCGGCGTTGTTGAACACGGCGCGCCAGGCGGGCGGCGCGGTGGGCGTGGCGGCGTTCGGCGCCCTGACGGGCGGCGGCGCGGCGGCCGAAATCACGGGCGGTCTGCATGCCGACGCGGGCATTTCCGCCGCGCTGTTGTTGGTCGCAGCATGCCTGGCCTGGACGATGCGCGCCGATTCGCCTCATTGCGCCCCAGCCGCAACGGCTGAACCGCGCATGAAGACGTCGCGCTAAACGAAAAAGGCTCCTCGCGGAGCCTTTTTGACCTGCCGCACGACGCAGCGCGCGTTTAAAGCGACGTCTCCTGGATCGCGCCCGTGCTCAGGGCTCGTTCGATGAGTCCGTCGTTCTGCGCCTTCTTGATCGCGTGAGCGATCAGTTGCGCCGGCTCCTCAAGCTCCGCCTTGAGCGCGCCGAGCAGGCCCGAGGCATCGAGGATCACCAGTGTGGTCGCCGTATCGGCGGTGCTGATCAGCACGCGGCGCGTGCCGTCGTCGGCGAGACTCGCGCAGAACTGCCCCGTCTTGCCGCCCACGTTGAAGTCGAAATTTTGTATCAAAGCCGGCTCCCTTTTTCGTGTGGATTAATGGATCGTGTCCGTGATCGACCTGCGCGACGCCACAGCGTTTCAGCCGCCAAATCCGCCGCGCGGCGCGCGCAGACCATCTATGGAAGCACGTCCCGCGCCCGTTACCGTCAACAGCAGGAAACCTCCGGCAATGGCCACATTTTTCCAGAAGTGCACGACGGCATCCTGCTGCAACGCGGCCTGGGTGACATTCCAGAAATCGTGCCCGAGTATGGCCGTAACGATAGCGTACACGGCCAGCACGAAAGCGACGAAGCGCGTGCGTACGCCAAATACGATCGCAAGGCCGCCCAGCAGTTCGATGGCGACTGCAACGGGCGCTGTGAACTGCGCGTAGGGCACGTTATGCCCGTGCAGATAGCCGACGAACCCCGCGTACCCCAGTAGCTTCATCGCGCCGCCCCAGAGAAACAGGATCGCGAGCGCAAGTCGGGCGATGAAGATGATGAGGGAATCGGCGGGACGGGTCATGGAGGGCTCCGGTTTGCAATTACGCAATGACCGTGGTCGCGCCCTACAGTTCCCCGGAGTAGTGGATTACCTGAATGGAAGAATAGCGAGGAGGAAGGAGCACACCACGAGATCGCAGCATCGGGCACGTGATGATTGATTCGTACTCCGATACATATAGAGCGGACTTGAGCGATCGATGTGACGATGCTTTCGCTGCGCGTTTACCCGCGTCAGCGGTCTTTCAGAGCGAAAGCAAAAGGAAAAGCCGAAGCCAAAACCGGAACGCAGGCACGCTCAGTGCCTGTGTCGCATACCACCGTGCGGACGGCGTCCGTCGAGCCAGCGGGTCACACGCTGTTCGATCGCGCCCCGGCTGCGGCGCGAAATCACCCATGACGCCGCGCACACCAGCACCATCACGGCCGGTCCCAGCAGATAAGCAGCAACCGTTTCCCTCATGGCCGTCTCCTTCGCCAAGCCGCCAGACAGAGTGTGAGGATTAGATTCTAGGCGATCAAAAGTCGACCGGTAAGCGTCTTGAGCGATCGCCGCGCGCGTTCTTTCGTACGGTTTTCTTATATCGTACTTATGGCGCGATAGCCCACCCGAATCGCGCGCTGCGGGAAGGTAAAACGGCGGCCTCAAGTCGTCTGTGGTGCAGCGCACATGACCTCTGAGGTAATGGATGACGTGCATCGTTTCGTTAGGATCGGCAGCATGAGCACACTCGTTCCCACGCCGTTCGTAGTTCCGGCGCTGTCCTCAGGCGCTGGCCGCCGCAGTGTGGGCGAGCTGCTGCGCGAATGGCGCGTGCGCCGCCGCATGAGTCAGCTTCTGCTCGCCACCGAGGCCGAAATATCGACGCGCCATCTGAGCTTCGTGGAATCGGGACGCGCGACGCCCAGCCGGGAAATGGTGATGCATCTCGCCGAGCAGCTTGACGTGCCGCTGCGCGAGCGCAATGCGCTGCTGGTCGCGGCAGGCTACGCGCCGATGTATCGCGAGCGTCCGCTCGACGATCCGCATTTGGCGGCGGCACGCGACGCGGTGGAACTCGTGTTGCGCGGCCACGAACCTTACCCCGCGCTTGCGGTGGACCGACACTGGAATATCGTGGCGTCCAACGGCGCGCTCGCGCCGCTGATCGGCGATGCGTCGCCCGCGCTGCTTGCCGCGCCCATCAACGCGCTGCGCCTTTCGCTGCATCCCGAAGGCATCGCGCCGCGCATCCTCAACTGGCACGCGTGGCGCGCGCATCTGCTTGCGAGACTGCAACGGCAAATCGAGGCAAGCGCCGATGATGTCCTCGTCAAACTTCACGACGAACTCGCCGCGTATCCCACGCCGCCCGGCGCGGCGCCCGCCAGCAGCGAACCCATCCAGCACCTGATCGCCGTGCCGCTGCGCGTGCGGAGTGCGCTCGGCGAGCTGTCGTTCTACAGCGCCACGACGGTATTTGGCACGCCCGTCGACATCACGCTGTCCGAACTGGCCATCGAAGCCTTCTTCCCCGCCGATGCGCGAACCGCCGAAGCCCTGCGCAATAAAAGCATTTAAATCAGGATTTAAAAAAGCGAAATAAAAGGTGCATATGGCCCCGGCGCTGTGGCATTCGCCGTTACAAAGCGCCCGCAGCCGCAGGAAACCTGCCTTCAATCTGTAACAGCTTTGCGCTGACGCCTGCCTGCACGCGCCTGAAGCGCGCCTTTCAACGGCGACGCGGCTCCCGCACGGTTTACCTCACGTCATGACACAAAACACCGCCCGTTTTAGCGACGGACTGCCATGACAAAACTGTTGTTTTCATGCCAATTACATATACGCGTAAACCAGCACCGGTAAAAAGCGCGTCAACGAGCCGCAGTTGTATCTGCTCTGTCACAACTTGACAAAGCCAGTTACACAGGGTCGAAACACTAGTTACAGATTAATCCTCATATGTATTAACAAAACACTGGGTACTTCTTACCTGTCAACGTAATTCCTTTCAAAGCGTTTATTCGGCATATCCGGCGCAGCAGTCTTTTCCGATTCGTTGCGCATGCATCGACAACACCCTGAAAACCCTTATTTTATGGGCTTTTCAGCTTACTGCCCCACCCCATAAGGCTTTGCTGGCGACTGTCACAGAAGTGTCTTCAATCTGCAGAAAAAGTTACCGAAATTATTTGTAACAGCCGGATTATTTTTTTGCAGAGGGATTGATTTCTGAGATTAGTCCTCATACAATTCGCTCCAACGTGTTACGAGTTGTAACACGTTGTATCAAAGAGTCAGGCGCCACCGTGAATGAGTGGACCGACGCTAGAGCCAAAAAAGTTACAACGGCAGCAAATGCCGGGGGGTTAATCGGGGCTTCGGAAAAGAGAGAAATGGACCGCAGCAGCGAGACGCTGGATTCAATCCGCGAAATTAATTTGTCGTACCTGATGCTCGCACAGCGCATGCTGCGCGAGGACAAACCGGTCGGTATGTTCCGACTGGGTCTGTCGTCGGAACTGGCTGATCTGCTCGCCGGTCTGTCGCTCGCACAGATCGTCAAGCTAGCCGCTTCCGACCAGCTTCTTTGTCTTTTCCGCTTTGACGACCATGCCATGTTGACTGCGCTTACGCAGACCACGCGGCATGCCGACGTAGCGGCCACTCACGCGGCGATCCTGCTTGCAGGTCAGCCGGCTGTGCAATTCGCCTGAGGGACGGGTCATGACGACGAACCGCCGCAGCCTCACCGAAGACGCGCAGGAAGTTTTTCGCGCGATCGCGCTGATCGAGCTGGGTGCACGGATGCAGGTGCTGGAAAGCGAACTTTCGCTGTCCCGCGACCGCATGATCCGTCTGTACCGCGAGATCCGCGGCGTGTCGCCGCCCAAGGGTATGTTGCCGTTCTCGGCGGACTGGTACATGACGTGGCTGGCCAACATCCACGCCTCGTTGTTCTACAACACGTACCTGTTCCTCAAGAACGAAGCGCGTTGCTCGCATCTCGACGCGCTGACCAAGGGGTTCCGGCTGTATCTGGAACACTGCCGCCACAGCGGGACCGAGCCGGTGCTCGATCTCACGCGTGCGTGGACCCTGGTGCGGTTTTTTGATGCCGATATTCTGCAGATGACGCCTTGCTGCCGTTGTGGCGGTAAGTTCGTCGCGCACAAACACGACCTGCAGCACAACGTCGTGTGTGGTGCATGCCAGCCGCCTTCGCGCGCCGGCAAGACGAAGAAGGCGGCTGCAGCGCGACGGGGCGCAGAGCAGACCGAGCGCAACCTTCCGGTGGAAACGCCGGACGGCATTGCCGAGGCTGCATAAGCGTAGGAGAGCCAAGATCCGGTTAAACCGGACGCAGCAGCAGTAAAGACTAGACGCGATGCCGTCCGGTGCGCCACAGCGTGCCGGACGGCGAAGCGCATTCCGCCGCCCTTCCCTCCTGTTTCAATTCCCCGCGAAGGTCTCCCAGACCAGCCACAGGTTCGCCGCCGTAATCACGGCGAAGAGCAGCCATGCGATCAGCCGCGTCGGCAGCCGGTTCGCGAACTTGCCCATCAAGGCACGATCGTTTGTCATGCGAATGAGCGGCCAGAGCGCAAACGGCAGCTGCAGACTCAGCACCACCTGGCTTGCCACCAGCAGCTTGCCCACCGCGCCGTTGCCCAGCCACCACACGCCGACAAAGGCCGGAATCAGCGCCAGTACGCGCGTGATGAGCCGCCGCTGATAGCAGGGGATCTTCATCCGCAGGAAGCCTTCCATGATGACCTGCCCCGCCACCGTGCCCGTGAACGTCGAGCTTTGCCCCGAAGCCAGCAGCGTCACCGCGAACAGCACGGCAGCCGCGCCGCTGCCGACGATTGGCGCGAGCAGCTTGTAGGCGTCTTCGATTTCGGTCACGCCGGTGTGGCCCGTGGCGTGAAACGCCGCGGCTGCGAGAATCAGGATCGCCGCGTTGATGAGCAGCGCGAGCACCAGCGAAACAATCGTATCGATGCGTGACAGGCCGATGGCCTGACCGATGCCGGCGTCGTCGCGTTTGACGGCGCGCGTCTGCACGATCGACGAATGCAGATAGAGGTTATGCGGCATCACCGTCGCGCCCAGAATGCCGATGGCGAGGTATAGCGGCTCCTGCGAGGCGATCGCGTGCCACGACGGCACCGCGCCCGCAAACACCGAGGGCCAGTGCGGCTTCACGAGCGCCAGCTCGATCACATAGCCCAGCCCGATGGTCGCGATCAGGCCCGCCATGATCGCTTCGAGCGTGCGGAAGTTCTTGCCCTTCAGGCCGAGCACGATAATCGTGTCGAAGGCGGTGAGCACGATGCCCCACATCAGCGAGCAGCCCAGCAGCAGATGGAAGGCGAGCGCGCCGCCCAGCACTTCGGCGAGATCGCAGGCGATGATCGCCAGTTCCGCCAGCGCCCATTGGCCCAGCACGATGGGTTTGCTGTAGCGCTCGCGCGACAGTTCGGCAAGATCGCGGCCAGTGACGATGCCCAGACGCATCGCCAGGCATTGCAGCGCCATCGCCGCGAGGCTGGAAAGCACCACGACGAACAGCAGGTTGTAACCGTATTTCGAGCCGGCCTCGATATCGGTGGCCCAGTTGCCGGGGTCCATATAGCCGATCGACACCAGCAAGCCGGGCCCCGCGAATTGCAGGAGCTTCTTCCAGAACGGCGCGCCCGGCGAAACCGCCACGCTGCCTTGTACTTCGGAAGGACAAAACGGCGCCGTCGCCGTGGTCGGTAATCTGAACTCCAACGGTGCGATCCTCGAAGGGGTGAAGTGCGCGCGACTGATGTGTTTTCGTACTGCAATTCAAGGCGCGCGATCGGTCCCTCAAGTGTACAGCGTCGGCTCCGGCAGCTCTCTCAAGAGCGTGTAGCGCCCCACGTCGCGCAGACGGTAGTCGAGCGGATCGTGCAGCGTGTGCACGCGCGCGTTGCGCCAGAAGCGGTCGAGCGCAAGCGCTGCGTTGGTGGCGCGCGCGCCGCAGGCGTCGAACAGTTGCTCGCCCGCATCGAGCGCCGCGCGATGGGCGACGATCTTCGCCTCCGAGACCGCCAGCGAAACTTCGGCGCGCGTCGCGGCCTCCAGCGCGTCGCCCTGCTCCCATGCGGCGTCGAGAATGGCGGCGGCGCGATCGGCCAGCACGGCGGCGGATAGCGCCTTGATGCGCATCTCGCCGAAACGCTGCTGGAGATAGGGGTCGTCCGCGGCGCGCTGAACGCCCGAGTTGACCCACGGACGGCCATTGGCCAGCACATAGTCGCGCGCCTCTTCCAGCGCTCCTTGCGCAATACCGACGAACAGATTGGTCAGCACCAGTTGCGACACCAGCGTGCGCAGCGATGCGCGCGGCGTATCGGGCCGATGCAGCACTTCGGCAGCGCGCACCTCGACGGCGTCGAACGAAACGGTGCCGCTATCGGTCTGGCGCTGGCCGATCGGGTCCCAGTCGTCGTGCACGGTGATGCCCGCGCGCGTAGTCGGCACCACCGCGAACACGGGGTTGCCGGTGGCCGGATCGTGGCCGCTCACGGTCATCATCTGCGAGCCCGTGGTGCCGGAACAGAAACCTTTCTTGCCGTGTAGACGCCAGCCGCCAGCGCCATCGGTTTGAGCGATCAAGCGCGTATCGAGCGGATTCACCGCATTGCCCCACCACCAGCGATGCTCGACCGTGCCTTGCAGCCAGTTCGCGCGCTGCGCGGCGTTGCCCCACAAATCGACGGTCGCCACCTGCAGGAACTGGAAGCCGAGCAGATGCGCCAGCGCGCTATCCACGCGCGCGATCGTGCGAAGGGTGTCGTAGAGCGTGCCCCAGCGTGTGCCGTCACGCCCGAATCGACCGCCGGATTCATGCGGCACCGCGAGTGCGAGCAGCCCCGCATCGGCGATCAACTGCTTTTCGGCGGCGGCGTGACCGCCCGCCAGATCGCGGCGCGCGGCGCTCGCGCGCAAGGTCTCGATCAGCGCGGCGAGTCGTGCGTCGTGCTGGGATTGCGCCGGGTGCGTCTGCGGCGGCCGTGGATCGTTCATACCTGAGGTTCCCGAATGAGTTGCGCGGGCCGTCACGGGGACGCCACGCACGTCAGCGCGCCATCCGCTCCAGCTTCGATCGAACGATGATAGTGGCGCGCGTCCGGGCAGGCTACGAATCGTTTACGCAAATGAAATCGCGGCTGGCGATATGCACAGGCATATCGGCCAGCCGCGAAAGCACAGCAAGGCAGCGATTAGCGCGACGCGAGCGGCGCGGGCGGCGGCGCGCCATCGGGCTGCGCAGCGGGCTTCGCATCGCCCCAGCCGCCGCCCAGCGCGCGGATCAGGTTGACGGTCGCCACGGCCTGCGAGCCCTCCAGATGGCTCGCCTGAAGCTGCGAGACCAGCACCGAACGTTCGCTATCGATCACGTTCAAGTAGCTCACCTCGCCCTCCTCGTACTGCGTGCGCGACAGATGCGCGGCGCGCTGCGACGCGTTCACAGCGTCGTTCTGCTCGCGGATCTGGTCGTCGAGCAAGCGCAGATCGGAGAGGTTGTCTTCGACCTCGCGGAACGCCACCAGCACCTGCTGGCGATACTGCGCGACATCCTCGTCATACTTCGCGCGGGCCTGGGCCAGATTGGCCTTGCGGCGGCCGCCGTCGAACAGCGGCACCGTGAGCGCCGTGCCCGCGAGCGGCCCGAGGAAGAACGCGCGGCTCGACCACATGAACAGATCGCCGAGCGTGGTCGATTCATAGCCGAACGCGCCCGTGATATCGAGCTTCGGGAAGAACGCCGATTTCGCCAGACCGACGCGTGCGTTGGCAGCGGCCATCGCACGCTCGGCAGCGGCGATGTCGGGGCGGCGTTCGAGCAGCGTCGACGGCAAACCTGCCGGTACGCGCGCCGTCACCGGCACGAGCGGCGTTTCGGTGAACGTGAAGTCGGCGGGCGCCTTGCCAAGCAGAATCGCGAGGCTATGCTCCGACGCCGCCCGCTGGCGCGCCACGCCCACCGCATCGGCGCGCGCGCTCGCAAGCTCATTGCGTGCCTGCGAAACGTCCAGCTCGCTGATATCGCCTTCCTTGAAGCGGCGCTCGACCAGCTTGAGCGCGTCTTCACGCAGCGTCACGGTGCGGCGATACAGATCGACATCGGAATCGAACTGGCGCAGCTGGAAATAGTTCTGCGCGACATCGGCCTGAAGCGAAAGCTGCACCGAGCGGAACAGCGCCTCGCTTTGCTGCGCGTCCGAGCGCGCCGCGTTCACGTTCGAGCTGACGCGGCCGAACAGATCCGCTTCATAGCTCGCCGTACCTTGCGCGCGCCAGAGCGTCTGCGTCGGCACCTGGGTGTTCTGCGGCAGATACTGCGAGGCTGGCGAGGCGTGCTCGTAAGTCGGCCCGAACCCCGCGTCGATCGACGGGAACCACGACGCGCGTGCCGCCTGCGTCACCGCCCGCGCCTGCTGCACGCGTGCGGCGGCCGCCTTCAGGTCCTGATTGGCGTCCTGCGCCTGCTCTTCGAGCTGATTGAGCGTCGGGTCGCCGAACACGGTCCACCACTGGCCGCGATGCGCGTCGTCGGCGGGTTGTGCGGGCGTCCACGAACCGGTGTCGTGCGGGCCGAGCGGTTGCTGCTGTTGCTGCTGCGCCTGGTCAGTCTGGAGCGGCGCTTCCTTATAAGCCTTCGGCACGCCCGCGTCGGGCACCTTGTAGGTCGGCTCGACCGAGCAGGCCGCAAGCCAGGCAAACAGCGCCACGCCCAGCGCGAGACGCGTACGCCGCCACAACGGACCGTTGATGCTTTTCGAGAATGAATAGTTAGTCATCTTGATGATTCCCTCTTACGCGTCCACCGTGCTCGGCGAATGGCGCGCATTGTCCTTCTGCGCGACGTGGATCTTGCCGCCCGCGAGCGTACGCAGCACCACGTAGAACACCGGCGTGAGCAGCAGGCCGAACGCCGTCACGCCCAGCATGCCGAAGAACACCGCAATACCCATCGCATGACGCATTTCCGAACCAGCGCCCGAAGACAGCACGAGCGGCACCACACCCATGATGAACGCGATCGACGTCATCAGAATCGGGCGCAGACGCAGACGGCTCGCCTCGATGGCCGCAGACAGCGGCGTATGGCCGTCATGCTCCAGCTCGCGTGCGAATTCCACGATCAGAATCGCGTTCTTCGACGCCAGCCCCACCAGCACCATCAAGCCGATCTGCGTGAAGATGTTGTTGTCGCCTTGCGTGAGCCACACGCCGGTCAGCGCACACAACACGCTCATCGGCACGATCAGGATCACGGCGAGCGGCAGCGTCAGGCTTTCGTACAGCGCAGCCAGCACAAGGAACACCAGCAGCACGCTGATCGGGAACACCCACACGCCAGCGTTGCCCGCCAGCACCTGCTGATACGTGAGATCGGTCCATTCGAACTTCACGCCGCGCGGCAGCACTTCCGCGGCGATGCGTTCAGCCGCCGCCTGCGCCTGCCCCGACGAATAACCCGGAGCCGGGCCGCCGTTGATGTCGGCGGCGGTGTAGCCGTTGTAACGCACCACCATTTCGGGGCCGTACGTGGGCGACACCGTCACCAGCGACGAGAGCGGCACCATATCGCCGGCAGCGTTACGCGTCTTCAGTTGCAGGATGTCGTCGGCCTTCTGGCGGAACGGCGCATCGGCCTGCACACGCACCTGATAGACGCGTCCGAAGCGGTTGAAGTCGTTCACATACAGCGAGCCCAGGTAGATCTGCATCGTGTCGAATACATCCGTCACCGGCACGCCAAGTTGCTTGGCTTTGGTGCGGTCGAGATCGACGTTCAGTTGCGGCACGTTGATCTGATAGTTCGAGAACGTCGGGCCCAGTTCCTTCGTCTGCGATGCACGCTTCACGAAGTCCTGGGTCGCGCGGTTGAGCGCTTCATAACCCAGCGCACCGTGATCCTCCAGTTGCAACTTGAAGCCGCCCAACGTCCCCAGGCCCAACACCGGCGGCGGCGGGAACACGGCGATGAACGAGTCCTTGATCGCGCCATATTGCTGGTTCAGCGCGCCCGCAATGGCGCCCGCCGACAATGCCTTGCCCTTGCGCTCTTTGAACGGCTTGAGCGTCACGAACACGATGCCCGCGCTCGAACTATTGGTGAAACCGTTCACCGAAAGACCCGGGAACGCCACCGCGCTTTCCACGCCGGGCTGCTTGAGCGCAATCGCACTCATCTCGCGGATCACGTTTTCCGTGCGGTCGAGCGATGCGCCGTTCGGCAACTGCGTGAAGGCGATCAGATATTCCTTGTCCTGCGCAGGCACGAAGCCGCCCGGCACGATGCGCGCCATCAGCACGGTCGCGCCCAGCAACACCACATACACCACCAGCATCGCGCCTTTACGGCGCAGCACGCCATTGACGCCGCGGCCATAGCTTTCCGAGCCGCGATGGAAGACCTTGTTGAAGCGCGCGAAGAAACCGCCCAGCACGCGATTCATCGCACGCGTGAGCCAGTCTTCCTTGGCATCGTGACCACGCAGCAGCAGCGCGGAAAGCGCAGGCGACAGCGTGAGCGAGTTGAACGCCGAGATCACCGTCGAAATGGCGATGGTCATCGCAAACTGCTTGTAGAACTGGCCGGTGAGACCGCTCATGAACGCCAGCGGCACAAACACGGCTACCAGCGTCAGCGCAATGGCGATAATCGGCCCGCTCACTTCCTGCATGGCCTTATACGTCGCATCGCGCGCCGATAAGCCGCTTGCGATATTGCGCTCGACGTTCTCCACCACCACGATCGCATCGTCCACCACGATACCGATGGCCAGCACCATGCCGAACAGTGAGAGCGCGTTGATCGAGAAACCGAACGCCAGCAACAGCGAGAACGTCCCGACGATCGACACCGGCACGGCGATCAGCGGAATGATCGAAGCACGCCAGGTCTGCAGGAACACGATCACCACGATCACGACCAGCGCAATGGCTTCCAGCAGCGTGTGAATCACCGCCTCGATACTGGAGCGCACGAACTGCGTCGGGTCATAGACGATCTTGTAGTCCACGCCTGCGGGCATGTCCTGCTTGATGTCCTTCATCGCCGCGCGCACCTGCTCGGAAATCGCGAGCGAATTCGCACCCGGCGCCTGATTGATTGCGAGCGCAACAGCCGGCTTGTTGTCCAGCAGCGAACGCAGGCCATATTCCGAAGCCGCGAGTTCGATGCGCGCGATATCGCGCAGATAGGTCACGCCGCCATCGGGATTGGTCTTGACGATGATGTCGCCGAATTCGCTTTCGGTGCGCAGACGGCCGCGCGCGTTCACGTTCAGCTGCAACGGCGTGCCAGGGACGCTAGGCGATGCGCCGATCACACCAGCGGCCACCTGCACGTTCTGCTCGCGGATCGCATTGACCACGTCCTGCGCGGTCAGATTGCGCTGCGCCACCTTCTGCGGATCAAGCCATACGCGCATCGCGTAGTCGCCCGAACCCCACAGCTGCACTTCGCCCACGCCCTGAATGTTCGAGAGCCGATCCTTGACGTTGAGCAGCGCGTAGTTGCGCAGATACGTCATGTCGTACTGGTTGTTCGGCGAGATCAGGTGGACCACCATCGTGAGCGTCGGCGAGCTTTTGATGGTCGTGATGCCCAGACGCTGCACGTCTTCCGGCAGGCGCGGCAGCGCCTGATTCACGCGGTTCTGCACCAGTTGCGTGGCCTTGTCCGGATCGGTGCCCAGACGGAACGTGACGGTGAGCGTGAGATTGCCGTCGCTATTCGCCTGCGACTGCATGTACAGCATGTTCTCGACGCCGTTGATCTGCTCTTCGAGCGGCGCGGCCACCGCTTCGGCGATCACTTTCGGGTTGGCGCCCGGGTACTGCGCGTGGACCACCACCGAGGGCGGCACGACCTCGGGGTATTCGGAGATCGGCAACTGGAACAGCGCGATCACGCCGGCCAGCAGGATCAGCACGGACAGCACGCCCGCGAAGATCGGCCGGTCGATGAAGAATTTCGATATGTTCATGGGTCGCTCTTTTGATTCGGATGACTAACTGGATGCGAGGATCGCGCAGGCAGCGCACATCGACTACGACTACGCTGCCCGCGGGTTGCCGCGCGTCAGGAAGCCTTTGCGTCCTTTGCCTGGGAAGGCGTCGCCATGGCGGAAGCGGCGTCGCCGTCGGGGTCGCCATTCATCGGCACCATGTGCGAGCGCACGGCCTCGCCCGGCCGCACACGCTGCGTGCCGTTCACCACCACGTTGTCGCCCGCTTTCAGGCCATCCACGATCACGCGCAGATTGCCTTGCTGTCCAGCGATCTGCACATTGCGATAGGCCACCTTGCCCGCGCCATCGACCACGTAGACGTACTTCTTGTCCTGGTCGGTGCCGATGGCGGCTTCGTCCACCAGCAGCGCCGGATGCGGGGCGCTGCCGCTCACCTTGATGCGTGCGTAAAGGCCCGGCACAAGCGCGCCGTCGGCGTTGTCGAAGCGTGCGCGCACGCGGATCGTGCCCGACGAGGTATCGAGACGGTTATCGATCGATTCGATCGTGCCCGAGCGCGAATAACCCGTTTCGTTGGCCAGACCCAGATCCACCGGCACCTTCGAGCCATCTTTCATATGTCCGATGTAGTCGAGGTAGGTCTGCTCGTCCGCGTCGAATTCGGCGTAAATCGGCGAAACGGACACCAGCGTCGTCAGCGGCGGCGCGCTCGCTCCGGCCGATACCACGTTGCCCACGGTGATTTCCGCGCGCGAGACGCGGCCCGACACCGGCGCGACGATATGCGTGAAGCCCAGATTGATCTGTGCGGCTTCGAGCGCCGCCTGTGCGGCCTTCAGATTCGCGCTCGCTTCGCGCGCGGCGTTCTGCTTCTCGTCGTAATCGCGCTTCGCGATGGCGTTATCGCCGATCAGGCGTTGCGCACGCTCCCAGTCGCTCTGCGCGTAACCCGTGCGCGCCTGCGCGGCGGCAACCTGCGCGGCGGCCTGATCGACCGCGGCCTGATACGGACGCGGATCGATCACGAACAGCGTGTCGCCCTTCTTCACGAGCGCGCCATCACGGAAGTTCACCGAGACGATCGTGCCCGACACCTGCGGACGCACATCGACCTTCTCGATAGCCGCCAGACGGCCCGAATAGGTCTGCCAGTCGGTGATATTGCGCTTGACCACGGCGGCGACGTCCACTTCAGGCGCGGGCGGTGCTTCGGCGGCAACAGCGGTATGCGTGTTCAGACGCATGGCGCCCAGGGTGCCGAGTCCCGCGACGACGAGAACGGCGACCACCGCGAGCGCGATGCGCGTACGGGAATGCGAGTTGAGTGACATGGCGGGCTCCAGAATAGTGAGTGGTTTTTGTTCGTTGAATTCGATCTTCGGCGCGCGAAACTGCCGCGAATAAAGGCGCGTGCTATGAAGGCGTGCCGGCCTCGAAACAGCAGCGGAAAAACCGCACCGCTTCGGCGAGCGCATCCTGATGCGCACCAATTTGCGCATGGGAGACGCTCGGATAACGCATCACGTGCGTGCGCACGCCCGCTTCGATCAGGCGCGCGGCGTATTTTTCCGCTTCGATATGCAGTACGTCGTTTTGTGCAGTGACGATGAAAGTCGGCGGCAATCCGGCCAGCCGCGTGCACTCCAACGGTGCGGCATACGGGTGCATGCGCTGCGCCGCTTCGGGCAAGTAAGCGCGGTAACAGGCCGCGCATTCGCTCGCGGAAATATCGGAGGCAAGGCGTGCTTCGTCGCCCAGACGCGTGAGACTGGGATCGAGCATCGGCGCGAATAATGCTTGCGCCGCGAGTTTCACGTCGCCGCGATCTCGTCCGATAAAAGCGAGTACGTTGGCGATCTGACCGCCCGCGTCGTGCCCTGCCGCGACAATGCGTTTCGCGCTGCCGCCAAACGCGCGCGCACGCGTGAGCACCCACAGTGCGGCGCGGTGCGCATCTTCAGGCGCAGCGGGAAACGGAAATTGCGGCGCGAGCGAATAGCCCACCGAAACCACCAGCGCCGGTAAGTGCTTTGCGAAAAAGCGGCTTGCTGCTTCGGCGTCGTCGAGCGTGCCGCGTACAAAACCGCCGCCATGAAAATAAAGCAGCACCGGCAGATTGCTCGCGCCCTGCGGTCGATACAGCCGCAGCACGATATCCTGCGCGTGACCGGCGATCGTCACTTCGCTCACGTCGATCGCGGCTGCGCCACGGCCTTTTGGCGCGGGCGCGGCGGACAGATGGCGCGCGACAGGGGCGGCGGGCGCGACAGGCACGACCTCCGGGGCCACGTCATTCTCAGCCTGATCGGCAATCGTCCACGGCGTCGAGCGTTTAAAAGCATCCATGTCGAAACGGCGCAAAGCGCGAAAGTAAATTCGAATGGTGCGAATTGTGGGTTCGGCAGACTTGCAAATAAATGCCTATAATCCGGCAACACAATTCGGCGCACCTGAACAATGTGTTTCCTTTAGTCGCCCGCCGCGCATCATTGAGCGCCGCGGGACGTGCGTCCGATGACTTTTGGAGAGTGGTAATGGACCGCCTTCAGGCCATGCAGGTATTCACCCGCGTCGTGGACACCAACAGCTTCACCCGCGCCGCCGAAACGCTCGACATGCCGCGCGCCTCGGTCACGACGATCATCCAGAATCTCGAAGCGTTTCTCGGCGTGCGCCTTATGCATCGCACCACGCGTCGCCTTTCGCTCACGCCGGATGGCGCGGCGTATTACGAGCGCTGTGTGCGCATTCTTGCGGACGTCGAAGAAACCGAGACCACATTCCAGGACCGCAATCGCAAACCGCACGGCAAATTGCGCATCGATATGCCGGGCTCGATCGGTCGGCTGATCGTGATTCCGTCGCTCTGCGAATTCCATACGCGCTACCCGGATATCGATCTGCAACTGGGCTTGACCGACCGCCCCGTCGACCTGCTGCAGGAAGGCGTGGATTGCGTGGTGCGCGTGGGCGCGCTGCAGGATTCGTCGCTGGTCGCGCGTCGCATCGGCCTGTTCGAAGGGGTGTCATGCGCCGCGCCCGCGTATCTGGAGCGCCACGGCACGCCAAACACGCTCGAAGAACTGGCCGAGCACCGCGCCGTGAATTATTTTTCGAGCCGCACGGGCCGCGTGATCGACTGGGCGTTTCTGGTCGACGGCAAGGAAGTCGAAGTCAAGCTCAAGAGCATGGTGTCCGTAAATGATGCGGACGCCTACGTGACGTGCGGCATCGAAGGCTTCGGCCTGATCCAGGCGCCGCGCTACATGGTGCTGCCGCATATGAAATCGGGCCAGCTCGTCGAAGTGCTGCCCGACTTCAAACCGCTGCCCATGCCGATCTCGGCGGTCTATCCACATAGCCGCCATCTTTCGCCGAAGGTGCGCGTATTCGTGGACTGGATCGCGGAAGTATTCGACCGTTGCCCGCTGCTTTCGGGGCGTGCTTCGCTCGACAAGACCTGCACGCTGCGCACGCTGGAAGAACGTGAATCGGCACCGAATCTGGAAACGCCGGTGATTACGGAGTGGGCGGCTTAAGTTCTTTTGCCTCTGTTTTCAGGCACTCAACCGGGGTTCTGTCCCCGCTGAATCGCGCGCCGTGCAAGGTTTCGCCGGCGTGCGATTACATTTGCGCAGCGGTATTAAATCGACTTCAAAGCCGATTGTTCCGGAATTTCGACAATTGCTTTCGCGTTCGTGCCGTTTATCGCACGCGCCGATTTGCCTACATTTGCACCTGTCGCCGCAGCGCTTCCGTTTCAGAGATCAGCGCTCAAGGCACCCATAACAGGAGCAGATCATGAAACGCACTCTCGCAACCACCCTCGGCGCCACGCTTATCGTTACGCTGGCAGCCAGCGCATCGGCATTCGCAGGCGGCATTGGCCGCGCAGGAACGTACGGTCCGCAAGGCGATACGCAGCCGGCCACGCAAACCACGGCGCAAGTCGAACAGGTGCAAACCGTCGATAACAGCGCACCGAAGACCCGTGCGCAGGTGAAGGCGGAAATCGTCGAAGCGTATCGCGACGGCACGCTGCCCGCGCTAAACAAGACGAGCTACCCCGATCAAAGCCTGATTGGCCGCACGCAGGCACAACGTATCGCGCTGCAGGAAAGCCACACGAACGATACGACCCGCGTCGCACGCGCCGGCGAATAAACATCACGCTGCCTGGTCACATTGATCCATTATTTTCGATAAGGATACCGAATCATGATTCCGCAATCGTCTGAACTCGACAACTGGGACAACACCACGCCCGTGTGGACGCCGTTCCGTCATTAAGCATTGCAAAAGCAAAAAGCCCAACGTGTGTTGGGCTTTTTCGTGCTTCCTTTTTTGTGCTTCGTTTAGCGCTACTTCAACGCTTGACGAAATCCGGCTCAAAAAACACCCAGCGCACCACCGGGAAGCGCGCCTGCAGATCCGCCTCGATCTCGTTGATCGCTTCGACCATGGTGCGGCTGTGCTCGTAGTCGAGCATCTCGCATTGCACCGCCACCATGACTTCCTTACCCCATTGCAGGGTAATCAGGCTGATGATGCTTTGAATCTCGGGCCGCGCGCGCAGATAGGTCTCAATATCGCGGCGCATTTCCGGGCTCGCGGATTCACCCACGATCATCGACTTCACTTCGCGTGCGATGAACCACGCGATCAACATCAGCAGCACGCCAATCGCTATCGATCCACACGCGTCCCACACCGGATTGCCCGTGATGACCGTGAGCAGCACCGCAATAAAAGCGATCGCCAGACCCGCCAGCGCGGCAATATCTTCGCCCGCCACCACCAGCAGATCGGAATCGCGCGTTTCGCGCGCCCAGCGCCAAAGCGATTTGGTGGGCGAGCCTTTGCGGATTTCCTTCATTGCGCCGTAGAGCGAGAACGCTTCGAGCACGACCGAAATGCCCAGCACGCCCAGCGCGACATACACGTATTGCAGTGGCTCGCGCAGAATCAGCCGATGCACGCCTTCGTACACCGAGAATGCGCCGCCCACGAAAAACAGCAGCAGCGCCACCAGCAGCGAATAAAAATTGATCGCTCGGCCGGTGCCCATCGGGTGCAGCGGCGTGGGCGCCTCGCGCGACTGGCGCAGGCCGAACAGCAGCAAAAGCTGATTGCCGCAATCGGCGGTGGAGTGGATCGCCTCGGCGAACATCGAGCCCGAGCCCGTGAAAGCCGCCGCGCCGAACTTGCAGACAGCAATCCCGGCGTTGGCGGCCAGCGCGTAAAAAATGGCTTTGGGGGACTCGCCGCTCATACGACCTCGACGCGCGCCAAACCTTCGCTCATTTCGCCAATCACACATGCCGAGGCAAACCCGTCGGCATGGAACAACGCAAGCACTGCGTCGACCTCTTCCGGCGCGCAGGCGACCAGCAGGCCGCCCGAAGTCTGCGGGTCGGTCAGCAGCGTGCGCGCGGTTTCGGGCAGATGCGCCGCGAGCGTGACGCCATCGCCGTACGAAGCCCAGTTGCGGCCAGAAGCCCCCGTATAAACGCCCTGCGCGACGAAGGCTTCCACGCCCGGCAGCCATGGCAGATCGGCATAACGCAGGCGCGCCGTGAGACCCGCGCCGCGCGCGATTTCCAGCGTATGGCCGAGCAGGCCGAAACCGGTCACGTCGGTCATCGCGTGTACGCCTTCGCGTTCGGCAAGCGGCGCGCCCGGCTTGTTGAGCATGGTGGCGGCATCGACCATCGCCTTGTAACCCTCGGCGTCCAGCAGGTCTTTCTTGAGCGCGGCAGAGAGCACGCCCACACCCAACGGCTTGCCGAGCACCAGCACGTCGCCCGCGCGCGCTGACGCGTTGCGCTTGACCCGCTCAGGATGCACCACGCCCAGGGCCGCCAGGCCGTAAATCGGCTCGACCGAATCGATCGAGTGGCCGCCCGCGACGGGGATGCCCGCCGCCGCGCAGACGTCTTCGCCGCCGCGCAGCACCTGCGCGATGACCTCATGCGGCAGCACGTTGATCGGCATGCCGACGAGCGCAAGCGCGAGGATCGGCTTGCCGCCCATCGCGTAGACGTCCGAGAGCGCATTGGTGGCGGCGATGCGGCCGAAGTCGTAGGGATCGTCGACGATCGGCATGAAGAAGTCGGTGGTCGCAACGATGGCCTGCTCGTCGTTGAGCTTATAGACGGCGGCGTCGTCGGCGGTTTCGGTGCCCACCAGCAGGTTGGGAAAAGCGGCGGTGAGCGGCGTGCTGCGCGCGAGCAGCGCGGAGAGCACGCCCGGCGCGATCTTGCAGCCGCAGCCGCCGCCGTGCGAAAGGCTCGTGAGGCGCGGCGCAGCCGTGGCGGACTGGGGCGACGCCTGGCGTTCTTGATCGGTCATATGCGGGGGGCTCCAGAAGAGGCGGAAAAGTCGTCCCCTATTATGGAGCAATCGCCCAGCGAGCCTTGCGCGGGCGGCGCGTCAGGCCGGGCGGGCGGGCAGCGCCGCTCACGGCGAACGGGGGAACGCGGCGCAAACCGCATCGGCCAGCCATTGCGGGTCGTCGTGCGGAAGATCGTGTCCGGCCCACGGATGTTCGCGCTGCTCCGCGCCCCACGCGCGCGCAAGCCGCGCCGAGCAGGCCGGATCGACCAGACGGTCGGCCTGGGAAGACAGCACGAGCGTCGGACAGCGCGGCACGCCGCTTGCCGTATAACGCGCCGCCGCCAGCAACTGCCGCACGGCATTGGCGCGGCTCACTGGCGCACTCGCGCGGATCGCGCGCCAGACGTCCAGATCGGCGGCGAGCGTGTCGAGGCGCGAGCAGGTACGGTCATGGATTGCCGTCTCCGCGAAACAGTCGCCACCGCTCGCGCGCCAATGCCACGCCGCGTGCAGCAGCGCGGGCCACGCGCCGGGGCGCAGTCGCTCGTAGAAGCGGCTATAGGGCCGCATGCTGGTGTTGATGAGCACGAGTTGCGCGATCTCGTCGGGATAACGCTGCGCCCACGCGGTCGCGACCATGCCGCCCAGCGACATCGCCAGTACCTTGCAGGGCGCGCGCACGCCCAGGCGCTGCACTTCGGCGCGCACGGCATCGACGTAATCTTCGACGGCCAGCGGCGAGCGAACATGCGAGAACGTACCGTTGCCCGGCAGATCGACCGCCAGCACCGGGCCGCAACGCTCGGCCAGCAGCGGCGCAAACGCGCCCCAGTGGCGCGACTCGCGCGTGAGGCCGCGCAGCAGGATCCAGGGTGCGCTCATGAGCCGGGCGCGCGAGGATTCTGATACCAATGGCCGATCGCGCTTTGCAGCACCTGCTGGCGCGCCACGCCCTCGGGCAGCCAGCGCGCCGAAGAAAACGCCGCGCGCGTGAGGAAATCGAACAGATTCGCGTGGCGACGCAGCACGCGCGCCGTGCGATGCTGCATCACCGGATTGAACATGCCCTGGCGCGAAAACAGCTGCCGCGGATTCTTCTTGATCCACAGCCACGAACCGAGTTCGAGCGTAAGCGGCAGGAACACGTTTTCAGGGGGCGCGCGGTCGTAGGCGCAATCCCAGAGATCGCCGTGCAGCAGGTATTGATGGCTCTGCGGCTCGAAGGCGTAGCCATGATGCGGATGCGCGCGCTCGAACATGGTCTTGAGCACGTACATCTCCGGCAGATGGCGCATGAGCTGGCGCGTACGCGCGTAGGGGAACCAGATGCTGTCGCGCCAGCCATAGCCCGAGTGGCAATCGAGCGCGAACGCGAGCGGCCGATGCGCGAGTTCCTGGTCGACGATCTTGAGCAACGCGCTCGCCTCGCATTCCATCGCCGCGCCGCGCCGCCCGCGATACCACGGCAGCCACGAGCCGACCCGCTGGCCGCCCGCCAGAAACGGCACGCGTTCATCGGCGTCCTGCGGAGCGTTGCGCATGAGGTCGACGCCGTTCGGGTTGGCGCGGGTAGCAAGCCACATGCCGCCCGGATTGACAATGGGCATCATCACGAGCCGCACCGATTCGAGCTGGCGCATCAGCAGTTCGTCCCAGGCGAGACGCCCCACCAGCGCGCGCATGTAATCGAGCACGAGCTGCGAGCCGATGCGCTCAAGCCCGTGAATGCCGCCGAAGAAGCCAATCGCGGGCGCGGCCGGATCACGCGAGCCCACCGACGCCACATAGAGCGAGAACGGCCGGCCACGCACTTCGACCTCGCCAGCGCTGCGAATGTCGAACCAGCGCGCGCCGGCATCGAGGAGCGTTTTCAGGTCCTCGTATTCCGCAAAGCTGTCGGGTAGGAAGCTCAGTGCCTGCATGGCGGCGCGGTTCGTGAGTGTTTTGTTGCGCGTCAGCTCCACAATATATCCGGTTCGCTGTGCATTGAGCGTGACACGTGTGCGGAGTCACACAGATGTCACGCGCCCGAAAGGAAAGGTGTCATCGCAACGACATTTTTCTGTTAGTTCAATGACGGTTTTCCGCGCCCCGAAAAGCACTCAACCTGTTTAGTCGTCTAGACGTCGCTACAGCTTCACTCAACCGTCACAGTCGCTTCCTAGAATGGCATCGACTCAACCGTGACTCGCGGCTTAACGCCCGACTCATATGACGAATCGGAATGGACGCCACGATGGACGCGATACGTATCGAACGCCTCTCGAAGACTTTTAACGGGGGCACATCTGCAGCAGGCCGCAAGGCGCTCGACGAAATCAACCTGCGCGTAGGCAGCGGCGAAATGGTCGCGCTGATCGGCGCATCGGGCTCAGGCAAGTCCACGCTGTTGCGCCATATCGCAGGCTTCGTGGCTTCCGACCCACAACCTTCGCAGATCGAAATATTGGGCCGCCCTATCCAGCAGAACGGGCGCATCGTGCGCGAAGTGCGGCGCATTCGCCGCGACATCGGCTTCGTATTCCAGCAGTTCAATCTCGTGCATCGCCTGACCGTCGAATCCAACGTGCTGATTGGCGCGCTGGCGCGCCTGCCCTTGTGGCGGCGTCTGACCCGCTGCTTTCCGCGCAGCGAGCGAGAACTGTCCGCCGCTGCGCTCACTGAAGTGGGCATCGGCGACAAGGCCGCGGAGCGCGCCGCCAATCTTTCGGGCGGCCAGCAGCAGCGTGCCGCGCTCGCCCGTGCGCTGGTGCAGCGTGCGCGCCTGATTCTCGCCGACGAACCGATCGCCTCACTCGACCCCGAATCTTCGCGCCGCGTGATGGACATGCTGCGCATGCTTAACCGCAATCACGGCCTGACGGTGGTCGTATCGCTGCATCAAGTGGATATCGCCATGCAGTACTGCCCGCGCACGGTCGCGCTGCGCGATGGCCGCGTGGTGTACGACGGCCCGTCGGCTGCGCTCACGCCCGCGCTTTTGCAGCAGCTCTACGGCAGCGCCGCGCGCGAACTGCTCGAACCGGACGCCGCCCACGCGATGACGCAACGCTTTGGCGCCCAGCTCAAGACCGCCTGAACACCCGCATTCTTTGTTCCGCTCCAGCAAACGTTTTCTTTTCCCACGAACCGGATTGCCTCTCACATGAAACTGCTCCGTTCCATGCTGTCCTGGTGCGCCGCCAGCGCCGTTGCTTTCGCCTCGCTCGGCGCTACGGCCGCCCACGCGGAAGACCTGAACTTCGGCATCATCTCGACCGATTCGTCGGCGGTGCTCAAACAGCGCTGGCAACCGTTTATCGACGATCTGAACCGTCAGACCGGTCTGCACATCAATGCTTTCTTCGCCACCGACTACTCGGGCATCATCGAAGCGATGCGCTTCAACAAGGTGCAGATCGGCTATTTCGGCAACGCCTCGGCGATGGAGGCGGTAGACCGCTCGAACGGCGAAATCTTCGCCAAGGTGCTCTACGCGAACGGCGACGCCGGCTACAAATCGGTGCTCATCACCAACGTTAACAGCCCGGTGAAGACGATCGACGACGTCTTCAAGCATCCTAATGATCTGACGTTGGGCTGGGGCGATCCGAATTCGACTTCGGGCACGCTGATTCCCGGCTATTACCTGTTCGCGCAGCATGGCCTCTCCGTGAATGCGACGACCTTCAAGACGGTGCTGCCGTCGAGCCACGAAGCGAACCTGCTAGCCGTGGTCAACAACAAGGTCGATATTGCGACCAACAACACCATCGAGCTTTCCACCCTGCAAAAGAAGCATCCGGACCGCTTTGCCCAGGTGCGCGTGCTGTGGACCTCGCCGCTGATCGCGTCCGACCCGCTGGTGTGGCGCAAGGACCTGCCTGAAGCCACCAAGCAGAAACTGCGCGACTTCTTCTATCACTACGCCAAGACCGATCCGCGCGAAAAAGCCGTGATGGCCTCGATCACCGGTTACGCAGGCTTCGCACCGGCCACCGATGCGCAACTGCTGCCGATCCGCCAGGTCGCCCTGTTCCAGCAGAAGCAGAAAATCACGGCCGACACGCATCTCTCCGACGACGACCGCAAGAGCCAGATCGCGGCCATCGACGCGAAGATCGGCGCGCTCAACGCAGCCGCCAAACAGTGATGAGTTCGATGGACTTCGAGGCAAAAACGGCCCCTTCTCTTGCTGAGTCCGCGGCAGCGGCTTCGGCGCGAGGCAAGCGTAGCTGGTCGTCGATCGTGCTTTGGGCGTTCGTGTTCATGCTGCTTGGGGCGGCGTGGCAGGGCGCAGATATGCGCCCGCTCGACCTGCTCGCCGACTCGTCGAACATGGGCACCTTCGCGCGCGGTTTCTTCCCGCCCGACTTCACCGAATGGCGCACTTACGCTCATGAAATGTGGGTGACGGTGGCCGTGGCGCTGTGGGGCACGGTGCTCGCGATCGTCTGCGCGGTGCCGTGCGGGCTGATGTCCGCGCACAACCTCGCGCCGGCGTGGGTGTTGCATCCCATGCGCCGTTTGATGGACGCGTGCCGCGCCATCAACGAGATGGTGTTCGCGATGCTGTTCATCGTCGCGGTGGGACTTGGGCCGTTTGCGGGCGTGCTGGCGCTGTGGGTGCATACGACTGGCGTGCTGGCCAAACTCTTCGCCGAAGCCGTCGAAGCCATCGACCCGCGTCCCGCCGAAGGTGTGCGCGCGACGGGCGCGACGCCGCTCGACGAGATCATTTATGGCGTGCTGCCGCAGGTGATGCCGCTGTGGATCTCTTATGCGCTCTATCGATTCGAGTCTAACGTGCGTTCCGCGATGGTGGTGGGGATGGTGGGCGCTGGCGGTATTGGCGTGGTGCTTTACGAGGAAATTCGCTCGTTCGATTATGCGCAGACGTGCGCGGTGCTCATTATGGTGATTGCTGTGGTGACGGCAATTGATCTTGTTTCGGCGCGGCTGCGGGCGCGGGTGATCTGATACTTGCCGCCGATTCAAACGCAATGCACGAATTCGGGCGTTTCCTTGATTTGTTGTCGGTATGCAAGCGTTGCCCCTGTGCGGGGCGGCACTTACTTTTCTTTGCCGCGGCAAAGAAAAGTAAGCAAAAGAAAGCCGCTCACACCGCTAATTTGACGCAGTCCACCACTAACCGTTCAGCGGAGTGGTGACTGGGCATTGCTCGCACCTCGCGCCATAAAACGAAGTGACAAAGGACTCATTCATCCCGTTGCTCGCTGCGCTCGCAACGGTTCGGTATGCGAAGGAAAGTGCAAACCATCGGTTTTAAATATACCCCACGGGGCGCGCAGCGTCCCCGGATGTGCGGATGGCACCACTCTGTTACTAGGCCAGTGATGCGGGCGCTGCCCGGGCACCACTTTGTTTTATAGGCTGTAGGTGTACCGCGAAGCATTAGCGGTTTGAGCGGCTTTCTTTTGCCTACTTTTCTTTGCCGCGGCAAAGAAAAGTAGGTGCCGCCCCGCACAGGGGCGACGCTAATAGACCGACACGAACACAAGGAAATGCCAACATCAAGCCAAAGGCAAACTCAAATCAATAGCCTCACTCAGCGATTCAAAAGCCGGCACAATTTCCTCATCAGGCACACAAGCATACCCAATCAACAACCCAGAAGCCGCACGCTCGCGCTCCGAGTAATACCCTGAAAGCGGCCTCACAACGATATTGCGTGCAAGCGCAGCCTCAGCCACCGCGCGATCATCACTACCCTCAGGCAACTGCATCACAACGTGCAACCCAGCATCGCCCCCCATCGCCGGCAACGCATCCCCATAACGCCGCGCAGCGACATCCAGCACTGCCTGCCGCCGCTGCCCATAAAGCGCCCGCATCTTGCGAATATGCGACGTGAAATGCCCTTCGGCAATAAACTCGGCCAGCACCGCCTGCTGCAACAACTGCCCCTCACGATAAAGCTCGGCGCTCGCGGTAGCGAAACTCTCGGCGAGCGGCTCCGGCGCAACCAGATAACCCACACGCAAGCCCGGAAACAGTGTCTTCCCAAAGCTCCCCACGTAAATCACCTGCCCCGCCGTATCCAACCCCTGCAACGACGCAAGCGGCCGGCTCCCATAGCGGAATTCACTGTCGTAATCGTCTTCGATGATCCAGCACTGATGCTGCCGCGCGTATTCGAGCAGCGTGCGCCGACGCGCCAGACTCATCACCATGCCAAGCGGATACTGGTGCGAAGGCGTTACGAGGATCAGCTTAGGGGGCGGCGCTGCGAAATCGGCGGCCGACGGATTGATGCCCTCGCTGTCGACGGCAATCGGACGCGGCTTCAGCCCCGATACGTGCAGCACGCTGCGCACGCCCCAATAACACGGATCCTCGGTCCAGATGGTGTCACCCGGGTCGGACAGCAGTCGCACGGCCAGATCGACGGACTGGTGGATTCCCGTCGTGATGATGATCTGCTCGGGCGAGCAGCGCACCGATCGCGAGGTGCGCAGATAATCGGCCAGCACGTGGCGCAGCAGCGCGAGGCCGCCGCCCGGCGCGTAGGTCAGCAGATCGGGCCGCAGCGTGCGCCAGTATTTGTTGTGCAGACGCGTCCAGATGCGCGCCGGAAAGCGCGAGACGTCCGGCACGCCCGGCATGAACGCACCGCCCTGGCGCTTGGAGACGCCCGCGCCAGCAATCAGGCGCGCTCCCCGCGCGGACAATGCGCGAGCCGCCGGTCGGTGAGGCTGCGCGGTCTGGGACGGCTGTTGAATCACGCCCACAGCCGGGGGCAATGCCGCAAGCGCCTCCGCCGATTGGCTGTTAGTTGCGACGCCCCGTGGTTGGTCGTTCGAAATGGAGCCTGTTTTACTCGGGGTTTTCACCAATCCGGTAGAGCCAATTTCCGCCGCGCCGACGATCTCATCGGGCGAAGTATCGGCCACAAACGTGCCGCGCCCCGTCGCCGAGGTGACATAGCCTTCGAGCACCAATTGCTCGTAAACCTGCGTCACCGTATTGCGCGCAATCCCCAACTCCGCCGCCAGAAGCCGGGAGGACGGGACTCGCGCACCCGCCGGCAGTTCGCGCGAGAGGATCGCCTGCTGCAGCAAGCGGTGCAGTTGCCGGTACACCGGCTGCGCGCCGCCACGCTCAAGGCGCTGGGCCAACCAGTCGGACAGGACGCTCGCTCGCATGAAATTGGCTCCTAAATATTGCACTGAATGGCTCTGAATTTTAGAGCCAAACCTGAGTATAGTCGCGGCATGGACTGCTGGCGACCGATTGAGTCGGCAACGCGGTCCACCAACCAACCTCAGAACCGAAAGCATTGAAGGAGATGAACGTGAGCAAGAACGCCGATCTGCAGAGCCGCAAGAACGCCATTACCCCGCGTGGCGTGGGCGTGATGTGTGACTTCTACGCCGAGCGCGCTGAAAACGCGGAACTGTGGGACGTCGAAGGCCGCCGCTTCATCGACTTCGCAGCCGGTATCGCCGTCTGCAACACGGGTCACCGTCATCCGAAGATCGTCGCCGCCATCAAGGCGCAGCTCGACCAGTTCACGCACACCGCTTACCAGATCGTTCCCTACGAGTCGTATGTCTCGCTGGCCGAAAAGGTCGCGCAACGCGCTCCGGGCAGCTTCGCCAAGAAGGCCGCGTTCTTCACGACCGGCGCTGAAGCCGTCGAAAACGCCGTCAAGATCGCTCGCGCCTCGACGGGCCGTCCGGGCGTGATCGCCTTCGCAGGCGGTTTCCACGGTCGCACGATGATGGGCATGGCGCTCACCGGCAAGGTCGCACCGTACAAGCTGAACTTCGGCCCGTTCCCGGCTGACGTCTACCACGCTCCGTACCCCAACTCGGTCCACGGTATCAGCACGGCTGACTCGCTCAAGCACATCGAGATGCTGTTCAAGGCCGATATCGATCCGAAGCGCGTCGCCGCGATCATCTTCGAACCGGTTCAGGGCGAAGGCGGCTTCTACCAGGCGCCGGCGGACTTCGTGCGCGGCCTGCGCAAGATCTGCGACACGCACGGCATCCTGCTGATCGCCGACGAAGTGCAAACCGGCTTCGCCCGTACCGGCAAGCTGTTCGCGATGGAACACTACGACGTCGCACCGGACCTGATGACGATCGCCAAGAGCCTGGCCGGCGGCATGCCGCTGTCGGGCGTGGTCGGCCGCGCAGAAGTCATGGATGCGGCAGCGCCTGGCGGCCTTGGCGGCACGTATGCCGGTAACCCGCTGGCTGTCGCTTCGGCACACGCGGTCATCGAGATCATCGAAGAAGAAAAGCTGTGTGAGCGCGCCACCAAGCTGGGCGACAAGATCAAGGCCAAGCTCACCTCGATGAAGGCTGAAGTCCCGCAGATCGCCGACGTGCGCGGTCCGGGCGCGATGAACGCCGTCGAGTTCTGCAAGCCGGGCACCAACGAAGCCGACGCCGACTTCACCAAGCGCGTGCAAACCGCCGCGCTGAACCGCGGCCTGCTGCTGCTCGTGTGCGGCGTGTACTCGAACGTCGTGCGCTTCCTGTTCCCGCTGACGATCCAGGAAAACGTGTTCGACGAAGCCCTCGCGATCCTCGAAGAGTCGATCAAGGAAGCCGTGGGCGTGCCGGCGTAAGCCTCTGCCTGACAGCTTTTAGGCTCTAGTCCCGAAAACGGCACACCGGCGCTGGCCGCTGTGCCGTTTTCGCTTAACCGTTTCGAATCGAATAGACGCATTGTCCGGAGTTCACTGATGAACCTGAAAGACGCATCGCTGCTCAAGAACGCCGCCTATATCAACGGCGAATGGCAAGGCGCCGAAGACGGCGCCACGCTCGACGTGGTCAATCCCGCCACCGGCGCGCTGATCGGCACGGTGCCGCGCATGGGCGCCGCCGAAACGCGCCGCGCGATCTCCACCGCCAACGCCGCCTGGCCCGCATGGCGCGCCAAGACCGCGAAGGAGCGCAGCGTCATCCTGCGCAAGTGGCACGATCTGATGATCGAAAACGCCGACGACCTCGCGCTGATCCTCACCACCGAGCAAGGCAAGCCGATCGCCGAAGCCAAGGGCGAAATCGGTTACGCCGCCTCGTTCCTCGAATGGTTCGCGGAAGAAGGCAAGCGCGTCTACGGTGACACTATTCCGACGCCCGCCAACGACAAGCGCATTGTCGTGACGAAGGAAGCCATCGGCGTGTGCGCCGCGATCACGCCGTGGAATTTCCCCGCCGCGATGATCACGCGCAAGGTCGGCCCCGCACTCGCGGCCGGCTGCCCGATCGTGCTCAAGCCCGCTGAAGCCACGCCGTTTTCGGCGCTCGCGCTGGCCGTGCTGGCCGAACGCGCAGGCGTGCCGGCAGGCGTGTTCAGCGTCGTCACGGGCGACCCGAAGGCGATCGGCGGCGAACTCACCAGCAACCCGATCGTGCGCAAGCTCTCGTTCACGGGCTCGACGCCGGTGGGCCGTCTGCTGATGAGCCAGTGCGCCGCGACCGTCAAGAAGGTCTCGCTCGAACTGGGCGGCAACGCGCCGTTCATCGTCTTCGACGACGCCGATCTGGACGCCGCAGTCGCAGGCGCCATCGCCTCGAAGTATCGCAACAGCGGCCAGACCTGCGTGTGCACGAACCGCTTCTACGTGCATGACGCCGTCTACGACGCGTTCGCCGCCAAACTGCGCGATGCGGTGGAAAAGCTCAAGGTGGGTCTGGGCACGGAAGCCGGCGTGACGCAAGGCCCGCTCATCAACGAAGCGGCCGTGCTCAAGGTGGAATCGCACATCGAAGACGCGCTCGGCAAGGGTGCGCAGGTGCTGACGGGCGGCAAGCGCCACGCGCTCGGCCACGGCTTCTTCGAGCCGACCATCCTCACGGGCGTCACGCCCGCGATGAAGGTTGCGCGCGACGAAACTTTCGGCCCGCTCGCGCCGCTGTTCCGCTTCTCGTCGGATGAAGAAGTGATCAAGATGGCCAACGACACGGAATTCGGTCTGGCCGCCTACTTCTACAGCCGCGACATCGGCCGCGTCTGGCGCGTGGCGGAAGCGCTCGAATACGGCATGGTGGGCATCAACACCGGCCTGATCTCGAACGAAGTCGCACCGTTCGGCGGCGTGAAGCAATCGGGTCTGGGCCGCGAAGGTTCGCACTACGGTATCGACGACTATGTCGTCATCAAGTACCTGTGCATGGCCGGCATGTAAGCCGTCGTCCGATGCACAACGGGCGCCATAACAGGCGCCCGTGCTTGTAGAAGTCGATAAACCGGCGCGTGGCGATCTGTTCGCTGCGCGCCGGTTTTGCTTTTGCGCACGGCTTATTGCGTCGCGCCGACCGGCGTAATCTGCGTGGCGTAGGCCGAAACAAAAACGGCGTGAATCGTGTCGCCGACCTTGAGCGTCTTGAGGTCGACATCCGGCGTCGCCTGCACCGTCACGGTCTGATACGCACCCCGCAGCGTGACCTCGCGTTTCTTTGCGTTGATGTGCTTGACCGTCGCCTGCACCTCGACCTGGCGCGCCGCGTCGTAACCCGACGACGCCGGCAGATAGACGTTGGTATCGACGCGCTTGCGGATGCCCTTGTCCTTGCCCGTCACCTTCTCCGCCGTCACGAGCAGCGCGTTCTTGTAAAGCACGTCGACCGTATCGCCGACGTTGAGTTGATCGAAATTGCTGACCTGCTTGCTCAATCCGATATCGAGATCGTTACCGCGCGGACCGCGCAGTGTGACGATGCGCGCACCGCGATCGATGCCGACGATTTTGGCCTGGACGTGAACCGGTTCGGCATTGGCGAGAACCGATTGCGCCTGCGCAGCCAGCGCCGATTGCTGCGGCGCCGATGCGGGCTGCGCGTCTTGCGCAAACGCCGCCTGCGACAGGCCTACGTCCATCATTAGTGCTGCTATCAAAACCAATGCGTTTTTCATTGTCGTTCTCCTCTTTACGGTGAATTCATTCGCCTGACCGGCGCGTTGGCGCTGGGCCGATGTGCGAGCGATTCTACGCGGGAGCCCAAAACGCGGGCCGCTGAATGCACCGGCGTTGATCGAGATTATTCGCCGCTAATTTGAGGTGTTTTGTTTGAAAATGTTTGGCGACCGCCAATGAAATTCTCACGGCAATTGTTGCTCATTGTTGAATTTTAAGAATATCGAAAGCAGAAAAGCAAAAAGCCGCGAGTCCTGAAAGACTCGCGGCTTTGTTGAGCCGATTGATCCGAATTAGTGACGAACTAAAAGCGAATCCAACGCGGCAAATTACACGCGCTCGATCGCAATCGCAATGCCTTGACCGACGCCGATACACATCGTGCACAGCGCGTAGCGACCGCCGGTGCGATGCAGTTGATACATCGCCGTCGTCACGAGACGCGCGCCGCTCATACCCAGCGGATGACCCAGCGCAATCGCGCCGCCATTCGGATTGACGCGAGGATCGTCGTCCGCGACACCCAGCATGCGCAGCACCGCCAGACCTTGCGAAGCAAACGCTTCGTTCAGCTCGATCACGTCGAACTGATCGATCGTCATGCCGAGACGCGCGAGTAGCTTCTGCGTCGCCGGGCCCGGGCCAATGCCCATGACGCGCGGCGCGACCCCTGCCGTCGCCATGCCGATCACGCGCGCACGCGGGATCAGGCCAAAGCGCTTCGCGTTTTCTTCGTTGGCGAGCAACAGCGCGCACGCGCCGTCGTTCACGCCCGAGGCATTGCCTGCCGTCACCGAACCGTCCGGACCCACCACGCCCTTGAGCTTCGCCAGCGCTTCGAGCGAAGTCTCGCGCGGATGCTCGTCGCGCGACACCACCAGCGGATCGCCCTTCTTCTGCGCGATGCTGACCGAGACGATTTCCTGCGCCAGCGTGCCGTCGGCGATAGCGCGCGCGGCCTTCTGCTGGCTGCGCACCGCGAACGCGTCCTGATCGGCGCGGCTCACGTTGAAATCGACGGCGACGTTCTCAGCCGTTTCCGGCATCGAATCGACACCATATTGCTGCTTCATCAGCTTGTTGACGAAACGCCAGCCGATGGTCGTGTCGTAGATCGCAGCATCGCGCGCGAAGGCGGTGTTCGCCTTGCCCATCACGAACGGGGCGCGGCTCATGCTTTCCACGCCGCCGGCGATCATCAGGCCGGTTTCGCCCGACTTGAGCGCGCGCGCGGCGATCCCCACGGCATCCATGCCCGAACCGCACAGACGGTTGACGGTCGAACCCGGCACCGCCTGCGGCAAGCCCGCCAGCAGCGACGACATGCGCGCGACGTTGCGGTTGTCTTCGCCAGCCTGGTTTGCGCAACCGTAGATCACATCGTCGATCGCCGCCCAGTCGACTTCCTTGTTGCGCTCCATGAGCGCCTTGAGCGGCACCGCGCCCAGATCGTCAGCGCGAACCTGTGCAAGGGCGCCCGCGTAGCGGCCGATCGGCGTGCGAATTGCGTCGCAGATGAATGCTTCCGTCATAAGAGTCTCCTGTCGATTGCGCGCGCGATGTGAGCGTCGGACGCAATCCCATGCAAAACCAGTTGGGATCGACGGACTGCGCGGGCGAAGAATGAGGTATCGAACGCGCACGTCCTCGTGCGTTTTGTTCGACCTACGAACTCATGGTCGATAATCGAACATTTGGCGCCCATGATAGGCGTCGCGGCGCGCGAGTGTCAAGCAGGGGTATCCGCAGGTCGCGGTGGCCATACCAGAAGATTACAGCCGCAAAAACGACGAAGGCCGCGCGAGACGGAAGTCTCGCGCGGCCGGGGACTTGGGCATGGCGAATCGCCAAATGCCCTCGTTCAGGCGATTTCGCTCAATTGCAGAAACGAGTCGTGTCGGGCAGCAGTCTGCGTTTGCGCGGCAGCCATGCGGGGCGCGGGAAAGGGATGTTTCGGCGCGGGCAGGTCTTTCAGTCTTTCGCGCGTAGCGTGCGTAACCAACTCGTGCAAAGACGTCCGTCCGGCACCCGTTTTGAAAAAGTGCGGCTCGATGATTTCAAATCCTCGATTGTCCAGCGACTGATACCGGCGATAGATCCAGTACGCGACGTTGTCGGCCATCTGGATAAGCCGGGAAGCTTTTGAATCAAGGAACATCGGGACTTCTGCGAAGTTCCTGAGCTTGCCGCTGCCGTGCCCTGTGTGCTTGAACACGCGATGTAGCGTCTGCACGTTCTGTTCGACGGCAGATTTCGAGCGATCCAGAATGAAAATGCCGCGTGCCGGCTCGCCATACTTTTGATAGCGATACGCGAGCCAATCATCGAAGCACTTTGCCAGCAGCTCGTAGCAGTACGGCAAGATTTCAGCCGGCTTCATCATCGACTTTTCAACAACAGCGGCAACAACACTGACTTTGGACTGCTTATTTTCCAGCAGACGCAAAACATCGGCGGCAGCCTGAGCCCTCTCAGCGGGTGAAAACTTGTCCCAACCGTCTTTCGCTGCGCGCATGGGACCGGCGTGCAACTCTCGATACTTTCCGTCTACCTCGAAGCGAGCGGCGATTGGATTGATCCGCGACTCCAGCCAATGCGTCTGGCGCTCGAACAACATGATTCCACCCAATACGAAGAACTGGCTATTGGGGTCATCAGGGGAACCGGAATCGTCCAGGTATGCGAGATACATACAGCTTCCGTAGCACCAATGAAAAGGCCACCCGAAGGTGGCCCAGGGAATCGGTAAGCCGAGTGGGTCAATTGCCCAACGCACTGCAAAACGTCATCGGTCAGTACTCTCGACTCGAAAAAATCTTAGCCGAGACTAACTGCGCTGTAAACCAGCGGGATTGATGAATCGCAAGCTTGAGGTGGCGCGTTGCCGGAGAGTGGTCTAGTCGCCTCCTACACCAAGGCTCCCAGACCCGAGCAACTTATCGCGACATCATATTCATACTAACGTTATGCATGACCCAGATCGTGCCGAAAATCAGGAACGCTGCGGCCAGCACCGTGTAAGCCAGCGACAGCACGTTCCAGCCTTGTCCCGGCGACGCATTCAGGTGCAGGAAAAACACCAGATGGACGATCACCTGCACAAAGGCCAGCACCGCAAGAATGCCGAGACCGGTGCCCGGCGCAAAGCCGCCGTGCAGAACAATGCCAAATGCACCGGCGGTCAGCAGCACCGAGAGGATAAAGCCCGCCGCGTAGCTGCCGAAGGTGCCATGGGCTTCGCTATGAGAATGGGCCATTTAGAGCACGCTCCCGAGATAGACAAAAGTAAACACGCAGATCCACACCACATCCAGGAAGTGCCAGAAGAGACTCAGACACGTCAGGCGACGCACTTCGCGCTCGTCCAGTTGCGGACGGCGCAGGACCTGGATCATCAGCACGGCCATCCAGACGAGACCGAAGAACACGTGCAGACCGTGCGTGCTGACCAGCACGAAGAACGACGAGAGAAACGCGCTGCGCTGCGGACCGGCGCCATCGGCGATCAGGTGCGAGAACTCGCGCAGTTCGAGCACGAGGAACGTCGCACCCAGAATGAAGGTGACGGCGAGCCAGCCCAGCACCGCGCCACTCTTGCGCTGCTGCGCGCCGAGCATCGCGAAACCGTAGGTGATGCTCGACAGCAGCAGCACGGCGGTTTCGATCGCCACGCCGGTGACGTCGAACAGATCCTTGCCCGTCGGGCCGCCGGCGTACTGGTGTGCGAGCACGCCAAACGTCGCGAACAGCGAGGCGAACAGCACGCAGTCCGTCATCAGGTAGATCCAGAAGCCGAACACCGAGTTCGACGGCGGATGATCGTGATGATCGAATTCGGCGAGCGTTGTCGCATTGGTTTTCTGTAGCATGGCTTAGGCCTCCACTGCCGCCAGATCGCGCTCGACGGCAACCGTCGCGCGATGGCGCTTCTCTTCGATCTCGCGAACCTTCGCGGCCGGAATGTAATAGCCGTCGTCGTCGCTGAAACTGCGCGCGGCGATCGTCACGACGATGGCGACGAACGCCAGCACGGCGAGCCAGACGATGTGCCACACGCCTGCAAAACCCAGCACCAGGCTGAACATGCCGACGAAAAAGCCCGCCGACGTATTCGACGGCATATGGATATCGCTGTACTTCGCCGCCAGGCCCAGACCGCGGCCCGTTTCCTTCATATGGGCGAACGCATCGATTTCCTGCACCTGCGGAATGACCGCGAAGTTATAGACCGGCGGCGGCGACGAAGTCGCCCATTCGAGCGTGCGGCCATCCCACGGATCGCCGGTGACGTCCTGGCATTCCGCCTTGTTGCGATTGACGAACGCCATCACCCACTGCAGCACCTGGAACACCACGCCCAGCGCAATGATCGCCGCGCCGATTGCTGCGACGACGAAATACGGCTGCCAGGCGGGATTGTCGTAATGGTTCAGACGGCGGGTGGCGCCCATGAAGCCCAGTACGTAGAGCGGCACGAAGGCGACGTAGAAGCCGACGAACCAGCACCAGAACGACGCCTTGCCGAGCTTTTCGTTCGGCTTGAGGCCGAACACCTTCGGGAACCAGTAGTGCAGGCCCGCGAGGTAGCCGAACACCACGCCGCCGATGATGGCGTTATGGAAGTGAGCGATCAGGAACAGCGAGTTGTGCAGCACGAAATCCGCGCCCGGGATCGCCATCATCACGCCGGTCATGCCACCGATCGAGAACGTCACCATGAAGCCGATCGTCCACAGCACCGGTGCGGTGAACTGGATGCGGCCGCGATACATCGTGAACAGCCAGTTGAAGATTTTCACGCCCGTAGGAATCGCGATCACCATCGTCATGATGCCGAAGAACGCGTTGACGTCGGCGCCCGAGCCCATCGTGAAGAAGTGGTGCAGCCACACGAGGAAAGCCAGGATCATGATGGCGCACGAGGCATACACCATGGTCTTGTAACCGAACAGCGGCTTCTTCGAGAACGTGGCCATGACTTCCGAATAGATGCCGAACGCAGGCAGCACGAGGATGTACACCTCGGGGTGGCCCCAGGCCCAGATCAGGTTCAGATACAGCATGACGTTGCCGCCGCCGTCATTCGTGAAGAAGTGCGTGCCGACGTAACGGTCGAAGCCCAGCAGAGCGAGCGCGATCGTGAGGATCGGGAACGTGGCCATGATTAGCACGTTCGAGCACAGCGCGGTCCACGTGAACACCGGCATCTTCATGAGGCTCATGCCCGGCGCGCGCATCTTCAGGATGGTGACGAAGAAGTTGATGCCGGTAATGAGCGTGCCCACACCCGAAAGCTGCAGCGACCAGATGTAGTAGTCGACGCCCACGCCCGGACTGAACTGCAATTCCGACAGCGGCGGATACGCGAGCCAGCCCGTTTGCGCGAACTCGCCGACCACCAGCGACAGGTTGATGAGGATCGCGCTGATTGCCGTCATCCAGAACGACAGCGAGTTCAGGAACGGGAACGCCACGTCGCGCGCGCCGATCTGCAGCGGCACCACGAGGTTGAACAGGCCAACCATGAGCGCCATCGCCATGAAGAAGATCATGATGACGCCGTGCGCCGAGAAGATCTGGTCATAGTGATGCGGCGGCAGATAGCCTGGCGCGTCGAAGGCGATGGCCTGCTGGATGCGCATCATGACGGCGTCGGCAAAGCCGCGCACGAGCATCAGCACCGCCACGATGATGTACATCAGGCCGATGCGCTTGTGGTCCACGCTCGTGAGCCATTCGGACCAGATGTATTGCCACTTGCCGGCCCAGGTCACGAGACCGAGCACGGCGACCACGATCAGCGCCATGAACGCCGCGGCGCCCATGATGATCGGCTGATCGAACGGGATCGCCTCTAAGGTGAGTTTTCCGAACATGACTGCTTACCCCTTGGTCACGCACGACGGGTCATTGAAGTCCGTGACGTGGCCGTTGTTGTACTTCGCGATGATGTTGTTGAAGAGCTTCGGGTCGACGGTCGAGAAGTACTGCACCGGCGCCTTCTCGGTCGGCTGGGCGACGCCCGCGTACTGGTCCATCGACAAACCGTCGTGCGAGGCCTTGACCTTTTGCACCCACGCGTCGAAATCCTGCTGGCTGGTGGCGAGCGTGCGGAACTTCATGTCGGAGAAGCCTTTGCCGCTGTAGTTGGCTGAAATGCCTTCGTAGTTGCCGGCTTCGTCGGCGACGAGATGCAGGCGCGTCTGCATGCCCGCCATCGCGTAGACCTGGGTGCCCAGTTGCGGGATGAAGAACGAATTCATCACCGAATCCGAGGTGATGCGGAAGTTGACCGGCGTACCCACCGGCACAGCAAGCTGGTTCACCGTGGCAATGCCGAGATCCGGATAGATGAAAAGCCACTTCCAGTCGAGCGCGACAACCTCGACATTGATGGGCTTCACGTTCGATTCGAGCGGCTTGTAGGGATCGAGCTCGTGCGTGGTCTTCCAGGTGAGCACCGCGAGGAACAGGATGATGATGGCCGGAATGGTCCAGACGACGACTTCGATTGCCGTGGAATGCGCCCATTTGGGCGCGTAGGTGGCGTTGCGGTTGGACGCGCGGTAGCGCCAGGCGAAATAGAGCGTGAGCAGGATCACCGGCACCACCACCAGCAACATGGCCCATGTGGCCGTGGCGATGAGGGATTTTTCGGCCACGCCAACGCTGCCTTTGGGGTCAAGCACTGTGAGGTTGCCGCTACATCCCGCGAGCGTGGCGATGAGCCCGCCGCCGAGGGGGATTAACCACCTTTTGAAGGCTTTTCTCTTCATGTTTGCCTGCTTTTCCGTTTAATCACTTTGAACGCTGTCACGCATCCGCATTGCAAAACCCGCCATGCAAAATGCACCCGTACCGTTTTTAGCGAAATTCTACGGAAACGACTTATTCAGAAATTTGATTTAGGCTAAGGTTTATTGAGGCCTTAAAGCGTATAGCCCCCAACGCGACGGAACGACACACATATCTTTCATTTATCTTTCGCACCGCCGCAGCCGCCAGCGCGACAAGGCGCCGCAGGCCGTTGCAACTGCTTGCCAGGCGAAGAATCGCGTGAATGTGGCGAAAGGTTGTGATTAGCGTAGAAAGCAGAAAATGACCGGCACCCGTGATGACCGAGCGGGTCTTTTTAATTAATCACGACGCAAATAAATAAATTAATGCGCATTATCGATATTCAATCGAAGCGTCAATTCGATTACCCCGCAATTTGCTTGCGAAAAATCAAATGACCTGTTCGGAGAAACGACACGTCCCGCTTGCATTATTCGCGCCGATGCGCCACAACACCGCCGCGCGCCGGTTGGCGAAACAAAGCGCTTGCGCTATCGTCATGGGTTCCTTTCGCGCCGCCTCCAGCCCTTGATCCGACGCCACGACGCCATGAACCCCGCTAACCGCGTTCCGCCCGCCCCTTCCGACGAGCAGACGGACATTCCCGAAAAGCCGGGCGACTCCTATGTGCAGTCGTTCGCGCGCGGGCTTTCCGTGATCCGCGCGTTCAACGCCGAGCACCCCGAGCAGACGCTCACCGACGTTGCCGCCGCCACCGGCCTCACGCGCGCGGGCGCGCGGCGCATCCTGCTCACGCTGCAAACGCTGGGCTACGTCGAAGCCGAAGGGCGGCTGTTCCGCCTCACGCCCAAGATTCTCGACCTCGGCTTCGCCTATCTGACGTCGATGCCGTTCTGGAATCTGGCCGAGCCGGTGATGGAAGCCCTTTCCGGTGAGGTGCACGAAAGCTGCTCGGCGGCCGTGCTGGATCGCACCGAGATCGTCTACGTGCTGCGCGTGCCCACGCACAAGATCATGACGATCAATCTGTCGATCGGCAGCCGCCTGCCCGCCTATTGCACTTCCATGGGGCGCGTGCTGTTGTCCGCGCTCGACGAGGACGCGCTCGACGCCACACTGGGCGCGTCGCCGCTCTATGCGCACACGCCGCGCACCGTGACGGACAAGGAAGAACTCAAGAAGATCATCGCCCAGGTCCGCCAGCAGGGCTGGGCCATCGTCGATCAGGAACTGGAGGGCGGGCTGATCTCGATCTCCGCGCCCATCCGCAACCGTCAGGGGCGCGTGATCGCCGCGATGAACATCAGCGGCAATGCACAGCGCACCTCGGCGAAGCAGATGGTCAAGACCTTCCTGGAGCCGCTGCAGCAAGCGGCCCAGCGCGTGTCGGGGATGGTTTCGCGGCGCACTTAAGGGATGGCGTCGGCGCGCATCGCTCAGGCCAGGTCAGTCGGCTGCCGCCACCGCCTCGCTCGCCTCAAACACCTCCCGCGCGGCGAACAATGCATTAAGCGCCGCCGGGAAGCCCGCATAAAGCGCCATCTGCATGAACACCTCGACGATCTCATCGCGGGTGCAGCCCACATTCAGCGCGGCCTCGATATGGATCTTGAGCTGCGGTTGCGCGTTGCCGAGCGCGGCCAGCGCAGCAATCGTGGCGATTTCGCGGGCGCGCAGATCGAGTTGAGGCCGGCTATAGATGTCGCCGAAGCCGAACTCGATCAGCAAGCGGCCAAAATCCGGCGCGATCGGCGCGAGTGCCGCGACGACTTTCTCGCCCGCCGCCCCGTCGATCTCTTTCAGTTTTTGCCAGCCTTGCGCATAGCGGTCGCGCTTCTGGAGCGCTGCGTTGTTTCCGGTATCCATGGCGAATCCTCTTCCTGTCGATGGGTTTGAGCGTCTTCGTCATGTCGCGCCGCCTCGCGCGTCACCTTGCGCGCCGCCGTTTCGTACCAGGCGATCTTGTCCGTGATCGCGGCAAGATTGGCCTGCAGGTCCTCGATGCGCGCCAGCACCTCGTTGCGGTGCGCAGCCAGCATCTCGCGGCGGGCGTCGTAGGTCGCGTCGCCTTGCGAGCGCAGTCCGGAAAACGCCTGGATCGACGCGATCGGCATGCCGGTCGCTTTCAGACGCATGACGAACTGCAGCCAGTCCATATCCGCCGGCGAATACAGCCGATGCCCGGCCTGCGTGCGTCCGATGGCGCGCAGCAGGCCGGCCTGCTCGTAATAACGTAGCGTATGGGTCGTGACGCCGGTGGCCGCGGCCACCTGACCAATAGTCAGGGCTTTTGACATGACGGATCTCAGGTTAGGACTTCGAGTGCACTCTAAGTCAAGCGCCCGGCTGCGTCAGCCCCCTTCAGCCCAGTCCCTCCGCCCCAGGTACGCATGACAGACAGCCAGGCCCCTCAGGACCCCGCCCTCCTGCGCCGCCTGCTGCGCGCCAAAGACCGCATCGACGCGGCCTCGCACGAAGCCTGGCCGGTCAGCCGTCTGGCCGAAGTCAGCGGCGTTTCCGAAGCCCATTTCGCGCGCGCCTTCAAGCGCGCGTTCGGCATCCCGCCGCACCGCTATCTGCTGACGCGCCGCATCGAACAGGCCACCACGCTCCTGCGCGACTCCGCGCTGAGCATCACCGAAATCGCCTTCGCGACCGGCTGGGAGAGCCTCGGCACCTTTGGCCGCACGTTCCGCGACATCACGGGCCTGAGCCCCAGCGACGCCCGCCGCGAAGCCCAGGCGCACGCCGACACCGCCCAGCTCGACCGCGTGCCAGCCTGCGTGCTCAAAGCCGCGCAACGCCCCGACCTCACAAGCGCAGTTTTGGAGAAGCGCCGCCGCGAGGCGAAGGCTACAGTCCAGCCATCGACCCGATCACATCGATCAAGTCGATCAAATCGATCTGACAAACCAGAGAGGGAGGAACCATGAACGAAGGGATCAATGTGGCAGGCATCTATGTCGACGATCAGGACGCGGCGCTGGCGTTTTACGTCGATAAACTGGGCTTCAAGGTCCATACCGATGTGCGCAACGGCGCCTATCGCTGGCTGACGATCCAGCATCCGGATCAACCGTCGTTCCAGCTCGGCGTATTCACGCCGGGGCCGCCGGTCCACGACGAAGCGACCGCCCAGACGCTGCGCGCGATGGTCGCCAAAGGCGCGATGCCGCCGCTCGTGCTCACCGTCGCCGATTGCCGCGCGCGCTACGCCGAATGGAAAGCCAAAGGCGTCGAGTTCACCCAGGAGCCGGTGGAACGCTTCGGCAGTGTCGATGCGGGCTTTCGCGACCCAGCCGGGAATGGCTGGAAGCTGATCCAGGCGGCCAAAGACGCCGCTTGACCGCGCCGCGCCTGGCGCGCGCCGTCGTTTTAGCCGACGTCCGCGAAGACCTGAACGAGCCAGTCCGTAAAAGTGCGCACGCGTAGCGAAAGCTGGCGCGCCTGCGGAAACATCACGGACACCGGCATCGGCGGCGGCGGCTGATCGGCCAGCACGACGCACAGCTCGCCGTTGGCCAGTTGCTCGCGCACGCGATAGCGCGGCACCTGCACCAGCCCGAGACCCGCGATCGCGCCCGCCGTGTACAGCTCGGCGCCATTCACGCCCACCGGGCCGGGCAGCGTGACATTGCGCACGCCGTCGGGCAGCGCGAATTCGAGCGGATGGGCGCGGCCCGTAGCGGGCGAGAGGTAGTTGACGGCGCGGTGCCCGTCCAGCAGCGCGTCGATCGAAGCGGGGTCGCCGTGCCGTTCGAGATACGCGGGACTCGCGACCGTCACCTGTTCGAGCAGCGCGACGCGCCGCGCAATCATCGACGAATCGCTGAGTTCGCCCGCGCGCAGCACGCAGTCGATGCCCTCGCGCACCAGATCGACGAAATGGTCGCCCGAGCCAATGAAGAGTTCGATGCGCGGATAGCGCGCGAGAAATTGCGGCAGGCGCGGCATCACGAAATACTGCGCGAGCGTGCCCTGCATGTTCACGCGCAGGCGGCCGTGCGGGTCGGTGTCGCGGAAGGCTTCTTCGGTTTCCTCGAGATCGGCCAGCAAACGCGTGCAGCGCTGATAGTAGGCGTCGCCGTCGGGCGTGGGCTTCACCTGGCGCGTGGTGCGCTCCAGCAGGCGCACGCCCAGGCGCGTCTCCAGACGCTTGATCGAATTGGTGACGGTGGCGCGCGGCAGGTTCAGGTCTTCGGCCGCCTGCGTGAAACTGCGGCGGTCGACGATGCGCGTGAAAATCTGCATCTCCTGGAAGCGGTCCAAGGGCGGTCTCGTTGAGGTTTTGTGGCGGTATTTTGTAGCGACCTGCGACTCGGCGTCATCTTCTCATGAGCCCATCGCGCGACCAAAAATACCCGGGCCCCGGCGCGGCGCATGGTGCACCGGCCGTCTCAGCCCTTCAGCGCCACCCGCTGAACCGCCGCGACGAAGGCCGCGCCCGCATCCTCGATCCGTCCGGAATTGTCGATCTGCACGAACGTCGCGCCCTCGGGCACTTCGAACGGCGCGCGCCGCGCCAGTCGTTCCGCGACCTGCTCGGGCGTCTCGCGCGCACGCGAAGCCAGCCGCGCGGCCAGCACGTGTTGCGCCGCGTTCACATGCACGAGCGTCATACGCGGAAAGCGCGCCAGCGCCTCGCTCACGTAGGCGCGCGAGCCGTTCACCACGACGGTGCAGCCCAGCTTGAGCCACTGCTCGACTTCCACGCCGATCCCATAACGCAGCGCGTGGCTACGCCATTGCAGCGCGAACAGGCCCAGTCGCGCACGCGCTTCGAATTCGGTATCGGTGAGCGCGATATGGTTTTCGCCGCCACCTTCCTCGCGCGTGATGTAGCGATGCGCGAATACCACGCCTTCCGCCGCAAGCCGCTTGCGCGCGTAGCCAAGCAACGTGTCCTTGCCCGCGCCCGACGGGCCCATTACGTAGATCAGTCGGGCCGTCATGCCGCTATCTCCTGCTGCTGCGAGAAATTCACGCGCTTCCAAAGCACGAAGGGCGCGCCAGGCTGCGGCTCGACGTAGATCGCCGCGCCGTGCACGGGCAGCGGACCCGCGTCGTGCATCTGCGCGTTCCAGGCGTGCATCAGCGCGGCGCGCGTGGGCGCATCGTCGAGCGAATCGGAAAGCGTCATATGAAAACGGAACTCGTCGAACACATACGGATAGCCCCAGGTTTCGACGTAATCGCGCTGGCGCGGCGTCAGCGGCGCGTCCAGGCGTTTCGCCAGTTCGGCGGCCGTCTGCGCCGCGCGCAGCGAGCCGAGGGTGCGCAAGGCGTCCGCGGCCAGATCCTGGAGCGCCTGCGCGCCTGCGTCGTCGCTTGCCTTAACCGCGACGAAGCGGCCCAGTGTGGCCGCCTGCGCCGCTACCTCGAAGCGCGCGCGCCGTGCGGCCCACGCCTGCGCGGCGGCCACCAGCGCCTGCGGCGTCACGCCATCGGCGAGACGAAACGGCGGCACGAGCGTGCCGTGCCAGCCATATCGAGCGGGCGCGACACTCAGCGCCGCTAGCGGCTTTTCAAGTTCTGCGGGCTGCGGCGGCGCAAGCGTCGCGCCGCTTTCCGGATCGCGGCCAAGCCACTCGCAACCGGCGCGCCACCAGGCGCTCTCGCGCGGCGGCGCGTAATAGAGCGCGAAGCGCGTCGCCGCGCCCCAGCCGTCGTGCGCGACGCTCATCGCGGTGGTCATCGCGGTGGTCATCGAGGTCGTCATATTTCGTGCTCCACCATCAATTGCACGCGGTCCGCCGCGAAGTGCGTCACGCCATATTTGATCGCCACGCCTTCCAGATCGACGTCGACGTTTTCGACCCATAGCACCGGCTGCTGCCGGTTGATGTTGAGCCGCCGCGCCACTTCCGGCTCGGGCAGCACACTGCCGATACGGCTCCATTTACGCAGATAGTCGCTCACGCCGAATTCGGCGAGCGCCTTCGAGGTGCTGTCGACGCGCTCCATCACCGCGGGGAGATCAGCAAAACGCGCGGCCGGATACCAGCTGCGCGCATAGGTGAGCGGCACGCCGTCCGACTCGTGCAGCGTTTCCAGCCGATAGACCAATGCGCCCGCGCGCAGCCCCAGCGCCTTGGCGACCGCCGGATCTGCCTTCACGCGCGACGACGCCAGCAGCTTGCCCACCGCCGAATGCTGATGGCGCTGCAGGTTTTCCGTAAAACGCGTGCGCTTGCCGATGCTGTAGTCGATCGCGCCGGGCTGCACGAACGTGCCGCGCCCCTGCTCGACGCTCACGAGACCCTGCGCCGCGAGACCCAGCATCGCGCGCCGCACCGTATGGCGGTTCACGTCGAAGCGCTTCGCCAGTTCGCCTTCGCTCGGCAGGCGGCCGTCGTCGCCGAAACCCTTCGCGGCGATCTCGGCTGCGAGGATCTGCTCGATCTGCCGCCACACCGCCAGCCCTGCGCCGCGTTCGAGCGTGCTGTGTTGCGCGTCGTCGTTCGATGTCATGGTGCTGTCATTCCCCTCGGTTTCAATAGCGTTTTGCGCATTGTAGTGGCCAGGGCGTGATGGAAATATGAAAACGTCTCCAGTGCCGGTGCGGGTTCACTGTAACATGAAACGTCTAGACGTTTAGATGAATAGATGCTCCAATGTCCCGACGTCGCGACGCCTTGCGATGTGCGCAATCCGGCAACTGTTTCATCCGCTTCGCCCCTGTTTTATCCGCAGTTCAATTCCGTTCACGACACAGGAACTCCGATGAACGCATCCTCCGCCCCGTCCACCGCCGCCGCTTCCGCCGCGCGCCGCGCCTGGATGGCGGTTCTCGCGCGCACGCCGCGCGCCGAGCTCGAAGCGGCCTTCGCCGCGGCGCTCGGCGGCGAGCCGGCG